>NZ_FTLX01000002.1 GCF_900156125.1 Domibacillus enclensis | reverse complement strand
AGCACGCCGTCAGGAAGACCGGCTTCTTTAAACAAGTCGACCAATTTTGCCGCGAGCAACGGTGTACGCTCGGATGGCTTCAAAACAAATGTATTTCCGCATGCAATCGCCAGCGGGTACATCCAGCATGGCACCATCATCGGAAAGTTGAACGGGGTGATCCCGCCAACAACACCCACCGGATAGCGGTACATGCCGGACTCAATGTTCGTGGCGATATCCGGAAGCTGGCTGCCCATCATGAGCGTCGGCGCCCCAGCGGCAAACTCGACGCATTCAATGCCGCGCTGCACCTCGCCCATTGCTTCCGACAGGCTTTTGCCGTTTTCAATCGTAATCAGCTTCGCCAGCTCTTCCCAGTTGTCGACGAGCAGCTGCTGGTACTTGAACAGGATGCGGGCACGCTTTGGTACAGCCGTTTGCGACCAGGATTGAAACGCTTTCTCAGCCGCTTCGACTGCCCGGATGACGTCCTCTTTTGACGATAGTGGCACCTGCGCAATCTCTTCACCGGTTGCCGGGTTCACGACCGTTTCGAATTCACCTGATACCGAGTCCACCCATTCACCATTAATATAATTTTTTAGTTTTTCTACATTTGCTTGAATCATGTTCATTTCCCCTTTCGGATAAGTTATTGGAGCACTGATGATGCGTCTGAATAAAGCTTAACAGGCATGCCTTTTTCGAATGATTCCTTCGCTGCCCGGGCAATCCGCTCAGCTTGAAGACCGTCAAAACCACTACAGCTTACTTCTTTATTTTCTGAACACGCTTTCGCAAATTCAATAACTTCATCTATATACGCTTGTGTGTAACGCTCCAGGAAGAAATAAAGCGGTTTCTCTTTTGTTACGTGATCGGCTGTTGAGACTTCGACACTCGTCGGACGGTTGTTGTCTGCCTGAGCAGCTCCCTTATTCCCGAATACTTCAAGCCGCTGATCATATCCATAAACAGCTTGCCGGCTATTATCGATAACCCCTAGCGCACCGTTAGCGAACTTTAATGTAACAATCGCCGTATCAATATCGCCTGCCTGGCCAATTGCTTCATCAATCAATACAGTCCCGGCTGCAGATACTTCGACCACCTCACTGTCCATAATGTAGCGGGCCATATCAAAGTCATGAATCATCATATCCATAAACAGTCCGCCTGATGATTTAATGTAGTCAACGCCTGGCGGCTGCGGGTCGCGTGACGTGATGCGGATAATATGCGGCTGGCCGATGTCACCGTTCTGGACAACGGAGCGGACCTTGCGGAAATTCGGATCGAAGCGGCGGTTAAAGCCGACTTGAAGTTTTACACCTGCTTTTTCTACTTCCTTCAGTGCTGCTTCTGTTTCTTCCACTGAAAAGCTGACTGGTTTTTCACAGAAAATGTGCTTGCCGGCGGCGGCGGCTTCTTTAATGATCGATGCATGTGTTGTTGTCGGAGAGCAAATGAAAATCGCATTGATTTCTGGATCGTTAAGCAGGTCGCGGTAATCTGTCGTTAATGTCTCAATGCCTTTTGATTCGGCCCATTCTTTTAAATGATCGATTACGACATCGGACACACTTTTCACTCGAATTTGCGGAATAAGCTTTAAATTATCTACGTGCAACTGTCCGATTCTTCCTGCACCAATCATTCCTACTGTTACTGTCATAATGATTCCTCCTCAATTACTATACCAATATATTTTTAAGATTAAGCGCTTAACTAACTACTGTAAAATAAAACCCGTGCTGGCTACGGGCTTTATTTAGTATTTGAAAGATCTAGGACAGAAGCCCGCTCGATCAGCTCTGGAGAAAGCATAATGCGGTGTCCGGCCATCGTCGACCGTTCGATAGACTGCAAAAGCTGATGAAACGCGTAGCTTGCCAGCTCCTCGATCGGCTGAGCAATCGTAGTAAGCCCTGGATCGACAATTTCAGCATGAATGGTATTGTCAAATCCGATAACGGAAAGGTCTTCTGGAATTCTCAATCCTGCCTTTCTTGCTTCATTTATTAAGATAACAGCGATTAAATCGTTTGCTGTAAAAACAGCTGTCGGCTTTTCATCCAATGATAAAAGGTGCTGGGCCGCCTGACGTGCCTCCGTGATCGTAGAGCGAGTGTCTATTATAAATCTTTCCTCAAGATCTATCCCTTCTTCGGCCAGCGCCTGCTGAAACCCGGACAATCGCGCCCGGCCTGACTGACGTTTTCGTTCGACAATCATGCCCAGCCTGCGATGCCCTTTTTTCACCAAATATTGTCCGGCGATATACCCGCCCCGCACATTGTCAGTTGTGACAACGTTTGAAGCAACCGACAACTGATCTACAGAAAACAGCAGCAAAGGAACCTGGCGCTCGCTCAATTTTCGAAACGGCTCCAGATCGTTCGGCTCTGTCGCCATAATCACGCCATCCACCTGCTTTTTTAACAGCAGGTCCAAGTATTCCCGTTCACGCTCACTTTTGTAGTCCGTCGCGCACAAAATAATCGCATAGCCCATTTCTCTTGCTTTATTTTCAAGAGCGCGTGCAACCTCCGCAAAAAATGTATTCGCAATATCTGGAACGAGAACGCCAATCGTAAACGTTTTCTTTCCTGTTAAGGCAGCAGCCACACCGCTCGGATGGTAATCCATCCGGTTAATAATCTCCAACACTTTTTTTCGTGTTTTTTCACTAATTCTGCCGGTGTTATTTAAAACCTTTGAAACAGTGGCGATCGATACTCCCGCTTCTTTGGCAACGTCATAGATCGTCGGCTTCATTTCCTATCATACTCCTCTGGCTATTCCTTTCTTCTAGCTTACCATGAAAACAGCCAGAGCAAGAAATCTTCTTATTTCGAAATGCTCTTTACAAAATCAAGCTGCTCCTGGGCATTTTCTTCTGTAATAATATCGATGCCGCTGTCAATGCGCTCTTCCACTGTTTCACCGTTAATCGCTTTCAACGCATTTTCTACTCCCTGATAGCCCATATTATAAGGACTTTGAGCAATCGTTCCAGCGAGCCCTCCACCTAGAATAGATTCAACGGCTTCCTCTGTACCATCTGTTCCAATTACTTTTGTGTCCATGCCCTTTGCTTCTACTGCACGTAGAACGCCAAGAGCCATGTCGTCAGTGGCTGCGAATACACCTTTTACATCCCCATCTTTCTCCATTATGTTTTCCATAACCGACATGGCTTTCGTTTTGTCACTGTCTCCAGGTTGCTCTGCTACGACGTCCATTCCAGCTTCTTCAAGTGCTTCTTTTGCCCCTTTAATTCGGTCATCTGTTGCTGGGTTTCCAAGGGCCCCTGCAATCAAGGCTACTTTATCTCCTTTTTGAAGCATGGAAGCGAGCAATTTCCCGCCTTCCTGACCCGCTGTGAAGTTCTCTGTACCAATAAAAGTCGTTTTGCCTTCAAATTCGGCGTCAGAGTCAATTAATAAAACTGGAAGATCGGTTTGAGCGGCCTGCTCTAATACCGGAACAACGGTATCAGGCTGTGATGGAGACACAACGATAGCTCCTGGCGACTGGCTGACTTGATCCTCGAGCATATTCACCTGCTCAATCACTTGAGATTCTGCTGATGGACCAACAACTGTCACATCGACACCTAATTCTTCACCTGCCGCCAGAGCTCCCGCTTCAACGTATTTCCAATAAGGACTGGAGAGCGTTTTCAAAACGACGGATACGCTTTCATTTCCACCACTGCCTGAATCCGCCTCTCCACTATCGCTACAGCCTGCTGTGAAGGCTAGACAAGAAAGAATAGCTGCTGTCCCAAATACTTTGAATGGTTTTTTCATAATGATTGTTCCCCCTGTATTATAAAATAGGTTAAGCGCTTTATCAAGTGGCAAATTTTAATTTTTCTTACTGTTTCTTTGACGAAGAACGTCAACATACACAGCTGCAATGATAACGATCCCGATAACGGCCATTTGAAAATCGGCTGATACATTCAACAAGTTTAAGCCATTTCGCAGCACCGCTATGATCATAGCACCAATTAATGTACCCCAAACTGTTCCGACTCCGCCGAAAAAGCTGGCGCCGCCGATAATAACCGCCGCAATCGCATCCAGCTCATAGGATAAGCCTGCCAGCGGAAAAGCTGAATTGACACGTCCAACCATGACAAGCCCTGCAAGACCGGCCATCAAACCGCTAATGGTATACACAATAATTAATACGCGGTCGACATTAATACCGGATAAGTGCGCTGCTTCTTTATTGCCGCCAATCGCATAAATGTAGCGCCCGGTCTGTGTTCTTGTTAAGAAAATATGAAAGACAATATAAACCCCGATGACAAGAAGGAAGCTGACCGGAATAGGTCCGACAAACTCACGTCCTAAAAATTGAATCAAATAGGGGAATCCGGCAATTGGCGCTGCAGCTGTAATAATCAATGCAATTCCACGTGCGATGTTCATCGTTCCAAGCGTCGAGATGAATGGGTGCGGCAAACGAAGCTTCGTCAGCAGTAAGCCATTTAATAAGCCAAAAGCCGCTCCAACAGCCAGACAGACGATAATGCCAAGCACAGGGCTCATGCCCATATTCACAGACACAATCCCCATCGTCATGATGGAAATGGCTAAAATGGATCCTACTGATAAATCAATACCTGCTGTTAAAATCGGCAACAGCATACCGATGGCCAAAAGCGCATTAATCGAAGACTGGCGGGCAATATTCATCAAGTTGTTCACAGTTAGAAATTTATCAGACAAAAAGGTTAAAACGACCGTTAAAATAATTAATCCAATTAAAGCGCCAAACTTGCCAAGAAAATGCTTAAAGGATTTTTTCTCGCCTACTGGCTTTTCTTTTTCTATCACTGCTTCGCTCATTTTCTTTACCCTCCCGTAGCTGCTATTAATGGTTTTTCAGCTGCATCCGCTGTCCCTGTAGCCGCTTTCATAATTCGTTCCTGTGTTGCTTCGTTGCGAGGAAGATCAGCGGTAATCCTTCCTTCACTCATGACAAGCACTCTGTCGCACATACCAAGGATCTCAGGAAGATCAGATGAAATCATCAGCACAATGGCACCGTTATCCACAAGCTGGTTCATTAGCCGGTACACTTCAACTTTGGCTCCAACATCAATTCCCCTGGTTGGCTCATCGAATATAAAGACCTTCGCATTCGTGCAAAGCCATTTGGCAATGACCACCTTTTGCTGATTGCCGCCGCTTAGTTTCCGTGCATGCAAATCAATATCGCTTGGGCGAACTTTGAGCTCCTTCACATAGTTGTCTGCTTCATCACGGATACCTTTTAAATTCACTAAATTGGACTTATTTTTGAATTTCTTCATATTAGCAAGGCCAATGTTAAAGTCCAGCGGCTGGTCAAGAAGAAGCCCTTCGCTTTTTCGGTCTTCCGTAATAAACGCCATTCCCGCTTTAATCGCATCCTTCGGTGATTTTATCTTCACCTGTTTTCCATCAATAAATAGGTTTCCGTGTTCACGTTTATCGGCGCCGAAAATGGCTCTGGCCAGTTCCGTTCTTCCCGCACCAACTAACCCAGAAATCCCGACAATTTCACCGTAGTGAATTGAAAAATCAACAGGTGCCTCAGTCCCTGCTACTTTTAAATTTTCAACACGAAATCCTTCACGGCCAGGCTCAAACGATTTTTTCGGGTACTTCTCATCTAACGACCGTCCGACCATCAGTTCAATCCAGTGATCAGTTTCGGTTGTTTTTACGGGCAGCGTCTCAATTTTATAGCCGTCGCGCAGAACGGTAATGCGGTCACCCATTCTTCTGATTTCGTCGAGTCTGTGTGAAATAAAGACGATAGCAATGCCTCTTTCAGTCAACTGCTCTACACAATCGTACAGCTGCTCCACCTCTGATCCACTTAAGCTGGCCGTCGGTTCATCCATAATGATCAGTTTCGCATCTAGGGTAAGCGCTTTAGCAATTTCCACAAGCTGTTGCTGGCCGATGCCAAGCTCCCCGAGAATTTGATCCGCAATCTTCGGATCCTGCCCGAGCATACCAAGAGCACGTTCCGCTTCCTTTTTCATTTTTTTATGGTCAATCATCGACATTTTGCCGCCCTTTTTAATTTCACGGCCCAAGAAAATGTTTTCATATACCTTCAGTTCCGGGATCACGTTTAGCTCTTGATAAATCGTCGCGATCCCAAGGTTCATTGCATCAACAGGGTTGTTTACCTGAACCTGTTTCCCTTCCCAGTACACTTCCCCTGCATCCTTTTGATATGCGCCTGTCATAATTTTGATGAGTGTTGATTTTCCAGCGCCATTTTCGCCAAGCAATACATGAACTTCTCCAGCGGTCACTTCAAGGTCGATCCCCTTAAGCACATGATTTTGATTAAAGCTCTTTTTGATTCCCTTCAATTCAAGAAGACTGCCAGCATGAACTGCCATTAAAAGACCCCTTTCCAGCATATTTCGCTTCAAAATTAAAGAAAGCGTTTTCTCAACTTATTTGAATTATAAGTTGAGACTTGTATTATTTCAACTATTATTTTGAATTTTTTGATTTTCCTTGCTCTTTAGTCCATTTTCATTAGTGGATTGTCAGCTTGTCAAACACCTTAACTTTTTCTCCTGTCTGAAACGACTGCTTCGCCGCCAATGCAATTTCCAGCGCCCGGACGCCATCCTTTGCTGATACAGGAGATGTTTCATTTTCACGCACACGTTGAATAAAAGCATCCATTTCGATTGTATAGGCATCTGAGAAACGAACAGGAAAACTCGGCAGCAGGTCGTGCGTTTTTCCAGATTTCGTTAGTATATGCACATGATGCTGCTGCAGGTCACCGATAAAAAGCGTTCCTTCCGTTCCAATCACCTCGGCTCGAATATCATACCCGTAATGCGCATTCCGACTGGCTTCCACATCGCCGGCTGCTCCTGTATTGAATTCCAGATATGTTAAGGATTGATCGACATCGCCGTACTTTTCCATAAACGGATATTTCAAAATCCGTCCGTGTGCCGAAACAGCTGTTACCTCAGCATTCATTAAATAACGAGCAGCATCAAAATCGTGAATAGCCATATCGACAAATATGCCGCCGCTATTCGGGATAAATGATTCATGCGGCGCATCGGGGTCGCGGGAAATTCCACGGTAATAAATAGGCTGACCAATATCGCCCGCGTCAATCCGTCGCTTTGCTTCTACATAGGCTGGGTCAAACCGTCTCATAAAGCCAACCTGGCAAAACAAATTTGTTTCCTGTATCCGCTTTTCAATGGCATATGCTTCTTCTAGATTAATCGTCAGTGGTTTTTCTACGAAGACTGCTTTTCCGGACTGTGCGGCTTTTTGGAGCAGGTCATAGTGTGTACTCGTTGGAGAAGCGATTATAATCGCTTCGACTGCTTCATTTTGAAACACCTCATCAGGATTCACAGTAAAAGACGGCACCTCCAATTCCTGCGCCACTTTTGCTGCCATATCTTTGTTTTGATCGCAGACAATGTGCAGCTCCGCGCCACGAATTTTTGATACATTGACAGCATGCCAGTAACCAAGGCGGCCAAGTCCAATTACAGCTGTTTTTACCTTTTTCATTTTTTCTCCTCCAATTTTATAAGAGTTGATTAATCGATTAATCAAAAGTGAAGCGCTTTCCTAAATGGATCATAGCGCATATTATTCTTTTTTTCAATTTATTTTTTTCTTTTTTGCGCAGAAACTCTTTCAACAAGTGCCGGAGGATACACAGCCGCTTTCCTCACATCTCTCCCGCTCTTCATTTTGTCAATGAGCAAATCAATCCCTTTATAGCTGATTTTTTTTACCGGCATTGAAATGGCGGTTACCTGAGGTGACACAATTTCACACAAAAACGTATTATCAAGACCGATGACGGACAGCTCAGCCGGAATGGACAGGTTTAACTCTCTGGCTGCTTGAATTATGCCGACAGCAATCACATCATTCCCTCCAAAAAGAGCGGTCGGCTTTTTTTCTCGAATGACCTCTTTGGCCACTTTTTTTGCCCGTTCAATGGATGCTTCTGCAAAAAAAACAGGCGGTGCATTTTTGCCCAATTCCTGAAATCTCTTTTGAAAACCTGTTATACGGCCAGGGCTGCTGAGCGAGTCTTTTTCAGCGATCATGGCCACGTTTATGTGGTTTAGTGATACTAAGTAATCCGCTGCCATCTGCCCTGCCTGCTCATCGTCCCCTGTTACACTGTCAAATTGAAATTCATTCCGCTCATGGGCCAGACAAAGTGACGGAAATCCCTCCTGTTCCAACTCTTGTAACAGCTGCTCATTTTGAAATTTTGATGTAATAATAAAACCATCTACATTTTTTTGACGGAGGATGTCAGCCTGCACACGTTCTTTTTGAGGGTCATTTTCTGTGCTGCACATAATAATGCTAAATCCGCATGCCTGGGCTCTTTCTTCCGCATACTTCACGTATTCCATATAAATCGGGTTCAGCATATCCGGCACAAAAAAACCGATTGTTCGTGCCGGTTTTCCCTTAAGGACGGATGCTGCTAGATTAGGACGATAGTGAAGCTCATCCATCACCTTTACTACTTTTTTTCGGGTTTCTTCCCCCACCCGCCCCCGGCTGTTTACAACATTTGAAACGGTCGCCGCTGAGACACCGGCTTTTTGTGCAATATCATAAATTGTTGGCTTCATAAGCCGATCCATCCTTTTTTCTTTTCATTATAACAAGAAAAAACAAAAAATTTACTCGATTGACATGTACTTGACATAATTCTCGGGTACAATGAAATCATTAAGTAAAGGAATTGTACAGGAGGAAGAATGATGAAGAAGAAAACAATGTCATATGTGATGACGGGCGCGCTCTCCATCACCATTTTAAGCGGCGTTCCCTCTTCTCCAGCTCAAGCCGCTTCCCCTCAGTTAATTAAAGAACAAGCGGCACCGGCCGTTACACGATCTGGAACAAAAAGCTTTGCGGAGGTCATTGCGGATCAAGCAGCGGCACTTGGCATTCATATTGAAGGCGATGATTTAGAGACAGCGGCGAAAAAGGTTCGGCTGGCTAAGCTTCAAAAGCAAGCGGACTACTACGGCATTGAAACAGAGAACAAAGAAGAAAAAGCGCTGCGCCTCCAAATTAAAAGAGCGCACGAAGTAGATGTACATAACATGGCGGATTATTTCGGCATTGAAACAGAAGGACAGCGTGTAAAAGAAATTATTGCGTCTATTGCAGATGTAAACCCGGAAGCGGCACAGCAATTAAATGGATTTTATTAAAACCGGCCAACCTTGGTCGGTTTTTTCTCACAATGAAGCCCATGTTTCAGCAGAAAGGAAAGATGAACGATGCAAACGATTTTAATAGCAGAAGATGAACCCGCCATCAGCCAGGTACTGAAGGTGTATTTAGCGAAAGCCGGCTTTCAGGTGATTCAAGCGTTTAACGGGACAGAAGCTGTAAAGCAATTCCACCAGGTGTCTCCTGCTCTTGTCCTTCTCGATGTCATGATGCCTGGCAAAGACGGCTGGGCGGTATTAAAAGAAATTCGAGCGTCCGGAAGCTGTCCGGTTATTATGCTGACGGCGCTGAATGATGTGAATTACCGACTGGACGGCTTAAACAGCGGGGCGGATGATTATATTTCCAAGCCTTTTATCGCAGACGAGGTCGTGGCGCGTGTCAGGGCGGTACTGCGCCGGTCGGAGGAAGCACCAGTCCGGACAAATGATCAAGTGCATCAGTACGGAAGCTTAACGATTGACTTTACAGCGCACCGTGTTACTTTGGCCCAAAAAGAGATCGCGCTGACGCCACGCGACTTGTCGCTTCTCCTATTTCTAGCTTCGTCACCGAACCGGACATTCACACGTGACCAGCTGCTGGATGAAGTATGGGGGCACGATTATGATGGCAGTGACCGCGCTGTTGATTTATCAGTGAAACGCATTCGCAAAGCGCTGGCGAAATGGCCTTCATCTGAAGGGGAAATTAAAACATTGCGCGGATTGGGGTATCAATTTGTTGTTGACGAGTAAAAAACGGCGCATTTCGCTGCTGCGTTATTGGACAACAAGATATGCAATTACATTAGCCATCGGTCTCCTTGTCCTCGCCATGCTGTCTGTTGTCTGGATTCGGCACACGACGCTTGAAAACCGTCTCGATGTCTCCGAGTTTTTGGCAGCGGAATTAGCGGGGCGGATTGCGGGCAGCCAGCAGGGCAGTGAAGGACGCACAAGCGCGGCCTACCTCGATCAGGACATGCTCGACGCACGGGATGAGCTGATGAAGATGGAGTCTCCCCCGTCTATCTTTATTACCGATGCAGGCGGCACGATTTTGTCAGAAGGCGAACAGGATTTGTATGAAGAAAACGCGTTTCCTTCCTCCGTGTTGGAAAAAAACAGTGATGTTCAAACGTTTTCCGGCTTGAAGAACGATATGCTCGTTTATTTAATCAAAAAACCAATAGTCGTCGATGATGTTACGTTCGGGTGGGTAGTGATGC
Source organism: Domibacillus enclensis (assembly GCF_900156125.1). GTDB lineage: Bacteria > Bacillota > Bacilli > Bacillales > Domibacillaceae > Domibacillus > Domibacillus enclensis. The sequence goes on along the minus strand of NZ_FTLX01000002.1, from coordinate 583,631 downwards.
TTCAGCCGGAAGACGAATTTGCGGATCTGAATGACGAATACCGGCTGCTTGCTCTTCTCATTATCGGCAGCGGGCTGCTTGGATGGGCGGCCATTTACATTTTATCGCGCCGCCTTTCCCGGCCGATTAGTGCCGCCGCTGCAGCCGCAAAAGAAATCCGCAACGGCAATTACGGCGTCTCCCTCATTCCGTCCAAAGCGAAGGAGCAGGAAGTGTATGACCTCGTAACCTCCTTTAATGATATGGCCGTACGGCTTGAACAGCTTGAAGCGATCCGCGCTGAACTGCTGGCCGGTGTCACACATGAGCTGAAAACACCCGTTACGTCAATCAGCGGACTGCTTCAAGCGGTAAAAGATGATGTGGTGACGGGCGATGAAGCCAAGGAATTTATCAGGATTTCATTAAGCGAAACGGAACGGATGCAAACGATGATCAATGACTTGCTTGAATTTAATACATTTGCAGCGAACGCCTTGCCCGTTTCAACGGCCCCGCACGAATTAAATGAGTTAACGAAAAGGATTGTACACGAATGGAATCTGGCCCGTAACCCAGAGGGGATTCCCGTTCATTTCCAGGCGTACCTGCACGATTTGCTTGTCCTGATGGACCCCGACCGCTTTCGCCAGATTATGATGAACCTGCTCAACAACGCGGCTCATGCCATTGAAGAAAAGGGACAGATGACGATTACGGTTCGAAATGAAGACCCATGTGCCCTTGTTGACGTATCCGACACGGGAATCGGCATCCCGGATTCCGAGCAAACGCTTATATTTGAACGTTTTTACCGGGGTGAAAACAAGAAATACAAAGTGCGCGGCCTCGGACTTGGCCTGCCATTCAGCCAGCTGCTGGCCCGAGCGATGGGCGGCGACCTGGAGCTAAAAGAAACATCCCCGCTCGGCACCACCTTTACACTGAAAATGAAAAAACAAAACCGGCCCCCTAAATAGGAGCCGGTTTCTTTTTTTACTCTGAAATGCCCTGTTCGATTTCATCTGCCTGTGCCATCACAGACTGAAGTCCGCCGCCTGACAAGTACCAGATGTTCGGATCAAGGTAAACGACATTGTCGTTTGATACGGCTTTTGTTCCCTTCACAAGGTCGTTTTCCACCACCTGCTTCACGGACGATTCTCCTTCTGTCACAACCGCACCACGGTCTACAACAAACAAGTAATCCGGATCGGTTTCAACAAGGTATTCAAACGAAATACTTTGTCCGTGTGTGGATACTTCCAGGTTCTCATCGGCTGCTTTTACACCGAACACATCATGAATGATGCCAAAGCGTGAAGCCGGGCCATACGCACTGATCTTGCCTTCATTCGCCAAAATCACAAGACCGTTTCCTTGTAACGCCGATGCTTTCTCATGAAGCGCTGCTACTTTTTCATCAATAGCAGAAAGCTTTTCTTCTACTTCTGCCTCCTGATCAAAAATCTGGCCAACCGTTGTTGCGTTTTTCTTAAAGGATTCCATGTAGTTCGCCGTGTCCACTCCCAAATAAATGGTTGGGGCAATTTCAGCAAACTGGTCGTACAGATCCATTTGACGGCCGGAAATAATAATTAAATCCGGGGCCAGCTCATTGATTTTCTCAAAATCAGGCTCTTTCAGGCTGCCCGCATTTTCATACTTTTCATCTTCAAACTGTGACAAGTAATCCGGAATGTTTTCTTGTGGGAGGGCAACCGGCTCAATGCCAAGCTCCGCCATTGTATCCAGTGTACCAAAGTCAAAGACAACAACTTTTTCCGGATTCACGGGTACTGTCGTTTCGCCAAGCTCATGCTTTACCGTTACTTCTGATGGTGCTTCATCGCTTTCTGCCGGCTCCGCTGCTCCTTCTTCACCTGAAGTGGATGAGCCGCACGCTGCTGCAACCATTGCAAAAAGAGCCATTACGAGTAATAAAAGATATTTTTTCATTGGTTTCTCCTTTAATTAGCTGAAATACACGCATATTTTTTGATTATTGATTTCCTGAATGGGCATTTCCATTCCATACACTTGCTTTAATACCAGGCTTGTCATAATGTCATTGACCGTTCCCTGCGCTTCGATTTTGCCGTCCTTCAGCGCCACGATGTAATCGGAATAAACCGAGGCAAAGTTAATGTCATGGATGACGATCAGCACCGTTTTGCCCAGCTCATTTGCCAGTCTGCGCAGCACCTTCATAATTTGAACGGAATGCTTCATGTCCAGATTATTCAGCGGCTCATCGAGTAAGATGTAGTCCGTATCCTGCGCAATCGTCATCGCAATAAACGCGCGCTGCTTCTGGCCGCCGGACAGCTGGTCCAAATACCGGTCCTGCATATCTTCGAGCTCCATATAGCGAATCGCTTCATCGATATACACTTGATCTTCCTTCGTCAGCTTTCCTTGCGAATACGGAAAACGGCCGAATGACACAAGGTCGCGGACCGACAAGCGCAGGCTCAAATGATTCGACTGCTTCAAAATGGCGATTTTTTTCGCCAGCTCCCGGCTTTTCGTTTCATTCACCTTTTGCCCATCAATAAGCACTTCGCCCGTGTCCGCATTCATTAAGCGGCTAATAATGGACAAAAGCGTACTTTTCCCGGCGCCGTTCGGACCGATAAACGAAGTGATTTTGCCCTTTTGAATCGACACAGAGACATCATCCACTACTGCTTTTAATCCGTAAGATTTCGAGATTGATTTCACTTCTACCATTATGATTTGCTCTCCCTTAACAATAAGTATATGAAGTAAATGCCACCGACAAAGTTAATGATGACACTGAGCTGTGTTGAAAACGTAAACACATGCTCGACAAGCACTTGTCCAGCCGAAAGGGCGACAATCGAGACGAGGGCGGAAGCGAAGATAAGCACCGAATGCTTATATGTTTTAAACATTTCATACGCCACGTTCACAACGAGCAGCCCAAGAAACGTAATCGGTCCAACGAGTGCCGTTGCCACGGAAATGAGCACGGCCACGATCACGAGCAGACGCTTGACGGTATAGTCATAATCCACTCCCAGGTTCACGGCTGTTTCTTTCCCGAGCGATAAGACGTCCAAATACTTCACAAATTTCATCATGTACAAGAGAACCACCGCTGTGATCACACTGGCCATGACCAGCACGTCTGTCTGGATGTTATTAAAGCTCGCAAACATCCGGTCTAGAATAATTTGAAATTCATTCGGATCAATCAGCACCTGCATAAACGAGGTGAAACTGCCGAAAAACGTTCCGACAATCAAGCCAAGCAGCAGCAAAAAGTAAATGTTCTGCCCTTCCCGTTTAAACAGAATGCGGTATAAAACAAGAGCGAAAACGATCATAAAGCCTAGCGAAATCGCAAAATTCACCTGCTTGTTCATCACCGTCAAGCTAGTTGAGCCGAGAAAGAACACAAGCGTTGTTTGCACGAGCATATAAAGCGAATCAAGCCCAATAATGCTCGGCGTTAAAATCCGGTTGTTCGTAATCGTTTGAAACAGGAGCGTCGCAATGGCAATAACTGTTCCGGTGAGAACAATCGCCGCCATTTTCTCTGCGCGTCTTGGCAGTGCATAGTCCCAGTTCGCTCCGAGTTCAATAAACATAAAGCCTGTAATCGAGACAGCCGCCAGCACAATTAACAGTATCAGTTTCCCTTTTTCACGCATAATCCCGTCTCCTCATCAGCAAGTAAATAAAGATGCCGCTCCCGATCACGCCAACCGTTAAGCCGATTGGAATTTCGTACGGGAAGATGATGATTCGTCCGAGAATATCGCAAAACAAGATAAAGACGGCTCCAAGCAGCGCTGTGTCAAACAAGCTGTTTTTCAGATTATCGCCCCGGTAAAGAGAGACAATGTTCGGAACGACAAGGCCAAGAAATGGGATCAGTCCGACCGTCAGTACAACAAGTGTCGTTGACAGGGCGACGATGATCAGCCCAACATTCACCGCCTGCTTATAATTTAATCCCAGGTTTTTCGCAAAATCTTCGCCGAGGCCGGCAATCGTGAACCGGTCAGCAAATATGTACGCAATCATCACAAGCGGAATGCTGATGTACAGCATTTCGTAACGGCCGGCCGTAATCATCGAAAAATCTCCCTGCAGCCAGGCTGACATGTTTTGAATTAAGTCATGCTTGTACGCAAAAAAAGTCGTAATCGAGCTGATGATGTTCCCGAACATGAGCCCGACGAGCGGAATGAAGATCGGGTCTTTCATTTTGATCCGGTCAAGAATTTTCATAAACAAAAATGTACCGACTAATGAAAACACAAAGGCAACGATCATTTTTTCAAACGGGCTTGCCGATGTAAACACAATAAGCGCGATTAAGATCCCAAAACGGGCCGAGTCCATCGTGCCCGCCGTTGTCGGCGAAACGAATTTATTGCGGCTCAGCTGCTGCATAATAAACCCGCTGATGCTTAGCGTCACACCTGCAATTAAAATACTGATCAGCCGCGGCACCCGGCTTTGCCAGAAGATTTGTGTTTGATGATCGTCAAACCGGAATAAATCCAGCGGTGAAATGCGGGTGACACCTACGAATAACGATGTACATGATAGTGCAATGAGCAAGAAAACCAAATAACGTTTTTTCATAATTTGTCCTAACCTTTATATTGCCGAAAAGAGTGATAGAGATATTCATTCTCAATTGACTACAAAAATATAAATGCCGATTATAAACCGGCACGCGTTCAAGACAAGTTGCGGCGAATCTGATCCAACGTCCTCAGACATTCTGCAAACACATCCGGATCAATACCGGAAGAGGCATCTTGAATCGTCTGCTCGGCAATGGCTGTGTATTCATCTTGAAGCCGTTTGCTTTGTTCCGATAAAAACACAAGATTGATCCGCTTGTCAGTCGGATGAGGCCGTCTTTCAATCAGTCCGCTCCGTTCCATGTTCGCAACAAGTCGCGATACACTCGGTTCATCCCGCTCATTTAACGAAGCGAGCGACTGCTGCGTTTGTCCGTCCCGATCAAATAATCGGCTGAGCACCTGCCATTGTTCATGTGTAATCGGGTAGCCCTTTAAACGGAAATACTGGTTCAGCCTATTCGTCATCAGCCGTGAGCCTTGAAACAATTTATACCCAAGTGATTCATCGAGCTTGTACATCACCATTCTCCTCTAACAGCTTTTCCACTTTATTGTAAAGGAAAGAACTTGTCGGCGCAAGTACATATCCGACTAAACAGACAGGTTTGATGAAACTTCTGTGAACGTCTCATTCGTAAAGTCCACGATATATGCCGGTTTTTCTTTTTTCTGACGGTGACCGGCTACATGAATCGGACTTTTCTTCCAGCCTTTATACGCTTCTTCCGTTTCCCAGCGAATCGTTACAATCACTTTTTCCTCTTCTTTGTTTCGTGTACGGACAAGAATGCGCTTGTCAACAGAGCCGTCCATCTCCGCCATCGCATTTTTCCCCTGAAAATCTTCAACAATTAAATGCCCGGTTCCAGGCTTGACCGTAATAGTTTTCATTTCAACAAACATTGAGCTCCTCCTTGCTTTTTAAATGAGAATAATTATCACCTCTTTATTATATTGATAATGATTTTCACTGTCAATGATTTTCCGCATATCGACGGAAAAACGATTCCAGCCTCCACAACAGCTCTGCGTTTTCAAAAAAGCAGATAATCGATTAAGATAGATTCATAGACTTAAAAAAGGAGACATTGATTTGACTAACAAGCCGTTTTTTATTCGATCGTGGAAAATGATTTTAATCGTGTGGCTGATTGCTGCTGTTGTGTTCGGCTTTTTCGCTGCGTCGCTCCCCTCCAAGCTTGAAGGCGACGGCTTTCGTACAGATGGGGATTATGAAACCGTGCAGAAAGAACTTTATGATACATTCGATTTCCCTGAAAACACTCTGCTTGTCCTGTTTGAGAAGGAGGAGGGTGAATCGGCGGATGACTTTCATTCAACAATCGATTCTGTGTTAAACAAGATCGAGAATGACGTTTCTCCTTCTGCTGTTGATTCGCCGCTTTTAAAAGAGGAGTGGCTGAAGGAAGAGGTTGCGTACGCGGCTGTGCACTTTGACGATGAATCCATTCAAATGGACCCTGTTATCGAGGACGTCCGATCTATTCTTGCACTGGAGGAAGGCGTTTCGTTAACCGGCGGACCGGTGATTTCCAAAGATATTAATCAGGCGAGTCAGGACGATTTAAAGCGGGCGGAGTTAATCGGACTGCCTGTAGCGCTTATTGTGCTAGTGCTTGCGCTAGGCTCCGTGGTGGCGTCCATCCTGCCGCTTGTGATCGGCGGTTTAACGATCGTCATTGGCTTTGGCGTGTTATCGTTCGTCGCTGACTATATGGACCTGGCCATCTTTATTTTAAACATTGCCCCAATGCTTGGTCTTGCACTTTCGATTGATTTTTCGCTTTTGTACATTAACCGCTTTAAAGAAGAGCGCGCGAATGGACGGACGATTGACGAAGCGCTGAGCATTGCGCAGTCTAAAGCCGGTCATTCCATTTTGTTCTCGGCTCTTTGTGTGTTTATCGGCCTCGGGTCTGTCCTGTTGATTGACATTGATATATTCAAAAACGTCGCCATTGGCGGCATGACGGTTATTGCGATTGCGGTTATCGCGTCGATGACACTGCTTCCGGCTTTATTGAAGCTGCTCGGTGACAGGATTAACAAATGGCAGCTCATCCGTCCAAATCCCGAAGCGTCCAATCGCTGGCGCACGTTTGCCGGGTTTGTCATGAAGCGGCCGGTGATCATTGCCCTGCTTGCGCTGCTGCTTCTTGGTGCCGGTATGATCCCGGTGAAAAATATGAATCTGGCCATACCAGCAGCTGAATCTCTTCCAACTACGTTTGAATCACGGACGGCGTTCGATACGATCGAGAAGGAATTCATGCAGGATGCCGCTTCAACTGTTTATGCCGTGGCAGAGCGTGAAGACGGCTGGCTTGATGCAGAAGGTCTCGCTGTGATGAAGGAGCTGCAGGGCCAGCTTGAACAAGAAGAAACGGTAACCGGCGCTGAAACGCTTTTCACAGTCAGCGGCCAAACCGATCCGGAGCAGCTTGCTGCACTGCTTCAAGCACCAGAGGCAGCCGCACAGCTTCAGCCTGCTGTTGACGGGTTTGTCAAAGAGAACCAGCTTTTGATTCCTGTTTCTCTTGATGCTGAAGCCGATTCAGATGAAGCACAAACCGCGGTTCGGGACTGGAGCGAGGCGGAATGGCCGGTTGACGTCACATTTGGCGGCCAGCCGAAATTTAACCAGGAGCTGTATGATGAAATCTTCAGTAAAATCGTGCCGGTTCTGTCCGTTATTTTAATTTCCACCTTTTTTATTTTAATGATCGCCTTTCGTTCCATTATCATACCGCTTAAAGCGATTTTGATGAACGTGATCAGTTTAGCCGCGACATTTGGCATTCTCGTCTGGCTGTTCCAGGGCGGCCACTTCGGAATGGATCAAGCGGATATTTCCCTTATTTTGCCCGTCCTTGTCTTCAGCCTCGTGTTCGGCCTGAGCATGGATTATGAAGTGTTTTTGATTTCGCGGATACGGGAGTATTACCTGGAAACACGTGATAATACGTATGCGACGGTGGAAGGGCTGGCCAGCACGAGTAAGATCATCACATCCGCTGCCTTGATTATGATTGTGATTACCGGTGCGTTTGCCTTTACAGGCGTCGTGCCTGTGAAACAGATCGGCATTGGTATTGCCATCGCTATTGCGATTGACGCCACCATCGTCCGGCTGCTGCTCGTTCCAAGCTTGATGAAGCTGCTTGGCACAGCCAACTGGTGGATGCCATTCCGGCGGTAACCGTACTGACTTGAAGATGATGTATCGCTGGTATATTTTGTTGAGCGCCGATATAACGTGAGCGATCGCCGATATGTTCATATATCGGCGATCAGCACGTACTTATCAGCGGTCTCCTCCATATACCGGCGTTACACGCAAAAGGCCGAACGACTGTGATCGTTCGGCTTTTTGGGCTGGTCTATTATAAAACAAACCGCTTGTATTTTTCGTAGTCAGCCTTGCTGCACTCCACAATAAGCTTTGTGCCGTTTTCCTCGTATTCCGTTTGCATCACAGCGGCATGCTCGTTTAAATACGAGACGACTTCGCCATCGTCAAACGGGATCAGCATCGTACAGCGGATGTAATCCTTAAACAGGTGGCGCTTCAGTACGTCTGTCAGCTCCAGAATACCGGCTCGTTCCTTTGCCGATAAATAAATGGATTCTCCTGCTGCCCTCGGATAATCGACACCAGCAAGGTCTGCTTTGTTGTAGGCATAAAGCACAGGTACATCAGCTGCCCCGATATCCGCCAGCGTTTTATCTGTAATATCCATCATCGTTTCAAATTGCGGACTCGACACATCAATCACATGAATCAGCACATCCGCCTCTGCCGCTTCTTCGAGTGTTGAACGAAATGCTTTGACGAGATGATGAGGAAGCTTATTGACAAATCCAACGGTATCTGCGAGCAAAAATGTTTTTTTATCCGGCAGCTCGATGCTCCGGACCGATGTATCCAGCGTCGCAAACAGCATATCCTTTTCAAACACTTCCGCTCCGTCACCGTTATACGTTTGAAGCATCGCATTCATAACGGTTGATTTGCCTGCATTTGTATAGCCGACCAGTGCCGCTATCGGCATATTGTTTTTTTGCCGCTGCTTGCGCTGCACCGTGCGCTGCTCGGAAATTTTGGCAAGCTCCTTCCGCAAATAGGCGATTTTCGACTCGATTTTCCGGCGGTCGAGCTCAAGCTTTGTTTCACCCGCTCCCCGGTTTTTGAAGCCGGAGCCGCCTCCCTGCCTGCCCAGTGCTACATAGGTGCCGACAAGCCTCGGAAGCATGTATTGAAGCCTCGCCATTTCCACCTGCAGCTGCGCTTCCTTCGTTTTTGCACGCCGTCCGAAAATATCCAAAATCAGCATCGTCCGGTCAATTACTTCACAATCAAGCTCTTTTTCAAGGTTGCGGATTTGCGAGGGCGACAGCTCACTGTCAAAAATGACAACATCCGCTTCCATTTGCTCTGCCAGGTTTTTTAATTCCTCTGCTTTTCCCGTCCCCATGTAAAGAGCCGGGTGAACGCGGGGCAGGTTTTGTGTCAGCTCTCCCCTCACGTCAATGCCGCACGCTTCCGCCAGGTTTTTCAGCTCTTCCATTGAATAAAGAAAATCTTCGCCGCTGTCTGTATTTACACCGGCCGTAATCCCTTTTAACTGCTCTGTTTTCGTTTCATTCATTGACTGTCCTCCATTATAAAAAAACCGCAGACGGCTGCCTGCGGGATCAATTCGTGCTGTTATTTTATCATGTGCGGACTTCGTAAATCAAACGCGGTCAATAGCCGCCTTCATGTTCGCTTCCACATTTTCCGCAATCGTTTTTAAGGTGTCATCCGCTGAGTCCACTTGTGTAATGAGCATGGTTGGGCGCGGCATGCCAACCTTCACCTGTCCATTTTCTTCGTAAACCGTGATTTTACAAGGTAAAAAATAACCGGCGAGTGGATTCTCAGTTAACACTTTTTTCGCTTCCCCCGGGTTGCACACCTCTAGAATTTTGAAGGATTGATCAAAATCGAGCCCTTTTTCATTTAATTTTTCTTTTACATCAAAGGACCAGAGCACGCCGAATTTTTCCTTTTGAAGCTCTTCTTCAATACGCTTCGCCGCTTCGTCTACCGTTCCGCTTACCTCTTTTGTATAGTGAAACATGTTATCGCTCCTTTCGATTCTTCCTTCCTATTGTACCCGGCATGGTACTGATTAAACAAAATGTGCTGGCGCGGTTTATCATTTATCCGCTTGTATCAAGCCGTTGCCAGACAACTGAAAAAAATCCGAACAGAGACATGTCCGGATTTTTCATTTTTTATAGAAAAACAAAGTAAATCACAGCAGCGAGCACAATCCGGTAAAGGGCAAATGGAATGAGCTTCACGCGGTTAATAAGCTTTAAGAAAAATTTAATCGACAGGAGTGCAAATACAAAAGCACTGATAAAGCCAACGGCGAAAAACGGCATGGCGTCTGCAGTGAAATACTGCCAGTTTTTCAAAAGGGACAAAAAGCTTGCTCCTGCCATGATCGGCACAGCCATAATAAACGTGAAGTCAGCCGCAGCCCTGTGGCTCATGCCAAGCAGCACACCGCCTGAAATCGTCGAGCCGGAGCGGGAAAAGCCTGGCCATAAAGACAAGCATTGAATCAGCCCGACCGTCAGCGCCTGTTTGTATGTAATCTGATCCACCGTTTCAATCGTCCGCTTATGGCCGCCGAACAAGTCAGCCGCAATCATGAGAAACGCACCTACCACAAGCCCGATCAGCACCGTTTCTGTTGAAAACAAATGCTCATCAATGTAATCCTCAAACAACACACCTAAAATTCCCGCTGGCAGCAAGCCAACAATAACATGCGTTAAACGAAGCCGGCCGCCCTGGCCGCGTGTTTCTTTTTTTAATCCGAGCAGATCAATAAACCGATCTTTGAACACAACGACAACCGCTAAAATTGAACCGAGCTGAATGACAATCTTAAACGTATTTGCTGCATACTTTCCGAGAAATTCATGTGACTGCAGCCACATATCATCGACAATAATCATATGTCCCGTAGACGAGACCGGTGCAAATTCCGTCAGCCCTTCGACAAGGCCAAGGATCACCGCTTTTAACAGAGTGATAAAATCCATTTTCGTTCTCCTTCATTAGATTTCCACTCTTTAAAGTAGCACACTTTCAACTGTACGCCAATCGTTTACTGTTTAGACCTGTATTCTTTCAAAAGCAGCATGGCCGCTTCTTCACTTAAATCAATCCCACCGCTAAAGGGCTGGCATTTTGTTGATTCAATCCCTGTCACATAGCACATTTTCATTTCCCCTGCGTGATCCGGCCATTTTTCGATCATCATTTCTCCATGACGCACCGTAATCAGAACCCGGTCATCGGGGTGAATATCCATTTTTCTTCGGACTGACTTTGGCAGCACTACTCTCCCCTGCCCATCTACTATGCGCTTTGACATCAATTGAATCATATTCCACCTCTTTCAACAGGATAATTCCACTATTTCACATTCCCTTTTCATTGTCAAAACACGATAATTCAACAAAAAAACCAGAAAGAAGACACGCTTCTCTCTGATTCCTGTTTAACCGATATGTTCTTTATACCATTTTGCTGCAGCCTGCACTTCTGTACCGGACAGCATATGGCCGTTCGTTTCCCAATGAACCGACACAGCTGCGCCTGCACCCTCGAGCAGCTGTGCCAGATCCTCCGTTTCTGATGCCGGACAAATCGGGTCGTTTTTCCCAGCCGTAATAAAGACAGGAAGCGACTTCGAATCTGGAAGATCAATGCCTCTTCTCGGCACCATCGGATGATGCAAAATAGCCCCTTTCAACGAATGCTCAAAGTGAAAAAGCAGGCTTGCGGCAATGTTCGCCCCGTTTGAATAGCCGACTGCCACTACTTCGTTTCGGTTGAACCCATACTCAGCCGCCGCATCATCTAAAAAGGCGTTCAGCTCCTTGGTGCGAAAAATTAGATCCTTTTCATCGAATACCCCTTCAGCCAGCCTTTTGAAAAAACGCGGCATTCCATTCTCCAGCACATTTCCGCGCACACTTAAAACGGAGGCGGCTGGATCAATTATTTCAGCGAGCGGCAGCAAATCCCGCTCTGTTCCACCCGTTCCATGCAGCAGCAGCAGAACACGGCTGCCCGTTCCTTGTTGAAAAAGATGCTTCATCTCTTTTTCCACCCTTCATTATCTCGAATTAAAGATAATGGTACAGGACGAAGAAAAGAGAGTCAACCGTTTGGTGTTTTAAAAAGCAGCCGCTGCCATTTCACGCTGCAGCTGTGCACGGCAGTTTACAACGTCTCCGACGACAATAACGGCCGGATTGCCGATCGCCTGCTTTTTGGCTTCGGCAGCGATTTGACTGAGCGGCGCTGTGACCACGCGCTGAGCCGCCAGCGTTCCCTGCTCGATGACCGCCGCCATCGTTTCACTGTTCCGCCCATGCTGAATGAGCGCTTCAGCGATGCCAGCCAGGTTTTTCATACCCATATAAATAACGAGTGTATCCACCGAGACCGCTAGTCCGGACCAATCCGTTTCCTGCTTTCCTTCCATCTGATGGCCGGTTACGACAGCAAACGAATTGCCATATTCCCGGTGCGTCACTGGAATGTCCGCATACGCAGGGGCAGCGATTCCTGCTGTGATGCCCGGCACGATTTGTACAGGAATGCCGAACTTCCTGACATATGCCGCTTCCTCACCGCCGCGTCCAAAGACGAATGGATCGCCTCCTTTTAACCGGACCACACATTTCCCTTTTGAAGCGAATTTAACAAGCAGCCGATTAATCCGGTCCTGTGTCATAATATGATTGCCCGGGAACTTGCCGCAAAAAACGCGGACGGCCGATGGCTTTGCTTCATTCAATAACTCTTCGTTTACGAGCCGGTCATAAAGAATAACGTCAGCTTGTTGAATCGCCTTTAATGCCTTCACCGTCACCAGCTCCGGATCTCCTGGTCCTGCTCCTACAATATATACCTCACCCATCGTCGTCCGCCTCCTTTTCTTAAAGATATAAATAAACGTCGTCGTTTTCGATGACCGCTTTGTATGAGGAAACGCAGCCTTCATCCGGCGCCTGCACCTTGCCGTCTGTTGTGCAGATTTTCCAGTCGTGCATCGGGCAGAAAACGTGCTCGCCGCTGACGATCCCTTCCGCAAGTACACCGCCCTTATGCGGGCAGCGGTTTTCAATCGCAGTCACTTTTCCATTTCCTAATTTAAAAACAGCCAGCTCCAGCTCCCCGATCCGGACCGTCTTGCCCATTTTCTCAGGCAGATCATGAATCGATGCGATTTTTACCTTTTCCAATGTTTTTTCCATGTGTACGGCCCCCTTTTAATTGGTTGTGCTGACGAGTTCTGTTTCAAACAATTCTTTTTTCGTTTTTTTGCTTTCAATGATTTCTTTCCACGGATCCTTCGTCACAGACAATGCCTCGTCAATGCGTGCGTTGAATGCATCACGAGTGGCTTGATCAGCCAGCACTTCTTTAATGTGGTCAAGACCTACACGCTCCACCCAGACAGATGTACGTTCGAGATAAGCAGCATCCTCGCGGTAATATTGCATAAACGCGCCGATCATTTCCATGACTTCTTCATTTGTTTTCACTTTGCAGAATAGGTCTGCGGCACGCAAATGTGTTCCGCCGTTGCCGCCTACATAAATTTCCCATGCCCCGTCTACACCGACTACGCCGATATCCTTGATGCCTGACTCTGCACAGTTTCGCGGGCAGGCAGATACAGCCATTTTCACTTTATGCGGTGTACCGATCCGTTCGAATTTTTTCTCCATCATGATGCCCATGCTCATGGAATCCTGCGTACCGAAACGGCAGAAGCTTTCTCCTACACATGTCTTTACCGTACGGAGCGTTTTGCCGTATGCATAGCCAGACGGCATATCCAGGTCCGCCCACATGCCTGGCAGATCCTCTTTCTTTACACCAAACAAATCAATCCGCTGGCCGCCGGTTACTTTAATAAGCGGCACACTGTACTTGTCTGCCACGTCCGCAATTTTGCGAAGGTCTTCTGCTGAGGTTACACCGCCGTACATCCGCGGCACGACCGAATATGTGCCGTCCTTTTGAATGTTGCCGTGCATGCGCTCATTAACGAAGCGTGACTCTTTTTCATCTTCGTATTCTTTCGGCTTCAGCATACCAAGGTAATAGTTAAGCGCCGGGCGGCATTTCGAGCAGCCCCCGTCTGTGTTCCAGCCAAGAACATTCATTACTTCACGTGTATGAGACAGGCCTTTTTCGCGAATCGCTTCGACGACCTCGTCCCGTGAAAGCGTTGTACAACCGCAAACCGCCTCTTTCTGATTCCCTTTTTCAAACTGGTCGCCAAGCGTGTGAGCCAGCAAGTCAACTACAAGCGGTTTACAGCCGCCGCATGACCTCGAAGCGCTCGTGCAGGCTTTTACTTCATCTGCTGTCGTTAAGCCGTTTTCTTTAATCGCACAGACGATGTCGCCTTTTGATACCCCGTTACAGCCGCAAATCAGCTCACTATCCTCCATGGATGCCACCAGGCTTGCGCCGCCAGCCGCTTCCTCCGGTGCTCCGAGGTATTCCTCTACGTCCGACTTCTTATTAATAAGACGAAGCAGCTTATTGCCTTCACTCGTATCACCGAACAGCACCGCACCGGCCATCTTCCCGTCGCGAATCAATACCTTTTTATACGTACCCTTCCAGTCATCAAACATCTTGATCGTTTTTGTTTCATCGTCTTCCACAATTTCGCCGACTGAGAATACGTCTACACCTGATACCTTCAACTGTGTTGATAAAACCGATCCCTCGTAACCGGCTGCGGGCTCTTCGCATATGTGTGCAGCCATTGCTTTTCCTTGCTCATAAAGCGGTGCGACCAGTCCGTAAACGACTTCACGGTGTTCTGCACATTCACCTACTGCATAAACGTCTGGAATATTCGTTTCCATATAATCGTTGACAAGAATGCCGCGGTTTACAGCAATGCCGCTGTCCTTCGCCAGTGCAGTGTTCGGACGGATGCCGACGGCCATGACGACAAGATCGGTTTCAATTTCTTCTCCGTCATTAAACCGGATGCCTTCCACGCGTCCATCCCCAGTGATTTCCGCTGTCTGCTTTTGCATCAGGAAATTCACGCCTTGCTTTTCCAGCTCTTTTTGAAGCATTTTCCCGGCTGTTTCATCCAATTGGCGCTCCATTAAAAAATCAGCCAGGTGAATCACATTGACCTCCATGCCTAGGTTCAAAAGACCTCGGGCTGCTTCTAATCCGAGAAGTCCTCCGCCAATGACGGATGCTTTTTTATATTCCTTTGATGCATTAATCATCTTTTCACAGTCTTTAATGTCGCGAAATGCCGTTACGCCTTCTTTTTCATGACCTGGAACCGGGATAATAAATGGAAGAGAGCCTGTCGCAATAATCAGTTTGTCATATGCTACTTTCCGATCCTTCGAAGTGTATACCGCTTTTTCCTCCGTATCGATGCGCGCGACTTTTTCCCCCGGGTACAGCTGAATATTGTGGTCCTCATACCAGTTCCAGTCATTTAGTGTAATGTCTGCAATTGTCGTATCTCCTTGAAGCACCTTTGACAATTGAATCCGGTTGTAGTTCGGATACGGCTCTTCGCCAAAGATTGTAATATGAAAACGATCCGGATCGATTTTTAATAATTCTTCAATGGACCGGACACCGGCCATTCCATTTCCAATTAAAATGATTTTTTCTTTTGTCATCTGAACATCCTCCTTGGTGGCTGTTGATAGTCTTGATTATAAAAAATTTAAAAGAAGTAGTCACAATAAATGTTATATAATCTTACATAGAAATTGATGAGTAAGAAAATATAACATAAATTTGTTACATAATTTATACATTTCATTTATAATAAAGAAGTATCCCATTTTGAGGTGATTCCATGACAGAAGATGAGAAAAGCTACAAAACGAAAAAAGTCATTACCATCGGCATCGTCAGCGAACTGACCGGTCTGTCAGAACGTCAAATTCGCTATTATGAAGAACGCCAGTTGATTTTCCCCGACCGCTCTCAGCGCGGAACGAGAAAGTATTCTTTCGGCGACGTAGAGACATTAATGGATATCGCCAATCAGATGGAAGACGGTGTGCGGACGTTTGAGATCAGACAGGAAATGAAGAAAAAGCCGGATGAGGAAAAGCTGAAGCGAAGCATGATCAAAGGTCAGCTGAATGCACGCTTTGGCATTCAAAACAAATTCAAATGAAAAAAACACTCGGAATAAAAAAATTCCGAGTGTTTTTTTATATGCGCTGCACTCTTCAGCCAGACGAATAAATTCTATAGATCGCCTTTTAAAGATGTGCTACTATTTAGATAAAAAAGGAACAGTTATATGAAGAAAAATAAAATAGCAGCTTTCTCCCCTCCCTTTTTTTCTGCACAGCAGGGCGACAATCATCATGCTTTTCATCAACAGCTAGGACTGCTTCTCTTTTCTCGGCTCCGCCTCGTTTGTTTGATCGCTGTATGTTCTTATCCGTTTTATTTGACTTTAGACGTCTACTTTCTGCGAGTAGGAGATAACCAATTCAATTGGGCAATCCTGTCGTTCATGCATTTTATTTCATTTTTCGTATCCTTGCTGTTTTTGGTTTTTCGGTCCTCTTTAATGAATCGGTCAAAAACAAATAGTCAACATCTGCTCAAGTATGTTTATTTCTTCTTTGGTTTTTATATTTTAATCGGCGCTTCCGGGTCGCTTAACAGTCAGTTTCTTACAGACAACATTTATTCTTATTTAATTTTATTAATGGCTACAGCGATTATTTTTCCGATTCCTCCCGAACAATCAGCTGTCATCATAGGAGCTATTCATTGCTTTTTCTTAGCTGGATTGTTTATGATTGAAGGCTTTTCACTTCCAGCCATCGTGGATATGATCAATTCATCTGCAGCAGCCGGCATTTCACTTTTTCTTTCTTCCACCTTTTATTTCTACCGAAAAAAAGAAAGCGAAAACCATCTTCAATTGTTCGAAAATGAAAAAACATTTCGCCGCTTGTTTGATATGAACCCGCACCCACTCATTTTAGCCAGACTTTCTGACCATCAGGTTGTCCTATTAAACCAGCGTGCGTCTGACTATTATGAGGGAACCGGTCTTTCCGAAAAAGGAATCGATCTCTTTTTTAAAGATTCACATGAGCTGCGTACGATCGTCGATGTTCTAAAAGAGAAAAACAGCATAAAAGGCTATTTAACGCCGCATTTTGATCCTCTGAAGCCAAATATCTGGATTATGTTAAACTTTGAAATCGTCGATCATTTCCAAGAGCCCTGTTTGTTGATCGGCACCACAGATGTAACCACATTTAAGGCAGAAGAAGAAAAGCTATCGGCTCATGCCTTTGTTGATGAGTTAACGGGCACCATGAGCAGAAGAAAAGGTCTGAATATCCTCTCAAGCCTGATGAACAGCAGGCACTCGCAGTCTTTCACCATTTGTTACATTGATATCGATCATTTGAAAAAGGTAAATGATCAGCACGGTCATAACAAAGGCGATCAGCTAATTAAGACCATCTCAGGAATAATCCAAAAGAAAATCAACGACGACGACATCCTTTTCCGCATGGGTGGTGATGAATTTGTCATCATATTCCCCGGACAGACCCCTTGTAAAGCAAATCAAGTCTGGTCGGCGATTCAGAAAGAATTCAAGCGCATGAATCAGACCTCGCAGGAACCATTTACACTATCCGCAAGCCACGGCACCTGCTATTATCAGTCGGGGATGAATGTCTCCGTAGAAGAGCTGCTCGAAATGGCCGACCAGCAAATGTACAACGAAAAAAGAGAGAGTAGACAATAACGTCCGCTTCACAAGCAGGCGAACCATTTAATTTGACTAAAACGGGTGCTTTTCAGCCCGTTTTTTTATCGTTTCATGACCTTTCACCTGATGAGAAAAAGGAGTCTGGACAGCTGCTCCTCATTTGCAATGTTACATAAATACATGTTAGGCTTATATTATGTAACATGAAGGAGCGGGAAAAGTGGAGTATGTAAATCCGATTAAAAGCATCCGAAAAATCAACTCGATTAAAAAAAATTTAAAGGAACGGTCAAGCCGGGATTACGTTTTGTTTGTTTTAGGCATTAACACCGGCCTCAAGGTGAGCACTCTGCTTTCACTAAAAATCAGCCAGCTTGTGAAGGAAGATGGGGCAATTGAATCGTTTTTGCTGATCGATGACCAGAAGATCTATATTAACGACCAGGTCAAAGCGGCCCTCGGCTTCCACCTGCACCATACATCCCCGCCGCACGACAGCTACTTGTTTCAATCGCCGAAAAGCGGCCTGCCGATTACGCGTCAGCAGGCGTACCGGGTCATTAATGAAGCGGCGCGAAAAGCAGGCATTAACGATCAAATCGGCACCCACACATTGCGGAAGACATTCGGCTATCACGCGTATAAAAAGGGCATTGCCATCTCTCTGATTCAGGCTCGCTTTCATCAGCAAAGCCCTTCAGATACGCTGCGCTACATCGGAATGGATGATACGGATCAGCGAATTGACGTGAATCTCTAAAAAAAGAACCGCCAGATCTTACTCTGAGGGTTCTTCATCGTCAAACTTTTCTTCTTTAATCGCAGAATGAATGGTTGTCGGCTCTGTAATTTTTTCATCGGTGACATGCAGCTGGCACGTCCGGTTTTCTTTCATAAATTTAAACACACCATTATTAAAATCCGTACCGGTTTCCTTGTAGAAAATCCCTTCAAACAGGACATCATCTGAATAGGCAAATTCGATGCGATGCCCATCATCTGCTTTAACAAGATACGCTCTTGTCCCGTTATCAAACAGGTTGTCATCATCTTCAACGGAACGGTCAATCGACACGATATGGAAGTCGACGAACGATATTTCCCGCATTAGCGTGTTAACAAATGAGCCTTTTTTAATTTCTTCCCACCGGCTTTGCGGAGACTGGCCCAAAATAATTTGTGTAATGTCCCGTTCACGCGCCACTTCTGCAATGACTTTGGCAGGCGGCCGTTTTTCATGATCCCGCAGAATAAATTCTTCTGCGCCGCACTCTTCCGCAAGGGCTTTCCATAAGTCGATGTATCCTGCTTTGTCCGCGCTTAAATCTCTTTGCGCCGCAGACTCTACGTTCAAAATGTAGAGCGGGCAGTCCAGCATGTTCGCAAGCTTGGCTCCTCTTTTGATGAGCCGTTCACCGTTAGGACCATAATATGCACAAACTAATATGCTTTCGTCCATCCGTGCCCGCAGTTTTTTCACTATTCTTCACCTCTGTATAATGATCTTCTATGCATCTATTGTACAGCTTTCATTCGATCAAAGCGAAAGCGTTTCTTTTTTATCCCGACTGTTAGATTAAAGGTCACCGCGCAAAATTTCAACCTTTATTTTTGATTGAACCAAAATTGACCAAAACCAACCCGATAGTCAGAACAAAGGAGGGAATCCAATGACGCTTATTCATTACCTTATTCTTATGCCCATTCTAGCTGCTGCTTTCATTCCGCTGCTTGGCGTAGGGGCGCCGAAGCTCCACCTTGGCTGGGGAGCGATCACCGTACCGATTTTATTGTTCAGCTTTTTTGTTTCATATGTACCAGCCATTGCAAGCGGCGATGTTTTCTCAGCCTCTGTTGCCTGGATGCAGGCGCTGGACCTTCATTTCGCCATTCATTTAGATGGGTTAAGTCTCATTTTTACATTGCTGATCACCGGAATCGGCAGCCTCGTCGTGCTGTATTCTATCTTTTACATGTCAAAGGAAAGAGAATCACTTGCTCACTTTTACGCCTACTTGCTCCTGTTTATGGGCGCAATGCTTGGCGTTGTCCTGTCAGACAATTTAATGGTTTTATACCTTTTTTGGGAATTAACCAGTGTTTCTTCTTTTTTGCTGATCGCCTTCTGGTTCCGTCGCAAAAATTCGCGTTACGGTGCACAAAAATCATTTCTTATTACAGTCGGCGGCGGTATTTCGATGCTTGTCGGGTTCATCATGCTCCACGTGATGAGCGGGACAAACAGCATTCAGGAAATCATTGCGATGAGAGACACGCTTCATGAGCACTCGTTATTCGTTCCTGCTCTCGTATTGATTTTAATTGGTGCCTTTACGAAATCCGCTCAATTCCCCTTTCATATTTGGCTTCCTGATGCAATGGAAGCACCGACTCCTGTGAGCGCTTATTTGCACTCAGCAACGATGGTGAAGGCCGGCTTGTTTCTTGTCGCCCGCTTTACACCCGTTTTTGGCGGTGAAGCCACCTGGTTCTGGCTTGTCAGCGGCGTCGGCATTTTCACTATGTTCTGGGGGTCATTCTCGGCAGTAAAGCAAAAAGACTTAAAAGCGCTGCTCGCGTACTCGACCATCAGCCAGCTCGGATTGATTATGTCCTTGTTCGGTCTTGGATCTGCTGCGCTTCAGGGCGGCGCTTCAACCGAATCGGTTCTTTATACAAAAGCTATTTTCGCCGCACTTTTTCACCTGGTGAATCATTCGACTTTTAAAGGTGCGCTGTTTATGATCGTCGGCATTGTCGATCACGAAGTTGGGACGCGTGATCTCCGCAAGCTCGGCGGGTTGATTGCCTTTATGCCGGTCACATTTTCACTTGCCGTGATCAGCAGTTTTTCCATGGCCGGCCTGCCGCCCTTCAACGGCTTTTTAAGTAAAGAAATGTTCTTCACTGCTGTACTGAACGCCAATCAGATGACCCTTTTTTCGATGGAGACGTGGGGTCTTCTGTTCCCAATCGTTGCGTGGATTGGCAGTGTTTTCACGTTTGCTTACTCGATGATTCTCGTTTTCCGGACATTCCTTGGTCCATACCGTCGCGAAAAATTGGAGAAAACACCGCATGAGGCACCGATCGGCATGCTGATTTCACCAATCATTTTATGCGGACTGATTGTTCTGGTCTTTTTCATGCCCAATCAGCTGAGTCATTACCTGCTTTCTCCTGCCATGAACAGTATCCTGCCGACGTATGCCAATATGGATGGGCTTATTCCACACATCTCCGCCTGGCACGGATTTAACCTGGAGCTGCTTATGACTATTGGTGTGGCGGTGATCGGGGCGGTCGCTGTGAAAACATTGCGCTATTGGTACCTTGTGTATGACTTTTTCCCGGAGCACCGCAGCATCGACAGCGGCTACCGGTGGATGCTTTCGGCCGGAGAGAGATTATCTCATCAGGCAACCAGCCGATATATGACCGGCTTTCTGCGCCATTATTTGTATTACATTTATGGTTTCCTGCTGCTTATCACCGGCGGCACACTCTTGTTGTCCGGCAGCATCATCATTGATCCTTCCGGTGATGCCCCTGTGGCTGTTTACGAGGTTATTATTGTCCTCGTGATGGCGGCGGCGGCCATCGGCATACCCTTTACGAAGTCGCGCATGACCGCTGCTTTATTAAATGGGGTGCTTGGCTATTCGATTGCAATCTTCTTCGTTCTCTTCCGGGCACCGGATTTGGCTTTAACGCAGCTTGTCGTCGAAACGGTCACAACCGTGCTGTTTCTGCTTTGCTTTCACCATCTTCCTGAATGGTCGAGGGAAGAGCGCTCGCTCAAGGTCCGGCTGCCGAAGCTTCTAGTCTCCATTGGAATGGGCGCTTTAACGGTTTTGATCGCTCTTTCCGTTCAAGGAAACCGGCTGTTCGATTCTATTTCAAGCTACTTTGAAGATTCCTATGATCTTGCCGGCGGACGAAACATCGTCAATTCCATTTTAGGAGATTTCCGGGCATTTGATACGATGCTCGAAGTTGTTGTTTTGTTTATTGCCGGTATTGGCGTTTACACGCTCGTTACATTAAAAGCACCGAAAGGAGAGGACGAACGTGAGAGAGAATGATGTCATTTTGCAAACTGTATCCAAAATCGCCGTTTTTATTATATTAACATTCGGCGTGTACTTGTTTTTAGCCGGCCATCACCATCCAGGCGGCGGCTTCATCGGCGGGCTGACTCTTTCCTCCGCTTTCGTTCTATTATATTTGTCCTTTGATGTGGAAACAGTTAATGCCGGCATTCCGCTTGACTACCGGAAGCTGGCTGCGACCGGCGTTCTCATTTCCGTTTGCACCGGCATGGGCTCTCTTCTGTTTGGAAGTGCTTTTTTAAGCCAGACGTTTGCTTATTTTAATCTGCCGCTGTTCGGCAAAACTGAGCTCGCCACGGTTGTCCTGTTTGAAGCCGGGGTCGCCCTCGGTGTGATTGGCGTCGTCGTCACGATTATTACAAGCATTAGCGGGGAGGTATAGGATGGAAACGATCATTATTTTATTAGTAGGCGTTCTCGTCTCTGTCGCCACTTACTTATTGCTTTCAAAAAATGTAATACGCGTTGTGCTTGGAACCGCGCTCCTGTCCCACGCTGTTCATTTGCTGCTCCTGACAATGGGCGGACTGAAAAGGGGCAGTGTACCGATTTTGGGTGATCAGCCGGAAACGTACACCGATGCTCTTCCGCAGGCGCTTATTTTAACAGCCATTGTCATCAGCTTTGCAGTGACTGCTTTTTTTCTGGTGCTTGTTTTCAGGACGTATCAGCAGACGAACACGGACAACCTGCATGAATTAAAGGGGGCAGATAATGAATAACATTCTCGTTTTCCCAATGATTCTGCCTATTGTTGCAGGTGTTGGCCTCTTGTTTTTCCGGACAAGCCGAAGCATTCAGCGCTGGGGAAGCATCGCCGCCATGACAGCTGTTTTTTCGATCAGTCTCTTTATTTTGACCACCGTTTTATCGGACGGCATTATGCGCCTGGACTTCGGCGAATGGCTGCCTCCATTTGGCATTACCTTTGTCGCGGATGCGTTTGCGATGCTGCTCGTTTCTGCAGCTTCACTCGTATCGATTTTGTGCTTGCTGTATGCGGCTTTTGCCAGAGACGAACAGCGGGAGCATTTCTTTTTATATCCCTTTCTCCTGCTGCTGACTGCCGGTGTTAACGGTTCGTTTTTGACCGGGGACCTGTTTAACTTATTTGTATGCTTTGAAGTTATGCTTCTTGCCTCTTACGTCCTTATGACGCTCGGCGGAGAACGGCGGCAGCTCGTTGAAGGGGTGAAATACATTTTAATCAATATTTTATCCTCCTGGCTTTTCCTGCTCGGCATCGCCTATATATACGGGACGCTTGGAACGCTGAATATGGCTCATTTGTCCCTTCGAATTGCGGAAGCCGGCCAGCCGCCGCTTTTGACTACAATCAGCATTTTGTTTCTAGTCGTTTTTTCATTAAAAGCAGGTCTTGTTCTTTATTTTTGGCTACCCGGATCGTATGGAGCCTTGCCCACTGCTGTGTCCGCTTTGTTTGCAGCACTGCTCACCAAGGTAGGTGTTTATGCGCTATTCCGGACATTTACGCTGCTGTTTTACCATGAGCCGAACATTACCCACACGATCATCGGCTGGATGGCGGTCGCCACAATGATTGGCGGAAGCATCGGTGCCATTGCCTATAAAGATATTCGCAAAATCGCTTCCTATAATGTAGTGATTGCGGTCGGTTTTATGCTCGCTGGCCTTGCTGCTTTTAATCTGGAAGCCATTGAAGGTGCGATTTACTATTTACTGCATGATATTCTCGTGAAGGGGCTGCTCTTTCTTTCTATTGGCTCTATTATTTATGCGACTGGCAAAACGAGGTTTGATGAAGTAAGCGGCTTGATTGTCAATTACCCGCTGTTCGGCTGGATGTTCTTTGTCACCATTTTATCATTGGGCGGCATTCCCCCATTCAGCGGCTTCCCGGGTAAAATTCTGATTGGCCAGGGCTCGATTGCCGCCGGAGAATATGTGCTCGCCGCCGTCGCCTTCGCCTCAAGCCTGGCAGTGCTTTACTCCTTAATCCGCATCTTTTTATCGATGTTCTGGGGAGAGATGTCCATCCGACGCAAGGACCAGGTGCCGCTGACAAAAGGCCGACTGGCTCCAATTCTCATTTTGACACTGCTGACCGCCGGGCTCGGACTTGGAATGAATCTGCTTTCTCCCTACGTATCTGAAGCGGCGAACGTGCTCATGAATCCTGAGCTGTACATTAATAAAGCATTGAATAAGCCATTTTAAAAAGGAGGGACGCCATTGCCTGTTCAATTTCTCTTAAACTTGTTAATTGCTGTGTTATGGGTGTTTTTAAAAGATGCGGATACATTTGAATTTCCTGATTTCGTGACTGGCTTTTTAATTGGAATCGTCATTATTTTCTTTATGCACCGCTTTTTCGGCACTCCCTTTTACCTCATCCGAGCTTTTGCGATGGTCAGGCTTCTCTGGATTTTCAATTACGAGCTCTGGACATCGAGTCTGCTGATCATGAAGCAAATTCTTTTGCCGAATACCTCTTTTGAACCAGGTGTCTTCACGTACGAAACAAAGCTGAAAACCGACTGGGAGATTACCGCGCTTGCCCTGCTGCTTATGCTGACGCCGGGCTCTGTTGTGCTCCGCATTTCGCCCAGCGGCAACGAATTTCTCATTCATGCGATGGACGTCAAAGAAACAAAGCCGCTCGTTCTTAAATCCATTCAAGTATATGAAAGCATCATTCTGGAGGTGACAAGACCTTGACTCAGCTTTTTTTCAATGCGGGAATCGTTTTATTCGGCACCGCCATTGCCCTGTCACTTGTTCGTGTTTTCAAAGGACCGACATTGCCGGACCGCGTCGTAGCGTTTGATGTGATTGGCGTCAACCTGATCTCGATCGCTGCCGTGCTCAGTGTCATTCTTCGCACAAAAGCCTTTCTGGAGGTCATTTTAATCATTGCCATTTTGGCCTTTATTAGCACCGTGGCATTCTCGAAGTACATTGAAAGGGGCGTTATCATTGACCGAAAACGAAATCGTTGAGCTGCTGGCTGCGTTCATGGTCCTCTTAGGCGGAATCGTTGCCATCATAAGCGCTTATGGCATTATCACGCTGCCTGATGTTTATACACGTTCCCATGCCGGAACAAAAAGCTCCACCCTCGCCGTTTTACTGGCGCTGACCGGCGTCTTTATTTACTTTTGGTCTGCCGAGAACTATATTAGCATCCGCCTCGTCCTCGGCATTGTGTTTCTTTATTTAACCGCTCCGGTCGCTGGGCATCTTATTTGCCGGGCTGCCTATCATTCGGAAGAAACGAAGGACCCTGAGCAATAAACTAAAAAAAGCGATTCATCAGCTAGCTGACGAATCGCTTTTTTATCTTTTTTTCCACCTTAACATGCTCATTTTCTTAATAATGAGTATGTTTATGGAGTAAAATACATACTGATCATAAGCTAAACATACTCATTTCGCAATAATATGAGTATGTTTAACACGAAACCGGTTGTACATAATAATAAAAATAAACAGCCCACTTCCACTCGAATTCCGAATGGAAATGGACCATTGATTTCAAACAAACGGCAAGTGTGTCCCATTCGTTGTCCTCGGCGCTACCTGGCCGCGCTGATAAGCGGTCGAACTTAAATCCGCATAATGAATAGTCGCCGGAAGACGCATTTTGTTTACAGCGTGAATGTGCATGAAGGACAGGTCGTAGCAGTCCTGAATGATCTGCTTAAATGGCAGCGTATTTGTCAGCTGTACGATTTTCACCGGCTGGGCCATGCCAATCGTTTCGCGCGGGTTCGTGGAACATAAAAAGGCTTCCTGATTCCGGACATAGCAGACCCCTTGCTTCGTTTCAAATTTCCCCGTTTCATTATTGTAAAAAGCCATGCGCCGATTTGGCTTTTTTATGACTTCCACGATATCATACGCTACATTCCGATCTTTGAACAAACGCCCGACAAGTTCGCTGCTTTCGCGCCACTTGCCGTCGCGGTGGATCGTCACATGCTTCGGAAAATGACCGAATTGCTTTTGATACGAATAAAGCACTTCTGTTATGATTTCGTTTAACGTCGGCTCATCTATTTTCTCTCCCGCCAGCACCCCGTTGAGCGCTGATTGCTTGATCAAATGCCCATTGCTGCCAATGACATTCATAATGCCGGCGGCGCTTTTTCCGTCCTCATGGCTGACATCAAGGCCGATAAAGCAATCTGAATGCGCCCGCTCTGCCAGCACCCACGGCTGCATGCCACTTTTCACATAAATCCCTAACAAAATATTAAATACCGGATAAGACAAGCTGTCGTTTTTCACGATGTCAGCTACTCTCTCACACTCTTTTTCATCATTCACATTAAAATCCGTTAATTGGTGTCTTGTTAATGCATATTGAAACGTTTTGAGAACTTTTTCAGTGATGATCTGCGATGAGATGTCCCATTTCCCGCCAAACTGACGCTTAAATTCGTTGTACAGCTTGTTTGGAAGCTTCGTTAAATGTTCTTCTGTCATCAGCGCCAGAACCGTTGTGTCCGTAAACACGTTTTCTAACTCGCGTATCTCCCACGAAAAGTGCTGGAAAAAGGATTCATTCAGCTTTCCTTTAATGTGCTTTGTTTCGTGGCTGATCTTCATTATTACACCGTTTTGTTCCGCTATTTTCTGAAGTACCTTCACAAATTGAAAGACCAGCTTTTTCGACAAGCCAAGAGACGACTCTATTGCTTCATCGAAAAAAATGGACAGCGTGACCGTACCGCCCTTGAACAAAGGTCCGTTTTTCAATCCATAAATCGGCTTGTTGAATCGTTTGTTCGTGAATACAGCCGGCTCGGACAAGGTCATTAGTTCATATTGATTTGCTTGAAGAAGAAAGGGACGCTTCTCAAACTGTAAATAAGAAAATACACTCAGCAACTTTTTCGCCTGCTCCAGCTGCTTTCGCATGCGCTCATCCGGCTTGAGCTTTAACACATCCATAATCTTTTTCGCTTCAAACGGCTTCATCGTTTCAAATGAGCAGAGGGGTTTTAACACACTTGCCGCATAGCTAAGGCTGTCACCATGCAAAGGCTTTGCGTAAATCACCTTTACATTCTCGTGCAGCGTATCGGCCATTTTCTGATTGCCTTTATCCACATAATACTGATGAATGGGCTTTTTCAGCTTCGGACACATATCCATAACCGAATACGGTGCGATCTGCTCCACTTCATACGTATAATTGTTCCACACATCGCTGTGCACGACCTTCAACCCCTCTTCAACCACTTCGCCCTGCTCCAGCATTTGCTGAAGGGTCACTTCATATTCAAATTTATGCGTCATCGCAAAGCCAATATGAACACGGTTGTTCAAGACATTCACATGAAATGAAAGTGCAGGATAAATTAAAATTCTTCCCACTCTTTTCGGCTCCCATTCCTGCAAATCGGCTCCGACTCTTTTTAACTTCAGCTTTTGCTGTCCCGCTGTCAGCAGCCCTTCCTTCAACAAACGCTCAAGCAGTGATCGCTCAAACGGATTATCGGGATCAATCGGTTTTTCCTGATACGATAACGGCTCAAATCCGGCATAATTCACTACCGGCTCAAGAGTCGCAATTGTGCTTTGATTGTAGGCAACCGCCATATAGCCATTGGCTCGTTTCCATTCCCGGCAAATATCAGAAACCCCTTCATACTTTTTCAAAGGATTGTCTACTGGAAATTCGTACACGTGCAGATGGATGTCGCTGGCTAGCCCAATCGCCGTTGCTTCGGTTATATATGGTTCCAAATTTAATCACTCCTCCGGAACATGTAAATGTCCTTTACCAACATTATACAATCAAGCAATATAATAATTGTTAATTTTATCTAAATTTTTGTATGGATTTGGGATATAAATAGGGGATTACGACTTCATTTTTAACCTCATGTAAACTTTCATTATTCAAAAAAAAAATTAGAACATACATTCCAAGAGTGTGATACAATAAATGCGAACATGCGATCTTTATTCAATAGTATTTTTCGTCTGATAAAACTGCCATTCAAAAATCAAGTAGAGGGTGAATATTAATGAAAACGAACGTGCTGAAACGAATCCCGCTAAACCGTCTGATGGATTTGAAAATTGACTATGCTTTTAAACAGCTGTTCGGCCAAGAGAAAAACAAGGATATTACGATTGTTTTTTTAAATGCCATTTTAAAGCGAACAGGATCAGCACGAATTCGTGATCTGTCATTGCAAAACACAGAAGCAGGCGGTGAGTATGAAGAAGACAAGCAGTCACGTCTTGATTTACTAGCAGTCACAAATGCGAATGAGTGGGTTAACATTGAAATTCAGTTTACAAACAAGTACGATATGGTTAAAAGATCCCTCTACTACTGGTCTGGCGTCTACCGCTCGCAGCTAAAAAAACGGATGGGCTACAGAGAGCTGCGACCCGTCATTGCGATAAATATTTTAAACTTTGACATGCTTGAGCACACAAAGCGGTTCCACACAACATTCCATTTACATGAGGACGAAGAATTATTTAAACTGACAGACACACTAGAACTTCACTTCATTGAAATGGAAAAACTGATGCGAGATTGGAAAGAAAGTCGACTGAATCCACGTGACGATGTAATGGCACGCTGGCTTCTGCTGCTGGGTATGGTGGATCACCGGAATGACCACATCTATAATGATATCTTCAATGAACTGGAGGCAATTGCGATGAAGGACGATACATTGCACAATGCATTCGAAAACTGGGAGCGCCTTAGTCTGACACAGGAAGAAATGCTTGCGTATGAAGCCCGCTTAAAACGGGTCCTAGACGAAGAAGCCGCTGTGCGAGAAGCAGAGCTTCGTGAACAGGAAGCAAGAGAACGGGCCCTTCAGGAAGGTATGGAAGAAGGACGAAAAAAAGGCCTTGAACTGGGACGTGAACGAGGACTCAAACAAGGACTTGAACAAGGGCTTGAACAAGGGCTTGAACAAGGGCGTCAACAAGAAAAAGAAGCTACGGCACGCCTTCTTCTCGCAGAGGGGTTTGATGTGTCAACGGCTGCCAGGCTTTCACGACTGAAAGAAGAAGACGTGCTGCGGATTCAAAGAGATGAAAAATGAAGGAAACAAAGCCTGCTTGTGATATGCAGGCTTTTTTCTTCATTTTTTTGTTCGTATTCGATAAACTTGAGCAATAACCTCTTTTACACTATTCAGTTTTTCTTTTGTATCTATCACTTCCAGCGGGATCACGACTTCATTGTTTTTCACTTTAAAGCGCCGCATTTCCTTTAAATTGAAGAAAAGCAGTTCCTCGACTTTCCTTTGCATCTCGATACCAAGTGTGCTGGTATTGTCTTTGGGCGCCACGTACAGAATAAGACACTGATAGCTTTTTGCTCCGTGCAAGGCTGCAAACCTCGGCTGAATACCGTAAGCAAAGGAGCGCGGCTGATAGCTTAAGATCAGGCTTTTGGCAGCCATCGTGTACGTGATATCGAAGGAAGACAAGTATTGATGAAGGTCGTTAAATGGGATCAAATTGTTCATTTCTTTCTCCTCTCTTTTTAGAAAACGATCACTTTAAGAGGTGAATGCTACATCAATTCATTTTTACAAGAGTCTCTTTGAAAAGCTTTTCTAGCATTCTTTGGTTATAAACCGATTGAATCATGGCATTCATATACTGTTCTTTTTTCATTTCATTGCACTTCCACGAAAATCCTCTAACAGAAGCAAATGCGTGGGTAAATAAACGAATCGTACGCCCATTTCCTTCTCTAAAAGGGTGAATAATATTTAATTCACTTTTAAAATAAGCTAATCGGTCGGCAGCCTCTTCAATGCTTTACCAATGCTGTTCGATCATCAAATCCCTAAGTAAGCGCTAATATTCGCTTGTGATATATTGAGCCTGACAAAACCTTGTACTCCCTTTCATCAGTTGCACATCTCGGATCTTCCCTGCGAATGTGTATATATCTTGAAATAAATGACCATGTAAAGAAAGCAAGGATGGCAAATCAAAGTTTAGTAATCTAAACTCACCTTTCTCAAACTGCAAACTTCTAACAGTAAATGCATATTGCTCAGCTATTTCAAGTTCATCAGCATTTTTAATTCCTAACTTATTCTGCTGTAATAAATACTCTTCATTTTCACCAACATTATTTTTGCCCAAGCTTGATCACTTCTTTAATCATAGCTGGTGTTATGTTTTTTCCGCTATTTACCGCGTCAATAGCACGTAATTCCACCTTTTCATTTATGGTGAAGTTTTCTAATTTTAAATTTTTTTCAACACGCTTATACATATCAGAATTAAGGCTGATCTTATCCAAGTAGAACCCTCCCATATTAATGATCGAATTCAATTTTCTCTTCCTTATATTATATCATGCATGAGTCACTTTATCCTTCTTTCTCCAAAGTGAGAAACGGTGTCCATCCCCAGCCCATACTAAAGCATTAAAGAAAAACAGCACTTCGTCATGTAGAAGCGCTGTTTTACCATACTTTATCCCTTCACCGTGCGACACTTTAGCGGAGCGGGGGACTGACACCACAAAAAAAGCCCCACCTATACAGGCAGGGCTTTTCGTTAAAATATGGAGACGGCGGGAGTCGAACCCGCGTCCAAAGGCAACGGCACTTAAGCGTCTACGGGCGTAGCTGCACTACTTAAGTCTCGCCGGATGAACTGCCGTACAGCAGGCGTTTCAACCGGCCAGCCTGATTGGTCTCTTCTCTCATCCCCAGGCGGAGGAATCAAGCGTAGTCCGTTAAGAGTGAGCCCCGTACCCGACTGCACGGACAACAGCGGAGGGAGCACAGGCTAACCTAAATTTAATTAGGCAGCTTGTAGTTGTGGTTGTTGTTTGCCAGTTATTATAGGCAAGTGCGTTTTGACAGAGCCGACCCTCTGGCCCGCAGCCTAAGCTCGAACTACCCCTGTCGAATCCGTAACGTCCCCTTGTTAAAAGGGTGTCCGTCCGGAGCGTGGTGCTCAGTTTTTAGACAAGATTTATTATAACGCAATTTGCAGAAAGACTCAACCCTTTTGCCTGTCGCGGAATGCGCGTTCAATGTCCCGCTTTGCTTCCTTCTGCTTCAAGTCTTCACGCTTGTCATATTTCTTTTTCCCACGAGCGAGACCGATTAACAGCTTGGCGTAGCCATCCTTTAAATAGAGCTTCAGCGGCACGATCGAATAGCCTGTTTCTTTTGTGTCGCCGATCAGTGAATTAATTTGCTTCCGGTGCAGCAGCAATTTTCTTGTCCGCAGCGGCTCGTGGTTGTGAATGTTTCCTTGCTCATACGGGCTGATGTGCATGTTATGGACGAATAATTCACCATTCCGGATGCGGGCGAATGAATCTTTTAAATTCACTCGTCCCGCACGGATTGCTTTAATTTCCGTGCCTAGCAGCACAAGGCCCGCTTCATACGTTTCTTCGATAAAGTAGTCGTGGCGCGCTTTTTTATTTTGCGCAAGCACTTTTCCTTCTCCTTTTGGCATGGGCGGCTCCTCACTTTCTTACTTGCGTTTCTTTTTCTTTGGAATGCCTTCGTAAAACTTCCGCTTTTTCTTTTTCTTCGGCGGCTGGTTGGACCATTCGCCGCCTGTCTCCTTTAAATCCGGACGGGCAGGCTTTTTGACGGGTTTTTCTTCTTTTTTCATGATTTGCGCTTTTTTGCCTCGGCTGCGCGGTTTTTTGTCTGCCTTCACGTCATTGCGATTTGCTCGTGTGCGCTGCTTTTTCATGCCGACAATTTCAAAGTCAACGGACTGCTCTTCTTTGTTGACGTCGCGGACACGAACGGTAATTTCATCGCCAATGCGGTAAACACTTCCCGTCCGCTCACCGATCATCGCAAAATGCCGCTCATCGTACCGGTAATAATCATCGGTTAAATACGAAACGTGCACAAGGCCTTCGATCGTATTTTCAAGCGCCACAAACATACCGAAATTCGTGACCGAACTGATGACTCCATCGTACTCTTCACCGATTTTGTCAAGCATATACTCGGCTTTTTTCAGTTCATCTGTATCCCGTTCAGCATCAACGGCGCGTCGTTCCATGCTCGACGTATGATCGGCAATTTCCGGAAGGCGGGCATCCCACTTAGCCTGTGTCGGCTGTGACAGATCACCGTTAATTAAATACGTGCGGATGAGGCGGTGCACAATTAAATCCGGGTAGCGGCGGATCGGCGACGTAAAGTGTGTGTAGAACTCAGCCGCAAGACCAAAGTGACCAAGGTTGTCAGCGTTGTATTTCGCCTGCTGCATCGACCGGAGCATAACTGTTGAAATAACACCCTCCTCCGGTGTCCCTTTTACGCGTTCAATGATTTCCTGAAGCGCCCGTGGATGAACAGAGTTGGCTGTGCCTTTCACGTTCAAGCCAAAGTTGGTCAGAAATTCAAAAAAACGCTGGAGCTTGTCTTCCTTCGGGTCTTCGTGAATCCGGTAAATGAACGGGACATCCATCCAGTGAAAATGCTCCGCCACCGTTTCATTGGCTGCCAGCATAAATTCCTCGATCAGCTTTTCCCCGACCGAGCGTTCCCGAATCACGACGTCTGTCGGGTGTCCGTCTTCATCGACAAGTACCTTCGCTTCTTTGAAGTCAAAGTCCACAGCACCGCGCTCCGTCCTTTTTTGGCGCAGGATGGCTGCCAGCTCTTCCATTCGTTCAAATAAGGGAACGAGCGGCTCGTATTTCGTGCGCAATTCCTCATCCTGTTCCGCCAGTATGCGGTTGACATCTGAATACGTCATTCGTTCCGTTGTACGGATGACACTGTCAAAAATTTCGTGGCTGACTATTTCACCGTTCGGGCTGATTTCCATTTCACACGACATCGTCAAGCGGTCTACTTTCGGATTTAATGAACAGATGCCGTTTGAGAGTCGGTGAGGGATCATCGGAATTACCCGGTCAACAAGATACACACTTGTGCCCCGCTCATATGCTTCCTGATCAATCGGTGAATTTTCCGTCACATAGTGGCTGACGTCGGCAATATGAACACCGAGCTTGTAGTTGCCGTTATCGAGCTTTGTGACGGTTACAGCGTCATCAAGGTCCTTAGCATCAGCGCCGTCTATTGTGACAATCACTTCATCACGGAGATCGCGGCGGTTCTGAATGTCTTTCGGATCAATTTCATCAGGGACGGCATTTGCCTGCTCCAATACAGCATCGGGAAATTCCTGCGGCAGCCCGTGCTTGTAAATAATCGACATAATGTCCACGCCGGGATCATTTTTATGGCCGATAATCTCTTTTACTTCGCCTTCTGCCGCCTGTCTTCCTTCCGGCCAGCGGGTGATGTGAACAACGACCTTGTGCCCATCAATCGCACCAGCCGTTTTTTCTTGCGGAATAAAGATGTCGGCGGTGAACTTTTTATCATCTGTTTCCACAAATCCGAAGCTTTTTTTGTCAACGAACGTGCCGACAATATCCGTCTGGCCACGCTCTAAAATGCGGACGACCGTTCCTTCACGCCGTGTCCCGCTCGGATCTTCTTTTGTTACCCGAGCAAGAGCCGTATCGCCATTAAGCGCCCCGTTTGTTTCATGCGGCGGAATAAAAACATCATCCATTCCCTTTTCTTCCGGAAGCAGAAACGCAAATCCTTTTGCGTGTCCGGAAATTTTCCCGCGCACGAGATTCATTTTTTCCGGCAGTCCGTAGCGATTCGCACGGGTGCGGACCACGAGACCCCGCTCCTCCATATAAACGAGCGATTTTACAAAGTCTCGAAACCCTTCCGATCCTTCAATGCCTAAAACTTCTTCGAGCTCCTGAACGGTCATCGGCTTGTATGATTCTTCCTTCATGTATGTCAATAACCGGTCAACAATTTTTTCTATGTGCTGATCCATGCGAATCCGCCTCCTCTGTGGCTCCGTTTACACTGTCCAGTCAAGCTGTTCAAGAAATTCGAGTATGTCCTTATGAAGCTGCTCTTTTTCCTTATCAAGTGTAATGACGTGGCCGGATTGTTCATACCACTTCAGCTGCTTCTCATCAGTTTCGACGCCTTCATAAATAATGTTGGCGCTGTTTGTATCGATCATCTGATCCTGCCGTGCCTGCACAACGAGAACAGGAGCGTATATGTGATCAATATGGTTTCTAACATCTTGAACAAGGTCACGAAGCGCGTTTAATGTATTCATCGGTGTTTGCTTAAATGCCTTTATTTCTTCTTCAATAATGTCAGCGGATTTTCCTTCAAACTTTTTAAATCCCCGCGCGTATTCCACCACTCCATTGTACATCGTTTGTTCGTCTTTCATCGTCATTGGTGCACACATTGGAACAATACCCTTTACAGGCTTAGTATAACCGAGTTTCAAGCTAAAAACACCACCGAGCGACAGGCCGCAAACGGCGATTTCTTCATACCCGAGATCAACAAGATGCTGGTAGCCATTCAAGGCGTCCTCCCACCAGTCTTCAGGCCCTGTTTTCACAAGCTCCTCCGGCGGCACAGCATGTCCTTTGTAATGAGGTGCGTGTGACGTGTAGCCATTTTTCTCAAGGAAACGGCCAATCATGCGCACGTCCGATGAATTTCCCGTAAATCCGTGCAGCAGCAAGACAGCACGTTTTCCTGCTTCAAAAGTAAACGGTTCTGGCAATGTTAATTTCATTTTTATCGTTCCTTTCGTTATATCTCCATACAAAAAAGGCGATTCAGCCGAATCGCCTTTTTAATTACAAACCAAAGTAAGCAAGCGCAATGGTTAAAACGAAAAACAAGACAGACAACACGACGGTTAAGCGATGCAGCACAAGATCAAGACCCCGCGCTTTCTGTTTTCCGAATAACTGCTCTGCACCACCGGAAATCGCACCGGAAAGCCCTGCGCTTTTTCCTGATTGCAGCAAAACAACCGCGATGAGCGAAATCGCTACAATCACGAGCAGTACAATAAGCACTGTATGCAACA
Source organism: Domibacillus enclensis (assembly GCF_900156125.1). GTDB lineage: Bacteria > Bacillota > Bacilli > Bacillales > Domibacillaceae > Domibacillus > Domibacillus enclensis. The sequence continues at coordinate 549,128 of NZ_FTLX01000002.1, read as the reverse complement.
TAATGTTACCCTCCATTAAAGACGAACTCATAGTTAAGAACATTGTACCATATGAGGAACACATACGCAAAAAAGCCCGGCGGCGACCGGGCTTTTTTCTAGCTTCCGCAAGGCAAGATGCAGCAGGCAACCCCCTTAAGATCACCTGTCTGCATGCTGCCGCTGCTTTTCTTTATGTTAGAAGCAATTATTTTTTCAAGTTGTAGAACGTGTCATTTCCAAGGTACTGTGCAAGTTCAGCCAGGTTATCTTCAATGCGAAGAAGCTGGTTGTATTTCGCTACACGGTCTGTACGAGACGGTGCACCTGTTTTAATTTGGCCAGCGTTTGTTGCAACAGCGATATCCGCAATTGTTGCATCTTCTGTTTCACCAGAACGGTGAGAGATAACCGCTGTGTAGCCTGCACGTTTTGCCATTTCGATTGCATCAAATGTTTCAGTCAATGTACCGATTTGGTTTACTTTGATGAGGATTGAGTTGCCTACCCCGTTTTTAATGCCTTCAGACAATTTCTTCGTGTTTGTCACGAACAAGTCATCTCCAACAAGCTGAACACGGTCGCCAAGGCGCTCTGTCAATAGCTTGTGGCCATCCCAGTCGTTTTCGTCCAAACCGTCTTCGATTGAAACGATTGGGTATTTGTTTGCCATTTCTTCGTACCAGTCAACCATTTCAGCCGATGTTTTCACAACGCCCTCACCTGAAAGATGGTATTTGCCGTCTTCTTTGTTGTAGAACTCAGAAGAAGCAGCATCCATAGCCAATTTGATTTCTTCGCCTGGCTTATAGCCTGCTTTTTCAATTGCTTCAATGATCGTTTGAAGAGCTTCTTCATTTGAACCAAGGTTTGGTGCAAATCCGCCTTCATCTCCAACCGCTGTGTTCAAGCCTTTTTCATGAAGAACGGCTTTCAGGTTGTGGAAGATTTCTGCGCCCATACGAAGCGCTTCTTTAAATGTAGGCGCGCCTACAGGCATGATCATAAATTCTTGAATGTCAACGTTGTTATCTGCATGCTCGCCGCCGTTTACGATGTTCATCATCGGAACTGGAAGCTGCTTGCCGTTTACGCCGCCAAGATATTCATAAAGGTAAACGCCGTGGTAGTCTGCCGCTGCATGAGCAACTGCCATCGATACACCAAGAATGGCGTTGGCGCCAAGCTTGCCTTTGTTTTCTGTACCGTCAAGCTCAATCATTGCTTTATCGATGCCGATTTGATCTGTCACAACAAAGCTGCCCACGATTTCTGGTGCAATCACTTCATTTACATTTTTAACAGCCTGCTCAACACCTTTGCCAAGGTAGCGGCCTTTATCGCCGTCACGAAGTTCTACTGCTTCGTATTCACCTGTAGAGGCACCTGATGGAACAAGTGCGCGGCCGAATGCGCCTGATTCTGTGTATACTTCTACTTCAATCGTTGGATTGCCGCGTGAGTCAAGTACTTCGCGTGCATAAACGTCTGTAATTACTGGCATGGTTTAGTCTCTCCCTTATTTTTGGATTAATGATGTTCCAGTCATTTCAACTGGCTGTTCCACGTTCAATAAATCAAGCATTGTTGGAGCCAAATCGCCCAGGATTCCTCCATCGCGCAGTGTTACGCCCTCTTTTGTGACTATCACTGGCACCGGATTCGTCGTATGAGCGGTCATTGGGTTTCCATCAACCGTGATCACTTCATCGGCATTGCCATGGTCAGCTGTAATAATCGCTGTGCCGCCCTTTGCCAAGATTAAGTCTACCACTCGCCCTAAGCATTCATCAACTGTTTCCACCGCTTTAATAGTCGGTTCAAGCATTCCAGAATGCCCAACCATATCCGGGTTGGCAAAGTTTAAGATGATCGCATCCTGCTTATCGCCTTCAATTTGAGCAAGCAACGCGTCCGTCACTTCATAAGCGCTCATTTCTGGCTGCAGGTCGTATGTTGCGACTTTCGGTGAGTTCACTAAAATGCGTGTCTCGCCCGGAAATTCTCCTTCACGCCCACCGCTCATAAAGAACGTAACGTGCGGATATTTTTCCGTTTCTGCAATACGGAGCTGACGGAGATTATGATTTGAAAGCACTTCTCCAACCGTATTCGTTAAATCCGTTTTGTTGTACGCAATCACGCCTTTTACAGTTCCTGAATAAGGCGTCATGCACACGAAGAACAAGTTTTTCGGAAGGAACTCTCCACGGTCGAAGCCTTGAAATTCTTCATTTGTAAAGACATTCGCCAATTGGATCGCGCGGTCCGGACGGAAGTTAAATAAAATAACAGCGTCGTTATTCTGCACTTTCGCTACAGGCTGGCCTTCCTTATCCGTGATCACCGTCGGAACGAAAAATTCATCTGCTACACCTGCCGCATAAGAAGCTTCCAGCGCTTCTAGCGGATCATGAAACTTCGGTGCATCGTTTTGCGCAATCGCATCGTATGCTTTTTGCACACGATCCCAGCGGTTGTCGCGGTCCATTGCGTAATAACGCCCTGAAATGGTCGCAAACTGCCCAACACCCAGCTCGTCCATTTTCGACTGTACGTCTTCAATATACCCTTTGGCTGTTTTCGGACCTACATCCCGTCCGTCTAAGAAAGCGTGAACGTATACTTTTTCAAGGTTTTGCTGTTTCGCAAATTCAAGAAGTGCTTTTAAATGGTCAATATGGCTATGTACACCGCCATCAGAAAGCAAGCCGAACAAATGTAGGGCTGTGCCGTTTTCTTTCGCATAAGCTGCCGCTTTTAAAAACTGCTCATTTTGAAAAAACTCTCCATCGCGAATCGCAATGTTGATGCGCGTTAAGCTCTGGTACACAACACGCCCTGCTCCAATGTTCATGTGGCCTACTTCTGAATTGCCCATTTGTCCGTCCGGAAGACCCACCGCTTCGCCGCTTGCTGTTAGCTGTGCATGAGGGAATTGATTCCAGTAACGGTCGAAATTCGGCTTATTAGCCTGTGCGACCGCATTTCCGCTCGTTTCCGCCCGGCAGGCGAACCCGTCGAGAATAATGAGCGCAACCGGTCCTTTAGCCATTGTTTACAGCCTCCAGTAAAGCAAGGTATGAAGCCGCGTCCAGGCTCGCGCCGCCGACTAATGCGCCGTCGATGTCTGGCTGTGCCATATATTCAGCAATATTTTCAGGCTTTACACTGCCGCCGTATTGAATGCGGACTGCATCTGCCGCTTTATCTGAGTAAAGACCGCGAACGGTTTCACGGATTTCTTTGCACACTTCATTCGCATCAGCTGATGAGGATGATTTGCCTGTACCGATTGCCCAAATTGGCTCATAGGCGATAACAGATTCGCTCACTTGCTCTTCAGACAATCCGTCAAGCGCTGCTTTAATTTGGCCTGAAACAAATGCATTTGTTTCACCAGCTTCACGCTGTTCCAATGTTTCGCCGCAGCAGATAATTGGCGTCATGCCATGGTTAATAATCGCTTTTGCTTTTTTGTTTACTGATTCATCAGTTTCGGCAAATAGTTCACGGCGTTCTGAGTGGCCGATAATGACATACTCTACACCAAGGTCTTTTAATGCTTTCGGGCTTGTTTCGCCAGTGAATGCCCCATTGTCTTCAAAGTGAGCATTTTGCGCACTGATTTTCAGTTCTGTTCCTTTTGCTGCTTCTACAAGCTGACCAAGAAACAGCGCCGGAGAACCAATCACACTGTCTACTTTTTCTGAAGATGGTACTTTCCCTTTTACATCGTTTGCGAATTCAAGTGCTTCGCCAAGCGTTTTATTCATTTTCCAGTTTCCTGCAATAATTGGTTTACGCATGAATAAATCTCCCTCCAACTTTTAACATTACTTGTCGTCTAGTGCTGTTACGCCCGGAAGTTCTTTGCCTTCCATAAACTCTAATGATGCACCGCCGCCTGTTGAAATGTGGCTCATTTGATCAGCAAGATTGAATTTCTCAACTGCTGCTGCCGAATCACCGCCGCCGATCACGGAATAGGCATTAGACTGTGCCAGCGCTTCTGCCACGCCTTTTGTTCCTTTAGCGAATTTATCTAATTCAAATACGCCCATCGGTCCATTCCAGATGACAAGCTTCGAGTTCTTAATCGTTTCAGCATACAGTTCGATCGTTTTTGGACCGATGTCAAGTGCTTCCCAGTCAGCCGGGATTTCATCGATTGGTACGATTTTTGTGTTTGCGTGCTCACCAAAATCATCCGCTACCGTTACATCTACCGGCATTAAGAATTTAACACCTTTGTCCTCTGCTTTTTTCATAAACTGCTTTGCAAGATCGATTTTGTCTTCTTCAAGAAGAGACTTGCCGACTTCATGGCCAAGCGCCTTCACAAATGTGTAAGCAAGACCGCCGCCGATAATCAAGTTGTCGACTTTATCTAGAAGGTGATCAATGACACCGATTTTGTCTTTTACCTTTGCCCCGCCGATAATCGCTGTGAATGGGCGTTCCGGATCCGACAACGCTTTGCCGAGTACGTCCAATTCTTTTTGAACTAAAAGACCCGATGCAGACGGAAGGAATTTCGCAATGCCTTCTGTTGAAGCGTGCGCACGGTGAGCCGCACCAAATGCATCATTTACATACACATCAGCAAGTGCTGCGAATTCTTTCGCAAGCGCTTCGTCGTTTTTCTCTTCGCCAGGGTAGAAACGAACATTCTCAAGAAGTAAAACGCCGCCTTCATTCAACTCAGCAATCGCTGCCTGAACGCTTTCTCCGTATGCTTCGTCCACTTTCACGACAGGCTGGCCAAGCAATTCTTCCAAACGCTTGCCGGCAGCTGTCAGGCGCATTTCTTCATTGACTTCACCTTTTGGACGGCCAAGATGGCTCGCTAAAATGACTTTTGCACCTTGCTCAGATAAATATTGAATCGTCGGAAGTGCCGCACGAATGCGTGTATCATCTGTCACTTCTCCATCCTTCATCGGCACATTGAAATCAACACGGCAAAAAACGCGTTTGCCCTTCAGATCCAGATCTTTAATCGATTTTTTGTTCATTGAGAAGACCTCCATATCATTGGTTGACAGACAAAAAAAAGGGAGCGGGGATTGAATCCCGCTCCCCGTTTCACCTTTTCATTATAGATGGTGAACTGTTGATTTCCAAGCCGAAGCCTGAAAAACAGCGTGTTTTAAATTAAAGACCTTTTTTCGCGATGTAGTCAACAAGGTCAACAACGCGGTTTGAGTAGCCGTTCTCGTTATCGTACCAAGAAAGAACTTTAATCATGTTGCCTTCCATAACCATTGTTGAAAGAGCATCGATTGTTGAAGAAGCTGTTGAGCCATTGTAATCAGAAGATACAAGCGGAAGCTCAGTGTAAGCAAGAATGCCTTTCAAATCGCCTTCAGCTGCTTCTTGAAGCGCTGCATTTACTTCTTCAGCTGTTACATCTTTCTTCAATTCAGCAACAAGGTCAACAACAGATACGTTTGGAGTTGGAACACGCATTGCCATACCGTTTAGTTTGCCTTTCAATTCAGGAAGCACAAGAGAAACGGCTTTCGCTGCACCTGTAGATGTTGGGATCATGTTCTCAGCTGCTGCACGAGCACGACGGTAGTCAGAGTGCGGCAGGTCAAGAATTTGCTGGTCATTTGTGTAAGAGTGAACAGTCGTCATCATTCCGCGAACGATACCGAATTTTTCGTTCAATACTTTTGCAAATGGAGCCAGGCAGTTTGTCGTACAAGATGCATTTGAAATAACCTGGTGGTTAGCTGCATCGTATTTATCTTCGTTAACACCCATAACGATTGTGATATCTTCATCAGATGCCGGAGCAGAGATGATGACTTTTTTCGCTCCGCCTTCAAGGTGTTTCGCAGCGTCTGCACGCTTCGTGAAACGGCCAGTTGATTCTACAACAACTTCTGCGCCGTTTGCTCCCCAAGGAATTTGAGCTGGATCGCGTTCAGCTGTTACTTTTACGCGCTCGCCGTTTACAACGATTGTATCGCCATCAACTGTTACGTCTGCGTCAAGTGTGCCGTGAACTGTATCGTATTTCAATAGGTGTGCAAGCATATTTGCATCTGTAAGGTCGTTGATTGCTACTACATCAACTTCCGGATTTTTAAGTGCTGCGCGGAATACGTTACGTCCAATACGTCCAAAACCATTAATACCAATTTTTACTGCCATGAGTGTTTTCCTCCTCAAATTTGTTTATCAAACCGCCAGTCCATTTTGAACTGCCGGGTGTTCGCATTAAGTTATTCCTGGTCAAGCAATTCCCGTGCCGCTGCTTCATCCGTCACAAGAATATCAAGCTTCGGTGATCCGTTTAAATATGAACGAATCGCTTTTCCTTTTGATGCACCGCCTGCTGCCGCAATCACGACTTTTGCATGCTGTAAATCTTCGAGTTTCAAGCCGATTGTTGATAATTTTTGAATCACTTCGCCTTCCTTGTTGAAGTAGTAGCCAAATGCTTCTGCTACCGCTTCCTGACTTTCGAGCATTGACAGTTCAGCTTCCGGCGACTTCCGGCGTTTTGCCATTGAGATCGCATTGCCGATCCCATGAAGAACGATGTCGGCTGACTGAATCATGCTAACGGCTTCCTTGATGGCCGGCTCCTGCAGCAAGGACTCACGCACATCCGGGCTAATCCGCTCCGGGGCGTACAGAACACGGTGTGAACCGTTTGTACTTTGTGCCATTAATGCGGCGACGGTATTTGCTTCATTGCGGACATCATCGCCAATTCCGCCTCGTGCCGGCACAAATAATACGTTCTTTCCTTCTGCGAAATCCGGTTTCATCGTACGGGCCGCTTCAGCCATCGTTGAGCCTCCCGTTACAGCGATGATAGTCTTTCCGCTGAGACGGCTCTTTATACGGCTGACACATGCTTCACCGATGGATTTCTTCACGAATTCCGATTCGTCGCAATTGCCCGGCACAATAACAGCTTCTGATAGATGATAGCGGGATTTTAATTCTTCTGCCATAGAATCAATGCCTTTAAGCTCCAGCATCAGTTCTTCAAGCTCCCTCACAACATCCATACCCGATTCTGTTAATTTCATGCCAGATGCACTGAAATCGAGTAATCCGCGTTCTTTCAAAAACTCCGCTTCGCTTCTGACGACGCGTTCGGTCATACCGAGTGACTGGGCAAGCGTTCGCCGTCCCGCTGTCCCGGCAATCCGGACCGCCTGCAAAAGACGATAGCGTTTTTGCATAATGTCAAGCAGGTCCGGTACGAGCTGCTGTTGAATATTCAAAATTGGTTTCATATTCCGAGCTCCTCTTCGGTCTTTTGGGTTTCATTTCGTCCCAAGCAAAACACTAAGTGTCCCACTCGGCCAAAAAAAATTTCCCTGCTCACAACTTCATTGTAGCAGGGCAGTATTTAAAAATCAACGAAAACAGACCGTTATTTGTTTAAATTATTTGTTAATTTTTCGTTTCAGTTTCATGAAGGCATCGGCGTAATCGACGTGACCGTAAGCAATGATTTCTTCTTCTGCCTGCAAAACAGGAATCATTAATCCGTAGGCTTCCGTCCATTCGTCTTTTTCTTCAATGTTCTTTTCTTGTATGGAAAGGCCCAGGTCATCCGCAATCAGCTGAACGATGAGTTTCGCTTCCTCGCACAGGTGACAGCCCGGCCGTGTGTAAAAATCGATGTTCATAGTCGCTCCTTTATTCGTATCGCTTCCGCTTTGAGGAAGAGGGGATGTTTAATTGCTCCCGGTATTTTGCCACAGTGCGCCTTGAAACCACAAGCCCTTCTTCAAGCAGTGCGGAACAAATCACTTGATCCGATAAAGGCTTTCTCTTATCCTCCCCTGATACTAGTTCTTGAATGCGGACCTTTATTTGACTGGAGGAAGCTCCCTCCCCGTTTTCCTGCGATGCAGTCATCCCGGATGGAAAAAAAGCTTTTAATTCATATGTGCCATACGGCGTCTGCATGTATTTGCCACGGACCGTGCGGCTGACAGTCGATTCATGTATAGATAATTCGTCCGCTACTTCTTTCATCGTTAAAGACTGAAGCGATCCGGGACCTTCGAAAAAAAAGCGGCGCTGCTTTTCCACAATTTTTAATCCAACACGCTGAATCGTCTGCTGACGCTGTTCCAGACTTCTCATCAGCCACTGATAATCCTTTTCCTTTTCCCTCACGAACTGCTTCACTTCTTTGTCTGCATATGAAGCCATTTCATTAAAATATTCTTTTTCGAAAACGACCTTTGGCAAATCGTCATCAAGCAAATGCACGTCAATAACGTCACCTGACAGCGTGACAGAAAGATCCGGACGTACGTAAGAAGACGAACTTTGATGAAAAAGTGCTCCTGGCTTCGGGTTTAACGTTTTAATAAAGTCCGCTGCCTGCTGAATCTCTTTTAATTCCACACTCAGCGCTTTGGCGAGCGGCTTCCATGTTTTGTTCGCAAACGCTGTAAAGTGGTTGCGCAGGATCAATTCTGCCAGGAATGGTGCATCGAGACACCGCTCCGCCTGCAAAAGAAGACATTCCTGCAAATTCTGCGCGCCAATTCCGGCCGGCTCCATCTGCTTAATCTGCTCCATGACAGACCGGACAGCCTGCTCCTTTTCATTCAGCAGACGGGCTGCTTCTTTCTGGCTAATGGCTATATATCCGTTCTCATCCATGTTATCCAAAAGAAAGACAAGGATGCGTTTATCTGTATCAGGCAGGTCGATCAGTTGAAATTGTGTCTTCACGTAATCGGCGATTGTATAGGAGTCATCTGCAATATGCTCAATCCCGCTTTTTTGGGCCGGTTTTTGGGATGATTGAATACGCTCTTTTTTATAAAGCGCTTTCAAATCTGGTTCTTTCAGCTGGATAAATGGGTTCTCCACAGCCTTGACTTCTAAAAACTCCGCCAGTTCCTGCGCAGAGTACTGGAGCAGTGCAATTGCCTGAGTCAGCTCTTGTGTCATAGCAAGCTTCATCGACTGCTGCTGCCAGAGCCCCGGCTTCATCTGCATATTCATCGTATCACTCCCTCAATGTTATTATACAGTTTGGGTGTGTAAAAAAAAAGACCTGCCGCAGCAGGTCTCGCGCTAGCATTATTTGTCTTCTTTTTGAGTGGCTTCGCTGCGTGTAACGATATGATCAACAAGACCATATTCTTTTGCACGCTCAGCTGTCATAAAGTTATCGCGGTCTGTATCACGCGAAATGACTTCAAGCGGCTGGCCTGTGCGTTCTGACAGGATTCCGTTTAATTTTTCACGAAGGAACAAAATGCGTTTTGCTGCAATTTCAATTTCAGTCGCCTGTCCCTGCGCTCCGCCAAGCGGCTGGTGAATCATGACTTCACTGTTCGGAAGGGCATAGCGCTTGCCTTTCGTTCCAGCTGCCAAAAGGAAGGCACCCATTGACGCCGCCATACCGATGCAAATCGTTTGAACATCCGGCTTGATAAACTGCATTGTATCGTAAATCGCCATACCCGCTGTGATGCTTCCGCCCGGGCTGTTAATATAAATAGAAATGTCCTTCTCCGGATTTTCCGCTTCAAGGAACAAAAGCTGGGCTACGATTGAATTGGCTACATTATCATCAATGCCGCTTCCAAGCATAATGATGCGGTCCTTTAATAGTCGTGAATAAATGTCATACGCGCGCTCACCGCGATTTGTCTGTTCAATAACTGTAGGAATTAAGTTCATACTGTGGTTCCTCCTTATGAATAACTGTATTGTTTCACCATCATACAATTCAAGGTCAATGAAGGTCAAACATTATGCTTTCTTCTTTGTACGTTTTCTTCTTTTCCCTTCGAAAATCCTGCTAAACAAGCGTTTTTTTCTTTCTGTGAATATTTTTTCAACTGACTATTGCTTTTCTACAGGGCTTCCTCTATAATCTTAAATTGTACTACAAAACACATGTCCTCGTGGTGCAACGGATAGCACGCAAGCCTCCGAAGCTTGAAATATAGGTTCGATTCCTATCGAGGACGTACCAAAAACCCGCCGTCTTTTTGAAAAGCTGGCGGGTTTTTTCTATGTACGGATAGTTCCTTTATGACCGGTAAAGACGAAGATGTGACTGATAAACGAATTGATCTGACCGGTAAAAGTGTTTTACCGGTCAGATCAGGGCAATTATCGGTCACTTCAGCTGTTATTTGGACTCGATTCTTCCTACCATCTCGTCGCTGCTATACACAAAGAGTCCTGCCTCATTTGGCAGGACTCTTCATTTTTGTTACATCCACTCTTCCCGCTCAACCAGCGCGGCCATCGTATTGACCGCTTCCTCACTGTCACGGCCTTCTGCGCTGATGGTGACTTCTTCGCCATTGCTCAGCGCCAGGCTCATGATGCCCATAATGCTTTTTGCATTGATTTTCTTTCCGTCTTTTTCAAGAAAAATCTCGGCGTTAAACCGGTTGGCTTCTTGAACGAATAGGGCAGCAGGTCTCGCCTGCAAGCCGGATTTCAATTGAACCTGTACTGTTTTTTCTGCCATGCGCGCCACGTCCTTTTTTATTTTTCCAATGCCACTTCACCGGCTCGGATTTTGTCCGCGATTTCATCTATTTTGCGAAGGCGGTGATTGATGCCTGATTTGCTGATGGCAGACCCGGACACCATTTCACCCAATTCCTTTAATGTCACATCCTGATGAAGCACCCTCAGCTCTGCTATTTCACGCAAACGGTCAGGCAAAATGCCGAGTCCGACGGTTTGATCAATAAACTTTATATTTTCGACCTGGCGTAATGCCGCACCGATCGTTTTATTCAAATTGGCAGTTTCACAGTTCACCAGCCGGTTCACTGAGTTTCTCATATCCCGGACGATGCGGACGTCTTCAAAGCGCATAAGTGCACTGTGCGCTCCTGTGATGCTAAAGAAATCGGATATTTTTTCTGCTTCCTTCAAATACGTAATAAACCCTTTTTTGCGTTCGAGCGTTTTGGCGTTTAAGCCGAATGTATTCATAAGCGAGCAAAGTGCTTCATTATGCTCTTCGTACATCGAAAACACTTCGAGATGATAAGAAGAGGTTTCCGGATTATTCACCGATCCTCCTGCCAGGAAGGCTCCTCTTAAATAAGCCCGCCGGCAGCAATCCTTCGCTGTAATCCGGTCAGAAATCTGATAAACAAAGGCAAAACCATCTTCTACAATACCGAGGTCTTCGAGGATGTGCTTTGCTTTTTCTTTTAACCGGACAATATATACATTATTTTTTTTCAAGCGCATTTTCTTTCGGACGAGCAGTTCAACCTGTGCTTCGTAATTCCGTTTAATGAGTACGTAAATACGGCGGGCAATGGCCGCATTTTCCGTTTGAATATTGACGACAAGCTGTCGATTTGAAAAGGAAAGAGAGCCATTCATCCGAATTAATGCGGACAGCTCGGCTTTCGTGCAGCACCCGCTCGTTTCAATCGTCGTCAGTTCCTTTTTTGTTTCTGATGCAAAAGACATCATTATCTACTCCTCTCATGATGTCCGTTTACCGTTTCGGGATGAGGCGCACCAGTATGTCAGCGACTTTCGCCGTATCGTGTCGAATCGCTGAATGCTCAAACGTGAGAATATCATCAAAGATGGCATTCAAGCCAAGCTCCTTCAGCCGATCCACATCGTAAATGACGGGCTTCGCCATTTCTTCTTTGTAAAGCTCTTGTATATCAGCCGGCACCGGCTCTTTGTTCACCAAAATGGTATCCATAAACGCACATTTCATGTGGTCATAAATCGCCCGAACGTGATCAGAGGCGGTGAAATCCAGCGTTTCCCCTGCCTGGGTCATCAAGTTGCAAATGTACACCTTCTTTGCGGTTGATGCACATACTTCTTCTCCAATGCCCGGAACGAGCAAATTGGGAAGAATGCTTGTGTACAAGCTTCCTGGTCCCAATATAATCATATCTGCTTCGCGAATCGACCGAATGGTTTCTGGAAGCGGTTCAATTTTCTCCGGCGTTAAAAACACATGCCGGATTTTTTTGCCGGAGTACGGAATTTTCGATTCGCCTGACACGATCGTGCCATCTTCCATTTCGGCATGAAGCACGACACTTTGATTCGCAGCAGGCAGCACCTTGCCGCGGACATTCAGCACGCGGCTCATTTCCTGAATTGCATGGCCAAAATCGCCTGTAATGGACGACATAGCGGCAATCATTAAGTTGCCTAGCGCATGGCCGGATAATTCGTTATTGGCTGAAAAGCGGTGCTGAAACAGCGATTCAACAAGCGGCTCTACATCTGAAAGCGCCGCGAGAACATTGCGAATATCGCCAGGCGGCGGAATATTCAGCTCGGTGCGGAGCCTGCCTGAGCTTCCTCCATCATCTGCAACGGTGACAATGGCCGTTAAATCGATCGGATGGCGCTTTAAGCCCCTCAGCAGGACAGAAAGACCTGTCCCGCCTCCGATGATCACGACCTTTGGCTGTGGCGTCTCTGTCATGCCTTTGCAGCCTTTCGCTTATCGATATCACGGTGTGTCACCCGCGTTTTGAAGTCATCCTTAAAGTAGTTCGCCAGATACTCAGACAGTGCAACAGAACGGTGCTGTCCGCCTGTACAGCCGATGGCGATCACGAGCTGTGCTTTTCCTTCCATTTTATAATGAGGAATCATGAACGTCAGCAAATCGGTCACTTTTTCTAAAAATTTCTGCGTATCGTTCCACTTCATTACATACTCCGCTACATCCGCTTCAAGACCCGTTCTCGGCCGCATATGCTCAATATAATGCGGATTGGGCAAAAACCGCACGTCAAACACGAGATCTGCGTCAATGGGAAGACCGTGCTTAAAGCCAAACGACATGACATTCACCGTAAACGACGCCTGTTTATTCGGTGAAAATTCCCGCATAATATTTTCACGTAAATCCTTTGGCTTTAGCTTAGACGTATTAACAATCATATTGGCCCGTCCACGCAGATCATTCAGCAGTTCCCGTTCCTGATGAATACCGTCAAGCGGCCGGTCATCACGGGAAAGTGGATGTGTCCGGCGCGTTTCTTTATACCGGCGCACGAGCACTTCGTCTTCAGCATCTAAAAAAAGCACCCGCGGGGCGGCATTCAGTGTTTCCGCCGCTTCGTCAAGGGCGGTTTGCAGGTGGTCGAAAAACTCACGGCCCCGCATGTCCATCACAATCGCTACTTTTTTCAGCTTTTGACCCGAATCCTTCATGAGCGTCAAAAATGGCTGCAGCAGCGTGGGCGGCAGGTTATCCATGCAATAAAAGCCGAGATCCTCAAAGCTTTGCACCGCGACCGTTTTCCCGGCACCGGACATACCTGTTATAATCACAAGCTGCACATCATTCTCCATATTCATTCCCCTTTCTTCACATTCAACTTGGGTCTAAACGATAAGATATTAATTCAAATTCCGGTGTATACGTAAAAGCGCCATATAAAAGACCCGTTCCGTGCACCATGTATTCGAGCAAATGACGATCTCCCTCCGCCATCGGAAGCTCCTTTAATTCTTCAATCGGCTTCCAGTATAAATCCCCTTCTCTTGTCACCGTGAGAGGGCTGCCGTCTGCCTGATCAGCGAAAAAAGTAAACATCATCCATTCGTCCATTACTTTTTCGCCATCTTTAATAATAAAGGTGAAGATTCCCTTCACATTCGGATTTCGCAAATAAAGGCCGGTTTCTTCACGGTATTCTCGAATCACCGCATCACGCACGGATTCACCCGGCTCCATTTTCCCCCCTGGCGCTACCCACCAGTTGCGGCGCGGCTTTTGCATTAAAAGCACTTGTCCGTCTCTCATTAGAACACAATTTGTGACACGCTGCACAATAACACCCCCATCAAACTGCCAACAGATATTTCCTTTATTATAAAGGTAGAGGTGAAGATCCGCAACGGTGCCGGGTGTTCTTTTCGAAAAGCATTCTTCGTTCTCTTTATTCGCGCACAAAAAAGGGACTGCCTCATGCTGAGACAGTCCTGTGTAAAAAAGCTGCAGGGGGCAGTTTGATTACTCTCTTACTATACCACCCGCATATGTCAAAATGATGACGAGAACGTAAAAAGTTGATTACGCTTTGACACCCAGCTCTTCTTTTAATTCTTCAATGAAATGCTGAGCTGCCTGTGCCGCAATACTGCCGTCGCCTGTTGCCGTAACAATCTGACGAAGCATTTTTTCGCGAACGTCACCCGCGGCATATATACCAGGAATTTTGGTTTCCATTTTTTCGTTCGTTACGATATAGCCTTCATCATTCGTGATGCCAAGATCCAAAAATGGCTTCGTTAATGGCACCATTCCGATGTAAATAAACACTCCATCAGCAGGGAATTCGCGCTCTTCGCCGTTTTCCGTTGAAACAAGCGTCACGCCGCCGACTTTGCCGTCTTTTTCGTTGATTTCCTTTACGGTATGGCTCCAGATAAAGTCTACCTTTTCATTGGCAAATGCGCGGTCCTGTAAAATCTTTTGCGCACGAAGCTCATCACGCCGATGCACGATCGTTACTTTTTTAGCGAATCGTGTTAAATAAACGCCTTCCTCCACGGCAGAATCGCCGCCGCCGACGACAACAAGGTCTTTTTCTTTAAAGAATGCCCCGTCACATACCGCACAGTAGGATACACCGCGGCCGCCGAGTTCATTTTCACCGGGCACGCCGATTTTCTTGTACTGGGCACCGGTCGTAATAATGATCGCACGCGCCTTGTACTGTTTAGACCCGGCATTAATGGTTTTGTATTCTTTGCCGTCCGTGATGGATTTAATATCACCATACGCATATTCTGCGCCGAATTTTTTTGAGTGGTCGAACATTTTTGTTGATAGCTCAGGGCCCAAGATGTGATCATAACCCGGATAGTTTTCCACTTCTTCCGTATTGGCCATTTGTCCGCCCGGAACGCCGCGCTCAATCATTAATGTAGACAGATTCGCACGCGATGTATACACAGCAGCGGTCATTCCTGCAGGACCCGCGCCGATAATGATAACGTCATATACTTTTTCTTCAGCTGTCATAATGAACTCTCCTTTATGGTCAAAATAAATACCCTTATTCGTATTTATGAGTTGATACTTTTATCGTACTGAATTTCATTCACTTCGTCTATCATTCTGCTCAAAGAAGGTGTTCTCGAATAAATTTCGCGTATTTTTGCACAGTCGAAACCGATACGCTATATTTTTCCCCGGCTTCCGCCTGGCTAAACGGCTCACCGCGAAGTTTTCGCCAGACGTATTCAACTGCTGCAGCGAGTCCGGCCGGTTTTGACATGTTCACCTTTTGATACTGCAGCTCCAGAAAAATCGAAAACCACATGAGCAGCAGGCCCGCTTCTTCCTTTCGAAGCGGACGAAAGTGCCTGTACAAAATCAAAGCCGTTTCGTGCGCAAGTCTCGTGTTCATTTCAACGAGCAGCGAGTCATCAACCGGCATGCCCAGACTATTCGCCATGTATATCTTTTCATGCGGCTGCAATTCGTCAATATCACAAAAGTCCGGATGCGTCATTACTTCCTTTTGGTCAGCTGACAGCGACAGCAAAAAAAGACCAAAAAGCCGTTCTTCCTCCCGCTCCCCGTTTAAATACGAAACGATTTCTGTCACATTCCGTTCGATTTCATCTGCGCTGCCGGAGGTGCTCCACGGCTCAAGACCTTCTTTTTCAGGGCTGTTGCGGATGACCTTTTCCCAGGCAGACTTTGCGGTTTGCGGATGATTGGTGTGATGTGCGGCATAAGCAAGCCAGTAATAAAACCCCGCTTCTCCTTCAAACCCATTTCGCTGAAGCTTTTTCAGCCAGCGGAACGCATCGTCATACCGGCCGATCAGCGCAAAGGTAGCACCAATTTTAAATTGCTGGTCTGGAATGAGCGGCTGGATTTTCACCAATTGATCCGCTAAATCGTCCAGCTGCTCCTGCTTTTTTTCGTAAAAATAAAACACAATCTTGTTGCAGATCGCATGCAGGTTTCCTGGATTTCGCTCCAGCACATCCTCCAGCACACCGTGCGCTTTTTCAGACTGACCCAGATAAAAATATGCGAGTGCCAAATTGTTGTAGGCCGCCCAGAAATCCGGATATTTCTGCACAGCCTCCTCCAAATGCGCGGCTGCTTTAGCGAAATGCCCGCTTTCAAGCAAATACCTCGACTCCTCCTGCAGCTCCATCATATCGTCCTGCTCAGATAAATCTTCAAACGCCTCATCGCTGTCGAGTGTAATTAAATCCAGCAAATCCTCCGCGTCTTCCTTGTACTCTCCCTGCTTGTCGAGATCAAGATACATTTGAGCGTGCCGGTATGCTTCCTTGAACGAACCGATATGCGCGTAATTATTAGCAAGAAAGTAATGGCACTCCGTCATATGCGGATCAAGGTCTTCTAACACAAAATGGAGCAAGCCGTTTGACTGCTCATAATGACCAAGCTCTGTTTCCACAATGGCGAGCTGGCAGGCAATAACCGGCTCCAGCGGCTCGAGGTCCATTGCCCGTGAAAGATACTTTTTCGCTTTTGGCAAGTCCCTTTTTTCAAGCGACTTCATTCCTTTTATATAATAAAACTCTCCTGTCGGAAAAAACGAGACAACATTCTCTTTTTGATTCCGGCGAATTGAGTCATTCTCCATGAAAATCCTCCGTACGTTCTATATGATTAACTTATGTAGTATATCATACGTACGTTGAGAAAAGTAGGCGCATTTGAATACAAAAAAAGGCTGAAGCATAACAGGGAGGTCAGCCCTTGAATTCGTACGATCTGGTAACTGAAAGCCTTGATTCTTCTTTTTTCTGGAAAAGCACACACAGGGGCTCCGGGCTGCCGGCTCCGCTTTTCTATGTGGCGAACGCTGAACCAGCCCAAAGTGCGTGGCTGTTTCAGCCTGTCCGCTCGTCACATGGAAGTCTCCGCCGGCCCCCCTGCGCCCGTTGCGGTTCTGATAAAACAGGGAGGATATAAAGCTTGAGAACGGCTTGTTTTCAATGTCTAACAAGTGGTTATATAAGAAGACCCTTTTCTTTTTTCACACGAATAATTGAGAGTGGTTTGTTGTTTCGCATTTAGAAAGCTTAATTTTAGGTTCTACCAGCTGCTTGTCCTCCACACTAAGGGCGGCTGGCGCAGGACGGAGACTCGGGAGGGATCAGCGGGGAAGGTGAGATCCACTTTTGGAGCGTCGTGCTCCAAAAGTTAGCTCACCGCCCGGACTTTGCTCGTGCAAGCACGGTAGCTTTGAAAAAGTGGATTTTCACCTGTTTTTCACTGACAAATTCTTTTTTAACATCATGAAAAGCCGGTCTTGGACAAGACCGGCTTTTCTTTCAAGCTGTTATTCTTTATCTTTGCCTTCGTGGCGGCGGGCGAGGACGGATAGGACGTCGTCGAGTGCCAGGTCCTGCTCACGAAGCAGAACGAGCAAGTGGTACAGCAAGTCCGCTGCTTCCCATTGCAATTCTTCCTTGTCGCGGTTTTTGGCCGCAATAATAACCTCGGCTGCTTCTTCCCCGACCTTCTTTAAAATCTTATCGACGCCTTTTTCAAACAAGTACGTCGTATACGCGCCTTCCGGACGGTTTTTCTCGCGGTCTGCGATCACCTGCTCCAGCTGCTGCAAAATGGAGTATGGAAGAGAGACATTGTCATCTCCGTAAAAAGGGGCTTCAAAGCAGCTTGTCGTGCCTTTATGGCAGGCAGGTCCAGCTGGTTCCACTTTTACGACAATCGCGTCCTTATCGCAGTCAAACTGCATAGACACCACTTTTTGCGTGTTTCCGCTTGTCGCGCCCTTGTTCCACAGCTCTTGTCGCGAACGGCTCCAGAACCACGTTTCGCCCGTTTCCATCGTTTTTTGAAGAGAGTCTTTATTCATATATGCAAGTGTCAGCACTTCATACGTTGTTGCATCCTGCACGATCGCAGGGACGAGCCCTTTTTCATCAAATTTCACTTCGTCCATCATCGGACATTCACCTCTGCATTTCGCAAAAATTGTTTGACTTCTCCAACGCCTGTTTCTTTATAGTGGAAAATAGAAGCCGCAAGCGCTGCATCAGCCTTTGCTTCTGTAAACACATCCAAAAAGTGCTGTGCGTTCCCGGCACCGCCTGAGGCGATCACCGGAACCGATACGGCATCACCAACTGCTTTGGTCAGCGCAAGATCGAACCCTGCTTTGCTGCCGTCTTCATCCATGCTCGTCAGCAAAATTTCGCCGGCGCCCCGCTCCACTGCTTCCTCGGCCCAGTCCAGCACAGTACGTTCTGTCGGTGTCCGGCCGCCGTGCGTATACACGCGCCACGTACCGATCGATTCATCATACTTGGCGTCAATCGCAATGACAATACACTGCGAGCCGAAAAACGCGGCACCTTCATTAATTAAAGCCGGATTGTTTACAGCCGCTGTGTTTAATGATACTTTATCCGCGCCCGCACGTAAAATCCGTTTCATGTCGTCGAGTGCGTTAATGCCGCCGCCGACAGTAAATGGAATCGCCAGCTCCGATGCCACCGCCTGCACAACATCGACCATCGTTTTGCGCCCTTCTACTGACGCTGAAATATCGAGGAAAACAAGTTCATCTGCACCCTGCTCATCATACACACGAGCAAGCTCGACCGGATCACCGGCATCGCGAAGCTCGACAAACTGAACGCCTTTTACAACGCGTCCTTCCTTTACATCAAGGCATGGGATGATCCGTTTCGTCATCATTCGCCAGCCACCTCGAGCGCTTCCTTCACTGTAAAACGGCCTGTATAAATCGACTTTCCGCAAATAGCGCCTGACAAGCCCTCTTTCTTAAAGGCCGCCAACGCGCGCAGATCATCCAGTGAGCTGACGCCGCCTGATGCAATCACGCTTTTGCCCGTTTCACGCGCCAGTTCAGCTGTTGCTTCTGTATTCGGTCCCGACAGCATGCCATCGTTCGCAATGTCTGTGAAAATAAAGGTCTCAGCGCCCGCTTCAGCAAATTCTTTTGCCAGGTCAACCGCTTTAACACTGGATGTTTCCAGCCAGCCGTGTGTCGCGACGAAGCCGTCCTTTGCATCGAGGCCAATCGCGATTTTATCTCCATATGTACGAAGCCATTCTTTCACAAGGTCCGGCTCTTTTACCGCAAGGCTTCCGATAATGACACGGTCTACGCCATTATTCAAATAATGAAGGACGTCTTCTTCTGTGCGGATGCCGCCGCCGATCTGTACTTTGGCGTTAAGCTTTTGTGCTGCTTCAATGACAAATGTATCGTTTACGCGCTGGCCATCCTTTGCTCCATCTAAATCAACCATATGAATCCATTCGGCACCCTGCTCCACAAACGATTTCGCCATATCAAACGGTGAGTCGCCGTATACAGTTTCCTGATCATAATCGCCCTGCACGAGGCGGACACACTTGCCGCCGCGCATGTCGATTGCCGGGTAAATAACAAAACTCATAGTAGTTCCTCCGATCGTTCCATCGCTTTCGCAAAATTCGTTAACAGCTGCATGCCGGTTGCGCTGCTTTTTTCCGGGTGAAACTGCATACCGGATACATTTCCCTGCCCGACAACAGCCGGTACCTGCACCCCATATTCCGCACTCGCGAGCAGCGCTTGTTCATCGATGCCGTCCGCATAATAAGAATGTACAAAGTACACATAGCCGTCCTGAATGTCATGAAGAACCGGTGCCTCCTGATGGAAATGAAGCTTGTTCCAGCCCATGTGCGGCACCTTCAGGCGTTCTCCGTTTTGATCACGGTCCGGAATGCGTACAATCCGTCCCTTCAGCAGTCCCAGCCCTTGAAAGCGTCCGTTTTCTTCGCTTTCTTCAAACAGAAGCTGCATGCCGAGGCAAATGCCCAAAAGCGGGCGTCCGCTGTCGACATATTGATGAATAAACTGGTCCAGTTCTTTTTCCTGAAGCCGGGCCATCGCATCTTTAAAGGCACCTACACCGGGCAAAATAACCCCTTTTGTTTTGTTCAGCTCTTCCGGGGAATCGCTGATTATATACGGGACGCCAATCCGCTCCAGTGCCTTTGATACACTGAACAGGTTGCCCATGCCATAATCAATAATGCCGATCATTTACAACATCCCTTTCGTTGACGGTACGCCTTTCACACGCGGGTCAATCGTCACCGCTTCGTCAATCGCACGCGCCATCGCTTTAAAGACCGCTTCAATCATATGATGCGTATTTGTTCCGTAGTGGATAATGACATGAAGATTCATTCGTGCTTCCAGCGCAAATTTCCATAAAAATTCATGCACAAGCTCGGTATCAAATGTGCCGACCTTTTGAGATGGAAAATCAGCTCCGCGAATTTCAAAATGCGGCCGGTTGCTTAAATCGACGACCACCTGCGCAAGCGTGTCATCCATTGGGACGAAAAAATTTCCGTAGCGCTTAATGCCTTTTTTGTCGCCAAGCGCTTCCTTCAGCGCCATGCCAAGCACGATGCCAATGTCCTCTGTTGTATGATGATCATCTACCTCCACATCGCCATCCGCCTTCACCGTCAAATCAAAATGACCGTGGCGTGTAAACAAATCCAGCATATGGTCCATAAACGGGACGCCTGTTTGAATATCCGATTTTCCTTCGCCGTCCACTTCAAAGGCTAAATCAATTTTTGTTTCACCTGTATAGCGTTTCAGTTCCGCATTCCGATTTCCCATTTTCTCCGCCTTCTCTCTTTATTCGTTACGCGCTTCAATGGCGCGGGCATGTCCTTCTAATCCTTCAAGCCGTGCGAAAGCAGCGATTTTCGCCCCGTGCTTGTCAAACGATTCCTTGCTGTACATAATGATGCTTGATTTTTTCATAAAGTCATCGACGCTTAAAGGACTAGAAAACCGGGCTGTTCCGTTTGTCGGCAGCACGTGGTTCGGTCCGGCGAAATAATCGCCTACCGGCTCTGATGAAAAACGTCCGACAAAAATGGCGCCGGCATGCTTAATGTCTTTTACATAGTCAAGCGCATTTTCAGTTATCACTTCAAGGTGCTCCGGTGCGATCTCATTAATCGTTTGAATCGCTTCTTTCATTGAGGAAGCAATATAAATCGCTCCGTGCTGTTCAATCGATGGACGTGCAATGTCCGCTCTTGGCAATGTTGCAAGCTGCTTTTCAATCTCATCCGCAACACCCTGTGCCAGGCTTTCAGACGTAGTCACTAAAACGGCTGACGCGCGCGTATCATGCTCAGCCTGGGACAGCATATCAGCCGCCACTTCTTTTGCAGAAGCTGTTTCATCTGCCAGAACGGCAATTTCACTCGGACCGGCAATCATATCAATGTCCACATCACCGAACACGTCTCTTTTCGCCAGCGCGACAAAGATGTTGCCCGGCCCGGTAATTTTGTCCACTGCTTTGATCGATTCCGTCCCGTAGGCAAGCGCCGCCACTGCCTGTGCACCGCCCACTTTAAAAATGTCCTTCACACCTGCAATGTCTGCGGCGACCAGCACGCCAGCCGGCAGCCGCCCGTCTTTTCCAGGAGGAGAAACCATCACAATGCGCTCCACGCCTGCCGTTTTAGCTGGCATGACATTCATTAAAACAGAAGAAGGATATGCAGCGGTTCCGCCCGGCACGTATACACCGGCTGAATCAAGCGGCGTCATCTTCTGGCCGAAAACAGAGCCGTCTGCATTTGTATACAGCCACGTTTCACGCTTTTGCTTTGCATGAAAGTCCGCGATGTTCTGTGCGGCTTCGCGAATGATTTTAATCATCTGGTCATCAAGCGCTTCGTACGCTTCATTGATTTCTTCCTGCGTCACCTTTAAGCTGTACAATTTCGCGCCATCGAACTTTTCGGTATACGCGAAAAGTGCCCGGTCTCCGTTATGACGAACGTCC
Source organism: Domibacillus enclensis (assembly GCF_900156125.1). GTDB lineage: Bacteria > Bacillota > Bacilli > Bacillales > Domibacillaceae > Domibacillus > Domibacillus enclensis. Next base: position 527,297 of record NZ_FTLX01000002.1, on the reverse strand, counting down.
TGGACGATATCCCGTACGATGCGCTGCTGCTCGTCTGTGCCGGCATCAACCGAACGTTTAATAGAAAGTCCTGTTGTTACTTGTTCGATTTTGATCATCGCTTATTGCACCGCCTTTTCTTCAATCGTCTCGGTTAAACGGCTGACGAACGTTGAAATCTCCTTGTTTTTCATCCGGTAGCTCACAGGATTCACAACGAGGCGTGACGTGATCTCTACAATCGTTTCGTATTCAACAAGCCCGTTTTCACGAAGCGTTTGACCCGTTGACACAATATCCACGATTCGGTCTGACAAGCCGATTAACGGCGCCAGCTCAATGGAACCATTCAGCTTAATGATTTCCACCTGCTCGCCTATTTCACGGAAATATGCAGATGCAACAGTTGGATATTTCGTCGCAATTTTCGGCGCTACTTCATTTAAAGATGTATCCGGAAGCCCTGCCACGGCGAGGTAGCAAGGACTGATTTTCAAATCAAGCAGCTCGTACACATCGCGTTCTTCTTCCAGTAACACATCCTTGCCGGCAATGCCGACATCAGCAACACCGTGCTCAACATAAGTGGCAACATCCATCGGCTTCGCTAGGAAAAAGCGCATGTTTTCTTCCGGTACTTCAATAATCAGTTTGCGCGACTCGTCCAGCTCAAGAGGAAGCTTGTAGCCGGCTTCCCGCATGAGCGCTGCCGCTTCTTCAAAAATCCGGCCTTTCGGCATCGCAATTGTTAGCATTGACATTATTCGGTCCCCCCTGTTGATTTACCGACAAAAAACGTCACACTTTTGCACGTTTGGGTAAAGGTATCAACATCTTCTACACCCGCCACGTCTTGAAGAAGAACGTCTTCTCCTGCTGCGCGGCGTTTTTGCGCTTCCTGGATCGCTTCGACGCGCCGCTCATTGCTGAATAAAACACAATGAACACCCGCTTCTTCTTCAAGCTGCTCCAGTGCTTCCAATAAGAAATCCACGCGAAGGCCAAACCCTGTTGCTCCCGCAGGACGTCCAAACTTCTCAAGAAGGTCATTGTAGCGACCACCATTGCCAACCGGCGCCCCGACACCATCAGCATACACTTCAAATACAAGACCCGTGTAGTAGCTCATATGGCTGACAAGGGGCAGATCGAACGTCACATACTCATCAACGCCGAACTCCTGCAGGCGGCTGTAGACGGTTTTTAACTCATCCAGCGCTTCAATGCCTGCCGTTCCTTCGATCAATTTCACTGCTTCATCGAGACAGTCCAGGCCGCCTGACAGATTTAAAAATTGAAGCAGCCGCTGCTTGTCAATCGATGACAGCGCCAGGCTTTTCACATGCTCACGGTAGCCGACATAATTTTTTTCGTATAAAAAGCGGCGCAGCTGTTCGGCACGATCTTCTGTCCCGAGAATTTGGCGGAATAGCTCGTCTGTGAAGCGAATATGGCCGAGTGACAGCTGAAACCGCTCAAGTCCCGCTTCCTTCATGACAGAAACAAGCAGAGCGATCACTTCCGCGTCCGCACTGATCGTGTCATCTCCAATCATTTCAACGCCGATTTGTTCAAATTCAGCTGCCCGTCCGCCTTCACGCTGCTGAGCGCGGTAGACGCTCGCTGAATACGCGAGACGAAGCGGTACACGCTCCTTAAGCAATTTCGCCGCTGCTACCCGCGCAATAGGCGCCGTCATATCCGGACGCAATACGAGTGTATTTCCCTGCTGGTCAAGCAGCTTAAACAGCTGGCGATCCAAAATCGCAGACGCATCGCCCACTGTTTCGTAATATTCAAGTGCAGGTGTTTCGATGAAACGGTAGCCCCAGCTTCTCATTGCACGCTCAGCTGCCTCTTTTACCTTGCGTTTCGTTTCATAAATGTGCGGAAGCGTATCGCGCATCCCCACCGGCTTTTCAAACATTAACAGCTTTGACATCTATTTTATCACCCGATCGTTTGTATTTTACTTTAGTTCGCTAATGTACTAAAGGTTTATTAAATGTAGTTTAACGGTTCTGACAATTCACGTCAACCCCTTACCGTGCTCAAATTAAAAAGGGTTAGCTGCCTGTAGAAGAGGACGCCGCTACTGCACTGGCAGTGGATGCCGCCAGGACGGCCTGCTGGGACTGAATCATCGCCTGAACAGCGGCGGTTAAACCGGCTGCTGATTCGATCATCGCCTGTGAAGCGAAAATCGAAGCAAGAGTAACAGCCATCTCCTTTGACCATTTGAGTGCAGGAGAATGCCGCAGAGCAAGCGCCGTTTGAACACATTCCTCGATATCGTCGGACAAAGCCATCATGCCAACCGCAGGATAGTGCATTCCTTTTATTTTCAAGCCGTTTTTTTCAAACTCCTGCTTCACGTTTAACACGGCTTCAGCCGTTTTTTCGTTATACAGGCCATTGGCAGCCAGCATGTTTGCTAAAAACTGAAGATCATTTCCCTTCCAGAATCCATGGTTGTTGAAAAAACGATAATAAGCTTCCGACGCATCCACGAGGTCTGTCACGCTTTCAGATCGGTTGGCCATGACAACAGCGGCAGGATAGTCTTCATTAGAGGTTAAGAATACGTGGAACCTCTTCATTTCATTATAAATGTTTTTAATGCGCTCCGGGTGTGTGGATGAATCCAGCAAAAATGCCGCAATATATGTGTAAGGAGAGGATCGAAGCCCGGCTGATCGAAGTGTTTCATATCGCTTCTGTAAATGTGTGATCATTTCGTCAGGATCGCCTTCCTTTGACAGCAGCAGTCCCGCCATTGGAAAATGGATGGTGCGAAGCGGTGAAAAGAAGGAGCCTGCTTTTTTTAATTTAACAGAGAAATTCATATATTCTTGTCCGTTTATGAGCTCGTTTCTGGCCGCAAACTGGGCCGCTGTCAGCAGAACGAGCCGCTTGTCAACCCACTTCCCCGCTGTCTGGCGCAGCACTTCTGCATTTCGTTCCAACAACGTTATATCCATCTTGAACCCTCCCAAGTCGTTTCTTTTCATTACGAAAATAAACCTGAAAAGTTCCACAAAAAACCATCTTCTCTGAATCGAAGACGGTCTTTTGCTCTTGAAATAAGAATGTATCTATGAAAACCAGGTGACAGTTTCTCTTTTTCAAAGTTACTGCGCTTGAGCGAACACAGTTCGAGCGGCTTCTGCAGGACTTCGCGTTCGGAGGGGCGGGCGGTGAGCTAACTTTTGTCGCTTCGCTCCAAAAGTTAGCTCACCTGCCCCGCTGATCCCTCCCGAGTCTTCGTCCTGCGCCAGCCGCCCTGGTGGGAGGAAAGCATCGTCCGAAAATCAAAAAAGGAAAGGATCTGATCCAAAAGACAAAGAAAACCCACTTCAATGCATCCCGAAATAGAAAAAAGCATTTTGAAAGAATATCTGTCTTATCTATATAAATTGAACAATCGTTTTTCTATTTTGACCGATAAAATAAAGGAAGTGACTGATAAACACATCTATCTGACCGGAAAAAGTGCTTTATCGGTCAGATGATGAGGGTTACCGGTCACTTCCACCACTATACGCACCAAAATTCCTTAAAAAACAACTGTATTCCCTGGACACGTTAGTTTTTCAACAGCATGAGACCGTCTTCTCTAAATAGAAGACGGTCTCATTTAATGATTATTTAAAATCCGCCGGGAACATGGAAATGTCTACGCCGAACACAAGTGGCATAATCAAATACATGGCGCCGACAATCAGTACAATGGCGAACATATTAATCCAGAAGCCGGCTTTGACCATCTCTGGAATGGTAATTTTGCCGGTTGCGAAAATGATCGCATTTGGCGGTGTGCCGACTGGAAGCATGAACGCGCAGTTCGCTGCCATTGCAGCTGGCATCATTAAGATGAACGGGTGAACATTCAATGCTAAGGCGAGCGCAGCAAGAACCGGCATGATCATTGTCGCTGTCGCTGTATTGGATGTAATTTCTGTTAAGAATAAAACAAATGTCGTCACACATACAACAACAAGGAACATGGATAAGCCGTCTAATACTGTCAGCTGATCCCCGATCCATACGGCAAGACCTGTTTCACCAAAGCCCGCTGCTATGGCAAGACCGCCACCGAACAAAAGCAAAACGCCCCACGGCAGGTCACGTGATACCGACCAGTCTAACAATGCGCCGCCTTTGTTCTTCGATGGAAGAATAAACAGCAAAACCGCTGCTGTAATCGCAATCATCGCGTCACTAATACCTGGAATAATGTCGACCCAGAGGAATGTGCGCGTAATCCACATAAACGCTGCGAACAAGAAAACCGCCAGCACTAATCCTTCTTCAGAACTCATTTTCCCAAGCTTTTTCTTTTCCGAGCGGATCAGATCCATTCCGCCGGGAAGCTCTTTGAATTTAATTGGGAAGGCAATGTTAACCAGGTAAAGCCAGGAAACAATAAGTAAAACAAAGACGACTGGCGCCGCCACAAACATCCAGTCAGCAAACGAGATCGTGACGCCATACAAGCTGTTGATAGCTGCAGCCATAATAATGTTTGGCGGTGTTCCGATTAACGTTCCAAGTCCGCCGATCGTTCCAGCAAATCCGATACCAAAAATAATCGTTTTCTCAAAGCTGTGAATATCGATTGACTTGTCACCTGATTTTTTCACAATTTGAGCCGCTTGATACGTGATAGCGGTTCCAATCGGGATCATCATCATAACTGCTGCAGTGTTCGATACCCACATCGATAAAAAGCCGGTCGATATCATAAAACCGAGCACGATTTTTTTTGAGCCTGTTCCCATAACCGCAACAATGTTCATCGCGATCCGTTTGTGAAGATCCCATTTTTCCATGGCCATCGCAATCATAAAGCCGCCGAGGAATAAGAAAATAATCGGATCACCGTAAGCGGAAGCAGCTAAATCTCCATCCAGTGCTCCTGTTATCGGCAATAAGATAATCGGTAAGAGCGACGTAACCGGAATCGGAATCGCTTCTGTAATCCACCATACAGCTACCCAAACCGTTACAGCCAATACTGCTTTTGCTTCCGGGTTTAAGCCGGCTGGCGAAAAAAAGAATAAAATAGCGAAAAACAAGAGTGGACCAAGCAAAAAACCAACCCATTGTGACGGCTTCATATACCGCTTTTGTGGATCATTCGGACCGTTCGCTCCTGAATGAGCATCCTCATTACTTTCTTCCAATTTTGAATCCGCTTTCTTTGGCAATGCAAAAAACAAAAGCTGTTTTATTTTATCGTGTGCATTCCAGCATTCATTCCAGACTGTTGTCGCAAATTGCTGCATGTAAAACCCTCCCCCTTTTTGTTGTCACAGTTTGTTCATAACTGAAGTCTACTGGATAACAGGCTGGAAGAGAGATTAAAAAAGAAAAGAAAGCATTTTGTAAATAAAAAAAGCAAACGCTTACATAATGATTTTCTTATCCAACCGCAAAATTCATTACCGCAAAGGACAGTCTCCATCATAAAAGAAGACTGTCCCACCGTTTTCTTAAATATACTTTAACATGTGCTCCCGGCCCGCTTCATGAATTTGATAGCGGGATTGGGGCCGTCCGACAGAGCCGTACAAAACGTCGGAGGTGAGAACGCCCGCCTCCTGTAGAAACGACAAATATTTCCGGACAGAAACACGGGAAACCCCGGAGGCGAACGCAATGTCTTCCGCTGAAAAGTCTGCCTGCTCCGTTTCTTGAATCGCTGTCCAAACAATCGACAGGGTTTCTTTTGTCAGCCCTTTTGGCAATTCGTGCAGCGGAGCAGATTGTTCTGAACGAAAAAGCATGGCATCAATATCACTTTGCTTGAATTGGGCCGATTCGCTGAAAAAACGCCGCCGCTTTTCATATGACAGCAGCGCCTGCTGAAAGCGCTCGAACTGAAAAGGTTTAATGATATAATCCACCGCCCCAAGCTGCATGGCTTTTCGAACGCTGTCCATGTCGGTCGCGGCACTGATCAGGATCACATCTGCTCTGGAACCGGTCGCCCGCAGCTTTTCAAGCACTTCAAGCCCGGTCATTCCCGGCATGTAAATATCAAGCAAAATTAAATCCGGCTTTTCAACCGCCGCCCTCCTCAGCACGTCTTCAGGCTTTGATGCCACACCGATTGACTCAAATCCCGCCACTGATTCGACATAGCGGCGGTTTAACTCTGCGACCATCGGATCGTCTTCTGCAATTAATAACCGAATCATCTGCTTCACTCCTTTCGTTCAATGGGGATGACCACTTCAACGATGGTACCTTTTTGTTTTTCTGACATCACGTAAATCGTCCCATCCAGCTGCTTGACACTTTCCTGGACAAGGAAAAGTCCATAGCCCCGCCTGTTGCCTTTTTCCGAGCGCCCTTTGTCAAAAATGCCTTCTGTCGACTCCATTCCTTTCCCATGATCCTTGACCTCTATGGTTAACAGCCCTTCTTCAGCGTCCATAAAAACAGTAACCGGCCGCCCGTTCTGATCCGTTGCATCCAGCGCGTTATCAATTAAATTCCCTAATATCGTAATTAATTCATGGGATAAGCGGCTGTTTTTTTGATCAGGCAAAAACGATTCAGCTGCAAGCACAACCTCTTTTCCCTGCTCTGACGCAAAGCTCATTTTTGCCAGTAAAAAGCCGGCCACAACCGGGTCGTTAATTCGCTTGGACAAATACCCGATATTATCCTGATAACGGATATTAATCTCTTGTATATAAGCAGGGAGCGCATCAAATTGCTTAATATGAACCATCCCCATAATGACGTGCAGACGGTTCATAAATTCATGCGTCTGTGCCCGCAGCGCTTCTGCATACATTTCAGTCCCGCTCAAGCGCTCTGCCAGCTTTTTCATTTCCGTCCGGTCTCTCATTGTCGTGACAGCCCCAATCACTTTTCCCTTTAAAAGCAGCGGAGAGCTGTTAATAAAAAAGACGGTGCCGTTAATCTCCAGCTCTTCGTCCAGTAAGCGCTCGCCACGCTCCAGCACGTCTCGGAGCGGAACTTTCGGCATGATCGATTCGGCTTTTTGCCCCTCGAATGGCCCGAGTAGCCCTGTTTTTCGCAGCAGGGAGGCAGCTGCGTCGTTTAAAAGGGTAATCGAGCCCGTTTGATCCACTGCGAGAATGCCTTCGTGGGTTGATTCCAGCATCACACTTCGTTCTTCTAAAAGCTGGGCGATTTGCTCAGGCTCCATTCCAAACATCACCCTCCGAACCCGCTGACCTAAAAACAATGCGCCGGCCAATCCTACAGTCAAGCCGGCTGCAACGCCGGCATATATCATGCGCCGGCTGTCCACGACCGCTTCCTGGATTTTTTCCAGAGTGATGCCGACCGCTACAGCCCCAATCTGCTGGCCTTGTGCAGAATAAACAGGAGTGAAGTAGCGGACAGACAGCCCAAGGGACCCTTCCGCCGTTGAAAGATGCTCTTTTCCGTCAAGCACCGGTCCTTCATCGCCTCCCTGGAACGGCTGGCCGATTAAGCCCGGGTCCGGATGAGACAGGCGAACTCCGTTTTGATTGAACACGGTAATATAATCAGCGCCGATTTGCTTTCTCGTTTTTTCAGCAAATTGCTGGACAGCTTCCTCGTCGATGCCGTCAAGTCCTTTTTTAATAATAGAGGACTCCGCCAGCAGCCTGGACGATGTGCGAACCGTTTCAGTTAATTCCGCACGCTTTGATTCCGCCACATCGTGTGCAATCAGCCAGTTTGTCAGCCCTAACGCAAATGTGACGACCGAGATAACCAGCAGTACGATAGATGCTTGTAATGTTAATTTTCGAATCATGCTGCGTCCCCTCCCGCTTTCATAAGCGTCGCAGATTTTTGATTCGTCCGCAATACTTAATTTAGAAGGCGCTGGCTATTTTGTAGTCCGAACCTCCGTTTTTTAAAACAGGTCTTTTTGTTGCGTCAATTCGTGCTATGATGTTGAAGAAATGCTCTCCCTTGACAATTTCTGACCTCAAGTCACAGAAATTGACAGCTCAATGTCTTTGTTTTGGAAGAGAGAACAAAATGCAGAGAACGGATTAATTTTGCTATAGATGAGAGAGAAAAGTGCAGAAACAAAATCCAGACCGACCGGATGGATGCGATTCGAAATCGCTCACTCCCGGCCGGCTTTTTGTTTTGTCCTGTGGCGGACAAGTAGAGAACCGCTTCAAATCATTGCGCTCCAAGGCAGGCAAGTTTAATAGATGAGGAGGATTGAAGAAAAGCAAACGGCTTGATTTAAACTCTCGGAGGTATGTGAAGAAAATGAAGTATGCAAAAAAAATATGGGCTGCCGGCTTGCTGTCAGCTTCTATACTCGCCATGCCCTTTATGGCTGAACACACGGAAGCAGCCACAGTGAATGTGCTGCAATATGGCGCTAAAGCAAATGACAATGCCCTGGATACACCTGCTATCCAAAAAGCCATAGATGCTGCTGCCTCTGCCGGCGGCGGCATTGTCGACATTCCTGCCGGCACATTTGATTTAGCTGTTAATTCATCAGGAAACGGTCTTATGCTGAAAAGCAACGTGCATCTTCGGATGGACAGCGGAACCGTTTTGAAATTAAAAGCAAACAGCCTGCAAAACTACCGGTTGCTCAATGTCTCCAATGTGCAGAACGTTAAAATTACCGGCGGCACACTGATCGGCGACCGCGCCATTCATACCGGCAGCGGCGGCGAATGGGGACACGGTGTTCACATTATGGGCAGTGCCTCCTCTATTTACGTGTACGGCGTCACCGCTAAAAATTTTTGGGGTGACGGCTTTACCGTGGAGAACAATTTTGAAACGGTCAAAAAAGTACCGAACGATGTCGTCATTGACCGGGTAACAGCTGATCATAACCGTCGCCAGGGTCTGTCGATTGTCGCCGGCCGAAACATTACCGTCACAAACAGCCTCTTTAAAAATACGAATGGTACGCTGCCTTCTTCCGGCGTCGATCTTGAACGGGACCCGCCTTACAATCTGCCGCTTGAAGGAGTTTCCATCCGTCATAATATTATGGAGAACAACGCAGGCTACGGCTTGATGTTCGCATACGCAGACGGAAGCAGGGCAGAATACAACATTATCCGCAACAATAAAATGGGCGGTGTGCTGCTTGGCCACTCCCATGGCAACACGGTTGCCGGAAACACAATCGCCAACAACGGCGGTGATGTATCTGAATCCTACTACAGCAACGGCGTGCTCATTAATTACGGGCAAAACAATGCTGTGCATAACAACATCATTTCCGGAAGCATCAAACGGGGCGTATACGCGTTAAATGGCGTAAACGGAAATAAGATTACCGCCAATAAACTGACAAGTAATCAATCTGTTGGCATTGAAACATACGGCGGGACAGGGATGACTATTACCAATAACCACCTGTCGTCTAACAACGGGACCACACGAATCAGCAACGCAGCCGCGTCTACTGTATCGAACAACGGCTCTTCCGTTGCCTTTACAGCGCCAGCTCAAACACCAGGACCGATTGCCGCGTCAACTGCACCAGCAGGCGGTGCGTCTGAGCAGAGAACAGCATCTGCTGTTGAGACTGCTTCTACACGGCTCGAGCTGAAAGCAGCGCTTGCTGAAACAGACCTTTCCCCAACTGTAAAACGGGCGATTTTACTTTATCGTTTTTCTAAATAAGTTGACAAGCTTTCAACCGCCTGATTTTAAAAACAGCACGGGTTTCTTTTCAGAAGCCCGTGCTGTTTTTTATGCTTTTGGAAGAATAATATGGAAGGTGCTGCCTTTCCCTTCGCTGCTTTCCACTTTAATCTGTCCATTCATTAATCCGACAAGCTGTTTTGTGACCGCAAGACCTATGCCGGTCCCTTCAACAACACTCTGTCCTTCATTCATTCGACGGAACGGCTCGAAAATAGTTTCAAGCTGCTCAGCCGCAATTCCTTTTCCGGTGTCCTTTACGGAGAAGATGATGGTTTGCTCATCCGCCCGGCACCTGACTGTGATGGTTCCGCCTTCCCGATTATACTTAATTGCATTCGACAGCAGATTTAGCATAATCTGTTTTAACTTCATTCGATCTGTCAGCACATAAACCTGCTGGCAGCTCTCGCATTCACAGAGCAGTAAAAGATTCGACGCACCTGCTAACGGCCTGACAAGATTCTCTACCTCTTTCCATACCTCATTTACTAAAACGGGTTCCATGAAAATCGGCATTTGACCGGCCTCAATGCGCGCCAGATCCAGCACTTCATTAATCAGATCAAGTAAATGGCCGCCAGCTTTAATAATTTCCCCTACATTTTCTTTCTGCGAATCACTCAGTGGCTCAGCAGGGTCAAGCTCCAGCAGCTGCGCAAATCCTAAAATAGCATTCATTGGCGTTCTCAGCTCATGGCTCATGCTGGACAAAAATTCTGACTTGGCATTACTCGCTTTTTCTGCTTCTTTTTTAGCCGCAACGAGCCGTTCATTTGTTTCTCCAAGACGCCGGCCCATCGCCAGAAGCTCCTCAGCCGTATGATCCAGCTCCAGCACCCGAAATTCCTGCTTTGGCTGCCGGTATACGCCTTCGCCAATTCGCTTAACCATATGACTGATATCTTCAAGCGGCTGTGACACCTTCCGGCTCATTCTGCGGGAATTCCGGTATAAAAGAAGGAAAAACAGTAAATAAAACAAAATGAGCCCGGCAATCATGTACACACCGATCGAATTTAGCCGGCTGCTCGTATCGTCAATTTTCGAAAAAACAGCTTCCTCATCGACGACAATAAACAGTTTCCAGCCTGTTTCTGGAATGGTCGCCCATGACATGTACTGTGTCTCACCATTGAGCTGAACATCCGAGACCCCTTCTTCGCGGTCTTCCACAAGACGGCTAACCTCCTCCAGGTCATTCCGTTTATGCACGTTGAACTGTTCCGGCTTAAATGTATCCTCCCGAACAGCACTTTCATACGTATACTCTTTTAACTCCTCAAGCCCCCATGTCTCTTCCCCCGCTTCAGGCAGAGCAAGAATGGTTCCGTCCTCGCTGACGAGAACCCCGTACCCGTTCCACGGCAAATTCAAATTTAATACTTCTTTTGTAATCGTATCAATCGTTACGTCAATGCCGACTACGCCCTCTAAAAAATCACCCTGATACACCGGCGCAAGTGATGAAGCCATCCACCCGTTTCCAGCCGGATCCAAATAAGCATCTGTCCAGACGACTTTGCGCTCCGGATTGTTTTTTACATCCGCTTCATAATAAAAATTATAGGAGGCAATGTCCATTTTCGGCGGATACTGCGTCAGCACATCAAAATACGGATAAATAATATTAAGCGAGTCGTATGAATTAAAGTACACAGCGGCCGCAAGCGGCTGTGACTGCTGCAGCTGCTTCATAAACTGCTGAACGTCCGGCGCTGCGAGCTTTGCAGCTTTTTCTCTTTCTTCCTTTCCTATCGGAGCAAATCCACTGTAAAAAAGAGCCGCTCCCCCATCCAAACGGTCACGGGTCGAATAATAGACACCATCCTCCGAATAAGCAAGCCGGCTTCTGTCTTCTAGATCGATTCGGTCATCTGATAAAAAAGCAGCTTGCATGTGCTGACGGTACAGATCTGTTGCATGCCCGATTCCCTGAAGCTTCGTTTGAATGTTTGCTGCTTCCTGCACAGCCCGGTGGGACAATTCATCTTTTGTGCTGTCTTTCAGGAAATCAACCGTTACCTCCTTCGACCACGTATTCGCTGTAAAATAAATACCGATAAACACCAGTTCAATTGCAATGAGCGGAATCAAAGCTGTTTTTAAAAAAGAACGCCAAATCCACTGCATTAACGAATATTTCTCTATTGGCTTTTTCATGCTCGCAGCCTACTTTCGTAATGATTCCACTGAAAAATCGTCTATAGCTGGCCGTTGTTCAGCATATTGGCTGAAAATCATCCGGATATCCGGCAGAGCCTGTTCAAACGCCCGTACCACCTCCGGCTGAAAGTGAAGACCGGATGCCTCCTGAATATGAGCGGCCGCTTTTTCGAATGACCACGGCTCCTTATATGGTCTTGCCGAGGTAAGCGCATCAAACACGTCAGCTACTGCCGTAATACAGCCTGAAAGCGGAATCTCCCTTTCCTTTTTGCCATATGGATAGCCGGTGCCATCCCATTTCTCATGATGAGTCAGTGCAATTTCTGCTGCCAATTGAAGAAGATTCGACGAGCTTCCTTCTAAAATGCGGGCACCGATGACCGTGTGCGTTTTCATCACCGCCCACTCCTCTTCTGTTAGTGGACCGCTTTTCAATAAAATCAAATCTGGTATCGCAATTTTCCCTACATCATGCATGGTGCTCGCAAATTGAAGCAGCTCTGCTTCTTTTTGATTGTACCCAAGCTGCAGCGCAATTTCTTTCGTATATAAGCTCATGCGAATAATGTGATCGCCTGTTTCATTGTCACGGGAATCGACCGCTTTCCCTAGCCGGTGAATAAGTTCTATCTGTAAATTCGCTAGCTCTTTTGTGCGCGCCGCGACTAGTTTTTCTAGCTCTGCATTTCGATTTTTTTGCTTTTTCCGCAAGACAGTTAATTCCAGTGTATTATGAATACGCATAACGATTTCTTCCGGATCGAAAGGCTTTGTAATAAAATCTCGCGCTCCAAGCTTGAGTGCTTTCCGTTTGCTGTCTGGATCATGCTGTGCTGTAATCACAATCACGGGAAAGCCCTCTTTATGAATGCTGTTCTGAAGCTGTTCGAGAATTTCAAATCCATCTATATAAGGCATCCGTAAATCGAGCAGCACCAGATCCGGCTGTTGTGTTTCAATGATGTCCATCACGACACGTGAATCAACTGTGGAAGTTAAGTTTTCAAACCCGTTCATCCTTAATATTTTTTCTAAAAGCAAAACATTTGGCGGAGTGTCATCAACAATTAAAATCTTCTGCGTAAGCATGCACAGCGCTCCTTTTATATATATACTACTTTTGTACTATGCATTTCTTCTTTTGTCGATGAGAAATATCACTTTTCGACAAAACGAAAGGCATTCTGCATTTGCAGAATGCCTTACTAATTTAAGTGATTTAAGAGGCGGATACCGAGAGTTCAGACTCCATTCGTTTAAAACGAACAATTTGCCTTGCGTACAGCGCAATAACGATAGCGGCAAGTGTAAAGCCAATGGCCATCGATACTCCGTAAGCAAGTCCGAATCCTTCCGGCGCGTAAAAGATATACGTGCAGACAACGCCAGTCATGAACATCGCAGGCACACCGGCAATCCAGTGATTCTTCCCTTCCTTCAGCAAGTAGGAAACAGCGGTCCACAGCATGACTGTCGCAACGACCTGATTGGTCCAGCCGACATACCGCCATAAAAAGGAATAGTCAATGGTTGACAAGTAAAATGCAGGGACACTGACAACGATCGTCATGAAAAGCGGCATCCCTTTACGGTCCATGTTCACAAAGCCTGACAGCCAGTCCGACAAAATCATACGAGATGAACGAAGAGCCGTATCGCCCGTTGTGATAGGCAGGATGATGACACCCAGAATGGCTAAAATCCCGCCGAACGTACCAAGAAGAGAAGTCGAGATTTCATTCACCACGCCGGAAGGCCCCCCGGCAGCAAGCGCCTCTCCAAGACCTGCTGTCCCGCCAAAAAACGTCATGCCGGCAGCCGCCCAGATTAACGCGATTACGCCTTCGCCAATCATCGCGCCGTAAAAGACTTTTCGCCCTTCCGACTCTTTCTTCAGTGTGCGTGAGACAATCGGGCTTTGCGTCGAGTGAAAGCCGGAAATCGCACCGCACGAGATCGTCACCATAATCAGCGGCCAAACCGGCATATCGCCCGGATGAAGGTTCGCCAGTGTCAGCTCCGGAATTGGCTTGCCGCCAAACAAAAGCGCTACGCCAATCGCTACGGCCATTACCACCAAAATCACACCGAAAATCGGGTACACTTTTCCGATCACTTGATTCACCGGCAAAATCGCCGCCAGCAAAAAGTAAGTGAAAACGAGAATGAGTGCAGCCATAAAACTGAGCGGTGTCAGCTGTGCAATGAGTTGTGCCGGACCTGCTGTAAACGCAGCCGCCACCAGCACCATTAAAACAAGTGAAAAAACATTAACCGCCGATTTGACGGCATTTCCTAAATACTTGGCTACAAGTGCAGGAAACTGCGCGCCACCATGCCGCAGTGACAGCATGCCTGAAAAGTAATCATGAACAGCTCCGGCAAAAATACAGCCTGCCACAATCCAAATAAAAGCAACCGGGCCATATAAGGCGCCTGCAACCGCTCCAAAGATCGGACCAAGACCCGCAATGTTCAGAAGCTGAATAAACCAGCCCTTCCACCACGGCATTGGCACATAATCCAATCCGTCAGTTTTCTCATAAGCTGGCGTGGGCTGGTCATCGTTAATGACAAACACACGCTCAACGAATTTCGCATAAAATAAATACCCGCATAAAAGAAGAGCAATTGCTGATAGAAAAGTAAACATAGATGAAACCCCCTGATGTAAAAGAACTGTTTCACTATTTTATATTCTGAAAAATTAAAAAACAACCTATTTTTTAAAAAATCTGTTTATTTATGCGCTTTTTTTATTTACAAAATTATTGTTGTATTTTATTTCGCCATAATAAAACGGCCTCAGCTGTCAGCTGAGGCCGTTTTGATCATCATTGGATTCCCCCGGGCGAACGCACCGGGCGGAACATCTTTATTCACGAGCGTCATGGCGGATACGACCGCACCGTCGCCGATTTTGACACCAGGCAAGATCGTTGTATTTGCACCGATCATCACACGGTCACCGATTACAACCGGGCCAATCCGATATTCATCGGTTAAATATTCATGCGCCAAAATGGTTGTATTGTAGCCGATAATCGTATTGTGTCCAATTGAAATCTGCTCCGGGAACATAATATCCGGCACGACTTTATAAGCCAGGGCTGTGCCATCGCCAATCTTCATGCCAAGCAAACGACGGTACAAAGCGTTTTTCAGCCGTACAAATGGAATATAGCGCCCCGCTTCGATGACCAGTGTATTTTTAAACGTTTTCCAGAACGAAACGGTTTGATAAATGTGAAAAAGCGGATTGGCTCCGTCCTTTAGCTTATACCGTTTCGTCCGTCTCATTTCTGGTTTGCTCCGACCTGCAAAATATCGAGCAAGTCGGCCATAGATTCCAGCATATAATCCGGGTTGTACGTATTTAAAAAGTCACGGCCTTTTAATGACCACGCCACACCCGCTGTTTTCACACCGGCGTTTTGTCCGCCTTCAATGTCATGATAGTTGTCGCCAATCATCAGCGCTTCCTCCGGCGATGCCCCGAGTGCAGCAAGCGCTTTTTGAACAGGCTCCGGATGCGGCTTTGCGTGCTTGACGTCATCGAGCCCGACAACCACATCGAAAAACGACTCCATGTTCGTCAGCTTTAATCCTTTTAAAATCGTTTCATGAATCTTCGTCGACACGATCGCCATTTTAAAGCCGTTTTCATGCAGCGTCCGGATGGTTTCGTAAACACCTTGAAACTCCGTAACGAGTGCATCGTGTTTTTCATGGTTAAATGCCCGGTAGTGCGCGACCATTTCCATCGTCCGTTCTTTATCAAGCGCTTCAAATGTGTCAATAAGCGGCGGTCCCATAAACGGATACACATCCTCCCGTTCATATTGCCCTGGAAAATAATGATTTAATGTGTGAAGAAACGACTCCACAATTAATTCGTTTGTATTAATTAATGTGCCGTCTAAATCAAACAGCAACGCGTTTAGTTTACTCATAAATGGACAGCTTCCTTTCTACTTTCCTGTTGAGGGCGCCCCCAAAGCCGCGCGACAACCATCGTTAGCACAACAGCCGTCACAATGCGAATGAGGAACAGCGGCCAAACAGGTATACCGAGTGGGATAAAAATAAGCGTATCTTCAATGACCGCGTGACAGGCGACAAGAAAGATGAATGCAAGCGTCACATCACGCCTGCTGACCCCATCCTCTTCCACCGCCTGAATCATAACAGCTGAGCCCATCGCAAGCCCAATTAGCAGACCCGATGCAAGCGTCATCGATGTATTTTCCTTCATACCAAGAAAGCGTGTCGCAGGTGCGACCGCTCGTGAAAAAGCGTCCAGCCATTTTAAATCCTTTGCGAACTGAATCATGACCATAAGCGGAATCACGATCATCGCCAGCTGCAAAACACCAAATGTGGCTTTTTGCAAACCAAGCAAGCCAATGCCCGCCCATGTAGTTGGCTCAGCGGCTGCTTCCGGCACCATCCCATACTGGGCGATTTCGCCGCCTCCCTGCCAGACGAGGTTAATCACGATCCCCGCTGTAATAGCAAGGCCGAGACGAACAGCTAAAATCACCCACATTTTCACGCCAACCTTTGTCGCCACAATCGATTCCACAAACAAATTGTGGGAAAATGACAGCATCATGGCAAGAATAAACACTTCCTTCACTGTCAGCTCCAGCGATAAAATCGCGCCGATCGCTGCGTACAGGTTCAAGACATTGCCGATGACGAGCGGAATCGCTGCATCACCAGACAAGCCAAAAATACCCATAATCGGACTAATAAGGGCAATCACCCACGGTAAAACCGGTGTGAATTGCAAAATAGTCACAACGAGCGTGATCGGGAAAATGACTTTCCCGAGTGTCCACGTCGTCATTAAGCCCGTTTTCAAGCCTTTAGCCAGCGTTCCTTTCACGGTGCGATCGTCCCTTCATTCGTCTGATCCGCATAACGTGGCAATGCGTACTTTATCCGGCGGAAAACAAGAATGAACGCAGCCACAACGATGAGCGTTAGTGACAGCACCTGGGCAATCCGCAGCAAGTCAGCCACCATTAAGCTGTCCGTGCGCATCCCCTCAATAAAGAAACGGCCAATCGAATACCAGATCACATACGATAAGAACAATTCCCCACGCTTCGGATTCACTTTGCGAAGCAAGAGCAGCAGCGCAAAGCCAATTATATTCCAGACCGACTCATAGAAAAAGGTCGGATGATAATATGTACCCTCTATGTACATTTGATTCACAATAAAATCGGGTAAATACAGCCCTTCCAAAAACGAGCGGGTTACCTCTTCGCCGTGCGCTTCTTGATTGATGAAGTTGCCCCAGCGGCCAATCGCCTGACCTAGAATAATCGAAGGGGCTGCAATATCAGCCAGCTTCCAAAAGGAAATATTCTTCTTTCTTGAAAAAACAATAGCGGTTATCACTGAGCCGATCAAGGCGCCATGGATGGCAATGCCTCCATTCCAAATCTGAATAATCGCACCCGGATTTTGAGAATAATAATCCCATTCAAACAGCACATAATACGCACGCGCTGAAATGAGCGCAATCGGAATCGCCCAAATAAGCAAATCAGAAAAGGTTTCCTGTGGAAGACCAAGCCTGTCCCCTTCTTTTGACGCCAAATAAAAACCGAGCGCAATGCCGATTCCGATAATAATCCCGTACCAGTGAACTTGAAAACTGCCGAGTTCAAAGGCAATCGGATTTAATGGATAATCCAAAGTTCTCCCACTCCTTATTACTGCTTATTGTCAATGCCGGCATCATTAATCGCGCCAGCCAGTTTATCTGTAAATTCCTGCGCCGCATTCACGCCCATCTGCTTCAAGCGGAAGTTCATGGCCGCTACTTCAATGATGACAGCTAGATTTCGGCCTGGGCGAACAGGCAGTGTGATTTTGGTAATTTCCGAGTCCAAAATTGGCAGCTTGTCTTCTTCAATGCCAAGTCGATCATACTGTTTGTCTGGATCCCAGAGCTCAAGGTTTACATTTAACGTGATGATTTTATGGGAACGGACCGCCCCTGCTCCAAACAAGGTCATCACATTAATAATGCCAAGTCCGCGAATTTCAAGCAAATGCTCGATTAATTCGGGGGATGTCCCGACGAGACGCCCAATATCCTCCTGGCGAATTTCCACGCAGTCATCGGCCACAAGGCGGTGTCCACGTTTTACAAGCTCCAGCGCTGTTTCACTTTTACCGACGCCGCTTTGTCCGGTGATGAGCACACCGATCCCATTAATATCAACGAGAACACCATGAATAGCGGTTGTCGGTGCCAGCATCGATTCCAGGTAATTGGTCAGCTGACTTGAAAATTTGGTGGTTGTCATTTTTGAACGCATAACTGGCACAGAATAAGCCTCTGACGCTTCAATCAGCTCAACCGGCACACTGAGATTTCTTGAAACGATGATCGCCGGCGTTTCATAATCGCACAGCTTATCCATCCGTTCCTTTTTTTCAGCCGGACTGAGGCGCTGAAAAAAAGACAGCTCCGTCATGCCGATTAATTGAACCCGCTCCGCCGGATAGTAATCAAAAAAACCGGCAATCTCCAACCCTGGACGAGACAGATCACTTAACTTGATTGGGCGGTGCAGCCCTTCTTCCCCACTGACAAGCTCTAAACTAAATTTCTCCAAAAGATCAACTGCGCGCACTTTTGGCATTTTATTCCCTCCTATCCCATAAAACGAATTGACTCCATTGTACCATGTTTCGATCTAAAAACTGATGATTCAATTTCACCTTCCGCCGGTTTCTTGCTGTTCATCACGCAAAAAAACCGAACGATTGCGGTATTCCGCAAGATCGTTCGGTTATCTCGATGGACCTTCATCATTTATCGTCTTCTTAAAATAGTCGCATACAGCACCATATTGACCAGCGCCATTAAAACAGCAATGACCAGTGCCAGGCCGAAGCTTTCAATTTCAAACGCATAGCCCATAATGCTGTCTGTCATTAACAGGGTGGCTGCGTTGATCACGAAAAGAAACAGCCCGAGTGAAATCATCGTGATCGGCAATGTCAGCAAAACGAGAATCGGCCGGACAATGCCGTTTAAAACGGATAAAACAAGGCTGGCAATCACGGCGTGGAAAAAACTGTCCACATGCAGTCCGGGAAAATAACCAGCCAGCGCCACAAATAAGATGGCATTAATGAGGACGCCTACCAACCAGCCCATTGTAAAAACTCCCTTGCTTTTTAAATTAAATACCTGCTCCGAATGAATCATCCGAATGGTCCGGTCCTGGCGGCGGTGTTTGACGCAAGGAAGACATGCGCAGTGTGACAGATCCTGTTTTGGTTTCAGCATCAATCGTCAGCTGGCGCCCGTCTAGCAGATTATCACTTTCAAATTTCAGTGATTTTTGAATACGTTCATCTTTTTCCGTCACATTCGCCATACCTGTTTCCGGAACAGTGAGGCGACCGGCTGTTGTCCGCATCTCCCCCTTTACGGCCAAATCCTGCGGAACGTACAGTTCAACGTTGCCCGTCATCGACTCGGCGCGGACGGCTTCTGCTTGATCCGTTTTTGCATCGTACAGGACATTCCCGTTAAACGTCTGCAGGTCAGCGAAGCGGTACGTCCCAACCATATGAATCGCGCCATTAAATGTGTTCAGCTCAGCCCGTTCCCCTTCGCAGTCAATTAATCGAATCGGCCCGTTGCCTGTTTCTGCTTCAATCACCGAAATGCGGCTGCTTTTCAATTCAATCTTTCCGTTTCCAGAACGGACTTCGAGCTTATCTGCTTTCACATCACGCATGTCGAATGCTCCATTAAACAGTTTCACAGAGACATCCTCCAGCTCGCTAGACGGAATATAAAGCGTAACATCCGTTTTCATCAGCTTAAGTCCAACAGAAAAAGAAAGCTTATCTTCCCGTGCATAAAAAATACTGTTTTTCAAAAACGATTCTCTCGCTTCTTCTTCTGTGGCGGCTCCGTACACCTTCACATGGCATTCAGCTTTTACGCCTTCTCCATCCCACGGACGAATTGTAACAGCGCCATTGGCCGTTTCAAGCTTTAAGCGATGCGGCTTTGCATCCTGCTCATGAAAAACATGCGTAAATTCAGCACCTTTACCAACGAATGGAACTTCCACATCTTTTAAACGCTGCATAGCAGACTGCATGAATTCAAAGATCTTTTCTTTTGACTGGGTGACGGTTTCTGTTTTCGGACGCTGGCCGCTCATTTTTTGACCGAATTTCTCCAGCTCTTCAAAAATACTGCCGAGTCCTTTTGAGCTTTCCGCTGACTTTGTGGATGAGTAACGCGTATCTGTTTTGGAAGAGGCATTGTTTTTCTCCAACGCTTCAATCAACTTTACTGCTTCATCCGCTGAAATAATTCCCGACTCCAACATTTTCAAAATTCGCAGTTTTTCTTCGCTCATTCGTTGTAAACCTCCCGTTTTTTGTACCTGTTCGTTTATACGAATCTGCCGTCAAAAGGTTTCATTTTATTTTGCTTGTACCGCCATTCGTTCCCGGTCACGTTCTAGAATTTTCTTTAAATAGTATCCTGTATGGGATTCCTTCACTGCCGCTATGTCTTCCGGTGTACCGGATGCGACGATGGTGCCGCCTTTATCGCCGCCTTCAGGTCCAAGGTCCACAAGGTAATCTGCTGCTTTAATGACATCAAGGTTATGCTCAATGACGAGCACCGTGTCCCCGTTTTCCACAAGGCGCTGAAGAACGTCAAGAAGCCGGGCAATGTCGTCTGTATGAAGACCGGTCGTCGGCTCATCCAAAATGTAAAATGAACGGCCGTTCGAGCGCCGGTGCAGCTCAGATGCAAGCTTGACACGCTGCGCTTCTCCTCCTGATAAGGTAGTCGCAGGCTGGCCGAGCGTAATGTATCCGAGCCCTACATCAACGATCGTTTGGAGCTTCCGGCTGATTTTCGGGATGTTTTCAAAAAACAGAAGCGCATCGTCTACGGTCATTTCTAAGACATCCGAAATGTTTTGGCTCTTGTATTTCACTTCAAGCGTTTCCCGGTTGTACCGTTTTCCATGGCACACCTCGCACGGCACATAAACATCCGGCAGGAAGTGCATTTCAATCTTGATAATTCCATCGCCACGGCACGCTTCACAGCGGCCGCCTTTCACATTAAAGCTAAACCGGCCTTTTTTATAGCCGCGCACCTTCGCTTCATTTGTTTGCGCAAACACGTCCCGGATATCGTCAAACACGCCTGTATACGTGGCCGGATTCGAACGTGGTGTTCTTCCGATTGGCGACTGGTCAATATCAATGACCTTTTCTAACTGGTCAATCCCCTTCACTTCTTTATGGGCCCCTGGACGCGCCTTTGCTCTGTTCAGTGACTGGGCCAGCTTTTTATACAAAATTTCATTGATTAACGTACTTTTGCCGGAGCCTGACACGCCTGTAACGGCCGTAAACAAACCGAGCGGGAATTTCGCTTTTACGTTTTTTAAGTTATTTTCCTTCGCTCCTGTGACCTCGATCCAGCGGCCGTCCGGCTTGCGGCGTTCTCCCGGCAGTGGAATAAACTTCTCGCCGGATAAGTATTGGCCGGTGAGCGATTTTTTATTGTCCATTACTTCCTTCGGTGTACCGGCGGCAATGACTTCACCGCCATGTACGCCTGCTCCCGGTCCAATATCGATTAAATAATCCGCAGCCATCATCGTGTCTTCATCGTGTTCAACGACGATCAGTGTGTTGCCGATATCACGCATATTCTGCATCGTTCGAATTAACCGGTCATTGTCCCGCTGATGAAGCCCAATCGATGGTTCATCAAGAATATAAAGGACGCCCGTCAAACGAGAGCCGATCTGCGTCGCGAGGCGAATCCGCTGTGCTTCTCCACCCGACAGCGTTCCAGCCGCACGGCTCAGCGTTAAATAATCAAGACCGACATCAATTAAAAAGCCGAGACGCTCACAGATTTCCCTTAGTACAAGACGGGCAATCTGCATCTCCTTTTCTGTAAGCACGATGTCTTTAAAGAAAGCGGCTGCTTCTTGAATCGAAAAATCCGCTACTTCTGAAATGGTTAAACCATCAATTTTTACAGCGAGCGTTTCTTTTTTCAAGCGCTGGCCTTTACATGTTGGACACTTGGATTCTCCCATATACTTTTCCATCTGGTCACGAATGTAATCAGAGCTTGTTTCTTTGTAGCGCCGTTCAACGTTGCTCAGCACCCCTTCAAACTGAATGCTGTTGTCACGGATTTGGCCGAAATCATTTTCATAGCGAAAACGGATTTTATCTCCTCCAGAACCGTTTAAAAGCGTATCCGTTTGATCAGCAGGCAAGTCTTTCCACGGTGTATCCATATCAATATTGTAGTGCTGGCAAACGGCCTTCAGCAGCTGCGGATAATATTGAGAGCTCACCGGTTCCCACGGGGCAATCGCGTTTTCATTTAATGTACGGTCTTTATCTGGAATGACGAGATCAACATCCACTTTTTTCTTCATACCCAACCCATCACAGGACGGGCAGGCACCGAACGGGCTGTTAAACGAGAACATTCTCGGCTCCAGCTCGCCGACTGAAAAGCCACAGTGCGGGCAGGCATGGTGCTCACTGAACAGCAGCTCCTCTTCACCGATGACATCAATGATGACGTTGCCTTCACCGAGACGCAGGGCTGTTTCAATTGAATCAGCCAGGCGCGCCTCCACCCCTTCCTTCACGACGATCCGGTCAATGATCACTTCGATAGAGTGTTTTTTGTTTTTCTCCAGTTCAATCTCTTCCTCCAGGTCGCGCATTTCACCGTCAACGCGAACACGCACGTACCCCTGGCGCTTCACATCCTCGAACACTTTTGCGTGTGTGCCCTTTCGTCCGGAAACCGCCGGTGCGAGAACTTGAATTTTCGTCCGTTCACTGAGCTCCATGACACGGTCCACCATCTGTCCAATGGTCTGAGACGTAATTTCAATCCCATGAATAGGGCAAATCGGACGTCCGACTCTCGCATACAAAAGACGCAAATAGTCATAGATTTCAGTCACGGTTCCCACGGTCGAACGCGGATTACGGCTCGTGGTCTTCTGATCAATTGAAATCGCCGGTGACAGACCTTCAATAGAATCAACGTCCGGTTTATCCATTTGCCCTAAGAATTGGCGTGCATAAGCGGACAGCGACTCCACGTAACGCCGCTGCCCCTCTGCATAAATCGTATCAAACGCAAGCGAGGACTTTCCTGAGCCCGACAGACCCGTCAACACGACAAGCTGGTCGCGGGGAATGGTAATATCGATGTTCTTTAAATTATGGGCACGGGCCCCTTTTACTGCTATATGATCAATGGCCATGTAAGCACCTCTATTCTGATTTAAGCTCAAATAATGCATCGCGAAGCTCTGCTGCCCGCTCGAAATCGAGTGATTTGGCCGCTTCCTTCATTTCTGCTTCGAGATTCATAATGAGTTTTTGACGTTCCTGCTTGGACATTTTTTTGCCCTTTGTTTTGGATGCGTACGTTTCTGTATCTTCCGCTGCCTGTGTCGCACGGATCACATTCCGAATATCTTTTTGAATCGTCATCGGTGTCACGCCATGCCGTTCGTTGTGCTCCTCTTGAATTTCACGACGCCGTTTTGTTTCACTGATCGCCTTGGTCATGGAATCCGTCATTTTATCTGCATACATAATGACTTTTCCTTCCGAGTTACGGGCAGCCCGGCCAATCGTTTGAATGAGAGAACGCTCCGAACGGAGAAACCCTTCTTTATCCGCATCCAAAATCGTGACAAGGGACACTTCCGGAATATCAAGTCCTTCACGAAGAAGATTGATGCCGATCAGTACGTCATATTTACCAAGACGCAGGTCTCGGATAATTTCAATCCGTTCCAGTGTTTTGATTTCTGAATGAAGGTATTGCACTTTGATGCCAAGCTCTTTTAAATAGTCCGTTAAATCTTCAGACATTTTTTTCGTTAGCGTCGTGACGAGCACCCGTTCATTTTTTTCGATCCGTTCATTGATTTCACCGATTAAATCGTCAATTTGTCCTTCAATCGGGCGCACTTCAATCTTTGGATCAAGCAGCCCAGTCGGCCGGATAATTTGCTGTGTCATTTCCGGCGTATGCTCCAGCTCATACGGGCCTGGCGTCGCTGATACGTATATAATTTGATTGATGTGATCTTCAAACTCCGTAAACGTTAAAGGGCGGTTGTCTTTCGCAGACGGCAGGCGGAAGCCATGGTCAACCAGCACCTGCTTACGCGCCTGATCCCCGTTATACATACCGCGAACCTGTGGCAACGTTACGTGCGACTCATCAATCACCATCAAAAAATCGTCCGGAAAATAATCCAGCAATGTGTAAGGTGTGGAGCCTGGCGGGCGCAGCGTCAAATGGCGCGAGTAGTTCTCAATCCCAGAACAAAAGCCCATTTCCCGCATCATTTCCAAATCGTATCGTGTCCGCTGCTCCAGACGCTGTGCTTCTAGCAGCTTTTCTTCCGAGCGAAGCACCGCAAGACGCTCTTCAAGCTCCTGCTCAATGTTTCCAATCGCAATATTCATTTTTTCTTCCCGCGTAACAAAGTGGCTTGCCGGGAAAATGGCGACATGTTCGCGGTCGCCCATAATTTCACCCGTTAATGCATCCACTTCCCGAATCCGGTCAATGTCATCACCAAAAAATTCAACCCGGATACACTTTTCGTCTCGTGACGCAGGGAATATTTCAACGACGTCACCACGCACCCTGAATGTACCACGCTTGAAATCAATATCATTTCGTTCATATTGAATGTCGACCAAACGGCGAAGCAAGTCATTTCGGGCGATCTCCATGCCGTTTCGAAGTGAAATCACCATTTCTTTATATTCTTCCGGCGAACCGAGGCCGTATATGCACGAAACAGACGCAATGATAATCACATCATCGCGTTCAAATAAAGAAGACGTGGCCGAATGACGAAGCTTATCAATCTCATCATTGATGCTGGCGTCTTTTTCAATAAAGGTATCCGTCTGCGGGACATATGCTTCCGGCTGATAGTAATCGTAGTAGCTGACAAAATACTCTACCGCATTGTCTGGAAAAAATTCTTTAAATTCACTGTACAGTTGTCCGGCGAGTGTTTTGTTATGTGCAATCACAAGCGTTGGCTTTTTAATTTCCTGTATGACGTTTGAGATCGTAAATGTTTTTCCTGTGCCGGTCGCACCGAGCAATGTCTGGTGCTTTTTGCCACTGCGAATTCCTTCTGATAATTCCTTGATCGCAGCTGGCTGATCTCCTTCCGGCTTGTATTTAGAAACTAACTGAAATGGCTGAGCCAACGTACAGGCCTCCTGTCTTAAACCGTTCTTTTCTTTATATAGTTCCCATTTTACCATGATCAAAACAAAAAAAGCCAGCAAAAAGCACACACTTGTTCGGAGTGTGTGCTTTTGCCGCTTTTCATCCTAAAATATCGATCCAGATTTTAATGGCTGTCCCAGCGATTAAAACCGCTAACAGCCACTGCAAGACTTTTACATTCATTTTTTGCCCGGCTTTGGCTCCAATAGGCGCTGCAAGAAGACTGGCGATGACCATAATCACGGCAGGCCAGAGCATGACCTGTCCTGTCATCAGCTTTCCGGCAGTTGAGCCGATGGATGAGATAAACGTAATCGCAAGTGACGTAGCAATCGTCATGCGGGTCGGGATTTTCAGCACCGTAAGCATGACTGGCACCAGTAAGAAGGCACCGGCCGCACCCACAATTCCAGATCCGATCCCGACAATAAAGGCGAGTCCTGCTGCCAGCCATTTATTGAACTGCAGCTGGTCAAGAGGACGATCATCTAAATTTTTCTTTGGAATAAACATCATGATCGCTGCAAGAGCCGCTAAAATGCCATAAACGAGATTCACGGATTGCTCGGACATCCCGCTTGAGCCGAAGCCGCCAATAAAGCTTCCTGCCAGGATAGCCGCACCCATATGGATAATGAGTGTTTTATTTAAATAAGGACTTCCTTTATAGGCCCATACACCGGCTATAGTAGCGAAAAAGACTTGTACAGCGCTTATGCCCGATACTTCATGTGCGGAGAACGCGGCAAATCCGAGAAAGGGCGGGATAAACAAAAGCATCGGGTATTTAATGATTGAACCGCCGATCCCGACCATACCGGATAAAAAGGAACCGACAAAGCCAATTAAAAAGATGGTAATGATAAAACCTGCTGACCAATCCATGATGGTCCTCCTTCATTCATTTACTGTGCACCCATGCCGCCAGACACATTGGATACCGTAAATCCTTTTTTCTTTAACAATGCAGCTGCTTTAGCGCTGCGCATGCCACTCTGGCAAATAACGGTCACTTCCCGCTGTGGATCAAGCTCGCCTAGCCTGCTGCTCAGCTGCTGCAGAGGAATATTTTTAAATGGCTTTAAATGGCGCCCGCCATATTCCGCAGGTGTTCTCACATCAATAAACTGCCTGCTTTTGTCAGTGAATTCTTTTTTTAAATCAGCCGGCGCAATTTGTCTGATGCCCTTTGCCGGCATCATTGTTTTTACAGCCCGATATACGACAAAAGCAAGGATCGCATAAAATAAAATGTCCATTTTATCTCCTCCCAAATACTTAACGGGGTATTTTTGTATTCAAAAAAAATTATCGGCTTTTCACTAGCAGGTCGACTGCGTCTTTCACGACACTGTTTGTTTCTTCCCCATTTACAATACTAGTACGGACGCACTGCTCCAGGTTTTCACTGACAATAAGTCCAATGGTCCGGTCAATGGCGCCCTGCACAGCACTAAGCTGGGTCACAACGTCCCGGCACTCCTTGTCTTCCTCCATCAGCCGCATAACACCACGCAATTGTCCTTCAAGCCGTTTCATTCTGTTTTGAATGCTTCTTGAATATTCCATGTTCATCCCTCCGCTTATTTTACCACAAGGGGTATTAACTTATTTTCTATAATACCCTATACCCTATATAAAAGCAAACAAAAAAACACACTGATTTTTTTCAGTGTGTTAATTCAGCTTTACCTTCAGGCTTTTCATCATCCGGTTGGACATCCAGAGACCGGCAGTTAAAGAAAAAGCATCAATGACGATTAAATCCCACGTGTGGGTATATCCTTTGTAGGCGGATGCGGCAATAAGCGCGACTGTTAAAATGAGACCGAGAAACTGGTTGTATGTCACGCGCGAAAACAATATGACGAGCAGGGCGGGCATAAACAGGGCCAGAATCATTTTATCAACCATCAGATCCTCCTAAGCATAAGCGTTTTCTTTTATCATAACGGATTTTGCGTTATTCGAAAAGACCTGTTTCATTCCGAGCGGCTGATAATGCGCTCGGTTAAATCCCGAAGCTCGCTGTGCGGCATAAACTTCTCCGCCAGCATATCAGGCATAATCTGCTCAATAAAATAGGTAACACAATGCAAATCCTGAAAACGCAAAATCGTATTGAGCGCTTCTTCATAAATTTCGAAAAAAAGCGGATCGGGATTCCGTTTTAATATTTCGCCGTACGCTTCATACAGTAAATCCACTTTATCCGCTACAGACAAAATCCGGCCTTCAAGGGTTTGATCCTTCCCTTCTTTTAACCGTCGAAAATAGGCTTCATGAAATTCAGCCGGAAATTCCGCTTCGATAAAACGGCGGGCCATTTGTTCTTCCACTTGTGAAAAAAGTTCTTTTAATTCCGCCGTTGCATACTTAACGGGCGTTTTAATGTCGCCGGTGAATAACTCTGCATAGTCATGATTCAAGGCTTTCTCGTAAAGTGAGCGCCAATCGACCGTTTCGCCATTCATTTCTTCGACGGTTCCTAAAAACTGCGCAATTTTTGTCACTTTAAATGAATGGGCCGCCACCGTATGAGATTGGAACTTAAATTTTCCCGGCAGCCGGTATAAATGTTCAAGATCTGACAATGTCTTAAAATATGTGTGAACCCCCATGACACCACTCCTTTACGAAGAGTCTTCTGCCGTCTATGCGAAGAAGAGCAATTCTTCTGTTTACGCTATTGTATCGACAAATTGGCAGAAAAAAAAGAAAAATCCACACTGTTATATGACAAACAGGCGGATTTTTCAAATGAATTCGGTTACATGTTTCAATATCAATTATTCCTCCACTTTGCTCAAGCAGCGCTCGCACTCTGTATGATACGACTCGTGCTGCTCCATCATCTGTGCACCGCACTGGCAGCACTCTTTCCCTGGAATGTTACGGTAAAATTCTAATGGCATCATGATGATGTCCCCCTTTAATTTTAATTGGTCTTGCTGTTGAATTCATTGTATTATAACAGAATAAATAAGTCAACATCTGTTATATAATAATTTTCAAAAAAGAAGGATTTTCTGCGACCATATCAACGGTAACTGTTTGTTAACGCTGATATAAAGGGTAGAACGCCGATATGGTAGTGATATCAGCGATAAACTGATGAATATCAGCGTTATTCTCGTTTTATCGGCGATCGTCTCTCCTGTCGGGATACAAACTTGTACACAGCCAGGCTGCGGATCAAAAAGAAAAGCCGAACGACTGCGATGTTTTCGCAAAATCGTCCGGCTTGTTCTTTTATTGAAAATTCTTTATTGCTGTTTACGTTCACTCATTAATCGGTAAAAACCGAATCATCCATGTACTCTTTTTCTTCCGGTGCAAACAGCAGACCGAGCTCATGGTGTTCATTTTCATAAATAGAACCTTGCACAAAACGGAGCTGGCCGTTGTTCCCAATCACTTCGAGACGGCAGTACGCCGCATTTTTCTGCAGGGCTTTATAAAATTCCGGCTCTGATTGGATCGGCACATCATTCACCTTTGTAATCACCTCTCCGATATCAAGACCCATTTTCCGCGCAGGTGTAGCCGGCAGGACACCAACAATCATGATGCCCTTTGATTGAGTCGTAAAAAAGTACGGACGGTGTTTTTCGTAGCTGTAATGCCGGCGGGAAATGGCGATGCGGATCATAATGGCAAATGCGATGGACACCGCTGACAGCGGCCAGAGCCAATACGACCCTGCGGCAAGCAGAAGTGCCACGATTCCTGCTCCCGTCACACTTCTTCCGGTTGACTGAACAGCAAGTGCAGGCAGCGTACTGCGAACCGTCATGGAAAAGCCGATTAAAAAAGGAAACAGCACAAGGTAATAATTCTCTGCCCCGATTGGCAAGACCGGCCACCAGTCCGCAAAGGATTCGAGCGGGCGGCTTCCCGGCACTGGCAAGAAAACGGGGACAAGCCAGAGACGGCGTGCCAGATGGACTGCCGCCCTTTGCCCTCTCTTGCTGACTTCTGTACGGGGCGATGTCCCCTGGTAGCCCCGTTTGCGTATAAGGACTCCTTCCGCGATCATAAGAAGCGCCGTTAATACCGACAGGATGGTTAAAATGGGATGAAGCTGAAGCGGCTCGAATGAAATAAAGGCATACCCAAGCTGCTCCGAAAAAAAGAAAATAATATAAGCGGCTGATAATGTCCAGGCCGGCGACAGCAGAAAAAATCCACCCATGCTAAAAATGATAAACAGAGCGGCTATAAAACTCAGTAAGTCTGCTGGAAGCGCCAGCCCCAGTCCCAGTGCAGTGACGGAGACAATGGCACCGACCGCCAGACTGGACGGCAAAATAAACCGTATTTCCTGATAGATATCATATACGCGTGTATCAAAATCTTTGCGTTCGCGTGCGACACGGAACATGCCGATGATAAACGCAAGGATAAACGAAAAATAAAAGATGGGATGAAGCAATAATCGTCCTGTAGCAGCCAACAGCTGCATAAGCCAGTCTAAAGCCATAAAAGTCCCTCCAGAGCGTTGCACAAAAGTCTTTCTCTCTATTGTATCAGAAAGCCTGTGCAATCGTTAACAGACTTATGGCGCTTTTTCATCAAGCCTTGTTTAACGCTCCTTCAAGCTGGGCGATTATGTCTTCTGCTTCCTCAATGCCAATTGAAATCCGAACGGTTTTTTCAGAGACACCGACTGCTGCTTTTTCCTCTGCCGTTAAGGAACGGTGAGACGTGCCGAATGGCCACGAAACGGAGGTTTCAACCCCTGCCAAGGACGGCACAATTTGAATCCAGCCAAGTGAGCGGAAGAAAGCTGATTCATCCGCTTGATCCGCCAGGTGAATAGTGACAATGGCGCCATTTCCTTTTTCCGACACCGCTTTTGGATAAAAGACTTCCTTTACCTTTTCCTGCGTGCTCAGCCAGTCTGCTACTTTCTTTGCATTTGATGACTGGCGTTCCATGCGGAGCCCGAGCGTTTTAGCTCCACGGCAGGCAAGCCATGATTCAAACGGGCTGAGATTCAAGCCGATATTGATCACCCGTTTTTGCGCTTCTGCTATGTATTCTTCCTTGCCGACAACCACACCCGCTGATACATCGCTATGGCCGCCGATGTATTTTGTCGCTGAATGGACAACAAGATCCGCGCCCAGTTCAAACGGCTTCACAAGGTACGGTGTAGCGAATGTATTGTCTACCATAAACACGAGATTGTTTTTCTTCGCAAGAGTAGACATCGCGTTCAAATCTTCCACACGCAAAAATGGATTGGCAATCGATTCCGTGTACAAAATGACCGTTTCCGGACGAATTGCCGCTTGAATCGCTGCCTGATCTTCAAAGTCGACAAATGACGCTTGAATGCCCATTCGTGCCAATTCTTCCTTCAGCATATAAAAGGTCCCGCCGTACACGTCGTGCGCTGCAACGATGTGATCGCCATTTTTCGCTACCGCAAGAATGGCCGCCATAATAGCGCCCAGTCCGCTTGAAGCTGCCACACCAGAAGGCGCTCCCTCAAGACGTGCGGTAACAGCCGCCAGTTCATCTGAATTCGGATTGCCGCATCTCGTATATAAATAAGAGCCGTCGCCGTTATAATGTGCTTCCATGTCTTCCAGGCTATCAAATGTAAAAACCGATGTTTGATAAATGGGGGTAATCTTGCTTTTTATCGTGCCCGGCACCTTCTCGCCGTGCACCGCTTTTGTATTAAATGAATCCATCATTTCCACTCCTTTTCACTCACCTGTTCATTATATTCCGAAAATTGAACAAAAACAAATCCCCCTTCTTCAGAGGGGGATCGAGCTGATTACTTGATTAACTCCTGCATCATCGGCTCATCCATCGGCCCGACAATTTTTTGATGAACCGTCCCATCTTCGTTCAGTACATACGTAGTCGGAATCGTGTACACTTCATATGTCTCCGCAACCGTACCGTCCGCATCCATCAAAATGGGAAAGGTTAACTCGTACTGCTTGGCGAAGTCAGCAGCTTTTTCTGTGCTTTCTTCTAAATTCACAGCCAGTATCTCGACGTCCTCCGGCTGCTCCTCATAAAACGCCTGCATATGAGGCATTTCTGCTTTACACGGCGGGCACCACGTCGCCCAGAAATTTAAAAACACCTTTTTCCCTTTGTAATCGGAAAGATTCACCTCTTCACCATCCATCGTCTGCAGCTTGAAATCCGGCGCTCTGTCGCCAAGGGCAATACCCGTTTGATCATCACTAACAGCAATGCCGGTTGAATCAATTTCTGTTACTTCCTTGCGGTCATTGTACAAATTAAAGCCGGCAATGCCGATCAGCAGCACAATTAAAAGCACACCAAACCATTTTTTGTTCATGTTTTCTTCCTCCAAACGATCAAATAAGCTGTTACGATTATGTATGCAAGGGCGGTGACGCTTATGAGCTGATCCTCTGCTGAGAAAAACAGCAGCTGCCAGAAAAGCAGCAGCACGAGCGCACGCTCAATTCCTTCCTTCACCACAAAGAAAAAAAGAAGACTTCCCGCCGCTTGAACGGCGTGCCAATACGTCCATTCACTGCTTAAAAAAGCAAGGGCAAGCGGATAAAGGATCATCACAACGGCCCAAACGAGCAGCGATTTATGAGTGGACATCTTTTTCCTCCACATATAGGCAAGCGCAGCGGCAAGACCGAGAACAAAGCCCTTTGTTCCTCCATTAAAATAAAGCAGCGACAGCGGAGCTTCTATGACCAGCTCCAATTGAAACAACACAACACTTACTTTCCAAACAGCAATAAACAGGAAAAATGCGTTGCTTATGTGCTCAGAAAACGATTTTCCGAGCTTCATGCGGGCATACAGCCACGAGCCGAACAGCGCAATCGCTGCTGCCGGCTGTACAGCAGGAAGTGTTACATTCCCAATTTGAACAATATCCATTTTCACGATCCTTTCCATCATAGCATACGATGATTCTCTCTTCATTATATACATATACCCGTATGAAAAAGTGTCGATTCTCCGATAATCCCAGCAAAAAGAGGCTGCTTTTCCGCAGCCTCTCACCCCTTAATTAGCTTCCCCAGCCAATATACGCGGCACCGACAATAATAAGCAAAATAAACAACACGACTACCAAAGCAAAGCCGCTTCCGTATCCGTTATCTTTATGTTCACCCATGTTTATTCCACCTCCTTCTCCACTACACTTACATCGTATGCGCAGAGGAAAAAGTTGAACGGGCTCGGCACCCATCTATGCAAAAAAGGACCTGTCTCCGAATAGGAGACAGGCACCTGTTAAAAATTAATGTATTGAGCGGGGTCAACCGCATTTTCTTTTCCAACCGTCCATGGACCTTTATGAATTTCAAAATGCAAATGCTGGCCGTATGAACGTCCTGTGTTCCCCATGTAGCCAATCGTCTGGCCCTTGGATACACTGCCGCCATTCACCAGGCGCTCAGACAGATGAGCGTAAACGGTTGTGTATACTTGTCCGTTAATCGAATGGGAAATCAAAATCGCATTTCCATAAGTATCCGAATAATACGAACGGCTGACAACACCGTCTGCGGCTGCAACAATCGGTACACCGCTTCCGGCTTGAGCAATATCCACACCTTTATGATCCCCTAACGAACGCTGGCCATAACCTGATGTGAACGTTCCCTGTGCCGGTCGCATAAACATGCCGCCCGAATCTGCAGGTGCTGCCTGAACAACGGGTTCCGCTTCAGGCTCTGGCTCTGAGGCGGCTGCTTGTGGGACAGAAGCTGATGCGGCTGATGCGGAAGCCTTCGCTTTTGCTTTTGCTGCTGCGGCTGCGGCAGCTTCTTGCTCCGCTTTCTTTTTAGCCGCTGCAGCAGCTGCTGCGGCACGCTCTTGTTCAGCGATGCGCTCTTTTTCGGCTTGAATAGCGGCTTGAATGGACGCCTGCTGTGAATCCAGCAGCTCTTGTTCTTCTTCAAGGTTCAGCTTATGATCATGAGCCTCGTGTTCATCTGCAACGAGCCCCTTCATCACATTGTCTTTCTCTGTCCGCTGCTTTTGAAGCTCCGCATTCATTTTTTCAAGCTCCGCCAGCATCTCTTCCAAACTGGCAAGCTGTTCTTTTACTTTCCGTTCGCTTTCTTCCAGCTGCTTTTTATCGTTTTCCTGCTGCTGCAAAATATCCTTGTCTGCATTGACAAGCGTCGTAACGGCTGTTGCCCGGTTGACGAAATCGCTGAAGCTTTCCGCTCCTAAAAGGACGTCAATGTAATTAGCCGAGCCGCCGCTTTGCTGAATCGAGCGGGCACGGTCTTCTAGTACAACCGTACGCTCAGCAATGCGAATCTTCAACTCTTCAATTTCTGCTCGAAGCCGCTCGATCTCTGCTTTTGTATCGGCAATCTCTTGCTCCTTTGCCCGAATCTTTGATTCTGACTCTGTAATCTTGCTGTCTAATTGACGAATTTGGGCGGTTACGCTGTCCTGCTCCTTTTGAAGCTCTGTAATCGTTTGTTCTTTTTGTGTAATGCTGTTTTGAATATCAGATTTCTGTGATTCAATTTGCTGCTGACGCTTTTGAAGATCTGATAAGCTCTCAGCAGAAGCCCCCCCTGCAAGGCTGAATCCGAGTGACGCTGCAACTGCAAACGCCGTAAATGAACGTCTTTTCAACTGATTGACCCCTCTCATCCCTGTACGTTTTTTTCTTTATACATTCAAAAAGCGTCTGACTGAAATAAAGCTGCCCCAAATGCCGATAAATACGGCAATGGCGAGCATAAGTGCGGTTACTGGCACGACGAGCGGAATATAGCCGAGAAACTCAATAAAATGAGCAGCCAGCTTGGCCGAAATCGCCTGTTCCGCATAATAATATCCAACGGCTACAGCTGCAATTGGAATAATAGAGCCAAGCAGACCAATCCACAATCCTTCTAGCAAAAACGGCCAGCGGATAAACCAGTTTGTTGCGCCGACGAGCTTCATAATCTCAATTTCTTTGCGACGGGCAAAAATGGTGATTTTAATTGTATTGGAGATAAGGAACATCGCGGTAAACAGAAGGCCTGCTACGAGGACAATGCCGACGTTTCGTGCGGTTTTCATAAAGCTGAATAAATTTTCAACCTTTTCTTCTCCAAAGACTGCTGTTTCCGTTTGTTCAAATTGCTTAATTTTCCGCGCTGCGTCCGGTGTATCCTGTGGACGCGCTGTTTTCACGATAAATACATCATATAGCGGATTGCTTTGCTCAAACAAGGTAAAGTCGCTGCCCATATCATTAATTATGTTCTGCAGCTCCTCTTCCTTGGATGAATACGCGACGCTTTCCACTTCCGGAAGTCCTTCTATCTGGGTTCTCAGCTGCTCTTTATCGGCTTCTGTTGCATCAAGTTTAACGTGAACACGGACTTCGACATCATTTTCAATGTCAGTTCCGATTTTATTCAGGTTTAGCATGATGACCAGGAAGATACCGGTCAGCAGCAACGTCACCGTGACAGCTGAAACAGCCGCAAATGTCATCCAGCCGTTGCGGCGCAGGTTTTTAAAACTTTCTCTAAAATGACGACGGAATGTTCTAGGCTTCATAGCCGTAATCACCCCGCTGTTCATCCCGGGCAATGCGCCCATTTTCGATCGCAATGACGCGGCGGCGAATCGTATTGACGATGTCCTTGTTATGGGTCGCCATCACAATTGTCGTCCCGCGCTCATTGATCGTTTCAAATAATTTCATAATATCCCATGACGTATCCGGGTCCAGATTCCCTGTCGGCTCATCCGCAATTACGACTTTCGGATTGTTGACAATTGAACGGGCAATCGCGATCCGCTGCTGCTCACCGCCGGATAATTCTGTCGGCAGCATACGGGCTTTATGCTTCAAACCGACTAAATCCAGTACTTCCATGACGCGCTTTCGGATCACAGCCGGCTCTTCCTCTATCACTTCAAGCGCAAACGCCACATTTTCATACACATTTAGAAGCGGCAAAAGCTTAAAGTCCTGGAAGACGACGCCCACTTTTCGGCGAAGCGCCGGAATCGACCGAGCCTTTAATGTTGCTGTATTAATACCGCCTATCACCACCGTACCGCTTGATGGTCTTTCTTCACGGTATACTAATTTAATAAATGTCGACTTCCCGGCACCGCTCGGACCGACAATATAAACGAATTCCCCTTGCTTTATCGTGACGTCAATCCCTGAGAGTGCAGTGACTCCATTCGGGTATTTTTTTGTCACGTCCTTCATTTCGATCATTGAATCACCTTGTTTCGTTAATTCGGGCGGTTCTATACCCTGATTCGCTGCCCAAAAAACATTATAGCACTCTTTCTTTTGTCACAATGAAAAGAATGTGTTACAGATTCATTTCATCACGTAACAAAAATCGACAATATT
Source organism: Domibacillus enclensis (assembly GCF_900156125.1). Classification (GTDB taxonomy): domain Bacteria; phylum Bacillota; class Bacilli; order Bacillales; family Domibacillaceae; genus Domibacillus; species Domibacillus enclensis. Next base: position 491,775 of record NZ_FTLX01000002.1, on the reverse strand, counting down.
CAACAAAAAAAAGAACGTCCAATAAATGGACGCTACAAAATAATGCCATTGCCAATAATTTCGACGTTTACTTTTACGTTTATGTCAGACTCTGGATACGCATTCGACCAATCCATCTTTTCGAATTGGTCTGGATCTTTTGCAATGATTCTTCTGCCGATGCCCATCGCATCACAATTGGCCTCCTGCAGTTTACGGACCGTCCGCCCCATCAGCCGCTCAAGCTCCTTTTCTGTTGTTTCATTAAGAGTTTTTATTTTTTCCTCTTGATCTAAATTATCTGGCGGGTATTCTAATACACTGATCTGCACATTCATGTCGATATCCGTTTTCACTTTTTGATCAGCTGCTACATCGACCTTCAGTTTTGTTTTTACTTTTTTAACTTCAACGGTCATATGGTCTTGTTCCCCTGCCGGCAGTGTGAAGCTCAGTTCTTTTTGTTTTTTATTCATCATCATTAAAAGAGCAGATGTTTCATTGGCCGAAATTTCACCTGTCATCTTCCGGTCATGAAACAGGGCGGTTCCTTTTATTTTAGCCGACTGATCGTTTTCTTCATACGCAATGATGGGGAGCATTGCATCTGTTCCTTTATCAAATAACGGAGAACAGACCAGCTGCAAATTAGTCAACGGAATAATAGAGCGGTCTTCTCCGCTTTCAATCAGTTGCCTGTAATAACGGCTGAACAGTTCTTCTCCCTTAATTTCATGCTGAAAGTAAGAGGATGCTTCTCCTTCCGTAACCACCACTTTGGCATTTAATGGACTGGACGGATTTCTGTACAATGCATCTAACAAGGGATAAATATCCTGTTTGGCGGTTTCTGAGCCGATCATCAGCACGCGAAGCTTCGACATGTCCAGCCCGCCGCCAATTTTTTTATCGACTGAAGCTGCACTTTGTCTGAACGTGTGACCGGATCCTGTTAAAACCTGCTTTGTTGTCGCAGGCGTCATTTCCGTACCCGCTTCTGGAAACGCCATCGTTACGTCCACTTTCCCCTCTTTCGGAACATCAACGCCCGTCGCAAATGTTAAATGGGCATCCTTCAGCTGGCGTTCATCCCAACACCCAGCTGTTAAAAGCAGCAAGGGCAGCATAAGCAGTAATCCTTTCAACTTGTTTCCTCCTTTTTCTTTCGAAGCAGGGCTACGACCCAGATGACAAAAGGAATGGCGAATAAAAACACCGGTGACGCCAGATTGATTTTTCCTCCGTAGGCGTCCAAATCAAGAGGGCTTTTGATCAGCAATGCTGCTGGAATCGATAGCACAGCCAGTGTATAAACCGAGGACCTGTGATTGGATGCTTTCACCAAAATAGCTGCTCCAGATGCAGCCATATATAAATAGCTCATAAAAGAAGTGATAGCGAACACGGCCCATAACGACAAAAAGACGAGATCAATCCGTTCAATAATGGTTAGCTCAACGGCTTTCACCATATAAATAACCGGCTCAGGGACAATTTTCAGCTCTTCGTCACTAAAAAACGCATACGAGAACAGAGCAAGCGCTGTGTATATAATGGTTGAAAAAAGACTTGCACCCGCCGCTATCTTCCATTTTGTTTTAACAGGCGCCTTCGTTAACGGAAACAGCCACAGCAAAAACTCAAACCCTGACAGAGAAAATAACGCCTGCCCGGACCCTTTCAAGATCGCTTTTGCACCCTCTGATCCAACCGGCAGGATATTGTACCAGTTCAAATATTGCACCATAAACACAAACACCATTAAAATACCGACAAGCAAAAAGGAAGCGAGTACATAAAAACGGGCAATAACCTGTATGTTTTCACGGATAAGATAGACCGTAATGCCCGCGGTTATAACGGCAAAGACAAGCGGAGGTGTCCTCGGGAACACCCAAATAGACGTAAAGATTAAAAAATTGGATAAAACCTGAATAGACGTGAAAAAAAAGAAAAGAGTAAACAAAACAATCATCAAACGGCTTAGCCATTTTCCAATCACAATCGGCATGTAATCATACAGCGTTTTATCCGGGAAGCGGGCAGCAAGCGCGACCATGACAAGCGTTCCGATTTGAACGAAAAGGCCTGCGAGTAATATAGACAGCCAGCCGTCCTTCCCGGCTATTTCATGAACGACAAAAGGCAGAGACAGGATGCCAATGCCGATTTGCGTTTGAACAATTATGAAAAACAGCTGATGCGGTTCAATCATGCGTGTTTTCATTTGTCTGCCCACTCCCGCGAATCATTTTCCTTTACGTTTTCCTGGGCAGAAACGTCTACAGGACGGGTATTTTGTCGCCATACAGACCGGCGGATGAGTGTATCCTTCAAATCGGCCACCCGCAACGGCGCTGCCGGCGAGAAATAGGGCTTGCCTAGAGATTCTAGCTTGCACAAGTGGATAAACAAGATCATGAAGCCAAAGACAAGGCCGTAAAATCCGAAAATCGATGTGGCAACCATGAGCGGAAACCGAAGCAGGCGCAGTGATGTATTCATTTCACTAGAAGGCACAACAAAGGAGGCAACAGCCGTTAACGCGACTACAATAATCGTAATATTCGAAACGAGTCCCGCACTTACAACCGCATCTCCAATGACCAGCCCGCCTACAATCCCAATGGTTTGGCCGATTGGTGTCGGAAGGCGGATACCGGCTTCCCGAATCAGCTCAATCGTCAGCTCCATAAAGAGTGCTTCTAAAAGCGGCGGGTATGGAAGCTCTTCAATCGACCCTTTCATTTGAAGAACGAGTCCGCCCGGCACTACTTCAAGGTGAAAGCTCACAACCGCAATGTACAAAGCAGGCAGCGCCACCGCGATCATAAAGGCAAACAGACGAAGCAGCCGATAAAAGGAGCCGGCAATGGACCGGCTGTTATAATCATCCGGCGACTGATAAAAAGAAAAAAACGTGACCGGCAAAATGAGACACGTTGGACTCCCATCGCCAAAAAGCAAAATACGCCCCTCCAGCAAATTTGCCACTGCCCGGTCCGGCCGCTCTGTATTCAGCAGTTGAGGAAAAGGAGATAACGATGAATCCTCCACCATCTCCTCCACATATCCGGGGCTAAAAGCCATATCAAGGTCGATACACGAAATACGCCGCTTCATTTCCTTCACCAGCTCCGGGTCTGCGATGTCTTTCTGGTACGCAATCGCCATCTTTGTATTTGATTTTTTTCCTTCTATCGTGTATTCGATTACCAGCTCCTTTGTCTCCACACGCCGCCGAAGCAAGTATATGTTTGTACTTAAATTTTCGACAAAACCGTCGTGAGCGCCCCGGACGACCTTTTCGTTCATCGGTTCGGTAATCGCCCGCAGCGCCACTTTCTCGGAACCGCATACGCGGCACGTCCGGTCGCCCTCGAAAAACACCAATACCTTTCCTTGAAGCAAGGCTTGAGCTGCTTTATCATGATTCTGCGCTTCTGTGAATTCCAGAACGGTTAACGCATCAGACGGCTCTTTATAAGAATGGACGGACAGCGGACGCAATATGTGCTCTTCCACACGGGTCGCATCAACGAGTGTTTCAATATAAACGAGAACACCCGATGTCTTTCCGAATGTAAAGGGTCGATTTTTCAGATCACTTGACTGGCTGAATAAATGTGTAAACTGATCGGCGTTCTCCGCTGGATGCTCAGAGAAAGGGCCTGGAGCCTCTCGTTTCCGCCAGGACATCGTCTTTTCCCCCTTTTTTTAGTAGGGTGCGGAAAAAACAGCCTTTTTATGCACAAAAAAGAACCGGCAGTGGACCGGTTCTCATAGTGTTGAAAAAAACTGGTCAAGAGGAACCAGATGTTTTTTCGAGATTGTTTCCTTTTTCTTAGCAAGGAATAGGCTGTTTTTCTCAAAAAGAACATTCAGGGGCTCCGGGCTGCCGGCTATTCTTGAAAACATGTGACATCGAGAAGGAATCCCGCTTTTCCTATATGATGGAAATCAGGAGGTTCTCATCGCTTTCTTTCCACTCAGAACCATTTCCATTTTTAATTTTGCAATCTGCTCTTCCTCCCCACCAGGGCGGCTGGCGCAGGACGAAGACTCGGGAGGGATCAAGCGGGTCAGGTGAGATCCACTTTTGGAGCGTAGCGACAAAAGTTAGCTCACCGCCCGCCCCTCCGAACGCGCAGTCCTGTAGAAGCCGCCCCGACTATGTTCGCGCAAGCACAGTAACTTTGAAAAAGAGAGAACGTCCCCTGCTTTTCATTAACACATTCTTTTTTGAACAGGAAAAGAACCGGCACAGGGCCGGTTCTTCTTTAGGTTTCTTATTTTTTTTCTGACAGCCAGGCTGCAACGGCCTGTGCGTCTTCGCCTTCTACAACGTTCGGCGGCATTTGCCCTTGTCCGTTTTCAATGACGCTTAAAATGTCTTCCTCGCTCATTTTTGATCCAATTGTGTCAAGTGCCGGTCCGAATCCGCCTTCCAGATTGCCGCCATGACAGCTTAAGCAGCTCTGCTTATATACTTCTTCGCCAGCGGAAGCAGTTGTTTCTTCTGCACCCTCATCTGTTGCCGGCGCTTCTGTTTCGGTCTGTGGCTCTGTTTCCTCAACCGCCGCATCCTCTTCTCCGCCTCCGCACGCTGCAAGCGCAACGGACGAGCCAAGTATAAGTGCCAACACTGATTTTTTCCATTCCATTTTACATGTCCCCCTCATGAACTGGTTTTAACTCCTTTGTTAGTATACCAAACATACCCATTTGCGTAGACGGTCATACGTGACGAAAAAGGCAAGATTGACTTCTACCTTTTTCATTCCCTTGCCGCCTGAAAAGAAAACGCCCCCTCACCCTTTTAACAGGGGATCGAGCTTTTTCAGGACCTGCTGCAGACGTTCGCTATGTAACGAGTACATGGCCTTCGCGTCTGCTGCTTCCGTCGCGAGCGCAAAGGATTCCAAATCGGCCTGGCACTTTTTCAGCGACGCTAAAAGCATTTCCTTCTCCTGTGGAGGCGGAACATCCAGCTTGTCATCAAACACATCCACCGTCAGCTGCCCGGAGGAATCCACCTGCGCCAGAAAAATGTTATCAACGGTCAGCCCCAGCTTATCGATTTCCCCCATCAGCCAGCCGCGGTTTAAATTGATCGTGGCCAATGGTTCATCGAGAATTTTCCCATCCATAATAACGGTTTGCGGCTCCTTCACAGGCGGGACCTTTATTCCGAGCATATTTAATGTAATCGGCTGGTTTTCCTTTTTTAAGAGAACGCTTAAATCACCTGACGCCTCCAGCACCGCAAACTCCACGTCCGCTACTTGAAACACATCCTTTTGACGCAGCAGCTCGAGCAGCTCATCTGTTGAATACCGTTCCTTTTTCAGGTTTTCTTCCATAACCTTGCCGTTTTTAATGAAGACAACCCCTTTTCCTTCGACAAGTGTACGGAACTTCTTGCTTTTCATTGATAGAAGTCCGACGAGAAAAGGGACGAATGTAAACACAACGACACCGACGATTCCGTGGAAAATATTCCGGTCAAGACCTGTGACGACCTCCGCCCCGATACTTCCGACGGTAATGCCTGTTACGTATTCAAAAAAAGACAGCTGTGACAGCTGCTTTTTCCCGAGAAGCTTGGTCATAACAAACAACACTAGTAAAAACAGCAGCCCGCGCAGACCGACTTCCACCCATTCTGGCACGGCACCCACCTCCTGGCCTTTTAAAATCCTTTGTACTCCGCCTCCTGCCGTTCAAGCTCCCCGACTCTGCTTTTCACATCTTCAACAGTATCACTTACTGTCATCATCGCTTCGTGAAGAGTTTGCCTGGACTCATCATCCTGCGCAAGAAGCGCCATCGTCGAAAGACCGGCTTCGATGTTTTTCAAGCTCGCTAAACACTGTTTCACCTCTGCTGCAACGGTCATGATCCCCTCTCCTTCACCATTTCAATGGACACGGCATGGGCAATACACGGAATAGACTCTCCCTGCTGATATGTTAGCGGGGACAGGAGGGCGCCTGTCGCAACGACAAGCAGCCGCTTCAACTCGCCCCTTTTCATCCGGTTCAGCAAGTGCCCGTATACGACGACCGCCGAGCAGCCAGGGCCGCTCGCCCCCGAGAACACAGGCTGGCCCTTCCTGTAAATCATCATTCCGCAGTCCTTATACTGATTTTCCTGAATCGGCGTACCGTGCTTTTCAAACAGTCGAAGGGACACTGTATGTCCGATTTCTCCTAAATCGCCCGTGACAATCAAGTCGTAATAAGAAGCATCAATTCCCCGGTCTCTTAAATGGGATTCGATCGTTTCAACCGCAGCCGGTGCCATCGCCCCGCCCATATTAAACGGATCAGACAGCCCCATATCGATGACCCGCCCAATCGTCGCCGATGTGACTCGCGGTCCATCGCCTTCTCCCGCCAATAAAGCGGCGCCCGCTCCGGTCACGGTCCATTGCGAGGTGGGCGGCTTTTGGCCGCCATATTCAGTCGGATAACGAAACTGCTTTTCCACAGCAGCGTTGTGACTCGATGCACCGGTTAAAAGATAATCCGCCCCTCGGCCATTCATAATCATCGCTCCGAGCGCAAGGCCCTCCATCGAGGTGGAGCAGGCCCCGAACAGTCCGATGTAGGGGGCACCAAGCGTCCGGCAGGCCAGGCTCGTCGGCGTGATCTGATTAATGAGATCCCCTCCTAATATAAACTGAACCTGTTCCTTTCGGAGACCGCCTTTTTCCATCGCTTTTTGACAGGCTTCTTCAAACAGGAGCCTGTGCGCTTTTTCATACGATTCCTGCCCGATCCATAAATCCTCGTGCAGCAAGTCAAAGTCCTCCGCAAGCTCTCCGTTTGCTTCAAAAGGACCGCCAACCGTACCTGTTGCGAGAATAACAGGCTTCCGGTCGAATTCCCACGTTTGATGACCCTTCAGCATTACAGCCCACCCCATTGTGTTAACAGTGTTTTAATCGTCGCTACAATAAACGCGGAAAACACACCGAACAAAATCACCGAGCCGGCCAGCTTAAACATGTTTCCGCCAACACCGAGCACGAAGCCTTCCGTCCGGTGCTCAATCGCAGCGGAAATCACCGCATTGCCAAAGCCCGTGAGCGGAACAGCGGAGCCTGCTCCCGCAAACTGGGCAATCCGATCATAAACGCCCGCACCCGTTAAAATCATCGCAATAAAAATCATCGTACCGGCTGTCGGATTGCCCGCCGTCTGCTCGGTGAAATCAAAAAAGAAAATAAAAAAGTATTGAACGGCCTGGCCAATCGCACAAATCAAGCCGCCCACCAGAAATGCATTCACACAGTTTCGAAGCACCGGCCGCTTTACTTCAACCTGCTTTTGCAGCGCCTGGTATTCCTGCTGGACCGGCGTCAGCATCTTTTTTTCATTATCCGCCATGATACTTCCCCTTTACGATTGCCGGTATTGCGGCTCTTCCTGCATCATTTGCTCAATGCGCGGTCCGAATTGATCAATGATTCCTTGCGTTTGCTTTGCCGCCTCTTCATAGAGTGTTTTCGCCTGCTGATTATCGGTGCTGAGCGAAAAGGTTTCAAAGCTTGCCTGCACCGTTTTAAGGCCGGCCATTGTTGTTTTTACATCATTTATTACGGTCATTGTGATCTTCCTCCTTTTTCATCTGAACAGTGATAGCGTGGCAAAAAAAAGGGCTGTTTATTCAACCAATAAGTAACAGGCCATTTTACGGGCAGGATGGGTACACTACTTTTCGTAAACGAACGGAGGGGTATGAATGGCAACTCGGAGATGGCTGATCGGGGCAGGCTTTGTGTTTTATTCCTTTTTTGCCCTGCCTGCTTCCGCAGAGGAACGGCTAACAGAACGAATGGCATTTTACGAAAAAGTGGAAAAAACCATGCTGATTCCATGGTATTACATGGCCGCCGTTGATCAATATGAACGCAATATCCAGGCGGTTCGAGATGATATTCCGGATAAAGACGGCCCCGCTGCTATCCACTTTTCACGCTCGTTCTGGTCCGGAAAGCTAAACCCGGTCAAAGAAAACACCTCACCAGCCCTTCTTTCTTTTTTTGGCGGAAAAGGAGCGGATGGCAACGCCGACGGAAAAGCCGATCCAAATGATCCAGATGATATCTTTGCGACAATGGCGCACGTGCTGACGAAAAATGGCTACAGCGAAAAGGACATCAAAAAATCGTTAAAAAGCTATTACAAAAAAGATGAAACGGTCAATCAGATTTTGACCATTGCCGCTCTTTATGAGCACTTCGATACGATTCAGCTTGATGATCACTCGTTTCCACTGCCGCTCGGGCACGATTATAGCTACCGGAGCACGTGGGGAGACAATCGCGGCTGGGGCGGACGGCGTATTCATGAAGGAACTGATTTGTTTGCCTCTTATGGTGTCCCGGTGCAGGCTACCACATACGGCATCATCGAGGTGAAAGGTTGGAATGAATACGGTGGCTGGCGAATCGGGCTGCGGGATGCACAAAACGTGTATCATTACTATGCTCACCTGTCCGGCTTCGCTGAAAACATGAAGGAAGGCATGATTGTAAAGCCTGGAACTGTCCTCGGCTACGTCGGCAGCTCCGGCTATGGAAAGCAAGGAACATCCGGCTTGTTTCCGCCTCATCTTCATTACGGTATGTATAAATACAACGGCCGGACCGAATGGGCATTTGACCCGTATCCATCGCTTTCTCACTGGGAGCAGACAGACCGGCAAAAGAAATAAAAAAAAGCTGCCTCGGCTGAGACAGCTTTTTTTTGCTTATAGACGTGATCGGAGGTAGGCGTTGATAAACGCACTGATGTCGCCATCCATAACGGCCTGGATATTCCCCGTTTCTTCGTTTGTCCGATGATCCTTCACCATGGAGTATGGATGGAACACGTATGAACGAATCTGGCTTCCCCAGCCGATTTCCTTTTGTTCGCCGCGGATTTCAAGAAGCTCGGCTTCCTGCTCCTCCAGGCGGCGCTGATACAATTTCCCTTTAAGCATTTTCATCGCATGCTCACGGTTTTTAATCTGTGAACGCTCGGTCTGGCAGGTCACGACGACTCCTGTCGGAATATGGGTAATCCGAACAGCTGAATCGGTCGTATTGATGTGCTGCCCGCCGGCGCCGCTTGCACGGTACGTATCCACTTTTAAATCTTCCGTGCGGATATCAATTTCAATTTCCTCATTGAATTCGGGCATCACTTCACACGATACGAAAGACGTGTGGCGGCGGCCTGATGAATCAAATGGTGAAATCCGGACAAGACGGTGAACGCCTTTTTCCGCTTTTAAATAGCCGTATGCATTATGTCCCTTGATCAAAAGCGTCACGCTTTTCACACCGGCTTCGTCGCCTGGCAGATAATCGATCGTTTCCACTTTAAAGCCGCGTTTTTCCGCCCAGCGCGTGTACATCCGAAGCAGCAATGACGCCCAGTCCTGGGACTCCGTGCCGCCTGCGCCAGGATGCAGCTCAAGGATCGCATTATTTTTATCGTGCTGCTCACTAAGAAGCATTTGAAGCTCATACTGCTCAAGCCGCGCACTGAATTGTTTCATTTCCTCAATAAGTTCCACATGCAAATCTTCATCGTTTTCTTCTTTTAGCAATTCATGCGTCATCTCAAGGTTTTCTTGTGTTTCGACAAGGTCTTTGTATTCATTAACCATCTCTTTTAGCGCATTTGATTCGTTGATAACCGTTTGTGCGCTATTTTGATCGTTCCAAAACTCAGGGTCAAGCATGCGGTCTTCAAGCTCCGCCATTCGTGCCTCTTTGTTTTCTAAGTCAAAGAGACCCCCTGAAGTCCGCCAATTTTTCGGCTGAATTGTCTAGCGTATTGCGAATTTCAAATAGTTCCATCTGTTCCACCTCGGGTTAAATTTAAAGTTTGTCGAACGTGCCTGCATGTTGTCCTGGCGAGGTATTATTCCTCCGCACCGTGACAGTTTTTATATTTTTTGCCGCTGCCGCACGGGCATAGCTCGTTGCGTCCGATTTCCGGCGCTTTGCGAAGCGGTTTTTTCTTTTTGACGCCTTCGTCTTCTTTTGGATTTACCGCCTGGCCCTTTGCGACTTCCTGCCGCTCCAGGTTGCTGCGGATTTCCGCTTTCATCACATATTTGGATGCTTCTTCATTGATGGCTGTAATCATTTGCTCAAACATCGCAAAGCCTTCATTTTGATACTCGCGAAGCGGATCAATCTGGCCGTAAGCACGCAAATGAATTCCCTGGCGCAGCTGGTCCATGGCATCGATATGGTTAATCCATTTCGAGTCAACCGCACGAAGCAAGACCACCTTTTCAAATTCACGCATTTGTTCCGCGCCAAGCTGCTCTTCACGCGCATTGTAGCGGGCCATTACTTTGTCCGTAATGATGCTGCTGATGCCATCAAGATCCTTGCCGCGCAGCTCGTCAGCCGTTACCGCATTTTCCTCAAGTAAATTGGCGTTCACCGCGTCCGCAATGCCTTCTGCGTTGAATGGCTCCCCGGCTTCATCATCATTTGCATGAGCCGCAATCGTGGCTGCGATCGCTTTAATGACCATGTCTTCCAAAATCGCACGCAAGTTTTCTGACTCAAGCACTTCATCACGCTGCTTATAAATAATTTCACGCTGCTGGCGCAATACATCATCATATTCAAGAAGACGTTTCCGTGCGTCAAAGTTGTTGCCTTCTACCCGCTTCTGGGCAGACTCCACAGCACGGGACACCATTTTGCTTTGAATCGGCTGCGTGTCGTCCATGCCAAGCTTCGACATCATCGACTTCATATTGTCCGAGCCAAAACGGCGCATTAATTCATCTTCCATTGATAAGTAAAACTGTGTGACACCCGGGTCGCCCTGGCGTCCAGAACGTCCGCGAAGCTGATTATCAATCCGGCGTGACTCGTGGCGCTCGGTCCCGATAACCGCTAAGCCGCCGAGTTCCTTTACGCCCTCGCCAAGCTTAATATCCGTTCCGCGTCCGGCCATGTTCGTGGCAATCGTCACAACGCCAGGCTGACCGGCATTTAAAATGATTTCCGCTTCACTTTCATGGTTTTTCGCATTCAATACGTTATGCGGAACGCCTTTTTTCTTTAAGTGGGCAGAAATGAGCTCGGATGTTTCAATCGCAACGGTGCCGACTAAAACGGGCTGCTTTTTCTGGTAGCGCTCATAAATGTCTTCCACAACCGCCATAAATTTGCCGTTCATCGTCGCGTAAATCAAATCCGCACGGTCATCACGGGCAACAGGACGGTTTGTCGGAATCGCAATCACGCGCATGTTGTAAATATTGCGGAACTCTTCTTCTTCCGTTTTCGCCGTTCCGGTCATACCGGAAAGCTTTTCATACATACGGAAGAAGTTCTGGAAGGTGATGGTCGCCATTGTCATGCTTTCATTTTGAATGTTGACGCCTTCTTTTGCCTCAATGGCCTGGTGAAGCCCATCCGAGTAACGGCGTCCTTTCATTAAACGGCCGGTAAACTGGTCGACAATCACGACTTCGCCGTCCTGCACAACATAATCAACGTCACGGTGCATCGTGACACGGGCTTTTAGCGCCTGTGTAATGTGATGATTCAAGCCGACGTGTTTTAAATCGAATAAATTCTCAATGCCGAATGCTTTTTCCGCTTTCGTCATCCCTTCTTCTGTTAACAAAACGCTTTTCGTTTTAATATCAACAGTGAAGTCTTCGTCTTCCTTGAGCGTACGTACAAAAGCAAACGCATGAATGTACAGCTGTGTGGACTTTGCGGCCTGGCCAGAGATGATAAGCGGTGTCCGCGCTTCATCCACCAGGATGGAATCGACTTCATCGATAACGGCATAATGAAGCGGGCGCTGAACTTTATGCTCCTTGTAAACGACCATGTTATCGCGCAAATAGTCAAAGCCGAATTCGTTGTTTGTTCCGTACGTAATATCAGCTTCGTACGCTTCTTTTTTCTGTTCCTTCGACAGGCTGTTTAAGTTCAAGCCCACTGTCAGGCCAAGAAATTCGTAAAGGCGGCCCATCTCTTCTGCATCACGCGACGCCAAGTATTCGTTGACTGTGATGACATGAACCCCTTTGCCGGAAATCGCATTTAAATAAACCGGCATTGTCGCCGTCAGCGTTTTCCCTTCACCGGTTTTCATCTCGGAGATATTGCCTTCATGAAGGGCGATCCCCCCCATAAGCTGAACACGGTACGGATAAAGACCGAGCACCCGTTTTGCTGCTTCACGGACAACCGCAAATGCTTCCGTCAGGAGCTTATCCAGGGATTCGCCTTTTTGATACCGCTCTTTGAACTCTTCTGTTTTTGCTTTTAGGGCCAGATCAGAGAGCGCTGCCGTTTCGTCAGCCAGCGCTTCCACTTTTTCTGCCATTTTCTCAAGCTTTTTAACTTCTTTTTTATTTGCATCAAATACTTTATTTAATAAACCCATTTAAAACGCTCCTTTTCAGGTTCAACAGGGCGAAACCTTCGCATTTTTCCTATTTAATAGTACCATGTCTAAGGATGCGCGTACACTCATACGGTTTTATTTTTGGCTGTTCACTGCTGCCTGAAGCTTTTCCTCCAGAACAGCCTCCATCTCTTTTTGCCGCTTTGAAAGTGTAGAAGCAGAAATGGCATAGCGGCCGGCAATGGCTGCTTTGGATTCTTTTTGTTCCACTAATCCGTGCGCCTGCAGCAGTCCGATTAAAGCGGCCGTAAAGACTTCCGGCTTCCGGACCGCTGGATCTTCCTTCACGCAGTAGTAATTCCAGAGCAGTACAGCCATTTGTGTAACCGGCTGGCCCAGCTGTTCGTTTTGGAAGGATGATTCAATGTGTTCTGCCGTCTCGCGATGGGCATCCTTTTCCCATGTCAGTGTTGTTAAATCAACTGCTGAATGATCCTGTTCATACACCTCAAACAACGTGTTCATCACACCTACAAAGTCTTGCGTGTAAAACGCCTGTGAGTCATCAAACGGTGACTCCTCGAATTTCGCTTGAACCGCTTTCGTCATGGCTTCCGCATGTGCTGCTTCAAAATGAAAATCGGTCATGAAGAAGGTATGATCTCCTTCGTGAGGCAATAAAGCCCCCGTCACAAACGCGCCGACTAAATCAACACTCCGCAGCGCACGAATCGAGTGTGTTTCATTTGTTAGAATATCCCGGACCTGATAAACCGGACCGTCACAGGCTTCAATGACACCCGCTATAAAGCGGTAATCAAGCCAGGATGAGATGATTTCCGCTGTGCGCTGGCGCGGGATAGTGGGGACGCGCTTTTTCACAAACTTTGTTAAAATCGTTTCATTCTCTTTGATTGTCCGCGTTAAAATCGCCCAGATTTCAAACGTCACTAAAAACACCTGTTCATTTTGCCGAAGCGTTTCATTTGACTGAAGCAGCGGCTGAAATTCTTTTTTCAGCATGGCCGAATGGTTTTCCATCGCATAATCGATGAGTTCCCGCTGCATTTCACTCGTTTCTTCGACGAGCACCTGCACAATCGCCGCTCCTTCTGTTTTTCCACAGCACTTTTTATATTTTTTCCCGCTGCCGCACAGGCATGGGTCGTTTCGTCCAATTGACATTGATTGTTTCCTCCTCGTGCAAAATCACGCTCTCTATCATACCACGAATTGTGAACACAAAAAAGAAGCCCCCGAAAGACGCAGGGCTTCTTGTATGTTTTCGTTAGTTTGTTTCAATCAGTCCGTACTTGCCATCGCTTCGTTTATACACGATGTTCGTGCCGTTGGTTTCCGCATCTGTGTAAATAAAGAAGCTGTGTCCAAGAAGGTTCATTTGAAGAACGGCTTCTTCTGAATCCATTGGCTTCAGATCAAATTGCTTTGTGCGGACTACTTGCATATCATCATTTTCTTCTTCCGCTGCTCCATTTTCAGCCTGCACCGCGAAATAATCCTGCGGCTCGCCTTTTTCACGGAACTTGCGGTTCACTTTTGTTTTATGCTTGCGGATTTGGCGCTCCAATTTATCCGTAATCAAATCAACAGCTGCATACAAATCCGGGTTGCGCTCTTCTGCGCGAAGAACAAGATTTTTCATTGGAATGGTTACTTCCACTTTTGCATTTGTATTATTGTACGTTTTTAAATTGACATGCACATTCGCATTAGGAGTTTCGGTGAAATAACGCTCCAGCTTGCTGATTTTCTTTTCTACGTGCTCACGGATTGCCGGAGTCACTTCAATATTTTCACCACGAATGTTATAGTTCATCATGCTAGAACTCCTCCTTCAACTAATTGCTATACTCTTAATATTCTTTACATACCCTTCATAATCCTTCTTAATCCTTAAAAAAATTTGTCGAATTTTCAAATTATTTTTTGTATAAAAAGAACCGGGCTTATTCAGCACCGGATCTCATTAATTTCGTTTATCGTAAAACACACCATCCGGCTGCAACGCCTCATACGGATTCGAGTACTTGCCCATTGATTGCTTTTTCACGTTCACTTCACGCAGATCCATTTGAACCGAGCGGCTTAATTGCTGAAGGCGCGCTTCAATTTCCTGATTCATTAAATTAATTTCGCTTCCAAGCTGCTTTTCTTCTGCGGTAAATGGAGGCTGAATCGAAGGCAAAATCGTCTCGCGCTGATCTAAAAGCTCTTCTACCTCTTCAATTTGACTGTCACGATCCTGCGCGGCTGCCTCAAGCAAATCGAGTAGCCGCTTCGTCATTTTGTGACAGTCATGAACGGGCGTCATTACACCCGGCCGCCGGCGCCCACTTGCTGGATGCGGCGGTTTTCTTGAATGACCTGCTTCCACGTATCACGGAATTCCGTCACAAACTCTTCCACTTCTTTTAAAATCGCCGGATCATTTTTAATGTTCGCTTCCACCAGGCGCTCATGCATAAACTCATAAAGAGCCAGCATGTTTTTGCCAAGATCGGTGTCCGCTTTAAGCGTAATGCTCAACTCACGAATAATTGCCTGCGCTTTTTGGACATGCAGATTTTTTTGTTCAATATTATTTTCAATCATTGCTTTCTCTGCATAACGGATAAACTTAATACATCCGTTATAAAGCATTAGTGTTAATTCACCAGGGGACGCAGTGTTGACTGAGTTGTTAGCATATGCTTGCTGTGGATTATTCATAGCCAAAATAAAGACACTCCTTTTTTCATTAGAACGAGCTAAATTGTTGCATCAAGTAAGAGGACTGAGAATTTGCTTGCTGAATCGCTTTCTCCATCGCGGTAAACTGGCGCCAATAGCGGTCTTCCACTTGCGTCAGACGGTCTTCGAAGCTATTTATTCGATTGTCAAAATCAGAAAGCTGACGCCCCAATGTGAATTGTTGATTAGTAGAACCCGCTATCCCTGCTTTATCCTTCAATTGATTAAAAGATTTTATTACTGTATCGGATAACCGACGAATAATTCCTTGCTCACTGACAGGTGATGTACTCGCCCCTCCAATGAACAAAGCTTCAACGGCTTCCGGATTATCTGCAATCGCTTTTTTTAATTCTGATTCGTTAATTTCAAGCTTCCCGCCAGCTAAATAATCTTTGGTAGTTTTAATCCCAATTTCTGAAATTTGATTATAGTCAGAATTGGTCTCACTGTTTGTAACAGTTTGTGAAAAACTAAGCCGCATTGATGACAAAAGGCTGGACAAAACCGAATCTCGTCTCAATAAGCCGCTTTTCGCTTTTATTTCCCATTGTTCCTGTTGCTTTTCACTTAATTGCTCTTTTTGTTCATCTGTTAAAGGCGTGTAAGATCGATGCCGTTCTTCAGATAGCTTAGATTGAATGGAAGCAATCATTGCGTTATACTTTTCAACAAAATCTTTAATATTATTGAAAATTGCATCCGTGTCTCGATTGACAGAAAGCGTCGCGGTCCCTCCAGTACCTGCTTGTTTTAAGGTAACTGTCACACCATTTATTTCAAATGTATTGGTAGATCGATTTGTATCTAAACCATTGATTTTAAATACGGAATTCTCGCCTAATACTGCAGGTGTACCACTTGTATCTAGCTTCAATGCAGAAGTTACAAAGTTATTTGACGCCTCGCTTATGCCGTCTGCATCTTGATCATAATTTCCATTTGAAATTGTAATGTTGTTTCCAGAATTAAAATCACCAGTTTCTTTTTGCATCACTGACAACTGGTTTGTTGCCGTATCGAAGAACATAGAAACGCCTGCATCCGATTTATTAACTTTCGAAATAAGCTGATTGAATGTTTCCGTGGACTGAACAAGGAACTTTTCAGTAACATCCTGAGAAGACCCTTTAGTTGTGATAGCAAAATCCACGTATTTATCATCGGCTGTGCCCTTGGCAATATAGTTAATTTCTACTGATGCACCAGAAACTACTGTTTTGCTAAAGGTAATTTTTCCATTCGCATCGATAGAGGCTTGATTTTGAGCTGGATCCAATGCCCCGCTGACTAACTGATATGCTGTTCCATTTACTTTAACGGACATTTTGTTATATTCGCTAGATTGGATGGAATTAGGCGTTACTTCCAGTTGAAGATCATTGTCTCCCTCCCCACTGAGCACAGCAGAACCCACCTTTCCATCACTCCAAGTCCATGTTCCATCAAATGAGCTTTCAAGATCTTTTAGTGATTTAGATGTATCAAAGTTAGATTCACCGGCTTTTTTCAATGACCCTGACGACACCCACGTTTCTGCTTTCGCCAAACTCGTCACGTCTGATATTGAATAAGATCCTTGTGAAGCTGAAGTTGATGCTGTGGCGGTTGCCAGAGCTTCATTAGAAGATGACACTGAACTTGCCCGATATTTTGATGTCTGGAGCATACCAGTTATCGATGTTAAATTTTTAAAATCATTCAAAAGAATATTCATTTCTCTATACTGATCACGCTGCCATTCAACAATTTGTTTGCTTTGTTTTATTTTATCAAGTGGTAAGCGTTGAGCTTTCATCATATCGTTTACAATTGCCTCAATATCCATTCCGCTTGCCATTCCGCCTACTCGCATTACCATAATAATGTCCTCCCGGTTACGCTTTTTTATCGAATAAAAGCCCAATAAATTCGTTCATAGCTGCATACATATCCATTAATTTCTTAGACGGTACTTCCCGTATAACTTCTTTGGATTCATCGTCTACAACGACTACATAATATTCTTTCAAATCATCGTGGTATTCAAATTGAACGTGTCTCTTTGATGGAATAAGAACTTCATTGACATCTTCAACAAATCGCTGCATGTCTTCTTCTTTTATTGCATACATTTCTTCTTGCAAATTTTGAACTTCCTGTTCAGAACCCACATTTTTTTCTTTTTCAGCTTTTGATAACTCCTGTACTTCCTTTAGCTGTATTGATTTCTCAATTGTATTTGCAACGCTCCCACCTACACGTTCAATCATCGTCTTGCCTCCTCGATGCACCTTTTTTCTTTTCTTTATATCGGTTTATTTTCTCGTTTGTTAAGCAAATTCTGGACAATTCATCTGATTTTACAAAACGTTTACATTGAATTCATACGAATCTCATAGGAGAACGGTATGCTAAAAAGAAAAAAGTGAGGGAATTCGATTGAAAAACTGGATCAAATGGACAGCCCCTGCTGTTTTAACAGCGTCAATTTTAACACCTCTATCAGCTGATGCCGCCTACAAAAACGACATCACGGTCAAAAAAATTGCTTCGTACACATCAGGCACTGCAGATGAAGACGGCGGCGTGGCGGAAATTGTGAAATACCATGCCGGCTCTAATTCGTTTTACGTCATCAACGGCAAGAACCAGAAGATTGATATTGTGTCGCTCCAAAAAGGAACGATGGAGAAAAAGAAAGAAATCAGCATACCGGAAATCGTCAATTCTGATACGTTCGTTTATGGAGATGTCACGAGCATTTCCATCTATGAAAATCATATTGCCGCAGCAGTCCAGCATGAAGACTATACGAAAAATGGCAAAATCATCGTCATGGACCTGGATGGAAATGTGCTTCATTCCTATGAAGCTGGCATTCAGCCGGATATGGTGACGTTTACCGACAATGGAGACTACATATTGAGTGCAAATGAGGGCGAGCCGCGTCTTGGCCTTCAAAACGGCGTTGATCCGGCAGGTTCGATTACGATTGTGAAAACAGCCGATCACTCAGTCAAGCAGGTGGCCTTCACAGATGAATCCGTCATTGCAGACGACGTTCACATTCGAGCCGGCTCTGCTGCGACCGACCTCGAGCCGGAATACATTGCTTTATCGAGCAATGGAGAAACAGCTTACGTAACACTGCAGGAAAACAATGCGGTCGCAGCTGTTGACGTAGAAAACGGCACTGTAAAATCGGTTCGCTCTCTTGGCTATAAAGACCATGCCAAGGAGGAAAATGCACTCGATGCAGCACGTAATGGGGAAATAAACATTGAAGCGCTGCCGGTACTTGGAGCATATATGCCGGATGCGATTTCCACGATTACCGTCAACGGAGAAGATTACTTGCTGACTGCGAATGAAGGCGATGCAACTGAATGGGAAGAGTTTGTGAACGTCGCAGACTTTGGCGACTGGAAAGAACAAGTGCCGGACAGCCTGCTTGCTAAAACCGATCAATATGACAAACTGGAAGTACTGACGGACCGTGGCACGGACGCCGTTTACACCCTTGGCAGCCGTTCGTTCTCCATCTGGAAAGCGGACACGATGGAGCAGGTGTTTGACAGCGGCAGCGATTTTGAAACGATCACAGCTGAGCGTTTGCCAGACTACTTTAACTGGTCGAATGATGACGACGAAATGGACAAGCGCAGCGCCAAAAAAGGACCGGAGCCGGAAGAAATTAAAACGGGGATTGTAAACGGCAAGCTCGTAGCGATGATCGGCCTGGAGCGTATTGGCGGCGTGATGACCTATAACATTTCCGATCCGGAAAACCCGACCTTTTTAAACTATACGAATACACGTGATTTCAGTGATAAAATCGCCGGTGATGTAGCGCCGGAAGGCTTTGACTTTATCCCGGCTGAACAAAGCCCGACGAAAAAGCCGATTCTGCTTGTTGGAAACGAAGTGAGCGGTACGGTTTCTGCACTCGAATACCGCGGTGCATCGTCCATCGGCAAGAACGCCTACATTAATGGTTTTACCGACGGAACATTTCGTCCGGACCAGCCGGTTACCCGTGGTGAATTAACGGCTTTTCTAGCAGAAAATCTTGCTATTACCGGCTCCGGTTCACCGTTTAAGGATGTGCCGGCAGGAAGCCGCTTCGCCGATTCTATTGCAGCTGTGTCCGCAGAAGGCTTGATCAGCGGCAAATCCAACGGCACATTCGGTTCAGCCGACCCACTAACACGTGCTCAGTTTGCGGCGATTGTGAGCCGCTATATGGATTCGGTTTGTGAGGATGCATCCTTTGCTTCATATTGCGCTGCCGTACCATCTACATTGGACTATACAGATATGACAGACGATCACTGGGCTGACGAGGCCATTTACAACGTATCGATTGCTGAACTCATGAACGGCTACAGCAACGGCGAATTCCGTCCGGAAAAAACCGTGACGCGTGCGGAAGCTGTTAAGGTTCTTCATCAATTGTTCCAGCGTGAAGCACTCAACGACAACGAAGCAACCTTCTCAGATGTGCCGGTCGACCACTGGGCTTTTGATGAAATTGAATCAGCTGTAAAATAATCATTCAAAAAAATCCGAACGAAGGCGAAGTTACAGCCTTTCGTTCGGATTTTTTACTTTTTCAGCCCTCGTCGCGATTTTCCTCGACAACGATCCTGATCGAGCGGATTATTCACATTATTTTTTAGTCGGCAGCGGCTTCAGCTTCGCTTCAATCTGCTCACGCTTCGGCTCCAAAAACGGCGGCAGGGCCAGTGATTCCCCAAGATGCTCTATATCCTCATCGGTATCAAAGCCCGGTCCGTCTGTTGCCACTTCAAACAGAATGCCATTTGCTTCACGGAAATAAAGCGATTTAAAGTAAAAGCGGTCGACAAAGCCTGAGTTGCCAATTCTTGCTTCCCGCAGCCGCGTAATCCATTTCCGCAGTTCTTCTTCATCCTCCACTCGGAAAGCGACGTGATGCACACCACCGCGGCCTGGACGTTCAGGCGGCAGATCGGTTCGTTCTTCCACGTGCACTTCAGCCCCAGTACCTCCTTCTCCTGTTTCAAACACAACGACATCCGGCTGTCCTTCTGCCGGCGATGGATAACGGTTCACTTCACGAAAGCCCATCAGCTGTGTTAACACAACAGCCGTTGGTTCAGCAGACGGAACCGTTAAATGAATCGGCCCCAGGCCAACGACAGCTGCTTCGCTCGGCACCGGACTTTTCGCCCAAGGTGTGCCGCCTTTCACGCCTTGATCATGTTCATCAGAAACAAGAAAAAAGCGCTGTCCTTCAAAATCCTGAAACGGCAATGCTTTGCGCCCACCCTGGTCGATCACATCCTGATGCGCGACATCGAATTCATCAAAGCGTTTTTGCCAGTAAAGAAGCGCTGCGTCATCCGGTACTCTCAGTGAAGTAGCGGAAATCGAATTGTTGCCGTTATGGTTCTTGGCGGCCATGGGAATTTCGAAAAAAGTCAGCTCGGTGCCCGGATTTCCTTTTTCATCTCCGTAAAACAGATGGTAAACCGATGTATCGTCCTGATTCACGGTTTTTTTGATGAGACGCATGCCCAAAACGTCCGTATAAAACGTCACATTTTTCGCCGCATTGGCGGTAATAGCTGATACGTGATGAATCCCTTTGAATTCCATTCGTAGTCTCTCCTTATGATTCCAATTTTTTGAGCAGCTCATGCAGCTGCTTTTTTTCATCAAACGAAAGGTTCTTAAACTGATCGGCTTGAAATTGCTCCTGCGCTGGCAAAACATCCTCCAGCATTCTTTTTCCTTTTGGTGTGAGGGTGATGTATTTTGTCTTCCACTCCCGCTCCCGCTTCACCCAGCCGAGCTGCTCCATTTTGGCCAGCATGTGTGTCACATTTCCTTTTGTGACGAGCAGCTTTTCAGCAAGCTCCTGCTGGGAAATGGGCTCGCTTGCCCCAACCTGCGCCAGCACATCAAACTGCGAAATGGTTAAATCCCATTTTTTCAAATGCTGATTGGACCTGCGGATGCTTTCATGATAAAAACGGGACAGCCGAAACCAGGCCAGAATACTGATCATGCGCTCCCGCTTCTGCATCTGGCTCACTTCCTTTTAATTTATACAATCAGTTTAATATTAAACTGATAAATAGGCAATAAAAAAAGCTCGCTTTTTTATAAGCGAGACTTGTTACGTATCTGTTCCGATCACAACTCTTAACACATTCGGATGGTCTTTAAATGTTTTCGTGCCTGCGCCGTAGCCGATTTTTTCTACCGTCATGGATGGCATCGTGCCGAATGAATGGGCCAGAACTGCCGCGATAGCAGCCCCCGTAGGCGTCGCAAGCTCGCCTTTAATGGATGTCCGGGCAACCGGCACTCCTTTTAAGATTTCTAGCGTAGCAGGCGCCGGCACTGGATATGTTCCGTGGTCAATGTGAATATGCCCGCTGCCGGTTGGGATCGGGGAGCAGTAGATTTTTTCAATCCCAAGCTGGTCAATCAAAATCGCCGCTCCGATAATATCGACGATTGAGTCAACGGCACCCACTTCGTGAAAATAGACGCGCTCAAGCGGCAGCCCATGAATCTTTCCTTCCGCTTCGCCAATTTTTTTGAATATAGCGAGCGACATTTTTGTCACCGCTTCATTAAAGCCAGCTGCTTCGATCATTTCTGTAATTTGTTTATAGGCTCTATGATCATGATGGTGATGATGATCGTGTGAATGACTGTGTCCATGGCCGTGGTCATGATCATCGTGAGAATGCGCGTGGTCGTGTGCATAACTATGATGATGCTCATGCGCTTCTTCATTATGAAAATCTACATCAAATTTAACGGCCGTAATGCCGTTTTTGTTTACGCTTTTTTTCGAAAGTGTATATTCGCTTTCGATGTTCAGCTTTTTTAGCTCTTCTTCCATCCTGGCAAGATCCGCTCCGGCGTCAAGCAACGCGCCGATCACCATATCGCCGCTAATGCCGGAAAAGCAGTCAAAATATAATGTTGTCATGTTGTCTCTCCTTTATAGGCAAGGCGGTGAATGAGCACCGCGTTATAAGCTGCGCCAAATCCGTTGTCGATGTTCACGACGCTGACGCCGGACGCACATGAGTTGAGCATCGACAACAGGGCGGATAAGCCGTTAAAGTTGGCTCCGTAGCCGATGCTGGTCGGCACGGCGATAATCGGATTTTCGACAAGTCCGCCGAGTACGCTCGGCAGCGCACCTTCCATACCGGCGACACATACCGAAACATCCGCTCCACGAATCTCCTCAATGTTATCAAGCAGACGGTGAAGACCCGCCACGCCGACATCATAAAAACGGCGCACCGGGACACCGAGTGTTTCCGCTGTAACGGCTGCTTCTTCTGCAACCGGCAAATCGGACGTGCCGGCGCAGACGATCGCAATATATCCTTCTCCTGATGGTTTTCTCGTCACAAATGATAAAGTGCGGGCGATCTCGTTATATGTAAGTTCCGGCAGTTCCTTTAAAATAAACGCCGCTTTTTCAGTAGAAATACGCGTTGCCAGCACTTCATGACCGCGTGTTTTCAATGATTTAATAATGACCAAAATCTGCTCGGCTGTTTTTCCTTCACCAAATATAATCTCTGGGACACCCTGCCTCTTATGCCGGTGGTGATCAATTTTCACGAAACCGAGATCTTCATATGAAGCCAGTTTTTCTTTTGCCTCGGCCGCGGTTAACGTACCGTTTTCAATACGCGCTAATATGTCATCAATCATATTTTTTTACCTGCCTTTATTCAAAAAATTTTGCTGTATCCGCCGCCAGATGGACACATTTTTTATAATGTCTGATCATCCCTATCGTGTCCCATATCAGAATCCGCAACACTGCCAGGCGGAACTTTTTCTTTCATCTCTTCAAATGATGTATCTAACTGATTGGTTTCTGTGGTGGCTGCTGCTTCTCCCAGCGGACTAAATACAACGGCTCTCACACTGGCTGTGCGATATTACGTCCTGTTATATACTCTTTTAGCTGTACTGGATATCCCTTTCCAGCGACTTATTCATGCTGCCACTTTTGTAGCCTGCAAGATCAAGTGAAACATATTTATAGCCAAACTGCTTCAGTCGTTTGTCAATTGCTGCGTGATACTCCAGCACAAGCGCCATATCGTCAGGCTCCACTTCAATTCGGGCTGTATCGCCATGCGTTCGGACACGTACTTGGCGAACGGAAAGTGATTTTATATATGCCTCTGCTTTTTCCACTTTTGTTAACTTTTCTTTCGTAATCGTTTCTCCGTACGCAATGCGTGAAGACAAGCAGGCAAAGGAGGGTTTATCCCATGTTGACAGATGAAATTGACGGGATAGCATCCGAATTTCTTCTTTAAATAAGTTGGCTTCCTGCAACGGTCCGCGAATGCCTTTTTCTTTTGCTGCTTTCATGCCCGGCCGGAATTCATTCATGTCATCGGCAATGACTCCATACACAACATTTTGAAAGCCATGCTCGTTCAAAATCGGTATTAAATGATCAAACAAGCTGCTTTTGCAGAAATAACAGCGGTTTTTGTCATTTTCCGTATAGCCCGGAATGGCGAGTTCTGACGTTTCAATGACGATGTGGCGGACGCCGATCTGCTCGGCAAGAACGCGCGCTTCTTCCAGCTCACTTGACGGATATGTTTCTGAGTCTGCCGTCACCGCTAAGACATGCTCTGCTCCAAGTGTGTCAACAGCCGCTTTCAGCAAAAATGTGCTGTCCACCCCACCGGAAAAAGCGACAACAACCGATTTTATTTCTCGTAAAATGGACTGTAGCTTCTGATACTTTAGTTCCATTATCTTTTTCTCCCTCTTTTTAAATATTTATGAACTAATTCTATTTAACAGTGGCATACAATGTTTTTGTCCTGCGGAATATACGTTAGACTACTTCTTTATTTATTGTTGGTTTTTTTGATACCAGATAAATACCAAAGGCACTGAAAAATGTAAGCACCAATGAGAAAATCGTTTCTGTAACGCCAATTAAAAATAATGACAATGGATAAACAGAAGCATCAATAAAAAAAATGGATTTAGTCAGAGAAACACCATATTGGTCATGAAGCATTTTCCCAAGCATGGATCCGCCGCCGAGGCTGGCGTTCATGCTGGCTAAAATGCCAAGGGCAACACCCATCCATAATCCCCCAACAACGCTTCCTACCCAAATATTCACAACACCATACGCAAGAAGCGGCTCCTGCAGAAATCCTATTAGCAAAGAAACAGTTAACATGGAGATAGCAGACTTGTAAAACAATTCCTTATAAAATATAAAAGCCGTAATAAATAATGGTGTATTGAAAAGAAAAATACCGAGCCCTATGTTAAATTCATATAAATAATATCCCATTTGACTTAATCCGGTCATGCCGCCGTTCATAATTTGATTCGGAACAGCAAATAAAATATTTCCAATAGCAAAAAATAAAATCGTCAAAAAAATGAAAAAAGATTGCTTTATATTTACGTGATTGAAATGCCCAGCCAAACGACCGTTCTTCCTTTTGTTTTCACTCATGATATAAGCTCTCTTCCCTGCACAATTTAAGTGATTTTCACTTCAAAAGGCAGCACTGTATTTTCCATTCCGGCAATCAGTAAGGCATTGGCAGCTCCTCGTAATCCCACATGTAAATCTCTCCATGTTCTTTTAACCGTTCAAGCGCCTGGTCCGGTATCTTTCTCGTCACAACAATTTTACGTTGATTCATGCTATCCCTCCTAAAATGAAGAGGAACAGCAAATGTGCTGTTCCTTCGTGAAATTTATATAGTGCGCTTCGGTGCAAGTTCAATTCCTTGTCGAATTGCTTCTTTTAAACTTAGTTCATCCGCAATTCCTTTTCCAGCAATATCAAAAGCAGTGCCATGGTCTACGCTTGTTCGAATAATCGGCAAGCCTACCGTTATATTTACGCCTGACTCAAGACCAAGTACTTTGACAGGACCATGCCCTTGATCATGATACATGGCAACCACAATATCAAAATCCCCGCGAACCGTTCGGAAAAATAATGTATCCGCTGGCAACGGCCCGACAACTTTAATTCCTTCTTTTTGTGCCTTTTCTACTGCAGGAATCACTTTTTCCTCTTCTTCACCGTAGCCGAACAGGCCATTTTCTCCGGCATGTGGATTAATCCCGCAAACGGCAATGCGCGGTTCTTTGTAGCCCGCTTTAATAAGCGTATCGTGCGCGAGCTTAATAACCGTATACACGCGAGAAGGATTGATTTTCTTTACAGCATCTATAATACCAACATGAGTCGTCACATGAATGACTTTTAAATTCGGTGCAGACAGCATCATTGAAAAATCTTCTGTATTTGTCAGTGCAGCAAGAATTTCCGTATGACCTGGGTACATATGTCCGCCCTTATGCAGTGCCTCTTTATTTAAAGGCGCTGTACAAATCCCATCAATTTCCCCTTCATTGGCTAACTCAATCGCTCTTTCAAGATAACGAAATGCTGCATTGCCTGCTTCAGCGGAAATTTGTCCGAATGGCAAATCATCAGGCAGCAAATTTAAATCAACACACTCGACTACACCATATTTAAATGTCGCTTGATCAGGGGAAGAAATACGTTTTACTTGTGCATGATTATTAACAATTTTTCCGGCTCTCTCCAGCATTTTTGCATCGCCAATAACAAATGGTGCACAGGAATCATACACTCTCTCATCTTTCAGGGCTTTCATAATAATTTCAGGCCCTACACCCGCACCATCACCCATTGTAATACCCATTATCGGCTTATTCATTGACATACCATCATCTCCTTTGTCTTTTAAAAAGCGCTTTGCAAGAGTTCTTCAAATCCTTTTTGTGTTGGAACCCGCGGATTATTGCGAACTAACCGAGCAATATCTAATGCTTTTTCTGCAATGGACGGAATGTCCTCTTCTTTTATACCGATTTGTGATAAATGAGTCGGCAAGCCAATTTCTTCTAATAACCGCAATACTGCATCTCCAGCAGCATATGCTTTTTCTTTTGCATTGAGCCCTTCAGCATCTACACCGAAAGCGTCTGCGATATTGACCATTTTTTCCGTTTCAATTGCCCCATTAAATTTCATTACATATGGCAGTAAGAGCCCTGTTACTTCTCCATGAGGTGATTTTACCAATCCGCCGATTGGATAGGCGAGCGCATGCGCAGCAGCAGTTCCAGCATTCGAAAATGCCATGCCGGCAAGCAAGCTGCCAGCGAGCATATTTCCTCTCGCTTCTACATTGCTTCCCTGCTGTACAGCAAGCGTCAAGTTGCTGGCGATCAGCTTAATCGCATGCAGAGCAAGTGCATCACTAATTGGAAGTGAGCCTTGGAATAAAATATTTCCTTCTGCTTGAATGTACTGTGATTTTTTCGCTGTGTACGCCTCTACTGCATGAGACAATGCATCGATCCCTGAGCATGCCGTCACGTATGACGGGAGGCCAAGTGTCAATTCTGGATCAAGCAGTGCTACCGCCGGACGCAAATAATTATCAGAAATACCAGCTTTAATATTGTTTTCTGTATCTGTTAAAACAGCTACAGATGTTACTTCAGAACCTGTACCTGCTGTTGTTGGAATCGCAATAAGCGGGGCAATTGGTCCAGGAATCTGGTTTTCCCCGCCGTAATAATCGAGCGGGTGTCCACCATATTTAATAAGCAACGCAGCGATTTTCGCCATATCGATACTGCTGCCGCCGCCAAGTCCGATAATCGCATCTGTTTCCATTTGTGATTTCGCAAATTCATAACATTCAATTGCACTCGAAACAGGCGGTTCCGGAACTACTTTATCATACACAACAACGTTATACTCAGCGTCTTTCAGAAGGGCAATAATCTGATCCGCAATGCCTGCGTTGACGATCCCAGGATCTGTGACCAATAAGACATTTTTAGCATTTAATCGTTTTAAAATAGAATCAAGCTGCTTTACCGCTCCATTGCCAAATACAATTCTCTCTGTCGAGAAAAATTCCCAAATATTCCTCATTTTTAATTCTCCTTATAAATTAATTACAACGATTTTTTCGTCTGTCATTTCTTCTACAGCATAGCGAGGACCTTCTTTACCAAAGCCGCTGTCTTTTACACCGCCATACGGCATAACATCTGCCCGGTACGTAGATACATCATTAATGATGACTCCGCCAAATTCCAGCTCGAGTGCAGCACGCATAGCTAATTGAATATTTGATGTGAAAAAGCCAGCTTGCAGTCCAAAATGGCTGTCATTTGCTTGATCAAATGCATCTTGAATATCTGAAAAAGGAATAATATTAATAACCGGGGCAAATACTTCCTGGCATACAACTTTCATATCCGGCTTCACGTCCGCCATAATTGTTGGATCAAGGATACTGCCATTTCGTTGCCCGCCGACGAGAACTTTCGCTCCTTGTTGTTCCGCTTCACGAATCCATTCTTCTGCACGTATTGCTTCTTTTTCAGATATCATCGGCCCGATATCCGTTTCTGGATCTTCCGGATTGCCTACACGCAATGACTGAGCAACCTTCACAGCTTTCTCTACGAACGATTCATATACATCCTCATGAACATACACACGCTGTACAGAAATACAAGCTTGTCCGGCGTTGGAATATCCTCGTGTTACGCATAGTTCTGCTGCTGTATCCAGATCTGGGACATCATTATGTACAATGTTTGGTGAGTTGTTCCCAAGTTCCAACGTCAAGCGGCGCAGTCCTGTCGTGCTCTTAATATGACGGCCTACCCCTGGGCTTCCTGTAAAAGTGAAATGGGCAATTCTTTCGTCCTCCAGCAAATATTGGCCTGTTTCACGGCCAAGGCCATTAACGACGTTAAGGAACCCTGCCGGCAAGCCCGCTTCTGTTAAAATTTCTGTCATTTTGCAGGCAATAATTGGCGTTACCTCAGCTGGTTTTAAAACGATTGTATTTCCAGCCGCAATAGCTGGTCCGATTTTATGAACAGTAAGATTAAACGGGAAATTAAATGGTGTAATCGCTGCAACAACGCCAACCGGGACACGCACAGTAAAAGCAAGCTTCCCATCGTTGCCAGGCTGTCCAAGCGGAATTCCAGTGCCAGCGATTCGTTTCGCTTCTTCTGCCGATGCAATAAACGTTTGGATGCCGCGGTCGATTTCAGCGCGCGCATCTTTCAACACTTTCCCGACTTCCCGAACAAGAATAAGCGCAAGCTCCTCTTTGCGTTCTTTGAAAATGTCAGCAGCCCGCATTAAAATTTCATATCTCTCATAAGGACTCAGCTTTTTCGTGCGAAATGTTTCAAGTGCATTCGTTACCGCTTGATCCACTTCTTCACGTGATGCTTTTCCAATATGTGCATATTCCTCTCCTGTAAATTTATTGATCACAGGGAGTGTTTCTTGTGACATATGCCATTCTCCATTAATATATTGACCGTATGTGCTCACTTTTGAATGACTCATTTATATCGTCCCTCCATTTTTATTCATGACTCCATTTTGGAAAATACCCATTTTCATCAAAAACGATTTCTTCTGGCTCACCTATAATTTCAATGTGGTCTAAGTTAGCGATCTCAGGCAGCAATGTTTCTGAGACATATAAATATTCGAGATGAAGCGTATTTGGAATGCGCATAAATCGCATATTTTCCGATTCAGTTCCCCAATTGGCGCGGGCTGCTGCCGTTATCGCTTCACGATCATTTTCCATAACAATTGGTATCATTGCCCGACTGAGAAAGGTACTTGTGATCACATTTTCATTCATTTTCTGATGATTTACTTGCTCAAACAGCCGCTTTGTCGTTAAATCAGCGAGGCCAATGCCGAGTGCATTTCCATGTGATTCCTCACTAACATTGCTAGCTACAATGTATTTAATCCGAGGCGATGCCGGCTCCTCAACCCCAAGAATGCGAATTCGGCCGATAATATTTGTATCCATCCCGGTTCCGCTGTAGTTTTTGCCGATTTCGTCTACAACGAGAACATCAATGTCCTCTACCGGAAGCCTCGGCATAAGCGCTGCTGATTCTTCCAGCAGTTCCGCTTCCCTTTTCTGAATGGACTCCGTGGGGATCGCTTCCAAAATGGCTGTCTGCTCAAATGCATTTTCTAAAATCGCGATCCCGCATAAAATCTTTGTTTTCTCGAATAATACTTTTGCCACTTCCGGCATAATATCCCGAATCCCGTGCACACCATAACTATGGATAAGCAATGCCTGCTTATGTTTGCCAAGACCAATTGCAGCCATTTTCATTAAGCCGCTTTCAATGCCAATAGGAGATTTAAAATCGGTGTGTACTTTGACACGTCCCATTAAAATAATCCCGTCTGCTTCCCATGCATTTTGATCGATGTGCACAGGCATGCCGTCCGGTGTATCACCTACATGCACCACATCCATCGAGGAAAGAATCGGTGCCCCACAAAAGTCTTCTGTAATGCCCAGGCTGTTCAGTACTTCAACCTGTCCTTCTGCTGTAGCGCCGCCGTGACTGCCCATCGTCGGCACGATAAATGGGTCTGCCCCCAATTGTTTCAGTTCATTTACACAAGCCCGGATAATCTCTGCTATATTTGCAATACCGCGGCTCCCTGCTGTAATTGCAATTCTCATTCCTGGTTTTACTTTTTGATCAAGTGCCACACGGGCAAGCTGCTTTGCGATTTCCGCATCAATGTTTTCAACAACAGGACCTTGAAAATGCTGCTTGACTTTAACGATACGAGGAAATTTCATTTCATGGCTCCTCCTTTATTTTTTCATTCCTTACTGTTTCAAGAGAGCTGGAAGCCATGTGGAAATGGCCGGAATATAGGTGATAATTAGTATATTTGCAACAAGAACAATAAAGAAAGGGACTAGCGCTTTTGTTAGACGCTCCAGTTTTATATTGGCAACTTGACACGCGACAAATAAGTTAACCCCTACTGGCGGCGTTACCATTCCCATTGCAAGGTTGACAATCACGATCATCCCAAAGTGGATAGGATCAATCCCCAACGTTATTGCAATTGGCGTTAATAACGGGGCAAGAATAATAATTGCTGCCGATGTTTCAAAGAACATTCCGACAAATAAAAGCAAGACATTTATAAGCGCCAGGAAAACAACTGGACTATCTGAGAAAGAAGTAAAGAAAGCGGCTACTTTTTGCGGCACTTGTTCCCTTGTTAAAATCCATCCAAACATTCCTGCGTTTGCAATAATAATCATAATAATCGACGTCGTAATGGCCGACTTCGAAAAAATTTCCACTAAATTTCTCCATGTTATTTCACGATAAACAAAAACACCTACAACGAACGCATAGAAAACGGCAACGACTGCTGCTTCTGTCGGTGTGAAAAGACCGCTGTAAATACCACCAAGAATAATGACCGGCATCATAAGCGCTAAAAAAGCTTCTTTAAATGCTGTTACCCGCATTGCCCATGTAATATTTTTTTCACCTTCATATCCTCGTTTTTTCGACAAAAGCCATACGAGGAGAATTAAAGAACCGCCAATGAGGATACCTGGCAAGAATCCGGCAATAAAGAGATCTGTCATAGAGACACCTGCTGAAATGCCAAAAATGATCATGGGAATAGACGGGGGAATAATAACTCCCAATTCTCCTGAAACAGCGGTTGTCGCGCCAGCAAATCCGACATCATACTTTTTCTTCACCATTGCCGGAATAAGAATGGAACCAATCGCAGCGGTCGTCGCTGCACTCGATCCGGAAATAGCAGAGAAAAACATCGCAGTTACTACGGTTACTACAGCAAGACCTCCGCTCATTCTCCCAACAAGAGCATTTGCAAAGTTTACTAATCTTCTTGAAATACCACCGGTTTCCATGAGCGCTCCGGCCAAAATAAAGAATGGAATGGCCATTAATGGAAACAAATCAAGTGCAGCAAACATTCGCTGAATAACGACGCTCAGCGGCATCGTGCCGTCACCGATTAGTGCTATACTTGAAGCAAGGCCAAGTGATAAAGCAACCGGGACACTTAAAAACAATAAAACGAGTAATGAGATAAACATTAAACCGGCCATACTTATTCACTCCCTTTAAAAAATTCCCGATCTGCTTCCCCTTTTAAGGTCAGCATTAGCACGGCAATTGAATTGATTAGCATAAAAAACCCGCCAACCGGAATGGAGGCATAAGGAATAGACATTGGCAATTTCGCCCCAGGCGACAGCTGTGCTCCTACATGGCCCAGCATTTCAAAACCATAAATAACCATAATAAGGAAAAAGAACATCGAGATTATAATCGTAACCACTCTCAATATCTTTTGTGCTTTAGGAGAAAGCCGCTCAGCAATGGCCTCCATTCCAATTAACGCACTGTACCTGACGGCTAAGGCCGCACCGAGAAGAACGAGCCAAATCATTGAATAGCGTGCAATTTCTTCTGTCCACCTTGGCAAATCTACATTTATGTAACGAGAAGAAAAACGAATCACAACTTGATATATAATAAGTCCACTCATTAACATGAGTAATGCGGCCAGCACATAGCGGATAAAGAGGTTCACTTTATCAACCAAATTTAAATACATTTGCATGTTTACTCACCCCTCAGGATAAATGAAGCGGATAGAAGTAGATCTATCCGCTCCTTTCTTTTATTGTGTATTACGAATTTCATCAATCAATTCTTTTCCAAATTGAGGCTCGTATTTTTCATAAACAGACTGTACTGCTGCTTTAAATGGTTCTAAATCAGGGTTTTCAATGACTTGCATACCATTACCTTTGAGTTCTTCAATATATTGCTTTTCCATGTCCTGAACAACTTGACGCTCGTATACGCCCGCTTCTTTTGCCGCTTCTTCAATCGCTGTCTGCTGTTCTGGTGTCAATGCATCAAATTTGCTTTGAGACATCAACAAAAGTGAAGGATTATAGAAGTGACGTGTCATGGTCAAATGATCTTGAACTTCATAAAAACGAGATGTCATAATAACTGGAACTGGGTTTTCTTCTGCATCAATTGTCCCTTGCTGCAACGCTGTAAATAGCTCTGTGAAAGCCATTGGAGTTGGCTGCGCGCCCATTGCACTAAATGAATCCATGTGGATATCGCTTTCCATCGTACGAATTTTAATGCCTTTTAAATCTTCCGGCTTTTCAATAGCTGTGCTTGCTGTTGTGACATTACGGAAGCCATTTTCCCACCATGCAAGTGTTTTCACGCCCATTGTGTCTTCTACTTTCTTACCTAGTTCTGTTCCAATTTCTCCATCAAGCACTTTATGCGCATGCTCTTCATCTCTAAATAGGAACGGTAAATCTACAACCGTCACTTCTGGAACGAAGCCGCTCATTGGGCCAGTAGACGTCAAGACCATATCAACACTTCCTACACCCAGCCCTTCAATCATGTCTCGCTCTCCACCTAGTGAACCGTTCGGAAAGACTTCGATTTCAACAGAGCCGCCTGTTTTTTCAGTAACAAGCTCTTGAAATTTCACCATACCTTCCTGGTAGTGAGAAGTATCTGCTAACGTATGCCCCACCTTCAATGTTACCGTTTCGCCGCTTCCGCCGCCTTCCGCTGCATTTTCGGAACTTGTCGAACCACCACCGCTACAAGCTGATAACAAAACCATTGATGATACTGCCATTACACCTAAAAACTTTTTCATTTCTTTGACCTCCCTATAATAAATCTTTCATTTTATTCATCGCATTCACTAAGGAGTGCGGATTTCCAAATGCTCCTGCCTTCGTGACAACAGGCAAGCCTTTTAGTATCCCATCTGCTATTTCGCAAAATGGAATTCCTTCTTCTACCTCATCAACAATTCGAAGACTCTCCACACCTAGCTGTTCAAATGTACGGTATGCGATATCGCCGCCAGTAAGTATAAGGCCTGAAACATCATAAGCCGCTATAACGGAAGCCGCAATTTGACCGAGAGATACAGCAATCATATTCCCGATTTCCATGCCATTTTTCCCATTCCACTTTTGAAGCTGCTGCCTTGTTTCCTCTGAATCATTTGTTGTTAAAACAGGGGCATATCCCTTTTTCAATACATCTATAATCTCAACGATTATTCGTTTTATCTCTTTTTCTCGAAGTTCATTGTTTACTAAATTTAGAGGCTCAGCTACAACAATCTGTACACGATCTTGAGATGCAAGAGACTGAATTTGACCCCTAGTGACAGCGCTTACACTTCCCGCAATCGTCAAAACAGGCAATATTTCTTTCGCCTTTCTATTTAATTTTCCTTGTATGTAACTCGGTTTTTGTTCAAATGTTCCCGCAAAGCTTTCGGCTAAACCAGCAGAGCCCACCCAAAGGACACTCAAGCCACTTTTCACCACGGAATTTGTAACCGTTGTCAAATCAGATTGTAAAAAACCGTCACACACGATAATCTGTTCATTTTGCTGAAGGCTTATTTCTATTTGCTCAACAATTTGGTTTTTTCTAATTTGATTAATGTCTATATGACCGATTTTTCTGCTGCTCTGACTGCCAATCAATGTCGGGATATGCGACTCAGCTACAGGACTCTTAGGGTCTTTCGCTATTTCTGAATCCTCAAGCAGACAATTGTTGACGATATGATAGCCGCCAATCGTTACCCGTCCATTCTTCGGATAAGCAGGAAGGACAATAGCCACATCAAACAAGTTACTGTCCAATAATGCATCAATTTCTGCCCCAATGTTCCCTCGCAATGTTGAATCAATTTTCTTATATACATGAGGAAATGGATAGACGGTCAAATATTCCGAAACCTTTTTTATTTTCCGAAAAGCTTCTTCTGCATTCAATGATCTAGTTTCTGCATTCATGACGACGATGTCTGCTTCATTTTGCTTTTCCATTCGCTCTGCCTTTAATAGAGAAAGCGTGCGGAAGCCTTTTTTTGAAAACTGGACACCTGTATCATTAGCTCCGGTCAAATCATCTGCAATAATTATTAATCTGCTCAATTCATTTATCACCTACCAATTTTTAAAACGCTTTCATTAATTTCTGTGTTCATCATATATCACTCTGTTGCATATTACAATGTTTTTTTAAAAAAAAAATTAAAAAACGTTTAATTTTAATACATTTTTGTTCCTCCCTGCTTTTCTGTTTTATTTAGAAACAAAAAAATAACGAATGATTATTCGTTATTTATTGTTGCTTCTTTAATTTTCCGCCATAAAGTCGATCGGTTAATTCCAAGCCTTTTTGCTGCGCGGGATTGTTTAAACCCTTCTTCTTCCATAACTTGATTGATAATTTCTTTTTCAAGTTCGCCTAATGTTTTATTATCTATGTTAATAAAAGAGCTATTAAGGTCACTATTATCATTTTTTAAAAATAACTCATCTAAAATGGTTCTCACATCGCTTTTTTCAATAAAAGAGCCTGTGGTTTCCATACACATTCTTTCTATAATATTTTTTAATTGCTGAATATTCCCTGGCCATTTTGCTTGTTTTAACTGATTCATTACCTCTGGGCGGACCCCGACAATCTGTTTTCCGAGCCTCGCATTGAAAGATGCGATGAACCAGAGAACTAGTTCAGACATATCCTCAGGCCGATACCGGAGCGCTGGAATCGATAATGTTGCTTCATTGATAAGATGAAATAAGTCTTCGCGGAATTTCTCTGTTTCTAATTGGCTATTCAAGTTAGAAGAATTAGCAGAAATAATGCGGACATTTACCGGAATAGCATGTGTTCCATTGATGCGCGTCACTTTATTTTCTGTGAGTACATTTATTAACTTTGCCTGGATCGACAGTGGGAGCTGGCCAATGGCATCAATAAAAAGTGTTCCATTATGCGCCGCTTCAAATACCCCCTGCTTCTGCTCATCCCCCTCGAAACCGAAAATTTCTTTTTCAAGCTGCTGTTCTGAATACGCTTCACAATTCAAAAAAACAAAAGGAAAATCTTTCTGGACACTTTCGTTGTGAATGGCTTGTGCAAGACTTTGCTTTCCAGTCCCCGGCTCACCGTATATAAGAATTCGAGTTTTCACTTTGCTGAGTTCATTAGCTGCGCTGATTTGCCGCTTCATTTCTTTATTTATGGCTACTAAATTGTTAAAGTGCATTTTAGGCTGTGCAGAATTAGTAAATAAACTGCGCCTAATTCGACTTTCAATCCTTTGAATCTCTTTCGTTTCTTCCAAAATCAAAATATCCCCTAAAATATTCCTGTTTCGTTTCAGCGGAAGTCTTTTAAGAACATATTGTTCTCCTCCAAGTATACAAATTGTCTCAGAGGGCTCCAGATTCGATCTAAACAAATCCTCTATATATAGCTGTGGTATAACCTTAATTAACTTTTGTCCCGTTATCTCCGATTCCTTTAAGCCCATAAACTTCTCTGCTTTATCATTAAGCAATTGAATATTACCCTGGCGATCAATACCAATAAGACCTTCCGGATATCCTTTTATGATACTTTCAAAAAATTCACGGTTCACTTTTTCTTTTTTTGTATAAAATTCTATTTGTTCTGCTTCATAGATAGAATCCTCTACTGCTTCTCGACCTGATGCAATAAGAATGGCATTTAATCCAAATGAAGTAGCAACAGAAGTCGTAATAACGTCACCGATAATAACTTGAACGTCTTCTTTGAGTGCTTTTTTGATACCAATTTCAATTTCACTTTCTTCGTTAATTGGAAAGAAGGATAAATTCATTTCCAGCAGTGTTCCAATGACATCTGCTCCTTGAATCGTATTAAAATAGCTCATTAAGCCTATTTTCCCTGAATAACCTCTTAAAAGAGTCAATGTTCTGAGAATGTCGTAACCAGTAATTTTTACTTCAACGACAGGCAGGGAACAATGTTTTCGAAGCAGATGAGCCGTTGCGCCTCGGCTTATGATGACATCATACCCTTTATCCTCCAGCTCTTTTGCAATTGACAACCCTTTATAAAGGTCACCGACCTCTACATGTACCTCCTTTTTTAACTCATTTGTCACTTCAAGAAATAAATCCTTCAACCCTTCATAAGGAGCAACTACTAAAATTCTTGCCATACATACGCCTCTTTTCCAAAAGCTATATAACTGTTGCATTTTGCTACACTTATTGTATATTGAAAATTATAAAAATACAACTTTGTTTAATATTTACAATCTTTTTTTTGAATAAAAGAAAGTTTTTAGCTCTGAGATTTTATTTCACTCTATATAAGTTGACCAATCCATCCGTCCAGAAAGAAAAAAGACTGACACTAGTTATGTTGTGACAGTTCGAGACAAATCTCTTTATAATTACACGTCTCACAGCGCCGCTCCTGCTCCGTCTGCGGAAACTCGCTCAGCTCGACCGGTTCATTGGAAATCATATCGAGCTGGTAGCGGCGCATGTAATGAATGCTTTGCTTCATCTTCTGGAGCATCAGGTCAATGTCTGCTTCACTCAGCTGATACGTTTTCTGCACGCCGGTCAGCACATATTCATTGCGAATTTCGATTTCATCCACGCCGGCTCCATGTTTTTGCATGATGTAATACGCATAGAGTGCGAGCTGACTCCGGTCATCATCTGCTTCCTTGCCGGTTTTCCAGTCGACAATGATCCATTTTCCTGTTTCTAAATCGCGGTAAAGCAAATCCATCACGACAAAAATTTTCACACCGTCCACGGTCATAAACCGGAATTCCTCGGCCTGCTCAAAGTGCATCGTCTGCGGGCGCTCGGTGATATCGCGGTACGAGCGGCTGGCAAGCAAATGCTGAAAAACGACTGGCAGGCGCCGCCGGTATTCCTCCGCTTCCATCCGGTTTAATTCTCCGGTGTAATACATATCATATAACATGTGAAAACGAGCCGGCTTCTGCAGCCACTGTTGCTTTCGGTCGCGCGAATGAAGATACGCCTCGTTCATCATACTGCGCGCTTCTTCGATCAGTTCGGATTCCGTCACTTGATGGCCATGAGCCAAAAACATCCGCACCGCTCTTTCCGCCAGCTCATGCACAATCTGCCCAAAGGCAATCGGCACGTTTTTCAGCTTTTTCAGCCGGTATACATGCTTCACGGATTCGTCTGCTTCATACAGCCACCCGTTGTGGCCGGCGTAATAATCGTATCCATACTTTCTTGCGCACGTCATAAGCGTTTTATGGCGCGAAAATGACCAGGAAAACTCAGGAAATGGCTTTACTTCAAACATGATTCCGTCTCCGCATTTCTAAAAACACTTTAATCATCCCGTACGTGACATCTTCCGGCACAAGCTCCTTGATCGGCTTTAGCTGCTCTGCACCGGCTTCCTCCACCGCTTTTTCAATTTTTTCACGGTGGGCGGGCGGCACGAGCAGGTCCAGGTTCACATCAAGCCCTTCTTCCATACACTGAAGCAAGTGGTTTTCCACCGTGCCGACGGTCAGCTCCCGTTCTGCTGCAATCGCAGCCGGCGCCAGCCCTTTTTGATGCAGCTCCAGCGTGTCCAAGTAGGAATGAACAGATTTTTTCTTCGGCTCTTTTTTCACTTCACTAAACGCACGAATTTCTTCTAAAAAGGCCGCACCATACTTTTGCAGCTTGCTTTCACCGACACCGCTGACCTGGAGGAAGCTTTGTTCATCCATCGGCAGCCTGTCGCACATATCCTGGAGCGTTTTATCGGAAAAAATAACAAACGGCGGCACGCCTGCATCTTCGGCAAGCTCTTTCCGAAGAGCCCGGAGTGCATCAAACAGCGGATCGTCCGTGGCAATTTTCTTGGTCCGGACGGCTACTTTGCGCATCACCATTTCCTTGCCAAGCAGCACGTCTCGGCCCTGTTCGGTCACAAAAATGGTCGGAAACTGTGACGGCTCCACACCGATCAGCTCCTGTGAAATTAAAAACTCAATAAAATTGCTGACATCCTTCACGCTCTGCTTTTTTAAAATGCCGTACGTCGACAGATCGTCAAAGCCGAACTCCAGCAGCTTTTTATTTTTCGACCCGGTCAGCACCTGTGCCGTCATCGCCTTTCCAAACCGCTGTCCCATTCGGATCACACAGGAAAGCACCATTTGCGCTTCTTTGGTTATGTCTACACTGTCCCGCGAATCAGTACAGTTGCCGCAGCGGCCGCACGGCTTCGGATACGGCTCGCCAAAGTACGCCACAATAAACTGCTGCAAGCACCGTTCTGTGTGGCAGTAGTCTACCATGCCTTGAAGCTTTTCGAGCTCCTGCGGAATCCGGTCTCGCTCGAGTGCCTGGTCAATTAAAAAGCGCTGCGTCTGCACATCCTGCGATGAATACAAAACGATGCATTCACTGTCGAGCCCATCCCGCCCGGCGCGCCCCGCTTCCTGATAGTAGCTTTCCATGTTTTTCGGCAGCTGATAGTGAATCACGTAGCGAATATTGGATTTATCAATGCCCATTCCAAAGGCGTTCGTCGCGACCATCACCGTTGCTTCATCAGCTAAAAACCGGTCCTGCTCCTTGATGCGGTCCACGTCACTCATGCCGCCATGATAGCGTGCTGCTGATATGCCGCTTCTTTGAAGGCGCTCATACAGCTGGTCCACCGTTTTCCGCGTCGCCGCATAAATAATGCCGGATTCTTTTGCGTTTTTCGTTAAATAGTCTTTTAAAAAACCATTCCGGTCCTGTCCTTGAATCACAGAAAACGATAAGTTTTTCCGCTCAAAGCCGGTAATGACGGTTTTTTCTTCTTCTATTGAAAGCAGGCGGCAAATGTCTTCCCGCACGTTTGGTGTCGCGGTTGCCGTCAGTGCCAGCACGGTCGGATCCCCTGCAAAAAGCTCAGTCATACGCTGAATGTGACGGTAGCTTGGCCGGAAATCGTGCCCCCACTGGGAAATACAGTGCGCCTCGTCGACCGCAATGAGCGGAACCGTCAGCTGCTTCAGCCGTTCAACGAATGAATACGATTCAAGCCGTTCCGGTGCAATATACAATAGCTTGTATTCACCTCTTCGCGCCGCCTGCATCGTTTCGGACAGTTCGGCACTGCTGAGCGAGCTGTTTATGTAAGCAGCGGGAATACCTGCCGCCAGCAAACCGTCCACCTGATCCTTCATCAAGGAAATAAGCGGTGACACGACAATCGTCGTTCCTTCAAGCACAAGCGCTGGAATTTGATAGCAGATCGATTTTCCGCCTCCTGTCGGCATGACACATATTGTATTTTCGCCGCTGAGCACTTGTGAAATCGCCTGTTCCTGGCCGGTCCGGAATGAATCATAACCGAAGTGCGACTGCAAAAAGCCGCGCGCCTGATCCAGCATGCAAACACCTCTTCGCTTTTTTCTTTTATTTTAACATAAATCGTTTGCCTGTAGATTCTGAATCTTCGTGGATTCACCTTGATCGGCTTACCCCTAAAAAAGAAAGAATAAACAAAAAATCATTGTCACTTAAAGACAATAAAACGCTTACATTTTTAGTTTCGGGGAACATTGTATATAAACGGAAACGGGCGTACAGTGAACGTATAATCAATCCATCAAGGAGGCGCTTTGTATGGAAGCGGTGACGAGGGATTTTTTCTTATATTTGTCGAAAAACAAAAGGCTCAATCAGCTGGCGAAGGGCAGAGGCAGTCATTTAGCGGCAGGAAAAATCATCGGCGGGATCGATTTTGAAAGCTCGATTGCGTGTATCAGGGCATTAAACGCACATGGCTTATCCGTTACTGTGGATCATCTTGGCGAATTCGTTGATTCAAAAGAGG
The DNA here is from genome assembly GCF_900156125.1 of Domibacillus enclensis. Taxonomy (GTDB): domain Bacteria; phylum Bacillota; class Bacilli; order Bacillales; family Domibacillaceae; genus Domibacillus; species Domibacillus enclensis. Next base: position 451,978 of record NZ_FTLX01000002.1, on the reverse strand, counting down.
TCGCAGCTGAACGAACAGAGGAATGCATCGGTACGATTCAGCGGATTCACCGAGAAAAGCTTGATTCACATGTTTCCTTGAAATTGACGTCGCTCGGTCTTGATATTGACCGGGATCTCGTCCGGCAGAACATGACGCGCATTCTTCAAACAGCAGACAATTTAGGCATTATGGTCACGATTGATATGGAGGATGCGTCGCGCTGCGGCGCAACACTTGAGCTGTTCAAGGAATTCAAGCAGCAGTATGAGCATGTGAGCACAGTGCTGCAGGCGTATTTATACCGGACCGAAGCGGATCTGGCGGATTTAATGCCCCTGAAGCCGTTTTTACGGCTCGTCAAAGGCGCCTACAAGGAAGGTCCGGAGCACGCGTTTCCGAACAAAGCAGATGTCGATACAAATTACATGAAGCTGATTGAACAAAGCCTACTAGCCGGCCACTACACAGGCATTGCGACACATGATGCCAACATCGTTGAATTCACAAAGGCATTTCAGCGCAAGCACCGAATTCCGATGAACGAGTTTGAATTTCAAATGCTGTACGGCATGAGAACCCAGCTGCAGCAGGAGCTGATCGCGCAGGGCTACCGCGTCCGCGTGTATGTCCCATACGGCATGGACTGGTACGGCTATTTTATGAGACGGCTGGCAGAGCGTCCGGCGAACATTTCATTTGCGCTTAAAGGCATTGTCCAAAAATAACGAGGAGGCATTATGATGATTCCATACAAACATGAACCGTTTACCGATTTTTCAAAAGAAGCGAATGCGTCAGCCTACAAAGAAGCGATTAAAAATGTAACGGACAGTCTCGGCAAGCATTACCCTCTCGTTATTGGCGGGAAACACATTATTACCGAGGATAAAATAGTTTCCTTCAATCCGGCAAATAGGAGTGAAGTCATCGGCTCTGTTTCCAAAGCGGATCAAGCGCTGGCCGAAAAAGCGATGCAGGCAGCCGCCCATGCGTTCCAAACGTGGAAAAAGGTATCACCGGAGATCCGGGCAGATGTGCTGTTTAAAGCCGCCGCCATCGTGCGCCGGCGCCGGCACGAATTTTCCGCCCTGCTGACGAAAGAAGCGGGCAAGCCGTGGCGGGAAGCGGATATTGATACAGCGGAAGCAATCGATTTTATGGAATATTACGCGCGGCAAATGCTCGAGCTGAAAAACGGCGCCCCGGTGCTGAGCCGTCCGGGTGAATTCAACCGGTACAGCTACATTCCCCTCGGCGTCGGCATTGTCATCTCGCCGTGGAACTTCCCGTTTGCGATTATGGCCGGCACAACCGTTGCGTCCATCGTGACCGGCAATACAGTGTTGTTAAAGCCTGCCTCCACTACGCCGATCGTCGCCGCCCGTTTTATCGAAGTGTTAGAGGAAGCCGGGCTGCCGCCGGGCGTCGTGAACTTTATCCCCGGCAGCGGTGCCGAGGTTGGCGACTATTTAGTGGATCATCCGCAAACCCGCTTTATTACGTTTACCGGCTCGCGTGACGTCGGTCTGCGCATTTTCGAACGGTCCTCAAAAGTGCAAAACGGCCAGAAATGGATGAAGCGCCTCATTGCCGAAATGGGCGGCAAAGACACCATTGTTGTGGACAAGGAAGCAGATCTTGATCTGGCTGCCCAGTCAATCGTGCAGTCGGCCTTTGGCTTTGCCGGTCAAAAGTGCTCTGCCTGCTCCCGCGCAGTGATCGTCGAGGACGTGTACGACGAAGTGCTTGAAAAGGCAATTGCGCTGACGAAGGAGCTGACGGTTGGCGATCCGGTAGACAATCATTTTGTCGGCCCGGTAATCGATCAATCGGCATATGACAAAATAATGAGCTATGTTAAAATAGGGGAAGAAGAAGGGCGTATTGCCGCAGGCGGAACCGGAGACGATCAAACCGGCTACTTTATCCAGCCGACGATTGTCGCAGATGCTGCTCCGGATGCGCGCATCATGCAGGAAGAAATTTTCGGCCCTGTCGTCGCATTTGCCAGAGCAAAGGATTTTGATGAAGCGATTCAGATTGCCAACAACACGGATTACGGCTTGACAGGAGCTGTTATTACAACGAACCGCTTCCATATGGAAAAAGCGCGCGAGGAATTCCATGTCGGCAATTTATACTTTAACCGCGGCTGCACCGGCGCGATTGTCGGCTACCAGCCATTTGGCGGTTTTAATATGTCCGGCACCGACTCCAAAGCGGGCGGACCGGATTACCTGCAGCTTCACATGCAGGCAAAAACAACTTCAGAAATGCTGTAACACAAAGCTGCCTCTTACACTGACCGACCACTGTAAGAGGCAGCTTTTGTTCAGGACATGATGCCGCTTCATGTACGCCTGCTCCTTGCTTCCTTCTTCTGAAACCAATTGAAAAGAGGAATTTTTATGTCATTAGCCATCTCTGTTGCCGCTTATATGGTCCTGATGCTGCTTATCGGCTACTTCGCGTTTAAACGCACGTCTAATTTATCCGACTATATGCTCGGCGGCCGAACACTCGGTCCAGCTGTTACGGCACTTTCTGCAGGCGCCTCTGATATGAGCGGCTGGCTGCTGCTCGGTTTGCCCGGCGCCATGTTCGCAAGCGGCATCAGCTCGGCATGGATTGTGATCGGGCTGACACTCGGTGCATGGGCCAACTGGCTATACGTGGCACCACGCCTTCGCACGTATACGGAAATTGCGGAGGATTCTATTACGATCCCGGGCTTTTTGGAAAACCGGTTTTATGACCGCTCCAAGGTGCTCCGTCTCGTGTCCGGACTTGTTATTATTATCTTTTTTACGTTTTATGTTTCATCCGGCATGGTATCCGGCGGAGTTCTCTTCGAAAGTACATTTGGCCTTGAGTATCATACCGGTCTTTGGATTGTTACCGGAGTTGTCGTCGCCTATACGCTATTCGGCGGCTTTTTAGCTGTCAGCTGGACAGACTTTGTACAGGGCATCATTATGGTCGTTGCGCTTATTCTCGTGCCGATTGTCGCCTTAATGAACGTTGGTGGCATCGGGCCTTCCATTGAAACCGTTCGCTCGATTAATGACAGCTACTTGAATATTTTCACCGGCACGAGCTTGCTCGGCATTGTGTCTCTGTTTGCCTGGGGGCTCGGCTACTTTGGCCAGCCGCACATTATCGTCCGCTTTATGGCGATCAGCTCGATTAAAGAAATCAAAAAAGCCCGCCGTATCGGCATGAGCTGGATGATCTTCTCAAGTATTGGGGCGATGGTGACCGGCTTTGTCGGCCTGGCTTATTTCACGGACAATAATCTCGAGCTGGCAGATCCGGAAACCATTTTCATTGAGCTTGGCACCATCCTGTTTCATCCGATCATTACCGGCTTTTTGATTTCCGCCATTTTAGCGGCCGTCATGAGCACCATTTCCTCTCAACTGCTTGTCACATCCAGCTCGCTGACGGAGGATTTATACAAAACCTTTTTCCGGCGGAATGCGACCGACCGCGAGCTTGTTTTTCTCGGACGGCTCGCTGTGCTGCTCGTCTCGATTATCGCGCTTCTTCTGTCATGGGAACAAAACGACACGATTTTAAATTTAGTCGGCTACGCCTGGGCCGGCTTTGGCTCCGCATTTGGTCCCGTCGTTCTTCTTAGTTTATACTGGAAGCGAATGACACGATGGGGCGCCCTGGCCGGGATGGTTGCCGGTGCCCTCACCGTCATGATCTGGGCAAACACACCGCTTTCCAACACGGTGTACGAAATGATTCCGGGCTTTGCGGCGAGCCTGGCAGCGGTGATCATCGTCAGCTCTCTCACAACGCCCGCAGCCGAAACAATGCGGCGGTTCGAAGAGTTTGAGCGTGTCTTAAACGAAACGAAATAAGGGGGATTTTCTTTATGGATGGAAGCCGGCCACTTGAAAAAATTCTTTCATTGAATGAAATAAACGAAATAACGGATGCAATCAGCCGTGTGCTGAAAAAACCGGTTGTGGTTGAAAATGAGCAATTTTCTTTGCTCGCTTACAGCTCGTATTACATCGAACAATTTGATGAAGCCAACCAGCAGACGATTTTTTCAAAAAGCTGGACGACCTCTATTTTGAAAAAATTCATGGATGAAGGCATAATGGACCAGCTGAAATCGGTAGAGAAACCCTTTCGCGTAAAAGAAATGAAAGACATTGGCTTAAACAAGCGCGTGGTCGTCAGCGCAAAATATGGCGGCACTGTTTTCGGCTATATTTGGATACAGGAAACCGATCCTCCTTTAACCGAACGAGAGCTCAGCTTTTTAAACGAGCTTTCCGTTCACATCGGCAAGGTGCTGCACACGAAAAATCAGCTGGCGCACAGAAGCGGCGAAAAGAAACAGGATTTTTTCAAAAAGCTGATTCACCATTCGTACCGGACCGACAGTGAAGTGAAATGGGAAGCAGCGCAGTTGAACATTGCGCTGCCTTCTTCGTTTATCGTAGCCGTCTTTATGCTCGATGCAGCCGAAGAAGAATGGTTCGATCCCCTCCACGAAACCGTTGGGCTTTTCGCCAATACACTGGATCAGCCCGCCATTATTTTAACGGACCCACTGCAGATTACCGTGATACTCGGCGGAGTTGAAGATGAGCTGCCGGCCAGTGCACGAGTGCTGGTGCGCACCGTTAAAAGCCAGTTTCAGGATCTTCGTTTGTCCGCAGGTATTGGCAGCAGCTACTCCTCGATGCCGATGCTTCGCAAAAGCTATTTAGAAGCGATGGAGGTATGCCGGACCGCGCAATTTTTGAATGGGCATGACAAAATGCCGATCGAATACAGCCGCCTCGGCCTGCTGCGCTATATGGAGACGATTGCTCATTATCACCTGGAGACCCATTATGTGAATGAAGATTTATTGAAGCTGCACCAGAAAGACGCAGACGGCCATTCCGAGCTGGTCCGGACGCTTGATCTTTTTTTGCAAAACAACTGCCGGATCAAGCCGACAGCGGAAGCGTTATTTATTCATACAAATACATTGAAATACCGGCTGAAGCAGATGGGTGAGCTGACGTCGATCAACTTTGACGACTTCCATACGCGCTGCCAGCTGTACATCGACCTGCAGCTTATGAAACGGGAGCGGCCATAATGCTATACTAGGGTCGAAGGAGGAGATTACATGATTCATGTGTTATTTGTCTGCCTCGGCAACATTTGCCGCTCGCCGATGGCAGAGGCGATGTTCCGCGATCTGATCCAGAAAGAAAATTTGGACGGCCAGGTGACCGTTGACTCGGCCGCCACAAGCTCATGGCATATCGGCTCGCCGCCGCACAAAGGTACACTGGCGAAGCTGAAGGAATACAGCATCTCGTCAGAAGGCATGGCCGGACGCCAGCTCGATGCTGCGGATTTCGAAAAGTTCGACTATATCATTGGCATGGATGAAAGCAACATCTCGAACATCCGCGAGATGCTCGGCCAGCCGGACCACCCGAAAATCATCCGTTTTCTCGATTTAACGGACCATCAAAAAGACGTGCCGGACCCGTATTACACCGGTGATTTCCAGGAAACGTACGACCTCGTCAAAGATGGCTGCGATGCTCTTTTAGCCAAGATTCGGTCGGAACACTTTTAAGCTTCCTCCCTCTGTTTTGGCGCATTTCCCGGATTTACGGCGCATTTCCCCGGATTAACGCGCAATTACACCTCTTTTGCGCCGTACCAGGAGGAATTGCGCCGTATTTCGCATAATTGTGCCATAGTAAGGATGATTGCGCCAAAAACGTGAAAAAGACCTGCCAGCAGCCAGCTGGACAGGTCTTTTCTGTTTATACACGGAAGCGGTCAACGGCTTGCTGCAGCTCGCCGGCAATCCGGTTCATGTTTTCGGTTGCTTCAGCGACACGCTGCAGCTCGTTTTGCTGCTCGGCGGCGGATGCACTGACCTGCTCAGCCGACGCGGCGGTTTCTTCTGAAATGGCCGACACGCTTTGAATCGACAGAAGCGCCTGCTCTTTTTGGCCGACCATTTCGCCCAATTTCTCTGTCAGCTCCTGCACCGTTTCGGTAATGCGCCCGGCGATCTCCGCCTGCATTTCAAAGGCAGACTGCGTATCGGAAACCGACTCGTTCTGCCCTTCCATAAGCGAGAGATTTTCCTCTACCACGACGGACGTTTGAGTCGATGCCTGCAAAATATCTCGCACCGTTTTTTGAATAACCTCTGTTTCGCGGCGTGACTGCTCGGCCAGCTTCCGCACTTCTTCTGCGACGACCGCAAAGCCTTTGCCGTGCTCACCGGCCCGCGCAGCTTCAATTGATGCGTTTAACGCCAGTAAATTCGTTTGAGCCGTGATGCCGTGAATCGACTCAATGACCGCCTCGATTTCGCCAATCTTTTTAGCCAGTCCCTGCATTTGATCCTTTACCCGGCTGTTCATTTCATTCGCCGCTGTGTTTCGTTCACGAAGCTGCTCCACCTGCACCATGCCACCCTGGGCCCGTTCACCCGCCTGCTGGGACAATTCGTTCATTTGCTCAGACAGCTCGGACAACGCATCGATCCGGTCGGACAAGTGCGCCATCTGGTTACCCGTATCTTCTGTATCCTCTGACTGCTTGGAAGCCCCCTGCGCAATTTCGTCAACCGCTACAGACACCTCATTGCTCGATGCCACTACCTCTTCAAAAATCTGGTGGACGTGATTCGAGGACTCGTTTAAATGACCCGTTGAGGAACGAACCGTCCGAACGGTGTCGCTCACCCGGTCGAGCATGTTGTTAAACGCAAAAGCCACCGCGCCAATTTCATCGTGACGAAGTCTTTTTTCATCGATCTTTTCCGTTAAATCACCCGTTGCCGCCGTTTCGATTGACGACCGTAAAAGGGCAAGCGGCTTCAGCTGACGGTGAATAAATAAAACCGTCGCAAGTGTCATAATCAAAATCATGACAATCGCTGCAATAATCGTAAACAGCAGTGTCTGATTAAACGTTTCTAAAATACTCGATTTCGGAATGACGGTTTGCACGGACCATGTTTCGTCGATGCCTTCCACCAGCACAGGCGCGAACACATTAAAGGAGCTTTCGCCAAGCAGCTGGGAGTCCGCATACAGTGTCCATTCCTGTCCCTTGTCGATTTCCGGCTTAATCGAACCCCAGTCACGCGAGTCCGCGATATTGTTGCCGATCTGCTTAGGATCGATGCTATCGGCTACGATAATCCCTTCCTCGGTGATGATGCGGTCAAAGCCATCTGCCGGCGCGCTTTCTGCGGCAAGCTCCGCCATGAAGTCGATGGAAAAGTCAGCCGTCAATACGCCGATAAACGCACCGCTGTCGTCCAAAAGCGGCACAGCCAGCGTCGACATGAGCACGGTCTGCCCGCCTGATTCATATTCATACGGCTCGGTTAAAATCGGCCGCAGCTCCGTTTTCGGAATCTGGTACCAGTCGCCGCCTTCTTCTTCATACCCGGTCAACGTCTCTGTTGCCAGGCCGCTTTCGTTTTTGTACACATACGGCACAAAACGCTGATCTTCATCCAGCAGCGCCCGGTCTGTCGCTTCTCCAATGACCGCTTCCCCGCTTTCCAAAACAGCAGCTACACCGAATAAATGCTCATTTTCAGTTAAATTCCCTTGAATAAGCCGCAGCGTATCTTCCGCTGTCAGCCGGTCGGCCACATGAAGAGATTCCAGCGCCGTTTTTGTCGTCCGAAGCATTTCCGCTGTTTCGTCCACCCGGTCACTTATTTTGGAAGCGGACAGCTGGGCAGCTCGAACCGCGTAGCCCTCGGAATCTTCCAGGCTTTTGTTGTACAGCATCACATTCGTGATCACCGCGTAAATCGCAAATAGCAGCAAAAACAGCCCGATAATAAGAGCCGACAGCCGCCATGCAATGCTTTTCGTTTTTTTCATCTTCATCACTCCAATCCGTTATTCCCTGTACCGTATATATCGACGTAATTCGACAAACTTCAAGAGAACAAGCGCACTTCTTTTACCCTCTCCAGTCAAAAAAACGTTTTGTCAAATCAACATTCTTTCTGTATGATAAAACTTATGTGAAAATTTACACAACAGTGATAATGGAGGAATGTCGGATGAAGAAATGGACATCAAAAGGAGCAGCGGCGATCGGCTTAACCGCTCTTTTAGCGTTAACCTCTGCCTGCGGCCAGGAAGAAGAAAGCGGAAGCGGCGGCACCGAAAAGAAAACACTCATCGTTGGAACCGATGCAGCGTACGCTCCGTTCACCTATTTAGATAAAGGCGAGATCGTCGGGTTTGATATTGACGTGGTGGACGCTGTCATGGAAGAAGCAGGCTACGATTATGAAATGAAAAATATGGGCTGGGACGGTCTTTTTGAAAGCACACGCCAGGCGCAGCTGGACCTCGCTGTTTGTGCGATTACGATCAGCGATGACCGGAAGCAGACATTTGATTTCTCGTCTCCTTATTACCAGTCGACGCATATGATCATGACGAGAGAAGACACAACCGTTGACAGCGCGGCTGATTTAAAAGGCATGACCGTTGGTGTACTGAACGCATCGACCGGCCAGATTGCCGCTGAAAAAGTCATGGGGCAAAACAGTGCGGATCTGAAAAAATATGAAAGTGACGCCGTTTCCATTATGTCTCTTCAAAATGGAGCCGTCGAAGCGGTCGTGGCAGATAACACGGTCATCAATGAATATTTGAAAAACAACCCGGATCAAACCTACAATACGCTCGTTGATTCAGACACATTTGATTCCGAATTTTACGGCCTGATGTTCCCGAAAGACAGTGAAGTGGCAGAAGAACTGGATGCTGCTTTGAAAACGATCATTGAAAACGGCACATATGCGGAGATTTATGAAAAATGGATCGGCCCGGAGCCGGATACAGCGGTTCTTCAAGCGGCAGCGGCTGAGCTGGAGGGCAACTGATGCCAAATCCGATTCAAACGATTTTATCCACTTTTCCCGTCATCGTACTGGACGGAGCCATGGCAACCGAGCTTGAACGCCATGGCTGCCAGCTGAACGACAGCCTTTGGTCGGCCCGTATTTTAATGGAAACACCCGAGGCAATCAAGCAGGTGCACACCGATTACTTTCAAGCAGGCGCAGACTGTGCGATTACAGCCAGCTACCAGGCGACGATTGACGGTTTTGCGAAGCATGGATTGAGTGCAGAGCAGACCATTGACATTATTCAAGCGTCTGTCCAAATTGCCGCTGAAGCGCGGGATGAATTCTGGCAGGCCGTTGAAGACAAAACAAACCGGCCTAAGCCGCTCGTCGCCGCTTCCGTCGGTCCGTACGGCGCATTTCTCGCAGACGGCTCCGAATACCGGGGCGACTACACACTAACAGAAGCAGAATTGATCGACTTTCACCGGCCGCGTGTGAAAGCACTCATTGAAGCAGGCGCTGACCTTTTGGCGTGTGAAACCATTCCAAATGCCGTCGAAGCGCAGGCACTCGCTCGTCTTTTAAAGGAAGAATTCCCGCACGCATACGCGTGGATCAGCTTCAGCGCAAAAGACGGCCAGCACATTAGCAGCGGCGAACGAATCGCCGACTGCGCGAAAACATTGAACGCCTTTGAGCAAATTGCTGCGATTGGCGTCAACTGCACAGCGCCAGAATACATTCCTGAATTGATTCAAGAACTCAAGCGCGAAACCGACAAGCCTATTGTCGTGTATCCGAATCTCGGTGAAGTGTACGATGCCGAAACGAAAACATGGTCCGGTGCACCGGACCTGGCCGCCTACAGCGAGCATACCCGCCACTGGTTTGAATGCGGCGCCCAGCTCATCGGCGGGTGCTGCCGCACGAAGCCGTCGGATATTCAGACGATTGCCGAATGGGCTAGAGCCTAATGAAAAACGACCGGGAATTAACATTTCCCCCGGTCGTTTTTTCTAGTGTTGAAAACAAACGTGTCAAAGGAATACAGGTGTTTTTAAGACATTTTCCTTTTCTTAAGCAAAATAAAGGTTACTATCATTTTTAGAAAAGAAGATTCAGGGCCTCCGGGCTGCCGATAGTGGTTCTAGAGGAGCAGCGACTCTAGAAGAATTCTAGTGCAGATAGTAGCAGAAGTGACCGGTAACCGTCATTATCTGAACGATAAAAAGCCTTTTCCGGTCAGATCGGCATGTTTATCAGCCACTTCTTTTATTTTATCAGTCAAATCGGGATGGATCTCACCGCAGAGTGAAAAGCGACCGGAGGAACTTGTCTCCGGTCGCTTTTTGGTTTATCGATACGTTTCCCCGCCGCCCCAAAGCTCGCGGCCGCCAGTATGGCCTGTTTCGTGATGTGTTTCCTGCTCAACCACCTGCCCAGCCTGCGCCTTTCCCCGTTATCCGACCAATTCCCATATGTATATACTCCCTGTCTTTATCACTAAAATAATACCACATTTATCCTTATCGAAGTAGATTATCAGGACAGAAATAAAAGTCCCTTTCAGCTATTCATTTGGAAATCAGCTTTGAATTGACGCAAAAAAATCCCGCTGCCTCAAAGCAGCGGGACGATTTTAGCCTTCAAATGTATCGTTAACGCTTATCAAATGCGGTGTTTCATTTACTGAGACAACCCACAGCTTTTCTCCGTTCCACGACAGTTTCGTAATAGACGTGTTATCAATTTTCCCAATTCCGGTGCCGCTTTCGCCATTGGACAGCTTATGAATAAGCGCGTTTACTGCACCACCGTGCGTCACGATCAGCACTGGAGCCCCATTCGTTTCTTCGGCAATTGAGGTCAGCACCTTCACCATCCGCTCCTGCATGTCTTCAATCGATTCCATCCCGTGCGTCATCGGCTCCCCAAGATTATTCGCGTAATCCGGCACCGTTTTCACAATATCCGTCAGCAGCTGTCCCTGCAGCTCGCCGTAAAACCGTTCCCGAAGCAGCCGGCTCGCTGTAATGGATTCAACATTCATTTTGGCGCAGGCAAGCTTGGCGGTTTGAAACGCCCGGTCCAGGTCACTCGAAAACACGTAGTCAAACACAATGCCGTCGCGGTCAAAATAATCCCCCAAAAGCGCCGCCTGCTCCCGGCCTTCTTTACTGAGTCCAATGTCCATCTGCCCTTGCAGCCGTCCAAGCGCATTCCATTCTGATTCGCCGTGGCGAACAACATACATCATGTGATCAAATCCTTTTTCTTACAAGCATATCATACGTCCGGCTTTTTCATCAGACGGCCCTGTATCCGCCGCAAACACTTCCCGTCCGCGAACGTAGGTAGCCTTGACGGAAGCCGGGAACGTTTCGTTCATATATACACTGACGGGGTGCTTTGCCCAAAAGTTCGACGGCGTCACCGTATGGCTTTGCCCGATCGACACCAATGCAAAATCCGCATCCATTCCCGGTGCAATCTGTCCTTTTTTATGCCCAAGGCCGAAACGCTCCGCCGGCTTTTCCGCTGTCCATTTCGCGACTTGCGCCAGCGGCACGTTCTCTTCCTTCGCATACCGGATCGCCGCCAGCAGCGTCAGACCGCCCCCACTGATGCCACCCCATGCATCCAGCACATTCCCATTCTCCATTTGCTTCAGCTCAGGTGTGCAGGGCGAATGATCCGACGTTAAAAAATCTATCCGGTCTGCGTTCATTTCTGCCCGAAGCTTTAGCTGATCCGTCTTGTTACGAAGCGGTGGTGCACATTTGGCAACCGCTCCTTTTTCTTTTAGCGTATCATGCGTGAGGAGTAAATAGTGCGGACACGTTTCAAGGGTCACATTCATGCCGGATGCCCGCGCGCTCTGGATGACTGCCACCGCTTCTGCACTGCTAATATGAACAAAATGAAGCGGGCAGCCGGTTAAGGACGCATAATACAGCGCCCGCTCCACCGCCTCTACCTCCGCTGAAATCGGACGCGTGGCCAAATAATCATCGGCACCGACAAGCCCCTCTCTGCGCTTTTGCTCCGTTAAAAACGACGTCACCGGACCGCTTTCCGCGTGAAGCGCCAGCACCTTGCCAAGCTCCGCAATCCGCTTCATGCCTTCCAGCAGATCCACATCCCCCACCGCTTCAAAATCATCATTACCCGTTGGCGACATAAAGGCTTTAAACGCCATCGCGCCGGCATCTGCCAGCCCCTTCAGCTCATTCAGATTACCGGGAACGAGCCCGCCCCAGAGCGCAAAATCGACGACCGACTTTTCCTCGCCAACGTTCGCTTTTTGCCGAAGCGCGGCTGCATCAACGGTTGACGGAATGCCATTCAGCGGCATATCCGCAAACGTTGTGATACCGCCGGCTGCCAGCATTCTTGAACCAGTTCGGAATCCTTCCCACTCCGACCGGCCCGGATCGCTGAAATGAACGTGGATATCGACAGCACCCGGGAAAATGTGCAGACCGGACGCATCGATTTCTTTTTCCAATGCGCCGGAAATCGATGAGGCTACCTCCTCCACTACACCTTTCCGGACAGCCACATCCGCTTTTCGCTCTCCACTAGCTGTTACGATCGTTCCATTTCGAATGATGACATCATACATAGCTCCCTGCCCCCATCTTTTGCTTTTTCATAAGTGTATCCTTTCTTTTCAATGATTTATTTTTTCATGCAAGAAAATCTCACAATCAATTCTGAAATAAGGATGGTATAATACAAAAAGAGCGGAGGTGAAAACATGAGCGAAGCATTGCTGGAGAAAATTTTAACCGAAGTAACAGGCATTAGACACGATATAGTTGAATTAAGATCAGATGTAGCCACGTTGAAAACAGATATAGCTGAATTAAAATCGGATGTAGCCACACTAAAAACAGATGTAGCTGAGTTGAAATCAGATGTAACCATGCTAAAAACAGATGTAACTGAATTGAAATCAGATGTAACCATGCTAAAAACAGATGTAACTGAATTGAAATCAGATGTAACCATGCTAAAAACAGATGTAACTGAATTGAAGAGTGATATGAAATTCGTAAAAACAGAGTTATCGATTTTAAAATCAGATTTGGACACCGCCAACTACAGGCTTGAGCGCATCGAAAACGTACAAGCCGAAATGAAAAAAAGCATGCTAGACCAAAAAGAAATCATTAGCATCTTATCCGCACGTTCCATCGAGCACGAAGCCGCATTAAAACGCATCAACTAACCTTCCTCTTCCTCATAAGCAAAGCCCGAGCACATGGCCCGGGCTTTTTTCTTTATTCCTCACTTTCCTACTCGATTAAGCACTTTTCGGCATCGGCTTTCGTGGATGCTGCTGCTTCCACTCTGCCCATTTTTTCGCCAGTACCGGCACAAGGTACCGGTCGCCGCCGTAATACATCGCGCCTTTTGCCGCAAACAGCAGAACAACCGCGGCGAGAAGCAGTGTCGGATTTGTACTGATCGTACCCGCCCAAAGGAAGTTCAAGTTCATGAATGCGCCGGCGATTAAAGCAGGAACTGTCAACACGCCCGCGATCAAGGCAATGCCGACGAGCAGTTCGCCCCACGGAATCAATACGTTAATCACCTGCACGTTCGGGAGTGCCGCGTTTTCCAAAAAGCCCGCGTACCAGCTGCTGACCGCCGGCATATCACCCGTTGATTTCTCAATCGCTCCGTATAAAAAGCCCGATGCATCAAATCCGTCCACGACCTTATGCCAGCCTGCCTGAATCCATTGCACCCCGAGCCACACCCGAAGCACTGTCCACAACGCCGCCATCCATTTGCTGTTCATTCCAACCACTCCTTTGATTTTCGTGAACCACTTCACGTCAAAGCCATTGCCGTTTCTGTTTTGTGAAATAATTCACATTTAATTTATACTCTTATCATACGCCATCCTTCTGAAATGATCTACACTTTGCTCAATATTTCACAAATACTTCGTAATTGGAAAACTCCCCATTTCTCGGCTTAACGATCCATGAAAAGGGAAAGACATGAAGGAGAAAGAAAGGATGATTACGGCCAATGAAATGTACCACCATTGACATTATTTTTACCGCAAAATGACAAAGATTGTACCAGTGAATGACAGGTTTTTTACCAATTTGCCTTCTGTATAATGATTGAGCATACCTTCAGGTATGCCAATATTATGCAGGAGGTTTTTTTGTATGATTCGCTATCGAAAGATTTTGGAATTACAGGATGAGGGGATCAGTCTGAGAGGCATTGCCGCCAGCACAGGCCACTCTCGTCAAAAAGTAACGGAGGTCATCGGCCTGGCAGAAAGGAAAGGGCTGGTCTGTCCGTTGGGAGAAGAAATGACAGATCAATGGATTGAGGACTTTCTCTTTCCGGAGAGAACGCTGGAGGCCTCTGGTCGTCAGCCATTGAATTTTGATTACATTCATGAGGAGCTGGCAAAGCCCAATGTGACGCTTTCTCTCCTTCATCATGAATATGAGGCGGAATGTCGGGCAAAGCAAAAAATCCCGTACTCTTATCGCAGTTTTTTGCGCCATTACAGCACGTATGCAGACAAATATAAAGCCACTTTGCGTATCCGCAGAAAACCAGGCGAAATCTTGGAAGTGGACTGGGCGGGTACCACTGCCTTCATCATTGATAGAGATACTGGCGAGAAAGTAAAGGCATATGTCTTCGTTGCAACACTGCCGTGCAGTCAATTCTCGTATGCAGAAGCGTCTTTATCAATGGATTCTCATTCGTGGATTACAGCCCACAATCACGCTTATGAGTATTTTGGCGGCTCTACCCAGATTGTTGTGCCGGACAATCTGAAAACGAGCGTGACTAAGCATACTACACGAGAATTAATCTTAAATCCAACGTACAGAGAAATGGCAGACTACTACAACACGGTGGTGATGCCTGCGAGGGTTCGCACTCCAAAAGACAAGGCAAGTGTGGAAGGTTCCGTTGGTGTGATTTCTACATGGATTATCGCGGCATTGAGAAATACACATTGCTTCAGTATCGATGAATTGAATAAGGAAGTGTGGCAGAAGTTAGATGAATTCAATAACCGCCCTTTCACCCGAAAAAAAGGGTGCCGTTTCTCAGCATTTGAAGAAGAGGAGAAATTTGCGCTTTCTCCTCTTCCAGGCGCACCTTACAAAATGTCTGAATGGAAAACGGCAAAAGTACGGCCTGACTATCACCTTTCTGTCGAAAGCATGTTTTATTCTGTTCCCTACGAATACATCAATCGACAAGTCGAGGTGAAACTGTCAGAGAACCTCGTCGAACTCTTTTTTAACCATATGAGAATCGCTTCTCACAAACGATTATATGGGAAGTTTGGACAGTTCTCCACTATCCGTGACCATATGCCAGACAATCATAAACTATTTGTAGACCAAACGCCAGAAGCTGCGATTGAATGGGCTGAAGGGATTGGTTCATTCACGTTGAACGTCGTTCAATATCTTCTTGGCACTTCACAGACAGAAAAACAGGCGCTTCAGTCCATCTTTTCATTGAAAAAAGCCGAGCGCCAATACACAAAATATGAAATTGAACGTGCGTGTAAAATGATTGTTTCCATGACGAAAAGACCGACGGTCAAAAGCATTCAAACGATGTTGAAGAACAACAAAAAGAATGATGCCCAGCAGGAACTGAAACGCAAAACAGACAGCAGCACAAACGAGTACGGCTTCACACGCGGAGCTTCTTATTATGGGGGAACGGATAAATGAGGAATGAACATACATTGACGAAACTGCACGAAATGAAATTGAGTGGTATGGCGGAAGCCTATAAGGAGCAAGCATTAAACAAGGAATTTCAGAAGATGAGTTTCGAAGACCGTTTCAATTTACTCGTCGATTTAGAACATTCCCGCCGTAAGAGCAATAAGCTTCAGCGCTTGATCAAACAAGCTGCTTTTTTGAATTCCAATGCATGTATTGAAGACATGGAATACCATGAAGACCGCAGGCTGGATAAAGGCTTGATTTTAAAATTGGCTAGCGGCACCTATATCCAGGACAGCCACAATATCATTTTAAAAGGACCCACTGGTTCAGGAAAATCATTCTTGGCTACAGCCTTCGGTGTATCTGCCTGCCGCCAGTTTTATCAGGTCAAATACATTCGCCTGCCTGAACTGATTGATGAACTGATGCTTGCGAAATTGGCTGCAGACGGAAGCTATCGGAAATCCATCAAGAAATACACGAAAGTGGAGCTGCTCATACTGGACGAGTGGCTGCTCACTGATTTATCAACAGATGAAGCAGCCATTCTGTTGGAAATCACAGAAGCCCGCCATAAAATTGCGTCCACTATTTTCTGCTCACAGATTGATCCTAGTGGATGGCATGTGAAATTAGGAAATGAAACGATTGCGGAAGCGATCTTAGACCGCATTATCCATGATTCCTATCAAATTTTAATAGACGGAGATATTTCCATGCGCGAGCGTCATGGATTAGGCGGAGAAGCAAGATAAAATGGCCATTCTGACAAGAAAGCGCCTGCAGGAAATCGAAGATTACTATTACTGGACCGGCTACAAATCCTGGCACCCATTCCCTAAAGAACTGAAGGTAAAGCTTTTGGATGTCTATGGAAAGGAACCCTCTCCTTATAGCTGGACTGATCAGGATATTGACGAAGGATCCAGAAAAATGATTACCGATTACTTCGATACAAAACCGACCTAACTAGCTGAGACAAGAAGCCCTGCAGATCTATCTGTTGATCTGCAGGGCTTCTTTATCAAGTGGTAAATACACTGGCATTGTGTGGTACATTCCTTGGCATACGCTGGTAAAAAACATGGCAAGGGTGGTACATTTCGTTGGCTGTACTCAAAGGAGATCCAATGGACACGATTTTCTTCACCTTATTCGCTTTTGCTTACCTTGTTCTATTTATTTTTTGCGGTTCGTCTTTTTAAAAATAAGCGCACGGGCTCTGTTCTTTTTTTGCTGCCGGTGATCGCTGGACTTGTCTATGATAACGGCATTCTTGCAGCCGGTCGCTTCATCGGGGAAGGCCCCATCCTGGAATCACTCAACTACGCACGCTTTTGGATTCATGCCTTCCTCACGCCGCTCCTTGTCCTATTTGCCTGGAAAACGCTGCAGCAAGCGGGGGTTCAATGGGCACAAAAAACGTGGGCCCGCATCACTGCCTTTCTTTTGACGACTTCTCTTATTGGGCTGGAGCTTTTCACAGAAGTGTTTGGGCTTGTTATTCAGCCGGAGCAGTCATACGGCGTGCTCAGCTACGGCAAAGTAGAATCCGCCAGCGGTCCACCTGTTATGGTGCTAATCGTTTCGGTTGTTTTGCTTGGGGCATCTATTCTGATCTGGCGAAAGCAAGGCTGGCTCTGGTTTTTTGTTGGATCGTTTGTGATGATTGTGGGAAGTGCGGTTCAGCTGCCAGTCAAAAGCGGTGCGGTCACGAATTTGTTTGAGCTGGTACCGCTTTCTTCCCTTGTGGCGACCGCTCGATTCCAATCCACGTGGAAATAAAACAGGCCTGCACGATGGCGTACAGACTTGTTTCTTCATTCGGCTAGTGAAAGAATTTTGATGCCGTCTAAGTTGTGTTAAAACCTCACTTTCCAATACGAGCATTATCACTAGTCTCATAAATTTTTTCAAGTTCATTCTTCTTTAACAATCATCTGAATTCTCGTGTTTTCTTGAGACGTAGGATCTATTTCCTTCTATAATAATGCATGCTTTAAAGTATTCACTACTTGCTTCACATCACCCATCTCCATACCTGGGAATATAGGCAGCGTTAATGCTTGTTCGTACCACTTTTCCGCTTTCGGACAAATTTCTTTTTCGTAGCCCAACTTCTGATAATAAGGATGCCAGTAAACAGGAATATAATGAACATGAACTCCAATATTCATCTCGCGCATTGCGTTGAAAATTTGCTTACGTGGCTTTTTCACTATATTTCGATCCAACTGTATCATGTATAAATGCCAGCCAGATGCCGTATTTTCTAGCTGTTTTGGCAAAATAACGCCTGGGATATCCGCTAGCAGCTCATAATACAATGCCGCGATGTCACGACGGCGCTTTACAAATTGATCCAGCTTCTTCATTTGCGAAACACCTAGAGCAGCCTGAATATCAGTCATCCGATAATTGTAGCCAAGCTCTGTCATTTCGTAATACCACATGCCCTGTTCTTCAGCATGTGGGGTTTTGAAAATTCCATGGGAACGAAACGACAGCAGCTTTTTATAATACTCTTCAGAATTCGTTGTAATAATGCCGCCTTCTCCTGTCGTCACCGGCTTGACAGGATGAAAGCTGAATATCGTCATATCTGCAATAGCCCCAACTTTTCGTCCTTTATAGTCTGCTCCAAGCGAATGAGCACCATCTTCAATGACCACTAAACCATGTTCAGCAGCAATATTCATAATTGCATCAAGATCCACAGGCTGGCCCGTAAAGTCGACCGGCATAATTGCTTTTGTTTTCGGTGTGATTTTTTCGGGGATTTTTTCTGGATCGATGTTATATGTATGCTCGTCTATATCTGCAAATACAGGTTTTCCTCCACAATATAAAACTGCATTGGCGGTCGCCACAAAGGTGATAGGCGTTGTAATCACTTCGTCCCCCAGCGTGATTCCAGCTGCTTGACAGGCTCCGTGAAGTGCAGCAGTCCCGTTTGAAAAAGCTACCGCATATCGAGCTCCTACATAATCCGCAACCGAACGCTCAAATTCCTCTATTTTTGGTCCTTGAGTTAAAAAAGAAGAGCGGAGTGTTTCCACTACCGCTTCAACATCTTCTTCATCGATCGATTGTCTGCCATAAGACAAAAAATCATCTCTTTTTTTCATCACAGCAGCAGCTCCCAATCTAGCGGTGTTCCTTTTGCCGCGTCTTTCTTCACCGTTTTTCCAAGTACAAGTTCAAAATATTTCGGCTCAAGTCCGTGACCAGGTCTGATAATCCGAATATTTTCTTTTGTCAAAATATCGCCTGCTTTTACATCCTCTCCAATATAAAGTGAACGTCTGTGCTCAAGAGAAGGCTTTTCTGTGTCAGATGGACCATATTGAATACGACCAAGACTGCGCCATGCCCGGTCTGTTTCTTCCACCAGCAACCTTAACTCGTGCGGCTCTAATGAAAAAGTAGCATCCACACCGCCTTCAGCCCGAGAAATCGTAAAATGCTTCTCGATAACAGTAGCACCAAGTGCCACTGCTGCGACTGCTGTCCCTATCCCCATCGTATGATCTGAGAGCCCAACTTCGGTATTGAATACTTCTCGTAAATGAGGAATCGTTGTGATGTTCGAACGTTCCGGGGCTGCTGGGTATGTGCTCGTACACTTTAATAGCACGATCTGATTGTTTCCTTGTGAGCGTACAGCCCGGACTGCTTCATCAATCTCGGCAATTGTCGCCATACCGGTTGAAATAATAACCGGCTTTCCCGTAGCTGCCACCTTTTTAATTAACGGAATATCGATATTTTCAAACGACGCAATTTTATAAGCCGGTACATTGAGCATTTCTAAAAAGTCAACTGCTGTCTCATCAAATGGCGAGCTGAATGCGATCATCCCATGCTCCTGGCAACGTTCAAAAATGGCTTTATGCCATTCCCAGGGCGTGTAGGCTTCTTTATACAAGTTGTAAAGAGAATTCCCTTTCCACAAATTTGTGTCGCTTTCAATTAAAAACTCGCCTGTATGAATATCAAGCGTCATCGTATCTGGCGTATACGTCTGCAATTTCAACGCATCTGCTCCCGCCTCCGCAGCCAAATCTACAATCTTCAGCGCTCTTTTCAGCGACTGGTTATGATTCCCAGACATTTCCGCAATAATAAATGGCTTTTCTGTCCGGCCGATGTTTTTTCCACCAATGGTGATCATTTTTCCACCTCTGTTATATAATCAATCCAAGTATTAGCGCCATTTGGCTGCTCAGTCAGTTCTAGTCCCGACATGCTCAGTTGTTTAATTTCCTCTATTTTGTTTGGCAGTGATAAAATAATTTGTTCATACGTATATCCTGTTACCTGTTCATGCCAGCCAATGTTCCAAACAGCACCAAGCGAGGCAGCTGTTTGAGTAGCTTCACTTTGGTTTTCTGCGACGATTGTGCTTGAAGACGGCAAGCCAACATAACACCGCTCCCACGTAGCGCTCCCGCCTGCTCCAATTGAAAAATCAGCTCGCGCCATTAAAGATGCCATATATTCGATCTGGTAATGGTAATGAAAGCCTTGCTCCTCACATAACTGCTTAATATAGCTGCGATCTGGATTTCCAATGCCAACTACTACATCAATATGCGAAATACGATGTTCAATCCCTTGTAGTGCCTGAAGAACTTTCAACGTTTCGCCGCTCGGGTCACTGCCCCCCATAAAAATAAGCAGCCTGTTTACTTCACCTGTGCGCGGTGAAATTGTGGTTCGCTCCTTTGTAAACTCATCACGCACGATTAAATATTTCGGTCCAAGCAGCGTTACACAATGGTCAGGAACAAGATCAGCATACCGATTTTTAAAATTCGGCACAATATTTTGATCAATCAGCACATCGCAGTCATGAGGACGATTAGCCAAGTCATCAATGACCACTATTTTTTTTACAAAAGAACGAATCGATGTTTCTTGCCTTTGGTCCATTTGATAATGATCTACAATACATATATCGGCCGATTGCCACGTATTTGTAAGGGAAAAACCGTTTTCTTGAACTAACTCTATTAAATTGCCTGGCAGCTCTTTCATAAAAAAAGTGACGCGATGTCCTTTTTTTCGCAATGCTCTTGCGATTGTTAGGCACCGCATCACATGTCCGCTTCCTATCGTAACAGACGCGTCTGTGCGAATTAGTATTTCCATTTAGACCACCGACTTTTGTTCAATATGCGCATTTAACTTTGCCACTTCTGGGTGTTCAAGTAAGTATTTTATAACCTCTGAACTAGATACAAGCGGGTCTTTAAGATGCTCCGCTACTGCCTGGCAAAGAGCATAATCTTCTTCTGTATCTAACGTAATTCTTAATGAACCGTGCCTGCGGTTTTCTGGCACTTCATAAGTAGCACGGCTAAATTCATCTCGATGTTCATAAGCGTAATATGTGACATGCTCCCGGTGGCGCGATTCTTTTCCTTTTTGATGGATGGACAAAAGCACCTTGTATGAAATCAGCTCTACCGCAAGACCGCGCGGAAGTTCTCCTGCTTTATCTATAATATCTACGCGTTCCTTACCCATTAACGCTATAACTTCATCGGCCATTTCATAATCAACAAACGGGCAGTCTGACGTCACTCGCATTATATAATCCGGCTCATATGCTTTTGCACATTGCACATAACGGTCCAGTACATCGTCTTCAGATCCTCTAAAATAAGCGACATCCCGTTCTTTACACCAATTTTCCACCGCATCATCCTGCGGCAAAACAGATGTTGCCACGATTACCTCACTGACACCCTTAATTTTTTTACATCGATCCGTCACGTAGGTTAAAACATCCGAGCCACCCAGCGGTTTCAAAATTTTACCTGGCAGGCGAGAGGAACCCATGCGCGCCTGAATAATAGCAATTGTCTTCATTCCATCACGTCCGGTATATTTTTTTTGAATTTTACTCCTTGCTCTGCCCAGCGTTCTTTCGCCATTTCAAATACGTATATATCATGCCAACGATCATGTTTTAAAATATGCTTTTCAAAAAAACCAACTTCTCTCGCACCCTGCTTGGCATGCAACTTTCTAACCGATTCATTTTCAGCCATTACCTCGCCCATTAGCTTTTCAAGTCCTAGTGTTCCGAAAGCATAATTATACATATAAGCACCGAGAAAGCCAGCAATCATTGCATATTTGACATTCCCGATATAAAAGTTCCAATATCCTCTTTTATGTTTCCAGTCAATGTCCGTAATTGAAATATATCCGAGCAATTCTTCCCGATACGACATGATCCAATAGCGGCCATTGGAATCCTGACGAATGGCCTCAAGCCATTTCTTTTGCCCTTCCAAATCGTATGCAATATCCGTATACATATACTTCGTTACAAAATCGCTTGTTCGCCAATCCAAAATTTGCTGCAAATGTTCTTCTTCAATGTTTAGCCATTTCATCCAATCACCACAATCTCTCTCATAAAAGAACGCAGGAAATTTTGCCCATCCCATGTTCCACTAAATTCAAGTGCTTGCCCAACAGGTACAATCCGGTCAATCCCACGTGTGGAAATACAGTCAGCAAATGCAATCAGCTCCTGCTTTGAAAAACCGAAATAAGCAAGCGTTTGGTCTTTATCTGTCAGAATGCTAGCTGCTTCCTGCAGTTCAGAAGCCGAATATTCATAAAACAACCCGGCTCCGCAATGACGTTCACGGACATCAGCAGTAACTTGATCTACCCCGACGCGTGAATATTCATTTGTTCTGATAACGTGTGTGGCTTCCGGTTCTGACGCAAGCCACAAGCTGGTTGCGAATTTTTGAACCTGGGTTGCGGCCATCAATTCATATTCTTTCTGCTGGATCACTTTTTGCAAATCCGTCCAAAACTCATTTTGCGCTGCTTCTATTTCTTCTTTTTCCCCAATCCAAATCACCACACGTGGTGACGAACAAGCCATTTGGTCAAACCAAAATGAATCGTTATAAAATTGCTGAGAAAACCGGCTTTTTTCCTCACCTTGGGTACCCAAAACCGCTTTTGCATTCAAAACAGCCAGTGAAAAACGATCTGGAAACACCAATTCATTTGCCATCGGCGCCAATGAAATGCTTCGAACTTTCTTGACGGTCTCGTCTCCTCCCCATACGACGCGTGTATGGCAATATGCTGATAAATAAGCTGTAACAGCGTCATTATGGTCGTATGTGCACAGCACCGTTCTTTCAGCTACAGCAGAAAAAGCTGGATCCTGCAATAATTCAAGCACGGGTGAAAGCAATCTATTTGTCTGCGGCTGTTCTTTAGCAGATATACGAATAATATTGCGGTTTCCGGCTAAAAGAGAGAGCATCCACGAGTAAACAAAAATCGTGTCTACATTCGACGGGGCAATATGAAAAGCCGTTCCGCGTGCTTTTACTACCCGGTCAAGTGTGTCAGCTTGCCACGCTTCTTTCATTTCATGTATATGGGCTTTACGAAGCCAATAGCCAAGTGATACAAGTTCCGGCTCCTGACGGAATTTGATCAGGCGCTTCGACAATGCCTGTGTAAATGATAATACGTCTGGATGAAACGGCGGCAATACAGGCCGCTGCCTGAGCTTTTCAAGTTCTTCTTTCCACCCAATCGTTTTAGGCCAAAACAGCTTCATAACTCTATCTTCCTTTCCGGTCAAATGCGAATGTATCACTGCATCCGCGCAACTCTGCTTTAGGAATACGGCCGGATACGCTAAAATACTTTCCTTTCCACCCGCATAAACAATCATCTTCCCCTAAGATCGTGCCTAAATCTTCTGTTAATAAACTGTGGCCTGGATAACTTTTCGGCAGTTCACTCATGACTTGAATCAATCCTTGCTGTCCTTGTGGAAGCGGCTGAAAGGTAATCGGGTCACGGATCATAATGTCCGCATAACTTGGCGTGTGCAAATGTCCATAAGAACATTCCACAAAAATAGATCCAACCTGCTCTACCATTCCATAATAATTGTGTACACGTCTAATGCCCAGCTGTCGATGAAGTTCTTCTTTAAATGTATCGGCGCTTACGGCTTCGTCCTGAAGTTTCTTCCACCCGCCGCCATGAATAAGAACACTGTCACCAAAATCAAATGTTTGTCCACTTTTTACCGCTTCTTGATAAACATACTTCCAAACCATGAATGTAAAACCAAAAAGCAAAATTTTGCTGCCAGTATGTTGGGCTAAAAATTGCTCAATCCCCTGCCAATCTATTGTCATATCATCATTCAAGGCATAAAAATGCTTTCGGCCAAAAGTAGAAAAACCTAATATTCCCGCTCCCCTCGCACTGAATGAACGCCTGTCTTTTAAAACGGATTTTGTATCTAAAATGATCATCGGCATCCGTTTTGCGCCTAATATCGGCTTCATCACATCCACTAGCACTTTTGTCTGGGCAGCAGCTGTTTCTTTATCCAAATAAATTTTAGAGACTTGCTGTCCTGTAGTTCCGCTTGATGTCAGAACTTTTACCACTTTTTCCGATTCAACAGATTTCAGCTCCATCAGCTTAAATAATTGAACCGGCAAGTAAGGAATATCTTCAAGTAAAGAAGGCTGATTAAAACCACCACTTTTGTCGATCATTGCCCGGTATGGTGCACTATTTTCCATATGGTAGTCGGTTAGTTCCGTTAAGCTTTTAAGCAGCTTTTCTTGTTTTTCTTGTTTCGTTAAATGATAGGGCTGAATCATTGGAATCCGTCCTTTATAGCCATGTAATCGGTTTTTCCATTAGACATTCGTGGAATAGAATCAACCGTATGGATACGATAAGCAGATTTATGCAGCTTATATGTGTCTTCTATATAGTGTTTAACCATGTTATTTACTTTTTCCAGCTCTGTTTCTATTACAATAATCATTTTATCATCTGTCCCGCTGCAGGCAACAGGCAAATGGATTTCCTGCTCAAGTCGTTTTTCCACTTCATCTAAATTGATTCGAAGTCCAAACAATTTAACAAACCGCTTTGTCCGGCCCGTAATCGTATAAAAACCGCCAGCATCCTTTTCAGCCGTATCACCGGTGTAAAGAACTCCATTTAGCTCATCACCTTTTGCCAGATCTTCTATACATTCTGCATACCCCATCATCACGTTCGGTCCTTTGTAAAGAAGTTCATTTGTTTCCCGATCAATCGCCAGTTCACCGCCTGGAATGGGGATGCCAATCGTTCCTGCTTTTTCGATGACTTTTTCGGCTGGAATATAAGCCATGCGCGGAGAAGCCTCTGTCTGCCCATACATCACATAAAAACGTTTTTTATGCTTTATCGCGTAATCTCCAAATTGTTTCACCAAGCGCTCATCAAGCCGCCCGCCCGCTTGGGTAAACTGGCGTAAATACGGCAGTTCCATTTTAAAAAATCCGATTCGTTGAAGCATTTGATAAGTGAAAGGAACGCCTGCGAATGAAGTCGCTCTCTGTTCCTGGAAAAATGCCCAAAATGATTTCGATATAATGCTTTCATTTGTTAATAAAACAGTGGCTCCTGCTTGTAGATGGCTATTCACAATAGATAAGCCATAGGAGTAAGACAATGGCAGGTTTGCCACCCCGCGCTCACTGCTGTCAATTTGCAGGTACTCGGCAATGGACTCAGCATTTGATTGGATATTTTGATAAGAAAGCCGGACAAATTTCCGGCTACCTGTTGTACCGGATGTACTTAGCAGCAAAGCCAAATTCGGATGAACAGCTGCCTGTATTTGGCTTTCTCTTTTCCACAATAGGCCGTCCTGTTGATCATACCCTGGAAAAGGTCCTTCTCCATACATCCAGCAGGGCTTATAGTTATGGATAATTTCCTTCAACAAATCTTCATTTAAATCATGATTCAACAACATAACCGCATGACCCGCTTGTAGAGCGGCAAGATAGGCAACCATGACATCATACCGGCTCTCGCATAAGATTAGGACGAACTGCTTTTCATCCGAGTGATAATTCTTTTTCCTTTCTTGGATCGCTTCGCTCAATTCCAGATATGTATACGTGTGTTCCTCTGTAACAACAGCAGGAGCAGCCGAAGACCTAACGTTCCAAAAATTCATTTTATCTCTCCCCTTCCTTATTCGGTCATAAAAAAAACATGGTTAAATAACCATGCCTCCGTCCACGCCAATTACTTGTCCTGTTACATAAGAAGACAAACCAGACAGTAAAAATAAAATAACATCAGCTACTTCATCTGCTCGTCCAAATCGGTTCATTTTTACAGATTTTAAAATGTCTTCTTTTTTCTCTGCTCTATAATGAGACGTTAAATCGGTCTCAATAAACCCAGGGGCCACTGCATTCACACGAATGCCTACTCCTGCCCACTCTTTGGAAGCGGAAAGTGTCGCGCCTATTACTGCCGCTTTACTCGCAGAATAAGCAGCGCTCCCTTCAATACCGCGGACGCCAATAATGGAACTTACATTTACAATCGAGCCGCTTTTCTGCTTCATCATTAACCGGGATGCGATTTGCATATGTTGAAGAACAGCAGTCACATTAATATCCAGCATTTCCTGCAAATCATCTGTTTTGAGCATGCCAAGCAGGCTTTCTTTCATAATACCCGCATTATTTACTAGGCCGTCTAAACGACCGAAAGCTCTCTTAATTGCTTGAAATGCCCGTTTCATCTCTGCCTGGTCACGCACATCATATAAAACAGAAAACGGTTCTAAACCGCCCTCAGAAATAATTTTTGACTTCGTTTCCTTAAGGCTTTCTTCTGAACGTCCGTGAATCACTAACTGTGCACCGGCAGCTGCTAAACAGGTAGCGATGGCTTGCCCGATTCCCCGCGAAGCACCGGTTACAAAAATAACTTTATTTTGAAGCAGCATCAAACCATTCCTTACTCGAACGTAATATCATACTTCGTCAAAATCTCTTTTGCTTTTGAAAATGAACTCATATCAAGAACATCATCGGTATCCAGCATAATATCAAATTGGTCATCGATTTCTGCTACCAATGCCATATGGGCTATAGAGTCCCACTCAGCAATAGAATTATAAGCAAGTTCGTCATTAATTATTTCCGGATCAATTTCTAATGCTTCTGAAAAGATTAATTTTAATTTTTGCTCGTTCAATTTTACCACACCTTTACACAATATAATTTTCTCTATGAATTAAAGATTTGCCTAAAATTCTTTCAGTTAATTTCAAATCTTCAATATTATAGTTACTTTCTAGTATTCTCTTGTTTTTTTGAGCATCTAAATAGTTCGACTGTATCCTAATACATTTTGCAATATGAGCATTACTTTTCTCAAAATCCGCATCTACTTTTGTATACAGTACGGCGAGATTATTAAGTAAAGCAGGATCTTGATGATTATACTCAGATGCTTTCTCAAAAGCATTTAAGCTCTTTTTTAAATCATTTTTGATATATAGAGCAACACCTAAATAAAAGTATAGCTCAAATAAGAGTGCACTCGATAGATCAATCTCTTCTTCTATTAGTTTAAGACTTCCCTGCAGGTAGTTTAAGCCCTCATTAACATTGCCTCTAAAAAGATTAAAAGTCCCCAGAGCCACTTCAATATTTATTAAGTCGAAGCCACGCTTTTGTAAATTCGAGTGAATCTTTTCACTAGCTATTCGATTAAGTGCTTTTTTCGTATTGCTATAAAGAGCAGCTTTATTATTGCTTACACTATTTGAATGGATACGATAGTTAAGAAGAGGTTCTCTTATCACACCGATGTCATAACCCGCTATAATATACTCTATGCTAAGTTCATAGTCATCTGCATATTCTAGAATATCTTTCTTATTTAAAATTCCCTTATCATTCTTAATTGCAATTGTTGCTCCTAAACAATAGTTTCTCTTCATTTGTTCAATGGCAAGATTATGAACGTCGATATAATTAGGGATACGATAAAATTCATTTGTTGGTTCAGAGATTTCATTTATGATTACAGCTTCAGATATAACCATTCCAATTTTCGAGTCTGATTCAAAAGTTTGCAAACATCTTCTAGCTCTATGAGAAAAAGAAACATCATCAGCAGCAGTAAATAAAATATATTTCCCTAGACATTGTTTTAAACTAGTTTTTAAAGCCTTAGCCGGACCTAAGTTAGAAGGATGGGAAAATATCTTGATTTTATTGCTAATCAAAGCATATTTTCTAGCTATTTCAAGAGAATTATCTGTACTTCCATCATCAACTAAAATTAGCTCGAATTCCTGAACAGAAGATTTCAATACACTTTTAATTGCTTCTTCCAAATATTTTTCGTTATTATAAAATGGCATAACAAAGGAAAATAACATTATTAATGAACCTTTCTTGAAAATGGTTTTCTTTATTATCTAAACCAGTCTCTTTTTATTAATCATCAAGTTAATAATCGTTTCCTTATTTCAATGTAAAGAAGATTAATAAAAATGTTCTTTATATTGAAATCCCTTATCATTTAACCATTCAAATATTTCATCATAAAAACTGCTGAAAATAATTATAAAGATATCCTCTTTCTGTTCTATCAGTAACTGCTCAATCGGATGTATCTTTTTACCGTCTAAATCCAAGTCATATTTAGTTGGATTGGAATCTACAAAATAGTGAATATCAAATGGAAATATTTCTTTGTGCTTCTGATAGTAACTCCCTGTACCCCAGCCTATAATTTTTCTTCCTTCTATTTCAGCTAATTTTGAGTAGTCACCTTCTGACAGAACTCTCTCAGTCCAATTTATTAATTTTATAAACTTTTTACGATGGTCTTCTTTTTCAAAAAAATTAGCTTCATCGTATTTTTCTAGCATTCTATTAAAAGTTGTTAGCATTACATTTGGGTTTAAACCAGTATTTTCTCCATGAATTCTATGAATTGCTAGAAGCTCATCAATATATTTAAACTTATATTTCTTAGAAAATCTTAAATAAAGATCCATATCTTCACAAGTTAGATTTTCATCATAAAAACCTAACTCATTAAAACAAGATTTTCTAAATAAAACTGTCCATGTGGACATATGTGGTAATATATCGTATAAATATTCATGAATATCACCTGACTTAAAAGAAACAATACTAGAAAAACGTTGTTCTTCTTTTAAATCTTTTTCCCCTATCTCGATTTTCTTTGAGTCTACATGATAACCATCGCCATAGGCTATGTCATAATTATGATTATTGCTTAAAAAATCCACAAGGTTTTCAACTGCGTTTGGCATTAATATATCATCCGATGCAAAAGTTTTAATATAATCTCCCTTTGACATCCTAATTCCTAAATTGAAATTTTTACTTATTCCTTCATTTTCCTTATTATAATACTCCACACGCTGGAAACGATTCTTCATTGGTTCCATAATAGAAAGAATTTTATTATGGGTACCATCCGTTGAGCCGTCGTTAAAAAGCAATAGTTCAATATTTTCATACGTTTGATTCATCATACTTTCTAAACATGGAATCACATATTTCTCATGATTATAGGCTGAAATTATTATTGAAACTAGCGGTTTTCTCATACATCATTATCCTTCATAACGATTTATTTGGTTAACTATATATTCAATCTCATCGCTTTTTAAAATGGGGCTGATTGGTATACTCAAAACTTCTGAGTGAATCATTTCCGTGTTATTCAAAACTAAATGTTGGTACTCTTGATATGCTTTTTGTTTATGTGGGGCAATTGGATAATGGATTAATGTGTTAATCCCTTTTAGCCGCAAGTAAGACTGAAAGTCATCTCTTTTGCGTGTTCGAATAACAAACAAATGCCATACATGTGATAATGAATCCTCATTTTTGATTTTTGGTAATGATATCAAGGAGTTGTTGATGTTTTCTAAATAGTAGTTAGCCACATCTCTTCTTTTTTGATTGTCATCATCTAAATATTTTAGTTTAATGCGTAAAACAGCAGCTTGAAGTTCATCAAGCCTAGAATTGACTCCTTTTACATCATTCACATACTTGACGTGTGATCCATAGTTTCTGTATGCTCTTAGCTTAACTGCAAGTTCATCATTATTTGTTGTGATCGCCCCTGCATCTCCTAAAGCCCCTAGATTTTTGCCTGGAAAAAAACTAAAGCCTGCTGCATCTCCTAAACTCCCTACCAGTTGTCCATAATACAAAGCTCCATGTGCTTGAGCGGCATCTTCAATTATCTTTAATCCATATTTCTTTGCAATCTCTTGAATGGGTTTCATATCGGCCGTTTGGCCATATAGATGAACAACCATAATTGCCTTCGTCTTTTCAGTAATACACGCTTCAATTAATGCAGGATTTATATTGTAATTTTCTATATCAGACTCAACCAAAACCGGCTTTAAATGATTAGAAGAAATAGACAATATTGTAGCGATATATGTATTAGCTGGAGCAATAATTTCTGATCCTTCTTCAAATTCCATTGCTTTTAAAATAAGCGTCAGTGCATCTAAGCCGTTTCCAACTGTAACGCAGTGCTGGACTCCACAATACTTAGCAAATTCATTTTCAAAAGCTTCTACTTCCTTACCGAGTACATACCAGCCGCTGTCCAATACCCTATTAATTGCTTCATTTATTTCTAAACGATAGCGTTCATTCATTTGGAAGAGGTCTAAAAAAGGAATTTCACGCCGCCCTATTTCCATAGATGAATTACTCCCCTCTTTTTAACCAGTGTGATAATATCTTTTCAAATGGTTTTGAATTGAAGTTTTCTTGCTCCAAAACAAAATCATTGTATTGCACACCTCTTATATCATGAAAACCATACTGGACAAATCCTAGTCTTTTATTAATAGATTCCATTTTCCCATTATCATATCGTGTTGAAGTAATAATTTTTTTTAGTTGAAGTTTCTCAAAAGCTACTTTAATAATCATAATTTCAGCTTCAAGAACGTATGGTTTACAGGAGGCTACTTTTTCGTCAATAACCAATCTACCCTTTTCACACTGTAAATGGGTGATTTCATACAATGAAGTACTTCCTATGATTTGTTTTGTTTCATTGCATTGAATAACCCAGTAAATATCATTTGTTTTTTCAATATACTCTCTTGTCCAGGCCATTTGTGTTTCAACTGTAGCTTCGAATCCCTGATGAAGATAATATCTTGCACGATCTGTATTACGTAATTTGACTATGTCTGCTGCATATTCGTTGCTATAAGGAATAAGTGTTATAAAAGACCCTCTTTGTATTAAATTTTTCAAAGAAGTTATGAGATTATGCATTATGTCTTACCTCTTTGACAAACTCATCGTAGTTTCTAATATAATCATTATCATTATAGTAATCACTAGCTAGAACTAACAGGATACAATCTTCTGAAAATTTATGCATCTCACGCCAATTCATTTTAGGGACATATATACCTTCTGAAGGATTGTCCAAAACAAAAGATTCCTTATATTCCCCATTATCAACTATTACTTCACATCTGCCTTTCAGACATATCATAACTTGTTCTAAGTTCTTATGGGCATGGAACCCACGAGGCAACAATTCATTTACATTATAAATATAGTAAACACGCCTAATAGTAAAAGGAATTTCACCTTTTTCTAAAGGCACTAATGAACCACGTTCATCGGATATTTCATTAAATTTCACTATTGTACTTTTAGAAGGATTTAATTCCATTTTTTCTCTCCTAGTAATTTATGCCCCGAAATTTATAAATAAAAGTGCCTGTTATTGATATACCAATCCACAGTTTTATCGAGTGCATCTTCAAATTTGGCTCTCGGCCGCCATTTCAACTCTCTTTGTATTTTAGAAGAATCTATAGCGTATCTTCGGTCATGACCTTGTCGATCATTTACGTATTCAATAAATTTAGTTTCATCATTTTTTTGGGTTTCAAAATTTGATAATTCATCATCCAATCGAGATAATAATTGCTTGATTAACGTAAAATTAGTCCACTCATTATTTCCACCTATATTATATATTTGTTTATTTTCAGAATGGTGTAAAATTAAATCAATCGCTTCACAATGATCATCAACATATAACCAATCTCTCACATTTCCGCCATCACCATAAAGAGGCACCTTTTCTCCTCTTAAAATATTTAATATAGCTTTAGGAATTAACTTTTCCGGAAATTGATAAGGACCGAAATTATTTGAACAGCGACTAATAGTAAAAGGGAGATTGTATGTATTACCATACGATTTACACAATAAATCTGCAGCACACTTAGAAGCAGAATAAGGCGAACTAGGGTCTACTGGAGTTTCTTCAGTAAAATAGCCATCATTCTCAAGGGAACCATAAACTTCATCAGTTGAAACTTGATGAAATCTTTTCACCCCATATTTTAAACATAGGTCCATCAGTACTTGAGTTCCATAAATATTACTTGTTAAAAATACTTTAGGATCTTGAATACTTCGATCAACATGTGTTTCAGCGGCAAAATTAACAACATAGTCCGGTCTATATTTTTTAAAAAGAAGATCCATGGATTCGTTATCAGTTATATCTACATGCTCAAAAAAGTAATTTACGCCATTTAAGTTTTCAGGAAGTATATTTAAATTTTGATTGTTGGCAGCATAGGTTAGTTTGTCAATGTTAACTATTTTTATTTTAGAACCATATTTATTAAACATATAATAAATAAAATTTGAGCCAATAAATCCCGAACCACCTGTTACAAAGTATTTCATTTAAAAAATCCCTTTCATTTTAGGTGTTTTCAATTAACTGATTTTTAACATTCATTAGAATATTATTTGCTTGTTGGTAGGATTCAAAAGTTCCCGCATCTGTCCAATTCCCCTGCAGGATGCTATATTCAAGCCTCTCTCTTTCAATATATATATTATTTACACTCGTAATTTCATACTCTCCACGATTCGAAGGATTTATCATTTTAATATAGTCAAAAACCTTAGAATCATACATATAGAAACCTATTACTGCGTATTCAGATTTAGGTTGAGACGGTTTTTCTTCTATATTAATGATTTTCTTTTCGTCAATTGCAGCAACCCCATACCGCTCAGGATCACCAACTTCTTTTAGAAGGACACGTGCCCCTTGTTTCTGTCTTTTAAAAAGTTCAACATGTGGCCTAATTGAAGTGTCAGCAATATTATCACCTAAAATGACCACTATTTTGTCGTTCCCAGCAAAATTTCTTGCTAACATTAATGCATCAGCTATTCCCAATGCATCATCTTGTACCTTATATGTAAATTGACAGCCCAGGCTTTTCCCACTTCCCAACAGATTGACCATAGCACCCATATGTTCAGTACTTGTAATGATTAAAATA
The DNA here is from genome assembly GCF_900156125.1 of Domibacillus enclensis. GTDB lineage: Bacteria > Bacillota > Bacilli > Bacillales > Domibacillaceae > Domibacillus > Domibacillus enclensis. The sequence continues at coordinate 419,124 of NZ_FTLX01000002.1, read as the reverse complement.
TTAGTTATTCCGCAAGAAATCAACTGTTTAACTGGATTGAAAATCATTGGCTCTTTTCCTACTGGAAGCAAATGTTTATTTGTAATCTTTGTTAAAGGATATAGGCGCGTTCCTTTTCCACCAGCTAATATTACACCTTTCAACCTAATGTCACTCCCTTTTAAATTAATTTCATCCTTACTTATATGATGTTTTTAAGTAACCAGCCTGCCTGATAGAAAACTCAGTTAAACAAGTTAGATGTATCTTTTTTGCAAATCATCTTTCATTCTATTTTATTTATCGGCCTTACCTCTTAGTTCTTTTACTTAATTACAAAATAAACTTTTTATCTTTTTCAGAAATATAAATTTAATTTAGTTCTCAATGTATAAAAATTGTCAGACTAAAATGTCCATAAGATACTCTTTATACTTTACAGATGATGAAATTTTATCTACAGCAAATACATTGCGATTTTCCGCTTCTGCTACAGACATGTAATGATAAAAAAAAGCAGGTATATTTTTTAATTTCACTAACCTTTTCAAAATTTCTTGTGAGGTATAGAAAGTTGCTAGCGGGTTTTTTGTAATCTGAGATTGTTCCTTATCTTTTTTGTAAATAAAGCAAGGTACGTAATGGTGTGTTAATTCGTAAAAAACAGTGGAGTTACTCATTATTGCGAAATCAATATTGTCAGCTATCTCTTGAAAAGTTGAATGCTCGGATATTACTTTAAAATTATTCGTTAAAAGAGATTGATATTGATTGATATCCGCTTCCTCAGGGTGAAATTTTATTAAACAATTTAAATGCATTTGTTCTGCTATAGACTTGCATAACTCTATTAAAAATTTATTTAATTCAAAATCAATAGTTAAAAACAATCCCATAGATTGCTGGTTACCGAAATTTCTTCTTTCATTCTTTAGCAACTGCATGTCATCAACAGTCATACAATATCTAGGATTCCCCAAAATTTTAATACTTTCTTCAGAAATACCCCAAGTTAAAAGCATGTTTTTGGAACTTTCTCCCCAAACAATCCGATTAGTGGAAGGATAATGACAATGGTAAATTCTATTCCACTGACTATCTAATTCGGTATTATATTCCAAATAGAAACCATGCTGAATTGTAAATGTTTTCAATCCTTTTCTTTTACTTAAAGTTGAAATAATATATTCTTCCCGATAATAATCAAATAGGAACAACGATGCCTTGAAATTTTCCTTGTTCATAAAATTTTCAAAAAAGTCGGTCGTCATCTTTGTAAGAATAACATGATGCCCCAGCCACTTTTTTTCCTCCTTTGATAGGGGAAAAGGCAATAAATCAATGATAGAACAAACCCTTTTATACCACGGGTCTTTTATTATATCTTCATCTAAGCATGTAAAGCCTATAACTTGTTGACCTTCTGCCGGACTGCCATGCAGTTTAATATAATCATCTTTATGATAAATCCTCGTTACATATTTATTATCTAATTCAGCAACCGCCGATTCCATTAATTTCGTCTGATCTAACCGGTTGTAGAGCAATGAACATGCAAGGAGCGGACCTGTTCCCTTTACCACAAACCGATAATCCGTTCCATGACCATACAATAAAACGCTTTTATTCGGCTCTTTTAAATAAGAACTTAAATGATGAAATTCAATTTTCATTACTTCATTAATAGGGATTCCTTTGTAAACTAAATTTTTAAATGCACTCATTAATTCATTGAAAATGAATTCTTGACTATTCATTTTGTTGTTTTCTATACTAATTAATCTCTGCTTTCTTTGATAACTTTTTTTGAACCATGTTAAAACACCTTCGCCATCCTTCTCAAGTAGACTATCTAGTTCTGATAATAATAAAAAATTTGAAAATCCTTTTCGCTCTAAATCTTTTTTTATATCTTGTTCATACGAACTGAATATAATAATAAACAGTTTGTCTGTATCCTCACTTATTAATGATTCAGGTTCTTTAACTTCATGAGCAAACGTTGTTGTTGTGCCCCACTTATCACTATTTCTATCTATGATATAAGAAATGAAATTAATATTTATATATTGCGAGAAAAACGACATCTTATCTAGATATGCTTTACTGGAACCCCATCCAATAACCTTAAATAGAGACAAATCTGGAAAGCTCAATTTCAAACGGTTCATATGATTGCTCCTTTGTTTATTGCATACAGTTAATTGTTTAAACTCGCGCTTATAATTCATTTTCTCTAATAGTTTTTTCCGTTCATAGAAATCGTAGATTGAATAGTGAATGGTCACTCTATTTCACATCTATAATTACAATTTTTTCATTTTTCTAGCATTTAGTTTTACAGATTCAATCCAGAATTCTTATAATTTTAGTTGGATTCCCTCCAACTAATGTAAAATCCTGTACGTCCTTCGTTACAATACTCCCAGCAGCCACTACTGCATTAAGACCAATCGTTACACCCGGTAAAATAATAGCGTTAGCTCCGAGCCAGCTACCTTCTTTGATCAAGACGGATTTTTCTTCTGAGTGGCCCTGATAATAAATAGCCAAAGATAAATCATCAAATTTGTGATTTGATACATAGATATGAACTCCAGAACCTACTAATACATCTTTTTCTATCTTAATCTGACCATTTTTTGTAGCCATCAAAATACTCCCTGGTCGTATAATAACTTTATCGCCTAAGCTAATATTAGAACAGGTAACAGCGTAAGCACCCATTCTAAATTCTGCATTCTTTCCAAAAAGCAAGAATTTTTCCCGACATATTTTTTTCTGTAAAGAAGGAATATAGAATTGAAAATGCGTTGCCAACATATCTGGACCAAGTCTATCTGCCTCTCTTGACCATTTCCATCTTTATTTAAATTATTTTACAAGGTCCGCCATATTACCAAGCACTCAATCCACCATCCACGATAATATTTTGCCCTGTTATATATGTAGAAGCATCCGAAGAAAGAAAAATTAGAGCACCAACCATTTCATGAGGAAGAGCCATTCTCCCTAAAGGAATTCGATGGCTATATTTTTGCTTAAATGTTTCATTTTGCCCACTCTCTACTCCTCCTGGAGTAATGGCATTTACACGTATCCCTTCTTTGGACCAATAGGTAGCTAAATATTTTGTTAACCCAATGACTCCTGCTTTAGAAGCTGAATAAATAGCAGGTGTATTAATTTCATGGTCTAAGTAATAGGAGCCTTCATATATACGAGGGTCGGGAGCCAAAACACCGTATATCGAAGAAGTCTGAATAATGGAACCTCCTTTTCCTTGTTTTTTCATTAAGCCGCCTACATGTTTTGCCACAAGAAACATCCCATCCAAATTAGTATTCATGATTTCTTTCCACTGGCTTAGTTCATAATGCTCAAATTCCGTAAAAAAAGCGTTAAGGTTACTGGACTTCCCAGCTGCATTGTTATGCAGAATATTTATTTCACCGAAAACACTTTTAACTTCATTAACCATTTGCTCTACTGATTGTTCATTTGCAACATCACATTGAATCGCAATTGCATGACCTTGATAAAATTCGTTAATTTCAGAAGCAACTAGTTCCGCAGACTCTATGTTCACATCTACAACTGCCACATTAGCTCCTGCTTCTGCAAGACCTGAGCAAAAATGCTTTCCTAAAATGCCACCCCCACCAGTAACTATAGCCGTTTTACCATTCAGTTTAAATTGATTTAAATAAGAATGAATCATAGCAATATCCCTCTTTTCCCTGCTAAAAAGGAAACGAATTCAAAATCTAATTCGGAATCTATATCAACCGATCGTTCTTCTGGCATTTCAAATAATATTGTTTTATCTTGGAAAATAGAATTGGAATTAATTAGTGCCTCTCTTTTCCAAATATAAATAGAAGCATTCATATCATAGCATTTTGGAGAATCCTGCCTGCGAATAATTTTATGATCTATTTTTTTTGATAAATCCACATATCCACTCTCATTTATTTCCACCAAATTAAAGTATGGGCTTCTTCGCGCTGGAGCACCTGTAATCAAATTAGACGCTTTTTCATTACATTCTAGATATGCCATCGATTTCATAATATCCTCTATAGACCTAAGTGGTGAAGTAGCATCCATATCAAGAATATAATCAAATCTTTTTGCAGTCATTTCTTCAGCATTTTGCATACAATGTTGAATAACAGGAAGTTTGGCGGCATAATCCGTAGCTAATTCTGCTGGACGCTTGATAATGAGGCTCGCCCCAAATTCTTCAGCCACTTTTAAAATTTCTTCACTGTCACTGCTGACCGCAATGTGATCAAACAAACCAGTTTCTTTCGCTTGATTAATCGTATGGGCTATAAGCGGCTTTTCAAGTAAGAGACGAATATTTTTATTTTCCACACCTTTTGAACCGCCTCTCGCACAAATCGTACATAATCTATTCATTGTACAGCCACACTTTCTCTTTAGAAGCTTTCTCACAAGCTTCAATCATTTTAACAACTCGTAAACCTTCTTCATATGTACAAAGGAATTCCCTTTCTCCATTTAACACAGCTACATGCTGCGCTCGATATGTATCATCACGATTAACGTAAAATTTTTGAATCTGTTCATTTTTTTTGAGCGTGTTATTAACCAAATCCGCTTTATACGTGTGTTTATCCGTGTTTACAATTACGAAACGTTGTGTAATGAAATCTAAATAATTTACTTGAACAGAAATGAGAGGAACCTTACTTGTTCTATATAGAACAGAAAAATGATCATCTGACTCAATCTTCAGATCACTAAATTTCCCCCCTGATGCCGTAAGTTCATTCCATTCACCAAATAAAAACTGCAAATAATCAAGTTCGTGACTTAAATCTCGAAGAACTCCCCCTCCCTTATCAACAGAGGCTGAATAAGATTTCGTGTAATCCGAACCTGGACGCCATGAAGGCAGATATTGGCCGACGTATGCCTGTACAGATATTACCGGCTCATTTAAAAGCTGATGATGTAAAGCTTGAATGACCGGATGGAAGCGAAGATTATAACCTACGTATAAATTCGGAAAATAGAGTTCTCGTTGAGGCAAGTGAGAAAAAATAGGCTTCTCGACCAAAATTTTTTTATTCTGTTGATTTACTAAATAGTTCAGTGTTTCTTCATGATCTTTAGTTTCATTAGCAATAATTAAATAATCATAATTCCCATTCCTTAATGCTTCATGTATATTTTCATGAAATATTCCATTGTTTTTTTTATGCCTAGAAACAACTTCTGTAAAACACCCTAAAAGTCTTAAAATTGATTCATGACGCTTTCCAATGGAACCATATCCAATTACCAAAACATTCAAAAATATCACTTACCTTTTAGAAGCTTATTTTAAAGAATCACTTTGAAAATCCATTTATTTGTTCATAAAATTTCATGTTTTCTAAACCATCATGAACAGTTAAGAGTCTATCCTTCATTTCATCTCCAAATAAAAAGGTTTTTGTCTGTTTAAATAAACCGGGTTTAAAGATTTTATCAATTTCATTTTCTATAAATACTTGTTCTACAACCACTGATCCAGCCTTTTGGACATGCAGCTTTTCAAACGGCCTAAATATAAATCTGTTTTTTGTTGTCAACAATTCTAGTTTCCAACTTCCCGGAGCCTGCCAGTTTGCATGATAAGAGAATAAAATATCCCTTTCTGTTATACCTGATCCGACATAAACACTTCCTTTTGGATGCCAACTTAAAGAACTGGTTGCTTGAGCAGCTACTTCTTTTGGCTTCCCCCCAAAATAAAAAGCAGTATCAAGCACATGTGTAGAATTTCCAATAAACCAATTATTTAATTGAAAGTCTGTTTTATTTAAACCATCCACGAGGTGGCTCCACTCTGTAAATTCAAATAAGAACGAACTTAGGCCCCCATCCTCATTAATTCTTTTTTCTGCAGCAAGCACTGAGGAATAGAAACGACGATTGTAGGCAATATAAACTTGCGACTTTTTCTTATTCGCTAATTCAGATATTTGTTGCATTCCCATTGAAGAAACCGAGGCTGGTTTTTCAACTAAAATAAACTTTACTGCTTTATTTAACAAAAAGAGGGTATTCTCCTCCAGACTTTCTAATGTTGATGCAATAATAGCATGAGTAGGAACAACGTCGAGTCGATGAAAAACATTTTCTAATCCACCTGTCAAAACTTTTTTTTCTGTTTTACGGTAAAATTGTGTTGCACTTTCTTCTCCACGGCCTACAATTGTATAGTCTACATTTAACTCATCCAATACTCTGCTGTATTCATAAGCCATATAACCGGTTCCAACGAGTAAAATATGCATTATGTAATCATCCCCCCTTTCTTCCCTAAGAATTTGTTAAATGCCTCCAAAACTTTCACGTGTAAAAAAGCTGATTCTTTAAATGAAGTGAGTGAACAGCATCCGAATTCTTTCAGCTGCTCAAATACCATATTTGTAACTTCACTCTGATAATAAACTTTAAATGGACTTTCAATTTTTTTATCTTGTTTATAGAATATAACCTGTTGTTGTGTTTCGTTGATTGTATATTTTCGTTCATTTGACTTAATTGTAATTGTTAAAGGCGCATCACTACATTTAGATGACGTTAGGTTCAAAATAGTATTACAATTTATTCGTCCGATTAATGTTCCAGCTAATTCAATATATCCTCTTCTTTTATTCGTTAATATTTCTGTAAGTGCGCTGCTATCCAAATTAATTTCTGTCTCATTTGTCAAATAATTAAACAAATCTAGAAAATGAATAGTATTGCTGGCCAATCCCCAATTTGCACCTTCTACCGTCACAGAAATATTAGTGTCCTGAGAAAGTTCTTGTTTTATTTCTTGATAATTAGGCCACATTCTTCTTGTACAATTAACATACACAGATACACAGTGGTTCTCTATTAAATGAAATGCTTTTGAATAATCATTTACTTCAGGAAATAAAAACTTTTCCAAAAGCAAATAATCTACTTTACAGTTGCTAAGCAATTGTTCCATTATATTTAATCGTGGTACTGAATTAGTTGAAACAACTACAAATTTTAATGCTGAAGGTAATCTGGTTATTTCTTTAAAGGCTTTTATTGTTTTGTTTTTATATTGGTCCACTTCTTCAAACCGGTTGACTGCAGTATTTATCGAATCCTCAGAGGGGTCGATAATGTAAATATTTATGGGGTCTTTATAAAGTGTCATAGCTTGAAGATGGCGGCTTCCAAGTTGACCTGCTCCAATAATTGCAATATTATCCACACTCTTCTCCTTCCGATAAGAAATTTCCCATATAATCTTTGTCTGCTTTCTCATAGTCGGCTGTATGTCCTATATCCAGCCAATATTCTCTTAAAGGAAATGCGGCAGCTTCTTTTCCTGTTCCGATCAATATTTTGAATAGATCAGGCATATCAAAAAATTGATCATGTGGTACATATGCCAGCGATTCAGGATTAAGGACATAGATACCAGCATTAACAAAAGTTTTATGCACAGGCTTTTCCACAATAGACATCAGCTTTTGCTGATCAGTTTCAATCACACCAAATGGAATTTGGTATTCATATTCACGGACACATATAGTCGCTTCTGCTTGCGATTCTAAATGAAAATCCAGCAATTGTTCAAAATTAATTTTTGTTAATAGATCCCCGTTCATAACAAAAAAAGGTGCCGCCGGTTTTTCATTTAATAAAGATAACGCACCTGCTGTACCAAGACGCTTTGTTTCTTCGATATACTTTATTTCGACTCCCAAAAGTGTTCCATCTTGAAAATAATCTTGAATCAATTCTTTTTTATAGTTAACACACAAAATAAATTTCTTGAAACCGAAACTTTTAAAGCTTTCAATAATTGTCTCTAAAATAGGCTTATCTCCAACTTTTAACATTGGCTTTGGGATGTTATTTGTTAATGGACGGAGACGTGTACCAAGCCCTCCTGCCATCAGTACTACTATATTCTCTTTTTGAAGTACTTGATCTACATCATCAGTAAACATAATACGAGCGATTTTATAAGAGTCATCTACAATCGGCAGCTGCTTCAGCTTCCTTTTTTTCATTACTTTTTTATAATAAAGTGATTCCTGACCTATTTTTTCTAAAATTGGTGAAGTATTCATTACTTCTTTAATTGGACTATCCAGAGAAACCCCCCTTAATATTCCACGTCGAATATCTCCATCCGTTACAGTTCCCAGCAAATGATCTTCCTTATCCACCACTGCTGCAAACTGTAGAGTTGATTTATCAATGACCTTCATAGTTTCGAGAAGGGACTCATTGGGAGAAATCAAAATTTGTTTCCAGCGTTCCATTGTGTCACTTCCTTTGCAGGCACGCCATATACTGTTTTGCCGTCTGCTACCTGTCTTCTTACTAATGCGCCAGCACCGACTAAGACATTCTTCCCTATAGTGAGTCCTTGAATAACGGTAGCTCCGGTGCCAATATGTGAACCTTCTTCCACTTGTACGTTGCCAGATAAGACCACTCCAGGAGCAATATGGCAATGACGTTTGATTTGACAGTCATGGTCGATACTTGCTGATGTATTGATAATAGTATTATCGGCAATTCTGGCAAAAGGTTGAATAATTGATCCTGCCATTATGTGGACACCTTCGCCAATTTCCGCATGAGGAGAAATAATAGCTGATGGGTGAATGACGGTAGCGAACGAATAGCCTTTCCTTTTCATTCGATTAAAGATTACTGCTCGTTTCGGTGAGACACAGACTGAACCTATTGCAAGAATAAGTTCAATTTCATTCGGAGAGTACAAATCGATTTGTTCATCTGTTCCCAGATAAGAGAGCCCAAACCGATTAATCTCTTCACGTGTTCCTGTAAAGCCAAGAATATTTTGCTTTTGCTGGAGTAATATCTCCGTTAGCACAGTGGCATGCCCCCCATTACCTATTAAGATTACCGGCTTACTCATCAATTAATTCCTCAGGTTCATAGTCTTTAGAAGCTTCTTTTCCGAGTAATGTCCAATAAAGGGATGGTTCCATTCCACTGCCAGGACGCTTAATCAAAAGGTTCTCTTTTGAAAATACCTCTCCTTTTTTGATAGGATGGGCGGCGATTAAACTTTTTCGAACAGCAACACGATTTTTCTGTTCGCTTTTCGTCGGTATCTTTTCTGTTTGGCCAAGTGATTCCTCTACATTCCTTATTGCTTTTACCATTTCTGTCAGTTCGTCTGGTTCTAATGATGCACGATGATCTGGACCAGGAAGCAGGCGGCTAATAGTAAAGTGTTTTTCAATCACGCTTGCCCCTCTTGCTACGGCAGCAACCGGCACGTAAATGCCTGCAGAGTGATCTGAAAAACCTACTGTCACCTGCAATTCGTTCTTTAAATAATCTATCGCCCGCAAATTCACTTCTTCAAGTGGTGTCGGGTATTCTGTCGTGCAGTGCAAAACCGTTACGTACTGTTGCAGAACACTTTTTGCCTCTTTAGTTTTATAAAATGCCTGCACGTCTTTCGGATTAATATTTTTTTGAGGAAAAGCAAGACCATATGCTATGAATGAAAGTGATTCATGAATATCTTTCATATCCGCCATACCAGTTGAGAGAATAATCGGCTTTTGCTTTGTTGCAATGTAATGAATAAATGGTGTATTCGTCAGCTCACCAGACGGAATTTTCACTTTCTCTATATGCAGCTCATCTAACAAAAAATCGACACTCTCCTTGTCAAAAGGTGTCGATAGAAAATCAATTTCTTGATGATCACAGTATTCTTTCAGGCGGATAAACTCATCAAATGACAATTCCAGATTTTTCAGCATATGAAATTGGGACATTTCCTTCCCGATGTTCACCACCTGATAACCTGCTTGCTTTGCACTTTTTGTAACAAGGTTTTCTGCCTTAAATGTCTGAAACTTAACAGCTTCTGCACCGGCAGCTTTAGCCGCATCAACTAATACACAGGCTAAATCAAATGAGCCGTTATGGTTTACTCCCGCTTCAGCGATAATATATGCCTTCATCTATAAAACACGCTCCTTTACAAGCATGAAAGCTTCTGCCGCTGTGACGCCTGCAGCCGCTCCACGTAATGTAGCCAATGCCCGGATGGTCTTTTCACTTCTAGGAAACGGATGATCAGAAATTTCCGACTCATATATTTTCATGATTTCAATTTTTTTGTTAAGGTACTGTGTAATATCAATAAATACATTAGGGCGAAAACCATTAGCATCAGTATTCATGATGAAATCTGTTTCAGATAGTGTTTCATACACTAACACTTTCTCAACGCTAGGATATCGGAACCATTTTGTGCATGCCATCGTCGCATCATAAACTACTTTATGGTCGCTATGAGCATCTGAACGATAAGGTGCATAGACTATTTCCGGATGAATGATTTGAAATTCCTTACTAATTGCTTCGACAAGAGTTCCGACCGACACTGTATCAAGCTCCGCAGCGAAAAAAGGAAGTTCAACAACGTTTGTAAATTGGTATTCTTGGTTTACCTGTTCAATTTCACGCTGACGTTTTTGCACTTGTTTTTTATCGAAAATTTGATCATTCATTTTTGTAACGATAAGCCAGTGGACTTTGTTTCCTTTAGCTATTTCTTTTAAAATTGTTCCGCCGCAGCCTAATGTTTCATCATCTGGATGGGGGGTGACGATCATGATGTTCTTGCTCATAAATATTCTCCTATTTTAGGTAGTTCGCTCCACTCATGTTCCTGAATAACAACTAGGCCGTCCCCAGTTTTCACAGTAAAAGTATTTTTATTTGCATCAATGACTTTTCCTGGTTCGTAATTTGTATAATGATCTGGATTTAAAGTAGACACTTCTGCTTTCCAAATGATAGAATCTGCTCCTTTATACACAGCGTGAGCCCCAACGTAGGGTTTTGTCAGCGCTCGTATTAGCTGAATAATCGCTTTTGTGGACATTCTCCAGTCGATTTCTCCATCTCTCTTTGTACGCTTTCTCCAATAATTTGCTTTCAAATGATCTTGAGGTGTAGCTTCAATTCTTGCATCTATAAACTGTTTTGTCATTTCCACGACTTGTTCTTCTCCAGCTTTGAGTATCTTGTTATACAGGGAACGTGCATCTTCGTCATGTTCAATCTGAATAATTCTTTGATTTAAAATATCACCAGCGTCTGCTTCTTTTGTTAAATAAAAGAAAGTTGATCCCGTTTTTTTGAGTCCAAGTGCCAATGCCCAGATAATAGGATGTCTTCCCCTGTTAGCCGGCAATAGTGCCGGGTGATATCCTACAATGCCCCACTTAGGAATGTCCAATACGTCACTGGAAAGCAAATGAGACCAGCCAAAACAATAAATTATATCAGGTTGTCTTTCTTTAATCCATTCAATCATTGAGTCTTTATCTTGATAATCTAGCCAGTCAATTTTTTTTTCCGTGGCGAACTGCTCAAGAGATACGTGATCGGAATTAAAATGCGATATCGCCTTTGTCACAATACCAGCAATATGCGCATCCGTTTCTTTATAGATAGCCTGAAGAAACCTCGAACTTGACTCTACACATCCAATGTAAACGAGTTTCATTTATTCCCCACCTATTTCGTAGAATTGCTTTTTAATGATTGAATCAAGTGGTATTTGTTTTAGAATAGCTACGATTTCTTCCGATGTTTTTCCTTCACCGTATGGAAGTTTCATGTTCCTAATTTGTCTTTGAAAAGAAGATGAAAGTGCTTTTTCTATTGCCATACGAACTTTATTCTTATCAAACTCACAGTCAATCACTGAATCCGCTTTAAGACGTCCTCTTTGCCTGTCCCCAATATTGACAGTGGGTTTATAAAAAAAAGGTGCTTCAATTAAACCGCTTGAAGAATTTCCTATGACCGCTTCACAGTGCGATAATGCACTTAAATATTTGATCTGTCCCATCGAATCATAAATCCGTGTTTTTTCTTGGTTTTTTTGCACATATTCTTCGATTTTTTGATTGATAATTCGCCCTTCAGTATCGGCATTTGTTTTAGTGAAAATAACTTGATGGTCTTGGAAACTGTTTAATACATTTAATAATAAATCAATATGTACAGCGCTAGTGTGCTTTTCCAATGTAGTTGGATGAAGCGTAACAAGAAAAAAATTATCCAGATCAAAGTGAATTGCTTTAGAAAGATTCTGTTTGGATAATAGTGTGACTTTCTTTATCCCATCTATTCCCGGAGCTCCGACGTTAAATACACTTTCAGGCTGCTCTCCCATCTGTATAATACGCTTGCGGTATGGTTCTGCTGCAGCAAAATGAATATGAGACATTTTTGTAATTGAGTGCCGAATCGGATCATCAATCAGCCCTTCTGTCAGTTCACCGCCGTGTATATGCGCAATAGGTATGCGTTGTATCATAGCTGTTTGAGCAACTGCAAGTGCCTCAAACCGGTCGCCTAGAATGACAATTAAGTCGGGCTGCAATCGCATAAACGAATCAGCTAAACCAATTATCCCAAGTCCAAGTGATTTTGAAATTGCAGACGGGGTATCCGACGATAAAAGCATTTCAATCTTCTCATCAATAACAAACCCATCTGCTTCAATTTGTTTATACGTCAGGCCAAATTCAGAAGACAAATGCATACTGGTCACTACAAGTTGCAGTTCCAGTTCGTCATCTTCCTGAATTTTCTTCATTAGCCAATAGAGAAGACCATATTCTGCTCTTGTACCTGTAACCACACAAATTTTACGTTTAGTCATAATTGTCTCCTTTCAAAGGAGTGGAAGGAATATTAATAATATGCTTTTTATAATGTTCCGTGACCGTCAAATCAGCAGATGGACATTCTTGGAAAGGTTTCAGTTCATTCATTGGTGTCCAAATTGGCCGAGCCATTGCCCCCTGCTCATTTAGTTGTTCCAATACTGTATCACGGTTATACAGATTGTCATCAAGAATAATCGCCTGAAGCCAGTAATTGCTTATTGAAAAAGAAGACTCTTCAAATAATGATACACCGTTGATATCTTTAAATAATTGTTTGTACTGCGAAGTCAAAGTGCGTTTCGAAGCTAAAAAAGCATCTAGCTTTTCCAGTTGCGCGCAGCCAAGCGCCGCATTAAGGTTCGGCATTCTGTAGTTATATCCAATCTCGTCATGCTGGTATTCCCAACGATGAGGAATTTTCGCTGTTGTTGTGATATGTTTAGCATAGTCAGCCAGTTTGTCATCGTTTGTTAAAATAGCACCGCCGCCGCCGGTTGTGATGATTTTGTTGCCGTTAAAGCTAAGAGCTCCAACCCTTCCAAAACCTCCGGTATGCTTTCCTTTATAATAGGAACCGAGTGATTCCGCGGCATCTTCTACAAGAACAAGATGATAACGCTCGCACACTTCGATCAGCGGATCAAGGTCGACCGGGTGGCCGAATGTATGCATAGGAACAACAGCACGAATGATCCGATTTGTTTGTTTATTGATTAAATTACCGTTTTTCATCTCACCGATCTCTTTAATGTGTTCTTCCAACTTAATTGGATTAAGACCGAGTGTTTGGTTGGATACATCCACAAAATGAGGAACAGCATGTAAGTAAGATACAGCATTTGCCGTCGCAATAAATGTCAGAGCCGGCATAAATATTTCATCTTCAGCCTTCACACCGGCGACTTTTAACGCAATATGAAGGGCAGCGGTTCCATTGACAACTGCTATCGCTCTTTTGACACCTGTATATTCCGCCAAATCTTGCTCAAATTGGTCAACATATTTACCGACCGACGATACCCATCCGCTCTGAATGCAGTCAGTGACGTATTCTATTTCCGTTTCTGTAAAAGAAGGCTCATGAAGCGGCACGAAATCTTTGTTTCCGTGAATCGCTTTAATTTGCTGCGCTATATCTTTCCAATTGGTACTCATATGTTATACACATCTGCCTTATACTGAGATAGATTAATCGGATCAGAAAACCAATCGGCAGTTTCTTTCATTCCACGTTTAAAGCCTTCAATTCCCCCGTACGCTGGTGTCCAGCCGATCAGTTCTTTCGCTTTGGTATTGTCCGCCCATAAGCGCTCTACTTCACTCTTTTCAGGACGGAGACGAACTTCATCTGTTTCAATTTCAATTTGCATGCCCATCACTTCAGTAATGACTTTTGCCGTGTCACCAATGGAAATTTCATAGTTGCTGCCGATGTTGATCACTTCACCAATTGACTTTTCGCTGTTCATAATCGAAATAAAGCCACTGACCGTATCTTTTACATAATTGAAATCACGTGTCGGGCTTAATGCGCCAAGCTTTATTTTTTCTTTACCAGAAGCCAGCTGCGTTATAATAGTTGGAATAACAGCACGGGCAGACTGCCGCGGACCATATGTATTAAACGGACGGATAACAGCCACCGGTGTTTCAAAAGAACGGTGAAACGATAGTGCCATTTGATCCGCTCCTATTTTAGAAGCAGAATATGGCGATTGCCCTTGCATTGGATGATCTTCATTAATCGGCACATATAAAGCCGTGCCATAAACTTCACTTGTTGACGTATGGACAACTTTTGATACACCGAGCTCACGTGCCGCTTGTAATACATTAAGTGTTCCTTTAATATTTGTATCAACATACGTATCCGGTGAATGATAAGAATACGGAATTGCTATTAAAGAAGCCAAATGCAGAACAACATCGCAGCCCTTCATTGCTTCCTTTACACCATGTGGATCTCGAATATCACCTGCAAACACATCAAGACTTTGCTTAATATCTGCTGGAAACGAATCAAGCCAGCCCCATGAATTAAATGAATTATAGTAAACAAAAGATCTTACATCATATCCCAATCGAATTAATTGTTCTAAAAGATGGGAACCGATGAATCCATCGGCTCCTGTTATTAAGATTTTCATAGATTTCTCCATCAAGTATTTTTTTTACACGACTCTTTAAAATTGCAAAATCATATGCACAATAAACAATAACTTATGCTTCTACCATTCTATAAAAATCAATCAACCTTAATTTTTTCTTTTCTGAATATGTCATTATCTTTCCTTCATCAATATTCAGTAAAGAGAGTTCTTCAAGCATCTCATCTTTATAAAATTTAGAGGCTACTATTATTTTGTCTGCGTCAATTACTTCTTGGGTTATATTTTGAACTGAAAAAATTGGTACTCCAATTAATTCTCTCTTCCTGCTTTGATCAATAAAGGCAGAAATGTGAATCTCTTCACTTAATAAATATTCACCTATTTTTTTACCTAACTCTCCTGCGCCATAGATCACTACTTTTTCTTCTGGCATAAATTTATCCAGTTCAAAAAAGTACAGTATATCTATTAACATATCATCACTATTCATTTCAATCATCAAATTCTCGTGTGTAACATTCTCTGTAAAACTTTTAATTTTAGAAATATTTTCGATTATTAAACTCGCTATAAGTTTATTTCCTTCAGCGTTTAAATGCTGATGATCTTTCATTATATACTCTTCTAAACACTCAGTTCTTAAAAATGTTGAAATGTCTACATATATTGCTTGATCATTTAAATTACATATATTTTTTATGATTTTATTATAGATGTTTATTTTATTTAAAAGACCTGGAAAACGCTTTTCCATCTTCC
Source organism: Domibacillus enclensis (assembly GCF_900156125.1). GTDB lineage: Bacteria > Bacillota > Bacilli > Bacillales > Domibacillaceae > Domibacillus > Domibacillus enclensis. The sequence continues at coordinate 403,532 of NZ_FTLX01000002.1, read as the reverse complement.
TTGAAGTGTTTGCAATCCCTATACAAATTACTTTCGTATTAGGTAATACTTTTAATAATTTAAGGATTTTTATATAGTAGTATGCAAATTCACATTCACTTAAGTATCCTAGACCGTTTAATTCAGTTCTCGGCCACAGGTCTACTATTCCTACATGGATAACAATAACATCTGGTTTTGTTAAAAATATATGATCCATGCGATCTCTTTCATATATACTTTTAATAGTTGAAGCTCTAACTGCTCGATTAATAACATAAAAATTCGTAAGGTTTTCTTGAAGCAGATAAGGATAAGTTTGATTAAATTCAACACCAAGTTCTAAATCTTCTTTTGGATTAAACGTTTTAAAGTTTCCCGGTCTTGGCAGAGATAAAGAATCACCTAAAATCATAACTTTTTTCATTGTATTGTTCATTCCTAATCTAAAATGATAGCTAATGGTAAAAAGCCAATTGTGTCAAGTACATTTGACTCAGTTCCAATAGATTTATAATCTGAAATGTCTTTTTCTTCATAATTGCCTCTCAAAAGAATATGTAATGCCTTCGTTATCGGATGACATGCCAAATGTTCATTTTGCCAAGATAAGTGCTGGATAAAAAACAGCAAATCTTTTCCCTTAATATAATTATCCCAATCATTATCTGTATCTGTGTTAGACAAACTCCCTCCAGTCATTAATCCTATTTGAATATTTGGATATTTACTGAAAAATACTTTTCTTGATATAATTCCTGATTTGTAGAGTGTAGACCAAGAAATACAGTTTTGGATATTCCGATCTGCAATAAGTTTCTTCTCTCCTCGGGCATCATCAACCATAATAAAGTAGAAATCACCGTCTGGCTCGGCCGAGGCTTCTACTGGCAAGTGATTTCCTGATTCGTTGCCAAGCCCAGTAAATTCGCCTACAGTATCGTATGAGGCTGTATAGTGACAACGCATACGCTTACCTACTTCAAGTTCAGAAATGGATGTAACTTCATGAATATGATAGGCGCGTTCGTTTTTTTCAATTTCTGCAGCATGAAAAAGAAAATTTGGATTCTCTGATAAGACTTCAATCGTAACTTGGTGCATACCGGGCTTTAAAATCGTCGTTTTATAAAATTCTTTACGTAGTAATACACCATAAAAATCTTCATCCACGCTTTTTTCAATCTTCAACGTAGTTATTTTATTATCAACCATGATTCTAAGCTTTATTGTTTCATCCGATTGGTTTTTTCCATATAGCGCCAATTTCGTGCCGCTGAAACGAAACTTAAATTTAGCATTTTTTTGTTTTGTTTCAACAGAGAGCATTCGGATTGAAACTTTATCTTCTTTTTTATCTTTTTCTTCTATCTCTTGCTCTTGTCCATCTTCTTTTTTTTCTACCTCTTCTATTTTCTCTGTATCTTCTTCAGCACTATCATAAAGCTGTTTTCCCCACTCACCTTCATAGTAGAAGACACCACTTGTGGAAATATATTCTTTCCAATCAGTATGTGGCAACAATGCCGGGAAAACAAACGACTGGATGATTGGTGCAACTTCTTTGTACACGTTTTGGCAAATATTTAAATAATGCGTATAAGTGTAAATAACTCTAACTGCTTTTTCTTGCGTCGGAGCTAGTAATCGAATAATCCTTGTACCTGCTTGTAATTTTTCAAAATAAACTCGGGTAATTGGACGAATAACCATACTATATAGGACATTGTTAGTGAATTTTTTAAACAAATCATCGAATTTTTCAAGATTTTTTTGAATTTGATTTTGGTTCATATTATGAACGGACAAACTCATTGTCTTAAAATGATTTATAATTGCTTCGTATTGATTGACAAAAGATGAAACTCCCTTTTGCAGATCTCCTATCTTTTTAGAGTTAAGCGATAAAGATGTTTTAGTAATCTCTTTATACCACTCTTCATTTACGACGCACTTAGTCAGCTCTTCTGTTATGAGCTCTTCTAGGGGCTTGTATGTAGTTCCTTTAATAGCAGCGCCGCCTTTTGTAGCGTTAGTGACTATTGAAATATTATATTTTTCTATATAGTACTCCATCTCTTGACGCATTTGATCAAAACTCTTGTTTGTCATAACCTGTCCTCCTAGCGTATCTTCGACTAAATAGGAATCTGACAAGTCTTTTTTTTGTACTGCTGCATCTGTCATCTCTTTTTTTTCTTCGTCATAACGTGCAATTTCTTCTGAATAAAAAAGGTTATTTTTAAAAGCAAAGTTTTGTCCAACAAGAATAACTTTCTCTACCTCCAATTTGTAAAGCAATTGAAGCGTTACAATAGCAATTGAGGTTGAATCATATAGTGTCGGCAATGTTTTTTCAAAAAAATAAGGAGAGATCGTGTCTTGAGATGTAATAAAATGAAACATAGGTCCTTTATATTTTTGGATAGTTTCATAACCAACCGTTGAACCAAAAATCATGGGAATGTTAATAATGTTCTGCTCAATAATCTCTTCAAAGATAGCATGATTATGTGCTTGCGGATCATATGTCAGCACTGCATCCGGATATATCCCTTGTGCAATTAAGGCTTTGTTCGCTGATCCTACCGCAAAAATGTAAGCCAGCTTCTTATTTTTAATATAACGAAGATTCTCTATTTCTTCACTTAATGATGGTCCAGCTGATACAAGAACAATTGGCTTTTCCTTGAAAGGATTATGATCTGCAAGCAAAATATTTGGAGTATTAAATATTGCGTTTAAATTCATAAGCGCATTTAACGACCAGCGCTTTGCAAAGCTGCTTTCTGCGTATAAATTCAATCTTTTCCCTTCGATCATTGATCTAAATAGAGAAGAAAAAGTTTCAAACTCTTTATGAGCAATTTTTTCATAAACTGGAAGAACAATAAGTAAAATCTTCTGAGAGAGATTGGAAGAGAATTCAGCTAAATTCTGTTCTGTTTGTTCTGAATGCTCTTCTGTGAAAAGATAAGCAAAACGGTCAATTGGCAATTCTATTTTCTGTGCATTTGCCATACATTCTTTAAAAACAGCAGAAATCGGTTCATAGCCAGAAGCCATTTTCGATGGATAACGATCGAAAAATAACTTTATATGATATCCAAGCCCCATTCCATAGAATAGAATATGATCTGATTCTTCTATTTTGTCCTTATACGTATCTAAAATTCGCTCTGCCTCTTTTTCTGGGTCATACTTACTATGGATGGGAATTATTTTTCCTTCATGCTCAATCTGCACAATCGGTAATCCAGTTTTACTATTAATTATTTCTATTTTCTTCTCTAACATATCTCCTTCATCCTCTTTCTGGCATCAGTCTAAATTTCCAATCATGCTTTTCAACTGATCAATCGTCAGCCATTCCGGATTTGTCTCACTAGAATACTCAAATGTTTCCGTCAGTTTTTTGCCGTTTTCTAATTTGTTGCCCCACCATGAGAATTCAGGCGTAATTACATAGTAATCCTCATATTCTACAGTATGACGTGCATCATCGTGTGTAATCATTAACTCATGAAGCTTTTCCCCAGGCCTTATGCCGACAATATCTAACCTTGCTTCCGGCGCAATCGCCTTCGCAAGATCAGTAATGTTCATGCTCGGAATTTTCGGCACAAACAGCTCACCCCCGCGCATTCTGTTCAACGAATCAATCACAAACTGCACGCCATCGTCCAAAGTAATCCAAAAGCGGGTCATTCGTTCGTCTGTAATTGGCAGCCTTCCGGTTTCTTTCATTTTCTTAAAGAAAGGGATAACACTGCCACGGCTTCCAACTACATTTCCGTAACGTACAACCGCAAAACGTGTTTTTTTCTCACCGACATACGAATTGGCTGCCACAAATAATTTGTCAGAAGCCAGTTTTGTAGCTCCATACAAGTTAATAGGTGCTGCCGCTTTATCGGTACTCAGGGCAATGACCTGCTCTACCCCTCTATCGATTGCGGCTTCAATAATGTTCTGAGCCCCGTAAATATTCGTTTTCACTGCCTCAAACGGGTTATACTCACAAGCATCCACATGCTTCATCGCTGCCGTATGAACAATAATATCCACCCCATCAAAAGCGCGGTATAGACGGTCTTTGTCACGTACATCTCCAATAAAAAAGCGCAGACGGTGATCCTGGAATTCCTGCTTCATTTCATACTGTTTTAACTCATCGCGGCTGAAAACAATCACTTTTTCTACATCCGATTGCAGCACTTTCTTCACAAATTTATTTCCGAATGAGCCTGTCCCCCCCGTTACCAAAATCGACTTCCCTGTCAAATGTTCCATGAATTTTTTCTACTCCTTAATGATGAACGTTTTGTTTTAACTCCACTAATGTTTCGACGACTTCATATTGAATCATATCAGCGATAGTGACAGTGTCCTGCGCCTCGGTCGCATTCATTAGCTCTTCAAGGATTGATGTGATCTTTTCACGTATATCTACATAATATGACGCTGCCTCTTCATCCGCATATTGAGTAAGTGTCTGCAATGCCCCGAGAATCCATTGAAAACCATCTGCCAAATTAGAGAAACTGTCCCAGTCCTCTGCTTTTGCGCCTTGATAGAATGAATCGGCAAGCTGCTCCATAACCGGAATAGCCCTGGTCAAATAGTCATTTAATGAAAGTTGGAGTTCTGCCGCCATTTCTTCCCTTTCTAATAATACAATGTGAACGTCATGAATGGATTCCACTTCGTCTAGTAAGTACTGGTAATGATTTTCGTATAAATCCAGGCCATCTACTCGCAGATGGCTGAAAACTTTTTGTGTTCTGCTTATTTGCTCATTAATCTTTTCCACTGCTTTATATACATCTTTACTAGTATTTCTGTATTCTCTAATTTCGCCTAGGAAATGCACCTTCATCTGTGAGCCTCCGATCTTATTCTCCTAATTATTTTATCGGATAATCACGAAAAATGTTGAGAAATAGGCGGAAAACTTCTTTTAAGAGGAAAATAAAAAAAGTCCCGGATAAGTTCCGGAACTTTTTGTGAAACCATGATAATTATCCAAGCAACTGAAGTACGCCTTGTGGACGCTGATTTGCTTGTGCTAACATTGCTTGTGATGCTTGAGCAAGGATAGATTGTTTTGTTTGGTTCATGATTTCTTTCGCCATATCTACGTCACGGATGCGTGATTCTGCGGCCGTTAAGTTTTCAGAAGATGTGCCCAAGTTGTTGATTGTATGCTCAAGTCGATTTTGGAATGCACCAAGTTTTGAACGCTGAGCAGATACTGTTTGAATAGCATTGTCAATAGCTTTGATTGCTGCTGATGCTCCTGAATGTGTCGATACACTTAAAGCGTTAAGTGTGTTGCTGTTTGTTGTTCCGTTGCTTACACCGGCAGCTGAAGTGTATGACGCTCCAGAAACAGCTGTTGCAGTCGATACTAATGTAGCTGTTGAAGAACCTTGTGCGTGTGAAGTTCCGCCTGTTCCGCTAGAAGCAATACCAAGTGCTACAGCACCCATATTTTCAATGTCAATCGTCATTGACTGACCATTGTTTGCACCGATTTGAAGGTTAGCAGAGAAGTTAGTTGAACCTGATGCATTCATCAACGTCTGTGTATTGAATTCCGTTGTATTGCTAATGCGGTTAATTTCAGAAGTCAATTGGTTCATTTCGTTCTGAATTTCGTCACGGTCTGTAGATGTGTTTGTATCATTCGCTGCTTGAGTCGCAAGTTCACGCATACGTTGAAGGATTGAATGAGTTTCATTCAATGCGCCCTCAGCCGTCTGGATAAGAGAAATACCATCTTGCGCATTACGCTGTGACTGATCTAATCCTCGGATTTGTCCACGCATTTTTTCAGAGATTGCTAAACCTGCAGCATCATCGCCTGCACGGTTAATACGAAGACCTGAAGACAATTTCTCCATTGCCTTTGCTTGTGAATTGTTTGCTGCACCTAGTTTGTTGTACGTGTTCAACGCGGCAATATTATGATTGATAATCATTGTGTAGTTCCTCCTTGAGTTTGACCGCCCACATCCTTGTGGACCGGTTTTCCATTTGTTCAGCATCCCATTCCAGGTCGGCCGCCCTGTTCCGTTCTGCTTACACTAGTATTATCGTCAAGCAGGAAAAATGTTTAATAGACTTTCTGTGTATTTTAAATTATTTTTTTGGCAAATTTGTGAAAAGTGACTGGACGGGCTGACTGGCTTGTTTCAAACAAAATATCCGTACTCATTTTTTGTGAACCGGGGTTTATTTGAGCAACTCCAACACCCGCATCTGCTCCTGCCTCGCCTGCATGATCATCGCCATCGCTACTTGTGACAGAATGCTTTCCTTTGTCATCCTCATAATTTCCTGCGCCATATCTGCATCGCGAATGTGGGATTCGGCGGCGGTGAGGTTGGCGCTTGTGTTGGCCAGGTTGTTGATCGTGTGCTCAAGCCGATTTTGATAAGCGCCGAACCGGGACCGCTGGCTGGAGACGCTTTTGATGGCATCATCCAGTGATGTGAGTGCGGTCTCGGCACCGGTTCTAGTGGTGACGTCGATAGTGCTGAGGCCGAGTGCACCGGCGCGCATGTCGGCGGTTTGAATGGTTATGGTTTGGCCGGCGTTGGCACCGACTTGAATCTTGAACTCTATTTTGGAGCCGTCGAGCAGCTTTATAGTGTTGAATTCGGTCTGGCTGCCGATTCGGGTGATCTCATCGCGCAGCTGGTTAATTTCTTCTTGAATGGCTGACCGGTCGCTGTCGGTATTAGTGTCATTGGCGGATTGGACGGTGAGCTCTCGCATGCGCTGGAGGATGGCGTGTGTTTCGTTCAAGGCGCCTTCTCCGGTTTGGATAAATGACACAGCGTCCTGTGCGTTGCGCGTCGCCTGGTCCAGCCCGCGAATTTGGGCACGCATTTTTTCCGAAATCGCAAGCCCCGCCGCGTCATCAGCGGCGCGGTTAATGCGCATTCCGGATGACAGCCGCTCCATCGCCACCATTTGTCGGTCAAGCGCTCCTTTGTAATGGCGATACGCCGTTGATGACAGGAGACTGAAAGATGTAAACATAAAAGCAGCTCCTTTTTTGTGGTTATGTTATGTATCGGATGGGAAAGCGAGGATTTGCAGGCTTTTGACGACCGAATTATTGTCAGGTTGGTCGGATTCTGTGACTGGATGACTGAATTCCAAGCTTTCCGGTCATACGATAGCAGATTCCGGTCGAAACTAGACTTTTTCCGGTCATTCAGCCAGCCAGATCCCTGAAAACAAAAAAAGCCCCACGCCAATTACTTTCTTGGCGGGAGCTTGAGCAAGCCGGATAAGTCCGTAACGCCGGCAGAAGCGGATTTGTTTTCGTTGCCGATCTGGACGTAGATTTCTTTCCGGTGGATATCGATGTGCTTTGGTGCGTTAATGCCGATTTTGACCTGGTCGCCGGAGACAGAGACGATGGCGATTTCGATGTCGTCTCCGATCATGACGGATTCGCCTGGCTTTCGTGTGAGTACGAGCATCGGTTACGCCTCCTTTGCCTGGAACAAGCTGTGGCGTGTTTCGTACGGAGTGCCGGTTAAGATGAGCTGGCGTCCGCTGTGGGTCCGCTTGTTAATAACAATTGGAGCCTGCAGGTTGGCCGTTGTTTCTTCAAATGGCTCACGTACGGTTAAGATCGACAGCAAGGTGACGTCCTGCTCGGTTTCGATGGTGAGTGCGTCGATTGTGGCGTCGTCGATTTTCACGTTGTAGTCGATGAAAAACGAAAACGGATCGGTCACGACAAAGCTGACGTGCGGTGTTTCGGTGGATTGCAGGGCGTAGAACACGCTGTTATCCGGAAACGCGAGCAGGACGAATTTTTTTTCGTTTTCAAAGCCGGGGATGCCGGCTGGGAAGGACAGGATGTCTTCTTGTTCGATTTGTTTTTCACCGTGGTATTTCGTTTGAATCTTCACGTTGATCATCCTCAAATTGTTTTATTCACCGCTTCAAACTGGATCGACGGGTGCTGATTCATTCGGAATTGAACGTCGCCCGGCTGATAGCGGATGATGGGTTTGTTAGCCCGTGTATTGTTTTCCACCTGGCGGGCCTGTGCATCAATTTGAACGTCACCAGGCTGGTAGTTGATTTTCACGCTGCCGTACGATGGAATGTAGGCGATGCCGATTTCGTGTGAGCGGTCCGCCCGGCGTGCGGCCTGCATCACGATTGCGTTGCCGCCTTTATGAATATCGGCAAGCTCTCGTCCTTCCATTGCCCGGCGGCCGGTGCCTTCGAGCGCTTTTTGGCGTCCGTTTGCGGCGGCGTCCCGAATGCGGGTGAAGATGTGCTTCCGGTCCATATCATCCCACGCCTGGCGCTGATCGATCGACAAACGACCAGGCGTCGTTTGAATGCGCATGTCTGCTTTTGGCTGCTTTAAGTCAACAGAGGCCTGTGGCTGCTCGATGGACAGGCGGCCCGGAGAAGACGAAATGCCAAGCTTCGCCGGCGATGTGTTAATGTGAACGGTTGTGATATTCACCGGTCATCCCTCCTGTTAACGAAGATAATCCATTAAAGAAGGCTGGATAATACGGGAGCCGACGGACAGCGCGGCTTTATGAACGGTTTCCTGTACGGTTAAGTCCGTGACTACCTGTTCAAAGTCCACGTCTTCGTTTTCCGATAAAATACGGGACGCGACGACCTTTTGCTCGGCGGCACGGGCTTCCATTAATTCAATCCGGTTAAAGCGCGCACCGATTTTGGCACGGGCCGTTGAATTATCCGCCATGTGCACATCGAGGTCTTCAAGCAAGCCGCTCAAGTCAGAACCGGTTGTTGTATCGTACTCTAACGTGTCGATAATCTTTTGCACATCAGCAAACATCGCCTCCGGGAATGCTTCCGACGCGGAGATGTTCACTTGAATGTGAACACCCTTTGACAGCTCCAGCTCCATTTTGCCTGCATTGGCTGAGACAGTGGCGCCCGTTGCCGTTGCTTCGACCGGCTTGGTTGTTGTCGCTGTTCCATTAAACAAATATTTCTCACCAAATTTTGTGTTGGCGATTTCCACCAGGTGCTCCTTCAGCTGAACGATTTCGGCTTTTGTTGCTTCGCGCTGCTCGGCGTCATACGTGTCATTCGACGTTTGGACGACGAGCTCCCGAATCCGGTCCATGGCAAGCTTTGCTTTATCCAGCGCGGAATCGGTGTTTTCCACCCAGTTGTACGCTTCGCTGAAGTTGCGCTGAAACTGCTCGACTTCTTCCAGACTGCGGCGGTAAACGATGCCCTTCATCGCGACAACAGGATCGTCGGACGGCTTCGTGATTTTCTTTTGCGTGGCGACCTGTGTATTCAGCGTATCGAGCCGCGACATGCTTGCGGTTAAATTTTTCATCATATTCGAAGACAGCATTGATTGCGTAATACGCATTCTTTTCACTCCTTATTAACGGCCGGCGACACCCATACCGTTAATGATTTTATCCAGCATTTCATCGACAATTGTGATCATGCGGGCCGCTCCGTTGTACGCGTGCTGGTATTTAATTAAATTCGTCATTTCCTCATCAAGTGACACGGATGAAACGGATTCACGGTTGGTGATCACGGAGGCGCGCAGCACATCGACATTGCCCTCCATCCGGGACGCCTGCTGGGAATCCACTCCAAGACGGCCAATGACACCTTCATAAAAAGAATTCAAGGAGCCGGTTTTAATCGGCAAGTCCGCTGGAACGGTATACGTATCATCTGTTCCTAACAAATCCACCGTGTTCCCCGGCGTCAAAAGCATGGCGCTAATGTTAGACAGGTTCTGGGCATTGTTGCCGTCCCCGATATTCACCGCGCCGTTTTCCGGCGGTACAGCAGAAGCGGCGATCTGCTTTGTCGTGATGCCTGTAAGCCCAAGGGAACTGGCGGCACCTGTGTACACCGGCTGACCGGCTGCAGGAGCGTCTGTTTGAAACACATCCAGACCCGCGTTTCCTTCTGCATCAAAGCCAAGCTTATGAATATCGTTTACGAGTGTTTTAAAGGTGTAGGCGAATTTATCAAGCTCATCGATCATGTTTTGGTACACGCCGGCTGTTGCTTCTTCCTTTACTCCATCGCCGTCTGTATCCTTCATGCCTTTGTAGCCGTATGTTTCGATCAGGCCTTTAATTTCTCCGTTCGGAAACACCGGTGTGCCATTTGCATCTGCGAACGGAATTTCCGGTCCCGTGCCGGTTTGTGTATTGGATCTGTCATGCTGGATTAAGAAAAGGCTGTCGACCCGGTTGCTTCCGGCGGGCACAGTCACGTCAACAGAAGCGGAGCTAAAGCTTAACAATGAATACTCATCTTTCGTGAGCAACGGTGTTTTTGTACCGTCTGCATTTAGGATGCTGACATTGTAGACGCCTTCCGCAATTGGCAGGGCGTTTCCGCCGCTTGGATCAGCATCAACCGACACACTGACGTATTGCGACAATTCATCGATCAAGCGGTCACGTTCGTCGTACAAATCATTCGGCAAGTAGCCGTTCGGCTCCACTTCGCTGATCTGTCTATTGACCGCAAACAGCTTCTCAATAACGGAATTGGCGGAATTAACGGTTATGCCGGCCTGGTTGCCGAAGTCTTTTTTCACCGCTTGAAGTGAATCGGACATGTAGTTAAACGTATCTGCGGCAGCTTGAAGACGTTCAAGCACCACACCGCGCGCGCCTTCGTTCTCAGACGCACCGGCTAAATCCTGGAACGATTTCCACAGCTCGGTCATGGTCGCCGCAAGTCCTTCTGTTGTTGGCTCATTGACGATGTCCTCTACTTTTGCGAACGCATCGGCACGGGCACTCCAGTAGCCAAGCTTCGTGTTTTCATTGCGGTACTGCACATCTAAAAAGCTGTCCCGAATCCGCTGAACGGAGCCTGCTTCCACCCCTGTCCCCATCTGGCCGGGAATGTTCGGGCGGTTTAAGCCAACAGCCGGATACGGAGTCGTCGTTTCAAAATTAATCCGCTGGCGCGAATAGCCGGGCGTGTTGGCATTGGAAATATTGTGGCCTGTTGTGTAAAGCGCCCCCTGCTGTGTGAACATGCCGCGCTTGGCGGTTTCAAGTCCCATAAACGTTGATCTCATGTTTGTCTCTCCTATTCCTATGCTTTGGAATCAAATACCGGCCCGGAAGACGGCCCCTCCTGATCGCCCTCTGGCGCGTAGTTGCCGGAATCCGGCGGGGCGAGTAAATCCAGCTGCAAATGAACGAATTGAAGCGACTGGTCCAGCAGCTCCGCATTTAAATCATTGGCTTCCTTCAGCTCCTGCATCACCTGCACGAGCTCATCACGAAGCTGCGCTGCCTGTGCCTGGTCCTCTTCCGAAAGAGAAGCGAGCTGATCGCTGACGGATGCGGCTGTTGAAGCTGTCCGCTGCTTTTCTAAAATCGACACCGCACTGACATGCTTTTGCTCGTCGCGGACAATCCGGTTCAATTCGTCCATTTTGTTTTCTTTAATGGCGCTTTTTTTTGCATATGACAGCCCAAGCAGGCTTTTATGAAGCGCCAGCTGTTTTTCGAGCGTTTCGATCAACATGACGCTCCCCCTTTTACGTGTAAATGTTAATAAGCAAGCCTTGGATTTCGCCGACCTTGCCCAAAATATCAAGCTGTGATTTTTCTTTATTAATGACATCGTTGGCCAGCTGCGTTAACCGGCTGTCGACTTCCTTGACGATTTTATACACCTTCGTCCGTCCGCGCCGGTTGAAGCCGCGCTGTTCTTCTAATTGAAGACCGCTGTTCACTGCTTCTTCCATAAACTCCTTGACCATCTTCTTGTATTTACGAAGATCGTCAATCGTCCGGTGCTCAGCCAGCTTTTCGCCCTGCGTTTCGATGTCCTTCATCATGCCGTTCATTTTATCAAGTGCGGCATTTTGACGCTTGGAGGCGATCACATCCGTGAAGGCCACGGATGCTTTCGCTGTTTCTTCTTTCCGTTCGGCCCGGGAGGTGGATACTTTATTTACGCGCTGTATTTCCATGCTGCTTCACCCCGTTTGATTATTGCAGCAGCTGCAGGACGCCCTGCGGAAGCTGATTCGCCTGCGCGAGCATCGCCTGCCCCGCCTGGTTTAAAATGTTGTTTCGTGTAAACTGTGTCATTTCCTCTGCCATGTCGAGGTCACGTACGCGCGACTCTGCCGCTGTTAAGTTTTCATTCGCTGTCTGCAGGTTTGTAATCGTATGCTCTAACCGGTTTTGAACGGCCCCGAGCTTGCTGCGCTGTTCAGATACCTTTGAAATTGCGGCATCGATGGTGGAAATAGCCGTCGATGCACCTGTCAGCATATCCAGGCTGTCCACGCCAAGGTCATTCGCGGTCATTCCATTGATTTCTAGGTTGAGCATTTGATTCGCATTAGCGCCAATTTGGAAGGCCATACCCCCGGCAGGCAGGCTGCCATCCAGCAGTTTTTTCTCATTAAATTCTGTTTCATTGGCGATGCGGTCGATTTCTTCAACAAGAGCATCGATTTCATCCTGAATTGCCTGCTGGTCTTCCGACTCAAGTGTACCATTCGAAGCCTGCACAGACAGCTCACGCATCCGCTGTAAAATGTCGTGTGTGGATGCAAGGGCGCCTTCAGCGGTTTGAATCAAGGAGATGGCGTCAAGTGAATTCCGTTCAGCCATATCAAGACCGCGTACCTGTGAGCGCATTTTTTCTGAAATTGCCAAACCGGCCGCGTCATCCGCCGCACGGTTGATTCGAAGACCTGATGACAATTTTTCCAGGCTTTTAGATGTTTGATTATTCGTTGTGCTTAAGTTGCGATATGCGTTTAACGCTTGAATATTATGGTTGATTCTCATCGATTAGTTCCCCGTTTCAATCGTATTTTCCGGCTGGCCTTCGACAAAGACGTTTTGCTCATAGGCATTTTTCTTTCGTGCCACTGGTTTGGACGGTGCTGTTTTCATCGCTTCATTCCATGCATCGGCGATTGATTGAAACAGCTTTTGCGCCTGCGCAAGTTTTTCAGCGTCTTTCTGAAGATTCGCTTGAATGACCGTATCAGCGATAAAGTTGTACACATGGTCGAGCTGATCGGCAATAATGCCGGCTTCGTAGTTAAGACCTGCACCGAGACGCTCGGTAATGTCGTTAATTTTTTGCATCGCATCGTTTGCCTCTGAAAAGCTGCCTTTTTTTAAAAACTGGTCCGCTTTTTCAAATTGGGCAAGTCCCGCTTCATATAGAAGAGCCGTTAGCTGCTGCGGCGTTTTTTGATAAATCATTTCTTTTGTGATCACGTTTGTCACCTCAATGATATGTATCGGCAAAATTTGCCGGATTTTAATACGTGGATTCCATTTCTTCGATTAAAATGAGCATTTCGGCGATGACAGAATACAGCTGCGGCGGAATGGAATCGCCAAGGTCAATGTCGATCAGCTCTGACAAAAGCGACGAGTCCTGCTCCATCGGAATGCCGTGCTGGCCGGCAAGCTCTAAAATCTTTGCCGCGAGCGCGCCTTTCCCTTGGGCAACAACGGTCGGCGCGCTCCCTTCCTCGTAGCGGATGACAGCGGCGGACGGTCCGTTGACCTTTCGCCGGTTGATCTGGTTGTAATAGCTCATATGGTAAAGTCAAATCCTTTCGCAGGAGAAGCTGCTGTTCCTGTTTTGGATGCGGTTTGCTCATCCTGTCTGGCAAAGGTGCCGAACTGGACAGCGCCGACCCGGTAGCCGATATCGGACAGCCGGTTTTTCAACACAACTGCGAGCGGCTCCATCTTTTGTCCAAAGCCTTCCTGGTCGTTCTGGATTTTCACGGACAGGTTCCGATCGGCGGCGGAAATGGTCATGCCGACGGGACCAAGTTTTTTTGTTTCAAATAAAAAATGGATCGAGCAGTTTTCCCAGTCCACCTGCTGGCCGGCGTTTTTCGAGCGGATAAACACATTCACGCTGTCGGCCTGTCCGCCAAGCAGAAACGGCAGTGACATCATCATCGACTGCAGACCGGATTCCGGCTTGCTGAGGAGCTGCTGGCCGGTTAACGTGGCGGCGGCCTGCTCGCCGGACGGCTGGTTCATTGTGGCAAGAAGCGCTTGCTTCACCGCGTTCGGTACCTCTGCTTTTCCTTTCAGCATGGCGGCCGCTTGCTCGTGTTCGTAGTTTAACCCGGCGGCGCGGACGAGCTCAAAGGCGTTTCGGGCTCCAGGTGCGTCGTAAAGTCCGGCCATCGCTCCAGCGAGATTCCGCTGTGGTGTGTCGGTCAGCTCCCGCGTGATCATGTGCATCACTTTGGAATCAGAAGGCTTAAACGTGACCCGGTCGATGAGTGCTTTCACGTCTGCGACGATTCGCGCGGCAGCAGGTGTGTCTCCTTTTGCCAGCAGCTTGCGGGCATCGGCTAATTGCTGGGACGCCTGCATGAGCTGCTTTTCCGTTTTCATATCGGTGTACAGCATAAAGTCGCCCTTTAGGATGGCGTTATCCAGTGTTTTAATGGCTGTTTCCACGACCGGCTTTGCCTGCTGGGGCGTTTTGATCATAAGCTCCGCTGTTTGCAGATTCCGCATAATGTCTCGCTTAAATTGCTTGAAATCAATCGCTGACTGGGACATTTTTTCCGTAATGGTGGTCATTATGACGTTTTTCGATGCAGGCGGTACGTGTGCAAATAATTCATCCGGTATTGTCACCGATTTTTCTGCAGAGGGTAGCGGGATCAGCGGCTCGATAGCTTTCATCAATTCCCCGCGTGCCGCGAGCTCCTTGCCCGATGCCGCTAACGCTTCTGCTCTGTCAACGGTGGCGCCAAGCTCCGGCATCACTTCTTTTATAAAAGACGTAATTCGGTCGAAGGATGGCTCTTTTTGAATCATCACTGCCGCTTTTTGCGGCGTTGACGGTTCGGTTTCATCCGTTTCCGGAATGGCAATCCCAGACGGCTGGAGAGCGTTTGTCATTCTTGTCTGAGCCAGATCCGCCAGCTGAAGCGCTTCTGCGATCGGCTTAATGACAGCTGTCCGGTCTCCGTTGAAAAGGGTCCGAAGTGCCTGGACGATATCCTGGAGCGATCCGTTTTGATCCAGCTTTCTGGCCAGATCATTCAGCAGTGCATGATCTGGCTGCTGCTTTAACAGGAGCCCAATCGCCTCGGCCAGCTTTTGTCTGGCCGTGTTCTGAAGCATGTCGGCCTGCAGCGCTCCTGCTTGTTCGACGACTTTGGCGACGGGAAGGCTGTGCTCCTGCGCCAGTCCCTTTAAAGCCTGGGCAAGCTGTTCGGGCGATCCGCCTTGCTTCACAATGGCTTCTATTTGCTTCATGACTTCATCAGGCAGCGGCGACGATTGGACCGCCTTCACTGCTTCCTGTGTCCGACCGAGCTGAAGCGCTTTTTCAATTGCGGCTCTTGTGTTTTCCGGAAAGTCAATGCCCGACTGATTCAGCCACTCGGCTGCCTGCTTGCCGAAAGGAGTGACGGTCAGGGCGGCATGGACTGCTTTTAAAGACGATTCGGACGGAACAATCCCCTTGTCTGCCATCGCCTTCACTGTGGCCAGCTTTTCGGCTTCTGTTCCTGGCGCCGTTTCCATAAAGGTTTGAACCGCTTGCTTCGCTTCTTTTGTAAGCGTCATTCCTTTGGCAGTGAACACAGCAATCTCCTGCGGCTGTTTTTCTGCTTTGGGAGCGGCTGGCTGGGCGGACTCCGCCTCAACACTCTCCGCTTGAGCCGGCATGGCGGCTGGCTGGAGCAGCGATGCGGGCGCTTGTGACTGAATCTTCATTATTCGGGCTCCTTTCGTGATTATGTACATAAAGAAAGATCGCCCGGAGAAATCTCGTGGGCGATCCGGCTACGGCTACTGTTTCCCGTAAAAGTCGAGCATGGCCTTTGCGGTTGCGTTCGCATCCGTTTTATACGTGCCATCGGTTATTTGTTCTTTCAGAAGCGCGATTTTTTCGCGGCGTTCAGCTAGTATTCTTGATGAGTCTTGCATCTCTTTGGCGGCGCTTGAAATCTCAAGCTTGTCGCCGTTTGCCGGGCTGGCGGCCTGCGCCGCGTCCGCTTTCTTCAGCTGCTTCTGATACGGATTAATCCCATTTACGCCGGGTGTTTGATTAATTTTCATCGTCCGTATCCTCGCTTTCTTTTTTTCTTGTGCTTCTTATATCGTCCTAATGCGGGAAATGTTTAATGAGGATTTTTGCGCATTTATATAAAGAACAAAAACCCGTCAAAAGGCGGGTTTAGTCCTGGCGTCTTCCTAAATACGTACGCTGGTGCTCTGACTGCTCACGCTTTTGTGAAAAGGACTGCTCGCGGTCATGCAGCTTTAAATCGGAGTCGATTTCTTGAAGACAGCCCGCGCACAGCTTGCCTTTTTGAATAATCGTGCCGCACCGGTCACACGGGTAGCCGAGATTCGGGAATTGCGCCGGCTGAAGCCGTCCTTTTCTCACCCACTTATGAATCATGCCTTCTGTAGCACCGGTTACTTCAATAATCCGTTCCATCGTTGCCGCACGGTTTTCCCGCTTGCGCAAAAATGAATACGCCTTTTGATAAAGCTCTTCCTCTGAACGTGAACATTTCGGACAAACGTCACGAAACGCGTTTTTTGTGTACAATTCATTGCAGCGCGGACAGTTAACGACTTCGTTCATACTTTCTCACCTTGCCTCTCATTCTCTTAAGTTCATTCTTATTCGACATGTACAAAAAGTCAAGAACCGCTTCGTGCAATGGTGATGCTTTTTACTGAAGCAGCGCCAGCATCTGCCAGCGCATCCGCCACGAGCCGCATCGTCGCGCCAGTCGTGTAAATATCATCAATGACAAGCACCGATTTTCCGGTGGCTTCTCCAGTCGGATAAAACGTCTGCACTGCGTTCATCCGCTCGGCGCGCGACTTTTTTGACTGCTTCTCGGATTCATGCCGGCCAAGCAGCGGCGCAGCCGTCAGCCCGGCACAGACGATAAGCGCCTCCGATTGATTAAACCGCCGCTCCGCGAGTCTCGACGGCGCAAGCGGCACCGGACAAATGAGGTCACATGCGGCTTTTTTCGCTTCGGTTCGAATCTTTTCCGCAAAAATGGACGCCAGGACATAATCGCCCCGGTACTTAAACTGCGCAATGACATCCTGCATCGCTTCATTGTAATGGAACAGAGAAACGTTTGAGTGGAAAATGCTTTTTCGCCACGACTGGCAGTCCGTACATTCTCCGTCCTCTTCCAGGGAACGCGAACAAACGTGGCAGCACGGTCCCGACAAACGGTTAAAGGAAGCCGTGCAGACTTCGCAAAGAGGCGGCGCCTTCGCTCCGAAAAAAGCACGCCACGAATCGACTTCTGTCCCATTTTCACACAGCAGGCAGCGGTTCATGTATCCAGCAGCCCCTTTTGCCTGCCGAGCTTGTTCATCTCATTAATTTGTTCAATGGATTGGACCATGGCGGTTGTTTTGCCATAGTGGAAAAAGAGGATCTCCCCCGTCGGACAGTCGGCGCTGCGTCCGGCACGGCCGGCGATTTGAACGAGGGCACTTTCGGTAAATACCCGGTCTTCTGCCCCGACAACGGCAACATCGACACCCGGAAAGGTGACCCCTCTTTCTAATATCGTCGTCGTCAGCAAAACCGGCACTTCTCCTCTCCTCATCGCCGCTACTTTTTCCTTCCGCAGCGGATCGGCCGCATGAACACTTTCGATTCGTGAATCGATTGCTTTCAGCGTTGCCAGCGCTTTTTCCATCGTCTCGATATGCGGATAAAATAGAAGTGCTTTTTCTTTTGTTTTCACCCATTCCAAAACAGCCGGCGGAACGATTGATTTTTTCCAATTTCCGCACCATTTCATAGAAGGAACAGGCAGCGGCTGGCGGTGGTAACGGGCGGGAATGAGCGTCGCGTCCCGCTTGCCGGATTGAATGTCCTCCCGCCAGGACGGCTCTGGTGTGGCGGTTAAATAAATGAGGGCGGATTCTGTTTTACGGGCTTTTTGGACCGCATACTGAAGCGAGTGGTCGAAGGTGTACGGAAAGGCATCGACCTCGTCTACAATCATGACGTCAAATGCGGCTGTATAGCGGAAAAGCTGGTGAGTGGTGGAGATGACGAGCGGGCTGTACGTGTGGCGGTCCGGGCTTCCTCCGTAAAGGGCGGCAGGCGGTGTGTTGGGAAATACGTTTTGAAGGCGCGGTGCCAGCTCCCGGACAACATCTGATCTCGGTGCGGCGATGCACACCCGCCTTCCTTCTGATAAAGCCGTGGCAATTCCGGCAAACAGCACTTCCGTTTTTCCGGCGCCGGCGACCGCCCAGACGGTATGCTCCTTTTGCTGTTGAATGGCCTGCAGCACGTTGTCTGACGCCGTTTTTTGGCCGGGTGACAGCGTCCCGCTCCAGTGCAAAATGCCGGCTGCTTTCGGGACATCCGGCTCGGGTCCAGTCCAGCGGTAAAGGGTGGTACAGGATGAGATTTTGCCCATTTTGATGCAGTTTCGGCAGTAGAGGCATTCTTTGCCGCAGCGGGCGCATGGATGAGAGGAGAAGTTCGTTTCGTTGCCGCAGCGCTGACATTTCGGTTCGTCAGATACACCTGGCTGAACGGCAAAATGATGGAGGTCAGGGATCGGCTCTTGCATTTCTTCAACGGTCAGTTCACGTCCGGTAAAAAACAATATATTTTTCATTTTCCACTTCCTTTCCCTGCTAGTATATCTCGCTCCCTTGAATATGACAATCGTTGTCATATTGTCATCGGAATTTAACATTGGCGCATTTTTTCGATATGGTATACTTCTAATTGTAATATGCTGTTAAAGAGAAAGGGGATTTTATGAGAAAAATTGGAGGAAGCCTTGCCGCTTTTTTAGTCGTGTTTACGTTTGTTTTTCACGTATCGGCACAGAGCTTCAGCGATACATCCGGCCACTGGGCAAAAGCAGAAATTGACGATCTCGTGGCAGAAGATGTCATTGCAGGTTTTGAAGATGGGACGTTCCGGCCTTACACAAATGTAACAAGAGGCCAGTTTTTAGCGTATCTCGTCCGGGCGCTTGATCTGCCGGCCGGCGATTCAGCGTTTAAGGATGTCGGGCCAGGCAGCACACTGTATCCTGAAATTGCCGCCGCGAAAAAAGCCGGCATCATTGCAGGAACGACTGAAGGACTTGCGCTTCCTTATGAAGCAATCACCCGATCAGACGTAGCGGTGATGCTCGACCGGGCGATGCAGCTAAAAGGCGACTATATGAACAGAGCTCCACTTTCCTTCACGGATGCGAAGGAAATCGGCGGCTATGCGTATGCGTCTGTGGAACGAATGACACATTACGGACTCATTTACGGAACGGCAGAAAATGCCTTTTTGCCGTCTAAAGTCGCTACACGCGGGGAATCCGCTGTGTTTATTCACCGGATGATGACAAAGCTTGGCTTGCTCGCTGGCGACAAGGAACCAATTGAGATTCCAAAGCCGGCAGATAACCAGGAGGTCATTGTACCTGTCAATGACCGTCAATATGTGAAGGTCCGCATGAACTCACGCGGCGTTCCGCTTACCTACAGCCGCAGTTCATCTGAAAAGCATATTTTATCAACCGACTACCATTATGATTATCATATGGGCTATGCGTCAAACCCGCTCGGCTCTCTGCGTGTGACGCTTCGCAAGCTCGATAATGGCGACACATTTGTGTTCACCAAGTTCACGCATAATGCGGATAATACATACTCCGCTACCGTATCGATGCCATTTGTTCAATCAGATGGCTACTCACTCGCAAAATACAGCGATCAGGGAACGATCGTGCAGGAGCACCATAATGTATTTGGCGTGGATGAAACAAGCCACCCGATCGGTGTTCTTTCCGTGAAAAATGGCTCTGCTGTCACGAACGAAGTGATGATGGGCAAAAACTATGTATCTCTTCCGAAGCAGCAGAAATATTCAGATGGCACTGTCTCTTCACTGCGCGTGCTGGAGAAAGAATATGCCGGCTACGACATTACGCAGGCAAACAATACCGTGACGGCAAGCATGAACATGACCGTCCAGGGCAAAGCGATTTCCGATTCATGGGCGCTTGTATCGGACAAGCCTTTATTTAAAAGCGAATCCACTCGAAACCAATGGTTTAAGCGCACGATTGCGGAGTACATTTCCATTAACAACTGGCTGACGGCAGATGGCGCGATCACAAAGCTGCCGTGGTCGATTGAGCCAGGATATAAAATGGGCTACGGCCGCAGCATTAACCGGATGCAGGCGGGCATTTATTTAACGGCCTACCAGCAGCATAACGACCGGTACTTATACAACCTAGTGTTAAACGGCGTCGCCGACCTGGATGTTTTTTCCGGCGGTGAAGTCACAAAAGGCTCACAGCCGCTCTTCCATACAGAATACACGAGCACATGGCTGAAAAATGCGTACGGTACAACCGCGCCATACGTGGATACCCGCTTGAATGAAAACGCGGCGATGTTTTTGAAAAACACAGGAGAAGCGCTCGATATTGACGCCTTGAAGGATGACAATTTATCGTATGCCAACTTCCTTGTGAATCAAAAAGCGCTCGGCAACACGATTCCTGTGACGCTGTCGAGCTACATGATCTCGGATTATTACAAGTCCGGATCTGCTAAAACTCATTCGTCTCTGAATCACGCGCTGGGCGGCATGCGGTTCCTTATCGTTGCTTACGAGCAAACACGCGATGACAAGTACCTCAAGCCGATGCGCGAGCTGAAGGCAGGCATTGAAAACCTGTATCCGCGCTGGGTTCGGACGAGCGGTAGCTACAAAGGAGATCTCTGGTACCAGGTAAATCCGGACTTAACATTCGCCGGAAATGACTATGAGCTTCTCACGCTGTTGGATCTTCTGTTGAATCAAGAAGGTCTTGAGCGGATCGGCATGGAGCGCAGTGCGATTTTCGACCAGATGATCCGGTCGAAAACAACGTATCTCGTCAACAACAACCGTCCGTTTATCAACGACGTCATTAAAAAGCTGAATGAGCAGGGCTTCGGCGACTTGATTAGCGGTACACGTGCAGCAAGCACCGACCGCATCGATGCAGAAGAAATGCAAATGATCACAGACGTCCTTAACTCCGTTCCAAAATAAGAAAAAGCGCTCCGGTTTCAAGCCGGGGCGCTTTTTTATGTTCGATTAAAATGAAAGTGAGACTCGTTTTTACCCTTTACACGGCGCAAATATGGAAAATAAGGCGCAATTCGAGCGGGATTGCGCCTTACGTTGGGGAATTGCGCGCTAACGCTGGCATTTGCGCCAAAACCTCGCGATATTGCGCGTTAATCCATGTAATTGCGCCGTGTGTTTGTTACCCTTTTTTCGTCCAGCCCATCGCCAGTGCGCCTTCGCCAAGGTGCGTAGCGATAACCGGGCCAAAGCTTGAAATGCCGAATTCGGCGTTCGGGAACCGTTTTTTCAGGTCCGTCACCCATTGACGGGCATCGTCCTCGCGATTCGCATGAATGATGACTGCCTGAAGCTTGCTTCCTTCGTTATAATCCTCTTCAAACAAGTCGCCAATTCGTTTCAGCGCTTTTTTGCTTGTGCGGATTTTTTCAAATGGGACAATCACTTTTTCTTCAAAATGCAAAATCGGCTTAACCTGCAGCAGCCCGCCAATTAATGCCTGGGCGCCGCTTAACCGGCCGCCGCGCTTTAAATGGTTTAAGTCATCCACCATAAAGTACGCCTTTGTCCATTTTTTCATCTCGGTCAGCTCCGCCATAATTTCACCCGGCTGCTTGCCCTGCTTGGCCATTTCCACAGCACGAAGCACGTAAAAAGCCTGCGGGGCACAGCTGACTTCTGTATCAAACGAATACACATCAAGTCCGTCCACCATATCCGCCGCTGTCATAGAAGATTGATAGGTGCCACTAATGCCGCTTGATAAATAAATGCCGATGACTGCATCGTATTCCTTCGCGATCTGTTCATACATTTCCACAAAATGACCGATGACCGGCTGGGACGTTGTCGGAAGCTTTCCGCCCTCATTGACTTTCGCATAAAATTCTTTCATCGTTATATCTAGTTCTTCACGATACGCATCCTCGCCAAAAATCACGCTGAGCGGGATCATAAAAATATTCAGTTCATCTCGCAGCGCTTTCGGAAGATAAGCCGTGCTGTCAGTCAAAATGGCCGTCTTCATCTTCAGTACCTGCCTTTACTTTTATTCATACTCTTTTTATTTTATCGGAATAAAGGTTGTTTTGCATCCTTTTTCCGTTACTATAAGGAAAAAGGAGGGATTACGTTGAAAGCTCCATTGCTTGTGTTAGCCGGTGCTTCCTTATGGGGCATCATTGGATTATTTGTACAGGGTCTCTATCAATTCGGCTTTACGCCGATCGATGTGGTCGCTGTACGCGCGGGCGGCTCTGCGCTTGTACTGTTTGTCTTTTTAGCCCTGTTTAAGCGGCATTTGCTCGTCATTCAGCTTCGGGATCTTCCCTTTTTCGCGGGATGCGGCATTCTGAGCATTGCGTTTTTCAACCTTTGCTTTTTCACGGTCATCGAGCGCTCGTCCAACTCACTGGCGGTCGTGCTGCTGTACACAGGACCGATCTTTGTTGTATTGCTGTCGCGGTTGTTTTTCAAGGAGCCGTTAACCGGCGGTAAAAGCATTGCGCTGTTGTTAACAGTGGCAGGCTGCGGACTGGCTGTCGGGCTTTTTCCGGCTGGCAGCGGCAATGTATCAGCTGTTACCGTAGGGATCGGGCTGTTATCCGGCTTTTTTTATGCCCTTTATTCGATTTTCGGCAAATTCGTTGCGGGCCGCTATCATTCGGTGACGATTACCGCTTATGCGATGCTGACGGCGTCTTTGTTTGTCGTGCCGATGTCCGGATTATCGGGGAAAATGAATGACCTGGCTCAAACAGGCGTCCTCGTTAACAGCGGCGGGCTTGTGCTTCTTTCCACCATTGCCGCCTATATCCTGTACACAGCAGGATTGGCCAAGATGGAGTCGGGGCGCGCGGCGATTTTAGCAACAGCCGAGCCGGTTGTGGCGATTTTCATTGGGGTGCTTCTTTTTGGGGATTCGTTAAGCAGGTGGCAGCTAGCCGGGATCGCTTGTATACTCGGCGCGGTGTTCTTTACGATTGAACGGCGACGAGCCGTGGCTGCTTGATTCTATCTTGTTCCTCTTGCAAGAATCTCCCGTGTAAAGGATATAAACCTCTGCTTAACGCCGGTATAATTCGTTTACCGCTGATATCGTGTAGCCTATCGCCGGTATTGTAGAAATACCGGCGATAGGCCGGTCGATACCAGCGTTATGGTCATTTTATCAGCGTTAGCTCCCGCTGTTATACTATAGCCCCCCCAAAAAAACAGCCGGACGACGAGGTCGTTCGGCTGTTTGGACGATTCCTATCCTAACACTTATTCAGCCAGCATTCGGTAAGGCTGCTCGAGCATTGTTTTGATTGTTTGTAAAAATTCCGCAGCCGGGGCTCCGTCGATGGCACGGTGGTCAAATGTCAGGCTGAGCGGCTGGATCGTTCGTTTCTGCAGTTCATCCCCCACAAACAGAGCTTGCGGCATGGCCCGGCCGAGCCCGAGAATGCCGATTTCCGGCGGGTTCAATACGGGTGTAAAGTACTCAACGTCGTAGTGCCCAAGGTTCGTAATGGTAAATGTTGAGCCTTTCAGTTTTTCTGCTCCGACGCGCCCGTTTCGAACATCGTCAGCATTTGTCCGGATCTGCTCGGACAACTTCTTTATAGATAAACAGCACGCGTCGTTTATGACCGGCACCATTAAGCCGCCATCGAGCGCGACAGCAATGCCGAGATGGACCCGGTCGTGCAAGGCGAGCTTTCCGTTTTCAAGCGTCGCATTCATAGCTGGATGCTTTTTCAAGGAAGCGATCACGGCTTTTGCAACAAAATCCGTCACGGTTAATTTCACGCCGCTTGACTGGAGCGATTCGTTCATTTGCTGACGGATCGTGAGCAGATCCGTCACGTCTGCCTTCATCGTAATGGTCAGCTGTGCAGTCGTTTGCAGGCTTTTAAACATGCGATCCGCAATCACCTTCCGCATACCCGCGAGCGGCTTTCCAATTGAGGACCGGGACGTTACCGGCTCCACATCTGCTTCAGGCGCTGGACTGGAGATGGACGGCTCCGGCTCTGGCGTAATATGACCGATATGGCGCTCTACATCCGAGCGGGTAATGCGCCCGTTTGGCCCTGTACCTGGAATGCCTGTCACATCCATGCCATGTGCCTTTGCCAGCTTTCGTGCAGCAGGAGAAACCCTGATTCTGCTGACGTACTTTTCGGCTTTTGCAGCGACCGGCTCTTCAGTTTGCTGAATGGAAGACGGCGTTTCAACCGGCATTTCCGGCGCTTCCCGGTGAAGCTCAGCCTGTGGTGCCGCCGTTGCATCCGTCTCCTCTCCAGCCTCACCGACAATTCCGATAGCTTCTCCTACTTTTACCACCTCATCTGAAGAAGCCTGAATTTTCAAGAGCACCCCATCTGCCGGCGCTTCCACGTCTTTTTCGATTTTATCCGAGCTAATGACGGCAACAGAATCTCCTTTTTTCACTTCATCGCCTTCCTGCTTCAGCCATTCGACGACTGTCCCTTCTTCCATACCCATCCCAAGCTTCGGCATAATGACGTTCACACCCATGTTAACTCCCCCTTAAATAGCAAGTTCGCTTCCAGTCATTTCCTGAACGGCTTTCACAATTTTATCCGGTGTCGGCAAATAAATATCCTCAAGTGTCGGTGCGAACGGAACCGGTGTATGCGGAGCCGTCACCATTTTCACCGGCGCATCCAAATAGTCAAAGCCTTTATCGGCTGCGAGTGCTGCGATATCTGTTGCGGCGCTGCATCTCGGGTTTGCTTCATCCACCACGACTAGCCGGCCGGTTTTTTCCACGGATGATAAAATCGTGTCTTCGTCAAGAGGCGACAGGGTGCGCGGGTCCACAATCTCGGCTTCGATGCCGTGTTTCGCCAGTTCATCTGCTGCCTTTATCGCGGTATGAACCATTTTCCCGATGGCCACAATTGTGACATCCTCGCCGCTTCTTTTAATATCTGCTTTGCCAAACGGAATTCGGTATGAGCCTTCCGGCACTTCACCCTTCATCGTGTACAGTGTTTTGTCTTCAAAAAACACAACAAGGTCATCATCAAAAATCGATTCCAGCAGCAGGCCTTTTGCGTCATACGGCGTAGACGGAATGACGACTTTAATGCCCGGGATATGCGTGAAAAACGAATATAAGCTTTGCGAGTGCTGGGCAGCTGCACGGAAGCCGGCGCCGTGCATCGTCCGGATGGTGAGCGGCACTTTTGCTTTGCCGCCAAACATGTAGCGCAGCTTGGCTCCCTGGTTCATCACCTCATCCAGACAGCTGCCGATAAAATCATTGAACATGAGCTCTGCAATTGGACGCATGCCTGTCGCAGCAGCTGTTACGGCCGCACCGACATACCCTGCTTCGGCAATCGGTGTATCAATAATCCGGTCACGGCCGAACTCCTGCACGAGTCCTTTCGTGACCCCCATCACACCGCCCCATGCTTCCTCGTCCTGCAAGTGATCAACCGCCGCACCGCCCGCTACATCCTCCCCGAGCAAAATCACATCCTGGTCTTCCCTCATTGAAATGGCCATTGCTTCATTGACTGCCTGTGAAAAGCTCAATTGCCGAGTCATGCGCCTGCACCCCCATTTGTTTTATAAGACACGTACACATCTTCAAGCAGCTGCTCCGGAAGCGGATGGGGACTTTTTTCGGCAAATTCAACCGCGCGGTCAATGTCTTTCCGGACATCTTCATCCATTTGATCCAGCTCTTCCTCCGTCATAATGCCCTGCTCGGTTAAGTACGTATAAAACTTTTTGATGGCATCCAGATCATGTAAATGCTTTACCTTTTCTTCGCCCTTATACGTCTGGGCATCTCCTTCAAAATGGCCGTAGTTCCGGTAAGTAACACATTCAATTAACGTCGGTCCTTCCCCATTTCTTGCTCGTTCCACCGCTCTTTTCGCTGCTTCCCGAACGGCGATAACGTCCTTCCCATCCACCGTTTCTCCGGGAATGTTATAGCTGATCGCCCGGTCTGCAATCGATTTGCAGCTGGATGCGTAATGAAACGGGGTCGCTTCGCCGAATCCATTGTTTTCTGCCACAAAAATGACCGGCAAATCCCAAATGGCGGCCATGTTAATGCCTTCATGGAAGGTGCCATGATTGTTGGCTCCATCTCCGAAAAAGCAAACCGCGACGCTACCGGTTTTTTTCAGCTTATGCGTCAGTCCGGCACCGACGGCAAGCGGGAATCCTCCTCCGACAATGCCGTTCGCACCCAGCATTCCTTTTTCTACATCCGCAATGTGCATTGAACCGCCTTTTCCTTTACAAAGACCGGTTGACCGTCCGTAAATCTCCGCCATCATCCCGTCCAGGTCGCATCCTTTTGCAATGCAGTGGCCGTGACCGCGGTGTGTACTGGTAATGTAATCATTGTCATCGAGGTGCGAGCAAAGTCCGACCGCAATCGCTTCTTCTCCCGCATATAAATGAACAAAGCCGGGCAATACACCTGTCCCAAAAATCTCATGAACCCGATCTTCAAAATGGCGTATTTCAAGCATTTTTTGAAACATCCACGCTGCTTCTTTTTTAGACATTGCTGCCTCGTTCGTTTGCGTTTGTGACACAGTCATCCTCTCCCTTTCACTGATTGATGAAATAGAAAACGCTTTCAATATTCATAATGCAATCAGCGTGCCAACTTGAAAAGATGGCTGCATAAAGAGGCGTGAGCATTGTTTGTCCTGTTTTCCCACTTTTGTCTCCGTTTGTCTTAATTCATCTCATATTGTTTCAGCTTGCGGTAAAAGGTGCTGCGCGGAATGCCTAATTGCTTAGCCGCGGTTGGCGCGTGGCCTTTTGCGTCTTTTAATGCTTGTATGAGCTCATTCCGCTCCATTTCCTGCCTGCCTGTCCACTGCTTTTCTTTTTCCTGAGTGAATGACAGCAGGCAGTCTGCTGCAGATAAGTCTGCCGGCACATGATCGCCATACAGGATGCGAATA
This sequence comes from Domibacillus enclensis, assembly GCF_900156125.1. Lineage (GTDB taxonomy): Bacteria > Bacillota > Bacilli > Bacillales > Domibacillaceae > Domibacillus > Domibacillus enclensis. The sequence continues at coordinate 376,443 of NZ_FTLX01000002.1, read as the reverse complement.
CGGTCCAGTACATTAAACAGCTCACGGAAATTCCCCGGAAACGGATGGTGTTGAAACGCCTGAAGAATCGAATCCGGCAATATCCCGTTCCAGCTCGTCCGTTTTTTATAATCGGCAATAAACCGGTCCATATCGCCAAGTCTTTCACGAAGCGGCGGCAGCTGGATCGGAAACACATAAATCCGGTAAAACAGATCCTCCCGCATTTTGCGTGCGTTGACCAGCTCCATTAAATGACGGTGCGTCGCCGTGATAATCCGAATATTAACCGGAATCGGCTTGGAAGCGCCCACTGGCATCACTTCCTGTTCCTGCAGGACACGAAGAAGAGAAATCTGCATTTGCTCCGGAATATCGCCAATTTCATCGAGAAACAGCGTCCCGCCATCTGCATCGCGGATTTTCCCCTGGTACCCATTCCTGTTCGCACCGGTAAACGCACCGCCTTCATAGCCGAACAGCTCGCTCTCCATCAGTGAAGCGGAAATCGCTCCACAGTTGACCGCAATAAACGGTCCATTTTGACGATGGCTGTTTTCATGAATGGCCCGTGCTAGTATCTCTTTCCCCGTCCCTGTTTCGCCGTAAATATGCACAGCGGCGTTTGTTTTAGCGACTCGTTCCGCCTGCCACAGCACCTGCTGGAATGATTCGGACGTGCCGACCACCCCACTGTAGCGAAACGTGTTGATCAAACCGGACACGGACGGGGCTCTTTTCACCGGCGAGAATTGAATGAGGCGCCCCACTCGATAAGCACTTGATTCGTCCAAAATATCCCGCATGACCTCCTGCTTCCACGTGCTTTTCGACAGGGCGCTCAGTGAAAAGGGAATGGTCACCGGACATTGCTCCTTCATCACATCGTTCATCCAGATAACGGAGCCCGATGCCGTTGCAGTGGCCATCGGAGCCGAGTGCTGGCGGTAAAAGGAGGCAGACAGAATAAGAGACTGCTCGTCCATTTTCTCCATCGCTGCCCATTGCTGCTCAATCGCATAAGCGGCCGCACATACAGCTGCCAGCATATGCTCATGACGGGAGTCCGCCAGTGCACTGGTCATATCCAGCACACCGAGCAGTGAACCGTCCGATGCGTGGATCGGTGCCGCTGAACAGGAAAAGTGCTGGGAGGCAACGGAATAATGCTCCGTGCCGACTACGGTAATCGCTTCTCCTGTTCTGAGAGTGGTTCCAACTGCGTTCGTGCCAACAACCTCCTCGGTCCATTTAGACCCTTCAACAAAATTGATTTCTGATGCCCGCTTTAATGTCGGGTCCGGTCCGCGCGCGGCTAAAATATAGCCTTCTTTATCAATGAGCAAAACCATCGTATTGGCCTGGTGAATCGACGCCACCACCTTGTCCATAATCGGCGCGGCAATGGAGGTCAGCCGGACGTTTTTCTCCAGCCGATTCTGCAGCTGCTCCGGGGTTAAGATCGCACGGCCTTTGCCGTCATACGGGTTCACCCCTTTTTTCTGGCACATATACCAGGACTCTTCAATCCGCTTTTGCAGCCGGGCTGCATCCAGCACGCCTTCTCTTACAAACCGCTGCCACACATTGCGCTTTACTGCTTCGTTGATCACAAAAAAACCTCCCCTGTTTCATGGTTTTTTGCTGCGATGAGTAAAAAACAAAAAAAGCGGATAAAAGGCGATTGCTTTTATCCGCTTGTTGACATGTGTGTTATCCGGCAAATACTTCTGTCCATTCCTGACGCTTCGCAAGCATGTCGCGCGCGATTTCCTTTGCACCTTCTAAGCTGTGGCTCGCCGCCCAGCCGCATTGCACTTCGTTGCACGCCGGTACTTCTGTTGCTTCAAGGACATCTTGAAGTGTTTTTTCAATGATGGTTAAAATATCTTCATAGTCTTCATGATTGATCACCGCAATGTAATAGCCTGTCTGACAGCCCATTGGACTAATGTCGACAATTTTGTCAGAATGATTGCGGCTGAACTCCGCCATCATATGCTCCAGCGAATGAAGCGCCGGCATCTCCATATGCTCTTTGTTTGGCTGGCAGAAACGGATGTCGTATTTCAAAATTTTGTCGCCGTTTTGCCCTTCCTTTACGCCCGCAAGCCGCACGTACGGGGCTTTTACCTTTGTGTGATCCAAGTTAAAGCTTTCTACATTCATTTCTTTTGTCATGTTTGAAAAACCTCTTTTCTTTTCACTATATCATTCCATGGCAAAAAGGGAAACCTGCTTCCAGCCGCCTTCTTCTTTTTGAAACACCATAATCTGGCGGGTTGTCTGGCTGACTTCTTTGCCCGAGCTGCTGTCTTTCGATGTCGATTCCATATTCATGAATACATTCGCCGTTTCGGCTTCGTCATCGTATTGGATGATCGTCGCGTTTGACGGGGTCATGGTCGCATCAAATGTACGGAAGACTTTTTCAACGTACGCTTTTTCCTCTTCGTAATCAAATGACTCCGGGTTCTCCGAAATGGTCGCCATATACGCGTCAATGTTTTGCTCATTAAACGCCTGCACCTGCTGGTCAAGAACAGCGAGAATAGCAGCGCTTTCGGCTTCCGGTACATTTGCTGCTTCTTCAATTGGCGCTTTCGCAGACGTTGTTTCTTCTTCTGCCGTATGCGTTTCCTGTGTGGCGTTTTGGGTTTCCCCGTCTGATGCGGAGTTTGCTGCTTGATCGCTCTCCTCTTCGCTGCAGCCTGCCAGTACAGCTCCTGCTAAAAGAAAAGCCGGTATCCATTTATGTGTCAACGTTCCTGCACGTCCTTTTAAACCAAATTTTCATCTTCCTCCATTGTAAAAGAAAAACGGTCCGCGCTCAACTGGCGCGAACCGTTTTTTCAATAATAGCGGCGCGGATAAGGCGGTCGCCCGTACAAAATCGGTGTGAGCAGGCTGCCAGTCAGCCCACCAAAAAACCCGCCGAAAAATGGATTGGGATAGCCATAGTAATAAGGAGGCCGCGGCTGATACGGATACGGGGGATACGAATAAAAAGGTGGTCGCTCATATCTTGGACTCATCATCAATCGCTCCTTTCGCCTGTAGTGTATGCAGCGAATCCAGCCGGCGTGACTCACAAAAAAAAAGCTGCCGTTTAGCCGGCAGCTTCGTTTTCTTTATTATCTTACTTCCACCCAGCCTTTTTTAATGGCTGTCACAACCGCCTGTGTCCGGTCGTTTACGTTCATTTTTTGCAGGATGTTGCTCACATGGTTTTTAACCGTTTTTTCACTGATATACAGCGCTTCTCCGATGCCCCGGTTGCTTTTTCCGTCAGCCAAAAGCTGAAGTACTTCGCATTCACGGCGCGTCAGCAGGTGAAGCGGGCGAACAACCTCTGTTTGCTGGAATCCTTTTCCTTTGCCGTCGTCGTTAGAAAGGCGGCGGTAATCAGCGATCAGGTTATGCGTAACACGCGGGTGCAAATAGGAACCCCCGTCCGCCACGACCTTTACCGCTTCAACAAGCTCTTCTGCATCCATTTCCTTTAGAAGATAGCCGAGTGCGCCGGACTGCAGTGCGTGCGTGACGTAGTTTTCGTCATCATGAATCGACAGGATGATCACTTTTGTATCCGGGTATTTATCCACTAATTTACGTGTTGCTTCAACGCCGTTTACTTCGGGCATATTGATGTCCATAATGACAACATCGGGATCGTGCTCTTCAACGAGCGCAAGGGCTTCTGATCCGTCGTCCCCTTCAGCAAGCACCTGAAACGTTTCTTCAAAATCAAGAATCCGTTTTACCCCTTCGCGAAATAGCTGATGATCGTCAATAATAATAATGTTCGTTGTCATTTGTTGTTCCTCCTCTAAGTCAATGCCTGCTCTATAATAGGGACACTTATTAAAACGGCGGTTCCTTCACCCGGCTTTGAATGAATGGTTATATCACCGCTTAGCAGTTCAATCCGCTCTTTCATTCCCATTATGCCAAAAGATCCCGATTTTTTCTCGTTTGCTTCAAACCCTTTTCCATTGTCTTTCACAACCGCTAAAACCTGATCTTTTTTCACTTCTAATTTCACTTGTATAAGCGATGCGTCTGCATGCTTTAATGCGTTTTGAACCGACTCCTGAATGAGCCTGAATAAAGCGATTTCCATATTTGATGGCAATCTTTTTTCAAGCCCTAGATTGACGAACTTAATGTCTGGTACTGAGCCTTGAGACCGGCTGTATTCATTGACCGTCGCCAAATACTTTTTCAGCGTCGGGACAAGGCCAAGGTCATCGAGTGCCATAGGGCGCAGATCATAAATGATGCGGCGCACTTCATACAGCGCAGACCGGACCATTTTCTTCAAGTCTCGTATTTCGGCAAAAGCGGCTTCAACCCCTCTTTCCCGGTACAGCTTTTCAATCAAATCAGACCGCATGAGCACGTTGGCCATCATTTGTGCCGGCCCATCGTGAATCTCGCGCGAAAGACGCTTTCGTTCTTCCTCCTGCGCTTCCATTACCTGGAGTCCAAACGCCTGCTTCAGCTGCGCATCTTCAAGCGCACGGCCAAATTCCTTCATATCCTGTGTTAAATAATTGAGCACGACGGCTGTTTGCGAGACAAGATGCTCCGCCCGTTCAATCGTTGTATGAACCGATGAAAGACGTCGGTCCAGTTCATTCCGGCGATCCATTAGCTGTTTTTCATTTTGGCGCAGCACCAGCAGCTTCATCTGGAGGTCATGTGCCTGCTCATACGCCTTGCGCACAACCTCTTCTGAATAAACTGAAAAATCACGGCTTACCTCTGACAGCCGCTGACGGGCCATTTTCACTTTTCGTTCCAGGTCTTCCTGCTCTAAAATCGACAGATGAATCTGGCTTTTAATTAACTCAAGTTCTGTCATGAGCGTGTCATAATCCGCTCGGCTTTGTTCAGCAATTTGAAAAATCTGGTCCTTGCTCTGGTCGACGGTTTCCACCATTTTGTCCAAAATTGTATCCAGAAGCTTCGTATCTGAATTGCGTATCGACATAAGCGCTTTCCTTCCAACTGTATGATTTAACCCTATACGAAAGGTACAGCCTTTTCTTCTCAGACGCACATCTTTCGGGGGCGGCAATTATACATAGTTTGTGGTTAATAACTCAAAAAAGACCCGGTGAAAACCTCACACGGAAAGGACTATTTCATTATATCACTAGATTAATTAACGAACATTAAAGTTTATTTACGTTTCGTTTAAAAGTATTTCGGATCATGTCTCTTTTCATCCGGACTATTTTCCTTTACGATGATTATCACTACTGAATACCCTTTTTCGAGAAAGATAAACCTGTCTTTAGGAGGAATTTACATGCTTACTGCGTATAACACCATTAAAACGACCAAGGAGCACGAAATTGTCATTCAAAAATCGCGCTTTATCGCTCATACAGCAAGAGCTGAAACGGCTGAAGAAGCCATCGCATTTATAGACCGGATCAAAAAGCAGCATAAAGACGCCAATCACAATTGCTCCGCTTACCTGATTGGCGAGCACGACCACATTCAAAAAGCGAACGACGACGGAGAGCCATCCGGTACAGCCGGTCTGCCTATACTCGAAGTCATTCGCAAGCGGGGGTTGAAGGATACGGTTATTGTCGTCACGCGCTACTTTGGCGGCATCAAGCTCGGGGCAGGCGGATTGATCCGGGCGTACGGAAAATCTGCATCGGAGGGTGTCGAGGCAGCAGGCGTTGTAGAGAGGCGGCTGATGAAAGTCATGACTGCAGCCATTGATTACACGTGGCTTGGCAAAATCGAAAACGAACTTCACGCTTCTTCCTATGAAATTAAAGAAATCCGGTACGGTGAACAAGTAGAGGTTGACGTTTTTGTCGAAGGAACACAGGTGAATGAGTATATGGACTGGATGACAGAGCTGACAAATGGGCAGGCTGTTTACCAGGAAGGCGAGCTTCTTTATATGGAAAAAGACGTCGAATTTTAAAAAAATTTGAACGATATACGCCTTTCGTAGTAAAATAAAAGATGGCTTAAAAATTTGTCGTTACATTTAAAGGAGCACATTAACAGCACCCGAATAAGTAGACAACGATGGACAAAATTAGAAAAAATAACCGATCATATGTTTGGTTTTCTTGAAAAAGGGTAAAGGGATGGTAAACCAGGATAAAGAGGTGAGAACGATGAAAAAAGCGTTTAAAACCGAAATCCGCCTGACGCCTGAGCAGAAAATTAAGGTACATCAAACAATCGGTGTGTGCCGCTATGTGTACAACCTGTATGTGAAGACGGCGCAGGATCATTATAAAGAAACCGGCAAGCATATGAGCGGCTATGATTTTTCGAAGTGGCTAAACAATGTGTACACGAAAGAACACGATCCGTGGATTAAAGAGGTGTCGTCCAAAGCTGTTAAGCAGGCGATTATGAATGGAGACCGGGCCTTTCGCAACTTCTTTAAAGGCTTGGTGCAGTTCCCCCGCTTTAAAAAGAAAAAGCATCAAAAAGTAAAAGCGTATTTCCCGAAAAACAATCTGACTGATTTGACTGTTGAGCGGCACCGGATAAAAGTGCCAACAATTGGGTGGGTGCAGTTGAAAGAGCACGGCTATATTCCGACCAATGCGGCTGTGTCCAGCTGCACGATTTCCCAGCAGGCCGACCGGTATTTTCTGTCAGTACTGTGTGAAGCGGAAGGAACATCGTCAACACAAATCAACAATCATGAGGGAATTGGCGTTGATCTTGGGATTCAGCACTTTGCGATTTGCAGCCACGGGGAACTATTCGGGAACATCAACAAAACGGATACTATCAAGAAAATCGAAAAACGCTTAAAACGGCTGCAGCGGAAACTGAGCCGGAGCTACGAACAAAACAAACAACGAAAGAGAGGTGAATTCTGCGCTAAAAACAGGCAGAAGATGATCCTGCGGGTTCAAAAACTGCATGCTAGACTGAGCCGTATTCGCCAAGCATACGTGCGCTATGTGATTCAACAGCTGGTGAAAACCAAGCCGCTGTTTATCACCATAGAAGATTTAAACGTTCAGGGCATGATGAAAAACCGTCATCTCGCCAAAGCGATTGCCTCGCAAGGATTTTACACGTTCAAACAGATGTTGGCAGCACAGTGCTGCAAGCATGGAATTGAACTCAGGCAGGTGGACCGGTGGCATCCGTCCTCAAAGCTGTGTTCGTGCTGCGGGGAGAAAAACGTCACCTTGCGCCTGTCTGACCGCCTGTTTACGTGTGCTTCTTGCGGGATCGAGATGGATCGGGATGTCAATGCCAGTTTAAATCTGAAATCGGCCACGGCTTATACGATTTTGGCATAAAGTATGAAGAGTAGGGTGGGCTACATCCGAATTCACGCCTGTGGAGAGCCACACAATCGACAGTAGCGGGCACGTGGCGAGGTCGGGTTCGCAGAAGCAGGAAACCTTCTAGCTTAGACATTTGTCTATGTTTTTAGTAGCAGATCAATATATGAGTTCACCCAGTCAACGCATGGGACGGCGCCGCAAAAAAACGCAAAAGCGCCGGATTTTATTTTTTACATTATTCCTTCCCTTGCTGCTTGTTCTTTTCACTGGTGCAGGCTATGGTGCTTTTTTATACAAAAAAGCCGAAACGGTCCTTTCTGAATCCTATATGAACGACGGCCGTGAAAAATCAGATTTGCGAGATGCTGATGTGCATCCGCTCGAAGACAACATTTCCATTTTGTTTATGGGCATTGATGATAACCTGCGCCGGAATTACGGAGATAATACCCGTACCGACGCCTTGATTCTGGCAACATTAAATGTAGAGGATAAAACGATTAAAATGGTCAGCATTCCGCGTGATACGTATACGTATATTCCGGAAGAGGATGATTATAACCGGATCAATCACGCCCATGTTGTCGGCGGTCCTACTGCCACAATTGAAGCGGTCGAGGAACTTCTCGACGTCCCGGTTGACTATTATGTACGCATGAACTTCTACGCATTTGTAGATGTTGTGGATGCGATTAACGGTATTCAGTACGATGTGCCTTACGACTTTAAAGTAAAGGATTCAAGTGACGTCCATTACACAGAAGTGGAAAAAGGCTTGCAGACATTAAACGGCCAGGAAGCTCTTGCCCTGGTTCGTACCCGGAAGGTCGACAGCGATATCGAACGCGGCTTGCGTCAGCAGGAAGTGCTTCAGGCCATTGCTAAAAAAGCGATGTCGATCAATTCGATTACAAAATACGATGAAATTCTGGAAGCTGTTGGGTCTAACATGCGGACGGATATGACATTCAGTGAAATGAAATCACTGATTGACTATGGCAAAAATGATGAAGTGCTTGATTTTGACTCCATCACACTTGCCGGCACAGATGACTTTCTTCCATCCGGCGCCTATGTTTGGCAGCTGGACGAAACCGAGCTCGAAGTCGTAAAAGGCAAGCTTCAGCGCCACCTCGACATCCCGGTTACAGCCAACGATGAAGAGGAAGAATCAGATTGGGAAGACAATACGTACGAAACAGAATAAAAAAAGCGCCGAGTAAAGCTGCTCGGCGCTTTTCATAGTGTTGAAAAACAAACGTGTCAAGGGAATACAGGTATTTCTTTATAATATTTTCTTTTTTATGAGCAAAATAAAGACGGTTATCTTTCTACAAAAAACATACAGGGGCTCCGGGCTGCCGGCTCCGCTTTTCTATGTGGCGAACGCTGAACCAGCCCAAAGTGCGCGGCTGTTTCAGCCTGTCCGCTCGTCACATGGAAGTCTCCGCCGACCTCCCTGCGCCCGTTGTGATTCTAACGAAACAATGGTAAGCAGTGATGATAATAAACGGATTGTTTTCAATGACGAACAAGAGGCTGTATGAGCAGAAGCTTCTCTTCTTTCACATAAAGAGCAGAATCGTCTTTTATTCCTCTTTCATTCCGCTCCTTTTTGGATTTTGACAACGGCTTTTCCTCCCCACCAGGGCGGCTGGCGCAGGACGAAGACTCGGCAGGGATCAGCGGGGCAGGTGAGATCCACTTTTGGAGCGTAGCGACAAAAGTTAGCTCACCGCCCGCCCCTCCGAACGCGAAGTCCTGCAGAAGCCGCCCCGACTGTGTTGGCGCAAGCACAGTCGCTTTGAAAAAGAGAAATTGTCACCTGATTTCATAGACACACTCTTTTTTTCATCAGCATAAAAAAAGCCGAGCAGCTTTGCTCGGCATTCTTTTCTTACATATTCTTTTTCGTCCCGCTTCTGACAAAGTTCAAGAGCGGCTTGTAGTCGTTGCTGATTAAGCCGACGCTTTCGACAAACAGCTCAATCGCGAGGGTAATGACGGCCATCATGATAATGGCTCCCCAAATCGTTGCCATCGAAAAGATAATCGCCGCCAGACCAAACATCATCGCAATCATGTAAATGATCAGCACCGTTTGTTTGTGCGTATAGCCTGTCCGAAGAAGACAGTGATGCAAATGGGATTTGTCCGGCGCGGAAATCGGCTGCTTGTTCAGCTTCCGGCGGATAATCGCAAAAATCGTATCTGAAATTGGCACACCAAGGACAATAATTGGAATAATTAACGAAACAACGGTGATATTTTTAAAGCCGAGCAGTGAAACGACTGAAATAATGAAGCCGAGAAACAGCGCGCCTGTATCCCCCATGAAAATTTTCGCAGGGTGGAAATTGTACTTTAAAAACCCGATTGTGCTGGCCGCCACGATGAGCGCGATGCTCATAACGTATACATCGCCTTTTAAAAAGGCCATGAAGCTGATCGTAAACAACGCAATTGTTGAAACGCCGGCCGCTAAACCGTCCAGTCCATCAATCAAGTTGATCGCATTTGTAATCGCAACAATCCAGATAATCGTCAACGGAATGCTTAAAAAGCTGTTAAATTCAATGCTTCCACCAAACGGAAGGTTAAAGAAGTCCAGTCGAACATCTCCATACACAACAACGACTAGCGCAGCGGCAATTTGGCCGGCCAGCTTCACTTTAGCTGAAAGCTCGAAACGGTCATCGAATACTCCCGTTAAAATGATAATAAAGCTTCCGATGATGATTGCCGGATTCATGAGCGGCAGATCATACGGGGCGACCGGACGCAGAACGAGCATCCCAATGAGGAAGCTGATAAAAATCGCCAGCCCTCCCATGCGGGGCATGATCCGCTGATGCACTTTCCGGTAGTTCGGCTTATCAACGGCTCCAATGGCGATGGCAAATTTCTTCACAAGTGGCGTAAGGGCAAGTGAAGCCAGTACGCATACAATAAACGCAACAACCATGAGATCCTCCTCTTGTTGGCCAGAAAAATAATCTATTTGAGATGTCTTTTATATTTCTATTTATCCTCAACTTCAACATTATAATCGCAAACCATTATTATATCCACCATTAACTTGAAAAAGACGGTATATTTTCTTTCATGCTCTCTTCTGTTAAGATAAGGATGGACTAAAAAGCCGTTGAAACGGTTTCTTGGCACGTACTTTAGGGAGTGAACAACGTGGTCTCATTGTTTCGTAAAAAAGATGCCGGTGAGCGGCAGTTAAAATCATATAAAAAAATCGTTGCTTCCATTAATGAGCGGGAAGCGGAAATGGAAGCCTTAACCGATGAACAGCTGCGGGCAAAAACAGCTCATTTCAAAGAGCAGCTTGCTTCCGGCACGCCGGTTGATGACATCACGGCCGAGGCGTTTGCGGTTGTGCGCGAAGCCGCCAGACGTGTGCTGGGCATGCGCCATTACGATGTGCAGCTGATCGGCGGTCTGATTCTGGCCGGTGCAAACATTGCGGAAATGGCTACGGGTGAAGGAAAAACGCTTGTTGCGTCATTGCCGAGCTATTTGCGCGCACTTGAAGGAAAAGGTGTTCACGTTATTACCGTCAATGAATATTTAGCAAAGCGCGACCGTGACACGATCGGTCCCCTTCATGAGTTTCTCGGCTTAACGGTCGGCTTAAACCTGCCTTTAATGGATTCAAAAGAAAAACAAGCCGCATACAACGCGGACATTACATACGGCGTTGGCACAGAATTCGGATTTGACTACTTGCGAGACAATATGGTCTGGCACCCGACCCAGCGCGTTCAGCGCCCGTATCATTTTGCCATTATTGACGAAGTGGACAGCGTCCTGATTGATGAAGCGAAAACACCGCTGATCATTGCCGGCAAAATGCCGCCGGCGGCTGACCTTCATTCTATTGGCGCTCGTGTCGCGAAACGATTCGTCCGCGATGAAGATTATCATATGGATGATGAAACAAAAGCAGTCAGCTTAACAGACGGCGGCATTGAAAAAGTGGAAAAAGCGTTTGGTGTTGATAATTTATACGAGCTTGAGCATCAAACGCTGTACCATTACATGATTCAAGCGGTGCGCGCTCATGTGATGTTTGAACGGGACGTCGATTACATTGTGAAAGACGGCGGCATTCTTCTCGTCGACATGTTTACAGGCCGGACGATGGAAGGCCGGACGCTTTCAGACGGTCTTCACCAGGCTATTGAAGCGAAAGAAGGCCTGGAAGTAACTGATGAAAATAAAACGCAGGCATCCATCACTATTCAAAATTATTTCCGGATGTATCCGTTCTTATCCGGCATGACCGGCACGGCGAAAACCGAGGAAAAGGAACTGCTTGACGTGTATAACATGCAGGTGATCAAGGTGCCGACAAATCGCCCTGTTCAGCGGGTCGATATGCCGGACCGCATTTACCGCACGTCCGATGAAAAATATGCGGCGGTAACAGCTGAAACAGCCGCTCGCCATGCAAAGGGGCAGCCCGTGTTAGTCGGCACTACCTCTATTTTGCAGTCAGAAAAAATTGCGGATTATTTTAAAGAAGCGGGATTAACGTTTGAGATTTTAAATGCAAAAAGCGTTGAGCAGGAGGTTGAGCTAATTTCACGCTCCGGACAGCGCGGTCACATTACAATTGCGACCAATATGGCTGGACGCGGAACGGATATCTTGCTCGGCGATGGTGTTCCGGAGCTTGGCGGCCTTCACGTTCTTGGAACCGAGCGGCATGAATCGCGCCGCATTGACAACCAGCTGAAAGGCCGGGCTGGACGGCAGGGAGATCCCGGCTCCAGCGAATTTTTAATTTCATTGGAGGACTCGATGTTCCGCCGGTTCGCGAAGGACGACCTCGCGAAAATCGAGAAAAAAGTGCAGACCGATGAAAACGGCCTTGTGACGAATAAAAAAATGCATGAGTTTGTCGACCGTGTGCAGCGAATTGTTGAAGGCGCCAACTACGCGATGCGCGAATACAATTTAAAGCTGGATGATGTCATCAATGAGCAGCGCGGCGTTATCTTCGGTCTGCGCAACGGCATTATTGATGACGACTCACAAAAAGAGCGCCTGATTGATCTGATTAAGCGGTCGACGAGGGAAGAAATTGACTTTCATTGCGATGAAGATACGGCGCCTGAGGAGTGGCCTCTTGACCGCCTTTCCGGCCACCTGCAGGCGATGTATGCCGGACGTGCTGTTCCGCTGCCGGAAGAAGCCGCAAACAAAAAACAAGTGGAAAAAGCCATTGAGCCGGTTCTGGCTGAATATGCGGAATGGATCGACAGCCACTATGAGTCCGATTGGGACGACTTAATTAAACGAATTGCCACAGCGGATATTGATGCCATTTGGGTCCAGCATCTTGAGAAAATGACCCGCTTAAAGGAAGGCATTGGCCTGCGTCACTATCAGCAGGAAGACCCGATGCGCATTTATGCACGGGAAGGCCTGCAGCTGTTCCAGACCTCATATCGTGAGCTGCTTCGTTCCGTTTCCACCAAAACGGCTGCTTTACTGACTGAATTAATGAAAAAGGAGAAGTGATCGCATGTTTTCTTTCTTTAAACGAAAAGGAAAAAATGATGAAACCTTAAAAAATGACGGGCGCGAAACCTCCATTTCCGCTGGCGACGTAACAGGAGAAGCAGCAGAGCCTGGTCAAGAGGAAGTAACAACAGACTTGTCCCTGCATCCGTCTCAAACCGTTTCACAGGAGCAGATGTATGTCCTTCGCTTTTTAAATAACGAATTGCCGCCGCTGAAGCGGAATCAGCTGTCCTTATCTGGTATCGAATGGAATGAGCAGCCGAACGGCATCGCCGTTTCCGCTTTTGTTCGCAATACCGTTAACCGCGAAATCACACTTGGAGATGTCCCGCTTCTCCTGCTGAATGAAAAAAACGAATTAAAAGCGCGTGACACATTCAACTTAAAAGAAGTCGGCGCCCTTCCAGCTGATTCAAGCCGGCCGTGGACGTTCCTGTTCCCTTCCGCTTCCTTTCAAAGCGGCGTGGAGCTTGGCAAGGAAAACTGGTCCATTGCCTTTGACCTGACCAACCGCAAGCATCAGCTGGATCTTGATGAGAAATGGGACGCGACACTTCCGAACGAACAAAAAGAAAACTTAAAGAAAATTGTCGAAAAGCTCGGAAACCCTGCTAAGAATGAATTAAACTTTACCGGATTAAGTGCAGCCTCACTTGAAAATGGAAACTTGAGCATTTCCCTTTTGATCCGCAACGGCTACGAGCGCAATGTGAATATTGAAAAGCTTCCGCTTCAGCTGCTCGATGCAAACGGCGAGCTGGTTGCCCAGGGCCAATTCAATGTCGGCGACTTTGAAGTAAAAGCCAACACGACCAAGCCGTGGACATTCGTTTTTCCGGCCTCTCTTATTCAAAAAGAAAAGCCAGATCTCTCCAAATGGAGTGTTCGTGTTACAAAATAATAAAAAAGTGCCCGAAAGTCAGCCTGTTGACTTTTTCGGGCACTTTTTTGTCATAGACAGGAAAAAAAGCACCTGCCATAATAGACAGGTGCTCACAGCTTTTACCAACCACGTTCTAGCAAAACGAGTTATTTTACATACAAAACGGAAACTATATGTCCATTTTATCATATCTTTTTCCACTTACAACTCTTTTTTGAAAAATGAGGCGGTCTCTTGCCTTATTGTCGAAAAAGAACGGCTGTAGTATGATTAATGCTGTCGTTATTCGTTTCTCTTTGGAGGAGATTTCGTTGATTTTTAATTCATTTGAATTTCTTTTTTTATTTTTGCCGATTGTTTTTCTTTTGTATTTTCTTTTAAATAAATGGAGCTTTCCGGCAGCGAAAACCTGGCTGCTTCTCAGCTCGCTGTTTTTTTATGGCTTTTGGAACCCGGCATATTTGCCGCTTATTTTGATTTCATTGCTCATTAACTTTATGGCCGGCAGCTACCTGGGCAAGGACCATCCCGACCGCCGCCGTAAAGTAGTGCTGACATTCGGTATTCTCTTTAACGTGCTGCTTCTCGGCTACTACAAATATTACGACTTTTTTGTGGAAAACATCAATGTCCTGTTTGGAGCGGACCTTGTGCTGAAGAATCTTCTTTTGCCGCTCGCGATCAGCTTTTACACCTTTCAGCAAATTGCCTACTTGGTTGATTCATACCGTAAAGAAACAAAGGAATATAATTTTTTGAATTACGGTCTATTCGTCACCTTTTTCCCCCAGCTTATTGCGGGACCGATTGTGCACCACAGTCAGGTGATGGATCAGTTTCAGTCACTGGAGAACCGGCGCATTCAGTCAAGAAACATTGCACTCGGTGCCTTCGTTTTCAGCATCGGCTTATTTAAGAAAGTGGTGATCGCGGATACCTTTGCGGCGTGGGCGAATCAAGGCTATGCGATGGCCGACAGCTTGACGTTCGTGGACAGCTGGCTAACGACACTGGCGTACACATTCCAGCTTTATTTTGACTTTAGCGGCTACTCCGATATGGCGATCGGTGCCGGGCTGCTGTTTAACATCCACCTGCCGCGCAACTTTTTCTCGCCTTATAAAGCAAAAAGCATTCAGGATTTCTGGCGGCGCTGGCATATTACGCTTTCGACGTTTTTAACGCAGTATATTTACATTCCCCTCGGTGGAAACCGGCGGGGCAAAACAAGAACCTACATTAATATTTTCCTTATCTTTCTGATCAGCGGCTTCTGGCACGGTGCCGGCTGGACATTCGTTGTATGGGGGATTCTTCACGGTGTTGCCAGCATGATTAACCGTGCGTGGACGCTGTCAGGACGAAAACTGCCCGGCCCTCTCGCCTGGCTGTTAACATTTAGCTTTGTTCATTTCGCCTGGGTATTTTTCCGGGCGCCGGATATGCAGACTGCGTTTAGTGTTATTGGCAGCATGCTTGGCTTAAACGGCGTACTTCTCCCGAAGGATCTGGTCCAAACGCTTCATTTGCCGCTTGGCAGCCCGGTGCTGTTTAACTTTCAGCTCGGCGCGCCGTTTATTGAAGTCTTTCTTTGGACCGCAGCGGTTATGATTCTATGCCTGCTTGCGAAAAACTCAATCCAGCTGCGGGATGAATTTACACCGAAGCCGTGGATTGCAGCGGCTGCCGCCATCATGTTCGTTTATTGCGCACTGCAGCTGCAAAAGGTATCTGAATTTCTTTATTTCAACTTTTAAGGTGGGATCTGCGTGACGCAATCCAGACAATTTGTTTTACTCTTTTTTCTGATATTGTTTCTAACACTCGTTCCGCTTGCTGCGTTTAACTATGCGATTGACCCTCTCTGGACATTCAGCTCGAAAAACGAATGGAATGATCACCAGGATGTCATCGATGAACGGCAGCAAAAAACAAACCGGATGTACTATCAGCCGTTTTCATACGACACGATTCTGCTTGGCTCCAGCCGGTCAACCTACGTGGATCAGCATCAATTCGATCAAATGAACGTCTACAATTATTCTGTCAGCAACATGTCGATCCGTGAATATGATACGTTCCTTGCATTTGCCAAAGAGCAAAGCGCAGAACCGGTACAGCGCGTGATTCTCGGTCTTGATTTTTTCAAGTCATCGGTGCAGGAAAGCAGCAAGCCTTACTCGTTGACCAATTACGAGACAAAGCTGGAAGATCCACTGTACCGGTTTAAAAATTTGCTGTCACTGGATACATTCAAGTACTCCTGGGCTAACGCGCGCATGTCGAGGACGGATGAAGTGTCGCTCGAGCGTGTATACAGCCGGGAGAATGTCGCCTCTGCGCGGAAAATCTCGCAGGAAGAACTTAACGAAAACACGAAAGAGAAGATTGAGCGCTTTAAAGAAGAGTTTTACGGAGACAGCTACGTCTACAACCCAAGATACAAAGAGTTTTTGCAAATCTTTAACGAACGGCACCCAGAGGTGGAGAAAATCGTTTATACGACGCCGATCTCAATGGAATTGTTTGACGCTCTCGTTGAAACCGGCCACTTATCTGATTATGAGCAGTGGCTGCGCGATCTTGTCGAGGTGTACGGAGGCGTGTACAACTTCATGTATCCGAATGACGTCACAAACGACTTATCTAACTACTTTGACGGCCATCACTTTTATCCCGAAACAGGCACCAAAATAGCCGAACGCATAAATGCCGGACCTGACGCGGAAAGTTCATTTGGTGTGTATGTGACGGAGGACAACATCGACAGCCACCTGCAGCAAGTACGCGACACAGTCATGCAGCCATAACGAAGAGCCGAACGAATGCCGTTCGGCTCTTTTCTGTTTATTGGCGCAATTATGAAAAATAAGGCGCAATTCACGTGGAATTGCGCCTTAACTGTGATTATTGCGCCATAATCCAATGTATTGCGCCTTAACTGTGATTATTGCGCCGTAATCCAATGTATTGCGCCGTTTTCTTTTTTAATAAAACCGCTTAAAGCTTGTAAACTTTGATTTAAAATACGAGTTATCGAGGCTTGAAACCGTCACGCCGGCTGATGAGCTCGCGTGGATGAACTGGTTGCCGCCGATGTAAATGCCCATGTGGGAAATGCCTTTTTTATACGTGTTGCTGAAAAAGACGAGATCGCCTGCTGCCGGGCTGGATATTTCGTAAGAGCGATTGTAAAAACCTTCTGTGTTTGTTCGGCTTATGCTTTTGCCTGCTTTTTGATACGCATAATAAATAAAGCCACTGCAGTCAAAGCCCGATGTAGAAGAGCCGCCCCATACGTATGGTATGCCTATGAGGGAATTCGCTGTACTGATCAGCCTGGACGTATTGTACCCACCTGAAGAAGACGGATTGGTCACCTTTACCGGTGTTGTGCTTGAGCCAGACCCGCCCGCTGTTTTTAATTTTTGGCCAACGAAAATGACATCCGATTTCAAGCTGTTCATTTGCTTTAAAGATGCGACCGTCATGCCGCTTCTTGATGCAATCAGACTTAAAGAATCGCCGCTTTTCACTATGTATGTGCCATTGGATGTAGAGGCAGCGGGTTTTGTTGTGGTGACCGGCTTTGTAGTAGTCGATGATGCACTGCCGCCGGTCTTCAGATTCTGGCCAACATAAATCACGTCAGAAGAAAGACCATTCAGCTGTTTAAGTGACGCAACGCTCGTTTTGTAACGGGAAGCGATCACGCCCAGTGAATCACCGCTTTTTACTGTGTAGGTCCCGGATGCACTGGTTGATGGCTTTGTACCGGTCGACGCAGGCTTGCTTGCGGTTGTTGCTTTGCCGCTTACCTTCAGCTTTTGCCCGACGTAAATAACATCGGACTTCAATGCATTCAGCTGTTTAAGTGAGGCAACACTCGTTTTGTAGCGGGAAGCGATCACACCTAAAGAATCACCGCTTTGGACGGTATACGTGCCCGTCGGTTTTGTGGTCGTCGTGTTCCCGGCTGCCGGTTTGCTTGTTGTGGCCGCTTTGCCGTTGACCTTCAGCTTTTGTCCGACAAAAATCAGGTCGGACTTCAAGCCGTTCAGCTGCTTAATTGACGCAACTGATGTTTTGTGGCGGGAGGCAATGGCACCAAGTGAATCACCGCTCTGGACGGTGTAGGACGAGGCTGCCGCTGCTGAAAAAACAAGGACTTCCTCCGTGCTTTCCGTTTGCTCCTCCTGCTGCAGCTGCTCGTTCTCCTCTTCTGACACAACGAGCTGATCATGAATGGACAACGCGTCTGATTGAAGGTCATTCAGCTCCTTTAGCTGAACAACGGACAGCTTGTATTGATTGGCGATGCTGAATAGCGTGTCTCCCTGCTTTACTGTGTACAGCTCTGAAGCTTCAGCAGCCGCAGCGCCGCCTGCTGAAATAACAGCTGCTGCTGCTAACGAAATAACCGTTTTATTCATTGAATCGCTCCCCTACTCTCACCTTACACTCTCTCATTCTATCGTCTCTTATTCTCCTTTTTTCAGCATATTCCTTTATATATAAATATTTTAGTTCTATCAACCTATAAAATAACCTAAATTTCCTTATTTATTATACGTCATCCACTTCGTATAAAAAGCTCCTGCTTTTTCGGCAGCTGCTCTGCTGCCGCCCGCCTCAGCCGCATCTTCAACCAGAAGAGCCAGTACAAAAGCTGGGTTGCCGGCGTCATATGAAACGAATAAGCCATTTTCCTTGCCGGTCGTTCCCTGCTCCGATTTAATTTCAGCTGTGCCTGTTTTTCCGGAGATCGTCAGCCCTTCAATATTTGCCGGCCGTCCGGTTCCGCGCTCAACCACGCCTCGCAGTCCATTTTGAATGGACGCAATTTGCTGCTCCGAAACCAGATCCTTTTTCCAAACAGAAGGCTCTGCATCTGCCAGCAGCAGCGGCGTCATCAGACTGCCGTTATTTAAAAAGGTGCCGTATACGGAAGCCAGGTGGGTCATGCTCGTTAAGACTTCCCCTTGTCCATAGCCGGTATCCGCAAGTAAAATCTCTGAATCAAAGCTGCCGCTGTTAGAGATTTGGGATTCGCGGAGCGGATAGGCAAATGGATTGTCTTCCCCAAACCCAAAGGAAGAAAGCCCTTCTTTCATTTGATCTGCTCCCGTATCCAGCGCCGCCATCGCAAAGTAAATGTTATCAGAAGCGACGATGGCGGATTCCAGGTCAACCGGCGCCGAGGATTCACTCACCCGGGTCACACGGTAATTCCCCCACGAGGAATCTTTTTGCCACTGCAGCCCTGTGATCGTTTTTCCTTCCACCGGATTCAGCTTTCCTGCTTTCATCGCGATAGAGGCGGTCACCGGCTTGATCGTGGAACCTGGTGAATACGCTGCTGCAAAGCGGTTTAACAGCGGCTGCTTCGGATCATCCTGCAAAGCGGTATACTGCTCCCCTGACAGCCCGAGCGCGAACGCATTTGGATCAAACGACGGCGATGAAACAAGGGCAAGAACATGCCCTGTTTTCGGATCTACGGCAGAGGCTGTACCCGGATCGCCTTCATACTGTTCATACAACATTTTTTGCAGCTCGGCATTAATCGTGACCGTGACATCCTGCCCGTTTTGAGGCTCTGTTTTCGCAATAATGACCGGTTCCGCTTTTTCCTTGTCGATAAAAATTTGAACACCATCTGTTTCTTTCAGTTGTTCCTCGTATAACTGCTCCAGCCCTCTTTTGCCAATTTGATCGCCTTGAGCGTATCCTTCATTATCTTTTAGCTCTTCTGCGTTAATTTCACCCGTGTAGCCTGTTAAGTGAGCGGCAGCTGCACCATATGGGTATTCTCTAACCGGCTTTGCAGCAGAGGTGACCCCGGGAATCGCTGTCGCTTTTTGGATGAGTGCTTTATTTTGCTCCGAAACGGTTTTTAATGGAACAAAGTAGCCTTCCTGCACCCAGCTCTGGCCCAGCTGTTCATCAATAAATGCTTTTTCAACTCCAAGAAGTACAGCAAACGACGCTTTTCCTGCTTCATCAATGGCTCCAGCATTCACCCCAATCTCCAGCGCAGATCCGTTTACAGCAAGTGAACTGCCATTCCGGTCAAAAATCCGGCCACGCTCGGCTTCAAGTGCTTGAATGCGCACTTTATCTCCTTCACCATAATCAGGAAGCAAAAAAGACGGGTCCCAGTCAATCAGCCACGCTTCGCCTTCCTCTGTTTCTTCAAGCTTCATCACCGCTTCTTTCTCAAAGGAAACCGGTCCTGCCAGCGTATCCATTTCGACGCTGAAGGGCAGGCGTGACGTCTGTTCGTTGTCTTCTTTCACGTCTTCTTCAGCTGGAAGTGTGACAGCCACGTTCTCAGCTTCGATATCACGCATAATCTTTCCGTATTGTTCAACAAACTGCTGCTCTGTTATAGAAGCTTTCGTTTCTTCCGTAAACAGAGCATACATGCCATTGTAATCGTCTTCTTTCCATTCATTCATATAGTCTTCAAGCACGGTTTCAGGTGATTCAGGTCCACTGCAGCCGGCGATCAGTGCCACCGATCCAGAGAACAGAAAAAGGGCAAAACGCTTCATTCTATACCGCTCCTTTCTATCTGTCATTTTAGTATAACAGAAAAAACAGCCCTGTTTCAGGCTGTTGGAATTCGAATTGTCAGCACGCGGTCAGAAGAAACAGACGCGTGATTACTGAAGGACCGAACGGATAAAAATTGGATTACTTTCCCTTTTCGAATAAAAAACTGTTTGAAGATTCCATCCAGTAATGTGTGCGAAAAGCTTTTGGCCGTGACGGCTGTTAAATGAAGATATCCCTTTGGCAGGTTGTATTCAACCATAATCTCCTGCCAGACTCCACCTTGTGCAACGAGCAGTTTAACGGCACCCTTTGTTCCCAGTGCCCATTCCTTGTTTCCACTAGATGCGTGACTTGAAAACTCTGCATCCATTATGACTCCGTCTTGATAAACCGTCATAAAACGAATCGTCCATTCTGCGTGGCAGCCATTGACAAAAATAAGTGAACTCTCCATCGATTTTTCCATCCGACTCTCCTTTACCATTTCATCACTACCTTTTACCTATTTTCGACAATCATCTCCATTTTCCTCCATCTTTTTGTGTTTCTGGCCATTTTATTTTTTCAATTTGAAAAGAAAACACATTTCTCTTTATAAAATGGTTAAACGGGCGCTAAAAAAGGAAAAGTATTTGAAAAAGATAAGAATTTTCAGTGTTTTTCAACCCAAGCGTATAGTTTTCGCTTATACTAATAAAAAGAAAGACTGGGGGAGGGCTTGCGATGGCTCAAACGGATCTGACATTTGAAAATAAACTTCTTGAGATTTTCGAACATTTGCATGCACATCCAGAAATCAGCTGGAAGGAAATTGAAACGACGGCTTATATATCACGGTTGTTAACGGAGGAAGGCGTTCGTTCTTATACATTTGATGACTGTACCGGACTCATTGCTGAAATCGGCAGCGGCTCGCCGGTGATAGCCGTCCGGGCAGATATTGATGCCCTGTGGCAGCAGGTAGACGGAGAATTCCGGGCCAATCATTCGTGTGGACACGATGCGCATATGTCGATCGTCATCGGCGCGATTTTATCATTAAAAGACGAGGTTGGCGAAGACAGCGGAACGGTCCGCTTTATTTTCCAGCCGGCAGAAGAAAAAGGAACGGGAGCGTTAAAAATGGTCAGCAAGGGCGTCGTTGATGATGTCGATTATCTTTTTGGCATCCACCTGCGACCCATTGAAGAGGTACCTTTCGGGAAAATTACACCGGCCGTTCATCACGGCGCTGTTGCTTTTCTGCACGGCAAAGTGATTGGCGATGACGCGCATGGCGCACGTCCTCATCAAGGAGTGAACGCCATCGAAGTCATGTCCTCTTTAAGCCGTCAGCTGAATACGATTAACTTTTCTCCATTTGAACCGTATTCTGCGAAGATGACTCATATCGAAGCAGGCGGAGAAAGCTTGAATATTATTCCCGGCTCCGGCAAATTCGGCCTTGACGTGCGGGCGCAGCGAAACAAAGTGCTGCTGGAGCTTCAAAAAGCGGTTGAACACAAAATGGAGCAGATCAGCTTGCTGTATGAAGTGAAAATTGATTACGAATGGATGGATTTCACGCCTGCCGCTGAAGTATCGGAGGATGCAGCTGCCTTTTTGCGAAAAGGAATTGTGGAGGTATGCGGTGAAGATGCACTGGCAGAGCCGCTGATCACATCCGGAAGCGATGACTTTCACTTTTATACGATTAAGCGGCCTCATATTAAAGCCTGCATGATGGGGCTTGGCTCTGGGCTTGCACCGGGTCTGCACCACCCGAATATGACCTTCGACAGGCGCATTATTAAAATCGGGGCAGAAACACTCGCAGCCAGCGTCCGGCACGCACTGCAAGAAGGATAATTGGATAAACAAAACAAATCCGCAGCGGCGTCACGTCACTGCGGATTTTTTGCTGCTGTCCGATGAACCGGAAGCAGCCGCATTTTATAAAGCAATCCAAGCGTATTCAACAGACGCTTCGGCCATCGCTTCGGGAAAAAAGGCTTCGTATAAAATACGGAATAGGCTGTTTTTATATCTTCCCAGTTCATACAATCCTTTTCCTGGCGAAAGCGGGCTACATCAATAATCATGGTGCTGCCTGTGCTTGTGACCATAATATTGCGCAGGTGCACATCAGACGGGTTTAAGCCTCTTTTTCGTGCAGACAGCAAAGCTTGATCGGCTTCTTGAATATGGCGGGTAGAGATGTCGATGCCTTCTTCCAGACACTGAAAAAATGTTCTTCCCTCCACCCAGTCAATGACGATATAGGTGCCGCCTGCTTCATAAAGAGTCGGATACTGCGGGATGCCTGACAGCAGCCGGTAAATATCCGCTTCTTCTTTGGCGATGTGCACTTTATCCGGGTAAAAGACCTTGAGCGCCTTGTTTGTATCAGCAATTCGAAAAACAGCGGCACTTCTGCCTTCTCCTGCAAAAGACAGCCTGGAATCAGTGACAATCGGCCGCCAATGTCCGCCCTGGCGCTTGAAGCGGATGCTTTCTGCATAGTGCTTATACCGTTTCATGGTCATTCCTTCTTTCTTCTTTCTTCTATTATATACGGGTGAACCCGTAAAAACGATTCATTTGTTTTCATGTAAAGCGGCTAATTTTTTAAGAATGAATTCCCCCCCCCCTTAACGCCAGAAAAAGAAAAATAACGCTGATATCTCCTCGGCTAACGCTCGTATATTCAAATAAAGGCGTTCCTGGATAGTTTATCAGCGTTAGCAGCCATATATCAGCGTTCCACCCTGCTATCCTAAACAAAAAAAGGCTGCCCGCGTAGGGACAGCCTTTTTACACTTAATTATTAGTCAAGAATTGTTACGTTCACTGTACGTACGCCCCAGCTGTATGCTGCATCGTTGTTTGGTACGTGTAGATC
The DNA here is from genome assembly GCF_900156125.1 of Domibacillus enclensis. Classification (GTDB taxonomy): domain Bacteria; phylum Bacillota; class Bacilli; order Bacillales; family Domibacillaceae; genus Domibacillus; species Domibacillus enclensis. The sequence goes on along the minus strand of NZ_FTLX01000002.1, from coordinate 353,300 downwards.
GATTTTGTTTCCTTTGATGGCACCGCCTGTATCGCCGGCAATGGCTTCACCGTAGCCTTCAACGTATACACGTGAGCCAAGTGGAATGACATTCGGGTCAACCGCGATTACTTTTTTGTTTGGTGCATTGCGAAGGTCAATTCCTGTCGCTGTGATTCCGGAGCAGCCAGCACAATCCGCTGTGTACGCTGTTGCTGTTACAGATAACGTTTTGCCTTGTGGTGCTGAAGATTGCTGAGCTGGCTCTGCTGCTGCTTGAGTAGAAGCTTGCGCTGGAGCTGCTGCTTTTGCTGGCGCCGCTGATCCATTCGTTGAAAGCTGCTCGCCCGGGTAGATCATATTAGATGAAAGACCGTTCGCTGCTTTTAATGAATCAACTGAAATGCCGTGTGCTGTTGCAATTTTATAAAGAGTATCGCCTGCTTTAACAGTATATGTACCGTTAGAAGAAGCTGCCGCTGCTTTATTTCCTGAACCGGATGTTTGAAGTGTTTCACCTGCATAGATCATGTTAGATGAAAGACCATTCGCTGATTTTAACTGATCAACAGTAGTACCTGTTTTTTGAGAGATGCTCCATAGAGTATCTCCTGATTGAATTGTATATGAGCTCGCTGATGCAGCGGTGCCGAATGCGCCTCCGCCGATTACTGCTGTTGCTGTAAGTGCCATGATTTGCTTTTTCATAATATGAAAAACCTCCTGAATTGTTCCTGCCGGTGTGACGGTGCACACGTACGCAAGAATTTTGTAACGCTGTATTTCTCCGTGACTGTAGGGACAACAACTATATATGATAAAAGCGATAAACGCTTGAATGCGGAGGAACGTGATCCTCGCCTGGCCGGTGTGTTTCGACCTAACGAGATTCATTGTAACACGTCCTGGGGTGTAATGATTTTAAAAGGACATTACGCTTAGATGTTTAAATATGACGTGAATGTTACAAGAAAACGCTTATCTCGAATTCGTAATATTACCGACATAAAAGCCCCAGTTACATACAAAAAAGGAAGCCGGGATATCCCTGGCTTCCTGAGGTTTATTTTAAAATTTGTACCTTCACTGTGCGTACGCCCCAATTTTTCGCTTTTTGCGTTGTAGACATATGTACGTCAATTTTGTTTCCTTTAATCGCACCGCCCGTATCGCCGGCAACAGCTTCACCATATCCTTCAACATAAACCTTTGTGCCGAGCGGAATCACCTTTGGATCTACGGCAATGACTTTTGCGTTCGGGTTTTTCTTTAAGTTAATACCTGTTGCGGTAATGCCCGAGCAGCCCTTGCAATAGGCTGTGTAGGCCGTTGATTTCACAGTAATTTCTTTTGATACGGCTTTAGCCGGCTCTTTTTCTGCTGGTGCAGGAGTTGATGAAGCGGCAGCAGTTGAACCGATTGATAGCTTCTGGCCGATTTGAATTGTATTGGAAGATAAGTTGTTCCATTTCTTTATTTGATCAACAGTTGTCGTGTAGCGTTTTGATAGATTATATAGTGTATCTCCCTTTTGGACTGTATGGACAGCGGCACTTGCAGAAGCTGACGAAGCTGAGAAGATCATCAATGCGGCAAGAAGAGACATCGCTAATTTTTTCACGTATTCACTACCCCCTAGTTTTGTAACACGAGATTGATTGTATCACGCTTCTATTTCAAGACTATTACACTAGGATGTTCGTTGTATTACATTCATATTTCAACTGTTTAATAATTCTGACAAATAGAAAATAGACCGATAATCTCAAATTATTATTGGTTCATTTAACAATAGTTGTATATAATGAAGAATGATGTTTCTTTATTCTATTTGATGGGAGATTTTACAATGGCTTATCGGCTTCAGCTTTTAAAAGGGCTGTTTCGCTCTACACATGAACTCGCGCAGCTGTCACACGCCGAAAAAATCCGCGGTTTATGGCCCAAGTTTTCCTTATTGGTTTTAATCAGTGTTCTTTTGTCACTGGCTGCCGGCGCTTTAGGCATCCAGGGTGAAAGCATCTCTGCTTATATGGCCGAATCCGATATGTATACATATGAATGGCTGAAACTATTATTTACTGCAGGCTCCGGGATCGCCGGGCTGCTGCTTCCTCTATTTTTTATCTTTATCCCGGCTCTTCTTTTCTGGACGTTCCTGGAATTGGAGTTTAAAAAACTGATTGCGCTGCAATGTATGGCATTTTCTATTTATCTTATTGAATTTGCCCTTTTGATTCTTTGGAACATTTTCTTTTCGATTCCGCGTGAATCGTCACCGTTTTCTCTCGGTGTCGTCGCACAATACGCGACAGAAAATGCTCTGGCCATTCGCTTTTTTAGCTTTATTACAATCTTTCAAATTTGGATTCTCGTCATGCAATATCGCTTTTTGCGCACTTCACAGGCAAGAAAACCGCTTTTCGTTTTCTTCATGGTGTTTTTCGTTGGGCTTGCATGCTGGATCATCGCGACGTTGTTTACATCGATTCATGTCGAAAACTTGTTTTAACGAAAAGAGGTGGACATAATGAAGAAAATAAAAAAGCAGGTATGGCTTGCCGCAAGCGCTGTTGTCATTGCGGGCAACCTGTATTTGACCTTTAAAGAAGACAGCAAGGCGGCCCGGACCGAATGGCTAACCGAATGGGACCGTTCAGAAATGGGCGACGTCGTCGAATCCTTTTCTGCTGAAGGAGTGGTCGTTCCTTCTGATGAATACCCTGTTTACTTTGATTCCTCGAGAGGATCACTTGAACAGGTGCTTGTAAAAGAAGGCGATGCGATTCAGCCGGGCACAAGCCTTTTCGAATATTCATCGAGTGAAGTAGATGATGAGATTGCCCGTTTAACAGCCGAAAAGGATGAAGCACAGCAGCAAATCTCTTTAATCGACAACCAGATCAGCCAGCTCCGTGTTTTATTATCACAGGCTGAAAGTGAAGAAAGCAGCAACCTTGAAGTCCCTTCTTCTGGTGATGACGAGGACAGTACTACTGTCATTCAAAGCGGCGATGCAAGCACATCGATTGAAAAAGATATTTTACAGCAGGAAACAGAAAAGCAAAAGCTGCAGGAGCAAGTAAAAAAATTCGATACATTGATTGCCGCACAGGAATCAAAGAAAAGCGACCTGGTTGTGAAAAGCGCCAATGAAGGCTATGTAAAAGAAATTGATACAAGCTTAAACAATCCGATTTTAACGATCAGCTCCTCTGTTCCTGCTGTGCAAGGCGTTTTTGATGAAAAGCAGGTCGCACTGGCCGAGGCCGGACAGCGGGTAGAAGTGACGGTTGATACGACGCTTGAGCAGTTTGGCGGCTCACTGGGAACAGTCAGCACATACCCTGAAGAAGAGCCGACAGTAAAGCAGAAAAGCCTGTATCCGTTCTCCGCCCAGCTATCAGGCGTAGAAGCGGGCTCCCTGTACGCCGGCTTAAAAGCGAATGTGCAAGTGGTGACCGAAGAGCAGCCAGATGTCGTGACGATTCCGAACACAGCCATTCTGACTAAAAACAAAAAAACGTATGTGGTTGTGGCAACGGACCGAGGACGCCTGGAACGCCGCCAGATTGAAACCGGTCTTCATGTTGACGGTGTGTATCAGGTAGTCAGCGGTGTAGAGGATGGCGAAGTGATTGTCATCGATCCGTACAGTCTTGTTATGAAGCACGGTCCTTTTATCACCCCGATCAACGCGGATCATGTGAAAAAGAAACCGTGGAGCGAGCTGTCCGGAACAGAAAAAATGAAATATGCACTAATGGGCTTTTTATCTTAAAAAGATGCCCAAAAGGATACGTGTAAGGACAGTCGAACGATGCCGTCGTTCGACTTTTTTATTTGCTAAAATTCGATTCTTTCATTCTACAAATCTGTTAAAATGAAGACAAATCACCACAATATGGAGGAATCAAATGAAAAAGTGGCTTTCGATCTTATTTATTTCCCTGCTCCTTGCTGCATCCCTTCCGCCTCTCGCTCCTCAGGCAGCGGTGTATGTTTTAACCAAAACGGACACAGTCATTTACTCACCGCCTTCCGGTGGAAACGAAGCTGTGCTGACTCCGATTGCAGCGAACACGAATGTAAAAGTCATAGAAGAACAGGAAGCAAGAATCCGTGTAACATGGCAGGGTGTAAACGGCTTTATCGCACGAGAGAATTTGCTTATGGAGGAAAACGAGGAGCCAGCACCCCCGTCTTCTTCCTTTATCCGTCTTGAAGCTGATGCCGAGCTTTTAGAAAAGCAGCATGGCACATATGTGAAAACCGGCCGTTTGTTAACCGGTGAAGTGTTTAAAAAAACAGGTACTGAAAATGGCTATGTGTCGTTTGTGTTCGGCCAAACAACAGGCTACGTAGCAGAAGCGGCCGTTTCTACATTATCAGAAGCTTCTCTTGCCGGCGGTGTCCAGCCAGGCTACACCTATCAAAACCGGGCCATTACCCGAAAAACGACAGATCTGCTTTATTCCAAAAATGGCACCTTAACCCCGCTCGGCCGCCTGCAGTCTGGTGTAGCACTCGACACACGGGCTGCGTACCGCGATTATTACATTGTCGATATCGGCGGTCGCACAGCTTACATCCGCAAAGAGGATGTCACTCTTTATACAGGCAATTACGTTGATCCATTTAAAACGATCACGTACACGCAAATGGTTCAGGATTTAAAGGAGCTTGTTCTCTGGCATCCGGATATCGCTTCTCTTGAAGTCATCGGGAAATCCGTAGATGGACGTGATTTGTATGCGCTGAAGCTGGGCACCGGCAAAGAAGAAATATTAGTGAATGCCTCCCATCACGCGCGTGAGCACATTACAACGAACGTCGTCATGGAAATGGCAGATCAATATGCCCACCTGTTTAAAACGAATGGATCGATGAACGGCTATGGGGTCCGCTCGATTTTGCAAAAAAGCGCTATTTATTTCGTACCAATGGTAAATCCGGATGGCGTCTCTCTCGTGCAGCTCGGTGCGGGCAGTGCGAAAAACAAAGCCGCCGCCTTGAAACTGAATGGCGGCAGCTCCAACTTTGCTGCCTGGAAAGCGAATGTCCGCGGCGTGGATTTAAACCGGAATTATCCGGCGGACTGGAAGAACATTTGCTGCGATCCCGGCAAGCCGTCGTCTCAAAACTACAAAGGGCCAAAAGCGCTCAGTGAACCGGAAGCCAAAGCAATGGCTGATTTTGTTCAAAAGCGGTCCTTTAAAACGAGTGCTTCTTATCACAGCTCGGGGCAGATCATTTTCTGGCACTTTTATCAATCAGGCGCTCGAAAATCACGTGACCTGGCCATCGCTCGGAAAGTAAGCCAAAAAACCGGCTACAGCCTTGTCGCGGCCCGTTCGAATCCAAGCGGCGGCGGGTTTAACGACTGGTTTATCCAAAACGAGCAAAAGCCCGGAGTGACGATTGAGGTATCCCCTTACGTCGGCAACCGCCCTGTCCCGCTCGTCTATTTCTCAAGCATCTGGCAGCAAAACAACTCCATCGGCCTGATGCTCGCAAACGAAAAAATCCAGTAAAAAAAAAAGCTTGTCAAGGGAATACAGGTATTTCTGTATGGCATATTCCTTTTTATGAGCAAAATAAAGGCTGTCGTCTTTTCAAAAAAAGAACATTCAGTGGCTCCGGGCTGCCGGCTCCGCTTTCCTGTTGGGCGAACGCTGAACCAGCCCAAAAAGCGCGGCTGTTTCAGCCTGTCCGCTCGTCCAACGGGAGTCTTCACCGGCAGCCCTCCGCCCGCAGTGGTTCTAAAAGAACAGCGAGTATAACAGAAAGCTGTTCTTGAAAACATGTGACATCAAGAAAGAAGCCCGCTTTTCCTGCATGGTGAAAAATAGAGGGTTCTCATCTCTATCTTTCCACTCAGAACGATTTCCATTTTTGGTTTTACAATCTGCTTTTCCTCCCCACCAGGGCGGCTGGCGCAGGACGAAGACTCGGGAGGGATCAGCTCACCGCCCGCCCCTCCTGTGTTGGCGCAAGCACAGGAACTTTGAAAAGAAGAAATTATAACCTGCTTTTCATTGACACATTCTCTTTTCAACAGCGTGAAAAAACGAGGCTCCGAAAAGCCTCGTTTTTTTTATTTTTTCACGATTAATTCATACGGCGCGGTGGAAGCCATGCCGTTTGCTTCGCTTAGTTCAATGTAAAACGTCCCTTTTGGCAGGTTCAAGGTGGCAAGTTCTTCGTCATTTTGGCCGTAGCGGTCAAATGATGCAACAAGCGCTCCTTTTGAATTGTAAACCTCTAAAACACCATCCATTTTTTTGCCCGCATTAAAGGTCAAGGACACAGTACCTGGTTTCGCCATTTTCAAAGCGAAATGGTCAACATCTCCGAATGACACACCCGCGTTAAAATAGCCTCGTGCTCCGTATTGGCCGTTGACGGTTTTCAACGGAAGCGGCTTGGTCGGCACGTGATTTGCCACTTTGGCGTCCCCATCCGCAAACTGATTGTACGTTGCCCCTACTTTAATCTCGTACGGCTGCAGGTTAGGACCGAATGACATAAATGGCGCTACTTCAATAAAGTAGCCGGTGTCTTCCTTGGCGGCAAAGGATGTATGCACCTCAGATTCCAGCACCATGGAAAGAAAATCAGGGCCGAATGGTGTATAGCGGTTCATTTCGTCTTCATCCAGCACTTTGTCGCCATTCGTATCCTCGATGAGCGCTCCGCTGAAAATATGACCTGGACGCAGATCAAATGGAATGCTGGCTTTTTGAGCAGCTGTCAGCGCACCCTGTGTAATATCAAGTGTATACACGCCTGGTTTTCCTTCATTCTTAAAGTAATAATAATCCATATCGCCTGCTTGAATAAAATAGTTTTGAACGGCTTTGCCGGCTCTTAATTCCAGTCCTTCTTCAGGGACATTCTGATCTGTATCCTTTTCAGCCGGCACATCGGCCACACGCTTCGATGTCAGCGTATAAGGATCAGCTACAGGCGTTTCTGCACTGTTTATAACAGCCAGTACGTACGTTTTACCTTTTTTCAGCGCGACATTCATACCGCTTGACTCACCAAGACCGCCCAGCAGTGCACTCAGCATATCCATTTCTCCGTCATTACCGCCGATCGGAATCAGCTCGCCTGACTCCTCATCCAGCTCCATCAGCGTTGTGTAGGCAAACTGCCCGCCTGGCTGGTCCACGTTAAATGAGTAAATGCCATCAGACGATGGAACAAATCTGTAGTAGTCTTCATCATAGCCTGATTGGAAGTAGCCCTGCTTGCTGCTGCCTATTGTATAGGAAATGGCTTTTTCAAGAATCGGCTTGCTCCACGGCTCTTCTTCTGTTCCGTCAATCAGCTCGTCTTCTTTTTCCTCCCCGTATTCATTCAAGGTCAGATCGCCATTCATATAGTCTTCTTCAAGCGTTCCTTCTTCCGGCAGGCCATCTTCATCCGCTGGAATGGTTCGTTCCTCCGCTTTAAACGTATATGGAAGCGCCGACTCACCCATTTCCATTTCACTCATCGACATAACCGTCAGGCCGAATAAATCTAAAATCGAATCCAGGAAGATTTCATCGCCGAATGCGCCATTTGTGACTTCAACGCGGTATTCGGTTTCCGGCATAGCCTGGAAGGAAACCGTCTCACCCTTGTTCACCGGCTGGCTGTTTCCACTGACAATCTGGTATTCCTCGTCTCCTTCTCCCACATAGACGTTGATCGCTGAATTCACGCCCGGCAAGGCCGAAACAGAAAGTGAAACGAGCTTTTCTTCTTCAACAGATAATGTGAAGAAATCCGAGTCTGGAAGCCCTTCTTCTCCGCTGTAAAGCGTAAAGTCATTTTTCTCATATGGAAGCGACGTAATCGAAACCGGTGTCTCAACCGATGCTTCATCCGGCATAATAGGTGAACGCTTTTCTGCTTGAAGGGTAAAGGATGATTTGCCCGCTGCATTGTAATTGCCGTTTGCATCCTTTACACCGACGACGAGTGTACCCGCTTCAGAAGCGGTATACAGATGGCCTTCCTGTCCGCTCGCTTTTGCCTGGTCCACGTCACGAATGTATTGAGGGTCCCCGTCTTCCGGTACAAAGTAAAGTTCCATCGCATAATCGTAGTCTTTGCTGCCATCTAAAATCAGCTGAACGTGCTCTCCTGCTTCCACATTCGCTTTAAACCAGTGAAGAGTTTCCGGTGATGTAAAGGAACCTTTGAACGATTGCTTGCCTGACTGAATGGACTTTGCTGTTTTTAAAATTTCTTCACCCGAAACGTCAGGCCGCTTCGGAAGCTTTTTTACATCAAACTTCAGCGCATTCAGCGGGTTAATCAAGCCATTTCCGTAAGTTAAGTCATAGCCTTTTTCACCAAGATCTGTGGCGGTTTGCTCTAAAATATATTCAATTTCAAACGCTGTTAAGTCCGGATACTTTGACTTTAACAGCCCTGCGGCGGCGGCGGCCATTGGCGAGGCCATCGAGGTCCCCGTCAGCCGCTCAAATTTCGATCCGGATTCTGCTCCGTAAGAAGTGCTGTAAATATTCTCGCCCGGCGCCACAACATCAACTGATGACCCGAAGTTCGAGCTGTCTGAGAGCTTCTTCGCCCCGTTCACATTCCCTACACTGATCACTCCGGGATAAGCAGCCGGATAAGAATACTGATTCGTCGATTCATTGCCTGCCGCCGCTACAACAACGACACCCGAGTCAATCGCGTACTGAACGGCTTCTTCTACAACCGGGGAAGGCATAAAGCCGCCGAGGCTCAGGTTAATCACATCCGCTCCCTGGTCAACCGAGTAGGTAATGCCTTCTGCAATCGTAAAGTCATTTGCTCCGAGGGACCCGTTAAACACATCCACCGGCAGGATTTTGGCATCAGGAAAAACGCCGTATCCGCCAAGGCCATTTCCTTTTGCCGAGGCGATAATGCCGGATACATGCGTTCCATGAAGATCGCGTACCGGATTACGTGCAGGATTGGCAACATTGTACGGCTTCAGCAAATTGGCCTTTAAATCCGGGTGCTTATAATCAACGCCCGCATCCACAACCGCAATCGTAACATCGTTTTTCCCTGCGTAGGCAAGCGCCTTGCCCATATTCAGCATAGCCAGGTGGTCCATCTTGGATGCTTTCGGATCTGCTGTGGCCGCAAACGCTTTATACTGAACACTCGGTGTGATGGCGACCACTTCCGAGCGCTTTTTATAGACGTTGATCACATCGCTCAGCTTTTTAGATGCCGGCACTTGAACGACGTCATACTTCAAGCCTGGCAGCCGCTTGACGATCGAGACACCTGCTTGCTTATGTACACTTTGTGGAAGAGCCTTTGAATATTTAATGACGAGTGTTTTTGAATCCGTTACCTGCTTGTCCGCCTGTGCTGCCTTGTATTGCTGTTCCTTGCTAGAAGCCGGCACTTCCGCAAAAGCGGCGGACGGCATGACGAGTGACGCGCTTACCGCAGCAGCCATTAGCGATTTCCATTTGTTCACGATAAATCCCCCATTCCCTTTTTTCTCTTAATCATACATGAAAAAGAAGCAAATGGTTTCAAATATTTTCAATTTTTACAAATTATTTTTTAGGGTGATATAAGCTGATTATTTGCTGAAAAATAATGGGATAACAGGTAAGGGTATACATAAAAAAATACCTGCACTCTCTTGACTAAATCGTTTTTAACACAAAAAAACGCCGGACAATGAAGTCCAGCGTTTTTTGTTTGATTAAATGATCCGGGCTAAAATGACGCCTGGAATGTTTGTTAGTTTTTCCGTTAAGCTCGGGATAACTTCGCCGTTTACTTGATTGTCAATATCAATCAATGTATAAGCGTAATCCCCTTTACTCCGGTTTACCATGTCCGCGATGTTCAACTCGTAATCAGACAGGGCACCAGTGATCTGGCCAACCATGTTCGGCACGTTTTTATGCGCAACCGTTACACGGCGCTTGCCTGTAAATGGAATTTCAATGTTGCCGAAATTAACCGAATTTTTGATGTTTCCTGTTTCCAAATACTCTTTCATCTGGCGGGCCGCCATAATGGCACAGTTTTCTTCTGATTCCGTTGTAGACGCGCCTAAATGTGGAATCGGAATGACGTTTTTCATGCCGATGACATTTTCGTTCGGGAAGTCAGTGACGTATTTGCCGACTTTGCCGCTTTCAAGCGCTGCACGCATGTCTTCTTCGTTCACAAGCTCGCCGCGCGAGAAGTTCAAGATGACCGAACCGCTTTTCATGACCGAAAACGCTTCTTTATTAAACATGCCGCGTGTGCCGTCTGTAAGCGGAACGTGCACCGTAATGTAGTCACTCGCCGCAAACAGCTGCTCAATCGTTAGAGCGCGCTGTACGTTGCGCGACAGGTTCCACGCTGTGTCGACTGAGATGAACGGATCAAATCCGATGACATCCATGTCCAGATCAAGCGCATTATTCGCTACAAGCGCGCCGATATGGCCCAGACCGATAACACCCAGTGTTTTCCCTTTTACTTCACGGCCGACGAATTGTTTTTTCCCCGCTTCTACAAGCTTCGGAATGGCATCGCCCTGTCCTTTTAGCTCATTCGTCCAGTTGACGCCGTCAAATAGATTACGAGAAACCGCCATGATCGTCGTTAAAATCAATTCTTTTACTGCATTGGCATTTGCACCTGGTGTGTTAAACACAACAATTCCGCGCTCTGTGCACGCCTGAACCGGGATGTTGTTCACGCCTGCGCCCGCACGTGCGATGGCTTTTACATTATGGTCGAACGCTGTATCATGAAGGTTCGCACTGCGCAAAATAATGCCGTCCGGTGTGTTTGTATCGTCATTCACCTGGAAATTATCTGCGTTATTAAAAACATTTAAGCCGATATCGGCAATATTATTCATTGATTTAATCGTATACACGTCTGGTTACTTCCCTTCCGCTGAATGAGTCTGTTCGAATTTTTCCATAAATGCGACAAGCGCTTTGACGCCATCAACCGGCATCGCATTGTAAACACTCGCCCGCATGCCGCCGACTGAACGATGCCCTTTTAACGTTTCAAGTCCCTGCTGCTTCGCTTCTTTCACGAATAACGCGTCCAATTCGTCGCTCGGTGAAACGAATGGAATGTTCATTAATGAACGGTCTGCTGCGTTAATCGGTGAGCTGAACATAGAGGACTGATCTAAATAGTTATACAAAATAGCTGCTTTTTCACGGTTCTGGCTTTCCATCGCTTTTAAGCCGCCAAGCTCCTCCAGCCATTCAAACACAAGCTTCGCCATGTAAATGCCGAATGTCGGCGGTGTGTTATAAAGGGAACCGCTGTCTGCATGCGTTTTGTAATCCAGCATCGTTGGCACAGACTCTCCTGCTTTGCCAATTAAGTCTTCACGGATAATGACAAGCGTTAATCCGGCAGGTCCGATGTTTTTTTGAGCGCCGGCGTAAATAATGCCGAATTTAGATACATCGATTTCTTCCGACAAAATATTGGAAGACATATCCGCAACGAGCGGCACATTCCCCGTATCTGGAATGCTGTTGAAGACCGTTCCTTCAATTGTATTATTTGTCGTAATATGAACGAAGTCCGCTTCCGGATCGATCATGTCTGCTGTTACTTCCGGGATGTAGCTGAAATTTTTATCTTCTGAAGACGCAATAACGCGCACTTCCCCGTATTTCTTTGCTTCCTTGATCGCTTTTTTAGACCATGAGCCGGTGTTAACGAAGTCGGCTTTTTTACTGCCGGCAAACAAGTTCATCGGCACCATCGCAAATTGCTGGGAAGCACCGCCTTGAATGAATAACACTTTGTAGTTGTCCGGAATGTTCATCAGCTTGCGCAAAACGGTTTCCGCTGTTTCAATGATTTCTGTAAACCATTTCGAACGATGGCTCAGCTCCATCACCGACATGCCAGAACCCGCGTAATCGGTAAGTTCGGCCTGTGCTTTTTCAAGTACCTCGAGAGGCAACATGGAAGGACCTGCTGAGAAATTATACACTCGTGTCATCATACTACTCCTTCATTCGTGTTATTTTCGGTAATCTGAAAATTTGTGCTTTATCAATACCCGAATTATAAAATAACATGACGGGTTAATCAAGGGCACCTGTTTTGACTTTTCGACATAATCTCTCATTGATATCGCTTACAAGGCTTGATAAACCGCTTTAGCTTAATAACGAACATTTTGTTAAATTTTATTACATTCATTCGTTTTTCTGAAAAAGAATCAATTTTGCCAATAGTAGAACTTTAATTGATTCTGTGACGGCGCTTTCGTTGATTGGTATACTGACATTGTCAATTTCACCAAAAACCCCTGCGTTCATTTTCCTATTTACACAATTGTCACGCTGAATCCACATGATAGAATGAAGGAAACAGCAAGTGAAAACGGTTACAATAACAACTTAGATTCGGGGAGGAACTCGTTTTATGCTGGAAATTTTACAAAAGATTAATAGTGTTCTATGGGGAACACCAAGCTTAATTTTACTTGTCGGAACAGGACTTTTTCTCACATTCCTGCTGCGCGGTCTTCAATTTCACCGTTTGCTTTATGCATTTAAGCTCGCCTTCACGAAAGAGTCGGCAGAGGATTCCAGGGCAGAAGGCGACGTCAGCAATTTCAAAGCGTTAATGACGGCACTTGCGGCGACGATCGGAAACGGGAACATCGCCGGGGTGGCAACGGCAGTTACGCTTGGCGGACCGGGTGCTATTTTCTGGATGTGGGTCGTTGGGCTGCTTGGCATGGCTACAAAGTATGCAGAAGCTCTTCTTGCAATGAAATACCGGGTGAAAAATAAAAACGGCGAATATTCCGGTGGACCGATGTATTACATTGAACTCGGACTCGGCCGCAAATTTAAATGGCTGGCGGTCGCATTTGCGTTCTTTGGCGCCTTTGCGGCTCTCGGTATCGGCAACAGCGTTCAGTCAAATACGATTGCTGACGTTATGGATAACTTTATGGGCATTGACGGCTGGATCACCGGCTTAATTCTCATTGTCCTGACTGCTCTTATTATTTTTGGCGGACTGCAGCGGATCAGTACCGTCGCTGGATTTTTTGTTCCGATTATGGCGTTCCTGTACATTGGCGGCTCACTGATGATCATTGCCCTGAACTATGATCAGATTATTCCTTCGTTCCAGTTGATTTTTCATTATGCCTTTAATCCCATTGCGGCAGCGGGCGGATTTATGGGGGTTGTTGTAGCAGAAGCAATTCGGAACGGCGTCTCACGCGGTATTTTCTCAAATGAAGCGGGCCTTGGCACAGCGGCACTCATCGCCGGCAATGCCCGCGCTGATCATCCAGTCAAGCAGGCACTTGTTGCAATGACTGGGACCTTTATTGTGACGATCATCGTTTGTACGATGACCGGGCTTGTTTTGTTAATGACGGGCTTCTGGGACCCGACAGGCGGTTCATTGTCCGGTGTTGCCCATAATGCGGCACTTGAGGGCGGCGCACTGACGACAGCTGCATTTGGTTCGGTACTCGGTACACTGGGTGAATGGATTGTCTCCCTGTCCGTTATTTTCTTCGGGTTTTCAACGATTGTCGGCTGGTATGTGTATGGCGAGAAATGCTTTGAATACCTGGCGGGAACTCAGTATATCAACGCGTACCGGATTATTTACATTGCAGCCACAGGCATCGGCGCTGTCGCAAGCCTGACAACGGTGTGGGCGTTTGCTGATATGGCCAATGCACTCATGATGATCCCGAACTTGATCGCACTCGTTTTGCTATACAAAGTGATCAAAAGCGAAACAGACGACTTTTTCCAGGGACAGTTTAAAAAAGAATCAAAGAAAGTCAGTTAAATCAGCTGATAATGGCGCAATGATCTCGGCTAAGGCGCAATTCATCAATAATTGCGCCACCATTCTGGGAAATGCGCCTTAATCCTGGGAAATGCGCCATATGACAGTTTATTGCGCCGTATCTTCCATTTACTTAAAGCTTGCAGCTGCCTTCGATCTTCGAGGCAGCTTTTTTTTATGAAAAGAAACCATTCTTCTACACTCGTTCATTGGGATATAATGAAAGATATATAGATCAATCGGAGGTGAAGAAATGTTTTGCTCAAAGTGCGGCACCGAGATGGGCAGCCGTTCCCGATTTTGCCCGGGCTGCGACAGAAAGCGCGGCAAATCGTTTTCATTTATTCAACTTATTGGCTTTTTATGTATCACCTTCGCTCTTGGGTTTGGCGGCATTATTTATTATTTACTGAACAACGAAGACGCTCCTCAAAAAGCAGTCCAGCCTGTTCAGCAGGAAACGTCATCAGTTGTTGAAAAAGCAGTGGCACCGCCGGCGGATATCACGTCAGAGGAGCAGGCATCACTGACGGATGTGATTGCTGAAACCCAGCAAAATGTGTTCACGGTCTTTACGGATTATGGACAGGGGTCCGGCTTTTTAATGAATGATCGTGGGGATGTTGTAACGAACGCCCACGTCGTTGAAGGCACTGTTTATTTAATTGTTAAAGATATAAACGGAAAAGAACACGAAGGAACCGTCATCGGCTATTCCAATGAAACCGATGTGGCTTTAATCCGTGTGCCTGATTTGGCCGGCCGTTCCCCGCTTCCGGTCGAAACAAAGGCAAAAGCACAGGTGGGTGAAGAAGTGATTGCACTGGGCAGTCCGCTTGCACTTGAAAACACAGCTACGTTTGGCTATATCACAGGAGTAGACCGCAGCTTTATCATTGATCCGCATTCATACGACAACATTTATCAAACATCAGCGGCTATTGCGCCCGGAAGCAGCGGCGGTCCGCTCATTTCTAAATCAACCGGACGTGTGATAGCGATTAATTCCGCAAAATCGCTCGAAGAAGAGGCGATCGGCTTTAGCATTCCCTTTAAAGATGTTGCTGGAATGCTTGAAGCCTGGAGTACAGATCCACTTTCTGAAGAAGATGTGACAGCCCTTTTTTACACGGAGGAAGGAGAGCTGTTTTTTGAAGAGTACTGGAACGAGGATGCTTATTTTGACGGCGGTGAGTACAGTGAGGAGGAAACATATGATTACTATACAATCCCTGAAGATTGGTGGTATGAGGATGTCCCTGTTGAAGAACCGGTGGAGGAAGACGTTATCCTAGAAGAGTACGTGGAGGAAGTGCCCGAAGAAGACATTCCTTATTTAGAGCCTCCGCCTAAAGAGGAAATCATTGAAGACCTTCCGGATGACGAGGCTCCTATTGCTGAAGAAGAAACGTTCATTGAAGAGCCGCTTTGGGAGGAAGAAACCGTGCCTGTCCTTGAAGATATCAATGGAGATGGCTTGATTGATGTACTCGATGTAACAGAGGATGTTAACATGGACGGCATCATTGACCAGTGGGATTTTGAAGAACTGGTCATGATGCAGTAGCCCTCGAGCAGGACCTTTTCAAAAGGTTCTGTTTTTTTTGTATAGTCAGATCCTCATTTTTGAAGTATAATGACTACAATTTGTGTGTCATTTAGGAGGAATACAGTTTGCGTACTTATCAGGTTGATGAGCGGCCGCCGATTCCGGCATTAATTCCGCTTAGCTTACAGCATTTATTCGCCATGTTCGGTTCGACCGTTTTAGTTCCGGTTTTATTCGGGGTGAACCCGGCTACGATTTTATTAATGAACGGGATCGGAACGCTTTTGTATATTTTTCTTTGTAAGGGGCAGATTCCAGCGTATCTAGGGTCAAGCTTCGCCTTTTTATCCCCTGTTTTTTTAGTTCTGGCAGATGGCAGCTACAATCAGGCGCTTGGCGGCTTTATCGTGGTCGGCCTCATCTTCATTCTTGTCTCAGGCATCATTAAGGTCGCCGGCACCGGCTGGATTGATGTCGTGTTCCCACCGGCTGCGATGGGCGCCATCGTCGCGGTGATTGGACTTGAGCTTGTTCCTGTTGCCGCTCAAATGGCGGGCATTATTTCAGATGGCTCGGAAAACTGGACGCCTGACCGGAATACCATCATCGTTGCGATGCTGACGCTCGGCATTACCATTATCGGAAATGTGATGTTCCGCGGCTTTCTGAAAATCATTCCGATTTTAGTCGGAATTGTAGCGGGTTATGTGATCGCTGCCCTGTTCGGCATGGTGGATTTCACACCGGTGCGTGAAGCGAAAATGTTCGCACTGCCGCAGTTTTATGCGCCTGAGTTCAACTGGACGAGCATTGCCATTATTGCACCGGCTGCTCTTGTCGTGATCGCCGAGCATATCGGCCACCTTGTCGTGACACAAAACATCGTCGACCGTGATTTAATGAAAAAGCCGGGTCTTGGTGTTTCATTATTCGGAAACGGCATTTCCACTGTTATTTCAGGCTTTGTCGGCTCTACGCCAAATACAACGTACGGCGAAAATATCGGCGTGCTGGCCCTGTCAAAGGTATACTCGGTCTGGGTCATCGGCGGCGCTGCTGTCATGGCCATCATTTTATCGTTTTTCGGAAAACTGGCGGCGCTTATTTCTACTATTCCATCGGCTGTCATGGGCGGCATTTCGCTTCTTCTGTTCGGCATCATCGCGGCAAGCGGCCTGCGTATGCTTGTGGAAGCAAAGGTCGACTATTCGAAAACGACTAATATGATTTTAACAACCGTTGTGCTTGTGATCGGATTGTCCGGCGCAACCTTCACATGGGGCTACCTGCAGCTGAAAGGGATGGCGCTGGCAACTGTTATCGCTATTATCTTAAGCTTATTCTTCGCCTTGATTAAAAAGCTGAATTTATCAAATGATTAATGAAATGAAAAAAGCCATTTCCGCTCAATTGTTGAGTGAAAATGGCTTTTCTTTTGTGAGGACTATTCTTTTTTTCCCGCGTATGTCCAGCCGTCTTCCTGGTACGCCTTGCCTTCCTTCATCAGCTTGCCAAGCGCCCGTTTAAACGCGCCTTTGCTGATGCCGAACCGTTTTTCGATTTCTTCCGGCAGGCTTTTATCCCAGTAGGGCATTTTGCCGCCGCGAATCATCAAGTATTCGTAAATGTTTTCTGCGTCATCTTTCTGGCGCTCCGTCCGGCGCCCGAGCAGCGATACATTGACGGAGCCGTCGTCATGCACATCAATAATTCGCCCTGATACGGTTTGGCCGACGCGCGGTTCGTCCTCCCGTTCACTCGGGTGCAAAAATGCCCGGTGCATGTCGTCTGTGATGATCCATGTGCCGGCTTTGCCTGTCCGGTACACGATGCCGGTGAAATCCTTGTTCATATCCGTTTTATTGGCCCGCTTGGCGATCTCCCAGATCGTTTCTTCTGTAGCCGGCTTCGCAAACAAGCGGCCGTTTTTATCCAGCTTTAATGTGCAGTACAGCTTATCGCCTTCAATCGGGCGCACCTCGAATTTATATGGAAGGTCGTCCTCTGATACAAGTGCATCCTTTGAAATGCCGATGTTAACGAAAACACCGAGTTTCATTTCTTCGCCGACCACTTCCACCCAGCCATATTCTCCAAGTGTAATAAGCGGCCGATCCATTGTCGCAGCCATCCGCCCACTGTGATCCTGATATATAAAAACTTCAACCGGCTCGTTTGGTTCAAAGCCGTCCCGGACTTCACTATTATGAAGCAATACCGCTTCTTCTTCCTCATCCTCTAAAAACCAGCCGTATTCCTGTCTGTTTTTTACATTCAGCGTCATTATTGTTCCTGCTTGCAGCGCCATGAACGCACGTCCCTTCAAAAGTTCTCATTGCTTCTCATTATAGCAGTTTTCCCGCACAAATGTTTAATAATCCAAAGCCCCGGGTACACTGACAGTAACATCCGAAACGGAAAGGTGAGAAAAAAATTATGGCACGTTCTTCAGGCGGAGTGAAAAATTTAATCAAAATGGGCATGAAATACGGTCCGGTTTTGTACCCGATCGTCAAAAAATATTTAGATAAACGCAAAGCATCCAAAGTATACCGTCCACGTTAAAACACGCCACGAGCGAAAAGCTCGGGCGTGTTTTTTTCACTTCATTTTGTCCAGCAGACGGTAAAGCACAACGGCCGTCTCCGCCCGTGTTGTCGGTTTTTTCGGATCGAATTTCCCATTGGACCGTCCGTAAATTAACTCTAGCTCAGCCGCTTGTGAAACGGCTTCTTTTGCATAATCGTTAATTCGTTTTGTATCTTTAAACGTTTTTGTTCCCTGTAGCCCATTGAGCAAGTCGGGATTCTGAGCGTTAAGCGCCCGAATCATCATGGCTGCTATTTGTTCGCGTGTAATATCCTCATCCGGATCAAATCGTCCGTTTTCTTTGCCAAACACAATCCCAGCACGGTTCGCTGCTTCTATTTGTCTGGCTGACCATTCCTTGGATGCTGGAACGTCCGCGAATGTTCCTTCGTATTCCTGAAGCGGTATTTGCAAGGCCCGCACGAGCAGAACGGCAAATTCAGCCCGGGTCAGCTTTTGCTCTGGCGCAAACGTTGAGTCGGTTTTTCCGCTCGTAATGAGTTTAGACGCCAGTGATTCAATCTCTTTTTTCGCCCAATGATCGTTCGTATCCACAAATGCCGCATTAGCTGTCAAAACACCAAAAATCGACAAATGCGAAACCGGAATGACCCAATAGCCGTCTTCCTCATATCCGCCAGCATACTCCCAGCGCTTGACTGTTTCGTTGTAGAACGCCCCAGTTGTTTTGTTCTCTTGGATGGTTTTATTTAATTTAAATCGCAATTCTACAGGTGCATCAAGTGCCGTAATTTCCTTTTCTCCGGCTTTAATGGTCACGTCCAGTACATCACTATACACTTGACCCGGTGGCAAGGAAGATTCGTTCGCTTTTAAAACGTTCATCTGAATGGAAACCTGCTCTTGTCCCGTTTTCTGCATTTGCAGCAGCACATCAACAGGGATAAGCGCACTGCTACCGGATGACGTCTGTACTTGAAGAGGCTTCCCTGCTGAAACAGCTGTATCTACAATTCCTTTTGGCAGTACCCATTCGGCGCTTGACTGATCCGCTGTTAAGACCCATGCTTCTTCCCCTTTTTCAAGCATGTCTTCCGTCACATCAATGACTGGCAAATCGCCCGTTGGCGGTGTTACAGGCGGCGGTGTTGGTGTATTGCCCCCGTTCCCGTTCCCATTGCCGCTTCCCTGCGAACCTGTTGTAAAGGACCAGACATCAGACTGCACTTCCCCGCCAAATGAATCCTTCACCTTTACATACCAGCCGTGCTCTGTGGAACGAGAAAGCTTCTTCCAGGCAGCTTCAGCCGTCTCACCCTCTGTTACACTTGCCTGCGAGCCGATTTGATCATCTGTATACACGTCCACTTTAAATGAATCGGTTGCCACGACTTTTTCCTTTGGCGTTAAATCGATATCAATAGCGAATTCATCTTTTCCCGGATAGTCGACCGGGCTGTAGTAATTGTACTGATCCAAGTAAGGAGAGTACGTCTGCAAGTACATTTTGTTTTCAACAGGATTCACCTTCATTAAACGCAGGAAGCCTTGTCCGCCTTCAGGACCGCCTTGATAATCGGCAAGCATTTGATATACTTTCCGGTCAGTGGTGCCATCCCCATTATCATCAATTTCATCAATAAGTGTCTCACTATCGTGGTAATGGCCTGATAAAACGGCTATGACGTTTTCATTAGGCTTGACGACATTTTCAAACACCTGGTCGCCAATTGGACTTCTGTTGCCGGATACAAGCAAGTATTCGTGCAGGCTGATCACTGCTTTTCGGTCAGGATACTCTGCCAGCACCTTGTTCATCCAGGCAATGTCCTCCTCGTTTACACCCCAGCCCATATACAGCATGATAAAGTCGTTGCCGTTTGAACTGATAAGGTCGTAATGGCCGCGATTGTCTTTATAAGATTCACCATAATAGTCCTTGTCAGCAAATCGCGCTTCGCCAAAATGCTTGCTGTATTCTACGTAATCACCCGTTTTGTGGCCGACATCATGATTTCCAGCCAACACTCCATATGGAATGTCCGCATTATCAAGTGTTTTCATAAAGGTATCAGCACGCTCCCATTGAACGGGCTGATCAGCTTCATCAACGAGATCGCCCGTATGAAACACGTACTTC
This sequence comes from Domibacillus enclensis, assembly GCF_900156125.1. Lineage (GTDB taxonomy): Bacteria > Bacillota > Bacilli > Bacillales > Domibacillaceae > Domibacillus > Domibacillus enclensis. Next base: position 333,252 of record NZ_FTLX01000002.1, on the reverse strand, counting down.
AAATTCATTGCCTCTTTTTGCTCAGCTATCCATTCTGTCATGCGGTCAAAAATGTGCGGGTAGCTTTCTGAATAATACTGTGTATCCGACATCCAGATAAACGAATAATCAAATTCAGGGGTGGATGCCAGTTCATCCTGGACCATCACCTGAACCTTGCCGTCCTTCACATAGTCCAGCCCTTTTACTTCTCCCTGTAGTGTAAAGTTTTGATCATCCTGAGCGACCTTCCATTCTTCCAGTTCCCATTCCGATGTTGAATAATTCCAAACATACATCGATACTTTCCGGCCAATCAAGGACTTTCCTTCCCAATGCAAGGAAATTTCATCCGTTTCATCCACTTTTTCGTCCACTGCCACTTCAAAGCGGTGATACGGGAATTTATCCACCGATTTCGTTTCCACGTACTCTCCATCTGAGTGAGCCATTTTTTCCGTATCGGTAACAGCCGTTTCTCCTGCCGGCACCATTTCTTTCGGCGGCTCCTGCTCGGCGTTATGTTCAAATACACGGACTTCTTCGTCGCCTGGCTTGTACTCATAGCCGCGGTAAAAATCAACATCGAGCGTATCATTGGTCGGATCCGTCACTTTCACCTGCAGCTTTGCGTTGTTCGGGTTCACATTCGTTTCTCCGTCCGCCGGGGATATCGCCTCCGGTGCGTACGGGTGCTCTTCTACCACTGTAAAGGCAACCGATTTTTTCGCTTCGTTTCCTGCGCGGTCAACAGCTGTATACTCTACAGTATGGGCGCCTGGCGATAAATCAGCAGATGACGTATCCAATGGCAGCGTAATGTCTTCCCCATCCAGCGTTGCCGATAATGCTTCAACATCGGATGCATCCTCTACTTCTGCGTGGATCGAAAACTCTCCTTTATACTCTTCCCCTTCTTGAAGGGAAGGGAGGATGACCGGTGCACTGTTGTCTATTTGAACGGTTGCACGCGTCGGATGACTGCCGCCCGATTCAACTACATGATCGCCGTCTTCTTCTTTTTCGGTATCCCATTTAAAGGCTTTTGCTGTAAATGCGGCATCAGGTACGTTAAATGAAAAATCAACGACCGGCTTTGCACTTGCTCCGTCACCAACCGATATTTCCTTGGCCGTGTCATTAAAAGCAGGGTCGTAAATCGTCGTTCCATCTTCAAGCACCAGGCGCACATTCTTCACATAAAAGTCATCCCGGTTTTCTTCGGAAGTTGTATCAAAAGGTGACACCTTTGTTCCTGCACGAATGGACATCGTCGTTTCTTCGCCCATTTTAAATTGAGAAGGATCGACCGGAACGGTAATGGTTTCATACGTGTTAATCGTATCATCAAAAATATGAAGGGTTTCTTCCCCAATCGTTACACCATTTTTAAAATACAAATTTACTTTTTTCGCATCAAACGCAAAATACGCTTGCGAAGGCAGAGACGGAATAGTATCCGCTGTGACGTCTTGACCGTCAATCGACAGTGTAGAATCCGTTCCATACGATTTGATGGTGGCCGTTTTGCTTAACAGTGAACCATCCTCTACATTTAATCCTGTTTTTTCACTTGTGTCATTTTGAATTTGGATCTCTTTTACATCTGTTTCGACCACATTCGAACCGTCTGAGGCCTGCACGTAATAATGCAGCCCTTCCTTGCCCAGCAGGTCGGAAGAATAAACCGTATGGGCGTATAATCCCGTGTCGTAATTTTCGATTAAATCAACCGATGTGTAGTCGTCCGATTCCTTTGTTTTGTAAAATAACCGCATCGTTTTAACCGATTGATCGTCTGTCCCATCAAAAGTCAATGTCACATTTTGACGGGCAGAAACAGGAGCCGTTTCAGTCATATCTGTAATGGTTGGAGGCTGTTCATCCCCGGTCATTTTCTTTCTTACGGATGGCACCTGTACAGCATCTACTGTTCCGGGTGTTGCATTTTCCTTGCCCGCACTGTATTTCAGCATGTCCTTACTTCCAGGCTGACGCGGGAATGAATAGAAAATGCCTTTGTTCGCATTTGTATCATCCACATTCGGCTGGTCGAAATAATACGCAGCTGAAAGATCTACACCGGTGTTGGTCGAAATGGCTACTCCACGAGAGCTTCCGTTCGCCATGCCGTCTGAGTGAACTTTGACGATATTCACATTTTCCTGCAAATCCGTTCCGTAGTTGGCATTGAAATCAGCGACCGTTTTATCTTGATTCCCTGCATTTACAATCCAGTACGTCATCGTTTCACCGGCAGGCAGCGTCAGGTCTTCTTTCTCTGCTTTCCAAATTAAATCGGCTTCCGCTCCTTCAGCAGGATACCGGTACCGAAGCGTATAATCTTTTAAATTCACTTCTTGATCGGTATTGTTGTAGACTTCGATAAATTCGTACCCATCCAGGCCATTGACATTCGTTGAATCTGGCACAAGCTCCGTGACAAGCAAGTCAGGAACAGCCTGCGGGTCGTAATCCAATCCTTCTATAGACAATAGGAACGTTTCTGTTTCGGCTGTATTTTGTCCGTCAAACGCTACAACACGATATGATATTTGATTGGATACAAGCTCGGAGGCGCTAATGACGGCTTCATATGAACCGTCTGATCCTGCCGTCATTTCTTTTTCAAGCCAGTCCCCGCCTTCTATCACTTGATAAAGCACCTTTACCCGTTCAATTTTTGTTTCGTCCGTGACAGATGCACGGACCACCACGTCACTTCCCGCTTCAACGGACTCTGCAGGCGTGTGCGTGATAACGGGCGGCACTGCATCTACTTCAACCGGTCCTTCTGGCTTTTGGCCGTCCAGTAATGTACCCGGAGTGGCCGGTTCAGAAGAGGTTAAAACCTCCATTGTTTTCCCATCTGTGCCTGCTTTATACTGAATGCCATTGTTTAGTTCCACATCGTCCGGTGTGTAAGACGCTGTCGTTAAAAGATTGCCTGCTGTATCCGCCACTGACATGCTTCGTTCTGCCGTATTCGCCATACCATCGGACTCTATGTATGTAAACTGGGTTTCTCCTAATGCAAGATTGAATGCTGTATTAAAATCATCTCTTGTCATAGAAGCATTGGCCGCATTTTTCACCCAGACGACCATCGTTTCCCCTGGAGCAATTTCTTTGTCTTCTTTAAATGTCCAGTCGGCGGTCTTCCCATCTGGATATCCGTATACAAGCTTGTAATCTTTTAAGCTAAAAGGCTGGCTGCTATTGTTATACAGCTCAATAAATTCAAATCCATCTGACTTGTCGACATTGTCGCTGTTCGGCAAAAGTTCTGTAATCATAATAGGCGGTGCTGTAACCGCTTGCGCTGAAGTCGCGTCTTCCGCTAAAGCAAGAGGCGCCGGGACAATCAATGAAGATACCGATAAGCTGCTCGCTAACACAAGGGAATAAAAAGGCTTTCGTTGCATGTACAGTGATTCCTCCTCAAAATGAACATCTTGTGCCAGTTTAACGAAGGAATGTAGGGAAAATATGAATATGATGTAAAAATGATGTAAAGAAAAAAGACTGAGCTTGTTCACCCAGTCCTTCGTCCTTTACAATTCATCAAACCCATTATCCTGCACATTCACCTTTACATACTGGCGCGACCGCTGCTCAAAAAAGTCCGTTTTGCCGAGGTCAACATCTTCATACGCTTTAATCCACTTCAACGGATTTTTTCGGTAATCCGGATACGGCTTCTCGTAGCCAAGCTGCTGACAGCGAACATTCGTGTAAAAATAAATATACGCCTCTAAATCCTCCACATCGAGACCATCGATTTTATCACCGATAATGTCACGTGCCCATTCGACTTCAAGCTCTGCGGCTTCCATAAAAATGGCCTGCACCTTTTGAGCACGATCCGGTGTGTTAAACTCGGGATATTCGTTTAACAGTTCCTGGTATATTTTCACAAATAAATCGACGTGAAGCTGTTCGTCCTTACTGTTCAGCTAAGTTCGCTAAACTCAGCCCGCGTGAAGCAGCTCACACTTTCATATGAGAACAGACTATATCACCATGGTTGCCCATGCCCTCCGCTTCCACTCGCTTGAGTGTACTCTACTCGCTTCCGCCATCTGGCGTGCTTTCGATAGTCGTTGACCCTTCTACCTCTCGCCATGAGGTAGCTTGGGTGCTGATTGCCCATTGTTCTATCCTTTTGATTGTTACACTTCGGTACGCAAGGCTTTAGGGGTTCCCAGCAATTCAAAGGGTTTTAAAACCGCTCACTTCATTCAACGGTTTATATAATTTATCATTGTGCTAGAAGCGACCATTTTTTGATGGCGCGCCAGGTGATAGAAAAAGGCAAAACCTGAATAAAAGAATAAGCCTTCTAAAATAACATCATACACGATCGAATCCAGCATATTTTCGACAGTCGGCTGCTCAGCAAACGACTTGTAGCCTTTTAACACAAACTCGTTCCGCTTCTCAAGCACCGGCTCACTCCGCCAGTAATCAAACACCCGGTCCTGCTCATCCTTTGAGACAAGACTCGACAACACATATGAGTAGCTGTGATTATGAATGACCTCCTGCTGCGCCAGGATGATCATCAGCGCCTGCAGACTGGAGTCGGTTAAATAATCGGCGACTTTTCCTGCGTAGTCGGTTTGAATGCTGTCGAGAAGAGCCAGCAAACCGATTGTTTTTAAAAAAGCTTCTTTCTCATTTTCTGATAAGCTCGGAAACTGCTTTACATCATTGCTCATACTAATTTCAACCATATGTTCAACAGGAGTCGTTACTTCCTGCCCGCCGATTAGATCGACTGCTCATAGTTTCCTATGAGAGCAGACTATATCATCACTCTTTACAGAGGCTCTCCGCTTCCACTCACTTGAGTGTACTCCTTCTCAGGATAGTCGTTGGACGTTCTTAATCACTTTCAAGGAGATAACGCCTCACCTGTTTCTTAACAAGGCGTGTAGCATAACCATACGAAATGTTATATTTCTCAGCAACTTGTTTTGGGGTGAGATCAGAAGACCAGATTTTCAATACCGATTCATCACTTAGTGTTAGATTGGAATTTTTCTCCCCTACATGACTGTGTAACCCCGACTTAAAAGCGTGCTTCATATTTTGGGAGGGCGTAATCCATTCGAGATTTAGGAATGAATTATTACTTTTAACCCCATCTATGTGATTTATTTCTGTTTTTTCATGGGGTTTGTCATTAAGGATAAAATTTTCTGCAACTAAACGATGTATCTTGAAATCTTTATATTTTCCATCAACATTAATGCTAATGCGGCAATATCCCTTATTGTCTGGGCGATTACTTAAAATACGTCCACTTTTATTATTTCTTACTCTCCCTAAGTTGCTTACTACATAATTCGGATTATATTTCAGAACTTTCCACTGTTCTTCCATAGCACCCAATCTCCTTTGATTAAGCTTCGCTCAGGATTGTCCTCGCCTGTACGTTAGGAGTTCCCCTGAATTCAAAGAGTTTATACTCCGCTCAAAACAGGAACGGAGTCCAGAAGTTCCCTAGCATCCGCTTGTATTTAGGATACGCCCAGTCAAATTTCACGTCATCCCAGTTCAGTACATTTGAGGATCGGCCGTTTACGATCGCGGTTGAACGGTTCGGCGCTTCCTTGTCCATCAATACTCTTTTCTTTATTTCTGTCAATTTAGTCAGCCTTCCATTGCGGAAGGCTGCTCACCTCGCTTTGTGTGAATTTGGATTTCGTTCATTCTATCACGATAATACGAAGGTGCGTTCTATTTATAGAATAGCACATCTTCCTTCAAAACGAAAGCATGTTCGTGTCTTTTTTTAGCTGGAGCACGATTCGCATTCGAGCAGCTCGACGGATGTGGAACGTACATAATACGTCGTTTTCAATCCTTGATTCCAGGCCGCTATATGCAAATCAAGCAGTTCTTTTGCCTTTATCGTATTTTGGACGTACAGATTCAGTGAAACGCCCTGGTCAATGTGGCGCTGGCGTGCGGCGTTTTGCTTTAATGTCCATTGCTGGTCGATAAAGTATGCTGATTTGTAGTACCACGTTGTGTCAGCATTTAAGTCTGGAACGGTGACTGGAATTTTGTAATCCTTCTTTTCTTCGGAATAGCTTTTTTGGAAAATCGGATCGATGCTTGCGGTACTGCCGGCAATAATGGATGTGGAAGAATTCGGTGCCACCGCCATTAAGTAGCCGTTTCGCATGCCATTCTTTTGCACGTTTTCCCGCAGTTCATCCCACTTCGCGCCCTCGTAGCCGCGCTTGTTAAAATAAGCGCCGGAATCCCAGTCCGATCCGTCGAACAGTGGATATTCCCCTTTTTCTTTGGCGAGCTCCATGGAGGCCTGAATCGTCAAATAAGCAATTTTTTCATAAAGCGCATCTGCGTATTCCACCGCTTCATCGGCTTCCCAGCGGATGTTTTTCAGTGCCAGCAGATGATGCCAGCCGAATGTGCCAAGCCCGATGCCACGGTACCGGCTGTTCGTCCGTTCCGCTTGAGGAACCGGAATCATATTCAAGTCAATCACGTTATCGAGCATGCGCACCTGGATGCGGATCAGACGGTCCAAAACGTCTGCCGGCACCGCTTTGCCGAGATTAATCGAGGACAGGTTGCACACAACAAAGTCGCCCGGTTTTTTGCGCGTCACGATCACGTCGTCTTCCATCTGGATTGATTCAAATTTTGTCGGACTCATATTTTGGAAAATTTCGGTACACAAGTTACTAGAATAAATCATTCCTTCATGCTTGTTCGGATTACTCCGATTCACTTCATCCCGGTAAAACATAAACGGCACACCGGTTTCCAGCTGGGAGCGCATAATTCGCTTCATAATATCGATCGCCTGAACCGTTTCACGTGACAACTGCTCATTTGCGACACACTGCTCGTACTTTCTGCGGAATGTTCCACTGCCGCGGCGTTCATCATAGTAGTCCTCGAGCGAAAAGCCCATCACCGTACGTACCTCATGCGGATCAAATAAATGCCACTCGCCGCGCGCCTCCACCTGCTCCATGAAAAGGTCCGGCAGGCAAACGCCCGTAAAGATGTCATGTGCGCGAAGGCGCTCGTCGCCATTATTCAACTTTAAATCCAGGAAGGAAAACACGTCTTTGTGCCAAACATCCAAGTACACGGCAACAGCTCCCTGACGCTGGCCAAGCTGGTCTACACTGACCGCTGTATTGTTCAGCTGCTTGATCCACGGCATGACACCGCTTGATGCCCCTTTGAATCCGCGAATAGACGAGCCACGGCTGCGCACTTTCCCCATATATACGCCGATTCCGCCGCCGTATTTCGACAATGTCGCCACGTCAGTATTGCTGTCGTAAATGCCCTGCAGGCTGTCGTCTACCGTGTCGATAAAGCAGCTCGACAGCTGTCCATATGGTTTTCCGGCATTCGACAGCGTCGGTGTTGCAACTGTCATATACAATTGGCTCATCGCCCAGTAGGATTCCGCAATTTTCGCCAGCCGGTTTTCCTTTTCATTCTTCATGAGTGTCATCGCAATCACGAGCCAGCGCTCCTGCGGCAGCTCCACCGCTGTTTTGTCAAAATCCCGGACCACATAGCGGTCGATCAGCATTTTCAGCCCAATGTATGTAAATAATTGATCCCGTTCCGGTTCAATCAGCCGGCCGATTTCGTTTAGTTCATCTTCCGTATACGCGTCGATCAACGCACGGTCATACAGTCCTTTTTCTGTCTCGCGCTGAATATGAAAGGCAAACTGGCTGTAGACACGATCCGCTGTCAGGCCTCTTTTTTCGGCAATACTTTGATAGGTTTGTGCTAAATACATTCTCGCCGCCACAAATGTCCAATAAGGCTCTTCTTCATCCATAAAGCTGAGCGCTTCAAGCGTCATCGCTTTTGACCAGTCGGCAAAGCCCGCTTCTGGATGCTTCACTGTCCAGCGTTCACTCGTTTTTAAAAGCGGTCCGATTTTCTCTTCGCCAAATTCTGCAGTTAACGTATGCAGCAGCAGGGTCGTTTCTGAAATAGTCGTGATTGTCATCCATTGTTCCTCCTTTTTGATGCAAGCAAACGAAAAAGAGCGACAACTCTCGCCTCTTCGGCTGAGTCATCGCTCTAAAATGGGTAAAATGAGGAAATGGCAGAATTCGCCGCTTCCACCTCTCAACCCCCGAAGAAAGTGTCGCTTACAGAAAAACAGGCAGGTCTCCTGGCTCGTGCGTCATCCTCCTGCCGCCTTCCCGTTTTCACAGTGGCCTGGCATTCGTCTGCACTTACAGTTGCGGGGACAGCTCCGGAATTAAACCGGATTCCCTTTTACACCATTACTGGTACCTGTTTTTCATCGCATACTATATATTGTGTTTGAGTACGTTGTAAATACTAGCATATTGTATTTCAGATGTACAGAGAAAAAAGATGCTCTTTTCCCTAATTATGGTGTTTGGCTCCATACATTGTACACTGTCATCGCAAATTGCTCGCGTGTCATATTGTTTTCTGGAAGAAAGCGTGAATTCGAACCGCCGTTCATGATTCCATTTGAGACAACCGCTTCAATTTCATCCTTTGCCCAATGCGTCGCCGGTACATCGGAGAATGGCACCGCATTCGATGCTTCCAGCTTCAGGGACTGTGTTAAAACACGTGCCATTTGCGCCCGTGTTAACAGCTTGTCCGGATTAAACTTCGGCGCTTTGGCAAAAACACCCGCCTCTGTTAAAGCCGCAATCGCATCATACGCCTTCATGTTAGTGGATACATCTGAAAATCCAGGCTGAGCCGTTGTTTTTCCATACCCAAGCGCCCGCGCTAAAATAATCGCTGTTTCTGCACGAGTAATGTTGCTTTTCGGCGTAAATGTGCCATCCGGATTGCCATTTAAAATACCGGCTTCTGCCAGTTTCATAATCGCCAGGCGGGCTTGTGAACCGGTTGTGCCAATATCAGAGAATGGATCTTGGTCTACCACTGGAACGACACCTTTCCAAACAGCAAAAAATTGATCAGCTATGAGCTGATATCCAGCTACATTTGGGTGAATATCGTTTGGATTTGGTAAATAGCTTGAATTGAATTTTGCTGCAACATCAACGAATGACACACTTTGTCTGGCAGCTGTAGATTTTAATTGGTCATTAAATAAAGAAAATGCCGTTTTCAACTTATCTTTTTGAGTTCCTTCTTCCATGGATGGGAAAGGAAAATAGTAACCTGTTACATAAATATCTACTGATGGGTTCAGCAGCTTCAGTTGTTTGATGCCCTCCGTTATATTCCGATCGATTTTCGCCAAGACCTCCAGCACCTGCATCGATTCAGTACTTCCGGTAAGCGCCAGCTGAATCAAATCATTTGCTCCGGTTGAAATGGTGACTAACTCGGCTTCTTTCACTGTAGCTTGTACTTTTGATTGTGTAAGTCTAGCAAGAAATTGTGTGCTTGTTTCACCGGATAAAGCAAATTCTTTCGAAAAGGAAGAAAGGTAGTTTTCCGTCTCCAGTTGATCCGCAATTAAATCCGTATAACTTGTTCCCACCTTTACCCCATAAGGTGTTTGACCAGACGCAATAGAGTCGCCAAAAGCTACATAATCAACTTTTTGATCAGCCGCATTTGCCGGTGTTACACTGACAAATAAAACGGCTGCCAGCAGCAAAGAAATCCTTCTTTTCATTGTTTTTCCTCCCTAAACTTTTTGTTCATTTTACCACGGGAAAGCCCCGGCCGGATGAACTTCTTAGAAAAAAATGGAGAAATGTGTTATAATGAAAACGTTGTTTTAAAAGACTCTCAGTGGGTATACTAATGTAAATGAACATTTTAGAACGGAGATGACGAAAATGAATTTAAAGAAGCTAATTAAGTACGGTGCCATTATCGCTCCAATCGTTTACCCGAAAGTGAAAAACCGTGTAGGAACAAACAACCTTCGCAAATCATACAGCGACTCTCATAGAACGCGTATGTCAGGCAAAAGCATTTTAGACAAGCTTAAATAAAACAGTAAAAGATCCTCTTCGCGGGATCTTTTTTTTGCGTTCACGGATGACCGGATTTTCTTTCAAATGGACTGGAATATTCAGCTTTTGGACTGAATCCCCACTCGCATTGACCGGATTACCTTTAATCCGGTCATTGACTAAATGAATCCGGTCTATTCATTCACTATTCCGGTCATAAAAACCCATTCCTCCATATTTGTAGTGGTGGTGGATGGACTGGAAAACTTGCCGTTTGGGCTGAATCCGGACTGCTGATGACCGGATTACCCCTAATCCGGTCATCGGCCACACGAATCCGGTCCATCCACCAGCGAATCCGGTCAAAAAAAGCCCCCTTCATTTATTTATGGAGGGGGCTTAGCTCATTTTTATTGAAGAACAGCGCTTTTGCTGAAAAATTCTTTGTACAGCTCACGCAAAACGCTGTCGGTATCCTCGGCTTTGATGCCGAATACAAGGCTGACTTCCGATGAGCCCTGGTTAATCATTTCGATATTGGCTCCGACGCGCGAGATCGCGGCTGTTGCCCGCGCTGAAAGACCCAGTGTGTTGTGCATACCTTCGCCGACCAGCACGATCATCGCAAATCCGTGCTCAACGCTTGCTTTGTCCACGTGAAGCTCGTCACGGAAACGGGCCAAAATCCGTTCTTCCTTTTCCGGCGTCAGCTGGTGGCTGCGCACGATAACGGAAAGATCATCGATGCCGGATGGCGTATGCTCGTAGGACACTTCTTCTTCTTCTAAAATTTGCAGAAGACGGCGGCCAAAGCCGATTTCGCGGTTCATCAAATATTTGCTTACATACAGTGTAGAGAAACCAGCATCCGCTGCAATCCCGATCACCGGACTTTTCGTGTACTCCCGTTCAGCCACAATCATCGTTCCTGGCGCTGATGGATTATTCGTATTTTTAATGCAAACCGGAACAGAATGCTGGAAAGCAGGCATGAGCGCTTCATCGTGGAAAACCGAAAAGCCGGCATAAGACAATTCGCGCATTTCCCGGTACGTCATTCGTTTAATTTCAGCTGGATTATCAACGACATTCGGGTTTGCCGCAAAAACCGAGTCGACATCGGTAAAGTTTTCGTACAGCTCTGCTTTTAACGCGGCTGCTAAAATCGACCCGGTAATGTCCGAGCCGCCGCGGGCAAAGGTCATCATGACGCCTTCCTGCGTGTAGCCGAAGAAGCCAGGAAACACGACAATCTTGCCATTTTCACGAAGCTTCGCCAGATTTTCATATGCTTCCGGAAGCGCACGGGCACGGCCTGGTTCGTCACTGACAACTAAGCCCGCTTCTTTCGGGTTCACATATTCAGCATCAAGGCCGATGCTTGAAAAATAAGCTGCGATCAATTTCGCATTGTTGTCCTCACCGCTTGCTTTCAGCTGATCCATAAACAGGGGAGGGTTATCGCGGTTTTCCTGAATTCGTCCGCGCAGATCCTCTTCAATGACCCGTACGATTGTATCATCCAGGTCCAGTCCCTTGGCAATGTCTGCATAACGGTCCACGACCGCTTTTAATTCCGCTTCCGCATTTTGATCCTGCAGCGATGCATGAGCAAGCGCAATTAACAAGTCCGTTACTTTTATATCATCACCAAAGCGTTTGCCCGGTGCCGAGACGACTACCGCTTTTCGCTTCGGCTCATCCTTTACTATTGATGCCACTTTTTTAATTTGTTCAGCGCTGGCAACGGATGTGCCGCCAAATTTACATACGATCATTTCTGCCACTCCTTGCTTGTCTGCATTCTGAGATGAAAATGCGTTTATCCAAAAAATTATACCACCGTTTACTTGAAAAAAGAAGAAATTATCAGAATTTCGTCACAAAAACAAAAAAGAACCCGTCCGCATGAAAGCGTCCGGGCTCTACGTTCTTCCATTTTATTGTGCAGCTGAATCTGTAATGCGGCCTTCTACTGCGGCATCGACTTCTGGATTAGCAGCCAAATACTCGGTGAACGTTTCCCAGTCAACGAAACCAGGCTCACTCACACGGCCGTCATCGTATGCCACTTTGAACATTGCATAGTTGTCTCCGCCTTTTGCCGTAAAGGTATTGGTCGCAACGGCGTACGTTTTCGCTTCATCAAGCGCTGTGAATGTGCCGCCTTCGTTTACTTCAACGGATGTCACACGGGAACCTGCTTCCTTCGACGAATCGTACGTGAATTTCAAGCCGGCTACTTGCAGGAACGCACCGTTTTGTTCAGGTGCCAGGCTCACACTGTGCTCCAGTGCCGCTTTGATTTCCGCACCGGTTAAATCCATAATCGCCAGGGCATTGCCGAACGGCATGACCGTCAGCACTTCTTCCATTGTAATATCGCCTGCGTCAATGGAAGCGCGGATGCCGCCGCCGTTTTGAAGGGCGATCACCGTATCTGAATCAATCGTTTTTGCTTTTGCCAGCATCGCGTCTGTGATCAGGTTGCCAAGGTCGGTTTCCTTTGTCCGGACACTTGCCCGTTCACCGTCAAGAGCAGCTGTTGCAGAGCCGACAACCTGCGCTTTCACTTCATCGATAGCCGGCGTATATTTTGTCGCCAACATATTTTTCACTTCTTCGTTTTCTTCAAACACGTAAGTCTCATCTTCATTTTTCGCGTCAACCTCGATCAATTCACCGGCATACTCTGTCACCATGCCGTCTTCATCAAAGATGACGTCCAGCGTGCCGACAAATTTATTGTACTCGTTTGCTTGAACGATCACGGTAGGCTCTGCACCTGTTTCATCGATATAAGGCTCGTCCAATTTATCATGGGAGTGGCCGCCGACAATGACATCAATGCCGTCTACTTCTTTCGCAAGCGTCACATCATTGTCTCCGCCGCCGTCCTGGAAGCCAATATGCGTCAGTGCAACGATTTTGTTGACACCCGCTTCTTCAAAAGAAGAAACCGCTTTTTCAGCTTCTTCAATATAGTCTTCAAATACAACGTCATCGCCAGGAGAAGAAATGGTCTTCGTTTCCGCTGTTGTTAAGCCGAAAATCCCGACTTTTTCGCCGTCCACTTCTTTAATAATGCCGTTATACACTTCACCGTCCATCGGCTCATCTGTCACCGTTTCGTTCATAAGAGAAGAAAGATTTGCGTCGGTTTCTGCGTTCACATTCGCTGATACAAATGGGAATTTCGCTTTTTTCACAAATTCTGCAAGCGGCTCTGTGCCAAGGTCGAATTCGTGGTTGCCAAATGTCATCGCATCATAGCCGAGCAGATTCATAAACTCCAGATCCGCCTGGCCTTTAAATTCATTAAAGTAAAGCGTGCCTGAAAAAACGTCCCCGGCATCCACCAGCAAAGAAGACGGATTTTCTTCACGAAGCGCTTCAACGACAGTTGCTTTTCGCGCCACGTTTTCAATATGTGCGTGTGTATCGTTTGTATGAATTAATGAAAGAAGGAAGTCCTCTGGAAGCTGTGCGCCGCGGTATAAGAACAGTGCCCACTCGCCACGAAGCAGCTGATCCGCCGCACCGAATTTTGTGGCCGTTTTGCCGAGCGACAGACCGGATTCTACAAGTGCATTCACGTATGGACCAAATCGTTCATTCACGTCTGTAAACGGTGTTTCGGTCGCTGTCTCATCTACCTCAAGACCGTAAGCAGTCGCCAGCCAGTAAGAAGCTTCTCCGCGTGTGATCGGTTCAAACGCGCCGAATTTACCCGGTGCCTTCCCGTTTGTCACGCCCCACTCCGCCAGTGCATTCACTGCCCATTGCCCACGCTCCGGAACGTCAGTAAAACCTGCATCTTCATATGTATCTTCTTCTGTGAAACCGAGTGCCTTTGCCAATTGAATCGCCGCATCAACGCGTGTGATGGACATAGACGTCCCAAACGTGCCTTCAGAAAAACCAGCTGTAATCTCATTCTCTGTTAAAAATTGAACCGCTTCTTCATACTTTGCCGGTACATCTGTGAAACCCGTTGCAGCGGATGCCCCTGCAGCAGAGACCGTGACAGACGCGACAGCTGCTGCTGCAATAAACTTGTTCTTGTTATTCAATTGACATTCCTCCTCGTAAAATATGAACACTTATTCAAAGCATAGTAGAATTTTAATATAAAAACAAGAATATTACAAAAACTTTAAAAAATTATTACACTATATTAATACCTCTTCATATTTAGCACGATAAAAAAGCCGCTCCCGAATATGGAAGCGGCTTTTCTTATTCTTTTATAATACCTTCACGAACCATGAGCAGCGCCATTACAGCTGCCACATAAATCGAAACGGCTGGAGCGGTCAAAACGTGGCCGGCCGTTGCACTGATCCCCAGACCGAGGATAAAAGCAACACCATACATCACGTTCACCGGTGTAAAGGTTTCTTTTAAATGACGAACGAAGTGAATCAAAAAGCGAACTACGTAATAAAGCGGCAAAGATATCATCGTGAAAAAGCCAACGATGCCGAGCGAGAAAAAGAGATCGGCAAAATCCATCTCAATCATTCTCGGTGTTTTGCCGGGCTCCGGCTCTTCATAGTTGCCGGCAAAGCCCATTCCGAACAGCTTTTGCGTCATTGGTGCTTCCGCAAACTGATCCTTCATTTCCTGCAAATACTTTTCACGGCTGCTGAAGACAAGGTTTTGAAGCTGTTCGTTTGTAATATCGTTTTCCTCTTCTTCTTCCTCGTCCTCGATCTCTTCACCGGTATCTGGATCGATTTCTTTTTCCTTTTCACCGAAGCTCAGCTCGATGTTTAAAAGACTTAAATGAGCAAACATATTATGAAAAACAGGCGTGATCGGTGTCGTGACGGCGAGAACCGCAATGAGCACAAGGGAGATCAGCATGTTTGAACGGATTTTCTCTGTCCGCTCTTTTGTGAAAAACAAAATGAGCATCGTGAAAAAGGCTGACAGCAACACGACTAAAATCCCGCCGTAGCCCACTTTTGTGCCAAGAAACTGCATGGAAATCGCTAAAAGGACAAACGGAATCCAATAGCGCCATTGTTTAACGCGTTCTGTCCGCTCAATGGCATAGAGAGCCGTGATCGGCAAAATGATCGCCATGATCGCACCGATTTCATTTCCGGCATAAAACCAGCCTGTAAAGCCAATTTTCGTGTGAGAATAATTGGAAAGGCTCGTTCCTGTGACAAAGGAAACGATGAAAACCGCACTGATAATAAGCGAGGCATACAGGAAATAAGCAGTGGTTTTGTCTTTAAAGGGCATGTGTTCACGCTTGAAATAAAGATACAGCATACTGAAGCCGACGAACATAATCGGGAAATACACGACTTTATTAAAAAATTTCAATTCGCTCGCAATATAGTAAGGATCTTTAATATTGAAGTTCAGCGCGATATTGATCATGATGACAGCAGCAAGGGCGATTAAATAAAGTACATATTTCCTTGCCAGGCTGCTTTGCCGCGCTTTCCATAGCAGCATCAGCACAAGCGCCGCCATAAATAGGACGCGAACAATGACGCCAACCGTTAAACTAATATTGAGCAAAAGCAGTGATGCAGACGTTAATACGTCGATAACCGGCTGCCAGATGATGAAAGCCAGAGCAAGCAGCCAAAATGTCTTTTCGTTCTTCATGGTGAAAAGTCCTCTTTCCTTCCAAATTCATAGATTTTTATCGTACCATATCTTTTTTTAAAATGTTTGCGCTAACGTAAAAATACATCTTTTCTATTATATCCGAAAATACTTGAGAATCCAGTGGAATTAGAACTGTTCACAAAACTGAAAAACAACCAATCTGTTTGTTATAATTGTAGTCCATTCTTATATGAGCAAAGGCGGAGATCTATTTGAAGCGGTTGCCCTTATTAAGCAGCTTGGTGATCACCTTTATTCTTCTTTACATTGGAGGGTGTGCTATGGCTAAACAAGAGAAAGCCACATGGATTTGGGATGCTTCCACTTTAAGGAGCAGTGAATCGTTGCTATTATTTTTCGAGCAGCAGCACGTGACCGACGTGTATGTTCAGATCGATCCCCTCGTATCGGATGCTGTATATGAGGAGTTCATACGAGCGGCCCATAACCAAAGCATCCGTGTACATGCTCTCGACGGTGCACCGGATTATACGGATGAAGACCTGGATGGTTTTCTTGAACGGGTGCGGCTGCATGACTGGGATGGCATTCATCTCGACATTGAGCCGTATTTATCGGATAAATGGACCGAGGACCAGCAGTTGGCTGTATACCGTTATGAACAGGTGATTAAGCAGGCAGCGGATAGTGGCTTCACGCTTGGCGCTGATATTCCATTCTGGTATGACGAAATTCCTTCTTCTTCCGGTGGAACATTGGCGGAGTTTGTCATTGACCGGACAGATTATACGGTCATTATGGCATACCGGGACAGCGCTGAGCGAATTTTAAGCGCCGCAAAAACAGAACTTGCATGGGGGCGCGCAGCCAAAAAGGACGTCGTCATTGCGTTGGAAACAATTGAAAATGCAGAAGCAGACGGTATTTCCTTTCACGGGAAAAGTGCTGAATACTTTTCAGAGGAGCTGAATAAAGTAGCCGCCGAGTGTGATTGCCAGATCGCCGTTCACCACGCCCAGTCCTGGCAAAAACTCCTCCATGATGAAATAAAGGGTGGGACATAGCAATGAGATTGGCTCGTGAATCTGAACAATCTAGCAGATGAAAGCCTTGATTCTTCTTTTTCTTGGAAAAGCACACACAGGGGCTCCGGGCTGCCGGCTCCGCTTTTCTATGTGGCGAACGCTGAACCAGCCCAAAGTGCGCGGCTGTTTCAGCCTGTCCGCTCGTCACATGGAAGTCTCCGCCGGCTTCCCTCCGCCCGTTGTGGTTCTAATAAAGCTGTGAAGATAAAAATGCTGGAAAAGGGCTTGATTTCAATGACTAACAAATTGCTGTATAAGAAGCACCTTCTTTTTTTTCACACGAATAATTGAGAGTGGTTTGTTGTTACTCATTCAGAACGCTTCTTTTTAGGTTTGACCAGCTGCCTGTCCTCCCAACCAGGGCGGCTGGCGCAGGACGAAGACTCGGGAGGGATCAGCGGGCCAAGTGAGATCCACTTTTGACGCGGCAGCGGCAAAAGTTAGCTCACCGCCCGCCCCTCCGAACGCGAAGTCCTGCAAAAGCCGCCCAAACCATGTTCGCACAAGCACAGCCACTAACCGGTTTGTCATCATGAAGAGCTCGAAAAAAAGCCGAACGATACAATCGTCCGGCTTTTTCTTCTATCCAGAACCTTTTGTTCCAAGCTCCTCATCGCTATTCTTTTAAGCTGGCAATCGTGGTCGTTTCAAATCCAGGATTGCCTTTCCACTTCAGCACAAGCATGCGGCTTCCGGCTTCTGTTGTGAGCCCCGCTGGATTCATCAGTGCGGTTAGTTCTTCTTGATCCGCTACTTTACGCGAATCAAGAGGTATTTTTGACAAATCGACTTCTTCCTCACCACTCCAGACAAAATCAGTCAGCTGTTGAACGCTGGCCCGGTCTGGTGTCTGAACAATATAGGCTTCCTCCACCATATCAGCTGAAGCGAACGTTTGGCCGTTTGGCACAGATTCACGAATCACGTTAATCGTTTGTTCATCGCTCAAGTTGATCGCTTGGGAAATGTTCAGCTGATTCATATTGTCGCCGACTGTCGCCTCGATCCAGCCAGCACTGGAATAAAAGTCTCCCGATAGCACCTGGGTATTTCGGGACAGCACATCCTGCTTCATCGCGTTGATTATTGCTGAGGCCGTTTTTTCATCGGCTACGTTGGCAACCGGGGACGAACCGAAAGCCTCATTTTGTACCGTCAAATACTTGAAGGCGTCCCAGCTTTTTAATGCGAATAGTGAGCTTGATGCCTTGATAAACTCAGGATTTGACCGCAGCTCGCCTGCTGCATCCGCTACGGAATCCACGTCCACATTGTACTGGCGGCGCAGCACACTTCCATCTGACAGCTCATAAATAATCGTCACAGGATACGCCTCCATCAAGCCAAGGCCATTGTCCATGCCGATCAGCCTGCTGTGCATGGAACGGACCTGCTTGATTGAATCAGCTCCTGTCATAAACCCTGCATCGGGCTGCAGCAGCGCTTTTTGTTCCTCCATATAAAACTCATTTTCAAATGGTTCATTGCTCTCACCGACATACACCTTGGTAATGTCCGTGGAATCCGGCACTGCGTTTTCATAGGACTTGGCAAACAGCATGCCGGGGATGAGCAGGACAACCATTAAAGCGGCGAACAGGGCAAACCCTTTCCATGGCCAGATCAGCCGCAGCGACTTTTGCACAATCATCTGGAGAAGCGTGTAGCCGGCAAGGGCCCCGATCACATACCCTGTGATCATCCAGGCAGACGTCCCGCCTAGAAGCTCAGCGAAATAAAGCCCTCCAATCATCATTGCACCAAACGTTAAAACGAATATAAAGGCCCAGCGGAAAAAAGGAAACACGATTGTTTCATCCACCGCTTCTGCTGGTCTTACTTTATATACATAATAGGAAATCGCAACAGCCGCTGCTGCAAGAGCAATGTATACGAGCCATTCTGTTCCGGTGAACGGCTTTGCTTCATACGCCCCCGCCCGGATGAAAAAAATGCCCTCTTCCATAATTTTTGTTGTATAGGAATCAACGGCCAGCCCATTCACAAAGTAGCGGGCATTAGTCAGCGTCAAAACAACTAAAATGGCCGGAATAATAAAAATGCCGTACGCCATAACCCCCTGTAAAATCGCCGGACCGATAAACAAGCCGATCAGCACCGTCACAATAAACAGGAAAAGAACGATAAAAGCAGATAGACCTGCCCATTCTGCAATATCTCCAATTGTATACGAGATAGGGTGCACAAATGGCCGCATAATGAGCACAATGGCGGCATTGATGACAATTGGCAGCACAAGTGAAGCGGCGCCAGCCGCATATACATGCGTGAGTAGCGACTCCCGCTTAAAGGGCAGGCTGTGCATAAAATCAGATGAGCCCTTTTTTGTCATATAGCTCGTTAAAATAATGCCGGCCAGCACCGGAAAAATAAGATACGTAACATATTGAACAGAAAAAGAAATCGTCAGCAGTACGTTATCAGGGTTCGTCTCTAAAATTGACTGAATGCCCCACTCTTCCCGGCGCACAACGAGCATGCCGAGCGGGAGAAGAATGATTTGCGACAGCAGGAAAAACACACTAATCCATAAAACAGAGCGTGCATGCTGTGAAAACAGCCCTTTATTAAACGATAAGATTCCGGATTTCATAGCCGACACTCCCCATTTCATATGTAAAAATTTCTTCTAGCGTGAGCGGCAGCACGTCGTAAATGGCAGGTTCATATGAACGCACGTGACGGTCAATATCCCCTTCCTGTCCCCGGACGATGCACGTTAATACCCGTCCTCTTTTCTCCATATGCATGACGTCCATTCCACTTAAAAATGTGTCATCCGGCATTTTTTTAAAGGCGACCTGCAGCTTGCTTACATCTGTTTTTAATTCTTCTAAATCACGCTCATAGAGAATGCGCCCTTTATGCATCACCCCTACTGCGTCACAGAAATCTTCCATTTCCCGAAGATTGTGTGAGGAAACAAGCACCGTCATAGCCCGGTTGCTGACATCCTGGATAAGCAGGTTTTTCACCTGCTGGCGAACAACCGGATCCAGACCGTCAAATGGCTCATCCAGCACAAGCACATCCGGCATCGCTGCCAGCGTTAAAATAAAGGACGCCTGACGCTGCATGCCTTTTGACATCCGGGACAGCTTTGCTTTCGGATCAAGTGAAAAGTGCTCATATAACTGGTGAAACCGCTCGCTGTCCCATCGATCGTAAACCGCTTCATAAAACGAGGCCATCTGTAAAAGAGACGTTTGATGGAAAAAGTACGGCTGATCCGGGATAAATAAAATCCGCTTTTTCACGTCAGGCCGTTCAAAAATCGATTGCCCCTCTACTTGCGCTGTGCCCTTATCGGCTTTTACAATGCCAGAGATGATTTTCAAAAGCGTTGTTTTCCCGGCGCCATTCGATCCGAGCAACCCGTAAATCGATCCTTTGTTCACGTGTACCTGTACGTCTTTCACTGCTTCGAAACGCCCGAATGTTTTGGATACGTGTTCGGCTTTAATCATTCCCGCTCTCTCCCCTTTCCGGCTCTTCCATCGTTTCGATCAGCTTGATCACTTCATCCTTCGGTACGCCTAAATACAAAATTTCGCCGACGATCCGCTCAAGCTCTTTCCTCAACATTTCCATCCGCTCCTTGTCGATCTTGTTTTTCACAGGGGATACAAAGCTGCCCTTGCCGGGAATCGAATAAATATAGCCTTCTCTTTCAAGCTCCCTGTACGCTTTTTGAATGGTGTTCGGATTGATCGTTAATTGCTGTGCCAGAGCACGCACGGAAGGAAGCTGTTCATCTTCCTTCATCACATCGCGAATGATCAGCTCCTGCAGCTTTTTCATCAGCTGCTCATAGATGGGCACGCGGCTTCTTGAATCGATCGTAAACATCGCCGTCCTCCTTTTTCTGAAACCGTACTAACTGTATTAATATAAATAATACAGTTATTTTTTCAAAACGCAATACTTTCTTTGGAAAATCGTTTAAAATAGAATGAAACCATGATCCGAACGCCATTTTCAATCGTTAGCTAGGTAGTTGGATAAAAAAGGAGCCTTGTATGAGCGAACAGGACTTTGAACTGTATGAGCGTATCCAAGCCGCCGATAAACAGGCGCTGGAAACGCTGTATGAACGGTATGAAAAGCTGTTATTTTCGTTCGCGCTTCGCATGACCGGAAGGCGCGACTTGTCAGAGGAAATTGTTCAGGACGTTTTTATGAAAATCTGGACGAAGCCGAATTTGTACGACCGGTCAAAAGGAAAGTTTTCCTCCTGGCTTTTAACGGTCACGCGCAACGCCAGCATTGATTCGATGCGGCGTAAAAACGAGCAGACAGAAGCACTGGATGAGCGCGATTCACTTAAAAGCAACGAACCGGCCGTTGAGGATCTCGTTCAATGGAAGGAAGAAGGAACCGTATTGCGACATGCGATTGCACAGCTCGCTGAAGAACAGCGGGAAATGATCGAATTATTTTATTTTAAAGGCTTATCCCAGCGTGCCATCGCTGAAGAACGAAATATACCGCTCGGCACCGTAAAAGGACGAATACGCCTGGCATTAAAGCATTTAAAAGGGCATTTATCAACAGGGAAAGGGGGCGTAGACGGTGAAGTGCGAGGCATTGATTGATTACTTTAATGGAACACTGAATGATAAAGACCGAGCCGCTTTTGAAAAGCATTTAGCCGAATGTACGGATTGCCGTGAAGAGCTGGAAGAACTGCGCCTCTTGACAGCTGACCTGCCATTCGCCGCTGAACCGGCTGAACCAAACGACGGAATGAAAGAGCGTGTCTTATCGGCTGTCTTTGCTGAAGAGCCTGTAACAGCAGTCGAGAAAACAGCCCCGGCCCCTGCGCCGAGGAAACCGGCACGGCAATGGCTTCAGCCGCTGTTGGCCGCCTCTCTTTTACTATCTGCAGGCGCGAATGTATACCTGTTAGCCCAAAAAGAAGAGACTGATCAGCAAGTCGCGAGGGAAGAGCCTGCTACCCTTGCCGGCAGCGTGCAGCTCGCTGCCACCGAAGGCTTTAACGGACAGGCGCAAGCGTCGATGGTGCAGGAAAACGGACACTCCTCGGTGATCCTTCAGGCCAATCAGCTGCAGGTCCCGACCGGCACAGAAGCCTATCAAGTCTGGCTGATTAACGAAGCGGGCGACAAAGTGAGAGCCGGCACCTTCAACACGGATGAAAGCGGCCGCGGTGCCGTGTCCTACACAATGCCGTCTGATGACAACTGGCAAATGATTGCTGTCACACTCGAACCAACAGCCACAAGCGAGCAGCCTCTCGGCGATATCGTTCTGGCGGCTGAGCTTTAGATTTCCCCTTAGCTAACGCCGATAAAATGGATAAACCGCTGATATTTTATTGGCTAACGCCGGTATTTGAATATATCGGCGTTCGCTTGCTCCTTATCGGCGATGCTGGCCATATACCGGCGTTCGCTCCCTGTTTATCAGCGATAACGACAATATATAGCAGCCGGCACAAAAAATAGACGCCCCATCACCGGGCGTCTATTTTTTATATTCTGTTGTTTTCAACAGGTTGCCATACACTATAAATCGTTTTTCACGATCACTTGAATCAAAGCAGGTGACGAGTGTAATCCTCGGCTCAATCGTATTATCCATCACGTCCGTACGGCTTTCGTGAACGACTTCTGTTCCGGTTGCTTCATACGTATATTCATAGGTTAAATCCGTCACGTGAATCAAGTCGCCTTTTTTCACGTGGAGAACAGGGCTGAATAACAGGTCATCCCTTTTCATATGATGTCCGGCGAGCGGATAGTTGCCGACGCCCATCCACTGGTTTTCCCGCATCGTGGTGGCACCGGCCATTAAATGCTCATTTGTCGTTCCCTTTAAAATTGGCAAATCCAGACTTACTGATGGAATCCTGATTTGACCCACAACGGCGGCCTGATCGGGCTCGGCCTCCTGCACTACACTATCGAGCACCGACGGCGGTTCGATGGCTTCCATATCAAATTCCGCCGGCTTCTCGTTGTTTTCGCGAATTTTCTCGGGCGTTAACGTTTCCGCTGCCAGCTTTTTCGAGTTGGCTTCGAGCAGCTCATACTTTAAGAATGGCGCACTGATAAGGACAATCGCAACGATGATCAAACAAACGCCAATCACTTGCCTTCGTTTCACGCACGTTTCCCTTTTCTCACAAGAAGAAGACCGCCTGCTGCCAGCAAAACGCCGCCAAGCATATACATCATATTAGATGCATCACCCGTTTGCGGTAAAGTGCCGCTGGCTGATTTAGTCGTGCCTGACCCGTCAGAATCCACTGAGGATGTTGACGTTGCTTTTGTTTTTTCAAGCTCCAGCTCCACCGTTTCCCCGCTTTTAATGGTCACTGCTTTTTTTCCTGTGGAGCGTGTGTACCCGTCCGGCGCACCTGTTTCTTCCAGCTCATAGGAACCCGCTGCCAGGTTTGGAAAAGAGGCAATTCCTTTATCATTTGTGACAACCTTTGAAACGAGCTTGTCCTCTTCGTCAAAAAGAGAATATTCCGCGCCTTGCAACGCTTTATCTGACGAAGCATCTGTTAACTCGACAGTCAACGCACCATATGGATTTTCAAGTGTATTTTCGATCTTTTGTTCAATCGGGGTCTGCCGTCCGACCGTAATTGTCCAGCTTTCTAACGGAAGAACATACTTTTCCGTTGTTTTCAGCTGTGTTAAGGTATACGTCCCGTAGGCAAGGCCAGTTAACGACGCTTTTCCTTTTGAATCGGTCACGATTTTTTTAGAAAACAAGCCGTTCGCTGTTTTTAATTCAAACTCGGCCCCTTCAATCGGTGTGTCTGTTCCTTTTTCAACAGCCGAGACCGTTAAACCGCCTGTTAAGCCGGTTGCTTTTTCATGCACAATTTCCTTTGTTACAAGTACCGCATTCAAATCGACCTTCCATGGATCTGCCGGTACAGCGTAGCCATCTGGTGCGGTCGTTTGAGTAATCGTGTACGTACCGAATTCAAGATTCGGAACCGTCGCTTCTCCGGCACTGTTTGTCGTCAATAACCCTACGACCTTGCCGAGGTCATTGACAACAGTAAACGTAGAGCCGGCAAGCTTTGTTTTCGTGTCTTTTTCAAGCGCCACAAGTTTAATCGCGCCGGCGGCTGCTTCTGTTACAGTAAGCGATGCCGTTTCACCCGTTGGAAATACAGCGCTGTATGTTCCAGCTTTAGTGACTTTTTCTTTATTGAATGTGACGGGAACAGCAATCGTTCCTTTGTTTCCGGATTGGGCTTGTTCGACCAGAATCGTCACCGTATTAGCTGCTGCATCCGTCTTCACTGTTCCAGCCTTTTTCCCTTCAGCTGTCTGAAGCTCGATTTCAGCACTCGTCACAGTGAAAATATCTGGCACTGTGTAAACAGCGGGTTCTTCACCTGCATACGTCCAGTCCAATAAAAGCGTCATCTTTTCGTTCAATGCATAAGGCTGTGCTGTCGTACCATCTGCATGCGTGACAGCCGATTTCGTAAAAAAGGCCATCTCTGCTTTTGCACCGGCAGGCACCATCATACCAGCGGCCAAAAAAAGTGCCATAATGGGCAGTAACCATTTTTTCATTTTTTCTCCCCCTGCGCTATTCTTCTTTTTCTTAGCTAATTTTACCATAACAAGCACTAAAAACCACGAACAATTTTCAGAAAAAAAGCAGCCGAGACATGACAATGAGGAGCAGAATGGTTTGTTATCTTCCGTTATCCTGCTTCTTTTTAGATTTTGCCAAAGGCTTTTCCTCCCCACTGAGGGCGGCTGGCGCAGGACGAAGACTCCTTGGGGATCAGCGGGTCAGGTGAGATCAACTTTTGACGCGTTAGCGGCGAAAGTTAGCTCACCGCCCGCCCCCAGGAACGCGCAGTCCTGCAGAAGCCGCCCTTTCTGTGTTGGCACAAGCGCGTTCACTAAAGGTTTCACCATCATGAAGATCAAAAAAAAGCCGAACGAGGCGATCGTTCGACTTTTTCTGCTATTCAAAACCTTCTAACCTAAGCTCTTATCCTACTTTATTGACCTGAAGCCGCTGGCGCTGTTTCGTCAAGCGGGATGGAAATCAGCTGTTCCGAGCCGGTTGCTTTCGGCATCACACCGTCCCACTTTTCAATCCATTTATTTTGAATGACTTCCGGGGAAATGGATGCTTTAATGATTTCATTGTAATCCGCAATCCC
The DNA here is from genome assembly GCF_900156125.1 of Domibacillus enclensis. Taxonomy (GTDB): domain Bacteria; phylum Bacillota; class Bacilli; order Bacillales; family Domibacillaceae; genus Domibacillus; species Domibacillus enclensis. The sequence continues at coordinate 308,452 of NZ_FTLX01000002.1, read as the reverse complement.
TTGCGCTTCGATCTTTTGTTTTTGAGCTTCTGCTTCTGCAATTTTCAGTTCAATTTGCTTTCGCTCGAGCTCTTGGGCCGCTTCAACACGCTTATCGATAGCTGCCTGCGTTGACTCATCCGGCTTTGGCACACCAAGCGTCATGTTATCCACGACAAAGCCGAGATCCTGAATGTCCTCCGCAAAAAGCGTTTGAACGTTTACAGCCGCTTCAGAGGATTTTTCCCCGTACGTATCAATAACGGAATATTTAGCAATGCCTTTTCGTCCGGCATCCCACAGCCTTGTGCGCAAATAGGAATCTTCTATCTGCTCCACTTCAATCGGACCGAACTGGTTGAATACATCGACCACTTTATCTGGCTGGATGCTATAGTTGTAGGCAAAATCAACGGTGACGCTTTTGCCGTCAGATGTCGCCACTTGAATGTCCTTGTAGTTCACTGTTTGCATACGGACAGGATAAACCGTCACTTTGTCGAATAATCCGACAAGGTGCCATCCCTGTCCAAGTGTTTCATCTTGAACGCCGCCATTCGGGCTGTACACAACCCCAACATAGCCATTCGGAATTTTTTCAATAAACATCGATAAAAGGGCTAAACCTAAAATAAGTGCAACTGCTACAAGCGAACCCCCGACGACCTTTTTATTCATTCCTTTGTTTTTCTTTTTCGGTGTTATTGTCTCCATTTTCTTCCTCCTTAAATTGTTCCTTTACCTTGCTTGCCGTCTCCCCCACTTTCTTAAAAGAAGGTGACAGCATCAGCCAAATTCCCACTCCGATGATCAGCAGTACAACGACTGAACCAATAAACACTTTCATCACTCGTTCACCTCTTTGTTTATTTTTACGTAATAATTGTAAAAAAAGTTTCAATTATTTTAATGATCTTCATATTCTTTTACATAATTCACACAATTTGAGCGACTCTTCTTTACATTTATTTTCTACTATAGCAATTGGGCGTTTTAAAAAATACATAAAAGGTGGGTCCAGTCATGTCACAAGATTTAAACAGAAGAAAGTTTTTAACGTATGTCGGTACAGGGGTAACAGCATTAACGGTAGCATCCGCAGGGTTAAGCTCATTTGCCCCAAAAACACAGGCAGCCGGAACAAAAGCCGCTTCTCATTTATTCGGCATGAAGAAAAAAGTGTCCGGCTTGAACTTTAAGCCGATTCAGCCATCTGGAAAAGACGAGCTCGTTTTGCCGCGTGGATATAAATATGATGTCGTAGCCGCTTACGGAGATATCATTAACAAATCCGGTGATACATTTGGCTACAATAACGATTTCACGATGTTTTTCCCGATCGACGGCTCGAATCAGCGCGGACTTCTCTGGGTCAACCATGAATATACGAGCGATCTCTGGGTAACCGGGGCTCCTGTGAACGGCCGCTATTCAGCTTCTCAAATTCAAAAGCTTCTTTACAATCAAGGCGGTTCGATCATTGAAATCTATCAAGATGAAGACGGCGTATGGAAAATGGATACTTCCTCACGGTATGCACGCCGCGTTACCGGCTTAACGCCATTCCGTTTAACAGGTCCTGCACGCGGTTCAAAGGCAGTCGGCGGTGTGGACATCGTTCAAGGAACATTCGCGAACTGCTCCGGCGGAAAAACACTCTGGAATACGGTTCTTTCGGCAGAGGAAAATTATGAATCCACATCGGAAGCAGCTTCTCTTAATGAAACGCATTACGGCTGGATTGTCGAAGTCGATCCATTTGATAAAAATTTTGCGCCGCGCAAGCATACAGCACTCGGCCGCTTTCATCATGAAAACTCGGCAATGGGCCTCACAAATGACGGCCGCCTCGCTGTTTACATGGGCGATGACAAGCAAGATGCCTGCGTCTACAAATTCATCAGCAAAAACAAGTATGTGAAGTCCCGCAAGCAAGCCAATTCAGACTTGTTGGAAGAAGGCACGCTGTATGCAGCGAATATGGCAAAAGGCACATGGGTTGCACTCACGATTGAAGCTGTCCGTGCAGCCGCAAAGGACAAGGATGAGCTGCTGGCGAAATTCCAAACGCAGGCAGATGTTCTCGTTCATGCACATGATGCCGCTGTACTGCTTGGGGCAACACCGACAGACCGCCCGGAGGATGTGGAAATCAGTCCGTTTGATAAATCTATTTTTATCGCGCACACAAATAATGCGAAGCACGGCAACATGCACGGTCACATTACCCGCTTTTTAGAGGACAAGGATGATCTCGGCTCACTGACATTTGACTTTGAAATCTTTGCCTGCGGCGGCCGCCAAAGCGGGTTCAGCGCACCGGATAACATTACGTTCGACAGCGACGGCAACCTTTGGACCGTCACGGATATTTCGTCCAGCTCGGTTGGAAAAGGCATTTTCGAAACCTTCCAGAATAACGGTGTGTTTGTCATTCCAACAAGCGGAGATGCAATGGGCGAAGCGTACCAGTTTGCTTCTGCACCGATTGAAGCAGAGCTGACGGGCCCTTGCTTTACCGATGATGAAACAACGCTGTTTTTAGCTGTCCAGCATCCAGGAGAAGAAACAGAAGATCAAAACAACCCGACGAGCATGTGGCCGCACCGCAAAGGCGATAACCAGCCGCGTCCATCTGTTGTCGCGATTACAGGCTTTAAATACTAAGGAGGTTTTTCCATGCTGCAAAACATTGGCGTGCCAGGGTTGATTTTAATTCTGGTCATCGCATTGATTATTTTCGGTCCATCCAAGCTTCCTGAAATCGGCCGCGCATTCGGCTCGACGCTGAAGGAATTTAAAAAGTCGACTCGCGATCTTGTATCTGATGATGATGAAGAAAAACCGGAAAAGAAAAAAGAAAAAACGATCGTTTAATAACAAGAACAAAAAAACTGTTCCCTGCGGCCGGCAGGGACAGCTTTTTTCATTGGAGGTGGCCCTATGGAAGAGCAAAACATGAAAGCACTGGAGCACCTTGAGGAACTGCGGAAGCGGCTCATCATCACGGTCGCTGCCTTTCTTGTTTTTTTTATCGTATCCTTTACGTTCGTGCAGGATATTTACCATTACATTGTGAAAGACTTGCCGTTTAAGCTGGCGCTGCTCGGCCCGAGCGATATCATTATGGTGTATGTCCTGATTGCCGTCGTTGTCGCCGGTTCGGCCACGATCCCCGTCGCGGCTCACCAAACGTGGCTGTTCGTCCGACCTGCTTTGTCTCCTGCAGAACGGAAGGTGACCCTTACCTATATCCCCGCGCTGTTCTTTTTATTTATCGGCGGGCTGTCATTCGGTTATTTTGTCCTGTTCCCGATTGTTTTGTCGTTTTTAATGTCGCTTTCCGGTAACATGTTTGCGACGTTTTTTACAACCGAAAAATATTTCAAATTTTTGCTTCATATGACATTGCCGTTTGGCGTGCTGTTTGAAATGCCGATCGTGATGATGTTTTTAACAAGCCTTGGTATTTTGAATCCGTATAACCTGCAAAAGATGCGCAAGTTTGCTTATTTTGCGCTGATCGTCGTGTCGATCTTAATTACCCCGCCTGACTTTTTGTCGGATGTGCTCGTCATCATTCCGCTCATTTTGCTTTATGAAATTAGTGTATCCCTGTCGAAAATGGTATATAAACGAAAGGTCGCAGCCGCCGCAAGCTAGGAATCGCGGCGGTCTTTTACTGGGTTAAAAATCCTCTTCTGCCGCTTTCAACATTTCTCATCAAAAAAATACTAAATTTTACCCTTTTTCACGCTCCTCTGTATAATTAAAGCAAATTCTTTGATACTATTTATAGAGGATAACAAGAGAAGGGTGATCGGATGTCGATTGGAGAACGTATACAAAAATACCGTAAAGAAAAAAAGCTGTCATTAACCGAACTGGCCTCGCGTGCATCAGTAGCCAAATCATACCTTTCTTCCGTAGAACGCGACCTGCAAATGAATCCTTCCATTCAATTTCTGACCAAAATTGCCGCCGTATTGGATGTGTCAGTGGAGACGCTGATCTCTGAATCGGATGCCCCGCTTGAGCCCGTTGACGACGAGTGGGTTCATCTGGCGAAGGAAGCGATGGAGTCCGGAATCAGCAAAGAACAATTCCGAGAATTTTTGGAATTTCAAAAGTGGAAAAAACAATCCGAAGACGGTTCATAATGTCCAGCAGCAACAAAAAAGGCGGCTTCTCATGGAAGCTGCCTTTTTTTCATTTTCCAGTAATACGGGTGAGCAAGTCGCTTAATTGAACGGCAAACTGCTCGTTGTCTTCAGGACGTCTTTTGGAAGGGCCCTTTAAGCGGCCTCCTGCGTTTCGAATCTTCTTCGCTGTATGCCGGCTGAGCAGCAGCTGATCAATATTTTCACTTGTATATTCCCGCCCGTTTTGATCGATCGCATACGCCTGGCGGGCCAGGACCATCGCAGCGAGTCCGTAATCCTGTGTAATGACGACATCGCCTTTTTTCACCCGGTTCACTAGCACAAAGTCGACCGCGTCAGCACCTTTGGAGACGATGACAGTTTCGGCACCTGGCCGGCTCATTTCGTGAGACGTATCGCATAAAAGAACAACCGGCAGCCCAAATTCCCGGGCTGTCTGGCAAGCCAGATCGACAACCGGGCAGCCGTCTGCATCAATTAACAAGACTGTCATTCGGCTTCTCCTCGTTTAAGATCATGAGAAATTCATCTGATCCCTCATCTTCCGCTGTACTGCGGACCGTATCTCCGTATTCATCTTCTAAATCAGGATCGGCACCGTATTCCATCAGCAAACGGGCCATGTCATAATCCTCATATAAATAGGCATTCCAGAGCGGGGTAAAGGAATACGCATCCTCCGCATTCGGATCAGCACCTGCCTGCAAAAGCACTTCAGCTGTTTCGAGCTGACTATTGTTCGTTGCATAATGAAGAGCCGTTTCCCCTTCACTTGAAGCGGCTTCTAGATCTTCACCAACGCTGATAAGTTCGGATACTGTGTCAGTATCCCCATCAGCTGCCGCCGTCATAAGCGCTGTTTCTCCCTCGACCTCCCCGACGCCAAGATCATCCATCATCGCCTCGTCAAAAAAAGCAGCCGGGTCAAGCTTCGACACAGCGTAAATCGCGCCGGCAGTGAGTAAGCCGATAACGAGCACGGCAGCGGCCGCACCGATCAGTACTTTTTTCTTTGGCGCCCGGTAATCCGTTGCATCCGGCAGCCGCAAAAATTGACCGATATGCTGGATGCGCTTTGGCAGAACCGGGTGCGTCGACAATTTCTCAGAAAGCCATACAAACACATTCGTTTCCTGTTCAATCTGGCGGACGTACGCCTCTTCGTTCACTTCACGGTATAGCACCTTGCCTGCCCCAAGCATCGTCAGTGCCCGCTTGGCTGCCTGTCCGTCATTTACATAATGTGCAGCGTGCCGGTCACACGTATATTCCGCCGCACGCGAATATGCTTCACTTAAAAATGGAATCCAGGATGCGGGCAGTGTCAGCCAGTTTTTCCAGATATGGCGGCGTTTAATGTGTGCCAGCTCATGGGCGATAATAAAATCAAGCTCCCTGTCCCCCTGCTGTCTGGCCAGTTCAAACACCTCGGAATACAAAACAACCATATCCCGGCCAAAAAAACGTGTCGCAAACGCATTAAGTGCGCCTTCCGACTGAACGATAAAGACGTCAGGCACTTTTTTAAGACGCATATCGAGCGATAATGACTGGATTCGCTCATAGACATCCGGGAACTGGCTCTCACTCACCTTCACACCATTTCCCCGAATAGACCCCATCATAATAGCGTGGAAGCAAAGCGACAAAAGAAACAAGCCGATGAGTACAGGCAGCATGATAAGAGAAAAAAACAAAGCGATATACAATCCAGCACTCACAACACAGCTTATTAAAAAATAAATCGTTTCTTTCGGATAAACAAGATTGCGGTTTTCCAACAGACATTCTCCTTTAATTTTATTCATAAATTCCAAGATACGACAATTTTTCACAATGGTCAATAGTGGATTTTTTTTCAAAAAGAATGGAACTTCTTCTTGCTCTGTGCGTATATAAAAGAGAAAGGTGGAATTCATATGTATTATAGTAAATTAAGGGCAAAGGCGCGCGAATCGCTGCGCGGCAACTGGCTTATTGCCATCGGTCTTTTCGTTGTATCCATACTTGTAGCAAGCGGACCGGACGTTATTATTCAGCCAGAGGAGTACGAGTTTACCTGGAAGGACCCGATCATCTTCGTCCTGTCTATTTTGATTCTTCCGATGTCAGTCGGACTCGTGTGGGCATGGGTTGATTTATCACGCGATAAACAGGTTAGCTTCGGCCACTTGATTGAGCCTTACAAAACGATGTTCGGCAAAAGCATTCTCACCGCCCTAATTCAAGGTCTGCTTTTATTTTTCTGGTTTTTGCTTCTGATTGTACCCGGCATTATTAAATCCTTTTCCTACATGATGACGTATTATATTTTACGAGATGACCCGGACCTGTCACCTCTTCAAGTGATTACAAAATCGCGCAGAATGATGGATGGCCATAAAGGAGAGGCCTTTGTGCTTGGTCTTTCATTTATCGGCTGGATCCTGCTCGGCATTGTGACAATCGGCATCGGCTTTATCTGGATCGCTCCATACATGAGCGTGACCTACGCGCACTTTTACAATACAATCCGCGCAGAATACGAAGAAAAACACGGCTCAGGCATCTGAGGACCGTGTTTTTTTTCGCCAACTATAAAATGGCACATAAAGGCCCAGCGCAATAAACGCGCCTGCCATATCCAGCAAAACATCCTCCACCATCGGCGTACGGCCGCCTGTCAGCAGCTGATGGTATTCATCCATCATGGCGTACAGCCCGGCCCCCGCAAAAGCAAACAGCGCAACAGGCCAAATCCGTTTCGGTCCCGCAAGCATAAGCACCCGGAACAGGGCCAGCGCTAAACAGCCGAACAAAAACAAGTGGGCGAATTTCCGAATAAAAAATTCAATAAAATAGTAATAGCCTTTTGTTTCAATGGATATCGCCGTCCCCCAGTAGGAGACTTCCACTGGTGCCAGCAACCCGGCGAGCGGCTCTCCCGGCAGAAGACTTTCCAAAAGCGGCACAAGGGACTGCTCCTCATAGGTCTGAGAAGAAAAGCGAAAGATCACCACACCGATCATGAGCAACGCAGCAACAGTTAGTCCTTTTTTCAATCAAACACCTCTTTAAAACAACTCTTGATTCGTATACACATTAACAAATGAATACAATACAGGAAAAGAAAGAAAAGATCTACTATTTAAATATGCTGAAAATTGAAATTTTATTCGACAATATCCATTTCCATATGGTAAAATTTAAAAACAATCACACCCTTTGTCGTATTTCCATCGGGGGAATCGTACTCAAACGAAAATCTATTACTGAAAGCAGGAGATACACATGGCTATCGGTGAAAAAATTCTCGCTTTTCGTTTACAAAAGGACCTGTCTCTAACCGAATTATCTGTTCGTTCTGGCATTTCTGAAACCGTTCTTTTCTCCGCAGAGCAAAACGGCCAGCTGCACCCTTCTGATCCGCTTTTAACCAAAATCTCTTTCGGCCTTGAAGTTGAAGTAGAAGACCTTTTAACTGGTGCTCAGACCAATCTTTCCACGCTCGACGAGGAATGGACGGCTGTCGCGCACGAAGCAATGGCCTCTGGTACATCACCCGAACAATTCAAGGCATTTTTGGAATCCCGTCGCCAGCAAACAGTCTTAAATGTTATTCCTACACTCTCTTAATCTATACAAAAAAAGCAGCGGATTCCCATGCGGATCGGCTGCTTTACCTATGTCTTTTTGAGCTTTAATGGTGTCAAGCCTCTTTACGCTCCTCCTGCTGTGCTAATGATAAAAAAACACGAATTTCCTGAATAGATATGCCCAATTGCTTTGCCTCAGACATGAGATTGACCCACTCCTGCTCAACGGTACGAACTCCAAGCTTTTCCATTAAAGCTTCTCCTCCCGCTTCGGCAGCACAGCCATCCAAGCAGAATGCCACTTTAGGATCTGTTGCTTTGCGTCCTTACTTTTCAGTAAGTTTGCCCTTGTCACATATATAATGTTATTCGTGTAGATAGATTGTAGCACGCTGTCTGACTTTTGGGAATATTTTTTTAAAATAATCCTTCCAGCTCATGTAGGATTATCCATTCAATCGTTCCATCTGTTCATTTTCTATTGTCCGTTCCACACACTGATAGGCATAAACCAGCTGATTGATTACATGCTTTTCGGAATAATGCTTGTACACATGGATTCGAGCCTGTCCCGCCATTAGCAGCCGTTTAATTCTGTTTTCCAGCACGGCGATCGTCCGCTCCACAATCTGCGCATCCAAATCGGCCAAAATAGCATGTTTTTCATGAGCAAAGCCGATGCTTTCATTTGCTGTTTGACTGATAATGACCGGACAGCCGAGCGCAGCTGCTTCTAAAACAGGTATTTTTTCCTCAAAACCAAATCGGATTGGACAAATGTAAACAGCCGCTTCTTTTACTTTTTCCACCACTTCCTCAGGATCTTCTATCAGGTCAACTCCCTGCATCTCGGCCAGCTTTTTCACCGCCGGGGGTGCATTTGCGCCACCCAGCCAGCATTGCAATTCCGGATAAACAGCTTTTAACAGGGGGAAGATGTCCTTTACAAGACGAGTGGCCGCATCTGCGTATTCCGGGCGGTTAAACGGACCCGTGAAGATAATGGCTTGTTTTTTCGGTTTCTTGATGTCGCAGGAAAAAAAAGATTCTTCTACATAATTTGGAACAACAAAAAAGGTGTCGATCGTGACCGGTGCCAGGTCGCGACGGGCCGCATGAGACGAAACCAATCCATTTACCGTGCATTCCTTTAAAAAGGATTCGTGCTTTCGAACACGGCCCAGCTCCCCTCGGATCGCTGTTTTTTCCACAAATTGATGAGTCCACCTGTACCGGCGCTCCAAGCTTACGCTAATGGCCCCCAAATAATCGACAATAACCGGCTCCATCCAGCGGTCCATATCAGGAAAATTGTGCACCATCGTCGAATGAATGTGAATCACATCAAATCGCACTTCCTTCAGGATATGCTTTACGATTCTTCTAATCTCCGGAAATGTGTGCTTTGATACGTGATACGGATACCGCTTGAATAGATAGCTTTTGACTTTTGCAAAATAAGCGGGCCCGGCCTTCTGCTCGTAAATAAAGCCTCTTCCCTTCCAAATGAGCTCTTCTCCTTCTACTAAAAAGATCGAACCATTTTCCTGATAAAGACAATAAACTGCATCATTCCGCTTTAACAAGCCTTTTATTTGCTGATAGGCTCTCCTTTGATCATCGGTTCCTTCCGATTGAGGACGCTTTTGTGCAATATATAACACGTTGATGGGAATCACCCCCTCTTCGTTCTTTATAAAGAACTAATCTGGTGTGATTATACCACGGACAGATTAGGCAATTAATAGGTAAATAGGCTTATTTATTCTAAATAAAGAACAAACAATGAAATAAATTCGTTTTAATTCTCTTTTATGTGCGTTATAATGAACATAACATCGAACAGAATAGGGGGGAAGAGGGTATGATTGGCGTTCGCATAAAAGAACAGAGAGTGAAAATGGGGTTATCGTTAAGCCAGTTAGCGAAGCAAGCGAATATTTCCAAATCGTATTTATTTACGATTGAAACCAATCCGGCTGTGAACCCATCATTAGCAATCCTGCATAAGCTGTCCGGCGCTTTAAATATGAAAATGGATGACTTAATCAAAGAAGGAGAAAAAGATCTTCATATGAGTGCCAGCGACTTTCTGCAGTTCCGTGCTTTTTTGCAGGAAAGAAAAGCGGGCCGGCCATGAAACGAGCCGTTTCTTTTTTCGTGCTTATACTGGCCACCCTGCTCGTGACCGTCGCTTTTACAGCCGAACGAACGCTCAATTCGGTCACACTGCCGCCGACGGAAAAGCGGGTCGAAGCCGTTTCGTTAAAAAAGAAGGACGCATTTAGTGTGCTGTTAATGGGAACAGATCAACGAAAAGGCGATCGTGGCCGAACCGATACAATGGTGGTAGCGACCGTTTCTGACACATCCATTCAACTGCTCAGCATTCCACGTGATACATTGGTTCAGATTGCCGATACCGAAACGAAAACGAAAATCAATCACGCGTACAGCTATGGCGGGACCGCGCTTGCGGTTAAAACAGTGGAACAGTTTCTCGATATTCCGATTGATTACTTTGTGAATGTGAACATGAACGGCTTTATTCAGCTTGTGGATGAAATTGGCGGAATCACCGTTCAAAATGAATTCGCATTTGAATCCGATGAGTCGTTTTTTCCTGAAGGCTCGATTACGCTGACAGGTGAAGAAGGATTGAAGTATGTACGGATGCGCTATGAAGACCCCAACGGAGATTTCGGGCGGCAAAAAAGGCAGCAGCAGGTGATGAGGGCGCTGCTGGATGAAGCGGTTCAGCTTGAGCATATAAACGACCTGCTGGCTGTGATCCGCAACAATGTTGAAACCAACCTAACGCCAACAAGCTTTCTGCATTTACAGCGCAACTACAGCAACGCCCGCTTTCAAATTGATGTTCTGTCCATGCAAGGAACAGACCAAACAATGGAGGGCATCTACTATTACATCATTAGCGAACAGGAACGGCAGCGGCTGTCCGGCCTTCTCAAGGATCACCTGCGTGTTTCTGCCTCCTAAACAAAAAAGGAAACACACATTTACGTGGTTTCCTTTTTTTTTGAATCGTTATCTTACTTTTTTTCTTGGATTATTTCCTACCTTTACGTAATAATTTCCGTCCTCGAGCTCCTTGAAAAATTTAACACCGAACCAGCGAAGCGGTGTCCATACTTCCTTCATTGTGTAGAGCGGCATTTTGATAACCTCCTGAATAAAATTGTACGGCGCCTTTGTATTCGGCAGCTGGCTGGCATGGCTTATCCAAGCGGTAGCCCCTCTAGCTTTACGTCACTACTTTTCAATAGCTTTGCCTTTTCGTACAATCATGGAGTCTGCATTATCGTATACGATATGACATAAAATAACGATTATGGATGAATACTATTTAATAGTAATATACTAGCATTATGCCAGATTCAGAGAATAATGTACAGCGCTAAATTAATTTAATTTTCTGAGATTAAAAAAGCTACCCCCATATACGGAGCAGCTTTGAAAGATTATTCTCTTTGGGTTAAACGATCTTTTTCCATAGACAGCAAGATGGACTCTACCTCTTCTTCACTATGACCGATGACTAGCCCTATTATTTTAGAAGGTCCTGTTTTTCGGGCCACATATGAAGCGTCAAGGAGGCTGAGCGGAATAAACTGATTCTGGCTCAAGTACGCGTCTACGACAGACAGCCCCTCTCCAAAATCCCCTTCCCACTCCAGGCACGACAAACGAATGACAGGTTTTTTATACACGTCCTCGACACTTTTGTAAATCATCAGGCCGCAGGAGGACGCATTAAAGCGGACATTTAAATCAATAAAGTAAAAGTCGCTGCCTCTCATTAATACGTCAAAGCCGGCAGTGCCCACGTACCCAGCAGCGACGATATTCTGCATCACCTGGAATCCTGCTTCTACGACTCTTTCAAACGGCTCCGCATTAGTCGAGATCCAGCTTCCGCGAAAACAATTATCATCATTCACAACCTGCTCTGATTTCCCTAAAAAGCTGACAGTCCCATGCTGGTCAGCAGCAAAGTGAAAGCCAAAGTTCCGGTCGTACTCAATATATTCTTCTAAAATAATGGTCGACAAATCGCCAAAATCTTCACTAATCGTATGAAGCTGCTCGGTCCGCTCAATAAACAGCACACCGCAGCCGCCAGAAGTCGGTCGCCCGTCCCCCGTTTTTAATATAAACGGAAGCGGCGGTGTATCCGCGATCAGCTCTTCTATGCTAACCATTCGCCGAGGAGGCACATGCTCCGGCGGAACAAGAGCAGGAATGCTGCGCTTGTCGCTGACGTACGCAATAACGGATGGATCGACCCAATAAAGGGAATCCGGTGCATCTTCAGAAGGGTGAGGATATTGAAAGATTACTTTCTTTCCCTGTAACGATAGCTTTTGCAAAATAGAAACATACTCTTCATCAGAAGAATACGTATATAAAGTGGATGGAATGCTGAGACCCGCTTTTTCAAGCAAATGGACAGCGCCAGGCGTTACCGCGCCCGTATGGCAAATAACCGGCATCTCACCGGCGACACAAAGCTCACGCCCCGTTAATGCTTCCAGGCTGAGCAGATCTCCGCCAAAGTGCTCGTAGTCGCGGGCATATAGCTTCGGTGAATACACATAGCCTTTTCCATATAGTTCTTCTGCGCTTTGCTCCGGTCGAATTAAGTCTACAGACATGTGCAGCGGCAACGCTCTTTCCCCCATGTAAAGCCACCTTCCTTCATAAAAATAACAACCTTATTATTTATATCCATAGGAAACCGTTTTCAAACACTAAAAAAGAAAAAACAGGAAAATGGATACAGACATTTACAGTGTGCTATCGCCGGTATTTTTGAAACAGCGCCGATATCTTGGCCGCTATCGCCGATATAATAAAATACCGGCGTTAGGTAGAGACTTATCAGCGTTAAGGGGAAAATATCGGCGTTAGTGACACATTTATCAGCGTTAGCAATAAAAAAAGCGTTCCTTTTTCAGGAACGCCGTCAAACCGTACAGCCCGAGTCAAATGAACTGCCGATCGTAAATCCATTTTCTTTTGTCCAATCGATCTCTGCTCCCTCATCTAGATAACGCTCGGTGAACCGGTCGATGTGAAAAACAATTCCGCCGCCGCAGTCCAGCGTCGTATCATGACGGCGCGGCTCTCCCGCTTCAACCGACAGATGAACCGAGATGCCGCAGCCGCCTTTCATATCGGCATCGATTCTCAGCACACGATTCTCCGGTACGGTGAAACCGGTCAGCTGCTGCCGGGCTGCATCTGTTAAGCGGATCTTCATTACGTCTGTATCGTTTCTTTTTCGTAACGGACCACCGGCTTGCGGGCTGCTTTTACTTCGTCGAGACGGCCGATCACTGTTGTATGCGGCGCGTTCAGCACGATATCCGGATTTTCCTCCACCTCACGTGCAATTTGAATCATGACGTCAGCGAAGGCATCCAGTGTTTCTTTGGATTCTGTTTCAGTCGGCTCAATCATCAAGCACTCCTCCACGTTCAGCGGGAAGTAAATGGTCGGCGGATGGTAGCCGAAATCAAGCAGCCGCTTGGCCATATCAAGCGTTCGGACACCGAGCTTTTTCTGCTTGGACCCTGACAGGACAAATTCATGCTTGCTCACCTGCTCATAAGGAGACACAAAGTACGGCTCCAGCTTTTTGCGCAAATAATTCGCATGAAGCACGGCACTTTCTGACACCTGCCGCAAGCCGTCCGGCCCCATCGTGCGAATATACGTATAGGCACGGACGAGGATGCCGAAGTTGCCATAATAGCCCTTCACGCGTCCAATAGACAGTGGTTCATCCACATTCAGCGCATAATGGTCGTTCTTTTCCACTACACGGGGCACCGGCAAAAACGGAATTAATTTTTTGTTCACGCCGACCGGCCCTGCTCCTGGTCCTCCTCCGCCATGCGGTGTGGTGAAGGTTTTGTGCAAATTCAAATGAACAATATCAAAGCCCATTTTGCCCGGTGTCGTTTTGCCCAAAATGGCATTGGCGTTGGCGCCGTCATAATAAAGAAGCCCGCCTGCTTCGTGGATCACCTTCGCAATTTCCACAATGTCCTTTTCAAACAGACCGAGTGTGTTCGGATTCGTCAGCATCAGTGCGGCCGTATCTTCGTTCACATGCTTTTTCAATTCGTCTACATCGACAAGACCCTGTTCATTCGATGGCACGGTTACCGTACGGAAGCCCGCTACTGTCGCGCTGGCCGGATTGGTGCCGTGAGCGGAATCCGGCACGAGAACCGTCGTCCGCTTTTCTCCCTTTTGCTCCAAGTATGCCTTGACGAGCATAAGTCCGGTCCATTCCCCCTGCGCCCCCGCAGACGGCTGAAGAGTAACGGCATCCATTCCCGTAATAACCGCTAAATCCTCCTGAAGCTCATGCAGCAGCCCAAGTGCGCCCTGCACAGTGGAGGCTGGCTGGTACGGATGAATACGGCTGAAGCCGTCGAGACGGGCTACATCTTCATTGATTTTCGGGTTGTATTTCATCGTGCAGGAGCCGAGCGGATAAAAGCCGTTATCGACGCCGTGATTTTTATTAGATAAGGCCGTGTAGTGGCGAACAAGCTGAAGCTCCGACACTTCCGGCAGCTCCGGCTCTTCATCACGGATCAAATGCGCCGGAAGCTTTTTCGATACATCCACCGCTGGCACATCACTTTCCGGCAGGCTGCAGCCGATCCGCCCCGGACGGCTGATTTCAAAAATCAGGTCATTGTAATTCATCATGCGGTCACCGCCTCCAATACATCGATAAATTGATCAATCTCTTCCCTTGTCCGCTGCTCAGTGACGGCAACCAGCATGTGATTCGGCTTCCCATAATCAACACGCAAATCAAAGCCGCCGATAAAGCCTTTTTCAATAAGCTGCTCCTGTATGTCCGCAACGGCACAAGGCAGTTCAACGGCGAACTCGTTAAAAAACGGAGACTCGTTCATCACAGAAAAGCCTTTTTGTGTAAACGCCTTTGCCGCATAATCGGCTTTTTCCATATTCAAACGGGCCATGTATCGCAGCCCTGTTTTGCCGAGAGCCGTCATGCAAACAGCAGAGGCAAGCGCATTTAACGCCTGGTTCGAGCAAATATTGGAGGTCGCTTTGTCACGGCGGATGTGCTGCTCACGAGCCTGCAGCGTCAGCACAAAGCCCCGCTTCCCATCGGCATCCGTCGTCTGGCCGACAATCCGTCCCGGCACCTTGCGCATTAACGGCTTTGTCACCGCAAAGTAGCCGCAGTGCGGACCGCCAAACGCCATCGGAATGCCGAGCGGCTGCATATCGCCAACGACAATATCAGCGCCAAGCCTGCCCGGAGGCTGCAGCAGCCCAAGTGACAGCGGGTTGGAGCTGACAATGAGCAGAGCACCATGCGCCTTCGCCAGCGCGTTGATTTCTTTTACATCTTCAATCGAGCCGAAAAAGTTCGGGTATTGCACAATCACCGCTGCTGTGTCGTCATCAATTTGGTCCTTTAATGAATCGAGATCCGTTATATCCGCTGTAAGCTTTGCTTCTTCCACTGCATAGCCCGGGCCCGCTGCGACCGTTGTTAAAATCGCGCGGGATTCTGGATGAACCGCCTTTGAGACAACGACCTTTGAGCGTTTTGTGTGCGCGACAGCGAGAGAGGCCGCTTCCGCAAGTGCCGTAAATCCGTCGTACATCGAGGAATTAGCCACATCCATTCCTGTCAGCTCACATACCATCGTTTGAAATTCAAAAATGGCCTGCAGCTCGCCCTGTGAAATTTCCGGCTGGTACGGCGTGTAGGCTGTATAAAATTCAGAGCGGGAAATCATATGGTTGACGACACTTGGAATGTAATGGTCGTACGTGCCTGCCCCTAAAAACAACGGCAGCTCGCCGGCATTCACATTTTTTCCAGCCATCTTCTGCATCTGCTTCCATAGCACCGGCTCCGGCAGGGCGTTCGGAATCGCAAGCTCCCCGTCCAGACGAATCGATTCCGGCACATCTGAGAATAAATCATCTACAGACGAAACGTTTAAAAAAGCCAGCATGTCCTTTTGATCTTCTGTTGTATCAGGCAAATATCTGAATGTCGATGTCATTGCTTCCGCTCCCTTTTGTAGAATGGTACCTTCACCACTGCCGCTTCTGCTTTTTTGCCGCGAATATCGACAAAAAACGTCGTTCCGATCCCGGCAAAATCAGCCGCAATCAGCGCCAGGCCAATCGGTTTTTTTAACGTCGGCGAATGCGTCCCGGATGTCACGACGCCGATCGGCTCACCAAGCTCGGACAGGATACGGTAGCCGGTTCGCGGAATGCCGCGGCCGATCATCTCAATGCCGACTGTTTTCCGTTCAAGCCCTGTTTCCTTTTGCTGTTGAAGCGCCCCCTGACCGATAAATGGCGACGCCTTTGCTGTTTTCACAGCGAACCCAATTCCTGCTTCTAGCGGGCTGATGTCCTTCGTCAGCTCCTGGCCGTATAAAGGAAGCCTTGCTTCTAGCCGAAGCGTGTCCCGTGCCCCAAGTCCGCACAGCGCAAGTGGTTTTCCGGCAAGCCGTCTCCACAAAGCCACCGCCTGCTTCGCCGGCACGTACAACTCAAAGCCATCCTCTCCCGTGTAGCCGGTGCGGGACAGGAGGACGTTTTCAACACCGCCAATGACCGCATTCTCTTTAAATTGAAATGGCCGGATCGCAGACAAGTCTTTATCCGTCAATGCTTGCAATATTTCCTCCGCCCGCGGACCCTGCACCGCTAACAGAGCCGTTTCCGCCGAGATGTCCTCCACCGTTACGTCTCCTCCAGCATGCTCCTTCATCCAGGCAATATCCTTGTCAATATTGGCCGCGTTAATGACCAGCATCCATTCGCCGCCTGCTTTTTTGTAAACGAGCAGATCATCCACCGTTCCGCCGGCTTCATCACACATCGCCGTATAAAGCGCCTGCCCTTCTTCAAGAACAGATACATCATTTGTGACGAGATAATTGAGGTACCGCTCTGCCCCTGGCCCTTTCACGAGCACTTCTCCCATGTGCGATACATCGAACAGCCCGGCGCTTGTACGGACAGCCGCGTGCTCCTCCATGATTCCAGAAAACTGAACCGGCAGCGCCCAGCCGCCGAAGTCAATCACCCTGGCTTCATGTTTTTCATACTCCTCAAAAAGTGGTGTTTTCTTTAGCGTCATATGTTAACCCCTCCTTTTATTCGTGCTTTCGTTTGGCGCAATTATTGTGTGTATGGCGCAAAAAAGGGATAATTGCGCCGTATTTCGGGGAATTGCGCCGTATTTCGGGGAATTGCGCCGTAATCCTGGGAAATGCGCCGTAAATCCGGGAAATGCGCCATACCTCAAGAAAACGAAAAAAGGACAGAGAAAAGGTGTAATCCTTTTCTCTGTCCTTGAACCTGAAAGTTTAATCCGGCATGGATTTTCCCCTTTGGTGGCATGACGGGTCATGCTCTCTCCAGAGCTGCGTCTGATTGGGGTCCCTTTTACCTGAGAGATTCGTTTCAAGGCTTTTGAAACTTGCTCCGTCGGCGGCTTTCGCACTCTCCCCCAACCGTCATCCGCATGTATTCATTTCTCTCATCTTAATCAATCACCCCCGCTTTTACAAGTATTTTCTGAAAAATAAGAAAAAAGACAGAAGCTCTCTTTCACTGGTTTTCTTCTCACTTAGAAAAAGAGAGATCTCCCTTTACATTTCATTGTCTCCATAGTAATATTCTTTATAACGAACAAATTGTTCTCCAAAAAGAATGTATTAGGAGGGAACCCATTGAAACAAAGCCGGACGCTTGTAAATGAAATGTTTCTGCTGCGAAGTATCGCCTGTCTCAGCATCCTGATGCTTCACGTTTTGGACCGTGTGTATTTGGACCAAAGTGAAACGGTGAACGGGCTTAGTGTACTGCTCACTTTTGGCACGCCCGCTTTTGTTTTTATCTCCGAGTTTATCATTGCCTACTCGTACCGAAACCGGCCGATTCAGTCATTTTGGCGAAACCGGATCCATTTTATCTTTTTGCCTTATCTATTTTTCGGTGTATTTTACGCAGCCGCGAAAGCGTTTGAATCCGCAGGCCTTGGCTCAGGGTTCGGCAGCGCCTTTTTCACCTATACGTGGCGCCATATTTTGCTCGGTGATTACCACGGCTACTTTATTTTAATTATTTTCCAATTTTACGCGCTTCACCTGCTGTTTCATTCATACTTAAAGAAAGCCTCTCCGAAAAAGGTCATTGCCGGCTCTTTTCTCATCAACGCGGCTTACCTGTCGTTTTTCAACTTTGTCCCTCCGCTGAACGTTCCGTTTACCGATTATATATGGACGCAGCTTTACTGGGTGCCGTTTTTAGGATGGGTCTTTTATTTCACGCTCGCTTTTTACAGCGGCCATTTTATTGAGGAATTCCAAAAGCAGCTCGTGAAATACCGGCACTGGACGACAGTCGCGACGGTGGCCTTCGGTGCTCTGTCCATCAGTTTGTATCATCTGGATGTCATGCCGATTGTGTCGTCTAAACGGGTTGACATGCTGCTGTTCACCGCGAGCATGATCTTTTTCCTTTATTCTCATGCGATGCTCCTGAAGCGCATTCCACGCTTCTTCTCGTGGGTCAGCCAGTACTCGTTCGGTATTTACTTGTTTCATCCATTTTTCCTGGCCATCTTTGCGGCGGTTTCGTTTCTCTGGCAGGATCTCCCGCCGCTGCTCACCGTTCCCGGTCTGTTTTTCGCTTGTATCGGATTGTGCGCCTTGACGATTTATTTATTTAATAGATGGACATTTGGCGCTTATATGGTTGGAAAAGTCGGCATCAGCCAAAAACGGCCGGCCAAAGCAGCGCAGGAAGAAGTAAGCGCCCCGACCGTGAAAGTGAATTGAGATGCATATGATGATCAAACAGCCTATTTCGTTTCATGATAAATATTGGATTCTTTGGCTGCTTGCTGCCGTCATTGCTGCGGTCTTTTTCATTCCAAAAACAGCCGGCGTGCTGCTTGAGCAAACAGAAGACGAAAAACCAGCTGTTCAGCAGACAGCGGCTCCTCCGGTGTTCAGCCCGGCGGCATTCGGGGCCGTGCCGAATGATGCAAAGGACGACACAAAAGCCATCCAGAAAGCCATTGACGAGGCGGCAGCGAAAAAAGGGGTCGTGCGTATTCCGGCCGGCACTTTTTTGATTAACACCAACCCGGACACCGGCACTCTTCATGTGAAGGACGGCTCTGTCATTCAGCTGGACAGCAAAACGACTTTAAAGGCCATTCCGAATGACCTTCCGATTTACCGCATCTTTACCGTTTACAATCGGACAAATGTCAAAATCAGCGGCGGCACACTCGTAGGCGACCGGTATGACCATACAGACACCGGCGGGGAATTCGGGCACGGCATCTTTATTGCCGGGAGCTCAAGCAACATCACGGTCTCCGGCGTGACGGCGAAGGATTTTTGGGGGGACGGCTTTATTGTGGAAGGCGATGCAAAAAATCGGACCTATCCGACTGACGTGGCCATCCACAACGTGACAGGCGACAACAACCGGCGGCAGGGAATCTCCATTACAGCCGGCAAAAACATCATCGTGAAAAACAGTACCTTTTCCAATACTAATGGAACGGCTCCTGAAGCCGGCATCGACCTGGAACGTGATCCTCCGTTTGATTTGCCGCTTGAAGATGTCGAGCTGCTCTACAACAAGGTGACCGGCAACAACGGATATGGCATCGCTTTTGTGTACGCCAGCCATAATAGCGCGCTGAACAACGTGGTGACCGGAAATAAAGCAGGCGGCATTTATATCGGCGGCAGCCAGGACAGCGGGGCGGCCGATGAAAATACGATCCGCAATAATTTTATTTCCGGAAATAGCGAAAACGGCATTTTCATCAACTTCTCCACCAAAAACGCCATCAGCGGCAACACGATCGAGAAAAGTGAAAAGGACGGCATTTCGATGATGAACCATATCGGGCAAAACCGGATTTCCACGAATCTCATCCGCCAGAACAAAGGAAATGGTGTGTCCGTCTGGGGCGGTCTTAATGATCAGAGCGGCATCGTCATTCAATCGAATGAAGTGCGCGGAAATGGCGGAGCCGGCTTGTCGGTCGTTGATGTAACCGATGCGACGATCATCCATAACCGCCTGCTAAGCAACACACAAGCCGGGATGAACTTAAAAGCTGTAAAGGAGTCAACGGTTCAGAAAAATACAGCAAAAGGAAATGGGCGCAACGATGAATAAGCGAAAAGGAAGGAGGAAACGAGGTGACGATTCGTAAAAAAGGATGGCTGCTGGCCGGCTTCTCACTCATTGGAGCCGGCCTTCTCGCCGCCTTTCTCCTGAATGCCGGCCACGTGTTAATGGTGCAGGAGCAGCCCAAGCCGTCTGACGCCATCGTGATCCTGAGCCCGGGAACCGAGCGCATTGAAGCCGGGGTTCAGCTATGGAAAAACGGCTATGCCGATGACATCATTTTGTCGCGCGCGAATACCGGCACCTTTACAGTGAGCGAAGCTGTCGCGCTCGGTGTGCCTGCCGGCCAGGTCATTGCCGAAGAACAAGCGTACAGCACCTATACAAACGCTACTTACACGAAAGAGCTGCTTGAACGCCGCGGGGACAGTTCGGTCATTATCGTCACGAGCGATTACCATATGCGCCGCACCAAATTTATTTTCGACAAAGTCTTTCAGGACAGCGGCATCTCGCTTTCCTATTCCGCCACTCCATCGCGCTACGAATGGTCCGCCTGGTGGAGCGATGAAGAAAGCAAGCGGATGCTCTGGAAGGAATACGCCAAGCTCGCCGGATATTACGTTCTTTACTAACATAACCTGGATTCTTTTTCCTGCCCGCCGAAAACCGATTATTCGGCGGGCAGCCTGCAATCACTATTTTTTCAAGCCGTCCAGACCGCTATTGCACCCATTTATACCCTACACCGCGCACCGTTTGAAAATGCGCCTCCACCGGAAACCCTGCGTCACGTATTTTTTCCCGGAGATTCCGTACGTGCGAGTCGACGGTTCTTGCCTCTGTTTCCGTTTCATATCCCCATACGAGCTCAAGCAGATGATCCCGCTCGAATACTTGATGGGGGTGCTTGATTAAAATGCCGAGCAGTGCAAATTCCTTTGGTGTTACACGGATAGGCCGTCCGTCATAAGACACCTCGAACCGGGCTTCATCCCATGTTAATCCGTTTAAGGAAATATTTTTAGCAGGTGCACTTCTCCGCAGCAGCGCCTCGATTCGGGCGATCAGTTCTTGTTCACTAAATGGCTTTGTCACATAGTCATCCGCGCCAAGCCGGAGTCCTTTCACAACATCCTCCTCCTGTCCACGGGCTGTCAGCATGATGATTGGCACACTCGAAATGGCGCGAATCTCCCTGCAGACCGTCCATCCATCCATCTCCGGCATCATCACATCCAAAATGACCAGATCAATGCCTTCCTGCTTGACCATGTCCAGCGCCTCCTTCCCGCCCTGGACCTTTAAGCACGTGTAACGATGAGGCTCCAGGTAAAGAGCCAGCAAGTCCAGCATTCGTTCTTCATCATCAACCAATAAGATGGTACTCATCCCGATCATCCTTTCGTTTAAGAGAAATAGTCGCTTTCGTGCCCATTCCTTCCTTGCTTTCAATGAACATGCGTCCGCCGTGCGCTTCCACAATTTCCTTTGCGACCGACAAGCCAATGCCGAACCCGCCGCTTTCCCGTGCACGTGATTTGTCGACCCGGTACAGCCGGTCAAAAATAAACGGAAGATCTTCTTTCGGAATGCCGGCCCCTTCGTCCTTCACTTCAACGATCACCTCGTCGTTTTTTTCAACAACAGCAATCGACACATGCGAGCCGGTGCTTGAATATTTACGCGCATTATCGAGCAGATTTAACAGCACCTGCTGCATCCGCTCTTGATCCATCATCACCTGAACCCCCTTCGCTCCTGAGATCGCCAGTGACTTGCCTTCCTGCTCAAACGCTTCGCGGACAAATTGAACGACCCCCTCGAGCAGCTTATCGAGCGACGCTTCCTTTTTCACAATTCGGAACTCATGCTGATCCATCTTGGCCAGCTCAAACAGCTTTTGAATAAAACCGGTTAAACGGTCGGCTTCCTCTTGAATAATGGCCGCGTATTTTTCTTTGTCCTGCTCTGATAAGCCAGGACGGTTTAAAATGTCCGAATAGCCTTTGATATACGTGAGCGGTGTGCGCAGTTCATGGGATATGCTGCTGAGAAATTCATTTCGTGCCCGTTTCAGCCGGTCAAGATCATCAGATAGCTTTGTAATTGAAGCCGCCAGCTCCCCGAGTTCATCGTTCCGGTCAACGACCAGGTCCACTTGATGATGCCCAAGGCTGAGCTTCTCCGTCGCTTCCTTCATTCGAATAAGCGGCATCGTAATGAACCGCGACAAGCTCATGATGGTAGCCACTGTTAAAAGAGCCGCTATCACTCCCGCCCAGACAAACTGCCGCTGAATATGGCTGACCATGCGTTCAATAGCTTCTGTATCCGAAAACATAAAAACGTGGCCGAGATGCTCGCCGTCGTTCATGACCGGGCTGTCTGATGCGATATACTCCTTTTCATCCCACTTCGTCTCCACCACCTGCCCGCCGGCCGGCATCGACTGAAAATCGGTGTTTTGAATGACCGCCGCCATTTCCGGCTGGATCGGGTCCGAATGAATCAGCACGCCGCCCGTTTCATCCGTCACAATCACACTGAAGCTCGACGCTCCCTCCATCATGCTGACGTGATTCATCGTTTCTTCTTGAAAGCTTTCTGCCAGCACCGCACTGTGCGTTTCTCCCCGCGCAAGCAAATTATCCATCACTTCATCCACCCGGTCATCGACGAGCGTCACGTAAAGCGTGTAAAACAGCAGCGCTTCAATGAGCAGGATGGAAATAAAAAATAAAAGCCCTATTTTAAATGATAATTTCGTAAACATAGAACACCTCTTTTTTCTCCGATCACGTTGACCCTTATTATAGATGGGAAAAACGGATTTTTCGTGCAGAAAATGAAAAAGTGCACGGTTTCTGCAAAAAAGCCGGGTATTATAAGAGCAACAACATCAACAAGAAAGGATGATTTTGAATGAAAAAGAAGATGGGAGCCGCTTTATTTGCCTCCTTGCTGCTTGCAGGGTGCGGGGCTGCAGAGGAAGAACCGGCTGTTGAAACGGAACAGGAAGAGAGCGCTCATTCCGGCCATGACATGGATCATTCCGGCAGCGGCGACGTTCCAGAAGGGCTGGAGGAAGCAGCGAATCCAGCATTCCCGGTTGGCTCCACTGCGATCATCCAGGAAGGGCATATGGACGGCATGAAAGGCGCTGAAGCCACAATCGCCGGCGCGTATGACACAACCGTTTACACCGTTTCCTACACACCGACAACCGGCGGAGATCCTGTTGAAGACCATAAATGGGTGATTCACGAAGAAATCGGGGGATCAGGCGAAGAACCGTTTGTCGCAGGCGATGCCGTTACGCTGAGTGCCGACCACATGGAAGGCATGGACGGCGCTGAAGCAATGATCGATTCCGCTGTGGACACAACCGTTTACATGATCGACTTCACAACGACGGATGGACAGGAAGTCACCAACCATAAGTGGGTAACAGAAGAAGAGCTTTCCACGCCATAAAAAAAGCTTCCCGGCTGACCGGGAAGCTTTTTTGGAACGCAGAAACACAAATGCGCCCCCTTTTTATGAGCAAAATAAAGGCTATTGTGTTTTCTAGAAAAGAGTTGAATAAAAGAAACCCGGTGCAGATAGTGGTGGAAGTGACCGGTAACCGTCAACATCTGACCGATAAAATGCTTTATCCGGTCAGACTGGCGTGTTTATCAGTCACTTCTTTTATTTTATCAGTCAAAATGGAAAAACGATTGTTCAACTTACTTTTCGGATCAGATCCATTCCACTTTTAACTTTCGGAAGATGCTTTCCTCCCACCAGGGCGGCTGGCGCAGGACGGAGACACGGGAGGGATCAGCGGGGCAGGTGAGATCCACTTTTGAAGCGTCAGCGACAAAAGTTAGCTCACCGCCCGCCCCTCCGAACGCGAAGTCCTGCAGAAGCCGCCCCTACTATGTTGGCGCAAGCACGATGGTTTTGAAAAAGCGGATAACATCACCTGCTGTTCATTGATAAAATCTTTTTCAACAAGCTAACGCTGATACCGCCGTTAGCCGCAACCACCTACACCGACACCTTGTCCACTGCAGAATGATGCCGGTACAATGGGAAGAAGTCCTCCGGGGCGTGAATGCCTTTTGTCAGCTGCTCATACTGTTCCGGTAAATGCACCTTTTTCCCGATATAAAAATCAAGCAGCGGATTTTTGGTGAAATTCCGCTTGAACCGGAGCAGGTCATCATCCTGCCGGTAGCCGCCGCCGAGGTGCATCGATTTATAGCCGAGCTTGCCGAACCAGACCGCTGCATGCCAGACGAGCAAATTGGATGGAGCCAGGTGGAGAAACTCTTTTTTCGAGCCGGTTAAATGGTAGGAAACGTAGTCGTTGTAATGCATAAACATACACGATGCGATCACTTCTCCCTCATACCGGACAGCAAAGGTGGTCATATTCTCTTCCAGCAGCTCCATCGTATCGCGGAAAAATCCATCCTTAAAGAAATAGTACGAATCCGCCTGGTTTTTTTCCATCGTTTTCGCGTAGTTTTCCGCAAACCAGTCCAGGTGGCAAAGTCCTTCCTGCGTCACGGTCAGCCCCTGCTTCATCGCATACTTCACCCGGTTTCGCCCTTTATTCCGCAGGCTGTCCATAAAAGCTGCCTCGTCCTCCTGAAGCGTGAGGCTCACTGTATTTCGATTAAAGCTGGATGACACGCCTGTGTAGTCCCGGTCATTGCGGATCAGCGGATGAAACCGGACAAATTCGGTGACAATGTTTTGAGCTTGGCAATATTCAGTAAACAGCTGCTGAAAAAGGGCGAACTGTTTTTTCCGTTCCTGTTCATCGGCAATGTTGCAGAGCGGCCCCCCGTAACCGTAAGGCGTGATAATATCATACAGCGGGTCCTGTGCGCTTATTCCCAGGCGGGAGCTGTTAATTTCCCGAAGCAAATACGGGTAAATGATGCAGGCTTCTCCATTTTCATACACAAAAAGCTGTGCCTTGCCTTCCCCATTGTTTTCATAAATATGACAATAATCAGCTGTAAAATAAATATCTGCTTGAGGGAATTTCTCCATATACGCCCGCCACTCATCTTTTTCCGCGATGCTCAGTACTTTAAAAACCATTCCTTCACCTCATTGTCATGAATTTAATGAATCCGCTTTTCCATCCTGACGCTGTCACTTGCCTTTTTCCATCCATCCGGTGCCGCCTCCTGGCCTGGCCAAATCATAAAAAGGGCACGCTTCGAGTCAATCTGTGCAAGAATGTTATCGTAAGCCGGATGGTGATCCTTTGCTGCGACGCGAAAATAAGTTTCTTTTAACCGATTGACTGATAACGGTCCTTGGGCTGTTTCCACGAAAAATTGAGAAAACCCGAATGCGTGATGATGAGCATCTGCTTTTTGTTTTTCTTTTATAAAAAAGGGCTCTGCCTCGCTCCCGTTTCCCCTATTCGGACTGGTCAGCCACCCAATGCGTCCTGTTTCCCGGTAGCCGGACAACTTGTATTTTTGCAAGGCACGTTCGTTCCATAAAAAGCAGTCCAGCCCAACCGTTGCTGCTCCTAATGCTTTTGCCAGCTGTTCTGTATGGGCAAGAAGCGCTTCTCCCACTTTCCGGCCCCGCGCTTCGCTTTTTACGCAAAAATTGTTAATAAACAGCTCGTCCGGCAGCCGCCGCAATTCAATGAAACCGAGCAGCTCGGGTCCATCATATGCCCCAATCAGCTTCACCGGCCCCCCTGTTTCCAACTGATTCCGTACAAAACCAGTGTAGCCGGGGCTTGAAAAAATGGTTAACGAATACGCCAGCGGATGAGCTGCGCCGAGCCACTCCTTTGTCCATTCTGAAACGAAAGAAATATCCTTTTTTTTCACAGGCATCATCACCACACCCGTTTTCTGCATGTCTCTCACCCCATTTCATGTCAGTCGCGGTTCACGGCTTCATTGAAACAACTTCCTTAGCCGCCACAGGACGTAATTCTGGTGGTCGAAGCGGTGTCCATCCACCGTCACCAGCCAGCTGCCGTCACTCAGCTTCAAGTGATCAATATGGTGCATGCCATCCTCCCGCCAGTCCCCTTCCACGCCGCTTCCTTCTAAAATCACGCCAAGTTCTTTTTCAAGATAAGATGTGTCCGTTAAAGACAGAATCTCAAATACCTTGACGGAATGGCCATAATACGGTCCATCATCCTGTACATACCGGTAAAGCCGGCCGTCATCTGCTACCACACCGCCTGCTGGCCTCGAATTGCTCCTGTCGTTTGTGATCAGCGGACTTTTCACGTGCGGGACCCATTCGCCGTCCAGCGCCTCTGCGTGAAACAAATGAAGCGTTTCATTATCAAGCCCTGCCGCAAACATCCACCACTTGTTTTGGTGCTTAAAAAGAGTCGCATCTGTATAAGGACCGCTTACCAGCTTTTTCACACGCTCCCACTTATGCGGGAAGGAAGTCGCTTTATACAAATAAACGCCGCCTGCTTCGACCGACTCAGGAATCATGTAATACTCATTGCCTTCTTTTATAATGTGCGGATACGAAAGGTGAAAGTCTTCATCAAGCACAATTTGCTCGTAGGTCCACTTCTCGCCGTCCTTGCTTGTCGCAAGGCCAATATCTCCCTGGCCTGACTCTTCATTCAGCACTTCAAAAAACAAATAATAGTTCTCCGCATCATTGAATAAAAAAGGGTCAGCTACAAATGAGGCCTTTACATCCGTTACATCCTCCGGCTTCAGCGCTGGAACCGCCAGATCCAGCGCTTTTCCCGATAGGGTGACAGGCTCGTCTGTTTTCAAAACGTGAATCGACCAGATCGCCGGCGAGTACTTTTTGTTATAAGCAAAACCCGCCATCAGACTGGACACCATCAGCACACTGCTGGCGACAATAATTGTTTTTTTCCTCAGCATAAAGGCACATCAGCTCCATCCTTCACGGTCAATTCTTCAAAAACAATCCGCTTTTTCAGCTCCGTTAAAAAGGCTTCACATTTTACTTCAGCTTCTCTCGCATCTGCACCGGTAATCGTGACGTGGCCGTAATGATTCCGCCCGGATGTCAGCTTCGAGATTTTTTCGCCCGGCTGAATGTGCAGATCGAAATCCACAGGGGCGTATGCCTGGATAAGATCTTCATACGATTCGATATGATCCACAATGCAATCCTCTGAGAAGTTCAGCATTTCCGCTGCGACCGGCTGCTTCCAATCCGGCTTCGGACAAACGACCGCTTCGCCAGCTGCCAGCTGAACAGTCAGTTTAACAAGGTCAATGCCGGCATAGGCCTCCACAAGCTCTGGTACCCGGGTAGCAGGTATTCTCGCGCCAATTTCAATTAAATAAGGAACGCCCTTTTCATCAATAATAAAGTCGATGTTGCTCGGTCCATTATCGAGGCCCAGGCTTTTAAACGCTTTTGCTGTTTCTGTTTGAATAATGGCGACCTGCTCATCTGTTAAAAAAGAAGGAAACGAATGGCCCACAGGAATCATGTTCGTCACTTTATCATTATGGACAAAACAGTATTCCATCCGGCCATTCACACAAAACCCAACAGCGCCGACTTCTAATCCTTCGATAAACGCTTCGACTATTACCCGTCCGCTCCGGCTGCTGTCCAGCGCCTTTAAAACCGCCTCCCGCAGCTGCCTGCTGGCGGTTATTTTTGTAATCCCCCGGCTGCCGGACCCGTCAGACGGCTTGACAATATAAGCGCACGGACCGTCCCCCCAAAGACGAGTGGCAAGAGCAGTCAGGCTCGTTTCCTTCGTCACTTCGTAAAAACCCGGCGAAGAAACGTGATGCGCTGCGTACCGTTTTCGCATCTGGTATTTATCGGTCATCAGCTCCGTCAGCCCTTTTCCCTGCATCGGCAGCCCGAGCTTTTCATTCACATAACAGCTTGTGGGAACCGCCACATCATTCGACATCGTCATCGAGCCGACGACATTGTAATGGCGTGCCACCTGCTCAACAGCGGCGAAATCAACGGTATCCACCTGTTCAAAAAAGTCCGCATACAACGCGCCGACGCAAGCAGGGTCCCGGTCAACAACCACTACGTTCATCCCGAGCTCCTTTGCCTTGATAATTCCTGCCAGCTGACCAGCGCCGCCTCCAAGAACCATGAAATTCTTTTTCATGCTTATCCTCTCCCCTGATGTATGATGGCCGTTCTATGACCCTATTTTGCGGTATTCTGGGAAAAAATCGGCTTGCTCTCCTTGCATCTGTCCGGGAAGCCCGGAAGCAAGCTGCTCGTAAATCGTTTCCAGATGAACTTTTTTGCCAACCTTGTACTGTCGAATGCTTTTGGAAAACTGCTGCTTGTAGGCAAACAATGAATCTCCTTTTTCCTTGCCGCCGCCATGATCCATTACGAGAAATCCCTCTTCCTTTGCCCAGAGGATCGACTCATAGCGCAAATTGCAGTTCGGGCAAAGCGGCAGGTGCTCTTTTAACGAGGCACTTAAATGAATCGTCGCAAACCCGGCTGTTTTCAGGACGAGATTGGTCGAGATCACCTTGCCGTTGTGCCGGGCAAAGGCGAGCATGACGTAAGGCGCCAGCTGCTGAACATACTCCTGAAAAAAAGAAAGCGGGAAGTAATAAAACGAGGACGCCTGCTTTTTGTCCATCGTTTCGGTGTAGATGCTGTAAAACGTGAAGATATCGTCCTTTGTGATGTTTTCTCCGTTTATAAACTGCACCTGCACACCATTTTTTTTGCTTTTTTTAATTCTTCTTTTTTTGCTGGAAGCCGTGTTTGCCCAAATGTCTTCCTCCGACAGCAGCAAATCGTTGTACACGATATCTCCGGCAACCGTAACGGGCATATGAGCATCGAGTGCACCGTCATTGTCCTGATACGGATGAAACCGGATAAACTCGCTGACTATCCCTTCTGACCGGCAGTAGCGGCCGAACGCTTCACGAAACCGGCCGACAAAATCCGCATCATCCGAGAGCCATTGAACGGAATACAGCGGTCCGCCGTAGCCATACGGCGTGACAATATCAAAATACGTATCTCCTTCTACCTTTTCCGGAATCGTCCGAAGCAAGTAAGGATACACAACATACTGCTCCGGGCTCTCTCTGTACACAAACAGCCGGGCGCTTCCTTCTCCGCGCTGCTCATATAACGCCAGATAATCTGCTAAAAAAAACACATCGAACACTTCACATGCCTTCACAAGCTCGTCCCACTTTTCCTTGTGCCTGCTGTCCAATAGCTGATAGGCCGTTGTTTCACCGATCATGGCAATGCCTCCCTCCCCGTGCTGTTATGCTTTTTTATTCAGCGGGGTTTCTGCTGCTTCAGGGTGGTGCACATGCTCCCGCTGCATAATCTTATAGATCGTCAGAATGAATATTTTCATATCAAGTCCGAGGCTGTAATTGTCTACATAATCGACATCGTAGTGAATTTTTTCTTCCCAGCTTAACGAATTGCGGCCCATCACCTGCGCGTATCCTGTCATGCCTGGCAAAAACTGAAAGCGGACCTTTTGTTCATCTGTATACTCGTCTGCTGGATACGGATAGTAGGTCAGCGGCGGGCGCGGTCCGATAAAGCTCATCTCACCCTTTAAAATGTTAAACAGCTGTGGCAGCTCGTCCAGGCTGGTCATGCGTAAAAGCTTGCCCACTTTTGTGATACGGTCGTCGTTCTCATCCTGAAAAATGCCGCGTCCTTTCGTTTCCGCCCCGACGATCATCGTTCTGAATTTGTAAATGTGAAAAGCTTTTCCGTTTTTGCCGAGCCGTTCCTGTTTGAATAAAACCGGTCCTTTTGAATCCAGCTTGATCGCCAGGCTAATCGATAACAGTACCCCAGACAGTACGACTAATGCCAGCAGTGCAAACAGCACATCCATTACACGTTTGATCCCGAGCTGCAACATCATCCGATCTCCTCCTGTTTGTATACATAGGGTACGTGCTGTGTCGCCCGTTTATAAACCCGCTCCATCTCCTTTAAGATGAAAAACGTATCGTACTGGCGGGACAACTCCCGGCTCTGGCCGCCCATTTCCTTCAGCATATGAGGCCGGTTAATCATCCGGTCAAATGCCCAAACCGTTTCTTCCACGTGACCGAGCCCGACCACATATCCATTTTGTCCATGGACCACTAAATCCCGATTTCCCCTCACATCGGTTGTGACGATCGGCTTTCCGGCAGCGAGACCCTCCATTAACGCTCGCGGCAGCCCTTCCTGCCTGGACAGCAGCGTGACGACATCCGAGGCTTCAATCAGCTCCGGCACATCTTTTCGGAAGCCGAGAAATCGGATCACATCTGACAGTCCGTAAGCAGCTGTCATCTGTCTCAGTTTTTCTTCTCCTTCTCCATTGCCGACGAGTAAACACCTCACCGGCCGGTTCGTTTTCAGCTGGTGCAGCGCTTCGATCAGCTGCACCTGGTTTTTCCGGTCGCTCAGCTCCGCTACACAAACGATGACAAACTCCTTTTCGCCAATGCCGAGCCGGGCTCTCGTTTCCTTTTTCCGCTGGTCATTTTCACCGAGAAATCCGCTTCGGTCGACGCCAACCCCTTTCACAAACAGCACCTCCTGCTTAACCGGAAACCGCCTGGCCCGCTTGAAATCCTCTTCATTCATCGTCAGCAGGTAATCGGTGTACTTCGCCATGATTCGCTCCACCGGGTAAAAGGTGAGCCAGTTGATCAGCGGGGCCCCTTCGAAAAAGTGAAAGCCGTGCGCTGTGTATAAAACAGCCGGTACGTTGCTTCGTTTAGCAGCAATGCGGCCGAGTACACTGGCGACTGGTGTATGAACATGAACGACCTGAAAGCCTTCCTGCTGAAAGCTTGCGGTCAGCTGCTTAAGCGCCCGGATGTTATCAAGCTGGAAGGGCGAGCGCTGAAACGTAACATCGTGACAGAGGACGCCGATTCGTTCCACCTCTTCTTTTCCGTTATCCGGGAGACCATAAGCGTGAACGTCAAAGCCTTGCAGCTGAAACCATTTCATATAGGGAAGATGAAACGCCGCCAGATGCCGGTAAACAGATGCAACAAACGCCACTTTCGGCCGAGCTCCTGATTGATCCACCTTGTTTTCCTCCTTATACCGCTTGAATTTGCCGCTCGAGCACTTTTCTGTAGAGCGAATCCCATTTTTCCGCGATCCGGTCCATTTCAAAAGCCGCCTGTACATACTCTTTTCCGGCCTGTCCCATCTGCTTCCGGCTTTCCGGTTCCATCCGGATCAGGCAAAGCATGCCTTCTGCCAGCGCATAATGGCTTTTCGGCTGGACGATAAAGCCCGTCTTGCCGGTGACCACCACTTCCTTGTTGCCGCCTACATTCGTGCAAACAATCGGCAAACCGACGGAGGAGGCTTCCTGCAGCACAAGGGGCATTCCTTCCCAGTCTGACGACATGACGTACGCATCAGCCGCGCTCATCAAGTCCGGAATGTCCGTCCGGTAGCCGAGAAAACGGGTTCGGTGCGCAATACCGAGATCAGCAGCCATTTCCTTTGTTTCCTCCAGAAGCGGTCCGGTTCCAGCCAGCAGCAGCACCGTATCCGGGTGATGACGAAGAACATTCCCGAATGATTTCAACAGATTCGGATAATTTTTCTGTTCATCGAACCGGCCAACGGCAAGCCAGGCAAACGTAGAATCCGCGAGTCCGAGCTCGCTGCGAATCGTTTCGCGTGCACCTGTCGTTTCCTTATACAGCTTTGTATTCACTCCATTGGGCAGGAACAGCAGCTGATCCGGCCGGGCGGTTCCCGTTTGCAGAAAGTGCTCGCGGGCGGTTTCACTAATAATCGTCATGGAATCGGTCAGCCGGTTTGTCATCTGAAGCATCCGCTCCCGGTTCCGCCCGCCAATGTTAATGTTATGAATCGTATTCACCAGCTTGATCTCAGGGTGCAGCACCTTCATGAGCCGCCCGAGCAAATTGGCATGATACATGTGCGAATGAATCAGCTCGATCTTTTCCTTTTTCACAATCTGGTTCAGTCTGGCGATCGCCGCCACACTCGGCCGTCCGCGCTTCATGTCCAGCGAATAAACCGGAATCTCGTCTGCTTTCAGCTTTTCTCCCACCTGTCCGGGCGGCAGCAGCGACACGACCACCGGATGGTAGATTGATTGTTTATGACGGAGCGCTTTGATCATCTGGTAGACTTGCATTTCCGCTCCGCCCGTATTTAACCCTGTGATTAAAAATAAAATCGGGACCACAATGAATCACTCCTTTACAAGATGGATGGGCCTGATTGTTGATAGAACCGGGCGCACCTGCCACTTGGCCGATTCAAGCGCAATTAATCCGAAAAGCAGCCAGGTCGGCTTGCGCATTTCCCACGTTAAAAACATCGTCGCGAGCAGCCAGACAGCCAGTAAGCTGATAAACAGAGCAGCCTCCAAATACGTTGTTTTCGAGGCAGTATAAAGAAATAACACGATCATGCCGAGAAACAGCAGCAGCCCGATCACACCCGTTTCCGCCAAAACAGCAAGCAACGTATTATGGCTTAAATCACGCGTATCAATCATCACTTCCATGGCTCTCGGGTAAGCGCCGGCCCCAATGCCGAGCAGCGGCTGTTCTTCAATCATGTCAAGACCGGCCATCCAGAACTCTCTGCGTCCGTTTAAATCTCCGGCTCCAACATCCTCCCCGATCGTCGCAATCCGCTCCAGTGAATCCGCCGGCACCGACTGAATACCATATGTAACACCTACAGCTAACATGCAGACAAGAAGAATTTTCATTTTGTTCGTTAAATGGCCAAAGGTGGCAGCGACGTATAACAAGCCCACCATGCCAACAACAAAGGCCGTCCGGGAAGCCGTTAAGCTGATCGTCCACATCGCCATCGCCAGGTAGGCGGCATTGAACAAGCGGAACAGCCAGTTTTTCTGCTTCATAAACAAATACCAGGCAATCGGAATGCCGAGCGCCAGCATGACGCCAAGGTCGTTCGGGTCAAACCCTTCCGCTGAATACCGTCCGTAGGTCACTTGATCGGACGATAAAAAATTGGAAACCGTGCTTCCAACAGCCACCCAGGCACCAAGTACGTACGCCTGCAGCACGATGTTCATTTGTGCATTTGTCCGGACCAGCTCCCAGATCAGCCAGACCATGACAAACAGCTGGGCATAGGTTTTAATTCGGATCAGCGTCAATTCAGCATCGACCGTCCAGATCATGCTCAGCCCGCTCCAGACAATAAACGCAAGCAGTGCGTAATGAATCGGTGCAAGCTCGCGGAACGTGCCGTTTCTGATCACGAGAACCGCCGTCAGCAAAAAGGCGAGAATGCCAATCGGCCGGACGATCGTGCCAAGCCCTGGCAGCACCACGGCGTTCTCCCATGGAATCGCAAAGATGGTTAATAATAAGAATAAAAACGGAATATGCTTCACCGATCTCACCACCACTCTATAAAATATCTAAATACTGGCGGGACACGTTCGTTTTCCAGAAGGGCTCGTACGCTTCGCTGCTGCTTCCGGCCTCCGGAATATCAAGCCGTTCCTTCATGGCCTGAAACAGCGCCTCACTGTCTTCAATGGCGACAAGCGATCCATGGCGGCCGTTGTCGAGAATTTCCCGCGGACCGCTCGGACAGTCAGTGGAGACTACTTCTGTTCCACACGCCAGTGCTTCGATTAAAACAGTCGGCAGCCCTTCACAGGAGGAGGACAGGACAAACAAGCGGGCCCTTTTCATGTAGGCGTACGGGTTGTCCACAAAGCCGGGCAGCTGGACATGTTCCGTCAGACCGAGCTTTTTAATAAGCACCTCCAGCTCTTCCCGCTTTTCTCCTTCACCTAAAATCATCAGCCGCGCTTCATGATGTTCTTTCAAACGGGCAAATGCCTGGATCAAATTCGGGAAGTCCTTCTCAGATGTCAGCCGTCCGACTGCGAGCAAAACAGGCGGCTCTCCGCTTACGAACCACGGATGATCGACCGGCTCATTGGCTCGCTGAATAAGCGAATCATCGACGACCGGGTTGTAAATTACCTGCACCTGCTCCTCTGGAAGCTGCAAATGCTCGATCACGTCATCCGCGACCCCCTGTGACACGGCCACTACTTTATCCGCCCGTTTAAAGCTCCATTTCATCAACGGCGGAATCCAGCGCATGACCATCCGTGTTTTCGTCACCTTCGAGAACTGAGTCAGGTTGCTGTGAATGCTGACAACCGTTTTCGCTTTTACATTCGCGAGCGCAACAGCCGCAATCGCCATAATGTTCGTATGATTCAGCGCCGACAGCACCGAGTTTGGCTGATGCTCCTTTAAATACCGAATAAGCGGAAACAGGCTGTACAGCACCCTTGATGCGTTTAAATCAACAATGTGCACATTGGCCGGCACCTGATCCAGATACTCCCCTTTTGCTTTTGCCAGAACAAGATCCACGCTATGGCCCTGATCGGCAAATTCAGAAGCAAGACTCAGCATGACCCGCTCGGCTCCCCCTCCGACTAATGATGGAAGAAATAACGCCACTTTTTTGGTCTCCATCCCCTTCACCCCTTTACTTTTAGCTTTAGCTGATTAATGTTTACAGTGTCCCGAATCCCTTGAACGTTTAAGCCCCATGAGCACGCGGCATAAACAGCCGTACCGATCAGCACCTGCAGCACGAGAGCCGCGATTCCGTGAAAGTGATGGACAGGGTACAGAGACGCGATCATCAGGGCGGTCGCTGCCATCACCTTCAGCACTTCTTTTCCTGGCAGCGGCAGCGCGAAGCAGGCTTTGCCCAGCTGCCAGCTCAGTACAGATGAAACGAGGTAAGCAGCGCCTGTCGCAGCCAGCGCCCCCTGTATGCCATAAAGAGGAATCCACCAGAGATTCAGCACAATATTCAAGAGAGCGCCTGATGCCACCGGTACGATCTGCTTGCTCGTCTGCTTGCTCAGCTGAAAAGCCAGATCCAGATAAAACACCTTCATCCCTTGTATAAATGAGACGAGGGCAATCCAGGGAATCACGAGTGCTGCAGCATCGCGGTAGGCTTCTCCGAAAAACAAGCGGGCGATGTTTTCACTGAGCAGGATCATTCCCCCGGCAGCCGGGAGTGCAATCGCGATCAAAAACACGACGTTTTGCTCCATCCGGCTTTTTACTTCAGCCATACGCCCTTTTTCCATCGCATGAATAATGAGCGGGTACGCCGCTAAATTCACAATGGTCATCATTAAAATCATCGTCTGCTGAGCAAAGTCATACGTCACTGCGTACAGCCCGGCAGCTTCGGTTCCGTTCAGCCAGCCGAGAAGCAGCCGGTCCGAGCTGTCGACAATAAAGCCCATCGTAAGCGTTAATGTCAGCGGCAGCCCGTAAGCAAGCAGCTGGCGCAAAATGCTCCAATCCACCAGCCGAAAATGAAGACCGCGCCACACCTTAGGCATCACAATGGCCAGCGGAATGACCGATGCTGTGATCGATCCGATGATCAATGCTTCTTCCCCCGCATGGAAGCCGGTGATTACAGCAAGCGAAACGACAAGCGTCAGGGCCGCCTTGCTGAAGTAAAACCAGCCGTAGCTTTTCGGTGATAAATCCGCCCGGAAAATCTCCAGGTTTAAATCGAAAAACCCATTCACCCATAGCAGGCAGAGACCAAGCAGCCAAATACCGGCATAGCCGCTGTCGAACAGTCCGGCAAGTGCGGCACCAGTGACGAGAAGCCCCGACCCGGCTGTGTAAACGATAAACGCTGCCAGCACCGTGCTCAAAAACGCGTTCCGCTCTCCTTCACTGTAGGATGGATAATAGCGGAGCACACCGAGCCGAAGCCAGCTTAACAGCAAGGAATTCACGAGTGCGGCCGCCGCGAGAATCATCGCGTATTTCCCATATTCCTCCGGTGTCAGCAGCCGGCTGTAAAGAAAAATCGCTAGAAAATTGATGATGCCCGGCAGGCCTCTAGCGATAAAATACGTTAAAAAGTGACCAACCACACGGCACCACCTGTTTCTTTGATGATAAGGAGCAGGCTGTTACGCCATTCGTTCCTGCCAGCGGCTTTTTTTCGCTTCTGTTTCTACAAGAGCCGTCAAGTAGTGGAGCAGCGGCTCTCTCAACTCTGGCTTTTGAAGTGCAAATTCGATGGTCGTCTGCACAAAGCCCATCTTTTCCCCAACATCGTAGCGGTTTCCGTCAAATTCGTAAGCAAACACCTGCTCAAAGGCTTGCAGACTGGCAATGGCATCCGTCAGCTGAACCTCGCCGCCAACCCCGCGCTCCTGTCCTTCCAGCAAATCGAATATTTTCGGCGTTAAAATGTAGCGTCCCATAATCGCCAGGTCAGAAGGCGCTTCTTCCACAGCCGGCTTTTCCACAAGCTCCGTTACTTCGTGAAGGCGCGGACCGCACGATTCAGCTGCCGCAATCCCGTACCGGCTTACTTCCTCCATCGGCACCTTTTTCACGCCGATCACCGACGACTGAGTTTGCTCGTATACATCCATCATTTGCTTCATGCACGGTACATCCGCCTGCACAATGTCATCGCCGAGCAGCACCGCAAACGGCTCGTTTCCAATAAAGTGACGGGCGCACCAGACCGCGTGGCCGAGGCCTTTCGGTTCCTTCTGGCGAATGTAGTGGATATCGACCATCTTGGAGATATGGCGGATTTCCTCCAGCAGCGCGAACTTTTCCTTTTCCAGCAAATGCTCTTCAAGCTCCCCGTGCCGGTCAAAGTGATCTTCAATCGCCCGCTTGCCCTTGCCGGTCACAATAATGATTTCATCAATGCCGGATGCAATGGCTTCTTCTACGATGTATTGAATGGTCGGCTTATCCACAATCGGCAGCATTTCTTTCGGCATGGCCTTTGTTGCCGGCAAAAACCGTGTCCCAAGACCGGCCGCTGGAATAATCGCTTTTCTGATGTTAGACATCCAATCCCTCTTCTCTT
This sequence comes from Domibacillus enclensis, assembly GCF_900156125.1. Classification (GTDB taxonomy): domain Bacteria; phylum Bacillota; class Bacilli; order Bacillales; family Domibacillaceae; genus Domibacillus; species Domibacillus enclensis. The sequence continues at coordinate 271,596 of NZ_FTLX01000002.1, read as the reverse complement.
TTTTAGTGGACTGCTCGTTACTTGCTGAAAAGTTTGCTGTTGAATACCGGTCCCTTTTGCGCTTGCGGCTGTGCCGGCTGGATTTGCGGCTTTTTAAACCATTCCAGCAGTGAAGCCACCACAACGGAAATGACGAGTCCAGCCAGGAAGGCAGCGATCATATTGAGCATCGGCTTTGGATTCACCGGCGTCACCACGTCTCCTTCACCGCCCGTTTTCAACACCGACAGCTGATTTTCGCCGTAAATTTTGCTGATTTCCTGATTCAGCACCTTTGAAATCTCATTCACGATGTTGACGGCCTCATTCGGATTGCTGGCATTTGCTTTAATTTCAATAACGAGTGATTCACCTACACGGTCAATTGCGACTTTTTCGCTCATCTGGCTGTACGAATCCCGCAGCCCTAAATTGTCCACTACTTTATCCAGCACCTGAGGGCTCTGGGCGATCACCATAAAGGTTTCAAACAGCTTAAAGGATGTTTCCATTTGGTAGAAGGACGTTGCGGCATCCCCTGTGTCCGTGGCGGTTTCCGCGTTTATTTCATTGACAAGCACCTTGGCTGTTGCTTCATATTCCGGTGATAAAACGAAAAAGCTGATCAAGCCTGCACTCGCTGTGAAAAACAGCGTAATCGCTGTAATAACCGCCCATCTTCTTGCCAGAATCCGCAGAAACTCATTTACACTTTTTTGCTGCACATTCATCACGCTCCCGCCTTTCATCTGCTCATTTTATGTTCAGCCGCTTGACTTCAAATACTCGTTTTTGCCATAGCCGTTCGGATTCCGGACCTGCCAGCGCCAGGCGTCCCGGCACATGTCCTGAAGACTTCTGACCGCCTCCCAGTTCAATTCTCTTTTCGCTTTTTCAGCATCCGCATAACAGACAGCCGCATCTCCCTGCCGTCTTGCCTGCATGCGGTACGGAACCGACTGCCCGGTTGCTTCCTCGAAGGTCCGGATCACCTCCAGCACGCTGTACCCGCGCCCTGTTCCCAGGTTGTACGCAAAACAGCCGGGCTCGTCTGTTTTCTTCAACGCCTGGATGTGCCCGGCAGCAAGATCTACGACGTGAATGTAATCGCGCACCCCAGTTCCATCAGGCGTTGGATAATCCTGGCCGAACACATGCAGCACCGGCCTTTTTTTAACAGCCACCTGCGTGACATACGGCATTAAATTGTTCGGCTGTCCGGCAGGATCTTCCCCAATGAAGCCGCTCGGATGGGCACCGATCGGATTAAAATAGCGAAGGATAACAAAGCGCCAGTCCGGATTAGCCCGGTAATGATCCTCCAGCATTTCTTCAATCATGAGCTTTGTCCGCCCATACGGGTTCACCGCCTGCCGGTTCGCATTTTCCCGGATCGGCATGTCGCTGCTTGCTCCGTACACGGTGGCGGAAGAACTGAACACCAGCTTCCGGACCGCGTATTTCTCCATCACCTGCAGCAGGTGCAGCGTGCTGATGAGGTTCGTGTAATAGTACCAGTTGGGCTTTTCAACTGATTCCCCTACCGCCTTTAATCCCGCAAAATGAACGACCGCTTCAATTGGGTGCCTGGCGAAAACCTGCTCGAGCAGCGGACGGTTCACTAAATCTCCTTCATAAAAGGCGACCGTTTTGCCCGTCATTTTTTGGACCCGATGAATGACCTCCAGGCTGCTGTTGGATAAATTGTCAATGACGACGACATCATGCCCGGCTTCCAAAAGCTCCACACATGTATGACTGCCGATGTAGCCGGCACCGCCTGTTACCAGAATGGCCATAGACACCCTCCTTATTTGTTAAAGCGAAGCTTGTACTGCGTTTGAATGACACCGATGACCCGGTCCTGTTCCTCGGCCGTCATGCCTGATCCAGACGGAAGACAGAGGCCGCTTGCAAACAGCCGGTCTGAAATGCTTTCCTCCTCGCGATGAGAAAAGTACTGGCAGCCTTTAAACAAAGGCTGTGTATGCAGCGGCTTCCATACGTGCCGCGCTTCAATGTTTTCTTTCTCCAGTGCGACGATCAGTGCGCTCACCCGCAGGCCGGTCACGAATTCATCCACGGTGAGCGTCGACAGCCACCTGTTGGACTTGCTGCCGGTAATTTCTTCCGCAAACCGGATGCCTTCAATAGCCCCCAGCGATTCTTTATAACGAACAAAGTGAGCACGTTTTGCCTCAACCCGCTCATCTAGCACCGCGAGCTGCGCAATGCCGATTCCGGCGAGCACGTTGCTCATCCGGTAGTTGTAGCCGGTTTCCTGATGCTGATAATGCGGAACAGGATCGCGTGCCTGCGCCGCCAGATTGCGGGCGTGGGACAGCTTGTCTGTATCGTTGGAGATCAGCATGCCGCCGCCTGACGTCGTAATGATTTTATTGCCGTTAAAGGAATAAATGCCGAAGTCCCCCATGCTGCCGCTTTTTTGTCCGCCGTATTCCGAGCCAAGAGACTCCGCCGCATCCTCCACAATGGCCACACCGTAATGCCTGCAAATCGAAACGAGCTCATGCATTTTGGCACTTTGTCCGTACAAATGAACGATAATGACCGCTTTCGGCAGCCGGTTGTTTTTCTGCGCTTCATGAAGGGCCCGCTCCAGCGCACGCGGCGACATGTTCCATGAATCCTCGTCCGAATCAATAAACACCGGCTCCGCGCCGAGGTACACAATCGGGTTTGCACTCGCCACAAAAGTCAACGTGGAGCAAAACACCGCATCTCCTTTTTGGACCCCTAACAAAAGCAGTGCCAGATGAATCGCTGCCGTCCCTGAGTTCACGGCGACACTTCCTTTTGTCCCGGCGTACGCCGCCATTCTGCGCTCAAATTCATCCACATTCGGTCCAAGCGGTGCAATCCAGTTTGTTTCAAAGGCTTCCTGCACATAGTGCTGTTCCTGACCGCTCATGTGCGGCGGTGATAAATAAATCCGCTTTTCGCTTGTTGAAATAAGAGCCATTTCCCTCACACTCCATGTTCATTTTCGTTTTACTGGATGGCCGCAATTAAGTTCGGCTGGTTTTTCATCCGGTGATGAGCGATATCAAGCAGCAGGGCAGACAGCGCGCTTCCTTCGAGCAGCGCGAATTGAACCAGCAAGTACTCCACCCACCTCATATCCTGGGCCGTTGATTTTCCAATATAAATTTTCGGGTAAATTTGTTCCTCGTGAATTTCATTGGCATTCAGCAGCTCCTCATACAGCTTTTCCCCCGGTCTCATGCCGGTGTAGCGAATGCCGATTTCATCCAGTGTGTAGCCGGACAGCTGGATTAAATTTTTGGCCAGATCCACAATTTTCACCGGCTCTCCCATATCCAGAACGAAAATTTCGCCGCCTTTGGCAAGAGCACCCGCTTGAATAACGAGCCGCGATGCTTCTGGAATTGTCATAAAGTACCGCTCCATATCCGGGTGTGTAATCGTCACCGGCCCCCCGCGCTCGATCTGGCTTTTAAAAAGCGGAATCACACTTCCACGGCTGCCGAGCACGTTCCCGAACCGAACCGCTACGAAGTTTGTGCGGCTGATCCGGTCCATGTGCTGGACGATCATTTCTGCCACCCGCTTTGTTGCGCCCATCACACTCGTTGGCTTAACGGCTTTATCGGACGACACCATCACGAAATTTTCAACCTCGAACTCCGCCGCAGCCTCAGCCACATTTTTCGTGCCGATGACGTTGTTTTTCACCGCTTCATGCGGGTTCACCTCCATCAGCGGTACGTGCTTGTGAGCGGCCGCATGATAAATAACAGAAGGCCTGTACTGATTCACGACCTGGAAGATGCGGTCACGATCCTGCACGTCAGCGATAACCGGGATAAGGTCAAAGTCGCTTCCCACCTTTTCCCGAAGCTCCATCTCGATTGTGTATATGCTGTTTTCACCGTGTCCGAGCAGCAGAAGCAAGGACGGCTTAAACTGGCACAGCTGGCGGCAGATTTCTGAACCGATTGATCCTCCTGCTCCCGTCACCAGCACTACCTTTCCAGTGACCGATTCGGCAATGTCATCTGTATTCAGCGTGACCGGCTCCCGTGCCAGCAGCTCCTCAGGCCGTATATCCTCAAGCTTCGGCAGCGGACCCTTGTCCAAAATCAGCTGCTCGATTCTCGGTAAAATCTGTGTTTTGATGTCTGTCCGCTGACAAATGGCGTAAATGCGGTCCAGCTCTTTTTTGCCGAGGGATGGAATGGCAATCACGATATGGTTAATGTGATGCGCCTTTGCCACCTGTTCAATGTCATCTATACGGCCAACAATCGGAATACCCAGCAGTTGAAGCCCGTTTTTGCGCTGGTCGTCATCGACGAAAGCAGCTGGAACCAGATTCGTGTGCCGGTCCCGGAGCAGCTGCCGAACGACCAGCGTCCCCGCTGAGCCAGCCCCGACAATGAGCGTCCGCTTTTTCCGCTTGCTTTTCACCAGCTCGACATCCCGAATTAATCGTTCTGAAAAACGCAGCGTTCCCATGAACAGAAGCAGGAGCAGCCACGAAACGATCGTCAGCCGAATGGCCGCCGTGTCCCCGAACAGCCAATGAACAGTCGTTGTAAGGGCGGCTGCCAGCGTGATCGTCTTTATGAGCGCCATCATTTCCCCGGTGCTTGCGTACGACCAGGCTTTTTTTGATAACCTATAATAGAAAGCAAACGCGTGATATCCGGCCAGCAGCAGCAGCGTTGTTCCCACCGCACTGCCAGGCTGTCCATTGACAAGCTGCATTCCTGCAAAAACAGCGGCACAGACAAGGAACGTATCCACCAGCGACATCATGATCATTCTTTTTCGATAGTTCATAGCTGTCCTCCCCCACCTTCAATATTGGCCATTTCCATAAGTCCAGGTGCTTTCTGTTCTTTATAAAAAACACTTTTGTTCTTTATAAAGAATATTATAGTGACCCGCCCATCATTTGTAAACCATAATCTCGCTTTTTCTCTCCCATCTTTTTTCGTTCTGTTTTGTTCTTTATAAAGAACGATTTGTAAAATGAGTATACCATACAGTTTTCAAAGCTATAATAGTTCTTTAGACTTATTTGTTCTTTATCAAGAACAATATATGCTAATAGAGAAGGTTTACTTCCCTTTTTTCAATATCTTATTTTATTTTTGTGCGTTATAATGAATATTAATTGACGAGTAAAGGAGCGCGAGAAGATGATAGGGGTTAAACTCAAATATTTACGTATTCAAAAGGGATATTCCATTACACAGTTAGCCAAAAAAGCGCAAATCTCAAAATCCTACTTATCGTATTTAGAAAAAAATCCAGAAACCAACCCTTCTCTTCACATCATTTCAAAAATTGCCGCCGCGCTGGACACCTCTCCGAATTATTTTATTGACCAGGAGCAGGAAGAAGGAAAGGAAGAGATCAATCAGGAATGGATGGATTTGTTGAAAAATGGCTTGGAGGAAGGGATTACAAAAGAGGATTTTGAAGAATTTCAAAAGTACCTGGCCTTTATCAAGTACAAAAAATCACATTGAAAAAGCCCGGCTCTTAAAAGCCGGGCAAAGGGAGTTTATTTTTTGCTTTCAATTAATATATTCGCTGTTTTCCCCATAAACATCGGGGCAGCGTATGTCTTCCCGTACTGAGAAATGGTAATCACATCATTGTGAACTGTCGCCACTTGCTGGTTTAACACCTTCCAGGTTACATAAGGAGTAACATCTACCTTCTGTCCTCCGGTCAGAACTGCTGTCACAGCGATCCTTTTCGTTGTTCCCGGCTTTCCGGCTACTTTCCTCGTGCTGACCGTTAAGCTTCGTACGGTTGAATCAACAGCTACTTTCGCTGTTTTTCCTCCATATGAAGCAGCTACAGCTGTTTTTCCATACTTCTGTATCGTGATGCTGCCTTGCTGAACGGTGGCGATCGCTTCATTCTCCGATTTCCACTGTGCCAATGCCGTTACATCCGCTTTGCTTCCATTTGCTCGTACAGCTGTCAGCTTAATCGCTTTCGTCTCCGTCGGTTTACCGGTGACAGCTGTTTGGCTGGCAGCAGCTGATCGAACGGTCGAATCCAAAGAAATTTTCACTGTTTTGCCATTGTCCGCTGCCTGAAGCACCGCTTTGCCAAATTGGTGGACAGTCACAGCACCGGCTTCAACAGTCGCGACATCGGGATTGCTTGATGTCCAGACGGCGTCTTTTGTCCGGTCTGCTTTTTGTCCATCTTTATATAAAGCTGTGACCGCGATGACAGGCGCTTCACCCGGAAGTGCGTAAACGGCTGACACGCTCGCGGACAATTTAGAGATGACCAGAGAAGCCTGGACCGTTTGTGCCGCTCTGGCAGAAGGCGCCTGTATCAATCCGGCTCCATACCACGAATCTCTTCCAGCAGTCCCTAAATCTTTACTTGTGTTCGCCAGCATCATACGAAGAAGCGCAGGATCGGCAGATGGATTACTTTGCTTCATTAACGCCAGCTGACCAGAGACATAGGGTGCAGCCATTGATGTTCCGCTCATTCTAGCGTATCCGTTATTTAAATACGTCGCTACAATGCTTTGCCCCGGCGCTGCGATTTCCACTGTGCTCCCGGTCGAGGAAAAAGACGCACGCTTTAAAGAAGAATCTACCGCGCCCACTGCAATCACAGATGAGTATCGTGCGGGATAATCTACCGTATCCCCGGTGCCTCCTGCTGTGCCGTCATTCCCGGCTGCCGCCACGACCAAAACGCCGTTCGCGTACGCTTTATCCACAATAGATTGAAAAGCCGTTGAATGCGTTTGTGTTCCAAGACTGACATTAATAATGTTCATTTTATTCGTAATCGCCCAGTCAATCCCCGCTAAAATGCTGGATAAATGACCGGAGCCGTCTTTATTTAGTGATTTTACCGCATACAAGTCCGCTTCCGGCGCAGCGCCCTTTGTTCCAAACCCATTATCCTCTGCTCCAATGATGCCGGCCACGTGCGTTCCGTGTCCATTATCATCCTCGTAAGAAGACGTATACGGCACAAAGGATTTTCCTCCCGCTACCGCCAAGTCGGCATGCGGTGCAATACCGGTATCCACAACGGCGATTTTAACACCCTTTCCTGTAAGCCCGGCATTCCAGGAAGCAGGAATATTGGCTGCTCCAATCCCCCAGTCGAGCGATTGTACGGAAGTGTGAACAAGAATATCCTTTTCGACTCGCAAAACATCCGGGTCCTGCTTAAGCTCTTGAACTTCGTGAGCAGGAAGGGTGACAGCCGCAATCGGCAGCTGCTTAAACGACTGGTCTATTTCTCCATCGGCCTTCGCAATAGCGGTTTTATCAACTTTTTCATCAAATATGACAATGACTTTCTGTTCCTGCTCCTGCGCGGCGAGCGCTCCCATTGGGCTAATGGAAGCAGCAGCAAGAACAGCCGTGAACAACTTAGCTGCAGATTTCTTCATGATGAACATCCTCCAAGGTAACTGGCTGGCATACCGTTCGGGTTAGCCCCTGTAGTTTTGCGTCTCTGCATTTCCACAGATTTGCCTTTTCAATTTTCGGTATCTATGTACCTACTTATTTATCGGAGAAAATCAGAAAAGTTAAAGAATCATTCAATTATTTTTTTCAAATAAATACCAATATTTTCATAAAATTAAATTCGCATCCAGTTGAGGGGGGCTCTTCCGTTATTTGCTCAAGACACGGTTAACGGACTGATAGATCATTTCTGCTCCCCTTGGTGTCAAGTGGGTGCCGGAAGAATCAATTAACCCTGACTGAATGAGCTTTCCGTCTGCAGCGCCTCCCGCAAACTTGGTCATATTCTGATAGTTGTCAATAAGCGTAACCTTTTTTTCCTTTGCCACTTTACGAACGATTGCGTTATACGAATCATGCCATAAGCGAGCGCCTTTATATCTTATATATAAGTTCTCGTCGTAGCGCTTATAATAAAGCCCCTGTACGACCGGCGGTGTCGTCATCAAAATGACACGCACCTTTTTCGCTTTCAGTGTGTCGGTGAAATACCGGATGTTTTGTTCAAACTGCGCCTTTGATACACGCGACTGCCCGTTAGCCCGAATGACCGCATCATTTGTGCCGAACATAATCGTCACCGCATCCGGCCGTTTGCTGACTACATCCTTTTGAAACCGGGCCCGTCCCATCACAGACGTATCGCCCCCTATTCCTCCATTTACCGCACCATATGTCTGCTGCAGCTTTGTCACCCATTTATCAGACTGGGCGTAGGCAGGGTTCTGCTTCCAGTTCGTGCCTTGCGTATTGCTGTCGCCGAACGCCACCACGATCGTGGACTTCGTCGTTTTCAGCTGGCTGGACGGCACATATGCTTTTTTATTTTTAAAACGGATCTCCGACCAGCCGCCTGCCGCCGTTCCATACACGGATAAAACCGTATACTTCGGCAGCGAACCGATTATTTTTGCCCTCGGGGTTGCGTTATCCCGTACCGTTACGGAAGAAGCAATTACTTTAGCCGAAATGGGATCTGCCGCTTTAGCCGTACCGCCATTTGCTCCGGCAAACACAACCAGCAGCAGGATAAATAAAATACATTTTTTCAACACAACATCCTCCACTTGCTATTAAAATAAAACCATACCATTATACCATAATTATGGAATTTACAGCAAAATAAAAACTGGCTTATCCTTTAAAAAAGGCAAGCCAGACAATCCTTTATATTAATGACCGAGCCGCTGTTCAAAGCGGTTCGTTTTGCGCTTTAATTCTTCAGTTTCCCTGAACAGCAAATCAATATCCGCTTTTGTATCCTGCGCATGCTGGCGAAAATCACGACGAATATTCGTCATATTTTCCGTCATGAGCGTAAAACTGTGCTTGATCATCCCTTTTAATTCTTCCTGGCCATTCTCTAAATTGGCTAATCGGCCGTCTACCTGGTCAAACTTCTCATCCATCTGATTAAAGCGTTCGTCTACCTGGATAAACTTCTCGTCTACTCGATTAAAGCGTCCGTCTATCTGGATAAACTTCTCGTCTACTCGATTAAAGCGTTCGTCTACCTGGATGAACTTCTCGTCTACTTGATTAAAGCGTTCGTCTACCTGGTCAAATCGCTGGTTGACCTCCTGCTTAAAATCCTTCATATCCGTCTTGATTCCACGGACCTCTGTTAGAAGCTCCTGCAATAACTGTTTTTCCTCCATCCTGAACACCCTTTCCTGTCATTTATACCGTCGGCTGCTGTCAGCATTTATCAAAGCCAGGGTGTCAGTATGATCCGTTCCACTCCAATTTTAAAAACGATTGGCTTTAATGAAGCTATTATAGCACATTTCTCTAAACAAGAACATATATTCTTTCAGAAAGGCGGCCATGACCGGAAAAACACCAAATAGACCGGAATGCACAAGCCTACGACCGGATTCCCTCTTTTCCGGTCATAGCTCGTTCGATTCCGGTCCATCTGACAATAATCCGGTCCATCCTTGCGCGAAATCGTGCTGCACATTCAGTACCGGCAGTCAGCTAATTGGCGCGATTCAAGAAGATGCTGAAATCGGCGCGGGTAATGTTTGCAGACGGTCTAAATGTGCCGTCTGGGAAGCCCTGGGTAATCCCGGCAGCAGCAAGTGCATTCACCGAGCTGTAAGCAAACGTCCCTGCGTAATTATCCAAAAAGATGTTTTTTTCCGCTGCCGGAAGCTTAAAGGCCCGGTGCAGCACAGCCGCCATTTCCGCCCGAGTAAGCTGCGCCTGCGGATCAAACGTGCCGTCCGTCCGCCCGAACATAACACCCGCCTCGGTCACAGCGGCGATGCTTCCGTATGATCTGTATGTTTCCGGCACATCGGTGAAGCCTGGATTTTTCACTTCATCCACAGGCAGCTTCAGTGCCCGCTGCAGCATAATTGCGGCCTGCACCCGCGTCAGCGTGGCTTGTGGCTGAAATGTTCCGTCCGGATAGCCGCTAATAATGTCCTGGCTCACGAGCGAAGCAATATCATCGGCTGCCCGGAAGTCGTTCGGCACGTCGCTAAACAGTCGTACCTCTTCCTTGACGGCAATCGGCAGCTTTACCTCAGCCGCTCCTTTTTTCACCGAAATAAAGCCGCTGCCTGCTTTCGAAGCCGTAAAAACCGTGCCGGCTACTGTGCCTAAATCAGACGAAATCGCCACATTGTCAAGCGTTACTGGATTTCCATACTCATCTAAAATCGACGAAATCCTCACCGTGGCCGATTCGCCAATCTCAAGGGGTCCGCTCGTTGAAAGCGACGCATTGATCGTTGTCGGCACCCCTTTTGGAGCTGTTGTAATGGCCATTAAAAAAGTAGAAACCGGCCGTTCGCCCCACGGATCAGACGGCTTGTTTTGAATTGTTGCCGTGAAGTCTCCCGGCTCACGTGCCAGCATCGTTGTTGACCCGCCGCCGTCCATATTCAGCGCCCGGTCATAGCCGAGTGATTGAATATACGACGCAAACTCGGACAAGCTCATGCCGGTGCTATAGCCCGGCTGACGTCCATCAACTGTAATAAAAGCAACCTTATCGCCTGTTTTGTCAATGGCTACAGCGGTGCGCGGCGCTTTTTCACGCGCTTTAGCACTGTTCGGATTCATGCTCAGCGCGACCTTGCCATCCTTCACCAGCATCGGTCCGCTGCCAATCATAAAATCGGCTCCCTGCCATTTTTCATCCACATTCACAGACACGGAAACCGAATCGCCAAGCTTCATCTGGCGGAGCGCTTCTGCTTCTGTGCCATGTGCGGATAAAACAAAACCATCCTTTGGAATCACTGCCCCTGCTGCTTGCCCGTACGGACGGAACCCGACAACCTTGCCGGTTAACGACTCCCCGAAACGAAGAGAGGGGTCCTCCACTCCTGCCACCAGCACTTCATATCCATACGCATTCGTTGTCGTCACACCGGATGAGAAATTCGGCGTGTACACCATCGTTGAATTCGGATGGCGCTGTCCGTTATGTCCAGCCATCGTTCTTTTCGCCCCATTGTGCGAATATGTAAAGTCCGTAGAATAGTGATCAATTTGCCCTTTGCCCGCCTTGTTCATGCCAAAGGCGATCATCTCGCTGACAAATTCATCCTTGCTTGCTTCCACCATGCCGCCGTTCACTAAATATTGATCGATCGCAACAAAATACAGCGGCATCGGCTCCCGGTTAAAAAACGAACCGTTGATCGCTCCGATCACCTCATGCCCTTCCTCGCTCGCAGCCAGTGCCTGCTTGGACGTTTGCACCAGCTTATTTAACGGGTCCGGCACACCGGCTTCGACCTTTGTATACGGATCTTTCGTATCAATCTCCATTACCCTGACCGACTGCGGCACCGTGCCTTCTTCGACGATTTCGGTGTAGGTCACCCCATTTGAAACCGCAAATTCCTCTGTCACTGCTGCCTGCGCAAGTGACGGAAAAACGAGCATTAATGCCAGCAGCCAGATGTGTATCCTTTTCATGGAAAGCCTCCCTGCTTTTTGAAACTAGTATAGCACAGGGAGAATAAAAGAATAATAGACCGTTGGGGGTGTTTAAAATATAAGCAAAAAACCGCTCTGCCTGCAGGGCGGCTTTTCCACCGTGTTTCAAAACCCAAAGGAAAAAATTCAACATATACAATACACAATCGTCAGCCTATTTTCTTTCTCGGATTATTTCCAACCTTTACAAAATAGTCACCTTCATCCAGCGTCTTGAAAAACTTGATGCCCACCCATTTTAATGGTGTCCAAATTTCTTTCATACTGTATAACGGCATATTTCTTCCTCCTCTATCAAATTGTACGAAATCGTATTCGACAACTGGCTGGCATAGGAGTCCTTCCCTTAGCCCCTTTAGTTTTGCGTCATCGTTTTTCAACGATTTTGCCTTTTCGCACAATATCGGAGTACTCTTCTATTATAAAGAGCTGGCGCTTCTAAATTAAGTAAAATCGTCCGACAAATTCATACAAAAACAGCGTCCCCTGGCAAGGAGACGCTGTGTTCATTTTTTTATAGAATTACTCTTGTTCATCGTTTCGGAGCTAATTCAGCTCCCTGCCGAATCGCTTCCATTAAGCTTTGTTCATCCGCTTTTCCTGTTCCGGCAATATCGAATGCGGTGCCGTGGTCGACGCTCGTCCGAATAATCGGGAGCCCGACGGTAATGTTCACACCCGCTTCAAGCCCGAGCACTTTGATCGGGGCATGGCCCTGGTCGTGATACATCGCCACAACTAAATCAAAGTCACCGCGAACTGCCCGGTAAAAAAGCGTATCCGCCGGCATCGGACCAAACACCTGGATGCCTTCTTCCTGCGCTTTTTGAACGGCGGGTTCAATTTTAGCAGCTTCTTCCCCATCTCCAAACAGCCCATTTTCCCCTGCGTGCGGATTAATGCCGCATACGGCGATTTTTGGCGAACGGATGCCGGCTTTCTTTAAGGTTTGATCGGCGAGCTGAATCACATTGTAGACGCGCTCCGGTGTAATGAGCTCCACCGCCTTGACCAGCCCGACATGAGTCGTCACGTGAATCACCCGCAGCTTTGGCGCCGTCAGCATCATCGCATATTCTTCTGTGTCCGTCAGCGCAGCCAATATTTCCGTATGCCCCGGATAGTTGTGCCCCGCTAAATGCAAGGCTTCCTTATTCAGCGGCGCCGTACAAATCGCATCAATCTTCGCTTCATTGGCCAGCTCAATCGCTTTTTTCAAAAAAAGAAACGCGGCGTTGCCGGCTTCTTCGGACACAGCTCCTACAGGCAAATCCTCCTGCAGCAACGCTAAATCCAGCACATCAACCGTTCCTTTTTCAAACGCCGCCTCCCCTACTTCGGAAATGGAGCGAATTGTCAGGTCCGACTGTGCAAACGCCAGTGCCCGTTTCATAATCTGTCCATCTCCAACAACAAGCGGACGGCATTGATCGTACACAGCCTGGTGCCCGAGCGCTTTCACAATAATTTCCGGTCCGACACCTGCTGCATCTCCCATCGTAATAGCGATAATTGGTTTCATTTCATCTGTCCTTTCAATATAGCTACTGCCTGGCAAAGAGAGTCCGGGCCGCCAAAGGCACCCGCCTTTGTGACAGCTGTCAGCTGAGGCAACCCAAGCATTCGGGCAAGCGGAATGCCCGGCTCAATCTCGCGGATCAAGTCCATTCCTTCTGCACCCATTTGCAGCGCAACCGCTTTGGCCGTATCACCGCCGGTCAGGATCACCCTTTTGATTCCGCACGCATGAATCACCTGCGCCGCCACCTGTCCAATCGCTTCTTCAATCCGCTCAGGAAGTTGATGTTCGGCTTCCACCGTTTCCCCAACGGCCAAAACGGCATCCTGTCCATTCGCAATGTTTCGCTTGAGCTCGTCCACACATCGAGCAATTTCCTTTTTCCGTTCAGCCGGATGGAGCAGCTGGTCTGGCTGAAGAGCAGTCTCAGCCGCGCCGCATTTCTGTTTAACCTGCTGCACCTGTGTTTTCGTCAGCGCCGACCGGCTTCCGCATACGAGAAGCACAGGTCCTGCTGGCTTTAACACATGACCGGGCTTTGTGTTCACCCGTTGATTCGGGACGAGCTGCTCGGCCAGTCCAGCTGAACCGGCCCACAGCAAAGGTGCGGCCCAATCGGAAAACCCGTCCGTTATCCGAACTAAATCAGCCGGTGTCTCTGCATCACAGACAAACAGCCCGCAGCCTTCTTCCATTAACCGAAAAACGTGCGCTCGAAACGCTTCCCTGCTGCCGCGAACAACAGCGAGATCAATTAATCCCGCTTTTCGCCTGGACTGCCCGGACAGCAGCCTGACAAGATCCGATTCTGTCACAGGCGTTTTAGGATCGCGGCCCATTTCTGTCTCCGCGATTTTCACACCGTTCCAGTAATGCACGCCCTGTTTTGTCACCCGGTTTAACGCCGGCAGCGCTGGAGCGACAACCGCCTGCTCCAGCTTCAGCTGATCCATAATGGCGTCCAGCTCTGAGCCAATATTGCCCCGAAGAGTGGAGTCCATTTTTTTATACACAAGGTCAAATGACGCGGTCTTCATGTGCGCCATTTGCCGGCTAACAGCTTCGTATGCTCCATCCGGTGCCATCGCCCGGCTTGCTGTATCCAGCACTACCGCATCTATCTTTTGGTTCTGAAAACGGGAAGGATCAAACAGTACAACCGACCTGATCCCTCCATTCGCAAACTGAATGCCGGCATCACATGCACCTGTCAAATCGTCTGCTATCATCAGGATCGAGCGCATCTTACTCATCCACATACGGGATGGTCAGCGGACCGAGCGGCAGCACAGCGACCGACATGCCTTCCCTGTATTTTTCACGAAGACGGCGGAGTGTTTCGCTCATATCGTGCACCGGTGTCAGCATCGCGCCGGTCACCTGCTCATCAGAAAGCGTTGAATATACGTGCACATCCGCCCACACTTGCGTAACCGCCTGTTTTTGCACCTGCCACTGGTCAAACATTTTAAAGTCAGGATCATTGATCATATCCAGCAGATGCTGAGGCGAATCCGCCATCTCGAAAATTTTCGAATAGTTGCCGTGGTCCGGCAGCCCGTCCGCACATTCAGACGCAATGACAATCGTGCCGCCTTTTTTGACAATTTTGTGCGCGGCGCTCATCCCCTTCACGGCCTGATATAAATTTTGATCAAGCGGATAGCCTGCATTGGAGGTAACCACCACATCGAAGCGTTTCTCACACCGGCTCATCGCATGTTCCTTCACGAATTCACAGCCCCTGTCGTGCGCTTCATACAATTCGCCGGCAAAAACAGCTGTGATGGCCTTGTCGCCATTCAGCGTCACATTCAGCATAAAGTCCGGCTTGCACATCGCGTTAATTTCACGCGTCATTTGCTGTACCGGATTATCCCCCATATTGCCCCACGTCGAGCGGGCATCGCCAATCATGCGTGCATTATGAAACGTCATAATCGTTTCAATGCCGGCAATGCCTGGCATGATCCCTTTAGGACCACCTGAAAAGCCAGCGAAAAAATGCGGCTCAATAAAGCCCGTCACAATGCGAATGTCCGCTTCCACATAGTCTTTATTCAAATAAACATCACACCCAAACCGGCTTTCCCCAATCTTCACAAGCGCGTCCTCGTTGTGGCATTGATTGTTCACAATTCGAATGTTGTCGACCACCCATTCCCCAAGCATGCCGATAAACTCTTCTCTCGTTTGATCACGGTGCGTCCCTGTGCCATTAATAATGACAAAATTTTCGAGCGGCACGTGATTCAGCTCTTCAATAAGAGCCGGCACCAGCTTATGATTCGGCGTCGGCCTCGTAATATCACTGATCACAATCGCCACCGTTTGATCCTCCGCCACCATGTCCTTCAGCGGTGCGCATCCTATTGGCTTACGCAGCGCCTGCAGCAAAGCTTCATGCTCATCCGGAACCCCCGGCAAATGCGCTGGCTCCACCACATACGAATCGTCCGGCACCTGAATCGTTAATCCTTGCTTTCCATATAAAAGAGTTGCCTCCAACCTGTCCACATCCTTTAAAACACTCGATTTTTGGCGCAATTATGTTGAATAAGGCGCAATAAATCCGGTTATGGCGCAATTATTTCTGATACGGCGCAATTCCACTTTAATTGCGCCGTCCTCCGTAGAATTGCGCCAACATCGCCGGAATTGCGCCGTATTTCCTGTAATTGCGCCGTAACCATCAGCTAGCTAGCTGTACATCAATTCGCCAGTGACTCTGCCTGCTTCTCCTCTGCTTTTGAATCCGTTTCCATTTTCAAGTCTTCCCGTTTGCCGTTAATTCCTTTTTTACGCTGGTAGCGGTCGACCATAATCACCGCGACCGGACAAAGAATCGCCGTCGTCAATGTCGCGATGGAGATTTGGGCGGTAGCAATGTTGGCAATGTTTTGAAAGGCCGCCGCATCCGCCTGTGTCATCATCCCCGCACCAGCCGATACCGAAGCAGCCGCTGCAACAGCTGCTGGTGTGGCGGCCGCGTTTCCGGCAGTGGATGCCTCAGCCACAGGCGCAATATAGCTTTTTTCTTTAAACAGCTTAAACACCAAAATCCCCACACTGCCTGTTAAGAACACTGTCAACAAGCCAATGGTCAAACCTGCTGCCACAACAGAAGGGTTAAAGAAATTCGCCAGGTTCATACCGGCGCCAAGTGCAAAGGCGAAAAACGGGACGGGCAAAATCTCACCCGGTCGTAAAAACTCGCGAATGTCTTTATCTAAGTTTCCAAGCAGCATGCCAATCCCGATCGGCAGCAGCACCGCAACAAACGAAATCACCGGAAAGCTCGAACCGAGAAGGCCCAATGACATCAAGGTGAAAAAGGGTCCGTCGTTCAATGACAGAATCGCCACGCCGCCGACATCCGACCGGTTGCCGTACTGCCCGGTCAAAGCCGCATACATCCCGCCGTTTCCATTCGTCATCGCCGCAATAATTGCCAGCGTCGAAAGACCGAGAATGCCGCTCATCGGATCAAAGAAATAGCCGAACGCCAGACCGACCGCAAGACCCGTTAAATATTTCGAGGAAATGAGCAAAACACCTTTTTTCAAGGCCCGGCCGCCAACGCGCAAATTCATCTGGCTCCCTGCACAAAACAGGAACAGCGCAATTAACACAAGCGCCCCGTCCTTAAACAGCTCCTGCGAAAAGCCGCCAATCCTCAGAAATTCATAGTAGCCTTCTTCTGTCTCCGGCACCCCAAGCCCTTTGAGCATATTCATCAGACCCGGAATATGCATTTGGTCAATCGTATTCAATAACGCCCCTAACAGAAGCGGGACCACCATTAATCCACCCGGTACACGTTCAACTGCCTGCTTAATTTTCATCTCAGAAAACCCCCTTTTGTTTTCGTACCCCTTTATGAAAATAAGACCTGACGACTTGTTCTGCACTCCACTGAAGCAGCCCTTCCGCATCCCGTATCGCTTCCTCAAGTGACATCGGACGGTTCATGATGCTGTTCACACTGACAACGCCATGCTCATACAGCGCCTCGGCTCCATCCCCTACAGAGCCGGCGATGATGATCGTTGGCACTCCCTCCTTTTTCGCCGCCTGAGCAATGCCCATCGCTGTTTTCCCCGAAGCGGTCTGCGCATCGACCCGTCCTTCTCCCGTCAGCACAAGATCGGCTCCCTGCAAATGGGCTGAAAACTGCTGGTAAGAAAGGACAATGTCAACGCCTCGTTCCATCCGGCTCGGAAAAAAAGCTTGAAAGGCGCCGCCAAGCCCACCTGCCGCACCGGCACCCGGGCGATGATGCAGCTTGATGCCCGTCGCCTCCGCTGCTTTATCCGCAAAATGATGCAGCTGCCCATCCAGCTCCTGCACCATACGAAAGTCCGCTCCTTTTTGCGGCCCGAATACGTATGAAGCACCATCCGGTCCAACAAGCGGATTTTCCACATCGGACGCAATGACAAATGTACTTGCGGCAATACGCGGATCAAAGGAAGAAAGGTCGATCCGCTGAATGTTTTTCAATTCACCGCCGCCAAATGAAATATCCTCTCCGTGTTCATCCAAAAGACGCATGCCAAGCGCCTGCAGCATGCCCGCGCCGCCATCATTTGTCGCTGAGCCGCCAATCGCGAGAATAAATGTCGTATAGCCATCATCGAGCGCCCGTTTGACCAGCTCGCCTGTTCCATACGTTGTTGCCTTGAGCGGGTTCAGGTCCGCTTTTGGAATCAGCTCCAGTCCCGAGGCCGACGCCATCTCAATAATGCACGTTCCGGAATCTTCAAGAATGCCATATTCAGCTTCTACCGGAGCGCCAAGCGGCCCCGTGACCGTCACGGCTTTTTTCCTGCCGTTATTCGACGAAACGAGCGTATCAAGCGTCCCTTCTCCTCCATCAGCGGAAGGAACCATCACGACCTCCGCCTCCGGAAATGCCGCCTCGATCCCTCTGCGCATCGCATCGGCCGCCTGTACCGCGCTCAAGCTTCCTTTAAAAGAATCGGGTGCTGCAATAATTTTCATTCCTTCCCCTCCCTTCTCAATCAAATTCTTTTTTGTAAGCGATTTCAATATCTATTATAAGAAATCTTGACACCGTCTGTCTTTAGATATACTATATGAAAAATTCAATCTATTTTGTCTTATTTTCAGTTAAATCAACTAAAAGGAGCCGGATTCATGCTAACGAAGACACTTGCCGGAGAGATTGTGAGGGAAACGTCGCTCCGGCTCAGCCGGAACGTAAATATTATGAATAACGAAGGGGTCATTATCGCGTCCTGTGATGAATCGCGGATTGATACGGTGCATGAGGGAGCTAGACAGGTCATTGAAACCGGCCAGCCGTTTTTGATTCATGAAAAAGAAAGCGGAATTTTCGAAGGCTCACAGCCCGGCATCAATCTGCCGATCGTGTTTCAAGAAAGCATTGTCGGCGTCATCGGCGTGACAGGCGATCCCGGAGAAATGAATGATATCGGCGGCCTCGTGAAAATGACGACTGAGCTGATGATGAAGCAGGAATATCTCGCCTCGCAAAGCGAATGGACCCAGCGGACAAAGGAAATGATTATCGAGGAGCTGCTTCAAAAAGAGCCTTCGTACGATCACATATACAGAGGGCTGGATTTACTGAATGTCGAGCTGCAGTCACCGCTTCGACTGGCTCTGATTCAGCTTGCCCCGGACCGGACAGCCCCGAATCAAGCCGTTATTCAAGCAATTGAAAGCCCGTTAAAGCGCGGGACCGGGTTTTCCGGCTTTACGCATACACACCGTCTTGCCTTGCTGACATCGACCGAAAGCGAGCCGCAATTCCTTGACGTTCTCCGGCAGATTCAATCAGCGTGCAAGCATCTGCACCTGAACAACCGCATCGTTTACAGCAATGCCTTCACGGAACTGGACGAATGCAAGCAGGCGTATGCCGACTGCGACCTGTCCCTCGCTATCAGTGATGAACAGTTAACGCTCGTTTCCTTCGCCAATGTCGAATCGAGAGCACTGATCCACCAGCTGGACAAAGCCGCCGCCCGTCGTTTTGCCGAACGGGTGCTGACAGACGCTGTTCAAAAACAAGCCGACACATTAACCGCCTTTTTCCTGAACAGCCTGAACATCCAAAAAACAGCCGATGACCTTTTTATCCACCGCAACACGCTGCTGTACCGTCTTGATAAAATAAAAGAAAGCGCCGGCTATGATCCGAAAAACTTTCATGATGCGGTGACGCTGCAAATGGCGCTGTGGGTTCACAGCTTAACAGGCGAAGGACGTTCGGGACTTCCCCCTAAGGCATAGCTCCTTTTTAAGACAATCAGCTTAACGAATCCAAAAACGCCTTTAAATCCGAAAACGGTCTGGAAAACACATCTTTCTCTCCTATTTCATCTTCGTGTGTTTCCACGACAGTAGACAGCTTTTGATAAAGCCGATGCACCCGAACATCATGCCGGTATGCGTGAAACTGCACTTCTTTTATGAGTGGATTATCCTCAGCTGCGGAACGTAAAAATTCCCGAAAGCCCTGAACAAATGAACGAGTATTCCGGAATTTTTCTTTTATAAGCGCACTATCAATAAACAGGACGTCCCGATCGTTAAAGTCGTGTTCGCGCGTACCGTATGTATAATTCAAGGCGCCGAGCAGTTCACCATCCCGATGGTAAAACAGCACCGTTTCCGTTTCAGCAAGCAGCACTGATAAGCTGCCGACCGCCTCCATCACCGTAAAGCCGCCGGCAAATGAGGACCGGTTTTCAAAAAAGAACAGCACAAACGCTTCCAGCTGTCCTTCCGTTTGGCAAGGAATCATTTTCATCGTTCATCTTCTCCTTTAAACGTGTTTGCCCAATCCCCTTTTTCAAAAATCGGCACCATCGTTCCATCCCATCTTTCACCTGTCACAAATAACGTTTCGGAACCAATCATCAAATCGTAATGAACACCGCTTGAATTAATCCCCGCCTCCTCGCGCTCCTGTGCAGTCAATTCCTGTCCAGCAGCCAGTGCTGAGCTGTACGCATGCCCGAGCGCAATGTGGCAGGACGCATTTTCATCCAATAAAGGCTGATAAAAAAGCCGGCCACTCCTTGCCACTGGGGAATGAACCGGAACAAGAGCCACTTCACCGGCGAAACGAGCTCCTTCATCAAACTGAAGCATCCGACGCAGTTCATCCGCTCCATCCATGGATTCGATTTCTACAACCTCTCCGTTTTTGAAGGTCAGCGAAAAGTCCGTTACCACGTTTCCTTCAAAAGTAAATGGCTTTGTGCCTTTAAAAAAACCGTTCACTCCCCTTTTCAGCGGCGTCGTGTACAGTTCCTCTGTCGGAAGGTTTCCTGTAAAGAAAACCCCCTGTTTGTTTTCCAGCCGTCCGCTCAGCCAGCGGTGGGAGACCGGCAGCTCAACAGCCAGGTCAATACCAGGACCCTTATAATGTAAAAATCGAAAGCTTTCTTTATTCAGCTGCGCCGCTTTTTCAGCTAATGCTTTCATGCGTTTCTCCCATACAGTCAGAGGATTCTCCTGGTTCAATCCAAGTACGTCAAAAAGGGTCTCCCACAGCCTTTCCACCCTTTTGTCCTCCGCTATTTCCGGAAACACTTTATCCGCCCACGGCTTTGTTGCAACCGCCATAACCGTCCAGCTCGCCTCATTGTTCATTAAACGGTTTGTCACGTCCGCCGTTGCCGCATAAAGTGCATCTGATCCCAAATCGAGCCGGTTTGGCGCAATACCGTCCATATCCTCCAGAAAAGGGGATAATACGTATAAAAAAGCCGCATTCTGATCGAGCAGTTGATTGTACACACGGACCATCCAATCCGGTCGTTTTGCCAGCTCTTCCTCAGGCGCCATTTCGTACCAGATGCGCGTCCCTGTTTCGTCCTGCCAGTCCACATGAACATATGAGGCGCCTGCCTGATAAGCAAATCGCATCACCCGGTGCACAAAATCCGCCGCTGTGATCGAGGACTGGATAAAAAGAGTCTGCCCGCTCTGCAGATTCACGCCGGTCCGCACGACAAGTTCTGCATATGCATCAAGCTTTCTTTCCATTGAATTCAACTCTACTCCCCCCTTTTTACGCAAAAAAACTGGCCGAAGCCAGCTTCTCCTTATCTTCCAAAACCGCTTCCTTTATCCGGTTTGCTAATAATCGGTCTAGGTGGAATCATCTTTTCACCTCCTCTCCTTCAAATGCCACGTATAAAGAATATTCCGAAAAATAAAAACAACTTTATAGCAGTGAACATTTTCATATGTCTATTATACTTTATTTTTCATTCCCTTTAAATCCCTTTCTTTCTCCTAAAAAGTATGAGCATTTCCTAATTCTAGCTGCTCCAACGCAAAAAAACCGCTTATCCCCCAAGCGGTCCTGCTTAATCTTCCATTCATCAACCTCTTAATCCATGCCGTATTCGTAAATATACAAGCCTCTTCCCAGTTTTTGAACACGGGTAAACTCGGGTTCAAGCGCACTCATAAAAGCACTCATGTTTGAAATCTTCTTCCCGGTTTCCTGTTCCACAAACCGCTGGATTTCAACGGCACGAACAGGCACCTTCCGTTCTTTTAAATAAGCAACCGCCAGCTCCCGCACTCCGCCGGCACTTGCATTTAAACGTCTTGTTTTCGTAGGCAGCTCCGGTTTTCGTCCGACCGAATTCTCCAGATCCTCCAGCCTTTTCAGAAGAGCCTCCCGTTCCGCTTTTAATTCATTTAGTAACCGTCTTTCCGTTTCCTTCACCTGGCGCAGCCGAATTTCAATTGCTTTTTTTTCATCAAACACATCGTTCACAACGTCCTATTCCCTCCCAAGACAATTTCCGCTAAATTATCTGTTTTTCTCATGAAATACTATACGATATTCCATATTATACTACATATTAATACCCGTATCACTATTAAAATACTAAAAAATAATAAAATATCTATTATATTGTACCCGTGCCAAAAGAATTATAAACTTTTTTCCATTTAATTAAATGATACATTTATATAAGAGTTACGTGTTAAACCATTGTAAAAACCCATGCTTTTACCAGTCAGGTTGATCACAACCATCTACCTATGATCTGGTTTGATATGGAACAACCAAACTATACAGCATCTTCCTTTTTATAGAATATAAAAAAGAAACATATCCGTGTGATATGTTTCTTTCAGTATGTTGTATTTTATGAAGCAAAACCGTGCAGTTCCTCCTCCGTCCGTGCAACTTTCTGCAAAACCGTGCAACTCCGTCCCGTCCGTGCAACTTTCCACAAAACCGTGCAAACCGCCTCCGTCCGTGCAGCTTTCCTCAAAACTGTGCAACTCCGCCCCGTCCGTGCAACTTTCCACAAAACCGTGCAACCCCGCCCCGCCCGTGCAACTTTCTGCAAAACCGTGCAACTCCGCCCCGTCCGTGCGGCTTTCCTCAAAACTGTGCAACCCACCCCCGCCTGTGCAACTTTCCATAAAACTGTGCAACCCCACCTCCGCCCGTGCAACAAACAAGTTCGAAAAAAGAACCCAACCACCATCTGTATTTGGCGTTTTTCTTTATTCAAACACTATTCAGCCTCATCTTAAATACTCCGCTAAAATGCATCCTCCAATCCACGAAAAAGCTTGGGACAAAAGATTTTGGATAGAAGAAAAAGCCAAACGAACATCGTCTGGCTTTCTTATGAACTCTTCTTGATGGTAAATCGGTCAGTGACTGCGCTTGCGCAAACAATAGTTCGAGCAGCTTCTGCAGAACTTCGCGTTCGGATTCAAAGGCTAATCTCATTGCTATACCTCAGCCTCTTCTGTTTTGCTTTTATTGAACCCATTCATTTCCTTGCTCATCAATCGTGTAGCTATGTGTCGTTGCGCCTTCTTCGACTTGCCCAAATGCCCAGTGGCTTGTCGGGACATCCTTAAATGACGGCTTCTCCACACCGTTAAGCGGCCCTCTTTCAAACAAGCGGTTCAGCATGACCACTGCCTGCGCACGGGTGATTGGCTGTTCCGGCCGGAAGGGTCCGTTGCCAAAGCCGCTGATAATACCGACCGATGCCGCGTGCTGAATTGCCTCCGCTGCCCAGTAATCCTTCTCTACATCAGGGAAGGAAAGAGAGGTGCCCGTTTCACAAAGCGCGGAATCCGAGCTGCTGCCACACATGTTTTGCACAAAACGGCTCGTTATCGCCGCGACCTGTCCGCGTGTGACCGCTTGATCCGGGCGAAACGTGCCATCCGAGAAGCCAAGGATGATGCCGGCTTCACGTGCCATTTCGATTTCTTTGACAGCAAAGGACTGCTTCGTATCGGTATACGATATTTTGCCGTTATACGTCATCTCCAGATTGCGGACGATCATTGCCGCGATCTGAGCACGGGTAACCGTTTCATCAGGACGGAAGGTTCCATCTTTAAAGCCATGAATATAGGCTTCGTGTGTGCCTTCTTGCATTGCTGCTTCCATTGAAAGAATCGTAAATGTCGAAAAGTGATTGACGCTGAATTGAATCGCTTTTTGGCCATTTTTCCATTCTACGACGGTTCCGCTCACAACTTCCTTCGTTCCATTGCTGTGCTCGATAAACACGGATAAGTTTTCCAGCTCTTCCTCTGTTGCTTCAACAGGAAGCGGAAGTGTCAGTGTGACCGGCCGATTCTGCATATTCGTTTCAATCGTCATAGGGCGGCCTAAAACAGACACGACCGCTCCTCCAGTTGCTTCATCCTGCCTGGCCCGCTCTTCAATTTCCTGCTGCGCCGCTTCTTCTTTTACCGGGACAACACGGAAATACAGATTTTGATCAAATGCGGCAATGGAAGCCGATGGCACTAAAATACGTGCATTTACCGTATCCATCTCCAGACTGGAGCCTGCCGTTTTTAATGTGTCGAGAGCCGCTGACGGTACGTTCACTGTTGTTTCTGCTACTTTATCTTCTGAATCCGGAATAACAATTCGAGCTATTCCTGCCCGTTCCCCTTGTTTTTGGACAAATTCTGACGCTTTTTCAGCGGTAAACGTCACACTGTCTGTTATTTTTCCATCCGGGTTTGTTGTTCGTTTTACCGGCGTCTGCACAAGCGGCTTGCCGTCCGAAATGATATCTACCACAATGTCCTCCGATGGCGGAAGCGGCACGGCATTCGAAGACCAACGTGCGTACAAGGAAGTATCTGCTGTGACAGGTGCCTCAAAATCATATGCCGAGCGAAGCTGCTCATCTGTATACCAGCCGACAAACGAATAGCCCGGACGCGTCGGATTCGACGGCTTCTCTGCTTTTTCTTGATAAACAACGGTCGCCGGTTCGACATCAGAACCCCGGTTTGCATGGAAAGTCACCACATACGAATTGATGGTCCACTTCGCCTTCAACACGGTATCCTCTGTCATTACATTTTCCTCAAATGACCATTCATTTTCCCACTCTTCATCCGTAAACCAACCACCAAACGTATAGCCCGTTTTCACAGGATCGGTCGGCTTCGCGGCATGAGTATTGTAGACAACAGTTTGAGCCGCTTCTTCAGATCCGCCGTTCGGCTCAAATTCGAGCGAATAGCTGTTGATCTGCCAGTCAGCCATTAACGTCATATGTCCTTTTACAATATTCCCCTCAAAATCCCACACTGAGCCTTCAAATAGCCATCCTTTAAACGTATGGCCCACTTTTGTCGGATCAGCCGGCTGAGTAATTTTCTCGTCATAATCCACTGTTAAATCTGAAACAGCCGAGCCGCCGTCTGTGTCAAACTGAATCGTCTGCGAGTTTGCGGTCCATTTCGCATGAAGCGTCACATCGCCGGTCATCAGATCCTGATCAAAATTCCATGCTGCTTCACCTTTGTGCCAACCGGCAAATGTGTAACCTGTCCGTTCCGGTGCAGCCGGCGCTGTGATCAGCTGATCGTACAAAACAGTCGCTGACTCTACGGACGAACCACCGCTGGATTCAAACGTGACTTCGTACGGAATGGCTTCCCATTTAGCATAAAGCGTCGTGTCTTTCACAACCGCCATTTCTTCAAAGTTCCACTTGTTTTCAAACGACTGCTCCGTGAACCAGCCGCTGAATGTGTAGCCCGTTTTCTCTGGAACAGCTGGCTTTGCGCCCTTTTCATTGTAAATAACGTTCTGGTTCTCAACAGCCGAGCCTTCATTTGAGTTAAAGGAAAGTGTGTATTCGTTAATTTCCCACTTCGCTGTCAGGGTCATATCCCCTTTTACAACGCCCTTGTCAAAATCCCATGCCGAGCCTTCAAACTGCCATCCTTTAAACGTATGGCCCGCTTTTGTCGGAGCATCCGGCTGAGTAATTTTCGCGTCATAATCCACTGTTAAATCTGAAACGGCCGAGCCGCCGTCTGTGTCAAACTGAATCGTCTGCGGGTTTGCGGTCCATTTCGCATAAAGTGTAGTCTCGTCCATCACGGAATCCGACACGAAGTTCCACTCATCGGTTAACGTACTATCTTCAAACCAGCCGCTAAACGTATAGCCTGTTTTTTCCGGGTTTTGAGGCTTCACAGCTTGATCCTCATACAGCACCGTTTGATACTCGACCGATGTGCCGCCTGCCGCATCAAAATATACATTGTACTCATTGCGCTTCCACTGGGCATAAAGTGTGACGTGTTTGCTGCTGATCAGCATTTCATCGTCTTCCTTATAAGCTGTTCCGCTTCCGTCAGCCACCGTATTCCAGCCGGTAAAAGCATGGCCGTTTTTTGTTAAATCACTATTGGCCAGAACCGATGCTTTTTGAGCCGTTTGATACTTTCCTGCATCAGATGGCGCCGTTCCACTCGTGGCGCCATTCCCATCATAAAGGACTTTATACAGGTCATATACATTCAGTGCAACCGTTGAGCTGGATGCTGTTTGATCAGAAGCAACCGCGTTAATCGTTAGTGTTCGTGTGCCGCCAGCACCTGCCCGATTGTTTTCAAACGTCACCTTCTGAATGACCTGCTGAATAATGGCATCCGTTGCTTCATGCTGGCCCGAAATGACTCGGATGTTATCAAGGTAGAGAGAGGCACCAAGCGCTTTTCCGCCGGTGGCATCATATGACCCTGCGACAAAGCGGAATTTATACGTTCCATCTTCCGGCACTTCACCTGAAGATGTCTTCCAGTTTTGCGTTCTTCCACGTCCGTATAAAATCTCTGTATACTTTTCCGTTTCCACATTATATAAGAATCCATATACTTCGTAGTCATCTCCGCCATTCGCTGCTCGCCAGTCCAGGGAAATTTGATCTCCCTGCTTCGCTGTAAACGAATCACTCCACGCCTCTGGTCCGAAAGCAGACTGGTATACCATCTGACCTGTTCCATTTACTGGATTGACAGAATCAAGCCTTCCAGAGAACCAAAGACGCAACACATTAGACGTTCCATTTTTTTCTATAGCTGAATTAAACGTTGTGTATGTCGAATTTAGTGACCCTTCCATTGCTTCATACGCCTGTGATCCAGTCCGATAAGCTTTATCAGATTGAAAACTATAGTCCTGTCCGGTCACCGTAAAAGGAGCCAAACTACCCGAGCTAATGACCGGCCTCCCCTGCGTTTTCACTGCTAAATCCCCTAGAAGGACAGCATTCTTATTCACCGTCCAGCCCGGTACTTGATCCGTACCAGCCGTACTTTCTTCAAAGCTCCCATTCGCTAAGGGAGAAGCAAAATCAATGACCAGACTTTTGCCGGTCTGTCCATTTTGCGTGTCGTTCACTGAACCAATTTGAACCGCTTCCGTGCCAGTTCCGATATATACTTTGGACCCTACAACCGAGATCTTGTCTGCCTCTATACTCGCCTGCTCATCACTAGCCATAGACAACGTATCACCCGCATCTGCATTCCCGATGCTAAAGGATACGTGGCTTCCGGTATACGTTTTTCCACTTGAAAAAGCAGCATCCGGCGCCACTGCAACAGCTGGCTCCCCAACCACATACTCAACCGCTGGTGTCGTCGATGCAGAAGCAGATGGCACCAAGGACAAAACAAGTGCTAAAGAAGCAGCAAGGGAGAACCCCCTCGATAACTTTCGATTCATATCTCAATTCCTCTCTATCCGTCTTTTATCCTAATTAAATCATAATAAATAAATCTTTACTATATTATTTTTAACTATTTCAGAATAGTAAGATAATTAAAAACACTGTATAATAACCATCCTAATGGATAATCCACCAAAATGATTACCAAAATACATTTATACCCATAAAATAAAAGGCTGTTGTTCGATGAAATCTATTTCTGATCACAAAAAAACAGGAAGCCGATTCGCTCCCTGTTCATCTTGCTTGCCATTACCTGTAGTCAATACGTAAAAAGCATCGCCGCCAGCTGATACCCGGCACCAATGGTCCAGAACAAAACGTGATCGCCGCGCTGGATTCGGCCCGATTCGACTCCCTCATGCAGCGCAATAAACGGGCTGCTCGTGCCGGTGTAGCCGAACCGGTCGCCAACGTACACAATTTGATCGTCCTGAAGCTGAAAGTGATCTTGGATCTTCACGATGTTCCCGAGCGAAAACTGTGACAAACAAAACGCTTTGATGTCGCGGCTGGTCAGATTATTTCTCGTTAACAGCGTCTCAATCAGCTCGTATGTAGGCGGCATGGCGATATGGCCGTCAAACGGCAGCCATTGAATATATGCGCTGTCTGACTGACCGCGGACAGCATGCGACAACCCTTTTTCCGGATACATAATTTTATCCCGGTTGACCGAATCGGTGAAATAGTGTGCATCGATAAAGCCGGTTTCTCCTTCTGTCGCCTCCAGCAAAACAGCGGCGGCCGCGTCTCCGTAATTGGCGTAGGTAATTGCTTCAGCCGGATTCGCAATTAACGAGTTGTAGTCTGAACCAACAATCAACGCTCTGCCAATGGCTGGATTCGCCTGCATCGTCCGAACAGCCTGCTCCACCGCCAGTGTCATGCCCGCGCAGTTTGCGTTTGAATCCATCACCATGGCGTGGCTCGGTGCCCCAATCGCATCGTGTAAAAAAAGCGCATTCGATGGAAACGTGGTTTCAGGCACCTGTGTAGAAAACACAATCATATCGATGTCTTGTCCGTTCACACCGGCTTTTTGAAGCACCCGCTTCGATGCTTCAATCCCCATCGTCAGGCCGTTTTCGTGATCGTTGTCAATAATATAACGGCTTTTCCGCCCCATCTGCTCCAAAAAACGCCCAATGTCCTTTCCTTGCTTTTGAAAGTGGTCGACATAAAAGGCATTGTCTTTTGACTGCTCCGGATGATAAAGATCAACCGCTTTAATCTGAATCATCGGCTTCTTTCCGCTGCTCAAGCAACTTCCACTACTTCCGAATTTGTCAGACCCGCGCCTCTGGCAATGCGGTTCAGCTGCATTTTCAATACCGTGTTTTTGCTGATTTGAAAAATGACCTTATTGAATCCTGACTCTTTGTACATGTTAAAAGAAGCCTCTAATTTCGGCGCCATCTTCGCCTCAACGACCTTCATCGTCGTGCAGTCGACTTCTAACGTATACGCGCTCGTATCAATGGAAGACATGTTCTTCAAGTAATCGTTGACGAAGTTTTTCACATCTTCATCGGTAAACGATTCACCGACCATCATTTCCACTACCTTCTTGATCCGATTCACCTTAATGCTGTATTTTGCGTTTGACATCTCTTCATTCTCCATTTCTAGTTGTAGTATCCGGCAAACAGCAAAAGCCCCGCAATCCACAGACGGCGGGGGTGAAATAAACAGACGTTGATCTATTGTTTATTTGCAACCCGACGATCATAGCTTTGCAGCCTTAGACTCGTGGCTTTGCGTCCCTCTTTTTCAAGAAGTTTGCCAATTTAGGTAAAACACAACTTTTATACTACCACTAAAGAACTGAATTGCAAAGGATGAAGAAATATCTTTTTACAAAAAATAGCTGGGAGCTGCTCACCGCCCAGCTGGACGCTCCTGCGCTTTATCCGCTTCACTCGCGTTTTTCCGTGCTTCTTCCCGGTTTTGCTTGAGTTCCTCGATATCTTTTACTTGAAGACGTGCCGCGCCGCTGGACGCTTTTGTGCTTACGCGCTGTTCCGTCGTTGCCCGTGTGTGGCGGGCCTTCTCGATCGCTTCCTCATACTGCGGCAGCCATTTCGCCTGTGCCACAAGCAGCTCGTCGACCATTTGCCAAATTTCGATCGGATTGCACACCGCCCCAACGAGCGGGTCCATCATCATCGCCTGGCGCAGCAGCTGATCATCCCCATGAACCGCCGCTTCCACCGACAGCCTTTGGACGGAAATGCTCACGTTGCACACGGCCGCACAGCCGAGCGGCAATTCGCCAACGACCGGGATGCTGATGCCATTCCGGTCCACATATCCTGGCGCTTCAATTACAGCATCATCCGGCAAATTCGAAATTACCCCGTTGTTCACGACATTAAAATGCCCTCTGTACACTCGGCCGGTTTCCAATCCTTCTATAATGTAAGATCCGTGCTCCTGTCCACGCTCATCCGGTCCATACACCATCGCCGGCTCTTTCATCCAGTTTGGGAAATCTTCTTTAAACCAGTCGCGGCCTTCTGTACAGACGCGCAAATACCCTCCCGTTTCACCATTGATCCACGAACCGAGATCAATCCACTCCTTAATTTCCTCAGGCCGCTTCCGGTACCACGGGACGTATTCGCTTAAATGACCGTTCGATTCCGTACTGTAATAGCCAAAGCGGCGCAGCATATCGATGCGTACTTTTTCTGTTTGGCTGTACTCGGGATGCTGCTCAAACGCTTCCAGCAATTTCCCTGTCATGTCTTCCCCGTCGTGCTGTACACGAATGTACCACGTCTGGTGGTTGATGCCCGCACAGACGATATCCACTTCCTTCTTTTGGAGCCCGAGCACCTCTGCGATTTGCTTATGGCCGCCCTGAACTCCGTGACACAGCCCGACTGTTTTCACACCGCCGTATTGATTGCACGCCCACGTCAGCATCGCCATCGGATTCGCGTAATTCAGCAGCAGACAATCCGCCTGTGCCACTTCCCGAATGTCCTGGCAAATGCGCAGCATCTCCGCAATTCCACGCTGTCCATACATAATTCCCCCGGCACTGAGTGTATCCCCGACACACTGATCCACTCCGTACTTCAGTGGAATGTCAATATCCTGCTGAAACGCTTCCAATCCACCGATCCGCACAACATTAAAAATATATTTCGCCCCGGCGAGCGCCTCCCGACGATTTGTAGTCGATTGAATCCGAATACGAAGCCCGTTTTCATCCACATCCCGCTGGCAAAGAGCCGTCACCATCTCCAAATTCCGCTCATCAATATCCGTAAACGCCACTTCTACCTCTTTAAATTCCGGAACTGACAACACATCCCGCAGCAGCGCCCGCGTAAAGCCAATGCTCCCTGCACCAATAAATGCTAGCTTAAATGACATTATTTTTTCCCCCAATCAGTAATAAGTACATCCCCAAAATTGATAGCGCATACATTTTCATCTAAAGAAAAAACAGTGCTCTATTGCTCTCTTTCTTATGATTGGTTCTTATCATAAAGCATATTAAACGGCTCGTATACGACAGCTTATTGCCCATTCATGTAATATATTGCTCTCTTATTGTTAATCAAACGTAAAATGGTTAAAGGCTATGGTGCTTTTCGATCTGCGGAATTCACCGGGCGAATCCCCCACCCACTGGCGAAATACTTTAATGAAATAACTTCCATTGGCATAGCCGACCGCCTGGGCAATGTCGTCAATGGTTCTGTCCGTTTCCGACAGAAGCGTAATCGAGGTGCGAATCCGGATTTTGGATAAATACTCAATCGGTGTAGAGCCTGTCGTCTTCAAAAAAAGGCGTGAAAAATAATACTTGGACAATCCGACAGCTGCCGCGATTTCATCAAGGCTTTGAATGGTCATGAACTGGTCCTCCATATAAGCAACAGCCTGCTGAACCTTGTCGTCCCACAACAGCCGATTCTTTTTCGCCACTTCGTTATACCTGTATAATTCCATCATAAATTGATACACCAAATAAGAGCCTTTAAAGCCATCCTGAATGTGATCCTTCCGCGCTAAATGAATCATCGTCTGCAGCAAAACAACCGGCGCGCTTTCAGGAGGCAGCTCCACCACACGGCCCATCCGCTCCACGAGTCCGTTCCATTCCACCGACAGATTTTGCGGGCGAAACAAAATAAAAACAAACTCCCATTCTTCGCTTTCATCCGGCAGCTCGTACAAATGCTCACTCGGTATTTCCGCCAGAAACGCCCGTCCAGCCGTCATGTCATGCGACTCTCCACCAAACCAAAAACGCCCCTTGCCAGACAACGTATACTGAAAAAGCAGCAGCGGTCCGTCCCCCCGCTTCATTCCGTCCCACTTATATTCCTCAGCCTGCATAACCCGCTGATGCCCTACGGCAAAAAGCTCATGAAACGACTGATTTAACGTCTGCGAAAAACGGAAGCCATATGCCTCGTTAATTTTCACTATTTTTATCCCCTTTCACATACGGCAGAATCTCCTGTGCAACGAAAGAAACTCCCTTTAATAGAAGACTAAAGGGAGCTTTATCAGCAATCATTCCGCCCAAATCATCCGATCCACGATTATTTCCTCATTCGGCCGGCTCAGCGCTTCTTCCATTTTAATCGACACGTACGTATCCTGCAGCGCTTCACGCAAGGAGTAAAACGACTCGCCCGTTTGCACGTAATGACCCATGCGAACGAGGCAATCGGCAATCGCAATCTCGTCATCGTTCAGCCTGCCTGTCGGAAACGGGCTTTTGTACACATACCGCTCACCCAGCATAATGCCCTGATGCGCCCACTCCTGATTGTTGTACACACCGAGATCGATCCGCTGCAGCTCCTGTGTCACCGGCGTCCCGTCTTCTGCGAGATAACGAACCGTCAAGTCATCAATCTCACCGCGCGTTCCCTGCACATTCAGCTGGCGCGTCCGGATGTAAGAATGATACTGCACCCCGGAAAAATCAAAAAAGGCCGTTTTTCCGTTTTCAAATTCAAACGTCAGCCGGTCGCGGTCACGTGTCATCACCTCGCCGTCCACCACAAAGCCGCCGCGATCCGCTGTTTCCGTCACCCGAAATGAAAAGCGCTTGCCTTGTATCACACATCGCTCATACGGCACGTTCAACATCTTGCGGATCATGCTCACGGCATGGTACCCGTGCAACGCCGAAATCGACATATTTTCCACCTCGCCAAGCCTGCCTTCTTCCATCACTTGAAGCCATGCGGCATACAGCGGCTGGAGAAAATACTGCTCCGCCACTTGAATATTCGCCCCACTCGCCTGGCTGCTTTCCCACAGCTCCTCAAGATCCGCCACCGTTTTCCCGGGCGGCGTTTCACACAGCACCGGCACCTTCCGTTCAAACAATCTCACCAAGTAATCGGTTACAAAATCCCGGTTGATCGACAGCACAACAAAATCCGGTCGGTCTTCCAACAGCTCATCCAGCGTCTGCACAACCGGCACACTGAATTTTTTCGCAAAGGCCGCTCCTTTGTCCGAGTCACGAATCACCACCCCCGTCAACTCCAGCTGCTCCGGCAAAAGCTTCGCAATCCGTATGTAAAACTCCGCCCGCCATCCTGACCCAATTAAGCCAAACCGTTGTTTTTTCATCTCAAATCCTCCGTTTCTCTTTTTCACTCACTCTCCACCAGCACAACCGACAAATCATCGTGGCACTTCGCCCGTGGGAACCGGACGCCCTCTGCATCCGCCATCTCGATCTCTCTCACCTTCGCCACCGTAGCCTTGACCGATGCGTCATCCAGCTTGAGTTGCTCCGCTTCGACCCAGCCGAACAGCTCAAACAGCCGGGAATACCCGTCACTGACACACATTACACGCGTCCCGGGCTCTACCTTCATTTCCCCCGCATACCCGTGCGGAATACCGGCTCCGTCAATCGATCCGATCCAGTAGCCCTCTTCCGTATTCAGCTTTTGGCGAATTGCCTGGAGCAGCACCGGCTTGTCCGCCACAGCTTCTTTCCGAACGCGCTGGCTCATCATCTCCAGCCGGTCATCGGTCATCCACAAAACCCCGTCCGGCAGTGCGGCCAGCACACCCGCATCGCCGAGCACATAATACTCAAGCCGCCCGCCCGAAAGCCGAACCATCGCCACCGTGAACGTCGGGAGCGCATAAGCAGCGACATTACGAAGCCCCGGATACAGCCCAAGCGCCTCCTGCTCAACGTGCGCAAGTGTCCGGGACAAAATTTCTTCAAGCGACTCCTCATCGCGAATAAAATGTGGCAGCCACTTGTGCAGCGTCTCCACCAGCCACACAACATCATTGTCCTCCGACAAATACGTTTCCTGAAACAGCGGTGTCGCCCCGTCAATGACCCAGGCCACATTCCGGTATGATCCCACCCGGTCTTCATTGTAACGGGCGGTTCCTTTTTCACTGTAGGTGATTCGTGTTTTCATCTATGTCCGGCTCCTCTCCTCATCGGCTTACTCTCCCAAATTATACCGTCTTTTTTCATCACATGTAAAATATGCCTTCGCAGAGCTGT
Organism: Domibacillus enclensis; assembly: GCF_900156125.1. GTDB lineage: Bacteria > Bacillota > Bacilli > Bacillales > Domibacillaceae > Domibacillus > Domibacillus enclensis. The sequence continues at coordinate 238,047 of NZ_FTLX01000002.1, read as the reverse complement.
ATATAAGAAGCTGGATGACAAGAGGGAGCAAACAGCAAAAAAAACCGAACAATCCTGCGAAAATCGCAGTCATTCGGCTTAGCTTTTATTGGTCAGAAATGCATCGAATGCGGTGTCCTGACGGCTGTATTTTGATGACTAACGGCTGGATAATCGATAATCCGGCCGTTGTCTCCAGTAATCCAGCCATTATTTTCGACTATCCGGCCGTTGTTCCCAGTAATCCGGCCGTCGTTTAGTTGGCTAACGCTTTCAGAATAGCTAACGCTTTTTCTTTGTCCTCGGAATAGTTTGGTATAAAGGCTGCCAGTGGTTTCTCTGTACCTGCAGAAATCGGAATGGCGTAAACGTGGACATTGCCTGTATCCGGATCTTCTCTTTTGAAGGCATCCACCGACGAGTCATCCGCAGCCACGTCCGTTAATTTTGTGAACGCGACAGGGTCAATCAGATTCGCTACCTCTTCCTGAGGCACTAAAAAGAGGTCCCCGGTTTTCCCCGCTAATTCAACCATTAATTTCTCGTGATGAAACGGGTAAAACGCCAATTGAACGGTTTCTGCTTCTTCAGGAATGACGGAACGGATGTCGCGCTCTGCGTCAGCGGACAGCTCTGAAAAAAAGAGGATGTTTACTTTGTCGTCTTCCTGGCTGCACCCGCTCGCTGTGATCCATACGAAGGCGAGCAGGAGGAAAAGCCTGTAATTTCTCATAGTCGTCATCCTCACGTTGAAAAGATGAATAATCAAGAGCGGCGCACGGATTTATTTTTCGACTCGTTCTTTTCTTGCTACATCCACAACCTCCCAAAAGGACGGCTTCGGCTGAAGGTGTTCGTCAAACAGCAGCGGCCAGTTTTTTCTCCCTTTTACAGGGAAGTCGTCGAGCCATGTGTAATTATCCGCTACTCCCCAGAATGTTACGGAGTCAATGACGGCTGCGTACTCGGTCATCAGGTCAAAAAAGCTTCTGTAGCGCTCTGTCAGCTTGTCCGTCATCTCTTCTGTTGGCGCGGTTAAATCAGCTCGTTTGTCTTCAAATGAAAAAGCGGATACGTCCATTTCGGTAATGTGGAGTTTTAAGCCTAACGATGCATAACGCTCGATTGCTTGCTTGATGTGGTCAAGAGAAGGCTCGCTTAAATTCCAGTGAGCCTGCAAGCCGATGCCGTGAATCGGAATGCCTCTTTCCACTAATCCTTTCGCTACTGAATAAATCTTTTCTCTTTTTTCAGGATGGGACTCGTTGTAATCGTTGTAAAATAACCGCGCGTCCGGATCGGCCATATGCGCGTATTCAAACGCTTTATCAATGAAATCGTCTCCTATTATGCTTCTCCACTTCGATTCTCTCAATAAATCGGTTCCGCTGTCCGAGACGGCTTCATTCACCACATCCCAGCTGCCAATCTTCCCTTTGTATCTCTCCATCACAGTAAAGATATGCTGTTTCATGCGTTCCAACAAAAGCTGTCTATCCGCTTCTTCTCCATTGCTTTGCTGAAAAACCCAATCGGGCGTTTGATTATGCCAAACGAGCGTATGGCCTCTGACCTGCTTGTTATTCTGCTGAGCAATAGCGATCAGCTCATCCGCATGCGTAAAGGTAAAATGCCCTTCTTCCGGCTGCAGCCGTTCAAACTTCATTACATTTTCCGCTGTTAAGCTGTTAAAGTGCTTTAAAATAAACGCTTCTTGATCATGCAGTGTCATCGGATTCACCGCAGCGCCAATACGAAAATGCTTCTTATACACATCTGATAAGGAAGGGATGTTTTGCTGAATTCCTTGCTTCGTCATCTTATTCGCTCCTTTTGTTTTATCTTGATAAACGGACAATCAATGCTCCCTATTTGACCGCGCCGAGAGTCATCCCTTTGACAAAATACTTTTGCAGGAAAGGATAAATACAGATGATTGGCAGACTGGCCACAATGGTCATGGTCGCTTGAATGGATTTCGGCGTCACCGTATTGGCGGCATGCTCCCCGCTTGCCTGAGCAGAGTTCCAGTCTCCATTGGACGTGGCCGTATTCTGAAGCACCTTCATTAACTCGTATTGCAGTGTCGTGAGACTTTCATTGCTGGAGTTGTATAAAAACACATCAAACCATTGATTCCATTGACCGACTGCAACAAACAACGACACCGTAGCCAGTACCGGCAAGGACAGCGGCAAAACAATTTGAAAGAAAACCCTGAAGTCTCCGGCACCGTCAATGCGCGCTTGTTCAAAAATGCTTTTCGGAATGCCTTCGATAAACGAACGCATAATAATCAAATTAAAGGCACTGATGATCCCCGGTATAATATACACCCAAAATGTCCCGATCAGCTGCAAGTCTCTCATTAAGAGATACGTTGGAATTAAGCCGCCATTAAAATACATGGTCATTATAAAAATGATCGTCACCGAGCGCTTAAAAACAAACTTTTCCTGCGCAATCGCATACGCGACCATCGCTGTACACAAGATGCTGATCAGCGTGCCAATGACCGTTCTGGCGACGGAAACGAAGATGCCCTGCATAATCGACGCCTGGCTGAACACATACTCATAGTTGCGCCACGTAAACTCGCGGGGCCATAAGTAAATGCCGCCTTTCACAGAATCTGTCGCAGCGTTTAACGAAAGAGCGATTTGATTCAAAAAAGGGTACAGCATGACGATACTTAATAAAATCATAAAGGTAACGTTAAACGTATCAAACAGGACGTCTTCCTTTGTCCTCATTAAGTTCTTCTTTCTTTTTTTCGCCAGTATCACTTCAACCACACCTCCTAGTATAAACCGCCTTGACCCATTTTCTTGGAGAATGAATTGGCTGCTATCAGGAAGATTAAGCTAATAACAGTTTTGAATATTCCCGCTGCTGTGGCCAAAGAAAAGTTAAACATCGAAATACCATAATTAATGACAAACACATCGATGTTCTCTGAATACTCTATGTTCTGTCCATTTCCGAGCAAATATTGGGCTTCAAAACCCGCTTCGATAATATAGCCCATGTTCATAATCAAAAGAACGACAATGACTGGCTTCATCCCGGGTATTGTAATGTACTTAATCCGCTGCAGCCGGGAAGCTCCGTCAATTTTGGCCGCTTCATACTGCTCCATATCAATCATAGAGATAGCGGCTAAATAAATAATGGTGTTCCAGCCGACATTCTTCCATATATCAGACGCCGCCAGGATGCCCCAAAAATACTCACCGACCCCCAGCCAAAGAATTTTGTCGTCTATAATGTTCAATCCGATCAACAATTCATTGATGATGCCATCCATGGACAACAGGGACGAAATCAGCGCCGCCGCAACAACCCACGAAAGAAAGTGGGGCAGGTAGCTGATCGTTTGAACCACTCGCTTAAACTTCACATTGGTCAATTCGTTGATCAAAACCGCCAGCCCAATGGCTGTAACAAAGCCCAGAACTAAATTAATCAGGCTTTGCGCCAGCGTATTTCGTAACACGCCCAAAAAGCGGTCGTCTGTAAATAAAAAAGCAAAATGCTTAAACCCTACCCATTCCTGCTCTGAAAAAGAACGTGCCGGCTTAAAATCCTGAAACGCCATCGTCCATCCCCACACAGGCAAATATTTAAAAACAAAAACCCAGATCACAAACGGAACCGTCATTAACAGCAACGCTTTCTGGCTTTTACACGTCGCAATAAATGACTTGACTCTTCCTGTCTGGCTCTCAGGAAACGCTTGAGACGTCACTGCATTTGCTTTTGTTTTCATCCGCGCATTAATACCTCCTCTTCAGTGATCCCCCGCACACTTCCACCGGATGATGAAAAGATCGAAGGCTGAAACACCATTCAGCCTTCTCCCATTCGCACTACTTACTCCATCAGCGAAGCTTCTTTTTTCACGGAATCCTCAATAACTTGTTCGTATGCTTTGTACGGAAGCTTTTCAAATTCCTGCTTGAAGCTATTCCATTGCGCGTCAAATTTTGCCGGGTCTGCCAGGATGATATCCGGATAAGACTGCTTGATTAAGTCACGCGATTGCTGATCATACAGCTGGGCTTCTGACCCTGTTTCGATGACAGCATCCCAGAACGGAAACCATGGCGCCGGGTCTGGCTCAGTAAACAAATCGGTAAATACTTCAATGTTATACGCTTCCAAAAATTCCTTATCGACTTCATCATAAGAAAGCTGAGCGACTTCCGGCTGCACCTCTGGATCAACCGAATTCCCGTCATCAAACGTTCCGCTCATGATCGGCCAGTACCAGCCAAGTGCGGTAAATCCGAATTCATCTGCGAATTCTTTATTGCTCACCTGCTCAATTTGTTCTTCTGTACGGTAAAAGCGGCCTTCTTCATTCACCTCGTACGTTTCCCCTTCGATTCCCCATGTAATGAGCTTTTGAGAATCGACCTTCGCTATGTGATCCAAAAATTTGATGATTTTCACTTGATCTTCTTCATCCGTGCCTGCCGTCAGCCCCGTACCAGGAGACGTTACGTACGATTCCGGGTTTAAGTACTGATCTTTAATCCCTTCTTCAAACACGATCGGGAAACCCATGAAGTCATTGTATGGATCGTCGTCCTGCTCAAGTGTGTCCAAAGCAGCCGCTGATTCCCACTGCGGTCCGAACCATCCGACCACTCGCCCGGAAGATATTTTCGCTAAATACTCGTCATAGTTTTGTGTGAACGACTCTTTGTCCAATAAACCCTTGCTGTTTAATTCATTTAATTTTTGAAGCCAGTTTTTCGTTATATCCTGGTTGTGATGAACCGATACGTCCAGTGTTTCGTTGTCGACCATAATGCCTTCCTGTTCACCGGATAAAAACGCTGGTGGATCAAACAGCTGGCCGACATGCCAGTCGTACTGCAGGATCGTGTATGGAATCGTATCGGCCCCGTTAATCGTCGGGTGCGCTTTTGCATATTTTTCAATAATGTCGAAGTATTCATCAATCGTTTTAGGCTGTGGATAGCCCTGCTCCTTTAATGCGTCCCGTCTAATGAAAAACGCGGACTGCCCAATGTTCGGCGGCTTAATGTAGCCGTTTGAAACGCCGGACGGAAGAATATAAATGTTTCCATCCTCCTGCTTCATCTTTTCCCATATTGGATCATATAGCTTTCTTAAATTCGGTGCATGTTCCTCGATCAAATCGTTGAGCGGCAAAAACCCGCCTGCATCAATTACATCATTTGTTGCATTTTGAGCGTTCAGCAGCTCCGGGTATTCTCCGCTGGCGATCATCGTGCCGATTTTTTGATTGCTGTCGCCGACAATATGTTCAATGTCAAAGTTCACACCTGTTTCTTCCTCAAACATTTTCCCGATTTTGGTCTCAGCGGTATTCACATCTTTTCCGGTAGAGGATGCATTAAAAAACGTGTAGGTGGATACGCCCTCTTCCCCACCTTCTCCTTTTTCACCATTTGAACAAGCAGCGACGAAACATAACATGGCAAGTAGACCAAAAGCAAAGAATATCGTTTTTCGTTTCAACAATTTGACTCCCCCCTGATTTTGTTTAGTAGCATGACCCCAATATTGAAAGCCCTTTCATTGTAACGTACATCCTTTTTTTTGATGACCATACAAAATATAGTTTTTACTTTGTAAACTATAGCTGTTATATCAACCGACATGAAAAAACGCCCCCGGATGCAGGGGCATTTCATCGTGTTGAAAAACAAACGTGTCAATTTTCTAGAGCGAGAAACAGTCTGACTTTCTAAAAAAGCAGAGGGTCAGGTGAGATCCACTTTTGGAGCGTCGTGCTCCAAAAGTGGATCTCACCGCCCGCCCCTCCGAACGCGAAGTCCTGCAGAAGCCACCCCGACCGTATTGGCGCAAGCACAGTGGCTTTATGTTACCTGCTTTTCATTGACACAATCTTTTTTCAACAGCCGCTTATTCCTTTTCTTTATACGGAAAAAGAATACTCACCTTCGTCCCCACTCCGCTTTCGCTCGTAATGTTAAACTCAAAATCGTCTCCATAGTGAAGCTTCAAGCGATAATAGACGTTTTTGATCCCAACATGCTCGCCCATATCTTCCGCTTCCTCCAATGACCGCAGCAGTTGCTCATACTCAGCCGTATCCATCCCCCGTCCTGTATCCGTTATTTCACACAGCAGGCGGTCGTGGACTTTTTTAATGACGATTTTGATCAAGCCTTTTCCTTTTATCGACTCGATCCCGTGGATGCTCGCATTTTCAACAAACGGAATGAGCGACATATTCGGAATCAGACAATGTAGCGCTTCGGGCTCTGCCTCTATTTGATACTGCATTTTATCATCAAACCGGTAATATTGGATTTCCAGGAAACAGTTAATTAAATACAGCTCCTCCTCCACCTTCACCCAATCTTTTCCCCAAATAAACGATTTCCTGAGCATGCTGGCAATATTTTGAATAATTTTCGCTGTTTCATTTTCGTTTTTCAACATGCTCCTCATTCGAATCGTTTCCAGTACATTAAATAAAAAATGGGGATTGATTTGACTTTGCAGGGCGCTGAGCTGAGCTTGCTTTCGTTTCAGCTCCAGATCCTTTTTTTGAATATCCGCTACGTACACTTCCTTGATCAGCTTTTTGATTTTAAACGCCATTCGGTTAAAGGCCTGCGTCAGTTCACCAATTTCGTCCCGGTACTGCGCCCCTTCGATCAGCTCAAAATGCTGATCCTCGACACCCCTCATATGCTTTAAAATCCGCAAGATCCGCGTGTGAAGCGAGCTTGTCATATAAATGATAAACAGAGAAGGAAAAACCAGATTAATAAGCGCCAGGTATAGAATGAAATTACGCGAGCTTTCCACTTCCTCCATCAGTACGTGCTCCTGCGCCACGCCCACCACTTTCCAGTTGTTTAAATATTGCAGATGAAACGTTTCTTCAAAAACGATGTGATCGCTGTCGTTGTCAGCCGGTGAATACGGAAAACGGCCTGCGGACCAGTCAATATGTTCATTTGTTGTGTACTCAATCGTCCCCTCCCCATTCAGCAAATACAGATCGCCTTGAAACGTCACGTCGTGAAACAAGTTGCGCATTAACCCGTGATCCAGCTTTATTTCCATGATCTTTTTCGTCGAATTAATCGTATGATAATGATCCATTTCCCTTATTAAGCTGAACGTATCCAGCTTCCCCGTTTCGCCCCGCTGACGGGTTAAAACCGGATAAGAATGCCGCATAAGCTCCGTGCTTTCGTACCAATCAGCGCTCCTCACAGATGAATCAATTTTCTTCACACCGCCTGCGTATAAAACCGTTTCATTGTCCGTGTACAAGGTAAGCGAGCGAACGGGAGAGTAAAGGGGCACTTCCTTGCTGATATTGTCGTAATAATCATGATAAGCGTGAATAAATTCGGTCGTGGAGCGGTATTTCGTTTCCAGCAGCGTGTACAGTTCGTAATCGGTATACATCATAGACGAAATGCCGACCGCATCATTGATCGCCATTAAAAAATCATCGGATATCTTTTCAACGGAAAGAGACAGGTCGCTCATTTTTTGTGTTTTCACATTGTTCGTTGTCACGTTGTAAAAAACGATATGCGTCAGCGTGATCGGAATAAACACCGCGCAAATATAAATAATTAACAGCTTATTGCGCAATCCGATATTATTAAACGAAGGCAGCTTCATATAGTCTCCATCATGAGGACCGGTTTTTCCGGTATTGAGTCGGTGTCATGCCCGCCACTTTTTCAAACTTCGTCACAAAATAATCCGCATTCGAAAAGCCTACACTTTCCGCCACCTGGAAAATACGCAGGTCTGTTTGCCGCAGCTTCTTTTTTGCTTCATTGATCCGGACCTGCAGCACATAGTCCTTAAAATACAAGCCGTACGTCTTTTTAAACAGCTGGCCCATGTACACAGGGTTTAAGAAAAAGGTATTGGCTATTTTCTTGAGCGTTAGATCCTCCTGATAGTGAGTGTCAACGTACCGCTTAATTCTGCGCATAGTGACCGTGCCGCTTTCCTGGTTTAACTGGCTGAGCAGTGCCGCTGCCTCCAATAAAAAAGCCAAAAACATCTCCTTTGTCACGTGAAGCGAGCAGGGAATGTGATCCCAATCCAGCACTTTTTGCAACGATTCGAGTTTTTTCTCGTCGCCATCCATTGACTGAACCGTGCGGACCACTTCGTGAATCACCCGGTTAATCGATGTTTTCACCGCATCCTTGGCAAAGGCTTTCGTTTGAAATTGCTCGAACATCGTCTCCACCGTTTCCTGTATGTCTGCCGTCCGGTTCTCTTCAATTTGCTCAAGTAGCGTCTGATACAGCGCCTGGTCAAGCTCCGTGTAATGAACCGTTTCGTTTTTCGTATCCCCGAACACAATCGACACGTCCGGTTCCTCCAAATATTTGAACTGAAGCGCTTTAACAGCGGTTTGGTAAGAGGCTTTTATCTCCGATACGTCCTGAACCATTTTCCCGATATAGACAGCGACGTCCGTTTTCAACTGGCGCGCTGCATGCTGTTTCACGTCATTGGAAAAGTGGCAAATCCTTTTCTTATACGCCGAAACGTCCTTCATGCTCACCAGCAACCCTAGCTGATTGCTGCCGTGCTCGCGAAACAGCACAGTGAAGTCCGACTTGTCCTCTTTAATCACATGGCTGACCGCGTCACGCATGTTCGTTGTATGAACAAAGTCATTATTCGCCTCAATGATGACATACACAAAGCCCTTCGTTCGGGTCACATCCATGTTCATGAGATGTTCACTGAAGCGCTCTTTGTTCGGTTCCGCTGTGATTAACTCATTGAACGCAGCCGCCGCGAGCGCCTTTTCTCTGTTTCTCTTCACCTGCAACTTTTTCGTTTGTTCCTCCGCCACCTTTTTCAGCGTTTTCTCGATTTCGTCTTTGTCCACTGGCTTTAAAATAAAATCGTGCACACCGTACTTCACCGCTTTTTGGGCATATTTAAAATCACTGTATCCCGTAATAATGACAAAATTAGACGTGGCGTTTTTCAACTCCAGCGTATGCTTAATGAGCTCCAGGCCATCGAGCACGGGCATCTTAATATCCGTAATCACCAATTCCGGCTGGCAATCCCGAATATACAGCAGCGCATCTTCACCGTTGTCTGCTTCCGCACATACTTCAAATCCACAAGCTTCCCAGTCAATGAGGTTAATCAGGCCCTTTCGCACGTACCGGTCATCATCTACTAAAAACACTTTGAAGGCCATTGCAGGCTCCCTCCATTCCATTTAGGATCAACAGGATTTAATTGCTTACCGCCATACGCTGCTTTTGTTCCAGTCTGTGAAAAACGATCAACGCACTGCTCATCAGAATAAAAGCGACCGAGCTTGTCGTAATAAACGGAATCAGGCCAGGGATGGAGACAAGAAGAAGATACAAGCCAGCTAAACCTGCCAGCATTAAAAGCGTGATCACCGGGCTGACGATGCCAATCAACACCGCATGTCTGAAATATTGAAAAAAGCTCAAATCATAATGAACATAAACGGGGACAATGTACAAAAGCGAAATGACATACACGAGGCTGATGAAAATCAATCCGGTAAACAGAATGTAGTAAACAACACCCGACATGTTTTGGATAAACAAAAAATCTAAATAAAGAACTAAGCCCATAGCGGCAACAATAAAGCCAATCAAATTGGACTTTACAAATTCCTTTTTATACATCGAAACAAAGGTATGGAAGATCTTGTTTTCAGAAGAATCTCTTTTCAGCAGCCCGCGGATCACCGCAAACATCGAAACCGTAGCCGGAAACAAACCGAGCACAAACAGCCCCGCTGCCAGTCCCCCCATCCAAAGCAGGTTCAAATAAGCGAGCCACATAATCCATTCCAATAAACTGTAAAACTTACTAGCATTAAAAATCTTGCTCATGTTACCCCTCCTTGATTTTTACCCACTATATAAAGCGCTTTCATTACAGGCTGTGAATTTCCCAGCTCATCTTAATGTCTTTAGACCAAACAAAATTGAATTTTTTAACTGAATGTTAGTTTTTCCATTAAACAAACTTTATAAGGTTATTCTAAATCATTCCAATTTACATTTCAACCTTTTCTGGGGAATTGATGAGAAGCGGCCAATCCAACAGAAAGAGCCTGTTCAAGCGATTTCCTTGAACAGGCTCTTCACTTTGATCCGTTGTACGTGCAAGTTTCACGAAAACAGTGCAACCCCAGCCTAAGCGTGCAACTTTCCAGAAAACTGTGCAACCTCAGTCCAAGCGTGCAACTTCCACGAAAACTGTGCAATCCCAGCCTAAGCGTGCAACTTTCTCGAAAACTGTGCAACTCCACCGCTAAACCGTGCAGCCTTTACTCAAACCGCAACGCTTTACTCGGCTTCATCCGCGCTGCTTTCAACGCCGGATAAACCCCAAAAATCCCACCAATAACAGCCGTCACGCCAAGCCCAAGCTGAACCGCCCACATTGGCAGCGATAGGGCAAAAATAGTCACATTCGCATTCCACAATTCGATAAACGCGTATCCACAAGCAATCCCGATCGCGCCGCCCACAAGACAAAGCAGCAGCGTTTCAAAGAAAAACTGAAGCAAAATCTCAAACGTCGTCGCACCGAGTGCTTTACGGATGCCGATTTCGCGTGTCCGTTCACGAACGGACATGACCATGACGTTCAAAATGCCCATGCCGCTAATGAGTAGTGCAGTCGCTGTAATCCCGGCGAGCATTACCTGCAGCACCGTCGTTACTTTCCCAACTGCGCCGAGCATTTGCTCCTGCTTCACGACGCTGAAGTCGATTTCAGAATGCTGGGCGGCAATGGCGGAGAACACCGCTCCGTCCACTTGATCGATCACGTCCAAACTGTCCGCTTCCACGATCATTTTGTTTAAATACGTCATGTCCGTGTTAGCCAGCGCCGTTTCAATCGGCATCACAACGGTGTTGTCTGTGCTCGACCCGAGTGTCGCATTCGGCTCAAGCACACCGGCTACACTATATTCTGTTTCACCGATCATAATCGTTTTGCCAACAAGCATTGGTTCACTGGCTTCTGCCGTCAAGCCGGACAGCCACTTTTGCCACCACGGCTTGTCCTCTCCGCCAGGCGCAGCTTCTCCGCCGCCGCCATCCTGCTGCGTGATGCCAAGCAGTCCGTCATGCACATTGCGGCCGAGCACCACCACATTTTTCCCTTGATCCTCTTCAGCAAAAAAGGACCCTTCTGCCACCGCGGCGTGCTGCACCTCCGCATAGCCGGTCGTTGTGCCGACGATCATGCCCTGCACACGCGTGTCACCGTAATCGATGTTCGCCACTGTTTCCAGCTGCGGCACAACGCGCTCTACACCAGGCACTGCCCGCACCGCTTCGGCATCCTCATACGTCAGCGTACTCGGCACACTCGTCAGCCCGCTCAATAAATCCTTTTGTCCATTGGCATCATCGAGCACGCGGCCCGGCATGACCAAAATCTGCTCCGCGCCGAGGTTGCCCATTTGCCGCATCAGCATGTCCTTCGCTCCGACCGCAATCGAAATCAGCACCATCACCGCAAACAAACCGATCACAATACCCATCATCGCCGACAGCACCCGGAACTTGTTCGCCCAAAGCCCGAGAATCGCCAGCCAAAACGCTTGAATCACCTTCATTCAAGCACCCCATTTCGCAGATGCACGACCCGCTCCGCACGCGCCGCCACTTCCGGATCATGCGTAATCATCACAATCGTGGTGCCGCGCGCATGCACCTCATCAAACAGCGCCATAATCGTTTCTGTCGTTGATTCATCCAGGCTGCCGGTCGGCTCATCCGCCAGCAGCATCGATGGCTCATTCACAAGCGCCCTCGCAATCGCGACGCGTTGCTTTTCGCCGCCCGACAAGCGGCCCGGCTTCTGTCCTTTTTTCTCAAGCAAGCCAACATCCTCAAGCGCCTTCAGCACACGCCCCCGCTTGCCGCCCAGCTTCTTCCGCCCATACGTCAGCGGCAGCTTCACATTTTGATAAACCGACAAATTCGGAATCAGCTGAAATTGCTGAAACACAAACCCGATCTCCGCATTCCGAAGCGCCGTCCGTTTCCGCGCGCTCATTTTATGTACATAATGGCCGGCGAGCTGATACCGCCCATCGTCCGCATCCTCCATCGCACCCAATATATTCAGCAGCGTGCTCTTCCCCGAGCCCGACTTCCCCATGATCGCCACATACTCACCCGGCGCCACGTGAAGAGAAGCCCCGCGCAGCACATCCTGCTTGCCAAACGCCTTCCGTACCTCCTGAAACTGAATCACCCGCATTCCTCCTCTACTCTCACCTAAACTTTACAGAAATTAGATGAAGCCGTCAAAAAGGTTGTAGATAGAAATCACGAATAGAGCGCCCAACTGTGCAAGTTTTACGGAAACCGTGCAACTTTTGGAGAAACTGTGCAACTCACTACCCAAGCGTGCAGCTTTAGCGAAAAGCGTGCAACTCTCTGCCCAGGTGTGCAACTTTCCCGAAAACTGTGCAACCCACTGTCCTAGCGTGCAACTTTCCGCGAAACCGTGCAACTCCACCGAAAAGTGTGCAACCTTCCTATGAGCGTGAAACGTTAAACAGCCCCCTGCCTAACTTGAGGCGAGGGGCTGACACTGTCATCATTTATTTTTTCTTCATCTCTGACTATAGTCAGAATCAAGGACAACACAATGCAGCAACGTTTACGAAGAAAAAAAATATATTATTTCAAAAGCTGCAAAATCCCCTGCGGCAATTGATTTGACTGAGCGAGCATAGCTTGCCCGGACTGGATAAGAATATTTCTTTTCGTGTACTCTGTCATCTCCAGTGCCATATCTGCATCCGAAATACGGGATTCTGCTGCTGTCGCATTGACACTGGCATTTGTGACATTAGTGAGGATGTACTCGAGCGCATTTTGATAAGCGCCGTACTTAGACCGCTCCTTTGAAACCATGTGAATCGCTTGATCGATTTGAACAAGTGCTGCCACTGCATCCTCCACTACGTCCAAATCCTCGATATTCAAGGCGACTGCTCTGGCGTCTGTTAAGTCCATGTGGAAAACATCTGCCTCATTCGCTCCGACTTGAAGTGTGATAGGCGGCTGCACTATTTCCGTTTCACTCGATGCGTCATCTTTAATACTTTCCGCCAATTCATTCAAACTTGTTCCAAAGTCACTATAAATATCTAAATACATCCCGCCCGTTTCATTAGAAAGCTGGCTCAGCTGTTCACGTTGAATACTGTCTATCATACTACTGACCACAGAAACTTGAACGTCAGATGCATTTAAGGTCGTAGCTACTTCATCTGCCTGATAAGAATAATGACCTGCGTGTTCTGAACCGTCTCCCTTTTCATGTACAGGTGCGTCTGTAATTAACACAAAATGCTTTTTTGCATGATCACGAAAAGAAAATGACATCGCCCCGGTACTCGGGTCCATGATTCCCTCTAAACCCGTTTCAGGTCCATCTCCACCGCCGTACATGTGATTTTCTCTTAGATCTTGAAGGTTGCTTTCAAACATCGCGACATCACTGGTAAATGCCCACTTCTTCATCGGCTCCTCGTATCCTATATCACTGTACTGAACCAATCCAAATTGCGCGTCAACGTCTCCCAGTCCATTCGCAAAATGCTGCAAATTGGCTTTCACATTATCAATAACACCCCCCATGCTGCCGGATGTATCGATGACAAACACCACATCTACTTTTGCTTTTTGTCCATTTGCCGCTTCCTTTTCTGTATAAACGGAAGTAAGCGGATGAGTTCCATTGAAGTCCGTTTCATAAGCGACTGAATCAATTCCTTGCTTTAACTGGTCGACTTCGGCTTGAATGGCTTCCTTGTCCTCTGCCGCTAATGTACCTGTTGCCGCTTGAACAGACAGCTCCCTCATTCGCTGAAGCATCGTGTGAATCTCTCCAAGCCCGCTTTCTGCTGTTTGCACCAGTGAAATGCCGTCCAGTATATTTCGCTCTGCTTGATTGAGTCCTCTAATTTGGCCTCTCATCTTCTGTGAGATGGTTAATCCTGCTGCATCATCCGACGCCCGGTTAATTCGAAGCCCCGACGACAATTTCTCTAACGTTTTGGATAAGTCCGTCTGGTGAGCCGAAACGATTCTCTGTGAATGAAGTGATGCTATATTATGATTAATTCGCATTCCCCAACAACCGCCTTTAACATTCTGACTATACATCTCCACAGCCAAATTCTATATTATGTAAATTATATTATTTCATAGTAACAACATAATTGCCACATAAAAACAGATAAAAACACATAAAGTTTCAAGCCTTTAGTCCTTTTATATGGATGAGAGAAATGCATTGAAGAAGTTACCGAGGATTCATTCTATTAAGGAGAACGATAGTGGAATGTTTTTTTCGTAAAAAACGTGAGGGCATAAATAATTTAATCCCTGAAAAGCTTCCAGCATTTCTCATCATCGACCGGATTTTCTAACTGGTGGACCGGAATACGGGGAAGGATGACCGGATTCTCACTTTTCCGGCTATCTGCATACGGAATTCGGTCATCCACTGGATATTCCGATCATGCATGGTCACTTTTCAGTCAATTTGCGATTACATCAATTTAAAAAGACCCAGCCATTTAAGACTGAGTCCATTTATCATGATTATAAAATTCCTACAAAGAGTTTAATCCAGCCAAAAAAAGAAAGCCAAAGCGGTATACTGAGGCCAATTCCCCATCGCAAGCCTGTCAACAAATCGTTTTCATTGTATAGTTGGTTCATGAGGTATCAACTCCCTCTCAGTTATGAAAGCGTTTTATTTATTATACCCTCATACCCAACAACTATACATTAAATTTTTTTCACACCATTTGTTTAAGTATCCCGACCCAGCCGAAGAAAGAAATCCATAACGGAATACTTAGTAGAACGCCAAGACCGAGCCCTTTTATCAAATTACGGTCTTCATGATCATGATGCATTCTTCTCACCTTCCAGCATATGATTCTGCCAGTATACACTGCAAAAGTGAAAAGAAAATGAAAATTACGCCCGCTCGTACAGCTCTAGCAGAAGGCCGTCTGGATCATTGAAGAACGTGAATCGCCGTCCGGTACCTTCGTCCACTCGAACTTGCTCCACCAAGACACCTTGTTCCTCAAGTTCTTGGACTGCCACTTCAATATCCAACACCTCGAACGCCAGGTGACGCAGCCCTTGGGCCTCTGGGTAGTTCGACCGCGCTGGTGCATTAGGAAACGAAAACAATTCAATTTGATCCCTGTCCCCCACCCGCAGGTCCAGCTTATAAGAATCTCTCTCTGCCCGGTAAGTCTCGGACAGAATTTCTAGCTTTAATACTTCCGTATAAAACTGTTTGGAGCGCTTATAATCTGAGCAAATAATCGCAGCATGATGAATTTTCCGTATATCCATTCTTTACTCCTTCCATGAAGCAATCAATGTCAGCTGACCTTCCAGCGAAAATTCATCAAATCCGTTTGGAAGGATAAAGTGAGCGCCCCTTTTGATTGGAGAATGTTTTCCTTCTTTCTTCAGCACTCCTTCTCCATCGATTACGCTAAATAGCATAAAGGGCTTGTTCTGTTGAAAATCTGCTGTTCCGCTTACTTCCCACTTTTCAACTGAAAAAAAAGAAGAATCAACGAAATGAGTGATCCGAACACCGTTCATTTCCCGAGAAATACTTTCTACTGGTGCATCGACATGCGGAATCGTGCTGACATCAATCGATTTTTCAATGTGAAGCTCGCGTTTGTTGCCTTCTGCGTCTATCCGGTCATAGTCGTACACGCGGTAGGTCGTATCCGAACTTTGCTGTGTCTCAAGCACAAGCGTACCTTCACATAGCGCATGAACAGTTCCGCTTGGCACAAAGAAGAAGTCCCCTGGCTGAATAGGTACTCGGCGAAGCAAACTCGTCCATTCGCCCTTTTCCACCTTGTCAGCAAACTCCTTTTTCGACTGCGCTGTATGTCCGTAAATCATTTCAGCACCTTGTTTACAGTCGATAATGTACCAGCATTCCGTTTTACCAAGTTCCCCGTTTTCATTTATGCGGGCATATTCATCATTTGGGTGAACCTGTACCGATAAGTCTGTACTCGCATCCAAAATTTTGGTTAAAAGCGGAAAGACCTCTCCCTTCATGCCACCAAATAAATCCCGGCGCTCCTCCCAGAGCTCTGCAACTGTTTTGCCGGAAAACGGACCATCTTCAACCACCGATGGTCCATTTGGATGCGCAGAAATCGCCCAGCATTCCCCTGTATGATCCGATGGAATATTATAATCGAATTGATCCCGAAGAGCAGTGCCTCCCCAAATTCGTTCTTGAAAAATAGGTTTTAGAAAAAGTGGCTGATTCATATTGAAAAGTCTCCTTTAGTATTCATTTACGTTATTAAAAAAGAAAGAGGGCTCTCCAAATGTTCATCTAAACGAACGCTTTGGAGTCCCTAATTTCTTTAATGAATGGTATCAAGCAAGCGGTAAGCTTCTTCCTTTGACTTGGAAGCCAGAAGCTGCTCTCTGAATGATTCATCCATCAGCTTTCGTGACAACATTTGCAAAATCTTCAAATGATCATTTCCAGCCCGCTGCTCTGGAACGGCGATCATAAACACTAATTTTGCATCGGTTCCGTCAAAACTGCTCCAGTCTACACCCTTCTGTTGAATCCCAAAGGCTACAGCTGGCTTGATGACAGCATTAGACTTTCCGTGCGGAATCGCAATATTAGTACCAATTCCGGTGGTACTTTCATTTTCACGGTTTAAAATTGTCTGCTTGAACGTTTCTTTTGACGTCAATGCACCCTCGCGATGCAGTTTTTCAATGAGTTCATCTATGACCTCATCACGTGTATCCCCAGATAAATTCACATCAATCAGCTGTTCGTTTGTAATATCTGTAAGCTTGTGAATAGTTATCTCGGTTTGTGCAGCTGGCTTCACTGGTGGAATATCGCCTTCAACTTCAGCATCTTTTTTCACTAGATTTACAAGCAGCGCCGTAACAAACACACCGACAATAACCGCGATAAAAAACATCAACACGTTATCAACCGCTCCGAGAACAGCTACAATCGGACCACCATGTGCTACACGGTCACCTACACCACTTACCATTGCAATTACAGCTCCTGTCATGGACCCTGCCATAATGCTCGGGATCACCCGAAGCGGATCTTGTGCAGCGAATGGAATTGCACCTTCTGTGATCCCAAATAGACCCATCGTAAAAGAGGCTTTTCCAGCTTCCCGTTCAGATGGCTGGTACTTGCGCTTATTTAAAAATGTAGCTACACCCATGCCAATCGGCGGCACACAAATCGCGACCGCAATTGGTCCCATAATTTCATAATTTCCTTCCGCAATCATTGCTGATCCGAATAGAAACGCAACTTTGTTGACAGGTCCGCCCATATCAAAGGAGATCATCGCTCCTAATATAAGCGCCAGCAAAATCGAGCTAGATCCTTGCATGCCTTCAAGCCATCCTGTTAAAGACATAAACACTTGCGCAACCGGGGCGCCGACAATATAAATTAAGATTAGTCCGACTACGAGTGAGGCCAAAATCGGAATAATAATAATCGGCATAATTGGCATAAGCGCTTTTGGGACTTTCACTCGCTTAATAGCCAGTGCCACGTAACCTGCTAAAAAGCCGGCAATAATACCACCGATAAATCCGGCACCTGCTTCACTTCCATAAAAGCTTCCGTTCGCAGCAATATACCCACCGACGATCCCCGGCGCTAGCCCTGGCCGATCCGCAATACTCATCGCAATAAAACCGGCTAAAATCGGCACCATAAATGTAAAAGATGCGCCGCCAATCGCTTCTATATCTTTCCAAAAGGAGCCTTCTGGAATGACAATGCCACCAGGTGTCTTTTCACCGCCAAGTGTTAGCGCAATCGCAATCAACAACCCGCCAATGACGATAAATGGAATCATATAAGATACACCATTCATTAAATGCCGGTAGATTGGATTTTCTTTGTTTTGCCGTTCCCGCTTAATATCCGCCGTGGATCGTTCCTCCGGCTTATACACTGGCACACTTCCGTTGTGAATCTCCTGAATCAGTGCTTCAGGCCGTCGAATGCCATCCTGCACCCCGGTTACAAGCACACGTTTCCCACCAAACCGGTCCTTTGTGACAGTTTTATCCGCTGCAATGATAATGCCATCAGCTTCTCTTATTTCCTGTTCGGTAAATTCATTTTCAACACCGATTGACCCCTGCGTTTCTACTTTCATCTCCACGCCAAGCTGGTCCGCCGCTTTTTGAAGGTTTTCTGCCGCCATATACGTATGGGCGATCCCATTCGGACAAGCAGTAATCGCTAAAATCTTCACTATGCCTTCCTCCTTTTTTCCTCTTGCTTTTACTATAAAGGACAAAGGACTAATGAATAATTTTGTTTTTTACCGATCGTTCCGGCAAAATCAGATTATTTATGCAAGCGTTTTAAAAACGAGGATTGGTCTACGGATTCAGCCAGCTGCTTCACAAGAAAAGGCTTTTCACTAATGAGCGAAAGCTCTTGAAACAGCTGCTTCATCACGCCGTCCTTCTCACCAGAAACGGCCATCAGAAAAACGACTGATACCCATTCATTTTCCCAATCAATTGGCTTGTCCAAAACAGCGACTGCAATACCCGAACGCTTAATATCATTTGGATTCCCATGCGGAATCGCAATGCCCGAGCCAATCGCTGTGCCGGACATCCGTTCACGCAGCAAGGCAGAGTGAGCATATTCTTTTTCAACAAATCCCTGATTATAAAGAGCGTTCGCCAGCTTTTCAATGACTTCATAACGGTGATCAAGCTTCACACCCAGAAAAATGGATGGTTCATTAATAAAATGAAGCAAAGCAGATGATCCTGAAGGAAGTGCTCCTTCTTCATTAATTTCTTTTACCACTTCTCTCACCTTTTCCTTGTCTTGTTCATCAAACAAAGGCGAGACGACCACAACCGGAATCTCTGCCTCCACCTCCACTGTCGATATGATCAAATCCACTTTTTCCGATAGAAGATAGTCCGCAAGATTTGCTTTCGCGATACAATCCACAACATCTAAATGGTTTATATGCTGCTCAAGGCGCGTTCGGAGAAGCTGTGACATGCCAATGCCCATATGGCAAACAACAATTGTTTTTTTCTTTTCATCGCCGATTCTCTGTCTTCGTTCCAGTGCCGCTTGAAAATGCAGCAGCAAATAAGCCGATTCTTCTTCTGGAATCATAAGACCAAAAGATTCCCTGATCTCCTCAAGAGCGAGAATAATTAAGCCAAATAAATGAGGGTACATGCGCTTGATCTCGGTTAAAAGAGGATTGGTCATCGTAAGCCCATACGACACGCGGTGAATGACGGACTGCAAATGAACAGAGAGACCTTCTTGAAGCGTTTCATCCTGACGGAAATTCACACCAGTTAAGCTGCTCATTTTACTCACCAGCTCCAACATGACACTGGCTGTCGCCAGACTATTTTCCTCACTCAATCTTCGCCGCTTCCCACTCATTAAATGCCACGCGAAATAAATCACTTCATCGTCTGGAAATCGCAACAAAAATAACGGTCCTATCTCACTCAGAAGCTTGTTTGCCTGCTCGAATTCCGTCCGCTCCAACACCGCTTCCCGTTCCTGCTCTGTCACTTGAATCGGGCATTTCAGCTTGGTCCGCCTCATCATAATAAGGATATGAACGAGCAGACGGTCCAGCGTATCATCTGTAAATGATTCATCAAGCGCTGAAAGAGCCTTCTTGACCGCTTTCACTTCGTAATCGGGAAATAAGTTCGTAATGGAGTGCTCTCCCAGATCGCCTGTCCCAAGCAGTTGCGGCAAATGTGCAAGGGCGCTCCGTTTTTTCAGTTCGGACCCTTCCAGTATAAAGCCGACCCGCTGCCTTGATTCAATTGACAGCCCAAATGAAGAAAGCCACTCATTAATGCAGTCTATATCCCGCTTAATCTGAGTCCTGCTTACATAGTAACGATCAGCCATTGATTGAATTGTCACGGCTTCTTTTGCCATTAGCAGCGTATAGGCGATCTCCATCGAACGCTCTTGTTCTGAGACTGTTTCTACGTGAAAAAACAAAGAAGAAAGCCTGCGACGCTCTTCCTCCTCCGTTTCAATATAGACGCCTGAACCCGGCTTTCTGACTAGCAGAGCGGTACTGTTCTCAGACAAATAATCCGTTATCGTTTTTAGATCATTGCGGATCGTTTTTTCTGAGCAGCCGAGTTTTTCCGCCAGGGCATTTACTAAAAAGGGACCTTCCAATTCCTGAAGCAATATTTGCAGGAGCTCTTTTTGCCTTTCATTCATCCTTTACACCTACTCATTTTGACTCATTAGGATAATTATAACAAAAAGCGCAACAGAAAACGATTCCACCTATTTCTCTACTTCGTTTTTCGCCAGCATCAGTGCGCCTGTAATCCCAGCGTGGTCACCAAGACCCGGCGGTACAATAAAGGTCTCAAGCTCTGGCAGCGAGATATATCCATTCAGAAGAGTAGCCACTTGCTTTCGAACGAGCGGAAACAGCTGCTTTTGCTTCATTACCCCTCCACCCATGACAATTCGCTTCGGTGATAGAATCAACATATACTGCATAATCGCCTGTGCTAAATAGAAGGCTTCCATCTCCCAGACTTCCTGCTTATCCGCAAGCTCAATACCCTTCTTCTCCCAGCGCCGCTCGATTGCAGGTCCTGCCGCAAGACCTTCCAGACAATCCTTGTGATATGGACAAGTTCCTTCATATGGATCCTCCGGGTGTCGCCGGACCAGAATATGACCCATTTCCGGGTGCGACCAGCCCTGCAAAAGGGAGCCGTTCACAACCGCACCAGCTCCGATCCCTGTACCGACCGTTATATATAAGCAGCTGTCCAGGCCTTTTGCAGCACCAGTGAACGACTCTCCAAGGGCAGCCGCGTTCACATCCGTGTTAAAGCCGATTGGTACATCGAACATTTCTTTCATTACATCGACAATTGGATAATTCGCCCACGTAAGCTTCGGTGTTGAAGTAATTGACCCGTAGTCTGCATGATCTTTATTTACTTCAATGGGTCCAAATGAACCAATTCCGATTGCCTTCACATGATGCTTTTGAAAAAAAGAAATGACTTCTTTCATCGTTTCGTCTGGAACCGTAGTTGGAAACTGTGCCTCATCGATAATATCTCCTCGATCATTTCCAACTGCACAGACAAATTTTGTTCCGCCCGCTTCGATTGCTCCATACATCTTATCCATCCCTCCGATTCGAAAAATGACACAGGGGTTACCCCTGTGTCATATCTAAAATAAATGTTTTTATCTCATATGGCTGTAATTCGAACGACAGCGGATTTCCTTCAACTCGATCCGCCACTGGCTTCTCAAGCAGGTTGCACTCCTGCCACGCTGTAATGGACAGATCGCTGTTTATCGTGGCCTTTTGGCTGCTTCCTGAGAATTCATGGACACGAAGAATCACCTTGTCGCCATCTTCCGCTTTCTTCACCGCATCGATCATTACGTGTTCAGCCGTGCAGCTGAAAAGGGAAAAAGAGGCTTGATCCGAGCTTCCCGCTATAGCGCTCATTGGATTATTCAGCTTCCAGGCTTCCTGAACCGTTTCACCCTTTACCCAGTCGCCTTCATGCGGAAGAAGCGAATACGTAAAGAGATGCTCTCCTTGATCCTGAGCATAGTCAGGGTACACGGATGATTTCAACAAGGACAGTCGCATTACATTCCCTTTAATGTCATACCCATACTTACAATTATTCAACAAGCTTACGCCATATCCTCTTTCTGATAAATCCGCCCATTGATGTCCGACAGATTCAAACCGGGCATAATCCCAGCTTGTATTCCAGTGGTTCGGACGCTTTACATTGCCATATTGAATATCATACGTTGCTTCTGTTGTGCGAATATCCACCGGAAAGGCTGCTTTCAGCAATTGGTTTTGTTCATGCCAGTCCACTTTAGTCTCGAAATCAATCCGACGGCTGTGAGAATAAACAATGAGATCCTGCTGAAGACTGGAGTCTAAAAATGTCCACTTAAACCGGACGACACTTCGAATAGCATTGGATTCTATTAGTTCGACTGATTCGAGATCTGTGATTTCTTTCATCTTTTGCTGGTAATATAAATCGATATCCCAGGCATCAAATCGGAGCGGCTTGTCTTCAAACACTTGAAGAACATTCCCCTTCTCGCCTTCAGCCAGCACTTCCTTTTCCGCTTGACTATCATAAATGGAAACTAGCTGTCCAGCATCATTCCATTTAAGCTGATAGAAAGGCGTATGAAGTTCATTGGATTTGAAATCGAAAACTGCCTGCTCTTCTTTTGCCGATTCCTCTGCACTGAACTGGATTTCACTATAGCCCATCGCGGGAATATTCTTTGCTTCTACCAGCCACTTGCCGTCTTTTTGAACCGCTTTCAGCACATTCCCATCCGGCCCCTTCCAGACGCCCGCTTGCTTTTCGTCAATCTCAATAACATCTGTCCGGCTCCACGGGGAAGAATTCAATACGGTATAAACCGGCTTTTCATTATGCACAAGAACGCCAGCACCATTTGCCCATGAATCAATCATTAGCTGCTCAGACTGCTCGTATTCCAGCTTGCTGTCTTCATACACTTCACGAATGGACGAGCCGGGAATAATGTCGTGGAACTGGTTGCGCAAAATGATTTTCCAGCCGTCACGGATGGCCTGTTGCGGATAGGTGCTCCAGTTTGTTTTCAGCACACTGGCCATCACGTTCAGCCATTCCGTCTCGCGGTATTTCAGCTCCAGGGTCCGATTCATTTTTTTATTATATGCCTGACTCGTGTACGTACCGCGGTGGTATTCAAGATACAATTCTCCATCCCACGTATGTACATACTGATCTGTTTCATCGACCCGTTTATGAAGCTCTTCGAAAAACTCATCTGCCCGTCCTGTTTTCACTTTCGGCAAGCCTGGAATATCATCTAAGCGTCTGCGCATTTCAAGCATTTCACGATTAACGCCGCCCCCGCCATCACCATAGCCATATGAAAGCAGCAGCTCTTGATTAAACGACTTATCGCGGTATCCATCCCAAATGCCCTGCACCGTGTCTGGACGAATCTGGCCATTGTATGTGTAAAACCACCAATCCTGATTCGGCTCAGGTGTTGTAATGAAGTGTGTTAATATTTCCGTTCCGTCGATGCCCTTCCACTTAAACGTGTCATGCGGCATACGATTATACTGATTCCAGCTAATCTTTGTGGTCATAAAGGTTTCAATGCCGGATTTCTTTAGAATTTGCGGAAGAGCCCAACTGTAGCCAAATACATCTGGAAGCCATAAATACTTGCACTCTGTTCCGAATTCATCCCGAAGAAACGCGGTTCCCATCAGCAGCTGGCGCACAAGGGATTCGCCAGACGTCACGTTACAATCCGCTTCAAGCCACATCCCGCCTTCCGCTTCCCATCTGCCTTCTTCCACACGCTTTTTAATTTGCTCATAGATTTCCGGATAATCGGTTTTAATGTATTCATAAAGCTGCGGCTGTGTTTGCAAAAAGACATAATCAGGGTACTTCTCCATCAATCGAAGCACAGTCGAAAATGAGCGGGCTGCTTTTTCTCTCGTATGCTTCAGGCGCCAGAGCCAGGCAACATCAATGTGCGTATGGCCGATGCAGCGGACTGTCACAGGATGGTGCTTCTCCATTTCATTCAAGCCGTCTCTTAAAACTCGCTGTGCTTCGTACACAGATGAATAAAACGTGTCTGTTCCTGGTTTCGACCAGTCAATCAACTGGAAAGACCGGTCCAGCAGCTTCAGCAGCAAATGATATTCTGGACGGTTTTCATCCATTCCTTTGACGGTTTCAACAATGGCTTTTCCAGTAAAAAACAAATCATCTACCGTATGATCCATCCATGCCAGTTCCGCCTGTTTGATCTTATGCTCTTGTATAACAGGCCGGCCTCCGCCTTCAAGACCCGACCATAAGCGAAAAGTAACTTCAAGTGGAGATCCAGCAGTACCATCAGGAAAGAAAACTTCAGTATGATTAGAATCCACACCTTGAAAAGGAGCACCGTTCAAATAAAGAAGAGATTCAAACCCTGAATTATTTCCTTCTCCTGTCCGCCCGAAGTCAAACAAACCGACAATTTCTTTCCCTGCCCATTCAGACGGAACATCCACCGCTGCTTTCAGCCAGGCGTAGACATCCCATCCAGACCAGTACTCTCCTGTTTTAATCGAGTCCCATGAAGCGTTTTCCGGGGGGCGTGTCCCAATCTCGCCCTCTTCATCAAGCAAAAAATGAAAAGAAGGAATCTTAATCCGCTCCCGGTACCGGTATTCTCCTAATTCCTTCACTCGCGCTTCAAGCTTTTCAACAGTCCAAAACATTCTATCGTCCCCTCTCTATTATCCTTTCGACGCGCCGCCCATGCTAAACCCTTCAGACATAAAGCGCTGGCTGAAGATATACAGCACAACGGGCGGAATCGTGTAAATAAGTGAAAATGCTGCTAATTTCCCGTACTCAACCATTCCATACTGACCGAAAAACTGATAAATAGTCACCGACGCTGGCAGCTTTTCCGGACTTTGAATCAAAATATACGGAACGAAAAAATTACCCCAGCTCGCGGTAAAGGTAAAGATCGCTACAGTAAACAGACCCGGTAGCATCAACGGCGCTACGACCTTTCGCAAGCCGGTAAAAACAGAAGCACCATCCACCCAGGCGGACTCTTCTAATTCAACAGAAACGGCGTCCATATAATTCTTCATCATCCAAATCGCATAAGGGAGCGCAGCCGCTGACAAAAAGAGCATCGTCCCCCATAAGGAGTCCTGAAGCTTTAAAATGATAAACAGCTGGTAAACCGGCACCATGACAGCCGTAATCGGAAGTGCCGTCATAAACAGTACCGTATACATGAACGGCTTTTTATACTTCAGCTGATACCTTGATAACGGGTAGGCCGCCAGCCCCGCTACAATAACGGTTAAAAACGCCTGTCCTCCCGACAAAAGCAGTCCGATCACAAAAGCACGCTGGTTCGCCGGATCAGACACAACAGATTGAAAGTTTGACATCGACGCTTTTTCCGGCAGCTGAAGCGATACTTTTGCATTTGGATCGATTGATGCCAGAATGACCCACAAGAGCGGCAAAAGAAACAACACTCCGATCAGCGTTAAGATCATATACGGGATTACTTTCTCTGATGAGAACTTCTTTTTTCTTATCTCCACCTCATTCCAACTCCTTTTAAATTTTCACTTTCAATGCGCGAATATAAAGGACGCTGGCTGTTACACCGATAAGAAGCATAACCAGTGAAATAGCAGTGCCATAGCCAAGCTGATAATTTACAAAGGCCTGATTATACATATAAATAGGAAGTGTCTGCGTATCCATTCCAGGACCTCCGCCAGTCAGCGCATAAATGAGCGTGAACACACCTAATGTTTGAAGAGTAACGAGAATCATGTTTGTCACAATCTGCCCTTTAATCATTGGCACCGTAATCTTCCAAAGACGCTGCCACCGGGAAGCCCCGTCAATAACCGCTGCTTCTTCAACTGATTTCGGAATATTATCAAGAGCCGATTGAAACACAAGCATTGAAAAAGCCGTTCCATGCCATACGTTGGCAATGATCACACTCACCATCGGGAACGTGTACAGCCATGTAATCGGCTCAATGCCGATCATGCCAATAATTGAATTAAGCGTTCCCTGATCGTTAAGAAAAGCGAAAAAAGTAAACGCAACGACAATTTCAGGCGTTACCCAGCCGGCCAGCACGATCATCCCAATCACCCGCCTAAAGGCACGATTCCGCTCCCTCATTAAAATCGCAATGATAAAACCGAGCACCTGCTGTCCGACAACAGCAGAGAAAATGAGGAAGACAATTGTTTTCATGACACTTAAACGGAAATTGGGATCCGCAAACATGGAGGTGAAATTCTGAAAGCCTACAAACTCGACATTTTGAGCAGCCGCACCCGTTAAGGACATATTCGTAAAGGCGAAATAAAAAGTTAATAAGATCGGACCTACAAAGAAAATTAACAGCAAGATCCATGAAGGAAGTAAAAAGAAGATGGCCCGCAGCGATGAATTGTTCCGATTCTTATTAAAAGAAGCCCCGCTCATCTTAGCGGCAGACTTTGTATTCTGAAGACGTGCATTCATAACATACTCCTTTCTTGATCAGAATGTAGCTGCTCTGCCGAAGCAAAGCAGCCCGCTGCCATTACTTCTCCATCACCTTGTCTTCACCTACAAGGCGGGTGACTTCATTCGCATACTGCTCCATCGCTTCTTCCGGGGACTGACTGCCGGTTACAACGGATTCCACAGCTGCCTGGATCTTCGTTGACACAGCTGGATACTGATCCACACTCGGTCTGAAGTGAGTGTTATCAATGAGCGCAGTGGCCTCCTTCGCCACACTGCCCGGCTTATCAACAATTTCCGGATCTTCAGCAAGGTCGGTTCTCGTTGTTAAATCACCCTGCTTCAAGATATACGTTTTGCTGTGCTCTTTATCCGTCGCCATTTGGATGAATTCCCATGCCAGATCCTTGCTGTCCGACTGCTCCGGAATAGAGAGAGCCCACCCGCCAGACATAGAAGTGGAGCCCGGCTCCTGCCCTTCTTGTGTAGGCATCGGCGCTAACTTGTAAACGTCTGTCCCTTCAGGCCAAGGTGCAGGACCGTCTTCACGCCAAACCCCCGGCACCCAGTTTCCATTTAATACAATCCCGACCTGCTCATTCGGCATCATCTCCGTCTGAACGATATCTCCGGCTTTCCCTGTTAATACTTGAGACAGTTCCGGCCCAAGGTCATTTTGGTAAATATCATCAATAAAGGCCAGTGAATCAAGGAAGCCCTGACTTTTGACAATCCACTTCTCGCTTTCCTGATCGTACAGTTCATCCTCTGTTCCATACAAAAGCATCTCAAATGTTTGCATTGTCGTTGCTTCTCCTGTTGCTTTACCGGAATTCGCCCAGAAAGGAACAACCTCCGGCACCTCTGCTTTAATCTTCTCCGCTGCCGACATTACTTCTTCCCATGACTTCGGCTCCCAAGGAACAGGAATTCCTGCCTGCTCGAATAAATTAGTGTTATACCATAATCCACGTGTATCCGTACTGTACGGGACGCCGTATACACTGCCATCACTAGCTGTAACGCCCTGCTTCACCGTTTCATTAAAATTCGACCAGTCTTCCCAGCCTTCTATATACTCATCAAGCGGCGCAATGTTGCCTGCCATCGCATCTGAATTGATCATAAACGTATCTTCTGTCACAACATCCGGCGCTGTTTCGCTGGACTTTACCATCAATGCCAGCTTCGCAAAGAAATCGCCTTCCGATGCCTGAATCGGCATGAAGTCTACTTGAGCATCCGGGTTTTCCTCTTCGAAGTCTGCCTTTACCTCATCCATCCATTCTCTTAAGCCTACATTCGCGCTGCCAAAATCCCGGTATGCAATTTCAATCACTTCTTTGCCATCTTCCGTTTGTGTCTCTCCCCCAGATCCAGATTCACTGCTCCCACAGGCAGACACGACCAGAGTCAAAGGAAGCAACAACCCCATTCCTAACTTCTTGCGCGTTGACTTTTTCAAAAAAATCTCCCCTTTTCGATTTTCTTTCCCATCTTGAACGCAAAAGCTTCCATTGAACATACAACCTAAACAACTTACTACTTGTATGTTCAACTTGTCATACATCGAATATTACCATCTAATTTCAAAAATGTAAACGCTTTATTTTCAAAAAATCAGATTATTTACAAAATAATATTTAAGTTGTATATTTGTTATATTACAACTAGTCATTAATCGAAGGAGGTCATTTCATGATCCGTACTCCCTTATATAAGCAGGTGCAACAGTACATTTTAGATTTTATTCAAGAAAAAGAATGGAAGGCTGATCAAAAGATTCCTTCTGAAAACGAACTGGCCGATAAATTCAGCGTCAGCCGAATCACAGTTAAAAAAGCATTAGACAGCTTAGTAGAAGAAGGACAGATTTATCGGATTCAAGGCAAAGGGTCCTTTATCTCATCCAGTACACTTGGAGAGCCTTCCATTTATGAAGTGACGGCAACAGCTAAAAAAAAGCCGCAATTTAAGTTAATCGCCTGTCTTGTGCCCGTATTGAACAGTGAGTTAACAACAGCGATCTTTGCAAGAATCCAATCGTTGCTTTCAAAAGCAGGCTATCAAATGCTTTTATTTCAGACAGATGATTCACAGGAAAACGAACAGCAGATTGTTAAACGAGCGATGGAAATGGGTGTGGATGGGATCATCATTTACCCGGTTGAAGGAGAAACATACAATGAAGAAGTGCTCAAGCTTACTTTGCAGGATTTTCCACTCGTTTTAATCGACCGGTATTTTCGTGGAATTGAAGCAAACAGTGTGTGCTCTGATAATTTTCTTGGCTCGTATGAGGCCGTTCAATACTTACTAAAGATGGGCCACAGTCAAATCGGTCTGGTATCCACACATCACCTGGGAACAACCAGCATAGAAGACCGGATTCAAGGGTACGAAAAAGCACTCACCGACGCCGGAATTTCCATTGACCATAAACTGCAGCTTCTTGATTTATACCGGTCAGAGGACAGTCCAGAGCAACGAGAAGAAAACAAACGGAAGGTTCAGGACTTTATCGAAAAAAATCCAGAGATGTCCGCCATCTTTTCCGT
Organism: Domibacillus enclensis; assembly: GCF_900156125.1. GTDB lineage: Bacteria > Bacillota > Bacilli > Bacillales > Domibacillaceae > Domibacillus > Domibacillus enclensis. The sequence goes on along the minus strand of NZ_FTLX01000002.1, from coordinate 209,246 downwards.
TTCGCCTCGTCTTGAAATTATAGAGACTGCATCAGAACTCGGTCTCCGTATCCCGGACGACCTGTCTTTAATCCTATTCGACGATTACGCACAAGCCGATCTCTTTGCTACACCACCATCCTGTGTCCAGCAGCAGGGACACTCTATTGGTGAAGAAGCCGTCAAGCTATTAGTGTCTGCTATACAAAACCCGGCTCAAAAGCGCAAAAAAGTCTTTATCTCACCAAAGCTGATCATTCGTAAATCGACCGCTAAAGCAAAGTACTCAGATTCACCACGCGTATAACACAAAAAAAGAAGCGAATCATCAACAGATTCGCTTCTCATGCATTTGAAAACTGGTTACATAGATGAATAGTCCTCGTCGCCTGAATCGTTCTGCTCCGTTGAAATAATATCTTCCGCTTCTCTCTGCGTAATCGTTACACCTACATAGTCATAAATCTCGCGCACACTGATTTTACGGTTTATCCACTTATACAGAAGCTCACCGTATAACATTGGATATCACCTCATTCGTTCTTATAAAAGAATCTTACTGCTTTTTTCATTCTCTAACAAGAACAAGCATTGGGAATGATCTATTTTGCTTCATTTTTATTTCAAAGCCGTTTCTGTGGCTGCTCATTCTTTTTCTTTATACGATAGGTAAGAAGCAATAGACAGCGTAATCAATGATAAACTGACAATCAGCTGGACAATATGGACAACTTCAAACAGAAAAGGGTCACCTGTTGAATAAGATATATTAAACGCTGCCACTGCAATACTGGAAAAGAACTGCTGAAGTGCCATAGTGAAAACCCCCACCGGCTCTAGCATTTGCTTAAGATGGATATATTCAATTGTAAGAGTGTGACCAATTCGGATTACAGTCACAAGAAGAACCATTTCCAGCAAGCTGTGAATAGCCAATGAAAGCCGGTCCTTTCCATCCAGGCTTGTTTCCTTCGTTTCTTTGGATAATACATCCCCAATAAACGCTTTTACAATTTCAAAAGCCCGGGCAAAAAAACGAAGCACCATAAACCAAGTGAAAATATTGAGCACGGTCGTAATAGAAGCCGTAAAGTTCTCTACACTTGTATTTGTATAAACCAGAAAAAAGGCATACATATATAAGCCGGAAAACAGAATCATCAAAAGATAAAATGATAATCTTACGTTTGTCCGATTCCGATATTGAATGTATGAAGCAAGTTTTTTCCTTCTCAACTCATTATTATGTTTAAATTTCATCCTAATTTCTTGTTTTCCTTCTTCTGCACTTTTTAAAGTCAAGCGAAGGGCCGCCATTCCTAATACAAATAGGATGAGTATAAATTCAAGCAATAGAAATACCAGTAACAAAAAAAGGCCAAATAATTCAACCGACCAGTTATCCGAAATCGTCAGGAGGACAGCCCCTATGAGCAGTACAGGAAGATGAATCAAGCGAGTCCAATAAGTCGAACGATTTATTAGAAAGGAAAATCCTTCTTGTTTATAATTTATAAAGAAGATTAAAGCCGTCATACCTAAATAAACTAAAACCAAATAACAAAGTACAGATTCATTTTGGATGAATTGAAACCAGTATCCAACAATAATCATTCTAACCATAAAAAAAAATTCATCTGAAAATAGTCTCAAAACCGCTCCTTCATCAATTTTTGAGAGTCTTTCTTTATTCAAGAATAAGAAAAAACCTATCAGGAAATTGAAAAATACAGCATATAGAACAATAAACAGCAGACGAAAAACCACTTCAGCCATGGAAACGATATAATTCGTTAAAAAGACACTGAATGTTTCATACTTGATACGGTGAGATAAAACCTCTTTTATAAACCCCGAAAAAGCGTCAAGATCTATTGAAGGGAACGCATGAGAGATCCCTGAATTCATTCCGAATAAAATTAATAAGAGAACAATGATATAGACTTTAGAAAATTCAAAAAGAGGTAAGTATATAATGCTTGGTAAATCCCTCAACCACCTTTTCTTCTTCTTGCGCATAATCCACCACCTTCATGTTCAATGATTCACATTCAGTTGTAAACTCTTATCTCCTTTCTATATAGAAAAGAAAGTGAGAGGGGCCTCGCATTCCCTCTCACGTAAAGATTCTAGGCTCAGACTGGTTGATATGCTTAATCACATCGCCCCACTCAAAATAAAGACGGAAAAAGTCTTCATCGCTAATCCCTGATCCTGTCTGCACCTCAATAAACTCTAATTCCTTAATCGCACGAATACCATGCTTCTTTCCTGCTGGAAGATGAACAATATCGCCCGCCTTCACACGGACAAGTGAGTCATCCAGCGCAAGCTCTCCTTCACCGCGCACAATGGTCCAGACTTCATCGCGCAAGTTATGATAATGATACGTCGAATTCTTCCCTTTTAAAATGCAAATACGCTTCGTCACCATTTCTTCGCCATCTTCATACTTTGCATAATCCAGTGTGCGCGACCAGCCCCACAAACGCTCTTCATACATCGGTGGATGGTCAAACGCACTGATCAGCTCTTTGATCTTTGGACTGGATGCTTTATCCGCTACCAGAATTCCATCAGGGCTCGCTGCGACAACGATATCTGTTGTCCCAATCACCGTGACCGGAATATCCAATTCGTTGACCAGATGTGTATTTACCGAATCTTTACTCAGTACACCTTTACCGATCTGAGTTGTTGCCATTTCTTCTGTAAGGGTATTCCAGGTACCAAGGTCCTTCCAATACCCTTCATGAGGGAGCACTGCAATATGCGCAGCCTTCTCGACTACTTCATAATCAAAGCTGATTTTCGGAAGCTCCGCATACATTGCAAGCAGCGCCTCATACTCTACAGGCCATTGTTTGGCTCTTAAAATATCCAGCACATACCCGAGCTTAAACGCAAAAACACCGCAATTCCAAAACGCATTCTGCTCAATCAGAAGCTGCGCCTCTTCTTCACTCGGCTTTTCCGTAAAACAGCTTACTTTATAAAATTCTTCACCAAGCTTTGCTTCTTCCGGAATAATATAACCATATTTAGATGACGGATACGTTGGTGCCACACCAATCAATGCAAGATCTGCACCCGAACGATCCAGTACACCCTCAAGCTCCCTCACGCGGCTAAAAAATGCGTTTTCCACGTAAGGATCAACCGGCAAAATCGCCACCGCTTCTTCCTCGTCCATCTTAACCACAGAGTGCAAATAAGAAGCAGCCAGCGCAATCGCCGGAAACGTATCGCGGCGTTCTGGTTCTATAATTAATGGTGTTTCTTCTCCCACCTGTGCATGAATCATATCCCGCTGCAGCTTCGATGTCGCAATTACACAAGCCTCAGCCAGACCTTCTTCTTCCAGCTGGCTCCATACACGCTGCACCATCGACTGCTTATCTCCATGATTCCCTTCAAGCACCTTTAAGAACTGCTTGGAACGCGTATCATTTGAAAGCGGCCATAGACGTTTGCCAGAGCCCCCAGATAATAAAACAAGTTTCATACTGACGCCTCCTTATTTTACATTTCCTACAGCTTCATAATTTAAAACGGGCTGGCGCCCGATAGAGTGATATTCAATCGAATGCTTTCGAACTTCCTTAAGCGCGTAACAGTTACGGCCATCGAATAACACGGGTGTCTTCATCCACTTAATGTACGAAGCTAAAGGAATTTCTTGAATTTCCTGCCACTCCGTTACAATAAAAACAAAATCCGCCTCTTTTAATGCTTCTTCAGGACTCGAAACAAATTGAACATCCTCTGGAATCACCTTACGAGCGGTGTCCATCGCAACGGGGTCATAGGCTTTTACAGCTACCCCTTGATTTAATAGCTGTTCACATAACACAATGGACGCGGCCTCACGCATATCATCAGTATTCGGCTTAAACGCCAGTCCAAGCACTGCTGCTTGCTTACCAGCCAGCTCACCGAATCTTTCCTTTGCCTGATTCATCATAAACGCCTGCTGATTGTTATTTACTTTAATAACGGACTTCAATAGTTCAAAGTCGTGATCGATATTAGCTGCTATCTGCGTTAACGCTTTTGTATCCTTCGGAAAACAAGATCCACCGTAACCAATTCCCGCATTTAGAAACATGGAGCCGATTCTCTTATCCATACCCATACCATTCGCAACGCTTTCCACATCTGCCCCGAGCTTCCCGCAAATATTTGCAATCTCATTGATAAAACTGATCTTCGTTGCTAAAAAGGCATTGGACGCATATTTAATCATTTCTGCACTTTTAATATCCGTTTTAAAAACCGGCACACCAAATGGCTTATTGATTTCTTCAATTACATCAGCTGCTTCCGAATGATCAGCGCCAATGACAATACGGTCTCCGTTGAATGTATCGTAAACAGATGAGCCTTCCCGCAGGAATTCCGGATTAGACACAACATCAATTCGGACACCTTCTCGAACCTGGTCATCCAGAAGTTCTTTTACATAATGGTTTGTTCCAACCGGCACCGTACTTTTCACCACAACAATTAGGTCATGATCTACATGTGCCGCAATGTCCTTCACAACCTGTTCAATGTACATTAAGTTTGCAGACCCATCTTCTTTTTCTGGTGTGCCGACTGCAATATACACAACCTCTGCTTTAGAGAAGCCTTTAAGATGATCTGTTGTAAAAAACAAGCGTCCGGCTTCCGTATTTTCGACCATTAATTCTTCCAGACCCGGTTCAAAAATTGGTGATATGCCCTGGCGCATTTTTTCTACCTTCATTTCATCAATATCAATACATGTCACAGTATGGCCAATGTGTGAAAGTGCCACTCCCGTCACCAATCCAACATATCCAGTACCAACAACGGAAATGTTCATTCTATCCCTCTCCAGTCTTATAATTCTTTTAATAGCGTTCTATATTTATCAATCGATAATTCTCGCTTTAAGTTTTCTTCTAAATACCTTCTTCCCGAAAGCCCCATCGTTGTCCGTTCTTCCTTCGTCATCTTATAAAAAAGTTCAATAGATCCTTTAATTTCATCGTAGTTTTGCGGTTCAACGACAATACCTGCACCGCTTCGGTCTATCAACATCTGCGCTTCACTTTCTTGCTCAAGCACCCCCAGGATCGGTTTACCCGCAGCCATTACGCCGTAAATTTTACTTGGAACTGAAACACCTTTAATCCCTTTCTGATTGACGACTAAATGAACATCCGCTGCATTCAAAGAGTATTTAATGAATTCCTTCGGCTGATAAGGAAGAAAATGAACATTCGGGATTCCATTGTCCACCACATACTTCTCCATTTCCTTCTTCACCGCGCCTTCTCCGATAAAAACAAAGGCAATGTCAGAGTGCTCCTTAAAATGGTTTGTTACATGAATGATATTTTCCAAGTCGTAATAAAGCCCGATATTCCCCGAATACATAACAATAAATTTGTCATCTATCCCTTGATCAATTAAAAATTGCTTGATCTGCGTCTCTTCTTTTGAAATAGGTACAACTTCTTTTTCATCTGTCCAGTTATTAATGATCGAGTGAGAAGGAACTTGTTGATGGGCAAACCGATTCTTTAATGTTTGAGCCATATCATTTCCCACTACGATAATATGGTCTGCGTAACGACAGTTGAGCTTATCTACCCACTTTGCGGTTTTAAAGATAAATTCCTTATTTGTATAGCTAACCGCCTGCGCCTGCTCTGGATTAAAATCTTGAATATTATACACATGCTTGGAACGTTTAAAGAATTTCCCAATCGTTCCGATTAATCCACCCAATACGGGTGGCTGAGATATCGTATAAATAATATCGGTCTTTTTCTCTTTTAATAAAGCAATATTCGCTAACACAAAATAAGAGAATATATAAGTAGCACGACTTACCTTCGAGGTCTTATCCACCTCTGGCAAACGAATTCGCACTACTTTTATATTCTCCAAGTAATCAGTTTCAAATAGTTTTGATTTTTGTTGTGCTTCCCCTGCATACCCAGGCTGAGCAGCAATAACCGTCAGGTCAAAGTCATGCTGCAGATCCATGCATAGCTCCGTCATAAGCTGGCCGGTGGATGCAAGGTCCGGATAAAAGTAATTAATGACAAATGCAACCTTTTTTTTCTTATTCTTCATACAATACCTCTTCTCCAAACCGCTTCTTCACATACTTCGCAGGAGACCCTGCGTGCACTTCATTAGCTGGGATATCTTTCGTCACTGTACTCCTCGCAGCTATCACTGCCATTTCATGTATGGTTACACCAGGATACACAAAGACATCACTCGCTACCCATGCCCCATCTTTCACTACAATCGGCTTCGTGATTAAGCCAAAGTGAGGATCTTGAATATCATGGCTGCCTGTACATAAGTAGGACTCCTGTGAGATTACACAATTGCTGCCGATTGTAATCTGATCCAATGAATAGAACTTCACATCATCTCCGATCCAGGAATAATCACCGATTGACACTTTCCACGGATAGGTGAATTTGGCAGATGATCGGATTTGAACACCCGTACCAATTTGCGCACCAAAAAGGCGTAATAGAAAGTTACGCCACTTGTACATATTATGGATTGAAAATCTGAATATTGTTCCTTGTAGGAACCACCAAGTCAAAACAACCAAATTAGATCGACCTCTAGAATACTCACTTTGCTTGTATATTTTTATATTAACGATACTTCTAATAATTAGACCCTCCTATCATTATATCAATAACCCAAAATGTATTTTCTCACATCAACAAATAATTAGCCCTAGAAACTATTACTTATCAAATAAATTACGTATTCAAATAATATATAATTATGCTTCAATCATTAGATTATTGACCACCGACAGATTTCGACTATAAGATTCATTTAAGAATTCAAACCAAACCTCAACTTTCTTTTTTGATAGGTATAATTATAAATTCTAAACCAAAGATAAAGAGTTATGAAATTACCCATGCTAAATAACAAGTTCTCGAACATGGAATACATAAGTAAGCTTAAAATACATGAAAAAGTAAAAACTCTATATTGCTTTTCCATGTTTATATTGGCTCGCATAATAATTTGAAGAGAAATTAATAACAAGAATAATAATACTAACGCTAAACCTATAATTCCTGTTTGATAAAACAATGTAACAAATCCATTATCAACCGCTAACCCCAAATTTTGTTGAGAACCGTTAACATAACCGCCAGTGCCACTTAAACCATAGCCAAAGAAGAATCTTACCTTATCCTCAAAAAGTTTACTAAATACAATTATCCAACTATCTAACCTTACGCTAACACTATTAGATTGATCTCCTAACGTAGTGTTAATAATTAAGGAAAAAAATTGATAAATACTGATGCTAAATAATATAAACATAAAATAGAGTTGTATTACCTTAAAGTAACTCAAGTTCTCTCTCATTCTACTGACTAAATGATATATCAAGAAAAATGCGATTAATGTAAATAAAGCAGTTTTAGAATCTGAAATGAGAATGTTAAACACAAAAAAAATTAAGATGAAATAATTCAGGAAATGGATCTTTAATTTTTTCTCTCTCATTTTTCTTAAATTTTCAAATAATACTATCGCGCCTAAAAAGCAAGTCATTGCCATACTATTCGGATGTCTAAATAACCCTTTCACCCTATAACGCCCATCTCCAGTAAAAACATTTATAAAGTTAAGGTACTCCTGAAAAGAAATAATCGTTGAAAATAAAATTACCACAAATATTGAAATATATATAATTTTATTAATTTCAAAGATAGTTAATATTCCTCTAGTAATAATAGTAGACAGTAACATAAAAAAAACAAATGCGAGGACTATAACCGATAGAGTTGCGATACTAGTTAGCTTACCCACAGAAAATAAAATATTAAGAAATGATACAGCGATTATAAATGATATTATACTTAAATTATCATAGGAGTAATTGATAGTAGGCTTTTTAATTCTTAAAAGTAAAATGAATAAGCATACAGTTAGAAACAAAAATATCCATTTCACTGAAGATATCATTGGGTTTTCAAATGCAACATCAAAGTAACTTATAGTATATGAAACACTCAATAAGTACAACATAAGAATAGTTAACGGTTTAGAACGAATGTTCATTTAAAACAAACTCCTCAAAACTCAATAATTTAAAGATTTCACGTCTTTCATTGGACTCAAGCTTTTTAACTATCTAAAACTAAAAACTTCACATTGCAATTCTCACTTCACTCTTAAATAACTATTTAGATATAGCTATTTATAAGAAAATATTTGTGTTAAAAGCCAATCAAAAATTGCGGATGCCCACACTCACACCATTTATTTTAACGTTTGATTGTAAAACACTTCCCATGTATCAGATAGATTGGAAAATTCATAATTATAAAGTTCATTATTGTTTTCACTTTTACAAAAATGGATTATTTCTTTGGCCCACTCATTTGCTGACATAGAATTTACAAATGAAGCCCCTTTATATTTACCAATTACTTCTCGAGAATACTCCTCGTCAGCACATATAATTTTTTTGCTATAGTTAGCGGCTTCAATTAACGGCAAACCAAACGTCTCAATATAACTAGGAAATAAAACAGCATCAGCTTTTGAATAGTTTTTCAAAACCTCAGAAAAAGGTATATTACCCAGAAATTTTATTTTTTGAGTTAACCCCAATCGTTCAGCTTTAATAAATACGTCACTTTTATCATCTAGCGTGAATGTTATTTTAATTTGTCTATACAATTCGCAATCAATATCTTCTATTATTTTCAATGCTTCTAAGAGTACTGTGTGATTTTTATAAACATAATCCATAGCGGGATAAAAAAAAACTTTTGTTTTATTTCCTTTTTTAAAATTAATTATTTTTTCATCCATATTTTTTTCTATTTCAACATTTGGTCGAATAACTTTTATATTCTCTAAATTAATGTTCAATTTCTTGTTTAGGGCTTTTTTTAACCAATTGGTTTGAACTATAAAAAAGGTATTTTGATTCTTATAAAAAGTTATAAAATAAGGGTAAATATTTTTATAAAGCCATAACTTAAGTTCATTTTTTTTGAAAAATTTCCACTTATGATTAACAAAAGGTATAGGAGTATGAAGGTAAACAATTTGCTCCACTTTTTCACTATAATTTACAGTAGTATTTTGTAGGGAAATTATTTTATCTGGTATAATGTCGTTTCTTTCAGACCATCTTTTTAATCCATACGAGTCCCATATTATTCTTTTAATCCACCTTTTTTTATTTACATTAAGAACCTTAATTCCTTTGAAATTAAAATCTATATATTGCTCTGTGCTAACAAATACATAATATGTATTACTATCGTTCTTATTTTTTATGAATGTCAAAAATTGATCTACAATAGTTTTTAAACCGCCTTTGTCAGCAGCAGTAGCGTTTACAAATATGATCATATTCCACTTCCTTTAATTAAACTTTCACGAAATTTTTTTAACAAAACTTTTAACTAATTTGTAAATACCTATTTCTCTAGATAATTGACCTAAATAGTTAATCCATGTTAAATTATATTTTGCTGAAAATTCTTTAATGATACTAGGATTTTGCATTTCATCAACAATCAAGTCAATAGGGTATCTTTTCGCTAAAGTTACTTCAAAATTTCTTGATAGTGAACCGTGAGTGCTGCTATTTTTGAAACCTATATTTTCTATATAGGAATATCTTGGATATATTGTAAGAGAGTTATTTAAAAATTGGTTATAGCACCATCGAATCGCCCATGAATCTATATAGCCTTTCATTTGATTCCTTAGCATAAATGACATGTCATTTCCTTGTCGGTTGAAAGCTTTTTTTTGTTTCTTGTCTTTTTTAAATGAACTATAGTTACTAATATCCCAATCAATTAGTTTCCATCGTGAATTCCATGTAGCCCACCCCCATGAACACGCCCTACCCGTCAAATATAAATCATTGTTATAATCTTCAGGGAAATTTATAGCAGGAGAATACCCTGATATTGACCATATCTTACTATTATCCTCGTATAAATTTAATGTGTCATTCATATATCTCAAAAACCAAGGTGATGTAATTAAATCATCCTCTAAGACAATCACTTTTCCCTGGTTTTCCGCTACCTTTGTCACTCCATCTATTATAGAATTCGCAAGACCTTTATTTTTTTCTTCGATTTTCAAGTGCACATTTTTGAATCCATTTACATCATGTATAATTTTTCTAACTTCATCGACTTTTTTTTTCTGAGACGTGTCTTTTGCAGCATCTGAAAAAATATAAAGCTCACTTTCTTTTGACAACTCATTTTTTATTAATGCTTCAATTGTTTTTTTTGTCGTATCTGGACGGTTGTAGACAAATAAAAGAATTGGAGCTAGGTTTTCCATTTTCATTCCACCTAGATAATTATTGTTAATTTTTATTTTCTAACATTGTGAATGTTAAAAAATCTACCACTGTGAATTTAGAAAGAATTTCTGATATGAATAACTGAAATTCTTAATGTCTATTTCTTTTTGATAATTTTCTGCACCCTCAAAAGTTTGGTTTTTAACATTATTTATATTCGATATTAAAAATTCTATCTTTTCTTGCAAATCATTTTCATTTTCAGAAATGAAAGTAATGCCCAAATTATATTTTTCAATGGTATAGCCTACCTCTCCACTTGAAGGTCCTAATATAACTTTAGATCGATTAGCACCTTCAGTTAGTGGGCCGCTTTGTCCTGAAAAATATTTTCGATAAGGAAGAACCACTACATCAGCAATTGTAAAATAAGCGTCCAACGCTTCTTCATCAATAAACTGGATATCTAGAATGACTTTATGTGATATTTTGTTCGCTTCAACAATTTTAATAATTTCATCTTTTTTAAAATCACTTTCACCACCAGCAATAATTAAAGTAAAAGGTAATTTAACTTTTTTTAATGCCTCTAGTAGTATGTCAATGCCTTTATCACGTCTAAGGCCACCAAACGCTAAAAATATAGGCTTCTCTTTATTTTCTAGTTTGTGTTGTACTCTTTTTAAGGTGCTTGCCTCAGCTTTTTTAGAGTGTAAATATGGGTAAGTAATTGAGAAAACGCTATTTTTTCTTTTAACTAAATTTTCAACTTTTTGTTTAGTATAATTCCCATGGACTACAATTTTTTTAATAACACTTGATTCTATCAAATTTTTCAATAATTTCTCTTTAATTTTTTTATTAGGATACCAATGCATTGTTGCAGTGATATCGATGTCTTTAAAAAAAACCCAAAATACAGGTGCATAAATCAAATCACTATCTAAATAAAATAAATGGAGCTTATTTATTTTATTTTTCTTTAGGTACATTCTTAAATATAGAAGTTCAATAATAAGAGGGAGTCCTCGACTACCTTCAGTTCTAAAGTTCCTATTCACAACATTTAATTGCTCAAGTTGATCAATCTGTAAATCATCGTTGAATTTAGAATAATAATGAACTTCTATACCTTTTTTTTCTATAAGGGTCTTCATCGCTTCTTTATTGTAAATATAGTGATGTCCACTATTAGTTTTGTCGAAAAACAGGATTTTATTCATAAAAACTTATAACCTCATTTCTCATTATCCATAATTCAACTTTAGGAAAAATTATTCATTTAAACACTATCTTTAAAAAGTATTTGATTTTATCTAGTAATATAAAAATTATTTTTTCTTTAAAGATAAATAAAAATACTAAATAAATTAAAATACCTAAAATAATTTCAACTATTAAAGACGAATTCACAAGAAATTTAATTAGCAAATACATTGCAAAACCAGAAAGTATAATTTTGTATTTATTCACATTCAAAAAAAGGTTCTCATAGCCAATTATACCTTTTGCTTTGATGGCACAAAAAGCTAGCAAACAAATTTCACTAATTATATAACCAAGAACAGCAGCAAATACATTTAATTCGTCCACAAATAGAATCAATATCGAAACCCTTATTATTGTGGCTATTAAAAGAGCCTTATTATAAATTTTTTCCAAATTATTCGGAAAAATAATTTGTTGGACAATAATATTTGAAAAACTACCTGTAATAATCAAAATCAAACCAAATTCGAAAAGGAAAACATAATTTAAAAATTCAATTCCATAAAATATAGGCACAAATTCTTCTGATATACCTAGCAAACCAAAGAATATAGGTATACATAATAAAAAAATAAAATTTGAGCTATAATAGACTATCATTTCCTTTTTCTCGCTGGTGTTTGATAATCGAGGCATGAGGATAGTTCCAAGAGATGTTATAGGTGCTAGAAATACACTGTAAGATTTAATAAATTGGCTGTATAATCCAAGTTCATAAATATATTGCTTACTCTCTAAAATTATCTTATCAATATTCATATACACTTGAGTAACAAATCCTATGATCATGAATGGATAAATTCCCCGAAAAAGAATGTTAAAATATTCAATTTTAAAATATTTTTTTTGGGGCATTCCAATTTCTTTAAAGAATAAGATAAGTAAACTAATATTTGGTATAACGATGGTTAATGCGTTTATAGAAACATATATCCATAAATCCTTTTCATCTTTTACACAAATCAAGATCAATCCTAAACCAATGACTTTGATAAATAAGTTTCTAAAGATTATTATTTTAAATTGTTCTTTACCTATAAAATACCATGTGCAATCTAAAAATGTGCTTCCTAAAAGGAAAACGGCCTGAATCAAGAATATGTTTTTATAATCTAGTTCATTGATCGTTATAATAAATAAAAGCATAGATATTATTGAAAGCAGGATTCTTAAAAGAAAAATACAATAAACTTCCTTCTTTAGTCTCTCAATATCATTTTTTATGAAAGCAACTTGTCTCGTTGAATATACGTTAGTACCTGAGTTGACTAATGAAATAAATATACTAGTAATTGATAAAGTATACACTTCTATTCCGATATTACCAGGACCTAATACTCTCGATAAATATGGAATTGAAATGAACGGAATTATTAGTGTTATGAATTGATACCCTAAATTCAAAGTATAATTTTTGAAAATTTCTTTCATTTCATATCCTAATTCCAAAACCTAAGGTATCTTTTATTTTCTCTTTTAAACTAACTTTCCACCATTTTTCTTTCCGATACGACAATGTTATCTGCGGATAATTAGAATTCTTATAATTTTTTATACAGAAGTCTCTCTCTTTTGTAATATATTGAAATGGCCTAATCCCATACTGAGAAATATCTCTAAATCCCTCTATACCTCTTAACTTACAAAGTAGACTCAATAATGACTGATCATGCCGATGAGAAATTAAAAATTTATTATTTTTTTCGTTTTTCACATCATTTAACAGGCTATACCGGTTACATAATTCTATGTAATCCCAAATGAATTTAAGAGTTTTTTTATTCTTTTTAATTAGTATATATGTAGCTTGTATTTGATTAGTATATAAATATTTTTCTTCGTAACAATCCAAAGCTTGAAAGCATTCTTCTTTCGTCCATTGATATTCAAGTAAAGGTACTTCTGTCACAAATAAATCTTTATCTGCTCGTTCCATCTCGTTTATTACATGGTCAATAGTATTTAAAAATAAAGACCCTGAATCGCAGTAAAACACATAATCACCATCTTGTGCATGATTACATAATGCATCCCAAATGATATAAGGCTTCCAGATCCAGTAGCCTCCTCCACGAGGATTACTTTCAATAAAAGACCCGTGCTTTCTTTTAAACTCTTCACTCATTTTATCGGGGCCGTATTCAACTACTTTATCAAACCCCCCTATGGACATACCTGATTTAGAATTTTTTTTTTGTTGTTTAATAAAGTTTGAATCTGAATAATTTATAAGAATCTTCATTTTAATAGTCACCTTATTAACATTTTAATCAAACATTTTTCTGTTAAATAATTCTTTTCCCACTTTTTCAGTGTCGGATTCTACCATTACTTTAACTAAATCTTCAAATGACGTTTTCGTCGGATTCCAGTTGAGCAATGTCTTTGATTTTTCTGGATTCCCTAACAACTGCTCGACTTCTGCAGGACGGAAGAATTTCGGATCTACTTCAACAATGACTTCACCTGTTGCTTTGTTAATTCCCTTCTCCTCTACACCTTCGCCCTGCCACTCGATCTCGATGTCAACATGCTTAAATGCCAGTTCGACAAATTCACGGACAGAGTGCATTTCTCCTGTGGCGATGACGAAGTCTTCCGGCTTGTCGTGCTGCAGGATTAGCCACATGCATTCAACATAGTCTTTTGCGTAGCCCCAGTCACGGAGTGAATCCAGGTTGCCAAGGTACAGTTTGTCTTGCTTTTGCTGGGCAATGCGTGCTGCGGCGAGTGTGATTTTTCGCGTCACGAATGTTTCGCCGCGGCGTTCGGATTCATGATTGAAAAGAATGCCGTTTACGGCGAACATATTATACGATTCACGGTAGTTCTTCGTAATCCAAAAGCCATAAATTTTGGCGACACCATATGGAGAGCGTGGATAGAATGGTGTCGTTTCGGATTGTGGTACTTCCTGTACTTTGCCGAACAGCTCAGACGTAGATGCCTGATACACGCGAGTCTTTTCTGTTAAGCCAAGAATACGAACAGCTTCTAGAATGTTCAGGGTGCCTTTTGCGTCTACATCGAGTGTGTAGCCTGGCATGTCAAACGAAACACGAACGTGCGACTGTGCGGCCAGGTTGTAAATTTCGTCCGGCTTGATTTCTCCGATTAAGCGGGTCACGTTCAATGCATCTGTAACATCTCCATAATGAAGGTGAAAGTTTTCATTGTTTTGAATCGCTTCTGCTTCTTCTGCAGACATGATATCTTCTAATCGTTCCTGGTTATAAGAAGAGCTGCGGCGGATAACGCCGTGTACTTCGTAGCCTTTTTCTAATAGAAATTCTGCAAGGTAAGAGCCATCTTGCCCTGTTACACCGGTAATTAATGCTTTTTTCATCATATCCTCCACTGTCTCTTGATCGTTTTTATTTTGATTTTGCTGTTTCGTTTTCCAGGAACCAGTTGTATGCCTGTACAAGTCCTTCGTTTAATGGTGTTTTTGCTTTCCATCCGAGGCCATTCAACTTGGTGACATCGACTAGTTTGCGCGGAGTGCCGTCCGGCTTGCTTGTATCGAACTGCAGCTTGCCTTCGTAGCCAACCACGTCTTTAATCGTTTCAGCTACTTCTTTAATGGAGATGTCTTCTCCCACTCCAATATTGACCATTTCATTTCCTTCGTATGTATTCATTAAATACACACATGCATCAGCCAAATCGTCTGAATACAAGAATTCCCGTTTCGGTGTGCCTGTTCCCCACACTTCAACAATCGGGGCATTTGTTTCTTTTGCTTCATGGAATTTCCGGATCAAGGCCGGTAGTACGTGAGACGTGTGTAAATCAAAATTGTCGTTCGGTCCGTATAAGTTCGTCGGCATAACAGAAATGTATTTTGTGCCGTACTGGCGGTTATAGGATTCACACATTTTAATGCCCGCGATTTTCGCGATGGCGTATGGCTCATTTGTCGGCTCCAATTCACCCGTCAGCAAGTATTCTTCCTTCAGCGGCTGTGGTGCCAACTTCGGATAGATGCACGTACTGCCAAGGAAAAGCAGCTTTTTTACACCGTTTTTATATGCGGAATCAATCACATTCGTTTGAATTAGCAGGTTGTCACGGATAAAGTCAGCCGGGTATTCATTGTTCGCTACAATTCCTCCTACTTTCGCTGCTGCTAAAAAGACATAATCAATTTTTTCCTGCTCAAAAAAAGAAGCGACCTGATTTGGATCACGCAAATCAAGCTCGCTGCTCGTTCTGTATACTAGGTTTGTATAGCCCTGCTCTTTTAGGTTTTTTAAAATCGCTGACCCAACGAGTCCACGATGGCCAGCGATGTAAATGGTTGATTGTTTATCCATCATAGGAATACATCCTCACTTTATTAAAATTAAAATGCGTTTTTCGATCCGAACAAAACAGCAATGGTTTTAAGAATAATAATGATATCCAATTGAATGCAGCGCTTGCGGATGTATTCAATATCTAATTCAACCATCTCATGAAAGCCGACACTATTTCGGCCGCTTACTTGCCAGGGACCTGTACAACCCGGTATGACCGTCAGGCGCTGCTTATCGTAATCAGTGTACTCGACGACTTCTCTCGGAAGCGGCGGACGCGGACCGACTAAACTCATCTCTCCCTTGACCACATTCCAAAGCTGCGGAAGCTCGTCCAGGCTTGTTCTTCGAATGAACCGACCGATCTTCGTCACACGCGGGTCGTTTTTCATTTTAAACATAGCGCCCGATACTTCGTTTTGTGCCAGCAGTGACGCCAGCAATTCTTCTGCATTAAACACCATCGAACGGAATTTATACATATAAAATTCTTTTCCGTCCTTTCCGACCCGCTTCTGTTTAAAGAAAACAGGTCCCTTTGGATCTTCCAGCTTAATGAGAAATGCGATCATCAGAAAAACGAATGAGAGGAACAGGATGCCAAGTCCGGCACCTGCTACGTCCATCGCACGCTTCATCATGATATAGCTTTTATTCTCCTGTGAATATGCGATGGCACCGGCTTCAACTTTGGATGTTGAGGTTTCCGAATTATCCAATCGTCTCCCTGCCTTTCACTGATTCTACTTTTTCAAGCAAATAGGTTAATAGCTCTTCGTTTATATCGTCATCCTGCAGTGCAAATTCAAGTGTTGTTTTAACGAATCCAAGCTTTTCTCCAACATCGTACCGGTCGCCTTCAAATTCATAAGCGAATACGCGCTGGATTTCATTTAACGCTTGAATGGCGTCGGTCAGCTGAATTTCTCCGCCTGCTCCTGCTTGCTGCTTGTCGAGGAACATGAAGATTTCCGGCCGAAGGATATAGCGCCCCATGATTGCCAGGTTGGAGGGCTGTGTGCCTCGTGCAGGTTTTTCTACGAATTCATTCACCTGGTAGCGCAGACCTTGCTTTGAAGAAGGGTCTACGATTCCATAACGGTATGCTTCGTGCTCAGGCACCTGCTGCACACCAATGATCGATGATTGAGTTTGTTCATACTGGTCAATAAGCTGGCGCAGGCAAGGCGTGTCGCTTTGAACGATGTCGTCGCCTAACAGGACAGCAAACGGCTCATCTCCAATGAACTTCCGTGCACACCAGACAGCGTGGCCAAGTCCCTGCGGCTCTTTCTGACGAATATAATGAATATCAGCGAGATTCGAAGAGTGGCGGACTTTCTCAAGCAGGTCATCTTTTCCCTTGCTCGCCAGATTGCGTTCAAGCTCCGGTGAACCGTCAAAGTGATCTTCAATTGCCCGTTTTCCTTTCCCGGTGACAATGATGATATCTTCAATCCCGGATGCAATGGCTTCTTCTACTATGTATTGGATCGTAGGCTTGTCAACGATCGGCAGCATTTCTTTTGGTAATGCTTTAGTCGCAGGGAGAAAACGTGTCCCGAGTCCCGCTGCTGGTATAATGGCTTTTCTTACTTTTTTCAATGTATTCTCCCCTTTCGATAGTAAATAAGGAATGGAAACACACAGCGGATATATGTGTTTTCATTCATTATTTAATGCACATTGTAGCTAGTTTTTAATAAAACCGGGCATTTAACCCGTCCTCACACCGCGCGCCTGACGACAAGCGTCTAAGCATCCCGTTTCCCGGAACACCACCGCACGGCCGAGTGCCTCAAATGATAACGGTATACGAGACATAACCGATCAGAAAAGCGGAAGGCGTCGTTTATCGGCGACAAGCATAAGATGAGCACTGGCGGAGGCGGGTTATGCCTCCAGAAGTGATTAGCTTATGACCTCGAGCCGATGACGCCTGCAGCTAGACAGATAGAAAAGCAGAGGGCGCTCCGCTTAAATAACAATGAAAATAGATGAAGGACGAGTTAAATCCACAGGTTACTCACAAGTATCAAAAAAGTCCAAGAAACCTTTTTTTTCGGGTGATGTGAATGGGTGCTTCTTTCTGGACATATTGCCCGGCTAAAACGGCTTCTGCGTTTTCTTGGAAGTAGTCCGCGTAGTCCGGATCGATTTCGTTGTAAGCGGCGGCTAAGCCGAAGCCTCTTGAAGTGGTGTTGTGTGCGTCCGTGGCGATAAAGTGGGTCAGGTTGGATTCGATCAGCTGCATCGACAGAGCCTTCGCTTTTTTTCCGAATTTTCCGTTAACGGATGCCGCCGTGACTTGTGAAAGTGCGCCGTTTTTAATGAGCTTGTACAGACGGTTCGGGTCTTCGGCAATCGCTGCGTTGCGCTCCGGATGCACGATGATCGGCGTGATGCCTTTCATCTGAATGTCGAATAACACCTGCTCCGCAAAGGCGGGGATGGTGTTGGACGGGAATTCCACCAGCATGTAGGCAGACTGGTGGATGACGGCCAGACGGTCCTGCTCGTAATCTTCAAGCAGCTCGCCGTACAGGCGGATTTCCTGTCCGGGCACGATCTCCACGTCGATGCCCATGTTCTTGATCTGTTTGTTCAGGACATCCACATCATAGAGGATCGCTGATTTTTCATTTTCGTACGTGCCGTTTTTATGGTGCGGGGTCGCCACGATTGTGTGAATCCCTTCTTCTTGTGCTGCCGCAGCCATCTCAAGGCTTTGCGCTAAATCCTGTGCGCCGTCGTCGATGCCCGGCAAAATGTGACAATGAAGGTCAATCATCGGCTATACCCCTTTCCCCATTTTGATAAACGTAGTATACCATACAAAAGTAGGGTATTGGTGAAAAATTTTGAAGGATTTACACTATTTTTACAGAATCACTCATTTCCGTAATAGTAGTAATAGGCAGAATCCTTCAATTTTTGATTATTTAGGACAACACCGAGCAGCTTGGCTTTCGCTGACTGCAGCAGCTCCTTTGCTTTCTGGGCGCCTTCGATTTCGGTTCTGCCGCTGTCGACAACGAGCACAACCCCGTCGCACTGATTCGCCAGCACCTGCGCATCCGTTACGGCGAGAACAGGCGGTGTATCGAACAGTACGTAATCGAATTGCTCCTGTGCATGAGCGAGGAATTCCTTCATAGACAGCGAGCCTAGCAGCTCAGCCGGGTTTGGCGGAATCGGACCGCTTGAGAGAGCAGACAGATTTTCAATACCGGTTTTCGCTACCGCATCCTCAAGGAGTGTTTGCTTCGTCAGCACGTTGGTCAGCCCAACGGTGTTTTGCAGGCCGAATGTGTAGTGCATGGTCGGCTTGCGCAGATCGGCGTCGACGAGCAGCACCTTTTTACCTTGATTGGCGAACACAACAGCCAGGTTGGAGATGGTCGTTGACTTGCCTTCTCCTGGGCTGGTGGAGGTCACGAGAATCGAGTGCAGCGTTTCATCAACGGATGAAAACAGGATGTTCGTCCGGATCGTCCGGTACTGCTCGGAAATCGGCGACTTCGGGTCCGTATTGGTAATGAGCTTCCGCTTTGTGGAGCCCGGTACGTTTTTTTGCTTATTGCGCTTAAGAGCCAAGCGTTTCACCTCTTACTGCTTTTTTTTGGACGGGTGTTTTTTTAGCCGGGCGGTTCGAGCCTGCTGCAATTGTTGTGACGCCGCCTAATACAGGCAGATCCAGCAGCTTTTCGATATCCTGCTCGGACTTGATTGTGTTATCCAGGTATTCAAGCAGGAAGGCCAGTCCAACGCCTGCCATCAAGCCGACGACAATCGCAATGGCGATGTTCAGAAGCGGCTGCGGCTTTACAGGAGACGGGTTTTCACCGAGTTCGGCCGGTGCAAGAATGCTGACGTTATCGACGTTCATGATCGTCACGATTTCTTCCTGGAAGACGCGGGCGGTTTCATTGGCGATGTCCGCTGCGAGTCCCGGGTTTTCATCCTGAACGGCAATGTTGACGACCTGAGAGTCCTGCTCGCTGGCGACAGTAATCTTAGACGACAGCTGCTCCGGTGTGAGGTCAAGTGCCAGATTCTGAGCGACTTTCTCTAAAATGGCCGGTGACTTCATAATGACGTTATATGTACTGATTAACTGAAGGTTGGTTTGCACTTCAGCCGGATTATACATTTGCTGTTCGGTTTTCGCCTGATTGACGAGAAGCTGTGTTGATGATTGATAGATAGGCGTCAGAACAAAGTAACTGATGATTCCACTGATAAGCGCTGCTGCAATTGTGAGAAGCACAATCAGTTTCAGCCTCTTTTTCAGTGTTTGCGCTAATTCCTTCAGGCTGATCGTTTCTTCCATGCTTTTCCTCCTGTGCCGTAAAGTAGTCTTCGTCATTATAGCACAGCCATTTGTCAAATTTAATGTTAATTTGGTAAATTTTCAGCCAATAATTCCAAAATAAGAAGAAATTTCGACTAAAAATTGGCGCTGCGTCCCTATAATGGTCCTATCGTCGAGTATGAGGGTGTATTTCTCCTTTTTGATAATGTATAAAACATCTATTTTTATCGCATCTATTAAGCTGGCGTAAAGTGGCTCACATTTGGCTGTGACTATATTTCTCGCGAGTAGTATATTATTCCAATTCATAATAATCCTGTTCCCAAGGTATGATATTTTAGTATATAATCAAAAAGATTGGATCATAGCGGTTAGGGGAGATAGAGAACATGGCGCAACGAGGGAGAAAAAAAGGGTCCGACGGCGAACTGAGCCGCGCACTTTTACTAAGGATTGCAGCTGATGAATTTGCAGAGCACGGCTACTATGAAACGAAGATTAGCAATATTGTTAAAAAAGCAAATGTCACACAGCCTACCTTCTACTTGTATTTCAAAAGCAAGGAAGCGATCTTTCAGGAGCTTGAGGAATTGTTCCGCAAAAAACTTGCGTGTTTGACGATCGACAGCCGGCTGGAAGAAGGGCTTGACGAGCAGGCACTGCCAGAGCGGATTGCGGGCGGATTAATTGGCGTCTTTCACTTTTTCACCGAGCATCCGAGCCTCGGGAAAATCGGCTTTTACCTTTCTCCAAGTGCGGCCGACACAAAAGCGGCGATGGCCGCTCAGATCGAGGATAATCTGCTGTCAGAAGTAGAAGCGGGCTATTTCCACCAGAACGTCGACATGAGCATCGTCGCAAACGGCCTCGTCGGCATGATCGACCAGCTCACTGTAGCCAAGCTCTGGACCGGGAAAAACACCGCTGACGAGCTGGCAAAGGAAATCGTGGCAATTGTGCTGAACGGGTTGAAGAAATAAGGACTGGCCTTCTTTTTTTAAGCTCATTTTGTCGATTTTTGGCGAATGATGAGGGGTTGGCGCAATTCTCATGATTAGGGCGCATTTCCCAAGATTACGGCGCATTTCCCAGAAATAGCGCGCAATTCTCGACGTTAACGCGCAAATAAGTCCGAATTGCGCCGTAATGACCATAATTGCGCCAAAAAAAAGCCTCCTCCGGCCGAACCGGAAGAGGCTTTTCTTATTGATTCTTATTTAATGTCCTGCATCAAGTCTGCTTTCATCAAGAACTCAGCAAGGATACGCGCCATTTGATCACGTTTCGTGTAATCATTCGGGTTGAATTCTCCATTGCTCGTGCCTGACATAATGCCCGCTTGAACGACTTTCAATACTTCCGCACGAGTAGATGCACCGATTTCTTTCGCATCTTTAAAGCCTGCAAGTGTTTTCGATGTATCAAGCTGTGACTTATCAAATTCGATAAAGCCAAGCTCCATTGCGCGCCCGATCATTGCGGCTGCTTCCGCACGCGTTACTTTTTCATCCGCACCGAATGTTCCGTCTGTTTTACCAGCGATCACGCCGTATTGCACAGCCGCCATAAATTCGCCGTTCGCATTGAACCACTCGTTGCCTTTTATATCAGAGAAACGTCCGTCATACGCTGTTGTACCTGGAAGACCAAGTGCACGGCTTAACAGAAACGCAAACTGTGAACGCGTCATGTCCTGGTCAGGCTTGTACGTGCCCGCTGTTGTACCAGAGATGATGAACTTAGAAGAAAGAGACTCGATGTACTTCTCTGCCCAGTTTTTGCCGCCGTCGATATCAGGGAATGTTTGGTTCGTTTCAAGTACCGTGTACGTGTCTGCTGAATTGTATAATGTTTTCAAGACAGCAAATTGTGTACCTTCAACTGTTTTAAACGTTGTCGGAATAGCTTTCACCGTACCATCCGCTGCGATCGTCGCGCCTGTTGTACGATTTGTATCCACCGCACCTGTTAACGGGAATTCACGCTCGATGTAAATGTCGCCGAATGTTGTCACCGGCACCGTCTGGCCGCTGATTGTTGCTGAAATGCTTACGTTCGTCGCAGGTGCCGGCATTTTCACGTCACCTACAAGTGCTGCTGCTTTTGTTTCAGATGAAGCTGAACCTGTTCCGCTTCCAAATCCATTAAGTCTATTTGTTACCTGGCTCAATAGACCTGTGCGCTCAGAAAGGGTCGCTGGTTTCATTGTTAGATTAAGGGTTCCGCTGCCGAAACCACTGCCAAAGCCGCCGGCTAGTTGACCAAGAGGAAGATTGATGCTCGCACCGCTAGGACCTGTGACTGTAAGCGTAGCTGATTGTGTAACACCAAGAATTCCTTGAACAAGTCCTCCTGGAATGGCTAGTGTTGCTGCGCCTCCTGAAGTAACTTGAGGAAGTGTAATTGCTACTCGTGGTGTTTGTACGGTAACAGCACTAACGATTTGCGCTTGAAGTGCCTGCGGAATCGTTGCTGTGACGTTGCCGTTGTTTTCTGTTACGATCGCAGGTGTTACTTCTACTTCTGCGCCTGGTGTTGCTGGAGGCGTTACTTCGCCGTTATCTACTGGTGGTGTTACTACGCCGCCACCATTACCATTGCCTGGTTGCGGTGTATATCCATATTTAGTCAACCACTGGGCTCCAAATTGTGCCGCAGCACTCTTAACCTCTGTCGAATCAGCGCCATTTTCTAGCAATCTCAATTTGAGAATTTCGACAGCATCTTGTACAGATTGATCGTCAATTTTAAGCGTCCGGATAATTTCAGGCTTGATTGTTCCACTTGGATCTTCAGCATTTCTCGCTGCAACTAGGACACCTTTTACTAGTTCAAAATCCGGGTTTGAAATTATTGCTGATTGGTTTGCAGAATAATACTCATAGATTTCTTCTTCCACATTTTCAAGGTATTGCAAGTAATCCACTTCTTCAGCTTGGTTGAAGTTGTCTTGCGTAGCTGCAATGAATAGATCAATATTTTCAACCGTTAACACGCCCGTTTGCTTGTTTAGAAGAAGGTTTAAAAGAGCAGCAGCTCCCATCACTTCTTGATCGTCTGAATTTGTATCCATAACAGGACCAGCAATTGCAAACCACTCTGAAGCAGTAATCCCTTTCAATGCAGAAATAGTAGCTACTACATCTTCATCACTTCTAATTGGATCATAAACAGACTTAGCATAATTAATTAAGTTTTGTTTTGAACTAAAGTGCACATCGTACTGTACTTGAGCAGCTTCTACTTTGTCTGCCCCAAAAACGCCTGCAGTTGTTGCTACTGGTGTGAAAGCGATTGTTGCGGCAATCATGGCTTTTGCTGCTTTTGTGCTGAATGGGTATTTTTTTACCAAAATCGTCACCTCTTCTAATTTAGTATTTATATAATTCCGCTAGCGCAGAATTTTTATGTATTCATAGGTAAAATCATACAGAACCCTCCTACTAAAAGCAATAGGTCTTTACAATAATGTAATATTCTATAGACTATTTTCATAATTTATCAGATTATTTTGTGCTATTAATTTCTAAATTTTGCGTGTTATACTACAAATATGAATATATCTGAAAAGGGAGGCCTATTTCTTTGCGAAAGTTTTTTAAGATTGCGATAGCGGTTGTGCTGCTTCTGGCCATTGCAGGCGGCGGAGCGCTTTATTACTTTACGAAGGTTAAAACCTATGATGTGGCGGATGAAGAGGTCGATAAAATTGTCGAAGATCCGTACTCGATTTCCTTCCCGGAAGGAACACCTCTTCCTGAAAATGTGCAAAAGGATGACGAAGGTCTTGTCATTGTAGATGAGCAGGGGGATTTTGTTTTGTCCGACGGATCGACGATGACGACGGATGAATGGTTCAGCTCACCTGATTACCAGCAGGCTGTCACGGCGGCAGGATCTTCTGGCGGAACGGGCGGAGCTGGAACGGGTTCAGCGACTGGCGGTTCAGATGATACAGCGACGGGTGGCACGTCTGGTTCATCCAGCTCAGGAGATACGGCTTCTTCCGGCGGCTCCACTTCTGGCGGCACTGGCACGACGGATTCAACCGGTTCTACTGGCGGTACTGGTGGTGGTTCCACTGGCGGAAATACTGGCGGCTCTTCCGGTTCAGGCAGCGGCGGCGGAACAGATTCAACGGGCGGACGCACAACAGCAGCCGATATTAAGTCACGGTATTCCGGGTCATTCGACAGCCTTCAAGGGCAGGCCAAAAGCCAGCTAAACTCGTTAATCGGCCAGGCGAAAAGCGAATATGACGCGAAAAAAGCATCCGGCGAAACGATCAATCCAGCGTACTTTTACCAAAAATACAGCGGCGCTGCTTCCAGTGTCGAAGCAAAAACCGACTCAGCGTTTAACTCTTTGTACAAATCGATGACGAGCGAGTTGAAGGCGAACGGACTGAGTACAACAGCGGCTGATGAATACAAAGCGCAGTACGAAGCGACAAAAGAAGGCATGCGCAGCGAATTAATGAGCAAGGTTACAGGTGGATAACGAAGGGACCCGTCATTTTTTGAGCGGGTCTTTTTTTATTCTGTCCCTCTCTCAAAATCCTTGTAGCGCGTTCCTTGATAGGTTAGCACACCCTCATCCCGCTCAGCGATCAAGCCGTATGTCCGCGCAGGAACCTTCAGCTCCATCCGCTCCCCTGTTTCCTCCTTTTCAAAAGTGATGAAATAGTTTGTGCGGGACGGCGAATCCCCACCACTGTAGACATGTGTCCGTTTGGCAACTACCCTTGACGGCGTCGACACTACCTCTGAATTGTTGTTATTTACCCAGGTCGCCCCGCCCTTCGCTGCCGAAAATAGAATTAGCCCCGCCACGATACAGAAACCGGCTCCCACGATAAGCGGGATAATCTCAAAAGCATCCATTTTTCTCATCTCCTCTTTCTTATATAGTGTTATACGGTTAAATGGAATATTTTGTTTCAATTAAATTGCTGAGGAGTTGCACACTTGGGCGGGAGGCTACACGCTTTTTCCGAAACTTGCACGCTCAGGCGGGGGTTGCACACTTTTCTCAGAACTTGCACGCCCGGGCAAAGGTTGCACACTTTTCCTGAAACTTGCACGCTCGGACGGAGGCTGCACACTTTTCCTGAAACTTGCACGCCCGGGCGGAGGTTGCACACTTTCCCTGAAACTTGCACGCTCGAGCGGAGGTTGCACACTTTTTCTGAAACTTGCACGCTCGAGCGGAGGTTGCACACTTTTTCTGAAACTTGCACGCTCGAGCGGAGGTTGCACACTTTTTCTGAAAGTTGCACGCTTCTCATCGAAACTTACACACTCCACAGCAAAAAAAAGCAGCCGGAGACCGAATCTCCTGCTGCTTGCTTTTTATGGTAGTAGTTGTTCATTCCCATTTTGGTCAATTTCATAATCATGCGTTGTCGCGGCTTCTTCGATTTCTTTAAACGCCCAGTGACCGGCTGGGACGTCTGAGAATGTTGGCTCGGACACGCCGTTTAGCGGTCCGCGTTCGAAGAGTCGGTTGAGCATGACGACGGCCTGGGCCCGGGTGATGGCTTGCTCTGGCTTGAAGCTGCCGTTTCCGAAGCCGTTGATGATGCCGACGGATGATGCGTGTTTAATGGATGTCGCTGCCCAGTGATCGGCGGCTACGTCTGTAAACGCGGCGGCTTCTTTGGACGGTGTGCAAAGCGCTGAATCCGGATTTTCTTTACATACGTTGCCGACCCAGCGGCTTGCGATAGCGGCAACCTGCGCACGCGTGACGGCCTGATCCGGACGGAAGGTGCCGTCCGAGAAGCCCAAGATCACACCTGCTTCACGTGCCATTTCGATTTCTTTCATTGCAAATGATGCTTTCGTATCTTTGTAGGATACTTTTCCGTTGTACGTCATATCCAGGTTCCGCACGAGCATTGCGGCGATTTGCGCGCGTGTCACGGTTTCGTCTGGACGGAAGGTGCCATCCTTAAAGCCGTGGATGTACAAATCATGCGTGCCTGTTTCTTCTGTTGCTGCTTCTTCAAGGTAGAGCATCGTAAAGGTTGAGAAATGGTCGACGTCAAATTGAACGCCCTTCTGTCCATTTTTCCACTCCACGACTGTGCCGCGAATGACTTGTTTTGTGCCGTTGCTATGTTCAATAAAGATGGCCAGGTTGTCGATCATTTCCTGGGAAACATTCGCCGGCAGCGGCAAGGTTAATGTGACGGGCCGGTTTTGCATATTCGTTTCGATGGTCATTGGACGGCCCAGCACTTGAATCGTCGCTGTGTTATTGCCTGTTACTTCTTTTACTTTTTCTTCTTGCTTGGCGCGTGTTTCAATCGCTTGTTTTTCTTCTTCTTTTTTCACTGGCACGACGCGGAAGTACAGGTCGTCGCCAAATCCTGTGATAGAGTCAGATGGAACGAAAATACGAGCGTTTTCGGTGTCAATTTCAAGGTTGGCCTCGCCGTTCGCCAGTGCGTTCATAGCGGATTGCGGTACGCCAATATTCGTTTCAGATACTTTATCGTTCGCATCCGGAATGACAATACGGGCTGTTTTGTTTTCCGCATCCTTCAGCTTTTCCACGGATTCTGCTGCTTTGTCCGGTGTAAATGTCACGTCGTCGTTCACCGTTCCGTCCGGGTTCGTTGTCCGCTTGATTGGTGTCTGCACAAGCGTTTCGTCACCGGATACCACATCGACGACGATGTCTTCGGTCGTTGGCTGCGGTGCAGGTGACGCGTTCGATGACCAGCGCGCGTAAAGCGTCAGATCGCCTGTAATCGGTGTTGTAAAGTCAAATGTGGTTCGCAGCTGCTCATCGGTATACCAGTTAACAAATGAATAGCCCGGACGCGTCGGATTCTCCGGCTTCGTGATCATTGTGTTGTAAACAGCTGTTGCCGGTGCTACTTCTGAGCCGCGGTTTGCACTGAATGTCACCGTGTAAGAGTTAATGTCCCATTTTGCATAAAGCGTCACATCTTCTGTGACAACATCCTCGTCAAAATTCCATTCCGTTTCCAAGGCTTCATCTGCATACCAGCCGGCGAAGGTATGGCCCGCTTTGGTCGGCTGTGACGGTTGTTGTGCTTTTTCGTTATAGGTAACTTCCTGTGCTTCTACTTCTGATCCATCATTTGAATCAAACGACAGCGTATACTCATTGATTTCCCATCGAGCAGTCAGCGTCATGTTTCCTTTAACGAAGTCCTTGTTAAAATCCCACTCTTCACTGTCCATCAACCAGCCTTTGAACGTATGGCCCGCTTTGGTTGGATCAGATGGTTTCGTGATTTTGTCATCATAGGCAACGGTGTCATCGGCAATGGCAGAACCGCCAGCCGTGTCGAACGTGATGGTTTGCGGGTTCGCTGTCCACTTCGCGTGCAGCGTCAAATCGCCTGTCATCGTATCTTCATCAAAATTCCATTCGTCCGTCAGTGCTTCATTCTGGAACCAGCCGGCGAATGTGTAGCCGGTTTTCGTCAGGTCAGCTGGCTCGGTGATTTTGCTGTCATATGGAACTGTCGCCGGGTCTACTTCTGTATCCGTGTTGGATTCAAATGTGACCGTGTATGGAATCGGCGCCCATTTTGCGTAAACGGCGGTATCAGCTGTGATTTTTGTGTCGAAGCTGAATTCAATTTCACCTTCTGCATCACTGTACCAGCCTTCGAACGTGTAACCTGTTTTTTCAGGAGCTGTCGGTTCGGCTGCCTGCTTGTTGTATTCGATGCTTTGTTTGCCAACGGCCGTGCCGCCATTTACATGGAAAGTCACGTCGTACTCGTTGATCGTCCATTTGGCGTACACGACTGTGTCTTCTGTAATCAATTGATCAAAAGAAAATTCGGTATCGGCATCATCGTACCAGCCGGCAAATGTATAGCCAGTTTTGGTTGGAGCATCAGGCTCTGCTGCTTTTTTGTTGTATTCAATGCTCTGGGCATTTACAGCTGTGCCGCCGTCAGTGTTGAATGTCACGTCATACTTGTTGATGGTCCAGTTCGCGTAAATGACCGTGTCTTGTTTGATCGCTGTGTCAAAATCAAACTCTGTTTCAAACGCGCCGTCGCTGTACCAGCCTTCAAATGTGTAGCCGGTTTTCGTTGGTGCTGACGGTGCTGTCGCTTTTTCATTGTGCACAATACGTTGCGCACTTACCGCTGTTCCGCCGTCTACATCAAACGTGACGTCGTATTCGTTTAGCTCCCATTTTCCGTACAGCGTTTTTGCTGCTTTTACTTGCGTGCTGAAATCATATTCGGTTTCCAGCTGCCCGTCAGTGTACCAGCCCTTGAACGTGTAGCCTTCTTTTTCAGGATCTGCTGGTTTTGTTGCTGTATCCCCGTGGTCAATTGTTTCATCGTTGACGGCTGTGCCGCCATTTGAATCAAACGAAACAATATATTGCTTGATCGTCCATTTGGCGTAAAGCGTAATGTCGCTTGTAACCGATGTGTTGAAATCATACTCGTTTTCAAGTGCAGCTTCTGTAAACCAGCCGCTGAAGATGTACCCTTCTTTTTCAGGAGCATCCGGCTGCGTTGCTTTTTGGTTGTAATCAATGGTTTGATCGTTTACGGCGTCTCCACCGTCTGATTCAAATGAAACGGTGTATTCGTTGATTTTCCATTGCGCGTACAGCGTAGTATTTGCTTCGATGGTGAAGGTGTCCGCTGCTGCGTACGCTGTTCCTGTTCCATCTGCTTTTGTGTTCCACCCGTTGAAGGTGTGGCCTGTTTTCGCCAGTGATCCCGCGTTGCCTGAAACAGTGGCTGTGTCATCCGGATTGTACTTGCCGGCTTTCGGCGCAGCTCCTTCATCCGCTCCATTGGCGTCATATGAAACCGTGTAGCCTGCAAGAGCCGGGAGCGTCAGCGTGAATGTTTTCGTTTCAATTGCCTCTCCCTTTTTGATTGACGCAGTTAACGTAATCGCCTGGTCTCCGTCTGTGAACAGCGGACGTGTGACGGTGCCACTGCTTGAGACAAAATCTTCGTCTGAGCTTTGCCATGTGATCACAGAACCCTTTCCGCCGCTCACTGGCAGTGTGACGTCTTTCGTAACGCTCGATGCGCTGTCACCCTGCGCATAGCCAATCGCCAGCGCTTCTTTATCCTCTGCTGCGAGTGCATCGTCTGACTGGGCTCTTGTAATGGTGATCGTATACGTTTCTGTCGTCACACCATCTTCCGCTGTAACCACAACCGGGATGACGTTTTCACCGACAGACAGTGTAACCTTTTGGGCTTGTCCGCTTACCACGGTTTTCCCTTCAACTGTAACGGTCGCCAGCGCATCGGCTATGGTCGGTGTCACATCCACTTCCGTCACGCTGTACGGCGCATTCAGCGTGTAGCTTGTGGTCCCCGGGTCGAATGTTGATGGTGTCAACGTGGCATTTTGAACTGTCAAATTCGATAATTTAGCGTTTGTTGAATACGCCTGCCACTGCGCATACAGCGTGATGTTTTCCGTTCCGACCGTCAGAGTATCTCCTGCATCGTATGCCTTTCCGGAGCCATCCACTTTTGTATTCCAGCCTGTGAATTTGAAGCCTGTTTTCACTAAGCTGCCTGTATTTCCTTTAACGGCGACTTCAACCGCTTCCTGGTATGTGCCGCCTTCAGGAGCTGTTCCTCCCGTTGAGCCGTTTTCGTCATACGAAACCGTGTAGCCTTGAAGGATTTCGATTTCGCCTGCTGTGTACGTGCTGGCCATTGAATTCAAATCCAAATTAACCGAATACGAATCGTCCTCTATAAAATCAAGGTTCACAACGCCCGCAGCCGCTTCTTCCTTCACCTTGAAATCAATCGTGAACAAATTCTCCGTATAAGCGCCCGTCAGCGGTTTGTCGCCGCCGGTTGAGTCCACCCATGCCGCTGAAACTGTTCCGTTTTTATTGTCGATGTGTGAGACAAAACAGCCTTCCTCAGCCTCTTCATTACATGCATCTGATGCGTCACCGTACATAGGTGTGACGCTGACCGCTTCAAGGACTGTTTGATCGAAGGAAAGTTTGCTTCCATACGCGCCCATGTTTTCTGACAGGCCGTTGTAGGATACAGGAATCGTCGCTGTCTCACCCGGCATCGCTGCATCTGTGCCGGCTTTCCAGTTGATGGTTCCTGGTGCAGGTACTGAAACCGATCCACTCTCATAAGCATCGGTAAGAATTGTATTGTTGACGTCTTTAAAAGAAGAGTCCCCTTGTACAAAATTAATTGATGATGACATACCAGCTTTTACTGAATCTTTAATTTTAAATTTCAATAAAAATATTTCTCCTGGCACACTAAGCAGTTCTTCATAATCATCTCCGATCACTAGGTTCAAACCAAATTCAGTAAAATCCGTTTGAACAAAATTGTCACTATTTTTTTTATTTATAGCTTCAATAAAAGTTAAGCTCTCTATGTCGTATTGAAATGCAAGTACATAATTATCTATCCCAACAGATAATTCATCAATATATACCGGTACTTCAACCGTACTACCTACAGCTCCACTAACAGTCCCAATTGATGCCTTAATATAGCCTTCTGACAGAGGTTCCGCCTTTACAGGAGCAGCATACGGCAGAATCGACGACACAACCAAAAGACAAACCAGCAACAGATTCAGCCACTTTAACCTATTTTTCATTCTCATAGTCTCCTAAACTATTTTTATTTTCCTACAGCAGCTTTCATAATCAGGTTCGCGTCGATGGCATTCACCTGGCCATCGCTGTTCAGATCAAGTACTTTTTTCTGAATAGCAGTCAGCTTCGTTTTGTTGGCGATCGCTTGATAAACCATCAGCGCGTCCGCGGATGTTACCTTGCCATCCCCGTTCCCGTCTCCAGTCAAAAACCAATGCGCATATAACGTTTCATTTGAAGCACCGATGGTAAATGCGGCGCCTTCTTCATGTGCTGTTCCGCTTCCGCTTGCTGCTGTGTTCCAGCCGACAAAGGTAAATCCATTTTTGACGAGTGTTTCTTTACCCGGGAGAGTGATGGATGCCCCTGCTTTTCCAGACATCGAATCAGGGGCTGTCCCTGCGCTTGCACCGTTCGCATCAAACGTCACGGTGAAGTTTGAAACTGGTTCGTCCACGGCAATGTGGTTGATTCCATGCCAGCTGGCACGCTCCGAATAAAGAAAGACGGTATCCACATTATCAAACGTTTCATCGAGCTCAACGTTTTTGGATTCAAATTCGTTTACCCTGTGGTCCGTGTGAAAGGACGCTTCAGCGACCTCCTGGTGATCCCGGTAGCCTTTTACTTGAATCTCAATAGAAGCCCCTTCTCCATAGTTAGAATAAAAAAAGCTGTTCAGTTGAAACTCGCTTCCGTCCGGTGACGTCATGCCCATTCCTGTCCATCCATTGTTTGACAAGTTCTCTTCATAGCTTGAAAGAGCCACAAAACCATCGTCCAAAAATGAATCTCCGTGAACGAGCTGCTTCTCTATGAGCGTCCCGCTTGTATCGCTAATATTGTAAAATTGGAGAGTGAAATCTTGAATATTATCGGAACCCCCATCTCCGTCCTCTGCAATCCCGTCCACCCAAACCGCTTCTTCATTAGAAGAAAAGGAAATCGTTGTCGGTGAAATAGCCTCGGCCGTTTGAACACCTGTCAATAACAGAACGGCACCTATACACATGAATAATTTTTTAATGAAACTCACCTCTCTTGAACGGACTATTTTCCAACAGCAGCTTTCATAATCATGTTTGCGTCGACGGCATTCACCTGGCCGTCGTTGTTCATATCAAGCGCTTTTTTCTGAAGGGCGGTCAGCTGAATTTTTCCTGACGTATACTGGTACACCATTAGCGCATCTGCTGATGTCACCTTGCCATCTCCGTTTCCGTCCCCTTTTAGCAATTCTCTCGTCACGTTGACCGTATAGGTTTTAACGGTTCCGTTTTCCGCTGTCACTTCGACCGCGATCGGGTTGCTTCCAACAGTAAGGCTGACTGGATTTGCTGGCGGCTGGCCATTTACCGTCACGGCTGCATTTGCATCAGACACAGTCGGTGTGACGATGATGCTTGCCTGGCTGTTGTCGACACTGACTGCGTACTCCATTGTTGCCGCATCGAACTGCGGATCTAGTGTCCCTTCGCTTACCGCAAGACTGGTTAAATCAGCGTTTGAAGAGGCCGCTGCCCGGGTAATGGTCACTGTGTATGTTTTAATCGAACCATCTTCTGCTGTTACTGTCACTGTGATGATATTTGCGCCGACTTGAAGTGGAACGCTGGATGAGCTGCCACTCGCCACGCTTGTTCCATTTACCGCTATCGTTGCTTTCGCATCTTCAGCAGAAGGGGTTACGTCAATCGCAGCGACGGAATGACCGACACTTGCTGTATAGCTTGCTGTTGCTTTGTCAAAAGTCGGCGATAATGTGCCATCGCTTAAGGCAAGGCTGGCTAAATCTGCATTGTCTGACAGCGATTGAATTAAGCCGAAATCATTGCTTGTCCCGTAAAGCGTGCTGATATTTCTTAAACCTCCATGCAGCATGGCAAGTGTGAATGACCCTTGCGCATCGACCATATACGTTAATTCATCGGCATAATCTACAATGAGCTGAGAGACTACCTTTTTACTTCCAGTAATCCATCCGCCTCCATAGTTGGCCATTGCGAAAAAATGACCCTCGGCCCAGTCAAGAGACCACGAATCGACTAAAGCATAAAGGGCTGATCCGTTAGAATAAAGACCTGTAAAGTAAAGATCTCTCCCAGCTCCTTCATGAAGCGTCTCCCGTTTCCAGCTGCCTGACTGATTGGAATGAACGTACAGATTGGTTCCTGTTTTTGTATCACCAGAGTAGATTCCCGCATCGTATCCGACATATGCTTTTCCATTTTCATCAACGATTAGAGGTGTGTAGTAGTAGTACTGCTCCTCAGCAATAGCGTCAATTATTTTTTGAGCCGCTGGAAAACTGGCATCATTCAGTGCTTTTTTCGTGTAATAGTAATTTCCATAATAAGTATTCTGATGATCTTCTTTTACATAAGAAAGGTGGACGACATCCTGCCCATCTACTCTTACAATGGGGTCATGAACCTCATCGGTGCCGCTCGTGCCCGTCGCAATCACCTGGGTTTGCCACGATCCAGATTGATTCGTAGCGTATTTCGCGTAATACTGGGTATCGACGTATTTATATACAATGTGCGCATTCCCATTAGAGTCGACAGCAAGTGTCGGATCATAAAAATTCCTCCACCCATTTGGATGGCTGTAGCCCTCTACTTCTGAGAACGTCCATTTCGTTCCATCGTAAACACCGTATTTTACTCCGCGGTGGCTCGTGACTCCTGATCCAATATAATGCTTGTAAACCAGATGAACTTTTCCATCCTTGTCCACTTCCAGGTCCAGCGAGTCACTAAAGCCAGTGTCGCCAGTCAATGCGGTTGTCACACTCGGCAAAGAGTCCCAGCTGCTTCCATTCCACTTTTTCACCGCGATAGCTGTTGCACTTACTTTATGTGTTAAATAAATCTCTCCATTCGGTCCTTCAGCCAGTGCATTCCACGCCCATGTATTCTGGCTGTAGGTATGAACCGGTGATTCTTGAACCGTTCCCGCCGCTTTCGCTTGAAAAGGTACTAGCTGAAGAAGCAGTAAAACAATGAGAGAGATTGATAGTAAATTACTTTTTCTCTTCGACTTCACAATTGATCCTCCTTGTTGACCACCTGAAAAGGAATAGGTCTTTTTTAATATCGGCTGGTTTATTTGAATTATTTAACTTTTCTAATAATAAAGATTTAAGGCGTGTGTCTGCCCATAAATTGAAACGTTCCGCTCGGGTATCGGTCCCATTCCCCAAGAAGCTGGAAGGAGCCGGAGCCCGTTCTGATCCCTAGCTTCCTCGTAATCGTTCCGCCGTTCATGAAAATAGGCGCCGGACCTGTTCCGTTTGGATCGCCGATCACGTCCATCACCTGGCCGTTCTTTTTCAAAACGAAGGCAACTGGGTACTGGCTCGGTCCCCAAAGGTTCCATTCTTCGTTGTAGTACCAGGCACTGGTCAAGTCAAAGTAGTCATAAAAAGTGGAGTTAATGATGTTGTACGTATTTCCCGGCCATGTATCGAATAAGGAGCCCGAATGAACAGTTCGCTTGCCTGCGGTTTGATCCCACAAGTGGGCTTCAAGCGTATATCCAGCCGTTTTTTCTGAAGAACTATTGTAGATTTCCAGTGCAATGCGTCCATTTCCGCCGTCCAAATATTCAGAAAAAAAGAACGAGCTTCCCGTTTGAGCAACTACGTGGATGGTGATGCGCACCGCTTGATGCTCGGATGAAATCACCCAAATTTGTTCAGTACCGGCGGCTCCTGGCAAATAGGTAACGACTTTTCCCGATAGCGCGCTTGATACGCCATTTGATCGCAGTTCAATAGCAGTCGCTTGCGGAAAGTACGGTGAAATATCCACTACAACACTGGAGGCACCCTGCTTGGTTGTTACATCGATCCATCCGCCCGGTACGACCTCCACGGAACGGACGTCTATAAAGGTTTCGGCTGACGCTTTTCCGTCACTGGCGATAACTTTCAGCTTTGTCCTGCCAATGCCTTCCGGCTGAATGGCTACGTCACTTCCGTTTACTGCTGCGGCTGCGATGGATTCATCCAGGGAGACCGCTGTAAACGTTAACGAGTCGCCATCCGGATCACTGAACAAACTGGATAAATCGATGGAATCACCCGGCACGTTCAAAACAGCCAGCTGCTCCGGCACTTGTCCGGTCACTTCCGGTGCTTGATTGACCACTTTTTCTTGAATCGTAAAATCAATAATCGTTTCAGCTGTTTCATTTTCCGCGTCCTTCGCTGTTACTTTCACCTTCAAGGCGCCGGATTCTGCCGGTGTCCCGTGAAAGGTCTGGTTCGTTTCGTCAAACGTAAGCCAATTTGGCAGCGGCTGCCCGTTTTCTAATGAAGCGGAATGGGTGAGTGCATCGGCTTCGTCAATGTCGGCGAATGTATTTTCCGGCAGCGTCCATGAATATTCTTCATCCGTCACTGCCTGCTGCGGATCGGGCGCTGAAATAAGCACAGGTGCATCGTTCACATTGCTCCATTCCACGACGAACTTCGGTGCCAACGACTGCCCACTGCTTCCGCTCGTATACGTTTTCATCATGAGCGAAGCGTCTGCAGCGGTCAGCACACCGTCCCCGTTCATGTCGAGTGCCTTTTTCTGTGTCTCAGTTACCGTAACTTTTCCATTAATCACCTGATACACGAATAAAACATCCGCCGGGGTGATCAAGCCGTCGCCATTGCTGTCACCAAGTTTGGTCACCGTTGCCTGGAAACGGTCGGCTAAGCGGCTCGTTCCATCGTCCCCCTCCACCGTTAAAACCGCAGCACCGCTGGTTTTCGGCTCAAAATGAACTGTAGTGCCTGAAGCAGCAGCCGTTATCACACCGGCATTCGAAGACGAAGCGGTTACCGTCAGCAGCTGCTCGTTTAAAGCAGAGAAATGTGCGGTTACGTCTGCCTCCATCTTCCCATTTTCCTGATGGAGAGAGGATTCCAGCCAGTTCATGTCTGCGGCGTATGAAAGGTTTGGCGCTTGAGTAAGAGTGAAGACGGACAAAAGAGCCATACAAGACGCTAATTTTTTATTTCCCAAATGGTCCTACCTCCATTTTTCTATCTTATAACACATGAAAAAGGGACTATTATCTTTAAACATCCTAACAGAACATTCGACAAATTTCTACAAAATTTTCATGATCCTTTCACTTCATAAATGATCTTGAAAATAAGGTAATGATTGGATGAATATGCTATACTTTTGTGTAACTACAATTAAAGGAGATTATAAAATGACTTTTAAAAAGAAAGCGATGACAGCGGCGATC
Organism: Domibacillus enclensis; assembly: GCF_900156125.1. GTDB lineage: Bacteria > Bacillota > Bacilli > Bacillales > Domibacillaceae > Domibacillus > Domibacillus enclensis. The sequence goes on along the minus strand of NZ_FTLX01000002.1, from coordinate 173,185 downwards.
ACACCCGTTCTAGCTGTCTCTATTTTCACCACTTCCGTTTCAGCTGCCCAGTTCCCGGATGTCAAAACGAGCCACCGGGCGTATGAAGCGGTGGAAGCGATGTCGAAATCAGGCATTATTTCCGGATTCCCGGATGGCACATTCAAGCAATATCAAGCCGTCACCCGTGCCGAAAGTGCTATTCTGATTGGCCGCGCGCTCGGTGTCAAAGTAACGACACAAAATGCTGTATACTCCGACCTGCCATCAAGCTCACGCGCTTATCCGTATGTCGCAGAGCTGATGGACCGCGGCATTTTCAGCGAAAGCACTCGTTTTTATCCAGAGCGACCGCTTTCCCGTTCGGAAATGGCGATTATTTTAACACGCGCCTTTGAATTGCCAGCCTCTTCTGCTATGCCGTTCAACGATGTTTCTGCCTCTCACGGTGCCGCATCCTACATTTGCGCACTGGCAGCGGCGGGCATCACGTCCGGTGTCGGCGATGGGAAATATGACCCGAATGGCATCGTAACACGTGGCCAGCTAGCGATCTTTTTGAACAATGCGCTGAACTATGAAGACGTACCAGGCGAGGATGACGGTGAAGTCGTCGATCCAGGAACTCCAGCTCCAGGCCCAGGTACTCCGGGCGGCGGCGAAACAGCGGCTAGCATTAAAGCGGAGTATAGCGATGATTTTGCTGATTTGCAGGCAGAAGCAAAATCGGACTTGGATGTACTGGCTGGTCAAGCGAAAGCAGAGATCGCATCCGGGGCAAGCTTGACAGCAGTTTACGACAAGTACTATCCGCAGGCGCTTCAAGCAGAGCAAGAAACAGATGCTGCGTTTGAAGTGATTTACGCTCAGCTGGTTGCTGACCTGACAGGTGCTGGATTCAACGCAACCGAGGCGCAGTCGTTCCGTACGCAGTATGAAGCGGCGAAGAAACAGTTGAGAGAAGACTTGATTGCTCAAATTTTAGGGTAATTGTTGTTTGCTTTGGTTGGGGGAGTTGCACGCTTTGGCCGGGGGTTGCACTCTTTTCTCGGAAGTTGCACGCTCGAGCCAAAGCTTGCACACTTTTCTCGGAAGTTGCACGCTGGGCCGGGGGTTGCACTCTTTTCGCTGAAGTTGCACCCTCGGCCCGGAGTTGCACACTTTTCCCAGAAGTTGCACGCTCGAGCCAAAGCTTGCACACTTTCTGAAAAATTTGCACAGACATTTACAAAAATTTAACATTTCAGATGAAGGAATTGGAATCCTTGATCAAGAAGTTTATTTTATAGCCTAAAAAGGAGGTAACCTACTATTATTCAGCATCGCGAAAAACCTATTTTGATTGAAAAGCTGGAAATCCTTTTAAGCCGTCTTCCAGCCAGTCACCCCTCCATTCCCTTGATTGAAAGTGAACTTCAGCGGACCCGCGCAGGATTTCAGGGGGAAAAGGATGTTGATTACCACTTGCGCGAACTGAACCGTCCGGGTATTTTTATTCTTCATGATTTGCGATTGAAAACGACGACTGGATCGTTTTTTCAAATGGATACGCTGATTTTGACAGAATCCTGCGCTACTATTTTGGAAATTAAAAATTATGCAGGCCCCATCACGTATGATACTCATACTCGTCAACTGATTCGGGACCACGAAGTCTTGTCCAACCCCTTTCTTCAAGCACGCCGCCAGCAAAATCATCTTCAAAATCTTCTATTAAACGAACACCTTTCACATTTTCCAACCAAGGCATTTGTTATCATAGCGAATCCGCGAACACGGCTTGTCGTTGAACCACCTGATGAGAAAATCTCTCAAATGCTTCTTTATCCTTCAGAAGTTTCTTCCAAAATAACCTCTTCATCAAAACGACTGACCGGAACGGAACTCTCCAGATTCGTGACACGATTGAACAAATTAAACCGTCCTTTTGATATGGATTTATTTTCGCATTTCAAAATTGAGCCCACTGTCATTATAAAAGGAATCCGTTGTCCGCAATGCGGCACCTTTGAGATTCAGCGGGAATATTCCGGTTGGCGGTGCCGAAGCTGTTATTCCAAATCGAAAAGTGCTCATTTCCAGGCACTGTATGATTATTCCCTTTTATTCGGGCAGCCACTGACTGTGAAAAAAACGCTGGATTTTTTACAAATGACCTCACGCTTCACAGCTCAACGGCTGCTTTCAAAAGTAAGCCACCGGGACGGCTATCGCTATTATCTAAATTTGAGTGTTCTGAAGCAGCATAAATAAAAGAAAGTTGCACTCTTTGGCATGGGGTTGCACACTTTCCACGAAACCTGCACGCTCGGGCGGGACTTGCACACTTCCCACGAAACTTGCACGCTCAGGCGGGACTTGCACACTTCCCACGAAACTTGCACGCTCGGGCGAGACTTGCACACTTTCCATGAAACTTGCACGCTCGGGCGGGACTTACACTCTTTCCATGAAACTTGCACACTCGGGCGGGACTTGCACACTTCCCACGAAACTTGCACGCTCGGACGAGACTTGCACACTTTCCACGAAACTTGCACGCTCGGACGAGACTTGCTCACTTCCCACGAAACTTACACGCTCACCCCCGAAACTTGCACACTTTCCTGCCATTTCTTTAACAATCTTCCTCAACTCCCTATTTTCCGCCAAAACCACATGCTATTATAGTAGAAAAAGAAATGGGGAGATTGTGTGAGAAAACATTTTGCGATTGCGACGGCGCTGCTTTTATCGGCTTCGCTTTGGAGCGGTTCTGCGGAGGCGGCGGCTTTTCCGGATGTGCATCCGAATGAGAAGGCTTACGATGCGGTGGAGGAAATGGCGGCGCGCGGATTAATTTCGGGCTTTCCGGATGGTACGTTTCGTCAGAATGAGCCAGTGACACGGGCGCAGAATACGATTTTTCTTGGGCGCGTTCAGGGTGTGAGCGGCTATGAGAAGGTGGAGCTGCCGTATTCGGATGTGGCGCCGAGCCAGGCGGCGTTTCCGTATATTGCGTTTTATGCGTACAACAATGTGTATGAACTCGGCAGCCGTTTTTATCCGGATACGGTGGTGACGCGGGCGGAAATGGCGCGGACGGTTGTGAAGGCGCTGTATTTAAACGGTACGCCTGAAACGGGCTTTTCGGATGTTCCGGCTTCTCATCCGGATGCGGTTTACATTAACGCGCTGGCGGCGAATGGGCTGACGTCCGGCGTCGGCAATGGTAAATATGACCCGAACGGGATTGTCACACGCGGGCAAATGGCGATTTTCATGCTGAATATTGATGAGTTTATTGGCGAGCCGGAACCGGTGGAAGAGCCGGAGCAGCTGTATGACATTGACCCTACCTTTGAGCCGAGCGCGATTGAACGTGAAATTTGGACTATTGTTAACGAGGAGCGGGCAAAAGAAGGACTGGCTCCGCTAAAGCTGGCAAAGGATCTCAGCTATGTGGCACGTGTAAAGTCTCAGGATATGAAGGATCTTAATTACTTTGACCATCAGTCGCCGACGTACGGAAGTCCCTTCAGCATGATGAGCGATTTTGGTCTGACCTTTTCCCTTGCAGGTGAAAATATTGCCGGGGGCTACACGGACGCAGAGGATGTTATGAACGGCTGGATGAACAGCCCCGGTCACCGAACGAATATTTTAACGCCAGAATACGAGGAAATCGGCATTGGTGTATACGGGCGCTATTACACACAAATGTTTATTACGCGGTAAGAAAACTATAGTATAATAGACCCGAATCTATTGAAGGGGGAATTTTTTTGAAAAGCAGCAAAGTTCTTTATGTACTCATCTCTTTTATTGTGGCATTCTGTTTCATTTCTCCTGTCCAAACGGAAGCAGCGCCGAGCGTCGGCTATGTGGCGATTGACAGCGGCTCGCTAAATGTCCGCAGCGCACCGAGCACGAAAGCAAAGGTGATCGGCTCGCTGAAAAACAATGTGTCGGTTTCCGTGTATTCTCAGTCGAAAACAGGCTGGAGCGAAATCGGCTACAAGGGAAAACGCGCGTATGTTGCGTCTCAATATTTGCGCATGTACAGCTTCCTGCCGGACAAAACGAAAGCGTACACGTATAAAGCAGACGGGGAGCTGTCAACAAACGTTTACGTTGGCAAGTACAACGGCTGGGATGAGTGGATGGACGTCGACAGTGAAGAATCGTATCTTCTGTATGAAAATCAAAAGGGCCTTTATGTCGGCTGGCCGGAATCTGAATACTACACAGATATTGCGTACCCGGTGAAAATCGGCAAAAAGTGGACGGATGCCTTTGACGAATCACTCACGTATACGATTACCGGATCCGGAAACGTGCTGACGACAGCAGCCGGCCGGTTCTCAGGCGTTGTGACGGTGAAATCATCAGACGGGTACATCAGCTACTACGCGAAAAATCATGGCTTTATCAAGGGCACCTACAAAGGAAAAACAACCTCTGAGCTTGTGAAGATCACCAAAAAGTAATCGGAGAGCCGCTTTCGTAACGGAAGCGGCTTTCTTGCGTTTATATTTCAAAATATGACATTTTATACATTTTAACAACATCCCTTTCTTTCTATATTTATCCTGTTATACTGTCACTAAATTGGGTAAAGGAGGAAAAAAGATGCAAAAAACTATATGGGCTCGTTTTATTGCCATAACAACTGCCATTGTGATGGCGCTGCTTCCCTTTCACTCCCCGGCGGTTCAGGCAGCAGAAGCCCCAACGATTTCGGAGGAGCGGGCAGATGAGCTGGCGCCGATTTTAAAAGCGATTGAGGACATTCCGGATGAATTATTGGAGAAGGAAGATCCGGACGCGATTAAAGCATATTTTTTGGAGAAGGATATTGACATGAATGTGGTCGAGCAGGCACCGCCGGCAACTGATGGCATGGTGGAAACACAGGGTGCCTGGGACTGTTCCCTCGCCATTGCGGAGATTGTCGTGCTGAACGCCATTCCGGTGGCACGCATTGCCAAAATTAAAAAGTATATTAAGGATTTAGGCGGCTATTACGAAACAGCAAAACTGCTCGTCGGTGCGACCAATGCCGGGGAAAAGTTCGCCGCTTTGTCTGCACTGATTGCTGAATTATCCGGCTTTACGAAGGTGAAAAAAGACTGTAACTTATAGGAGGAATGAACATGTCCAGTGCGGTTCTGTCATTTGTAATTATTGCAGCCCTGGTCGCGATCATCGGTGTGCTGCTCAGCCGCCGTCAAAAAACGCATCCGACGGTGTTGACGGATGCGGGGCTTGAACAAAAGGTGCAGGCGATGCTCCAGCAAGGCGGCAACAAAGTGCCGATCGTGAAATTTGTCCGTGAACAAACGGGCGCCGGCCTGGTAGAAGCCAAGCAGTTTGTCGACCGGGTTGAACAGGAGCATACGCATTAACAGTGAATGGCCGGGTCAATGCGACCCGGCCATTTTTCGCCAGTCCAGCTGTTCGTGCTCTTCGATTTCACCCTCAAGTACACGGTCCCATTCACGCAGCGCGGTATTCCAGACGCGGCAGTAATACACATCCTGTTCCTGGTTGTAAAGCTGGTACTCCTGGCAAAGAACGCGGGCTGTATCTTTTTTCTCGGCAGCGATTATGTCGGATACGACCGTTTGCAGGCCGTCTTCTAACCGGCCTTCCTCCCGTTCCGCCAGCACCTGAAGCATCGTTTCCATATTTGGCGCCCGGTCCTCGGCATAGCGGTACGTGTCTCCTTCCGCCTCACCTGCTTCCGGCCAAAATCGATCATGTGCCGGGCTGTAGATCAGCTCCGTCTGCTCGTCATCGAGTTCTTCTTCAAAAATTCCTTCGTTTAACTGGGTCTGTCCTTTTGGCGTCAGCTTTACGCTTCCCTTTTCCATCCGGATCAGGCCCATTCGCAGCATTTTCTCCATTAAATCTGCGATAAATAACTCTTCTACTAACAGCATTTCTGCCAAATTCGCTGCCCGGCGAATCTCGGTTTCCTGAAAGGTCAGCAGCATCATTTTCATTAAAATGTCCATTTGGGCGCGCTTGACCCGCTTAAAAGACACCGCGTACCGGTGAACGGGCAAGACCCATTCTGCCGAGTGCTTCAGCTCCACGGCTGGGTTCTCGAGCAGCTGCTTGAGCCGTTTATCCATGCAGACTCACCTCCCGCAGTCCATTGTGTGTTTTCACCGTGCGGAGGACATGCTTGTACATGTCCGCCTGCTTTGTCCGCTCGGTAAACATGGTTGTGCTGCCGATCAACACGAGCAGCTCCTTCGCCCGTGACAGCGCGACGTTCAGCCGGCGGTAGTCCTTTGCAAAGCCGATGTCTTCGTTCCGGTTGGCGTGATTGCGCACCATGCTCAGCAAAATGACGTCCATTTCCATTCCTTGAAACCGGTCCACAGTTCCAGTGCGGACGGTTAAATGAGGCAGCCGCAGCTCCTGGCTCAGCAGCCGGTCAATCCGCTTCACCTGCTCGCCGTAAAAGCTGATGACGCCGACACTTTTCACGATGCCGGCTTTTTCGGCTGCCGCATTCAGTTCCGTCAGCATTCCACTCACCTCGCGCAGCTCCGCCGGGTTAAACAGACTTTTGCCGCCCTTCATTTTTTCTTCAAAAAAAGCAGGCTCATTCGGCATATCCACCCAGACTAGATGATCGCCGCGCTTGATGGTGGGCGACTCGAGCTTATGGTCACGGTCGGCATCAGAGTCCGTCAACCCGCATTGCAGGCGGTCTTTTTCCCCTTCGTAAAACGGGCTAATCGTTTCCATAATGTCCTCGTGCATCCGGTATTGAATCGCGAGCATTTGCTTGTGCGTATCGGGCAGCGTGTGAAACAGCCGTTCAAACAGCGATTCCTTCAGCAAATTCTTCAGCTCCGCTTTTCCGTCAAAATCGTCGCTTTCCTTGACGACCTCCTGAAGCGTTTCCTCCAGCGTATCGTTTCCAAACAAAGGCGGCAGCTGGTGATGATCCCCGACTAAAATGACTTTTTTCCCCTTCAGCATCGGCAGCAACAGCTCCGGCGGGGTCGCTTTTGACACTTCATCAATGATGACGACGTCAAACACCGGATACTGCTCGATAAAATCTTTCCGGGCGGAGGCAACACAGGTCGTGCCGATGACGTTCGCATGCTTCACATACAGCTTGCGGATTTCATCAAGGTCGTGATCACTTGCGTCTTTCAGCATCGACAGCCATTTTTCCTGTACAGACTGCAGCAGCGGCCAGCGTTTTTTCTCCTGCTTCAGCGTTTCTCTCTGAAACGAAAGCCGGGCCATTTTTTTCAAAAGCGCTTCGTGCTCCTGCTCGGGGCTTCCGGAAAGAATCTCCTGCAGCACAGCGAGTGCTTCTTCTTGTTCGCGAATATTTTTTTGTACGGTTTCAAGCTCGATATCCAGCTGCGTCCGCTTTTGCTCGGCCGTCCCGATCTGTGCGTGCTGCTTTGCTTTTTCTTCCCGGTTTGTGTCGAGCTGCTGCTTTAATTTCTTTACGTGCTCTGCGTTTCTTTTCCATTCGGCCAGAGATGCTTCTGCTTTCTTCAGCTGCTCCGCGGCATCCGGTACGTATGACACAGCCGCGGCCAGTTCATTGTGCTGCGCCTGCAATGCCTGCAGCTCCGTCTGCGCCTGTTGAATCGACTGCTTCGCCTTTTGGCACGATGTTTCATGAGCGTACTGCTTTTGCCAGAGCTGCTCGGTGACCTCCTGCTTCAGCGACTGAAACGTATCGCGCGCCCGCTCCTTCACCGCATCGGAGGCTTTGACGCGCTTTGCCCGCTGCCAGACGAAATATTTCCGGCTGTACAAGCCGCTGAGATACGACGTGAGCGTACGCGGATCGATATGGCGAATATTTTCACGCAGATCGTTCAAAAAGTGATCAATCTCTTCTGATGTATAGGAAGCGGGGGTGCTGACAGCGCGCTGCTTCAGCTGCACGAGCGGCACCCGGTGCGGCACCAGCAGCTTTTCCACATAGTCAATCGCCTTGCTCAGCTGGTCATTGTAAGTGCGCAGCCTGGCCGACTGGTCCAGCTCCGTGCGCAGGTCGTCTAGTTCATTCATAAAATACACAATCCGTGACGTGCGTTCAATGTTTTGCTCCAGCATGAGCCACTTTAATCCGTCGATCCGCTTGACGCCCGCTGCTTTTTCAGCAATAAGCCCGGTTTGCTGGAGGGCTTCGGACTTCTGTTCGTACGCTTCTGTTTCACGTGCGATCGCGTCTTTCTTCTTATTCATATGCTCCTTTATTTCATCCAGCTTTAACGATTGGTTTAACCGATTGATCGTCTCTTGCAGCTGTTCACCAGTGGCTTCATCGTCCGGCTGTTCCCGGAGAAAAGCTTCGTCCTTTTTTATTTGTGCCGTCAGCGATTCATACGACTGCTCCATTTCCGTAATCTGCTGGTGCAGAAGTGCTCGAGCCTGTTCTGCGGCTTGCTTTTGCTTGTTCAGCTCCTGCAGCATCGGCTCCATTTCCTGCTGCTCGCGTTCGGCTTGTTTTTTCGCCTCTACAGCTTCTTCTGACTGCTTGAGGAGCGGCTCGGTTTCTTCGTACGCTGCTTCATTCGCTGTCCATTCCGCATCCATCGCTTCCTTGCGCTTAGCCCGCGCATCGAATTGCTCGGACACTTCCTCCAGCGTATGATCCTTCCAGTACTGACCGACGTTTTCCTCAATAAACTTTTTGCCTTCTTCTTCAATACTTTCCGTCCGGCCGACGCGGAGAATGCGAATATCCTTATGGGCCAGCAGGCGGCTCAACGCGTTATCCACCGCAAGATTCGACTGCGATGCAACAAGCGTCCGAAGTCCGGCTCGTGCATTTTGCAGGCAAATTTCCGAAATGACCGTCGTTTTTCCCGTTCCCGGCGGCCCTTGAATCACATACAAATCCTCCGCTGCCATCGCACCGGTAACGGCTTTTTGCTGAAATTCGTTCAGCCGGTTGTGAAACGGCAGCTGGACGTTTTTTTTCGGCTCCTGCACCGGCGGCTTGTGTTCAAACAGCAGCTTTTCCAGTGCCGGATTCGCTGCCAGCCCGTCTTCCAGCTGCTTGAACCCTTGCCGGAGCCGCTTTACCTGGCTTAATGCCGCAAAGTTACTGAAGGTGACTTCCTTTTGTGCGGTATCGAACCCTTGCTTCCGCGCACGGTCTGCCATCTGTACACTCAGCTCGACCTCCACCGTGCCGGCCACCCAGTTCGCCTTCAGCACCTTGCCAATTTCCTTGTCGATGCCCTTTAGTTTTACACTTAAATCCTTGAGGGACTTCCATTCTTGTTCCTTTAGCTGACAGCCCGTTAACGTCGCCCGGCTGAAACTGCTATTAAAGGTGATGCCGCCAAAGCGCGCCGTCATATCGGGAATATCCGCGTGGCGCTCCTGGATTTTCAAATAGCCTTCCCAGCTCGCGATCCGTTTTTTCACATAATCCGAGCTTTCCTGCGCCACCGGCATGTCCTGGATAAACTGGAGAAGTCCAGCTGGGACCTGATACAGCTTCTGGTCAATGGTGAGATCAAGCGGCCGCCGCCAGTTGGTGCCCACCGCCGCATGCGCAGCCCTTGCCGTCACATTCACCACAATCAGCTGGGTGCGCTCCACCGCGCAGTGCAGCACAAGCGTCCGTCCATCCGGCAACTGATTTTCGAAAAACAGCGCCACGGACGGGGGAAGACCCGGATACTTTTCCATCCAAACCGAATAAGACGTCTCTAACGAAAAAAAAGAGCGCTCCTCCAACCCGAGCTCTCGCCATTTCCCCTTTGCTTTTTTCGTCAGCGTCAACGGGCTGCGAAATGTTGTTTTGTTCATGTGTTCACCTATCCTCAAGCAAATTGTATCATATTTTCCGGTGTTTTTTACGAGCCGGACACTTCTACAGCTAGTATGTGAATATATCGAAGATCAGAGCCAGTTTTACAAACAAAATAACATTCCTTCTAAAAGAGACGGCTCATTTTCGGCGCAATTATCTCTCGTATGGCGCAATTCGGCTTTTATTGCGCCGTAACTCTGGGAAATGCGCCAACTTCACCGTAATTGCGCCGTATTCCCGATAATTGCGCCAACTTCAAAAATGACTATTTCCAAGGTTCAACTGCCTTCATCAGCTAACCGCTGCCCCAACTCCTTCTGTAAGCTGTCGAAAAGGTGAATGTATCTACTCTTAATGTTTTCATATATGGCAAGCGCAGTTTCGTGATCATACGTATGCGAAGTCCGGTTGCGGTCTTCCAACATATGTATCCATTCTGTTCCCTGTTCAATCAGCTCTTCTTTAAAAGCTGTTTTCACCGTTTGTCTTGGGCTCGTAACGGACTGGTGGCCATTGTATTCCAAATAAGCCTTCATTAATTTCCAGGATAGCTCGTACGTGAACTCAAAACGCTGTATGACACCATCCAGCACGAGGTCATCTGTTGCCGCATCCCTTTTCAAACTCTCGTGGAGCTTTGTCAGTGCTTTTTTAAAATCATCAAATTTATAAATGATTTTATTCATGTTATCGATCACCTTTCCAGAGGAATCGGTCAAAAATATAGTTTTTCCTTCTTCATCAATTTTTTTCTTTAACAAAGCGTTTGAAATCTGATCGTAGTCAATTAAATCCACCGTGTAAATGAACGGAAGTTGATCCATTTCATCTTTTAACGAAAGCAAAAAAGAAGGATCTTTTAATAGAACGGCCAGATCAATATCAGACGTATGTTCAAAATCTCCTCTTGCCCGGGAGCCAAATAAGATCACTTTCCGAACCACTTCTCGATGCTTTTTAAATAAATTGACCAGCCCGTAAAATTCAGCTTCTTTTAATCCGTACAGCACCATGGTTCCTCCCATCTTTTTCTTTTTATTTTTATTTTAACATAAAACAAAGGGCGTCAGTCCGTTCCTATAAAAAGGAAAAACCTATGCCGATGTGCTTCTTTTTAGAAAAACGCTTTCTAACTTTCATATCCGTGACGATAAAAGAGTTGTAGGATTACGATGATAGTCAAGGAGGAGCTTTTACACATGAAAAAATGGACCCCGCCCGCTGCAGCAGTTTTGGCCACAAGTGTTTTATTCTCAGGCGTTACTTTCGCAGGAGCCGCCCCGTCCGAAACCAGCGCTGTACCGTTTAATGTACTCGCTGAACAGCCGGAAGCAAAGGCCTTTGCTCGTATCGACAGCCAGCTCGCAAAAATCGAAGAAAAGCTCGCCTTCTACCAGGCAAAGCTCGCAAAAATCGAGCAGGAAGAGCTAGATGATGATGACGACGATTTGGATGACGAAGATGATTCAGATGATGACAACGACGACTCGGACGACGATGATAATTCAGATGATGACAACGATGACTCGGACGACGATGATAATTCAGATGATGACAATGACGACTCGGATGACGATGATTCTGATGATGTGGACGATGATCAAATTTTCAGAAGCGCAGATTCGGATGATGACGACGATAACGATTCAGATGATGACTCGGACGAAGACGATGATGATTCCGACGATTCAGATGATGACTCGGACGAAGACGATGATGACGACCTCGACGATGATTTAGATGATGAGCCGGGCTACCGGGGCAAGTTCAATGCGCTTCAAAACCGCTTGAACGCTGTTTCCCTTCAGCTCGACAAGCTTGAAGCTAAAGGCGGTGACGCAGCAGCGATTGATTCGCGCCGCGCTCGGCTAACTGCGACAAGCGGCCAGGTCACCGAGGCGCTCGCCGCACTTGGACAAATTGAGCAGGAGGTCCGCCGCGATTTTGAAGACGATGACGTTGAGGAAAAAGCAGCAAAACTGGGCGTGTCCCTTGCGAAGGATTGGACCATCACCTTTAACAAAAAACTTGATGAAGCGGCTTTGTCCACGCTCGACATTGTTGTTCTGAATGCAGCGGGCAATCTCGTTGAAACCGAGTTTGTTTACAATGACGCCACGAAAGCCATTTCCATGCAGCCTTTGCAGCCGTATACACCGGGTGAAACGTATACGCTGTACGTAAGCAAAGGGGTGGCCAGTACAGATGGCGCCCGTCTGCAAAGCGCAGTGAAAATGACCTTTACCGTAACCGCCAGCACAACAGCCGCAGCGGCAGCACCTGCTTTCGGAGATGTGCCGGACCGGTATAAAGATGCGGTAGATCAGCTGGTTGGCCGCGGCATTACGTCCGGTGTGGGCGGCGGCCGCTTCGGCATCGACCAGCAGATCAAGCGCGTGGATGCCGCTGTGATGCTGGCCAAAATGCTGAACTTGCCACTGAACGCGCCGGATGCCGGATTTAAAGACGTGCCGCAACGTGCCCAATCGGCTGTAAATGCACTCGTGAAAGCCGGGGTTGTATCAGGCAAGACAGCTGTCACATTCGGCTCCGATCAAACATTGACACGCGGCGAGCTGGCGATCATTTTGACCCGCGCACTGAAGCTGGAAGGAAGCGGCTCAACCACGTTCACCGATGTGCCGGACCGCTATAAAACGGCTGTTCAAGCACTCGTTTCGAACGGCATTACAAATGGAAAATCAGCTTCAGCCTTTGGTACAGCTGACTCGATCAAGCGCGGCGACTTCGCTATTTTCCTGCACCGTTCAAATAGCGGCTCAGACAGCAGCTCGCTGAAGGTACTCGATATTTATTAAAACAAAAGCCGTCCTCACACCGAGGACGGCTTTACCTTGTCTACTATTTATGGCGCAATTATCTCTCGTATGGCGCAATTCGGCTTTTATTGCGCGGTAATCCCGGGAAATGCGCCGTATTCTCGGGAAATGCGCCAACCACATCGTAATTGCGCCGTAATCCCGATAATTGCGCCAACCTCAAGCTGAAGGGTTACTTCTGAACCCGCAAGCTCGGATCAAGTGCCCGTGCCAGGAACACCGCAAAGTCTGCACGAATGATGCTGTACTGCGCACCAAACTGGCCGTCCGACATCCCGAGTGCAATGCCTCTGGACATTAACGCCTGCTGGGCAGCGGACGCGGAATTGTTGTATTCATAGCCAAACGCCCGGCTGATCATGAGCGCCATTTCGCCGCGTGTAATATGACCGTATGGCTTAAACGAGCCGTCTTTATAGCCGGAGAAAATTCCACGGTCCACCGCTGACTGAATGTAGCCTGAGGCAAACATGCCCGGTCCGACATCCGTAAACACGCTGTCCCGCTTCGTTCCATTCAAATTCAGTGCCCGTCCGAGCATCGCCGCTGCTTCTGCCCGCGTCACCGTCTGTCCCGGAAGGAAAAGACCGTTCGCATCTCCCTGTGTAATGCCCTCTTTTGCTAAAAAGCTGACTTCCTTGTACGCACGGTGCGAGGTCGTCACATCCGCAAACGAGCCATCACCCGCTTCTCTCACGACAAATGCGGTGCTGCTTTCCACACCTGTTGCCGAAAGTGACCGGATGCCGTACGTGTAGCTGCTTCCAGCCGAAGCTGTTTTGTCCGTAAACACGGTTTGGCCTCCAGTATTGTACACGACATCGACAATATTGCGCGGATCTTCATAAGAGCCTTCCGCATTGCCGTTAAACCGGTAAATCACATATTTTCGCGCCTGCGTAACATTTTGATCCGTAATCGAAATCGTTCTGCCCGCCGTTTCTTTTTTCACTTGAACAGCTGTCGGCTTCGCGGGCACAGAGCCATTTTTCCACGGAACCGCCGGCGTCACCGCTTTTGTATTGTACAGCTGCTGTTTGATGATCGACATATAGCCGAGCTTGTTTGCTTGAATGCTTCGGGTAGAAAAATGCATCTGCCCGTCCGCTGTGCCGTTTGCGCGGTTGGAGGAAATCTGATTCGGCAGCTCCATCTTGTCGTTCCACGTCTTATCGACCGTATCCGTCGCGACCTTATAATCCGCCACCCCAAGGTACAAATTGACCGGGTGGGTGTTCGCGTACGTGTTTACTTCCTTGCTCCACCAGTTCAAAAGCGTATTGTAGCGCGCCGCCGCCATGTTTTTGGACCAGTAAACCTGCGGCGTAATGTAATCAATCGTTCCATTTTTAATCCACGTTCTCGTGTCCGCGTACAAATCATCGTAATTGTTCACGCCAGCTGTCGTCGCACTGCCCGTCGGATCAAGCGACTGGTTGCGCCATACACCAAACGGCGAAATCCCGAACTGCACGTGCGGCTTGGTCGCTTTAATGCCATTATACAAATTCTTCACCAGCTGATTCACATTATTCCGGCGCCAGTCGGCAACGTTCTTATAAGAGCCGCCGTACTGCTTGAACGCCGCTTGATCTGGAAACGTTTCATTCGCAATTTTGTACGGATAAAAATAATCATCCATGTGCACCGCATCCACATCATACTTCGCCACTAATTCCTTCACCGAATCTACCAAATAATTTTGTACAGCCGGAAGACCCGGGTTTAAATAATACTGCTTTCCGTACTTCACAACCCAGCCCGGATTTTTCCGCGCTGCATTGTTCGCCGCCAAATCCGGCAAGCTCTGGCTCGGCATCGTCACACGGTACGGATTCATCCACGCGTGAAGCTCCATCCCGCGCTTATGTGCCTCATCAATCATGATCTTCAGCGGATCGTAGCCCGGATTCGTCCCCTGCTTTTTCCCCGTAATGTAAGAAGACCACGGCGCCAAATTGGACTCATACAGCGCATCACTCGTCGGCTTCACCTGAAAAATGACCGCATTAAATCCATTTCCTTTTAAGCCATCTAATGTCTGACGCGCCCATGCCGTGTACTGTGACGCCGTCATGCCCGCCTTCATATCTCCATTGCCAACCGTCACAATCCACGCCGCCCGCATCTCCCGTTTTGGAAGCGGAGCTGCTGCTTCTGATTTCTGCGGAAGCAGCGATATACATAAAATTGCGATCATCATCATTGCCAGTATTGCTTTTACTCTAGTACTCTTCACACCTGCACCCCTGTTAGTTTAATATTTTCCTTCATTTCTCTTTTTCTATTATACAATAAATCACATGGAAATATGAAAGAATTGTAAACCATTTATAGTTTGATATGAAGCTATAGAGTAAATCTAGTTCCAAGTGTTCTTTAAGTCCTTTCTTACTTTCTCATTAAATTAGGTTATTGAACAATTAAAAAAAGGGAAAATCCTATTGGATTTTCCCTTTTAAAGATACATTTATATTTTAGCGTTCTTTAGTTGTAGCTGTTACAGAACCAGCTGTTAATTTGTTATTCAATGTGCTTGCATCCGTAACATTAATTGTTGGATTCAATGTTGTATCAGTTTCCACTGTAATAGTTGCAACTTGCGCAACATTTACAGACTCACCTAATGTAAGCTCTAATACATTATCTCCATCAATGTCAGTAATATTTGTAACAGCAATCTTTTTGCCATTTACTACTACTGCAAAGTCATCACGGTGAGCCGCATCATCTACAGCCAATACGTTCTCAGTGAATGTCAAACGGAGATTATTAGAAGTCGTTGCATCATTACTTGGAACTACATAAGCAGCTGAAGAAAGCTTAGGTTCAATGTTATCATTGATGTCAGTAGCACCGAGTTTGATTACATTCTCATCTCCAGTATTTGCATTAGCATATACTTTTTTACCTGAATCAGTTTTCACTTCACTAGAAATAGTGATTAAAGCTGTTGTATCAATTGAGAATGTATTATCCGGCAATGTGATTTCTACAGTTTGTTTGTCAGTACCCCACCCAATAGATGTACCTGCTGGGAAAGCACTACCATTGAACTTGTAATTCGCTAATTGAATTGCACTTGAGTCCATGATCTGACCATAATCGATTGTGATTACATTATTTGCAATCGACAATTGACGGTCTCCAGCTGGAGTAGCACTATAAACAACTGGCAAACTAACACCGTCAGCTACCGATGTAGTAACTTTTGAAGTCAATGTCCCTGTGTTTTTGTTTCCATATGCATCTTGGATAGCACCTGCTGCAAATTCTACAGTATATTCAGTAGAGCCAAGTGTAGGAAGATCTGCACGAACATACTCAGTTGTCCCTGTTTCACCTTTACCTTGTGATACACCATAAGAATTTGGAACTATGCGTACGCCTTCTTTATCACGAACAGTAATTTTAGTAGCATCCGCAATTGTAACATTCTCATCGAATTTAACGAAAAGATCTGAATTATTTGAATCAGCATACGCTAAACGATTGTCTTCTAACTTAGGAGCAGTTACATCTTTAGTTAGAGTTACAGATCCAGTAAATGCATTACCAATATAACCAGCAGCATCACGGTAATCTTTAATTTCTACTGAAAGGTTCGCTGAATTTTCATTAGTTTTGTATAGCGGGTTTAAAGTATCTGTTCCCGCGGCATTAGTATCTACTGTTACCGTATAAGATTTTTCAGTTGCATTATATGCACCTAGAGAAATATCATTTGTAGAGTTAAAAGTGTATCCACCTTTACTTACTGTGATATTTCCTGCGGTAAAGCCAGCAAGTGGTTCAGATACAAAGATTTTAAATTGATCTTGCTCTTTAGCCTCTAGTTTAGAAATTGATGGTGCTTGAGTGTCATTTGAAACAACGTATTGTGTAGCAGAATACGTTGTAGAGTTGCCTGCTGCATCATTTACGAAATAAACTTCCACTTTATGTGTTCCAACTTTACCAAGGTCTGTTGCTTCTCCACCAGTTAAATCCAACTCGTACTCATAGTTACCAAGGCTATAAGAGCTTGCTTGCGCTAGAGTTACATCAGTAATTTTTACACCATCAACGTAAAATTCAGTAGTGCCAGTGTTTGAAACTGGTTCGTTAAAAATAACTTTTAACTTTGTTCCATTTACTTCAGCGCTTAATAACGAAGCAGCAATTTTATCGTTAAAGACTTGAGCTGATGATTCATATTTAGGAACGTCTTGTAGATCTGAAGTTCTAACTTTATCAACAATTACTTTGAATGAGTTTCCATTGGCTAATGACGCATTCAATGGAACGATTACTGTCTTTTTATCTTCTTGTAATTCAGGTGTTCCTGTAGCAACATCAACGCCAGTAACACCGTTAACATTTACTACATAGTTAGCAGCGTCTTCTGCAGATGTTTCAGATAGTTCTTTGTTGAAAACTACTTGAATTTCATTAGCATTAAGCGCTGTAACACTCTGAACTGCTGCAGGAATTACTGATACCGTAAAGTTTGTTTGTGCACTTTCTTCTCCCACAGTTACTTTTGCAGTGTGTGTACCAGCTGGCAATTCATTGAATGTCGCATTAACTTTTCCATCTACAACAGCTACCTCTTGAGTAGCTGCTACAGTTGAACCACCATTTGCGAAAATTTCAACTTTTGCATTTGCACCAGCTTCAGCATTTGCAACATCTGCAGTTACTGTTGCAGACTGTTGGTTTACCGCTACAGATACATTAGAAACTTTTAGCTCATCGCCAGTTTCTGCACGGTATAAGAATAGTGCGAATTCACCGCGAGTAATTTCTTGTGTTGTACCAAAAGAAGTTGCTGTTTTACCAAAAGTAATCCCAGCATCAACTAGAGCTGCAACTGCATCTTGGTAACGTGGAGCTACATCTGTAAATGGAAGGTCGCTTCCGTCGCCTGTTAAATCATAAGCTTTAGCAACAATCAAAGCCATTTCGCCACGAGTAATGTTCTCAGCGGCACCAAATTCAGTAGCAGATTTACCGTTGACAATACCTTCCGCTTTCAAAGCATCAACGTATACTGCTGCACGCTCAGGCACGTCAGAAAAACCAGATGCTGGACGATCAGAAAGATCAAGATCAAGTGCTTTTGCAATCATCACGGCTGCATCAACACGTTTAATGCTCATAGTTGTACCAAATTGAGTATCAGTATAGCCGTTTGTAACCTGATTTTCTAAAAGGTAATCAACTGCTGTTTGGTAACGCTCAGGTACATCTGTGAAAGTTGCTGCTGCGCCAGTTTCTGCTGCGAATGCAGGAGTTACTGCTGATGCCACTAGAGTAGCTGTTGCTGCTGTTGCAACGAATTTACGGTAAGACTTTGGTTGGTAAGCCATGTAATAAGTTCCTCCTGTTTTGTATAGGTTGTGGTTTTTTTATGAAAACAAACAGCGGGTAGCTGATTGTTCCGTATAACGTGATGTTGAGTTCCTAGCTGCATTTTCCTTTAGATGAAACGTTATGTATTGCAAGGAGAATTTAACAGGTTTGTAACTCAAGTAATATTCTATCAAACAAGGGGTTTTTTTCAACCGTTTTTTAACTTTTTCCATAAATTATTCAAAACGTAATGTTTGTAACACTGACGTAAAAATAGTGGAAATGTTTTCATCGGTTGATGCCGTTTGTTTCATAGCTTATTCATTATATACCATATGCTAGACAAAATTAAAGTTTTTTCCGGAATAAATTTTGTCATATTTGTCGCATAACTGGTTTTACTGCTTGTACAGGCGATTCTGAATCATTACAAATAGATTTCATCCGTCTTGATTCTGTTCATATATCGGCTCCTGCTACTAAACTTTAAGGTTATTTTAACAATTGAGCCTTTCTCCTCATCTATTTGTCTTTGCTTCTTAATCGATCTCCTTCTAATCCACTATTCTTTTTTATATTCTTTGTCGACTATTGAAGAACGCATACAAAATTAGGATGAAAATCAGAGAGAAAAGTCACTGATTTGTTATTTTATGAAAGAGCAGCACTTTTTCTAGTTCTCTCTTATTCAAAGGATGCCGCTTTTCTTGCAACAAAAAACACCCCGGCCGTTTCGAAACGGTCAGGGTGCAGGTTTAGTTTTCGTTAAAAATCGAAATCAGCTTCGGCTGAATCGCGGATTCTTCGTACTCAAGCGCCGTCTGATAAGCGGCTTCAGCAACGGCATCGCGCTCAGCGTCAGACAATTGGTCAAAGGCGATGAGCTGGTTCTTGAGTGCTTCGGCGCTGCCGGGCTCGAACAGCCAGCTGTTTTCGCCTGGCTTCACGTAGTCGAGAATGCCGCCGATGGCACTGGCGATGATCGGTGTGCGGCAGGCCATCGCTTCCAAGCCGACTAAGCCGAGGCTTTCCCCTTTACGGGTGGTCGGGAACACAAAGGCGTCGATCGCGTTGTACACGCTGGCGAGGCCCGACTGCTGCATGAGACCGTAATGAATAAGAACGTCTTCGATGCCGAGTTCGGCTGCGAGCTGCTTGAAGGCGGCTTCGTCCTTGCCGGAGCCGACTGCGATGAATTTCGTCCGGTGCGACGGGTTTTCATCAGTGTACAGCTTGATGGCGCGCAGGTAATGATCCCAGCCCTTGCCGACGTCGAGACGGCCGACGTAGCCGATGTAGCGGTACGACGGGTCAAGCTGGAGCTCTTTACGTGCTGCGGCTTTTTCTTTCGGATGAAAAACAGCCTGATTGACGCCTCCTGACGGGAAAACAGCAATGGGTGTGTCGACGCCGTATTTTTCTTTTACGAGTGATTCGTAATAGTGCGAAGGCGTGATAATGAGCGATGACTGCTCGAGCAGCTGCTTCACATACGGCTGGTATTTTTCCTGAGAAGCCACTTCCGGCACGACGTCACTTCCGTGCACGTTGGTGACGATGCGGACGGTCGGCTTCATTCGCTTCAGCATGAGCAGCGGCAGCGCGTTGTGCGAGGCGTAGTGAACGTAAATCGCATCGTAATGGCCGTACAGCCCTTTTCGAAGCAAATTCGCATAATACGTAGCATAGCCGATTGCTTTCGCCGGCTTGGATGTTTTTTTCTCCAGCACGACGCGATCAACTGAGAAGCCGCCGTTTGTCAGGATGCGCTCGGTGTTCTGGACAAACACGCCATAGCTCGGGAATTGCTTGTTCGGGTACATGTTGGCAGCAAGCAGAATTCGCTTCATTTCCGGTACTCCCGCAGCTTTTCTTCCATATAAGTAAGCAGTCCTTCGCGAAGATCCGGACGCTGAAGGGCAAATTCGATTGTCGTTTCAACAAAGCCCTGCTTTTCGCCCACGTCATACCGGTTGCCATCAATCTCGTAGCCGTAAACGGACTGAATCGTGTTCAGCTTTTCGATCGCGTCGGTCAGCTGAATTTCGCCGCCTGCGCCGATTTCCATTTCACTCAAGTATTGGAAGATTTCCGGCGTGAAAATGTAGCGGCCGATGATCGCCATGTTGGATGGTGCAGTGCCCTGCTTCGGCTTTTCGACAAATTTGCGGACTTTGTAGCGGCGTCCTTCCTGCTCGGACGGGTCAATGATGCCATACCGGTGTGTTTCCGATGGCGGCACTTCCATAACCCCGATCACAGAGGATTCGATCGCTTCGTACTGGTTGATCATTTGCTTTAAGCACGGTGTATCTGCCTGCACGATGTCGTCTCCGAGCAGGACTGCAAACGGCTCGTCGCCGATAAATTTACGCGCGGTCCAAACGGCGTGGCCGAGACCGAGCGGCGCTTTTTGGCGTATGTAATGAATATCGACCTTGCCGGAGTTTTTCACTTCCTGCAAGAGCTCGAATTTCTGCTTTTCTTCTAATGTATGTTCAAGAAGCGGCGCCGAATCAAAATGGTCCTCGATGGCACGCTTGTCCTTACCGGTGACGATGATGATGTCCTCGATGCCCGATGCAATCGCTTCATCGACGATATACTGGATCGTCGGCTTATCGACGATCGGCAGCATTTCTTTCGGCATCGCTTTTGTTGCCGGCAGGAAGCGGGTGCCGAGACCCGCGGCCGGAATGATGGCTTTCCGTACTTTTTTCATATGGCACCCTCCCCTTTAATTTTTCGAATCGCCGAGCACGTAAACGTCAAAGCCCGCTGCTTCCCACTTGGCGCGGTCAATGCAGTTTTTCGTATCGATGACAACCTTATCCTTCATGTTTGAAATCGAGGAAGGATCGAGGTCCTTGAATTTATTATGGCTCGTTAAAATTAAGATCGCGGACGCATCCTGCAGCGCTTCTTCTTGAGACTGCGTTTGTTCGTCGATGTTGTTTTGCTTAATGTGCGGGTCAAAGGCGCTCAAGTTCACCTGACGGCCGCGCAGCGCTTCGATTACGTCCATCGACGGACTTTCGCGCATGTCATCGATATTGCCTTTGAACGCGAGGCCAAACACCGCCACTTTCGGGTCTTTAATGCCTTTTGCGTCTAAAATGCTCGCCGTCATTTGGGCTGTGTACGCCGGCATACCATCGTTTGTCTGGCGGGCGAGGTGAATCATTTTTGCCGTTTCCGGTGCAAGCTCGACTAAAAACCATGGATCAACCGCGATGCAGTGACCGCCGACACCAGGACCTGGCTCGTGCACATTCACACGCGGATGATAGTTCGCAAGCTTAATTGCTTCCCAAATGTTCACGCCGAGCGAGCCGGCAAGCTTGGCAAGCTCATTCGCAAACGCGATGTTAATGTCGCGGTACGTGTTTTCCATGACTTTGACCAGCTCGGCTGTTGTTGCATCGGTTTCATGCATTTGCCCCTGGACGAATGATTGATACAGCTCCGTTGTCTGGCGCGCAGATTCCGGCGTGTAGCCGCCGATGATGCGGTCGTTTGACACAAGCTCTTCAAACACACGGCCCGGGATAACGCGCTCCGGTGAATGGGACACAAATAAATCTGTGCCGATTTCAAGACCCGCTTTTTCAAGCTCCGGCAGCATCACGTCCTGCACGGTGCGCGGCGGTACGGTTGATTCAAGAATGACAAGATTGCCCTTTTCAAGGTATGGCACAACGGATGCCGTTGCCTGGCGAACGTATTCAAGGTTCGCTGTTTTGTCCGGCATAATCGGGGACGGTACCGCGATGATGAAGACGTCTGCTTTTTGCGGTGTGGTTGAAACCGTGAACGCGCCGGAGTCGATCGCTTTGTCGAGACGCTCCTGCAAGCCGTTTTCTTCGATATGCAACTGCTTTTCACTAATCATGCTGACTGCTTTTTCATTGACGTCCACGCCGTGTACAGAATGGCCGTGGTTCGCGAACATAACCGCTGTCGGAAGACCGATGTAGCCAAGACCGACAACACAGATTGATTTTTTCATGACAAATTATCTCCCTTTATTTAATAACACGCGGACTAAAAAGCGTGGTAAATTCATTTGGCGTTTAATTCGTTTCGGGTCCGAGCCGAGCCGGTAGAGCCACTCAAGCCCCGCTTTGCGGAATGCGGCAGGCGCCCGTTTGACCGTACCGGAAAACACATCAAAGCTGCCGCCGACGCCTTGAAAGACAAGCACGTTCGGCACATTCGGCATGTTGCGCTGAATCCACAGCTCCTGCTTCGGGCTGCCGAGCGCAACGAACAGCAGACGCGCCCCGCTTTCGTGAATGCGGCGGACGAGTGCCTGCTCGTCTTTTTCATAGCCGTTCGTGTACCCCGCGACGACAAGTCCCGGGTTTGCTTCCTTTATATTCGCGATCGCTTTCGTCACCACTTCTTCCTTGGCTCCATAAAAATAAACCGGATGGCCTTCGGAAGCAGCGAATGTGAGCAGGCGCGCCATCATATCAACGCCGGTAACGCGTGACGTGATGCGCCCCTTTTGCAGCTTGGACGCAAGCAAAATGCCAACCCCGTCCGCAATCTGGAACGTGGACGAATTGATCAGCTGCTTCACCTGCTCGTCCTTGTTCGCCGTGATCACCTTTTCCGGGTTTACGGCAATGATCGTGGACTGCTCGTTTTCGCTCATCCGCTCGCGCAGTGACGCAATAATTTGTTCATATGTTAAAGGCGACACATCGACGCCAAGATACGTTTCCTTCATCGTTTTAACCAGCCTCTATTCGTATGCTTTCAATTTTCTTAGTATAGCAGATTTTTGGGAGCGGTGCATACTTTCCTATTGCCTGTGATGTGACCGGTAAACTGTGTGATTTGACCGGTATTGGAGTTGATCCGACCGGTAAAATCGAATTACCGGTCAGATCTTTGTGTTTACCGGTCACTTTTACTCCCTCATCCACTGCTCCGGCATCTGGTACGTCCTTATTTTGAATTCCCCCGTATGAGATACGGCCCATTTTTGAAGCAGCTTTTTAGCAATCGTTTCAGAATGAATGCCAGCGAATGCTCTAATTTGCTGATTTGTAATATCGCGTCCAAACAGCCGGGTATAATCCTTTAATGCCAGCAACGCACCGTCCACAGAAACGGCTTTACACCTCGTACAGCGCCATCTTTTCCCCTTTTTTTGAACCGTCCAGTGATCGCACCCCTCACAAAGGATTCCTTGTTGAAGCTGCTCGTTCCGAATATGGAAATGCTGCAGAATATTTATGTTCAGAGGGCGTTCAGCTGCCTTCAGTTTTATGGCGAGCGTCGCTAATTCCTGTTCAGTTAATAATGATTTTTTAGAGGCGAGGCATTCATCCAGCTTTGATGTGATTTCAGAAGTAAACAGAAGGGTTTGGCGGTCTGCAGAATCAGGAGGAATGAAATCAATTTGAGCATTCGGGTGAGTCATCACAACAAAAGGAATGACCGGAAGCAGATGATCAAGCCATTGCTCAAGCCCTGTTTTGTGACGAAACACTTGCGTGAATGGATCATCAAAAACTTGTTTCCCTCGAATGAGCTGCCTTGTGTTTCGATTGAAAATAAGGTGGCCTTGGATGTATTTCGCTTCTAAAATAAAAGCGGCGAACCGGGTTAAAACGAGGATGTCAATCTGAAAGTGTCCGAATCGGTTCGGAAGAGGAAGGCGAATGTCATGAAGAAGATGGAACGGAGTGGGGGCTTGCTTTAACATATTGTATATGGTTGCTTCTCCTTTTAAACCGGCGCTGCATCTGGCAAGCTCCTGCTTTATTTCCTGATTCGGGTGAATGAGTCTGCGGTCGAGTGATTCTAGCTTTGCATGAAAAATTGATTTTTGCACGTTTGAACCTCCTTGGTTGTCTTTCTAAATAAATCAATTAGCTTCACCGGCCTCAAATTCCTTCTTTTTTCGGATGTACTATTTTAATTGAACGGTAAACAAGCGGATTTGACCGGTAAAAGCCCATATGTGACCGATAAAGATCGTTTATCAGTCACTTCTCCCCGTTTACCGGTCACTTCACTGAATTTACCGGTCACTTCGCCCCATTCTCTCGGATAATGATTGTACTCACCGGCTAAGTAGTGATAAAATTTTACGAGATATAGTCTCGAGGAGGAAGAACTTTTGAAAATAGTCATTTCCGGCTTCTACGGCCTTGGCAACACGGGCGATGAAGCGATTTTGAAGTCGATTGTCGATAATTTGCGCACGGAGCTCGACAATCCTGATATTACGGTGTTTTCCCTTTCACCGGACAAAACAGCGAACGAGCATCGCGTCAAGTCGTTTTACCGCGGCTGGCGTCATGATAATAAAGAAAAAGTCAAAGCGCTCCGCAAAGCCGATTTACTGATTTCCGGCGGCGGCGGTTTGCTGCAGGATTCGTATCCGACGAAGTTTTTATTCGGTCCGCTTCCTTATTATTTACTGATTGTGTTTTTAGCGAAATTATGCGGCGCGAAGGTGATGTTCTTTTCGCAGGGCATCGGCCCGGTTACGTCCACATGGGGCAAAATTTTGATGAAGGTGTTCGCCAACATGGCGGATTTTGTGACGGTGCGTGACCAGTATTCAAAGGATTACCTTCATTCGTTAGGCGTTAACCGACCGGAGTCGGTTGTCACGGCGGATATCGTGTTTGCGTTTCAGTCGAAGGAAGAGGATGTTGCGTACAGGACTCTTCCATTAACAGGCGACGAAAAAATTGTCGCTGTGACGGTGCGCCCGTGGTTTGACCACCCGGATTACATTGAAAAGATGGCGTACGTGCTGGATGAGCTCATTGAGCGCCGCGGTGTCACACCGGTGTTTGTGCCAATGGAGGGCAAATACGATGTGCCTGCTTCACAGGACGTCATGGCAAAAATGAAGCATGCGGACAAAACGATGATGCTCGGGTCGGATTTTTCGCCGGAGGAGTTTTTAAACTTTATCCGCCGCTCGGATTTAACGTTCGGTCTTCGTCTGCACGCGCTTATTTTCGCGGCGCTGTCGAATGTGCCGCACCTTGGGCTCAGCTATGATAAAAAGGTGGAAAGCTTCCTGCAGCGCTCCGGCATGTGGGACTACTCGTTCCGTCTCGGGGAAATTGATCAGGAAAAAATGCTCGAAAACGCGCTTTACCTGCTTGACCATAAGGAAGACGCACAGGCGGTGATGGCGCCGAATGTGGCAGAGCTGCGTCGTGAAGCCTTGCGGAACCTGGATTTGCTGAAAGAAAAATTCGGAGGAGACCAAAAACTGTGAAAATATTACTTGCAACCTCGTATGATTACCCGCATCTCGGCGGCTTGTCGACGCACATGGCGACGCTGAAGATCGGTCTTGAAGCGCGCGGACATGAAGTGGATACACTGTCGTTCAGCGATGTGCCGAAATGGAAGCGTGACTTTATTGCACGCGGTCCATCATTTTTGTTAAATAAAGCGTCTCTCGGTGCCGGCTACGTATGGACACTGAAGCGCCGCCAGGCTTTTTTAGAGGAAATGATGAAGCGCCCGGATTTCCCGAAATATGATATCGTCAACGCGCAGGATGTGTTCGCAACGCTCGCTTCGATTCAAGCGGGATTCCCGACTGTGACAACGGTTCACGGCTACTTGACGTATGAAGGCATTTCAAAGGGCTCAGTGGAAGAAGGGTCCAAGCACGCCGATACGTTAATGGCCGTGGAACGGGACGGCTACCGGAAAACCCGCGCGGTCATTACCGTGGATACACGCATTAAAAATTACGTGAAAAAAGAAGCCGGCATTGATGGCACGGCGATTCGCAACTTTATTAATGTCGATGACTTTAAGCCCGATTCAGAAAATAAAGCGGCTTATCGCGCTAAGCATAACGTAGATGCGACGGCACCGGTCTTTTTTGTCCCGCGCCGGTTAACGAAGAAAAACGGCGTCATTTACCCGATTCTTTCCTTCCCGGCTGTGCTGGAGAAATACCCGAACGCGCAGCTGATTTTCGCCGGAACGGGTGAAGCGATGGACGAAATGAAAAAGCTGATCGCCGAACGCGGCATCGGGAATAATGTTCACCTGCTCGGAGCGGTTGATCACAGTGTCATTAAAGAATATTACGCACTGGCTGATGTTGTGCTCGTGCCGAGTGTATTCTCGGCGGGCGTCGAGGAAGCAACGTCGATCTCCGCTTTGGAAGCGATGGGCTCCGGTTCTCCACTGATCGCCTGTGCCGTCGGCGGACTCAAAGAAATCGTCAATCACGGCGTGGACGGTCTGCTCGTAGAAGAAAAAAGTGTCGAGGAATTGTCTGAAGCGATGATTGAGCTGCTTGATCACCCGGACAAAGGCGCCCAGTATGCGGAGGCGGCTCGAAAGAAAATCGAAGACGAATACTCCCATACAGCTGCTGCCGAAAAATATGAATCAATTTATAAAGCTTCCCTTTAATGGGGAAGTTTTTTTCATGCCTCACTTATGATGATGGCGCGTTTTTAAACAGGTATGGTGCAATTCAGAGAGAATTGCACCATACTACTGGTTATTGTGCCTTATTTCTGTGAAATGTGCCGCACAGCCGTTTATACTAAGCTTAATGACCTGCAACTTTCTCTACAAAAGCAAGAGCAGTTTCGGTCAATCGTTGGTAATCCTCTTTTCCTAAAAGCTTCTCTGGGTTCACAAGCGCGCCGCCCAGTCCTGCGGCAGCGGCACCGGCTTGAAAATAATCAGCGATGTTATCGATGGTGACGCCGCCTGTTGGCATAAGCGGGATATGCGGCAGCGGTCCTTTTACTCCTTTGAAATACGCTGCCCCCATCGCATCGGCCGGAAACACTTTAATTAAATCGGCTCCATGTTCATAGGCGGTTAAAATTTCCGTTGGTGTCAGGGCGCCGGGAATGCTGATGACGCCGTACCGTTTAGCCATTTTGATCGTCTTTACGTTAACCGTTGGCGAGAAGATAAATTCCGCTCCCGCCATGATAACGGCTCGGGCGGTTTCCGGGTCCAAAACGGTTCCTGCCCCTACGATGACGTCATCGCCGAACGTTTCTTTTACTTGCTCGATCACGGAGCATATTTTGGGCGTATCCGCCGTAATCTCAAGGGAAAATATGCCGCCTTCTTTGAGCGCCTGCGCAATCGGCACAACCTGCTCCGGCTGGGCACCGCGAATCACCGCGACCAGCTTGCCCTGCTTTAATCGTTCCAGTTGATTCATGTGAAGCGCTCCTCTCTATCTCTTTACATCATCCAATCCGCCGTCCATAAATGAAACCAGATCAGCACGGTTCGGCAGCCCTTCTACATCTCCATTCACCATGGTGACGAGCGCGCCCATCGCGTTGCCCCGTTTGGCGGCTTCTGCCATAGACAGTCCATCCAGCAACCCTGATAAAACCCCGGCCGCAAACGCATCACCTGCTCCGACCGGATCGATGACACGCTCCACGCGAAAGCCGGATACGTGATCTACCGCTCCACCTTTTTGCGATACAATCGACCCTTTTTTTCCGATTTTCATGATAACAGTCTTGGCCCCAAGCACGTGAAAGTCTTCCGGATAAGCCTCAGCTTCTTTTTTGCCAAACAAAAATGCAGCCTCTGCCTCACCCGGCAGGACAATGTCACTCTCGGCAATGAAGTGTTTCAACTGCCGGCGCGCCTCTTCTTCACTTTTCCAGATTTTCAAGCGCACATTGGGATCAAAGACGATTTTCACACCGTTGGCCTTCGCTAAGCGAATAGCTTTATCCATCACGGACTGGCACGAATCACTAAGCGCCGGCGTAATGCCGGTCAAATGTAAAAAAGCCGCTCCTTTAACCGCTTCTTCTTTTATATAGTCAGCGGTCATCCGGCTAGCGGCTGACTCTTTCCGATAATAATAAACACGCGTGTCATTCGGGCGCCGAAACTCTTTGAAAAACACACCGGTCGGGGCTGTCTCGTCACGTGTGACAAACGAAACGTCTACGCCTTCCCCACGGATAAAAGCTTCCATCGCGTCACCAAATTCATCCTCGCCTAAGCGGCTGATCCAGCGTGTTTTATGGCCGAGACGGCTCAGACCGATTGCGACATTTGATTCCGCACCGGCAAACTTCATCGAAAAAGAATGAGCATGGCGCAGTTGGCCGTGCTCATTCGGTGAAAATAAGGTCATGGTTTCGCCCACGGTTACAACGTCCATGTTCGTTCTCCCCTTTTTTGTTAATGGCCTCGGACACGATTAGAAAGCGTGCCAATTTTTTCAATCGTCACTTCCATCTGGTCACCATTCTTCAACCATACTTTCGGGCTGCGTCCCATGCCGACGCCCGGCGGTGTTCCGGTTGCGATTAAGTCACCTGGCTTCAATGTCATCGACTGCGATAAAAAGGAGATAATTTGCGGGACGGTGAAAATTAAATTGCTCGTATTCGAATCCTGCATTATTTCCCCATTCAATGTCAGTGATATAGACAAATTGTGCGGGTCTCCGACTTCATCACGCGTGACGACATACGGACCTGTCGGCGCAAAGGTATCCGCCGTTTTGCCGCGTGACCATTGTCCGTCGGCAAACTGCAGGTCCCGCGCACTGACGTCATTCATGATCGTATAGCCGAAAACATATTCTTCCGCTTCTTCCTCCGATACCCGTTTTGCTTCTTTGCCGATCACAATGGCTAGCTCCGCTTCAAAATCAACTTCCTTTGAGTTCACGGGAATTTCGACATCGCTGTTGTGTCCCGTTAACGCATTTGCGTATTTCGAGAAAATAACGGGTGATTTCGGCGGCTCCATCCCGGTTTCTCTGCAGTGATCAATGTAATTCAAGCCGACACAAATGATTTTTTCCGGTGCTGCTATCGGAATATGCACGGCCACATCAGCCAAATGATGCGAAGGCCGTCCTTCTAGTGAAGGAATCGACTCTCCGCTTTCAATAAATGATTTTACGCACGGCGGATATTCCGACAGAAGGAATACTCGATCTTCCTGAACGGCACCAAGTTGTTTTGTTCCGTCTACTGAAAATACAGCTAATTTCATTTCCAACCACCGCCTTCTTTAAGTAAGTGCATACGGCGTTTTTTCGCCTTTCAGCACCTGCACAATGTTTTTCGCCGCTTTTTGGCGAAGCTCCACCATTGCTTCTTCTGAATACCAGGCACTGTGTGGTGTAATGATCACATTATCCATTTGAAGAAGCGGGCTCGTTTTGCTGATCGGTTCTTCTTCTACAACGTCAAGAGCGGCACCAGCGATTTTCCCTTGCGCAAGTGCTTCCGCAAGCGCAGCTTCGTCAATAATCGGCCCTCGCGCTGTATTAATGATGACGGCGTTTTTCTTCATTTGGCTGAACCGTTCAGCATTCAGTAAATGATGTGTTTCTTTAATAAGCGGAACGTGGACGGACAAATAATCTGATTCCCTGATGATTTCATCCAGCTCCAGTTTCCGAACGCCCACCGCCGCCATGTCTTCTGCTGATACAAAAGGATCGTACGCAGCGGTTTGAAACCCGAGCGGCTTTACTTTCTCAATGAATCGGCGTGGAATACGCCCAAAGCCTAGTACGCCGACGGTCTGCTTATCAAAACGGTGGATCGGCACACATGCTTTAAAATCCCAGTTCCCCTGCTTCACTTCATTGTTTAACAGGGTGACTTTTCGGGCCCACGACAGCAGCAAGGCCAGCGCATGATTCGATACTTCTTCCATACCGTAATCTGGCACGTTGGCAACGGTAATGTTTTTCGCCTGAGCGGCGTCAAGGTCGATCGTATTGACGCCGACACCGTAGCGGGAAATAATTTTTGTCTGCTCCAATGAATCGATGACACGCTTGGAAATTGGTGCGTATTGGTTCAGCAACGCATCCGCTTCTTTCGCCTGCTCGATGACGTCTTCTTCCGTTTTGCATTGTGCCTTTATAAATTCAATGTCCAGGCCACTTTCTTTGAAAACTTGTTCCTCATAATCAAGATGGACAAATTCGTAGTCCGTCAATAATACTTTAAATGACATTCCGCTCCGCTCCCTTTCTTAATTTACTGATGCTTCTTTGTCTGTTTTCGCAATGCCGAGCCCTTCTGCACCGAGCTTTGATGTTTTCGCATCCGGACAGTAGCGCTCAATCATTTGAATGCCGAGTGAGGCACGCCGGGCACGCTCTTGTGTTAATGAAATATTCGTGCTTTCCCACTGTTTTCCGGACGGATACACATCCGGATGATTACGCAGGCCAAATTTAATATATACCGGCGCGAGCACGCGGATGATTTCAGGAATTTCGTAATAGCGGAGAAAGCCGCCGAAATTGTCCGGCACTTCGACGTACATGTCAATCGGAATATCAATCGCTTGACGAATCGCCGCGAGCTTTGACAGTGTCAAGCCTGTTGGCACGTTGTATGTATCCGCTCCGATATCCTGCATAAGCTTCACGGATACAGGATTGGCCGATCCCATCTGCACGGAGACTTTTACCACAAAATCCTCCGGCAGCTGCCCTTGTTTTTTCATTTCTTTAGTCAGGAGCAAAAGGCCTTCGTCGGCAACAAGGGCTCCGCGAAGACCAAGTGCCGCACCCCGCTTTAAATCTTCCATCGCATACACGAGCTGGTTCGCGCCTTCATGGCGGAGTGCCTGGGATTTGCCACCGGCTGTCAGTGGCCCTGCGCTAATGTCCCACGTGCCACGTGGACCGACGAACAAGCTTAATTCGATACCGCGCTCAGCTGTAAGCTCGCACATTTCTTTAATCTCTTCATCCGTCTGGAGCATAATGCCGCTACCCTGTGAAATGCGATGGATCGTTAAGCCGAGCCGATCTATTTCCGCGAGCGTTGCTTTTAATGCTTCCGGTCCTTCCACACTCGGAAGTTCGATCCGGTACTGCGCTCCGTCCGGAAACGTTTTCGTTGACGTCGGGAGCTCCCCTGGATCGGCTGATGGGTAGCCCAGGCCCTCTAAAAATTCACGTGTTTCTTTCATAACTTGATCCCTTCCTTTTCATTTATTTTTTTTAAAATAGCAGACACTTCTTCAATTAAATCTGCTGAACAAACATCAAAAGGTGCGCGGTGTCCTGCTGGCTGGCCGTTGAACCAACGCTGATGCACTGCTTCTTTCATCGCCGTAAAAAACGTCGGGCTGAGCGTGTAAATGTCCATTAGCTTGGAAATCCGCTGATGCTGGCGCTCTGCTTCATGCAGCTCACCCTGCTGGTACGAATTGTACAGTTCAACAGAAATTTCCGGCATAAAAACAGCGCTTCCATTTATGCTTCCGTCTGTGCCAATCATCTGCCCTGGAAGCAGGTGTTCATCAAAAGCCGTGAACACGAAAAAATCCGGTTTAATTTTTTTAACTGACGATATGACCTGCCTGATATGGCTGAAATCACTGATCGTTTCTTTAATGCCGGCAATGTTCTTGTGAGCGGCTGCCAATTTCGTAATGAGCTCGACGGATAACGTCTGGCCAGTCAGCATCGGAATATTGTATAGAAAAACCGGCAGGCTCGTTTCAGAGGCGAGAATTGAAAAAAAACGGTACAGCTGCTCATCTGACAGCTTCCAATAATATGGACTGACCGCCAGAACCCCCTCCGCTCCCTGCTCCTCGGCATAGTGCGTCAGTTCAATGACTTCTTTTAATGCCGAATGGCCGACACCGACCATCACCGGCACGCGGCCGTTAATGTGCTTGATCATCTCGCGCACATATAACTTTCGCTCTTCAATCGTCAGAGAAGAAAACTCACCGGAGCTTCCCATTAAAAGAAGTCCGTCCACCTGACGTGAAAGAAGCTCGTCCAAATAGCGCTTATTCAGCGCTAAATCCAGGTTGCCCGCTTCATCAAATAACGTAACAACCGGTGGTATAATGCCATGGAATCTCATCTTTTTTCGCTCCTTTACCATTCGGCTATGCTGCCATCTTCATGGCGCCAGATTGGATTTTTCCAGTCGTGGCCGATGACAGCGGCTTCTTTCACTTTTTCTTCATTAATATGAATACCAAGGCCCGGGGAATCTGGAATGTTCACGTAACCGTTCTCATAACGGAAGACCTCCGGATTCGTTATATAATCTAGAATGTCCATGCCTTCATTGTAATGAATACCCAGGCTTTGCTCCTGAATGATAAAGTTCGGCGTCGTCGCATCCAGATGAATCGAGGAGGCAAGTGTCATCGGACCAAGCGGACAGTGCGGTGCAATGGCCACATCATATGCTTCAGCCATAGCGGCGATTTTTTTCCCTTCTAAAATGCCGCCCGTATGCGACAAATCCGGTTGAATAATATCCACATATCCATCCTGAAGCAGCTGCTTGAATCCCCATCTTGTGTACATTCGTTCCCCCGTTGCAATTGGACAAGTCGTATGCAGCGCAATATCACGCAGCGCTTCATTGTTTTCCGGCAGCACGGGCTCTTCTATAAACATCGGGCGGAACGGCTCCAGCTCTTTCACAAGTGTTTTTGCCATTGTTTTGTGAATACGCCCGTGGAAATCAACACCGATCCCAAAGTCTTTGCCAAGCGCTTCCCGAATCGACGCGACCCGTTCAATGACAGCTTCCACCTTGGAAAAATCATCAATGTAATTCATTTCTTCTGACGCATTCATCTTAATTGCTTGAAACCCTTGCTGCTGCTTTTCAATGGCAGCAGCAGCGACTTCTGCCGGACGGTCCCCGCCAACCCATGAATACAGCTTGACCTTCTGGCGTGCTTTCCCACCTAGCATTTCGTAAACAGGGATATTGTAATATTTCCCTTTAATATCCCAAAGCGCTTGCTCAATGCCTGAAATCGCACTCATAAGAATTGGTCCACCTCGGTAAAAGCCGCCTCGGTACATCGTCTGCCATAAATCCTCAATATCATTCGGATTCCGGCCTATCAGCAGGCTGGAAAGTTCTTCTACCGCTGCTTTGACTGTTTCCGCCCGCCCTTCAACAACCGGCTCGCCCCAGCCTGAAATGCCTTCATCCGTTTCAATTCTTAAAAACAGCCATCTGGGTGGTACTTTATATAAGGAAAGCTTTGTAATTTTCATTGCATACCTCCTTCATAAAAGTTGATCAAGAGCCTTTTACAAACACTGTTTTGATCGCCGTGTAAAATTCCTTCGCTGCTTCCCCCTGCTCGCGGGACCCGGTGCTTGAGGCCTTCATTCCGCCAAATGGCGCTTGCAGCTCCACACCGGCGCTTTCTGCATTGATCCGGACAAGCCCTGCTTCGATTTCATCGATGAATTCAAGAAGGGAGCTGATGTTTGACGTAAAGATGGATGCGCTCAAGCCATATTTTGTGTTGTTCGCTATCTCGATGGCTTCTTCTAAATCTGATGCCTTTAAAAGAGCGATGACCGGTCCAAAGATTTCCTCTTGTGCAATTGTCATATCTGTCGTCACATGCTCGAAAATGGCCGGTTTGATAAAAAAGCCGTGATCGTATTCGCCACCAGTCAGCACGTCCCCGCCATGGATCAGAGCTGCGCCTTCCTGCTTGCCTTTCTCGATATAATCCTTTACCGTGTTAAACTGACTTTCGCTTGCACAAGGCCCCATCCAGATCCCTTCTTGCAAGCCGTTCCCGACTGTGATTTTCTCAGACGCCAAAACAAGCTTTTCTTTAAACTCATCATAGACGGCTTCTTCCACGATGACGCGGCTAGAAGCTGTACATTTTTGGCCGGAGGAGCGGAACCCGCCGCTAATCACGGCTTCTACTGCCTGGTCAATGTTGGCATCTTTCGCCACGATCACCGGGTTTTTGCCGCCCATTTCCAGCTGGAACTTAATGCCGCGTGCTGCTGCTGATTTTGCGACGCCCTGACCGACTCCTTCTGAACCTGTGAAGGTAATGGCGTTTAACTTCGGATGATCGATTAAGCCCTGGCCGACGACTGAACCGGAACCTGTGATAAAGTTGAACACCCCTGCTGGAAACCCTGCCTGCGCGAAACATTCAACGACTTTCGCTGCGGTTACAGCCCCTTCTGTTGCCGGCTTGAACACAACAGTGTTTCCGTAAACGAGAGCAGGCGCAAGCTTCCAGATCGGAATCGCTACTGGAAAGTTCCATGGTGTAATAAC
The DNA here is from genome assembly GCF_900156125.1 of Domibacillus enclensis. Lineage (GTDB taxonomy): Bacteria > Bacillota > Bacilli > Bacillales > Domibacillaceae > Domibacillus > Domibacillus enclensis. Next base: position 139,154 of record NZ_FTLX01000002.1, on the reverse strand, counting down.
GCCCACAACCCCGAGAGGAGTACGTTTTGTGAACATAAGCGCAGCTTTATCAGATGAGGGAATCACGTCACCGTCTTTACGCATGCCTTCCCCTGCATAGTAACGCAAGATTGCGATGCCACGTGCCGTTTCGCCTTTTGCCTCTGGAAGTGTTTTTCCCATTTCACGCGTCATGGATTCTGCGATTTCTTCCAGGTTTTCTTCCAAAATATTCGCTGCTTTAAACAAAATCTCACCACGTGCTGCCTGCCCCATCCGGCGCCATTCTTTTTTCGCACTATGTGCTGATTCAACCGCTTTATTTAAGTCAGCTTCTGTTGATTTTTGCACGAGTCCGACGATTTCTTTTGTCGCCGGATTAATGCTTTCGATTGTTTCACTTGCAGAACCTTCTGCCCATTGATTGTTAATAAAGTTTTTATATGTTTTCGTTTCAAATGTAGTTGTCATTTTTTCTCTCTCCTTTTAATTTTTTATCAAAATGTAGGACCGATGCGCCAAATGCCAAAATCATGCTGCTTGAGAATTTCTGACTTTGTCAGTTTGCCGTTTGAAACTGACTTGATTTCATCCATTATCCGCATGCCAACCTCCCCAACCGTTTCTTCTCCATCCACGATGGTACCGGCATTTAAATCCATGTTCTCATTCATGCGGTCAAACATAGGGGTGTTCGTTGAAATTTTTATAACCGGTGCAATCGGTGAACCCGTCGGCGTTCCGCGGCCGCTCGTAAATAATACAATCTGGGCTCCGCCTGCTACCATGCCAGTCAGCTGTTCAATATCATGACCGGGTGTATCCATCCAGACGAGTCCCTTTTTCGTCGGCTGCTGTGCATAGTCAATTACTTCTTCCAGCCTTGTTGTCCCTGATTTGGTCGATGCGCCAAGAGATTTTTCTTCCAGCGAGCTAAGGCCGCCTTCTATGTTTCCAGGACTCGGGTTGCCCGTCCGGATATCAACGCCCATCTCAATTGAACGGTTTTCCATCATTTTAATGACGGCATACGCTTTCTTCGCCACCTGATCATTCGCTGCACGTTTTGCAAGCAGATGTTCAGCGCCTATTAATTCAGTTGTTTCAGCCAAAATAGCCGTGCCGCCCTGCTCAACAATCATGTCGCTTGTTCGGCCTACAGCTGGATTCGCAGAAAGACCTGAGCATGCATCAGACCCGCCGCATTCTGTTCCAACGATCAATTCACTGAAATCACATAGCTCGCGCTGCACCATCGAGGCGTCCTGCACCATTCTCACTGCAATTTTTGCGACTTCCGCAATCGTTTGAAGTGTACCGCCATGATCTTGAATCGAAATCGTTTCAACCGGCTTTCCGCATTTGGCAATTTCGTCACCAATCCTGTGCGCCTGATGCGTTTCACAGCCAAGCCCAAGAACAATGACACCGTATACATTTGGATTCATACCAAATCCTGCATATGTTCTCGCTGTTTGATCATAATCTGTGCCCACCTGTGCACAGCCATGCTGGTGAATAAAGGTGACTGTTCCGCTAACGAGCTCCGTCACGCGCTGAGCAGTTTGCGTAGCACATGTAATCGTTGGCAATATTAAAACGTGATTCCGTACACCGACGCGCCCGTCTGGACGACGGTATCCCCAGAATTGCATTTTCTCATTTAGCAATTTTGTCACCCCTTCCCCGTTTTCCTTCTAAATTGTGTACATGCACATGCGCACCTGCTGGTATATCTGTTACGGCAGCGCCAATCACTTCGCCGTATTTAATAATGTCATCCCCTTGACGAATCGCTTTTACCGCGAATTTATGCCCAAAACGGATCGGTTCCAAAATGGTAATCCCCAGCTCGTATTCATCCGCTTTCAATATAACGTCAGCTTGTGCCGGAAGCTCAGATAACGCGACGGCTACACTGTCTTTGCTGCTCAAATATAACGTTTTATATTCGTCCATTTTGACACCTCGTTAGTTTACTTGGACCGCTGTTTCACTTTGCTTAACCGGATTGCTTAAAACACCGATACCCGGAATCTCAATTTCAATATGGTCCTGGTCCTGCAGGGTGAATTCATTCGGGGGAACCACACATGTCCCCGTTAAAAGAACCGTTCCATCAAAAATGCTATTATCTCTTATTAAGTATTGAACGAGTTCATTCAATGTCCTCTTCAGCTGATTCACAAAAGCAGAACCTTCGAAAACGAGCTCATTTTCCCGGAAAATGCGGCATTTAATTTGCAGTTCATATGGATCTTCTACAGCTTCTTTTAATAAAATCGCCGGTCCGATTGAGCAAGAGCTTTTCCATACTTTGGCTTGCGGCAGGTAAAGCGGGTTTTCACCCTCAATATCACGGCAGCTCATATCATTGCCTATTGTGTAGCCAAGTACATTCCCATGTCGGTCGATCACAAGCCCGAGCTCCGGCTCAGGAATCTGCCAATTTGAGTCGGAACGCAAGTATACTGGATCATTCGGTCCTACTGTCCGGGCAGCCGTTGATTTGAAAAAAATCTCCGGCCGTTCAGCATCATAAACTTTGTCATAAAAGGTTTCCCGGTCAAGCTTTCCTTGTGTTGCTTCATAATTACGCGCTTCCTTGCTTTTTTTGTATGTCACACCGGATGCCCATACTTCCGGGGCATCAATCGGGGTCGTTAAAGTCAAAGAATCAATTGGTTTTCCAGCCGTTTTCAAACTTATTTGTTTTATAATATCAAATGCTGTTTTGTTATTTGATTGTGCGGCAGCCACAAGCGACATAAAGTCCGCATATGGCAAATCTACCACTTGATTATCTTGTCCGACAGCAGCCAGCTGTTTTTCTGTGCCTTTAATGTATCGAATCACTCTCATCGTTTTATCCTCCTGAAAGATGACTAGCATCCTTTATATTTTTTGATATTCATAGCCAAGCTCCCGTGAAATGTTGGCTGTGCACTCTTTCAGCATTGCTACGTATTTTTCCAGCAGCTCTGCATTCATTTTTGAAGCGGGCATGGACATCGAGATCGCTGCAATAACCTTTCCCGAATAATCTTTAATCGGAACTGCCATGCAAAAAATTCCCGGCTCGTTTTCTTCATTGTCGACGGAATAACCAGCAATCCTCGCCTGCTTAATGACGGATAAAAATTCTTCCTTGGACCGAATGGATTTTTCCGTCGGGGTTGTGTATTCATACCCTTCAAGCAGCTGGTTCAGCTCCTGGTCTGACTTTGTCACGATAAGTGACTTTCCTACAGCACTCGTGTGAAGCGGCACTCGGCGCCCCACTCTTGAGTACACAACGGTGACTCCGCTGCCCTCCACTTTGTCGATATAAACGCCTTCCTGTCCATCAAGGACAACTAGGTGTACCGTCAGATTTGTCGTCGCTGAAAGCTCTTCCAGATGCTTTCTGGCAATGATTCGTAAATCCAGTTGACCTATGACCAGGCTGCCTCGTTCAAAAAGCTTAAAGCCAAGAGAATATTTTCCTGTTTCATCATTTTGAGCGATGTACCGCTGCACTTGAAGTGTCTTCAGTAAAGAATGAACCGTGCTTTTATGCAAATTCATTCGTTTACTTATTTCTGTAATCGTTAACTCACGGTCCCGCTCGTCAAATAAATCCAATATTTTTAATGCTCTTTCCACTGACTGGATAATTGGCATTTTGTTCACTCCCGTTGTCATTTGCTTTAGTTTACCGGATTTTTGACGAGCCCGCACATGATTACTTTATCGAAACGTTCTGTCCGGTCAGCAAAATGTCTGTTTCATAATCAAGAACCGCATCTTCCACGACGGCTATCGGCACAACGCCGTTTGCTGCATCCGTGTGGCCGTACATCCGGTTGCTGGCCGCCACCATTTTCTGACGACCTTTCATGCGTTGCTTTCGTTCTGCTGCAAGGCTGCTTCGTTTCTGCTGCAGGTCTTCATCGAAAGAATGAACTATTTCACCAGCCAGCAGCTTGTCCACTTGAACGAAATCAATGCGCCTTTCCCGAAGCTGCAAATGAACCACATCGCCTGTTTGAAGCAAGCCGATTCCGCCGCCTTCATACGCTTCCGGTGTCATATGGCCAATAGCTGCTCCATACGTGACGCCTGAATACCGTCCGTCGCTAATGATCGTCGCCACTTTTTTCATAACGCGGTTTGCATTAATGTGTTGCATTGGTGTAAACATTTCTGGCATCCCAAATGCCACCGGTCCTTGTCCAGCAATGACCACGCTGATTTTCAAGATTCCTTCCTCCGCCATGTAATTAAAAAGATCGTTATACGGTTTGTTATAATGTTCCTGCCAATTTTCATTGCTGTTGTATTTTAATGAAGCAATGAGAAGCTCATGGGCGAATAATCGCTGGTCGCGAATGCTGGACAGCAGTGCTGAATCAAGTAGGCTTTTATTCGCATCATCTTCGTTTTCATAATACAGGACGAACGCAAGCTTATCGTCGAACAAATCGAGCTGAGGTGTCGGCATTCCGCTAATTTTCACAACCGCGCTTTCAAAAAAGTTCCCTTTCAATACATCTACTCCGCTAAAGCTGCGGCGTGGGGTATCTAAAATAACCTTGTTTTCTTTCACATTCGCTGCCTGGAGACTTCTCGTAATGACTAGCCGCTCACGCCACGTTTTTGCCGCAACGGTTGGCGCATCCTGATCCATTGGAACACCATGCTCCAGCAATTCGTAAAAGAGTGTTTCCATTCCTCTGCTCGTCCCACTGCAGCATTGCATGGCAAGCGAGTAAATATCGCGGCCTTCTGTCAGGCTGTAATCAAATAGGTCAGGGATAGGGTGCTCGTGATGAATTTTGTCTAAATCCCAAAGACTGAATTTGTATCCTGCATACAGCATGCCAGCCACCATATGCATCATCAAATTAGTTGAGCCGCCCGATGCGCTGTGAATCCGGATTGCATTTTTAATGTTGGCGCCAACAATATTGGCGACCCCATATTCTTCTTTGTTGATCATTCCTGCGAAGCTGTCCAGCACGGAGTTGATCTGGCGCTGTGTCGGCGGGTCTGTCAGTAATTCCACTGCCGGGTGAACAAGACCCATTCCTGCCACTAAATGACGCGAGCTGTTGCCGGTTCCATTAAACGCACATACGCCGCCCTGCCCATCGCACGTAGCAACAGCCAGACGCATTTCAAAATATTTGTGCTGCTCTTTTGTTAAAATTCCCCGTTCATACGCTCGCTCAAATACTCCTTGAAAGGCAGTGTTTGATGAGCATTGTAAAATGTACGCCATTGTATCACGCAAATCGAGTGCTACATCTGCTGCCCCTTCTCCTTCCGCTTTTTTAGCCAGCACTTCTAGCTCTTCCATGACATCATCTGGAATAGATCCGCCTTCAAGGACATGTGCCGGTGCGAATGTAGCGAAAAATGGTGCTTCACCTCGATCCCGGCGGACACGGTCCACATGTGCTAATGCACTGACGACGCCGAGCGGCTGCTTGTCGCACCCTTGAATAACGAAAGCACCATGATAGCTGTGCGCTTCCAGCTGATTGACGACCATTTGAGCAACTGCGTTCCGGCTTTGAAGAGAGTAGCTCATGCCCTGGTTGCTTTGAGCCGTCCCGTCACACATGACAGGTGTAGAGAAATAAAAAGGAACGCCTCCATTTTGCCAGATGCGGATCGCCGCCCGTGCAGACGTCTGGTAATCCATAATATGAGCAGGATGGTCAGAAGAGCCGCCAATAATGGCGATACGCGGCGCATTTTTTTCGAGACGCATGTAGATTTCCTCCAGCGTCCAGTCCGGCTTACTTCCCTCGTATGTTGAACCGAGAGTCTGTTTAGATCGATCAAGAAGTCCGGCTACCGTAATCGGTTCATTCGCTTTCCCCTGCACATTGTCCCGGTATGGATTAACATGGTTATCAATTAACGGATATAAATGAGTCATAAATGGGCTCCTTTCTTTTTAAAGCACCAGCGGTTCTGGAGCTGAGAGAATATCTAGATTCGTATTTTTTTCTGCTTCTTCAATCATGCTTTCTGAAATCCATATATGGCCGATTTCCAGTGTGTTTTTAATTCTTACTAGCCGCACTTTTGATAAATCAAAAGCATTGCACGTTTTAATGGCTGCCTGAACGGCCAGCTTTTTCGTCTCCAGCACCATCGGCAGCTTGATTACATCAATGACAGTGCTGGTCAGTGCATTAGCATAGCCTTTTTCCCAGGAAATTTGATTAACGACTTCTTTTGTTGTCATATGAGCTAGGCCAATTCCATTTGCATTTCCATTTGTTTTTTCCGTTAATCCAAGCACCACGGTCCGCGTTACTTCAGGTCCTCCTGATGCATAAGGCGTTGCAAAATTTCCGGTAATATTCGGGTCCATTCCATCACCGGATATGTCTTTGCCGAGTTCATCTACAACGAGCACATCAAATTGGTCAAAGTGGATTTTTGGCATTAATGACTTTGCTTCGATCAGCAAATCCGGCTCTGCATTTTCAAGTTCCTCCGCCGGCACCGCAATAATTTTCGCCGGACGGTCGTACGCGTTTTCTATTGTAGCGAGACCAAAAATAATTGGTGCTTCTGACAAAGAAATCTTCGCCATTTCCGGAACATGCTCTGCCATATATTTAAAGCTGTAGGCATGAGCCGCTTCCGCCCCTTTTTGTTTACCGAGGCCGATGGTGATCATCTTCATCAATCCGCTTTCAACCGGCCCGCGAAAGGCCGTATGTGGCTTAATCCGATTAATGACAACAATTTTGTCCGCTTCATACGCATTTTTATCAATATAAACCGGAAGGCCGTTTGGAAGCTCCCCTATTCTCTTAACATCCATTGAGGAGTGAATGGGCGCACCGCAGGCAGATTCTGTTACCCCTAATTGCTCAAGCACATCCTTCTGTCCTTCACCGGTCGCACCCCCATGACTGCCCATTGCTGGAACAATAAATGGAATCCCTCCGGCTTTTTTGATTTCGGCTGCCGTTTCCCGTACAAGAACAGGCAGATCAGCTACCCCTCTGCTTCCTACCGCAATAGCGACTGTATCCCCTTCATTAATGCGGTTCAACACGTTTGTTTCGTGCAACGTTTTTCTTACTTCTCCAGCGACATCTTCCAGTTGAGGTGCGTGAAAATGCTGCCTGACTTTCACCATTTTCGGCATTGGGATGTCTGTTAACATTTGATTTAATATGTTCATATCCGCTTTTCCTCCTTACTCACTCATCCATTCAAGCGGGGTTATAATAATTTGCGGGAATAGAATAAGCAATGCTAAAACAATTGCATGGACCAGCAAAAATGGCCAAATACCTTTTGTCAAATCCCATAAACTGATTTTGCTTATTCCGCAGCCAACGTACAATACCGTGCCAACCGGCGGCGTAATTAAGCCAATACACAAATTGATAACCATGACAATTCCAAAATAAACTGGATCAATACCGGCCATCTTGACCAGAGGAAGCAGAACAGGTGTAAAAATAAGAATAGCGGGTGTAAGATCCATGACTAAACCAATTAGAAGCAGCAAAATCATAATAACCGTCATCAATAGCAGTGGATGATCGATCATCCCGCCCATTAATCCGGCAATTTCTGTTGGAACATTTGCCACTGTAATCAGCCAGGCAGATACCATCGCAGCTGCTGCCACTAGCATCACGACACTTGTCGTTTTGGCTGAAGCAATTAATACCTCGTACAAATCTGTTAACTTCAATTCTCTATAAATGAATAGACCGACAAAAAGGGCGTAGAATGCTGCGACTACGGCAGCCTCTGTTGGGGTGAAAACACCTCCGCGCAGACCGCCAATAATGATAACCGGAAGCATAAGTGCAAAGCTCGCCTGCTGAATAGCCTGGAGAATCTCTTTTATTGATTTTCTCGGCGGAAGCTCACTTTTGTCTTTTCGTGACATAAAGAACCAAGCAACCATTAAGCCCAATCCCATCATGATACCGGGAATAATTCCTCCCATAAATAAGTCTGTAATAGATACGCCAGCTGTTACACCAAATAAAATCATTGGAATACTAGGCGGAATAACCGGTGCAATAATACCTGATGCACAAATAATTCCAGTTGACTGGTTTACGTTGTACCCTTTTGCAATCATCATCGGAATGAGGATTGCTCCTAGTGCAGCCGTATCGGCAACTGCTGATCCAGACAAGCCAGCAAATAACACACTGGCAATAATAGCCACAAAACCGAGACCGCCTCGTATGTGTCCCACAAGTGCCATGGCGAACTCGACGATTCTTTTCGAAATTCCACCGGCATTCATCAATTCACCTGCCAGTACAAAGAAAGGAATGGCCATTAACGAAAAGTTATTTGCTCCATTAATTAAGTTTTGAGCAACAATCTGGCTGTCGAATATTCCCATAACAAACATAAGAACAACACCACTTGCCAAAAGAGCAAAGGCAATTGGAACACCTAATGCCAGACTTCCAAACAATGAACCAAGAAAAATACCTACCATAAAATCTCCCTCCTCTCCTTATTACGGCACCTATTTTGCCTGGGCTTTTGTTTCGTCAGTCGCGCTATCCGGTATCGCTTCTTCCGTCGAAGCAACCAGCACGAATTCATTCGATTTACCTTTAAACGCTTCAACTATGTTAGAAATAATCAAGATCATCATCCAAATGCTTGTGACAATACCAATGCCAAATAAATAAGATAATGGCATACCAGTGACCGGTCCCGTACTGTTCTTATTTAAGATCGTCATCTTCCAGCTTCCTTCTAACAACAGCCATAATAAGTAAAGAACAATGCCATTGCTGATCAGGAAGAAAACCTTTTGCCCTTTCGTAGGTAGCGCTTTCACTAGGATATCAACACCGAGGTGCATTTTATCTTTCATAGCTGCAATCGCTCCTAAAAACACCATCCATACAAAGAAATATCTCGACATTTCTTCGGACCAAACAATCCCTGAATTAAATACATAACGGAGTACGACATTTCCAAATACCGCAATCGACATAGCCGCCAATGAAAAAGCTATCGCAACATTTAACAGATTATGAGAGAAAGAACTTATTTTCTTAATCAAGGTTTTTTCCTCCTTGCGTTAAATAGTTGGTCTTGAATAATGCACGTATTATTCAAGACCAACTGAGTTATTCAGCTTCAGCTCGAATTCGATCAGCTAAATCCTCTGCCCAGTCATATTCGCTGTAAATGTCTTCGTAAAGCGGCTGTGCAGCTTCTTCCATTTGCGCAGCAAATTCATCTGAAGGTGTTGTGAATTTCATTCCATTTTCTTCTAAGAATGCTTTATCGTCTTCGTAGCTTTTTTCCATAAGCTCAAACTCATAATCTGCTGTTTCTTTTGATGCTTTTTCAATAAGCTGCTGCTGTTCTTCAGTCAAACCTTTGTAGAAATCGCTATTAATAATAAACAGGTTTGGACTAAACATGTGCTTCGACTCGAGAATGTCGCTTTGTACTTCATACCAGCCGGAAGCTCGTACTGTTGCAATCGGGTTATCCTGTCCGTCCACTACTTTTTGTTCCATGGCCGTAAAAATCTCAGAGATGGCAAGAGGCGTTACATTCGCTCCCAGAAGTTCCCCAAGCGTAATATAGTTCGGAATGTTCGGCATTCTTAACCGAAATCCTTCGAAAGCTTCCATGCTGTCGATTGTTTTGTTGGATGAAAACATCCTAAAACCATTGGCACTCCATGCAAGTGGTTTAACACCATGAGTAGATTCAAGATCAGCCGTCAGTTCTTCTCCAATGGATCCGTTCAACACTTTTTGGACATGCTCATAATCTTTAAATAAAAATGGCCATTCCGGCACACCCATTTTTGGAATATCCGCTTGCATGATCAATCCTGGGATCCCCATTTCAATTGTGCCATTACGAACACCATCGTAAAATTCTTTCTCAGCGCCAAGGGTACTGTTCGGGAAAATTTGAACTTCTAATTCGCCGTTGCTCTCTTCTTCAACCATTGTTTTAAATTTTTCTTTTAATGCAACATTTTGTGGATGATCTTCTGCAAAGTAATTCGCTACTTTAATGACTTTCGTTTCACTACTTCCTCCAGAAGCACTCTCGTCGGAACTTCCACACCCGGCAAGAAGTAATGCACTTGTTAAAGAAGCGGTCATGAAGCCTAAAAATTTATTCTTTTTCATTTTGACGACCCCCATTTGTTTTATATTATAAAACTAAGTTTTTCAATATAAAATCAACTATAGTGTAGTTCATTTATGAAACCGCTGTCAATAATTATTTGATTATTCTGTTTATAAAAATATCAGTGAAAGCTGAGGAATGACAATGACGATGAACAGCGTTAACAACATTGCAATGAAAAATGGAATAATCGCTTTGGACAGCTGCTCCAATGACAGGCCGGATATACCAGCACCGACAAACAAGTTGACGCCAAGCGGCGGTGTAATAAAGCCTATGGCCAAGTTGACGATCATAATGATACCGAAATGAATCGGATCATAGCCAATTTGCAGTGCTACAGGCAATAGAATTGGCGTCAAAATTATAATGGCTGCAATTGTGTCCATAAAACAGCCTACAATAAGCAGCAACAATGTAATCAGCATAATGATGACAATTGGTTCGCTTGAAACGGACAGCATGGCATTGGCGATTTTGTTAGGAATTTGTTCAATTGTCAATAAACGTCCAAATGCTGTTGCAGCACCCACAATCACTAGAACAGTTGCTGTTGTCAATGCGGAATCAACAAAAATTTGCGGCAGATCTTTTAGCTTCAGCTCTTTATATAGAAGAAGACCAACGAATAGCCCAAACACAACCGCAACTACTGCTGCTTCTGTAGGTGTAAAAATACCACCGTAGATGCCTCCTAAAATAATCACTGGAATTGCCAATGCCCATTTTGCTTTCCATACCGCCTGACCGATTCCTTTAATAGATGCTTTATGATCTGAGCCTGTGTACCCCATCTTTTTCGAATGGATATACGCGTACACCATAAGTGCAATCCCGACCAAAATCCCTGGCAGAATACCGGCGATGAACATATCGCCAATCGAAACGCTTCCGGACACTCCATAAATAACCATTGGAATACTAGGAGGAATGATGACACCGATGGAACCGGCCGATGCAACAACAGCTGTAGCAAATCGTTTGTCATAGCCTTTTTCAACCATAGCCGGGATCATGATGCCCCCAATGGCTGCAACCGTCGCCGGGCCGGACCCAGAGATAGCGGCGAAAAACATACATGTAATAATGGTCGCCATCGCAATGCCACCTGTTTTGTTTCCGACAATTGAATCGGCTACATCAAAAAGGCGCCTGGATATTCCGCCTTTCCCCATGATTTCACCAGCTAGAATAAAATAAGGAACAGCTAGGAGCGGGAATGAATCAACCGATGTGGTAAGCTCCTTCATTAAAAATTCAATCGGAAGAGCACCTGTATAAATAATTGTGAACAGAGTCGCTAGACCAATAGCAATTCCAATCGGAACGGTTAAAAATAAGAAAGCTGCAAACGAACCAAACAATACACCAGCCATGAATGCTCCCCCTTTCTAAATTTTTTCCTGGCGCGGGCTTATGTAAGGTTCCGCATCTTCTGGCAGTTCTTGTGTTTGATCGAACGTTCTAATTGCTTGAATATCTTTAATAATGTTTTGAATAAGCCGGATACCTGCGAGTCCCATACCTACAGGTGCTGCCATGTAAACGATGCCAGTAGGAATTTGCAATGCCGGTGTTGTCTGGCCGAATGCAAGCAATTGTGCTGCAATCCCATAGCCATATCTGACGACAAATACACAGAAAATCAAAAAGAGGACATTTGATAAAACGGAAAAATAGATTTTTGTTTTATCTTTAAACAGTAAAAGAGCAGCGTCTACCTTAATATGACGATGATGCTTAACCGCATAGCTAATGCCGATGTAAATAAGCCAAATAAAGCAGTACCGGGCCAGCTCCTCTGACCAGGAAAGTGAGTTTGACATGACATACCGCATGAATACCTGGACAAATACAACGACGACCATAACAGTAGTCAGAAAAAACAAGATATACTTTTCCAAGTTTTCATCCAGCCATTTTACTGCCTTCATTCTTTATCGCCTCTTTTCTTTTAAGAGTAAGCCGGTCATCTTGTGACAACCGGCGCATTCCACAAAATTATTTAGCACTTTCGATCGCTGACAAGTATTCGTCGACAATATCGGCGCCAATCGATTCTTTATGCTTCTCAATTACGGGCTGTACAGCTTCTTGGAATTTTGCGAATTCTTCTTCCGGCACTTCAGTGAATGTCATTTGTGTTTTTAATTCTTCAAGAGATTCATCCGCTACTTCACGTGTACGCTCGCGATTAAACTGTCCAGCTTCAACCGCAGCTTTTGAGATGATATCCTGCTGGTCAGCTGATAGCTCTTCCCAAATAGATTTACTGAATAGGAAGATAAACGGTGTGTATACATGGTTCGTATTTGAAATATGCTCCTGCACTTCTGGGTAGTTGCTAAGCAAAATGGTTGGATACGGATTTTCCTGACCATCAATTGTTCCCTGCTGCATCGCTGTAAATAATTCTGTAAACGCCATTGGTGTCGGGTTCGCACCAAGTGCTTTCCATGCATCAAGGTGAATTTCGTTTTCCATCGTACGGATCTTTAGTCCTTCCACATCTTTCATAGAACCAACTGGACGAACATCATTTGTTAAGTTACGGAATCCATTTTCCCACCATGCAAGGCCTACAAGTCCTTGTGAATCAACCATTTCAAGCATCTTTGTTCCAAACTCCCCATCCAGCACTTGATCTGCTACTTCTTCATTTGGAATAGTGAATGGAAGATCAAATACACCATATTCAGGCAAGAAGTTGACAAGAGGTGAAGTCGATGGAATGGTGATGTCCAATGTTCCAAACTGCAGCATTTCAATCGCCGAGCGGTCATCGGCAATTTGCCCTGAATGGTATACTTCTACAGTTAAATCATCTGTTTCTGCTTCAACAAGCTCTTTAAATTTCATCGATGCTTCGTATTCAGGGTGCTTATCATTTACACCAATGCTGACGCGAAGTGTTCGTTTTTCTCCAGACCCTTCATTTCCTTCAGCAGCCCCGCTTTCTCCTGAGCCGCTTGAGTTCGAGCCACCGCATCCCGCTAGAAATATTGCACTGATCATGACTGCACTGAGCATTACCATCAACAATTTTTTCATTTTTTCTCCCCCTGATTGTAAGAATGTATTGCGATAAAACTATTCTTCATCCCCTTACTGTTTTACATTATAAAACTAAGTTCTTTAATTTATCCGAATCCCTTGATCTTACTTGCTACTTTGATATAATGATTTTTAAAGCGCTTACATTAAGTAGATAAGGAGAACGGCGTCCGAAGCAAATAAAGTTGTCTGTTTTATATTATAGAACAGTGTTTTGCATTGAAGAACTTAATCCGATTATAAACGGATTTTTAAGACGAAGTCAATGATTTTTTGACTTTTTCCTTTTAATAGGCAAATACCTTTGGAAGAGGGCTGGATTATTTACATGGGCGCTGATTGGCGAGATGGGCTAAACTATTCGGGGCATAAGGATGGTAATGGTTTTGGAATTTTGCAGCAAGCGCATGGAGTTGACGTTTTGTGAGAAAGGATTTTTTCTCATCAAGGAATTCACCCATCTTACCGGGAAGTTCTGGGGCATAACGGATGTACGTATGATCTGGAGAGTTTTTTGGAATGATCTCAACGCGGACAATCCAGTGCTTTAAGCTTAGCAAGCAGGATAGATTGTCTCACAGAGACAGCTCTTTTAGAATAGACTACATGATTACTATACGACACTCCTTTTTTAAAATGCAGACGGCTGGATTCCCCTAATGCTAGCAGGGAATCCAGCCGTCAGCTTTTTTTTACGCTAATCGAACCGCTTTTTCCTGGGCAATCAAGCAAAGCTCTGCCGCTTTAAAGGCATGCTCCTGGGTCATGGCGTTTTCGGTCCGGTTTAAGCAGTCCAGGATCAAGTCACCGAAGAACGGGAAGCCTACTTTTCCTTTAACGGCTTCGTGGAAGGTGCCTTCTCCATTTGCCCAGTAGACGTGGTCGCTCTCACCATCGCGGGCGATGTCGATGTATTTACGGACTTCGATGTAGCCTTCTGTGCCTTGAATAAAGGCGCGGCCGTCTCCCCATGTGCCGAGTCCGTCCGGTGTCAGCCAGTCGACGCGGAAGTATTGGGTTGAGCCGTTTTCCCCAACGAGCATGCAGTCGCCGAAGTCTTCAAGCTCCGGGTAGTCCGGTGCAGTGTAGTTGGCCACCTGGCTGCGCACGACTTCTGCGTCGGTGTTGCCTGTGTAATATAAAAACTGTTCAATCTGATGGCTGCCGATGTCGCACAGGATGCCGCCGTATTTTTCTTTTTCAAAAAACCAGTCCGGGCGCGACGGGGCATTTAATAAATGCGGCGCAAAGTTGGATACTTGCAACACGCGGCCGATGGCTCCCTGTTCGATCAATTGACCGGCGTATACGGCGCTTTCAACGTGAATGCGCTCAGAGTAGTACACCATGTATTTCTGGCCGGTCCGGGCAGCTACTTCCTTCGCCTGCTCCAGCTGCTCCATTGTGGTAAATGGAGATTTATCAGTAAAGTAGTCTTTGCCGCTTTCCATTACCTTGCAGCCAAGCGGGCCGCGTTCGTTTGGAACCGCCGCAGCTGCGACAAGCTTCACTTCAGGGTCGGCTAAAATTTGTTCTTCGCTTTCGGCTGCTTTTGCTTCCGGGTAGGCTTCGATAAATTTCGCGACACGCTCCGGATTCGGGTCATACACCCATTTCACCTCAGCGCCTGCTTCCGTTAAGCCGTTGCACATACCGTAAATGTGGCCGTGATCCAGGCGCATGGCAGCGATAACGAATTCTCCTTTTTCAACCACTCGATTTGCATTTCCTTTTGGTGCGTAATTCATTCCGTCTTTTTTAGACATGATTGTCCACTCCTTTAAATGTCGATGTATTCATTTTTTTCTCTAACAGCTGGCTGTATAACTCTTCATTAATCGGCAGCTCCACCCGCTCGTCCAGCCAGGCGGATAAATAAACGGCGTTCGTGACCATCAAGCTGTGAATGCCCTCCTGCCCCGGCGCGACAAGCTCGGCTCCGGTTAAAATGGCGTCTGCCCAGTTGGCCATAATCCCGGTATGCTCCGGTGATTCGCCCAAAATCGGAATGTCCACCTTCCAGCATTCCGGCTGGCCGAACATAGCGGTGCAGCTCTCGTTAAATTCTGATTCCGGCTGACGGAGACGCCAGAAGTGCAATTCGTTATTCTCAACAACGATTTTGCCCCGGTCTCCGGTTACTTCCAGCCGGTTCGTGCCCGGCGCTTCCGCAATGGAGGTGACGAACAAGCCGCTGGCGCCGTTCGCATACTTGACGTAAGCGGTTACCTCATCCTCTACCTCAATCTCCCGGTGGCGGCCGAACGAGCAAAAAGCGTGCACACTGACAGGCATCATGCCGGTTGCCCATACCCACAAATCCAGCTGGTGCGGAGCTTGATTAAGCATAACGCCTCCGCCTTCTCCTGCCCAGGTGGCACGCCAGCCGCCGGAATTGTAATAGCTTTGCGGCCGGTACCAGTCGGTCACAATCCAGTTGGTCCGCTTGATTTCGCCGAGTTCACCGGACAAAATCAAGTCTCGTACCTTTTGATAAACAGGGTTCATCCGCTGATTAAACATCATGCTGAACACCTTGCCGCTTTTCATGGCAGCTTCGTTCATGAGCCGCACAGACTTTGTTTCTACACCCGCTGGCTTTTCGCACAGCACGTGCAGTCCCTGGTCAAACGCTTTGATGGCGATGTCCGGGTGGCTGAAATGCGGTGTTGCGATTAACACTCCGTCCATGTCAGCCCGCTCCAGAAATTCATCCACCGACTGAAATAGCTCGATACCCGTGCCGAACTCGTTTCTGGCCCATTGCAGCCGCTCCGGTCTCGGATCACATACAGCGGTTAAAACAGCACCTGCCACTTTTCCTTCTGCCAGTGACCGGGCATGATGAGATCCCATGTTGCCAAGGCCGATCACACCGGTTTTCACACACTCCATTCAGCTCTCCCCTTTTCTTCGCCGGTATTCAGATGGCGTGAGTCCGACTTTCTTTTTGAAAAAACGGCTGAAATGAGCGGGGCTTTCAAATCCGGATTCAACCGCAATATCGTAAAGAACGCGTTCCGGATTCATCTCCAGCTCATATTTCACTTTATTCAGCCGGCAGTCCATCACATACTCCATAATGGTGATGCCGGTTACTTCCTTAAACACACGTGACAAGTAAAATTTGCTGATGGATAGAGCGGCCGAAATGTGGTCGAGTGTGATTTTTTCGTGGAAATGCTGCTGAATGTACGCAGCTGTTTTTTCCACATGCACATCCTTCTCGCTTTTCGGCATCGCAAGCCGGTCGTTGGCGCCCTTGCTCAGCTTGAAAATGTTCAGGAGAATCGTGGCCGTTAACAGCTTCAGCTCTGCTTCCGCCTCTACCCGTTCCTCCGTCAGCCGGACAATTTCTTTGATCGCACCGTAAATCTTTTCCCGCTCCGGCCCGTCGCCGCCCCGCAGCAGGCTGTTGTTCATTTCCTTAAACGGAGCCAGCCATTCCGGTGTGCCAATCGACTCGATCAGCGGCTTGATCCACTGAGCGGAAAAATGAACGATGCTTCGCTCATACGGAACACCCAGCGCCGGATTAGCGCGATGTGACGTGAGACCGTCCATTATAATAATGTCTCCCGGCTGCAAATCGTATATAGCATTGCGAATCAAATATTTACAATCTCCGCTGTGGAAGCAATAAATTTCAAACTGTGCGTGTGAATGGAAGTCGAATGTATTTGCTTCCATGCCAATTGTTCGGTGCCGGTAATTCGCGTACAGCCAGTCATTCATGTCTTCCACCTCGGTTTTCTTTTTTATTGTAGGGGATGCACGACGGATTTACAGTAGCCTGTCATGCTCAATCTCCGCTATTTATTGACTCATATTGCTTTTTTGAAAGCACTTCTTTTTACATATAAAATCAATTTGAGTCAATTTTATCATGAAATGAAGCACGTCCGGGCAGTGAGGTTTCCTTTAATATGGGCTACACTAAATGTAATGAAAAAAAGGAGGCCACATTTGATGAAAAAAGTACGTTTAGGCATTATTGGACTTGGTACTCAAGGGAGCACGTATGCGGGATTTATTGCCGATGGAAAAATTGAGAATATGACGATTGGCGCCATTTGTGATATTGATCCGGCGAAAAAAGACGTTTATCCGGATGTTCCTTTTTACGACAATTATATCGATATGCTTGAAAGCGGTGACATTGATGCTGTTGTCACGACTGTGCCTCACTACCTTCATCCGGAAATGGGGATTGAAGCGCTCAAGCGTGATGTTCATGCACTCGTTGAAAAGCCGGCTGGTGTGTATGCAAAGCAGGTGCGTGAATTGAACGAGGTTGCTGCTTCGAAGCCGGATGTAACGTTCGGTATTTTCTTTAACCAGCGGACGAACCCTCTGTACCGCAAGTTAAAGGAATTAATCGATCAGGACGAGATTGGCGCCATTCGCCGGACAAACTGGATCATTACAACCTGGTGGCGTCCGCAAAGCTATTATGAGCAAAGCGCATGGCGTGCGACGTGGAACGGCGAGGGCGGCGGCGTGTTGGTCAACCAGGCGCCGCACCAGATTGACCTTCTTCAATGGATTTGCGGCATGCCGAAAAAAGTGTATTCGAATGTGAAATACGGCTATCAGCGCAACATTCCGGTTGAAGATGAAGTGACCACGCTGCTTGATTACGGAAACGGAGCAACAGGCGTTTTCATTACGTGTACGCACGACATTCTTGGCACGGACCGGTTTGAAATTTTAGGTGATAAAGGCAAAATTGTCGTCGATGACAGCAAAACGCTGACCATTAAGCGTCTGCAAAAGCCCGAGCCGGAATTAAACGGTACGATGACGATGCAGGATGTGGCCGAAATTATGAAGGGCGGCGACGTGTCTAACATTTACACGGAAGAGGTCATCGAATTTGAAAGTGTATGGGGCGGCCAGCATATGGAAGTGCTGCGGAATTTCGCGGCCAACATTTTAGAGGGTGAGCCATTAATCGCACCAGGCAGTGACGGCATCCATGGTGTGTCGCTGGCCAATGCGATTCACCTGTCAAGCTGGCTGGAAAAAGAAGTCGAGCTGCCGATTGATGAAGAGCTGTACTTCGCTGAGTTAACGAAAAAAATCGAAGCGGAAGCGGCTGTGAAATGACAAAGGGCAAAATTGGCGTTCAAATGATGATGCTCAAGGGCAAAGTGGAGGAAATCGGTGTATACGAAACGATGCGCCGCATTTATGATCTCGGCTACCGGACCGTGGAAGTGTCACAGATTCCGATGACCGAGGAAAACGTCGCAGCGTTAAAGCAGGCATCGGCTGATTTTGGCATCGACATCGCAGCACTGACCGCCGCCGTCGAGCCAATGGTACCCGGAGCAGGCGGTGAAACATTAACAGACGATTTCGACAAAATTGTTCAAGACTGCAAAACGCTCGACTGCCGCTTTTTGCGAATCGGCATGATGCCGCTTGCGTCAATGGAAACGAAAGAATCCGTGATGGCGTTTATCGAAAAAGCCGAAGCGTTTGCGGAACGATTAGCTGAACAAGGCATCAGCTTGTATTATCATACGCACCATATTGAATTTCAAAAGCACGACGGCGACTACTTGCTCGATATCATCAAAAACAACACGACCCGGCTCGGCTTTGAGCTCGATGTGCACTGGATTCAGCGCGGCGGCGCCAACCCCGTCGACATCATTCGCCAGTACGCAGGCCGCGTGTCCCTTCTTCATTTAAAGGATTACCGGATCGGCTCCTTGAAGATGCCGGATGACATGAAGGACTTCTTCACCTCCTTTGCCAACTTGATTGAGTTTGCTGAAGTGGGAGAAGGAAACCTCGACTTCCCGCCGATGATTCAAGCCGGACTCGAAAGCGGCGTGGAATATTTCTTCGTCGAGCAGGACGACACGTACGGCCGCGATCCGTTTGACAGCTTGAAGATTTCAGCTGATCATTTGCGGAAGCTCGGCTACGGAGACTGGTTCTAACCTTTTGACGGTTTGGCGCGATTATGGAGGATACGGCGCAATTCCATGTGAATTGCGCCTTACCTTTGGGAAATGCGCCGTAATCCCGGGAAATTGCGCCGTCATCTCATCAGGAGGACGGCTTTTTCATCATGTGAACAAACCCTTTTGTTGTTCCGATCGAGTCTTCCCGGCACTTCTTCAATAATTTTTCACTAACAGAACGCGATTCGACGTTTAAAAACCGGCGCAGTTGCTGGTTGGTGATGGCTGTGCCGACAAGCAGCGTGTAGTCATGGAGGGCTTGGATCGGGGCTGTTTTCGATAGAAGCTGGCATCGGCTGCATTCCCAGTGCCGTTTAACCTTGATGACGGTCAATGTTCCGCATTTGGGACAATGAATACCCGGGAGAAGATCGGACGGCTGAATGTGAAATACGTGGAAGATGTCTTGGTCAAATGGCTTGTGGGCGGCGGCTAGTCTTTTAGCGAATTCGAACGTTTCTTTTTTCGTTAACATGGCTGGCAGGCCGTTGATTTTTTCCTCCATGCGCTGGCGGATGTCTGTTGGATAAAGTACGTATGCACGATCAGGAGAATCCACCGGCTGGAATTCCACCTTTGCCTGCGGATGGCTGAGAACAACGACGGACAAGACCGGCATCGGCTTCGGCAGCCACTCGGCAAAAAAGTGTTCCTGGCGCTGAACCTGCGTAATCGGATCGCCGAATACTTGATCATTTCTGGTCATTTGATTCGTGTACCGGTTGAATAGGAGTGTTCCTGAGATGTGTTTCACTTCGAAGAGAAAGATGATGGATGGACAAATGACGATGGTGTCGATTTGCACATGTGTGGTGCCGTTCGCGGATGGAAGACGGATGTCATGAAGAATTCTGTAGGATTCGTTGATTTCGGATAAAAAATACAAAAGCCGTTTCTCTCCCTCCAGCCCTGCATTGCACTTGGCCAGTTCCTTTTTTACTTCTTGAAAACGAGGATGGGCTGGCGGCAGCCGGTGATAAAGGGCCTCAACTTTTTGATGCCAGATGGACTTTCTCACATTTCCACTCCTTTCCTTTTCTCTTACTATCACACAGATTCCATTTCTTTTCAAACAAAAATAATGGCGCAATTATATGGAATAGGGCGCAATTCCTTGTGAATTGCGCCCTAATTTGAATAATTGCGCCATACTGAGCTGGAATTGCGCCGTAATCTCGGGAAATGCGCCATAATCCTGGGAAATACGCCAAACCAGTCAAATGGCTATTTCTTGTAGCCAAACTCCGGAATCTCTGTCCAGCGTCGGCGCAAATCTTGAGCGACGGCTTTTGGCTTGCGGTCGCGGGTGAAAATACCCTTTTTGTTGCCTTGCACACGCATGACGCCCTGACTTGTCGCAAAGTCGGCAAAGTTCCACACTTGCTCGCCGATAAATTCGTTGTACTCGTCACAAATTTCGTGATTGACGCGGTAGTACTCGACCTGGAATTCTTCGGTGAACATGACCGGGTCAATGTCGTGAAGGCCGGCGACAGTGTCAGCTCCATATTCAGTGAACATGATCGGCTTGCCCGGACAGCGCTTCCGCCAGCCATCGAATTCCTTCCGCATGTTGAGGCGAACCATGTCCCAATCCCCGCTGTCTACGTACCAGCCGTAATAGCGGTTCAAGGCCAGCACGTCGATGATTTCCGCAATTTTATCGGTTTCCGGTGTCGACCATAAGTGCGTGACAATGGTGACCGGACGTTTTTGCGGATCGAGTTCTTTTGTTAGCTTCACGAGCGGTTCAAAGTATTCAAGCGCCCCTTCTTCTTCGGAAGCGGGTTCGTTGGCGACGGACCACATCACAACGCACGGATGATTTTTGTCACGGGCAACGAGTTCACGGATCACCTTTTCATGCGCTTCCTTCGTACCGATGTGCGCCCACGTATTGCGCTTTTCTGCGGCCCCGAACAGCGTCGCCGCGAAATTTAAGTGAACGCCGACCGCCGGTGTTTCGTCGATGACGACAATTCCTTCTCTGTCCGCCAGGCGCATCATTTCCTCGGAATACGGATAATGCGCGGTCCGGAATGAGTTGGCGCCGATCCATTTGATCAAATTGAAATCCAGGACATTCGCCGCTTCATCAAAGCCGCGCCCGTGAATTGCTGTATCCTCGTGCTTGCCGAAGCCTTTAAAGTAAAATGGCTTGCCGTTAATTAAAAACTGGCTATCCTTTACTTCAACCGTACGCACGCCAAACGGCTGCTCATACACATCAACGGTTTCTCCCTTTTCTGTAATCCGAATCTGGAGTGTATATAAATAAGCATTCAGCGGCTCCCATAGTGTGACATCAGGAATGTGAACGGTCCCTTCAGCACCGGACGCTTCCGCTACTGTTTTTCCGCCTTCGTCCACTACTTGAACGGTGACATTCCCATCCGCTTCCACCTGGTAGTGAACCGCTCCATCCAGTTCTGTCACAACCGTTACGTCTTTTACAAACGTTTTCGGCGTTGTGTACAATTTAACCGGGCGGTGAAGACCTGCGTAGTTGAAAAAGTCGAAATTCGGGCTGTTTTTCACGACCTTGCCAATGCCTTCCACTTCCTTTTCCGTGTAGTGGCCGACGGGCAGTGTCGTTTCATCGACGATATTATTCACAGCGACCGTCAGACGATTTTTCCCTTTTTGCAGCAGGTCATTGACTTCCGCTTCAAACGGCGTAAATCCGCCGGTATGCTCCATCGCGAGCTCGCCGTTTACGTATACTTTCGCTTTGTGCGTAGCAGAGCCGAACCTTAAAACGATTCGCTCCTGCTGCAGGGCAGCGGGAACGGAAAACTCACGCTCATACCATACCCAGCCGACGTGGTTGCGAATGTCCGCCGTTGCTCCGACGTCGTTGTAGGACGCCGGAACCGTCATGCTCATTGTTTCCTTTAAGCCACCTTCAAACCATTTTTCGTCAAAGCCGGACCCGCTGTCGAGCTTAAAGGACCAGATGCCATTTAAATCAATTACTGCACGGGTTTCCGTTAAAATTGGGTACAACATACCGAGCACTCCCTTTTTTGTAAGTGTTTACATTCGTGATTATACGTTTTATACTGAAGATGAAACAGAACGATACTTGCATTTCTTATACAATTTTAACTTCGAGGTGATCATTTATGAGTGATACGTTTCCATTATCGTCTGCTGTTATGACCCTTTTTCAGCTGACTCATTTAAATATATTTGCGCTCGACCCGTCTGGCCGGCTGTTGATGCTTCATGCGCCGCACGACATTCCCGACCGGCTGAATGAAGATGCCTTTCAGTCATTATCAGCTGCGGTAATTGAACAGCCGGCTGTTTGTCACTTTTGGCATGACGAGCCTTTTGCTTACATTGGCGGCTACTACGATGCCGGTACGGTTCTTGCGGCCGGTCCTTTTTTAACGCAGATGCCGGACCCTTCGGCCACACATTTAAATCAGCAAACGATGCGGGGACTGCCGATTTTAAACCGCGCCACGCGGCAAAGCATCGCCAATGTGCTGATGCACTTAAATAAAATGGAGCCCGTCACTCTTTCATCCATTAATGGCGGCAGCGCTCCGTCTGATTCCCCTTATTCGGCTGATGAGACAGCGGCAGCTTCCTTAATCAACCTCCGCTATGCCGTCAGCAATGAGATGATGCAGGCCATTGAAGACGGCGATGCCGCTGCCCTCGTCTCGGTGACTAAAAAAGCAGACAGCTTATTTGATTTCTCCAACCGGTTTCCGAACAAGCCGCTGCGTGTCGCAAAAAACAGTTTAATTATTTTAAATACAACGTTCCGGCTGGCCGCAGAACGCGGAGGGGCACCGCCGGTTTTGCTGCACCAGCTGTCTGAAAAATTCGCTATCGCCATTGAACGGCTGAACAGCCTGCATACGCTGGACCAGCTGCAGGAATCGATGGGCGACGAGTACTGTCAGCTTGTGGCTGAAAACAAGCTGGCCGGCTATTCGATGCTGATCAAAGAAACCATTCGCTATTTGCACATACACTATGCTGAGCCGTTCGATGCCGCTGCGCTTGCTCAATCGCTGCACATCCATCCGTCTCATTTAGCGAGGCAGTTTAAAAAAGAAACCGGCACGACGATGGTTCAGTATGTTCACAGTCTTCGTGTGCAGGAAGCGAAACGGCTTTTGAAAAAGGACACCGCTTCGATTGAATACATTGCCGGCCAGTGCGGATTTGACGACGCTGCTTATTTTGCCCGCGTCTTTAAAAAAGTGGCTGGTATTTCCCCCGGCAGCTGGAGGAAGCAGTAAAACCCCTCGATGATGGCGCAATTATATAGATTACGGCGCAATTCGGCTGGAATTGCGCCGTAACTCTGGGAAATGCGCGTTATTTTCGGGAAATGCGCCGTAATCCTGGGAAATACGCCTTAATCACGGGAAATGCGCCGTTCCGAGGTTACTTTTCATCTACCGGAATGGAAATTTCCTTTTTATCAACGAGAATTTGTTTTACACCTGCGATTTCTTCTTGAATTTCAGCCATCCGCTTATCGTCGAGCTCGTAAAATCTCATGGCGATGATGGATGCGATCCAGCCGAGCATCGGAATGCCGAGCATGAAGAACAGTCCGACCCAGAACAAGCTGGGTGTGAGTGGCGTGTCCACTTCCGGGAATGCTGTTTTAAAGCCGATCACCGCAAGGATCAATCCCACAATTGTTGTGGCAAGAGACGAAATCAATTTATCCACAAACGAGAAAATCGTCCCGATCATGCCCGGAATGTAGCGGCCGGTAATGTGTGATTCGTAGTCGGTCGTATCGGCGATCATCGGAATGACCATGTTGCCTGTAACGCCCATAAACGAGTTGCCAAGTATATATAATAGAAGAAACGCAATCGTCATGAATCCCCAGTTTGACAGGGAGATGTCGGTCGGCGTGCCGATCACGAGAAGAAGAAACAGCAGCGCGTAAGTAATGAGCGCTCCCCACGTGGCCCCGACAAACGACATTTTCAGTCCACGGCTGCGGGCAACGCCGATTCCGATAAAGGTAAGCAGCAGCGTGGGGCCGACGGTGATCAGTGAGATTGTACCGCTCAGTGCATAATCGCCCATAATCAAGCCGAAAAACAGGACAGGTACAACCGGCTGCCGGATCACTTGTCCAGCCAACTTATCCGTTGCAGCTGCGATCACGAGCATTTGCAGCGGCCGGTTGCGTCGAATGACTGGCCAATAGTCTTTAAACGTTGTTTTCACATTTTTTTCTGCAAAGCCGAAATATTCGAGTCGGTCTTTTTCCCAAATACCGATCACCGCTAAAATGGTGAACACAGCAGATGCGATAATGGCGATCGTGTTAAACTCTGCGAAAAAGCCCGCCGTGAAGCCGCCATGCTTCGGAACTAAAACCGACGCGATTAAAAACTGTCCGCCGACGAATAAAATCGTGTTGAATGTTGCGTCAAAGGCGGAAAAAACCGGCCGCTGCTTCGGATCATTCGTAAGGACGGTTTGTGCCGCTTTGGTGCAGGCGGTTTGAAAGGTGTAGCCGACAATGTGCACAGCGTAAATCAGGATGAAAAACGGAAGCCGCCATGCTTCTGGAAGGGCGTGGGTGATATTAAACATAAGCAGCACCGTCACAGCCAGAATCACATTTCCTAAAATCATAAATGGCCTGAACTTGCCGAACTTCGATTCTGTTTTGTCAATAAAATAGCCGATAATCGGGTCTGTGATGCCATCAAAAATGCGCATGGCGGTTAACAGAGTGCTGATGATCACCACGGTCAATCCGGCGATACCTGTCGCATAATACGAAATAAAGCCCATTGCAAACATATACAGGTTTGTGGCCGTGTTATTTAAGGCAAAAAAGCCGATCTGCCATAGCTTTGACCGATTCACAAACTGGTTCCTCGATGGTTCTGCTGTCCTATTCGATACTGCTGACATACAATCGCCTCTTTTCTTCATGCAGGATTCTTTTAGCTAAAATGTAAGCGCTTATAAAGTGATTATAAAGGATTCTCATTTTATCAAAAGAACAATTCTTGCACTTTTAGGACTTAACTGATTCAGAACAAAAAAGACCCCTTTAAAAGGAGTCTTCTATCGCCGATATATTTTCTGTTGCGCTGATATCCATTGGGCTAACGCTGATATCATTTTTTACCGGCGTTAGCGGGGTGTTTATCGGCGTTTATTTTATTTTTCCGGCGATCGGCCATGTTTTATCGGCGATCACCCTTTCCGTGTAAAACCATACCCACATCGCCAGTGAGCTGGCGGCGCAAAGCAGGGCAACAGCCGGGATGGTGATGAACAAAAGCAACAGCGCCGCCGCACTTCCCAGTCCGAAAATCGTTTTAAACGGTGCCTGCAGGGCGAGGAAACCTGCTTGTTTAAGCGCCCGGCTCATTTTGTACTCGCCGTTCACAAAAACCGGAAAAATGTAAAAAAGAAGGGCAGCATACAATAGAATGAGTTGAACCGTCAGCATTTTCCCGATCAAATTCATGTTAGACTGTCTCTGCGAGAAAAAGTGCCAGTCAATAAAAAGCAGTATACCCGCTACTCCAAACACAAAGCTGATTTTTTGGCTTCTCCAGAAATAAAACCGGTATTCCTGCCAAAACTGCGTGAAAACGGCTGGTACCTCTTCCCCATTCACCCACTTTTTCGTGATGCTGAATAACGCCGCGGTCGCCGGGCTGATGCCGAAAATAACGCCGCCCATCAAGGTAAATAAAAGCCATAGTGCATTCACGTAAACGATTCTAGAGATCCATTCCATTCCTGTGTAAAGTGTTCCGGTTACATATCCTTGGTTCATTCAAGCACCTCCTCCTTTCCATCGTCCAGCATGCCGCGCAGCACTGCCTTGCTTTCTTCCTGCTTTGCACTAAATGACGGCAAAATAGCCGTCATCTCATCCGGTAGTTCTCCTTTTAGCGATGCAAAAATGGAATTCGCTCTTTGCACGGGCAGTCCATAAAGGTGCCGCTCGCCTGTTTTCCTGTTTTCCGTGTAGTCGTCCTGCACGTCCGGCGGCATTAGTTCATCGAGCGGTGTGAGTCCGTTTTGTGTCAGCAGTCCTTGCACGAAAGCCGGCTCTGTCACATAGACATCACCGGCTCTTTCAGCTAAGAGAACAGAAAATTTTTCGCGTGAGAGCGGATAAATAGAGACGTCAACCGGCTGGTCCGGCCCGGTTCGTTCCATTAAAAGCTG
Source organism: Domibacillus enclensis (assembly GCF_900156125.1). Taxonomy (GTDB): domain Bacteria; phylum Bacillota; class Bacilli; order Bacillales; family Domibacillaceae; genus Domibacillus; species Domibacillus enclensis. The sequence goes on along the minus strand of NZ_FTLX01000002.1, from coordinate 112,785 downwards.
TTCGACTTCTTTCTCTTTCCCCATCATTTCATCAGCAAAAAAGAGAATGTTGATGTGGTCCTCGTTCGATGCAGCCGCCTGGCAGCCGGACAGCAAGAGCAGGCTGCCGATCATCAGAATCCATTTCATCCGCCTCACCTTACCGTCCTTTTATTTCTTCATACTGGCTTTTTAATTCTTCAAATGCCTGGTCCGGCTCAATTACACCGAACATGAGCTGTTCGCCAACCTGTCTGTAGGCGTTGTTTTGGAAGTCACCCCAGCCTTGCGGTCCGCCGTTAAATGGCTGTGCGTCTTCTGCTGTCTTATTAACCAGTTCAAGCTGTGCTTTGTCGGAATCTGTGAATCCTTCACTCATCGAATCCAAAATTTGATTCGAAACCGGCAAGCCGCGTGATACGCCTAAAATTTCAGCTGCTTCCGGATCATTGATAAAGAAGTCGATGAATTTTTTCGCTTCTTCCTTTTGTTTGGAGCTTTCACTTACCGACCAGAACATCGACGGTTTTAAATAGCCGCCTGCTTCAACATCCCCTGGTGCTTTCACTAGACCATAAGCGCCTGGCTTTACACTGTCATAGCTTGGGAATTGCGCCGCAAAGCTTTGTTTGATTAAAACAGCGTCCGTTAGAAGCAAGTCGCCTTTCGGATCGTATTCCACCTCTGCCACTGTCATTTCAGCTGGAGAAGCAACACCTTCATTGCGCAGCTGTTCAAAAGTGGAAATCCATTCCTTCCACGTTTCTTTATCGATGTTAAATTCGCCGTCTTCTGTCGTTAAATGGCCTTTGCCTTTGCTGAGCTGGTACATTTCATAAACGCCGGGATCGTACGTAAAGTCGCGAATCGCATATTTTCCATCTTCAAGCTTCGGCTGTACGTCTCTTGCCAGCGCAAACATGTCATCCCACGTCCATCCTGCTTCTGGAGCCGCTACACCCAACTTTTCAAAAGCAGCTTTATTGTACACTAGACCAAACGCATTATTGCCAAGTGGAACCGCATACAATTTATCGTTTACCTTGCCGGAGTCAGCCAGTGTTTCATCCATATCCTCGATGCTGATGCCTTCAGAAAGGTCCGCCAGCTGATTGCGTGTTGCATATTCCTGCAGGTACTGGGCATCCATTTGAATAATATCCGGTGCGTTTTGGGCAGCAGACTGTGTCGCAAGCTTATCCCAGTACCCTTCCCAGCCAGAAAACTCTGTTTCGAACGTAACATTCGGATTTTTTTCTTTGTACAGGTCCAGCACCTTTAATGTAGCATCATGCCGTTCCTGTGAACCCCACCAGACCATGCGCAGATTCACCTTGCCTCCATCCGCGCCTGTGTCTTCCTCTTCCTGATTCTGTGCCTGCTGTGCGCTGCATGCAGATAAAACAAAAACCATTAGTGCAGATAACAATACTGTGAGCCACTTTTTGTACATCCCTTACTCCCCCATTCACCCGTAATGTTTCTTACACCCCAATTATAAAACGCTTTCATAAATGCTTATATAAGAGAGATGCACAATTGTTTTTAAAATTGTACACCGATTATTGCTTTAATAAGTCTGTCGGATTCACACCTGTATACTTTTTAAACATTGAGCTGAAATACGGTGTATTTTTAAAGCCTACCTTTTCAGCAATTTCATAAATTAAATAATTGCCTTCTAAAATGAGGTACTTCGCTTTTTCCATCCGGACCGTGTTCAAATACTGATTAAAAGACGTTCCGGTCGCTTTTTTGAAAATCTGGCTTAAGTAATTGCGGGAAAGAAATACTTGCTCAGCCAGCTGGTTCAGCGTCAGGTTTTCATGATAATGGCTGTCGATGTATTCAATTAAGTATTCGACGGTTTGTTTATGACGAATGTTTTCCTTTTCCTCCTGCTGAATGCGTGACAGGATTTGATCAACAGATGCCAGAAGCCATTGCTGAAACTGCTCTTTATGATGAATTTTTTCGATATGAGACGCGGCTGTCTGGTAATCAATCATTTCCTCGAGGTTGATTCCTTCATCATAAAGGGAGTACGTTAAAATAATCCACGTTTCTTTCCCAATTGTCTGAAGGGTGGAAGGCAGCGAATATGACCGTTCGTTTTCATTTTGCATAAAATCCTGAATGATCCGGACTGCCTGCTCTCTTCGTCCATTTTTAACGGCATCAGACAGCTCCCGGTAAAATTGAACAGGCTTGCGGAATGCGGACTTTTGCGTGAGAAATTCCGACTGCTCCTTTGCCGGCATATCCTCATACGAAACAATGCCCTTTAATGTGATACGGGAAAGCGCGTAAAAGGCTTCTTCTGTTGAGACCGGTATTTCCTCCCACTGCTTTTTCACCCGGCCCATCCCCACCTTGCATTCGCCCGCTCCTTTTACATGAACCAGCTCCAATACTTTATCTGCTACATATTGAGCCGCTTTCTGGCAGCTGGCGTCCTCTGTCTTCTCGTCATATGAAAGCAGCAGCGCCGAATACGCAGCATCAAGCTCAATCCACTCCACATTCTTTACGTGCGTCAGCGTAGGCGCTGAAAAAAAGCAGCTGATGCTTTCCTGCAAATGCTCCCAATCAACGGATGAATGCTCATTATCCAGCTTCACGACGAACACCTGATGCTTTCGTTTTTGCAAATAGTCGGCTTTTTGTTCGTTTCGAATGGCGTTTTGATCCTCCATGCCCAGCATAAGTGACTTCAGCCAGGTGTTGGAGATTAATGATTTATAATAATTGATTTTCTCCTTCAGGTCGTCCTGGTCGCTTTGCTTCGCTCTTTCTTCCTCCAGCTTTGCGGTGACTCTGCCCAGTGATTCCTCCATCGTCTGAATCGTAATCGGCTTGCTTAAATAATCCTGCACCTTCAGCCGAAGCGCCGTTCTTGCGTATTCGAAATCCGAATAGCCGCTCAAAATAATGATGCTGCCTGTGTAATTGCTTTCGCGCAGGGCACTCATCATTTCCAGTCCATTCATAACCGGCATATAAATATCCGTCAGTACGATATCCGGCTGCATGTCCATAATAATGTCAAACCCGGCTTTTCCATCTGACGCTTCTCCAATGCACTCGATGTTGAGCCTTTCCCACGGAATAGCTTTTTTCATTCCACGGAGCACACGCGGATCATCATCTACGATTATCGCTTTCCACATGGAGCTTCCTCCTTATTTACGGCTTTTTTTAGGGATTTTTATGAAGACTGTCGTTCCTGCTCCAGGCTTGCTGTCAATTGTAATAGAGCTGCTGCTGCCAAAATAAGCGAGCAGGCGGTCCTCTACATTTTTAATACCGTAGCCGCCGTCTGCCGTCCGCTTTTCCACGGCCGTCTCTTTTGAAAACCCAATGCCATTATCCTGAATGACGATGCATAAGCTGTTTCCGGCATCGTGTATTTTGATCGCAATCACCGCTTTTTCCTGCCCCCGGAAGCCGTGTATTACCGCATTTTCAATAAACGGCTGCAATGTCAGCTTCGGAATATAATAGTGGACGTACTTTTCCGGAATAAAGATCTGATAGTGCAGCCCTCCTTCCAGCCGGATTTGCTGAATTTGAAGGTACGACTCTAAATGAGTTAATTCTTCCTTTAGCGTAATAAAGGTTTCTCCCTTTGACAGGCCGATCCGGAACATTCTTCCCATCAGCTCAAGCACACGGCTTATTTTCTCCTGCCCTTCCTCAATGGCCATCCAGTTCAGCTGATCGAGCGTATTATATAAAAAATGCGGATTGATGTTTGCCTGCAGGGCGGCCAGTTCTGCTTTCTTTTTTTCCTGATACTCTTCTTCTAAATTCGTATAAAGTCCTTTAATCCGGGTATTCAAGTTAAAGTAGCCGCGAAACAGAGCGCCGAATTCATTCCGGTACCCTGCCGGAAGCTTCGGTTCATGTTCATTTAAGGAAAAGTCATTCATGCTTCGCAGCAAATCCTCAATCGGCCTTGTGAACTGCCGGGATAAATAGTAGGTTAAAAAAACCGTTACAACGATGGTGATGCCGCTGATGAGCAAAAGCAGCTGCGCAAGCTTGACACTTCCGCTAATAATGTCCTCCCACGGTGTGACTTCAATTAATATCCACTCTGAGTTGACCAGCTTGGACCAGACGACCAGTGTTTCGTCCTGCCTTGCTGAACCGTTTACATTTGTATTGATCTTATCTTCCTCGCTCAGCTGATCAAACACCTTCAATGATGCCAGTGCATCACCGGACCCGTTGTACGTAATAATGTTGTGCTTTGCATCGACCAGCAGGCGGTGGCGGCTGTCCACTTCCCCGTCCATTAACCTCAAAAAGCGGTCTGTTTTCGTATTCACGACAATGATACCGGCCGCTGTTCCATTTCGCTTATACACTTTGCGCGCAAAGCTGACGACCGAAATATCTCCCTGCGGCGATGAAATAACATGCTGCTCCAGCCAGGCGGAATCGGCGTTTTTCAGCGGCTGCATCCACTCGATCGATTCATAATGGTCAAACGGGAAATAGCGAATCGGCCCCTCCTGATAGCGCACCGGCGGATCTTCCACATACACGTCGACCGTATCGATGATGGGAATGCTGAACATCGTATTAAAAAAAGACGTGTTAATTTCTGAAATAGCCCGCAGCGACTCATACGGATCGTTTTCACTTTGCAGGTAATCTTGCAGGTCTTCATTTCGTGACATCGCAATTGTCACTTGTTCGACGGACTGCTTCTGCATACTGATTTGCTCGTTAATCTTCCCGAGCAGGTTTTGCTGATAAAAGGATGTGTTTTTCTGCATCTCGGCGACCGACACTTTGTAGCTGACCAGGACAAAAAGCGTCAGCAGCAGCACAATCAAGCTGACAACTGCAAAAAAGAAAACCGTTCGGATGGGATATAGTTTAAATGGGTTTTTCATGGCGGCCCCTCTCTCTATTCCTCAGAATAGCAGAAAAAAGGCTGACGCGTCAGCCCTTTAATCCAGTGCTTGCTACCCCTTCCACAATGTGGCGCTGGGCAAAGAAAAAGATAATAACCGCCGGAATAATCGACAGAAGCGACATCGCGAACAGCTGGCCCCACGGCACGGCGGAATTCGCATCCACGAACATTTTCAGCGCAAGTCCCACGGTGTAGTTTTCCACTGAGTTTAAATAAATTAAGTGACCGAGGAAATCATCCCAGTTCCAAAGAAAGCAATAAATCGCGACCGTTACGAGCGGCGGCTTCATCAGCGGCAAAATAATCCGCCAGTAAATACCGAACCACGAGCAGCCGTCCATTTTTGCGGCTTCATCCAGCTCTTTCGGAATTCCTCTAATAAACTGAACGAGCAGGAAGATGAAAAACGATCCGCCAATTCCTCCGGCCAGCGCATGGGGAACGATAAACGGCAAGTACGTATCCACCCAGCCAAAGGCATTAAACATATCGTATTGCGGCACGAGCGTAATCTGGCTCGGAAGCATGAGCGTCACCAGCACGATGGAAAACCAGAAGTTGCGAAGCGGAAAATCCAGACGGGCAAAAGCAAAAGCAACAAGACTGCAGGAAATAATCGTCGTGAACAACACACCTAAAATTAATTCAAATGTGTTCATGAAGAAATGGCCGAACGAATAACCTGGAATGGCATACCAGCCTTCTGTAAAGTTCGAAAACATAAGCTGCGAAGGAAAAATGTTCGCCGAATCAATTTCTTCATTTGATTTAAACGCGGCGCCCACCCACCATAATATCGGATAGACCATAAACAGGGAGATCACTGATAATGTAAGATGACTTATCCATTTTTTCTGCATATTACTTCCCGCCTTTCGCTTCATAAAACACCCATTTTTTCGATGATAAAAAGATTAGCGCAGTGAAAACGCCGATAATGATAAGCAGTACCCACGCCAGAGCAGATGCATAGCCCATCTGGAAGCCGGCGAATGCCCGCTCGTATAAATAAAGCGCATACATATACGTGGACTGGATCGGTCCGCCTTTTGTAATTACGAACGCCTGTGTAAACATTTGAAACGAACCGATCGTCTGAAGCACTAAATTAAACAAAATAACAGGTGACAGCATCGGCAATGTGACCGATATGAATTGTCTCGTTTTTGAAGCACCGTCCACAGAAGCTGCTTCGTACAATTCAGGTGATATTTGCTTTAATCCGGCTAGAAAAACGACCATCGATGAGCCGAACTGCCAGACGACTAACAAAATAAGCGTGCCGAGCGCTGAATCCGGATTGGCAATCCAGTTCGTTCCTTGAATGCCGAAGATGCCGAGAAACTGATTGATCAGACCGTCGCTGCCAAACAGATTCCGCCATAAAATCGCCACCGCGACGCTCGTCCCGATTAAGGAAGGCAAGTAAATGAATGTTGTGTAAAAGGACATGTATTTAAGCTTCTGGTTTAAAAAGATGGCCATAAACAGAGCGGTCACAAGCTTGAGTGGAACCGAAATGACGACGAATAAAAGCGTGATATAAAGCGATTTGTAAAAGGTTGAATCATTAAAAAGCATGTTGCTGTAGTTTTCCATCCCAATCCATTCCGGCGCTTCCAACAGTGAATAGTTGGTAAAGGAAAAATAAAGGGACAGCAGCATCGGGTACAGCGTTAACAGGAAAAAGCCGATCAGCCACGGTGATAAAAACAAATAGCCCGCTACAGGCGACTCCCATCTTTTCCGTTTCTGTTTCCCTTTTGATATGAGTGACTGCTTCGACAGTTTTTCTTCTTTGATTGCGCTTTCATTTAGTTGCTTCATACGTCCTCCCCCATCTCTTTTTTTAAAGTATACGAAAGAGCGAGCGAAGAATATATGAGAGAAATGCACAATAATTATTAATAATTCACACATTTTTAGCGCAGAATCAGCGGCGATCGCCGATATATTATTTGTTGCGCTGATATCCACCGGGCTAACGCTGATATATTTTTTTACCGGCGTTAGCGGGTGATTTATCAGCGCTTCTTTCGTTTTACCGGCGATCGCCCGGCAAAAAAGCCCCGCCAGCTTTTACATGACAGGGCTTTTCCATACTTCCTCGTACACTTCCTTTAAAGGCACGCCATTCTGAAGAGCGATCGCGCGGCAGTCTTCATATTCGGGGGCGCGCTGCACAATTTCGCCGTCCAACAGCCCGCACTTTACGGTGACGGGTCCCCATTTGGTCGAGACCTCGATAAACTGCCGCTCCAGCCGGTGAACAGTGAGCGGGTAGTAGCGGATACCGAGCGTGGTCGTTTCGCGGAACAAAATACGCTCCATGTCCGGCACGTTCCGGGCAGCACAAAGCAGCTGAAGCAGGACACCGGGGCGGTTTTTCTTCATATAAATGGGTGTATAAAACACGTCATTGGCTCCCGCTTCAAACAACAGATCCATCACATGGCCAAGCCACTCGCCGGATATGTCATCGAGATTCACTTCCATCTTGATCATGTCGTGATCCAGGTGCTCCTCATTGGGCGGACGGTTCATGGCTTCTCATTCCTTTCCGATGACAACGCGCAGCACATTCGGATGATCCTTAAACGTTTTCGTTCCGGCACCATAGCCGATTTTCTCAACCGTCATCGATGGCATTGTCCCAAACGACTGAGCCAAAACGGCGGCAATCGCTGCACCGGTCGGAGTGGCAAGCTCGCCTTTAATCGATGTCCGGGCAATCGGCACGCCCTTTAGGATTTCGAGTGTGGCCGGTGCAGGCACTGGATACGTTCCGTGGTCAATGTGAATATGCCCGCTGCCGGTCGGGATCGGTGAGCAGTGAATGCTTGTAATCCCCAGCTGATCGATTAAAATGGCTGCGCCGATAATATCAATGATGGAATCCACAGCACCCACTTCGTGAAAGTGCACATCGGCAAGCGGCAAGCCGTGAATCTTGCCTTCTGCTTCGCCGATTTTTTTGAAGATGGCAAGCGACCTGTTCGTCACCGCTTCAGTAAAGCCGGCTGCTTTGATCATGTCTGTAATTTGTTTGTAGGCACGATGGTCATGATGATGATGGTGGTCATGAGAATGATCGTGATCATCATGTGAATGGCTATGGTCATGGTCGTGTACATGATCGTGATCGTGAGAGTGACTGTGATCATGATGGTGGTGCTCATTTTCGTTTAACACGTTCACGTCAAACTTCACAGCGGTAATGCCATTTTTGTTTACACTTTTTTGGGTAATGGTATATTCGCTTTCGATCTTCAGCTTTTTAAGCTCCTCTTCCATTTGGGCAAGGTCCGCGCCGGCGTCTAAAAGCGCGCCGATCACCATATCGCCGCTGATTCCCGAGAAGCAGTCAAAGTAAAGTGTTGTCATGTTGTGGCTCCTTTGTGAGCTAGTCGGTGAATAAGCACCGCATTATACGCTGCGCCGAATCCGTTGTCGATGTTCACGACACTGACGCCGGATGCGCATGAGTTCAGCATGGACAGAAGCGCGGATAATCCGTTGAAGTTCGCTCCATAGCCGATGCTGGTTGGGACGGCGATGATCGGATTTTCCACCAGTCCGCCAAGAACGCTTGGCAGAGCGCCTTCCATTCCCGCCACACAGACCGAGACATCGGCTCCGCGAATCTCATCGATATGTGCCAGCAGCCGGTGCAGCCCTGCCACGCCGACATCGTAAAACCGCCGAACCGGCACGCCGAGTGTTTCCGCCGTGACCGCTGCTTCCTCCGCTACCGGCAAGTCGGAGGTGCCGGCACAGACGATGGCAATGTAGCCCGCTCCTTCTGGCTTTTTTGTGACAAAGGATACTGTTCGAGCTGTTTCGTTATATGTAAGATCCGGCATTTCATTCAAAATAAACGCCGCTTTTTCCTGGGAAATACGCGTTGCCAGCACTTCATGGCCGCGTGATTTCAGCGATTCGATAATTGTTGTGATTTGCTCCGCTGTTTTCCCTTCGCCAAAAATGATCTCCGGGACGCCCTGCCGCTGGCGCCGGTGGTGATCAATTTTCACAAAGCCGAGATCCTCGTATGTGCCGAGTTCTTTTTTCGCCTCGGCTGCCGTTAATGTTCCGTTGGCTACGCGGGCCAAAATATCGTCAATCATGTGTGTCACCTGCTTTTAAAGTTTTCAGTGGCCGATCACTGACTGACCGGCCACTTTCAAATTGCTTATTTAAAATATTTAGCGGTATCCGCAGCGAGCGCAGCATACGTCTGATAAAGCGCTTGATAGGTTTGATGGCGGTCCATGTCAGGCTCAACGACATCGCCGGGCGGTACATTTTCTTTGATCTCTTTAAAGGAATCCACTTCACCAAGAGCGACGAGCGCTGTCCATGCCGCGCCCCAGGCCGCACTATGATGGCTTTCAGACATGTAGACGTTTTTGCCGAACACGTCTGCGAGCAGTTGAATCCAGATCGGCGAACGTGCGAGACCGCCATTTACATAAATTTTCTCCGAAGGACCGGCGATCCGTTCCAGCGCTTCTGCGATCTGGTACAGATTAAAGGTGATCCCTTCTAACACAGACCGGACAAAATGCGGGTGCTCATGCGTAATGCTCAAGCCGAAAAACGTTCCGCGCGCATTCTGGTTCCAAAGCGGTGCCCGTTCTCCATTAATATACGGCAAAAAGAACAATCCGTCTGCCCCCGGCTCCACCTGCGCGGCTTCTTCGGTAAATTCTGTATACGTTCCGGAATAGTTTAATGTTTTCTTCAGCCATTCCAGTGCAATGCCGCCATTGTTGGTCGGCCCGCCGATAATCGCCGTATTTTCTGTGAACATGTAGCAAAAGGTTTCATGCTTTTCACTGGCGCGAAACTCGTTTGTCCATTGACGGACGGCTCCGCTCGTGCCGGCTGTTATGGCCACCTCTCCCGGCAGGATCGCCCCGCTGCCAAGGTTCGCCAGCTGACCGTCCGCTGCCCCGATTACAAAGGGAAGGTCCGATGGAATGCCAATATACTTCGCTACGATCTCATTTAAGCCGGTCAGCTTATACGTCGGCGGCACCGGTGTGGACAGCTGCTGCTTGTCAACGCCAATATGAGCAAGAATGTCCTCATCCCACTTCAGCAAGGCACCGTTCAATAAGCCGCTTGCCGATGCCATAGAATAATCAACCACACGCTCGTTAAACCAGTGATACAGCACGTATTCCTTTAACGACATAAAATACGCTGCCTCATGAAAAGGCGCGTAGCCGGTTTCTTTCATCCAAATGAATTTCGTCAGCGGTGACATCGGATGAATAGGCGTTCCTGTTTTTTCGTAAAAGGCCGTGCCCTGCTCCTGCAGCAGCCGGGCTGCCTGTTCACTGCTTCGGCCATCTGCCCAGGTCATGGCCCGGGATAGAGCCCGTCCGTTTTCATCTACACAGATGAGAGAGTGCATCGCGCAGGAGAACCCGACCGACAGCAGCTCCTCCGCCGTAATATCCGCTTGCTCCATCGCTGCCTTCAACACAAAAACAGACGCGGATACGATTACATCCGGGTCCTGCTCAACAAAGCCAGGCTCCGGATAAAATGACGTATTCAGCTGTTCTGTTTCGGCGACGACATTGCCCTGCCGGTTAAACACAACTGCTTTTACGCTTGTTGTTCCAAGATCAAGACCAATTACAAACTGTTTAGACATTCTGAATATCCCTCTCCAGCGATTTATTCATGCTGCCGCTTTGATAGCCAGCCAGATCAAGCGATACGTACTTGTAGCCGAACTGCTTGAGCCGTTTGTCGATGGCAGCATGATAGTCAAGCACCAGCTGCATATCACCCGGCTCCACTTCAATCCGTGCTGTGTCGCCGTGTGTGCGGACACGAACCTGGCGGATAGAAAGTGACTTCAAGTATGCCTCCGCTTTATCCACTTTTGTTAACTTTTCCTGTGTGATTGTTTCTCCGTAAGCGATTCGTGACGACAGGCAGGCAAAGGATGGCTTGTCCCAGGTCGGCAGGTCCAGCTGCTTGGACAGCTGGCGAATTTCTTCTTTAAATAAATTCGCTTCCTGAAGCGGCCCGCGAATGTTTTTTTCCTTGGCTGCCTTCATGCCCGGCCGGAATTCATTCATGTCATCCGCGATGACACCGTAGACGATATTGCCGAAGCCGCGCTCCTCAAGCACCGGAATCAAATGGTCGAATAAGCTGCTTTTACAGAAGTAGCACCGGTTTTGATCATTTTCCGTATAGCCCGGAATCGCAAGCTCCGATGTTTCGATGACCATATGCCGCGCGCCGATCAGCGCAGCAAGCGTTTTCGCTTCCTCCAGCTCGCTTGATGGATAGGTTTCTGAATCCGCTGTGACGGCCAGCACCTGCTGTTCGCCTAATGTCTCCACAGCCGCTTTTAATAAAAAGGTGCTGTCAACGCCGCCGGAAAAAGCGACGACAACGGACCCCATGTCCCGAAGAATCTCCTGCAGCTTCCCGTATTTTTCCTCTGCCATCCTTTTTCACCCTTCCTGTTAAATCGTCATGCTGCCAAATCCGCCGTCCACCCGGATCGTTGTGCCGGTCACAAAGCTTGATGCCTTGTCTGACGCTAAAAACACAGCGGCGCCCTGCAGTTCATCCGGATCACCAAACCGGCGCATCGGCGTATGGTTCATAATAGATTCTGTCCGCTCCTCGCTTAAAATCTTCCGGTTTTGTTCCGCTGGGAAAAAGCCTGGAATGATAGCGTTTACGCGAATGCCTTCCGTTGCAAACTCCCGTGCCAAAAATTGTGTCACACTGTTTAATCCCGCTTTTGAAACAGAATATGTGAACACTTTAGACAGTGGCGTTGTAGAAGAAACCGAGGAAATGTTAATGATGCTTCCCACTCGCTTCTGCTCAATCATGCGCTTCGCAAACACCTGGCACGTCACAACGATTCCTTTTAAATTTACATTCATAATATCATCCCACTCGTCCATCTCCAAATCAAAAAACGGCGTCGTGCTGTTTTTTCCCGGTGCGTTCAGCAAAATATCCCATCCGCCGCTCCACGCTTCAATGTCTGCAGCCGCTTGTTCAAGCGCTTTTCTCGACACGACATCTGCCTGAAATGCTTTCGCTTCGCCGCCCATTTCCTGAATTTCCTTCACGACTTCATTTGCTTTGTCCAAATTGCGTCCGACAATGGCTACCTTCGCTCCGTGAGCGGCAAGCCCTTTTGCCATCGAAGCGCCCAAAACGCTGTTGCCGCCGATCGCGACGGCTGTTTTTCCGCTTAAATCAAATAATGTATTCATTTTGTTTCCTCCGTTATATTCCCATTTTCGTCAAACGTCCACGGCTTTGGTTCGGTCAGCACGTCTAGCTGCGGATGCTGCTTTACGTAGTCGTACAGCGCTTCAGAAACTTCAATTTCACCAATTTCAAGCGTGTTTTTAATCCGAACCATTTTCACGGTCGTGAAGTCCAAAATATTGCACGTTTTTATCGCTGCTTTAATCGCTTCCTGATCGTTTGCGAGTGTCGTGGCGATTTTCGTCGGCGCACAAACGGTTGACGTTAAGCCGTTGGCATACGTCGCTTCCCGGTCCATTTGGTCAACGAGGCGCTGCGTAGTGAAATCCGCTGTCCCGACGCCGTTCGCATTGCCTTCTGTTTCATGGGTCAAGTCCAGCACGACCATTTTGCTGACGTCCGGTCCACCCGTTGCGTATGGCGTCGGGAATCGGCCGGTAATATTCGGGTCCATGCCGTCGCCGCTAATGTTTTTGCCAATTTCATCAATGACCAGCACATCAATTTGGTCAAAAAACAGCTTTGGCAGCCGTTCCTTTGCTTTTACTTGCAGCTCTTTTTCGTTGTCGAGAATTTCCTGCTTCGTTAACACGTCCACGATCATCGCCCGGTCAAACGCGTTTTCCACTGTGGCAACGCCGAACAGGAACGGGCGCTCATCCATAATGATTTTCGCCATCGCCGGCACGTTTTCCGCCATGTATTTAAAGCCCATCTGGTGGCACGCTTCGGCTCCTTTTTGCTTGCCGAGGCCAATGCTGATCATCTTCATCAAGCCGCTTTCCACCGGTCCGCGAAACGCAGTATGCGGCTTAATGCGGTTAATGACAACAAGTCCGTCTGCTTCAGATGCGTACTGGTCGATATAAACCGGCAGCCCATTCTGGAGTTCACCGAGCTTCACAACCTCCATCGTGGAACGGATCTCGGCGCCGACGGTTTCTTCAGTAATGCCGAGATGACGCAATACATCCGTTTGTCCCTCAGCCGTTGCACCGCCGTGGCTGCCCATGCTCGGCACAATAAACGGCTCAGCTCCAAGGTCTTTTAAAAAAGCAATCGTCGCCGCTGTGATTTCCACGATCCGGTCGACGCCCCGGCTGCCGACTGCCACTGCAATTGACATGCCTGGCTTGATTTGCGACTTGATTTTTTCCTGGTCCAGCCCTTCCCGCAGTGCCGCTGTAATGTCGTCAATTTGCTCATTGTCAAAATGCTGCTTCACCTTTAGCATGTTCGGCATGGGGATATCCTTTAACAGCTCTTGTAAAATACCCATTTTCGTTTCCTCCTTTAGCATTGGCTTTTGTCTGTGGCCCCGGGTGGACCGGATTGTGACATGCGGTGACCGGAATGGAGCAAGCGATGACCGGATTCCGGATTTTCCGGTCATCCACTATGCGTTTCCGGTCGACAGGTCCGTTTTTCCGGTCAGCGCTGCGCCATCCAGCCGTGTGTTACAGTCAGCGGGCTAAAAAGTACCGCTCTGCATTTTCATACCCGATATTTCGCACCATTTGCGCTAAAAATTCTTCATCATTAACGGCTTTTCCCTGCTCGGCCCACTCCCCTAAAAGATTACACACAATCCGGCGGAAATAATCGTGGCGCTCATAAGAAATAAAGCTGCGAGAATCGGTCAGCATGCCGATAAAGTGGCTGAGCATGCCAACATTGGCGAGCATTTTCATCTGCAGCTCCATGCCGTCGAGATGATCGTTGAACCACCAGGCAGAGCCGAACTGAATTTTCCCCGGCACACCCGCTTCGTAAAAGTTGCCCATCATGCCGGCCAGCACGGCGTTGTCTTTCGGATTTAAGTTAAACAAAACCGTTCTTGGCAGGCTTCCTTCTTTTTCAAGCGCGTCCAGGAACCGGGACAGCCCTTCTGCTACATCGCCGTCACCCGGTGAATCAAAGCCCGTGTCCGGACCGATTTTTTCCTTCATCGGCGTATTGTTGCTGCGCATCGCTCCCATATGAAGCTGCATGACCCATTTCTTTTCAGCATACATTTGGCCGAGCTCCTTTAATAGGAAGGACCGGTAGCTGATAATATCTTCTTCGGTTAAAGATTCATCGTTCATTCGCTTCTCAAAAACCGCTTCCGCTTCTGCTTTAGTCGTTTCCCGGTAGACCATTTTCTGAACGTCGTGATCCGATGCGCGACCGCCCTGCTCATGGAAAAAGTCCACACGCTGCTGCAGTCCGGCCAGGAAGTCGGAGAACGAGTCCGCTTTTATGCCTGATACATCTGACAGCTTCTCGAGCCACGCGGTAAAGGCCGGACGTTCAATGAACAGCGCACCGTCCGGGCGGAAGGTTGGTGCCACAGTTGTATTAAACGAGTCATCCTCTGCCAGCAATTGATGATAACGCAGCGTCGAAACCGGATCATCCGTCGTCCCGACAAACGCAACATTCGATTTTTTAATAAAGTCACGCGGCAGGCAGCCCGGCTTTTTCAGCTTTTCATTGCATTCTTCCCAAATGGCTTTTGCGGTTGCCGGCGACAGCAGCTGATCGACGCCAAAATACGTTTTCAGCTCCATATGCGACCAGTGATACAGCGGGTTGCCGATTAAATGCGGCACCGTTTCAGCCCAGGCAGCGAACTTCTCCCAGTCACTTGCATTTCCGGTGATGCGCGCTTCGTCAATGCCATGCATCCGCATCAATCGCCATTTGTAATGATCTCCGCCAAGCCATAGCTGCGTCATGTTTTCATACGGCTTGTTTTCCCATATTTCCTGCGGCGGCAAATGGCAGTGGAAATCGAAAATCGGCAAGTCCTTTGCTGCTTTTTCGTACAGGGCAATCGCCGTTTTGTTGTAAAGCAGGAAATGGTCTGTTAAAAATGATGTCATCTTAAACTCCTCCTTCAAAATGAAAGCCTTTTCTTTACTTGTGAAAAAAATCGTCTTTTTAATTTGTTCACCAAACTAATTAATGTATAATAAGCTTATCACCCCTTTTTAAAACCGTCAATATCCCTTTTTATCCGATGGAAAACCTGTATAATATGAATCAAGAATGAAGGAGGATGTACTATGGCTGCAACCGGCGATGCCGCTTACATAAAGCAAATTAACCGCTCACTCATTTTGCAAAAAATTATTGAAAAAAAAATGATCTCCCGAGCGGATTTATCTAAATTGACTGATTTAACGAGAGCCACCATTTCCGTTCAGGCGGCCGATTTGCTTGAAAAGGAGCTTGTGGTGGAAACACAGCTTGAGCACCATTCTGTCGGCAGGCGGCCGATTATGCTGTCGATTAACGGGCAGGCAGGCTTCGTGCTTGGCATTGATCTGGACCTCGGTGCGATGACATTTGCCCTGTCAGATCTGGCTGGAAAGGTCGTCCGCCTGGAAACCATTCCTCTTCAATCGGATTCGTATGAAGAAGTGGTGAAAACAGCGGCAAAAAACATCCGCCGCATTCAATCGTATTGCGAAGAAAGCCGCTACGGACTGGTCAGCGTCGTTGTTGGTGTTCACGGCCTTGTGACGCTGGAGGAGCATGTTCACTTCGTTCCTCGTCTCGGATGGACAGACGTTTCGCTGAAAACGGACCTGGAGGAAGCGGCCGGACTGCCAATCACCCTTGAAAACAATGCCAATCTTTGCTCGTTTGCAGAACGGGTATATGCGCATCCGGAAGCGAAGAACCTGCTCGGCGCCAGTTTTTCCTCCGGTATCGGGCTCGGCATGATGATGAATGAAGATTTTTTCAAAGGGGAAAACGGATTTGCCGGAGAAGCGGGACACATGATCGTCGTGCCAAACGGACGGCCATGCAGCTGCGGCAATAAAGGCTGCTGGGAGCAGTACGGGTCCGAATCAGCGCTTTTCCGTGAGCTGTCCGTTAAAAAGAAACAGGAAACAATCACACGCGCAGATGTCATTGACTGGATTCAAGCCAGAGATGAAACGGTCATGGAGATGATGGACGAGTTTCTCTTTTATTTAAGTGTCGGGCTGAATAATATGATTAACTTATACAACCCGAATGTTGTCGTCTTGAACAGCGAATTGCTCCGGTTTTACCCGGAAGCGATTAAGCGGATTGAAGCGCAGCTCGTGTCGGACATCAGCCATTACCGGGAGCTGCACATTTCAAAGCTCGGCAAGCAGGCATGCTCACTCGGCGCCTGCGCACTCGGCATTAAACAGTTTTTCCACATTTCCACGCTGCAGCTGGAAATGGACTAACGGCATCGCCGGTATATTTCATTTATCGCTGATAAGTTGGCCGCTAACGCCGGTATAGTCAGTTATCGGCGTTAGCATGGCTTTTACCGGCGTTATGTCAGATTTACCGGCGATCGACCGATTTTATCAGCGCTCATCCACTATATCGGCGGTGCACCAAACGAAAAAGACGGCCCCTTGTTTAAAGGGGACCGTCTTTTTTTATAGTCCTAGCAGCTGAGGCAGAAACAGGCTGAGCTGCGGAATAAACGTGATTAGCAGCAGAACAACAATGACCGCTGCGAAAAAAGGAAGCAATGGCTTAATGACTTGCTCAATCCGGACATCGGCGACACTGCATCCGACGAACAGAACACTTCCGACAGGCGGCGTCATGTTTCCGATACATAGCGCGAAGCAGATGATCATGCCGAAATGAATCGGGTCCATGCTGAACGTCTCTGCAATCGGCAGAAAAATCGGTGTGAAAATCAGAACCGCTGGCGTGATGTCCATAAATGTCCCGATAACGAGCAAAATGAAAATCATAATCAGCAAAATGCCGTACTGATTATCCGTCAGGGAAAGCAGCGCTTCACTCATCGCCTGCGGCAGACCTGTGTAGGACATAACCAGTGAGAAAAGAGCCGAAGCGGTGATTAAAAACAAGATCATGCCGGTTATATCCACCGTTTCTTTGAAAATAGCCGGAAGATCCTTTAGTTTGATACTTTTGTAAATCATCGACAGGATAACGGAATAGACAACCGCAACCGCCGCTCCTTCTGTGGCTGTAAATACGCCGCCGACAATACCGCCGATCACGATAAAGATGAGCAACAAACTCGGGACAGCACTCCAGATAATGTACAGTACATCCCGCGCTCCAGGCATTGGAGACACTTCATACTTTTCTTTTTTGGCGATAAAATAAGCAACAATCATGACCGCAATGCCCCATAAAATACCTGGAACATAACCGGCAACAAACAGCGACGCAACAGACGTGCCGCCGCTCACAAGAGAATACACGATCAGCAGCGAGCTCGGCGGAATGATTAATCCTGTTGGCGCTGAGGCAATGTTCACCGCTGCGGAATACGTTGTTTTATATCCCTGTGCATTTTGCATCGGTGTCATGATCCGCCCCATTGCGGCCGCTGAAGCGACACTGGAGCCCGAAATCGAACCGAACAGCATGTTTCCAACCGCATTCGTATGAGCGAGAGAGCCCGGCAGGCGTCCGACCAGCACTTTCGCAAAATTGATTAAACGAAACGCAATTCCGCCGTTGTTCATCACAATTCCGGAAAGCACAAACAGTGGAATTGCGAGCATCGTAAAGTTGTCAATCCCGGTTACCATCCGCTGCGCCGACGCAAGAATCGCCACGTCAAACGGCATGATGAGCATAAACGTTAAAATGGAGCTGATAATAATCGCCACGGCGATCGGTGCCCCGAAAAACATGAGGAAAAAGAAACTTGCAAACAATAAAATTCCTGCGATTGCGGTCATTGCTTCACCACCTCTTCTCCCCCTGCTTCAACATGGTTTTTCATGTTGAGAATCGTATACAAAATAATAAACAAGCCGCTGACAGGAAGCGCTGCGTACACAATCGCCATGGAAATGCCGGTTGCGGCCGCTGTTTGCGACATCGTCAGAAGAACAATTTTAACGCCGCCATATACCATCAGGGCCGCAGTCAGCACAATAATCAGGAGGTCTGTTATTTTCTCCATCATTCGCTGTGTCCCCGCTCCCAGCTTTTCCTTGAAAAACAAGATCGCAATATGTTTTTTAGCCCCGAATACGTAGGCAGCGGACAGCAGGCTGAACCAGATCAGCAAATAGCGGATCGTTTCCTCTGTACCGGGGGAGGAAATATTAAAAACGTACCGCGCAAGCACCTGCCACATGGACAAAACAACCATCGCCGTCAACAGCGAAGCCGATACACCTAGAAGCAATTTATCGAGTGTCGTTTTTACTTTATTCATTCGTCTCAGCTCCTTCAATCAGCTGGTAAATATCTTTGGTTTTTTCATTTTCCGCATATTCCTTATGAAGCGGTTCCACGGATTTCATAAAGGCTTCCTTGTCCACCTGCAAAAATTCAACGCCCATTTCATTTTGAGCGGTTTCTTTTACTTCCTCAATTGTTTTATTCCAGACATCCTCATGATAAAGCGTGGATTCTGCTGCTGCTTCTTGAATAAGTGCCTGCTCTTCATCTGAAAATGACTTGAGGCTTTCCGCATTCATGATCAGCATATCCGGCACAATCTGATGCTCTGTATACATGTACTTTTTCGCCACTTCGCCGTGGTTGTTGCTGACGAGAGCGGATTCATTGTTTTCCGCTGCGTCAATAACGCCGGCCTGCAGCGCCGTGTACACTTCACCGTAGGCCATTGGCGTCGGCGTGCCGCCAAATGCTTCAATCATCTTCACGCTCGTCTGACTTGGCTGAACACGCACCTTTAATCCATTCATTTCATCCGGACTGTTCACCGGCTGATTTTTCGTATAAAGATTCCGGACGCCCGCATTGTAGTACGTCAACCCGACAAAGCCAATCTCCTCGGTCTGGTTGTAAATCTTACTTGTTACTTCCTCATTTTGCATCGTACGCTGGAAATCCTTGTAGTCATCAAAAACGTACGGAAGGCTGAAAATGGAATAATCCGGCTCAAATCCTTCTAAAGCGCTTGCACTCACCTTTGAAATATCAACAGCGCCGGTTTGTGTCAGTTCGATTACTTCCCGCTCGCTTCCCAGCTGGCCGTTTGCATAAATTTTCACCTTAATGTTCTGATCGGATTTTTCCTCCACCAGGCGGCCGAATTCGACTAAAGACTGGTGGATTGGGTGTTCAAGCGGCTGATTATGGGCAAGTCTCAGCTCTCTTACCCCATTTTCAGCTGCAGGACTCTGGCAGCCCGCTACGATGAGCAGCGTCATGATAAACGGCAGCAAGACTTTTTTCATCTTGTATTTCCTCCTCTTCTTATCATCAAGCGCTTCCAAAAACGCTTTTTAATTTGTAAACTAAACAAACTAATTATTTTATATCAAAAATACAGGTAAATTGCAACCGGATTCATTTAATTTTGTTGATGCCATCGCTGATATCTTTCAATTATCGCCGGTAAGTTGGGTGCTAACGCCGGTATATGTGAATACCGGCGTTAGCATGACTTTTATCAGCGGTATTTCACATTTACCGGCGATCGACGGGTTTTATCGGCGTTAACACAAGTTTGTTACTCCTCTTGCTTCCACTTATTTGGAAACTGATAGACTCTTCCCTTTCCTTCTCCTTTTTGTTCAACTGCCCATTTTTGCAGCAGCCTTTTGGCAACGAACTCCGATTGAATACCGAGGAAAGCTCTGATTGTTCCATTGGATGCCTGTGTGCCGAACAAATGGACATACTCTTTTAAAGCGATGAGATGCGGGTCTTTCATCACTTTTCTGCATTTTGTGCAGATCCAGCTTCTTTTTATTCTTTTGATGGACCAGCGTCCACAGTTTTCACAATGGATACCTGACTGAAGATGGGCGGGCAAAATATCAAATTGCCTCATGACATTCGGGTCGTGTGGTTGGTGATGCTCCGCTAGTTTATTCGCTAACTGATGAACTTCATGTTTCGTTAATAGCATGGGCTTTTCTTGATGAAATTCGTCTAGTTTCGCAGGAAGTTCCTGAACATAAAGGAGGAGCGATGAATCGAAGGAATCTGGTGGAGTGATGGTCAGATGGACGTTTGGATGAGTAAAAACAACAGCTGCGGTAATCGGAATGGGCTTATCAAGCCATTGTTCCAGTCCCCTTTTATGCCGCAGCACCTGGGTAATTGGATCTTCATATGCAATTTGACCTCTTTTCAGCTGCCTCGTGACGCGGTCCAAAACAAGGTTTCCGCTAAAATATTTTGCATCCAGGATAATAATCATGTGCTGCGTGATCACGACTGTATCCATTTGAAAATGGGTATAGCCACTCTGAAAAGGAAGCCGGATGTCATGCAGAATACGCACTGTCCCCTTTACCTCAGACAAATAATAAAGCAGCCGTTTTTCTCCTGTGAATCCAGCTTCACATTTTGCCAGTTCTTCTTCAATATCGCGCTTTGGAATGATTAGCCTTTTTTGCAAGGTCGTTATTTTTGTATGAAAGATCGATTTCTTCACTTTTTTCCTCTCCTTTCAATCGAATCATACTATGCATTGCCCTTATTTGCACGTAATTTACAAATTCTTCATAATCCTCCTACTTCTTGCGCCGATATATTTTAATTATCGCTGATATACTATGCGCTAACGGCGGTATATTCAGATACCGGCGTTAGCGCCCCACTTATCAGCGGTATTTCACTTTTACCGGCGATCGGCCCATTTTATCGGCGTTAGCCACATCGACTCACATCAAAAAACCCCCGCCAGCGTAACCGGCGAGGGCCATACAATCCATTTTATTTCTCCATCCACTCTGTGTGGAATGTGCCTTCTTTGTCCACACGCTTGTACGTGTGTGCGCCGAAGTAGTCACGCTGCGCCTGGATCAGGTTAGCAGGCAGTGTTTCGGTACGGTAGCTGTCGTAGTAAGCAATTGCGCTTGCGAATGATGGCACTGGAATGCCTGTTTCGATCGCAAGAGAAACCACTTTACGAAGCGACGTTTGGTAGTTTTGAACGATGTCTTTAAAGTAGCCGTCAAGAAGCAGGTTTGGCAACGATGGATTCGCATCGAAGGCTTCTTTGATTTTTTGCAGGAACTGCGCACGGATGATGCAGCCGCCGCGGAAAATCATGGCGATGTCGCCGTAGCGAAGATCCCAGCCATATTCTTCTGATGCTGCTTTCATTTGAGCAAAGCCTTGTGCATATGAGCAGATTTTGCTCATGTACAATGCCTGGCGAACGGCTTCGATCAGGTCTTTCTTTTGATCTTCGCTTACTTCAGATGCCGTTGGGCCGCTTAGCTGCTTGCTTGCTTCCACACGCTCATCCTTCAAAGCAGAAATAAAGCGCGCGAAAACAGATTCCGTGATAATTGGAAGCGGCACGCCGAGGTCAAGCGCGTTTTGGCTCGTCCATTTGCCTGTTCCTTTTTGGCCGGCTGCATCCAGGATCACGTCAACAAGCGGCTTGCCTGTTTCGTCGTCTTTTTTCGTAAAGATGTCCGCTGTAATTTCGATCAAGTAGCTGTCCAGCTCGCCTTTGTTCCACTCAGCGAATGTTTCAGCCAGCTCTTCTGTTGACAAGCCGATGACATGCTTCAGGATAAAGTAGGCTTCTGAGATCAGCTGCATATCGCCGTACTCGATGCCGTTATGCACCATTTTCACGTAATGGCCTGCACCGTCCGGACCGATGTATGTTGTACATGCTTCGCCATCTACCTTAGCAGCAATTGCTTCGAAGATTGGGCGAACGAGTTCAAATGCTTCGCGCTGGCCGCCTGGCATGATAGAAGGTCCTTTAAGCGCACCTTCTTCCCCGCCCGATACACCTGTACCGACGAAGTTTAAGCCAAGACCGGCAAGCTCTTTGTTGCGGCGAACGGTATCCTGGAAGAATGTGTTTCCTCCGTCGATAATGATGTCGCCTTTATCAAGGTAAGGTTTCAATGAATCGATCGTTGCGTCTGTTGCTGCACCTGCTTTTACCATAAGCAAAATTTTACGCGGTTTTTCAAGAGAGTTTACAAATTCCTCAACGCTGTACGCGCCTTTGAAATTTTTCCCTTTTGCTTCTTCTTGCAAAAATGCGGTTGTTTTATCAGCTGAGCGGTTGAATACAGCGACAGAATAGCCTCTGCTTTCAATGTTAAGCGCCAGGTTTTTGCCCATTACGGCCAAACCGACAACACCAATTTGTTGTTTTGTCATGTGTGAATCCTTCCTTTCTTTTTTTCCCCTTAATTAAGCATTATAGCGAAAGTTATTTTGAATTTAAATACTGTTCTTTACTTTCAATTAATTTCTGCAAAATTGGGCTGGGACTTCCACCAAGTTCTTTCCAGTTTTTTTCGTGTCTTTGAAGATCATAAAGCGTCAGCAATTCATAGTCACCGCCGTCAAATGTCCCGTCCCGGTTGATCTGATACCAGAGGTCGCCGGTCGGCCGAATCCATTTTTCCCCAGTCGATTCGATCGCTTTGCGGATATCCCGGGCAGCGAATAAATATTTTTTATCCTCAGTGACGCGGTATGCCTCGATGAACATGTTGGCCTCGCCAAGCGCATGGTTAAGCGACGCATGAATAAACTGCTTTCCTTGCTGCGGCGAATAATAATCGGCCGGATAATAACCGGTTTCCGCAGGCACAATGTTATCAATGCTGATCAAATTCAGCAAGTAATCACTGTAATCGACAAGTGCGGCTTCGAGCTCCGGCACACCGAGCTCCTTCCCGATCCGGTGCAAATACAGCGCAATCAGCTCGTTGTGCCGCGTGTCCACATACGGAGCGGTAATGTCATACTTTTGCTTTAGCCACGTGCTGGTGAATTCTGTTTTCCAGATCACATCATCGCGGCTTTCCCGGTAGGCCCACAGGTTTGCGGCTGATTGAACGGTTAAATTGTAAAAGTAACGGTCCTTGTATTTGAAAAAACGATCCACCGCTTCTTTTTCAATCATCGTGCCGAGATAGCGTCCGTATCCTTCCTTCGTGAACGGCTCAACCGACCACGGCAGCTTTTTCATCGGACCGTCCACAGTGAACCAGTTGTTCACTTCTTTATAGTTTTCTTTTTGAAACGTAATCCATTCATTTAAATGATTGGTTTCACTAAAAAGCGGCTCCTCCGCCAGCAAAAACCATTGTTCGGTAATTTCGTTTCGTTCCGCTGATAAGTCAAATGCCACTCCTGCTTTTGAGTGGGTCAGTGTATTTTTTTCTGACAGGAGCTCCCGAAGCGTGCTTTCACGCCCATTTCCGTAAAGCTCGCTCATCGTTTTGGATGAAAAAGAATGGCTCATGACCAGTTCGTTCATGAACTGATGGTTGTCGGTAAAACGGAACAAGCCTACCGGCGGTTTTGTCGGGTCCGTTCCTGTTACTTTATTGTGTTCGCGCTCCGGCATCTCCTGCGCCCAGTCAATCAAATAATAATCGTCGGCGCCCTTCATCGCAATCGTGCCTTTTAAGGCGCCCTTTCCATCCAGACGGAGCATAACAAACCGGTCGCCATTATTCAGCTTTCGGACCGTTACCGTGACAGCGGCTGAACCGCTGTCTATTTCATAAACGGTATCCTCGTACAAAGCGTCGAGCCCCTCCGGCTGATATTGACGCTCCATTCTCAGATTCTCTGACGTCAACAGCAATGACCGGCTGCCGAGCGGAATCTCCACTTCATTCCGCGCTGTTTCCTCTTCTCCACTGGCCGTACAGCCTGCTAGCAGCATGATGAAAAACAGAAGAAAAAATCGTTTTTTCACGACAAAGCTCCTTTGTTGCGTTTGACGAGGCTGAGAAGCTTGCGGAATCCTTCTTTATAAAAAAGAAACAAGCCGATCACATACAGAACCATGCCAGCCGGGACAAGAATCGCCAGCTGCCAGAGCGAATACAGCCCATCAACAAATGGACGCATGAAATAAAGCGGCAGCGCCATAAAAGCGGTGACGATAGTCGTCCGGACAAGCAGACCGATCAGCCTCGCCGGTTCCGACCGTTCGAAATCTTTGTAAACAAAAATCGTGCACGTGGTTAAGTAATAAAGCGAGACGATGGATGTCGTCAGCGCCAATCCCGGGTAGCCGAACGGACCGATAAACAGCCAATTCAGCACCACATTAATCGCAATTGTAAAAACGCTGATCCGGAAAACCGTTTTTGTTTTGCCCTGGGCATACAGCGCTTTAGCGACAATATACTGCATTCCCTGTGTAACAATCGTCGGCAAATAAAAAACGAGCGCCACATATGTATTGTGCGTATCCTCGGCGGTAAACTTCCCGCGTTCGAAAATAAAAGACAGCGCCTCTTCTCCGACAACCCATAGTCCGGCCGCAATCGGTGCAAGTGTAAGAAGTGAAATTTGCATGCCGCTGAAAAACGTGTTTTGAAAGCGTGTTTGATCTTTTATTTGTTCCGCCAGCAGCGTAAAAATGATAACCGCAATCGTCGTTGCATAAATGGTGTGCGGGATCGATGACAGAAGCTGTGCGTTGTTTAAATACGTGACCGGTCCTTCTCCTATTCCGGATGCAAAGCTTTTGTTGACAAATACATTAATCTGGCCAACGACCGAGCTGAGAATGGCCGGGGCGAGAAGAATCAAAAAGGAGTGCTGAAATTCCTTGTCCCCTGACAGCACCGGCTTCCACCGGTAATCCGTTTTAAATAAATAAAAGAATTGAACGAAAATCCCGAGAATGGTACCCGCGATAAAACCGTAAGCAAGACTGGCGATGCCCCATTGTTCAGAAAAGAGCAGCGCAAATGTCACCCCGACAACCGTCTGGAGAAGCTTCGCCACTTGTGATGGGACAAAAATCCGCCGCCCCTGCAAATAGGAGTCTAAAATACTCGTCAAGGCGATAAACGACATAAACACAAAGAAAAAGCGTGTAATCGAAATCGCAGTTGCCGCCGTTGGTTCCGTCATATTGCCGTAAATAAGCGGCACAAACCATGGCGCAAAGACATATCCGAGGATGGATACGACTATAAATAGAAGAAAGGTGACATTCATGATCGCACTGGCCGTCCGGTCCGTGCGTTCCGGATTATCCTGACGGTTTTTCACATAAAGCGGCAGAAACACGTTATTGAAGCCGCCCGCGATCATGGCAATCGCCAGTGTAATAAAAGAGAACGCCAGCAAGTATCCATCCGTTTCACTGCTGACACCAAATTTGTAGGCCATGATGCTCTCACGCACAAAGCCTGACAGCTTTACAATAAGCGCAAATAATGCAAGCCATAGCGCTGTTTTTTTCAAAGACATAATTGTCGTACACCCCAGTTTTTATTTAAGTTTCCATTATATATTTTACCTTATTTCCCTGTTTCGCGCGAGAATCCCTCCCGAAAAGAAACTATGTCAGATAAGCTAACAAAATGAAACACAGCACCGCTTTTCTGATTTATAGTAAAGATACATTAAAAATACATCTTCTGAAAACGAAAGGAGTTTTTCTACATGAAAATTTTCACTTTCTTCTACGGATTTTTAGCCAATGGCGATGCAAATAAAGAGGTTTCACATAACTTAACGGATTCTTTCACAGGAATCGAGTCTTACTGGACGTCTTCTTCTAAATAAAGAGAAAAAAAGCTATCTTCTGCAGATAGCTTTTTTTCGTGGACCGGAAAGTTGTGTGTGACGACCGGAATAGTGCTTGCGATGACTGAATCGTCGCTTTTCCGGTCGTCGGTTCGGGATTCCAGTCCTTTTAGTGAGTAATCCGGTCCACAGCTTGATTTATCCGGTCGTTACTCGTTTACTTGGCAATTGGCAGCTTGTTAATATACGAGCTGTAAATATAGCCGTCTGTCCGCGCAGGAACGTCTGAAACAACCTTCGCCCATTCGCCGTCCTGAAGAATCGTAACAGGCATTCTGCTCAATTTATACGTATAAAGCAAACTTCCGCTTGCACTGACGCGCACGTTTAAATCCTCGGTATTGGTAAAGCCGAGTGTATATTGCTTGTCAAAGTCCTTGCCGCCGAGTGCTTGATCCACTGTGTACATGTGGCCGGCAAGCTTGGCTCCCCAGTTTGGATCAGATGCATACTTCACGTTGACGCCATTTGATTTGTTGCCCGGTGCCGCACCGTATGCCCGCCAGGCGTTCGGTGTAAAGTAGCCGCCCCGCCAGTCATTCGGCAATCCGGTTAAATAAGCGTCAGCTAAATGAACAACGCCCTCCTCAACTGAAGCAAAGGCTTTGCCGCCGCTCGGAGCGCTGTCGAACACGGCGATGCCGAATAAGTTGTTCAGCTTTTGCGCTTTGTCACTCATGCCGTAGTCACTTTCATGAATGGCCATGCTGAGAATTAAGAGCGCATTCACGTTATACTGGCTTTCTACTTTTTTCGCAATGGTACCGAGGCCAATCAGTTTGCTTTTTGTCGTGGCATTTTGATATTTTGCCAGTCCCATTGCTTCGCGTTCGGCTAGTACCTTTTCAATATAGCGGTCTAGCTCCTCCGCCGTGTAGCTCGTTTTCACACGGCCTGATAAAAATTGAAAATATTGATATTCACGACCGGCCTGCTGGCCATTTTCCAAATAAAAAGACTGGCCGTCCCAGCTGTAATATTTCACACCGGTCCGCATAAATGACGGGGCAGGCCCTGCAATATACGAAACGGTTTTATTTGTATCGACGTTATAGATGTAATGAACGAGCAAATCATTTGAAACCATGTAATACCCGCGGCCGGCTGCCCCTTCAAAAGGAACTAGACGCGTGTCTGCCTGCTTCATATAATAGTTCTCTCCGCCGAGATACACTTTTACGTATGTATCACCTGATGTTACATACTGTAATTCTGTTGATATGCCGCTGCTGCCAATCGCTGACGCCGTGACATACGTTTTAGCTGTTGTCAGCGTTGCATCAGTATACAGGTTAACTGTCGTGGCATTGCTTGCCGGCTTCGCAAACACTACCCCGCCATATTCCTTCATATAAATAATTTTGCCATCCTTTGTTACAAGTTCAGAACCGCCCTTTGTCATCGCTTGCTTTGCCAGATCAAAAGATTCATATTGCATAGCGGAACGCGTTACATTGCCCTCAGCATCGATATTAGCAGTTTGATAGGCTTTTGCCGGCGGCTCCGGTAAATCGCCCTCAAGCAAGCGGTAAATGAAGGCAGCGGCCTGATCACGGCGTGCGTTGTCATCCGGGCCAAACCGTCCATCTGTGTAGCCGGAAATAATGCCAAGGCTAACACTTTTTCCGATGGCGATGCGATGGGTGGAGCTGATCCCGTCAAGATCTGTGAAGATAGGAGCGACATAAGCGGCTTCTTTCCCAAGATAACGAAGGGCGTTATCAATCATCAGTGCCATATCTTTACGGATAATCGTGTCCTTCGGCGAAAAGTTTCCGTTAGAGCCGCCATTGACGATTCCAGCGGCTGCGGCGGCGTTAATATAAGGAGTGAGCTTTCCTGATGCCGGAACGTCTTTAAAAACAGACGGACCTGCCGGAAGTTCCAGCGCACGCGCTAAAAAGGTGGCAAACTCTTCACGTGTGACGTTGTTTCCGGGCTTGTATGTACCGTCTTCATAGCCGCTCATTACACCGGCGGCAATAATCGCCCGCAGCTCTGTTTCAAGTGTAATGCCGGTGACGTCATCGGCCGCTTGAACTTTGTTGTTTAGCAATGGCAGAAGTGGGAATAATAAAACAAGCGCCATCACGATTGATACTGCTTTTTTCATCCTAGATTGAAACTCCCTTCAATTTGTGGTGGCCTTCATTTGGAACTATTTCTATTATATAGAAAAAACAGCCCCGGGGTAAGGGTCCGGGACTGTTTGTTTTCTTACTATTATTGAGCGTTCATTGCATTGTAGATTGCTACTGTGAATGCTTCGCGTGTTGCGTTGTGTGTTCCGTAGAACTTCTCGCCTTTGAAGAGGCCAGTTTTATCAATCGATGCCATTGTCACGACACCTTCGTATGCCCAGTGGTCTGCACGAATGTCAGAATAGCCGATGCTCGCTGCTGCTGTTTGAGACATTTTCAGCTCAAATGCACGCTGGATGATCGAAGCCATCTCGTTACGCGTCATTTCTTCTTCTGGACGGAATGTTTTGTCATCAAATCCGTTGATGATGCCTGCTTCACGAATCGCTGCAATATCATAAGCGAAACGGTAAGACTTCGGTACATCTTTAAAGTGGCTCATCACTTCCGGCTTCAAGCCAAGAACACGGTTCATGATCGCCGCTGCCTGGCCGCGCGTTACTTTTGCGTCCGGACGAAATGTATAATCTTCGAATCCATTGATTACTTCTTTATCTGTCAATGCTTTAATAGCGGAGTATGTTGTTTCTGATTTTACTACATCTGTGAACCAGTCTGGTTTTACTTCTTCCTTGATCACGCGTTTTGCTCCTGCGTATTTCGGACCCCAGTATGAGTTGTTCATTGAAACAAGTGCGATGCCTTGACTTGACGTTGCGTTCAATACCATATTGCCGCCTGCGTATACACCAACGTGTGAAATGCCTGCTTTATATGTATTTGCGTAAAAGATCAGGTCGCCTGGCTGTAAATCACTTTTTGAAACTGAAGTACCTACTTTGTACTGCTGTTCTGCTGTTCTTGGCAGTGACAACCCGGCAGCATTTTTATAAATATATTGTGTAAATCCGGAACAATCAAATCCTCGTGGTGTTGTTCCACCAAAGACGTAAGGGACACCCATAAATTTCTTACCGTAAGTCACGATCGATTCTCCGACAGACGCCGCTTCCGTTTTAAACGATGTCAGCGGGGACAGAGTCAAAAGCATGACTGCGGCGATAAAAGCCGTTATTGCTTTTTTACAACTGTTCACTATAAACCTCCCAGTTTCTCTTTCGCTCTCTTTTAATCTCTCTGAGAGTAATTGTAGCAAAGATAAACCTAAAATTACGTTACGTTTCTATTACAGTAAGCTACACTTTCATGACACTGGTAACAAAGGGTTTTGAATGATTTTAAACCAAATTTTAGAATACATTAGATGATACTGGGAATATTTGAGCTAAATTTGAGCGGGCTACAAATAGTTGACACGAAACTGAAATTAAACTGAAAATTAAATATATTATGATTTATCAAAAAACCTGTCGACTGTTGCCGGCAGGTTTTTTCATAGTGTTGAAAAACAAACGTGTCAAGGGATTACAGAGGTCTTTTTTATGAGCAAAATAAAGGCCTTTGTCTTTTCTAGAAAAGAACATTCAGGGGCTCCGGGCTGCCGGCTCCGCTTTTCTGCGAAGCAGGCGGTGAGCTAGTCTTTGTCGCTGGCGCGCCAAAGCCGGATCTCACCTGCCCGCCAGTTTCGCGGAAGTCTGCGCCGGCATCCCTCCGCCCGTAGTGGTTCTAAAGGAACGGAGTGAATGACTGACGGCTATTCTTGAAAACGTGTGACATCAAGAAGAAAGCCTGATTTTCCTACATGGGGAAAAACAGAGGGTTCTTGTCTCTTTCTTTCCAATCAGAACAATCCCTATTTTTGGTTTTACTATTTGCTTTTCCTCCCCACCAGGGCGGCTGGCGCAGGACGAAGACTCGGGAGGGATCAGCGGGTCAGGGGAGATCCACTTTTGAAGCATAGCGACAAAAGTTAGCTCACCGCCCGCCCCTCCGAACGCGAAGTCCTGCAGAAGCCGCCCATACTGTGTTGGCGCAAGCACAGAGGCTTCAAAAAAGAGAAGTTGTCACCTGCTATTCATTGACATAATCTTTTTTCAACAGCATGAAAACGCCTGCCGACTTTTGCCGGCAGGCGTCTTTTTTTATCTTAACTGCTCATTTAGTGCTCGAGCCAGGAACGTCGCGAACTGGGCGCGGTTCATGTGTGTCTGTGGTCTGAATGTACCGTCCTCATACCCGCCGGCGATGCCTGCGGCCGCGATTCCATTAATGTATTCATACCCTGTAATAGCAGCTGTAATATCTGTTAAAGAGCTTGATGAAGCCGTTTGGACTTTGTACGCTTTTGAAATTAAAATAGCCATTTCCGCCCGTGTTACAAGCTGTGAGGGCCGGAATGTACTGTCTCCAAAGCCGCTTGTGATTCCTGCCTCCGCAAGGCTTTGAATGTAACCGGAGGAGCTTACGTTTGCTGTCACGTCTTTAAACTGTGTCTGACGTTTCGTGCCGTTTAAGCCCAGTGATTTTCCGATCAAAATCGCTGCTTCTCCGCGTGTAATATTTGATTCAGGACGGATCGTTCCGTCATTGAAGCCTGTCATGATGTCTTCTCTGTGCAAATACGTCACGTACCGGTCATACCACTTGCTTGAACGGAGGTCGCTGATCGACGGAGCGGCTACAGCTGCTTTTAAGGTTGTGAACGTGACTTCATCCTCCACCCCGTTTACGACTGGATGAAAATAGTACGTAACCGTGCCAGCGGATGCGTAATCAATCCATTCATCGGCTGTTTCGTTTTTACCGATCAGGTTATCCCCGCGGTAGACATTATACGCACCAAAGCGGGCAGTCAAGTCACTTGTATCAACCGTGAGCATGCCTTTGCTGTCAGTCGTGTATGGCAGCTCGATGCCATGATTGATCGGGTTTTTGTCCACTTGAACGAGGCCGTAGCCAAAATACGTATCGCGTCCGGCTGCCCCCAAGTCCTTTGCATTTTTCTGCAGAAGCGCCCGAATTTGGACATTTGTCATTTCCGGATACTTCTCTTTATACAGTGCTGCAAGGCCGGACACGTAAGGCGCCGCCATGGAGGTCCCGCTTGACGTTGTATAGTCAGAATCCGGATACGTGCTGTAAATTTTCACACCCGGTGCGGCCAGCTCCACTTCTTTTCCCAGCGATGAAAGCGGGTCGATTTTATCATACTGATCGATCGAGGACACCGCGATCACACTGTCGAATTTCGCCGGGTATTCAACAGAAGATGAGCTTCCGGATACGGGCGGTCCTGTGTTGCCCGCTGCTCCAACAATGAGAATGCCTGCATTGTATGCTTTTTTCATAATTTCTTCTAGGGAAGTCTCATAGATTGGTGCCGTAATACTGATATTTAAGATATCGACCTTTTGACGCATCGCCCACTCAACACCGGCAATCAGTGTGCTGGTTGAGCCTCTGCCGTTTTCATCCAGCACTTTAATTGCATACAAGCTGGCGGATGGCGCGACTCCGACTGTGCCGAATGTATTGTTATTCGCCGCAATAATGCCTGCTACATGCGTCCCGTGTCCTGAATCGTCATTGTAGGAATCCGGACATCCTGCCGGGTCAACAATGGTCATCAAGCAGGTGCCCCCCGCGACTCTTTTTTGCAAGTCTGGATGGCGTGAATCGACACCTGAATCTAAAATGCCGATTTTCACACCCGTGCCTGTTAGAGTGGATGGAACCAGATTTTTCATTCCTACTTTCTCATAGCCGTAAGAAATCGTCTGGGCTGAAGAGGTAACTGGCATATCATATGTGATCGATTTGACCTCCGGAGACATTTGAAGCGCTTTTTTCTGCGCATCCGTCACCGTGATTGATGCCGCTGGAATTTCTTCAAATATGTAATCGGTTGACTGGGAATATTGTTCAATTAGTGCACGATTGACCTCTTCTTCAAACATAATTACCGCCTGTCTGCCATCCGAAGTGTTTGCTTCTGACGATGCAGGGGTATAGAAGAATAGAAAAGAAGCTGTAAAAAGCAATGGAACGAGTTTGTAAGTATTCATGTCGGTCACCTCTTTCTTCTAAGCTGAAAAAATTAAAAAAAATAAAGAGAGGCCCTGTTGGGATCCCCTCTTTATTGTACACGGCATGTGTCGAATATTCTATTTATTATTTACCTATTTTGCGACATTATAAAGCGAGTTTACATCGTAGCCTTTTGCATTATAATAGTCCAAAATACCGTAGTAGATTGCTTTTGACATCGAATTCAGCCAGTAATCTGACTTCAGCTTGTCATTGTCGCCTTTATTGGTGATAAAGCCGAGCTCGAGCAATGCAGAAGGCACCGTGTTGTTTTTTAGCACGTAGTAGCCAGCCTCTTTAACGCCACGGTCTCTCAAGTCCCATGCTGCAATCATGCGTTCTTGAATTTTCGTCGCTAAAAGCTTGCTGTCTGCTGCATTTTGGCTGTTTGCGGCAGCCGAATAAAATGTTTCCGTACCTGTTGCGCTCGCAGAAGCGGCATTGGCATGAATGCTGACAAACACGTTGCCGTTATTGCGGCTCGCAAAAGCAGCTCGGTTTGCTAATGTTAAATATACATCGGTAGAGCGGGTCATTTTTACATTAAAAGGCGTTTGCTTAAGCAGGTTGTTCACTTTCAAACCTGTTTTAAGTACAACGTCTTTTTCCTGCAGTCCAAACCCGATTGCCCCTGGATCCGATCCGCCATGTCCTGGATCAAGAATGATCGTCTGGCTTGTAAGACGCGGGTCAGCTGTTGAAACAGGAGGCTTTGTGGCGCTCGATGTTTCGGTGCTGCGTAAATAGTAGGAATTCACAAAACCAACCGTTGTGCCGGAACGGATATATGTCCAGTTTCCGACTTTGTGCGCCGCGGATACACGTGCATCCTTGGCAACCTTTCCTTTTGAAGCGTATGCTGTAGATGGGCCAGAGCGAACATTCAAATCGCCTGTGTTGCTCCACATCGTTGTTTTAAATTCATCTGTCTGGATCGTCCGGAATGTCGGCGCGATCGCACGTGCAAGGAAAATAGCAAAATCTGCTCGCTTGATCATTTGAGAGGATCCAAATGACCCGTCTGCAACACCGCTCGCGATTCCGCGCGATGTTAATGCGTTTGCTGCACCGGAAAGGGTACCGCCAAATGAATAGCCAAATGCCTTCGATAGCATAACAGCCATTTCACCGCGTGATACTTCTTTATATGGTAAGAACCGTCCGCCATCATATCCCGAAAGAATGCCGCCTTCCACTGCAGACTGTATGTAGCCAGAAGCGAAATTGCCAGAACCT
Organism: Domibacillus enclensis; assembly: GCF_900156125.1. GTDB lineage: Bacteria > Bacillota > Bacilli > Bacillales > Domibacillaceae > Domibacillus > Domibacillus enclensis. Next base: position 79,740 of record NZ_FTLX01000002.1, on the reverse strand, counting down.
ACGTCGACAAATTTGGTTTCACGTTTTGTGCCATCCAGCCCGAGCGCACGTCCGATAAAAGCCGCTGCTTCAGCCCGTGTGACTGTTTTATCCGCGCCAAAAATAGTCGCTGACGATCCGTTGGCAATCCCTCCTTCCGCCAAATAATTTACTTCTTTTGATGCCCGGTACGGAACATCAACGAAGCCTGCTGCGCTGGCACTCTGTCCGAAACCTAATAGAGGAACTGTCAAAATAAACGCCAATACGACAAAGAAAAAACTTCTTTTCACCATTTTGTCTCCTTTCGTAATATTTACCACTTAGGACAGTCTAGCACAGAAAATGTAATCTAAAAACCTCCCTTTTTTAATATTTATCGAAGAAGCCGCTATTTCACTAGATTCCCCCTAAAAATGTAATTTTCCTGTAACAGTTGTCATTCTCAAGAAATAATAGAACTAATGTTCTTTTTTGTTGCATGAACAGGGTTGTTTCATGCTATAATGAAGAAATCTTATAGTATCGAAAGGGTGCCATCTATTTTGACGAAGGCGAAATCGCTGATTACTGATTCAACTTCTTTGGAGCGGGCGGATTTATTTTCAATTCCAGGTGTTATGAGGGCTTCCGATTTAAAAGCCGCTCCTTCCATTGGCCAATCGGCAGACGAATGGAAAGAATTTATCCTATCTTCTTTCAGAAGCCGCCTCTCAGCTGAACAAATTGAAGAAGTGCCGTATCAGACAGAGTATGCGGCAAAAGAGCTTTATCGCGCTGTTCTCAAAAAGGCACCCGCCGACCGCGAATGGGCTCTTTTATTTCGCTTGTTTGCTGCTTTTTATTCCTTCTCGGCTTTAGCCGAGCTGATGGATGAAACCGAGCTTTCAGCTGAAGCAGGCGAACGGGCTGCGTATGATGTGCTGTTTTATTTTGCGGATGAGGCGTATGACGCGGCGAAAATGTCAGGCATTACAATCCCTTTTGCATTTGAGTCGTACATTAGCCGCCTGCGGGCGGATACCGGGCGGCTGCTTGCTTTTCCATTCGACCGCTTTCCGTCAGCCCGTCTTGATTTGTACCGTCTTCTATGGGATGCCCTTTTTATTAAAACGGAATGGCGCCAGGAGGAAATGGACCGATTTTCGTCAGGCACCGGAAGAAGCACCGTCCAGCATGTTGCTTATTTGCACCAGCTGTATTTATTAGGGAACATGGACCGGTTCGTAGAGGAAGCAGCAAGTGGAACGGCCGAGATCTTTCCTTATTTTCTTCACTGGCTTCAGGAAGCCAAACGATCCAGCCGTTTTATCTATCTTCTAAAGGCAGCGGCTGCTCTTGCGTACGATGGCATTATGACGATTGAAAATGAATACAGCCGCCGTTTGTTTGTACGTCAGGTGATCCGCCTCGTCGATGAGGAAGAAGTGGACGAACGGGCGCCACTTCTTATAAAGGATTTGTACACCTCTCTCTTGCCGTTCAGCTATGTGTCCCTCAGCTACTTTTTAATCGGACGCGGCGACTACGCCGAATGGGTTGATTTGCAAATACTCATAGATGCAGACTTAACCGACCTTGACCGGGCTGGCTTAAAAAGTGTTATTAAAGAAGCACCGGCACTTTCGTTGCCACTGCTTCACCGGGGCATTCATGCTTTTATTGCCGAACGCAATCGGTCTTCTTATCGAAAAGCCGTCCGTTATATGAAGCGGATGCGAACGATTTACAAAAAAGAAAAGCGGGCAGACGAATTTGACCGCTGGCTCGAATGGACGCTTGGGGAAACAAAACGTCTCAGAGCGTTTCAGGAAGAATGCAAAAAAGGCGGGCTGCTTCATGATTAATTTGGATACGATTCACCTGATTACGGGCTTCGAGGAGGAAGCCTTTTATTTGCAGGCAATGGATGCGGACGGGGCACCATTGCCTTTTGATTCGTGGACGCGTCTGCTTTTCGGCAGCCATGCCGAAAGCTTTTACGGCACGAAGCTTTTTAAAACCGAAAAAAATGGCGGTCCGGCCGTTCAGCTCACTGCCTTTGAATGGGCTTCCCTGTTTAAAGCAGAACACTTTAATCGTTTTGCGAAATTTGAATGGGATGAGGCGGGTCACTTCAGCCTTGCCGCTGCCCCTATTTTGTTTGAAGCAGTTTTTAATGCGATGCCCTTGTTTGAAGAACAGGGTATTCTCTGGCCTTTGCCTGAAGAAGTGTACGAAGAATTTGCTGAGTCTTTTTGGCAGGAGGATATTTTCGGCGAGAGCCGTCTGTCCTTTGCCCGCCGCATCTTTCCATTGCTCGCCGCAGAAGCTCACCCGAACATGGCTGTAATGATGGATTCCATTGGCGCGGGACTTAGCACAGAGGAATTAAACCGCTACTTTGACGCAGCACGTCTGCAGCAGTTCTTGAACGAATCAGAACAAGCTGCATATGAACCGGGGCTTCGCTTAAGTGAACCACAGGCAGAGGATGACATGTGGTCGCTTGAACCGATTTTGCTGCGCAATAAGCCCTCTGAAAAAATATTCGATTTCTCAAAAAAACTGCCGAAAAGCGCCGACCCTTTTTTACCAGGGGCTGAGGAAGAAATGCGCCGCTGGCTCCGGCTGTTTCCAGAGCTGGATCAGGAGGGCGAATTAAAGCGGTCCTTATCCGAAGAAGAAGCGATTGCATTTTTAACCGACCGTGGTGAAAAGCTCACCGCTTTAGGCATTCCCGTTCTTCTTCCGCCGTGGTGGGAATCCGTTCGGTCAGCAGCCGTCTCCGTTGCCGCTGACGTAAAGGACCGCCGCGGACCTTCTTTTGTGGGCATGAATGCCATTTTAGAATTTGATTTTAAAGTGGCGCTTGGCGGCTCGGAAATGACCGAGGAGGAATTTTTAGCTCTTGCCGGTTCCGGTGCGCGTCTCGTGAAGTCCAACGGCCGCTGGGTACACTTGGACCCCGACGTTATTGTGAAGATTAAAGCCTTAATGGAAAAAGCCAAGCAGGACGGCATGACGGTTGTCGATGTACTGAACCAGGAATTCGCTGATCCGGACGATGCGGCGAGAGTGCACATCCGGCTGAACAAGTCGCTGCAGTCAATGATTGACCGGCTGAAAAGCGGTGCGGATATCCCGCTGCTTCCGCCTCCTGAAAAGTTGAACGGGCAGCTGCGCCCTTATCAGCAGGCAGGCATGAGCTGGCTTCTATTTTTACGGGAATGCGGCTTCGGTGCTTGTCTGGCGGACGACATGGGGCTTGGAAAAACCGTCCAGCTCATTTCGTATTTGCTTCACGTCGAAAAAAAGGAGCGTCCGGAAACCCCCGCGCTTATTATTTGCCCGACATCTGTACTTGGCAACTGGCAGCGGGAGCTCGAATCGTTCGCTCCCGACTTATCTGTGATGCTGTATTACGGAAAGTCCCGTCCGCGCGGTGACGCCTTTCTAAAGGAGATTTCTCATGCAGATGTTGTGTTAACGACTTACGGCCTCGTTCATTCAGACTTTGAAACGCTTCAGTCGATTGAATGGAGTACAGCCGCTTTAGATGAAGCACAAAACATTAAAAATTCGGGCACGAAGCAATCCCGTGCGGTTCGGAAGCTGCAAAGCCGTCATGCGATTGCTCTAACAGGTACGCCGATGGAAAACCGCCTGTCTGAGCTGTGGTCGATATTCGATTTTACGAATCACGGCTGGCTCGGCTCACTGGCTCAATTTCAAAAAACGTATATGGCGCCGATTGAAAAAGACCGGGATGTCTCGCGTGTGGCGGCGCTGCAAGCCAAAATCCGGCCGTTTTTACTGCGCCGGACGAAAAATGATCCGGAAGCGGCACTTGGGCTGCCTGATAAAGTGGAGCAAAAGGAATACTGTCCACTTTCCAAGGAACAGGCCGTATTATATGAGCAAACGGTTCGGGAAACGATGGAACAGATCGGCCAGCTGTCTGCTTTTGAACGGCGCGGGCTCATTCTCCGGCTTTTAAACGAATTAAAGCAGCTGTGCAGCCATCCGGCTCTTTATTTAAAAGAAAGCGATCCAGCCGATGTTCGGACACGCGCTTCCAAAATGGAAAAGCTGATGGAGCTGGCAGATAATATTGTCGACCAAAATGAAGCCTGTCTTATTTTCACGCAGTACATTGGAATGGGGGAAATGATTCAGCAGGAGTTATCAAAGGAATACGGCATTAACGTTCCGTTTTTAAATGGATCAACGCCAAAGCAGGAGCGCGACAGGCTCGTTATGCAGTTTCAAAACGGAGAATTCCCTTTTTTCCTTCTTTCTTTAAAAGCAGGGGGCACCGGATTGAACTTGACTGCAGCCAATCATGTGATTCATTACGACCGCTGGTGGAATCCTGCCGTTGAAAACCAGGCAACAGACCGGGCATACCGGATCGGCCAGAACAGATTTGTCCACGTTCATAAATTCATTACGACCGGAACGATTGAAGAAAAAATTGATGCGATGATTGAATCAAAGCAGGCCGCAAGCAGCGAAATTATTCAAAGCGGTGCCTTTATTGCGAATATGGATGATCAGGAATTGTCTGCCTTGTTCAAGCTGGATTCTTAAAAACACGGTCATCCGTCTAGAGGTACTGATGACCGTGCCGGTTGGCTGGCGCCGAAAGAGGCTATGCGGGGATTTACAGAAGCCAGCTCCCACACTGGCTTCTTTTTATTTCTTTTGCTGCTGTTCCAATTTCTCAATACGCTGCTCAAGCTGGAAGATCACTGTTTTGGCTTTGCCCAGCTGAAAAATCATGTCTTCAATGACACGCTCGACTCGGTCTGTCATCTGACTGTTCACCCCTAAATTAATGGCACGGTCTGTATGGATTCAGGCGGCTGTTTCGACTCAACTTGTTGATGTCTTTTATTTAAAAATCGAATCGTTTGAACAAGTACTTCCGTGACATATACCGTTTTCCCATTGGCATCTTTATAATTCCGGGTTTGAATCATGCCTACTACCGCAACCAATGAACCCTTACTGCTGTATTTGGATGCCGTTTCTGCTAATCGGCCCCAAATGGTGCAGGAAACAAAGTCAGTATCCGTTTCACCTTTTGCATTTCGATAGGGCCTGTTTACGGCGATCGTCGTTTGTAAAACCGGCGTTCCATCCGCCGTATGTTTTACTTCTGGATTCCTTGTCAGATTTCCAATGAGTGTCACTTGATTAATCAGCTTTCTCGCCTCCTTCCGCTTTAATACCCTTATCATAAACACCACTTGCTCATCAGACAATTCCGGTTGCCGCATGCTTTTTTCCATTTCCTTTTCCATAATGGGAAATAAGAACCGCTTCCTCTTGCTTTTCTTGATTTCTTTGGAGAATAAATGATTTTTCGCTTAATTATTGTTATACTTTTTGAATAAATCGCTTTCAGGATAAGGATGTGAGTTGCTTGAAAACCTTTAAAGTCGCTGCATTTTTTTTAGAGAAGCAGGGAGAGCTGCTCCCCATTCCCATTCAAGACGGGCTCATCATCAATCGGGAAGATGAACAGCAGTCCTGGTTAATCGAATTATTTTTAGACGAAAAAGAGGAACAAAGCATTCGCCCTTTTGAAGGAAAAGAACAGGTACAGGCCCGCGTGGCGATTACGCACAGAGGCAACGATCCTGCTCTTTTTGACGTAGCAATCCGATCTTTTCAGCCGCTTGAAAAAGGGGTTAGTGTTCTGCTTGATGCTCAGCTTCGCCAAATGAGGAATAAATATGCCAAACAGGTTCTTCATTCTCTTGTTGAACAAGGCTTAGAAGGAGACGAGCTGCTAGATACCTTTGCCAGAGTACTCCGGAAACGGCCTAACGTCCCGGCACAATCAGAAAAAAAATGAAAAGACCGGCTCCTCTAACGAATTGAAAGGATCATCCTTTCATTCGTTGAAAAGCCAGTCTTTGTATAATCCATTCTTAATGAACAATACGGGACTGCAACTCGTCTTGTCCCGTTTGAATCGTTTGTTCAAGAAGCTGTATGATATAGTGAATGTCCTGCTTTGTGTACGGCTGCCTCGGCATGACCGCATTGTAGACCTGTGTGTAAAGAAGAGAAGCCAACGCAAGCTCCCGCTCATCTGCCGGGCTCAGCTGTTCCGCTTTTTTTTTTCGTATTCAGTCAAAAAGCCGATATAGAATCGCGCTTCTGCTTTACATGAGAAATCATAATCCGTACCAAGACGCTCCTGCAGCGCATTGATTGTCTCGATTTGCTCGGTTGTCGGTTCTTCTGAGAAGATTTTTTCAACGACCTGGTTTATTTTCTTTGCCAGCTCTTCATGAAATTGCGGATCGTTTTTCACGTCATCGGGAACGTCATTGTACCACGAAGCACTTTGCTGAATATAACGCTGCCATTCCTTCATAAACCCGGATGGGCTGTAGGCTTCTTCTTCCCAAAGAATGTCTGCCATATATTGTTCAAACGCCGTTGTAATCGAACGGGTAATACTAATTTTCATACCATGTGATAAACCATTTAATATTGACATTGCCAATAGGTACCTCCTGGAAATAGCCTCATTGACTCCTTAAAAATCATAACTCTTATACTCTACCACACTTTCGAACCAGTGACAAAATTATTTTGTCAATAAAAAGCAACGAGCTGCTGAAAGCCCGTTGCTTTTGTTGTGTTTTACTAACGCTGTTTATTAGTTGTCCTGATTGTCCGCGTCTTCCATGTCCTGCTCGTCTTCAATCACATCTTCTTCCGGTGTATTCTCATCGGTTGCCGGGTCCATGTCATCTTCTGTGTTTGTATCCTCTGTTTCATCGTTTTCTTCCATCATGATGTCCTCATCGCCTTCTTCATCCTGCACATCTTCTTCTACTGCTGGATCTTCAACCGGCTCTTCTTCAGCATCTCCTCCACAACCTGCTAAAAGCATTGCTGTTAAAACGGAACCGCCCGCTAATTTTAGTAATTTCGCATTCATACGAAAAATCCCCTTTCCATTCATCCGATTTTTGATGACTTACTTGATGTATTCTTTCCCGAATATGGACAATATAACCGGATCTTTTTTAAAAGGGGTGGGAAGTCCTTGTTTTTCGCCTTTCTTATCCTTTAAACGTTGGAAAGGACCTATTTATTGAAAGAAATGAGGGTAGAACAATGAGGGCAGCCATTATATCCGAGCAATTGAATATCTGAAAGCCTTGATTCTTCTTTTTCTTGAAAAAGCACATTCAGGGGCTCCGGGCTGCCGGCTCCGCTTTTCTGCGAAGCAAGCGGTGAGCTAGTCTTTGTCGCTGGTGCGCCAAAGCCGGATCTCACCTGCCCGCCAGTTTCGCGGAAGTCTACGCCGGCCTCCCTCCGCCCGTAGTGGTTTTAAAGAAACGGAGTGAATGACTTGCGGCTATTCTTGAAAACGTTTGGCATCAAGAAGGAAGCCCGCTTTTCATACATAGTGAATATCAGAAAGTTCTCATCCCTTTCTTTCCATTCAGAACCATTTCCATTTTTAGTTTTGCAATCTGCTTTTCCTCCCCACCAGGGCGGCTGGCGCAGGACGGAGACTCGGGAGGGATCAGCGGGAAAGGTGAGATCCACTTTTGGAGCAAAGCGACAAAAGTTAGCTCACCGCCCGCCCCTCCGAACGCGAAGTCCTGCAGAAGCCGCCCAAACTAGAGTTGGCGCAAGCACGGTTGCTTTAATAAAATGGATTGGTACCTGCTTTTCATTGACACATTCTTTTTTCAACAGTATAAAGCCCCGTATCCTTTAGAATACGGGGCTTTGTCGGTATCTATTCAAGCGCAAACATTAAGTCCGCCTCACAGACGAGCTCTCCTTCGACGGTGGCTGTTGCTTTTGCTTTGCCGATGGAGCCGCGAAGGCGAGTCATTTCGACCTCAAGGCGCAGCTGATCGCCAGGAACGACCTGGCGTTTAAAGCGGCAGTTGTCGATACCGGCGAAAAAAGCTAAACGTCCTTTGTTTTCTTCTTTCTTCAGCATGGCCACTGCGCCTACCTGAGCCAGCGCTTCAACAATGAGTACACCCGGCATCACCGGATAGTCTGGAAAATGGCCATTAAAAAATTCTTCGTTCGCTGTTACATTTTTAATTCCAACTGCACGCTTGCCGTCTTCTACCTCAATTATTCGATCCACGAGTAAAAACGGATAGCGGTGCGGAATCGTTTCTTTAATTTCACGAATATCCACTATTGCACCTGCCTCTTTAGAATAAGCTGTTCATCACAACGTCATACAATTGAATCCATGTATCCGGTTTAAATACGTCTACTGGATCTCCCTGACCGATAATACTATATCCGATCAATGCGCCGGCAACAGCCGTCAGCGCGATGAAAAACAGTGATATCATCAATCTGCCGAGGGGCGTAAGGCGGGTTTCTTTCGTCCGCTTTCGTTCATGCACCATGATCATCGTTCCCCTCTATCTGACCCCATTAATTAAGCCAAGCATTTGATCAGCGATCGATATCGCCTTTGATTGAAATTGATAAGAGCGCTGAGTTGCCGTCAAATCGCTCATTTCCTTCGCGAAATCAACATTTGACATTTCAAGCGCCCCGGCCTGAATACCGGCTTCCTGCCGCTCAGCCGCATTTAAGTTCCGCAAAATCTGTCCCTCCGCAGTGGCCGGGTTTTGGGGAAGCACAAACAGGTTGGCGGAAGCCCGCTCTAAAAACTGCGGCTTATCCACTTCCACAAGACCGAGAAGCCCCCCTGCCTGCTGCTCCATCTCTTCTTCCGGCAAAACGATCGGCGCATCATTTTCATCAAGAACAGGATTGCCTTCTGATGTAACGAGCATCAGATTGCCGCCGCCCGCAGGCGTTACAGAAAAAGCGCCGTCCCGCGTGTAGTGAACGCGGCCATTGCCCTCTTCATCCTGAATCAGCACTTTGAAAAACTGATTTGGCTTCGTCAATCCAAAGTCCAGCGTCCGTCCTGTTTGCTGAATATTCCCCTGCGTGCTGACCATTTGCACCTGCGCCATCATCGCACCTGCCCCGAGCCGGATTCCGTAAGGCGTATCACGGCCAACATCCTCATTCTCTCGGTACATGTTGACGGTCTGCTGATGAATTAAATCGGCAAACGACGCATTGCTGCTTTTATATCCGGTCGTTGTCAAATTGGCTACATTGCTGCTTGTTACATCCATTTTTTTCTGAAGCTGAGACAGCGTGTTAACGGCATTAATCATCGTTCTGTTCATCTTACGCTCTCCTTTACGTTACGCGCCCGATTTCGTTTGCGGCTTTTTCCATGCTTCGGTCATACGCCGTCAATACTTTTTGATTCGCTTCGAATGATCGGTACGCCGTCAGCATATCGGTCATCGTCCGGGACAGATCCGTTGTCGACCCTTCTAAAAACATTTGCTGCGTGGAGAATTGTGCTGCATCCGTCTGATACGCGTTTGGCAGAGCAGCACCATCGAGCCGGTACAATCCGTCGCCTTCCTTGATCAAGTCATTTGGATTTTCAGCGTATGCCACACCCAATTGAGCGACAAGCTGGCCATTTTCGGTGACATCACCGGATTCACTGACTTCAAAACGATCCGACGTCAATTGAATTCGTTCTCCATTTGAATCCTGCACGTAAAAGCCCGATGCCGTTGTTAAGTACCCTTCAAGATCCAGCGTGAAATTTCCATTCCGAGTATAGCGTGTCTCTCCCGCTGCATTTTGAACCGTAAAAAAAACAGATTCTCCTTGAAGAGCCACATCCGTTGTCAATCCTGTTTCCCGCAGATCTCCCTGACGGAAATTCGGGATGGTTTCCTGTAAATATACACCAGTATTTAAAGAACCAATGGTTGGTTCGTAGGGCAAGTTTAATTTATTTTCCACCGGCACAGATGTATCATCCATTCGTTTCAGCAGCATTTCTGGAAAAGCTCTTACGCTCGTCTGATCTGCTTTATAGCCCGGTGTATTCACATTGGACATATTATTGGTTAGTATTTCTGTACGCCGCTGCTGGGCAATCATGCCTGAAGCAGCCGTGTAAAACCCTTTGAACAAATTGTTCACCTCATTTTTAAGCAATACATGCCGTCTTTATTATACAATAGTCGCTGCATTCATTAACAGAAAATATTGAGAAAATAGGCAGAATGAGCAAAAATAAATAGAGCTGCTTATGATTAGCAGCTCTATTTCATCATTTAATCCTTTTCTTGGAAGAAAGTCGATCCATACTATCGAGCATTCTGCCGGTGCCGATCGCTACACAATCCATTGGGTTTTCCGCTACAAAAACAGGCACCTTCAGTTCATCCGCCATCAGCTGATCAATCCCGTGCAGCAATGCGCCGCCGCCCGTCAGCATCACACCCCGGTCAATAATATCAGCAGACAGCTCTGGCGGCGTTTTCTCCAGCACATTTTTCGAGGCCTGGACAATTTGAGCAACAGATTCACGCAGCGCTCCTTCAATTTCTGTCGACGTGATCGTTAAAATGCGCGGAAGCCCGGTCATAATATCGCGGCCGCGTATTTCCATTTCTTCGTTTCGCGCGCTCGGATAAACGGTTCCCACATTGATTTTAATCGCTTCGGCTGTCCGTTCACCGATCAATAGTTTATATTGCTTTTTCACGTAGTTCATAATATCTGCATCAAAGGTGTTTCCAGCTGTTTTAATGGATTCAGCTGTAACGATCGCCCCTAAAGACAGGACAGCAACATCTGTTGTCCCGCCGCCAATATCAATGACCATGTGTCCGCTCGGCTCAAAAATATCCATGCCGGCGCCAACCGCTGCCACTTTCGGCTCTTCTTCCAAATAAACCGTTTTGCCGCCGCTTTTTTCAGCCGCTTCACGGATCGCCTTTTGTTCAACAGCAGTAATTTGGGTTGGACAGCAAATTAAAATACGCGGCTTGGATAAAAAGCCTTTCACGTTCAGTTTATTAATGAAATGCTTCAGCATGGACTCGGTTACATCAAAATCCGCAATAACGCCATCACGAAGCGGGCGAATCGCCACAATATTCCCCGGCGTACGTCCAACCATCTGGTACGCTTCTTCACCCACAGCCAGCACTTTATTCGTTGTCCGGTCTAACGCCACGACAGACGGCTCGTTTAATACGATTCCCTGTCCTTTTACATGTATTAATACGTTAGCCGTCCCCAGGTCAATTCCAATATCTTTCGAAAACATGTCCTGCCCCCTCAATAGTCTTCATCTATTTTTCATATAATGGTCGCTTTTATACTCCAAATACCTATTTTACCATATATTCAAGGAAGATTGGACTGTGAATATTCGGTTATTTTGGACAAAGTGAAAAAGGGAAAGCAAGGGATGCTTTCTCTTTACATAGTATTGAAAAACAGAGGGCCATTGTTTCTTTGTTTCCAATCAGAACGTAACGTATACCCATCTTTGGTTTTATGATCTGCTTTCCCTCCCCACTAGGGCGGCTGGCGCAGGACGAAGACTCGGGAGGGATCAAGCGGGAAAGGTGAGATCCACTTTTGGAGCCGTGCTCCAAAAGTTAGCTCACCGCCCGCCCCTCCGAACGCGAAGTCCTGCAGAAGCCGCCCTGACCGTGTTCGCGCAAGCATAGGGGCTTTGAAAAAAAGAAGGTGTCACTTGCTTTTCATTGACACATCCTTTTTTCAACAACGTGAAAAAGAGAAAGCAAGGGATGCTTTCTCTTTTTGTTTCGTGTTAGCTACAGCGGTCCGGCTGCTTCCACTTTTGTTTTGTTGCTTCGCCTCCGCGCAGATGCCGGATGGATTTATGGTAGTGTAAAATATGTTCGACTCGGGCAGACAGTTCCGGATTGACATCGGGCAGCCGCTCCGTTAAATCTTTGTGAACTGTACTTTTCGAAATGCCAAACTCTTTTGCTGCATCCCTGACCGTTTTATTTGTTTCGACGATATACTTGCCGGCCCTCAGTGCTCTTTCTTTGATGTACTCGCGCACGCACACGCCTCCTTCAGCGGAAACGGGATGAGCGGTGTCGACTATTTCGGCCATGGGTTTCATCGAATACAAGCAGCCCCATTTCGTTTACTTAACGATATGTGTATTGCCTGGGAAATATTCATTTCCAATCACTAACCGTTTTCCCATAAACCGAGGAGGGGTCCAGGAGCTCGCCATCCTTCGTTATTTCAAAGTGAACGTGTATGCCAGCCGATTCATTTAAAATGCTTCTGCCTGCTTCTCCAAGCTTTTCGCCCTGTGTGACTGTGTCATTCTTCTTTACTTGAATGTTGTCCACTGATTGAAATGTGCTGACCGCTCCATTGCCATGATCAATTTCAATGTAGTTGCCAAGAAATGCGTCCTCCCGCACATCTGTAACCGTTCCTGAAAGCGGCGCTGATACGGCAAACGTTTTGCCGTTTTCAAGTGCATAATCAACGCCTGTGCTTTCATAATACGTATCGTTAAATACGACCAATGCCTCCTCTTGCTTGTCCGCCTCAGCTTTTTCATCGTAAAAAGCCGTTTTTGCTGCTGCCCCTTCTACAACCGGCTTGATCATTTTTTCCGGCTTACCGTTCACGCTTTCCGCTGGTTCATTAAACAGATCGGCTGCTCTTTCCTCGTTCTCTGGCTTCATCACCTCATAAAACAACAAACTAGAAATCAATAAAATGGCACAAGCTAAATAAATTGCAGGCAAAGCCCGCCGACGCGTTAAAAAGTCTTTCAGTTTTGGGGGGAGTTGTTTTTTGCCGCCCTCTTTCATGGTCATCACCTCGTCATCCATTTTCGACGGAGGAATGGGATTTTATACATATGTCCCTTAAAATTCCTGAAATCGTAAAAAAAACGCCACAAACAAGGCTGTTCACATGAAAAGGAGGTGGTAAAATCAAAGAGGATGTGGAGGTGTGGAAGATTGAAAAAAGGAATTCGATTGTTTGTTATGGCACTGCCCGTTTTTTATATGATAGCCATTTGGATTATGTCGGGCCTTCCGCACGATACCATTATGGATTTACCGAATAACTCTCTTGATTTACTTATTAAAGAATCTCTTCATTTGGTTGAATTCGCTATTTTATATGGACTCATTGCTGCAGCTTTTTTAGCAAATGGCCGCCTGACGCCTGTGGTCAGTTTTGCGGCAGCCGTTTTCGCTTCTTTTTACGGGCTGGCGGATGAAATTCATCAGGCGTTTGTGCCATACCGCTCAGCCACGCTTATTGATGCCATTAAAGATGTAACGGGTGTGGCGATTGCTTTTCTCGCCGTCAAATATATGTATTTTGAACGCAAGTCAAAAATCGGCCGCTGGATGGCCGGCTTTAGTGAATGGGCACGCCCGCAGTAAATGCGGACGTGTTTTTTTCATTTAACGAGTTAAAAAAACAGAGGCTTCCTCCAAACTGGCACCTGGATAATAATACGCTGTAATCTCCTCGTATGTTTTCCCTTCTTTTGCCATTCCGTTTGCTCCATACTGGCTCATCCCCACACCGTGGCCGTACCCCTTTGTTTTCACGACAACTTCTGTCCCGTCCGCAATCATTTGAAAATCAGCAGAAGGCAGGTCGAGCAATTCACGAACTTCCCTTCCTGTGAATGATTTGCCTTCAATGGTGATAGAGGCGATTCGGCCTCCTGCTGTCCGTTGCGTTACGTCTCCAATCACACCTGAATCAGGAAGCGACACACCGAGCTTTTCTTCTGCCTCCTGCTTTGGCAGCTCTACTTCTTGCTCGAAGTTCGGCGCCTCTTTATCCCATGGGCTGGCGACGCTGATTAAGTAAGGCTCTGCAGACTGCCAGTAGTCTTCCGAATTTTCCGTCTGCCCGTTTCCTGACGAGAAAAAAGCAGCAGTGATCGGCTCATTGTTGTATACCAATATCTTTCCTTCTGTTTCCCGTGCAGCTTCTTCTATTTTACCTTTATTTTCCTCATACTCTGATCCCCACATGTTTTTTTGATCCTGTTCATCCTTGTATACCTGGTCATCCACGGTGTCCGTTACATCGTTTCCCTTTAATGTTTGCGTTAAAATAAACGTGCGCGCTGCCACTGCCTGCGCTTTTAAGGCTTCTTTCTCAAAGGAAGCCGGCATTTCCGCCGCAACGACACCGGCTACATACGATTCAAGCGGGACGGATTCCGTTTTTTGTGTGTCTGTCCGCACGACATCTACTGTAGGCTCCTGCTCTGCCGGAGGTGTGTTTGTTTCAGACAGCCAGATGCCGGTTGCTGGAACAGCGATTGCCGCAATCATAATAAACAACAGGGTCATAACCGGTTTTTTCAACAAAGTTCCCTCCTTGCCGTATAAAAAGGGATATGCTCGACTATACTGTTTATGACAAAAGAAAAAAGCCGGCACCTGTTTTCGCACACAAAAAAACCGCCTGTACAAACAGACGGTTTTTCAAGAAAAATAATGATAGGTAGGAATGAATTCAGCTTTTCACCGCGACTGGCGTGTCTGCTGTTTCCGATACACGTTCAATATCTGCACCAAGTGCGGCAAGCTTGCCGTGGAAATTCACGTATCCGCGATCAAGATGCTTTAGTTCTGTTACACGTGTGTAGCCATCTGCTACGAGTCCAGCCAGGATCAATGCGGCAGCTGCACGTAAATCCGTTGCGGCAACTTCAGCTCCCTGCAAATCAGATGGACCATCAATAATGACCGAACGGCCTTCAATCTTTGCATTGGCATTCATGCGGCGGAACTCTTCCACGTGCATAAAGCGGTTTTCAAAAACGGTTTCCGTAATGACGCCTGTTCCTTCCGCTTTCAGCATCAATGCCATCATTTGTGATTGCATATCTGTCGGGAAGCCAGGGTGCGGCATTGTTTTAATATCGACCGATTTCATTTTTTCAGGACCGATGACACGAATGCCATTGTCCTCTTCAATAATTTCCACGCCCATTTCACGCATTTTTGCGATCAATGACGACATGTGCTCGGCAACAGCACCTTCTACTAGGACGTTTCCGCCTGTAATCGCGGCAGCAGTCATAAATGTGCCAGCTTCAATACGATCAGGAATAATTGCGTGGTCCGCACCGGTTAATACGTCAACACCTTCAATACGAATCGTTTCTGTACCAGCTCCGATTACTTTGCCACCCATTTTGTTGATAAGGTTCGCAAGGTCAACGATTTCCGGTTCTTTTGCTGCGTTTTCAAGGATGGTTGTACCTTCTGCTAAAGCAGCAGCGGTCATAATGTTTTCCGTAGCGCCGACGCTCGGGAAATCCAGATAAATTTTTGCTCCTTTTAATCGTCCATCTGTTTCGGCTTCGATAAAGCCGTTTTCCACACGGACATGAGCGCCCATCGCTTCAAATCCTTTTAAATGCTGGTCAATCGGACGTGAACCGATTGCGCATCCGCCGGGAAGTGCGACACGGGCTTTTCCATTTCGCGCCAAAAGTGCACCCATGACTAAAACAGAGGCACGCATTTTGCGAACGTATTCAAATGGAGCTTCAATTAGAAGATCTTTCGTTGCATCAACTGTTACTGTGTTGTTTTCAAATGTCACTTCACAATTTAAGTGGCGCAATACTTCATTAATTGTATATACATCGGATAAAGTTGGTACGTCACGAATGACACACTTTCCTTCTCCTGCAAGCATGGTCGCTGCAATCACTGGCAGCACCGAATTTTTTGCTCCTTCAACTTTGACGGTACCATTCAATTGGTGACCGCCGCGGACGATAATTTTGTCCAAACTGTTCCCCTCCGCGTCCTTTTCTATTATACATATTCAAATCAGTGGACTGACGTGCCAGCCCTTTCCAATGTCTTTTCGTCACTTCGACAAAACTTCTTAAAGTTTACCATCCTGATCGCAAATTTCTCAAGTGAAATTTAGCACAAATTGTAGAGACTTTGTGAAATTATTCAAAAAACCATCCTTTTTTTGTTTTCCCGTCTAACACGGCGGCAAACCCAAAATGCATGTTTTTTCACAAAATGTCTCCATTCAATTTAAATGATTTTACCAGAAAAGGCAAGTACGTCAGTGCACAAGTCCAATTAAAACAGTAAAGGAAGCTGGCGAGCCCATTGCAAATAGTTCAAAAAGAAGCTGCTGACGGCCGATCCGATCGCAATGGAAAGCAATAAATAAAGCATTCGGGCACGGGCTACCTGGTTTTTGCGAAAGAGCTGATCGAGCCGGAGCGACTGAAGCGACCAAAACGACAGGCCAATACAAAACAGGCTGAGAACCATGCTAATAAGCGCTTCTTGTCCGAAAGATTCAATCATGATCATCCTACTCCTTATTCCTTGTTCACGTTCGATTCTTTTTGCTTTTATTTAATCAGGAGACCGCTTATTTTAAAAGAGTGTCTCGTTCCTGATTAGCAAAAAAAAAGCTGCCCGATCGTCAGGCGATGGGCAGCGTCTTTTTTATAGTTTGCCTTCGTATACATTGACGCGGTTAACCGCGCGTTTCAATGCCAGTTCGGCACGTTTAAAATCAACATGATCCTGCTTGCTCTGCAGCAGCTGCTCCGCACGAAGCTGAGCTTCCTTTGCACGGGCAATGTCGATGCTTTCCGCTTTTTCAGCAGCTTGCGCTAATATCGTTACCTGATCCGGACGAACTTCGAGAAAGCCGCCGCTGATCGCGACCAATTCGGATTGCTTGCCGCCTGTAACTAACCGGACTGCGCCGATTTGCAAGGGAGCGACCATCGGGACGTGGCCGGCCATGATGCCGAGCTCGCCGCTTTGTGCTTTTGCACTAACGAGTTCTACGTTCGTATCCACGACCGGACCGTCAGGAGTGACGATATTGACGTTAAATGTCTTCATAGCTAAACCTCCTGGTCCCTATATTAGGCGTTCGCACCCATTTCTTGTGCTTTTGCCACCACTTCTTCAATGCCGCCGACCAAACGGAATGCATCTTCAGGAAGAGTGTCGTGCTTGCCGTCCAGGATTTCGCGGAATCCGCGTACTGTATCCTGTACTTGTACGTATGATCCTTTTTGTCCTGTAAACTGCTCCGCCACGTGGAAGTTTTGAGAAAGGAAGAACTGAATGCGGCGTGCGCGTGATACCGTCAATTTATCTTCCTCTGACAATTCATCCATACCGAGGATCGCGATGATATCCTGCAATTCTCTGTAGCGCTGCAACGTCTGCTGTACAGAACGTGCGACATTGTAATGCTCTTCGCCAACGATTTCCGGTGACAGGGCACGGGATGTTGAAGCGAGTGGATCTACTGCAGGGTAAATACCCATCTCTGAAAGCTTACGCTCAAGGTTCGTCGTTGCATCCAAGTGAGCGAATGTTGTCGCAGGTGCCGGATCCGTGTAATCATCGGCTGGGACATAAATCGCCTGAATAGAGGTAACGGAACCGACGTTCGTTGATGTAATACGCTCTTGAAGCTGACCCATTTCTGTTGCCAATGTTGGCTGGTAGCCTACCGCAGATGGAAGGCGTCCAAGAAGGGCTGATACTTCAGAACCCGCTTGCGTGAAACGGAAGATGTTATCGATAAAGAACAAAACGTCTTGTCCCTGGTCGTCACGGAAATATTCAGCCATTGTCAGGCCAGTCAGGGCAACACGCATACGTGCACCAGGAGGCTCATTCATTTGGCCGAATACCATCGCTGTTTTAGCAATAACGCCTGAATCGCTCATCTCGTGGAAAAGGTCATTTCCTTCACGAGTACGCTCACCAACACCAGCGAATACCGAAATACCGCCATGCTCTTGTGCGATGTTATTGATCAATTCCTGGATTAAAACTGTTTTCCCTACACCGGCGCCACCGAAAAGACCGATCTTACCGCCTTTAATGTATGGTGCAAGAAGATCAACAACTTTGATCCCTGTTTCCAAAATTTCAACTTCTGTTGAAAGCTGGTCGAACGTTGGTGCAGAACGGTGAATCGCATCAAGACGAATTCCTGACTCAATTGGCTTTTCATCAATTGGCTCACCAAGTACATTAAATACACGGCCAAGCGTAATATCTCCAACTGGTACTGAAATGGCGCTGCCTGTGTCAATTACTTCCTGGTTACGCTGAAGACCGTCTGTTGATGCCATCGCAATCGCACGGACAGAGTCATCGCCAAGGTGTGTAGCGACTTCTAATGTCAGTTCTGTCGCAGTTGAGCCGATCTGAACTTTTAAAGCGTTATAAATCGAAGGAAGCTGACCGTTTTCAAACTTAACGTCAACGACCGGACCCATAACCTGAAGAACGCGTCCTTTGTTCATCTTTTTCCCTCCTGTTTTGGTTCATTGCTTATTAGTTATTCATACGGGACAAATCCCGCCTGATTTATTACGATTCGAGTGCGGCTGCTCCGCCGACAATTTCCGTGATTTCCTGGGTAATTGCCGCCTGGCGTGCACGGTTGTATTGAAGTGTTAGTGAACGGATCAGCTCTTTGGCATTGTCGGTTGCATTTTGCATAGCCGTCATACGTGCCGCGTGCTCACTCGCTTTTCCATCTAGAAGAGCGCCGTAAATTAAGCTTTCTGCATATTGAGGAAGCAAAACTTCAAGAATCTCTTCTGCAGATGGTTCAAATTCGTATGAAGAAAGACTTCCGCCTGTTGATTCAATATCCGTCAACGGCAATACTTTCTTCATTGTTACGTCCTGCTGAATCGCATTGACGAAATGGCTGTAGTACATGAAAAGCTCATCATACGCGCCTTCTGAGAAAAGATCGACCGTCTTGCGGACGATTTCTTTTACATCAGCAAACGACGGCTGATCCGGCAGACCTGTTACGCTGTCGATAGCTTCGATTCCCCGCATGCGGAAGAAGTCGCGGCCAACACGCCCAACGGCGATGACAACGTATTCGTCTTTAGACGTATGACGCTCTTGAATTTGTTTGTAAACAGAACGTAAAATGCTGCTGTTATAGGCTCCCGCCAAACCGCGGTCCGATGTAATTACAAGGTACCCGGTTTTTTTAACGGGGCGGGAGACTAGCATCGGATGTGTTACATCTTTGCTGCCGAGGGCGATTGACGCAACAACTTCCTGAATCTTATCCATATAAGGAACAAATGACTTCGCATTTGATTCCGCACGGCTCAATTTAGAAGCGGATACCATTTGCATGGCTTTCGTAATCTGACTCGTCTTTTTGGTCGATGTAATACGTGTTTGTATATCGCGTAACGATGCCACTTTCTCTCACCACCCTTTTTTGTGTTTGATGACGCAGACAGGGCGGACGTCCGGTAGACGATACCGCCCTTATGCTGCTCTTATTCGGATTTCACGAACGATTTTTTAAACTCGCTGATCGCTGCTTTTAGTTCATCGTCAGACGGAAGTTCTTTCGTTGTGCGAATATGATCGTACACATTTGTGTGGTTTTTATCGAGCCAGTGTAACAGTTCATCTTCGAAACGAGTGATATCTGAAACCGGAATCTCGTCAAGATGGCCGCGTGTTAATGCATAAAGAATAACCACCTGGCGCTCAACTTTAAGCGGCTTATTTAAATCCTGCTTCAATACTTCAACTGTACGGGCACCACGGTTTAGCTTTGATTGCGTAATCGCATCAAGATCTGAACCGAACTGTGCAAATGCTTCAAGCTCACGGTAAGCGGCAAGGTCAAGACGCAGTGTACCTGCAACCTTTTTCATCGCTTTAATTTGTGCGGAGCCACCAACACGTGATACAGAAAGACCCGCGTTGATCGCCGGACGTACGCCCGAGAAGAACAAGTCAGACTGCAAGAAGATTTGTCCGTCTGTAATCGAGATCACGTTCGTTGGAATGTAAGCTGAGATATCCCCCGCTTGTGTTTCAACGAATGGAAGTGCTGTAATCGAACCTGCACCAAGTGTATCGTTTAATTTCGCTGCACGCTCAAGAAGGCGTGAATGCAAGTAGAATACGTCACCAGGGTATGCTTCACGACCTGGAGGACGGCGAAGAAGAAGGGAAAGCTCACGGTAGGCTGCTGCTTGTTTCGAAAGATCATCATACACGATCAAAACGTGCTTGCCGTTGAACATAAATTCTTCAGCCATTGATACGCCTGTGTAAGGCGCAAGGAATAACATTGGTGCCGGTGAAGACGCGGACGCTGTAACAACGATTGTGTAGTCAAGCGCACCGTGCTTACGAAGTGTTTCCACCGCATTACGGACCGTTGATTCCTTCTGGCCAATCGCAACATAGATACAAACCATATCCTGATCACGCTGGTTCAAGATTGTATCGATCGCTACCGTCGTTTTACCTGTTTGACGGTCACCGATGATTAATTCACGCTGTCCACGGCCGATTGGCACGAGGGCATCAATCGCTTTAATCCCAGTTTGCAATGGCTCATGAACCGATTTACGGGCCATAACGCCTGTTGCCGGGCTTTCGATTGGACGTGTTTTTGTTGTGTTAATTGGACCAAGACCATCGACTGGCTGACCAAGTGAGTTTACAACGCGGCCAATTAGCTCATCGCCAACCGGCACTTCCATGATGCGGCCTGTGCGGCGCACTTCATCGCCTTCCTTGATGCCTGTGTAAGGACCAAGAATGATAATACCTACGTTGTTTTCTTCCAGGTTTTGAGCCATACCCATTACGCCATTAGAGAACTCAAGAAGCTCTCCTGCCATAACGTTGTCGAGGCCATGAGCACGTGCGATACCGTCCCCAACCTGGATGACAGTACCGACGTCGCTAACTGTAATATCGGACTGGAAGTTTTCAATTTGCTTTTTTATCAGCGCACTGATTTCTTCAGCTTTGATGCTCATGCATGTCACCCCTCAGTTTCTTCAAGAAGCTTTTGCTTCTGTCAATTTTATAAATTCGTCGTTAATTTTTTTTCAAGACGGTTTAATTTGCCGCGCAAAGTGCCGTCAAAAATGCGGTTGCCAATCCGGACTTTCAAGCCGCCCAGCAGATTCGGGTCCACAATGTTTTCAATGTTTAACGTCTGCTTGCCAACCTTGCGTGAAAACGCCTGGGAAACAGCTGTTTCCTCGATTGGAGAAAGCGGGCGAACCGAATACACGATGGCATCCGCTGTTCCACGCTCTTCATTTGCAAGCGTTATGTACTCGTCACATACCGCAGGGATTTCATTCGTGCGATGACGCTGAACGAGCAGCTTTAATGTGTTTACAACAGGCGCTGAAGCCTGGCCAAATGCAGAAACGATCATCGCCTGCTTTTGTTCAGCTGAAAGCTTTGGCGCTTCAAGAACCGTTAACAATTCTTTGCTTTCGCCAAACACCTGCTTGACCACACGCAATTCCTGTTCGATCTCTACTACTTGTTTTTGTTCTTTTGCCAGTTCGAAAAGCGCGATCGCGTAGCGTTTTGCCGCTCCGGATTTACTCATCGCTCTTCGCCTGCCTCTTTAATGTACTGATTAATCAGTGCTTCTTGATCGGCTGCTGAAAGATCTTTTTCAATTACTTTCGACGCGATCATGACAGATAGAGCTGCAACTTGCTCGCGCAATGAGTTCATTGCATTATCGCGCTCTTGCGCAATTTCAAGCTTCGCTGATTCTTTTAAACGTTCAGATTCTGCACGGGCAGCCGCGAGAATTTCTGTTTTTTGTTCTTCGCCAAGCTTCTTGGCGTTTTCAATCGTATTTTGTGCTTCAAGGCGGGCTGTTTTCACTTCCGCACGTGTTTGTTCTAATAGTTGATTCGCTTCGACACGGCTTTTTTCTGCCGCTTCGATTTCTGATGCAATATGCTCTTCACGCTGCGTCATGATGCCCATAAGCGGCGCCCATGCGAATTTCTTCAGCAATGCGAGCAAGATGATAAACATAAGCAATTGGAAGATGATGTCGCCGCCGTTAAAGCCAGCGCCAGCTCCAAGTACAAGTGCGTTTGTCGTCACGATCAGTTCACTCCCTTCAAGAGGTTCATGTCCTTTCCTTCATTAAATGAAGAAAAAAACATTTTATTAAACGGTTACGGTGATTTACACATAAAGGAATGGCGAAGGCTCGCATAAGAATGTGATCTTCGCCATAGGGCTCACAGGAATTAAGTTACAAAGGCATCGCAACAGGACGTTGCGTTCTTAGCCTTTGTTCCTTTTTCCTGAAGCGTTTATTGTCTAGCTCAGACGGCCAGGCCGTCTGCGCACTTATTATTGTCCTTGTACCATGAACGCGATTACTACGGCGATGATAGGAATCGCCTCTACTAGTGCTACCCCGATGAACATTGTTGTTTGTAGCATTCCACGTGCTTCTGGCTGACGAGCCATACCTTCGACTGTTTTCGATACGATCAGACCGTTACCTACGCCGGCACCTACGGCCGCTAAACCAATTGCAATTGCTGCTGCTAAAAGACCCATGTTAATTTTTCCTCCTTATTTTTGAAAACATGATTTACGAAAAATGCGTTTGTCCAGTGGCTGAACAGGTAATTATATTAATGGTCATGGCTCACTTTATGTGAGATATAAACCATCGTTAACATAACAAAGATGAATGCCTGAATGGCACCAACGAAAACAGAGAAGCCCATCCATGCAAGCGTCGGAATAACCGCTGCTAAATGTCCGCCAACGCCTGTGGCAAGTGATCCTGCAAGTAGTGTAAGCAGAATTTCACCGGCAAAAATGTTACCATAAAGCCGGAGGCCGAGTGTAAGCGTGTTGGCAAATTCTTCAATGATTTTCAGTGGGAACATAAACCACATCGGGCGGAAGAAATCTTTTCCGTATTCGGAAAAACCTTTCATGCGGATCGCATAATAATGAGACAAGCCCACTACCATAACGGCCAGCGTGAGTGTGACAACCGGGTCGGCTGTCGGTGATTTCCACCATAAATAATCGTTATAAACAATCGCGAACGGAAGTCCGAGCATATTGGATACGAAAATGTACATAATCAGTGTGATTCCAAGTACATGGAATCGCCCGCCTGTCTTCCAGTCCATATTGCTTTTAACAATCCCTTTGACAAAGTCCATGACCCATTCAAAGAAGTTCTGCATTCCTGTTGGTTTTAGTGCCAGCTTGCGCGTGGCAAGAACCGCGATCAGAAATACAATGACACTGGCTACTGTAATCATCAGCATGTTTGCCAGGTTGAACGTCAATGTGACCCCAAACAAATGAAGGTCATATAATGGAGACTTATGATCCAAATTATTTCACCTCTTTCCCGTTCGTGCGTTTTATAAAATGTTGGATTCCAAAATCTATCATAATCACTGCATAAGCAGTCATTAATCCAATAACAGTGGCGACCAAATGAAACTGGTCCGGGTTTTGAATGGCGATCATGGCAGCGAGGGCCGCAGAGCCCATTCGCAGAATTGTGCCAAGAGACGGAATTTTCCGTCCATCTTCCACCGCTTTGCTGAAACGGTCGATTCTTCTGCCAATGATCCAGTGATTGTAAAGACTCAGTGCAGTCCCAAGAAATAAGCCTGCAAAAATGTCTTGTGCAGATGTGAACCCCCAGCCGAGTACAAAAATGGCCAGCAGGTAAATCAAATATGTTCGCTGTCGTTTAATGGATTGCTGGAGTTCGGGCATAGAGTGCTAGTCTCCTGAATTGAAATGTTGAATTGTCCGCAGCATGGCGTAAATTCCTGCCGAGAGTCCGCCCAGCAGTCCGATGATTAAAAAAAGAGGCACTGTTTGAAAATAGCTGTCAAGCGTCAGACCTGCAAAAATACCGGCAATCATCGAGCCGGCGAGCTGGGCAAGCACAGCACTGTAAAGCGCCATCGCCCTAAAAGGTCGGTTTTCCTGATTCCGGTTCATCACACACCTCAATCGTATGCTTGAAAACATAAATAAACAGCGGCAAAAAAACGGTTACACTATGTATAAAAACCTATTCTCTTTACCCTTTGTTAGCATACAATAGCCCTTTTTCAATGTCAATGTGTTGTGAACGAAAACCTCAGTAGCTGACATGGATATTTCACAAAATGCTCATACTTTTTTCATTTTTCCCGAACATTTATTTCATATACAAAGAAGACCGTCCGCTATTTCGGACGGTCTTCTTCTATTATTACTTTACCTCAAAGCGCTCTGGTGCATCAGAGGCCGCTTTGAAATGGTATCGGATCGCATCGCAAATGCGCCGGGATGCTTCACCGTCTCCATATGGATTAGAGGCTTTAGACATTTTTTCATACGCAGCGTCATCTGTTAAAAGCTCAGACGCCAGCGAATAAATCGTTTCCTCGTCGGTACCCGCAAGCTTCAGCGTCCCGGCGTCAATGCCTTCCGGGCGCTCTGTTGTGTCGCGCAGCACAAGCACTGGCACGCCAAGAGAAGGCGCTTCTTCCTGTACACCGCCAGAATCGGTTAAAATAATGTGCGCACGCTCCGCAAAGTTATGGAAGTCGATGACGTCAAGCGGTTCAATTAAGTGAATGCGCGGATCGTTGCCTAAAATAGAGTCAGCTGTTTCACGCACTACCGGATTAAGGTGAACTGGATAAACGACTTGAATAGCTTCATGATCTTCCACTAACCGTTTGATCGCCCGGAACATATTTTTCATCGGTTCACCAAGGTTCTCACGCCGGTGTGCAGTCATCAGCACAAGACGGTCTTCTCCAAGCTTCTCCAGCACATCATGTGTATACTCTTCCTTCACCGTCGTTTTCAGTGCATCAATCGCCGTGTTGCCTGTGACGAAAATCGAGTCGGCTTTTTTGTTTTCATTCAGCAAATTTTGCTCAGACTGCTCTGTCGGCGAGAAATGAAGATCCGCCATAACGCCTGTTAGCTGGCGGTTCATTTCTTCCGGAAACGGCGAGTATTTATTCCACGTACGCAGACCCGCTTCCACGTGGCCAACCGCAATCTGATTGTAAAATGCCGCAAGTCCGGCAACAAACGTTGTCGTTGTGTCACCGTGAACTAAAACGATATCCGGCTTGACTTCCTTCATGACCCGGTCAAGACCTTCAAGTCCTCGCGTCGTGACGTCAATTAACGTTTGACGGTCTTTCATAATATTCAAGTCATAATCTGGTGTAATATCGAAAATGTTCAGCACCTGGTCAAGCATTTGGCGGTGCTGGGCTGTTACGGTTACGATGGCTTCAAATTCTTCCGGCCGTTTTTTTAATTCCAAAACGAGCGGGGCCATTTTGATCGCTTCCGGCCGCGTGCCGAAAATCGTCATTACTTTAATCGGGCGATCCATTCTCTCCACCTGCTTTTCTTTATTTTGTGCCAAACAAACGGTCACCGGCGTCGCCGAGACCAGGAACGATGTAGCCTTTTTCATTCAGCTTTTCATCTAAAGATGCGATGTAAATGTCGACATCCGGATGCGCTTCTTTCAATAAATCCACGCCTTCCGGTGCAGCAATCAGACACATAAATTTAATACTTTTCGCGCCGCGCTTTTTCAGCGAGTTAATCGCTTCAATGGCCGAACCGCCTGTTGCAAGCATTGGGTCAACGACGATGAAATCGCGATCCTCTACATCTGTTGGCAGCTTCACATAATATTCCACCGGCTGCAGTGTTTCAGGGTCGCGGTATAAGCCGACGTGGCCGACTTTAGCGGCAGGAATCAGCTTCAGTACGCCATCGACCATGCCGATACCTGCACGCAAAATTGGGACAATCCCTAATTTTTTACCTGCTAAAACTTTTGCTTTCGCGTCACAAACCGGTGTCTGCACCGTTACTTCCTCCAGCGGCAAATCGCGTGTAATTTCAAATGCCATCAATGTGGCTACTTCATCTGTTAAATCACGGAAATCTTTTGTTCCCGTGTTTTTGTCACGGATCATTGTCAGCTTATGCTGAATAAGCGGATGATCAAAAACATACACTTTTCCCATCAAGTTCACTCCTCATTATACGGACATGCAAAGTCAATCCTATTTTACTTGAAAAGCAAGCGGCGGGCAACAAACTGAAAAATCCGACATTCTTATTCTGCTGCGAATGAAAGCAGCCTCAAGTATGGCGCAATTATAAAAAATACGGCGCAATTCGCATGGAATTGCGCCGTATTTCCGGGAAATGCGCTGTAAACTCGGGAAATCGCGCCGTAATCTCTGTAATTGCGCGCTAATCCGTATAATTGCGCCGTATCCGTATCTGCGCAAAACAAAAACTGCCGGCTCATGCAGCCGGCAGTTTTTCCTTACGCTTCCTGGTAAAGCGCGTATTTAGCTGTTAATGAAAGAACACGGTCTGCTGATTCCTTTAAAACCGCTTCGTCATCGTGGTTTTTCAATGTTTTGGCGATGATTGACGCTACTTCATCCATTGCGTCAAGATCGAATCCGCGTGACGTAACCGCCGCCGTCCCGATGCGAACACCGCTTGTGACAAACGGGCTTTCCGGATCGTATGGAATCGTGTTTTTGTTTACTGTGATGCCGACTTCATCCAACACCGCTTCCGCTACTTTGCCTGTTAAACCAAGTGAACGTAAGTCTACTAGCAGCAGGTGATTGTCTGTGCCGCCTGATACGATGTCAATGCCTTCTTTTACTAAGCCTTCAGCGAGACGGCTTGCATTGTCAATGACGTTTTGAGCGTATACTTTAAAGTCATCCTGAAGTGCTTCTTTAAAAGCAACCGCTTTTGCTGCAATGACGTGCATAAGCGGGCCGCCCTGAATACCAGGGAAAATGGATTTATCAAATTTCTTTCCATACTCTTCTGTTGACAAGATCATGCCGCCGCGAGGACCGCGAAGCGTTTTATGCGTTGTCGTTGTCACAAAGTGAGCGTAAGGAACCGGGTTCTGGTGAAGGCCTGCAGCCACAAGTCCAGCAATGTGAGCCATGTCTACCATCAAATACGCACCGACTTCATCCGCAATCTCACGGAATTTTGCAAAGTCAATGGCACGCGGGTAGGCACTTGCACCGGCAACGATTAGCTTCGGCTTGTGCTCAAGCGCTTTTTGGCGAACATCTTCATAATCGATAAGCTGCTCGTCTTTTGTCACGCCGTATTCAACAAAGTTATACTGCACACCGCTGAAATTAACCGGGCTTCCGTGTGTTAAGTGGCCGCCGTGAGATAAATTCATGCCAAGCACCGTATCGCCTGTTTCTAAAACAGCAAAGTAAACACCCATGTTTGCCTGTGCACCTGAATGCGGCTGAACGTTTACGTATTCTGCACCGAAAAGCTCTTTTGCACGATCGCGCGCTAAATCTTCTACAACGTCCACGTGCTCACAGCCGCCGTAGTAGCGCTTGCCCGGATAGCCTTCTGCATACTTATTCGTTAAAACCGAACCTTGTGCTTCCATTACCGCTTCCGATACGAAGTTTTCTGATGCAATCAGCTCAATTTTCGTCTGCTGGCGCTTCAGTTCATCTTCAATTGCTGCAAATACAGCCGGGTCTTGCGCTTGAATTTTACTCATCGTTGTTCCCCTTCCCAATCTATAAAATAATATGTGCGAATGGTCGTTAAAAAATCCTCTTTCATAATAACATGTTTTCCGAATCTTTCAACTGTCTTTTTTGCTTTTTTCCGTACTTTCTTTTAAAAAAAGATGTTTTTCACCAAAAAACAGGCTATTTTCTTAACATTCCGTTCCGTTCAAATCGCTTACATTCGTTTTTTCGTATACAGCACGCGGACCCCCGATTAATTTCGGACGGGTCCGGGCCATCGTTACATGCGCAGCGCCAACGGAATGGCCTAACACGCGTACGGGAACCGCTACGTGCTTTAAGTGCATGCCGATCAACGTGTCGCCAATATCAATGCCGCCATCTGCCTGGACAAATTCAACGAGCATACAGTCCTTTTGACCGAATGCATAAGCTGCCATTGCACCGCCCGCTTTTCGGACCGGCACCGCTGCAACTTCTTCATAGCCAAGCTTTTCTGCTACATCTCGTTCTACGACAACGGCTCTGTTTAAATGCTCACAGCACTGAAACGCGAGGTGCACGCCTGTTTTTTCCGAAAAGGATTGAAGCACCTCATAAAGAGCAGCAGCTGTTTCTTCTGTTCCTGCCGTGCCAATGCGGTCTCCGGCAACTTCAGAAGTGGAACAGCCTACGACAAACAATTGGTTTTGTTTAAATTGTGCCTGATCCTGAAGCTCCGACAGCAATGCGCCCAATTCTTGTTTGTACGTTTCGAGTGTGTTCATCACTGCCCGCTCTTTTCTTCATATTCTGCAATTTTACCGATCCGCGTCGCATGGCGTCCTGCCTGAAAATCCGTCGTCAGCCATGTTTGGGCGATTTCCCGTGCCAGGCCAGCGCCAATGACGCGTTCGCCCATTGAAATGATGTTGGTATCGTTATGCTGCCTTGTCAGCTTTGCGCTGTACACATCGTGGACGAGCGCGCACCGAATGCCTTTGACTTTGTTTGCCGCAATCGACATGCCAATTCCTGTTCCGCAGATTAAAATGCCCCGGTCAAATTCCCCTGCTGCCACTTTTTCCGCTACCGGAAGAGCATAGTCCGGGTAATCGACGGAATCTGCACATTCACAGCCAAAATCCTCGTACTCTATACCGAGTTCTTCCATTAATGATTTAATTTCTTCCCGAATATTGATGCCGCCGTGATCTGACGCGATGGCCACTTTCATATAGAGCGCTCCCCTCGACTGTTTTCTTTTATTTTCTCATATTTCACGCAAAAACTACAATTTGAAACGGGTGATCACAGACTTTAACGCTTCCGCCTGCTCTTGCAGCGTTTGGCTGATGCCACCGATTTCATGGATGACATTGGATTGCGTGTGAGCCGCATGTGTGACTTCATTCGCCCCAGCTGACGTTTCCTCCGCAATAGCCGCTACTTCCTGTGATTGGCGTGTGGTTTGTTCAATTTTGCTCATTTGGCCATCAACAAGGCGGGAAATCTCTTCAACCTCTGCCGCCATATTCATGATTTTGCTGCTGATTTGGCCAACCGCTTCTTGAGCGGAGGCTCCTTTTTTCACACCTTCTTCGGCCGCCTCTGCTTGATCCGTAATCTTCCGGACAACATGATCCACTTCAACCTGGATCTGCTTCACAAGCCCGGAAATGCTTTGCACGGCAGATGCACTTTCGTCCGCCAGCTTCCGGACTTCTTCTGCTACAACCGCAAAGCCTTTGCCGTGCTCGCCTGCGCGCGCCGCTTCAATTGACGCATTCAATGCCAGCAAGTTGGTCTGCGCTGCAATATCACCGACCAGACCAATCACATTGCCGACCTTTCGCGCATTTTCTTCCAAAGACCGGACCGCTTCAAGCGACTCCTCATTATCCGCGGCAAGAGAATCCATTCCTGAAATAAGGGACTGGAAAGCCTGCCGGCTGATCTCTAATTCCTGCACCATTCCCTCTGCTTGATGAGCGGATTCTGTTGCTTTTGCTTGAACTGTTCCAGCGATGCCGGCGACATCCTCCATCGCTTCTGCTGTTGCCTGAACCGCATGCGCTGAGCTTTCCGCGCCGCCGGCGATTTCTTCTGCCGTCTGCGCCATGCCGCTTGCCTGCTGCGCTGCTTGTCCACTAATATCAGCAATATGGCTGACACTTTCGTTTGTCACCGCAAAGTTGCTTTCAATGCTTTGCACCATCGTCCGCAGGTTCGTCATCATATCGTTAAAGGCAAGACCAAGCGCGCGGATTTCATCATCGCTTTTCGGCAGCTCGACTTCCTGGTCGATTCGGCCATCAGCTGCCGCACGGGCTGCTGATTCAAGACGGACGATGGGCTTCACAAAATAAGCAGCTGCAAAGTACGCCAGAATACCCGACCATAAAATGCCCATTGCCAGAGTCGCAATCGTAAACATTGTTTCATTCATGTGAGAAAAATAAGCGGGGTATAAATAATACATAAAAACAGCACTGAACGTGTATGTGACAACTGCAAGCAGAGTCACAAGCAAAATCATTTTTTTCCGAATACTGAATGAATATGTCTTCGTCTCTCTCATTCTTTGTTCTCCCTTTTAAGCCAGTCGCTTATGTAATAGTCCAACTCTTCAAATGCCTTGCGATAATCTGCATCCGTCCCGCCGAATGGGTCCGCTACATCGCCGTCTGCTTCTTTCAGCAGTCTGACCTTGTCTTGAAATTGCGGAAAATGGATATCAATTAACTGTTTGTGAGAGGCTGTCATGGTCAGTACAGCGTCTGCCCATTGAAGCAGCTCCTCCGTCACTTGAGAAGAATGGTGTTCATGTGTAATGCCTTTTTCATCTAAAACAGCGGCTGTTCCTTTTGAAGCAGGCTCACCGGGGTTTGCGTACAAGCCTGCTGATCGAATGTGCCAGTCCGGCTTTCTCGTGCGCAATATCGCTTCAGCCATCGGGCTTCTGCACGTATTTCCAGTACAAACAAACAAAATGTTCATAACAACCACCTTTGCATCCGTTTTCTTTCATTATAAAGGAATAAATAACAGGAAAATAGTCCTTTTCACGGGAAAAGGACTTTATCATGCCAATAACCATTTTATCCCCATAACCAGCAAAAGAATGCCGCCCGCCGCTTCGCCTGCCTTCCCTACCGCACCGCTCATTTTGCTGCTGAGGATCAGGCCGCCCATGGTCATCATGCCTGCGCACAGGCCAAAGCTAATGACGGATGCCTGCTTGTCCAGCCCCAGCACCCCGAGCGACAAACCGGTTGAAAAGCTGTCCATGCTGACGCCAAAGGAAAACAGCAAAATCCCAATACCCATTGGCTTTTGTTTTTCTTCGTCTTTGAAAAAAGCGAGAATCATTTGCAGGCCTGTCAACAAAAGCACAATGCCGCCAGCTGAGAAAAGCCAGTCCCCAAATACATGAAAAAGCTCGCTGCCGATTGTCATGCTTATAAACGGAAGCAGGATGTGCATGAGTCCCACCGCAGCACTTAACTTTAATTTATCCACAAGACCAATCCGCCTCATGCCAACAGCCAGCGCCGCTCCGAAAGCATCCGCTGACAGAGCAAGCGATAAAATGAGAATGTCCATGCTTATGGATACGTTCCATCTTCTCAAATTATGAGAAAAAGAAGCAAAGAAAGCCGAACGATTGAATCGTCCGGCTTTTTCTTGTATGCAAAACTATCTGTCCCAAGCTTTTTCACGCTGTTGTAAAGCTGATTAGCTTGTAATCCATTTATGCCCGGCTGCTTTTTCGAGACGGTTCATAATCGCTTCTCCAAGTCCGTCTTTCGAAAATGTTTCCGCTATAATGACATCGACCTGCGAATCGTTAAAGGAGCGGATCGCTGTGTAAAGCTTTCTGGCGACAGACTCGAGATCGCTGCGCTGGCCGCAGGTGATAATAGCGTCTGCATGGTACTGCTCAGCCGTTTCTTCTGTCGCGAGCACGCCTACCTTTTTTCCTTCTGCCTGCCATTCTTCTACTTTTGCTTGAAGAGCAGCGGGCTTTCCTTCCATTAAATAAAGAGGTGCTTCAGGAGCGTAATGTGTGTATTTCATGCCCGGTGATTTCGGCGCTTTTTCTTCTTTTTTCAATACAGCATCGGTGGACGCTTGTCCTACAATGGATACAATGTTTTCCTGCGTAATACCGCCCGGACGCAGGATCACTGGGTAGGGTCCTGTGCAGTCAACGACCGTTGATTCGAGACCGACACCTGTTTCGCCGGCATCCACGACACCAGCAATCCGCCCATTCAAGTCTTCGAGGACGTGGGCAGCTGTTGTGGGACTCGGCTTTCCTGACCGATTGGCACTTGGCGCAGCGACCGGCACGCCCGCTTCTTTAATAAGAGCCAGCGCCGCAGGATGATTCGGCATCCGAATGGCAACGGTTTGAAGACCAGCTGTGACTCGATCTGATAATACGTCTTCCTTTTTCGGCACAACGACTGTTAAGGGCCCCGGCCAAAAAGCGTCCATTAATTGATAAGCATATGCTGGAATCGAGTGTGCCAACTCGTCAAGGTCCCGGTTATCTGCAATGTGGACAATGAGTGGATTGTCGGACGGACGTCCTTTTGCTTGAAAGATTTTTTCCACAGCTTTGTCCATTTTCACCTGTCCACCCAGTCCGTATACTGTTTCAGTTGGGAAGGCGACCACTTCTCCCTGCTGCAGAAGTGAGGCAGCTTCTTGTATCTGTGGATAATGTTTATTAGTTATACCGAACTTATCCACAATCCAATGCTTCGTTTTCATCATCGTCACCCTTGCTTTTAAATTTACAAAATCTTAATATAATCAATCATTTTTATACATAAATCGACTTTTCACTTTTTATATCACCAAAGTTATGCACATAATGTGTATAACCAATATCATTTTGTGCATAACTCTGTGGACGAATGTGGATATTAGTTGATTATTTTCAGTTAATTCTGCCATTCCCCCCACAATTCGACAACCGCCCATTTATATTCCGGCTTTTTCTCATCCTTTTCGAACTGTTCTTCCGGAAAACAAAACGATGGGTACAGCAAACACCACCAGTTATCCCCATCCCCGTCCCCAATCGTCATGACGAGTGTTTCGTATTCATTCGGCGGATACAAATAACGACCGTATTGTTTAACCGGAAATGCCTC
Organism: Domibacillus enclensis; assembly: GCF_900156125.1. Classification (GTDB taxonomy): domain Bacteria; phylum Bacillota; class Bacilli; order Bacillales; family Domibacillaceae; genus Domibacillus; species Domibacillus enclensis. Next base: position 47,313 of record NZ_FTLX01000002.1, on the reverse strand, counting down.
CGTGCCAAACAGAACGTGCACGTTTTCCCCTGCCGTTTCAGAGGCTATTTTCTTCAAAGCAGGAATATTTTCTTTAATCAGCAGGCGCGCTTCTTCAATGGATCCGGCAGAAGAAGCCCATTCGTTTATTTGACCAGCAACCGCTTGATGCACGCGTTCTTTTTTATTTTGTTCAGCGCGGCTGTTATCGTGCGCGATCACCCGAATGCGAATGGCTTCCTCCGGTATTCCACCCGCTTCCGGATTTTCCGGTGCAAAGTATAGCATAAAAGCAGCAGCTGCTGAAAGTGTATATACATATAAAATAAGTACCATTGTTTTCATCGGTCCATCCCTCCCAGCAATCAGTATCGCCGGGAAGCTGCTGCTTTAAACATACAAAAATACCATTCTATCTTTTCCGTTAATATCGTCTATCACTTCTGTTTTTCCGTCTGGAAAGGCTGCCTGGAAAAGCGCCGCAACGGCTTTTGTCTGCCCGGCACCGGTCTCCACTCCAGCGATCCCGCCTTTTTTCAGCACAAATGGAAGCTGCGCAGCCATTTCCCGGTAAAGATCCAGTCCATCCTGTCCACCAAAAAGAGCCAAATGCGGTTCGTAATCCACAACAACTGTGGATAATGTTTGTTTTTCGTTTAACGGGATGTACGGTGGATTGGACAACAGCATATCAACCATCAGCCCTTTTTCGATGAGCGGCTTTAGCAAATCCCCATGCAAAAACATAACATCTGCATGAAGAGACTGGGCATTTTGAGCCGCTGTCGCCAGTGCCGCCTCAGATACGTCAATGGCATACACCGATGCATCCGGGCGCTCCGCTTTCATCGTGACCGCGATGGCTCCGCTTCCTGTCCCAATATCCGCGATAACCGGATTCGGGATTCTTTTTCCTTTTTCAAGCGCGTGATAGACAAGCTCTTCCGTTTCCGGGCGGGGGATGAGGACGTCACGATTCACGATAAAGGTACGGCCGTAAAACTCCTCCGTGCCAATTAAATGCTGAACAGGCACTCCATGGGCATGACGATGAATCATTTCTTGAAAAGCAGCTTCCTGTTCGCCGCTGAGTACATCATGCAGTCTCGCCAGCATCGAAGCCCTGTTCACCTGCAGAACATGCTTCATCACCAGCTCGCCGGCATTGGCATCGCGCCCGTTGTCCGTTAAATAAGAAGAAGCCCATTTGAGGGCCTCGTATATTTTTTGTGTCACGTATTAATCCTCCAAATTTTCAAGCCGGCTTGATTGATCTTCTACAATCAGCGCGTCAATCACTTCGCCCACTTTGCCTTCAAGAATCTGGTCCAGCTTTTGAATCGTCAAGCCAATGCGATGATCCGTCACCCGGTTTTGCGGGAAATTATACGTTCGAATGCGTTCAGACCGGTCGCCGGTCCCGACCGCTGATTTACGGACAGCGTCATACTCAGCCTGCGCTTCTTTTTGAAATTTATCGTAAATGCGTGCACGAAGCACCTTCATCGCTTTTTCTTTGTTTTTAATCTGTGACTTTTCATCCTGGCAGGACACAACAATGCCCGTCGGAACATGCGTCAGACGCACAGCAGACATGGTCGTGTTCACAGATTGCCCGCCCGGTCCGCTCGATGTGAACGTGTCCACGCGGATATCCTTATCATGGATGTCGATCTCGACTTCTTCTGTTTCCGGCAAAACCGCAACCGTGGCCGTTGATGTATGAATTCGTCCGCCTGATTCTGTTTCCGGCACCCGCTGTACACGGTGAGCCCCATTTTCATATTTCAGCTTGGAATATGCACCCCGCCCGTTGATCATGAAAATAATCTCTTTATAGCCGCCAACCCCGGTCGTACTGGCTTCGATCACATCGATTTTCCAGTTGTTCGCTTCTGCATACCGGGAGTACATACGGTACAAGTCACCAGCAAAAAGAGCCGCTTCATCACCGCCGGCCGCTCCCCGGATTTCCATAATAACGTTTTTATCGTCATTCGGGTCTTTCGGGATCAATAAAATTTTCAAGCGCGCTTCCTGGTCCGCCAGTGTTTGCTCCAGCTCACTTAGCTCTTCCTTTACCATATCACGCATGTCTGCATCCAGTTTTTCCTCGAGCATCGCTTTCGCGTCCGCATACTGTTCTTTTGCTTCTTTATATTCACGGTATACCTCAACCGTCTCTTGAATATCAGACTGTTCCTTTGAATAATCACGGAGCTTGGCCGGATCGTTGACGATATCCGGATCACTTAATAATTCATTGAGCTTGTCATAGCGGTCTTCCACCGCCTGTAATCGATCAAACATGCCGGTCACCTCTGATTTTTTGTTTATAATATTTCATTATAGTCTATCCGCTATGCTCGAGACAATGACGTCAAGAACGTTTATTGCTTTCGGACGTTTCGCTCCTTCTTTCTCCAGAAGGAAAAAGGGTGAAACAAAAGATTTTTAATAAAAAAGAATATGTCCATGAAAACCAGGTGACCATTTCTCTTTTTAAAGGCTACTGTGCTTGCGCAAGCATAGTCTGGGCGGCTTCTGCAGGACTACGCGTTCGGAGGGGCGGGCGGTGAGGAAAAGCAAATTGTAAAACCTAAAAAGAGAATCGTTCTTATGAGAAATAAAAAGAAGTCGAACGATCATTCGTTCGACTTCTTTGTTGATTCTTATTTAAAAGCAGCTTTTTCCCACACACTTTCCATTTGCTCAAGCGTCTTTCCTTTCGTCTCAGGAACGAGCTTCCAAACGAAGATCGCGGAAAGAACGCTCATTACACCATAAAACCCATATGTCATGCCACCGCTGAATTCCATCATCATCGGATATGTGGACGAGATGAAGTAGTTGGCTGCCCATTGTGCCGCTACGGCGACGGCTACTGCCTGACCACGAATCTTATTCGGGAAGATTTCCGAGATGAGCACCCAGCAAATAGGTCCCCATGACATCATAAATGACGCGGTGTATATGATGATAAACACGAGCGTACTAATCCCAATGACATTCGAAAAGGCCAGCCCGGATACACCAAACATCCCGATGGCCATCCCAATTGAACCCACAATTAGAAGTGGCTTTCTCCCCCACTTATCCACCGTCATGATGGCCAAAACTGTAAAGATAACGTTTACCAATCCCATTACGATGGTTTGAAGCATGGACGCATCTTTGGCAGCACCCATGCTTTCAAAAATACGCGGAGCATAATATAGAGCCACATTAATGCCTACAAACTGCTGAAATACCGACAACAGCACACCAACTACTATGACAATCTTGCCATACGCAAACAGTTTCGTCGTTTTTCGCTGAGACGTAAGCGTTTTCTGAATATCTGCTAAAATATGATTGGCTTCTTTTTTGCCATTCACTTTTGTTAAGACTGTCAATGCTTTTTCGTGATCTTGCTTCATTGCCAGGTAACGCGGTGTTTCCGGTACGAAAAAAAGTAAAATACCGAATAATAACGCTGGAATCGCTTCTGAAGCAAACATATAACGCCAGCCGACATCATTGATCCATTCAATCGACTGTCCTCTTGAAATTCCCCAGTTAACAAAATACACAACCAGCATACCGAAAATAATCATAAACTGGTTAAAAGAAACAAGGCGTCCACGGATATCAGCAGGCACGATTTCACCTATGTACATGGGTACAACAGCTGAAGCCAATCCCACTCCAATCCCGCCAATAATACGGTAAACATTAAACGTCATTAACAACGCCAGCGTTGGTTCCCCTTTTGTAAAAAACAAAAATTCCGGATAAGCGGACCCAAGCGCTGAAATAAAAAACAAAGCAGCTGCGAAAATAAGAGAACGCTTACGGCCAAATGCAGCCGCAAAATAACCAGAAATGACGCCGCCAATAATACAGCCGATTAATGCACTCGAAATCGTTGCGCCATGAGCTAAAGCTCCCAAGCCGAGTGGTTCAACCAAGTAAGCTTGAATCGACTGGTCTGCACCCGATATAACAGCCGTATCGTAGCCGAACAACAGGCCCCCAATTGCCGCAACAATGGTAATAGCCCAAATGTAAAAAACATTACGCTCTTTCTTCATACAAGAAACTCCTTTCGATTTAAACGGCTAGATAATCTTTTTTTGATACCGTTTACAAATCACTACGTAAAAAGTGTATCAAACTTTAACTATGTTTGTCTATTAGATAAACTAAGTTTTTTGTTTTTTATGATGAAAGAAATATTTCAGCCAGCAGTATTCAAAAAAAGAAGAGTCGGCGAAACTCTTCTTTTTTATCCTTTTTATAAAGGCGGATGCTGATGGCATTTCCGGCACACCGGATAGTAGGCATCATTGCCGCCGATTTGAATTTGTTCCCCTGTGTAAACAGGCTTGCCCGCTTCATCAACACGCAGGTTCATTGTCGCTTTCCGTTCACAAAACCAGCAGATGGTTTTCATTTCTTCCACCTTGTCCGCATAAATGAGCATATACTGGCTTCCTTCGAACAGCTCGTTTTGAAAGTCATTTTTCAAGCCAAAGCCCATGACAGGAATGTTTAATTCGTCCACAATTTGAGCCAGTTGAAGGACATGCTCTTTTGATAAAAACTGCACCTCATCGATTAAAATACAAGACGGATGTGTCAGATCTTTTTTCACTTCTTCAAAGACATTCGTGTCAGCAAAGATGGGTCTTGCTGGTCTGCGCAGCCCGATCCGGCTGGATATGTAGCCGACTTCATCCCGCGTATCTAAGCCTGACGTAAACAGCAGCACACATTTGTTTTGTTCTTCATAATTATTGGCAACCTTCAAGATTTCAATCGACTTGCCGCTGTTCATTGCACCATATTTAAAGAAAAGCTGGGCCATCCCACTTGTCCCTCCATTTTTACATACAAAAAAACAGGCAAGCAGTTTTCACTTCTTGCCTGTTCCTTCTATCATTATCTTGCTTGATCTTTAATGCCGTATTTTTTGTTGAAGCGATCCACACGTCCGCCTGCGTCAGCAAATTTCTGACGGCCAGTATAGAATGGATGGCACTCAGAGCAAACCTCTACGCGAATTTCTTCTTTTACGGAACCAGTTTGAAACTCATTTCCGCATGCACATTTAACAAGTGCTGTTTTGTAGTTAGGATGAATTCCTGATTGCATGTCTTTTCTCTCCTTCCGCCCTGAGTCATTCCGAAACAGAGTTAATGTCACACAACTTACATTATAACAGGCTGTTCGATAAAATGCAATTCTCTTACAGCATCTTTTTCGAAGCGCCGTTTTTCTTTGTTTCCGCTAAAAGCTGGGTAATAAATTCTTCGTTCGTTTTCGTTTGACGCAGACGGCGAAGCACTTTGTCCGCCAGATCCGGGGCATCCGACATTGTTTTCCGAATCGCCCAAACCATGTCGAGCTGCTCTTTGCCAATAAGAAGCTCTTCCTTCCGCGTACCGGAGCGGCGAATGTCGATCGCCGGGAATACGCGGCGTTCTGCGAGCGATCGGTCCAGGTGAAGCTCCATGTTGCCTGTGCCTTTAAATTCTTCGTAAATAACATCGTCCATGCGTGAGCCTGTATCCACCAAAGCCGTCGCCAGAATGGTTAAGCTGCCACCCTCTTCAATGTTACGGGCGGCTCCAAAAAAGCGCTTCGGCCGGTGAAAAGCAGCCGGATCAATCCCGCCGGAAAGCGTCCGTCCGCTCGGTGGAATGACAAGGTTGTATGCCCGCGCCAGACGCGTGATCGAATCCATCAAAATAATGACGTCGCGCTTGTGCTCCACAAGACGCATCGCGCGTTCGAGAACAAGCTCCGATACTTTAATGTGGTTTTCCGGCACCTCATCAAACGTGGAGCTGACAACCTCTGCCTGCACAGAGCGTTCAATGTCTGTTACTTCTTCCGGACGCTCATCTATAAGCAGGACAATAAGCTCGGCTTCCGGGTGATTGGCCGAGATCGAATTGGCAATTTCCTTGAGCAGCATCGTTTTCCCTGCTTTCGGGGGTGCAACAATTAAGCCACGCTGTCCAAATCCTACCGGCGAAACGAGATCCATGATTCGAGTGGATAAGTGGCGCGGCTCCAGCTCGAGTCCGATTTGACGGTCCGGATAAAGAGGCGTTAAGGCAGGGAAATGAACGCGTTCCTTTGCTGTTTCAGGATCGTCACCGTTTACCGCTTCTACATGCAGAAGCCCGTAATACCGTTCGTTTTCTTTTGGCGGACGAACTTTTCCGGATACTTTGTCCCCATTACGCAGGTCAAACCGGCGGATTTGGGAAGCTGAAATGTAAATGTCCTCGGAGCTGGCTGAATAGTTGATCGGGCGCAAAAATCCGAAGCCTTCTGACTGAATAATTTCCAGGACGCCTTCCATGAAAAAGAATCCCTGCTGTTCAGCACGTGCTTTTAAAATGGCAAAAATGAGTTCTTTTTTGGTGAGCTTGCTATAGTAGGAGATTTTATACGTTTTAGCCAGTTCATATAATTCTTTCAGTTTTAAGTTTTCCAGATAATTAATTGTTAATTCTTCCATTATAGGCACCACACTTTATTAAATTGATTGTTGGGAGGGAGGTTCTGAAGCATTTGGACAAGTGGATAATCAAATAAAACAGCGGAGAACCGGACCGGCTGCAACCGCTGCTTTTTTCATCATTATGGTTTGATGACAAAGTTAAGATTTTATAGTCTGTCTTGTTCATGCTGATCGCTTTTGAACCAGCAACGGTCTTGTCCATCCTATATTATAGCACATTTAAAAATTGTGCAGAATAATCTTCTAGGTTTTTCAAATGGAGAAGCCGCAGCATGACGGGTTCAGCGAAGCATCCTGTGACAGATGCTTCACTTGACCTCACTGTATTCTTCTTCTGTCATTTCTTCACGCCAAATGTCGGCGCCGAGGGCCGTTAATTTCTCCGTCAGCTTGCTGTAGCCGCGGTCGATGTGCTCAAGACCGGTGACTTCCGTTACGCCATCCGCCATCAGCCCTGCTATCACAAGAGCAGCTCCTGCGCGCAGGTCACTTGCTTTTACCTTTGCTCCCTGCAGCTGGACGGGTCCATTGATGATCGCAGAACGGCCTTCTGTTTTCACATTGGCCCCCATCCGGCGCAGCTCGTCAATGTGTTTAAAGCGTGCTGGATAGATCGTATCTGTCACAATCGCGGAGCCCGATGCTTTTGTTAAAAGAGAGGTAAACGGCTGCTGTAAATCGGTCGCAAAGCCTGGATAGACGAGTGTTTTAATATCGACCGTATTAAGGTCTGCTGCTTTCCCGACAAAGATGCGGTCTTCGCCAAGTTCAATCGGCACATTCATCTCCCGCAGCTTCGCGGTTAATGACTCCATATGAAGCGGAATGACATTATCAATAATGACGCCTTCCCCGGCAGCGGCGGCCATAATCATAAACGTTCCCGCCTCGATCCGGTCTGGAATAATCGAGTGGCGGCAGCCGTGCAGCTTCTCCACTCCATCAATACGGATAATGTCTGTTCCGGCCCCTTTAATAGAAGCACCCATGTTGGACAGCAATGTGGCGACGTCGATAATTTCCGGCTCTTTCGCGGCATTTTCAATAATCGTCTGCCCTTTTGCCCGTACAGCGGCCAGCATAATGTTAATCGTCGCTCCTACGCTGACCACGTCCAGGTAAATCCGTGCACCGCGCAGCTCTTTGGCGCGCAAGTAAATAGCGCCCTGCTCATTCGTCACTTCGGCACCCAGTGCTTCAAAGCCTTTAATATGCTGGTCGATCGGACGCGGGCCAAGGTGGCACCCGCCTGGAAGCCCAATCACCGCCTTATTAAAACGGCCAAGCATGGCGCCCATTAAATAATAAGAGGCGCGAAGCTTTTTTACTTTTCCATTCGGAAGCGGCATTGCCGTCATCGCCGTTGGATCAATATTCATTTCACCATCTTCAAACGTGACGATGCCGCCGATTTCCTCAAGCAGGCCCTTGAGCATATGAATGTCTGATATGTCTGGAAGCCCCTCGATTGTAATCGGTGATTCCGCTAAAATGGCGGCAGGGACTAAGGCGACGGCACTGTTTTTCGCACCGTCCACTTTAATCGTCCCTTTTAACGGATGACCGCCTTGAATTTTCAACTTTTCCATCATGATGTACTCCCTTCTTCCAGCGTAAACGGAAAGCGGGAAAGCTTTCTTGGTAGTCGTAGTTTAACCGATAACACTCTTCTCATGTACACATATTATTTTGCTTTGCGCTTTTCCCAGTCAGCAAGGAAGCCTTCGATGCCCTTGTCTGTTAGCGGGTGTTTAAACAGCTGCTCAAGCACTTTAAACGGTGTTGTCGCAATATGCGCGCCTTTTAAAGCAGAAGCTGTAATGTGCTGCGGATGACGGATCGATGCCGCAATGATTTCTGTTTCAATACCGTGAATCGCGAAGATGTCCGCAATCGTTTCGATTAATTCAAGGCCATCCTGTCCGATATCATCTAAACGGCCAAGGAACGGTGATACGTATGACGCACCCGCGCGAGCAGCCATTAATGCCTGGTTTGCACTGAAAATAAGCGTCACGTTTGTTTTAATGCCTTCTTTCGCAAATACTGCGACCGCTTTCAAACCTTCCGGCGTCATTGGTACTTTTACCGTAATGTTCGGCGCAATTTTCGCAAGCTCACGGCCTTCTTCAATCATGCCTTCTGCGTCAAGCGCAATGACTTCTGCACTTACAGAATCCGAAACAAGCTCAGTGATTTCACGGAGACGGTCATGGAAAGGAATCGTTTCTTTGGCTACTAATGAAGGGTTTGTTGTTACACCAGAGAGGATGCCCCAAGAGTGTGCTTCGCGGATTTCGTCGATATTGGCTGTGTCGATAAAGAATTTCATTAAATATTCCCTCTTTTCAGTTCATTTTATTATATAAACAACAACCGCCTATTCGTTAAAAAAGGCGGTTCTTGTCGTTATTCGTTTTCAAGTATTGCGTAAAGAATGCTTATGCTTGGCCTGAAGAACCGAATTCACGCATTTTGCCGATAACCGTCGCTTTAATTGCATCGCGAGCTGGTCCAAGGTATTTACGTGGATCGTACTCTTCCGGTTTCGCTGCAAGTGTTTCACGAACAGCTTTTGCAGAAGCGATCTGGTTTTCAGTGTTTACGTTGATTTTAGCTGTGCCAAGAGAGATTGATTTCTCAATGTCTTTTGTCGGGATGCCTGTACCACCGTGAAGAACAAGTGGAACTCCTGTTGCTGCACCGATTTCTTCCATTTCAGTAAAGCCAAGGTTTGGTTCACCTTTGTAAGGACCGTGAACAGATCCAAGTGCAGGTGCAAGGCAGTCAATGCCTGTTTTAGAAACAAGCTCTTTACACTCTTCTGGGTCCGCATAGATAACGCCTTCTGCTACGATGTCATCTTCCTGGCCGCCAACAGTGCCAAGCTCTGCTTCAACAGAAACGCCTTTAGAATGCGCATATTCAACAACTTTAGATGTTGTTTCAATGTTTTCATCAAATGGATGGTGGGAAGCGTCGATCATAACAGACGTGAAGCCTGCATCGATTGCTTCTTTACATTTTTCAAAGCTTGAACCGTGGTCAAGGTGAATGGCTACAGGTACAGTTGTACCATAGTCTTCCATTAGACCTTCTACCATTTTAACAACTGTTTTAAAGCCGCCCATGTAACGAGCTGCGCCTTCAGATACACCAAGAATAACAGGTGACTTTTCTTCTTCAGCCGCCTGAAGGATCGCTTGAGTGAACTCAAGGTTGTTTAAGTTAAATTGGCCTACTGCGTATTTTTTTTCTTTCGCAGTGTCTAACATTTCTTTCATTGATACTAATGGCATTCTAGTTCCTCCTCTAAGGGAAATGTTTGCTTCATGAAAAAAACCACATTAGTATCATATCAAATTCATCTTTTTATTACCAACAGAATTTACGCTATTTCTGTTATTGGGTTAAATGATCTTTGACGGTTTTGCGAATATCATCGATGTCAAACGGCTTCGGCACATGCATAATAGCCCCGATCTGTTTGGCTTCCTGAATCATATCGAGCTCTCCATACGCTGTCATAATAATGGCGCGAATCGCTTGATTGTCACTTTTCATTTTTTTTAAAATTTCAATGCCGTCCATTCCTGGAATCTTCATATCGAGCAGCACCAGGTCGGGATTTTCATCTTTCGCCAGTTTAATCGCATCAGGACCATTTGCTGCCTGAAGGGTTTCATACCCCTCTTTTTTTAATACTTCGTTTAATAAAATCCGTATGCCATATTGGTCATCCACTATAAGTATTTTCGCCGCCATTCCGTTTTCCTCCTAAAAATATCTTCTTCCGTTTCTGTCTTTTACTTACATTCGACAGCATTTTTAAAATTCCTTTTTTTCCTTTTCCTTCAACAAGGCTGGCAGGTGTGCGTTTTCGCCAAAAGAACTTTATAATGAGGATAAAAAAGAAAGAGGCGAGACCGATTGTCTAAAATGTTTACAACCCAGCTGAGCGGTTTGTTAAAGCGCATCGGTGAAAAAGAAGAATATTCAATCGAGGATGCGGGACGTCTGCTGGCTCAAGGTTTGATCAGCGAAGGGTCTATATATATGAAGGGATTCGGTGAAATGGCTGCGATTGAAGTAGAAGCAGTATCCGGCGCTGAAACGCTGAAGGGGGTCAAAGCCTGGACTCCTGACGCCCGGCTTACAGAAGCAGACCGCGTCCTGCTTGCTTCACGATTTTCCGATGACACAGAAGCGTTTTCTTTTGCTAAAACATTGTCATCCGAGGGAATTCCCTTCACCGCAATGGCCTCCAAAACGGAAACAGCTGGATTAGAAGAGATAGCGGATGCGTTTATCGACCTTCGCCTGACCAAAGGGCTTCTGCCAAATGACGAAGGCGGCCGGACCGGCTTCCCTTCCTCGATTGCCGGGCTTTACGCTTACTTTTTACTGAAAATGACGATCGAAGAAATTATTGCGGAGTATGAGTAATTATTAACAAAAAAAGCAGGTGACACTTTCTCTTTTTCAACGCCGCTGTGCTTGCGCCAACATAGTCGGGGCGGCTTCTGCAGGACTTCGCGTTCGGAGGGGCGGGCGGTGAGCTAACTTTTGTCGCTACGCTCCAAAAGTGGATCTCACCTGACCCGCTTGATCCCTCCCGAGTCTTCGTCCTGCGCCAGCCGCCCTGGTGGGGAGGAAAAGCAGAGTGTAAAACCGAAAAAGAGAATCGTTCTGATTGGAAAGAAAGAGACGAGCCCCTCTGCTTTTCACCATGTAGGAAAAGCAGGCTTCATTCTTGATGTCACACGCTTTTCAAGAACAGCTGTCTGTTATTCCCGCTGTTCTTTTAGAACCACTACGGGCGGAGGGCTGCCGGTGAAGACTCCAGTTGGACGAGCGGACAGGCTGAAACAGACGCGCTTTTTGGGCTGGTTCAGCGTTCGCCCAACAGGAAAGCGGAACCGGCAGACCGGAGCCCCTGAATATGCTTTTTTAGAAAGTTAGACTGATTTTTTTCTTTAAAAACATGAACCATCGCCTGAAAACGTCTGAATTCTGTTGACATGTTTGTTTTTCAACAATGTAAAAAAAGCTGCCCTGATAGGCAGCTTTTTTGTTCATTAGCTATGTTCAATTGATGCTTTGATAAATTCTCTGAATAGCGGCTGTGGACGGGTTGGGCGCGATGTGAATTCCGGATGGAACTGTGCCGCGACAAACCACGGGTGATCCGCTAGCTCAACGATTTCAACAAGACGGCCGTCCGGGCTTGTGCCGGAGAAAATAAAGCCTTTTTTCTCCATCTGCTCACGGAATTCGTTGTTGAATTCATAACGGTGGCGGTGGCGCTCATATACAATTTCTTCATTGTAGGCAGCGCGCGCCTGTGTACCCGGTGTTAACTTACATGCGTAAAGTCCAAGGCGAAGTGTTCCGCCCAGATCTTCAATATCCTTTTGCTCTGGGAGCAGGTCGATAATCGGATATGGTGTTTCCGGTGCAATTTCCGCTGAATGGGCACCTTCAAGGTTTAATACGTTTCGAGCATATTCAATAGATGCAAGCTGCATACCGAGGCAAATGCCGAAGAATGGCACCTTGTTTTCACGCGCATACTTAATGGCCGCAAGCTTCCCATCAATGCCGCGATCCCCAAAGCCGCCCGGTACGATAATACCCTCAGCATCCTTCAGACGTTCGGCAGCATTTTCTTGAGACAGTTCAGCCGAGTTGACCCAATCGATTTCCACGTCGGCGTCAAACTGATAACCCGCATGCTTGAGTGATTCAGCTACTGAGATGTAGGCATCCTGCAGTTCAACATACTTCCCGACAAGAGCAATGCGTGTTTTGTTCGGAAGGTTGCGCACTTTATCTACAAGCGCATTCCATTCCGTCATGTCTGCTTCGTGACACTGCATTTTCAGCAAGCGGCAAACGAGTTCGTCCATGTTTTGCTTTTGAAGCATCAACGGCACAGCATACAGTGTATCTGCGTCAGTCGCTTCGATTACGGCTTCTTTGGCAATGTCACAGAAGAGGGCAAGCTTATCCTTCATGTCCTGCGAAATCGGCATTTCCGTCCGTACGACGATAATATTCGGCTGAATGCCAAGGCTCCGCAGCTCCTTTACACTGTGCTGTGTCGGCTTCGTTTTCATTTCACCGGCTGCTTTTAAATACGGAATCAGCGTACAGTGAATGTAAAGAACGTTATCCTGGCCAACATCGCTTTTGATCTGGCGAATCGCTTCTAAAAACGGCAGCGATTCGATATCGCCTACTGTCCCGCCGATTTCTGTAATGACAACATCTGCACCGGATTCTTTGCCGGCGCGGAAAACGCGCTCTTTAATTTCATTGGTAATGTGCGGGATTACCTGTACAGTTCCGCCCAAGTATTCACCGCGGCGCTCCTTGCGAAGAACCGTTGAATACACCTTGCCTGTTGTGATGTTGCTTAGCTTCGTTAAATTGATGTCAATAAAACGCTCGTAATGGCCAAGATCCAGATCCGTTTCAGCGCCATCGTCGGTCACAAATACTTCTCCGTGCTGATACGGGCTCATTGTTCCCGGATCCACGTTAATGTATGGATCGAATTTTTGAATAAATACCTTTAACCCGCGATTTTTCAGCAAACGACCAAGCGATGCCGCCGTAATTCCTTTTCCTAAAGATGAAACAACGCCGCCCGTTACGAAAATATATTTCGTCAAAATGAAAATCCTCCTTCAATGGTTCTAAGTTCTCCAAAAAATACAAAAAACGCCCCGCTTACTTCTCAGTAAGAGGAGCGTTATCGACTAAGTTCATCGTCTCATAAAGAGCCCAAATAAAATACTACAATTCGCGAATGAAATAGTCAAGGGCAGATTCTTGTTTATTTGCTGTCGAGGTCGTATTCATCCTCGGCGCCTTCTTCTTCTTCAAAGTCATCGTCATCGTCTTCTTCATCCAGGTCTTCATCGATATCAACATCGATGTCTTCCTCCAGATCCTCGTCCAAATCGTCTTCATCAACATCAATATCTTCTTCGACTTCATCAAAGTCCTCTTCCTCGAAGTCAACGATATCCTCTTCTTCAACGACTTCTTCTTCGAAATCATCTTCAACCACTTTTTTCGCTTTTTTCTTGCGTGTTTTCACTGGTGCATTGGTTGTTTCCTCTTCCAGTTTTTCAACTGGATACCACGCGCGCAGACCCCAGCGGTTTTCACCAAGGGGCAAAAAGCTGCCATCAATATTTAAATCTGTATAAAATTGAACCATGCGGGATTTTACTTCTGCATCGGAAATGTCTAGATGCTTTTTAATTTCCGCTAATAAATCGTTGAATGCAACCGGCTCCCGCTTTTCAGCAAGAATTAAATGTGCCAGTTCAAGGAATGCCATTTCTTTCAGTTCTTCTTTCGAATGTTGTTGCAAGCTCACCATCCGCACTTCCCTTCTCTATTTACACGCCCAAAAGAGCAAAAACATTTTTTGCATATTCTCCATTATAAACAAAAAATATGGCTGTATGCCATATTTATGTGATGATTTCTGCTTTTTTTCCTGTAGGAGCGGGAGAAGGAGCTGTTTTTTTCGCTTCCCGGCGCTTTTTTGCCCGCCCGGAAAGCTCATCAAATGTTTTATAAAAGAAAAATATCGAAAGAAGCAGGAACGGAATAGCTCCCAATTGTTTCATATAAAGCCAGTATGATCCCACCGATACTAGAGCCACAATGAGGTAATGAAGAAGCTGCTTCACGTTTTCACTTCCTTTCTTTCGACAAATTTAGTGTAGTTGCATTCCATTTTCCCATTATACTCTCTTACTATAATAAGAATATGTATGTAATGTAAATTTATTTATGCCTATTCCCGCTTTTATAAAAATTTAATCGATTTTCCACGAAATAGGATCTTTCGGCACAGTTGTGTGTCCTTGTAACCATTTTCATCCTGTTGTGTTTCGAGTCATGACTGCCGGGTATTTTAAAGAGCAGAACAGAAAAACAAAAATAAAAACAAACCTTTCAGGAGGGTATTCTATCATGGATGACAAAAAATTTATTGGCGTATATCACAGCGAAACAGATTTAATGGCGAAAATGGACGAATTAAAAGCGCATGGCTATTCTGAAGAAGATATGTACGTGACAGCGAAAGATAAGGATGCCGTTTCAATGGTGCGCGGACGGACGAATGCAGAAGTTGAAGCAGCTGGTGGATCATGGGGAGACCGTTTCATGTCGTTCCTTTCAGGTGTGGATCCGATTCGCGGCGCATTCCGCAACATGGGCGTTTCTGATGAGGAAGCAGACCGTTATTACAATGAAGTAGAAAATGGCGGCTTTCTTCTATATGTAGACCGTGATTACAGCAACCGTTATGATGACGACTACGATCCGAGCCGTACGGTAGGTATTGCCGATGGGAACAGAGCCGATTTAGAAGAAGAACACTTGGATCCGATTGATTATGACGGCCTTGATAAAGTAAACAGAAATAATCGTGATGCTTCCATTGAAACCGGAATGACGGATACAAACCTTGGCAGCAATCTGCATTCAGAGCGCGAAGACCTTCGGGCGGACCGCAGCGACGGCCTGCGGACAGAGGATGGATTAACAGAAGAAGAAACACTCCGTCTTCACGAAGAGCGTTTAAATGTAAACAAAGAACGCGTTCAGACGGGAGAAGTTCATATCGAGAAAGATGTAGTAGAAGAAGAGCAGGTCATTGATGTACCGGTTGAACGGGAAGAAGTATTCGTTGAACGACGTCCTGTAACAGACAATGACTTAACAAGAGACGAAGGCGACCTAACCGGTTTTGACGACCGCGATCGCGCGTTTAAAGACGACCACGACACGATTCGCGTTCCGATTACGGAAGAGCGCGTTGAAGTAACGAAAAAACCTGTCGTGACAGAAGAAATCGTTGTCGGCAAGCGGAAAGTACAGGATACTGAAACTGTTCGTGATACGGTTCGCCGTGAAGAAGCTCATATCGAAGAAGATATTGACGAAAACGGACGCACTCGCAAAGACCGCGACGGCTTGCTATAATAAGAAACCGCTCTTCCTTCACTGGAGAGCGGTTTTTTTCTTGTGTCCACTTACTCCTTCTAGCAGCAAATTCGTTTGCAGTTCAATGTATTCCTCCAGCGTGAAGCTTTTTTGCAGCATCCATCGGCGAAACCCCCACATTTGACCCTGTACGAATATGTTTTGTGCAATCAGGTGAACGTGCGCCTCCCCCATATCCAGTACGCCCCGGTCGACACATTTTTGAATGAGCGTTTCGAGCATGCCGGTCATGTCGACTTCTTTTTGAAGGACATAAGGAAGAGCATCCTTTGAAAGAGACTTTGCTTCCTGATACATCACGAGCACTTCGTCCTGCATTTCATCCATCACATGAAAATAAAAGCTTATACCGAGTTTGAGGCTTTCCAATGTTCCCTGCTCAAGATCAATATGTTCAAGCCGCCTTTTCACCTGGTCATAAATACTGTCGCACACAAGGTACAGCACATCTTCCTTTGTTCGAATGTATTCATACAATGTCCCGATGCTAAAACCGGCGGCCTTTGCGATTTCGCGGGTGGTTGTCCGGTGAAATCCTTTTTGCTTAAACAGCTGGACAGCGCCCCGAATCATTTCAGTCCGGCGTTTTTCAATCAGCTGTTCATCTTTGACCGACGTATGCACCGGCCGTTTTGTTCGCTCCATTTCTTGCACCGCCCTACTTTGTCAGCATTCTTGAAATAACGAGGCGCTGAATTTCCTGCGTCCCCTCGTAAATTTGCGTAATCTTCGCATCGCGCATGTACCGCTCAACCGGATAGTCTTTCGTATAGCCGTACCCGCCAAAAATTTGAACCGCTTCGGTTGTCACCATCATTGCCGTATCACCAGCCAGCAGCTTTGACATCGCCGACGCCTTTCCGTACGGCTCTCCTTCTGTTTCCAGCCAGGCGGCCTGATAAGTAAGCAGCCGCGACGCTTCAATGGCCGTCGCCATATCGGCTAATTTAAACGAAATGCCTTGATTGGCGATGATCGGCTTGCCGAACTGCTTTCGCTCCTGGGCGTATTGCAAAGCCGCGTCAAGTGCGCCCTGTGCAATTCCGACAGCCTGTGCCGCAATGCCGTTCCGCCCCCCATCGAGCGTTTTCATCGCAATTTTAAAGCCGCTGCCGATCTCGCCCAATACATTTTCAGCAGGAACACGGCAATGGTCAAAAATAATTTCAGTTGTTGGCGATGAACGAATGCCCATTTTCCGTTCTTTTTTTCCGATCGAAAATCCTTCACATTCTTTTTCAATGATAAAGGCGGTGACACCTTCTTCTGCTGCGGCAAACACGATATACAGATCGGCTATGCCGCCATTGGTAATGAAAATTTTCGATCCATTTAAAATAAAGTGTTCTCCATCGCGGCGGGCAGTGGTTTTCATCCCGCCTGCATCCGATCCGCTTCCCGACTCAGTCAGCCCGTAAGCACCGATTTTTTCCCCCAGTGCCATTGGTTTTAAATAACGCATTTTTTGCTCTTCGGTTCCAAAGGCATAAATCGGCCACCCGGCAAGGGAGGTGTGGGCAGATAAAGTCACTCCGGTTGACGCGCACACACGCGATAACTCTTCCACCGCGATGCAGTACGCTAAATAATCACTGCCAATGCCTCCGTATTTTTCCGGCCACGGAATGCCTGTTAAGCCGAGCTCCGCCATTTTCCGAAAGATGTCCTCATCAAACCGTTCTTCTTCGTCACGAATCGCCGCTGTCGGCGCCACTTCCTTTCGCGCAAAGTCCCGCACCATTTTCCGAATCATGTCATGCTCTTCTGATAACATAAAGTTCATATCCCAGTCCCCTTTGCTAAATGCTTGCTAATGACAATGCGTTGAATTTCAGAAGTGCCTTCGTAAATTTCCGTTACCTTTGCATCGCGAAAATACCTTTCCGCCCTGCTGCTCCCGCTGATTTCCCGCAGACAATCACCGGCTATCGTGACAGCCGCTTTTGAAGCAAACCATTTGGCCATCGAAGCTTCTTTGCCGCAGGACAGCCCTTTTGACCTCAAAAAAGCGGCCCGGTACACAAGAAGGCGGGCTGCTTCCACAGAAACCGCCATATCAGCCAGCAGCACGCCCAGATCGTGCTGCTTCGCTTCATCAAAAGCAGCTTCTGCAATGCCCAGTGCCTGTGCCGCAATGCCAATCCGTCCCCCATCAAGATTGGCCATTGCTATTTTAAAGCCTTCCCCTTCAGCCCCGAGCCTGTTTGCCAGCGGAACACTCATCTGGTCAAACAGCACCGTGACCGTTTTAGAACCATTCAGCCCCATCTTTTTTTCATCCTTGCCGATCACCAGTCCCGACGTTCCTTTTTCAACAATAAACGCCGTTACTCCTTTTTCCGCCCGCGCAAATGCTATATAGACATCGGCCGCACCGCCGTTTGTAATAAATACCTTTGAGCCATTCAAGATGTAATCGCTACCATTTTTATGTGCCGTTGTTTTCATTGCTGCCGCATCAGATCCGGACGATGGTTCGGTTAAACAAAATGCACCGAGCCATTCTCCGGAAGCAAGCTTTGGAATATACGTCTTTTTCTGCTCCTCTGTCCCAAAGGAAAGAATCGGATTCGTGCCGACAGACGTATGGACAGAGAGAATAACGCCTGTCGCCGCACTCACCCTGGACAGCTCGTGAATCGCTATTATATAAGAAAGAAAGTCCTGTCCGCTCCCCCCGTAGGCAGTCGGGATCGGAATGCCCATCAGCTGCTGGCTGGCCATTTTCTGAACGAGTTCAAATGGGAATTCCCCTGCCTCCATTTTCGGAATGAAGGTGGCCACGATCTGCCGGGCAAATTCACGCACCTTCCTGCGCATTTGTTCCTGCGCATCCGTTAAACGAAATTCCATCCCGATCGCCTCCGTTTACTCGTACGTATAAAATCCCCTGCCCGCTTTTTTTCCTACCCATCCGGCTTTTACGTATTTCCGGAGAAGCGGACACGGACGGTATTTATCGTCACCGAAGCCTTCATGAAGGATTTCCATTATCGATAAGCACGTATCCAGCCCGATAAAGTCCGCCAGCTGAATCGGCCCCATTGGATGATTCATGCCGAGCTTCATCACCTCGTCAATCGCTTCCTTTGTTGCCACCCCCTCATAAAGAGTGTAAATCGCTTCGTTGATCATCGGCATTAAAATTCGATTGGATACAAAGCCGGGGAAATCATTTACTTCAACCGGCATTTTCCCGATCGTTTTGGTGACGTCTTCCACCTTTTTGTAGACCTCATCCTCTGTGGCCAGCCCGCGAATAATTTCGACGAGCTTCATCACAGGCACCGGGTTCATAAAGTGCATGCCGATGACTCGTTCAGGGCGGTCGGTTGCAGCGGCAATTTCCGTTATCGGCAGCGAAGATGTATTCGAGGCTAAAATGGTATGGTCCTGCGTGATTTCATCAAGCTGGGCGAAAATGTCGCGCTTGACGTTCATCTTTTCCACGACGGCTTCTATCACCATGTCAACAGCCGATGCATCCTGTAAGGAATGTGCCTGGGTGATTTTCTTCCGCGCAGCTTCTTTTTCCTGCTCATCCATTCGCTGCTTTTCAACGTTCCGCGCAAGATTCTGGTCAATTCTGTGCAGCGCTTTTTTTGTTTTTTCTTCATGCAGATCGTAGAGCAGAACATCATATCCCGCCTGCGCACATACCTGGGCGATGCCTGCCCCCATCTGTCCTGCGCCAATCACCATGATTTTTCTTATTTTCACTTTATGCCCTCCTTCAGGGGAATGGCGGTTTTTCTTATCCGGCGCTTGCTTCCTGCTGGCCAAAAACCGATTTCTCCAAAATTTCCGCCACGTCATAAGTGGAAACCGTCTCTTCCACTTCCTTCGCCTTCGTTCCGTCACTGAGCATCGTCAAGCAGAACGGACAGCCCGAGCTGATGATAGATGGCGTGACTAAAAGCGCTTGTTCTGTACGGGCAACATTGACCCGGTGACCGGTGTCCTCCTCCATCCACATCATGCCGCCGCCTGCGCCGCAGCACATGCCATCCTGACGGTTTCGCTTCATCTCAACCAGCTCCACACCCGGAATAGCGGTTAAAATCTCGCGCGGCGGATCATACACGTCATTGTAGCGGCCGAGATAGCACGAATCATGGAAGGTGATTTTTTCGTTCACCGCGTGCTGCGGCTTTAACCGGCCTTTCTTCACAAGTGTATCTAATAATTCTGTATGGTGGTATACTTCTGCTCGAAATCCAAAATCCGGATATTCATTTTTAAAAATATTATACGCGTGCGGATCAATCGTCACGATTTTTTTCACATCATTTTTTTCAAATTCAGCAATATTCGCTGCCGCCAGCTCTTGGAATAAAAATTCGTTGCCAAGACGCCTCGGTGTATCGCCCGAATTTTTCTCTTTATTGCCCAGAATCGCAAAGGAAACGCCCGCTTCATTCATTAACTTGGCAAAGGACAGCGCGATCTTCTGGCTGCGGCTGTCAAATGCCCCCATCGAGCCGACCCAAAATAAATATTCCGGCTCCTCGCCTGCTTTTTGCGCTTCCTTAAAGGTTGGGATGGAAACATCATCGCGAAGGTCGCGCCATTTTTCCTTGTCTTTCCGGTTGAGCCCCCACGGATTTCCCTGACGTTCAATGTTTTGCATCGCGCGCTGGGCATCCGGATTCATTTTTCCTTCTGTTAAAACGAGATAGCGGCGCATATCAATGATTTTATCCACATGTTCATTCATGACCGGACACTGATCCTCACAGTTGCGGCACGTTGTACACGCCCAAATCTCTTCTTCAGTGATCACGTCGCCAATCATCTGTGGACTGTACGGATCAATCCCTCTGGCAATTTTATTTCCTTCTGTATCAGCAAAAGCAAAGGCCGGTACCCATGGCTGCTGCGAGGTGACCGCTGCCCCGGTAAAGGTTAAATGGTCGCGCAGCTTCACAATTAAATCCATCGGTGACAGCATTTTGCCTGTGCCGGTTGCCGGACACATATTCGTGCATCGGCCGCATTCCACACATGCGTAAAAATCGATCATTTGTGTTTGAGTAAATTCTTCAATTTTCCCTACCCCGAAGGATTCCTGTGTTTCATCTTCAAAATCAACTTTGCGCAGCGTGCCTGCCCGGTCGAGCCGGTGAAAGTACGTATTCACCGGTCCAGCAATTAAATGAGCGTGCTTGGACTGCGGCACATAAACGAGAAAGGCAAGCAGCACAAACAAGTGAATCCACCACATTACATAAAACAAGCCAATGACGACCGGCTGTGACAATCCCGCAAAAACGAGTGCAATGACGGATGCCACCGGCTCCGATCCGCTCCAATGAATGGATTCCTCGTGCCAGATAAGCGACATGCCGTTCCCCACCAGAACAGAAACCATAAGCGAGCCGATAAAGATTAAGACAAGGCCGCTTTTCCAGCCGCGCTTTAATCGGACGAGCTTTTCAATGTAGCGACGGTAAAACGCCCAGACGACGGCAACAAGAATCATCAGCGTGACCAGCTCCTGGAAAAAAGTGAACGGTCCGTATAGCGGTCCGAGCGGCAAGTGAGCCCCCGGCATAATCCCCTTGATAATAAAGTCCAGCGCCCCCAGCTGAACGAGTAAAAAGCCGTAAAAAAACATTACGTGAATGGCACCGCTTTTCGGGTCCTTTAACAGCTTTTTCTGCCCGAATACATTAACCATAATGGCCCGGAGCCGTTCATCCCTTTTTTGTTCGAATTCTTCTTTTTTGCCGAGCTTAATAAATTCGTACCGTGTTTTCAGTAAATAAACGAATAAATAAACCGCGTAAGCGATTACAAAAATAGCCGCGATCAAATTCAGCCACAGCAATCCGTTCATACTCTGCACATCCCTTCCAATTGATCCCCTTTTCTTCTCTCCATCGTAATATATGAATGAGCATTCAGTCAATTATTTTTTCAACAAAACAAAAAGAGCGTTCAATGAGAAATAAGGGACAAATCCGTTTTTTCAAAGCCACCGTGCTTGCGCCAACACAGTAAGGGCGGCTTCTGCAGGACTTCGCGTTCCTGGGGGCGGGCGGTGAGCTAACCCGCTTGATCCCCAAAGAGTCTCCGTCCTGCGCCAGCCGCCCATAGTGTGGAGAAAAGCATTCCATGATATCAAGGAAGGGGTCATTTTTGATTTCATCCGCATCCTCAAAATGATAAAAAGCTCTTGAACGAACAGCTGTCTTTTATACTCCCTGTACCTTCAGAACTACTAAGGGCGTAGGGAGGCCGGAGAAAACTCCTGCTCCTGTGGGACGAGCGGAGCCAGCAGCCTGAAGCCCCTGAATGTTCTTTTTTAGAAGGACAACCCATTCCTTGCTAAGAAAAAACGTCTGTTTTCTCTTGATACGTTTGCTTTTTAACACGACAAAAAAGCTGCCAGGCAAGCCCGGCAGCTTTCTTAATTACATTTTTTCCGGTGCGGATACACCGATGAGCTTTAGTGCGTTTTTCAATGTGATTTGCACTGCCTGTACGAGGGCAAGGCGTGCAAGGGATGCTTCTTCGTTTTCTTTGTCGACTACTTTTTGCGAGCCGTAGAAGCTGTGGAAGGCCGCTGCGAGCTCGTGTACGTAGTTGGCAATCCGGTGTGGAATGCGTTTATCAGCGGATTCTGCCACCACCTGCGGGAAGTCGCCGATTTTTTTCAAAAGCGCCACTTCTTTTTCAGATGTGAGCAGTGCGACATTTGCGCTGGCGGATGCATTTAAGCCCTGTTCAGCGGCCTGGCGCAAAATGCTGGAAATGCGGGCATACGCGTATTGTGAGTAGTACACCGGGTTTTCGTTTGACTGGGACACAGCCAGATCAAGGTCGAAATCCATATGTGTGTCGCCGCTGCGCATAGCAAAGAAATAGCGAACGGCGTCCAGACCGACCTCTTCCACAAGCTCGCGCATCGTTACGGCTTTGCCGGTCCGCTTGCTCATTTTCATTTTTTCGCCGTCTTTATACAGCTGCACCATCTGGATAACTTCCACTTCCAGCTGATCCGGCTTCATGCCGAGTGCTTCCACTGCTGCTTTCATCCGTGGGATATAGCCGTGATGATCCGCACCCCAGATGTTAATGACCTTTTCGAAACCTCGTTCAAATTTATCCCGGTGATACGCAATATCCGGTGTTAAGTACGTATACGAGCCGTCCTGCTTGCGTAACACACGGTTTTTATCATCGCCGAAGTCCATTGAACGGAACCAGAGCGCGCCGTCTTCTTCAAACGTATGGCCTTTTTCGTCGAGTGCGTTTAATGCTTCGTCGATTTTGCCGTTTTCATAAAGCGACGTTTCAGAGAACCAGACGTCAAAGTGGACGCGGAAATCCGCCAGGTCCTTTTGAAGCTTCGCCAGCTCCAGCTTTAAGCCGTGCGCACGGAACGTTTTATAACGCTCTTCTTCTGACGCCTGCACGAATTGATCGCCAAACTCGCCTGCCAACTCTTTCCCGATCTGAATAATATCCTTGCCGTGATAGCCGTCCTCCGGCATGTCTTTGTCCAAACCGAGCGCCTGGTAATAGCGGGCTTCAACGGATAACGCCAGATTGTGAATTTGATTGCCGGCGTCGTTAATGTAATATTCGCGCGTCACGTCATAGCCGGCAGCATCCAGCACGTTGCACAAGGAATCACCGACGGAAGCGCCGCGCGCGTGGCCCAAATGCAAATCGCCGGTTGGATTGGCTGACACAAATTCCACTTGAATCTTTTCATTTCCGCCTGCGTTTGAACGCCCGTAGCTGTCGCCTGCTTGAAGAACCGCTGGCACAAGATCCGTTAAGTAGCTGTTGTTCATGTAAAAATTGATGAAGCCCGGTCCGGCAATATCGATTTTTTGAACTGATCCTTTCGACAGATCCATGTTGGCCTGAATCGCTTCGGCAATTTGGCGCGGTGCTTTTTTGGCAATTCGCGCCAGCTGCATCGCCATGTTTGTTGAATAGTCGCCGTGCGCTTTATCCTTTGGTGCTTCAAGCAAGACAGCCGGGATTTCGGCTTCTTCGGCAAGGCCTGCTTTTAAAACAGCCTGTTTAATTTCTTCCTTTAGCTGCGTTTGCATTTGTTCTGCAATGTTCACGAGTGTTCCTCCAGTTCATAATGAATGTTCATTGTGTAGGTGCCAACCGCATCCCCCTGCATCAGCAGCTTATACACTAATTCTGCCCGTCCGGTGCCTGTACCGTCCGTTTTATGGGTAAATGTTTTCGTATCGGTTGTGACCAGCAGTGTGCCGTACTGACTTTCGTATGAGCCGTTTAACAGCTGCCCTTTTTCAAAGATCATCCGCATCTTCAAGGCGCCGCTTCTTAAAATAAGCGCATTTGCGTCTGCGAGCTTGACGATCGTATGCACCACGCCCTCATCCTGCACTTCATCGTACTTTAAAAACGTGGACCCGTCCTTTTGAAACAAACGGCCAAAGAGCGACAGTTCAAACGTCTCTTTTTCCCCTTCGTGCGCTACATCTGTTTTCACCCAGATTTTCACTGGCACCTGTTCATCCGTCACGCCGAATCACTTCCTTGTTGTCATATTTGTTTATTTTAACATAGAAATCAAAACGGCTGAACGTCTCTTTTTTTTATATCGGCGTTACCGGACCGAAAGAAGCCGAACGATTGAATCGTCCGGCTTCCTTTCCTTTATGCTTTCGTTTTTTGTTAAAAAAAGCCGAGCAGCATTTCCCGGATCAGCTTTGAGGCTGTGTTGGCAGTTTGCTCGGAGCTGTCATAAACCGGTGCAACTTCCACCAGATCCGCTCCAACCACTTGAACATCAGACCCGGCAATCGCATGGATCGACGCCAATAGCTCTTTGGATGTGATGCCGCCGCAGTCTACCGTTCCGGTGCCCGGGGCATGAGCCGGGTCCAGTACATCAATGTCGATTGTGACATAAACTGGACGTCCAGCCAACGTCGGCAGGATTTCCTTCAATGGCTCAAGCACCTCGAATTTCGAGATGTGCATGCCGTTTTCCTTTGCCCACTGAAATTCTTCCTTCATGCCAGAGCGGATACCGAATGAATACACGTTTTTCGGGCCGATGTGCTCGGCGATTTTGCGGATTGGCGTGGAGTGCGACAGCGGCTCTCCTTCATATTGCTCGCGCAAATCGGTGTGCGCATCAAAATGAATAATGGCCAAATCCTCGTGTTTTTTCGCCACAGCCTTCATCACAGGCCACGACACTAAATGCTCGCCGCCCATGCCGAGCGGCTTTTTGCCGTCAGCCAGGAGGCCGTCAATATATTCTTCAATCATATCAATGCTTCGCTGTGCATTTCCGAATGGCAATGGAATATCCCCTGCATCGAAATAAGCAACCTCGTCCAGCTCACGGTCTAAATACGCACTGTATTCCTCCAGACCAATCGATACTTCGCGAATGCGGGCCGGGCCAAAGCGGGAGCCTGGACGGTAGCTGACTGTCCAGTCCATCGGCATGCCGTACAGAACAACCGAGCTTTCTTCATACGAAGACTGCATGCCAATAAAGACATTTCCTGAATACGCCTCGTCGAATCTCATCTTATGTTAAATCCTGCACGAATTTCGGCAAGGCGAATGACGCTTTGTGCAGCTCTTTCGTGTAATACTTCGTTTCGATTTCGTGGAAACGGCTGTCCTCTACCGCAAGTGGATCGTGTTTCTTTGACCCGATCGTGAAGCACCATAGTCCGCTTGGATACGTTGGAATGTTCGCTGTGTACAAGCGTGTAATCGGGAAGATTTCTTTTACATCGGATTGTACCTGGCGAATTAAGTCTGCTTTAAACCACGGGTTGTCACATTGAGCGACGAAAATACCATCTTCCTTCAATGCTTTGGAAATGCCTGCGTAAAAGCCTTTTGTAAACAAATTCACTGCTGGTCCGACGGGCTCAGTTGAATCAACCATGATCACGTCGTATTCGTTTTCCGATTCAGCGATGTGCATAAAGCCGTCGCCTACTTTTACTTCTACACGAGGGTCTTCCAGGTCGCCTGCAATTTCAGGAAGGTATACCTTTGAATACTCAATGACTTTGCCGTCAATTTCAGCCAGTGTCGCTTTTTTAACAGACGGATGCTTTAATACTTCACGAATAACGCCGCCATCACCGCCGCCGACAACAAGAACGTTTTCCGGGTTCGGGTGCGTAAAGAGCGGCACGTGCGCCACCATTTCGTGATACACAAATTCATCGCGCTGGCTTGTCATCACCATGCCGTCCAAAAACAGCATGTTGCCCCATTCTTCCGTTTCAACCATTTCTAAATATTGAAAGTCTGTTTGTTCTGTATGCAAAGTACGTTTCACTTTCATTGTGATTCCGTAGCTGCCTGTCTGCTTCTCGGTATACCATAATTCACTCATTTTATTAATTGCCTCCTTCTTTTTCTGAGGATTTCCATTGCTGAAAGTTCAGCACTAAAAAAGTATAGAACAAATCAAATAAAAATCATAGCGATTTTGTGACAGTATGTTTAAAATTGCGCCAACATTTTCATAATAGAAGAAAACAGCTGAACACGACCTGTACTAACTATGAATCTGACCGGTAAAAAAGCCGCATTGACTGATAAACCATTCGATTTGACCGATAAACGTAAGTTATCAGTCAGATCTTGCTATTTATCGTTCGAATGAGCTCACTTACCCGTCACTTCCCATGAATATCGCTTGAGAGGAGATGTGACCGATGAAAAAATGGCTCGCTGTTTTTTTTATATTGATCGCAGGCGCTGCCGCTGCTTTTTTTTATGCGCTGTACGCCCCTGGACCGCCTGACGTAACTGTGCCCCGCTCCACCTTGTTTTATGCGGCAGATGGAACAAAAGCGGCCGAAACACATTCAGGAGAAAAAAGGTACTGGGTGAAGCTCGACAACATCGCACCGTCTGTCGTGAATGCGGTTATTTCAATTGAAGACAAGCAGTTTTATGACCATTTCGGCCTTGACCCGAAGCGGATTGCCGGCGCTGCACTAGCAGATCTCAAAGCAATGGCGAAAGTGCAGGGTGCAAGCACCATTACACAGCAATATGCCCGTAATGTTTTTTTAACGCACGATAAAACGTGGACGCGGAAGCTGAAGGAAGCGTGGCAGGCCCTTCGCATTGAAGCGTTTTATTCAAAGGATGAAATTTTAGAAGGCTATTTGAATACCGTTTATTTCGGGCATGGCGCCTACGGGGTTGAAGCTGCTTCCCAGTTTTACTTCGGCAAGTCTGCCGATGCCTTGACCGTGTCAGAATCGGCTCTGCTTGCCGGTATTCCGAAGGGCCCTTCGATTTACTCACCGCTTGCATCCCGTGAAAAGTCAGAGCAAAGACGCCGGCTGATTTTGTCGGAGATGAATCTACCGAAAGCCGAATACGAAAAAGCCATCGCCGAGATTCCAGATGTAAAAGGAGCGTTTGACCAAGGGGAAAATGCGGCTCCTTACTTTATCGATGCGGTGCGGACGGAGCTTGAAGCCCTCGGCTTTAAAGAGCAAAGCGGTCTCAAGGTGTATACAACGCTTAACTTCATCCATCAGGAGGCCGCTGACCAGGCTGTCGCCGATGGAATTGAAGCCGGAGCCTCGGTTCAGTCTGCGCTCGTGTCAATTGATCCGAAAACCCATTATGTCACCGCCCTGTCCGGAGGCCGCGACTATGCAAAAAGCCCCTTTAACCGCGCTGTACAGGCGTTCCGGCAGCCGGGTTCGTTGATGAAGCCTTTTTTGTATTATGCTGCCCTTCAAAATGGTTTTACACCTGTGACGAAACGAGTCAGTGAACCGACCACATTCAATAACACGTATTCACCAAAAAACTTTAACAGCCAGTATGCGGAACGCGGCGTCACCATGGCGGAGGCACTTGCTGTCTCGGATAACATTTATGCCGTGAAAACGAACATGCTGCTGGAGCCGGAAACACTGGTCAAGACGATGAAGCAGTTCGGCGTGTCATCTGAATTGGAGCCTGTCCCCTCTCTCGCGCTCGGCACGTCGGGCATGACGGTGTTAGAATCAGCGAACGCTTACGCCACAATCGCCTCAGGCGGTGTATACGGCAAGCCCGTTTTCATTACAAAAGTGGAAGCGGCAGATGGCACTGTTCTGTACCGCTACAAGAAAAATCACGAGCAGCGATTGGATGAAAAGAAGCTAGCCGTCCTGACCCGGATGATGACCGGTATGTTTGATGAAACAATGAGTACGTACGCTGCGCCGACAGGAGCCGCAATGGCTGCTTCCCTGACACGTCCCTATGCCGGAAAATCAGGCTCGACGCCGTACGACTACTGGATGGCTGGATTTACGCCTGCACTTGCTACTGTTGTTTGGACGGGCTACGATGACGGATCGGAAATTACCAAAACCGAAGACCGGTCACGCGCAAAGGTGATCTGGTCTGCTTTTATGGAAAAGGTTCATATGGGGCAGCAGCCGCAGGAATTCAAGTGGCCGCGCGGTTTGATAGAAGTCGAAGTCGATGTGGAAACAGGCACCGCTTGTACAGGTGGTCACAAGCTGTTGTTTGAGCGGGGAACGGAACCAACAGAAGAGTGCCAGCCGGAAACCGATCCTATAGAAGATCAGCTGTTTCCGGAGCTGCCGGAATGGTTCCGATGACATGCAAAAGCCCGGGGGTGCTGTCCCCGGGCGATTTGCATGTCCTAGCTCATGCACTTATGCATTGCTTTCAGTTTACTCCCTTTTTGCCTGATCCGGCAACAGAAGAAAGTAGAATTATGGAATCTTCACAATTCCGTCACATTTAAGCCTTCCTTCAGTTCATCGGATGACCGGTTCCACATGTCAAGGTTATGTCCCTGAAGGAATTCGCGCAAAATCACCTTTGACGGATCGTCCATCACATCGACAATAATATGGCGCTTTAGTGACTTATCCATCCGGTTGACGTGCTCCGGTAGCGATTTATACCCCCGGCGGATCTCACGGTTCACCGTCATTTCACATGCCGTCACTCCGGCATAATAAGGGCCTTCCTCATTCCGGTCAACGGTGACCCAGACGAGCCAGTACAGCTTCGCATCCGGCACCTCTTCTTTTGTTTTTAAAAATTTAATGCCTTTTTCCACCGCACTGCGGGCATGCATCGCGCCGATGTCGATGTGAGCAGAGTGATCCTCTACATCAATAATAACCGGTGACACCTGCTCCAAGCTGAGCGAGCTCTTCCCGAAGCCTTTATGGCCATCTGTCGGGTCGTTTTTAATAATATTAAAGCCAACTTTCTTTTTTTGTTCCATTGTGTTTAAGCCCTCCTTACAAAAATACGCCGAAAATCGATTCGAAACCGGCTAAAACGCTGTTCGTCATCCTGGTTAAAAAAGGACGGATCGTATGGTCGCCAAGCGGTGTGATCACGAGAATTAAAAACAGCAGCACACCATACTGCTCATACTGCGTCATTTTCACCCGTGTACGCGGCGGGGCTAAGTCTTCGATAATCCGGTAGCCGTCAAGCGGCGGAAAGGGCAGCAGGTTAAAAACAAACAGCAGCACATTCAGCCAGACCATCATGTTCAACAGCTGAATCGCAAACACCGGCGCGCTGCCGACGACCAGGTACAAGAGGCCGAAAGCAAGAAACGCGATTAAAAAGTTGCTGAGCGGTCCTGCCAGTGACACGAGCACACCGGCAAGCTTCGGGTTTTTAAAGTTGCGGCGGTTGACCGGCACCGGCCGCGCCCAGCCAAAGCCGGCAATTAAAATAAAAATCGTGCCGATCGGGTCCAGATGATGAACCGGGTTGAGCGTGAGCCGCCCCTGGTCCTTTGCCGTATCGTCCCCGAATTTAAAGGCAGTATACGCATGAGCGAATTCATGCACCGTAAACGCGACAAGCAGCGCGATAATCACAAACGGCAGCTGCTCCAGATCAAATGCTAAAAATTGTTCCAAAAAGTGAGTCCCCTTTTACTTGCGATAGATTTCTAATATGCTTCTGATTTTCCGCTTCACAGTCCGATGGGAGGATTCATCACGAAGTACATCCACCGGGAAGTACAATTTATGATCGGTCCGCCGCTTGCCGGAAATCGCTTCGACAATGTCGGACCGCCCCGAGAGCTCCTGCAGCGTTTCGTCGTCCTTCATTAACAAATAAATCGGCTGGCGCTCCGATTCAATGCCCGGCCGGTAAAAATCGTACGGCAGGTCAGACGATGAGTCATGGACCAGGTAGTAGGCCGGATCAATGTCTGCTTTCCGGAACAATTCTTCCAGCTCGGCATACTTTTCCTGCTCGGCTGCCGGGTCGAACTCCACATATTTAAACAGATTCCGGTTCATAAACCGCGTACATAAGTCTTTTAAAATCACATCTTCTTCTTCCTGCCAGACATGAAAATAAAACATAACAACCGATTCATCCAGGTTTACATATTCCTCAAGCGAGCAGTCTCCTTCAAACAAAGAGGTAAAGTGAACCGGCTCCTGACGGAAGGAATAGCCCTTTTCATACAGCTCTTTTGCCCGGTGCAGCGTTTTCGACAGCAGCACCTCGGCACTCCGCGTCACAGGGTGGAAATAAATCTGCCAGTACATCTGATAGCGGCTCATAATATAGTCTTCCACCGCATGCATGCCGCTTAACTTGAATACCGCCTGCTCCTCACGCGGACGGATGACCCGGAGAATGCGCTCCATATCAAAGTGGCCGTAGCTCACACCTGTATAGTACGCGTCACGTTGAAGATAATCCATCCGGTCCGCATCAATCTGGCTAGAAATCAAGCTTACGACCAGTTTATTCGGATACGTTTTATTAATGACTGCCGCTACCTGTTCCGGAAAATCCTCGCTGACCTTGGACAGTACCCGGTGAATGTCCGTATCCCCGAGAATAATTCGTTTCGTGTATTCTTCATGATCCAGTCCGAACACCTTTTCAAACGAATGTGAAAATGGACCATGCCCGACGTCGTGAAGAAGCGCGGCACAAAGACTGACCAGCCGCTCCTCCGCATTCCACTCGGGACGCCCTCTGAATATATCGTCGACAATGCGGCGGACAATTTCATAGACACCGAGAGAATGATTAAACCGGCTGTGCTCCGCCCCGTGAAACGTGAAGTACGTCGTACCGAGCTGGCGAATCCGCCGCAGCCGCTGAAATTCTTTTGTGCCGATCAAATCCCAGATAACCACATCGCGCACGTGGACATACCGGTGGACCGGATCTTTAAACACTTTCTCTTCCTTCAACTTCTGCTTCGCGTAGCTCACATATGCGCCTCCCGTTCCTTTTTTTGTCCATTATAACGGAAAAATCAATCATTATGGGAAAATTCGCACTGGTTGATGCATATACTGCTAGCAAACAGAAAAAAACACCTTCTGAAAAAGCAAAGGTGCTTTGCATTATGACTTTAGTTTTTTCTCTATCTTTTCCATAAGCTCGTCTTCTGTTAACGCTGCCACCGGCCGGTTGTTGACAAAGGCAAATGTCTTCTTGCGGCCAGGTCCGCAGTAGGATTGGCACTTTACGTCAATCACCGCGTCCGGATCGATCTTCTCAAGCTTTGGAATTAATGTTTTCAGATTGACTGCCTGGCAGTCATCGCACACACGGAACTCATTCGCCATGTCAAACATCCTTTCCGTTTCATTCATCACGATATTTTACATGGAAACATGCGTGTTTGCAAGCTGACGGCGTATAAAACGCCCGTACTCTGGCAATCCTGTTCACACACACTATTTTCATAAGGAGAGATGATCACATGAAAGTTCGACAAGATGCCTGGTCGGAAGAAAATGATTTGCTTTTAGCTGAAACGGTTCTTCGTCACGTTCGGGAAGGCAGCACCCAATTAAACGCATTTGAGGAAGTTGGCGATCTCTTAAACCGGACGTCTGCCGCCTGCGGTTTCCGCTGGAATGCCGTTGTACGGACCCAATATGAAAAAGCGCTCAGCCTCGCTAAAAAACAGCGGAAGCAGCGCAGCCGGACGATTGAGAAAGGAGTGCTGTATACACCTGCCGCTCCGTCCGGACTGACAATGGCCGATGTGATTGGGTATCTGCAGGGTTTGGATGCTGTTGATTCACTCAAAGCCGAAAATGAGCGGCTCCGGACCGAAAACGAGCAGCTTCAGCAGCGCCTGGACAAAATCGAGCAGTCTTCAGAAGTCATGCAGGAAGACTATGAAACATTAATGAAAATCATGAATCGCGCCCGCAAGTTTGTAGCTCTCGATGATGACGAAGCACCGGCTGTCACCTTTAAGATGGAGCAAAATGGAAATCTAGAAAAAGTAGCGGAGTAGCATCAAGCCAGCGCTTTGTCGTTTCGCTCAACTACCCGCTGCAAGTAGTGGTCGAATACGTCCGCTTCGTAAGCCGTCATAGACCCGCCTTCAAGCGGCCCGCCAAGCTCCTTTAATGACGTTAAAAAACGGATGATGACGTCCTGGACCAATAACGGTTCGCCTGTCAGCTCAGCTAAAGAAGCCATCACGTCCGGTTCAATATCAGGATAGACCCACTTCGTGTCTGCCTGCTGTTTGGCTGCTTCGTAAAACGAGCGGATGTCGGCTGCACGCTCAGAGCCGCTGCCGTTGACGCACAAGTAAATTTGAACCGCAACGCCTTTTTTCAAGCGCCGCTGCGAAATCCCGGCGAATTTTTTCCCGCCAATGCTAAGGTCATAGCTTCCCGGACAGTACGATCCAATAATTTCATAGGCGTCGATCCTGACTTCGGGGAACATGTGGCAGATTAGTGCATACATCGCTTCGTATCCGCGGTCAATGTCGATGCCTTTTTCTGTGTCCGGCACGATGAGGGACAGGTTTAAAATGCCTTCATCCAGCATCACCGCGAGCCCGCCTGAATTCCGGACGATGACTTTATAGCCCTCATCCTCCAAAACGCGCACCCCTTCTTTTAGATAAGGAAGCTTCGTATCCTGGATGCCGAGCACGACGGTGTCATGGTGCACCCACGCCCGGACCGTAGCTGGACTTTCCCCTGCCCCAATTGCTGTTGCCAGCGCATCGTCTGTCGCAAACGAATGAATCGGGTTGAACCCCGGACCATAAGCGGATTGATCGATAAACCGCCAGACCGGACGGCGCAGGATCGATTCTGATTGATCCATGTTTTAACGTCCCCTTCACAAAATAGTCTCCTTTTAATGTAGCCCTCCTGTGGAATCGGTTCAAGCCTTTTTTTTCTTCAATATGATATAGTAAAGAAGACTATAACTACATAGGAGTGAAGAGCATGAGTGAAGCAGCGAAAACGCTTGATGGCTGGTACTGCCTGCATGACTTCCGGTCGATTGACTGGGCATCGTGGAAAATGCTGTCGAGTAACGAGCGGGAAAGCGCTATTGCCGAATTCCGCAAGTTTTTGTTTAAATTAGAAGCCACGCAGGAAATCAAAGCCGGCAGCCATTCTTTCTACAGTGTGATTGGCCAAAAAGCCGATTTCATGCTGATGATTTTACGCCCGACAATGGCGGAGCTGAATGTCATTGAAACAGAATTTAACAAGCTGAAGATTGCTGAATTCACGATTCCGGCGTATTCGTACGTCTCTGTTGTGGAGCTGAGCAATTACTTGTCTTCTGATGAAGATCCATACGCAAACCCGCAAATCCGGGCGCGTTTGTATCCGGAGCTTCCAAAGTCCGAATACGTCTGCTTCTACCCGATGGATAAGCGCCGCGACGGCAACGACAACTGGTACATGCTGCCGATGAAAGAGCGCGGCAGCCTAATGCGCAGCCACGGCATGATCGGCCGCCAGTATGCGGGTCTCGTTAAACAGATCATTACCGGTTCTGTCGGCTTTGATGATTACGAGTGGGGCGTCACGCTATACGCGGATGACGTGCTTCAATTTAAAAAATTAATTTATGAAATGCGCTTCGATGAAGTAAGCGCGCGCTATGGCGAATTCGGTTCGTTTTTTGTCGGCCACCTTTTAACCGACGAGAAGTTCGACCAGATGATGCATGTAAATTAAGAAAAAGGCAGTGTCCACCGGGCACTGCCTTTTTTGTGTTGTCACCAAACCTTCCGTGTGGGCATAAGGTAAAACGGGAGGTGTTGATGTGGCTGTTGTCGCTCATACGGAAGAAGATGTAAAGCTCCTGGCTCGGCTCATGCGTGCGGAGGCGGAGGGTGAAGGGCCGCTCGGCATGCTGATGGTCGGCAACGTCGGTGTCAATCGGGCCCGTGCAGACTGCCTTGATTTTAAAGATATCCGCACGATCCGCCAGATGGTGTTTCAGTCGCCGGGCGGGTTTGAAGCAACACAAAAGGGCTATTTTTATCAAAGTGCCCGCCAAAAGGAAATCGATCTGGCCAGAAAAGCACTGAATGGCGGCCGGTATCATCCGGCATCCAACGCCCTCTGGTTTTTTGAGCCGGCGGGTGCCTGTCCTGCCACCTGGTACAACCAGCCGAACACAGGCCGGTTCAAGGCGCATTGCTTTTTCAGTCCGCTCCGTTCTGCTTGTCCATCTGTTTATTAAAAAAGGAGGCGCGTTAACATGAATCCATTTCAGTACATGCCCGCTCCAGGGAATATGAATCAAGGCATGCCCCCTGGAATGACACCAGGCGCACAGCAGGCAGCGCCGCCAATGGAAGAATCGTATATCGAAAACATCTTCCGCTTAAACCGCGGCAAAATGGTCACCGTGTATACGACATTTGAAAACAACAAGGAATGGAACGCCAAAGTATTCCGCGGCCGAATTGAAGCCGCCGGACGGGACCATTTAATCCTGAGCCACCCTTCCACCGGCCACCGCTACCTGATCCCGCTTCTTTATCTGGATTATGCCACGTTCGATGGAGAAATCGCCTACGAATATCCGTACAACAACCAATAATGATAATGCTATTTGTACAATAGCAAGGGTGAGCGCCGGTATCGTGGATATACCGGTGATAGACCATAGTGTTGAAAAACAAACGCATCAAGAAAGTTTTGATGTTTTTTTAAAAGTCCCTTCCTTTTTTAGTGCCAGAAATCGGTTGTCTTTCTAAAAAAGAACATTCAGGGGCTGCGGGCTGCCAGCTCCGCGCATCGAAAAAGCAGGCGGTGAGCTGGTCTTTGTCGCTGCCGCGCCAAAGCCGGATCTCAACAGCATGATCTATCACCGGTATCGTGAATATACCGGTGATAGACCCTTTTATATCAGCGATAAATAGGACTTCCTAGCCTTTTAATGAAAAAGGTTGTTGAATGATTTCTGTTTTCCCTCATTCTTTCCACTTTCACTTTTCCCTCTACCCGAGACGCATACCAATTTTTGTTATATAATGAATTCTAACAAACCGTTTTTTAAAGGGGGTTTAACTCCATGCGTATGAAAAAATGGCGCCCTTTTCTTTTTTCAACGTTCAGTGCAGTGATTCTTTTGATTATAGGTACATTCATTTTTTCCCCTGAACGCTTTTTCCCAGACACTTCTCTGACGTATGCAGAATCGATTAAAACCAATTGGGGCCTCACCATACCTGATCCAGATCAAGAAACTACAATCAAAAATGAACGATTCGCTCATGGAGACGGCGAGACAATTACAGAATTGTACTACGAGAAATCGACTGACCTTCAATCGATCAAAAACCTCTCCAATTCATGGATGACCGGCAAAGAATTTGAAGAAAAGAAAAAAGACCTTCCACCTTGGATTGATGACTTGATAAAAGAAGTAAATAGCGAGGCATCTTATTTTTATTTCAAAAAAGATCACAATGATTATCTTATTTTAGAATTAAGAGGTAATAACGTAACCGTGTATGAATCATACATATAATGCCCCTGCGGATGTGGGCAGCGGGTCTTTTCATATTGTTGACATACAATTTAGGCAAGAGAGTACTGGTGCTTTTTCCCGAATTTTTATCGGAGCAAGATAAAGAAAAGCCGACTGACTGCGAATTTCGCATGATCACTCGGCTTTTCTTCTGTTTGGACTCTTCTATTTTCAGACTGGAACCATCATCTGTTTAAAATGGCATCCATTCTCTTCGCATACCTCGCTGCATTATGACTGAATATGCTTTACAGCGCCAACAATGACGAGGACCCATGCGGCAAGAAACAGGACGCCGCCGATTGGCGTGATCGCACCGAGCTTGCTGACCGCGGTCAGAACGAGGACGAATAAGCTTCCTGAGAAAAAGATGATGCCGGCAAACATGAGCCAGCCTGCCCACTTGAACGAGGCAGCCTCCGGAAACTGTGCCATTAAAAAGCCGATAACCAGTAAGCCGAGTGCATGGAACATCTGGTACTGCACGGCTGTTTTCCAAATATCTAAA
Organism: Domibacillus enclensis; assembly: GCF_900156125.1. GTDB lineage: Bacteria > Bacillota > Bacilli > Bacillales > Domibacillaceae > Domibacillus > Domibacillus enclensis. The sequence continues at coordinate 11,479 of NZ_FTLX01000002.1, read as the reverse complement.
TATTTCGCTTCGACCTTTCCTTCAAGCCCATGTGAGCCAAATGCGCCTAGTGCGACCGCCAAAAAAGCGTTAATGGCTCCTAAAATAATAAATAATTTCATTTTCCTTCTCCTTTAAAAATCGAATATAGAATCTCCATTGGATCCGTCCCCTGTTGAAATGCGTTCTGCCTGGCCGACTGTCTGGACCGGCTGCTGAACCTGTGGTGCCATAACGGCCGGTGCCGGTGCTGCTTTTGAAGCAGGCGCCGCTGTTTCCATGCCCATCAATAAATCACACATCGATTTAATGGCGTAAATATGCCGCTCCGCTTCCTCTGGGGCGGCCCGTCGTGCGGAGGCGATTTCCTGCTCCATTTTTTGAAGCACTTTTTCACGGGATACATTCATTTTTTCTCACCTGCTTTCAAAGAAAATTGAAAGCAGGGATGACCGGATGATCGCTTGACCACAACGGATGGCACCTGCTTTGTTTTAAATCCATATGCACGGCAGCCGCGCGGGGCTTTCGGATCCCACGTCACGTAAAAGTGCCGGCATTTCATACAATTCGGCTCCGTTTTAACCACTTCCCTTTTCTAAATGTTTCACGTGAAACAGTCCACTAGTTTGAATGAAGACACCAATTAATGGGCTCGTCGCCCATTGCGATTAACGCGTCATTTGCTTTTGAAAATGGACGGCTGCCAAAAAATCCTCTTGAAGCGGAAAGCGGGCTTGGATGCGGGGACTCAATAATGACGTGTTTATCCACATTAATAAGCGTTTTTTTCGTCTGGGCCGGCCTTCCCCATAAAATGAACACAGCCGGCTTGTCACGGTCGCTGATCAATTGAATAACACGGTCTGTAAATGTCTCCCAGCCTTTTCCGCGGTGTGAGTGAGCTTGTCCATCTCGAACGGTTAACACTGTATTCAGCAGCAGCACGCCTTCATCCGCCCATTGCTTCAAATAGCCGTGATGTGGGATCTCGCAGCCGGTATCCTCCTTTAATTCCTTATACATGTTGCGGAGTGACGGCGGCGGTGTGATGCCCGGCTGCACAGAAAAGCTCAGGCCATGCGCTTGATTCGGTCCGTGGTACGGGTCCTGCCCAAGAATGACAACTTTTACGTTATCATACGGCGTGTAATGCAGCGCATTGAAAATATCGTTCATATCAGGATGAATCATTTGCGTTTTGTATTCTTCTTTTAAAAACGAGCGGAGCGCTTGATAGTACGGTTTCTCGAATTCATCTTCAAGAAGCGGCGCCCAGTCGTTTGATAGAATATTCTTTGTCATTCGCTTCACCTCTTCCCCCATTATAAAGGAATCCTTCCCTGTTTAAAAACAAATCAAGCGGGTAAATCAATCCTAGACAATGAAAAAGACATGAGGAGGCTCCTATGTATACAGTTAAAGTAGTAAAAAGCCAGGAAGAAGCAGTGAGCGTCGTTAATGCCTTTGCCCAGGATGGTTTTGTGAAAGAAGATATTTACATTTTCGCCCATAATAAAAACGAATCTGAACAGCTGACGAATGCCACCGATACAGGCGAAGTCGGCTTCAAGGAGCAGGGCTTGTATGAGTCCATCGGCAACATGTTCAAAGGACGCGGCGACGAGCTTCGTTCCAAATTCCGCGGACTCGGCATGGACGAGCCCGAAGCGGCTGAGTACGAAGAGGAGCTTGACCGGGGGCACATCCTGGTTGTGGCCACAAACGAAGCAGCCGATAAAAGCCATGACAAGCACCGGACAACAAATGACCGTACGAACAACACAGCCCTTTAACAGAGGGCTTTTTTCCTTGTACATTTTCGGATAGTTTTTTAAACTAGAGGGAGTGTAGAAAGAGGAGGAATTGCAATGATGAAAAAGACGTTAACGATTGCGGGCTCGGATACAAGCGGCGGTGCGGGTATTCAAGCCGATTTAAAGACATTCCAGGAGCACGGCACATATGGCATGACCGCATTGACGACGATTGTCACGATGGACCCGGATAATGGCTGGAGCCACGGTGTTTATCCACTGGCAATTGATGCATTGGAAGCGCAGCTGAAAACAGCAATGTCCACAGGCATCGACGCGCTAAAAACTGGCATGCTGGCAACGCCGGAGATCATCCAAACAGCTGCTGCCTCGATTAAATCAAATGGCATCGGCAAAGTTGTCATTGATCCGGTGATGGTGTGCAAGGGTGAAGATGAAGTGTTAAATCCCGAAGCTGCCGAAGCCACACGCGACCTGCTTCTGCCACTGGCAACAGTTGTCACGCCGAATTTATTCGAAGCGTGGCAATTATCCGGTGTCGGCCCGATCCGCACAGTGGACGATATGAAAGAAGCGGCGGAGAGTATTCATGAGCGCGGGGCGAAGAATGTCGTGATCAAAGGCGGCAAGCAGCTCGACAGCGATAAAGCGGTGGATCTTTTCTATGATGGCGAAGAGTTTATTTTGCTTGAAGGAGAAAAGCATGATACGTCTTACAATCATGGAGCCGGCTGTACGTTTGCGGCGGCAATTACGGCGAACCTTGCGAACGGGCAGGATGTAAAAGAAGCGGTTCACAACGCAAAAGAGTTCGTGAACGCAGCAATCAAGCATGGCTGGAAGCTGAACGAATACGTTGGCCCTGTTATGCACGGCGCCTACAACTTAAAATAAGAAAAGCCGGACGCTTAAATGTGCGTCCGGTTTTTTTTCAGCTGAAATACGTAATTTTTTCAGAAATTGGCGTGCGTGCTTTTGCTTTTGGCAATTCATCATAATAACCGAACTGAACCATTGCTAAAATGCGCTCGCCCGGCAATACACCCAGTGCCTGGCGGAATTTAGGCGCATCAATCCATGGCGGCGTTTTCCAGCACGTGCCGATGCCTTTTTCCCACGCAAGCAGCTGTGCGTTTTGAATGAGCGCACTTGCCGCTGAAAAGTCCTCAAGCCGCTCTTTTTGACGTGGATCTTCTGGAACAACAACAAATACAAAGGCACCTGGCAGCTTGAAGCCAGCCGTTTTCTGCTCCAGCTCTTCCGGTGAAAGGGTGTTCCACTTCGGAATTGTGCACTCCTTTAACGTTTCACGAATGGCTGTTAAGCCGTTTTCTGCCGCGACAACAAAGCGCCACGGCTCGCGGTTGCCGTGATTCGGCGCCCATGCCGCATCCTCAAGCACCGCTGTCACATCGGCAGCTGCGACCGGCTGTCCATTAAACTTTTTAATCGACCGCCGCTCTTGAATAATCGTTTTCAGCATATGTACCACCTCTATCTTTAAAAATAAGTCACTCTTTACATCATACTGAAAAAGCTAGATTTTCGCTATCCGAATCATTTTTTAGTACAATAATGAAATGACAAAGTGGACTGGAGGCCAACAAGCATGGAACCGATATTACCGGAAAAGGTGCAGGAGCTTATTAATAAGTTTGCCGATGAAGAAATTTATCTTCATATGGAAACAACAAATGGCGCCTATGCCTCTCATTTTAATGAAAAATTCTTTTCAGCAGGGGCTTATATCCGCAATGCGAAGCTAACGTATGAGCACGGCAAAATTGTCGGTGACGGACCGTTTCGCGTCGGGTTAAAGCTTGCGATCGGCTGGGTGTATGCAGAAGGGCTGACGCATTACGGGTTTGACGAAGAAGGCCATTTGCTTTTAGCGGGCCACGATTTTGACGGAAAGCTGGCAGTGGCGCTCGAAATGGGCAAAACGCCGTTTAAGTAAGGAGGAGCTTGAATGACTGAAACAATGGAAATCGAACAGGAACGCCATGTACTCGTTATTTTTCCACATCCGGATGATGAAGCGTTTGGTGTTTCCGGCACCATTGCCGTTCACACCGAGCGCAAAACGCCGGTTACGTATGCTTGCTTAACGCTCGGCGAAATGGGACGCAACCTTGGCAACCCTCCGTTTGCGACTCGGGAATCCTTGCCGGACATTCGCAAGGCAGAGCTTCAAAAAGCGGCGGAAGCGATCGGCATTCAGGATTTACGTATGATGGGCCTTCGGGATAAGACGCTTGAGTTTGAAGAGGATCAGAAGATGATGGATCTTGTCACAGACCTTATTACGGAGCTGAATCCTTCTCTTATCATCTCCTTCTACCCTGGCTACTCTGTTCACCCGGATCATGAAGCGACGGCACGTGCCGTTGTGCGCGCAGTGCGGGCGATGGCGCCGGACAAACGGCCGAAGCTGCATTGTGTAGCGTTTGCGAACAATACGCTGGAGGAAATCGGCGAAGCGGACATTCGTTACGACATTCAGCATGTGTATGAGAAAAAGATGAACGCGATGAAAGCTCATATTTCGCAAACGATCTGGATGCTCAAGGAACTCGAGTCCGGCGTGGCATCGGAAGGAAGCGAGCTGCACGACCGCTTCAACTACGAGCATTTCTGGACGTATACGTTTGATGAAAAAGATAAAGTGAGTCACATAAAAAACTGACCTGCACATGCAGGTTAGTTTTTTTTGCTGTTTTATCCGATGGCGATCGCCGGTATATTTGCCAGAGCGCTGATATGCTTTCCTCTAACGCCGGAATATGTATATATCGGCGTTAAGGGGACTTTTACCAGCGCTTATTCGTATATACCGGCGTTAGACAGCTTTTTCCGGCGCTTGTTCGCCTATATTAGCGTTAGAACAATGAAAAAAAGCCCGCCTGCTTTTGCAGGCCGGGCACATTTGTTAAATTAACAAGTTAAATAACAGTGGATCGTTGTTAATTTCCATATACGGGAAGCCGTTTTCTTTCATCCGTCTCACGAGCGGCTCGTAATCTTCCTTGTACTTCAGCTCGATGCCAACCAGCACCGGTCCTTCATCACGGTTTGTCCGTTTCGTGTATTCAAAGCGGGTAATGTCATCCTGCTCGCCCAGCACCTGGTCCATGAACTTCCGAAGTGCGCCGGCACGCTGCGGGAAGGTGACGATGAAGTAATGCTTCAGTCCTTCATAAATAAGCGAACGCTCTTTGATTTCCTGCATGCGTTCGATGTCGTTGTTGCCGCCGCTGATCACGCAAACGACATTTTTCCCTTTAATTTCGTCCTTGTAAAAATCAAGTGCCGCCACCGATAACGCACCGGCTGGCTCGGCCACAATCGCATTTTCATTGTAAAGCTGAAGAATCGTTGTGCACACCTTGCCTTCCGGGATAACGGAAATGCCGTCCAGCACGTCCATGCAGATATCCATCGTAATGTCACCCACTTGCTTGACCGCTGCTCCGTCGACAAACGGGTCGATCGTGTCAAGACGCGTCACCTGCTCATTGGTGAGGGACGCCTTCATTCCGGCCGCACCGGCTGGCTCTACCCCGATCAGCTTCGTTGACGGGCTGATGCCTTTTAAATAGGAGCCGACACCTGCCGCAAGACCGCCGCCGCCAATCGAACAAAACATGTAGTCAATCGGCGCCAGCATATCGTTTAAAATTTCCACCGCTACTGTGCCCTGTCCGGCAATCGTCCGGTAGTCGTCAAACGGGTGAACAAACATTTTCTCTTCCGCTGTGCAGTATTCCATTGCCGCTGTGTACGAATCATCAAACGTATCGCCCGTTAGAACAACAGATACTTTATCGCCGCCGAATCGTTTCACCTGCGACACCTTTTGACGCGGTGTTGTCGATGGCATAAAGATTTTCCCTTCAATGCCGAGCGCCAGGCACGAATACGCCACGCCCTGTGCGTGATTTCCAGCACTCGCACATACGACTCCCTTCGCCCGCTCTTCTGCCGTCAAACTGCGGATAAAGTTGTATGCACCGCGCAGCTTAAAGGAGCGGACAATTTGTAAATCTTCACGCTTTACATATACGTTGCAATCATAACGAGCAGATAAAATTTCATTTTTTTGAAGCGGCGTTTTGACGACCACGTCTTTAAGCACCTGGTTCGCCACGACGATTTCTTCTACTGATACTTTTGACAAAGCGAATTCTCCTTCTAATTGCGAATTTTAAGAATTATTGTATCATTTCACCATGCTTCGTTCCAGTGCATCTTCTATTGCCTTGGCCACACCGCTGTCATCATTTTTCGCTGTTTCAAAGCGCGCAGCTTTTTTAATGTTGGCATCTGCATTGCCCATTGCGTAGGAATAGCCGACGCGCTCAAGCATCGAGATATCGTTATAATTGTCGCCAACCGCCAGTGCGTCCGTCATAGACAAGCCCTTTGACGCCAGGTAGTTTTCAAGGGTGATGCCTTTTTGAGCCTGGTCGTTCGTGACTTCCAGGTTCTCATTTCCGGATGAGCTGACCGCCACACCCGCCATTCCTTCCAAACGGTCTGCCGCTTTTTGCAAAAGATCGTAATCAGTAGAAAACACGAAAAATTTATAAATGTGCTGGTTCGTATCGCGAATAATTTCTTCATAATCATCCACCTGCTTCACAAGGCCCTGTTCGATGCGAAGGCGCGCCCGGTCACGAATATCTTCTTCCTTTGTTTCCGGATGAGCAGACATCACAATATCAATCAGCAGCTCAACCGCTTTTTGTGCATTGTCCGTGTAAGTAGCCTGGTTTGTATACACTTCAAAATAGACGCCTACATCCTTTAAGCGGCGGTATAAATCGTATGCCAGATCGTCGTCGAGAGCGGTAAACTGCAGAATTTCGCCTTCTGCGCTGCGCACCTCCGCTCCGTTCACCGCAATGACCGGACAGTCAATGCCTGTTCCATCGAGCGCAAATCGTGCCTCTTTGTAAGATCTTCCGGTTGCCACAATGACTTCGATGCCAAGTTCCTGCGCTTTTTTAATGGCGGCACGGTTCGCTTCGCTTACTTCCATTTTTCCATTAAGCAGCGTCCCGTCCATATCTGTTGCAATGCTTGTAATCATTCGAGTCACCTTCTCGTTTTTATTTAGTCCCCTCCTATTTTAACATGAAAATAGTTCGGAATCCGGAAAAATGCTGGGATGTTAAGCCATAAGGGTTGTAAGCGCAATCAAAATTCTGTATTTTATGACTATGTGTGAAAGCATAGCATTTCGGGAATGAATGAATTAAACTGTGCGTATGTTGAATATTTATACAAAAGAAAGGATTCTATATATGCAAACATCCAATTCCTCCTGGCGGTTCATCATTCCGTCTATTTTAGGAGTTTTATTGTTTATGACGCCTGTGCCTGTGGAAGATGGGATGACCATTCCAATCGCGGTGCTGTCCGGTGCTCTCCAGGACGCTGTCGGTGAAGCGATTCCGGGGATCATGACTGCCCTGATCGTACTCGCTGCTCTTTTTACATTACTGATCAAAGGCATTCGTCCTGGCTTTGTCCGCCATTCTGCTTTTTTATCTGCGCTGTTTGATGTGTCCCTTTTTTGGACGATTATCCGTGTGCTTGGAGCCATTTTTGCGGTCATGACGTTTTTCCAGCTTGGACCGGAGGCCATCTGGTCTGACGCAACAGGCGGTACGCTGCTATTCAGCCTGCTGCCGGTGCTGTTTTCCGTGTTTTTGTTTGCCGGTCTGCTGCTTCCCCTTCTGCTGAACTTCGGCTTGCTTGAATTTGTCGGCTACTCCTTGACAAAGGTCATGCGTCCGCTGTTTTTGCTGCCGGGACGCTCTTCTATTGACGCACTTGCTTCGTGGCTTGGCGACGGAACGATCGGTGTTCTGCTGACGAGCAAGCAGTACGAAGAAGGCTTTTATACGAAAAAAGAAGCCGCTATTATCGGGACGATGTTTTCCGTTGTGTCGATTACATTCTGCCTTGTGGTCATTGGACAGGTTGGACTGGAAGAGTACTTTATTCCATTCTATTTAACCGTTATTTTAGCCGGTATTGCCTGTGCACTCATTATGCCGCGCATTCCGCCGCTTTCTGGAAAGCCGGATACCTTTATCAATGAAATGCCGCGCAGTTCGGATGACGAAGCGATTCCCGCCGGCTACTCGTCCTTTTCATACGGATATGAGCAGGCGGTGAAGCGGGCGGGACGCAACCGCTTCTCAGAAACAGCTGCAGATGGTGTGAAAAATGTACTCGATATGTGGCTCGGCGTGATTCCGATCGTCATGGCGCTTGGCACACTGGCACTTATCATCGCCGAAACAACACCTTTGTTCCAATGGCTCGGTCTGCCGTTTATTCCGCTTCTTGAGCTGCTGAATATTCCATACGCGAAGGAAGCATCCGAGACAATTATGATCGGGTTCGCCGATATGTTTTTGCCGGCGATTTTAGGAGAGAGCATTCCAAGTGAACTGACACGCTTTGTCATTGCGGCTTTGTCGGTCTCTCAGCTGATTTATATGTCTGAGGTTGGCGGTCTGCTGCTCGGAACCAAAATTCCCGTTTCATTTAAAGACTTATTTATCATTTTTATTATCCGCACACTTATTTCTTTGCCGATTATCGCGGGCATTGCCCATCTTTATTTTTAAAAAGCCGGAACTTCCCGGCTTTTTTTTCGTATAATCGGGTACAGATAATATGTTACACATAGAAAGGACGTGTCTCTTTGACAAACAAGCTCTGGTTCCAGGCAGGCATCGGCATCTTGCTGGCCATGCTCATTATTTTTATGTTTCAGGAAATACACGAAGTATTTCAACCCATTGTTATTATTGCCAAAACGATCTTTCTGCCTCTGTTAATTGGCGGTGTGCTTTTTTATTTAACAAGACCGCTTTTGCACTGGCTTGAATCAAAAAAATTCCCCCGCTGGGCGTCGATAACATCGGTGCTTGCCGTCGTTATTTTCGTTTTTTGGCTTATTTATGCGATGATCGGTCCAGTGATCGGGGAACAATCGGCTTCTCTGGCGAAAAACACACCTGAGATGATCGAGGAAGGTGAAAAGTGGTTTGATTATTTACTCAGCCACCGTGATGATCTTCCGCCGCAGGCACAGGATTCTGTTGAAAGTGCGATCAGCAATGTATCGAATAATGTCAACGACTGGGCTGTCGGCTTCGGTACCTGGCTGCTGTCGTTCTTGCAGGGCTTTGTACAAGGACTGTTTTTACTGATTTTAGCTCCGTTTTTCCTTGTCTACATGCTGAAGGACCATGAAAAATTCGCTCCATTTGTTGCTGGTTTTTTCAGCGGTGAACGCAAAACATGGATGCGCAAAACGCTTCATGATCTGGATGTGACACTTCGCTCTTACATTCAAGGGCAGCTGTTAGTCAGCTTTCTTGTCGGTCTGATGCTGTTGATTGGCTATTTGATTATTGGCCTTGACTACGCATTGCTTCTTGCCCTGTTCGGGATGTTCACGAATGTCATTCCTTTTCTCGGCCCGTATATCGCTGTCGTGCCGGCCATGTTTATTGCCCTGCTGCAGGAGCCTCAAATGGCCTTGTATGTGGCTATTATCATGCTCGTCGCCCAGCAGATTGAAAGCAATTTTATCTCGCCAAACGTCATGGGCAAGGCGCTTGATATTCACCCGCTGACGGTCATTACTGTCATTCTAGCTGCCGGCAACATCGCCGGTATCTGGGGAGTTATCCTCGCGATTCCGTTTTACGCTGTTGTGAAAACAATCCTGTCCAATCTTTATCAGAAACGGACCGAAATTCGCGAAGCTGCCGGAAAAGAAATCGAGTAACTTTACACAAACGTTACATAACCGAACGATCTGCGGATGTGCAGTCGTTCGGTTTTTCATTGTGACGTTGTGACGGCGCAAATAAATGGATTTGGGCGCAATTATCACCTTATTGCGCCATATGATCCATAATTGCGCCGTAGAAAAAGGATTGGAGGATGGATACGTCCTCGTCTTTCCAAATACGTAAAATTCGTGTAATCTTACTCTAAAGGAGTGATCCGGTTGAATAAAGAGCAGCTGATTAACCTGGTGTCTGTAAAATTAAAATTAGTGAGAACCGAACGGAATTATACGCAGGAGAAAATGGCTGAAGTGATCGGGCTGTCCAAAAAAACACTCGTGCAAATTGAAAAAGGACGGATATCTGCAGGATGGACAACGACCGCTGCTGTTTGTGCGATATTCCGCAACAGCGACACACTTCAGTCTGCACTCGGTGGCGACCCGGTTGAAATGGTGGAGTTAACGGCCCACGATACCATTACCCGCTCGTCCCGGGACAAAACGACGGGCGGTCACTTATGGTGGCGTGACGTTGATCAGCAGAATGGATTCCGGCTGCAGCAAAATGTGATCAGCAGTCATTACCGGGTACTTGATTCCGAGGATTACCGCTTATTCAGCACGTATGACGCAGCGGAGGCAGAAGAGCATTTCCAGGATTACATTCGGCAGGATGAAAGCGAATAAAAACGATTCATTCGCTTTCGTCTGCACACGGAAAACAAAGCAGTTCTCCATTTTCTTTTACGCCATTTAAAAAGCCATCCATGCAGTAAATGTCTTTTCCGCATACAGCGCACGTGCCAACAAGCTCCTTCAATGAAACCGCCTCCTTTCGATTTCCATTATATCCCGGTATGTATCTTTTTGTCCAAATTTCGTATAATAAAAGGACTACTTGTAACGGAGAGGAACGACAGGCCTTGAGGAAATATGTCTTATTAATCGTCGCTGCCTTTTGTGTATATATAAGCTTTTTGACCCTGGAAAAAAGTGACTATGTCGAATCCGGCAATCAATATAAAGATCCTGTCCTGTTCGTTCACGGCTTTAAAGGTACAGCGCGGTCCTTCAGTACGATGATTGCCCGGTTTGAGGAGCGCGGCTGGGGCGAACGGGCGCTGACCATGAATGTGACGCGGACAGGCAAGCTTCTTGTTAGAGAAGAACCCTTTTCTTCTGAACGTCCGGCGCTTATTCAGGTGATTTTCGAAAATAACCGTTCCTCGTTTGACGCGACCTCAACCGCCCTGGCAGCGGTCATGCAAGTACTGAAAAACGACTATGGCATGGAGCGTGTGAAAATCGTCGGCCATTCGATGGGCGGCATCGTGTCGGTGAAATTTTTGCAGGAGCTGTACGATCCGGCACTTCATCCCGTGACCAGCCAGCTTGTGACGATCGGCAGTCCCTTCAATGGTGTTTCAGGCGGACGCTGGTTTACTCAAAACCACGGACCTGCTGTGTATGACCTCATGCCCGGCTCGCCGGCTCTCGCTAAGATTGCGGCGAACCATAATCGCTTTCCATCCCAAACGGACGTGTTGAATATTGCCGGCACCGGTGATCAGGTCACCCCATTGCAAAGCGCGCTCAGCTTAAAAGGCATCGTGCCAGAAGACCAGTACCGCGCAGATGTCCTGTATGATAAAACCATCGATCACAGCGGCCTTCATGAAACCGCCGCCGTCGACGAAAAAATCGGCGCCTTCTTCGATTTCAAATGAAAAAAAATGGGTAAAGTGAATCTTATTGTTTTTTCAAGATTGTTCCCTTTCTCAGTGCAAGGAATAGGCTATTTTTCTAAAAAGAACATTCAGGGGCTCCGGGCTGCCGGCTCCGCTTTCCGGTGGGGCGAACGCTGAACCAGCCCAAAAAGCGCGGCTGTTTCAGCCTGTCC
>NZ_FTLX01000003.1 GCF_900156125.1 Domibacillus enclensis | reverse complement strand
GTGAGATCCACTTTTGGAGCGTAGCGACAAAAGTTAGCTCACCGCCCGCCCCTCCGAACGCGAAGTCCTGCAGAAGCCGCCCGAACCGTGTTCGCGTAAGCATAGTAGCGTTGAAAAAGAGAAGTAGTCACCTGCTTTTCATTGACATGTTCTTTTTTCAACAACATGTAAAGCCGGTACTTCATTTTACCGGCGTTATTTTGTATCTATCAGCGTTAGCAGCGTTTAAAAGATTCCTTCCAGTGCGTTTAATTGACCTTTCAGCTGTTCTTCATCCAATCCATCGCCAATCACAACGATCACGGTCGGAAGCTTCATCGGCTGCGGCTGAAAAAACGGTACCCCATAGGCATATTGAAACAGCTCCGGCCGCTCGCCAGAATCCTCAAATTTCACAAACCCTTTAATTCGAAGCACGGTATCCGGCAGCTGCTCCACCCATTTGATAAAAGCGGCTCGCGGTACGTGGTTGACGAACTCATACGCAAATGTGCGAACGTGCAGATGAAGGTGTGCGTGGTGCTGTCTTGCTGCTTTTTGTCCGCCGCCAAAAAAAATGCCGCCCTCGACTTTGCCGAAATCCATCGTTCGGAGATCTACTTTTTCATTTAATGCTCTGATTTCCTTTTTCACTTGCTCCACTTGTTCGCTGCTGGCCAGATCGGTTTTCGTTAAAGCAACAGCATCGCTCCAGCGTGCTTGATCCTCCATAAGCTTTCGATGAGCGATTGGCAGACGCTGCCGCTCCAGCCAGCGTATGCAGTCAACAAGTGTCAAAATGCCTTTTACGTCAATTTGCATCGCAATCAAAGGCGACGTGCAGGCGTCCAGCACTTCCATCGGATGCGCGGCACCTGTTGTTTCAATATAGATAACATCTGGCCGGTGCTCTTTATAGAGGGTCAGCAGCTCTACTTCAATTTCGTCCTTAATCGTGCAGCAAATGCAGCCGTTGAGCATATCACGCACAGCTGTATCTTCGCCGAGAACCGCTGAATCCACAGAAAGTGAACCGATTTCGTTCATTAAAACAGCTGTTTTTCTTCCAGCCTGTTTTTCCTTTTGCAGTAATTGAAGCAATAGCGTTGTTTTTCCGCTTCCTAAAAAGCCGCCAATAATATAAAGTTCTGTTTTCATCCGTACCTGCCTTTCTTAAATCAACATAATTCCGATTTAGTTTCTAGTTGTATTTTACACGTTCTCTTGTTTTTTCACAAAACAAAAAGCAGGAAAATAGATTCCTGCCTTACTCAGGTTTCATCACGGGCGCCAATTTTTCAGTAATAAGAGTCATGAGGGCATTCAAGTCGGTTTCCTGCTGCTCTCCATGTGAGTGTACTTCCTGCATCATTTCAAGCAATGCCTGCTGTTCACGGGACATACTGTATCTCCTTTAAATATGTTACATGTCCCATTCCCGCTCCTTTACTCATTAAAACGAGTCAAAAGTCACATTTATTGGGCCTTCTCTTCAATTTCCACCCAGTCATGCGCCCAATGCTCAATTTCATCAATCACAGGCCGCAGCGACCGTCCTTTTTCTGTTAACGTATATTCAACACGAACCGGTACTTCTGCATACACCTTTCGCGTAACAATGCCTTCATCTTCTAACTCCTTTAAACGCTCTGTCAGCAGCTTTCCACTGATCGGAAAGCCCGCTTTAATCTCAGAAAAGCGCTGCGGTCCATCCAGCAGCTGCTTCACGACAAGACCTGTCCATCGCTTTCCTAAAAGCTGCATTGCTTTCTCCACTTTCGGACAAAGATTCATTTGATCACCTCTTTTGTATGATCTAATTATACCTTATTTTAGCCAAAAATGATATCTTTCAACTTTTTAAAACTAAGTATTGATTCGTAACTAAAAAAAGACATTCAGATCGTACACCTGAATGTCTTTTTTATTATGCGCGGCCGCTCGTTTTGAACTCTTTCATCTTCGTTTTGGCCGCTTCCTTCACCGCTTCAATGGCTGGAAGCAGAATGAGACGCGGTTCATACACATCTGGATTATCTGCCAGGGTTTTGCGTACAGAAGCGGTCCATGCCTGAATGTTTTCGGTGTTCACGTTGACTTTGGCATGGCCGAGTTCAATCGCCCGGTGAAGCTGGTGAAGCGGGATGCCCGATCCGCCGTGCAACACGAGCGGAGCCGCTGTTTTTTCTGAAATCTCTTTCATTTCGTCGAATCCGAGCTTTGGCTCTCCTTGATATGGACCGTGAACGGAGCCGAGTGCCGCTGCAAGGGCATCAATGCCTGTCTCGCCGACGATCCGGACACACTCGTCGATATCCGCGTATTGAATGCCGCCAACCATGCCATCTTCCTGACCGCCTACGGTTCCTACTTCGGCTTCGACACTGACCCCTTTTTCCTTCGCGTACGTGACAACTTCCCTCGTCATTGCAATGTTTTCATCAATGGGGCTGTGTGAGCCATCAATCATGACAGACGTGTAGCCTGCATCAATGGCTTGTTTGCACCGGTCCACACTCATGCCATGATCCAAATGCAGCGCGACGGGAACCGTAATGTTCAGCTCTTCCATTAATGCATTTACCATCACGGCAACCGTTTTAAAGCCGCCAAGGTAATCAACAAGCCGGTCGGATGAAGCCAAAATAATCGGCGCCTGTTCTTCTTCTGCCGCCAGCAAAAACGCTTGAGCAAATTCCAAGCCGTTCATATTAAACTGACCGACCGCATAGCCTTCCTGTTTCGCTTCTTGAAGCATTTCTTTCATTGAAACTAACGCCATCTTCCTCACGCCTCTTCGTTTATTTTAAATACCGTGCTGTGACCATTTTCTTGCGTGTATAAAATTCGACGCCGTCTTTGCCGTTCGCATGCAGATCGCCGTAAAATGAATTTTTGTAGCCCGAGAATGGGAAGAACGCCATTGGAGCTGGGACGCCAACGTTAATGCCGAGCATGCCCGCATGAATCGTTTCCCGGAACTGACGCACAGCGGCTGCGCTGTCTGTATACAGGCAAGCACCGTTTGCAAGTGTAGATTCGTTGGCCACTTGAACGCCTTCTGCTAGATCCTTCACACGCACAATCGACAAAACCGGCGCAAAAATTTCATCCTGCCAAATCGACATTTCCTGTGTCACGTGATCGAAAATCGTCGCGCCGAGGAAATAGCCGTCGCCTTTCGCCGCTGCGTCCTCACGTCCATCACGTACAAGCGTCGCGCCCTGTTCGATGCCGGCTTCAATGTAGCCGATCGTCCGCTCTTTTGCCCCTTCGCGGATGATGGGGCCGAGGAACACGCCGTCATCTAAACCGTTGCCGATTTTAATGTTGTCCGCTGATTCTTTCAGCTTGGCGATGAATTCATCGGCGATGCTGTCTTCTACTGCCACAACCGCTGCGGCCATGCAGCGCTCGCCCGCTGAGCCGAATGCCGCTGCCGTTACTTCCTTCGCCGCCAAATCCAGATTCGCATCAGAAAGCACAATCGAGTGGTTTTTCGCGCCAGCAAGCGCCTGCACGCGTTTCAAGTTGGCGGCACCCGTTTTGTATACATATTCGGCGACCGGCTGGGAGCCGACAAAGGAGATGGCTTTGACTTCTGGGTGCTCCAGCAAGCCGTTTACGACGTCATGCGCACCGTTGACAATATTCAGTACGCCGTCAGGAAGGCCGGCTTCTTTAAACAAGTCGACAAGCTTCGCCGCAAGTAACGGCGTACGCTCGGACGGCTTCATGACGAACGTATTTCCGCACGCAATCGCCAGCGGGTACATCCAGCATGGCACCATCATCGGGAAGTTGAACGGGGTGATCCCGCCAACAACGCCAACCGGGTAGCGGTACATGCCGGATTCAATGTTCGTCGCGATATCCGGAAGCTGGCTGCCCATCATGAGCGTCGGCGCACCGGCGGCAAACTCGACGCATTCAATGCCGCGCTGCACTTCGCCCATTGCTTCCGACAGGCTTTTGCCGTTTTCAATCGTGATTAACTTCGCGAGCTCCTCCCAGTTGTCAACGAGCAGCTGCTGGTACTTGAACAGAATGCGGGCGCGCTTTGGTACAGCCGTTTGCGACCAGGATTGAAACGCTTTCTCTGCTGCTTCAACTGCCCGTTGAACATCCTCTTTTGACGACAATGGCACCTGTGCGATCTCTTCGCCGGTTGCCGGGTTGACGACCATTTCAAATCCACCTGACACCGAGTCCACCCATTCACCATTAATGTAATTTTTCAACTTTTCTATGTTTGTCATCTCAATTCCTCCTTTATTTCTTTTTCATATCCTCATAATAAGCCAAAAAATCCATCATGTAAATAATAATTAACTAAAATAATATCAAAAGTTAATCAAAATATACTCATAGAAATGAAGTTATGTTTCTTTAAAGGGAAAAGTAATGATATAACGAGTAAATATTGATAGTATTAAAGAAAAATAGACGCTTAAAGGATGAGCACAACGCATGATTAAAGAACAGCGTATTAGCCAAATCAAACAATACATTGAGAGCCGCCAGTCTGTTGCCCTGGATGAACTCGTTTCTGTTTTTCAAGTCTCTAAAAATACCATCCGCCGTGACGTCCAGGAGCTTGTTGACAGCGGCGAGTTCACAAAAATATACGGGGGTGTCAAAGCGAAAGAACCGAAGACACTGGAGTCCTTTCAAACCCGAAAGGTACGCAATCAGTCTGCCAAAACAGCCATTGGGCTGGCCGCAGCGCGCTTTGTCGAGGATGGGGACATTATTTTTGTCGATTCTGGCACAACGACGCTGGAAATGTTCGAGGGAATTTGCGAAAAAGAGATCACCATCGTGACAAACAATTTAGCTTTTATCACGCGCGCACTGCCATTTGACCGTTTAACCGTCATCGTCATCGGCGGTATGCTTGAGCGCAAAACAAATGCCCTTGGGAGTCCGCAAAATGTGGAGCTTTTAAAAACATACAATATTACGAAAGCGTTTATGGCGTCCACCGGCATTTCCATTTCAAACGGGGTCACCAATTCCTCTTCGCTTGAAACCGAGCTGAAGCGAATGGTTATCGAGCGCAGCCAGCACAGATTTCTGTTAATTGATCAGTTGAAAATAAACCGCTACGGCTTGACTACTTACTGTAAGCTGAGTGACATCGACTGCATCATTACCGATGCCGACTTGCCCGAAGAATACATCCAGTATGCCAGGCAGTATCAAATTCAGATCATCAAAGGAGAATGAAAAAAAGCCGGCGCTTTAGCCGGCTTTATTAGATATGTTTAAGAAGCAAGTACAAGAGGTGAGAACAAAATATACATGCCGACCATTACGATAATGACTACTGCCGACACCCATTTTCTATGCTTCCATGGTGTCAAATCGACTTTATTTGTGCCTTCTTTGAAGACAAACGGCTTGTCGAGCGGCTTCAGCCTGCCAATCAGCCACATAACGAACACATCTGCCAGGAATAAAAAGCCAAGCACATACAAATAATGAATGTCTGCTAACACAATCTTGGATAAACCGTAAATGATGATGTGAAAGACAAAGGTAATTTTCGCTGCAAAAGCGGTTACATATTTGGAGTAAAAGCCGAGAATTACAAGCGCCAGCAGCGGCATGCTGTACACGCCATTAAATTCCTGTACGACTGCGTACAATCCGTCTGAAGCAAAGGAAATAAATGGCGCAATAACGACGGATATAACCCCAACTGCAATCGTCACCAGCTTTCCAGCACGCGCCACCTGTCTGTCTGACGCATCTTTCTTGATGATCGGCTTGTAAAAATCAAGCGTAAACAATGTTGCAGTCGCATTTAATGCACCGACAAATGAGCTTAAAATCGCGCCAAAAATTACAGCGGCGAAAATGCCATATGCCCATTCCGGCAAGATAGCGGTCACAAGTGAAGGGTACGCATTATCCGGTGTTGGCAGTGTATCGCCAAACATATTGTATGAAATGATCCCCGGGAACACGAGAAACAATGCACCGAAGATTTTGAAGAATCCGACATATAAAGCTCCTTTTTGCCCTTCCTTTAAGCTTTTTCCTGCCAGCGTTTTTTGGACAATCATTTGATTGGTGCACCAGAAAAACAAATTATTAAAGAGCATGCCCATAAACAGTGTCGGCCAGGGTACGATGTTGGAGTCAGCTGGACCAATCGCATTCAGCATGTGAGGTGTCTCCGTCCGGACTGTTTCAATTCCGCTGAAAAAGCTGCCGTCTCCAAGCACTGTAAGCCCCAATATAGGAATCGATAAACCGCCAATAAGCAGACCTGCCCCATAAATTGTATCGCTGAATGCGCTAAGCGACAGCCCGCCAATGAGCAAATATAAAAGACCCGCGATGCCAATACCGCCTGCAATCACTCCAACAGCTGTCAGTGGCTCCACACCAAGCGCTCGGTCCACTTGAAAGATTTTATTAAACACCAGTGCTCCGGAGTACAGTACAACCGGAAGAAACGATGTCATGTATGTAAAAATAAACAGTGCTGATACAACTCTTTTCGTCGTCGTATCATAGCGAATTTCAATAAAGTCTGAAACAGTATTGACACCATACTTTAAATACTTTGGCAAAAAGATAAGCGCCAGACAAACGCAGGCAATGGCAGATGTCACTTCCCAGGCCATAACTTCCATTCCGCCCATGTAGCTTTGTCCATTCTGTCCGACGATTTGCTCGGTAGACAGGTTCGTCATAATGATCGTGCCGGCAATTGTCACCCCGGTTAGGCTCCGTCCGCCTAAAAAGTACCCTTCCGCGCTATTATTGTCAACAGCACGGCTTTTTTTGAAAGCAAACAAGCAAATACTTCCTACAATTAAAATAAAGAGAAAAACTGAAAGAACACTCAACTGTATCACTCCTGTTGTTATCAAAAATACAAAAACTGCTTGCGTTACCCGTGATCCCATTCCTTCAGCTGTCGAAGAGAATCTTGGTAGTAACGGCTGATCACCTGTACATAATTACCTTCTTTCACAGGGGTAAAGGGGTTCGGTCCTTCCGCCGTCATCTCCATAATGATGGGACCGCTGTAACCCATCTCATGCAACGTTATGATTTGATGGCGAAGGTCTGCATGGCCGTTTCCAATGGCCTGCCGATTTGAGTCGGCTATATGATAAACACCTAGACGGGCTCCAGCCGTGCGGATTGCTTCGACCGGATTCGCCTCTTCAATATTCATATGGTATGCATCTAGCAGCAAGGTCAGTTGCGGACTGCCAACTTCATCAACTAGCCGGCACGCTTCTTTCGCTGTCACAACCTGATGGCTCTCATATCGATTTAATACTTCATACACGACATCAACGCCCAACTGCTCCGCTTTATTCATGATTACTCGGCAGCTGTCGATCAAATACACCCAATCCTTCTCCACAATTCCGCATCCAACCGTCTTGCCTACCATCCCATGCAAACAAATCCGCTTTGCACCAAGTTCTTTTGCCCAAGCTACTAGTTGAACAAAATATTCAACAGCGGCTGCTCTCGTTTGATCATTTTCACTTGAAATATCCACGTTTTTCGGTGTTACAGACAAGGGCTTTAAGCCAAACGATTGAAGCGTCAACGCTAATTGCAGCGGATCTTGTGACAAATCCCCTTCCACTTCAACGCCGTCCACACCAATCTCCTTTGCTATTTGGCATTTTTCCTCGAGAGAACAGTCTCCGATTGTCCATAAGCATAAACCATATTCTCTGCTCACCTGCATCGCTCCTTTTAAAAAGAAAAGGTGCCTTTAAAAAATGAGCACTCCTGCCTCACACTTTAAAGGTTCACCTCTATCACTTATCCATATTTAACTGAAAAATTTCATCCGACTTTTTCGGCTGAGGCTTTTGCAAGCAATGCTTCATTTATATACCGGCGCGCAATCAATGCGTATTCAAGCGGATGGGCAACGGCCGGGTCTTGTTCTGCCTCAATGACAATCCAGCCTTCATATCCAATTTGTTCAAGCGCATGAAACGGTTTTCTGAAATCGATGCAGCCATCTCCGGGTACCGTAAACAAACCGGTCAGAAAGGAATTTTTGAAGGAATGCCCTTGTCCCTTACAGTCCGTCATGACGTCTGCCCGGACATCTTTAAAGTGAATATGCTTGATCCGGTTCATATGCTTTTCAAGGAGCGGCATGTAATCACCGTCCGAGACGTAAATATGGCCTGTGTCATACAGAAGGTGCACGTGATTCGGGTCCGTTCCTTCCATGAGCCGGTCGATTTCGTCCAGCGTCTGCACCCCTGTGCCAAGGTGATGGTGAAAAACGAGCTTTAAGCCGTATTCATTGGCGATCCGGCCGAGCTCATTCAGCCCGCTGCACAGCTTGCTCCATTCTTCGTCTGTGAAGTATGGCTTGTCCGTAAAAACGTTTCGATCGGTTCCTTGAATGCTGTACGTCTGCTCGGAAACAACAGCGACCGCCGCGTTTACTTCTTTTAAATAGGCGCAGTGCGCGTGAAAGTCCTTCGAAGCCTGCTCAAGGCCGTCCCGAATAATGAAGCTAGAAAACCACTGGCCGGCAATCTTCAGGTTGCGCAGCTTCAGCTCTTTGTTTAAAATGGCCGGCTCGGGGAAGAAGCCGCCGACTTCTGTCCCGTCAAATCCTGCCACAACGATATCGCTTAACAAGTGCGACAGCGTGTTTTCTGCGCCAATTTCCGGAATGTCGTCATTCCGCCAGCCGATTGGGGCAATACCCCATAAAATGTCTCCCATGATGCAGCCCCCTTAATACGCCTTCGCTGTTTTTAATTTCTCTGCACGCGCAGCGTATGCTTTTTGCACACTTTCCGATTCCGATACCTCGGCCACTCCGACGTTCCACCAGCCATCGTACCCATCTGACATCGTCTTCGGCAGCACTTTCATTTCAATGAGCGTGGAAACGGACTGCTTTTTCGCATCTTCAATGGCCGCCGCAAGCTCTTCAGCTGTATTGGCTTTATATGATTTAGCTCCATAGGCTTCAGCCAGTTTCGCATAGTCAATATTCATAATCTGATGGTCATGCGTACGGAATTCACAGAAATAGCTGCCGCCGCCGTTGTCCATTTGCAGATTATTAATGCAGCCGTAGCCCGAGTTATCAAACAGGAGAATGTTGATCTTCTGTCCGTATTGAATCGCCGTGACAAGCTCGGTATGAAGCATCAGGAAACTGCCATCCCCAACCGCCGCATACACTTCACGATCCGGATGAGCCAGCTTTGCCCCTAGCGCACCGGCCACCTCGTAGCCCATGCACGAGTAGCCGTATTCTAGATGGTACGTATTCGGCACATCCGAATGCCAGAGCCGCTGTAAATCCCCTGGCAGCGACCCGGCCGAGCCGACCACAATGCTGCCAGGCTCAACGGCTTCATTAGCCGTAATCAAGGCCGACGTCTGTGTAAATTCGGTCCCCAATGCATCCGCATATTCATTCAGATTGTCCTGTGAAAACTGCTCCTTGATTTCAGGCGAAAAATCATCTCGGCTGAAGGTCACATTTGCCAGCCGATCGCGTTCTGCCAGCCATTCCGTTTTCCATTCTGAAAGTGAGGCGCCGAATGCTGTTTCGTAGCCGTCCAAAAGCGGTGCCAGCTGCTCCAGCGCTGCTTTGGCATCGGCCACAACCTGAAACGCGTCCATCTTATACGCCTGCAAACGGCTCACGTTTATGTTTAGGAATGAAGTTGTGTCAAAATCAAATTGTGTTTTCGAAGACGTTGTAAAGTCGGTGTAGCGCGTGCCGACGCCGATGACAAGGTCTGCTTCTGCCGCTGCTCTGTTGGCCGCAGAGGTACCCAAAATACCCAGTCCACCCAAATTATTTTGGAATGATACCTCAACAGTTGATTTGCCTGCCTGTGTTTCCACGAGCGGAATGTTGTGTTTTTCCGAAAGTTGCTTTAAGATGTCGCGGGCACCGGAATAGCGGGCACCGCCGCCGACAATGATCATCGGTTTTTTGCTTGCCTTGATGCGCTCCGCTGCCCCGTCCAACTCCCGCTGAATGGCTGGCTTACGATCTAAATAGTGAACACGTTTTTCAAAAAACGATTCTGGATAGTCAAACGCTTCGCCTTCCACATCCTGTGCGATGCAGATGGTCGCCGGGCCGGCTTTCGACGGATCCGTCATCACTTCAAAGGCACGGATGAGGGCTGACATGATTTGTTCCGGACGCGTCACCCGGTCCCAGTAGCGGGAAACCGCCATAAACGCTTCGTTCGTGGTGACCGCTGTGCTGTGCTCGTGCTCGAGCTGCTGCAGCACCGGGTCTGGCTGGCGCGAGGCGAACGTATCCGCCGGAAGCAGGAGCACCGGGATGTTATTCGCCAGTGCCGTGCCCGCGGCAGCGATCAAGTTGGCCGAGCCTGGGCCCGCCGATGTCGTCACCGCATAAATTTTGCGGCGCAGCTTTTCACGGCTGAAGGCGATTGCCGCATGGGCCATCCCCTGCTCATTTTTGCCCTGGTACACCTTTAAGTGGCCCGGGTCCTGCTCGAGCGCCTGGCCGATGCCCAGCACGTTGCCGTGGCCGAAAATGTTAAACATGCCTTCCACGAATGGCGTTTCTTCGCCATCCACTTGAATATACTGTTGATTTAAAAATCGAATTAACGCTTGCGCGGTTGTTAATCTTACTGTTCTCATGTTATGTCATCTCTTTTCAATCAAAATTTATACGTGTACGCCTGCTTCAATCAGCTGCTCAATGTCAGAAGCAATAGGCATCGCATCGGACGAGCTGTGCTTGCTGACCACGATGGACGCGGAGGCGCTTCCATATTTCAGTGCCGTTTCAATGTCCTTGCCGCTGACCAGGGCATAAAGAAAGGCGGAAGCATATGAATCTCCTGCGCCGAATGTTTTTAAGACGTTTGTTTTGTAAGCGCGGGCGCGGAAGGTCTCGCCTGTTTTGGCATACGCATACGACCCTTCTACCCCGTGCTTGATCACGACAAGATCAGCCGAATGGTTGAATAGGTTTTCAATCGTGGCATTGTTGTCGCCGTTTTTTATGTTTTCCATTACATCAAACTCATCGCGCGTGCCGATGACGATATCCGACTGCTCGGCGACCAGCATGTAATACACCGCTGTTTCGTCCGGCGACGTCCATGTGTACGGGCGGTAGTCCAGTTCAAAGACAATTTTCACGCCGTGCTTTTTCGCCAGGCTGACGGCTTTTAAAACGGCTTCCCGTGACGGGCTTTTGGCGAGCGCTGTACCGGACACCAACAGGATTTTCGCTTGCTGGATGTAGTCTTCGCTCACTTCAGATGGCTCAAGATAGAGATCCGCTACATCATCCCGGTACATGAGGATGCTGCACTCGTCCGGGCTTAAAATTTCCGTGAACGCCAGGCCTGTTTTGTGGCCCTCTTTGTCTGTCACCATGTTTGATGTATCGATACCGGCATTACGCATGTACTGCTCGATAAACCGACCGTGCTGATCATCGGCTAATTTGCCGATAAAACCAACGTTCAGTCCAAGCTTCGCGCTGCCGATTGCCACGTTGGCCGGCGAGCCGCCGACGTATTTCGTAAACGTCATCGTCTCTTCCATCGGCTGGTTGTATTCGTTTGCATTTAAGTCGATGCAGGCACGCCCGATCGCGATCACATCAAGTTCTTTTTTATTATTAAATGTATAATTCATCCGGCTTCACCGCTCCTTTAATTGGGTTAACGTTTTAAAATCCACTCATGGTCTGGATCATTGTGAAACTTCCAAATCCGTGTCGGGCCAGCCATGACATTTAAATAATATGACTTATAGCCATCCGGTACGCCAACTGGATGGTAGCCTGCAGGAACCAGGACCACATCGCTGTTTTCCACCGTCATCGTTTCGTCAATCGACCGGTCATCGGTATATACGCGCTGGAACACAAAGCCCTGCGGCGGGTTCATTTCATGGTAATACGATTCTTCCAAAAACGACTCATCTGGAAGATTGTCCTGGTCGTGCTTGTGCGGCGGGTAGCTGGACCAGTTTCCGTTTTCTGTATAAACCTCAACGACAAGCAAGCTGTTGGCCGTTGGGTCAGAGTCCGGTAAAATGTTGTGCACCATCCGTTTATTACTCAGAATGCCCCGGTTTTCAACGGCGACATCGGATGCTTTAATGTGTTTGGTCGGAAGCTGATCCTGAGATGGCGAGTAGCACAATGCTACGCGGGCAGCCGTTGCGCCTTCTACTTGAAATGTTTGATCATTGGATACGTAGACGCTGTCTGTCGGCATTTTCTCAAACACATTTTCACGTGTACCAAGGTTACGGAATTTTTCGCTTCCCACGGTGACATGAATCTTGCCCGTAAGTGCGACAATGCAGCATTCTGTTTTAGACAGTGATTCCGTATACTTGGCGCCAGGAGACAAGTCAATGACTTTAAATCCGACATATTCGAGAGGAGAATTTTCAAGTGTTAGGTCATGAACGAGTGTAACGCCTTTTGACTGGTTTTTTTTCATTGGTTTTTGAAGCAATCGACTCATCTTATGTACCTCCTGTTTGAATAGGAAGGGCTGTTGAACACAGCCCCCTCCAATTATTTCATGTAGCGTGCTGTAACCATTTTCTTGCGTGTATAAAACTCGACGCCGTCTTTGCCGTTCGCATGCAGGTCGCCGTAGAATGAATTTTTGTAGCCCGAGAATGGGAAGAACGCCATTGGTGCCGGGACGCCGACGTTAATGCCGAGCATGCCCGCATCGATTGTTTCCCGGAACTGGCGTACAGCGGCTGCGCTATCCGTGTACAGGCAGGCGCCATTCGCGAGTGTGGATTCATTCGCCACTTGAACGCCTTCTGCCAAATCTTTTACGCGGACAATCGAAAGAACCGGCGCAAAAATTTCATCCTGCCAAATCGACATTTCCTGTGTCACGTGATCGAAAATCGTCGCGCCGAGGAAATAGCCGTCCCCTTTCGCCGCTGCATCCTCGCGTCCATCGCGCACAAGCGTCGCACCCTGCTCGATGCCGGCTTCAATGTAGCCAATCGTCCGTTCTTTCGCTCCTTCGCGGATGATCGGGCCAAGGAACACGCCGTCGTCCAGGCCGTTGCCGATTTTAATGTTGTCCGCGGCTTCTTTCAGCTTGGCGATGAATTCATCGGCGATGCTGTCTTCTACGGCCACAACCGCTGCCGCCATGCAGCGCTCGCCGGCTGAGCCGAATGCCGCTGCCGTGACTTCTTTCGCCGCCAAATCCAAGTTTGCATCGGCCAGCACAATCGAGTGGTTTTTCGCACCAGCCAGTGCCTGCACGCGTTTCAAGTTCGCTGCGCCTGTTTTGTACACATATTCGGCGACCGGCTGCGAGCCAACAAAGGAGATCGCTTTTACGTCCGGGTGCTCTAATAAGCCGTTGACCACATCGTGTGCGCCGTTCACAATATTCAGCACCCCGTCAGGAAGGCCGGCTTCTTTAAACAAGTCGACTAATTTTGCCGCGAGCAACGGTGTACGCTCGGATGGCTTCAAAACAAATGTGTTGCCGCACGCGATCGCCAGCGGGTACATCCAGCACGGCACCATCATTGGGAAATTGAATGGGGTGATCCCGCCGACAACACCCACCGGGTAGCGGTACATGCCGGATTCAATGTTCGTCGCAATGTCCGGGAGCTGACTGCCCATCATGAGCGTCGGCGCACCGGCGGCAAACTCCACACATTCAATGCCGCGCTGCACTTCACCCATTGCTTCAGACAAGCTTTTTCCGTTTTCAATCGTGATCAGCTTCGCCAGCTCTTCCCAATTGTCGACGAGCAGCTGCTGGTACTTGAACAAGATGCGGGCGCGCTTTGGCACCGCTGTTTGCGACCAGGATTGAAACGCTTTCTCTGCTGCTTCAACTGCCCGTTGAACATCCTCTTTTGACGACAATGGCACCTGTGCGATCTCTTCGCCGGTTGCCGGGTTCACGACCGTTTCGAATTTACCTGAAACTGAGTCCATCCATTCCCCATTTATATAGTTCTGCAAGAATTGTAATTCCGAATGTACAGTTGACATATGTAGTCCTCCTCAAAATGGTGTGAACTATTTCTTGTGACGGTGTTCGAACAAACACTCTTTAAATTGGTTTCTCTTTTTTAAATTGATACTTCTCTATTCTCTTTTAAAGATATATTCGCAGCTTCAGAAACTTCTAACGCTTTTAATCCGTCCCGGGCCGTTACGGCAGAGTTGTTTCCTTCAAGAATATCAGTAAAAAAAGCGATTAGTTCCAAGCTATACGCATCATAAAAGCGCTCTGAGAATCCTGGCAATATATCATGTGATTTTCCGGATTTCGTTAACACATTCACGTTATGGTAGCGAAGATCATGGCCAATTTGTATGGTCCCTTCTGTTCCCACTACTTCTGCGCGAATATCATATCCATAGTGAGCATTTCGGCTTGCTTCAATGTCTCCCGCAGCTCCGGACTCAAAGCGGATAAAGCTAAGTGCATGGTCAACATCGTTGTATTCCGACATAAAGGGATACTTCAATATGCTCCCTTTTGTATCAATCGATTTTATTTCTGAACTAATTAAAAAACGAGCAATATCGAAATCATGAATGGAAACATCCGTAATAATGCCCCCGCTGTTTTGAATATAATCAGGGGGTGGTGCTTGCGGATCCCTTGATACCCCTCTGAAATAAATCGGTTTCCCTATATCTCCAGCAGCAATCCGTCGCTTTGCTTCTGCATAGGCAGGGTCAAACCGTCTCATAAATCCAACCTGGCAAAACGTTTGACTCAGTTCTATCTTCTTGGTTATTTCTTTTGCTTCTTCTACCGTCAGTGTTAATGGCTTTTCAATAAAAATCGCTTTCTTAGTGTCAGACGCCTTTTTTAACAAGTCAAAATGGGTGCTTGTAGGCGTAGTGATAATCACAGCTTGGATGAGTTCATCTTGAAAAACGTCTTCTGGATTCGTTGTGAAACGAGTAATGCCCAATTTTGAAGCGACTTTTTCCGCTCGTTCTAAATCTACGTCACAAACAGTAGACACCTCAACGTGTTGAATTCGTGATGCATTTAAAGCGTGCCAATACCCAAGCCGGCCCAAACCGATTACCGCACAGCGTATTTTAGCAGTCATCATTCGTCTCCTTTTGGATGAGTCATTATATTTATTATTGTTGAACAGACTTATTAAGCTTGTTCACTATGCGGAAAATTCTTTGGCAAAGGACTTGGCTGTGAGCATGTGCTTTTCACTTGATAAAATAATTGCTGAGCTGATGATGTCAGCAGTCCTGTCATCGCTTCAAGAGCATGATAAGCCATTTCAGAACTCGCCCGCTCGGGTCGGTGATCCCGTATAGCGTAGGCCATGTCAGCCAATCCAATACCCCGGGTATCTTCAGTGTAGGGATGTTCACTTACGATTTCCTTCCAGTCTTTGAAACGGTCCATTCGTGGGAGCTGTCTCCACCGGGAGTGATCTTTTGTTCTGATCAGCAGTGGTCCCCCAAATAGGTTGGGGCCATGAAAGGGGTCGATATCATTGATCAGCAGTGTACCTTCTGTACCATATATCTCGATCCTAGGCAATTCAGAATCCTAGACATCGTAGCTTGTCACAAGGGTTGCCAGCACCCCATTTTTAAATTGAAGACTTCCGGTCACATGCGTTGGTACTTCCACGTCTATCTGTCTTTCCTTCGAAGGAACAGTTCTCTTCAAATAGGTCTTTTTCGCCATCCCGCTGCAGGTGACAACCGGTCCCAGCAGAGAAATTAAAGCGGTTACATAATAAGGCCCGATATCCAAAAGCGGTCCCGCACCTTCTTTAAATAAAAAATCCGGATTTGGATGAATCCATTCAGGTCCCGGGTAAACCACAAACGCACTTGCTCCCAAAGGCTCGCCGATTATACCGTTATCTATCACTTCTCTACACGCCTGAAGCCTGCCCCCGAGAAACGTATCTGGTGCGCAGCCCACACGCAGCCCTTTCTCTTTAGCGACATCCAATATCTTTTTCGCATCCCTCAGATTAGCTGCAAGAGGCTTTTCGGAATAGACATGCTTTCCTGCTTCCAATGCGGCCAGCGTCATTTCAGCATGAACATCCGGAGTCGTCAGGTTGAGAATAATATCGAGATCCGGATCATGGATTAATTCATCAATAGTGCAGGCTTTAGGTATTTGATATTTTTCCGCTTTGCTTTTTGCCTTTTCCATGTTCCGGCTTGCACATGCTTTTATTTGAATAATGTCAAATGTACTGCACGTACGGAAATATATATCACTAATCTCCCCGCATCCTAAAAGACCCACATTAAATTTTCTCTTCATGGCTTCCTCCCTCTCTTTATTTTTCCGCTTTATCCTTTCTTGCTGTTTCGCTGGCGCAGTACGTCCACATAAACCGCTGCAATAATAACAATACCGATCACAGCCATCTGAAAATCTGCTGAAACGTTTAGCAAGTTCAATCCATTGCGCAATACTGCAATGATGAGCGCTCCAATTAATGTCCCCCATACGGTTCCAACTCCACCGAAGAAACTGGCTCCGCCAATAATAACCGCTGCGATGGCATCTAGCTCATAAGAAAGACCCGCAAGCGGAAAAGCGGAATTTACACGACCGACCATGACAAGACCAGCTAAACCAGCCATCAGTCCACTTACGGTGTAAACAATAATTAAAATGCGGTCTACATTGATTCCTGATAAATGGGCCGCTTCACGATTGCCACCAATTGCATAAATATAGCGTCCTGTCTGCGTTCTTGTTAAAAAAATATGGAAAATAATATACACGAAGATGACCAGCACAAAACTGACAGGAATCGGGCCAACAAACTCCCGACCTAAATATTGAATCAAATAAGGAAAGCCTGCAATTGGCGCAGCAGCTGTTATAATAAGCGCCAGACCGCGTGCGATATTCATTGTTCCAAGTGTTGAGATGAATGGATGCGGCAGGCGAAGCTTTGTAAGCAGTAAGCCGTTCAGCAACCCAAATCCAGCTCCCACAGCCAGACAAACAATGATTCCAACAACGGGGCTCATACCCATATTCACAGAGACAATACCCATTGTCATAATCGAAATGGCCAGGATGGAGCCAACGGACAAGTCGATGCCTGCCGTTAAGATTGGCAGCAGCATGCCAATGGCTAATAGAGCATTGATTGACGACTGGCGGGCGATATTCATAATATTATTAACCGTCAGGAATTTGTCCGACATAAAGGTCAAAACCACCGTTAAAATGATGAGTCCGATTAACGCACCGAATTTACTTAAAAACCACTTCCATGAATGATCTCTCGCTGTTTTTTGTTTTTCCATCGTTGCTTCACTCATTTCCTTCACCCTCCTGTAGCCGCTTTCATTACTTCCGAAGCGGAATCTTCGTTTGCTGTCGCTGCTTTCATTATTCTTTCCTGTGTGGCATGACCGATTGGGAGGTTAGCTGTAATCCTGCCTTCACTCATAACCAGCACCCGATCGCACATGCCGATAATCTCCGGCAGATCAGAAGAAATCATAAGCACAACTGCACCATTTTCCACCAGCTGATTCATTAAGCGGTAAACTTCAACCTTTGCTCCCACATCGATTCCACGTGTAGGCTCATCGAAAATAAATACTTTCGCTTCTGTACAAAGCCATTTAGCAATGACGACCTTTTGCTGGTTGCCTCCGCTCAGTTTTCGTGCATTTAATTCGACGTCGCTCGGGCGTACCTTTAACTCTTTAATATACTCTTCTGCTTTTGTGCGGATATTTTTCAAGTCAACGAGTTGCATGGAATTCCGAAACATTTTCATATTGGCCAATGCTATATTGAAATCGAGCGGCTGATCGAGCAGCAGTCCTTCGTTTTTTCGATCTTCCGTAATAAAGGCAATCCCTGCTTTAATGGCATCTTTAGGCGACTTGATCTTCACAAGCTGACCATCGATAAAAATTTCACCTCCATGATGAGCATCTGCTCCAAAAATAGCTCGGGCCATTTCGGTCCGCCCCGCTCCAACCAAGCCGGACACTCCGACAATTTCACCGTAATTCACTTGAAAGTTAACAGGCTCTTTTGTTCCATCCACTAATAGGTTTTCCACCCGAAATCCTTCTTTGCCAAGCGCAAATGATTTTTTCGGATATTTCTCATCCAGCGACCGGCCAACCATCAATTCAATCCAGTAGTCCGTCGACGTTTTTGAAACATCAAGTGTTTCAATTTTAAAGCCATCTCGTAAAATCGTAATCCGGTCACCCATCCGCTTAATTTCATCCAGCCGATGTGAAATGAACACAATCGCTATGCCTTTTTTCGTCAGGGATTCAACTGTGCTGTATAATTGCTCGACCTCTGCTCCGCTTAAGCTGGCTGTAGGCTCGTCCATGATAATTAATTTGGCGTCAATGGTCAGCGCCTTTGCTATTTCGACTAGCTGCTGCTGTCCAATCCCTAGTTCCTCTAGCGGCCGGTCGGCTAAATCCCGGTTTTGACCTAGCTGCTCTAAGTATTCCCCCGCTTTTTTTCTCATTTCTTTCTGGTTCAGCATAGACCGTCGACTGCCATTTTTCAGCTCGCGTCCTAGAAAAATGTTCTCGTACACTTTCAGCTGTGGAACGACATTTAGCTCCTGATAAATCGTCGCAATTCCCAGTTCCATCGAATCCTGTGGCGTGTTGATCTTAACCAACTGATCTTCCCAGTACACCTCACCGGCACCTTTTTGGTAGGCACCTGTTAAAATTTTGATAAGTGTTGATTTGCCAGCGCCGTTTTCACCTAAAAGTACGTGCACTTCCCCCGGATAAACATCCAAATCAATTCCCTTAAGGACATGATTGTTGGAAAAGCTTTTTTTAATTCCTTTTACTGACAGCAACCTTTTTCTTTGATTGGTCATTTGATCGGAACTCCTTTCTCTATTAAGTCTAACGCCACTATCAAAATATATTTCTGGTTGAAGCATGCCGGAAATGGGAGAGCGTCCATTCTTTCGTGACTGTTGCAAAACTTTCAGATCAATTGTAAGAATGGACGCACCGACCATGCTGCTTCATCCGGCATCATAAGAATTACTGAATTTCCTGCAAATGTTCCTCTGCATTTTCTTCGGTTACTACTTTAATTGGCGTCGGAATGCGTTTTTCAATTTCATCTCCATTGATCGCTTTCACGGCATTTTCTACACCCATGTAGCCCATATCGAAAGGGCTCTGCGCCACAGAAGCGGCCAGCTTTCCATTAATGATCAATTCGGTTGCTTCTTCTCCTCCATTGATCCCAACGATTGGAATTTGGACGCCTGCTTGATCTGTTGCACTTAATGCACCAATCGCCATATCATCGTTTGCCGCAAAAACACCAGCAAGATCACTGTGGTTTTGCAGAATAGCATCAATAACAGCAGCTGCTTCAAATTTGTCACTATCTGCTGGCAGTTGAGCAGCAATTTCAATTCCCGCTGCTTCTAGCGCCTCTTTTGCTCCATCAATTCGTTCATCTGTTGCGAGATTTCCTTTTGCACCCTCAACAAGCGCCACCTTATCGCCTTCTTTTAATAAAGAAGCCAGATATTCTCCTGCTTCTTTGCCAGCAGAGAAATTATCGGTGCCGATAAAGGTCACTTTGTCTTCCCAGTCAGCGTCCGTATCAACTAACAGAACAGGAATATCGCTGGATTTAGCCAGGTCAAAAACATTTGCCACAGTGGATGGCTGTGAAGGTGCAACAACCAGTGCATCCGCACTCTGGCTGATTGCATTATCAATCATGTTAACTTGATCAATCACGTCAGCTTCTGATGGAGGGCCATTTACTTCAACACTTACGCCTAAATCTTCTGCCGCTTGCTTTGCTCCTGCTTCAACACTCTTCCAATATGGATGGCTCAACGTTTTTAAAATCATTTGCACCTGTAAATCTTCTGTATTGCCGGCCGACCCGTTTCCTTCTTCTGACTGGCCGGAACACCCCGCCAGCGCCAAAACTCCTGTGCATAAAATGGCCAATAATGTTGAACGCTTTTTCATTCTTTATTCCTCCCCCAATGTCCAAATAGCCGTTCTTTTCCAAAAAAATGTTTTGTTACGCTTTAATCCGTTCTATTGAGATGTTTCTTAAATAGTCCATTGTTCTCTTGGCAATCGGGTACGGCTTGTCGAACGGAGCAGGGTACATATCCTGCTCCACAATCGCCCATCCATTAAAATCAATATCAGATAAGACCTGAAAGAATGCTTCCATATCGACTGCGCCACGTTCCGGCTCACACATAATGTCTTCGCTCACAGCTTTGGCAAACGGCCATTTCTCTTTTTTCATTTGTTCTCTGACCGCAAAATCACAGCTTTTAATATGAAGATAAGGAATTCTTTCGTGATGTTTTTTCATAAACGAAACAGGATCGCCATCTGTGTAAGCGTGATGCCCTGTGTCCAGGCATAGGTCAATATCTGTATCGTTTAACAAGCGCTCAATTTGCACTTCTGTTTCAATATGACTTTGTGCATGAGGATGAAAAACGACTTGCAGGCCATATTTCGTTTTGGCATGCGCTTTAATCCTGTTAATATTTTGTATGAAGTGCTCCCACTGCTCTTGATCCAGTAGTTCAGGACGTAAAAGTTCTCCGGTAAACAGGTCTGTATAGCAGTCATCAATTAAGACGACATACTTTGCCTCTGGAAACTTCAACTGCAGCACGGCCATTTCATCCAATAACGCAATCAACTCATCGGTTTTTTGACTAGATGTCAGATCTCCTACTAGAGTTGTTGCTGTCAGCGCCAGGTTTCGCTTCTCAAGCTCCTGCTTCAGCCGAGCATAATCATTCGGCAAGTATCCCCACGGTCCAAGCTCAATACCCTTATATCCCGCCTCAGCCATTTCGTTCATGCAACGCTCCCAAGGAATTTGCTTATCATTTTCTGGAAACCAGACTCCCCAAGAATCCGGTGCTGTTCCTATTTTCATTCTCATACAGTCAGTCCACCTTTCGTTTGCATGCTCACCCATGTCTGCTGTTTTGCCGATTCTAGGATAGCGCTTACAGTATTGTCGATTTGAGCGCCAAACTCGAAGTCACAGCTATAAGGGCTTCCTATTGAAATAGCAGAAAGCAGTTCATGGGCTTCCAGGACCTTCATGTCGTTATAGCCAATTGCAATGCCCGCAGCGGGATAAAAAGCACTGTAGCCTTTATGCTCTGGACTTAAGAAGACCGTCCGGAATCCTCGGTCTGCTTCTTGATCAGCGTGAAAGTAGACATTCACTTCATTCATGCGTTCAAGGGAATAATGAACAGTTCCTTCTGTTCCTTGAATCTCGTAGAACAAATAATTTTTTCTCCCCGTTGCAATCCGGCTAGATGAAATCGTGCCAACTGCACCGTTTTCGTACTCAATCAGCATGGAGATTACATCATCATTTTCGACTTCTGCCATCTCATTTGAGCCTGGAGAAACAGGCCGCTGTTTTATAACCGTTTTTGCCAATGCGTTAACACGGTCCATATTCCCCAGTAAAAACTGTGAAAGGCTCAGAAGATGAGAACCGAGGTCTCCAAGAGCTCCGGAGCCAGAAAATTTATTAATATGTCGCCATGTGATCGGCAGTGTCGGGTCAAGCAAACCATCCTGATCGTACGTTCCCAAAAATTTGGTGATTTCTCCAAGCTTGCCTGAATCGATTAATTCTTTAATATACGCACTTGCTGGGTTCATTACGTTATTGTAGCCTACATAATTGACAACCCCTTTTTGTTTGGCAAGTTTGGCCAGTTCAAGAGATTGTTCAGCTGATAGCGTAAGCGGTTTCTCGCAATATACATGCTTTCCATTTTCTAGTGCTGCTTTTGCTACTTCATAATGAAAAGCATTCGGTGTGGCAATGTCGACCACATCTACGTCAGAGTCAGAGACGAGTTCTTTCCAATCATTTGTCCATCTCGCATATCCAAGCTGCTTGCACGCATGCAGTGCTGCTTCTTCACTTACATCTGATACCATTTCAAATACGGGCTTTCCAAATTCAGGCCCGAAATTCATTAAAGCGTTTACAAAAGAGTTCGTATGCGCTTTCCCCATCCACCCTGCTCCAACTAATCCAATCTTGACTTCCATTTGATTTCCTCCTAATATGTTTGTTTATTGCTTTCTGATTATCATTCTATTACACTGATTTAGTAATTACATTACGATTTTTTGCTTTAAAATATAAGATTATTGCTTTTATCTAAAAAATCAAAAAATAAAAAGAGGTGAAAAGAAAGATGATTGAACGCGGGGTACTGTCCCATTCTAAGATGTTTTTTCACACACCAAGTGAATTTGCGAAAACGTCCCTGTTTTACCTTATCTACTCCGGCACTTTTTACTGTACGAGTGACTACTGTATAGATCGAAACAACTGGAATAGCTACTTATTTATGCACGTGAAAAAAGGATCTATTACCATTCATTACGACGATCGGGAATTTGTCGCTACAGAAAATCATTTCGTTTTTTTAAACTGCTATAAACCGCATCTTTACCAGGCGGATGAACAAACAGAGTTCGACTGGTTTCACTTCAGTGGAAATGCTAGCGACTCCTATTTTGACACTCTTTTCCAAAAGAACGGTTGTGTTTATGCGATTGAAGATCATTATGTGCTTACAGATTGCCTGAAAAGAATTTTGCGCATGACGGAAACAGAAGCGGTCGATGAAGATGCCGCCTCTATTATGATTCATCAAATTCTGTATGAATTAAAACAGTACAAGAATCACGGGGAAGAGGTTCATTTAAAAGCGATTCGAAATGTGACGAAGTATATTGAACATCATTATAAGGAGCCTATCATGCTAGATGACATGGCTAAGGTGGCGCGGCTTAGCCCTTACTATTTTTCCAGGATATTCAAAAAGCAAATGAACTGCTCCCCCTATCAATATTTAGTGAACTATCGAATTAATAATGCAAAAAAATTGCTTCACCATACAAATTTATCTGTCCAGGAAATCACTTATGCCAGCGGCTTTAATAGTGTATCTCACTTCGTTTCTATCTTTAAAAAGCATACGAATTTAACACCGAAAAAATTTAGAGATATACAGTTTTAATAGGATGATTTTAATTTCTCTACATTTAACATCTCTTTATATCATTTCATACAAAAAAAGCGCACAGTCCAATAGGATGCAGATGCGCTTCTTTCAACTTCTTGTTTATTTCACATTTTTTCATTATTCATTTCGATCCCGTTTAATCAGCCAACAGAAGCTTTTGTTCAAGTTCCCTTTTTTGGCGCAGATGATGGCGAAAATGCATCTCTACAAGAGCGAGCCATTCTTGTGCATTTAACCAGCCAAAGCCACCATGTTTAACTTTGTAATGGGGGTTTATCGTTTCTACTCTCGATTCCCAATACCTTATTTTCTGCATTACTTCATCCAGTCTGTCCCTAAGAGATTCTTGACTGTCAGAATTGCTTGGCGGCGTATTCAGCTCATCCGGCAGCTTAATTTTGGTGGGCGGAAACCCTCCCATTTCAGCTACCTGTTCTCCCAGCTCCGTTTTCCCGAGTCTCTTCTCTTCCTTTGAGGCTGCGCAAAGCTCCACATTTCCTAAATACTCGTGGGCTACCACGATGACGTGATCGTACATTTGACAAATAGACCACACTCCTTCAGCTGAGATATACCTTAGCTGTTCAAGTGAATAGTTCTGCAAATCATTTTTGTAGGCTTCAATCAGTTTTAAGTCACTCATTTTTACACCTCACGTCCAGAATGTTCTCATTTGTTTTTTTAAAACTCTCCTGTATAATGAACATGTAGACTCACATATTAAAAAAGACCGTTGGTGCTGGTAACACCAAACGGTCTTGCAGCAAAATTCCCTTCAAGGGGATCAGCATTCAAAGTGAAAGGTAATCCACTCTCTGCTTACAGGCTCAAGGGTGGGTTACTTTTTTTGTGTCAAAGCAATAATGGACACGATCAAACTGGCAAATGCGATCATCAGCATCAGTGCTTGAAAAGTAGTAATAGGCAGCACCCCCTTTCTTAAAGGGAATGCTGAACACCCTTGAGCTTTATTCTGCTACGCTATTATTATAGCATATTTTTTGCAGATTAAACTAAAAATAAGAATATATGTTCTTTACGATTGTATTACTGCCGATTCAACTTCGTCCGATTTATGCCCAGCACAATCCGTCCAGCGTGACCAATTCCTTATCCTTTTGTAAACCTGTTCGTTATTCGTAACTCGGACGGCTAAACGCTTCACCGAGGTATCCGCTGCTGAAATAAAGAACGAGCACCAGGCACACCAGTACGCCCAGTTGAATACTAAGAAACGTAGAGCGGGCACCCACTTTGAGATTCCGACAGGCCCACGAAACTAAACTTGCAGTACCGAGACTAACTAGTACGGTATACAGTGCAAAACGATCAAAGTAGAGGTGCGTATACAGATCCGGACTGATTCTGTGCACGCCTTCAGATAAGAATGGAAACAAGAGCAGGCAAGCCGCAAAGACAATGACAAAACTCAGCACAAAAGCCGATGATAGAAACGAAAATTTTTTCATCTTGACCCTCTCTCTCTTCTGAACGATAGCAGTTAGCTTAAAGACACTTTAAACACATAGCTTGATTTTTCATATCCCATTTTCTCCTCGTAAAAACGGTGAGCAGCTGCACGCTGTAATCCAGATGACAGCGCGACACTGCCAAAATCATTTGCCCTTGCCCAGTTGTGAACATAGGCAAGCAGCTTTTCTCCATACCCTTTTGAACGTTCGCCCTCGTCTGTCACCAAATCACATACCCAGACAAATCGCCCATAATAAAGAGTGGTCATCGGCTTAAACCCAACAACAGCCACGATGTCCGTGCCGCGAAGCAATGCCGCCATTTTGTATCGATCATGTTTCTGTGCGTCCACTACCAAATCAAGATACGCTTCTTCATCCAGATGAGTCCGTAACTGCTTCATCACAGAAAAGGCACTGAGCACCTCATCTTTGGACTGAAGCTCTTGAACCGTCAGAATGTCCATTGCACTACACCCTTTCATACATAATAAATCCGCAACCAAAATTCACCTTCCACTATTTAAAAAAAGAGCGATTTCACATTGTCAGCCTGCTCTTTAATTAACTTTCCGCAGCCCTCTTTTTCTTTTTCACTTTTTAAAAAAGAGATTTCCATTTTTCATAAGGTATATTTCATACATACAGAACAGTTCAGCCTCATTCTCCTCATTTGTATAAAAGAAAGTGGCTTTTACTTTCCTTTCTCCTCGGATTTCCACCGTTGTATCTGATTCCCATTTTATGTTGTCAAAGGCTGCTCTTATAATATCGAAATCATTTTCCTCCTTAATCTCAAATTCTTTTTCCGCTTTTGAATATATTTCCTGCGCCTTTACGCTGGCAAGTCGATTTAAATCAAGCTTATTTTTTCTTCAATTGCGCACCAAATCAAAAAAAGAACCACTAAAATAATCAAAAAAGACATCAATCCTTGCTGAAATAATCTGCCTGGTATACTTCCGATTAAAGATAAACCAACGATGCCGATCAGAAAGTACTCAACTCTTTGCTGCAATGAACGTCCCTCCTAAAACCACAACTTGGAATAAAATGCTATCTTTTAGTGATAACAATAGACACTGACATAGTTAATATTTTCTATAAATCTGTTCCTAAGCCTTTGGCTATTGAACCTGTTTCTAGCTTTTTCATTACTTTATACAGTGGAACAAGTGGTGCTTTATAATGTGAAATTTGAAACGTCCGGTACGGTTTCTATTGGATAAGATTGATATAATGCAAAAGAAAAACTCATAATGAAAGTCGAAAGAAGTCCAGTAAGAAGATTTGTTAGAAGGATCATTTATTCTCCTCTCTTTGTTCACATTCAAAAATATATGCAGCGTCCTAAAGATTATTTTGCTTGCTAAACTATTTATCGGCTTTTCAATAATGACATTTAAAGACCTGAATGATGTTGATTGTCGAGTTTTTTAGATATTTCTTTAAGAAGAGCTGACTGTTCCTGCTGGTTTTTTAATACCTTAAACACGAACCACAAAAGGAGAGCAATCGGGGCTATGTAAATCAACATAGTAAAAAGCACTGGCATTAACTGCTCGAAAAAAATCATAAACGAACCCTCCTTTTTGGTTAATTATAACACAAAGAGTAAAGTTACCCAATTTCCATTTTTAAATAAAAGACCCTGTCCAAGTAAGCAGAAAAATCACCCGGCCGTCTTATACAAGGAATTCCGACGTACAATGCAGATAAAGGCGATCATTAATGAAAGAACACCGACAAATAAAATGTATTTCGTTCCAATTTGTGCGATCACGAACCCCGCTGCTCCAGAACCAATCGTAGTGCCCAGGTTAACAGCAGTCAGGAATAACCCATTGGCAAAATCGGGAGCCTTCGGAGCGGCAGACATCACCCAGTATTGATTGATATTCGCTCCAATCCCTGCCAGTATCCCCCATACCAAGAGAACAATTGCAGTCGCCACCTTAAATTCAGCGACAAAGAAAAAGATGAGATAAAGAGCCATTAAGACAATCGGAAAAAGAGTGACAGAACGAATTGGGTCATTCGTCAGCAGCCTGCCCGCTACGACATTCCCTGCAATATTAGCCAGGCCATAAACCAGTAACATCGTGCTAATGAAGCCGCCGGACATATTCGTTACTGCAGCTAAATATTCAGCGAGATAACTGTATACACCAAACACAGCTGCATTTAAAAACAAAACGGCTAAAATTGAAAGCCACACGATGCCGTTCGTTAACACTTTTAACTGCGAGCCGTACGTAAGCCTTGTTTGGACGGGCATGGAAGGCACAAACAGGAGCGTTGCAATGAAGGTGAACATATTTACGATTGCGAAAAAGGACATCGCTGCTTCCAATGAAATTGCATGGGCGATAAAGCTTACTACCGGTACACCTAAGACCATCCCGGCGGAAACCCCGATAAAAACCTTGGAGATCGCTTTCTGTGCGTCCCTTTCGCTGACAGAAGCACCTGCAACAGACAATGCCATCGACACATACACCGGATGAAAAAAAGCCGGCACCACACGTGCGATTAAAGCGACCGTAAAATTGGTGGTGAAGATAGAGATCATGTTTCCAACAATAAAAATAGCCAGTACCATCAACATGACATGTTTTCGGTTCATGCGAGAAAATACTAATGGCAGCGTCGGTCCGGCAATGGCAATCGCCAGCGCGAACAGGCTTACCAGTAAACCAGCTTTAGAGACGGTGACATCGAAATGAGCGGCTAAATCAGGCAGGATGCCAATAACCCCCATCTCGGTGTTGATAATACCAAATACACCAACTGTTAATATAAATAAAATCAATCCGTTAGAATTTTTCATAGACTAGTGTTCCACTTCCTCCATCACGTCTTTTGTCTTCCTAATAAAATCATAAAGTGATACGATTCAAATAGCTAATACCTATATTAAATAGTTATATATACACATTAAGCATAGGAGGATTCAAGATGGATATTCGATTGTTGCGTTACTTTATTGCCGTGGCCAATCAAAGAAGCATTTCTGCTGCCGCAAAGCATTTACACATCTCACAACCTACTCTGTCAAGACAATTAAGTGATTTGGAAGATAAATTGGGCACCTCTTTATTCATTAGAGGAAACCGGACCATTACGCTGACAAACGAAGGGATGTTTTTGCTGACAAAAGCGAAAGAAATTGTGGAATTAGTAGATAAAACAAAAGCAAACTTTAACCAAACAGAAGAACTGATAAGCGGAGAAATATACATTGGCGGTGGTGAAACAGAAGCAATGCATGTTATTGCCGAAACGTTAAAAGAGTTACTGAAGGAGTATCCAGCGATTCAATTTCATTTATACAGCGGAAATGCAGATGACATTATGGATAAGCTAGACAGTGGATGGTTAGACTTCGGAATCGTCATCGAACCGACCGATAAGCAAAAATATCATTATATGCACTTGCCAGCGGAGGATGTTTGGGGCGTATTGATGCGTAAAGATAGTCCTTTAGCGCAAAAACCGTCGATTCAGCCTGCGGATTTACTAGATAAGCCTTTAATTATCTCTCGTCAAACCACTGTCGATAATGAGCTTTCCGGATGGTTCGGACAGGATGTTCAAGATTTACGTATCGCTGGAACGTATAACTTACTGTATAACGCCGCACGAATGGTGGAAAACGATCTCGGCTATGCTTTATGCTTGGATAAACTTATTAATACATCGGGTGATAGCAAGCTTTGCTTTAAACCATTACATCCAAAATTGCATGCAGAATTAAATATCATTTGGAAAAAACATCAAGTATTCTCAACGGCAGCAGGTACATTTTTAGAGCAAATCCGATCTAATATTAATGCGCATGATCATGCTTGATTCTAGCATGTGAGCATACTGGCGAACTAAGACTCATATTTCATAAAAATCTTTCGAAATATAATGGAATTCATTAAACCAACAAGAGCAAATCCTCCGAATGTGCCAAAGTATAATCCCGTTAACAGTCCAGCAGGAGATGAAAAAGCAATCCATAGCGGAAACACATTAAAAAAGATCAATAGAATCAAATAAGGAAAATGAGAAATTCCCATTATCATCGAATTTATAAGCACCTTTTTAATAGTATCTTCATATCTAGCCATATAAGCAAAAGCAAAAAGTGACGTACATATATAAACAAAGCTAAAAACGATCAATACACTTGTCCAAAGAATCATTGGAAGGCCATTCGCTTTTCCTAAAAGGCCAAAATTAGCTAGCAACAGCACCCCAGCGACTGAGACGACAAGCCACACCATGGTGCCTTGTTTGAAATTGTTACGGAACGATATAAAAAAGCTTTTTACAATCGTTTCATCTTCATTTCGGATCACTTTCAGTAAAACAGAATACAAAGCAGTGGTTGAAGCGCCTATTGTTAGCAGAGGAAGCGAAAACAGCAAAAATAAAATGTTTAACAGAACCAGGTCAACGGCTCTCGATAAAAGCTTAAAAAGCGGTCCTTCTAGTTGAAATAGCTGTCCCATGTTCTAGCCCCTTTCTCGAAGTAAGCAAGCAGCCGCTCAACTGTTTTTTGAATCGGCTGCTCTCTTGTTTTTAAAGATGTTTAGTTAAAACAGACTGCTCTTATTTTGCGGCTGCAAGGTTTTCCTGATACCGCTTAAACGCCGCATTTTGGATATCCATATACTCATCGTAGCCCATTTGTTTGAGCTGACTGATGTATTGATCCCACTCTTTGTCTACTCCACCATCAACAACCCATTTTGACTGCATAGATGAAACAAAAGCGGAAAGGTCCACATTTAACGTGTTCAGACGCTGCATCTCTTCCTGAGTGTAAAATACATTTGGAAATTCTTCTTTTGCATATTGATTGATTTCTTTATCTAATTCGAGCTTAAGCCCATCCCCCCCACTGGCCGGAATCGACACTTTTTCATTAAACCCTTCTCCAACATACTTGGGTCCAAAGTCGCGGAAAGAGTGTGTCCACGCGTAAATGTCCGCTGATTCTCCTTCAGGAACATCTAGTACTTTATAGGTACCGTCATCTAATTTTTCAGTTCCGATACCGAACGAGCCGTAGAATGTCTGAATACTGGCATCCTCTGTATAAAACTGGTCTGCCCATTGAAGAAGCTTCGCCGGATCTTCCGCCTGAGAGGTGATCATCAGCTCATTACGAGAATAAATAGAAGCATCCGTCATCACATACCGCTCGCCGTCTGGTCCTTTAAGTGCCGGCAACTGAACATACTCATTCGCATTCGGTCCAAAAACAGCGTCTGGCGTCCAGCCTGTCCCAACGCCTACAAGTGAGCCGCTTTCTCCTATCCGCTTTGCTTCCGCCATTGACTCATCCTGGGTAAACAACTCCTGATCAATTAAACCTTCCTGATAGCTTTTATGCATCCAGCTTATGCCGTCTTTATATTCTTCCGTTGTTGGCATGTAAACAGGTTTCCCATCCTTCATTGTCATGGATACTTGAGGACTGCTTCCTTTTGGAAGTCCAAATGGGAGCAGGTATTCAAATGCCCCGCCACCGTAAGGGATTTCATCATTTGGATCTCCATTTCCATTCGCATCCTTTTCCTTAAACGCTTTTAAAACAGCGTAAAAATCCTCATACGTATCTGGCATTTCTAACCCTACATTATCCAGCCATTTTTGATTAATGAAAAAGGAATTTCCAGCAACAGGCCGCATAGGAAGCTTTTTTGGCAGACTGTAAATATGCCCGTCGGGAGAAGTAGCAATCGCACGCAAGGTTGGGTCCGCTTCAAAAGCAGCCTTTAAATTGGGCATGTTTTCGTCAATTAAATCTTCCAGCGGAATAAACATACTG
This sequence comes from Domibacillus enclensis, assembly GCF_900156125.1. Classification (GTDB taxonomy): domain Bacteria; phylum Bacillota; class Bacilli; order Bacillales; family Domibacillaceae; genus Domibacillus; species Domibacillus enclensis. Next base: position 476,477 of record NZ_FTLX01000003.1, on the reverse strand, counting down.
GCGTTTTGAGCTAGATCCGAGTCACTTAATGCGATAGAGCCTAAAAATGCATCAGGCAGATCGCCGCCCGCCATTAACAGCGCTTTTTTGTCGCCCCATTCACTGTTTTGGTAAACATCCCATTTAATATCAATTCCAGCCTCTTTTTCAGATTCTTCAACGAACCCTTTTAAAAAGTCGTCTCCCCAATCGGACCACCGAACCGTTGCAATTTTATAGGCACCATCATCTGCGGCTTTTGAATCGGAGGATTCATTTCCACAAGCCGCCATCAAGCTTGCGGCCAGTGTGAGTGATAATGCTGTGGTTAGTTTCTTTTTCATCATTTTTACCCCCAGTTGTTATTCTTTAATAGATCCAATCATCACGCCTTGATTAAAATACTTTTGTAGGAATGGGTACAAGCACATGATCGGCAGCGTAGAAACGACTATGGCTGCGTACTTCATCATTTCAGACAAGCTTCTTAGCTCCGAAGCCAGTGATCCAGAAGCAACGCCAAGAAGCGATTCGTTTGCGATCAAAATTCGGCGCAGCACCAATTGAAGCGGCTGCAAATTTTCATTTGACAGATAAATCATGGCATTAAACCAAGAGTTCCAAATGTCCACTGCCGTCCAAAGGCCAATAACCGCGAGAACAGCTTTGGATAATGGCAGCACCATTGTAAAGAAAAAACGAATCGTGCCACAGCCATCAATCTGTGCGGCCTCCCAAAGAGTTTCAGGAAGACTTGTTCTGAAAAATGTTCTGGCGATAATAATGTTAAAGCATGAAACAGCAAATGGAAGCACCATGACCCAAAACGTATCTAAGAGACCAAAATTTTTAATCACTAAATAGGTAGGCACTAATCCGCCGCCGACAAACATTGGAACAATGTAGAAAAAAGAAATCCACTTTCGGCCGAATAAGTCTCGCCTTGACAAGGCATAACCTGCTGGAATATTAACAGCCAGTGCAATAAGAGTCCCTACCACAGTGTAAATAATCGTATTGAAATAGCTTCTCCAGATCATTTCTTGCTTCAGCAGCTCAATATATCCATCTAAATTCCACTCCTCCGGCCAAAACCATACATTTCCGTTTGCGACGTCAGCCGGATCGCTGAAGGAAGCGATTACAATAAACCATAAAGGATATACAATCATTAAGATCATGACAATCGCTATTCCATAAACAGAGGCATCAAACAAGCGATCCTGCAGGCTCTTTTGATTTCTTGATTTTTTTGGAAGACGATTCTTTATTAAAGCCTCCACTTTTTTTCCTCCCTTCTATAATAAACTTGTTTTCGTTAACTTTTTAGACAGCCAATTGACCAGCAGCAAAATAATGATATTCACAACGGTATTAAATAAGCCGATGGCGGTTGATAAGCTGTATTGAAAATTTTGAAGACCAATTTTGTAAACGTACGTCGAAATAATTTCACTGCCCGGCAAGTTCAATTGATTTTGCAGCAAAAGTACTTTTTCAAATCCGATGTTCAATAGGCTTCCTGCCCGAAGAATCAATAAAATCATAGCCGTCGGCAAAAGCAATGGCAGATCAATGTGAATGATTTTTTGCAGCTTGCTGGCGCCATCGACTGTTGCCGCTTCATAATACGTCGGGTTAATAGCTGACAGAGCGGCTAAATAAATAATGCTATCCCAGCCAACATGCTGCCATACATCGCTCCATACATACACGCTGCTGAAGAGTGACGCGTCAGATAACAAATTCGGCATATTTAAGCCGACGAGCCCAAGTATATTTGCAACTAATCCTGTGCTTGGCGACAAGAATATTAAGATCATTCCACACATGACCATGGTCGAAATAAAATGCGGCAAGTACGTTGTCACTTGAAAAACTTTTTTAAACAGGCCAATTCGCAATTGATTACACAAAATAGCCAGTGCGATCGGCAGCGGGAACCCGACTAAAATACTGTACAAACTGATTGTCAGGGTGTTTTTGATCGTAATATCAAACTGGTAGGAATTGAAATATTGAACAAAATGCTTAAACCCTACCCACGGACTTTCCAGGATTCCTAATACTGGTGAATAATCTTTGAATGCAATAACTAGACCGTACATTGGCAAATAAGTAAAACAGATGAGCAAAAGAAAAGATGGAATTAGTAACACATACAACGGCCCGCTTTTTTTTAATTGTTTTATTCTCCTCGACATCTTGCTCTCATTCAAGATAACGGGATTATGCGGAAAATCTTTTGACAACGCTTTGTGGTCCACAATCACGCCTCCTTTTTTTGATATTCATTAAACAGCTTTTCTTTCTTCTCGCTTATATGACTGATTATATGACAGCGTATTCATTTCGAAATAGCTTTAAACGGACTCCTTATTTGTACAATTCGGGTAATAAAGTCCTCAGGTGAAGGAAAATAGCATTATTCAGTCATGATTTCTTATTTCAAACGCTTTCTTGACGTTTTTGTGCTAGAAAGTCTAAATGGATTCTTTATAATGAAGGTATGCTTGAAAGGGGGAAGAAAGTGAAATTCTTTAACGGAGTTCAATCTCCTCGTTCCATTGACTACTACTTAAGAGTACTTTTAATCATCTTAATTACCATTTTTTTAATCAATCTATTAGTTAGTTTTTTTATAGTGTCTACTACGAGGCAACAAAGTATCAATTACGTAACTGACACCATTCATTTATATTTGGAGGAAGCCCTTCAAAATTTAAACGCCATTGATCATTTTATGATTTGGACTGTGAAGAATGATCCGCTTCTTGCCAATATAGAAGAAGCAGAGGGGGCGGAAGATTTACCGGAAAGCATACGCGATTTCCGGTCTAGAGTGAATGATTTTCAATATTCTTCTGGAAGAGAATATCAATTCTTCCTAGCTTTAAAAGAAGAAAGCTTTTTCTTCAATGCTTCGCCTCTTCAAATGGAGTATTCAGAATATCTTGAAGCAAAGACTTACTTTTTAGCCGAAACGAAACGGCCGGCTGATTATGAAAGCCTTTATACATGGCAATCCGTTAAGCTCAATGATGAATTTTATTTGTATCATTCACTTGAATACCAAAACAGAACCTTTATCTGCTTAGTTTCCGTAGAGGATATTCTTCTCCCGTTACGCAATATCAATTTAGGGAAAAACGGTCTTATTGTGATGGAAAATGAAGAAGCAGGGTATCTATCTGACCCAAGTCAAGTAGAGTTGCTGCAAACACAAAAGTGGAACCGGCTTTTTAGCAGCTACCTTCTCTTTAAGGAAAGCGAAACCTCCCTTCCTTTTTCACTGCATGTATCTACAGATCATTTCAGTGCATTCAAAAAGGTCGTTATTGCTCAAATAGCTCTTGTTTTAGCAACCGCTCTCATTAGTGTGATCTTATTTATCATTTTAAAATATATAAAAAACAATGTAATTTCTCCCGTTCAGCTGTTTTCCAAAAATCTATCCGCGATCAATCAAAATAATGAGTCAATCGATTTTGAAAGCAGCAGTATTAAAGAACTCGAACAAGCGGGTATTCAATTTAAAGAACTAATAAACGAAATTAAGAAGTTAAAAATAAATGTGTACGAGAAAGAATTTGAAAAAAGGCAGATTCAAATGGACTTCTTAAAAATGCAAATCAAACCGCACTTTTATTTAAATTGCCTAACAACCATCTACAGCATGGCACAGATGGAAATGTATAAGGAAATTAAAGAAATGACACTGGCGACATCAAAATACTTTAGATATTTGTTTCAAACCAACCAAAATTTTGTTCTGCTTCAAAAGGAATTAGATCATATAAATGATTACCTGGATATCCAAAGGCTGCTTCACGACCATGCTTTTCAGTTTAACAGCGTTATTGAGCCCGGAACTGAAAAAGCAAAAATTCCGCCTTTTGCCTTGCAGACCTTTATTGAAAATACAGTAAAGTACTCGGTCTCATTAGACGAACAGATCGACATCTCATTACAAATAGAACAGATAGAAGCAAAAGATAAAAATTGGATCAACATCACCATTTCAGATAGCGGTCCGGGCTTTCCTTCTGATGTATTAAACAGCCTCCAAAAAAATATTCTTTTATCAAACAAGCAAGGAAATCATATTGGCATCAACAATGTGATTCAACGGCTGCAGCTTTTGTATGGAGAGGATTATTCGATTGATTTTTTCAATGCTTCTGAAGGCGGTGCTGTGATTGTACTCATTTTGCCTTATTTGATTTACGAGGAGTGATACGTATGAATATATTAATTGTGGACGATGACCGCTTTGTTATCGCGGCCTTAAAGCAAAAAATGGACTGGCCTTCTTTAGGGATAAAGGAAGTATATAGCGCTTCTAATATTCGCCAGGCACAATCGATTTTCCAGGCAAAACCGATTCATTTGTTGATTTCCGACATCGAAATGCCACAAGGAAGCGGCCTAGAATTGTTATCCTGGATTAGGTCGGAGAAATATGAAACACAAGCGATCTTTTTGACGAACTATGCAGATTTTAATTATGCACAAAAAGCGATTGAGCTACAAAGCTTCGATTATTATTTAAAGCCGATTGAATTTGACAAACTCGAATTAATTATTAAAAAAGCCATTAAAAAAGTGGAAACGAGTAAAATAAAGGAGCAATCCATTGGAACCGGGAACTACTGGCAGAAAAACAAAGAAGAACACCAGCAGCACTTTTGGGAAAAGCACTTAAAAGAGGACATCCGTTTAACCGAAGAAGACCTTCAAAAACAATTGAAAATTAAACAGATTGATTATTCATTGGGGGATTCTTTTGTTCCCCTGCTGATTGATTGTTTCCCTTACAAATTAGTAAACTACCAAACAATCCACTCAGTAATTGAGCAAGAAAGTCATTTTCAACTCAAGTTAAAAACGGTCATAACGGACGCTTTTCGCTCGCATCCGATTCATTTGGACAGCTTTCTAAAATTAAATCAAAACACAGATGATTATTTAGCCCTTTTTAGGCTGAATGACGGGGCAGATGTGTTGCTTGATGAATTGGTCTCTTCTAGCAATGAGTTGATTGCAACAGCTCAAGAGAAGTTGAATTGCGCCATTCAGTGCCGGCTTGGTCCCGTCCGTTCTTTAGGAAACGTTAAACAAACGTTCAAAGAACTGCACGCTTCGAAAAAGGAATCAATCGATTTCAGAAACAATGTATTTCTTTTTACACATCAAGATAAAGAGGATAAAAAATATACGGAGCCCAATTTCCAGCTATTAGAGCATTATCTTGAAACAGAAAACAGGCTGAGCTTTATGAATAAATGTGATCAATACCTTACCAGCTTAGCAAACAAAAAAATATTGAGCTATTCCGTGCTGTGCAGCTTTAGGCTCGACGTCACACAGATCATCTATACACATTTGAAGAAAAAAGAGATTCTTGCCAATAAACTGTTTCAAGGAAAAACCCACGACTTTTTACTGGAACAATCATCACGGTCTATTGAGGACATTATGATATACATTTCCTATTTAGTGGATGTTTCTTTGGAATACATGGCATTCACAGATTCTCAAAAGTCCGTTATCACGACAATTTGTGACTACATTGATCAGCATTACCAGGAAAACATTAACCGGAATAGTTTAGCCAAGGTTGTTTATCTTAGCCCAGATTACATTGCGCGTTTTTTCAAAAAAGAAATGGGTGTTTCCCTTGTTCATTACATCATACAAAAAAGAGTCGCAGTAGCGAAGGAATTACTTGCTCACACCGACCTGCCGATTCATATTATTTCTGATAAGGTTGGCTATGGAAACTACTCTTACTTCACGAAAATTTTCAAGAAAGAAACACATTATACACCAGTAGACTTCCGAAAAAACTCGATATTCAAATCGTGACAACGGCCATTTCATTACAACGCACCTTATTTTCAAAATCATGTTTTTAAAAAGTTCCTGCCTGCCAACTGCAGGAACTTTTTCATTTTAGCGGCTCGCTGTGTAAATGGTACAGGGTATAGTATAGCGTCAGCCTGAAATAAGTTTTAATCCATCATTCTATTCAAAGATAGTTGTTTAACAATCCTGGATACGCATGTGTCTAATGGATTTATGATAGTTTTGGAGGTACTTTTTTCAACTTGCTTCGCCGCATGAACCATCGATAATTGTGCCACGGATAGAACTTTCTTTTCATTATTACCTTTGTGGTGTAAGAACCTAGAAATTTCTTGGTTGTACTCTCCTTTTAGTCCTCGCATGATCAATTCAAACGTGTTGTTAATGACAATAGCTTCTACATCTATTGCTTTTTGATGATCCTTTGCATACTGTTTAAGCCTTTTCATTGTCCCTTCAACAGTTAGAGGATTGGTAAAAAGGATAATTTGAGGTTTTTGTATATTGCAGATGTATTCAAAATAAGGTTCGTCAATCTTGATAATTGGCAATGATAGTGAAGATGGATCTTCCTGCAAAAAAGCAATGTAATTTGTGCAAGTAATGAGGATAGCATCCACTTGGCTTTGAGCAATCCATTCAATTTGCTCGTTAACCTTCTTTTGAGCGTCTGATTCTTTAAAATTCCCATCTGAAGTCACTCGATGGATCAATGCTGGGTCAACAAAATGGACCAATTCAATGTCGTATGGGGAAAGAGCGGCTTCAATGTATTCTATATTTGAGTGATGGGCATGGAGGCACCCTACCCTTTTTTTCAATTCAACTTCAACTCCTACTTATTTTTGATTAGTTTAACAAAGGTGTGGCCACAATCCAACTAAGTCTAATAATTGAAGATTGATTAATCGATCATAATCGATTATTATTTATTTAAGTAAATAATCGATAGAGAGGTGTACAGCATGAAGATGAAGGAATCACCGACGCAGGAATTTAAACGTGAATTAACCGATGCAGTGAAGCGTGAGATCATTGCTTTTGCCAATACACAGGGCGGAGATCTATACATTGAGGTTGAAGATGATGGCACGATTGTTGGCTTGGAGAATGCCGAAAAAGTACTCGAGTCTGTCTCAAGCATGCTTCATGATGGTATTCAACCAGATATTTTAGTTCACACTTTTTTGGAAGGTGCCGAGATGGAAGGGAAAGACGTGGTGAAAGTATCGGTATCACGTGGCACCCGTCGCCCGTATCATTTAAAATCAAAAGGCATGAAATCGTCTGGCGTTTTCATCCGCTATGGCACCTCTGTGACGAATGCATCAGAAGAGAATATCCGTCAAATGATTATCGAATCGGATGGTACAGATTTTGAAACGATGCGGAGTTTAAAACAGGATTTAACCTTTACTGAGGCAGCAGCGCTTTTCAAACAACTCAACGTCCCATTTGCTCCGGAGCAGCAGCGTACACTCGGTCTCATAACAGAAGACGGATACTATACGAATTTGGGCCGTCTCTTCTCTGACCAATGCGAGCATACGATTAAATGTGCTCGATACTCAGGTACTGACAAGCTTGATTTCCAAGATCGAAAAGAATTCAGCGGCTCTATCCTGACTCAGGTTGAAGCGGCTTATGAGTACTTAACATTAAACAATGCGAAAACGGCTCGTTTTGAAGGGCTGACACGCGTGGAAACAGAAAGCTATCCAAGCTACGCCTTGCGTGAAGCACTAGTAAATGCTGCAACACACCGAGACTACAGCTTTAGCAGCAGTATATTAATTCACTTATTTCAGGATCGAATAGAAATCGTATCAGTAGGCGGTTTGGTAAGAGGGCTGACGCTAGAAGATATTGAACTTGGCATTTCGCAAAGCCGTAATCCGAAATTGGCTAATGTGCTGTATCGCTTAAAATGGATTGAAAGTTATGGAACAGGACTGCATCGGATAAAAGAAAGCTATAAACAAAGCCACAATAACCCGTTTTGGACAGTTGGCCCCAACGCATTTGTGGCGACGCTGCCAAAACAAATGCTGCCAATACCAACTGAGGAAAATGAAGCATTGGCAAACTGGCTTCAACAGAACAAAGAATTTGCTTCGAAAGATCTTGAGAGATACTTAAATAAAAGCAAAGGAACGGTCCGCATCATCATTGAAGAACTCCTGCAAAACGGACAAATTATCCGAGTTGGCCGAGGACCTGCGACGAGGTATCGAGTGTATGATTGAATAACTATATCTTTTAGCAATCAGAGGACTGAACAAAACACGGAGCTAAACGAAAAAAGCCCCAGTTTGAGGGGTTTTTTTGTCCACTATCGCTTACGACTTGAAAAGAAAACGCCTAATCAAACCTAGACCAAACGATGCTGCTATAATAATTAAAACAAGATAAATGTTGCCTACTTTCCCCTCCAAAAAAACGAACAGCAAAATCGAGATGATCATCGCTATAGTGAAAAATAATCTGTCTGCTTTTTTCATCTTTATCAAGCTCTCCTTTTTTAAATCAGTTACGGAGTATTGGATCAGTCAAAATGAAGATGGATACTACCTAACCCGCTCAAAAGATTCAATGACGCAGGACTTCGAAACGTCAGAAGCTCTTTTTGAAAATGGCACCATTGATGGAAAGCACCTTTCAGTCATTTACCCGGATATAGACTGGTAGCCTTTCGGCGCAGTCTATACCCGATCAGATAGCTGCCTGGATTCAGAATAATAGCATGTATATTACTGGAGCAACTGATAATATAAGCCCCAATACGCCTGTTTTTTAAAGAAAGTCCCAGTCCTTCCAGCCATCAAACGAAAGCCTGTGAGCGGAACATGAGCCTTTCCTAATAAGGGTCTGGAACCATACATTTGCACCCCTTGTTATTGAATGACACCGGGTTGTCTATTCCCATGAGTTCTTCCATTAAATATTTTATTACCCAGTACATGTTGACGACCGTTCACATAATGATTGAGAATATTCAGACCTTAATTTTACGACCCTTCCAATTCACAGAATGGAAAATATTCACCCTGATGAAGGAATACAGATAGATTCCTATGAAAAACGAAAATAATATCGGATAGAAAGGGAAAACCCCCCACTTGAAATTACCGACCCTGCTGGCAAACCACGCTGTTTGAATCATATACAGGCAATACAATATCCCACTGAACAGGATTGCGGCAGGATTCCATTCAATGATAGAAGAGATCAGTGCTCCCGCTGCAGTGAAACCGCCAGAAATCCACAAGATAACCATCAGCATGATCATTGGATGAGTTGATTTGGAGCCGATGGCAAAACTTTTGCACCAGCCCTCGATAAGGCTCCCTATGCCTTCCGGGTACATGCGCAAAGACATAATCCCTTTGCCGCCCAAGCAGCGAACGGGTAGATCCTGTTCAAGAAACGCCTCTCCCAGTGCCAGATCATCCATAATGGCTCCCTCGATTTTTTTATGACCTCCCGCCAAAAAGTAATCGTCTCGATTACATAAAATGCATGGACCGAACGAACCGGCCGTTTTAAACCGTGATCCCCAAATCGTAAACAGATTCATTCCTACGACGACGATGATGTTAAATACAACGGAGATGTGTTCATACAAGCGCTCAACTGTATGAAATGGCTGTAATGCTGTAATGCCTTTGGCGCCCTTTTCCTGATAGAAATGCAGCAGGTTGCTTAACCCCTCTACACTGATAAATTTTGTATCAGCGTCTAAGAATAATAGCCAGCTCCCTTTGGCCTGTTCGGCAGCATGCCAGCAGGCTGATGATTTTCCGGCCCCTGCATTCTTCAGAACCTTTGCCCCGTAGCTTTCCGCAATAGCCGCAGTATTGTCGGATGAATCGTCGTCAACAACCAGAATTTCAAATTGTCTGAAATGCTGCTCCTGCAATGATTGCAATAATGGCGAGATCCTGCCTTCTTCATTCCTGGCTGGAATAATGATGGACAGAAACGGAAGACCGGTCAATGGACTGGAGGAGGAAACCGGAACCGGCAATGACCAGAACATGAGGACGCCAATCATAACTGCCACAAATCCAAACGCGAGATTCATTATTTCTAAAGCTGTCATAAAACAAGCCTCCTTCTTCTGCGTGTAAGCACACAGCTTTTAAGATTCCTGACAAATCTTTATTTCACTGAATAAAAGAGACAATTGTGTACAATGATTCTATTACAGCAGCCACCTTCGTACCTTTTTCAATGCTTTCATGTTTCGGTCGGAATACGGCGGGAATTTACCTTGAAAACGCAAATAATGATACGTTTGGTAATCTGTTTTTTCATAACTAAAAGCCAGAAAACCTGCTTTGCCGTGATACGCACCGTATCCGCTTCTTCCAACCCCTCCAAATGCAATATGGGGGCTCGCGGCATGCTGTATTACTTGATTGACACTAATGGTTGGGGAACGCATATATTCGCTGAAAAGTTGAATTCGACTCTTATTTTTACTGAATATATACCCTGTAAGTGCATCGCGCTGAAGATTGCCACTGGATAATAGCGTTCTCATATCTGTATAAGGAATGACAGGAAGGACCGGACCGAAAATTTCTTCCTGCAAAATCGGACTTCCCGGTTTGATATCTGTTAACACGGTTGGGGAGATAAACCGATTTTTTCGATCGTACGCTCCTCCATGCCGGACATGACCCTGCCCGATAAACGCAGCCACCTTTTGAAAATGTGCATCGGTACAGATCCTGCCATAATCTCCGCTTGCCTCGGGTTGATCTCCGTAGAAAGCGGAAATTGAAGCAGAAATCTCATCCAGCGTTTTTTCATAAATAGAATGATGGACAAAAAGGGTATCCGGGGCAATGCAGGTTTGTCCAGCATTAAGGAATTTACCCCAGATGATTTCTTTAATGGCTGCTGTAGAAAAGCCTGTTTCATCAATGATACATGGGTTTTTCCCGCCGAGTTCCAATATCACCGGTGTAAGCTGCTTAGCTGCCTGAGCTGCCACAGCTTTCCCCGTCTGTTCGCTGCCTGTAAAAAAGATCAGGTCAAAAGGGGCTGATGTCAACAGGCTGGCGGTTTGTGCATTTCCTGTCACAACATATAATTGTTCGGGAGGAAATGCTTGATTGATGATTTCTTTCAGCAGTTCAGCCGTTGCCGGTGCATGTTCAGATGGTTTAATTACGCAGAAGTTTCCGCCGGCAATTGCACCAATAGCAGGCATTAAGGTAAGCTGGACGGGATAATTCCACGAACCGACGATGAGGACGCTCCCATACGGATGTCTCTTTTTTTTGAAGGCTTCCACATAGCCCAACCTGAGGTGCCGAGACCCTTCCGGACGGTTCCATGTTGCTATATGCTTGCACACATAATCAATTTCATTCAATAGAACAGCAATCTCAGATGAAAAGGATTCGAAGGACGGTTTTCCCAAATCTGAATAAAGAGCCTTCATCAAATCCTCTTCGCGCTCCAAAAGAATCGTTTTCAGTTTTAAAAGCTGCTTTTTACGCATTTCAATTGAAGGGCTTCCCATGGAAAACAGCTCTTCCTTCTGCCTTTCCGGTAATGTCTTTAGGAAATGATATTCATTGTCAGTCATGGGAAAAATCCCTCTGAACGATTTTCTCGCTTACTAGCTGGCCGCTTAAGGTAACCATGGGCATCCCGCCTCCTGGGTTTACGGTTCCACCCACGAAATAAAGATTGTTATAGCGTTCACTTTGTTTCGGATGCTTGAATCCTTTATTTTTCTTGCGGTCTGACACGGTTCCATAAATGGCACCCCGGTCAGAGCCATACATACGCCTGATATCTTCCGGCGTCCATACATCTTTTGTCACGATATTCGCTCGCAAATCGTGCAAGCCCATTTTCTCTAATTTGATCAGAGTCCGCTCGGCAAATTGTTCGTATTCTTTTTGGGTGAAAGGCTTTTGGTCTTGAATATAAGGAATATGGGGCAATACTTTTATGTTTTCATATCCCGCAGGAGCCTGCGACGGATCTGTTTTATTGACGTTGACTAAATAAATAACCGGATCATTCGGCAGTTCATGATGATGAAAAATGGATTGCATTTGCTGCTTCATATTTTCCGCGAAAAAGAAATTATGATGGCGAAGCTGCGGATAACTCTTTTTCACGCCTAAATGCATAACAAGACCTGAGCTGGCCGGTTCGAATTTTTTCTTTAAATTGTTCACAAAATGGCTGTCTTCCTCCAGTAGTCGTTCGTAAACTGGTATGACTTCCATATTAGAAACATAATAATCTGCTGTTCGCTTTGTTCCGTCTTCCATGACAGCTCCTGTGATTTCCCCGTTCTTTTTTTCAAGCTTGGCGATCTTTTTACCGAGGTGGAAGTGAACGCCTACTTCATCAGCTAGCTTCACCAAACCGTCCGCTAGTTTATTCAAACCACCGGGCACATACCATACACCCTGATCATGCTGCATGTAAATCATCATGTTCAAAATGGCTGGTGCATCATAAGGGGACGAACCTACGTATTTGATGAAGTAGGATAGCATATCACGGAATTGTTCATTACTTATCCGTTTGTCAATGCCTTCATGAACGGTAGAAAACAGATCAAAGTTCTTTAAAATAGTGAACAGACCCGCATGCTTCACGATTTCTCTCGTCGTATCAGCGCCATGCTCAAAATAGGCTTTGTCTGTCATATCATAAAGTCTTTTTGAATAGCGAAGCAACTCCTGATACTCACGCATATCCTTTTCATTCAGAGATTGGTTCTTCTCTTGCATTTCTTTCACATCTTCATATAAATCTATGATATTTCCGTCAGGGAAAAAGGACCGCCATTGATGATCCAGCTTTTCGATTGGGATGTAGTCCTTCATGGATTTGCCACTGGCAGAAAACAAGTTTTCAAAGATTTGGGGCATCGTAAGGATGGATGGACCCAAGTCAAAACCGAAACCATCTTGATCCAACCGGTTCAGCTTCCCTCCAATGTGATCATTTTTTTCATATAATGAGACATCGTATCCAGCCTGTGCCAGTGAAATCGCAGCCGACAGTCCACCAAGTCCACCTCCGATAACTAGTACGTTTTTGTTTTTCGTTTTCACCCGTTATTCCCTCTCCTTCTCGTAAATCAAAAGTTCTGTTCAAGACAGTAATGATTTGGACCATTTTATCTTTTGTCACATAGATCTGTTTTGTCAGACACAGCAATTGGATTTTTTCGCTACGCTTTAAGTCAGCATGCACCCTTAAATATTATTCTATATGCTAGTTTCTCCATGGGAATCGGCCGCTTCTTTCATTTTCCGTGCGACAAGCTGCCAAGCCTCCTCCGCTTTTTCTCTTGGCCCCAGGTGGGTAAAAGCATGCTTACAGTCTTTGAATATCTCTTCTTGAACCGTTACCCCAGCTGCTTTTAATCTCTCCGCATAACATTCTGCTTCCGGCCGGAATGCGTCATACTCCGCTATGATAATAAGGGCAGAAGCTAATCGGCTACTCACCACAGCACGAACAGGGGAAGCGAGAGGATGCTCCGCCTGTCCTTTGTCAGGGACATAGCACATATTTAAAAAATGGGCGACTTGAGGATATCGGGCGCGCCACTTATCCGGTTCCGGCTTATCTGCGTGCGGGGTGGCAAAATCCAGCATCGGGCATGTCAGCACTTGGAGAAGTGGCTGATTCCCCCCTTTCTCAACCAGATAGAGACAGAGAGCTGCTGCTATATTTGCCCCTGAACTCTGCCCGCCAACCATCATTTTTTCCGCATCAATATTCAAATCGTCGGCTCTTTCCTTTATCCATTGAACAATGTCATACCCCTGAACAATCGGCTGGGGAAAAGGATATTCTGGTGCTTTCGCATAATCGACATTAACAATTACACATTCTGTTTGATTGGCCAGATAGCGGCAATAAGGATCATCCATCTCCTTTTCATTCATGATGAATGCTCCACCATGAAAATTAATATAGACAGGGAACTTTTTCCGTCTTGCTTCAAAGGGATAGTACAAGGAAATGTGAGTAGGTTTTACAGATGTCTCAACTTTCACATCTTTTTTCGTTTTCACTGGCTGTAAGGGAATCATAGGTGTCTTTTTTGCTTGGTTAGGCAGGAGGCGAAGTAATTTAGCAACCGCAATAGTGAACATTATGTAACCTCACTTTTTTACCATTTTAACTTGAACAAAGCGTATTCTGCTATTCATTACTCTTTCCCTTAAATACGACTTTTAATCGGCGAGCTGTTAGATCAATTTCTTCAATAGTTAATTTGACCTCCATGCCGTCTTAATTTGTGGAACCTTGTTCAACAAATCTTGGTCGTTAGCTTAATAACTTCCACAAACTTTCTCGCCTCATAAAAGGATAGACACTTTTTCCTTTTTCGGTTGGAAAAAGAAAAAAAGCCAAACCCGCGTACGGATTTGACCCAAGTCAATCTATATCATGATTAATGCTTTGAGTTAAACATCCCTTCCCTGATGCTTGTAAAGAATGGCTAAAAACGGTTCAACCTTTATATCGGTTGCTTTATCGATTGATGAGATTGGTTTGGTGCATTAAGTTATCTATGGACCTTATCTACCCCTTCACCGCTTTCCCATCGGTTTGCCGCTCACAACGCACCTATTTTTTTACTTCTGGTTTTCTATTTCTTCAATGAGCTTTTTCATTTCATCGATTTCTTTGCGTTGCGCTTCGATGATGCTATTCGCAAGCTCCTGAACCCGCGGATCTGAAAGGTTGGCCCGCTCGCTGGTCAAAATAGCAATCGAGTGATGTGGGATCATGGCCTTCATCCAGGATACGTCCTCCACAGTACTCTGACTTCTCATCAGCCAAATCGAAAGAACCAGCACAGCCGCACTTCCCGCAAGAATAAGTGTATTTAAACGCCGCTTATCGTACATATTCCACATAAACACTAACATCACAATGGCCATCACCGAACCCATCATAAGTGCCATATAAGCTCTTGTTTCGCTGAAAAAAATATGATCCAGTTGAAAGACATTAAAATACATAAAAACATACATAAGGATCGTGGATGTTGCAATCATTACCCCGAATTTAGCGTACTTGTTCAAGAAAAACCCTCCTTTTTTCATTTACTGATTGGTTAGACTATTTTCTTTGATTTAAACGTATAAATCAAAACTGCACAGAAACTGCACAATACCCCTCTTTATTTAAACGGATCCATATACATGCTATGATCGATGAAAATGGCTGATCAAGAGCATTTTTCAAAGGAAGGCATGATATGAAGTCAGTAAATGAGAAAAACAAGACAAAAATAGCTAAAATGAGATCCCGCTTGCGTACGTTACTAGAGCTGTTTATTCTTCTGTTTACGCTTTGGTTGTTGCTTGTATTGTTTTTACTGTTTTTTTCAAAAGACAAGGAGCTCGCGAAACAGCCTCTTATGAAGGAGCTAAACGCCTTAACCGGTATGCAGCTGAAGGATTTGGAAAAGGTGCAGAGGCGCTTCTGAAAAGCCCGGCTCGGGATGATATAGAGTATTCGATGGAAGAGATATTAAAGGAAAGAGAGCTTTTATTTCAAAATGCGGAGGCGCTTTTTGAAGAGGTGAAGCTGCCTGAAGGAGCGGATCATTCTCATTCGGCTAACGAAAGAGACCGCGTGTATATTTACCATTCGCACAGCAGGGAATCGTTTTTGCCGTATTTTAAGCATACCGATCAGCCGGGAGACGCGTTTCATCAGAAAGTAAATATTACGTTAGCCGGAAAAATGCTCGAACGGGCTCTTGAACGACGGGGAGTCGGCGCGCAATCGGATTCCACTGATATTGTCCAGGCACTAGAAGAAAGAGACCTGGAATATGGGAGCTCTTATCTAGTTTCACGGGAGCGTGTTCGATCCGCCCAAAAAGCAAACAAAGATCTGGACATCTTCTTAGACATCCACCGCGACTCGCTGCGCAAACCGTCCACCACTATTGAAAAAAATGGAGAGACGTATGCGCGCCTCCTGTTTGTTGTAGGGACGGGGCATGCCGCCTTTGAACAAAATCTTTCATTCACAAATGAGTTGCACAAGCAGATTTCCGCTCAAAACCCTGGTTTATCAAAGGGCATCTTGACAAAAGACAGCAGCCAGGGAAACGGTATCTATAATCAGGATTTATCCCCGCGTTCCGTCATTGTGGAAGTGGGTGGTGTGGATAATACAGCAGAAGAGATTTTCCGTACGATCGAGGTATTAGCTGATGTTTTAAGTGACGATTATTGGTCTGGGGAAACAAGAATGAGGTGAAGCAGAGCCATTAACACCCCCCCTCTTGTTTTTTCACACCATTTCCTGCACATTTATTAACACCATTGTGTTTCTCCAAAATAAAGTATAGTGAGGTGATAATTATGTGTGTGTCTACTCATGTATTTGAACAACGTGCTCTAGACATAACCGAACAGATCCAAAATAAGTCTGTTTACAAATTTGTCAGAGCCGAATTTATCGATGGGAAACGTGTTGAATTTCAAAAACAACAGTCAAATGGATCTAACGCTGCCGCCGGGAAATATTCCCCTTTAATTACCAAAGTTTTTTTGGAAGATAAAGATGGACGACAGTATAGTATTGAACCTGACCCAAACGGCTTAAGATTCGCGGAAGGGAAAATCACTTATGAAGAATATAAAAATTTACAAAGAAACGAAAACAGCCATGGATTACGGCTGTTTTGCATAACAATCAGTGGTTATATATTGGGTGGAGGGGCATTGATTTGGTACTTGTTTTAAAGAATACTCTGTCCCAAATGTGCAAAAGTTTTTTTCTCTTAGTTTTTTGAAGATGGTTTTATTCGAGAGAAACATATGTGGTACCCCCTATATTCTCATTTTGTTTAAAATCATAAAGGACCGCTAAAAGCTTATTTAACGGCCCTTTTATTTTTATGTAATGCTTTTTTACATGAAAATTTTGTGGGACTGGTATAGATTCGCTGCTCTCTAATGACACTATTATAAGCTGCTGACGATCCGTTCCGCTGCCTGGCGGGCTCCAGAAATATTCCGGGCAATAGGCCCCATTTCAAGCTCTGCTAATGCCCCGATTACATATAGCCCTGGACCCCACTGGAGTGATTTAGAAACGACAGGATAGCCGCATGCTGCACATGGAAGTTCATGTTTTTCTATTATTGGCATCAGCCACTGCTTCCCTGGCAATGATGGCTGAAATCCTGTCGCAAGCAACACTGTACCCGTATGGTGAATGAGCTGCTCTTGCTCATCATACAAGTGAATTTTCTTGTTTTTAACGAAAGCATGTTGAACCAGTCCATCTTTAATGAGCAGCTCATCCTTATGAATACTGCGCCGTAGTTTCATGTATACGTCACGGGGCAAAGATCCCTTATGGCGGGCTTGCTTAATTTTTTCTCGCCGCTTCTGATAACTGCCCAATTTACTGAAAGAACGCTGGTTTTTTGGACCGAGCCAGGCAGGATCACTGTCAAAATCGTGCAAGCGGAACGGATGACGCTTAATCAACGTTACTTCACCCGGGTACATGGAAGATAATTTTATCGCTAAATGAGCAGCTGTAATGCCACCGCCCACAATCGTAAAAGGCCGTGCCATCTCTTCAAATTCAGGAAGTTCTGCTTCGAAAATATGGTGGATGGAAGCATTTCCTTTTTCATTTATCTGCTTCGACCAATCGGGCCAGACCGGCTGTTCACTAATGCCAATGGCCAGTATCAGATTTTCTCCTACAAGCTCTCTTCCATTCTGCAGTTCGACCTTCCATTTATTTTCTGTTCGTGCAGCAGAGTAAACACGTCCCTGCACCCACGCTTTTTTCATCTCTAAATCAGCAATCAGCTCGTCACAATGCTCATTAAACATCGAAAGAGCCGGGCGTTTGAACCTTCCGTAGAAAGCAGTTGCTTCATTTATTGATTTATTTTTCCCGAAGACTTGTAAACTAAGCGGATGTTCATCAAGATGATGCACGACTGGTGATCGTAAATAAGGCATAGAAATACGATCCGTGCATCGTTTCCAATTTTCTAACGGTTCCGTATGAGGGTCAATAATCGCAATCTCCTCAATCGGAACTTTTCGCTGTTTTCTTAAAAACGCAGCCATTGTGATCCCCTGAATGCCTCCGCCTACCACTATCCATTTAAACATTTTTCCCTCTCCTTTATAACGGAATCATTACGATTTAAAGAAAGAAAAAACGGTTTCTTTTTCGCCATTCTGCTGCACTTTTAAAACGAAAGCGTAGCAAATTCCCCACTTGGACCAAGAAAGATTACTTAATCCAACCTTCTGATAACGCCGTTCTTTTTCGTTTCTTCTTTCTTAATTATTCAAAAAATTAATTACCATTCTTCTGAATTGTTAAAGAAGCATAGGCATCATGAAGATGAATTGATTCTTCATTCCGACATTCTACTGTAAAAGACTCAATAAATGGGACCTCGTACAAATCAGCGGCTACAAGACGGACCATATCTTCAACAAAGCGAGGATTTTCATACGCTTTTTCCGTCACTGCCTTTTCATCAGGACGTTTTAAAATTGGATAAATCCAGGCACTGGCATTGGACTGAGCGGCTTCTAAAAGAACCGCTTTCCAGTCCGTAGACTCTTGATACTCAACCGATAACGATGCCATCATTCTAATATAGCCTCTTTGGTTATGGGCGCTATATTCGCTAATTTCTTTCGAGCATGGACATAAAGTTGTAACAGCGCAGCTTAATTCTACTCGCCTTTCTACTATCTTTCCTTGACGATATGAAACCGAAATTCTGGCGTCAGCATGATTTAACCCTGCTAGAGAAGAAACAGGTGCCGCCTGTTCATAAAACCAAGGGAATGTTACTTCAAGGCTTGCATCCTTTTGTTCTAAGCGACCTGCCAGTTCTTTTAAAAAATCAGAGAGCTGCGAAAAGCTTAAAGTGAAACCTTGCCTGCGATAAAGTTCTAATTGTTCTGTAAAACGGCTCATATTTGTTCCCTTTACCTCATGTGAAATGGCAGATGTTAAGGTAAACGATGCGATCGTTGTTTGTGTATATGGATTTAGCACCGACGTGATAGAAACAGGCATTTTCACATTTGTAATCCCAACAGCATCAATTTCAAACAAAAAATTCTCTTTTTTATTTTGTAGATCAGGTATCTTTTCTTTTTCACTCGGCTTCAGCTTAATTCCAGGCTCACTCGAACCAAACAGTTTTAACCGTTCCCTTTTTGACGGGAGTTTTAGATTATTCATACGTTTGCTCCTTTTTAATTCACTCCCAATAATAAAACGTAATGATTCCTATTTGCAAGTTTTTTATGGTTTTTCGTTTGAGTAAGATTTAACTCTCCTGCTTCTTTTTATTGTTATTTGTCAAAAAGAAAAAAATGTGATTTAATGGTTTTCAAAACGTAATGATTACGATTAATAAAAAGGAGCGATGACCATTGGCGAAGAAATCAAAAGTAGTAAAAGAAAAAAAACGTCAGGATCTTGTAGCTAAATATGCTGAATTAAGAAAGGAACTTAAAGAAAAAGGGGATTACGAAGCCTTAAAAAAACTTCCAAGAGATTCGTCCCCCACTCGTTTAAAAAATCGCTGTGAAGTAACGGGAAGACCACGCGGATATTTGCGTAAATTCAAAATGTCCCGAATTGCTTTCAGAGAATACGCTCATAAAGGGCAAATTCCAGGTGTAAAAAAGGCAAGCTGGTAAGTAATCCGGTCTGTAAAAACGTTAATTCATTTAAAATAATCTTGCTTTAAGCTGTTTTCTTCATCGGCTTATTCGGAGGAATGTAACATGAATCAGCATTTAGTAGAAATATTGATCAAAGATATTGTAGCGTCTTTGCCCATGAAACAGCGGCAGCTTTACCAATTTATCATTCGTTTAGAAGACGAACTGGCTCAGCAAGCGAAAACATCAGACCACTTTCTTTCATTGCTTGTTGAGCATGCTCCTCATGAGCAGGCCTCTAGGTACTTTAACCGTTCATACGGAGAAACCGTTAAATTAATGAAAGAAATCGAACAAGAAATTGATGCAAAGCTTCAGCTCAAAATGAAAAAATCGAAATGGATTGATTGTACTCCCATCCTATCTCAAAAAAGAGAAACGACAAGCAAGCATTCCTTATTTCTTTTTGTGATTTAACGTGGCTGCAATAAACTTCTCACCTTTGGGGAGTTTATCGTTTCTGAAATATAATCTTCAAATCGTAATTATTCTTATTTACAGGGAGGGAAAGTCGAATGGCCACATGGGATTTAAGCAATATGAAGCATCATGTTCTTATTTGTAATGGAAGCAGCTGCAATCAAGCAGGAGCAGAAGAACTAACACAAGCCATTCGGAAAGAAATATCCAGCCAGGAAATGGACGATACCATCCATACAACCCGTACAAGGTGTAATGGATGATGCCATGATAAATGCGTTGTAATCCAATGGATGCATCTGTTGTACTGTGCGGGACGATTTAATCCGTATTGTATTTTCCCGAAAAACACCTGAATAAAGAAGAATTAGAACAGCAATTTAAAGGGTGCATAGCAACCTGACCATTATTTTTAAATTTCTCAGAAAAAAATGAATTCTTCTATAGAAAATTCATTGTTACTGAATTGGCTGAAGAAATTGATTGTGGTCATTTAAAGGAAGCCGTGCGCAAAAGTCACGGCTTCCTTTAACTGTTTTCAGCAGCTGATTCCGGATAATACAGCTCTTTACGCAAACAAACATCTTTATGACGCAGTGTTTCGCCCTCAAAACGCAGCCAAATTTCATCATCTGCCATGACGCCATGTGTTTTTCGAACGATGCCCCAACGGTTATACGCCTGCATCCCAAGGCTTTCGAGCAGCTCATCCGGATTGGCACGCTTCGGCGGAAATGTCCGCCACTTAAGCCATTTTTCCAGCTCTTCTATGTCAATGTGTCCTTCCATATTCGAATACTTGCTTTGCACGGCCAAAATCAACTGTTGTTTGCGCCAGCTTCGTGAAAAATGTGTCTATGTCAATAAACGGCGGTCCTTTGTAAAGAGACAACTGCTTCGAAAAATGAGAGTTGAATGGCTTTGCTTTCACTTTTCGCTTTAAAATGGACAGCGGCGTGCCTGACGTGTAGTCTTTTTCATCAGATAAGAGGCTTAGTCCATTGTCAAATAAAGGCGTCAACTGCCACGTTTTTTCAAAAGGATCATATAAAAATAAGATGTTGTTTGTATGGCGGTCTTCGTTTAAAATGAGGGCATCAAAAGCTAGCATTCGCGCCACTTCCATCCTCACATCCAGGCCGGTGAAGGTTTGCACTTGCTCCATGACTCGCTCAAATTTCTCTTCTGTCGATAAGGACGATTGGAATTGGTTATAGCGGTGCCTTGGAATAACAGCCGTAACATGCGGTTCATAACACTGCAAAGGGACGAGGCTATCCGCAAACCCCTTTCCCTCCCCTATCAAGACATGTTTCCGTTCTTCAAGCGATGAATATCCACCTCGTACGTTTTTTCGTATTTTCGAGCAATCGGCACCTCTTCTTTCGGTCTGTAAAATAAGAGGTGAAAATCATGGTTCGTGTACTGGACAATAAAAAAGTCATCAGCCAAATGAAAGGTATTTTGGTTAATCGGAATGAATCCCGTTATTTGAGCAGTCGTTTTCACACTGATTTTCCGCCCATTGCTAACGACATCAAACCCATGCTGATTTGTCTCTCGTGCTAGTTCCCCGTCGGTTTGCAGCGCACAATAAAACTCCCCCAGCCTCCCGATTAAATGCCTCAGTTCTGTCGGCTTGCACTGAAGCGCCGCCATTTCAAACGTTAAAATGTCAAAATACTCTTCATATAGCTTCTCGAGGTGCTCACGGCTAATGCTCTCTATTGATTCGCTATCCTTTGCTCCGACTCTTACCGGCTTTTCGAACAGTGAGTACTGGCCGTTTATCCATTCCCCGACAATGTGCTCTTTCATTTCATTTTTTGGTTTTTGAAATATAAAGCCCGTGTATGGAGCTCTTTCTCCTATATACTTATATGCGTTGCGGCCCATATACACGAATAAATGCTGTTTAAACGAAATGCCTGCATTGTAGCGGTTGTAGCAGTAATCCGACAAAAGAACACTGCTTGGTTTTGTGCCAAATGTCTCTAAAAGTACTTTTTTCACTTCACTTGACTTCACAATATTTCCGACTCGATCAGCCAATTACGGACCATCATCCTCTACTATCCTTGGAAACGATGAACACATACATTAAGCATTGCTCAAACTTTAAGGGGCGTTTGTTGCAAAAAAGAAAGGAATTAACGAGGGTGAAAAAAATACTCATTCTTTTCATTTTAGGCAGTTGTTTAGGAGCTTGTCAGGATGCCGCATCATCTTCTTCTCAAAAGTCTTTTTCCTGGACCACCTCAATTGAGTTGGAACAACCTGGCACTGCTGGGCGAGCGAATGGAAGATTAATGCGGAGGAGCGTTCAAAAATAAACAACGAGGCCGCGCAAAAGTGATTTTCTCTAAGTGGTTTGTTCAGCAGAAATTCCTTTGTAGTCATTTCAAACGAAACGCAGTCATTTTTCAAATGACTGCGTTTCGTTTGTGGAAGCTTATTCTCCCTATTCTCAAAATTTTTACCCTATCAAGCAGCCCTTAAAAATTCGTATCCTGTTTGCGAGACGTTAACAGGTAAAACTGTTTTGCAAGAAAGTGCGGGGTGTACGGCATATCCTGTCTCAGCCAAGAAACGATTGTCCCGATTAGCGCGGAGGATCGGTGCCAAACCGCAATATCTTTTTGAATTCCGGCTTTATAAGTAAACGAATCCTTTTCAACGTGATCATAGCGTTCCGTGATGATTTCAGTCAGCATGGACAACAAACGCTCTGTAAAGATCGGCGCCTTTCTTGAAGCTAACGTCACCTTGTAAAAGCTAGCGTGCTGCGCAATGTGCTCCAGCAGCTTTTCGAGTCTCAGCCAATCTGCGCCTTCGCGGGAATCCGGGTTCACCGGCTTGCCTCTAAGGGCCTCTTCTATCTCTTTAATCATTTCATCCGCCATTTTCTCTAACATGTCCGGTATATCCCGATAATGCAAATAAAACGTTACACGGCTGATGGTCGCCCTTTCCGCAATGCGGCTAACCGACATTTTTTCAATATCCATTTCCGTCAGCAGCTCGATGAATGCTTCTTTTATAAGTATACGCGTACGAATCACTCTAGGGTCTGTTTGATCTTTGTTGGGATTCATTGGGATCGAGCTCCTTTCTCTTTAAGATAAAAACGACAATGTGGCTGAAATCGTTGAATATTCCTCCACTACTAAACACAAATCAAAAATATGTACAGTACTTTACACATTCCTTGATAATGTAAATTGTCAAATGCTCTTTTCTGCTTTAGTCTATTTTATACAGTGTTCATTATCTTACACACTGTAAAATAAGTCTAGCGAGAAAAGAAAGGAAGTTTGCAGGTTGAGTAACATTTCAAGCACAGCGAATCGTTCTGTTAAAAAAGGACCGATCTTATTTATCATGATTTTGGGGGCTTTTTTAGCCACATTAAACCAGACCATTATGAGTGTAGCGACACCAGAATTAATGGTTGATTTCAACATTTCAGCTACGACCGCACAATGGCTGACAACCGGCTATATGCTCGTAAATGGCATACTTATTCCGATTACCGCCTTTTTTATGCAACGGTTCACGACCCGCCAGCTTTTCCAGGCGTCTATGCTGCTTTTTCTTGCAGGTACGATTGTTTCAGCTTTCGCCATAAGCTTTCCTGTCCTTTTAACCGGCCGGATGATTCAAGCAGCCGGCGCCGGCATCATTATGCCCCTCTTAACAAACGTAGTCTTTACGCTTTTTCCAGCCAATAAACGAGGAGCCGCAATGGGCATGGTCGGGTTTGCGATCATTTTCGCACCTGCAATCGGACCGACACTTGCGGGTTATATTATGGAAAACTTCAAATGGGAGGTTATGTTCTATGGTATGGTTCCGTTTGCTCTACTCGTCATTATTCTAGGGTTTATTTACTTGAAAAATGTTTCAGAGCAGGTGATGGTCAAGGTTGATACGGTTAGTGTCATTCTGTCTACCGTCGGATTCGGCACCTTACTGTATGGATTCAGCCGGGCTGGCAGTGAAGGCTGGTCAAGCGGTGAAGTGCTTGCTTCTATCGCGGTTGGTGTTGCAGCCATTGCCCTGTTTACATGGAGACAGCTCGTGTCGAAAAATCCGCTGCTGGATCTTCGGGCCTTTACGTACAATATGTTTTCGTTAACCATCGTTATTAACATTGCTGTTACGATGGTCATGTACGCGGATATGATGCTGCTTCCCTTGTACCTGCAAAGCGCGCGTGGCTACACCGCTTTAGAATCCGGATTGCTGCTTCTTCCTGGCGCGCTTGTAATGGGCTTTTTAATGCCTGTCGCCGGCAAGCTGTTTGACCGGTACGGAGCGAAATGGCTCTCCATTATCGGATTGGGCATTACCATTATCACAACAATCGGCTTTATTGATTTAACAGACTCCACCAGTTACACGTACCTTGTTCTGATGTCGACAGGTCGGCGCATCGGAATGGCTTTAATGCTGATGCCGATTCAAACAGCCGGCTTGAATCAGTTGCCCGCAAGCTTAATTGCACACGGAACGGCCATCTCTAACACCATTAAACAAGTAGCAGGCGCCGTCGGTACCTCCCTTCTTGTCACCATCATGACTGACCGGACGAAAACACACGCAACAGAAATGTTGTCTTCCGGCTTCAATGGGAATCAGCAGCAAATGATGCTAGAAGCGACTATTCAAGGAATTAACGATGCGTATATGGTCATTATTGGAATAGGGATTGTCGCACTTCTTCTGTCCTTTTTCATTAAGCGGACAAGTCAGAGCGCGGAGGACACAGCCAGTGCGGATTTGCAAAGGGAGCTTAACCAAGCGGAGCAAGGACTTTAATTCAGTTTGTACAATCACAAAAAGCCTTTTTGACCTATTAAACGGTCAAAAAGGCTTAAACGTGTTTTAATATTTTCAAGAGTCAAGCAACTTCATCTCAAGTGACACCCGGGATTTCAGCAGGTTCATTGAACGGAAAAAGAATTGAAGGTGGATGTAGAAGATTGGCACAAAGCTAGCCATCATCAAAACCGGAGATACTGTAAAAAGCAAAATGGCCGCCGTCCATAAAATCAGTACGGCAAAGGTAGTCTGTATATCCAGAAATGCGATTGTAAACGACAGCTTGACTAACGAGAACCCTTTCTTTGCACTATGGATCATGCAAGGAAAGATCGCTGTGCCTAAAAATGCCCATAAAAGCATCGCCAGTGTAACAAGAAAAAGAGGAATGAGGTTCCAGCTTACCTGCATATGCAAAACGAAAAATAAGTCTACAGATAAAAGAATTCCCGATAAAATCCACAGGTTTCCGATCAGCATTCCTTGCTTGAAGTGCAAACGGAATAAACGAAAAAAGCTTCGAATGACACTGTCATTTTCTTTTCTTTGCCATTCACTTATAACTGCCAGTGTAGCAGCGGTCGCAGGTCCTACTGTGAGGAGTGGAAGACAAAAGACT
Organism: Domibacillus enclensis; assembly: GCF_900156125.1. Classification (GTDB taxonomy): domain Bacteria; phylum Bacillota; class Bacilli; order Bacillales; family Domibacillaceae; genus Domibacillus; species Domibacillus enclensis. The sequence goes on along the minus strand of NZ_FTLX01000003.1, from coordinate 451,016 downwards.
GCCCACAGCACACTTAAAAGAAACAGATTGGCAATAGCGTTCATCCATCCTCCACTTTTCCCGTTCCATCTCATCATCCAGATCACCCTTTTCTTTTATTCTAAAACAGCTGAGATTGTCAGACTTTCCACCACGACCTCGCCCTTTTCTGCTTTGAACTCTATTGATTGAATTCCGTCCGGTGCATAAATAGATTCTGTCATCACAGCACATCCGTCATTGACAAATAATTCGATCGAAGCGCGGTCAAGGACAAGAGACACATTGCGCAGATAATCAAGCGGCATCGAGTCTACGCTCGGGAAATGTGAAGAAAAGTCAGTCATCCCGCTTTTCGTCCGGTCCACAATAAAGGTTTTGGCCTTTGCATCAAAGGCCATCGTGATTCGTGCACTATCACCCTCCATTTGCATCGACCATCCCTCTGCTTCAAATGACGATATATCCATTTCAACAATAATTGAGCAATCCTGAAGCACTGACGCTTTATAAGAGCTAGCGCCCAAAATCAGCTCGTTTGTTTTCAGAATGGTTTTTAGTTTTTCTTGGTCAGGAAAAACCGGCTTTTGAATCAAGTAATACTGGCCATTCCTGTTCTCCAGCGATAATGTTCTTGCTAAAGACATCGAACCCCTGAAGTTTTCAGTTGGAGTCTGGTTCGCATATTGCCAGTTGCTCATCCATCCAATCCATGTTGGCTCTTCAAGATCACTCCACGTCACTGCGGCGTAAAAATCCCGGCCCCAGTCCGCCCATTTTTCCTCTTCTTCTTTCTGATCTGATAGAAAGACGTTTCCATCAAAATCACCTGTAAAATATTGAATGGCAGAGCCGCCGTTTGGACCACCTGGATTAAGACTGACAATGAGAACCCATTTCTGTTCACTGTCGGTATTAAGCCGAATAAGGTCAGGGCATTCCCACACACCACCGTGAGCACCATATGTCTCTCCGAATGAAGAAAGATATATCCACTCTTTTAAGTTCGCCGACCCATAAAACTGAATATGGTCTCCGCAGGCAAGTGACATAATCCATTTCTGAGACACTTCATGCCAGAAGACTTTTGGGTCGCGAAAATCCTTTATACCGGGGTTTTGAATAACTGGGTTTCCACTATACTTCGACCATGTCCGGCCGCGATCGTTTGAATAAGCGATGCTTTGTTTTTCATTGTCATCACCGTGATGGGTAAAAACAGCAACTAGAACCGCTTCTTCTCCCGTCTGAAAGCCGCTTGTATTATGCCAGTCAACCACTGCACTGCCAGAAAAAATCTGTCCGAGTTCATCTGGATATAGCGCGACAGGAAGCTCTTCCCAATTGACAAGATCTGAGGAAATGGCATGTCCCCAATGCATCGGCCCCCAGACCGTGCTTTCAGGATGATACTGATAAAAAAGATGGTATTCCCCTTTGTAATACACAAGCCCATTCGGGTCGTTTATCCATTTTTCAGCCGGACTAAAATGCAGAGCCGGCCTGAATAATTCTTTTTGCACATATATTCCTCTTTTCCAAAAATAGTGATTATCCTTTTACACCGCTTGATGTGATTCCCTGTACGTAATAGCGTTGGAAGAAAATAAAGATGAGAATAACCGGAATGGTCGTAAGCGATAATGCTGCCATGATTTGACCGTATTCAATCGTCCTGTCTGCAAATAAGTATTGAATGCCGACTTGTACCGTCCGGATCGATTCATCCGTTGCCACAATCAACGGCCACATAAAGTCACTCCAGTGCGTGACAAAGGTTAAAATAGCTGCTGTTGCAAAAACCGGCTTTGAATTCGGTACGATGATTCGCCAAAATGTTTGCCCTGGGCTTGCGCCATCAAGCATTGCCGCTTCCTCCAGCTCTTTTGGGATACCCATAAAAAACTGACGGAATAAAAAGATGTTAAACGCGGATGCAATAAACGGTACAATCAGCGCCGGATATTCATTGATCCAGCCAAAGCTGTTTACGACAATGTAAAGCGGAATGAGCACGCTCTCAAATGGCACGACGTACAACGCAATAATAACGATCAAGATAAGCGCGCTTCCTGGAAATTTCAGTTTTACCAGCGCATAGGCGCAAAGCGAATTGACAATTAGGCCGAATAGCACGATCATGCTAACGGAAAACAAACTGTTCCACATATAGTGAAAGAAATTCACACGATCTGTAAACAATATTTCTGCATAGTTGTTGAATGTTACATCCTTTGGGAAAAAGGCTGAAATCCCCATATCTTTAAAAATCAGCGTTTCTGGTTTCAGAGATGCAGTAATCATCCAAAGAAGCGGTGCAATAAATAAAAAGCCAAGAACTAAAATCGAAAGCGTCACGGTTATTTTACCGATTTTCTTTTTTGTTTGATGCCTCATATTGATCCCTCCTTACTGCTTTAATGCTTTCTTTAAAATAAGTGATGAAAGTAAGACAATTAAGAAAAAAACGACGGCAATCGCGGATGAATAGCCAACATCCCGGAATTGAAAGCCATTTTCATATAGCATGAAAACAAGCGTTTTTGTGGAGTCGCTAGGCCCGCCGTTCGTCATGACATACGGCTGGATAAATAGCCGGAACGCTTGAATCGTTGTAATGATTAAAACAAAGCCGGTCACATGGCTAATGGACGGCAGTGTGACATTTCGAAACTTCTGCCATACGTTTGCACCATCGACTTCTGCTGCTTCATACAATTCTTCCGGTACTTCTTTTAAGCCGGCCAAAAAAATCATCATCTGGAAACCCGCTGCCTGCCAAACAGACATAAAGATAATCGAATTCATTGCTTGATCCGGACTTAACAAAAACGGTTGGTTTTCAATGCCGAAAAAATGAAGCATATGGTTGATCAGACCGCTGTCCACGTTGTACAAAAAAGTCCATAAGATCGCGACTACCACCATAGATGTGACAACCGGGCTGAAAAAGAAAACACGCCCCAGTCCTGCTACTTTCACTTTTTTATTGACGAGAAGTGCCAGTCCTAATGCGACAGCACTTTGAATTGGCACTACAAGAACGGTAAAATACATTGTATTTTTTAGTGATGTAAGAAAAATAGCATCCTGAAAAAGGCGTATATAATTATCAAAACCGACAAATTCTTTCCCCGCCGGATTCAGCATATTGTAATTCATAAAGCTGTAAACGAAAGCAAGCATCACCGGCAGGACAAGAAAAGTAAAAAGCAGTACAAGTGCCGGCAGAGAAAAGGCTACACCAAGCCACTTTTTTTGTGTATCATAGGTCATCGGCTTTTTCGTTGATGGTACTGCTTCAAATGTTTTTTCCATGTAAACCACCTTCTTTAGTGAAGCAGGCAATCACTGTTCATGACTGCCTGCTTCAAACGTTATTGTTTGCGCTCAATATCTGTGTCTACTTCTTTTGCTACTTTATCTAGCTCCTCCTGCACGTCGCCGCCAAGGAAAATGTTCTGCACGGCTTGGCCGTATTTCGTTGACAATACAGGATAAGAAGTTGTGGATGGACGCGGATGCGCTGTTTGCAATACTTGATCTTTCAGGACATTCAACGGTTCTTTATCCCACTCTGTTAATTCTTCAAAAGCATCTGAACGTGCAGGTGGTTTTTCCTCAACGGCTGCCAGCTTCAAGACATTTTCTTTTGTATGAATGAAGTTCAGCAGCTCAGCAGCGGCTTCTTTGTCTTCCGTTCCAGTCGAAACACCCCATGCCCAGTCTCCAGATGGTGAAACCTGTTCGCCATTCGGGCTTTTCGGATAATACGTGATGCCCCATTCTGTATCCGGGTAATCTTTCAGCTTCGCCCATTCCCATGAGCCCATCAGCATCATTGCGGCATTGCCATCTTCAAATTCTGTTGGTGTCGGCTGCAGGTTAACGAGTCCTTCATCTGTGAATTTCTTTAAATATTCTAGTGCCTCAACGGTTTCCGGACCATTTACATAACCGTCTGCCTTAGAGCCGTCTTCCGCGATAAAGCTGCCGCCATTACTCCAAACGGACGGCCCAGTGAAATAAATAATCCATTCTCCGTAATCTAGTGTCCAGTTTACGCCATACATGCCTTTTTCCTTATTCGTCAATTTTTTAGCCGCCTCATAGAAGTCGTCCCATGTCCATGCTTCTTCTAATGTTTTTGGCGGTGTAATCCCCGCCTCTTCAAGCATTTTCACATTGTAGAAAAGAGCCACGGTCGATTCTGTCGGGCCTACTGCATATAGCTGATCTTTAAACGTGCCTTGCTTGATAATCGATTCAACAAATTGATCTTCATTATCCACAAGACCATCAATCGGCTGAATGATTCCAGCGTCCGCATAGTTGGCTACGTTGGGCCCATCCATCGCTAACAAGTCCGGCAGCGTATTGCTTGTGGCTGCTGCTGATACTTTATCTTCATATGCATATTTGTTTCCGCGTGGGATAAACTCGATTTCCGCTTCAATCTCCCCGTCGTTCTCCTGATTAAAAGCCTCAATAATTTCTTCATATGCTGGACTCATATCGCCTTCTGGATACCAAAGTGTAAGCTTTGTTTCTCCGTCATTGCTTCCTGAAGAAGCGTTGTCATCATTTCCACAGGCGCTTAATGTTCCAAGTGATAGCACCGCCGCTGTGCTAAGAACCAACAATTTTTTCATTTTTCTTCCTCCCTGCGTGTTTATAAACCGTTTTCATATATTTATCATAGTGAATTTAAACCGCTTTCAAAATGAGGCATTTCTCTTTTTTATGTTTAAATTTCTCTTTAACCGAAAAAAAGCTGCCCTGGAAAAGACAGCTACTTAGCGTATTGCTTTCGATATTCACTTGGCGTCACACCCACTCTTTTCTTAAATACCTGGCTGAAATAGCGCTGATCAGTATAACCTACTTTTTCCGCAATTTCGTATGTTTTAAGCTGAGTTTGAACAAGCATTCTGCATGCTTTTTCGATTCTGAAGGTTGTTACGTAATCCAGAAAAGTAGAGCCTGTCACCTGCTTAAATAACAAACTAAAGTAACTGATGCTTATTCCGGCATAATCTGCTGCTTGTTCAGCACTAATATCTTCGTAAAAATGTGCTTCAATAAAAGAACGAGCATGTCCAATCGCGTCCGTTGCTGACTTTTTTGATTGATACTTTTGTTCAGCCTCTTCAATCAGCAAAGCAGACTCTTCGAACACATGATGTACATCCATCCATTTCATTAATTTTTGAACGGCGGGCTTCACTTCTTCTTCCCCTTCTAGTGGCAGTCCAATTAAAATCTTGGTGTCTGCTTCTTGATAGGTCAACCGTCCCAAAAGTGTTTGACGGTCCTCTAGCTCCACTTCCAGCAAGACAACGTGCTGTACAGAAGACAATGAAATGGAATACATCTTCTGGCCCTCGATTGACGGAACGCTGGGGAATGCTTGTGGTGGATGCTGAAAAAGCAACGGAATAAGCGGTTTTCTGAAACGGCGTGCATCCTTTTCAAAGACGCCTGTCGTCACTGCTTCGTATAGACGCTGTTTTTCAAGCTCATATTGCTGCGTCGACCGTTCTTTTATATGGCGGACCGCTTTTTGGATACATTGCTGAAGCTCAGCATAATCAATTGGCTTTAAGATATAATCCATCGCATTGTATTTCAACCCTTCTCTAGCGTATTCAAACTCATCATAGCCGCTAATGATGATGGAAAGAGGCTTATTCGGGAGCTGGTGAAGCTTTTTTAACAATTCTAATCCTGTTACTTCCGGCATAGAAATATCAGTTAACAGCAAATCAGCGTCCATTTGCCGGCATAGCTCATACGCCTCTTGCCCATTTTTGGCTGTGCCTCGAACATCGCAGCCAAGATCGTTCCAGGGAATGATCAGCTGAAGATTCTTTAAAATAAGCGGCTCGTCGTCCGCAATAATCACGTTTATCATTTTTACCCATCCCTTTCAGCCAACGGGAATGATACTTTAATGGTTGTTCCTTTTTCGGAAGAACAAATGACCATGCCGTACCGATTTCCATAATACAATTGCAGCCTTTCGTGTACATTGCGGATGCCATGTCCATTCTTTCCTGTACCGTCTCGTTTTTCGTAAAGACGTTCGAGGACATTTCGCGGAAATCCTTTGCCCGTGTCTTGCACGTAAAAATAGCCGGTCGATCCATTTCTCGTGCCGATGATGTGAATACAGCCTTTTTTCTCCTCATGAAAAGCATGGTTGATGCTGTTTTCAACGAGTGGCTGCAAAATAAGCTTTAACACAAGCTCATTCATCATCGTATCTTCTACTTCGATTGAATAGGTAAACAGATGCTCAAATCGAATTTGTTGAATCTCCAAATAACTTTTCACATGATTGATTTCCTGAGAAATCGACACTTCATATTTCCCGTTAATGCTAATTCGAAGCAGCCGACCAAGGTTGATCGTCATGTTGCTGATGTCTTTTTGTCCATTCATGGCAGCTAACGCATTAATGGATTCTAACGTATTGTATAAAAAGTGCGGATTAATTTGCTGCTGCAGCACTTTAAATTCCGCCTGTCTGCTTTTTTCTTCTTCTGTTTTGATTTGAAGAATTAACTCACCGATACGCCGGATCATCTCATTAAACCGGTTGGACAAGCCATTCAGCTCTTTTAATGGATACGCTCTCATCCGGACAGATAAATCGCCTTTTTCCGCTTCCTTCATTTTGCGTGACATTAATTGAATAAAGCCCGCGATTCTCCGCAAATATAAAAAATTAAAAAGAACGGCAGCCAATATAGCAAACAGACCAAGAACAACAGTAGTATTCCGGATATAATCAATGTCCCCCGACAATGCGTCCCAAGGCTTGATCGACACAAGCCAAACATTTTCGTTTCCCGACAGTTTAAAATCAGATGGCCTAAATGTCAGTAAGCTTTTTTCACCGTTCCACTGATCCAGCATGTACCCATCTTCGCTTGATCGAACTTTTTCAAAAGAAGCTGTATCCATTCGTCGGCCGATCCACTTTCGATTGACTGAATAAATGATTTCTCCTTTATTGTTCACTAAAAGCTCTGTAGAGGGAATGGGTCCGGAAGAGGCAAAGATGTCATCCAGAACCTCCAGCTTAATGGACAATACCATGTATCCAATTGGGTCAAGGGTGTTCACGTCATTGATCAGTCTGCCATGTATTAGTTGAAATCCACTTTCTCTTTGGAAAGGGTGCTTTGCTTCAGGCGATGGACCAAGCCACACAGGAGCGCCCGCCGCCTGTTTCATTTCTTCCATAAATGCTTTAGATGACAGCGACCACTCGGATTCGTTTCGATCATTGGATTGATAGAGCAGCTCTCCTGACCAGCTGTACAGTAAAATCCTCTCCACTTCTGCGTTGTCATACATGATGCCAGCTATTGCCTGGCGCCGGTTATATAAATCTATTATACTTTCTTCTTCATGAGACATTAAAAAGGATTGAAGGTCGCCTGAAGATAACAAATAATCTGAAAAATGATGCACTTCATTAAGAGCTGTCATCACATTGCTGTCGACTGCCCGCAATGTTTGAACTGTCTGGCTGCTGATGGTTTTTTGCAGTGTATCGGTTGATATTCGATTAGAAATATAGCCGAGAATCATGATCGGAAGCAGGACAAACAAAAGAAACGCAGTAATCATTTTTTGTTGAAATGTCATCATGGGGCCTCTACGCTGGAAGACTTCAGAGACTCATATTTTTTGAACATTCCATCTAAATTTTGCAAATACGCTCCTTCGTCGCGGTCATAGAAAAATTGAAGCGTATATTGCCGGTAATCCGATTCAGCAGCTGTTCCGCCTGCCCAGTAATGATTGGGCCAATTTACCGTTTCTCCATCCTGCACTTTATTGATAAGCGGCTCCATCACCTCATTTTCATTTTGCACTTGAATAATGGTACTCATGGAGCCTTCATAGGAGGCAATGGCCTGCGCGTTTTTTTCTTGTGTTAAAAAAGCAAGAAACAATTTGGCCTCCTGAGGATAAGACGTATCGGCCGACACACCTATGCCAATATCAACGCCACCCAGTACATGATTTTCATTTGGATCATTTGAAACCGGCACTGGGAAAATGCTGAAGTCAAAAGAGGGATCAGCCGTTTCAATTAAAGGCAGCATCCATGTGCCCATTACATACATGCTGCCTTCTCCTGACACAAAGGCCTGCATGGCATCGTTGTAGCTCATTTGAAAAGAAGCGGGGTCAACATAGGATAGCACTTTTTCTGTTTGATTGGTTAGCTTTCTCCACACGGGATTCGACGGTATATCATCTGGCTGACTCCAATACGAAGAAGGAAAGGCATTAGCTACAAAATTAAGCGCAAACACACTTGTCTGATTGGCCTCTTTATTCGCCATTAAAAGTGGCTGTTTACCTGACCGCTTTAACGTATCCATCACCTGCAGCCACTCATCCCATGTTTGAGGCACATGTAAATGTAATTCTTCAAAGTCTTTTTTGTTATAAAATACACCAACAAGATTTTGAGTAAAGGCTACCCCGTACATGCGTCCGTCCACGCTGTAGCGCGTTTGAATAGTTGGTTGAATACGATCCAGAAAAAGTTCATCCGTTAAGTCAAGCAAATACCCTTTTCGCGCCCGATTAATATAATCCGCTTCCAACGGATACGTTATGAACAAATCCGGTGCATTTCCACGGGCAAGCCTTGTTTTCAAAACGGACATTCCGTTTGGCACGATTACCTGCTCAATTTTAATATGCGGGTTTTCTGCTTCAAAATCATCGATCAGCTCATCGAAAATGGGCTTTGTTTCTTCTTTTGGTGTAAAAAATTCAATCGTCACCGGTTCTAGTTCAGGCTTTGTCGTTTCTACCCGCTCAGTACCACATCCCGTTAAAAAAATCGCCAGAATCACCCATCCCCTTTTCATTTCTGACACTCCCCTGCACCCCTGATTTTCACTAATAATAATACGGCGGCCTGAAAAGATCAACGTACTGTTTAAATAACATCAGCCCCGCCCCTTGAAGGTAAAGGGCAGGGCTGATGTTGGTTATATTGATTTATTGTCTGGATGACGGATCGTTAATCAACCAATTTCGTATAGAAATTTAATCGAATGGTTTTGCGGATCTCTCATTTTCACGAAAGGTGCTTCCTTGTCTTCTAGCCGGTATACTTCATTGATAAGGGGCTTTACGTTAATGACTCCCTCTTTAATATATTGAAGGGCAGCTCTCCATTCGAATCCTGGAAATGGGGCTGAGTACGACATCCAGGAGCCTGTTATTTCAATTTCTCCTCTCAAAATGCGCTCAAATACTTTCGCCGGGAAAACAACATCTCTAGTAGCTGTCCCCACATAGACGACTTTCCCTAGCTTTTCAACGATTTCAACACTTTGAACTTGTGTCTGGGACACACCGGCTGTTTCAATGACGGCTTCCGGTTTAGGATTCAAAGAGAAATATTCATTTAAGTCTGTTTTTAGTGAATTGATAATCGTCGAAGCGCCAAGACCCCTGGCTCTTTCTAATTTCTCATCATTAATATCAATGACGGTCACGTTGCCTGCTCCCCGTGCTTTTAGGGCCAGCAAGGTCATAATCCCAATGGTTCCTGCTCCAAAAACAACTACATGAGCTCCTGCGCTAAATTGAATTCGTTCAATCCCATGGATCGCAACGGTAAGCGGTTCAATTAAGGCTGCTTCCTCATTGCTCACTTCATCGGGCAACACAAGAACGTTTTTTTCGTCTACTGCTACATATTCAGCCATGGCACCTTGCTGCCGTGAGCCGACAAAACTATATTGATCACACAATGCTGGCTTTCCACGCTCACAGTTTTCGCATACGCCGCAAGGGACCAGTGGCGCAACTGCTACGCGGTCTCCTTCTTTAACGGCACGAACGTGGGGTCCCACTTGTTCAACAACACCAGAAAACTCATGTCCTAACACGACAGGATAATTGTGTACTTTCCCTTCGAAATACCTTGCCAAATCAGAACCGCAAACGCCTACATATGAAACTCTGACTAAGACTTGTCCCTCAGAAAAAGTAGGCTTTTCAATCTCTTTTACAGCAAAGTTTTCTTTACTGTCCAGTACGAGTGCTTTCATAACCTGCCTCCTCCGTTGTTACAGCTTCCTCAGCATAAATCTTATTTCGTTTAAATTGGATATACGTAAAGATTACACTGAATAGATAAAGAGAACCGATAATAATCAATGGAACTAAATTTTGCAAATGAAGCAATTCCGTTAAGATAAATGAAATGGGACTGCCGCCCTGATCAAGAGATGTTACTTGCCCACTTTGAATAGTACCTGTTTGTCTTGCCAGTTCCGTGTGGACGCCAATCATCATATTAGCGATCCAAATCGTAATCGCCATAATAACTGCGCCTGAAATGATTGTTCTAAACAAGTTACCCTTATGAATTCCAACGGCCATAGAAACAAAGAATCCGATCGTTGCTAAATCACCAAATGGGAGTACCTGATTGCCCGGAATAAGAACAGCAATGACAAGAGTTAATGGCACAAAGATTAAGCTGGCTGCAACGACTTGAGAATTTCCTAGCAATAATGCAGGGTCAAGGCCGATATATAAATTTTGGCCTTGGAAACGCTTATCAAGAATTTCACGTGCCGCTTCTGCAATCGGCAAAAGTCCTTCCATAATAAACTTAACGACGGTTGGCATTAATACCATGACGGCAGACATCTGAACAGCCAGCTGCAGGACATCGGATACTGGGTACCCCGCCAAGAAACCAATAATTAAGCCAAGAGCTGCTCCAATAATAACGGGCTCCCCGATTACACCAAAACGATCTTCAATTTTCGTTGAATTGAAATTGACCTTTCGAATACCCGGAATTTTATCAAGGATTGCATCAATGACCACCGCAAATGGCGCCGACCATGTACCGGAACCATGTGGAATCGCGATGCCTTCCAGACCAAAGTGCTTATCAACCGTTGGCGCAAACCAGTCGCCCAACTTATATATAAAAGCGGAGTGGACCACAACACCCAAAATTCCAAGCCAGAAGCTGCCTGTTGCCGTACTGACAATGGCACCTGTAAATGTCATATGCCAGATATTCCATATGTCTACGTTTACCACTCTCGTCATTTTAAAGACGAGCATCAAAACGTTGACAAGAATCGCGACCGGAATGGCGACTGTGCCAATGCTCGAAGCCCAGGCCATTGGAGCGGCACCCGGCCAGCCAACGTCTACAACAGATAAGCCAAGGTTGAATCGATCTGCCATATCCTGTGCCGCAGGACCAAGATTATCTGTCAGCAAGCTGATCACAAGACCAATGCCGACAAACCCAACGCCGATAATAATACCGGAGCGAAGAGACTTTCCAACCCCCTGCCGCAATAGTAAGCCAATAACGAAAATAACAAGCGGAAGCATAACTGCTGGACCAAGGTCCAAAAGATAGTCTAAAACTGCCATCATTCCTACCCCCTTATCCTATTTATTTAATTTAATACATCTAAAATCTGCTGTTTTGTTTTCTCAACACCGACACCGGAAATAAAAGCAACACCATGAATAACAGGAACGCCGTAATCGCGGTCGACCTTCGCTGTTGTGACGATCAAATCCGCTCCGGCCGCTTTTGAACCCAGTTCACTTACACGGCATTGAGATACATCTGCCGGAATATTTTTTTCTTTTAACAGCTCTCTAATCTTATTGGCTGCCACCGTTGACGTTGCGACTGCTCCACCACATGCTACAAGTACTTTTTTCATTTTACTTCCTCCTCTAATTGAATGGTTAAGTTGCTGCTTAGTAATTCATACGCCTCATTTTTGCTTTCAAGTGACAAGATCTTTTCTACAAAATCAGCATCCTGAATGAGTTCAATGACCTTTTGCAGAGCCAAGAGATGCTGGTTGCCTTCCGAGCAGCCGAGCAAAAAAACGATATTCACCTGGACCTTTTCACCATCGCCGCCCATCATGCCAAACTGTACTGGGTTTTCAAGAACAAGCAGGCCAATTTTGCTTTTTTTCACAAAACTTGCATCCGTATGCGGTAAGGCAATACCTGCTGTTTCCACCTGAATACCTGTCGGAAAGTTTGCTTCTCTTTCAAGTAAACCTTCTATATAATTTGCATTTGCATACCCCTTGTCAATCATCGTTTGACCGAGCTCTTTAAAAACATCTGAATAATGCTGCGCATTTGACTGAAGCACAATTAACTCTTTATCAAGCAAGTTACTCATCAAGCCCATTCCCTTCCGTTTCAACCGTAAGAACCACTGTCTTTCTCTTTTTCAGCTGCTCGAGCACATCCTGGTCTGTGTTAGCATCCGTAATTAACACGTCGACCTCTTCAATAGAAGCAACCTGATTCATAGCGGCTGTATTAAATTTAGAATAATCTGCCATCAAAATATTTTTCTGGCTGTGACTCATCATGAGCCGGGACACTTCGGACTCACCCATATGAACATTTGTGTAGCCCGCATGAATATCCACTGCGCCAATCCCAAAAAACCCTTTATCCACGTATATCTTTTCAATGCCTCTGTAAGCGACTGGACCGAATAGAGACTTTTCGTTTTTTCTGACGCTCCCACCAAGAATGATTACGTCAAAATCCGAATAATCCACCAGTTCACTTGCAATCGGCAGCGAGTTGGTCACAACCGTCAAATCCTTTTTGCTTAGGATCTCCTGGGTAAAAAACAGGGCTGTTGTTCCATAGTCAATATATATCGTATCCCCATCTTCCACAAATTCTGCTGCCCGTTTTGCAATACTTCGTTTTTCAGCCTCATTTGTGCTTTTACGATTGATATATTTTGTCTCGAAGTTTGCTTTATTAATAATTGCCCCGCCATGAACTTTGCGAACGAGCCCCCTTTCTTCCATTTCATACAAATCTTTTCGGATCGTTTCTCTCGTTACATTTAAGCTCTTGCTAATATCCGAGATTTTAATCGTCCGAAATTTTTGTAGCTGCTTCATGATTTCACTTTGTCGATCTTGCGGAAGCACTTCCTCACCTCCATTCGTTTTGGTGTAATCGCTTACTAAGACTATAATTCAAAAAGCAAAATAATGCAAACTATTATTTTGTATTTTTTAAATAAAGCAAAAAAATACTTTGCATTTATTTGTTTATCAGATTATTATGGGAACAGAAGCGGATGAAATGAGAGGTGATTAAGTTGATACATGTCGTATGCCCCAATCCAGCACTGGATCGGACCCTGTTTTTAAAAAGGTTCGAACTGAATGGTGTTAGCAGAGCAGCAGACACAAGAGATTTACTTGGCGGGAAAGGATTTAATGTTATTCGCTCTTACAAAGAAACAGAAGAAGCACCGCCCTATCTTATCCATACATTTCTTGGAGGATACACAGGTCAATACTTGCAAGCGCTTATTAAGGGAGAAAAAGTGTCCAGTGTGGTGACGGACATTCAAGGCACAACGCGAATTTGCTCCATTGTGGTCGATGAGCACCAGCAGCATGCTCATTTAATTAATGAAAAAGGACCAAGTGTGACGTTTGCGGAAGCCGAGCTGTATGTAGAGCGTTTATTCGCTTCAGTGAAGGCTGGTGACTTTGTTTTATTTTCGGGGTCTTTACCAGAAGGATTGGATGCGGATTTTTATGCAAAAACGATTGAGGTGTTAGAAAGAAAAGGGGCTAAGTGTGTGCTGGACAGCAGTGGTTCTCCGTTAGCAAACGGCTTTCAAGCAAACCCCTGGCTCGTAAAAGTAAATGAATTAGAATTTTTCGAACTGATCGGGCAAATGCCTGAAAAAGCGGATGCCGATGCTGTTGAACAAGCGTTAAGAACGCTCAGTTGTTCATCAAATTTTATCGTCACGCTCGGCGGAAAAGGGACAATTGCCAAGTTTGAAAACGATCTATATAAAGTCGCTCTTCCAACAATTGATGTGAAAAACGCGACTGCTTCAGGGGATATTTTTTTAGGCGGCCTTACAAAAAGCCTGTATAACGGCGAACCCATTGAAAAAGCACTGCAAACGGCCAGCCTTTATTCGTTGTCGAACTGCTTGTACTGGTACCCAAACATCGAACGATCCGACGTCGAATACTACAAATCTCAAATAAACGTAACCAAATTAGGAGGATACTCGAATGAAATTATCACCCGGTAAACAAAAAGGATTGGAATTAATCTCAGACGAAAACCATATCATCCTTGCTACAGCAATGGATCAGCGGGGATCACTTGGAAAAATGATTCAGTCTTACAATGAGTCTCTTTCTTACGAGGACGGATTAAACTTATTTAAAGAAGGTGTGAGTGAAGTGCTTGGCAATCATTCCTCGTCTCTTCTATTAGATCCGGAATACGGCTGGAGCGCTGCCCGGAAGTTAAATTCAGACATCGGACTGATCATGGCGTATGAAAAAACAGGCTACGATGCCTCAGAAAAAGGGCGTTTGCCAAATTTGGTCGATGACTATGCTGTGCAAGATTTGGTTAAAGAAGGCGCAAGTGCATTAAAGCTGCTTGTTTATTATGATCATCACGAAGACGAACAATATAATAACATTAAAAAAGCATTCATCAAGCGTGTTGGCGATGAATGCAAACAAAACGACCTGCTTTTCATTTTGGAGCCTGTTTCCTACAGTGCGTCCGGCTTGTCTGAAAAAAGCCCGGGATTCGCTAAGTTAAAGCCAGAAATGATTGAGTATTTTATGACCGAATTTTCAAAAGAAGCGTATGGAATTGACCTTTTGAAAGTCGAAGTACCTGTTTCTATTTACAATATTGAAGGGTATAGCCAATACGACAACTACCAGCCGGTTTTTACGAAGGCAGAAGCGGCGAAGCATTACAAAAATTGTTCGGATAAAAGCAGGTTGCCGTTCATTTATTTGAGCGGGGGCGTGACAAACGAGCAATTTATTGAGACTTTGCATTTTGCCAAGAAAGCAAAGTCTGAATTCTGCGGCATTCTATGCGGACGTGCGACCTGGAAGGATGGTATTGAGACATTTGCGAAGGAAGGCAAAGAAGCATATTATCAGTGGCTAGGAACAAAAGGAATTGAAAACCTGAACAAGGTAAAAGAGTCGGTTTCAGCAACCGCCACTCCATGGAGCGTTTTTGCACGGTAAAAAAAGCTTTAGATAAAAGAGTTTAAATAGAAGAAAACAGCTTGGGACAAAAGGTTCTGAATTGTAGAAAAAGCCGAACGAATGCGTTCGGCTTTTGTTTTGATCTTGATGAATCAGTGCTTTGTGCGAAAAAAGAAGTTGTTTCTCATGCATCCATCTCCGCTTCCGGGTCAACAGTCAAAACGGTCGTGTTTCTTTCTTTTAATTGCTGCACTAATTCAGAATCAGCATTTTCGTCAGTAATCAACACATCTACTTCTTCGATTGACGCCACTTGATTCATCGCAACTGTATTAAATTTAGAATAATCCGCCATAACAACATTTTTCTGGCTGTTCTTCATCATCAGCCTTGAAACCTCAGACTCGCCCATATGTACGTTTGTATAACCGGCGTGAATGTCGATGCCGCCAATTCCAAAAAACCCTTTATCCACGAACAGTCGTGAAATGCCTCTGTAAGCAATGGGGCCAAACAAAGATTTTTCATTTTTTCTAACATGACCGCCAATAATGATCACTTCAAAGTCAGAGTAATCGATCACTTCATTCGCAATAGGCAAGGAGTTCGTAATGATCGTGAGTTCTTTTTTGCTTAAAATTTCGCGTGTAAAAAGCAAGGCCGTTGTTCCATAATCAATATAAATCGTGTCTCCGTTTTCCACAAACGCTGATGCGCGTTTTGCAATACTTCTTTTTTCAGCTTCATTGGTGCTTTTCCGATTCATATAGCTGGTTTCTAAATTGGCTTTATTTAATATCGCACCGCCATGGACTTTTCGAACAAGCCCTTTTTCCTCCATTTCATATAAATCCTTACGAATGGTTTCTCTCGTTACGTTCAGCTCTTTGCTCAGTTCAGATATTTTTACGGTCTTGAATTCATGCAGCTGTTTCATAATTTCATCTTGTCTTTCTCGTTGAAGCATTTCTTCACCTCCTCCCTTTTTGTATGATGCGATTTCCTAAGTGACCCACGTTCTTGTTCCTTTTAACAGAAGAAGACGCTCCGCTTTTAAAACCGCTATAGACACTCGTACTTATTAATCTGATTGATTCCCTTACACTTGTCAATTCGAGAAGAATTTTTTTTGCAAACGTGTTTGTTTTTTCGGTTTTTGTCTTGAAGATGGACGAAGCAGAAGCGTCACTTTATTGATCTTCCGTTGATATGTTCAAAAAAAAACCGACTTCATCCATATGGAATTCATCGGTTTGACCTATCTTTTTCCGAACAATCTTTTTTTTACAAAGAAATGGCCCCTGTTAAAATGGCAATCCCGATCATCACCACAGCGGATAAAATGATCCAGGGAAGTGTGTAACGCTGCAATTTGCCAAGGTCGGTCCGTATAAGCTCAATTAACACCCAGAGCGGTGCGGATGTTGGTCCAATCAAATGGATCGTCTGGCCGATCACAGACGCACGTGCAACGTCCATCGGCTCCACACCGTAAGCGGTTCCAGCTTCAGCAAATACAGGCAGCGCACCGAAGAAAAAAGCGTCATTGGACATAAAGAAGCTTAATGGGAGACAGATAAGAGCTACAATGATCGTATAAAAATCCCCGAAGCTTTCGGGAATAACGCCGACAATGTCTCCCGCCATGTGATCAACCATCGCTGTACCCTGCAGGATTCCTGTGAAAATACCTGCACCTAAAACAAGGGACACGACTGGAATGGCGTTGGAGGCATGCTCTTTGATTACTTTTTTCTGATCGTCCAAATTTGGATAGTTGACGATCAGGGCCAAACCAAAGCCAATAATAAACAACAAATACAGCTCTACGACATCCGCGATCAAAACACCCATTAATGTCAATGTTAAAAACAAGTTAAACCAAACCAGCTTCATATTGCTTTTCTTCGCTTTCTCGCCTGAAGCGTTTGTCGTCATAGCCAGTTCACTCCGGTACTGCTCAATGACTTCCTTGCCAAGACGTTTTCTTTCGCCTTTTCCGAGCATATACGCAATGAACAAGGTGAAGATTGAGCCGCCTGCAATCACAGGGAGCATCGGAATGAAATAGTCGGACGCGTTAAGCCCTAAAATGCTAATGGCACGTGTAGCTGATCCGCCCCATGGTGTACTTCCTGCCACGATCCCGAGGGCCATAATTGCTAATGTAGCAAGGATCAACGGGTTCATCCCCAGCCGTTTATAAACAGGCAGCATTGCCGAGCAGACAATCATATACGTTGTGGTTCCATCACCGTCAAGCGCAACGGTCAATGCTAAAACGGCTGTACCCATGGCAATTTTAACCGGGTCTCCCTTGGCGATTCGCAAAATAGCGTTGCTGAGCGGATCGAATAATCCCGCATCCATCATAATGCCAAAGTATAAAATAGCAAAAAGCAGCAGGACGGCTGTATCCGCCACTGTGACAACGCCCTCACCCATCATTTCGCCCAGCTGCGGACCAAAGCCTCCAATTAAAGCAAAAACAATGGGAACAAAAATGATGGCTGTGAACGCTATCATTCTTCTGCTCATGACCAGATAAGTAAAAACGGCAATTGTAAGAAATCCTAAGATTGATAACATATGTAAACCTCCTGTCGATTTATTCAACTGATTCTTTTGACAAAATCTTCGTTGTGCTGATTTTTATAGCGCTTTCAAATAAGATTCTTTGCTGTTAAATAATGTTCACGTTCCTTCCTGTAAGCATGATCATGCGGGTATTGTGTCACTAAAGTAACTGTATTCTATTCTTAGATATTAATAAAATATTTATTTTTTATAAAATTCAATTAATATTTTCAATGTCATCATATTTTTTTTAACAAATGATTTTCTTTATTTTACGACAAAAAGGAGGACGCCACAGCGCCATCCTTCCTTTCTACTTACTCATTCACTTTTACGGGTAAACCGTACTTCCAAAATACGTTTGTCATAGCCGTTTTGGCGGTCTCCTCATCCGGACCGTGAATCTCTAGATGGAACGCTTTCGAATGAAGAACAGAATAAGACAAGCCAAGCATACTTTTTGCGTCAATTAGTTTTTCATCTGTTTTAATGACAATGCTTGATTTGAATGTTGATGCTGTGTGATTAATCTCTACAACAGCTTGTGCAAGTGTTAACGTCAAATGATCAGCTCCTTACTTTAAATTGTATAACTCACCTTTTTATCCCTTTCTCACCGTTGATCAAGGACGACTTCCCTCCTTTCTATTTCTGCAATGATAGACTTCACACTAATTTCCGGACTGGTCAAGATCGGTTTTGTTTTCACGTCCAGTGTCTGCAGAGCTCTCGCCATGGAAAACTGGGCGAAAAGAAGAACATCGCAGTGCGCAGACAGCTCTTGAACTTTTTGGTGGATCAATTCATCATGAAGGCCTCTTTTCCCTTTTTGCAATGCGTGAAAGGCTTCTGGAATCACAATGGTCTCCACCTGTATCTCTTTTTTATGCTGATCGGCCAGTTTTTTTAAAAGAGCGGTCGTTGTTGGACCTGCAGCCGGCACTGTCGCAATCACACCGATCCGGCCTCCTATTTCAACGGCTTTTTCAAGCATGCTCATATCCGCGCTCAACATCGGGGTCTGAAATAAATGACTGATGTCTGACACGACGGGCGTAAACGATGAACACGTCAGCAAGATCCCATCTACACCGCTGTCTTCTGCTTTACCGGCCATAGCCAGCAACCGTCTAGTCATGTCTTTCGTGACATGCCCTTTTTTATTTAAATCGTAAATCAGGCTTTCATCCATAAAGTTGATCAGCACAGCCTGGGGTGCATGCTGACGAAATGCGTCCAGGATAGGCTGCACAGAATTCATAGTGGCATGGATTAAGCCAATGGTATACTTTTTCTCTATCAAATTTGGTTCCTCCTCGAAAATATTGAATTCGCTTTCATTCTTAACCAGTTTGCTCACCCGCCTGCTTTAATGGCTTAACAAAAAAAGATGTACTTTGTTCAAATTAACTGTATTATAATTTTAGAAATTAATATAATATTGAATTTCAATAAAAACCGATTGATTTTTTTAATATCAGAAAAGGAGTGAATTAAATGGAAAAAAAAGATTGGCTGATTATTCAGGCCGTATACGCGCAAAAAAACATTACAAAAGCAGCGGAGCAGCTTTATATGTCGCAGCCAACATTAACATACCGGCTTCAGCAGATTGAAAAAGAATTTGACATCAAGCTATTTTACCGGGGACGAAGAGGGGTGGAATTCACTGAACAAGGCGAGCTGCTCGTTAAATATACGCAGGATATGCTTCGCCAGAGACGGGAAATGGAAGAGAATTTGTGGAATTCAGGCGGAGAAGTGCGGGGTACCTTGCGCTTAAGCGTTTCGCGAACCTTTGCCTTTTATCGTCTGCCACCTATATTAAAAGCGTTTAATGACCGATTCCCTAAAGTGGATTTTCAAATCGAGACAGGTGTGAACATGGATGTCATCCAGTCGATTTACAAACAAGATGCTCACATTGGCATTGTCCGGGGTGATCATCATTGGCCGAGCAAGGAAACGATTTTAACGGAAGAAAACATTAGTATCCTTTCAAAAGAAAAGATCAGTTTAAACGATCTTTCAACAATGAGAAGAATCAGCTTTCAAACAGACCCGAATCTAGAAATGGTCATGGACACATGGTGGAAGGAGAACTTTCATACACCGCCAGCCAATATCATGAATGTGGACAACGTTGATATTGCGAAACGGATGGTGCTGAATGGGCTGGGCTACTGCATTGCACCGAGTATTGTTCTTGAAGAACAGGATCAGCTGCATACCATTTTTCTTAAAGATCAGCAGAATAAACCTATTATTTGGAAGACACGGGTGTTGTATAGAGAGGAACTGCTTGGGCTGGCCATGGTGGATGAATTTGTCCGCTTTCTAATGGACTACCACCATGTCCTTGATGAGAAATAGGTCAGCCCCTTCCACCTTTTAGACATTGAAAATATTAATGAATAAACATTTAAAAACAGTATTTTATTAATTCCTTGTTATCCTTTACAGTAAGGATAGAACGTTCAACTGAACCTCAAAATGGAAAGGAAGTAATGGAAATGACTAATTATCGCCTAGGTGTACTTGCTGGAGACGGCATCGGACCCGAAATTGTAAGCGCTACAGTGCATGTTTTCAAAACGGCTGCTCAAAAAGCAGGCGTCGATATCAACTGGATCGACCTGCCAATGGGCTGGGAGGGCATCAAGCAGTACAATGATCCTCTTCCAGAAGAAACAAAAGAAGCATTAAAGGAAACGCATGGCTGGATTCTCGGCCCGCATGATTCAGCAGCCTATCCACCGGAACATAAGGTGAAGCTTAACCCAAGCGGTGCCCTCCGCCACTCTCTTGATTTGTACGCGAATGTTCGTCCAGCGAAAACAATGCCAGGCATTAAAAGTGTCGTCGGTGAAGCGGATCTTGTGATCTACCGGGAAAACACAGAAGGTTTTTACGCAGACCGCAATATGTACAGCGGGCACGGAGAATGGCAGATCACAGAAGACGTCGTTGTAACGTCCGGCGTCTTTACACGCAAGGCAGCAGAACGCATTGCTCATGCAGCGTTTAAAATGGCCATGCAGCGCCGCAAAAAGGTGACCATTGTTCATAAAGCCAATGTTCTTCGCTTAAGCACCGGCTTGTTTCTGAGAGTTTGCCGTGAAGTGGCGGAGCAGTACCCGGAAGTCACGGTTGACGACTACCACATCGATGCTATGGCGGCTCATCTCGTCCGCCGCGCCAAAGATTTTGACATCATCGTAACGGAAAATATGTATGGCGATATTCTGTCAGATCTGGCCGGTGAGCTGGTTGGAAGCCTTGGTCTGGCCCCTTCCATCAACTCAAATGACAACCTTGCCATGGCGCAGGCTGCACATGGATCTGCCCCGGACATTGCTGGTCTCAACATTGGGAATCCGACAGGGATTATGCTTTCCACTGTGATGCTGATGGACTGGCTTGCAGAGCGGCATAACGATCCGAAGCTAAAAGAGATGGGTCAGCTGGTCGAACAAGGGCTGTACCAGTCACTTGAAAGCGGCGTTAAAACAAAAGACCTGGGCGGCAGCGCTTCAACATCAGACTTCGCGGAAGCCATTTCTGAGCGGATTTCGCAAGCCGTTTTACGTTAACAATCACCGATCCCGGCTCTCACAGCAGACACCGATCTTTTGTGAGAGCCGGGTTTTATCAAAAAGGAGATCTTTTTTCATGTTATAGGAAGGAGCCTGTTTATGAATTCAATAAACGAACTGATTCACGCAGCAAAATACATGATCGACCATCAGCTTGCCTGGGGCACATCTGGAAATGTGAGTGTACGCCAGGATGATCAGCATATGCTGATTACAGCATCCGGCACAAAAATGGCGGAATTAACGGAGAATGACTTCGTGCAGTGGAACATTCAAACAAACGAAGCATCGGGTGTGCGGAAAGCATCAAAAGAAACACCGATGCACTCGGGCATTTATGTCAACCGCCCCGATGCACGGGTAATCCTCCATTCATCTCCTTTTTATACAACTCTATTCGCCTGCAGCCAGGAAACCATTGTGTCTGAGTTGTTTATCGAAACGATGTATTATTTAGAAGACATCGCGTATGTCGATTATTTCCACCCGGGGACGACTGAACTCGGTGAAGCGGTGGCAGAACAGTCCTTGTCCGCGAATATTGTGATGATGCGAAACCATGGTGTCGTCGTATTCGATGATTCTATTTCAGATGCCCTTATGAGGCTTGAAACGCTGGAAATGGCCTGCCGGATGATCGCAAAAGCAAAAGAATGCGGGATCGCCTTAACCAAAATCCCGGATCAAGTTGTTTCTCATTTTCTCGAAGATTCACGCTACAAGCCACGAAAGAAGGGACGTATATGAACAACATCATCGGCGTTGTCGCTGACGATACAACCGGTGCAAATGACATCGGCATTATGTTCAGCAAAAACGGCTGCACGGTTAAGGTCGTTGCCTTTAACGAAGAAATGACGCTGCAAAAAGATGCAAACGTCATCATTGTTGATACAGACAGCCGGTTGGATTCACCGGACCTCAGCTATCAAAAAGTATTTCAAGCAACGAAAAAGCTGGCTGATCTGCCATGCACCCGGTACTTCAATAAAACCTGCTCTGTTTTCCGTGGAAACATCGGCAAAGAATTTGATGCGATGCTCGATGCGCTTCAAGAGGATTTCGCTGTGGTCGTTCTGGCCTTTCCGAAAAACGGTCGAAAAACGGTCAAGGGAATACACACTGTACACGGACAAAAACTGGAGGATTCCGAATTTGCCCATGACCCTGTGCACCCGATGAAGCAGTCTAGTCTTGTGTCGATTTTACAGGAACAAACAAACCGGCCCGTTACATGTATTCACCTTGATACGGTGAGAAAAGGAGCGGCTGCTTTAAAAGAAGAAATCGAAAAACAAAAAGAGTACTTTACCTACTGCATTATTGATGCGGAGCTGCAAAGCGATTTAACCATTATCGCTGAAGCCGCAAATGAGATTAAGGTACTCGCTGGAAGCTCTGCGCTCGGTGAGGAACTTCCGAAATTCATTCCAATGGACCCTGTAGACAGCCCTCTCGAGTCAGTACAACTAAAGGATGACCCGAACGGTGTGTTAATCGTATCAGGAAGCTTAACGCCTCAAACGCGTGAGCAAACCGCTTTATTAATTGATTCCGGCTGCCCGGCGGTCGTGGTTGACTCCCGGAGTGTTTTTTCTCCAATCGAACGGAAAATTGAGCTGGAGAAGTCTTTGAAGGACGTAATCCGGCAGCTGAAAAATGGCCGCGATGTATTGCTGATGGCGGATAACAATCCGGAAATTGTCCAGCAAACAAAGCAAATCGGACAAGAGGATCATGTCGATCCCTTAACCATCAGCAAAATGGTGTCTGCTCTTTTAGCTGACATTACCGTTCAAGCTGTTGATCACCTTCAAGTAACGAAATTGGTCATCGCGGGCGGCGATACGTCCGGAACGATTAGCAGAAAGCTCGGCATCAAAGGGAACTTCATTCTTCAGGAAATTGCGACGGGTGTTCCATCCGGTTTGGCTTTTGGCCGCGACATGCTGATTGTACTGAAGTCCGGCAGCTTTGGTGAACCGGATTTCCTCCTCAACGCAAAAGAGCATTTGAAGGATCTGACTCTTCAAATGAATGAAAAACAGACGTATTAATAGAATGACACAAACTAATAACCCGAACGAATGTTTCTGATTCGTTCGGGTTTTACATTTAAAAGGTTTTCCCTAAATTATTTCTTCGCATTGAAAACAATCTAATCAACGTATCCCTGGCTGTCAGAATCGTTTAAATAGCGGTCCAGCCGCCGTCTACACGAATCGTTTCTCCTGTAATAAAATTAGCTAGGTCCGATGCTAAAAACAGGACGGCTCCTGTTACGTCTTCCGGCTTCGCAAGGGCCCCCAGTGGAATCCGGCTGAGGACATCCTGCTGAAATGCAGCGTCTTCAAACATGGCTTTTGTGAAATCCGTTTCAATAAATGTAGGTGCCACAGCATTGACCTTGATTTGGTGCTCCGCCCATTCAACTGCCAGTGCTTTTGTCAGCTGGACAGCTCCGCCTTTGCTGGAGCAGTAGGCGGCACGCTTCACATATCCTACGAATGCCATCTGAGAGACAATGTTAATGATTTTACCGGCATTGCCTTGTTCGATCATATATTTGCCCGCTCTTTGTGCACAGAAAAAGGTTCCCTTTAAATTGGTGTTGAGCACCCGGTCCCAATCCTCTTCTGTCACCTCTAAAGACGGTCTGGCAATGTTGATGCCTGCATTGTTCACGAGGACATCAATTCGCCCCAGCCGTGAATATGCATGATCCATCATTTCATAAATCTGCTGCACGTGTTGAATATCTGCTGCTACGTATGAGCAGTTTGGGCTGTATTGTTTCAGCTCTTTTGCAGCTTGCAGAAGATCCTGCTCGTTTCGTCCGGTAATGAGCACATCCGCTCCCAGCCTGGCAAAGGCAAGGGCAATGTCCTTGCCAATTCCTTTGCTTCCCCCGACAATGATGATTTTTTTCTCCTTTAATTCGGAAAAATAGGTCATATTATTTGCCTCTTCCTGTTTCCTTTTTAAAAATGAACTTTTGACCTTCGTCTGTTATGAATGAAAGGCTGGGGACTCCACTTCTCCATAGGCCTCTTCGTAAATCTTTTGAATTTCTTTAACTGTCAGCCATCTGGGATTGTTATTCAGCAGCCGGTCGATTTTGCTCGCTTCCTCTGCCAGAGCCGGCAGATCAGACGCTGTGACGCCGACTTCTCTTAAGCTGGATGGAATCCCAACGTCTTCAGACAATTGAGCAAGTGCCCGGACAGCACGGTCTGCCGCTTCCCGAAGCGAGAGACCTTCAATGTTCTCTCCCAGTGCTTCTGCCACATCAGCGAATTTCGTTAAGTCCGCGACCGCATTGTATTTCATCACAAACGGCAATAAAAGTGAGTTAGCTACACCGTGAGGCACCTTGAATTTCCCTCCAAGCGGATAAGCTAAAGCATGTACAGCCCCGACACCTGCATTCCCAAGTGAAATGCCGGCAAGCAAGCTGCCCATCGCCATATCTTCACGTGCCTTTAACTCTTTTCCGTTATACACGGCCGTACGGATCGAACGAGAAATCAGCTTAATCGCCTGCAGAGCAATCCCGTCCGTCAGCTCGTTCGCCCGAATCGCGGTATACGACTCGATTGCGTGCACCAGTGCATCCATTCCAGTCGCTGCTGTTACGGCAGGCGGAACGGTCAGCGTTAGCTCAGCATCTACAATGGCCACACTTGGAAGCAAGTAAGGACTGACAATTCCTTTTTTTACTTTATCGCGCGTATCAGTGAAAATGGCGTTGTATGTGACTTCAGAGCCGGTTCCTGCTGTCGTGGGAACGAGGATGGTCGGGATGCCCGCGTTTTTCACTCTTTCAATGCCGACAAATTCTCTGACATCCTCATGATTCGTCAGCATAACAGCAAGGACTTTTGCGACGTCGAGTGCGCTTCCGCCCCCTACCCCGATCAGCAGATCATAGCTCTTCCCTTCGATTTGCGCAGCAAGCTGTTCAAGGTTTTCAAATGGCGGTTCAGGCATCACTTCATCTATGATATCCGCCTGTAAGCCCGAAGCTGTCAGCGGGTCGATAATTTTAGCAAGCAATCCTGTTTCACGAATAACCTTGTCTGTCACAATCACGACCTTTGTCGCGTTTAATTTCTTGGCTTGCTCCCCGATTTCAGCGATCGATCCGGTTCCCGTAATCAATGTTCCAGCTGTACGAAAATAAGATGCTGTCATCCTTTACGCCTCCTTAGCTCCATTTAATTCCGATAAATTTACGTTCTGTCATATCGTCAATCGCGTACTTAACGCCTTCTTTCCCGACACCGCTTTGCTTTACACCGCCATACGGATAATTGTCCTGCCGGTATGTGGATGTTTCATTAATCCACACACCTCCTGTTTCAAGTCCTTCCGCTACTCGCATCGCTCGATTGATATCAGATGTAAAGACTCCTGCCTGCAAGCCGAAAATCGAATCATTGGCCATTTCCACCACGTCTTCTTCTGTTTCAAACGGAATAACGGAAACAATCGGTGCAAAAGCTTCCTCGCACACAACCTTCATGTCGGGCTTCACATCCACAAGAACGGTCGGCTGAAGTACTGTTCCCTCACGCCCGCCGCCTGTTGCAAGTATCGCTCCTTGTTCGACGGCTTCCTGTATCCATTCATGTGCACGAATGGCTTCTTTTTCGCTAATCATCGGTCCGATATCAGTCAATTCCTCTGCCGGATCGCCGATGACTAATTTCTTTACAGAAGATACATATTGATCTAAAAATGTCTGATAGACCTCCGTTTGAACATAAATGCGCTGCGCTGAAATACACACCTGGCCCGAGAATGCAAAGGCCCCGCGCACCAATCCTGTCGCAGCGGCTTCAATGTCACCATCGTCGAAGACAATGTTAGGAGAGTTGGAACCAAGCTCCAATGTCACTTTTTTCAGCCCGGCTTTTTGGCGCAGATTCAGTCCGACTGAAGGGCTTCCCGTAAACGTAATTTTGCTGATGCGTGAGTCGGTAACCAAGATGTCGCCCACTTCTGATCCATTTCCAATCACTAAATTTAAGGCCCCTTTCGGCAGCCCGGCTTCTTCAAATACGTTCACAAGCATATAAGCAGAGAGCGGCGTTTTGCCAGCGGGCTTCAAGACGACTGTATTGCCGGCAGCAAACGCTGGAGCCAGCTTGTGAAGAGCAAGGTTAAGCGGGAAATTAAACGGTGTAATCGCCGAAATGACACCAATTGGAAGGCGGCGTACCATGCCGATCCGGTTTTCACCGCCAACTGCCGCATCCATCGGCACGAGCTCTCCTTCTATTTTCTTTGCTTCGTCTGCCGCAAAACGAAGCACCTGCACTGCACGCCCTACCTCTGCCCGGCCATCCCGAATCGGCTTCCCGGCTTCAAGCACAAGAATGCGCGCAAACGCTTCTGTTTTCTGTTCAAGCAAATCAGCTGTTTTCCGCAAAATATCCGCCCGTGTATGTGCAGGCATCTTTTTCATGGTCTCGTGAAAAACGCGGTGAGCCGATTCAATCGCTCTTTCCGCCTCCTCCGCTGAGGCCAGACTCACCACCCCAACCACCTCTCCATTAAACGGACTGATGACATCCATCTCCCGCCCTTGCGCTTGACCGGCAGGCTCTCCGCCAATAAGCGATGTTACCCGCATGACCTCCACATTCATCATAAAAACAGCCTCCTTTTCAGTAAAACGCTTTCAAATTAAAGAAAGCATGGTCTATCTATAAGATCACTGTATTATAGATGTACCAATTAATAAAATATGAAATTTAGATACTAATCAATTGATATTTTCTATCGCTACTAACATACAAAAATGCAGCTCCTTTTTCACCATTAGGAGCTGCATTGTTTTATTCGTTCACTTTCACCGAGACATTGTAATGATGAAATACTTTGACCATTTCTTTTTTTGCTTCTTCCTCATCTTCTCCATGAATCTCCAGTTCGAATGTTTTTGAGCTTAGCACGGAATAGGTCAAACCTAGAATGCTTTTGGCGTCAATGCTTCTCTGATCCGTTTTAATCACGATGCTTGATGCGAATTGCTGAGCGGTTCGGTTTATATCAACGACTAGCTGAGCGAATGTATTGCTTATCTCCATCATCGTTCCTCCCTTAGGACAGTCTGTTTATTTTTTCACTGCTTTTGTTTCTTGTTCTTTTGAAGAAGTTTGAAGCAGGTCTCTCACGACTTTTTGCATAATGCCTCCGTGACGGTAATAATCTATATCCACGCTGTTATCAAGACGCACGATAACGGAAAAACAGACCAGCTCTCCATTTTCACGCACTGCATTTACTTCGATCAGTTGACCAGGCATTATATCATTTCCTAAGCCAACCGTTTGAAAGGTTTCCGTCCCGTCAAGACGCAAAGAGCGGGCACTTTCTCCTTTCAAAAATTGAAGCGGCAGGATGCCCATTCCGACCAGGTTGCTGCGGTGAATTCGTTCAAAGCTTTCAGCAATGACTGCTTTCACCCCGAGCAGCAAGGTTCCTTTCGCCGCCCAGTCTCGTGAACTGCCGGTCCCGTATTCTTTTCCGGCAAGAATAAAAAGCGGTACTCCCTCTTTTTTATAAGCTAACGAAGCGTCATACATGGTCATCACCTCTTTATTTGGCAAGTAGGTCGTGACGCCTCCTTCTGAACCCGGTACAAGCTGATTGCGGATTCGATGGTTTGCGAGTGCACCCCTGATCATCACATGGTGATTTCCTCGTCTTGACGGATAGGAATTAAGATCCGTTACCCCGACGCCCCTGCTTCTCAAGTAGCGGCCCGCTGCACTTTCCCGCGGAATAGCCCCGGAAGGAGACAAATGATCGGTCGTCACGGAATGACCAAGCAAGGCAAGAATGCGTACGCCTTTGAAGTCCACTATATCCTGCCTACTTTCGGATAAGCTGCTTAAGAAAGGCGGCTCTTGAATATAAGTTGACTCTTCCTCCCAGTCGAACCGCTGCCCGGCAGGTACATCGATTTGATTCCACATTTTGTTCGATTCCTGAATATTCCTGTACCGCTCCTTGAACAAGTCCGGATGCAGTGCTTCAGCAAGCAGGCTGTTTATTTCCTCCGAAGAAGGCCAAATATCGCGCAGGAAAAGGGGTTCGTTCAACGAATTGAACCCAATTGGTTCGTTTGCAAAATCAATGTCGACCGTTCCCGCTAATGCGTAAGCGACTACAAGGGGCGGAGAAGCCAAATAATTCGCTTTTATTTGAGGATGAACACGCCCTTCAAAGTTACGGTTCCCCGAAAGAACGCCGGCCACCGTCAAGTCATGCTTGGTAATGGCCTCACTCACTACTGGCGGCAGCGGTCCGGAGTTTCCGATGCATGTGGCACATCCATATCCCGCAATGTGAAAGCCCAATGCCTCCAGATAGGGAAGCAGGCCCGATCCGCGCAAATAGTCAGTCACCACCTGTGAGCCCGGTGTTAACGAGCTTTTCACATAAGGAGGCTTGGTCAATCCGGACTCAACCGCTTTTTTCGCCAGAAGCCCTGCCATCAGCAAAACGGTCGGATTGGATGTATTCGTGCAGCTTGTAATCGCTGCCAGTACAACAGAACCATTTCTGAGCACAGAGACTTCTTTATTTTCATGATCAATAGCCACCTTCTTGCTGAGCGCTTCTTCTGCAAGCCCGAATCCTCCCTGCTCAACCGGCAGACGCAAACTATCTCGAAAGCCCTGCTTCATATCCGTGACATTCACCCGGTCCTGCGGTCGTTTCGGACCCGCAACCGACGAAACCACTGTCGTCAAATCAAGTTCAATCACCTCCGGGTAGTCAGGGACTGTGCTTCCCCTTTCCACAAATAAGCCCTGTACCTTATAATAGGCTTCAATCAAGCTGACCTGCTCCTCACTACGGCCGATTAAGCGCAAATAGTGCAGTGTCTGGTCATCAACCGGAAAAAACCCCATTGTCGCTCCGTACTCTGGTGCCATGTTGGCAATCGTGGCCCGATCGGCCACACTCATTGTCTGAACTCCTGGACCGAAAAATTCCACAAATTTTCCAACGACATTTTTCTCGCGCAATATATTCGTAATGGTCAGGGCAAGATCAGTAGCTGTTGTTCCTTCCATCAGTCTGCCGCTCAGCCGAAAACCAATGACCTCCGGCGTCACAAAGTATAAAGGCTGGCCAAGCATGGCGGCTTCCGCTTCAATTCCGCCGACACCCCACGCCACAATGCCAAGCCCGTTAATCATCGTCGTATGGGAATCTGTTCCAACGAGTGAATCCGGGAATACGAGCAGCTCTCCTTTTTCCTCTTTCACAACCGCTACTGCTGAAAGGTACTCCATATTGATTTGATGCATAATGCCTGTAGCTGGGGGAATGACCTGCAGATGATCAAATGATTGCTGCGCCCACCGCAGAAAACGAAACCGTTCCATGTTTCGCTTCATGTTAATCTGTTCATTTAATTCCATCGCATCAGACCGCCCGAAGTAATCCACTGTCACCGAATGGTCCACGACAAGGTCAACAGGAATGAGCGGGTTGACAGCAGCCACATTTCCTCCCGCACGGTAGACGGTTTCCCGCATCGCAGCTAAATCGACGATCGCTGGAAGTCCTGTTGTATCGTGCAGAAGAATGCGTGCCGGCTTAAAGGGCACTTCTTCGTTCATGTCCCGTTTTTCAGTCCAGTCAGTCAGTTTCCGGATGTGATCCTCCGTTACGGTTTCGCCGTCATATGTTCGAACCGCTGCTTCAAGAAGAACTTTTATGGAGTAGGGAAGCCTGTCAATCTGTTGAGCGGATCGGTTCAGCGAGCGGATCGGATAATACGTATATTTTTTCCCGCCCACGTCAAAATGTGCTCGTTTCATAAAAGCGGCTTTGCTCATTATTTTTCTCTCCCTTATTCGTTAATCATCCTTTATTTAAGCGTACGGTATGGTCATGCTTTTTAAAAATAGCAATTATTCATGGGGAGACATGAATGATTGCCATATTCCTCTTCGGAATGTAGTATGTTGGTAAAAAGGAGGCATAGGAATGGATGATCGTGACTGGCTTATTTTACATACACTATTCAATGAAAAAAGCATTACAAAAGCTGGACAGGTCCTTTTTATCGCGCAGCCGACGCTGACAAAACGATTAAAACAGATTGAAACCGAATTCGGCGTCAAAATCGTGAACCGCGGTGTGAAAGGCGTACAATTCACTCCAGAAGGAGAGTACCTTGCGAAACGCGCAGAGGAACTGCTGTCGACATTCCGCGAAATAAGAGAAGAAATCGATAACTTCAACCATTACGTAGCCGGAACATTACGCATAGGTGTCTCCAACTTCATCAGCAAATACAAGCTTCCAGGCTGGCTCAAATTATTTAAAGAGCAGTATCCGGACGTTGAATGTCAAATTGAAACCGGCTACAGCAAGCACATTTCAACGATTGCGTATACGCAGGACATACACATCGGCATTATACGCGGCGACTACAATTGGCCAGGTGAAAAGGTGCTGCTGTTTGAAGAAGAACTGTGCGTTGCTTCATCCGAAAAAATCGATCTAAATGACTTGCCCGCCTTGCCGCGTATTGATTATCAAACTGACTTGCTTTACAAACACATCGCTGATAATTGGTGGGCAGAACGTTTCAGCCAGCCTTCTTTAATCGGGATTACCGTCGACAGAGGCGATACGTGCAAAGAAATGGTTCTAAATGGGTTAGGCTACGCCATCCTGCCTTCCCTGTTTTTCAGCAAGCAGGATGCTGTATTTAAAATTCCGCTTGCCACGCTGGACGGAGCTCCTATTACCCAGAAAACATGGATGGTTTATCATAAAGAAGCGGAAGAATTAAACGTTGTGAAAGCCTTTGTTGAATTTATCAAACAGATGGATACAGAAAACGAATGACAATGAGATGCGCCCTTGAATCCGAACGATCTAGCAGCTAAAGAAAGCCGAACGATTCGTTCGGCTTTCTTCTATCCAGAACCTTTTGTCTCAAACTCTTTACGCTAAAAAGGCATCAAGATAGCGAATGATCTCTTCTTTATTACCTGATACTTTATCCGCGCGCTGGATGTCTTTTTCTACTTTTTCAAGCGCCTGCCGCAGGACGGTTTCTTCGGCCTGCTTTGGAATGACCGTGACACCATCCGCATCCCCCACGATTATATCTCCCGGGTGAACAGTCATTCCCCCGCATGAGATCGGCACATTCACTTCTCCCTCTCCTGCTTTTCCACTGGCTGCAATCGCCGTTCCCTTGCAAAAAACAGGAAAATTCAGCTGTTTGATGCCGACGACGTCCCGAATGACACCATCAACAACAATTCCTTTAATGCCGAGCGTTTGAGCCATTCCAAGAATAAAATCTCCGGCTACCGCGCGATATGTATCTCCTTTTGCATCAATGACGAGAACATCACCAGGCTTCGCTTCACGAATCGCTTTCAGCACGACCAAGTTGTCGCCAACAGGCATCTTAACAGTAAAAGCCCGCCCGGCTACTCGGTCATGCTCCTGTAACGGCTTAATGTCAGCAGATAAATTGGTCAAGCCTTGCAGCGCATCGGATATACAGGTTGTAGGTATTCCTTCAAATTTTTGAACAATCGTCATTTTTATCTTCTCCTTTAAAGTCCATCATCATTTACAACGACTTTTTTTCCGATCAATTTTAATAGCATTGGCGTCACTACCCACAAAATGCCGATAATGATAAACAAAAGGGACAGCGGCTTTTGCAGAAAAATCATAAAATCTCCATTCGAAATGGTTAACGCTCTTCGAAAGTTATTCTCAATCATTGGCCCCAGAACAAGCCCCAGAACAAGCGGCGCAATCGGAAAGTCATTTTTCATTAAGAAATAACCCGCTACCCCGCAGCCGACAAGCAGCATTAAATCAAATACAGAAAACTGAACGGCATAAACACCAAAAAAAGAAAATGCCACAATAAGCGGAATCAAATATTTTGTCGGTGTTTCAACAACCTTGGCGAAAATTCTCACGAGCGGCAAATTTAAAATGAGCAAAATGGCATTTCCAACAAACATGCTGGCAATAAGTCCCCACGCCACCTCCGGATGATCTTCAAACAGCAGCGGTCCCGGCGTAATGTTAAACATGATAAAGGCACTCATTAAAATAGCTGTAGCTCCCGATCCAGGAATGCCCAGTGTTAACAGCGGCACGATCGCTCCACCGGCAGCTGCATTATTCGCCGATTCCGGACCCGCGACGCCTTCAATCGTTCCTGTCCCGAATTTCTCAGGATGTTTGCTTAGCTTCTTTTCCATGATGTATGAGAAAAAAGAAGCGAGTGTTGCACCGGCACCTGGAAGAACGCCGAGAAAAAAACCGAAAACAGAACCGCGGAGAATAGGAATTGAACTGTCCTTCATATCTTGCTTTGTTGGAACAATCCGGGTGATTTTTGCAATTTCTCCGTCATTGCTTTCCCGTTCCAGAATCGATTTGAACACTTCGCCAAGTGCAAACAATCCAACAGCGACCGTTAAAAACTCAAGACCCGAATAAAGCATGGGCTGGTCGTAGGTGAATCGAGAAATGCCCGAAACAGCGTCGATGCCGATGGTCGCAAGCAACAACCCGAAAACAGTCATCATTAAGGCTTTCGTGATCGATTTGCCGCCAAGCCCACTGACAGCCAGCAGCCCTAAAAGCATAAGAGCCGTGTATTCAGCCGGCCCAAATTTAAGCGCAATGCTGGCAAGCGGCTTTGCTAATAAAATGAGACCGATTAACGCAATAAGCCCTGCTGAAAACGATCCGATGGCGCAGATGGCGAGCGCAACCCCCGCTCGTCCATTTTTAGCCATTTGATGGCCATCAAGTGTCGTGACAACTGATGAAGACTCCCCTGGTGTATTTAATAAAATTGACGTCGTTGAACCGCCATACATAGCGCCGTAATAAACGCCTGCTAAAAGAATGATTGAGCTCGTTGCCGCTTGTTCAGGACCAAGTCCGCCCGTAATAGAGGCGGTAATCGGCATTAAAAGAGCAATCCCGCTCATCGGTCCGATTCCTGGCAGTACACCGACTGCCGTCCCAATCAAGACACCAAAAAAAGCAAACAATAAATTGTGCCACTGCATAGCCGTCGCAAAGCCTTGAAATAAAAAATCAAGCGTGCTCATCAAACCCCCCCTTTAAAAAAACATGTTCTCAAACGGAAACGGTGGCAGTGTTCCCTGCAAAACGTTTACGAATACGTAATAAACACCGATCGAAAAAACGCCTGCGATCAATATTGACAGCCAAAGTTTTCCTTTTTGCATCGTCTGAAAGCCGACCGTTAAAAAAACAAACGTCGTAATCACATAACCAAGTGTTTCGATCAGCCCCGCGTACAAAATAGCTGCACCTAAAATAATCGCAAACCGCTTATAGTCCAGCTTTTCCTTCTCAGACTGATCCTGCTGGTATCGAAACGTTTCATAAACTAAGCGAATACTCAACAGCACTAATGCAATTCCCAGGTACATCGGAAAAATGTCCGGCCCGATGTCGCTTCCATATGCGCTTTGTGACAGCCGGATACTTTCGACAATAAACAAAGCGCCTATCGCTAAAAACAAAATTCCGCTAAAGCGGTCAAACGTCTTACTCATCCTTCTCCCCTCCTCGTGTGAGAAAGCGGCAGGCTCACGCGGGAGATTCACCGCCGCTTTTCAATGCATCATGCTCCGGTTATTTCGCCATGCCAAGGTCTTCATAAATTTCCTTGTACATGGCTTCTTCGCTTTGCATTAATTGAACAAATTCATCTGCCGGCATGTAGCCGTCCTGCCAGCCCTGCTTGTCAAGCTCCGCTGTCCACGCCTCTGTCGAAGCCAGCTCTTTGATCTTATCTTCCCAGAAAGCTTTTGCGTCATCCGACATATCCGCCGGTCCATAAATACCGCGCCAGTTTGTAAGCTCAGCATCGATTCCCTGCTCTTTATAGGTTGGCAAGTCAGCGAATTCACCCTCCAGGCGCTCCGGAGAAGAAATCCCGATGATTTTTACATTTCCTGCTTTCACATACTCAAAGACTGACGATACATCTGAACTGATGACATCTGCATTCCCGCCCAGAATAGAGGTTAACGCCTCGCCGCCGCCATCATATGAAATATATTTTAATCCTTTTACATCAACACCCGCTTTCATCGCTGGATAAATGACATTCAGATGATCAAAGGAGCCCGGGCCTGAGCCTCCCGCAAATGTAACCGAAGCAGGGTCCTCTTTTAATGCTGTCATCAACGAATTCATGTCCTGATAAGGAGAATCCGTTGGCACGGCCAGCACGTCATATTCGGTAACGAGACGCGCAATCGGCGTCACATCCCGGAACGAAACCGCGCTGTTTCCCTCTTTTTTAATATGATTTAAAATAAACGGCGTGGAGGCGATAAGCATCTTATAATCATTGCCTATCTCCTTATTCGCAAAATCGACCGTTCCAACCACCTGCCCGCCGCCGGGATTGTTTTCTACTGAAATCGCACTGTCCACCAGCTTTTCCCCCGTCAACAAATTACCGAGTGATCGCCCCATCGTATCGAGACCGCCGCCTGCTCCAGAAGGGACGCTAAACGTGACGGTCTTTTCCGGATACGAGCTCTCACCACTTCCTCCAGAAGCAGTCTCGGCTCCATCACTGCTGCACGCAACAAGTGCGAAGGATAACGCTGCTGTTACAATCGGAAATAATACCTTTTTCATCAATAATCCCCCCAAATTATAAAATCAGAATATTCAATTAATTAAACAGGTGTATAGAATCAGATTGGGCAACCAGTACCCCTTTACGTCGAATTCTTCTACACACGATCCTTCTTCTTACACAACCTCCCCTTCATAAAGATAACGCTTTCAAAAAAATAAATTCATTCCAACTGATTGCAGTGTAACGGATAAAGACCGCTCCGGGGAAATACGGATAATTCATGTCTCCCTATTCATTTTTTGAATACCACCTTCTTGTTAACGCTTTCTTTTACAATTGACCACTTTCTATCTCTCACTTTAGTCTAAATTCAGTAATAAATAAAATAGTGAATTCTTATTAAAAAGAATAGAAAAATTTTATTTCTTTCCCTTTCACTCTCTCGCTTCCTGGACTTTTACGATAAACGAGGCGCTGATTCATCTTCGTTTCGTCTATCGGCAGCCAGCACTGTATCCACGATGAGATCTGAAATTTCTCTAGCC
Organism: Domibacillus enclensis; assembly: GCF_900156125.1. Classification (GTDB taxonomy): domain Bacteria; phylum Bacillota; class Bacilli; order Bacillales; family Domibacillaceae; genus Domibacillus; species Domibacillus enclensis. The sequence goes on along the minus strand of NZ_FTLX01000003.1, from coordinate 415,579 downwards.
AATTGGTAAACGGTAAAAAGCCTCGTGTCTGTTAAAAAGGACTCGCCTTGAAGGGCCTTTTGATCATTTACGACGGCAATAAAGTGAAAATCACCCACTGGCGGGAACGACTTGCCGATCGCTTTCCCTGGAAAAAGGGGGCCTTGCTTAAAAAACAGCGATCCAACTTGATCTTTTTCGCCTATACATGCATCAATGGCAATGAGGAGAACATGATCAAACGTTCGGGAAATCTCCTTAAGCGTTTGATTTAAATTTAACGCGTGAACAGGTTCTTCGAGTGTGCCGTAAACAGGACAAGGGATGCCTTTTTCCTTGAGCATCGTTCCGACTAACGGTCCAACTGAATCCGCAATTGAACGATCCGATCCTATACAAATAAAAACGACTTCCTTTTTCGTTGAACAGAGTATTTGTTGAAAGGTGATGGGCACGATGCTCTCTTTTGCACCTTGATCGGCCTCGAACGCCTTATCTTGATTTCTTTTTTTCCAAAACAAGCCCATTTCCCCACCCCTTAAAAATGAATAAAGTCGATTTCACACACAAACCTGGACCATATACTTTGTTAAAACGCCCTATTGTACGATTAAGATTAATCCTTTTTCATGAGATTTCAACTTTTTCTAATCAAATTTCCCTTTTATCCAGTATGCTTTGTCATTCACCCCCCACTCTTCCGCCTCTCATTTTTATTGATAATAAATAGAAATAAATCAAATAAAAATAAATATTTATTGAAAAACAATAAATATGGTGATATATTCTTTTTATTGAACGTCACGTGTACCAGATAGGAGGTTGTTTTTATTGATCGGAACAAAAGCAGTTGCTTTCCCACTGTTTTCAACACAGCTGGCTGCTTTTTTCGCCCTGCAGACGAAATCGTGCCTCTTTCCGCTTTATATCTTTTTCTGCCTGGCCATCACACAGCTGCTCGATTTGCCGCTGCTCGCACGATATGACTGGCTGCTGCTGTTTTGCTTACTCATGCAGGGGTGGATGGTGTATTCGGGGCTGGAGACGAAGGATGAATTAAAAGTCATTACCGTTTTTCATTTTATTGGACTCGGGCTGGAATTGTTTAAAGTGAACATCGGTTCGTGGAGCTACCCGGAAGAAGGGCTGTTTACCTTTTACGGCGTTCCGCTTTATAGTGGGTTTATGTATGCCAGCGTGGCAAGCTACCTGTGCCAGTGCTGGCGAAGGTTTGATGTGCAGGTCTCGGGCTAGCCGTCTCTGGCAGTTGCGGCCCCGTTGGCACTGGCGATATACACTAACTTCTTCACGCATCATTATGTTCCCGACATTAGATGGATGCTGTTCGCTCTTGTAGCCGTCGTATTCTGGAAATCTCACGTCCTATTTAAGATCAATCAAGTCGGCTACAGTGTGCCGCTCCTGCTTTATTTCTTTTTGATCGGCTTGTTAATTTGGCTGGCTGAAAACATCGCGACCTTCTTTGGAGCATGGCAGTACCCAAACCAGTCAGATGTATGGAGCTTCGTGCACATAGGAAAAATCAGCTCGTGGCTGCTGCTCGTCATCGTCAGCTTTTTAATTGTTGCAAGTCTTAAAATCGTCAAATCAAACTTGAGGAGAACATGAACACAAATATTAAAGAAATAAGAGGTGCAGTATGAAAAAGGGAACAACATTTTTTTTGAAACTGGCGGTGGTGTTCATCGGATTGCCAATCGTCGTATTGTGCTTGTATTTGCTGCCGCAATTAGCTATTGAAGCGATGTCGCATCTATCGGACGGCCCGACACTTGCTTCCATCATCCTTGGGTTATTGTTCATTATGTATGTCACGGCCATTCCGTATTTTAATGCGCTGTATCAAGCGTTTAAAATCCTCACGTATATTGATACCAATGAGGCATTTTCACCGCTATCCGTTACGGCTCTAAGAAAAATTAAAAAAGACGCCTTTTTCATCAGCGGCCTGTATACCCTCGCGCTGCCGCTGATCTTTATGGTGGCTCAGTGGGATGATGCGCCCGGGCTCGTTTTGATCGGCCTCGTCATTGTCGGTGCATCACTCGTTATCGGTGTATTTGCCGCTGTCCTCGAAAGGCTGCTTCAGGAAGCGATCGCCTTTAAAAAAGAAAATGAGTTAACAATCTGAGGTGAAAAAATGACCATTATCATTCATATAGATGTGATGCTTGCGAAACGAAAGATGAGTGTAACGGAGCTGACGGACAAAGTCGGCATCACCATGGCCAACCTATCGATCCTGAAAAATGGAAAAGCCAAGGCCATCCGTTTTTCAACACTTGAAGCCATATGTGAAGCTCTCGATTGTCAGCCGGGGGATATTCTGGAGTATAGAAAGGATGACGATAGCGGTGGGTAAGCGAAAGGTGGCGGGGTATTAACTTACACCACGCCACCTTTCATCTGCACAAAAAAAAAACGAAGCAGCTGTCATACAGTCGCTTCGTTTTAATGAAAACCAATTCAAAGGTTTTATGCATTTATCGCACATTAAAATGAGTTTCCTTTATGTCCGCCGACGTGCCCGGCCCGCTGCAGGTAGGTGCCGCCTTTCATGAGGCTGTAGGCGCGGAAGATGGCATCCTTGCCGAAGCGGTCGCGGATTTCGTCTATTGTTTCGTCAATGATGTGCCGGCGCTCGTCGAGTTCGGGCGGCGTGAACAGGTCGATCTGCTCGTGACCGGCCGGCTGGAGCTTGCTGCAGACGACGTGAATTTGGCGCACCGGCTGCTCCATCCAGTGCTTCCGGAACAGGCGGACGAAGTGAGCGGACAGTTCGGCGGTGGAATTGGTGCTGCGCGGAAGCAGGACCTGGTGGTGAAAGCCGCGGTCTTCGATGTCGCGCGTGTACGAGATGCCGAGAGCAATTCCGGACGCGGCGACGCCATGCCGGCGCAGGCGGCTAGCCACGTCTTCGGTCATTTCTTTGATGACGATGATGATTTCGTGCTCGTGGTAGTAGTCGCGCAGGAGAATCTGGCCTTTGGAATAGGTTTTTTCGCGGACGCCGACCTTTTCCGACAGGACGCTGTAGTCGATGCCCCAGGCGTGGTAGTACATTTGCATGCCGAGGATGCCGAATTTCTTTTTCAGTTTCCATTTGTCTGCGTGTGCGAGGTCCCGCACGGATTCGATGCCGATGTTCGATAGCGAGCGGGCGTAGCCGCCGGAGATGCCCCACATGTCGGTGATCGGGTGGATGTTCCAAACCTTTGTGGGAACATCATCGTACGTCCAGCAGGCGATGCCGTCCGGGGCGTCCTTTCCTTCGTTATCCAGCGCCAGCTTGGCGAGCAGCGGGTTGTCGCCGATGCCGATCGTGACAACAAGGCGCAGCTCCTGCCAGATCGCCCGCTGGATCTTTTGGGCGATGGTGCATTTGTCGCCGAACAGCCGGTGCGAAGCGGTCACGTCAAGGAAGGCTTCATCGATGGAGTAGATGTGCAGGTCTTCATCCGCGACGAAGCGACGGAAGATCGCCATGATCATGCCGTTCACCTGCAGGTAGAGCGACATCGACGGCTCCACAATCATAAGGCGCGGGTCTTTCGGGATCTCGAAGTTGCGGGAGCCGGTTTTGATGCCGAATTCCTTTTTCACACGGGGTGAGGCGGCGAGTACGACCGAGCCGGATCGCTCGCGGTTGGCGATCACAATGATATACGCGTGGAGCGGGTGAAGCCGCCGGCGCACCGCTTCCACGCTGGCGAAGAAGGATTTCACGTCCACACAGAGCACACTGCGGCGCGGCAGCTGGTCGTCTTCAATTGGCGTCTTCATATCCGTCCCCTTCGGCCAGCTGCATCGAGACAATTTCTTCTGCCCAGAAACGTGAGCTGAAGCCGCTCAGCTTGACGTACGGCTTTTGACCGGGCAGGCTGGCACATTCACACACCACCCCGCTCACCTTTAGCAGGTCCTCGTCGCCAAATGTGTTTAGCTCAAAGATGACTTCTTTTTTCAAGTGGATCGAGATGGCTGCGATCCGGTTCATTTCTTCGTACTGCTGGTCGTCAAAGTAAATGTCTCGTCTTACAATCCGGCTTTTTTCATTCTTCATCATTTCCGCGTGCTCGGACAGGATCAGGCCCCGCCATTTGAGCATGCCGCGGTCTTCGTATTGTTTTCTCACCACGTTCACTTCTTTCAATGAGAATGTATGTTCCTTCACTGTATTATATCCAGTATAAGAACAAATATTCCATTTGGCAAATGTAATTTTTGATTGCGATGGGAATAAAAACCGAAAGTATGTTTGTTTTTTAGTTGATCACAAAACGTTTGTTCTGTATAATGTAGATATAGAAAAGGAGTGGTTCGGAGTGGATTTTTTACTGAAGGCATCGCTCGAACAGCAGATGCCGATTGAAATTATGTACCTGTCAGAACGAAACGTCATCAGCCGCCGGACCATTTCTGTGATTCGCCTGGATCCTCAGTATATCCATGCGTACTGCTTCACGAGAAAACAGAAACGAACGTTTAAGCGCGGCAATATTTTGTCCGCCGCTAAAATCAGACAGCGAAAGGGTGCACAGTATGCGTAACACACTTTCTGACCGCCAGCGGAAGATGCTGGCTTATATACATGAATTTTCAACGGAGAGGAACTATCCCCCTTCTCTGCAGGAGATCCGGGCAGCGGTGGAGTTGAAGTCGGCTTCGACGGTGAAAGGCCACCTGGACCGGCTGCGGAAGTCGGGATATGTGACGTGGGAGGAAGGGAAAGCCAGGACATTGCGGGTGATAAAGGAAGCAATGTGAGCCATCTGATTAGTCAGATGGTCAGACTGTAGACAAAATGGACTTGGAATGAGATCATTCCAAGTCCATTTTCAAATTTTCGCTGGCTCAAGCAGAACCTAAATATGCCAACGCTGTTTGGCACCACAGAAAACGCCGTGTACACGCAGCTGTATACAACGCTATCCGCGCGTTCTGTGTACAATCCCTCCCTGTCATCCGCTGGTTTTCAGCGCCTGCTTCTTTGGAGTGGGCTGTCGATTCAGTAGCAGTCGGCTATCGCAGCGATCCTGTACCAAAGGCGGGAGATACCTAGGAATTGTTGGTCTAATGCCTGTTCTCATATAGCTTTTCGAGGTGCTGACGGCTAATGTTTTCTTTTGATTCGCCGTTATCTGTCCCGGTTCCAACAGGATTTTCGTTCAGTGAATATTAACCATTTACCTATTTCCCTACGAACAGGCTTTTTCGATTTACCTTTTGGTTTTTGAAATATAAAACCGGTATACGGAGCTCGTTCACCCATATACTTATACGTATGGGGTACACATACACGAATAAATGCTCTTTAAACAACGCCTGCGTTATAGCGGTTGTAACAATAATCCGATAAGAAGAAAGCTATGGAGTGGTAAGTGAAGAACATGCTGAGAGCTAAAAAGCTCTTTTTTCAGAATAAAAGAAAATAGCTGCACTTTCAAACCAGAAAACAGGAGGAATTGGTCATGAAAGCAATGAGTAAAGAAACTGCCAAAATACAGTTTGATCGATATTTCGCTAAACTTGAGCGAAAAAAAGCAGCCAAAAGTATTCAAGTTTTAGTACAAAGCGATAAACTCGATTTTCAATATGGGTATTCCTCCGGTGAATGGAATGTGCCGTTTCACATAGCCAGCATAGGAAAGGTTTTTACGGCTTCTCTTATGATGATGCTCACTGAAAGAGAGGGTGTCCTCTTACAGGACCCCCTCTTAAAGTATTTTACAGGCAGCGAGCTTGAAGGACTTTTTGTTGTTAAAGGAAAAGATCATGCTAAAGACGTTACACTGGAACAATTGTTAGCTCATACGTCAGGAATCGGCGACTATTTTGAAGATTCGGTTCAAATTGGTGCACCAATGACCAAATTGATTATTTCTGAACCGGATAAAAATTGGATGCCATCTGAATTGATTGACTTTACAAGAGAGCGCCAGCAGGCAGTCGGTGTGCCCGGCCAGGTTTTTCACTACTCTGATACTGGCTATATCTTACTTGGACTGCTTATTGAAAAGGTAACCGGTAAGCCGTTTCACCAAAATCTTCATGAACTTATTTTTCAGCCGCTTGGCATGAATGATTCTTATTTGCTTTATTACTCTGTGCCCTCCAACCCCCAAAAAGCAATCCAGGACATTTGGCTGAACGGCTCAAAGGTGACTGCCAATCAAAGCTTGAGTGCAGACTGGGCGGGCGGCGGAATTATTTCCACACCAAAGGACCTGCTTGCTTTCTATAAGGGGTTTAATGCCGGAGCTTTATTCAGCAAAGAAAAAATACGCATAATGGAAAACGGCCGCCATAAATTCAGACGGGGAATCTATTATGGAACAGGCATGATGGAGATTCACTTTGAAGAGTTCTTTTTTCTGCTGAGAGGCCTTCCTCGAGTAAAAGGGCATATCGGCATTCTTTCTACCCACATGTTTTATGATCCTACAACAGATACTTATATCATCATGAATTTTGGTTCGAGCGAACAGATGACTCAAAGCTTCAAAGCATTGATCGAAATTGTGACTCGTTTAAAGAGGATAGAGTGAGAATCAACATATAGTAAAATCACTTCAGCTTCGCTTTTCATAAACAGGATTCACTCGAGACTTAAAGATATAATTAAAACGGCAACTGCTTCTTTAAACACTGCATCTAATAACGTCTGCTGATTAACGGCTGAAACGCTTCCTTATATTGCTCATTTACTTCATTTTTGCAGACATGGAAGCAATTGCAGATTCATTAAATCCTTTCACAATGAGCCATACTGCTAAAATCATTTCATTAGCAAAGACTGGAAGAGCCAAAACAGCACCCCAAACAGAAACTTGTTGAATTACACCAAACATGACTAACAAGGCACAAATAAAAATGAGAGCTGCCCCTGTCATACCCAAGATGGGTATAAACCTGGGTACAAGCTTGGATTTATACAATATATAACTGTACATCATTGTATTGATGCCCAGCATAAAATTGGGGCCAAGCATAAATGTCCAGTCATGTATTGCTATTAATACTATGCCTGAAGTTTGAAAAGAGGCGATATCCGGGGCTCCTGCCGCTACAAATTCCCGGCTTAAGGTCAATAGGGAAAGTACGCTGATTACACCAATAGTAATGATAACCGCTTCAAGAAACCTGAAGCAAACATGCCAAAGAGCTATCGTTTCATTATACTTTCTTAAAAATGGAAACATTGCCGTTGAAGTACCAATCGCTGATGCGACAAGTATTAACTCCATAAGCGCTCCCAACGTCACCTGGTTGGCGTGTTCAGAACCTTTAATCAGGTAATCGGGACCTTTTAGGATAGGGTCGTATAAAATAAGACCTGTTATCGCCGTAATGGCTGCAAGTAAAAACAGTACTCCCACAATTTTTGCTGCTTTTTTGTTTGAATTCATTATTATCCCCTTCTTTCAATAAATTCATAAACAGTAAAGCAAAAACAATCATCGTTCTTACAGCTTTGTGTTGTCCCCATAAAAGAATACCTCTTCCAACGGTAAGTCAAAGGCGTGAGCAATTCGAAAAGCCAGTTCTAAAGATGGTGAATAATTTCCCTTTTCAAGAGCCACGATGGTTTGTCTTGTGACGCCTACCTTGTCAGCCAATTGCTGCTGAGTCATTTCATCATGGGTGAATCGTAATTTTCGAATGTGATTGTCGACAAGGCTTTTGCCCATATTAGACTCCTCTCCGATAGTGATAAAGTTTCGTAACGGAGCCGGTCACATCGGAAATGAATCCTGAAGTGATCATGATCATAAACATTACCTGTGACGGCTGATAGACGACCAGCGATCCCATTGCAAGAAGAAAGCCGAGGACAAACACAAAAAAAGAATTCCGATTCGCTTTCAAGTCAATTAACTTATCCAGTTCATCCGCAAATGTTGGTTCCTTTTCTCTGGTCGTAATTCTAAAAACAATATTAAAAATAATGCTGATAAAGATATGGGCGACTATTGAAACCAAAGTTAAGACGACGACGAAGGAACCCCAAAAGCGCAAGGTTTCGATCGACTCCAGCCCCCCTTGGGGATGCTGCGGGTACATGTACAAACAAAAAGATCCGAAAATGAGAATAGCGCTGATCAGCGATACGATGCTTTTCTTTTCTTGATAAGTCACGGTTTCCCCTCCTTGTACGTTCACTTTTACACTAAGTACATCTTGTTATACAAAATGTAATATATACTATACATAAAGTCAAGTTTATATTACATAAAAAAAGCTGGACATCGTCTAATAGGGCAATGTGCCGGTCTTCGTGGAGACCTGGCTGTTATTATAGAGAGGTTGGATTTGCAGGAGCAGTTTAATTAGGCGCTTGTCACGAAGCTGGATGAACAGAACAGCAGCACTATATTAAGGAGTCTCTGAACAGGCGGGATCAGCTGCTGCTTGAATCGCTCAAAGCGTCACAGGAAGCTCGGAAAGCGGAAGTGAAAAAGAAGCGGTTTTTCAGCTGGATTGGAGCACGTTAATACATTGCATAAAAAAAAGGGTCTCGCCGTCTGCAGGCAGGACCCTTTTTAACTTAGGTATCTGATCTTTATAAATATGGATCATGGTACAGCTCTTCCCCTTTTTTTCTTGCGGCAACAGTGGTCTCGATGCTGCCGCCTGCGCACTGCTTTGACACTGGCGAAGAAGGATTTCACGCCCATACAGACCACACTGCGGCGCGGCAGCTGGGCGTCTTCAATGACGTCTTCATATCCGTCCCCTTCAGCCAGCTTCACCGACACAATTTCTTCTGCCCAGAAACGCGAGCTAAAGCCGCTCAGCCTGAGATACGGCTATTGCCCGGGCAGGCTGGCGCATTCACACACCACCCCCGCTCACCTTCAGCAGGTCCTCATCGTCGAATGTGTTCAGTTCAAAGATGACTTCTTTTTTTAGATGGATCGAGATATTGGCGATCCGGTTCATTTCTTCGTACTGCTGGTCGTCAAAGTAGATTTCTCTTCGGATAATTTTGCTTTTTTCATTCTTCATCATTTCCGCGTGCTCGGACAGGATCAGGCCCCGCCATTTGAGCATGCCGCGGTCTTCGTATTGTTTTCTCACCACGTTCACTTCTTTTAATGAGAATATATGTTCCTTACCTATATTATGTCCAGTATAAGAACAAATATTCCATTTGGCAAATGTAATTTTTCATAATGGAGGAAAATTAAATCGAAAGTACGTTTGTTTTTTAGTTGATCACAAAACGTTTGTTCTGTATAATGAAGAGAGAAAGGGAGCGGTTCGGAGTGGATTTTTTACTGAAGGCATCCCTCGAACAGCAGATGCCGATTGAGATTATGTACCTGTCAGAACGAAACGTCATCAGCCGCCGGACCATTTCTGTGATTCGCATGGACCATCAGTATATCCATGCGTACTGCTTCACGAGAAAGCAAAAAAGAACGTTTAAACGCGGCAATATTTTGTCTGCCGCTAAAATCAAACAGCGAAAGGGTGCACAGTATGCGTAACACACTTTCTGATCGCCAGCGGAGAATGCTGGCTTATATACATGAATTTTCAACCGAGAGGAATTACCCGCCTTCTCTGCAGGAGATCCGGGCAGCGGTGGAATTGAAGTCGGCTTCGACGGTAAAAGGCCACCTGGACCGGCTGCGGAAGTCGGGGTATGTGACGTGGGAGGAAGGGAAAGCACGGACATTGCGGGTGATTAAAGAAGCCATCTGATCAAGCTCGTGTTCTTCTGAAAGACTTATCAGTTTTGTATAAAAAGGTATACGCAAACAAAAAGGTTCACGTATACCTTTTTTTTCGTAAAGCGTTCAATTCACTTTGCTGCTTTTTTAAATTCCATCAGTGGTTTGCCCACCACTATTTATCCTCATTCATCGAGCATTTGTATGCGTAATCCTGTGGAGAAGGGTTATGAAGAAGGAATAGTATAACATTAAATCATAATGCATTGACTTAGAAGTGATGCAAACTTTGTTAGTCACTTTCTAAAAAAGATCAACACACTTAAATATCTCTTGAATACCATGAATCAGCAATAATTGAGAACCTTTTTTGTATCCTGAAACGGCGCAAAATAGTTTGTTTTCTGGGAATTGACCGCATTGACATGCTTCCGCAAGTGGTTGACTTCAATAATTTCCCACGTATATCTTTACCTCTCAAAAAAAGAGGGCGCCCGCAGAAAATGGCGCAAAAATCATTTTCAGGACACCCTCCTTTTAGTAAATGATGCTTTTTCCATCGACAGTCTTCATTCTAGAAAAGCTTTTGAATAATGCACAACACCCCGGACGTTTTCCAGCGCCTTCTCTGTTAATTCCAGCGCCATAAACGCTTCATCCGGCACTTCAAACGGCGCCTGAATATTCCACAAGCTTGCTCGTTTAAACCCAAACTTCGGATAATACGCTTCATGCCCTAGAACAATGACAGAAGAATAGCCAAGCTCTTTTGCTCGTTTTAAAGCATGATGAATTAATTGACTGCCAATCCCCTTTCTTTGATACTCAGGTGCAACAGAAACAGGAGCCAAGGCCAGGGAATCTGTCTGCTTATCTTCATCTATGATCTTTATTTTCGACAAGAGAATATGCCCGATCATGACGTTTTCTTGATTTAAAGCAACTAATGAAAGTTCAGGAATAAACGCTTCGGACTGTCTGATCCGGTTTACAAGTTGGTGCTCTTTTTGATCACTATATTTTTCATTCAAAAAAGCACTTTTGACGATTTCTTCCGTCGCACTGTATTGTTCTGAGAGTTCTTGCTTAATGAAAATATCCATTCATCATCTCCTATTCTTTTTAAAAAAACTAACTGTCATGGCTCCATAAAGTGTCCTATTCCAGCAAAATCCGAATAGCTTTCGATGCTAATATCATTCACGCTAAATATACCATAAAATACAAATAATTGAAATGGAAGGAGGTCCTAATCCCTAAACGAGAATATTTGAATAAGCATACACCTATCAAGTACTTTTTAAGAGAAATCAATATGAGTCCCTTTTTTAAATCTGATTTTGTTGAAGTCGAATAAGAATAGTATTAGTAAGCAATACCTACACGTGAGTTTATATAATCTCGTGCGTTTATTTGTCCGAATGCAAATTCTGCTGTGTCCGGTACCGATATTTCAGCGCCACCCTCCGGCAAAAGATTTCGTTCTACTCGATAGTTGCCTGTCCTTTCTCCATCCGGCAAGTATGTAGGGCAGACAATTGTCCACTCGAGGGCTGATTGGCTGAGCAGATCGTACACTTTGTGATGTTCTTCCGCTGCACGGGTTGTTTTGCGTTTTGACTCGCTTGATTGATAACGCAGAGCATCGGGCGTGGTTCTGCTTTGCAAAATACCCGCCGTTCCAATCGTGATGATCCGCTTTATACCCTCATTTTCCATTGCTTCGATAATAAGCGGCATACTTTCTGATAAAGTGGTCGTGCCGTCGGTATTTAGTGCACTAATCACGACATCCATCCCGTTCATTACACGTCCGATCTCCTCTTTATTTAAAACATTCCCTTGAATAATGGTTAACTTTTCATTGTTTATTTGAAGCTTCTCTTGATTGCGGACTAATACAGTCACGTGATGCTGGTCATGAAGCGCATGAGAAAGGATTTGCCGACCAACTCGACCGGTTGCACCTAAAATTAAAATATTCATCTGAATGAGGCTCCTTTTCCACCTACTAATATTTACCTATAACAGTTTATTCTATTACGTAAACTGTATGGAAACCATTTTGTTTATCCTTGCATTAAAAGAGAGAGCTCTAATCGATTCACTTTTTCTTGCTGCTGTTTGCACACATAACACCGGCGAAAAGAGCCACAAATATAGCAAGCCACGTACCAAAACTCATTGTAACACCTCCTGTGATTAATACTCTATACGTTCCAGAAATTCAAAAGTTCCATTTGCTCAACGGTCTGTTCCTGCTGCACATTGAATATTCGCTAGGGTTCATGTCAAGTTCAGCTCCTACGTCTTATAGTAGATACTTGATACGAACCAATTCTATATCAGCATCTGTTGAAAAATTAGAATGGAGGACGTAAAGCTGTTATGCTTTATTCAGTCGAATGACGCAAGAATCTGCTTCACAAACTCCGGTCCCTTTTCTGCCGAATGGCTGGATCAAGATAATAGAAATGAGGTGTTCAAATGAGAAATGAACAAGACATGATGCACCTAATCATCGAAACAGCCAGAAAAAACGACAGAGTCAGGGCTGTTTATCAAAATGGATCCCGTGTGAATGCAAAAGCACCCGCAGATATTTTCCAGGATTATGATATTGTTTATGTCGTCACCGAGATTGCTTCTTTTTTGAAGAAACCTGATTGGATCAATGTATTCGGGGATCGGCTGATCATGCAAAAGCCCGATGAAGTGGACATGCCGCACAACCTATACGCTTCCTATGGATATTTAATGCTGTTTACGGACGGGAACAGGATCGATCTGCGCCTGCAGACGATAGAAGAAATGAAACGCACGTACGAAAGAGACAGCTTAACAGCTCCAATCTTAGATAAAGATGGGATTTTACCCGTTATTCCGCCTCCCTCTGATCGATCCTATCATGTTCAAAAGCCGACCGCTGCGGACTATTATCGCTGTACAAATGAGTTTTGGTGGTGCCTGCAGAATGTTGGGAAAGGGATTTGGCGTGAGGAACTTCCGTATGCAAAACAGATGTTTGAACGTATTATTCGGAAGGAGCTGGACCAGATGATTTCCTGGTGGATTGGCTGCAAGCATCAGTTCCACGTGTCCGTTGGCAAAATGGGAAAATACTTTCGACATGACCTTACGCATGATCAGTGGTTGACTTATCAATCCACCTATTCCAGTGGCGAAACTGACGATATTTGGAAGAGTATATTTGCCGCCTGTGCCCTTTTTCGTGAACTTGCGCTGAATGTGGCTGCACAGCTCGATTTTATTTACGCGGAGGAAGAAGAACGAGCCATGCTGCACTTCCTTAAGTCCGCGCAGCATTTGCAGAAGGATGCCAAGACCATTTTTTAATTACTTATGAATCCTTCTGTTTGATGTTCAGCAAGCACCAACCGGCATTAGCGGCTTCTGGGCTTCTATACTAACAAGCCGATGAGATTTCCTGCTTTTATTTCGCCGTACTCGTCTCCTGTTTCGTTCAAGTGACAGGCGCTTTTTTGTCCAAGGAATCGTCCAGAAATTATCCGGCGAAGCGGCGAGCAGAGGCAACGCACAGGACAACGGCCATGTTCACTGCGATGAGAGCGAAACTCACGTCTTCTTTTAAGAAAATAGAGGCAAGCAAGAGACCGAAAAACGGCTGAAGAAGCTGAAGCTGGCCAACCGCCGCAATCCCTCCCTGGGCAAGACCCCGGTACCAAAATACAAAGCCGATGAGCATGCTGAATAACGATACGTACGCCAGACTGAAGAGAGCCGGATCGCCGATGGCTGCCCATGAGCCTGGCCGATAGTAGATCGAGAGCGGCAGCATATTGGGCAGTGATAAAACGAGTGCCCAGGAAATCACCTGCCAATTCCCAAGCCGGCGCGAGAGCCTGGCGCCTTCTGCATAGCCAAGGCCGCAGATCACAATCGAAGCCAGCATAAAGGCATCACCGATTGCAGAAGAAGACGCGTCCTGCCACAGGGCAAAACCGGCGACTAAAATGCTGCCGGCAATGGAAAAAAGCCAAAAAGCAAATCGCGGCCGTTCCCCACCCCTAATCACACCGAAGATTGCTGTGGAAAGCGGCAGCAGCCCGATAAAAACAATGGCATGCGCTGACGTGACATATTGCAGCGCCAGTGCCGTCAGCAACGGAAACCCAACTACCACTCCCAGCGCAACGATCAATAACGGAAAAAAATCGCTTCTGGCAGGACGGGGCTGCCGAAAAAGGAGAAGAAGAGCACCCGCTAATGCACCGGCAATGGCAGCACGGCAAAACGTAAGAAACAACGGATCAAAATCCGCTATAGCCAGACGTGTCGCTGGCAGCGACCCACTAAAAATCAAAACACCTAAAAATCCGTTTACCCATCCGCTTCTTGCCTGATTCATCGTCATCACTCCACACCTAATTTCATTTTTATCACGACCTAAATGGGTCTGGATAAACAATCCTTTCTAAATGGATTATAATGACTATAAGCCGGAACTGATCTTTTCAAAATAGCCAGTTTCTTTAAATTAAACCATGCCAGTTAGGAGACGTTCCCAAAATGGATAGTACACCCTTTGTTAATCGCCACCTCGACATTCCGCTGTATCAGCAGCTTTATCAGTTTTTCAAAGAAAATATGCATGCAGGCCGTATTCAAAAAGGAACAAAGCTGCCTTCCAAAAGACTGCTCGCCGCCCAGCTTTCGATCAGCCAGACGACCGTGGAGCGGGCGTTTGAACAGCTGGCGGCGGAAGGCTACCTCCTCAGCAAGCCAAGAAGCGGCTGGTTTGCGGATTATGATGGAGGTGATTTTGTTCACTCAGAGCCTGCCGCTTCGCCATTGAAAAATCCCCACAGGCAAGAAACGGAGCCGATGATTGATTTTCACTTCGGACACGTCGACCCCGCTCACTTTCCTTTTTCCGCCTGGCGAAAAAGCACGGTTCATCGCCTGGATCAAGATGGACATACTCTGTACCGGCCGGGGGATGTGCTGGGGGAACTGGAGCTCAGAACGCTGATTGCCGACCATTTGTATCAATCGCGCGGTGTGCGCTGCTCACCTGACCAAGTAGTGATCGGCGCTGGAAGCCCTGTTCTAATTCACATGCTGTGCCACATTTTCCGTCCATATGCAGCGATCGGATTTGAAGATCCAGGTTCTTCGAGGTCAAGAGCATTGTTTGAAGTGAATCACCTGCAGGTTCTGCCCATCTCAGTCGATGATGAAGGCATTTGCATGCAAGATATTCAGCAAAAGCAGCCCCGCCTTTTGTACGTCACGCCTTCTCACCAGTTCCCGCTTGGCACCATTATGTCGATCAACCGAAGAATGCAGCTGCTGAAATGGGCGGCCGCACAAGAAGCGTTCATTATTGAAGATGACTATGACGGAGAATTCAGGTACAGCGGGCAGCCGATCCCGTCACTTCAAGGGCTTGATCAGCACAATCGGGTCATTTACATGGGCACTTTTTCTAAATCCCTTCTTCCTTCTTTGCGCATCAGCTATATGATTCTCCCGCCGCATTTACTGGAAAAAGGACGGGAGATCATGTCCTTGTACAAACAAACGGTTTCGAGCCACAGTCAGCTGACGCTGGCGGAATTTATGAGAAATGGCGAATGGCAGAAGCACCTGAACCGGATGAGAAAGCTGTATAAGCGGAAACGAGCCCTTTTACTGGAGGTTATCGAGAGTACGCTTGGAACGCGTGTAAAGATTCGAGGCGGTAATTCAGGTCTTCATCTCCTGTTGGATGTTGACTCGTCCTTTAACGAAGAAGAACTTATCGAAAAAGCAAAAGAACAGGGTGTGAAGATTTATCCTGCATCTGTTTTTTACCAAAATCAGCCGCCGGAGCGCACCGTTTTAATTGGATTCGCAGGTGTTTCGGAGGAGCATATACGAGAAGGCATTAAAAAACTGAAAGCGGCCTGGGACTTATAATGCCGCTTTCCGTTTTGGCCACTTGCGAACGCAGTTCTATTAAAATCACTGTTTTGTTCGTAGTGAATATCAGTCTGCTCGTTTTCGAATGCGCATCATCGTGTTCGCATTCCGCTGAAACTCGTACGGTACCGATCGTTCCTCCACTTGATACCCCTGGCTTTCAAGCATGGTGATGATCTCATCTAAATGCTCGTACCGGCTTCCGGAAAGGTCCACAAGGGGAAAAAGACGAACCTCCTCCTTTGCGACCCGAAGCAATTCCTCCAGCACCTTCAAATGAAACGCTTGATCGAGCCGATCACCGTATGTAAACAAAAAGTGGGCTGAGAGAATCAAGTCAAATTGCTCGCTTTTAAACGGCAGCGAAGGCAATGTCACAGGCACGTAGCGCTCTGGACGCTCCTTCATATCCGCCGCACAATCACGGAGGGCGCGGGCTCGGTGCTGTGCCAAATCCGTTACATCGTCAAAATACTCAAACACGTACTGTGCTTTCGCTTTTTCCACTCTTTCCATCGCGTGATTCAAATCTTTTTTCCCTTTACGAGCAAGCGCTTCACCCGGATGATAGTACGCAATATCACAGGCCGTCACATCCAATCCCTTTTGCTGGCTGACAGCCGTGAACGAGCATGCCCCTGCCGGACAATCCAGTATCTTTTTCCCTTCCAGCTCGTCTATCGAAAGCGAAAACATCGCCATGTATTCCTCAAATGTTCGACCAATAAAAACAATACGTTCTAAATCCAGCCCCACCTTGTTCACAACCCCTCATTCCCTTCGTTTAAATGATAAAAATGGTCTCTCATTTTCAAAAAAAATGAGAAAACCCGCGATTCTACCTTTTTTTACTTAGCAAAACCCAACACACGTACAATGGATCATCGCTTTAAACAGAATCCATATTAATCAACATTCAATGTTAATTTTTTGCACACGTCGGATTTTTTATCTTTAATAAGCGATACTTTTTGTCCTGTGAAAACGTTGTGAAGTGATGCCGTCTTTCCGTCCCCATCCTTGATTACGGTGTTTTCTCCTATTACAGCCGTTTTTTCAATCATAATATCCGTTTCTTTCTCTTTCAATCCGTTTTCTACTGCCCAATTACTTGCATCAATCGTGATCCGCTTGTCCTCTATATCGATAAAGTTAACCGTCCCGTATAACTCTTCAGTGGAAGATCCAAACGGCTGAAATACAAGTATACCAATCAATATTATTCCAAATAAAAATCCCCTAGTGACATACCTTTTCATGTTGCATACTCCTTTATAAAAGCAATGCTCTGCCTATCTCTTTTGCCAGACCTATTGGAATCAAGCCATTTAATAAGTCACTCCATCATTCAAATGCCTCTGACGGGATTCGAACCCGCACTCCTTTCGTAAGCATAGGCTAGGGGAGAACACGCTTCCCTACGGATTTTCACCGGCAGGAATTGCACCTGCCTCAGCTTATTTGCTTTTCGGTGCTTCTAAAACCCTTGCCTTGCGACCCGGTAGCGACAATGTTTTCCGGCGCTCTTCCCTTCTAGAGCTACAGAGGCGTATTTCTATTGCCAGTGCTTCGGCCAGTTTTTGATCACTTGGCCCGGGTTCTTCACTTCTGCATCAATGCCGCCAAATTCATTTTTCTTCGGATTGAAAATGAAGTCACTGAAATACCAGGCACCTTCGTCGTTTAGGTAGCCGGCAATTTGCAGCTGGTTCATCGCGATCCGTTTTGCCCGTTTCGTATACGTGGCATCGACTATTTTCGTTAACGCACCGTTATGAATGTAGTACCATTGAGCCGTTTCAAAGCTCGAGCTATCTGTTTCTGCAACAGCTAAAATGTCTGGCTGTCCTTTGTATTTAGAAGGAAAAACATGAACCATTTTTCTCATCGCATTTAACTCATAGTCCTTAAAATAGAAGCTTGATTTTTTTATGTGGCTAGTGCCGACTTTATGTGTATAAAGTGTGTAGTTTCCTTTGTACACAAGGTCACCTTCATTAGTCCCTGCCCATACAAATGGCCATTGATCATTAGATGCATAGCCTTTCTTTTCTCTCACACCGGCAAAATACACTTTATACGCGACCCCATTCACATCCTTTAACGTATGGGTGACACGGCTTTGACTTGGCTTAATCGGATTGACCGCTTCAGCCGGACGATAGGTGCTTAAAAACAAGGCAACAACCGCAAACAAAATAAGAACTGCTTTCATCTTTTTAAACAAGTAACTCACTCCCTTTCCCCTATCATAATCTATAAATGTAAAAAATGTAATACACATACTAAAAATGTTATTTTAAAGAAATCAATATTCAACCGGATGGGGAAAAGAAGCCAATTAATCAGGTTGCAGCTGTTCTGAAAAATGTCCTTCTTCTTTAAAAAAAGATTGATAATAATAAAAAACCAATTACTATGACAAGGATTATTATACCGATTCCCTTCCACCCTAAACTGCCAGCCAAATCAGAAAGGTTCCCCGCTCCTCCTCGGTTTAATGCGTCATTCATATTTCCAGAAGGATTTCTTTTTAATTCTCCTTGTCGAAGCCGCTCTCTTTTTCGTTCCGGCGTTTCGTTGTTCTCACTCATGATCGCTCCCCCTCGTTTCATCAGATTGAATAATTCAGCCAGTCTCCGACAGACCCGCCCATTTTTTGGTAAAATCGCTGTGCTCGTTTATTATCCGCTGCGGTGACCCATGACATATGGGCAAAGCCATTTTCTTTTGTGAACGTTTGACAGGTCTCAAACAGCTGCTGTGCCGTCCCTGTCCCCCTTGCTTTTTCGATGACGAACAAATCATTCATGACCGTAATTTGCTCTGCTTTTGTTGTGCTAAAGCTAAAGTAGAGAGTCGCAAAACCTACGAGATCCCCTTCCTTTTCTGCGACAAATTGAATCCCTTTTTTTCCTTCAAGAAGCATGTCAATTAACTGGTGGACCTTGTCAATGGGCGGCTTTGGCCGCTCATAAAAATCCACAATATATTGATACATTAGCTTTGTTAATAGTTCTCGATCTTTTGCTTCTGCGATTCGAATAATGGCTGTCACGATTCCCCTCTCCCCCACTAATTTTTAACAATCTTACCCTTTCAGGAAAAATCATGCAATCTATTTGAGCCAAATGTTGTATAATGATGGCGAGTATTTACTAATGGAGAAAAATTCAGTTCGCTTAAAGGAGCTTGCATGATGTTAAACGTTGAGGTAGCCCATATTGATGCGTTTAGTTCGATTCCGGGGAAAGGAAATCCCGCTGGTGTCGTGCTGAACGGTAATGATTACACAGAGGAACAGATGCTTTCGATTGCTAGGAAGGTAGGATTTAATGAGACCGCTTTCGTGGTTTCCTCCGACATAGCAGATGTTCGCATTCGGTATTTCACGCCTGGTCACGAGATTGATTTATGCGGGCACGCCACGATGGGGACCGTGTATGCGTTAAAAAGGAGCGGCTTGCTGCCTTTGTCCAATTTCACGATTGAAACAAACGCAGGTGTATTGCCTATACAGGTTCGTGAAGAAAACGGCCAGCTGCTCATGAACATGCAGCATGCAAAGCCGGCATTCCGTTCATTTGGCGGTTCAATGGCGGATGTAGCGGATGCCATCGGTTTAAAAGAAGAGGATGTGCACACGGAATACCCAATCGTATATGGCAGTACGGGCATTTGGACGGTTATTGTGCCAATAAGAACATTAGCCAGCTTTGAGCAAATGAAGCCGGCCACCGAGCAGTTTCCCCATCTTTTAAAAGAAATGCCCAGAGCATCCTTGCACCCAATCTGTCTAGAGGTCCGGGATACCGAAAATGATCTGCATGCGCGTCACTTTTCTTCTCCCTATTCAGGAACAATAGAGGATGCGGTCACAGGGACGGCCTCAGGGGTCATGGGCGCATATTACAAGAGGTTTGTTGACCCAAATATGCCTTTGCCAGCTACACTCATTGTTGAACAAGGTCATGAAATCAATAAAGATGGACGAGTTTTTGTTCATTTAAAAGAAACGGACGGTCAAATGGATGTTTCGATTTCGGGCACAGCCGTTTATGTTAAAACGATTAGCTTGGATATGGAGCTCGGGTAATATGATACACATTAAACCTGCAATACCTTCTGATGCACCCGCCATTCACTACATAATGATAAAAGCATTCGAGAACGATAAAGATAAAGCACCACCTTCAAGTGCGTTGAAGGAAACCGTAGAATCAATTTCCTCTGCTTTGTACGAGGGAGAACGAGCTCTTATTGGATACATTGATGATCAGCCTGTAGGGATGGTACGGTTTCAGATACAGAAAACTAGCCTTTATTTTTATAGACTTGCTGTACTGCCTGAATATCAAGGAAAAGGCTTCGCAAAAGCGCTCCTAAAAACCATAGAGGCCTATGCAAAACAAAATGACCTGTCGCGGATCTTTTGCAAAGTTCGTGCTGCTATACCGAAAAATGTGAGCCTATATCGTTCTATTGGTTATCAGATTTATAGTGAAAATTTTGTACAAAAGCCAAATGGCGTAAAGATAAAAGTCATTTCAATGACAAAGCACCTTACATCATGAAACGAATGGCATGTAATAGTAAGAGATTATCGATTTTTTTATTGATTGATATACAAAGAAAGTGAAGGACCGTGGGGATTAACAGATTTTAGGGTAATGGATCCGGATGGCTATTATTTTAGAATGACATCGATGGCAAAAAGCTAAGCCTTTTCATCAAAGAAAAATAAACCTCCTCATTTTGAAAACGAGGAGGCCTGAGTTAAACAAGTGTTTTTTATTCTCTATGGAGATCTGTACAACACAAGAAATTTAACGAATGGTTTTCAACGCTGTCGACCAAGGAATGACCTGATCAAGCATTTGATTGACAGATTCGGCTTGAACGGGCGCTGCTTTTAATTCTGCTCCGTTTTCAAAATCAGTGAACAGGGATAATGCAGGGTGCACCCGTACGTCTGCCACTAATAACTCCCCTAAAATGCCACGCAAATGTTCGGCAGCACGTGCACCGCCAACGGAACCGTATGATACGATGCCTGCTGCTTTGTTGTTCCATTCCACGCGCAGGTAATCCAGGGCGTTTTTAAGTGCGCCGGTGATCGAGTGGTTGTATTCCTGTACGATGAAAACAAAGCCGTCCTGCTTGGCGACAGCTTCAGACCATGCCGCTGCCCCTGAGGCATCGCCTCCACTTTCACCGAGCAGCGGCAATCGGTAATCCGCGATGTCGATGATGGTATAGTTCGCATCTCCGCGCTGATCTGCCAGTTCTTTCACCCACTGCCCTACTTGCGGACTTAAGCGCCCTTCACGTGTAGATCCTAAAATGATTCCAATGTTCAGCTTTTCCATAATTACTTCCTCCTCTTGTTTCGTTTCCTGCGATGCGCCGAATAGTTTAGTCCAAATTCCCATTTTGTGTTTGCTCCCTTTTATAAGTATTCTTTTTCAAACGTCTGAGTACTGCGAACCGTATCTATAGGGCGCACCATTGCTTCGATCTGGTTACGCTTTGATTCCAAAAATGGCGGCAGCGACAATTTTTCCCCAACCGTTTCATACGGCTCATCACCCATGAAGCCCGGACCGTCCGTTGCCCATTCGAATAAAATGCCTCTTGCTACGCGCGCATAAAGCGATTCGAAGAAAAAGCGGTCGACGTAGCCGGAATTTTGTAAGCCGAATTGCTGCAGCCGCTCAATCCATTCGTGCAGCACGTCCGTATCGGCTACTCTGAAAGCCGCATGGTGGACCGTGCCAAAGCCTTGCCGTCCCTGCGGAAGGAGGATATTATGTTCTACAATCACCTGCGCCCCGTTGCCGCCTTCTCCGACCTCGAACAGGTGGAAGGAGCCTTCTTTGGCAATTTCCCGCATCAGCATCACTTTTTCCAGCACTTCTTTCAGCTGGTCAAAGTCTGCAATGCGCAGGTGAACCGGACCCAGACCGGTAATGGCGAACTCCAGCGGCACCGGTCCATTTTGCCAAGGCGTCCCGGATGCAACACCTTCATTGTGTTCATCTGAAATCAGCATGTACTGCTGATCATCAAAATCTGCAAAGGAAAGTGTTTTTTTACCAAAAACGTCCTGGATGCCTTTGTGCTTTACTTCATATTTATTAAAGCGCTTGACCCAGTAACTTAGCGCTTCATCCGTCGGAACGCGAAAAGCCGTTTTATAAATTTCATTGGTTCCGTGCGTTCCCTTTGGCATGCCAGGGAAATCGAAAAAGGTCATGTCTGTCCCAGCTGAACCTTTGTCGTCCGCGAAAAATAAATGGTACGTCTGGATGTCGTCCTGATTGACCGTTTTCTTCACAAGACGCATGCCCAGTACATGAGTAAAGAACTCATAATTTTTCTCAGCGCTGCTCGTAATCGCGGTGACGTGGTGCAATCCTTTTAATTCATTCATTATGCTTTCTCTCCTTTGATATTCAGTGTAATTATCTCGATATCGAGATATATAGATAAAAAAATTTAATAACGACCTTTGTGAAATTATCTTGAATTCGAGATAATAATATCATGAGTTTCTTTCGGTGTCAACCAATTGAATTGTAGTGAATGTGTGATGCTAGCTTCCCTTTTCGTCCCTAAACAAAAACAGAGCAGTGAAAGAATTCACCGCTCTTTTTTCCTTATCCTCTAGATTTGCCTCCAGAAATATTCAACGTTGTCCCCGTTACGTAGCTTGACCGTTCCGAAGCCAGGTACGTCACAAGTTCACCGATTTCCTCCAGCGTGCCCGGCCGGCCGAGCGGAATCACTTTCGTGTAATCGGTATTTAATCCTTCTACCGTGACACCTCTCGTATAAGCCAGCGCTTCGTTGTAGGCAGGTGTGGTCAAGCCGGTCTGTTCATTAATGCCTGGTGCTACGCCAACGACACGGATGTTGAATTTGCCGAGTTCTTTCGCCCATGAGCGGGTAAATCCATTGACAGCACCTTTCGTGGCGGAATAGACACTTTGCCCGGCCGATCCTTCCATACCAGCTTCTGACGAAATGTTAATGATCACGCCGCTTTTCTTTTCCACCATGACGCGTGCTGCTTCTTGTGCACAAAAGAAAGGCCCTTTTTGATTCACTGCTACCATAAAATCAAAATCCTTTTCGTTTAGCTCATATTCGGGCTTTTTGCCGACAAAATCAATGAGCAGGCGCGGCAGGTTGACGCCGGCATTATTCACCAATATATCAATGGTGCCAAAATGGTCTACAGCGTGCTTGACCATTTGCTCCACACTTTCTTTATTCGTCACGTTGCATTGAATATGATATGTGCCATCCGGCTGCTCGCCTGTTGTGACGTTTAAGTCAGCGACTACGGCCTTCACGCCATTTTGCAGCAGGCTCTCGGTAATTTTAGCGCCAATTCCTGAAGCGCCACCTGTGATGATTGCTACTTTATTTTCTATTGCAAGCCATGATTGTGCCATGTTATTTCCTCCTCATTCTTTCCCATTTTATCCGTTTAGTTTTTTACAATTTGTACGGTTGATCCTATTTCCGGAACGTCGATATCCGCCTCTTCTAAATGAAGTGTACCTGGCAGCTCTGCTTCTGAAGCGCCATCGAACTTTAGCGTTATATGCCCAAGTGCACCCAGGTTTTGCTTTACCACACTTCCAACGGCAGTGACACGGTATGCGTTGTCATTAAACAGGAGCTTGTCCCCTGCTTCAATGTCACCCTCCACGCTGTTCACATCAATAAGCAAGCAATAGTCCGCCAGCTCTGCTGGTGCGTTTTGTCCGAATAAAATGAACATTTTTTCGGATAAAAAAGCGGAAACATCGGGACCTAATTGATTAATGGTCGTTTGATAAATGGTTGTCATGAGAACTTCCTCCTTTTCATTACTCATACAAGCCGAAGCTTGCGAGCCATGCAATAAAGACCGTCGGCGCTCCGGTTAAGAAACGTCCGTACAAAACAGACGGCACCCCAACCTCAATCGTCTCGACTTCCGCTTCCGCAAGCCCAAGACCGACGGGAACGAAATCCGCCGCTGCCTGCGAGTTGATCGCAAACAAAGCCGGAAGAGCCAGATGCGGAGGGATGTTTCCCTTGCCGATCTCAACGCCAATCAGTGTCCCGATGACCTGAGAAATAACAGCGCCCGGCCCTAAGAAAGGAGATAAAAGCGGGAAAGAACAAATAAGAGAAATTAACAGCAGGCCTGGCAAGGAGCCTGCATATGGCGATAAGTACGCCGCAAATAAATCACCAATGCCCGAGGCTTTAATAACGCCGATCAGCATGGCCACAAACGCCATAAACGGCAAAATGGTTTTAATGATCGTATCAATGGTGTCGCGGCCCGCCTGATAAAAGACGTTGACGAGCGAACCCATCGCCATGCCGACGCGGGCAATAAATCCTTTAGGCTTTTGTTGTTCACTAATTTTTTTATCTGCGCTATACTTAGGTACAGAGACGGGTTTCTCTTTTTGATCAGCATTGGACGGTGGAGGTGTTGCAGCACCTTCATAACGTTCAATGTTTTGCGGCTTGACACCGGATACATAAATGTCTTCTGTAATGTGCTTGGCCAATGGTCCGCTTTGGCCTGTCGGCATAATATTAATCGTATTAATTCGTTTTTGCGGATACAGTCCGCAGCGAAGGGTGCCGCCGCAGTCAATAATGACGCAGAGCATCTCACTTTCTGGAACGCTTGTTTTAAATCCGTCTACCAATTCGCAGCCTGTTAATTCCGCAATCCGGTCCGCGATATCGGGCTTTGTTCCGCCTGTTACATAAACGATTTTATTTTTATTGGCATCCGGTGTAATTACCAGCGGCCCACCAAATCCACCGGGACCTGCATGAACAATAATAGATTGATAATTCGTCATCCTTTTTCCCTCCTTATACGTCAACCGTATCTTTTAATGTCACACCCTGCTGCTTCGCCACAAAATGGGTCGTCATATCGGTCACCCAGCCTCTGAAAAGGTTTGTCACAACCCCAACAAGAAAATAGCGCAGCGCCAATTCCGTCGTTTCTAAGCCCAAAGTGGTAATCCCTGCTGCAATTCCTAGAAAAACAAATAGTTCGCCCGGATTAACGTGTGGGAACAAGCCGTTGTGCGTGTGGCATGAGTATGACGCAGATGCATAGTAGCTCGGCTTATATTTCTCTGGCAGAAATCTCCCTAAAGACAAGGTCATCGGGTTCGCCAATACGAATGTTCCAATCACCGGCAACACAAGGTATCGTGTGAAGACATTTTTCCCAGAGCGCCTGGCGATGCTTTCGACCTTCTCTTCCCCTACAAACCGGATCAGCGCATTCATTGCTACCAGGAGCATAATGAGCAATGGGACAATTCCTGTGACCAAATCAACAAATGTTTCGGCACCTGCTTCAAACAAATTCATAAATCCATCTGCTGCTGTTACTAACCAATCCATTCCCTTCACCTCGTTTTAATTTTTTTCGAAAACAACTGATCCATCCAGCTCTTCTTAACTTTTAATTCACCTCCTTTCGCAATAATATGGTAGCTTTCGAGCGCATCTTGAATCGCGAGCTTCGTCAGCTTGTTTACTTTATGGAAATCGTCTTCCCCAAGCCGCAAAAAGTGTTTACCTTCAAACCCTTTCAACGGTCTTACGCGGGAAAGAACGGTAACCCCCTGCATTTTAGATGCTTGTAAAATATTATTTTGGCGGTCGATGGCAAACATCACAACCGTTCCTGCTTTAAATAAACCTGTTTTCCGTCCAATCGCGACTCTTCCCAGCTTCCGCATGTCAGCGTATTTCCGGTTAAAATGCCGTATTTGCAAAAAGCCGAACACACTTTGCATCAGCCAGGAACAGCCGATCAGAATCATGACATAAATCAGCATAAACACCCCTCCTATTACATGGATTAAAGCGCTGCCTGCCTTAAAATTTCAATGGCCGTTTCATCGGTCGTCACCAGCGTATTAATATATCCGCCTCTTAACGCGCCGATGATTGAAGGCGCTTTTTCAATGGATTCTGCAACCCCAATTGAATACTGTGTTTCCTTCAGCTTGTTGATGTCGATCGCGATCGTCCGGTCTGACAGTTCAGACTTGATTTCGTTTCCATCGATATCGTAAAAGCGTGAGCAAATATCGCCTATGGCTCCATTGCTGTTCAGCACGTCAATATCCTGTTCTCCGCAAAAACCCGCCCACACGAGATTCGATGACTGATTTGGATTTCCGATTCCGACGACCGCAATCGATAACTGGCCCCAAAGCTCCGCAATCTTTTCAAAATAATTGGATTTCACAATGTCATCCTTCGTTTCTTTTCGTTCCACCACTGCGGCAGCGTCAATGAAGTAAGATCTTCCTTTAAAATCTTCCGCAATTTTGTAGACGATCGTGTTCACATGATGCTTTGTATCCATTGGCCCCGGTCCCCCAACGAGTGGTACAAAATGGGCATCCTTCTTTGGCACGTTCACAAACTCGCCCAGCATGCTGGCCACGGTGCTTCCCCAGGCAAACCCAACCACGTCATCATCTTTAATGATCCGTTTCAAGAAATCCCCCGCTGCTGCGGCAATCGCTTTCTTTTTATCATCAGCTGTCTGGTCTTTTTTAGCCG
The DNA here is from genome assembly GCF_900156125.1 of Domibacillus enclensis. Classification (GTDB taxonomy): domain Bacteria; phylum Bacillota; class Bacilli; order Bacillales; family Domibacillaceae; genus Domibacillus; species Domibacillus enclensis. Next base: position 389,336 of record NZ_FTLX01000003.1, on the reverse strand, counting down.
ACACGACAATCACTTCGCGCATTTGAAAAAGCTTCATCAATTTTTGTTCCAGATCGAAGGTTTCGTCAATGTCCTTGTTAATTGTAATCTTCACGATGCCTTCTTCACGGGCTTTTTTCAGCCACCGGCTAATGGATGTGCGGTAAATGCCGAGCTCTTTGGAAATTTGGCTTTGGGTCATATCTTCCTCGTAATACATTTGAGCCACCCGGACTAATAATCGTCTTTCTTCTCTGCTGTCCATTCTGCCCCTCCTTCTGAATATCCCTTGCACACTTGTGCAAATAAGTATCATATGTGCTATTGAATTTAAATGAAGTATACGTTTTCATAAAAAGAAAGTCAAGGATTTTTGGAGAAAATTTTGTCGATGGATGATCATGGATCAGGAAGAATACTATTTCAACAAAATGGCGGACAGTTGATACATACCGTGACGGATTAGGAGACATCCACACTTTTTTGTTGTGCTGCTTTAACAAAGGTAACATTTGACTGAAAATAATTGATCACCTGTCAAAAAAACAGGTTGGGACAAGAAAGTTCTCACCATCGAAAAAGGCCGAACGACCATGCGAAAACGTCGCAGTCGTTCGGCATTAATACATATTTAGCTCGTTATATCAAGTTACTTTAGACGGCTTCATTATTTCACATTCATCATATATTCTGCCCAAAGCCGAATCGCCTCGATCAGATTAAAATAGTTCACCCTTGAAAAGTCTGTGACATCTACTTCAAAAAGCCTGCCCAATTTAAATGTTTCATATCCTCTTGTAGTGCATCGCCTCACAAACTCTTCATAGGTCAACAGGTGATCAGCGGTATGCCTGTCTTTCAGCTGATCTCCTTTTTGATAAGAAGTTACGATATGGCTTAAGTGCCTGGATTCATCCAGATCCCGCTCCTTCTGGCGTTCAAATAAAATATCCAGATCAGCGGTTAGCCGGATGGTCAGCACCTTGTACCCATAAGTTTCCGTGAGCTTTTTCAAGTATGGGAGCTGTTTTGAGCTGAATGGATAATCCGAAATGAGACTCGTTCCAGCGCTCATGCGCTCCTCCATCTGCTCGTAATACTTCTCCCACGCTTTTGTTTCCACCGTCTGCTTTTCTTCTGCGTTTCGGTAGCCGAACACATCAAAATAATGTTCTTTTAGCTCATCCGGCGAGATGACATCGAAAGGTCCCAGTTTTTCATTGATCAGTCCGCTCAAATACGTCTTCCCTGTTCCCGGGTATCCGGCCAGCAAAATTAAGACTTTCCCCATATACTCACCATCCATTTACCTTATAGCCTGCGTTTGTTATTTCACCCCCACTGCCTGCTTTTCTCTGCTCATGAATATTCGGTCTTCTTTGTTCATAAAAATGCTGATTTTATGCTTCACCACTTCTTTTACTGCCTGGTTGCATGGAATGATATTATGACGGAGCGATTTGGTTTCTTTCGTTTCCTCGAACGTTTCTTTCGCCGTTTTGGTCCACGCAACAAGGAGTTCTGTACCGACGTTAAACTTTCGAATACCGTTATTGATCAACTCATGAATATCCTGTTCATTTACACCTGTTCCACCATGGATGACCAGCGGCGTATCCACTGCGGCATCAATTTCTTTTAATAAAGGGATATTGACATTGGTTTTGGATTTATACTGCCCGTGATTGGTGCCGATCGCTATGGCAAGCGCATCAACGCCCGTTGCTTTCACAAACTCGACGGCATCTTTTGGATCTGTGAATACTTTATCGTTTTCATCCACGTGAATGCCTTCCTCTGTACCGCCAATTGTTCCGAGCTCTCCTTCCACTGAAACACCATGAGCATGGGCGTATTCGACAACCGCCCGTGTTTTCATAATGTTTTCTTTAAGTGGCAGGTGGGAGCCGTCGTACATAACCGATGTGTAGCCTTTATCAATCGCTTCTTTAATGTCATCAAAATTACGGGCATGATCCAGGTGAAGAACCACATCGACCATTTCCTTTGTAGCCATGGACTGGCATACCGCAACGAAATTTTCGTGACCAATATACTTAGCTGTGTCGATACTCGTTTGAATAATGATAGGAGATCCTTGCTCTTTCGCCGCACGGATCATATCCGGAAGCATTTCTAAATTGTGCGCGTTAAACGCTCCCACTGTATAGTTCAGCTCTTCCGCTTTGCTCGTTACCGCTTTTAATGTCGTATACATATCCATATCTCCCTTTTTTTAAAAGTCTTTTCTTACCGCACACCACGCGTGACATCTTTAGATACTTGCATCATGTGGTCCATCTTGTTCAAATAAACCTGAAGCGCCTTTTCATCCTTTGCTTTTGCAGCCTCTGCTCGTTTTCTGTTGTATAATTTAAGCAATGTTTTGTACCCGTCACCGACGGACTTTTTTAGTTCAATGCTTTTTTCAAATGAATCGATTGCCTGGTCATCCTCTCCAAGCTCAAAGAGAGCCAGGCCTATCTCCTCATGGATTTTTGCTTGTTCATCACCAGCAGACTGCTCCAGCGATGCCCTTTTCTGCGAGATCGTCTGCGTTAGTTTTTCTTTACGCTCTGCCGTTAAAACAACTGATTCTTCCTTTACTTCCGGCTTTGGTTTTTTCTCTTTTTTCTTTCCAAATCCAAACATTGCTTCTGCCTCCTGTTCTCAGCTTAAAATGCTTTTAAAAGCGGACCAATCAACCATGCATACAGCAGGGCTGCCGCAACAGTGTCGACATCAGTAGCTGTTGCGTTGACAAATCCCATTGAATTAAACACCGTGACCAATAAAGCGGGCAGCAGCGTAATAAAGAATCCATGGGCTACACCACCAACCACTGCACCGCGCAGACCTCCAACAACATTGCCGAAAATGCCGGCTGTTCCACCTGCGAAAAAGGCGGTCAGCATACCTGGAAGGATCATCGCCAGGCCAAAGACCGGCAGAACAAACATCGCAATGACACAGCCGATTGTTGTCGTAATAAATCCGACAATCACTGCATTAGGGCTGTATGGAAACAAGACCGGACAATCAAGTGTAGGCTTTGCATTCGGAACTAATCTCATCGCAATACCCCGGAATGCAGGTACAATTTCTCCGAGCAATAAGCGCACCCCTGATAGCAGCACATAAACCCCTACGACAAACTGGATCGACTGCAGGAAAGCAAACATCAGATAGTGAGTGTCTCCTGATAAAGTAGAAGCAAATCCTTCTCCAGCAAATGCCGCTGTAATGATGTAAAGTGGAGTCATCACGACCATCAGAGACAAGTACGTATCCTGTAAAAACTCAAACTGTGCAGGAAGCTCCAGATCTTCAACTGATTTTTTGTTTTCTCCCTTTTCACCGAATACTTTGGCAACACCCGCTTCAAACACGTAACCAATGGTGCAGAAATGACCCAATGCAATATCATCTGATCCGGTAATCTTGCGGACAAATGGCTGTGCAATAGCCGGCATCGCCACAGCGAACACGCCGCCGATAAAACCGCCGGTTAAAATCAGCGCGAGGCCGCGCAGACCGGCAACATAACCAAAAACGGTCGTCATTGTGGCCATCCAAAGAATCGCCTGGCCAGTTAGGAAAATGTATTTCCACTTTGTAAATCGTGCGATCAAAATGTTAAATACAAAAATTGCCAGGGAGGTTAGCGCGATATCACGCCCCAAACCAAGTTCATTCATCGCCTGTCCATTGATAGCCTCGATGGATGGAACGATCCCCTGCATTTGAAACCCTTCTGTAAAAATTTCGCCAAAATAGGTTAGACTGCCGACGATAATGCTGGACCCGGCGGACAGAACCATGAACCCAAGCATTGTTTTTAATGAGCCTGAAAGCACTTGTCCAAATGATTTTTTCTGCAAAATCAGTCCCAGCATGGCAATTAAAGCAATTGTCACCGACGCCTGTGTCAGAATATTGTCTATGATAAAGTTTACAATGCCCATTTATTCCCTTCCTCCCCTGCCCTGTCTAATAGGTGAATTAAGCTAAAACTCCTTTTTCTTTCAACACTGGTGTGATTTTTTCTTCAATTTCTGGTTTTGAGACAATGTTTCGTAAATACACAATCGTTGTTTGGGCCGGATCGATGGCGAACTTTTCAAACTGTGATTTAAAATTTTGCGCTGTGATGATCACATCCGGCTTTTCCGAAGCAGCAGAGGAAATGTCGCTGTGGTCCAGCTTCGCTTCCACACCCAGCTTGCTTAGCACATCCTCAGCCGCCATCTGGCAGGCAAAGCTGCTTCCTAGTCCTGCTCCGCATACAAATAAAATTTTTAATTTTTTCATTTTACTCTCTCCTCGTCATTATTAATTTAAGTGGGGCACTTATTTACAAAAATAAAGATAACGCTTACTTAATCGCTGTACTTCCGTATAAAATTTTGTTGAAGCTGTCTTTATCCTTAGCATCTGTCAGCTTATCCAGTTTTTCCGGATCGTTGATCAGTTCAATCAAATTTTTCATGATGTTAAGATGAGAATAAGAATCAACGGCTGCCAGGCAAAAAACGATCTTCACCGGGTCATTATCCGGGTTTCCAAATACGACCGGCTCCTTTAATGTCATGACACTGATCCCAAGCTGGTTAACTCCGTCTTCTGGTCTCGCATGCGCCAGGGCCAGGTGCTTTCCAACAACGATATACGGGCCGTACTCTTCAACCGATTTAATCATGGCATCCACATAGCGCTCTTCGATGATTTGTCCAGCTAAAAGTACATCAGCTGATTTCGCTATCGCTTCTTTCCAGTCGTTGCATTCCTGCTTGAGAAGAATATGAGAATCCTTCAAGATATCCTGAAGCATTGGCTGAATCTCCCTTGTGTTAATTTTTAAATGTTGGTCTTTAAAAACCGATTCCACGCTTTGATAGATGTCCTTTGTTACGGAGCCGCCGCTTTCAGCGATCAGCGCCAGAATATCTTGCATCAATCTAGTCGCATCCAGTTTTTTTGATATGGTTCTTCTTTTCTCTTGATTCTCAAGCAAAAAGGCGTTGATTTCTTTTTTGTCACTTTCTCTCAAGATGGGATTCAAAAGCAGCACCGGCTTTTTTAAATAGTCAATCGCAATCGTTGTAAATACCAAATCCACGTCGAGCTTGTCAATGAAGCCGATTTCATAAGAGCTTAAGACAGCCACGATTTCTACGTTAAACTGCTCCTTAATGTTAGCGGCAAGCAGCTTTCCGGTTGAAATACCGTGATGGCAGAGAACGACTGCTTGATACACAAACTGTTCATCCTGCTTCATCCGGCTGGCTGAAGTAGAAAAATAAACGGATAAAAAGCCGATTTCATCTTCTGGCAGAGGCTTTTTCGTGTAATACTCGATTTGGCTTTTAAAACAGCTGACCGCCTGATAAATGTCACCATATGATTCTTTGATTGTATCCTTTAGTGGATTAAACGCTTGCAAATCGTTATGCGTTCTGCTTAAAAGACCTGTTATATGCCGATACAACCCTTCATACAAATCATCTTCCTTTTGCGAAAACGGGATGCCTGTCTCCTTCTCCACGTGTTCAATCAGTTGGATTGCCAGAAGCTGAGCTGTCACCCAGTCAAACGAATTATTCATATCTTTCGGATTAAAGGACTCAATGGTAAATGTGATGTACTTTATCTCGTGTACAGATGGATACAGATTAAACGCCAAGCAGATGGCATCAACAAACTGTCTGACAGCATTTTCTCTCATGTCGCTCCTCACTTTAGCGAGCTCACTCAAGGTGTTTCCATCCTGCAGCCTGCGGATCCAAATGCCAAGAAATAAGACAATCTGGTTTCTGTACACTGGATTGATTGCTTCACCTTCTTTTTTCAGAATCCGGTCATAATGCACCCCGATTTCTTCAAGAACGTTTTTGTCCAAATAACTCATTACCAGCTGTTCAGAAAAAGTTTTAATGTTGTTTTCATCCTTCAAGCCCAACATGGAATCAAGATCTGTCATGCTGGTAATCACTTTGTACAGCATGGATCGTATAGATCGTTCATAGCCCCTGAGAACAATTCCCTGTTTCGGAAGGCTTACTATGGAGAGGCCGTATTCTTTCAGGAAGGACCGCAGCTTTCTCATGTCATCATCCAGCGTACTTTTCGATACTCTGAGCGTTTCCTCCATTTCATAAAGAACCGTTGTTTTGGACATATCCATAATCTCCAGTAAAAGAGCGAGAAAGCGCTCGTCCGGCCGATAATAATCCGTTTCTCTTTCAAGACTTACTTTTGAAAGAAGCTTTTCACGGTCCTTATCAGATAGCTCGAGTTTCATTCCTTTTCCTCTGACAGTCATAATGGTTGGGTAATTATTCTCCGCCAGGAATTCATTAATCAGGGTAAGCTCGTTTCTCATCGTTCGCTCACTGGTCGCAAACTCCTTGCTTAAATCTTCAAACGTCATGAAAGTATTTACTTTGAAAAATCGTGTGAGTACTCGCTGTGCGCGTTCTTTCATAGGACGTAACCCCTTTCACAATTTCATTATATTTCGTTGCGTTCCTAAAGTTTAGTATGGATTGTTGCAATTTAAATCTGCAGAAATGTAAGCGCTTGATTTTATAGAGGTTTTTAATCCTGGCAAAAGGCAAGACTTCCCCACCTATTGAGAAGAAAGAGACAACGGGATAAAAAGGGGGGGGACAGAACAAAAGCCGAACATTGCGAAAAAAACGTCGCACGTTCGGCTTCTCTATTTTATCCTCCTTACAGCAAAAAGAAAATGATTCATCTCTTCCCTATTAGAAACTGTGCTGGCACCAGATGTCCCCAATAGAGGAAGCAGATGAAAACAGGAATACCAAATCATGATTCAGTCAAAACGAAAGCCTCTTCAACCAAATCGGCAATGACTCCCGCAGCTGCTTTGCTGCCTTCTCCTGCCGCTATTACAAGCTGAGAAGGTGCGCTGAGTGAGGTATCTCCGCACGCATATATTCCTTTCACGGTCGTTCGCCCAAGTGAATCTATCTTCACCCCACCATTTAAGGTCATCTCACAGCCAAGCTGTTTTGCAAAAGGAGCGGACTGGAGTAAGTCGGTCATAACAATTCCCGCCGTTCTTTTTATCTCCTCGCCGGTTTCCAGCCGAATCGATTGCAGCTGTCCTTCTTTCGAGTGTAGTTGCTCAATCTTTTTCTCTACCACTGTCACGTGCTGCCGGTTCAGCACCTCTTTCTCGGTTTCACTCAGTACCTGGTGGCCATTTGTAAACACAATGACATCGGAGCTCCAGTTGGACAGCAGTTTTCCCATATGAAAAGCTCGTTCATTTTCCGCGATCACGGCCAGCGCCTGATCCCGCATTTCCCAGCCGTCGCAAAACGGGCAGCTGAAGACGCTCGTTCCATACACAAGCGGAAGGCCCTCTATATTCGGCAATACATCCTGAAGACCGGTCGCAAGAATCACCTTTTTCGTTACGTACTCCGCTCCGCTCTTTGTGAGAACGGTGAATAGCTCATCCGCTCGTTCTATGTTTTCCACCCGCTCCTCTTTAATAGAAACAGACGGATACTTTAAGACATCCGCTCTTCCTCGTTTCTTGAACTCAGACGGCTTTACCCCATCCTGCGTGATAAATCCGTGCGATTCCTGTGTCACCCGGTTACGGGGCTGATCCTCATCGAACAAAATGGTTTCACGCCCAGCACGCCCCATAACCAGTGCAGCATTGAGTCCAGCGGGTCCTCCGCCAATAATAATACAATCCAGCATGTAAAACACTCCTTCTCCATAACGTTTATTAAAGACCTTTAATATCTTTAATTAACGTAAAATTTTTTGTTTTTTATTTCACGTTACCGGCTTTTTTCAATTTGCTCCGCAATACTTTGAATCGTCCGGTTCGCCAGCTCTTTTTTCATGCTGCCTTCTGCTTCCATCATCACCCGTTCAATTAAGCATTCACTTTCTTCATGGTCAAACGCACAGTTGAACAGCACAGACTGGCCCTCCACTGCTTCAATCACGTCCAGAAACGAAATATCCCGCTTGCGACGCGAAAGACTGTAGCCGCCTTTTGCCCCAGGCACGGATTCAATTAGACCTGCCTTCACAAGCTTCGTCATAATCTTCGACAAGTACGTCGGAGACAAATCCTGCATAGACGCCAGCTGCTCCATGCTTACCGCCTGCCCCTTAGGCTCCAGCGTCAAGTGCACCATCGTGTGGAGTGCATAATTGGTTGCCTTTGAATACTTCATCTGTCCACCTCACAATCAACACCATTACAGACTGCTAATGTCTATAATTAGTTTATATCATGCTGTGAGAATCTGCAACCTTTTTTATCTGGAAAAATGATATAGGATCGTGCTCTAATGAATCGAAAAGGAAAGCTGACGCAAGCAAAAAAAACTTTGGGTCAGCTCGCAGCTTTCTTATGTCTAACAAGAAACCCTTTAAAGGACGCATCAGGACATAGCTGATACGGCTTTTCTTCACTGTAATTATTCTGCTACACTTTCAAACGCTAGCAGTTATTTCATTTGATGGGCTGCTCATTTCTTAAGTCGGAGTTTATACAAGTCCGGATCACTTGCATCTTTAGCTATCCTTTTCAACTGCTCTATCTCTTCATATACGGATACGACGCTTCCTGCATATTCATCTAACTCACCTGTTGCCATGTGATACGCAAGCTGCGGCGCCTGGTGTGGCTGAACGTCAATATTTTGCTCAAATAAACCTCTATGCCGCCCAAATACCGTTGACCATCTCCACTGTCTCTTTGGTATCGAGTCATGTCTGTATCATTTAAGCCCGGATCTAATGCAAACACCTTTATTGACGTTTCCTTTAATTCTTCAGATAAATTTTCTGTTAATCGCGCAACGCCTGTTTTAGACGTTCCATATCCATTCCCATATTTAAATGCCCCAACGGTTCCTCCGCCAACAATATTGATAACGCTTCCAAATCCCTGCTTTAACATTACTGGCACTACCGCTTGAATACAGTGAAATGGTCCGAATAAGTTAGTCGTTACATCGTTTACCCAGTCTTCCTGTTTCACTTCCCACGTGGGGCCTATTGCTTTAAATGCCCCGGCATTATTAATCCAGACATCAATACGTCCATATTTTTTAATGATATTTTCTACTGCTTGTTGGATTTCTGTTGGGTGGGTCACATCCATGGATATCATGGAATGCTCGGGCGAAAACGTTTCAAGTTGAGTCTGTACTTCTTTTAATTTTTCGAAATCTCGTCCCGTTCCGACTACTGCATATCCCTTTTCTGCAAAAAACAAAGCTGTGTTCCGGCCAATTCCTCTTGTTGCACCCGTTACAACGACTACTTGTTTGTTCCCCATTCAAAATCCTCCGTTTCTAAACGTTTATGTAAATGATTCTCTATACATTGTAGTCGAAGCAACAGGACAAAAACAGTACTGAATCCATTTAAAGCTACTTACCAAAACAGTAGTGATCAACGTTATTTTTCTTTTAACATTGAATACTTTTGATAGGCTTTGTAGTAACTGACACCATAGAAAACAGCCATACATACGGGGATGAGCTTCAAAAGAGCAAAGGGTGTTTCAAACAAAAAGGCTTTCCAAAACAGAACACCTTCCATGCTCCAAAGACCTTCCGTTGCATACACACCTGAATCTTTGAAAAGCATATAAGAGAAAAGCAACAACACGATCGATAAACCGGATGAATACCCCATCAATCTTTTATAATAATTATTTCTCGATTGGCGATCTGAAAAAATGTCATTTTGTTCCCCATCTTCTTTTTGCCAATAGTGAATTCCACCAGGCCAGGAGCCTTTTATATGGTTCCAGCCGAAGTCTTCATATAACACTTTGTAATTATCGCGTTTTTTCTTCGATAAATAGTCTTGATAATCCAGCCGCATGACATTTCTCTTATCGGTTTTTTCGAACGTATAAATGCCTAATCCGCTAATATGGGTACAGCGATAGCCTTTTTGCAATTGTTCGTTCAGCCATTGCTCCTCTTTTTCGATATCAAAAAACAGCTTACATTTCTTCATTCGATTCACTTCCTTCATAAAGGGATAAAATATGCAATAACCTGCTTTGTTCCTTTTTCAAAATGGTTTTTCCTTCCGCCGTTACCATATACACTTTTCTCCGGCCTGACTCTCCAACAGGCTCAATCCAGCCGTGCTTATTCAAATTTTCAATGGCACCATATAACGTACCTGCCGCTAAAATGACAGTCCCGTTGCTTATTTCTTCGATTTTCTGCATAACCGCATAGCCGTGAAGTGGCTCACGCAGAGCTAATAAAATATAATGCATCGTTTCAGACAATGGCAATAACTTATGTTTCATACTCTCAGCCTCTATTCAGTTTGACTATATAGTTGAACTTAATAACAATATAATACAGTTCAACTGAATAGTCAACATCAGTTAACGAAACTTAAATAAAAAGTGTGATAACAAGGCGAAAATCAATTTAAAAAGCCGCTACCCTTTAATTAAGGATAGCGGTTTTTTATGGAGTCTTCCGTTACATGGAAGGTTTTCAATTTAAAACGACACGATAACCAAGCTCGAATTAAACACGAGAAATTTCCCTGGTGACGTTTAACTCTTGAAAGATACTCATGGAATAATGATCAATGAAATCGTGCGATCTTTACCTTCTTCTGAGTCTTCTTCATTGTAGTATTTTTCTAAAAGCGTACGCAGCTCTGATTGGAAATCGTTAAATGAATCATTTGTTAAATTCATTTTTACTAAAGAGAATGTCGATTGGTCTTGGAAGTGATCCGCGGTACTGCTTTCATGATAGTTTTTATAATTTTGTAAAATATACATGAAAAAGTAGGTGACAAATTTTATTTTTTCGCTATATGATGCAGAATACCACTCTTCTTCACTGATTTTGTACCCTTGAGTATTCAACGCATACAGTTTCTCTTCGACTTTTCCAATACGATTCATTCCAACAATTTTTAGTAAGTCATCCTCAACCATTGAATTTACATGCCTGTATAACGTTGCTTGTGATACGTCCTTCAGTAATTTATTCAGCTGCATGATCGATAACCCTTCATCATGATCTATTAACTCTAAGGCTATTTTAAACCTGACTTGATTTTTAAATAAATCAAACTCCATTTCGTTTATCCCCTTTTTCTTTCTTCTTAGTTAGCTATTATATATTCTTTCCTCTACTTTACCAAAATTTTATTATTTAGTTGACTTTTCAATTATCATTATCGATAATGATAATATATCATGAAAGGAGATATAACGATGAATACAGACATTACGGCACTACTAGAAATGAATTGGGCTGAAATTCTGCCTTTTGTCCTGCCCGTCATTATTTTTAATGTCTTGCTGGTAGGCGTTGCCTTGTTCGATTGGTTTAAGAGAAGAAGCTTGATCGTCGCACCTTTTATTTGGTTAATCGTTATTATTCTCGTGCAATCATTCGGACCCATCTTGTATTTAGTTATTGGAAGGAGGATTATTAAAAATGATCACAGTCACGGAGCTTCATAAGACCATAAAGAAAAGAAAAATATTAAATAATGTTTCTTTTTTCAATTTCAAAAGGTGAATGTGTCGGCTTATTAGGACCGAACGGGGCGGGCAAAACGACGCTGATCAAATGCATGACAGGAATCCTTCATCCTGAAGAAGGAGAAATTATGTTCAATTCCAAAGCGATCATTCAGCACAAAAGGCATATTGGCTATTTATCACAATACACAGACTTTAAGCCATGGATGACCTGTGAAGAATCGCTTCTTTTCTTTGGTAAATTATCTGGATTAGATCGTACATTTTTGAAGGAAAATACGACAAAGGTTTTGGAAGAGGTTGGTCTCAAGGACAGAAAAAATGATAAGGTTGAGCAGTTATCAGGTGGGATGAAACAAAGACTTGGAATTGCCCAGGCAATTTTGCATCAACCGCTATTGCTCATTTTAGATGAACCTGTTTCTGCGCTAGATCCCATTGGCCGAAACGAAGTGAAAAAGTTGATTGCCCGATTAAAAAAAAGAGCGACCATCCTCCTATCAACTCATATTTTAGACGATGCCGCCACATTTTGTGATCGATACATTATTATACGGAAAGGAACAATAGTGGGTGATATTGACAATGAAAATAACGAATCAGATAGAAAAAGAATCATTGTTGAAATTGAGAACGCAGAAAGTATAAAGGAACCGTTAACAAATTCAGAAATAAAAGAAATGGAACGCATTTCAAAAAACACTTTTCTCTTAACAGGAACTAAAAAACTGGATCTAACAGAGGTTGTTGCTGACTTTTCACAAAAAGGTGTAGATATTGTCTCTATTCGATTTTATAAAAAAGAGATAGAAGAGATTTTTCTAGAGATGGTATCGGATACATGAAAAACCTTCAAACGTTAATGCAGGCAGAATTATTAGAAGCTCTTAAGGATTTTAAATTTATCTGGCTCACTATATTTTTTGTGATTCTAGGAGTTACACAGCCTTTAATCCACAAATATATGGATGTCATACTTGAACATGCTGGTGGCGCTGATGGAATAACAATAGACCCAAACAGAACAACCCCATCATCTGCTGAAGTGCTTTTATCAACCGTATCCGGACAATTTAGTCAAATAGGCCTTGTCATTCTAGTCATTAGTTTTATGGGGTTAATCGCTGCCGATCGAAATAATGGCATACAGGATTTTATTTTGACTCGACCTGTTTCCGTACGATCCTACCTCCTATCCAAGCTGACAAGCCACTGGCTCATTAGTATGTTTAGTATATCAATCGGAGCATTAATTTCTTATTTTTATACTAACCTTTTATTCGATTCTTTCTCTTTTACTAGTTTTCTGTTCTTCTTAGTTTTATACAGTCTTTGGATTTTATATATTGTAAGCCTGACTATACTAATAAGCACCTTCTTTAAAAGTCCAATCATTATAGCGATCACAACGATTTTATTATCTATATTCTTTATCATAATAAAAGGATTTAACCATATCTTTTTTCAGCTTTCACCAGGAGGAATATTAAATGTAGCAGAAAACAAACTACTGTCGCTTCAGGATATAAATTATTTTAGCATTCTGACTTGTCTGCTTTTCGTCTTGCTTAACATATCTTTGGCGAATGTAAATATAAAAAGGTCATAAAAAGGGATGTTCAGAAGGAAAAATATGTTTTGTCCTCGCTGTCAAGAAACACCCAGAAGAACTGATCATCATAAAGTAGCTCATCTAGGATAATCAATATTCCTTCTCCTCAATTCAAAGTTCTAAAGGGAGTGGCAACCAAACTATTTTGCCTTTTACTTTTATGTGCCGGGCTTCATTAAGCACCGTCAGACGATTTTTAGCGAAAACTGTTAAAAAAATCTAAGCAATAATTGTTCATGAAGTATTGATGGTTACAACTACCAGAACGAATAGACTGTACCTAATAATTCTCCTACGATGCATAAAGGTTTTACCCCCTTATTTTGTTGCTTAGGGTTTAATCGATCATGCCACTTGAAGACCACCTCATAATCAACGGTTGTAATAGGATGAGCTGTATGCCCATGTATGCCCATGAATTAGATTTAGTGTTGTGCCGTGGTGATGGAACCCAATTCCGAAGTCCACATTATTCAATGCATTCAATAGCTGCCTAAAAAAGAGGTTTGGACCAAAACTTCCTATACATTCGAGTCACCATACTCATGCAGTTATGCTACTAGAAGCCGGCGCAGATATGAAGATGGTTCAAGAACGACTTGGTCATGGCTCTATGCAGATTACTGCCGACGTATATGCCCACGTTTCAAAGAAGATGGAGTCAAGATCATTGGATCGATTTGATAGCTATATGCAGCAATTAGAGGAATCGTAAAAATTCCGTGGTTAAAATGTGGTAACTATTAAAAAAGGTTACCACGAGCACTGTTTTCGTGGTAAAAGAAAAAACCCCTTGAAGCCATACGGCTCAAGGGGTTGAGTTTCTTAGTACATTGACATGTATTGCTCGCGCTCCCAAGGGTGAACTTGTGTGCGGAACATATCCCATTCGATTTCTTTCGCCTCAATGAAGTGCTCAAGAATGTGCTCGCCAAGTGCGTTTTTGATTGTCTCGTTTTTCTTCAAGACGTCAAGTGCAAGTGACAGGTTGGATGGAAGATCGCGTACGCCTTCTGCTTCGCGCTCGTCTTTGTCCATTGCATAGATGTTGCGGTCTACTGGTGCTGGCGGAGCCATTTCGTTCTTGATTCCGTCAAGACCTGCAGCTAGAAGTACAGCCATTGCAAGGTATGGGTTCGCAGCCGGGTCAACGGAACGAACTTCTACACGTGTGCTCATGCCGCGTGAAGCCGGGATACGGATTAGCGGGCTGCGGTTTTGGCCAGACCATGCAACGTAGCAAGGTGCTTCGTAGCCAGGAACTAGGCGCTTGTATGAGTTTACTGTTGGGTTACAGATCGCTGTGAACGCTTCTGCGTTTTTCACTGTACCGGCAATAAACTGGTACGCTGTTTCGCTTAGTTTCAATTCGCCGCTTTCATCAAAGAACGAGTTTTTGCCGTCTTTGAATAGAGACAAGTTCATGTGCATACCAGAGCCGTTTACGCCGAACAATGGTTTTGGCATGAATGTCGCGTGCAAGCCGTGCTTGCGTGCAATTGTTTTAACAACAAGCTTAAATGTTTGGATGTTGTCACAAGCTGTGATCGCATCTGCATATTTAAAGTCGATTTCGTGTTGTCCTGGCGCTACTTCATGGTGAGATGCTTCGATTTCAAAGCCCATTTCTTCAAGCTCAAGAACGATATCGCGACGGCAGTTTTCGCCAAGGTCTGTTGGCGCAAGGTCGAAGTATCCGCCGTTATCGTTTAGCTCAAGTGTCGGCTCGCCTTTTTCATCTAGCTTGAACAAGAAGAATTCCGGCTCAGGTCCAAGATTGAAATCTGTGAAGCCTAGCTCTTTCATTTCGCCAAGCACGCGTTTCAAGTTTGCACGCGGGTCGCCTGGGAACGGATCGCCTTCAGGAGTGTAGATATCGCAGATAAGACGTGCCACTTTCCCTTTTTCAGCAGTCCAAGGGAAAACAACCCAAGTGTCAAGATCCGGGTACAAGTTCATGTCTGATTCTTCAATGCGGACGAAACCTTCGATTGAAGAGCCATCGAACATCATTTTGTTGTCGAGCGCTTTATCAAGCTGGCTCACGGGGATCTCTACGTTTTTGATTGTGCCAAGAATGTCTGTGAACTGTAGACGAATGTATTTTACGTCTTGTTCTTTTGCTAATCGCTGAATGTCTTCACGTGTGTACTTACCCATTTGTTATCCATTCCTCCTCAAATATGTAAACCTTGTATGCAAAAGATTAGTGAAAAAACCGCCGGTCCATTCCCGAAGCGCGGTTGAAGCGTCCCGCATTGATTAACTCTTTGCGGAGAAGCTTGCGAAGCTCTTCATCGGTGAACTCTTTTTTCGATTTTACGCCACTATCTTTTGTTTCTAATTCAAGTTCCTGCGAATCATCCTTCAGCAGGATTTTTTTAATCCCGGCCATATTGATGCCCTGGTCAAGAAGGTCTTTCACTTCAAGCAGACGGTCAATGTCGTTCAATGAATAGAGACGCCGGTTTCCATCAGAACGATCCGGGGTAATTAAATGATGCTGCTCATAATAGCGAATTTGCCTCGCGGATAAATCGGTTAGTTTCATCACTGTTCCCATTGGAAAAAGCGGCATCGTCCGGCGTATTTGGCTGCTCATGTTTTCCCCTCCTCTTTCATCATCTGATACATTTACTATAAATCATGTTATTTCATTTGTCAACACGGTGTAACCTTTTATCACACAAATTTATTTATAGTTTAAAAGGTTGTCAGATTTTTTTGGATTCGATTAAATAATCCAGCGCACTGGCAATCGCTATCTTCACATGTGCATACGTGAGTCCGCCTTGTACGTATGCTGCGTATGGCGGGCGAAGCGGGCCATCTGCTGTTAATTCGATGCTTGCCCCTTGAATAAATGTTCCAGCGGCCATAATGACATCGTCCTCATAGCCTGGCATATAAGCAGGCTGCGGCGTCACGTGTGAGTTGACCGGCGATGCAAATTGAATAGCCTGACAAAAAGCGACCATTTTCTCGCGGTCATCAAACTGAACAGCTTGAATTAAATCCGTACGCGGCGCATTCCAGGCAGGCGTTGTTTTCATGCCGAACTGCTCCAGCATCGCCGCGGTAAACACCGCGCCTTTTACACTTTGCGCCACAACATGAGGGGCCAAAAACAAGCCCTGGTACATTTCCTGCAGGCTGTAAAGACTCGCCCCCGCTTCAGCGCCAATGCCAGGTGACGTCATACGGTACGAACAGCTTTCAACAAATTCCTTTTTCCCTGCGATGTAGCCGCCTGTTTTGGCGATGCCGCCGCCCGGGTTTTTAATTAATGATCCGGCGATTAAATCCGCACCGGCGTGAAGCGGCTCTTCCCGCTCAACAAATTCACCGTAGCAGTTATCCACGAACACAACCGCATCCGGCTTTATTTCCTTCACGACCGTAATCATTTCCCGAATTTCTTCTATTGTAAACGACGGACGGACGGCGTATCCTTTTGAACGCTGAATCGCCACCATTTTCGTTTTTTCATTGATGCTTTGGCGAATCTGGTCAAAATCTGGTTTTCCCTGGTCGGTTAAGTCTACATGCTTATAGGAAATGTTAAATTCACGCAGCGACCCATTTGATGGTCCACTTATGCCGATAATTTCATCTAATGTATCATACGGCTTTCCTGTAATGTACAAAAGCTCGTCACCCGGACGCAAAATGCCGAACAATGAGATGGTAATCGCATGTGTGCCGGAAATGATTTGCGAACGAACGAGGGCACGCTCACCGCCCAGCACATCGGCGTATACGCTTTCTAGCGTTTCCCTGCCGGCATCATCGTATCCATAGCCGGTTGACGGGGTGAAATGAAAATCGCTGACCTGGTTTTTCTGAAAGCTTTGCAGCACACGAAACTGGTTGTACTCAGCCATTCCATCGATTTCTTGGTGGACTTCGGCGATTTTCGCTTCGGCCAGGTCCGCTTTTTCCCGAATCATCGGGCCGTTTTTTAATAAGTCAAACATGCTTGTCATAAATTTGTTCCTACTTTCCTTATCACTCGTTCTTATCATAGCAAAAGACCGGTTTTCTTAAAAGAAAAAGTAGCCGTTAGGCAGGCAATGGTTTATAATAATAGCCGAACATTAAACATTTCGGATGAAAGAAGGTTCGTGATGGACATTACGTGGGACATCTTTACCGTCATCGGAACCATTGCCTTTGCGATTTCTGGGGCGATTGTGGCGATGGAAGAAGAGTACGATGTATTCGGCATTTATATATTAGGCATGATTACCGCATTTGGCGGCGGGGCGATCCGGAATTTGCTTATTGGCGTACCGGTTTCGGCTTTATGGGAGCAGGGCGAGTTTTTTACGATTGCGGCGCTTTCGATTACAGCGGTCATTTTATTCCCGCAAAATCTGCTTCGCCACTGGCCGGTGTGGGGAAACTTTTTTGATGCGATTGGCCTGGCTGCGTTTGCGGTTCAAGGGGCTCTGTATGCGGCGGGGATGAATCATCCGCTCAGCGCGGTGGTCGTGGCGGCCGTTTTAACGGGGAGCGGAGGCGGACTGGTTCGTGACGTGCTTGCCCAGCGGAAGCCGGCTTTGCTGCGAGACGAAGTGTACGGCGTATGGGCGGCTCTTGCCGGCTTAATTATCGCTCTTGGCGGAGCTGAAACGCCTGCTCAGCTCATTATATTATTTATGTTTATTGCCGTGCTCCGTATTTTATCGTACAAATATGGCTGGCATTTGCCTAAGAGAACTGTAAAATTTTAAAAACAGAAGCCATCCTCATTGGACGGCTTCTGTTTTTAATATAAACCGTTCTCCTTTTCCGGCTTTCATCGCTTCTTCCGTTAAAAGAGAATGGATCATCATGTCGTTGAAGATGCGGGCAATGTCTTCAATCGACAGCTCCCCTTCTGTTTTAAACCATTTGTACATCCAGTTGATCATGCCCATAATCGCCATGGTTGAAATTTGCGCTGGCACCTCCGGACGAAAATCGCCGTTGTCCTGGCCTTCCCGAATGATTTGCAAAAGCAGCTGCCGGTATTCTTCACGCTTGTCGTTAATTTGCTTTTCAAAGTCGCCCTTTAAATACGTGCTTTCCTGATAGAACACCGTAATATGGGGCTTATACAAATCAAAGATCCGGGTGAATGACGTGATAATGCCGCACATTCTGGAAACGGGATCGGTTTCTTTATCATACGTTTCTTTTGCTTTATTGAGCAAATAGGAAATAAACACATCATGTATATGATAAAGCAGTTCATCCTTTGAGCGGAAATTGTGGTAAAATCCGCCTTTGGACGTTCCGCACTCATCCACAATTTGGTCGACCGTTACGCCATGGTAGCCGTGCTTTTCAAACATGATTAAAGCGGTTTCAATGATTCTTTCCTTAACAGGCTTTTTTTTCATCTTCATCATCCTTTTCGACATTTTACCATATGTGTCTTTATGGTGACAATTGAAAATCCTCACCCTTCAGCATTTTCAATTCTTTCTTTGAGTGCACGGATTGCGCCATTAAGCGGAGAGCCTGCCGCCGCGCTGCTTTTTCAATTAACGTCCGGATGTTGCGCCCGTTGGCAAATCGAAGCCCGCTGATCCGCTTTTCCTGCTCAATAATGGAACGAAGCAGCGGCCGTCCGACTGTATCAATTTCGTACTTTTTTTCACCTGCAATCACGTCGGCAATCTGCAGCAGCTCCTCTGTTGTATAGTCCGGGAAATGATGGATCAACGGAAACCGTGATTGCAGGCCGGGGTTCATCGACAAAAAATGCGCCATTTCGCGCGGATAGCCCGCTAAAATTAAAATGAATCCATTTTGATGGTCTTCCATTTGCTTCACAAGCGTATCAATGGCTTCTTTCCCGAAATCCTTTTCCCCGCCTCGCGCCAGCGAATAGGCCTCGTCGATAAAAAGAACACCGCCGAGTGCTTTTTTCACGAGATCACGCGTTTTCTGGGCGGTATGGCCGATGTATTCACCGACTAGATCGGCACGCTCTGCTTCGATAAACTGCCCTTTTTCCAACAGGCCCAGTTTTTTAAACATGGAAGCAATCAGCCTTGCCGCTGTCGTTTTTCCTGTTCCCGGGTTTCCAGTAAACAGCATGTGCAGCATCTGCCCTTTTGTCTCAAGGCCTGCTTCCATCCGTTTTTTATTTATATAAGCAGAGGCATAAAGCTCCCGCACAAGTACTTTTAAGCCAGTCAGGCCGATGAGGGATTCCATTTCCTGTTCGATTGAGCGGAGAAGACCGTGTTCTGGATGATCCGGCCAGTCCACTGCCTGTGCCGGCTTTTCTTTCGGGTTCAGGACGACATGAATACGGCCTTCTTTATTTGTTTGCTTCATGCGACGCCCCTCCTTTATACAATACATATGCGCACCCATGAAAAAAAGACCCGCTTCACGCGGATCTTCACTGCAACTTATTCTTGTTCGTCAAAGTTTAAGCTGACGCTGCGCTGAGGAGCAAAGGTAGAGATGGCATGTTTGAACACAAGCTGCTGCTTGCCGTCCGTTTCCACAAGAACGGTGAAATTATCAAATCCTTTAATGAGACCGCGCAGCTGAAAACCGTTCAGTAAAAAAACAGTAACCATTGTGTTTTCTTTGCGCAGCTGGTTCAAAAATTGATCTTGAATGTTAATCGGCTGTTTCATGCGTTTTCCTCCTCTTTCTAGCTGAATCCATTATTACTAATTCTACCTCAGATTCAGCTTTCCTGCCAGCAGCGAGCAAATTTGTTGTTTTTTTTCGTTCCGCTCGTCTTCAATTGTCAGATCGAACCAGTCAAGCTCCATTTTATTGCGGAACCAGGTAAGCTGACGCTTGGCGTAACGGCGGGAGTTTTGCTTTAGCAGATCGGCTGCTTCCTGGAGCGTCTGCTCGCCGCGCAAGTACGGAAACAGCTCTTTGTAGCCGATCGCCTGGACAGCAGGTGCAAGGTCAAGCTTCATGCTGTACAGCCACTTTGCTTCGTCCAGCAGCCCTGACTCGATCATTGCATCCACCCGGCGGTTGATCCGTTCATACAACACCGGCCGGTCGAGCGTAATGCCGACGATGGCTGCATCATATTTCTCATCCGGTGCATCCAGCCGTTTCCGCTTTGACGCAGGCTCACCAGTCAAGCGGTATATTTCAAGCGCCCGAATCGTCCGCCGCACATTGTTCGGATGAAAAGCAGCCGCGGTTTCAGGATCGACCGCTTTTAACTGATCATGGATTGCCTCCGGGCCGAGCCGCTCTGCTTCTTCTTCTATTTGCTTGCGGACAGAGGCATCCGCCGCATCATCCCCAAACTCGTAATCATACAGCACCGATTGAATATAAAGACCGGTTCCGCCGCAAATGATCGGCAGCTTTCCACGTGCGTTAATGTCCGCTATTTTCTCGCGTGCCAGCAGCTGAAATTCAGCCGCTGAAAACGATTCATCCGGGTTTTTAATATCGATTAAATGATGCGGCACTCCGGCCATTTCTTCCTTTGTTGCTTTGGCGGTGCCGATGGACAGTCCGCGGTAAATTTGCATCGAATCACCGCTGATCACTTCTCCGTTCAGCTTTTTTGCCAGGTAAATGCTTAAGTCCGTTTTTCCGGAGGCAGTCGGGCCAATGACGACCGCCACTTTGTCTTTCTTCACATTGATTCACAGCCTTTTTGGATAAGTACCCTTATTATAACGGATACCCTTCGTTACGAACAGGCTGCGATTTCCGCTTCCAGCTCAGCTGTATGAGCGACCTTTTCCTCTGCTGACCAGTTAAAATGCTCTGCCAGCTGATCGATGACCGGCTGCTTGTACGTCAGCACCGTTTCAATGTCAAACAAAAGAGCACCTGTGCGGCGGATGAAAAAGTCAGCCGGCGTGTACGCCATTTCTTCTTCGATTGCGTACAGCAGCTGCGCGTTTAACACGGCTGGAAGAGGACTTTCCTTTTTGTAAGCAAACACCTTTTCCGCATTTGATCCGTACATGTGCACAATTTTGGCTGCTTCTTCTTCGGTAAAGCCTTTTGACACGCCGACAGCTGTTTTCGCCTTCACAAACGATTTGAAGTTCGCTGAGCCGCCGACATCTCCACCGGAAATCGGCAAATGCTTTGTTTCAGAAGCACTGTACATAATGCCTTTTTCTTCCTTTAATCGCTTCGTCACTAAATCAACAATCGTTTCCGCCATTTTCCGGTAGCCGGTTAACTTTCCTCCCGCGATCGTCAGCAAGCCTGATTCCGCTTCCCAAATCTCATCCTTGCGGGAAATTTCTGACGGGTCTTTGCCGTCCTCATAAATAAGCGGACGCACACCCGACCAGGACGATTCGATATCCCCTTCTCCTACGTTGACCTCAGGGAACATGAATCGAATGGCTTCTAGCAAATACGCTTTGTCTTCAGCCGTTACGTCCGGGCGAATCGGGTCGGAGTTGTAGAACGTATCGGTTGTGCCGACGTATGCCTTGCCTTCACGCGGAATCGCAAATACCATCCGCTTGTCCGGTGTATCAAAATAAACCGCTTGATGCAGCGGGAAAACCGACTGATCAATGACAATGTGAACCCCTTTCGTTAAACGAAGGTGCTTGCCGTTTTCACTGCCGTCTTTTTTGCGGACTTCATCCACCCACGGTCCGGAGGCATTAATCACTTTTGTGGCGGAAATTGTCATCGACTCTTTTGTCAGCTGGTCCACCGCCTGAATGCCGGTTACTTTTCCATTGTCATACGTAAAGCCATCCGCTTTTACGTAGTTCAAGCAAAGCGCTCCTTTTTCCACGGCTTTTTTCATGACTTCAAGCGTGAGACGCGCATCATCTGTGCGGTACTCCACGTAATAGCCGCCGCCTTTTAAGCCGTCTTTTTTAATTAACGGCTCTTTTTGAAGCGTCTGTTCTGCTGAAAACATTTTCCGGCGTTCTGAACGCTTAACGCCTGCTAAAAAGTCATACACGCGAAGGCCAAACGACGTGGAAAGCGGTCCGAATGTTCCGCCTTCGTGAAACGGAAGGAGCATCCATTCCGGTGTCGTCACGTGCGGTCCGTTTTCATAGACAATCGCCCGCTCTTTCCCGACCTCTGCGACCATTTTCACTTCAAATTGCTTTAAATAGCGAAGACCGCCATGAACAAGCTTCGTTGACCGGCTGGACGTGCCTGCCGCAAAGTCCTGCATATCGATTAATGCCGTTTTTAATCCGCGCATGGAGGCGTCGAGCGCAATGCCGGCACCGGTAATGCCGCCGCCGATCACGAGCACATCATATTGTTCCTGCTTCAAAGATTTGATCATGTTTGTTCGATTATTATTTGTAAATGTCATCTTCTGTCATCCCCTTTTGCTATCTTCTTTTTTATACCCCGGGATACACAAAAAGAGACCTGAAAGAACAAAACAGTGTTGGCTGTCTTGCTTTCAGGTCTCTCCCGTTTCTCCGGACAATGTATTAACTTATATCCATTGTACCATTCGTGTTATTGAAACGCAATAGCCGCTTTCACTGCTTTTTTCCATCCGCTGTACAGCTGCTCGCGTGTTTCTTCCTCCATCGCAGGCTCGAACGTGCGGGCAACCTTCCAGTTTTTCGCGATTTCGGAACGGTCATCCCAGAAGCCGACAGCTAGACCCGCTAGATAGGCCGAACCGAGCGCTGTTGTTTCGTTAATTTGTGTGCGTTCAACCGGCACATCCAGAATATCGCTCTGGAACTGCATGAGGAAGGAATTCATGACGGCTCCTCCGTCGACGCGAAGTGTTTTCAGCGAAATGCCAGAGTCTGCTTCCATCGCTTCTAGGACATCCTTTGTTTGATACGCCAGTGATTCCAGCACTGCGCGAATAAAGTGCTCCTTATCCGTCCCTCGTGTTAAGCCAAACACAGCGCCGCGTACATCGCTTTCCCAGTAAGGAGTACCAAGTCCAACAAAGGCCGGAACGACATATACGCCATCTGTTGATTCAACACGCTCTGCATATTGCTCACTATCCGATGCGTTTTTCAGCATGCGCATGCCGTCGCGGAGCCACTGAATGGCAGAGCCAGAAACGAAAATACTGCCTTCGAGCGCGTATTCTACCTTGCCATCGATTCCCCAGGCGATTGTCGTGAGTAAGCCGTGCTCGGATTTCACTGCTTTCTCGCCGGTATTCATCAGCATAAAGCAGCCGGTGCCGTACGTATTTTTCGCCATGCCCTTTTCAAAGCAGGCCTGTCCAAACAAAGCGGCCTGCTGATCGCCTGCTGCACCGGCCACTGGAATTTCCTGACCGAAAAAGTGAAACGGAGCTGTTGTGCCGTAAACCTCTGACGACGGACGCACCTCCGGAAGCATTTCCTTTGGCACAGTTAAAATATCTAACAGCTCTTGATCCCATGTTAATTCGTGAATGTTAAACATAAGCGTGCGGGCAGCGTTGGAATAATCTGTCACGTGCGCTTTTCCGCCTGTCATTTTCCAGATGAGCCATGTGTCGATTGTGCCGAATAGCAGCTCACCCTTTTCAGCGCGCTCGCGGGCACCGTCCACGTTTTCAAGCAGCCATCTGACTTTTGTACCGGAAAAATACGGGTCAACGAGAAGTCCGGTTTTATCACGGAATGTTTGCTCATGACCGTTCGCTTTAATATCCGCACAAATGTCAGCCGTCTGGCGTGACTGCCACACGATGGCGTGGTAAATCGGACGGCCGGTTTCTTTGTCCCATACAACCGCTGTTTCACGCTGGTTTGTAATGCCGATCGCTTCTACCTGGTTCGCATGAATATCCACTTCACTCAGCACGGTTGCCATGCATGATAAAACGGATGCCCAGATTTCATTGGCGTCGTGCTCCACCCAGCCCGGATTCGGAAAATACTGCTTGAATTCCTTTTGTGCCGAGTGAACGATTTCTCCTGCTTTGTTGAATAAAATAGCCCGTGAACTTGTTGTTCCCTGATCAATTGACATAATGTACTTTTCCATTTGACTACTCCCCTTTGTTTATAATTGTGTGTTTAAGCAGCTGTTCTGACTGAGATCCCTTTCACCGCTATGATAAAAATAGCTGCTGCTGCTAACGCGATAAAAAAGGCACTGGCTCCTTCATTTAAGAAAAAGCCTTTATAGAAAAATGCAGCAAGAACAGAGCCGAGCACCGGTCCCACTACAGGAATCCAAGCATACTTCCAGTTTGAATGGCCCTTGCCCGGAATCGGCAGCAGAAAATGAGCGAGACGCGGTCCGAGATCCCGAGCCGGATTAATCGCATAACCTGTTGTGCCGCCGAGCGACAATCCAATCGCGATAATTAAAAAGCCGACAATAAGCGGATTCAATCCATCTGTAAAGCTGTTGGCACCAATCGCCAGCAAGCCAAGAACCAGCATAAAGGTGCCAACGAGTTCACTGATGATATTTGCATAAGGATTGTTCACAGCTGGCGAGGTGGCAAACACGCCTAGCTTCGTACCGGGATCGTCTGTTACTGCCCAGTGCGGCAGAAAATGAAGAAATACAACCGCTGCTCCAATCATCGCCCCAATCAGCTGAGCGGTTATATACACTATAACATCTGCCCACGGAAAAGAGCCGGTGATCGCAAGGCCAATGGTGACGGCCGGGTTTAAATGAGCACCGCTTACACCACCGACCGCATACACAGCCATAGCGACAGCCAGCCCCCATCCGAATGAAATGACAATCCATCCGCTTCCGTTCGCAAAAGATCCTTTTAAATTTACGTTGGCACATACACCTGCACCGAAAATAATGAGCATAGCGGTTCCAATCAATTCTCCCATAAATGGGGTCATCATTCATCCACTCCTTTGGTTGTTTGCATCCTTGGGCGCCCGGATTGTTTGATGAAGAACATAAAAAAACTCACACTGATCCCTGTAACGGGTCTCAATGTGAGTCTCTGATTCTCGGCCACAAATTTTATGAACTTGTGTCTTATCATACCTTTACGTGGAAGCGGTGTCAATCATTTTATTAAAAATGTTGAAATGCGCGTTAGATGGGGTAAGATGGAAGAAAGGGGGCATTTCGATGGATGTAAGGCTTGAGAAATTAAAGCAGGATAAAGAAATAACGGATAAAAAAGTGTACAGGGCGGAGCTTGAAAAATACCAGCGCCGCCTGCTGGCTCTCCAGCAAATGCTGTTTCAAGAGAAAATCGGCCTGATTGTTGTATTTGAAGGGATGGATGCAGCCGGAAAAGGCGGAGCCATTAAACGAATGAATGAGCAGCTTGACCCGCGCGGCGTGCTCGTTCACCCGATTTCCGCGCCCGCACCGCATGAGCTGCGCTATCATTACATGCAGCGATTTTGGCGAAAGCTGCCGCAGCATGGCCAGATTGCTATTTTTGACCGCTCCTGGTATGGACGTGTACTCGTGGAAAGAATTGAAGGGTATGCTTCCGAGCCTGAATGGAAACGGGCGTACGATGAAATAAACGCCTTTGAAAAATCATTGACGGACGAACGCTACATCATGGTGAAATTCTGGGTCCAAATCTCAAAAGACGAACAGCTGAAGCGGTTTGAAGAACGGCAGCTTGATCCGGTAAAGCGCTGGAAAATCACCGATGAGGACTGGCGCAACCGGAAGAAATGGGCGATGTATGTAGAAGCGGCGGAGGAAATGCTTTTGAAAACAGATGATCCGCACGCCCCGTGGCACGTGATTGAAGGAAACGATAAAAAATACGCCCGCGTTGATATTTTGAAAAAAGCCGTTGCTCATATCGAAACGATCCTTGGCCAGATGGGGCAGCCGCTCCCTGAATATGAATTGTTTGGCGCAAAATAACGATTTATATTATGAGCAAAAAAAAAAAAGCCCTGAGGCTTAGGCGATTTCTTTTTGTTTCGGGGAGCGCTTGAGTATCGCTTCTGCCTGTTCTAAAGACAGCCCCTGTTCTTTTTGAAGCCACTGGCAAAGGTCGAGCTGGAGGACATCAAACTGATTCAGTTCACCCGGTCGGCTTTGTTCGCTTAAGTCGAGCAAATATTCCTTGTGCAGCTGAAGATCACTTTTTTTCGTGTTCATGATCAATCCCTCCCTTTGTTATTATTTTACTCGTTTTTGGGAGCCATTAATCCTCATTCACAAAGTTTGAGAAAATTTTCACAAAGAGTCGTCACCATTTTGCCACACTCCTTTTTCACACGAAGGATGTGTGGCCCGCTTTCGTGTTTATCGCCGGTATCGTTTATGTATCGCTGATATAAAGTGATCTATCGCCGGTATTACAGCGATATCGGCGATAGACGAGTAGATACCGGCGTTGTTTTTCATTTATCAGCGTTGGCGCTTTAGATTATGTGGCAGCGCTGTTGTCCGAAAACATCTTCCACAGCTCCACATTAGATGTCGTGACCGCTGATGCGCCCGCTTTTAAGGCGGCTTCTACTTCTTCCTTTTCATCAATCAGTCCGCCGGCAAACACAGGCTTGCCCGTTTCGCGGCGGATCAACTCAATAATTTTCGGTGCAACGCCGGGCAGCACTTCAATAAAATCCGGATCGGCTTTTTGCGCAAGCTTCACGCTTCGGTTTAATGCGTTCGAATCCAGAATAAACGCCCGCTGTGTGGCAACCAGCCCTTTTTGCTTTGCTTTCACGAGCGCGCTTCCTTTTGTTGAAATGATCCCGTACGGCTTTGCGTAGCGGTTGATAAACTCGACTCCATGCTCATCACTCGCCAATCCGCTGATCAAATCAAGATGAACAAACATCTTCTTGTCATGCTGGCGGGCAAGATCGAGCACACTTTTTACCATGCCGATATTCAAATCCAGGAAAACGCCGTATTCATACTTCATTGTCAGCATTTTTTCAAAATCCTTCATCGAGCGAATGGCCGGCAAAATGGCCTGTCCGTTCAATAACATGATGCCACCTCTTCACATAATTCGTTTAAACATCTTTTCGATATCGTAGTTGGACAAATGAATCGTAATCGGACGGCCGTGCGGGCACGTAAAAGGGTCGCTGCTTTCTCGGAGATCGCGAAGCAGCTGGTCAATTTCGTCGTTCCGCAAATGACGATTGGCTTTGATTGACCCTTTACAGCTCATTAAAATAGCCGCTTCCTCACGAATTTTCTTTACGTCCGGCTTTTTCATCGCCAGCACCTCTTCAATCATTTCTTCGATTACATCGCGCTCTTCATTTTTCGGAAACCAAACGGGATGTGACCGGACCACGTACGATTTGTCGCCAAAGGGCTCTAAAAACACGCCCACTTCTTCAAGCGACGCTTTATTCTCTTCAATTTTCATCCATTCATCTGCGGAAAAATCAAACGTCATCGGAATGAGCAGCTCCTGAAGCTCAGGCTCTGTCTGACCAACTCTTTCCTTAAAATATTCATATTTCAGCCGCTCCTGCGCCGCATGCTGATCGATCATGTACAGCCCGTTTTCATTTTGAGCAAAAATGTACGTGCCATGCATTTGGCCAATCGGATAAAGCATCGGCATGCGCTCTTCGGGGGCAGCGGCTTCTTCCCGCTCCACTCGTTCTGGAGGCGTCTCGACCACCGGTGCTTCAAAGGCAGCAGCCGGCGCTTCCTTTACCGGCTCATTGTAATAGTCCGGCTTATACAGCTTTTCCATCTCTTGCTTGGGCGGAAGTGCTTCCGGCTTCGGGCGCGGCGCTTCAAACTGAAAAGCCCGCTGCTCAGTAAAATCTTTTCGTTTCTTCAACACCGGCAAGGCGTCCGGGATGAGCGTTTCTTTTCTGAGCGCCGCTTTGACCGTTTCACTAATGAGCGCACACAGCTCCTGCTCCTTGCTGAAACGCACCTCAAGCTTGGCTGGATGCACGTTTACGTCAACGAGCAGCGGGTCCATATCGATGTTCAGCAGCACGATGGGATAGCGGCCGATCGGCAAAAACGTATGGTAGCCTTCGATAATCGCATTGGATATTTTGAAATTTTTTATAAACCGGCCATTCACCATCATAGACATATAATTGCGGGAAGCGCGTGTCACTTCAGGAAGCGACACAAATCCTGAAACCGTAAAGTCCAGTGATTGAGCGTGAATCGGAATCATTTGCTTGGCGATGGAAAGCCCGTAAATAGCCGCAAGAACCTGTCTTGCGTCCCCGTTTCCATTCGTTTTCAACAGCTCGCGGCCGTTATGCCGCAGCCGGAACGAAACATCCGGACGGCTGAGCGCCATCCGGTTCACCGCATCGGTAATGTTACCAAGCTCGGTATGAACACTCTTCATATACTTCAGCCGTGCCGGTGTATTGAAAAAGAGATTCGTCACCGTAATGTCTGTTCCTTTTCGTGCGGGCCCGGGCTGCTGCGACTGGACAGCGCCGCCCGACAGAACAATTTCAATGCCGGCTCCATCGCCGGTCGATGTGGACATTGTCACATCTGAAACGGACGCGATGCTCGGCAGTGCTTCGCCGCGAAAGCCGAGCGTCCGGATCCGAAACAAATCATTTTCATCCTTGATTTTACTCGTCGCGTGGCGGTAAAAAGCCCGCTGTACGTCATCCGCTTCAATGCCAGAACCGTTATCCGTGATGCGGATTAAACCGAGTCCCGCTTCTTCCACGTCAATTTCCACGACGGTACTGCCGGCATCAATCGCATTTTCTGTCAGCTCTTTCACAACAGAAGCTGGACGCTCCACCACTTCGCCGGCTGCAATTTTATTCGAAAGTGCTTCATCCAGCTGCCGAATGATCCCCATATCCGTCACCTCATTTTTTCGCTTCTTTTTGCAGGGCGTATAATGTATTCATTGCTTCCATTGGTGTCATTTCCATAATGTCATAGTTCAACAGCTTGGACAGAATCGAGGACTGGTCTTTTTTGGCTGGCTTCACGGCCGGCTTTTCCTCGAAAAAGGACAGCTGCCCTTCACTGATCACGTCCGCTTGAACAGGAGCTGTTTTTAGTTCCTTGCTTTCAAACGATTGCAGAATTTCGTCCGCTCTTTTAATGACAGAATCGGGGAGGCCTGCCAGCTGGGCAACATGAATGCCATAGCTTTTATCCGCCGCTCCGTCTTTTACTTTATGCAAAAATACGACCTTTCCTTCTTGCTCTGCTGCCGTTACGTGAACATTTTGCATATGCGGGAGTGTTTCATCCAGTACGGTCAGTTCATGGTAATGCGTTGAAAACAGCGTCTTCGCGCCAATTTGTGTATGAATGTATTCAATCATCGCCTGTGCGAGCGCCATACCGTCATATGTCGAGGTGCCCCGTCCGATTTCGTCGAATAAAATAAGCGACCGGTCCGTCGCACTGACGATGGCATGCTTGGCCTCGAGCATTTCCACCATAAAGGTGCTCTGACCGGAGACGAGGTCATCTGCTGCACCAATCCGTGTGAAAATCTGGTCAAAAACAGGGAGCACGGCTTTATCGGCTGGAACGTAGCAGCCGATTTGCGCTAAAATAGCGATTAATGCCGTCTGGCGCATGTATGTGCTTTTCCCCGACATGTTCGGTCCGGTAATTAACAGCACATTCCGGCCTTCTTCCATTTGGCAGTCGTTCGGCACAAAGCCCTGTGCATCCATTACTTTCTCGACAACCGGGTGCCGGCCGCCTTCAATATGCATGATTCCGTTCGCTGAAAAAGAAGGCCGGACAAACCGGCGCGCTTCACTGACAGCTGCAAAGCATTGCAGGACATCAATTTCACTCACCATTCGCGCCAGTCGCTGCAGGCGCGGGATAAACGCTTTGACCTGTTCACGAAGCTGTGAAAACAACCCGTACTCCAGCTCCATCATTTGATCGTTCGCTTCTAAAATAAGCGTTTCTTTTTCTTTTAATTCCGGCGTGACAAACCGCTCACAATTGGCCAGCGTTTGCTTGCGCTCATATCGTCCTTCTTCAAGCAAGGCGAGGTTGGCTTTCGTCACTTCAATGTAATAGCCAAAAATGCGATTGTAGCCGATTTTCAGTGATTTAATGCCTGTTTTATCGCGCTCCTGCTTTTCAAGCTCCGCAATCCACTGCTTGCCGTTTCGTGCAGCATCACGGTACTCGTCCAGCTGGGCGTGGAAGCCGTCTCGAATCATGCCGCCTTCCTTCACGCCAATTGGCGGATCTTCAATCAGCGCCTGGTCGAGCTGATCAAAAAGCTCCGTACATGGATCAAGCGAATCGGCGAGCTTCGTTAGCTCGGCTTCGTTCATTTGCTTTAATCCGCCAGCCAGCAGCGGAATTTGGCCGAGCGACTTTTTCAGCTGCACAAGATCCCGGGCATTTACATTGCCAAAAGCCACTCTTCCGGCAAGACGCTCTAAATCATACACTTCCTTCAGCTGCTCCCGCAGTTCCTCCCGCTCAAAGTAAGACGCAAGAAGCTTTTCAACAATGCCAAGCCGCCGGTTAATGTCCTGTTCATTGAGAAGCGGGCGGTCAATCCATTGCTTCAGAAGCCGGCCGCCCATCGCGGTTTTTGTTTCATCGAGCAGCCATAAAAGCGAGCCTTTTTTTCCTTTCGAGCGGATCGTTTCCGTCAGCTCCAAATTTCGTTTTGAAAAATAATCAATGTTCATGTAATCGCGTATTTCATAAGGCTCGGCTGCCTGCAAATGATCGAGGCTCCGCTTTTGCGTCCGGTGCAGATAATGATAAAGACGGGCCGTTGCCTGAATCGTCAAATCTTCAGTTAAAGCGGACAGGAGGGAACGAAACGGTGCTGCATCGCTCATCTCTTCTACAGAAATGACCGCCCCGAGTCTTGCCTGGATCGGTTTGATTTCAGCCTCGCTCCACTGTCCGTTTGTCACAACTTCCTTCACTCCATACGCCGCCAGCTCATGGACTGCGGCGTCTACGGACGTAAACAGGGCGGTTTTGCATTCCCCGGTCGTCACATCAGCTACCGCAATGGAGAGCTCCTGGCCTGTCCGTTCGATGCAGGCCAGATAATGGTTTTCTTTCTCTTGAATGCCGGCCCCTTCCATCATCGTCCCGGGCGTAATAACCTGAACAACCTCCCGCTTAATGACTCCCTTTGCCTGCTTCGGGTCTTCCCGCTGTTCGCAAATGGCGACTTTATGGCCCGCCGCAATTAGTCGTTCAATGTAGCCCTTCGCCGAATGATACGGAACGCCGCACATCGGAATTCGGTCAGAGCTGCCGCCGTCACGGGACGTTAAGGTGATTTCTAAAATCTGGCTGGCTCTCAGCGCATCCTGAAAAAACATTTCATAAAAATCGCCTAGACGAAAAAATAAAAAGGCATCTTCATAGTCTGCCTTTACACGTAAATATTGCTGGATCATCGGTGTATATTGTGACATGTCGCATTCCTCTCTGTGTTTCTTCTTTTGTTAGTATAGCACACAGAAAAAAAGCGGGAAAACAGTTCGTTTCCCGCCGCCTGATTTAATGGCGGTGATGCTCTTCAGCTGTTTCCCGCTCGCAATCCCACTCATCTTCATAATCATGAAAGGAAACGCAAATTTTCGTTTCGCCCGTTACTTCTACGGTTAATTCACGCTCGGCTTGAACGTTTATTTTTGTTCCGCAATCCGAAATGACCGCTTCCTGGCAATTTGGCTGCTGCAGCACCTTCACCCAGACGTCATCATCGCCTTCACAGTTGTCATCCCGGTACGTCAGCTTAATTTCGTCCTTATAGTCTACTTTTTCCGTGACAACAGCTGTTTTCGTATGATTCTGATACGAATACCAGACGTTAATTTCATATGTGCCGTACACCTCGACCTTTTTACCGGCTTTTTTGGCTTTGTATTCATGGTTGATAATCCAGCAGCCTAAAATGCCCGATGGCTTGTTTGGCGGCACTACCGTATGGTGGGTCTGTGTGTACTTCCGGCCCTTGGCAACGACAGACTTGGTGATGATCTCGCGAAATTGGCTCACTCTGTTGTCCCTCCTCTGATGTGGTCTTTGTATTCTATGCAGAGAAGCTGAGCCGGGTGCCCATTTATTTATGCATGAGCCCATTATCCTTTCCGTACAACGTTTTTCAGCACTTCCGCTGCAGCGCATAAAAAAATCCTCCCCGTTAAAAGGGAGGATCAAAGCGGATTAAGAGCAGCTTCCCGGTGTGCTGTTTTGCACCTGGGCGCCGGTTTCGCCGCGAAGCAGGTCGCCGCCGGTTTCGTTAATAATATTATCGGTTACTTTGTTCGAGATCGCCGTTGC
The DNA here is from genome assembly GCF_900156125.1 of Domibacillus enclensis. Taxonomy (GTDB): domain Bacteria; phylum Bacillota; class Bacilli; order Bacillales; family Domibacillaceae; genus Domibacillus; species Domibacillus enclensis. Next base: position 357,060 of record NZ_FTLX01000003.1, on the reverse strand, counting down.
GACCATTTGCAGAATTTCATTCACATCGGTCTGCGACTGTTTAAATTGCTGCACGATTGGCATTTCATCGAGCTCCTGCTCAATTTTCGCAATTTTTTCTTCGGTCATCTTTAACGCTTCTACTTTTTTATAATGCTGAAAATTCACCGCTTGCTTTTGCAGGCTTTTCAGGCCGGCCATTTTTTCGCGCAGCTTTTGATTTTCGTGAATTTTTGCTTCTGCCTGCTTGAAAAATTCCACTTCTTCGGTTGCCGAAATCATGTTGGCAATTTCAGTTGCTTTCGCAATAATTTCTTCTTTTGTGTACACTGTTTTTTCCATTATTAGTTCACCCCGGCCATATTTTCGATTTCGACTGCTTCTCCATCCATCGACCATGATTTCGTTTCGGTAATTTTCACCGGAATGATTTTTCCGATCGCGGATTTTGGCGCCTTCACATTGACAAGCTTGCTTTTTGACGTGTATCCGGCGAGAATGTCCGGATTTTTCTTGCTTTCTCCTTCAATTAAAACGTCGACAATTTGACCTTTATATCGCTTCATTGATTCGCCGGACAGTTCGTTGACGAGTGCGTTTAAGCGCTGGAGACGCTCTTTTTTCACCCGCATTGGCACGTTGTCCTGCATTTTCGCAGCCGGAGTGCCTTCACGCGGTGAATACACGTATGTGTAGGCCATTTCAAAGCCGACTTCACGGTACAAGGACATCGTTTCTTCAAACTGCTCTTCCGTTTCATTCGGATAGCCGACGATAATATCCGTTGTCAGAGCAACATCCGGCATTGCCGTTTTAATTTTGCGGACAAGCTCTAAAAATTGCTCACGCGTATATTTGCGGGCCATGATTTTTAAAATATCGGTCGAGCCGCTTTGTACAGGCAAATGAATGTGATCCATCAAGTTGCCGCCTTTAGAAAGCACCTCGATTAAATGATCGTCAAAGTCGCGTGGATGGCTTGTTGTAAAGCGGACACGCGGCATGCCGATCTGGCGGATTTCTTCCATTAAATCACCTAGGCGGTAGCTGATATCATCAAAATCCTTGCCGTATGCATTGACGTTTTGACCGAGAAGCATGACTTCCTGGTAGCCCTGTGCCGCAAGCTGCCGCACTTCCTGAATGATTTCTTCCGGTCGGCGGCTCCGCTCTTTTCCGCGTGTATACGGGACGATGCAATATGTACAGAATTTGTCGCAGCCATACATAATGTTCACCCATGCTTTTACGTTGCCCAGGCGCTTTTTCGGAAGGTTCTCAATGACATCGCCTTCTTTTGACCATACTTCAATGACCATTTCCTTGGACAAATACGCTTCATTTAAAATTTCCGGCAGGCGGTGAATATTATGCGTGCCGAAAATCATGTCCACATTCTGATACGATTTCAAAATTTTATTCACGACAGACTCTTCTTGAGACATGCAGCCGCAAACACCCAGCAGCAAATTCGGGTTTTCACGCTTTAAATGTTTTAAAAAGCCGATTTCACCAAATACTTTGTTTTCCGCGTTTTCACGGATCGCACACGTGTTTAACAAAATGACGTCGGCTTCTTCTGGTGTTTCCACGGCATTGTAGCCGAGCGCCATAAAAATACCGGCCATGACTTCGGTGTCATGCGCGTTCATCTGACAGCCGTACGTGCGAATGTAAAAGTTTTTGCCATTGCCCATTCCTTGAAAACGGTCGTCAATTTTAAAATCATGATGATAGGCGACTTCTTCTTTCCCGCGCTTTTTGGCGTCTTTTAAAGAAGGAGGCGTATACACCGATTCAAAGTACTGGCTGTAGTCCTTGGCGGATTTTTTGTCCGATGGATGAGCCTGTTCACTGTCTTTCCGCTGTTCTTCGTTCATGATGAATCCCCTTTCCGATCTTTCAAACTATCGTGCACATTTCTTAAGTATATACTGACGCGTGATTCGACTCAAGCGCATGACCTAAAAAGACGCAGAGAAGCCGCTTCTCTGCGTCATAAAGATTACATAAATTCCTTCACCAGCTGATCGAATGCTTCCGCTCCAAGATCCAGATCCGCTTCTGAAAGCGGCGTTTCAGAATAGCCTTCCACAAGCTGCTGGTAGGATGGACGTTCTGTATCCTGATAGATGATGCCTGTCACAAGATCATCGTGCTGCATGAGTGTGTTCATCGCTGCCTGGCGGTCGCTTGAATCATAGCCTTCAATCGTCGCAAGCTTCGTCAAGTTTTCTTTAAACCAGTCATACGTGTTCACTTTATTATAGGTCACACATGGGCTGAACACATTGATGAGTGAAAAGCCTTTGTGCTGAATGCCCGCTTCGATGATCGCTGTTAAATCTTTTAAATCCGTTGAAAAGCTTTGCGCGACAAACGTGGCACCTGTTGTCACCGCAAGCTGCATCGGTGAAAGAGTTTGTTCAATCGAGCCGAGCGGGGTTGATTTCGTTTTGAATCCGGCTGCTGAGCGCGGTGACGTTTGCCCTTTCGTTAAGCCGTAAATCTGATTGTCCATGACGATGTATGTCACGTCAATGTTACGGCGCATCGCATGAATCGTGTGGCCCATGCCGATCGCGAACCCATCGCCGTCACCGCCCGAGGCGATAACCGTTAAATCTTTATTCGCCATTTTGACACCTTGCGCTATCGGCAGTGCGCGGCCATGAATGCCATGAAGACCATATGAATTAATATAGCCGGAAATCCGTCCGGAACAGCCGATGCCGGAAATAACCGCCAGCTTTTCAGGAGAAAGGCCGACGTTTGCCGCGGCACGCTGAATGGCCGCCTGTACGGAGAAATCTCCACAGCCAGGGCACCAGTTAGGCTTGACGTTATTTCGGAAATCTTTAAACGTTGTGGCGGTTGCCATCGTTACATCAGCTCCTTGCTGCTCTCAACAATATGGTGCGGCAAAAACGGATTGCCGTCATATTTTAAGATGCTTTTAATTTTTTGCGGATAGCCTGCGTTCATTTTAATAATGCTTGCCAGCTGGCCGGTTGCATTGTTTTCCACTACGGCAACTTGTTTCGCCGATTCAATAAGCGGAAGAATTTCCTCGGTCGGGAACGGATGCACGAGACGGACACGCGCATGGTTCACCTTCATGCCGTCTGCTTCCAGCCGGACCATCGCTTCTTCAATCGCACCGCCTGTGGAATTAAAGCCAATTAAAAGAAGATCGGCTTCGTCATGCTGGGCGTTTGTATAAATAGGGTTTGGAAACACCTTTGTCAGCTCGTCCAGCTTGCGCATGCGCTTGTCCATTTGCGCTTTCCGGTTTGCTGGTGATTCAGACGGCTTTCCTGTTTCATCGTGCTCGACGCCTGTTACGTGGTGAATTCCGCCGCTCACACCCGGGATGGAACGAGGAGATACACCGTCCTCTGTCACTTCATAACGCTTAAAGTACGATTTATCTTCACGCGGCTCGATGCCTTCTGTGACGAGCTTGCCACGGCGGATGTTTACTTTGCTGTAGTCAAGCGGCTCGACCGTATGCTTGCCGAGCGACAGCTGCAAATCGGACAATAAAATAACCGGAAGCTGGTATTCTTCTGCAATGTTAAAGGCTTCAATGGTATCGTAAAAGCCTTCCTCTGCTGTTCCCGGTGCAATGACCACCTTCGGAATTTCGCCATGCGTTCCGTAAATCATTGCCATTAAATCCGACTGCTCCTGCTTTGTCGGAAGGCCTGTAGAAGGACCGCCGCGCTGTGTGTCAATGACAACAAGCGGTGTTTCCGTCATTCCGGACAAGCCAATTGCCTCCATCATCAAGGAAAGACCGGGTCCTGCCGAAGCAGTAAACGAGCGGATGCCGGCATAATTCGCCCCAATCGCCATCGTTGCCGCTGCGATTTCGTCCTCTGTTTGAATAACGGTCCCGTCGACTTTCGGCAGTTTTTTAATCAAGTATTCCATAATTTCAGAAGCGGGTGTAATCGGATAAGCCGCCATTAAGCGGACACCTGCTGTCAGTGCGCCGAGTGCGATGGCGTCGTTGCCAATCATGAACATCCGCTTTTGGCCATCCGCTGGCGGAAGCTGAAGCGCACTCGTATCAGTATCAAGCTGCTCTTTCATGTAGTCATAGCCGTGTTGAATGGCTTCCATATTCTTTTGAACGACTGTTTCGCCTTTGCGTCCGAAAATTTCTTCCACCACACCAAGGAAAACCGATACATCCAAATTAATGATCGCACATGAGGCTCCGACCGCTACCATGTTTTTCATCAAGGATGTGCCCAGTTCTGTCGCCATTTCCGTGAAGGGAACTGCATAAAAAGCGGCATCCGTGTCTTCCGGCTTGACCGGCTTGAACTTCGTATCCGCAATGATAATGCCGTTCGCGTGAAGCTCCTGGTAGTTGACGTCAATCGTTTCCTGGTCAAACGCCACCAATATATCAAGATCGTCCGCAACAGCACTGACTTTTTTCGTGCTGACGCGAATTTTGTTGTTCGTATGACCGCCTTTAATCCGGGATGAAAAGTGGCGATAACCATATAAATAGTACCCGAGACGGTTCAAGGCCATTGAGAAGATTTCGCCGGTGCTCTCAATTCCTTCTCCTTGCTGTCCGCCCACTTTCCAAGAAAGCTGCTCTGCCATTGTTCAAAACACTCCTTTAAATATGACCGCATCATTATTCTGCTTTTCCTAGTGTATCATTTTTACTGACAAATCACTATATCCATGCTTTTTAGCAAACAAAAGTTTATGTATGATAAAACCGAACAAATTGATCGGATTAAAACAATGCTCCTAGTGTACTTCTTTTATCGGAAAAAGGCAAAAACATTTTCGAAAAAAAGCACTCCAGCCAATTGGCTGAAATGCTTAGCGGGACTGGATAATTAATTTCATCGCTGTGCGTGTTTCTCCTGCGATGATAATGCTTGTAAATGCCGGAATACAAATTAAATCAATGCCGCCGGGCGCCACAAACCCTCTGGCGATCGCGACAGCCTTCACCGCCTGATTCAGCGCCCCTGCCCCAACGGCTTGTATTTCGGCACTGCCTTTTTCCCTCATCGTTCCGGCAAGTGCACCGGCGACCGAATTCGGGTTCGATTTTGATGATACTTTTAATACATCCATTCCCTAATCCCCCTTTTGAAGCCTCCATTCGTCTTTCATATATATTCAAATGGACGGGGGCTATGAATCAATAATCGTGAAAAGGATGGTCTTCGTTAATCAAAATACGTTCAATGGATTTAGCATGCCCGGTTTTACGGTCTGTTTTGATGAGACATCCGGATAATTGCGTCCGGCCTTCTTTCGGCACTTCAAACCGTGCGGGCAGCTGGTTTTGGAACTTTTGAATAATCGCTTCTTTCTGCATGCCCAAAATCCCGTCATACGGCCCTGTCATGCCCGCATCTGTTAAATAAGCTGTACCGCCTGGCAATACCCGGTTATCTGCCGTTTGAACGTGTGTGTGCGTGCCGACGACGGCTGTCACACGGCCATCTAAAAACCAGCCCATCGCCTGCTTTTCACTCGTTGTTTCTGCATGAAAATCAACAAAGATAAAAGGAGTGCGGCGGGCGGCTTCTGTGACGAGCAGCTCCGCTTTTTGAAAAGGGCAGTCTAAATCGTTCATAAACACACGGCCCTGCAGGTTAATCACTGCAATTTCAAATTCACCCGATGGAACATAAGCAATGCCCTGTCCCGGCACCTGTGCAGGAAAGTTTGCCGGGCGAACGAGCCATTTTGTCCGGTCAATAAACTCGAAAATCTCTTTATTGTCCCAGGCGTGGTTGCCAAGCGTGACAACATTTGCTCCATCCTGCATGAATTTTTTGTAAATCTTCTCCGTAATGCCGCGGCCGCCTGCTGCGTTTTCGCCGTTAATAATCGTCAAATGCGGCCGGTATTTCTTTTTCAGCTTCGGCACATATTCACTGACCATGTCACGTCCTGGCGATCCGACCACGTCTCCAATAAATAATAAATCCATCGTTTTCCTTCTTTCTTTCGGCAAAAAAAGAAAAGCGGTGTGAATAGTACACACCGCTTTCACTTATTTCGCGTATTCAACTGCTCTCGTTTCACGAATAACGGTCACTTTAATATGACCCGGGTAATCGAGTTCTCCTTCAATGCGCTTGCGAATATCGCGCGCAAGACGATGAGCCTGCAAATCATCAATTTGTTCTGGCTTCACCATAATCCGCACTTCGCGTCCCGCTTGAATGGCAAATGATTTTTCAACACCATCATACGATTCTGAAATCTCTTCCAGCTTTTCAAGACGGCGAATGTAGTTTTCAAGCGTTTCACTTCGTGCACCTGGTCTCGCCGCTGACAATGCATCGGCTGCTGCCACAAGCACCGCAATCACAGACGTTGGTTCTGTGTCGCCATGATGGGACGCAATGCTGTTAATGACAACCGGATGCTCCTTGTATTTCTGGCCAAGCTCAACACCGATTTCCACGTGGCTGCCTTCCACTTCATGATCGACCGCTTTGCCGATGTCATGAAGAAGGCCGGCACGCCTCGCAAGTGTTTCGTCTTCCCCAAGCTCTGCCGCAAGCAGCCCTGATAAGTACGCCACTTCCACAGAATGCTTGAGTACATTTTGGCCGTAGCTTGTCCGGTACTTCAGACGGCCCAGAATTTTAATCAAATCCGGGTGAAGTCCGTGAACCCCTACGTCAAACGTTGTCTGCTCACCGATTTCGCGGATATGCTCATCCACTTCGCGGCGCGCTTTGTCGACCATTTCCTCAATGCGTGCCGGATGAATCCGGCCGTCCTGCACTAATTTCTCCAGTGCAATGCGGGCCGTTTCGCGGCGGATTGGGTCAAAGCCGGACAATATGACGGCTTCAGGTGTATCATCGATGATTAAGTCGATTCCTGTCAGCGTTTCAAGTGTACGGATGTTGCGCCCTTCACGCCCGATAATGCGCCCTTTCATTTCATCATTCGGCAAGGTTACGACCGATACCGTCGTTTCCGCTACATGATCGGCTGCACAGCGCTGAATCGCAAGAGACAACACTTCCCGTGCTTTTTTGTCTGATTCTTCTTTCGCACGATGCTCGTTCTCTTTTACCATGATGGCAATATCGTGGGATAATTCCTGTTCAGTCCGTTCTAAAATGATGGAGCGCGCTTCGTCACGTGTTAGAGCAGAAATTCGCTCAAGCTCGGACTGCTGCTTTTTCACCATCTCATCCACTTTGCTGTCCATCTCTTCAATATGTTGTTGTCTTGTGTTTAACCCTGCCTCTTTATGTTCGAGTGCATCTTCCCGTTTGTTAAGGGAATCATCCTTTCGATCAAGGTTTTCTTCTTTTTGAAGGAGGCGATTTTCCTGCTTTTGCAATTCATTTCTTCTTTCACGGAGGTCATGCTCTGTATCCGTGCGCAGTTTATGAATTTCATCTTTTGCCTCTAAAAGAGCTTCTTTCTTGGATGCTTCCGCTTCCCGCTTCGCATCTTCAACAATTTGATCCGCCGCACTGCGAGCGCCGGCGATTTTTGACTCGGCAATTGATTTTCTTACAAAATAGCCAACAACGACACCAATGATAAGGCCAAGCAAAGTGGAGATGATCATAATGGGTTCCATCATTTCACCTCCCCTTGCTATAAATAATTGTCATGTGTTTCACATGTTGGCTGCTGTCACATGTTGAATGGAACAAGCAGCGCTACATTCCCATTTTCAAGATAAAAAATGTCAAATATACAAATCTAATTTTATCGGTGTCAAAATTCATTGTCAAGGCTTTCTCCCCGAAACACCTTATTTCTCAAGGGTTCTCTGAAAAAAAGCAGGAGAGCGGGTTATCCGCCTCCTGCTTTTTCACTTATTCTTCATTAAAAAGCGTATCTGCTTCGTTGTCTTTTTCTGCTGGAGGCAATTCCTGGATGTTATCCAGACCATAGCGCTCACGGATTTTCATCATGATTTCATGACGAAGCTCCGGGTTCTCTTTTAAAAATTGCTTTGCGTTTTCGCGGCCCTGTCCAAGACGCTCTCCATTATACGAATACCACGCGCCGCTTTTTTCGACGATATCTTCATCGGAGCCAAGATCAATAATCTCACCTTCGCGTGAAATGCCTTCTCCGTACATAATGTCGACTTCCGCCACTTTAAATGGTGGTGCCACCTTGTTTTTCACGACTTTAATTTTCGTTTTGTTGCCGACAATATCATTGCCTTGCTTTAATGCTTCTGCACGTCTAACTTCCAAACGGACAGAGCTGTAAAATTTAAGGGCCCGGCCCCCAGGTGTTGTCTCGGGATTTCCGAACATAATTCCAACCTTCTCACGAATCTGGTTAATAAAGATCGCAATGGTATTGGATTTATTAATGGCACCGGAAAGCTTCCGCAGTGCCTGTGACATTAAACGGGCCTGCAAGCCGACGTGTGACGCACCCATTTCACCTTCAATTTCCGCCTTTGGCACAAGAGCCGCAACGGAGTCAATGACAATAATATCAACAGCACCGCTTCGTACAAGGGCTTCCGCAATTTCAAGCGCCTGCTCGCCTGTATCCGGCTGGGATAAAAGAAGCTCGTCAATGTTAACGCCAAGCTTCTGCGCGTAAACGGGATCAAGGGCATGCTCGGCATCAATAAAGGCAGCCTGTCCGCCTTTTGACTGCACTTCTGCAATCGCGTGAAGGGCCACTGTCGTTTTACCCGAACTTTCTGGACCGTAAATCTCAACGACCCGTCCGCGCGGATAACCGCCCACTCCAAGAGCTGAATCAAGTGCAAGCGAGCCGCTCGGTGTTGTGGAAACGCGACGTTCCGCTTGTTCTCCCAGCTTCATAACAGAGCCTTTACCGAACTGTTTTTCAATTTGTTTAAGGGCCATATCTAATGCAGCCTGACGATCATTCACTATATAATTCCTCCTTAAAATATCGATCTATGATAAGAACAATTGTTTTCTATCTGTTTTAACTATACCTCATAAAAGAAAAAATAACAAGCAAAAAACGAACATTTATTCGATATTTTTTCACCTGCCTTTAAAAGGATTATGAAAGATGAGAAGAAGCAAAAAAAGCGGAAAAACGAGGAAATCAGAAGTAAGAAATGGGCTGTGCAGTAGCTTGACTGCTTCCCTATTATAGCACGATTCCATACAAAAAAGCCCGCCGGAGCACCCGGCGGACTGCTTTATTATGAAGAAATGCCTGTTCCTGTTTCAATCGCTTTTTTCAAGTCTGCAATGAGGTCGTCACAAGCTTCTAATCCGACAGAGAGACGGATTAATTCTTCTGTCACCCCGGATTCTTTTAACCCTTCTTCGCTTAATTGCTGATGAGTGGTAGAAGCCGGATGAATGATGAGTGATTTTCCATCTCCGACATTGGCAACATGCGACCACAGTTCCACAGCGTCAATCGCTTTTTTCCCAGCGTCGCGGCCGCCTTTGATGCCAAACACAACAATCGAGCCGAATGTACCGTTTAAATACTTTTTAGCCAGTTCATGAGAAGGGTGGTCCGAAAGAGACGGATGCTTGACCCACTCGACGCCCGGATGCTCTTTTAAAAACGAGATCATTTTTTGCGTGTTTTCGTGGTGGCGCTGAATGCGCAGGTGCAGCGTCTCAAGCCCTTGCAGCAGGAGAAAGGCGCTGTTTGCACTGAGTGCCGGACCGAAGTCCCGCAGCAGCTGAACGCGCAGCTTAACGGCAAAAGCCGGTCCTTCAATATCCGCAAAGGTTAAGCCATTGTATGATTCATCCGGTGTAGTAAAACCGGGGAACTTATCGGACTTCCAGTTGAAGGTGCCGCTGTCCACGACAACTCCGCCAATGACGGTGCCATGGCCGCTGATCCATTTGGTCGCCGAATGAACAACAATATCGGCGCCCCACTTAATCGGCTGCGCTCCATAAGGAGAAGCAAACGTGTTGTCAACAATCAGCGGAATGCCGTTTTCGTGGGCAACCCTAGAAACAGCTTCCACATCCAGTACATTTAAGGAAGGATTCCCGATTATTTCTGCAAACACCGCTTTCGTTTTCGGTGTAATGGCTTTTCGAATATTTTCTGGATCAGTTGAATCAACAAATGTCACGTTAATGCCGTACTTCGGCAGTGTATTCGCAAATAAATTGTATGTACCACCATACAAATTGGCTGCTGCAACAATTTCATCTCCCGCATGCGCAACGTTCATAATCGCAAACGAAATCGCTGCCATTCCAGAAGACAAGGCAACGGCCGCGGCGCCGCCTTCTAATAATGCAATCCGTTTTTCAAACACGTCCACTGTCGGGTTGGTAATTCGCGTGTAAATATTGCCGGCTTCTTCAAGCGCAAACAAAGCACGTGCATGATCAGTATCACGAAATACATACGAAGTCGTTTCATAAATCGGCACAGCACGAGCCCCCGTTACCGGATCGGGCTGCTGGCCTCCATGCAATAAATTCGTTTCTGCCTGCCACTGTTCTTTTGTCACTTTCATCCCCCCTGATCAACATTTGTTCGCCGTAAGTATATCGGTTATTCCAAAAATCGTCAATCTATTATCTGAACATTCAATCAATCAGCTGGAGGAGATAATGACAGCCATATTTCACTGTACGCTTTCGAATTCCCGCACGGCTTCCGGCCAGCTTTAACGAATGGACAGCCGTTTCATTTCCTTCTGACGCAATGGCCAAAAAGACTGTTCCTGGCTCCTGTCCGTCAAGATCGTCCGGTCCGGCGACGCCTGTAAAGCTGATGCCTATTTGTGATCCGCACAGCTTCCGTACATTTTCGGCCAGTTCTCTCGCACATTCAGCGCTGACTGCCCCGTATGCATCAAGCGTTTCTTTTTTCACCTGGAGGACCTGCTCCTTAATAGCATTGGTGTAGCAGACGATGCCGCCCTTCACGACCTCACTTGTACCCGGAATAGCGGTTAGCTCCCCTAAAAACAAGCCGCCAGTCAAGCTTTCTGCCGCTGCAATCGTCATTTGCTTTTCCTTTAGCTTGTCCGCAAGCTCCGATGCAATGGTTGTTTCTTCATACCCGTAGAAAAAAGCACCGACCCGCTCCAGAATCTCGTCCTCTGCCTGCTGTATTAAACGAAAGGCTTCCTCGGTGGACTCATGCTTGGCCGTAATGCGAAGGATCACTTCTCCGTCACCGGCAAGCGGGGCGATCGTCGGGTTGGTCTGCTTCATTAAAATGTCATCGATTTCCGTTTCAAGAGCCGATTCACCGATGCCAAAAAACCGGAGAACGCGTGACTCAATGCGCTCAACCTTTTCCATCGTGTGTAAAATTTGAGGACGTCCGTAGGTTAAAAACATCGGCTGCATTTCACGAGGCGGCCCTGGAAGCAGCATGTAATACACATCGTCCGCTTTGACAAACATGCCAGGTGCCATGCCGTGGTCGTTAGCAAGAACCGTACTGTCTTTAATGACCAGTGCCTGCTTTTTATTGTTTTCTGTCATAACCCGTCCTGTTTTGGCAAAATAAGCTTCAATGCCTTCAAGCGCTTCTTCATTGTATTCAAGCGTTGTACCGATTAACCGGGCAATCGTTTCTTTCGTTAAATCATCCTTCGTCGGCCCTAAACCGCCGGAGAAAATAATCAGGTCTGCCCGCTTTTGTGCAAGCTTTACGGCTTCTTCCAGCCGGCCTTCATTGTCCCCAACGACCGTATGGTAATAAATGTTCACACCAATTTCCGCCAGATGCTGAGACAGAAAACGGGCGTTTGTATTGGTTATTTGTCCAAGCAGCAATTCCGACCCTACCGCAATAATTTCAGCATTCATATGTATACGCTCCCTTTTCTGTAGACGAAAGGCACCGTGGTTCTGAGCCCATGGTGCCTTCCTCTTATTTCGAATCTTTAAAAACGCCTTTATTTAATTTAAAGTAATCCCAGCCCGACCAAAGGGTGAAAAACAGCGCCACCCAGAGCATAAAGTCGCCAAATGGAATACCCATGCTTTCAAACGGTGCGTTGTGAAGCAGCAGAACCGCGATGGCAATAATCTGTGTCCACGTTTTAATTTTGCCAAGCATGTTGGCAGCCACTACTTCCCCGGTTTCCGCTAAAATGAGCCGAAGCCCGGTTACTGCAAACTCGCGGCAAATAATCGCAATCACGATCCAGGCGGGCGCCAGCCCAAGCTCGACCAATATAATGAGGGCCGCTGAGACAAGGAGCTTATCCGCCAGTGGATCAAGGAATTTGCCGAAGTTCGTGACAAGGTTATACTTTCTCGCAATGTAGCCGTCAATCCAGTCTGTTGTCGACGCGATAATGAAAAGAAGCGCTCCGACCAGGTGTTCAACCGGCATATGAGTGCCAAACACGCTGATCGTTCCCCAGCCAAAATCAACGGCCATAATTAAAATGAAAAATGGAATCATTAAAATACGTGAAATGGTAATTTTATTAGGTAAATTCAATGCAGTTCCCTCCAGAAATGACCGTTATTGTGCTTTTGGACGAATGATGATATCCTGCAGCACTTGATCATCCGCTGGCAGTTTATAAGCGAGTGTTTCGCCATTCACCGTGATGACGGTAGCCGGCGCAAAACCAACCTTGATTTTTGCTTCCTTCTGGCCAGTCATGTTGTGCGATTGTGTTTGGCCGTTTGCCAGCATGCCGCTAAAGTAGCTTTTGCCGCTTCCGTCCGTAATTTCAATCCATGTTTCGCCTTTAGAAGCGACGGAAACTTCAAACGTTTCAGCTCCGGAAAGCTCGTACACCGTCTGACGGCCGCTTGAAGAAACAGCTGTCAACGCTTGTGCAGGCGCTTCTGGCTCCGGCTCCGGCTCTGCAGCTGGTGCTTCTTCCTCTGCCGGCTCTTCTTCTGTTTCAGCTGGCGTTTCAGTTACAGGCTCTTCTTCTACTTGCACTTCCTCTTCTACTGCCGGCTCACTTTCAGAACCGCTTTTCGGAATCAGCACGTAGACAAGGACAAGTGCACCGATAATAAAAGCGGTGACGAGCAGCTTTGGCAAATAATCCAGCCATTTGGACGACTCACGCACCGGCTTTGAGGTGTCCACCCGCGTTTTTTGGTTTGCTGAAGCACTGGCTCCGGTCGGACGAAGCGGCACTTCGTCTTCTTTTGAGGAAGGCACTTCACTTTTGTATTCTTCAAACAATTCTTCTGCGTTCAAACCGACGGCTTCTGCATATTGCTTAATAAATGCGCGCACGTAAAATTTGCCCGGCATAATATCATAAGCGCCTTCTTCGATTCCTTCGAGATACCGCTTTTGAATTTTCGTGGACTCTTGCACGTCCGACAGCGACATACCTTTTGCTTCACGTGCTTCCTTCAATCTTCTCCCTAATTCTGTCACCCATAACACCTTCCAATATTAAAAATTAAACCCGCCGAACTCCGAGTCTTGAAACAGATTGTTTTTTTCAACGCCTTCGTACGTAATTTCTTCATCATGCTCATTGCGAAGCTCAATAATATAATCAAAATCATTAATGGAATAATGACTGTTTTCCACAAACACATCCGGGTGTTCAACGACTTTAACTGCCGGGAGCTGCATCACTTCCCGAATGAGCTGCCAGTGCTTTTCTCCGGCACGGTTCGTTGAAATCACTCCATCGAGGATGAAAATATTTTTCGGGCTGTATTCATCCCGCAGCAGCTGTTCACGGACCGTCTGTTTGATCATCGTGGAAGACATAAACAGCCACTTTTTGTTCGCACACACACTCGCCGCCACAATCGACTCTGTTTTCCCAACTCGCGGCATGCCACGGATGCCAATCAACCGGTGCCCATCCATTTTGTACAATTCTGCCATAAAATCAACGAGAAGTCCAAGCTCACTTCGCACAAAACGAAATGTTTTCCGGTCATCCTCGTCCCGTTCAATGTACCGGCCATGACGGACCGCCATTTTATCGCGAAGCTTCGGCTCACGCAGCTTTACCACATCAATCGTATCAATCGTCCTTAAGATCGATTCCAGCCGCTTAATCTGATCTTCTGTTTCCGCTCTCATCAAAAGACCCCTGCTTTTATCATCTACGCCGTTAATCGTCACAATGTTAATGGACAGCATGCCAAGCAGCGATGAAATATCTCCGAGCAGGCCGGGGCGGTTTTTTTTAATTTTATATTCAAGATAGTATTCTTTTTTCACCATCGTCTTCCCCCATTGTGCCATGTCCTCTTCAGGTCTTTGATCCTTTTACTATCATAAAGGATATTATGTATTTTTAAAAGCGGAAGTGAAAAGAAAACCCCCTCCGCATGGGAAAACGGAGAGGGCATGAGCCGCATTACTTATGAACAAGCTTCATCATGCATGATGCAAGTGCTTTTTGCTCAGTCTCGCTTGCCACAGACCATAAATCTGACAGCACACGCTCCTGCTCATTTTTCGGATCGACATTGGCATGAAGGTAATCGCCAATTTCAAAAGCGAGCTTATTAATGGCTTCATCCGGCATTCCCCGCTCAAGCGCATTATCCATTTTGTTTCCTAAAAATCGTTTCCAATCCTGCCAGTTATCAAGTACAGACATATCAGGCATCCTCCTTTTCGAATAAGAATCACCCTTAGTGTGTACGAGCGGCCGAATATTATGCATACCAGCCGCCATTAACCGACAACGTCTGCCCGGTAATATAGCCCGCTTCATCAAACGATAAAAAGGAAGCCACAGCGGCTATTTCACTCGGGTCGGCAAATCGGCCGAGTGGAATGTCCTCTGCAATAGCTCGCTGCTCCTCTTCTGTCAAATGACTGTTCATCGAGGTTTGAACGGCTCCAGGGGCTATGGCATTTACGCGGATGCCTGATGGGCCAAGTTCTTTTGCCAGTGCTTTTGAAAAAGCGATCTGGGCGCCCTTGACCGCCGAATAAACCGTTTCACAGGAAGCGCCTGTTTCTCCCCAGATCGAGGAAATAAAGGTAATGGAGGCTCCTTTTTTTGTTAACAGCGAAGGGACGAGCTCTCTCGTCAGCATCATCGGCGCTTTCACATGGACGTGCCAGAGCGTGTCCATTTCTTCGTCTGATACATCCTGAATCATGCTGAACTGACTCATGCCGGCTGCAAAAATGACGGCAGATGCAGAGACCGCCGCTTCTGCCGTCCGCATGACCTCATCTTTATTGGTTAAATCAGCCTGGATAAGCTTAGCACAACGGCCGTTTTGACGAATTCGATCGGCTATGTCCTCGACGCTTGCCTGGTTTTGGCTGTAATGAAGAACAAGGTCCCAGCCTGCTGAGGCCATTTTTAGCGCAATCTCCCGGCCAATGCCTCCGGAAGCCCCGGTGATGAATGCCGTTTTCATCTTATGCCGTCTCTTTTGGCAGAACAAAGCAGGAGGAAAAACGCTCTTCTTCAATCATCTTCCGGGCGAATGCCGTTACATCCTCCAGCGTCATTTCTTCTAAAACCGGCACCGTTTCAAACAAGTTCAAGCCATTGAATTGATAGCGTGTGAACTGGTTGGCGATAAATTCAGGAGAATTAAACGCTCGTAAAGTAGAGCCGATTTTTTTCTTGCGGGCACGGTCAAACGCTTCCGCTGATAAATGAATGCCTTCTTTCGCATCAAGCAGCTGCTTTTGGATGCGTTTTTCTAATGTTTCCGGCTGATCGGTATCGCCTCCAACGAGTGCAAAGCTAAAGCCGCGCTCGCCGGTGTAATCGAAGCCGAATGTATCATCAATTAACCCCGCGCTGTATGCTTTTTCGTAAAAGCGGGATGTTTTGCCAAACAGCATTTCAAGAAGCAGGCTCGCTGCCAGTTCCTCACGCAGCTTCTCCCTTCCTGTAACGGCCGAGGCAGGCATTTTAAAGCCGACTTCACATTTTGACGAGTTGACGTTCATCCGAATTTCATGATGGGCTTTTGCTGCTTTCTCCGGCTCCTCCGGGAATCGTCTTTGCACGGG
Source organism: Domibacillus enclensis (assembly GCF_900156125.1). Classification (GTDB taxonomy): domain Bacteria; phylum Bacillota; class Bacilli; order Bacillales; family Domibacillaceae; genus Domibacillus; species Domibacillus enclensis. Next base: position 341,163 of record NZ_FTLX01000003.1, on the reverse strand, counting down.
AACCGGCTCCGGAAATGATTTTTTCGCCTGATTGTCACGTACAAGCTGCATCATGTCCGCCGGGTCCACCGGGCCGACAATAAACAGCGTCATGTTCACCGGATGATAAAACGTGTTATAGCACGTATATAAATGATCCTTTGTAATATCCGTTATCGATTCAACCGTTCCGGCGATATCGATTTTCACAGGATGCTGCTCGTATAAATTTTCAATTAAGCCGAAATACACGCGCCAGTCAGGATTGTCATCATACATGCGGATTTCCTGGCCGATAATGCCTTTTTCTTTTTCAACGGTTTGTTCAGTAAAATATGGAGCTTGAACAAAATCAATCAGTGTTTCGGTATTTTCTTTAATATTCGAAGTTGCTGAAAACAAGTAGGCCGTTCTTGTAAACGACGTGAATGCATTGGCAGAAGCTCCCTGGCTGCTGAATTTCTGAAACACGTCTCCATCTTCTTTTTCAAACATTTTATGCTCAAGGAAATGAGCAATTCCGTCCGGTACATGGATATAATCGGATTCACCGTTTGGAATAAATTCATTGTCAATGGATCCGTAATTCGTCGTAAACGTCACGTACGTTTTATTAAAGCCCTGCTTTGGCAGGATAAATACATTTAATCCATTGTCGAGCTTTTCATGAAATACTTCTTCCTTCATCTGGTCAAAAACGTTTTTCTCCATTACTTTTCCTCCTTGCCTGCCAGGAAATACACGGTGTCAACTGTAATCGTTCGGGCAGCCTGTGCGGCTTGTTCTTTTGTGACCGCGTCAATGTCCTGAAGCCATTGGTCAACGGGACGGCTGGTGCCAGATGCAATGTTGTGATAAAGCACTTCTACCATGCCCCGTGCGGTGTCTGCTGATTCCTGAAGCTGGTTTTTCAACAATGCTTTTGTTTGGTCAATTTCAAGATCAGTTATCGACCCTTTCTTCATTTCATCCAGCTGTTCGTTCATGATTTGAACGGTTTTATCATAATTTTTCTGATCAATACCCGCGAGCATCATGATAAAGCCTTTATGGCTGTCAAAACGGCTCGCTGCATAATAAGCCAGGCTTTCCTTTTCCCGGACGTTCATAAATAACTTGGAATGGGCGAAAGCACCTAATATTCCATTGCATACCTGCATGGCTACAAATTCAGGATCTTTATACGTAATGGACGTGCGGCAGCCGATATTCAGCTTGCCCTGGTTTAAATCCTGCGTTTCCCGGATCACGCGAACGTCTTCTCCGGCGTGGCCCGTATCGGTGATCATCTCGCTGGGCGTGCGGTCTTCAAACGGCAGGTGCTTCTTCATTTTTTGAACAGCCTGATCCGCTTTCACATCACCGATCACAAAAATGTCAATCGTATCCTCGGCGAGCGCCTTTTGATAATACGTATACAAAGAAGCATTGTCGATTGGTTCAATTTTTTCCAAAAGCCCCCCCGGCGGTATGGCGTACGGATCATCTTTGTACATTTCTTCCACAAGCTTTAATGAAGCATAACGGGTTTTATCGTCATAAACAGACCGGATTCGCTGCTGAAGGCTCCGCTTTTCCTGTCGAATCGTTTTTTCAGGGAATACCCCTTCCTTCAGCTTTGGCCGGAATAAAACATCCGCCAGAAGCGACAGCGCTTTGTCAAACAAGTCATTTTCACCGTGCAAATATTTTTCATTCGCCACTTCCATTGTAAAGGTGAGTACATGCTCATTCCCTTTTTTAGCAGAATCAGCGAAAAACAAAGCACCATACAGGTCATCTAAAGCGGAACGAAAAGCAGCCGCTGACGGGGCATTTTCCGTTCCGGACTGTAAAACATGCGGGAGAATCGCCCGCATCGTCACCGTTTCTTTATCAAGCGGCGCCCTCATTTTGATCATAATCGTGTTGGTTTTGTATTTTTCGGTTTCTAGGACATGGATGCTGCATCCCGATGTCTGAAACGTCTGTTCACGTGTTGCTTCCATCGTACTCCTCCTTCAAATCCAGCTGCTAAGCATCTCTTTCTAGTATATCTTCACTATACAGGACCATTCATCAAATGAAAAAGAAAAAGAATCCCGCTTTCACGGGATCCCTGTTTTACCGGCTGCCTTTAATATACGGCGTTCCTGATGCTTTTGGTGCATCGGCCCGGCCAATAAATCCGGCAAGGGCTAAAATGGTTAAAACGTATGGCGCAATGAGCAAGTAAACAGCCGGCACATTCTCTAAAAACGGAATGCTGGTGCCGACAATGCTTAAGCTTTGTGCAAAGCCGAAGAAAATCGCGGCTCCCATCGCGCCAAGCGGATGCCATTTACCGAAGATCATCGCGGCCAGTGCCATAAAGCCCTGTCCGGTAATCGTCGAATGGCTGAAATCAAGCGAAATCGACTGAGCATACACCGCCCCGCCAAGACCGCCGAGCACACCAGAAAGAAAAACCGCAATATAGCGGATCTTCGCGACATTGACACCCATTGTATCTGCCGCCATCGGATGCTCACCAACAGAGCGGAGACGAAGGCCAAATGGCGTTTTGTACAGCACAAACCAGGAAACAAACGCAATGACAAACGCCCAGATGGTCGGTCTTGCAATATTGCTGAAGAAAATATCGCCAATCACCGGAATGTCACTTAAAAACGGGATGTCCTTCCGGATAAACCGGCTGTCGATCATGTCCGTCTGGCCTTTATCGTAAATGAGTTTCACTAGGAATAAAGACAGACCGAGCGCCAGAAAGTTAATGGCGACACCGCTGACAACCTGGTCAGCACGAAATGCAATTGACGCAACGCCGTGCAAAAGAGACAGCAGTCCGCCTGCCAGCATAGCTGCCAAAAGCGAAACCCACGGTGTCATATCGCCAAACGTATCGACAAACGTTAAGTTGAATACGATCGCGGTGAATGCTCCAATGATCATAAGTCCTTCTAATCCGATATTAACAACGCCGGACTTTTCCGAAAAAACACCGCCGAGCGCTGTGAAAATAAGCGGGGTTGCTGCGAACAGGGACGAAGAAACAATTAACGCGATAATCGTTAACGCATCCATTTATTTCGCCTCCTTCTTTTTAAAGCGGCTTAAAAGCCAGGTAATCATATAGCTTGAAGCGACAAAGAAAATAATGAGCGCAATGACGATTTCAACCAGTTCATTTGGCACGCCGGATTCAATCGGCATATTCAGCGATCCCACCTTTAACGCTCCAAACAAAAGAGCTGCGAGCACAACACCGATGGCTGTATTGCCGCCAAGCAAAGCGACAGCAATTCCATCAAATCCAATGCCTGAAAATCCGGAATTGATAAACATATTGCCAAACGTTCCGAGCCCCTGCATCGAACCGCCGATACCGGCAAATGCACCTGAAATGACCATTGACAGAACGATATTCCGGTTGACATTCATTCCTGCATATTCAGATGCATGCTGGTTGTAGCCAACTGCGCGCAATTCGTAGCCCAGCGTCGTTTTTTCAAGCAAAAACCACATGATGATAGCAGCTAGGACTGCCAGGTAAAGCCCGTTATGAAGCGAAGAGAAATCCGTTATATTTTCAAGAAACGGTGAACGCAAACTCGCCGTTTCATTTACCACATCCGTCGCATCCGAGCCATCACTAATGACGTTGCGGATAAAATGGTTTGTGACGTGGAGCGCTGTGTAGTTCATCATAATGGTCACGATGACTTCATGGACACGGAGCCTGGCTTTCAAAAATCCTGGAATGAATCCCCACAAAGCACCTGCTAACGCACCCGCTCCAATCGCCATTGGCAAATGAATGACTTTCGGAAGATCGGTGAAGGCCACCCCGACCCACACAGATGCGAGCCACCCAACTAACAGCTGACCTTCCACTCCGATATTGAAGAGCCCTGTACGAAACGCAAAGGCAACCGCCAGACCCGCAAAGATGTATGGCGTCATTTGGCGGAGTGTTTCCCCTGTGTAAAAGGTGTCACCGAATGCACCGTTCCAAAGGGCCATATACCCTGCGGCTGGATTGTTCCCGCTCACAAGCATAATGACCGCACCAGCTAATAAGCCAAGCAGAACGGAAATCACAGGAACTGCTAATACAGTCCATTTTTTAGACACGCTCACCCGCCCCTTTCTTAGAACCCGCCATCAGGAGGCCAAGCTCTTGCTCCGTTGTTTCTTTCGGCTGGACGACCGCAACAATTTGCCCTTCATAAATAACGGCAATCCGGTCAGAGACATTCATAATTTCATCCAGCTCAAACGACAGAAGCAGCACCGCTTTTCCGTTGTCGCGCTGCTCAATCAAGCGGCGATGAATAAATTCAATCGCCCCTACGTCCAGTCCGCGTGTTGGCTGTGCGGCAATCAGCAAATCCGGGTCACGGTCAATTTCACGGCCGATAATGGCTTTTTGCTGGTTTCCGCCTGAAAGAGCCCGTGCCAGCGTCGTTTCAGATGGCGTGCGCACGTCAAACTCTTTAATCAAGGAGGCTGCTTTTTTGTACACTTCCTTATAATTCATAATGCCTGATTTCGAAAATGGCTTTTGGTAATAGGTTTGAAGAACCATATTGACGCCGATCGGATAATCAAGCACAAGGCCATGCTTATGACGATCCTGCGGAATGTGGGCAACACCTGATTCTGTTACTTTTCTCGGCTTAAACGAGGTGATGTTCTTCCCGTTCAGCATAACCGTTCCATTCGAAACCTTGCGCAAGCCTGTAATCGCTTCAATTAGTTCGCTCTGGCCATTGCCGTCGACGCCGCAAATCCCAACAATTTCTCCTGCCCGTACGTCCAGATTCAATTCACGCACAGCCTGGACACCGCGTGAATCATTTACAGATAACCCCCGGATTTCAAGAACATTTTCAGCGGGCACCGCTTCTTTTTTTTCGGTTGTAAACGTGACATCGCGTCCGACCATAAGACTCGCTAAATGGTTCGGATTCGTTTCCGTCACATTGACGGTGCCAATCCCTTTTCCTTTACGTATAACGGTCACACGGTCACACACTTCCATAATTTCTTTTAGCTTATGCGTAATGAGAATAATCGACTTTCCTTCTTTAATTAGCGCACGCATAATTTGAATCAGCTCTTTAATTTCCTGCGGTGTCAGCACAGCGGTCGGTTCGTCAAAAATCAGAATTTCTGCTCCGCGGTACAGCGTTTTTAAAATTTCGACACGCTGCTGCATGCCGACTGAAATATCGGCAATTTTCGCCGATGGGTCAACCGCAAGCCCGTACTGCTCAGAGAGTTCACGAACCTTTTGCTCTGCTTGCTTCATATTTACGGTTCCGAATTTTTTCGGTTCATTCCCGAGGACAATATTTTCTGTTACCGTGAATGTATCGACGAGCATAAAGTGCTGATGAACCATTCCGATGCCGAGATCGTTTGCAATATTTGGGTTGGTAATGTGCACATCTTTCCCGTTTACCTTTATGACACCGGCTTCCGGCTGATACAAGCCAAACAGCACATTCATGAGCGTCGATTTACCGGCCCCGTTTTCACCAAGCAATGCATGGATTTCTCCTTTGGCGAGCTGAAGCGTAATATCATCATTGGCAACAAAGCCGTTAAATTCTTTTCGAATGCCGAGCATTTCAATAACGTAATCCACTTGTTCTCACTCCTTTATTAAAGGTGTTTTGATGATCCTGTAGGATGTCTGACCTTTCACGCGAAAATTTTTTTAAAAATCAAGGCAGTACAGGTTCTCTGTACTCCCGTCATTTTTAAAGACGTGCCGGCTTTTACACCGGCACTGCTGCATTTAACAATTAGTTGCCGCTTGGTGCAGTTGGTACTTCAACTTCACCATTTTTAATTTTTTCTGTCCATTCTTCAACTGCTGCGATTGATTCTTCTGACAAATTATCCTGTGAAGGCGCAATGCTTACACCGTCTGCTTCAAGACCGTATTCGATCACTTCGCCGCCTGGGAATTCATCGTTCATCGCTTTTGTTGCCACGTCCTGTACAGCAAGGTCAACACGCTTCACCATAGATGTTAGCGTTACGTTCATTTCTTCGCCGTTTACTGTTACTTTTCCTTCTTCGACTTGGTCACGGTCAACACCGATCACCCATACTTCTTTTTCAGGATCTGTTTCTTTCAAGCTTTTTGCTTCTGCAAACACACCGTTTCCTGTACCACCAGCTGCATGATAGATAATATCAATGCCTGAAGAATACATAGCAGATGCCATTTGCTGGCCTTTATCCGCTTTGTCAAACGCACCGGCAAATTCGATTGTGACATCGGCATCCGGATTTACTGCTTTCACGCCTGCTTCAAAACCGCCGGCGAATTTATTGATCAAATCACTTTCAATCCCGCCGATAAAGCCGATTTTGTTCGTTGTCGTTTGAAGGCCTGCGACCACTCCGACAAGGAATGACCCTTCATGCTCTTTAAACGTAATGCTTGTCACGTTATCAAGACCTTCTACAACGTCATCCACAATCGCAAATTTGCTTTCTGTACGCTGTTTCGCGACTTCTTCAATTGCTGGCTTCAGCTTGTAGCCAATTCCGTATGTTAAATCGAATTCGTTACGCACTGCTGTATTTAAGTTGGTTTTGTAATCGGCATCACTTTTTGATTGAATATAATCAAAACCGTCTGTGCCTTTTTCAAGTCCATTTTCTTCACCGAACGCTTGAAGGCCTTCCCATGCTGATTGGTTAAATGATTTATCATCCACACCGCCAACATCGGTGACCATGGCTACTGTAAACTTGTCCGTTTCTTCGCCGCTGCCGCCTGCGTTATCTGTTGTTTCTTCCTCTGCACCGCCGCCACACGCGCCTAAAATCGTGCCTGCTGCCAAAACCACGGACATCGCAAAACCAAACTTACGTTTTTCCATTTGTTTACGCCCCCTAAAAATTGTTTAATTAACGTGAATGCTTGGCCTACATGCGTCTGCGCAGAACGTGAAAGCTAAACTTGTCCGAACGAAAGTAGTTCACCGAGTAAAGCACGGGTACATCCTTTTCGGTGTAATGGAGCTGTTTGAGCGCAAGCAGAGCTGTTTCAGGTTCGCATTCAAGAATCGGAGACACCACCTCATGCCAGCCGTATGGTTTAATGTCTGCTACAGCATGGGAAATGGGATGAACCGCCTGTTCATCGAATAAAGTAAATAATGACTCCTGACCTGCGTCAAACTGTCCCGGAAATAGTGCTTTCGGTATTTTATCAATACAGTACACAACCGGTGCTCCATTTGCTGTTCGCACTCGTTCAATGACCATTAGTTCCGCGTCTTTGTCACACGCTAGTCGACGGGCATCCTCCTCTGTCGCCTGCATCACAGCGGACGAAAGAAAAATGGTGCCTGGTTCCATTCCTGCGTTCACAATCATGTCCGTCGTGCTAATTAGCTGCTCAATCCCGGACATAAACAACGGCTTTGAATGAACAAAGGTCCCCACGCCATGCCGCCTGATAATGACATTTTCTTCTTCTAAGATCCGAAGTGCTTCTCGAAGCGTTGCCCGGCTGACGCCGAGCTGTTTAGCCAGCTCAAATTCTGAAGGCAGCTTTTCTTTTTCTTTGTAAATGCCTTCTTCGATGTCTTTTTTCAACCGGTCAATCACCTGTAGGTACAAATGCCGGTTATCCTGTTTTATGGACATGAAATCACCACCTTTTCTTTTCATTCGCATGAGACATCAGACCTCTGAGGTTTAACATTTACGCTAATTTCATTTAACATATCATTTTTTTAAATAATTGAAAAGATGTTATTTCAGCGAATAAACAGTTAACTTGTTATATATTCTTACAACTGAATCATTATACAGATAAAACAATCAGCTATTAGCAAGCGCTTACATAAAAGTGAATATTATATGTGAAAAAAATTTTCAGCGGGTGAGTCCTTCCATGCTGTTTACATGGAAAAAGCCGAACGACTGCAATCGTCCATATGACGCTGCGCATAATCGTTCGGCTTCTTTCGCTTTCAGACCATTTTTGACCTACTCATTTACACTTGATCCTCGGACGGCTTTGGCAGAAGGACGGTCCGCGGCTTGCTGCCTTCGTACGGACCAATGACGCCTCTCATTTCCATTTCATCAATTAACCGGGCAGCCCGGCTGTAGCCGATCCGGAATCGTCTTTGCAGCATCGAAACGGAGGCGGTTTGCATTTCTGAAATAAGCTGAACAGCCTCGTCATAAAGCTCGTCCTCCGATTGGCCCGTCGTCTCTGGAATATCTTCCGGGATCATTTCTTCCTGATACTGTGCTTTTTGCTGTGAAATCACAAAATCCACGACATCTTCTACTTCTTCATCTGAAAGAAATGCTCCTTGTACACGGATTGGCTTGACGGCTCCGGACGGATAAAACAGCATGTCACCGCGTCCGAGCAGCTTTTCGGCTCCGCCCATATCCAGAATCGTCCGTGAATCTGTCGCTGACGAAACAGAGAAGGCAATTCGGGACGGAATATTCGCCTTGATGACACCGGTGATGACATCTACCGACGGACGCTGTGTGGCAATAATTAAATGAATGCCTGCGGCGCGGGCCATTTGAGCAAGCCTCGTGATCGAGTCCTCCACATCATTGGACGCGACCATCATTAAATCGGCGAGCTCGTCCACAATGACAACGATATACGGCAAGTGGGGCTGCTTCTCCCCTGTTTCGTTATTGTGCTTCGTTACATGACCGTTATAGCCTTCAATATTACGAGTGCCTGTATGAGAAAACAGGTCGTACCGCCGTTCCATTTCACCGACGACTTTTTTCAGCGCCTGTGATGCTTTTTTGGCATCCGTCACGACGGGTGCGAGCAAATGAGGAACGCCATTGTACACATTTAATTCCACCATTTTCGGGTCAATCATCATCATTTTCACTTCATGTGGCTTCGCTCTCATTAAAATGCTGGTAATGATGCCGTTAATGCACACACTTTTTCCGCTGCCCGTCGCGCCGGCAACTAATAAATGCGGCATTTTGTTTAGCTCAGCTGCAATGGCTTCCCCGGTAATATCACGGCCCAGAGCAGCCATAAGCTTGGATTCCTTTTTTTCATGCTGCTTTGCTTCAATAACCTCACGAAAGCTGACCATCGCCACTTCTGCATTCGGCACTTCAATGCCGATTGCCGACTTTCCGGGAATAGGGGCTTCCATGCGAATATCCTTTGCGGCAAGAGCAAGAGCCAGGTCGTCTGTTAAACCGACAATCTTGCTTACTTTTACACCTGTGTCCGGCTGTACCTCATACTTCGTTACGGCCGGACCTAAATGGATTTGAACGACCTTTGCTTTGACACCAAAGCTTTGAAAGGTTTTTTCAAGCTTTTGAGCATTTTTTTGAATGTGTTTTTTTTCATTGCTTTGATCGGCTTGCTGCGGCTTTTGCAAAATAGAAAAAGGCGGCAGCTGATAATCGGTGTTTTCTTCTTCTGTAAAAGATAAAACCGCCGGCTCCTCTGTTTCCTGCTTCTCCACTTGTGTTTCTTTGGGCGACTTGTGCACTGGCTCATCTGCATATGCTTTTTCAGCAAAGCTTGAGATGACAGGCGCCTGTTCCGTTACTTCCTCTGGAAATTCCGGCTCAGATACAGGAATCGCTGTTTTCTCAGCAGCAGGCTTTTTCCGGTTGTGCTCTTTTTTTCTTTCTGCCCACTGGTCCTTTTTTTCGTGCCAGACTTCTTTAACTTTTTCACCTGCTCCTATACATCCATGAACCAGCTTTTCCATCAGCGGCTTTCCACCAATCAGCAAAACGCCCAGTGCAAACAAAACCACCATGAAAATCCAGGTACCCGGACGGCCGAACAGGAAGAAAAAGAAATGGAACAGAGCTCCACCAGCCATCCCTCCACCGATGTCCGCATTGCTTATGCCTGAGATATTTTGTTTATACAACTGCCAGGTTTGGGCTGTGTAGTTCACGCCTTCTGATGGATTGGCAAACAATCGAATGTGCAGCAGCAAAAGAACACTTGCGATAATAGAAAGCAGTCCGGTGATTTTCTTTTTCCAGATGGGCGGCCGTTCTTTTTTAATGATCATGAAAGTGGCCATTCCCGCGATACCAATTAACCCCACCGCATAAAGAGCACCGAAGAAAAAAGAAGCGGCTCCTTTAATGATTTCCCCGGCAGCCCCTGTTCCAAGAAGACCGATCGCCGTGACAGCCAGCAGCAGGACACCAGCTCCTTGTATCTTCAGTGAATCGACCCGTTTTTTTTCTTTATTCGTCCGGCGTCGCACCGGTTTTTTTCGATTTTTTTGTGCCATTATTGTCCACCTTAACCTTTTCGTTCTTTAAACAATTGAAAGCAGCCGATACCGGCTGCTTTCACATTATATCACATATAAAGGAACGAGAACATATGAGCGATTATACTTCCATGATAATCGGCAAAATCATCGGACGGCGTTTTGTTTTTTCGTGAAGGAATGAATTCAGCTGGTCACGAATGTCCTGCTTGATGCCTGACCACTCGAATGTTTCCCCAGCCAGATTTTTCTCAACAATGCTGGTGACAAGCTTCACGGAATCTTCAATTAGCTTTTCAGATTCACGTACATACACAAATCCACGTGAAATAATTTCAGGTCCTGCTACAATCCGTTTTTGTTTTTTGCTCAGCGTAATGACAACGGTGAAAATACCGTCCTGTGACAGCAATTTGCGGTCGCGAAGAACAATATTGCCCACATCGCCGACACCAATGCCGTCAATCAAAACGTTCCCTGCTGTGACACGGCCCGCTGGACGCATTTGTCCGTTTTTGAATTCAATGACATCGCCTTTTTCCGGAATGTATGTGTTTTCCGGTGGAATGCCGGTCATTTGAGCAAGCTTGGCATGCGCTTTTAACATACGGTATTCACCTTGGATCGGAATGAAGTATTTCGGCTTCATTAAGTTCAGCATGAATTTCAAGTCTTCCTGCGACCCGTGCCCGGACACATGTACACGGCGGCTTCCCGTCAATACATTCGCACCGGCGCGGTAAAGAAGATTGACGGTTTTCGCCATTAACAGCTCAAGACCGGCAGACGGTGTTGCTGTAATGAGCACAGTGTCGCCTTCTTTAATTTTCACATGGCGATTCGTGCCCTTGGCCATTTTTTGCAGCGCTTCGATCGGCTCTCCTTGAACACCTGTCGCCAAAATAACGACTTCGTGATCAGCATGCTTGCTGATTTCATTTAAGTTGATTAAAATATCGTCTTCTACATGCAGGTAGCCGAGACGAATGGCAATGTCGTTCACACGCTGAATGCTTTTCCCGCTAACGGCTACTTTCCGGCCATTTTCAAAAGCGGCGTCAAAAACCTGCTGCATGCGAATTAAGTTTGACGCAAACAAGGACACGATGATCCGGCCGTTTGCGGAATGAAAGGCATCTGATAACTGCGTCGCAATGACCGATTCAGATGTTGTATGACCCGGACGCTCCGCTTCAGTTGAATCGGATAACAGAGCAAATACCCCGTTCTTGCCAAGGGCAGCCATTTTGCCGATATCCGGCGCATAATGACCTTTTGCACTCTGGTCAAATTTAAATTCGCCCGTATGCACAATCGCGCCTTCTGACGTATGAATCGCAACGCCAACCGAATCCGGAATGCTGTGGGTTGTCCGGAAAAACGTGACATCCGCATGATCAAAACGAAGCTTTGACTCTGAATGAACGTTGTAAAACTTCACATCTTCTTTTACATTTTCTTCCCGCAGGCGCATTTTAGCCAGCGCCAGCGTTAATTTTGTTCCATACACAGGTGCCTGCACTTTTTTCAGTACATATCCGAGCGATCCAAGTGCGTCTTCATGACCGTGTGTAAGAAAAATGCCTTTCACTCGTTCTTTATTTTCCTCCAAATACGTAACATCTGGAATAACGATATCGATGCCCAGCATTTCGTTTTCTGGAAACATGAGGCCTGAATCGATCACAAAAATATCCTGATCCACTTCCACGACGGTCATGTTTTTCCCGATCTCTCCAACTCCACCGAGCGGAATGATTTTAATTAACTCGTTTGTTCTCTTGCTCACATTATTTCCTCCTAAACATTTAAAAAGCCCGTTCCACACATTACGTCTATTATAAGCGATGGAGAAAATGAAAGCCAATACTATCTAAAAAAAGCCGTTTTTTTGCAAAAACAGCTGCAAAAAAACGGCTTGATCTATTTGATTAAAGAAGGGTTGAAAGAGTCGTTCGTTCTTCTTCTGTTAACGGAATGAGAGGGAGACGGACACCGCCGACATCGAGTCCTTTCATCTGCAGAGCTGTTTTTACCGGCACCGGGTTCGGCGCTGCAAACAAGCCGCGGAACAGCGGAAGAAGCTCCTGATGAATAGCCGCTGCTTTTTGAACATCTCCATTCAAAAAGGCGTTGACCATTTCCTTCATTTCATTCCCTGCCACGTGCGAAGCGACAGAAATAATGCCTGTGCCGCCTACTGACAAAATGGGCAGTGTCAGTCCGTCATCACCGCTGTATACGAGAAAATCATCTTCCGTATTGGCGACGATTTCAGTAATAATATCAATGCTTCCGCTTGCTTCTTTTGTAGACATTATATTCGGCACTTCATTGGCCAGCCGAATCGTTGTTTTTGGATCAATCAAGATAGACGTCCGCCCCGGGATATTGTAAATCATCACCGGCAGCTTAGTGGCTTCAGCAATGGCTTTAAAATGCTGAAACAATCCTTCCTGACTTGGCTTATTGTAATACGGAGCCACCAGCATAATAGCGTCGACGCCTTCAGCCTCTGCTTTTTTAGTCAGCTCAATGGACGCGCGTGTGTCATTGCTGCCTGTTCCCGCGATAACCGGAATACGTCCGCCTACAACCTTCACTGTATGACGAAAAAGGGCAACTTTCTCTTCTGATGTAAGCGTTGGTGATTCGCCTGTTGTACCTGCAATAACGAGAGAATCCGTTCCCGTTTGAATTAAATGTTCGATCAGCTGTGTGGTTTTATTGAAATCAATATTTCCTTTTGAGTCAAACGGCGTGACCATTGCCGTCGACAACCGGCCGAAAGAAATCATATGCAATCGCCTCCTAATTCCGGCTTCCTAAATCTATTCAGCCTGTTATTCATTGATTTGTGGTAGTAAAAATGCATCGTGCAAAGCGTTGACAGCAGCCGGCATCTGTTCTTCCTTTACGAGGACCCAGATCGTCGTATGGCTGTCTGCCGACTGCATGATGTTTATGCCGCATGCTGCGAGCGCCGACACAATTTTAGACGTGACACCCGGTACACCTGTCATGCCCGCGCCGACAACCGACACCTTTGCACAGTCAGGCTCCAGGATCGGCGTATAGCCGCTTTCTTCTAAACGCTTTTTTGCTTTGTCCGCATCGCCATCACGGACCGTATACGTTACACGGTCTTCTGAAATATTGATAAAATCAACGCTGATGCCTTCACCAGCCATTAATTGAAAAATGTGAGCCTGTTCATTTGTTTGAACGCGAATCCGTGTAATGCCGGTTACATGAGCAATTCCGGTCACAAGCCGGTCACGGGCATCTGAACCGCGGTTGTCATCTGGTGAAGAGGTAACAAGGGTACCTGTTTCATCCGTATACGTCGAACGGATGCGCAAAGGCACTTTTGACTGCATCGCAATTTCAACAGCACGGGGATGAATCACTTTTGCCCCCTGATACGCCATATTGCACACTTCTGTATACGTCACCACCGACAAAGGACGGGCATTTTGTGCAATTCTTGGATCAGCCGTCATAATGCCGTTTACATCGGTAAAAATATCGATGAATTCGGCTTGAAGAGCGGCTCCAAGTGCTGCAGCCGATGTATCACTGCCTCCACGGCCCAATGTCGTCACTTCACCCGATTTCGACATGCCTTGAAAGCCGGCAACCACTGCTACGTCACTTGTTTCAAGCTCGTTTAGCAGTCTGGCCGGCTTCATTTCGATAATTTTCGCATTCATATGGTCGTGATCGGTCATAAAACCAGCTTGCCCGCCTGTCAGAGCCACCGCCTTTAAGCCATTTTCCTTCAGCATGGCTGAAAAAACGAGCGTTGAAATAAGCTCCCCTGTGGACAAAAGCAAATCGGTTTCACGCTTTGTTAACGCGCCGCCCCCGCTTCCGGCAAGCGAAAGAAGCGTATCCGTTGCATACGGATCGCCCTTTCGCCCCATTGCGGATACGACAACGACGACTTTATATCCTTCACGTACTGCGCGCTGAACATGAACGAGCGCACTCAGTCTTGACTGTTCATCCCGGACGGATGTACCGCCAAATTTCTGAACGATGATCTTCACTCTATACACCTGGCTTTCTCGATTAACGTTGCAGCCGGTTTATTTTTCTGTGACAATTCCCATCTCGATTAACGTTTCAGCAATCTGCACAGAATTCCAGGCTGCTCCTTTTAACAGGTTATCAGAAACAACCCACATATGGAAACCGTTATCTGTATCAAGATCTTTGCGAATCCGTCCGACAAATGTATCATTTTTACCGACACAATCAGCCGGCATCGGATAAAGTTGTTCAGATGGATTATCCTGAAGAACAACACCTGGCGCGTCTTTCAGCAGCGCTTGAATATCTGCTGCTGTTAAGCCGCCTTTTTCCGTTTCGATATACAGTGATTCGGAGTGTCCTGTTGCAACCGGAAGACGGACACATGTCGCTGCCACTGGCAGGTCTTCCATATGCATAATTTTCTTTGTTTCGTTAATCATTTTCATTTCTTCGTATGTGAAGCCGTTGTCTTGAAATTTATCAATTTGCGGAATCGCGTTAAAGGCGATTTGATAATGTTTTTTATCGCCGCCGACCGGCAAAATTTTCGGTTCAAACGGTTCGTTGTTCACGATCGCTTTTGTTTGCTCATACAGCTCTTCCACCGCTTTGGCACCCGCACCTGAAACCGCCTGATAGGTGGATACAATGACTTTTTTCAAGCCGTACGCTTTACGGATCGGCTCTAGCGCCACAAGCATCTGAATCGTTGAGCAGTTCGGATTGGCGATGATGCCGCTGTGCGTGCGCAAATCTTCTTTGTTCACTTCTGGAACGACGAGCGGCACGTCCGGATGCATACGGAATGCACTTGTGTTGTCAATGACAATGGCCCCGCGTTTTGCTGCTTCAGGCGCAAGTGCTTCTGACACACTGCCTCCTGCTGAAAACAGTGCAATGTCAATCCCTTCAAAGCTTTCCGGCTTCGCTTCTTGAATCGTTACGTTCTCGCCTCTAAAAGAAACGGTTTTTCCCGCTGAACGGGCGGATGAAAGAAGCGACAATGCCTTTATCGGGAAATTGCGCTCTTCCAGCGTTTTTAACATTTGCTGCCCGACCGCTCCCGTCGCACCAACGACGGCCACGCGAAAACCTTTGTTACTCATGTAAATCTTCCCCTTCCAGAATAAAAAGTTCATCTTTTTGCATAAAGATACATTGTCGAATAAAGGTGAATGTTGAAAAAAGTATCTCTATACTCATAATAGCATTATTTTAACACAATAAAGGGCGATGAAAAGAAGAAAATCAGCTGCGGCTGAAAAAAGCAGTTATTTATCCATGAACGGATGGATATTCCCGCAGCAGTGGCTGAATCTGCTTATGCAAAAGGGCCTGTGCGACGGTTTCAGGGATTAACTCCATGAATGCAACGAGTGAATTAGGCTTTTTGACCGGATCATCCTGGCCAAATGGAACAAAGTAAATATTTTTCGTATTCAACAATTTTGTGACATTATGACTGTTTAGTCCGAGCGCATCGTTTGTCGAGATCGCGAGAACCACTGGGCAGCCATTGCGGAGCGTGGCTTTTGCTGCCATTAAAACAGGAGAATCCGTTGCGGCGTTTGCCAGCTTGCTGATGGAATTGCCTGTCATCGGCGCGATGACCATGCAGTCCACTGGAATTTTAGGCCCTAGCGGCTCGGCATCCTGAATCGTTGAAATCGCTTTTCTCCCAGCTGCTTCTTCTACTTTTTTCAGCCACTCACCTGCCGCACCAAAACGACTGGCTTCCTTTTGCACAGTTTGCGTAGCAACGGGCACGACATCTGCTCCTAGTTTTTTCATGCGTTCGACAATGGGCACGACCTCTTCAAATGTACAATGGGAACCGGTTAAGCCTAATCCAATCCGCCGTCCTGCCAAAAATTGCTCCACTCCTTACAATCCCCTTTCTTTTCTCCATTCCTCTACTGCATCCACCAACACATGGGCAATAATCTCGCCAGCTGTCTTCGGGGCAATTTTCCCCGGCAGCCCGAGTGCATGAACCGTTTGAATATTCAATTGTTTTGCCATGTGAAAATCCGTTCCACCCGGCTCTGAGGCAAGGTCAATGATGAGAGCCTCTGACTTCATCGGAATGAGCACTTCTTTTGTTAAAACCGGAGCGGGCACCGTATTAATCACAACATCGGCTTCCTTTACCGCTTTCGGCAGCTGATCCATATAAATCGGCTTCAAGCCCATTTCTTTTGCTCGAGCGTACTTTCCGGTTTCTCTAACAGCCACTTGTACAGTGGCGCCTGTTTGGTGAAACAAGCGGGCGGTCGTTACCCCCACTCTGCCCAGGCCAATGACGATCACATTGGAGCCATGAATCGTATGATCCGTTTTCTGCATAGCAAGCATAAGCGTTCCTTCCGCGGTCGGTATGGAATTTAAAACAGCTGCGTCTTCCCGGTCAAACAAGTACAATACTTCTCGCTTAACGAGCTTTTTCAGTGCCGGTGTGGCAATCCCGCTAATGACGATGCAGTCGTCACTGAGTGAGTCCACCAGCTCTTTTGTTAAAAAAAGCGGTTCCGATGAGAAAGTGGCATCCACCAGCCCGCCATTTTTCACACCCGATACGGGCAAAATAAACAAATTCATGGCTGAGATCGATACATCCTCCAATTGAATCATTTTCGCTCCGGCAAGATCGTTCGCTTTTTGGTCAAATCCTGCCATAAACACATGGAAGCCGCGTTCCATCAATTGGCGGCTTACTTCGATCTGTCTGGCATCCCCGCCAAAAATGAATGCATTCATGAACTCATCTCCTCCAATTGCGGCGTATTCTTTTTATAGTATGGAATTCGTCAGTCCGCTGTGCGTTTTGATTTCGTGAAAAAAGGAATCCGCTTTAAGCGAATTCCTTTCATGATTAATTCAAACCTGCAGATTGAGGCCATTTGCCGTCAGGGCTGATGAGTGAGGCTGAGAATGGTTTGTCGAACAGCTCCACTGCCAGCTCGTCCACGCGTTCTTTTGTCACTCCATCGATTAATGAAACGACTTCATCCAGTGTGCGGTGGCGCTTCAGAAGAAGCTCATTTTTGCCGTTTCGGCTCATCCGGCTGTTCGTACTTTCCAGGCTGAGCATTAAGCTGCCCTTTAGCTGCTCTTTGCTGTTGTGCAGCTCTTTTTGGGTCAGTCCTTCTTTTTTCACAAGCTCGATGGATTCAATGATCGTTGCGTACAATTCATCCAGCTGCTCCGCGCCCGTTCCTCCGTAAAACGTAATGAGGCCTGTGTCCTTATACGAGGAGTGATAAGAATAAACGGAGTAGGCTAGCCCGCGCTCCTCACGCACTTCCTGGAACAACCGGCTCGACATGCTTCCGCCGATTATATTATTCATCACAATCAAATTGTAAATATCTTTATCGCCAATCGAAATGCCTTCATAGCCAAGGCACAGGTGAGCCTGCTCTGTTTCTTTTGACCGTGATTTTTTTTCATATCGGAAATCAGAAACAGGCTCCATTACCGGTGCTTTGCCGCCTTCGTATTCACCGAACAGCGCTTCCGCTTTTTTCACAATATCCTCTGTAATATTGCCGGCGATAGAAATGACGACCCGGTCCGGTGTATACATGTTGTACATATATTCTTTTAATGTATCACGGGTAAAACCGGCCAGTGTTTTTTCTGTCCCTAAAATAGGCAACCCGAGCGGATGATTGCCGTAGGCAGCACTGCTCAATAGATCGTGGACAATATCGTCCGGCGCGTCCTCATACATTTTAATTTCTTCTAAAATGACGTTACGCTCTTTTTCAAGCTCGTCTGTATCAAATTTAGAATGAAAAAACATATCGGCGAGGACATTTAATGCATGATCTGCATGGTTATCGAGCACTTTGGCATAATAGCACGTATATTCTTTAGACGTAAACGCATTAACCTGACCGCCAATGCTGTCAAAGCTTTCTGCAATTTCTTTTGCACTTAATGTATCGGTTCCTTTAAAAAACATATGCTCAAGAAAGTGTGACACACCGTTTAACGCTGGAGATTCGTCGCGTGAGCCTGTGGCAATCCATATTCCGATGGCCGCTGAACGTACAGTCGACATTTCCTCCGTTACAATCGTCACACCATTCTTACAAGTAAATCGTTTTATCAACGTAATCATATCCCCCTAATTTCTGTTTCGTCTCGTTGTCATATGATAATATCAATGAATAACAATACCACACTTCCGCACGCATTGCTACCTGTTAAAAAAATTCAAGATCAAAAAAAGAAAGCCGAACGCCTGCGATATTTCGCATGAACGTTCGGCTTCCTCTTCTATTCAAAACCTTTTGTTTCAAGCTTCTTACTGTTGTTTTGCTGCTTCTTCTTTTTCACGCTGTTCTTTTAAGACCGCTTTTCTTGATACGTTCACACGGCCCTGGTTGTCGATCGCGATGACTTTCACCAGGAACTCATCGCCCATTTTCAAGACGTCTTCCACTTTTCCAACCCGCTCTTCCGCCAGTTCAGAAATATGGACAAGTCCGTCTTTTCCTTTGAACAATTCAACAAAGGCACCGAATTTTTCAATCCGTTTCACTTTGCCCATGTACAGCTCTCCTACTTGAACCTCGCGGACGATGTCTTCAATAATTTTCTTGGCACGTTCGTTGTCTTCTTGATGAATAGATGAAATAAAGACCGTTCCATCCTGTTCAATGTCGATTTTAACGTTCGTTTCTTCAATAATTTTATTGATTTGTTTGCCACTCGGTCCGATGACATCACGGATTTTATCCGGATTAATCGTCATTGTCATAATTTTCGGCGCATACGCAGATAGTTCTGTCCGTGGCGTATCAATCACTGACAGCATGTGCTCAAGAATATGCATTCTGCCTTCTTTCGCCTGCTGAAGCGCTTCTTCTAAAATCTGGCGGCTTAAGCCATCGATTTTAATATCCATTTGCAGGGCTGTTACACCTTTTGCCGTACCCGCCACTTTAAAGTCCATGTCGCCCAGGTGGTCTTCCATGCCTTGAATGTCAGATAAAACAGTGTAGTGCTCGCCTGTTTTCACAAGGCCCATTGCGATGCCCGCTACTGGCGCTTTAATCGGCACACCTGCGTCCATCATTGCCATTGTGCTCGCACAAATGCTTGCCTGAGAAGAGGAACCGTTAGATTCCAGCACTTCTGATACAAGACGAATTGTATACGGGAAATCCTTCTCATCTGGAATGATTGGATAAAGCGCCCGTTCTCCAAGTGCCCCGTGTCCGATTTCGCGGCGTCCCGGTGCCCGCAGAGGGCGTGTTTCTCCTACACTGAATGAAGGGAAATTGTAATGGTGCATAAACCGTTTTGATTCTTCTGTACCGAGTCCGTCCAAAATTTGAACGTCGCCCAGCGCACCAAGCGTTGCAATGCTCAACACTTGTGTTTGTCCGCGTGTAAACATCGCAGATCCGTGCGTACGCGGAAGGAGTGTTGTTTCAGACGCCAACGGACGGATTTCGTCGATTTTACGGCCGTCCGGACGGATTTTTTCTACTGTAATTAAACGGCGAACTTCTTCTTTCACCATTTTATCTAGAATGGCGGATGCTTCACCAAGTGATTCTTCTTCGCCTTCCGACACGAGTGCTTCTTTCACCGCGTTTTTCACTTCGGTGATGGCTTCTTCACGCGCATGTTTTTCAGCAGTTTGAATCGCTTGCTTCATGTCCGCCTCGCACATCGCACGGATTTTCGCTTCCAGCACTTTGTCGTTTTCGTAAAGAGCCACTTCACGTTTTTCTTTGCCCATTGCTGCAACAATTTCTTCCTGGAAGGCAATCAAGCGCTTGATTTCTTCATGACCGAACATGATCGCTTCAAGCATGATGTCTTCCGGTACTTCGTTTGCTGCCGCTTCCACCATGTTAATGGCTTCTTTTGTACCGGCAACCGTTAAATCAATATCACTTTGCTCGATTTGATCAACATTTGGATTGATGACAAATTCTCCATTGATACGGCCAACGTTTACACCGGCAATCGGTCCGTCAAATGGAATATCAGATACGGATAGTGCAAGTGATGAACCGAACATGGCAGCCATTTCAGAAGAACAATTTTGATCGACACTCATGACCATGCTGATCACTTGAATTTCGTTGCGGAAGCCATCTGGGAAAAGCGGACGAATAGGGCGGTCAATTAACCGGCTTGCAAGCGTTGCTTTTTCACTCGGGCGGCCTTCACGCTTGATGAATCCGCCTGGGATTTTACCTGCAGCGTACAAACGCTCTTCGTAGTTCACCGTTAACGGGAAAAAATCCACGGCTTTCGGTTCCTTTGACGCCGTTGCAGCGCTTAGAACAACCGTATCGCCATAGCGGATAAGAGCTGAACCGTTTGCTTGTTTGGCGATTTGGCCAACTTCTACTGTAAGTTCGCGTCCTGCCCAGTCAATGGAAAATGTTTGCTTTCCTTGTTCCATTTAGTTGCACCTCTCTTTATTTCAAAAGTTATTTACATATACGTTTTTTTCCTAACAAAAAAGCGGGAAAAATCCCGCTTTATCGTGAATTACCGGCGTAAGCCAAGTTTTTGGATCAACTCGCGGTAACGAGCTACATCCTTGTTACGAAGGTATGAAAGCAAGTTACGACGGCGGCCGACCATTTTCAATAGACCACGACGTGAATGGTGATCTTTTTTATGCGTACGTAAGTGGTCATTCAGCGTGTTGATTTGTTCAGTTAATACAGCGATTTGCACTTCTGGAGAACCAGTGTCGCTTTCGTGTGTTCTGTACTCCTGAATTAGTTCGTTTTTGCGTTCTTGTGATAATGCCATTTTGTATTTCCTCCTTTAAATGTGTTTCATCCCCGACGGCCGAGCATGCGTTGGAGAATCGCAATGCCGAGCAGCGGTTCAAAATGTCAAGCACTGTTTATTATACGAAACTTAGCTCTTTCCGTCAAGACGTTTGCTGTCGAAGAATTGGACAGCTGCTTGTTTGTCTCGTTCAATCTGCGCGGTTAATTCTTCTATTCCGTTAAACTTTTGCTCGCCGCGCAGCCGGATAAACCAGTCCACTTCGACCTCTTCCCCATAAATATCTCCTGAGTAGTGAAAAATATGCACCTCGATGGATAAAACCGGCTCGTCCGGGCTTTTAAACGTGGGACGATACCCTACATTGCACACACCTTCGTGCCATTCATCCTGCACACGGATTTTCACAGCGTATACACCTGTCATCGGCAAAAAGTAATCATCCGCCGGTTCGATGTTAGCCGTCGGAAAGCCGATTTTCCGTCCGCGCTTATCTCCGTGAATAATCGTTCCATGCAGGCGGTATGGACGGCCTAACAGATCCGATGCATCACGGACAAGACCTTCTGACAGCAGCTCTCTTATTTTGGTTGAGCTGACCTTTTCCTGATCAATCGCAAGCTTTTGAACAGCTGTATAGGTGAACTCACCGCGGGAATGAAACATAAGTGTGTCCATTGTTCCTTTGCCGAGACGGCCGTATGTATAATCAAAGCCGGCTGTCACATGCCGGGCATTTAAGCCGATGATGAACTGATCAACAAATTGCTGCGGCTCAAGCGCAGCAAAGTCAGATGTAAACCGGACGATAAACAAATAGTCGATTCCCATCTCCTGAATCAGCCGCTTTTTTTCTTCAAGCGGTGTGATATGACGGATGTGCCGGTGCTTCCGGCCAAGAACAACCGATGGGTGCGGGTCAAATGTCATCACCGCACTTTTCCATCCCTTTTCTTCTGCTGTTTTTTTCGCTGACAGCATCACCTGCTGATGGCCTTTGTGCACACCGTCAAAAAAACCAAGTGCAAGGGCCATTGGCTCGAATTCTTCTTTTTTATAATTGTGCGGATGGCGAAGCATCATCACTTCCATATGTTCACACCTGTCCTTCTATCATTGTGGCATGACTTTAACCGGCTTGATTTTCCCTTCCTTCTCAGGATGAATCCGGTAAATAGCTAAAAAAGACCCGTTTAAAAACACAGCAGCCTCCTGCGCCTGTAAGGGCCAATCAGCCGGCATCTCAAGTACAGCTCCATTTTGAATCATTACAGCTACTTTATCATGGACATGCCACTTCGGCAAATGAGAAATCGCCGTCTCTACTGGCTTCAACATGGATTCCGGCAGTAAGTCGGCCATTTCACCAAGTGTCACGCAGTCCTTTTGTGTAAAGCCGCCCGATTCTGTCCGCACAAGCTTGGACATGTGAGCAGGATAGCCGAGTTTTTCGCCGATCATCACAGCAAGCGTTCGGATATACGTTCCTTTTCCGCATACGACCCGAATAGAAAAGCGCACTTCACCGTTTTTGTATTCCATCTCGCTGATTTGTTCGAGTTGATAAATCGAGACTATTCTGGATGGGCGTTCGACTGTTTCGCCGGCCCGGGCGTATTCGTACAAACGGCGGCCGTTCACTTTCACCGCCGAATACATGGGCGGTGTTTGTTCGATGTCACCTATTAAGCTGTTCAGCACGTCCTGCAAGCTAGTCTCAGAAATAGGTTTCTCCACCTTTTTTTGATCAAGGACCGCTCCAGAGGCATCCTCGGTTTCTGTCGACGTCCCAATCGCCACCTCTGCCACGTACGTCTTTCCGCTGTCTGTAATGTATTCTGCCAGCCTCGTTGCATGTCCAATGCATAAGGGCAGTACGCCTTCTACATCGGGATCAAGAGTCCCCGTGTGCCCGACTTTTTTTGTTCGTAATATTTTTCTCGCTTTAAATACACAATCATGCGAGGTCATGCCTTTTTCTTTCCAAAGCGGCAAAATGCCATTCATGCCGTTTTCCTCCTGTCCATGTCGTCGTAAAGAAAAAAGCGCCTTTTCAAGCAGCGGAATCGCTCCGCCGCTTTGTAAGGCGCTTTTTCATTATGATGGATCTGAATCTTTCAGTTCTCTTAAGAGCGTGTCGATTTTATTGCCATAGGCAACCGACTCGTCGAATTCAAACATCAGCTCCGGTGTTTTACGGAGACGGATTCGCGTACCGAGCTCTGAACGGATAAACCCTTTTGCTTTCGCGAGGGCCTTTAATGTCCCTTCCCGTTCTTCTTCACCGCCAAGCACTGTAATGTACACAGTCGCCTGCTGTAAGTCGCCCGTCACCTCTACATCCGTCACGGTCAAAAACCCGATACGGGGATCTTTTACTTTACGGCTTAAGATCTCCGTTAATTCTTTTTTCATTTGCTCTGCAACACGATTCGAACGCATTGACATCCTTTTCACTCCTTGGGGCGAAGGTTACTTGCGCTCGATTTCCTGTTCGATGAACGCTTCAATGATGTCGCCTTCTTTTACATCGTTAAAGCCGCGAACTGTAATTCCGCACTCGTACCCTTGCGCAACTTCTTTTGCATCATCTTTAAAGCGTTTCAGTGCATCTACTTCACCTTCGAAGATCACGATGCCGTCACGAATCAATCGAACGCCTGAATCACGCGTGATTTTGCCTTCTGTTACATAGCTTCCCGCAATGGTGCCGATTTTAGACACTTTAAATGTTTGGCGCACTTCAGCCTGTCCGATAATTTTTTCTTCAAATTCCGGATCAAGCATTCCTTTCATCGCCGCTTCAATCTCTTCAATGACCTTGTAAATAATACGGTGCAGACGTACTTCAACTTCTTCTGCTTCCGCTGTGCGTTTTGCATTCACATCAGGACGAACGTTAAAGCCGATGACAATCGCATTAGAAGCGGATGCCAAAATAATATCGGACTCCGTGATCGCTCCAGCGCCTGTATGAATAATCTTGACATTTACGCCTTCGACTTCAATTTTCTGAAGAGCTGCAGCAACAGCTTCAACAGACCCTTGTACGTCTGCTTTTAAGACGATGTTTAAGTCTTTCATTTCCCCTTGCTTCATGTGTTCAAACAAGTTATCAAGGCTTACCTTTGTTTTCTCGCTGCGCTGCGCCTGAAGGGCATCCTGTGCACGGGATTCCCCGATTTGACGAGCTGTTTTCTCATCTTCGAATACAACAAAACGGTCGCCGGCGAGTGGCACATCGCTTAAGCCTGTAATTTCAACCGGTGTTGATGGACCTGCTGTTTTTACACGGCGGCCAATGTCGTTGACCATGGCACGTACGCGGCCAAATGTGTTCCCAACTACAATTGGATCGCCCACATTTAATGTTCCATTTTGCACGAGCAATGTCGCAACAGAACCGCGGCCTTTATCAAGCTCGGCTTCAATAACCGTCCCCATTGCTTTACGCTTCGGATCTGCTTTTAATTCTTCTACTTCTGCTACAAGAAGAATCATTTCAAGCAGTGTGTCAATTCCTTCGCCATGCTTTGCAGACATTGGCACGAAAATGGTTTCGCCGCCCCATGCTTCAGGTACAAGTCCATGTTCCGTCAGTTCCTGCATCACACGATCCGGATTGGCGCCCGGCTTGTCAATTTTATTCACCGCTACGATAATTGGCACTTCTGCAGCTTTGGCGTGGTTGATCGCTTCAACTGTCTGCGGCATAACACCATCATCTGCAGCGACAACAAGAATCGTAATATCCGTCACTTTTGCTCCACGGGCACGCATTGTTGTAAACGCAGCATGTCCTGGTGTATCAAGGAAGGTGATTTTCTTTCCGTTTGTTTCTGCCTGGTATGCACCGATATGCTGTGTGATACCGCCGGCTTCTCCTTCAGTGACCTTCGTGTTACGGACCGAATCAAGCAATGTTGTTTTCCCGTGATCGACGTGACCCATAATCGTCACAACAGCCGGACGTTCAATTACATTGCCATCCGTGTCTTCTTCTTCAAAATACGTTTCCAGGTCCGCTTTATCAATTAAGATCTCTTCTTCAACTTCTACATTAAACTCGCTGGCTACGAGTTCAATCGCATCTTTGTCAAGCTCTTGATTGATTGTGGCCATGACGCCAAGCATAAAGAGCTTTTTAATCACATCAGATGGCTCAACGTTCATTTTCTTCGCTAGTTCAGCAACCGTTAACGAGCCAGAAAAAACGATTTTTTCTGGAATTTCTTTCTTTTTCACTGGAATCGGCTGCTTTGGTGCGCCTTTACGCTGACCTGAACGGCCTTTGCCGCGCGGGCCGCCATTGATGCCGCGTGAGCCTGGTCTTGAACCGCCACGTGCACCGCCCTGACCCTGCTTTTGCTGGCCTGGTTTTGAACCGGTTGGCTTTGGCTTTGCCGGTCCGCGGTTTCCTGCTGGTTTATTTGTGCTTGATTGTTGATTTGTTGGTTTATTATTCAAATGTAAACAGCCTCCTTGTCATGACAGATTGGTTTCTGTCATTCCCCGTCGATAAGCGTTTTTAACTTTTTAGCAAATCCGGTGTCTACCACAGCGACAACGACACGTGATTCCTTGCCAATTGCCTGTCCGAGTATTTCGCGATTTTCCACGCGGCACACCGGCACCTTGTAAAAAGATGCTTTATCCGTTATTTTCTTTTCCGTATTGCGTGATGCATCTTCTGATAAAAGAATAAGCTTTGCATTTCCGCGCTGTATTTCTTTTACTGTCATTTCTTCTCCGGTAATCAGCTTTCCGGCACGGTTGGCCAGCCCCAGAAACGATGCCCATGGATAAACCGTCATATTAGCTTTCGCCTTTCAACACGATTTCCAGCAGTTCATCGTAAATCGATGCCGGTACTTCCGCACTCAGCTGCCTTGCCAGAACATTTTTCTTTTTTGCTGCTTCGACTGCTTCCTTCGTTTTGGAAACATACGTCCCGCGTCCAGCTTTTTTGCCTGTTGGATCAACAGAAACGTCGCCTTCTTTTGAACGGACGATGCGGATCATTTCTTTTTTCGGCTTCATTTCACCGGTTGCCGCACATTTTCGAAGCGGAATCTTTTTAGGTATCGGCATTGTGAAGGGCCTCCTTATTCAATTTCTTCCGAAAAGAAATCTTCAAGGTTATCGCTGGCATCCGATGATTCGATCTCATCATCCTGCACTGTGTTTGCTCCTGGATACAAACCGGCTTCCCGGGCATCCGTTTCGCTTTTAATGTCAATTTTCCAGCCGGTCAGCTTGGCAGCCAGACGCGCATTTTGACCGCGTTTTCCGATTGCGAGTGATAATTGATAATCAGGCACAATGACGGTTGTTGCTTTGTTTTCTTCATCTACGTTTACTTCCAGCACCTTCGCCGGGCTTAATGCATTCGCGACAAAAACCACTGGGTCTTCGGACCATTCAACGATATCAATTTTTTCGCCTTTTAATTCGTTGACAATCGCCTGCACCCGGTTTCCTTTTGGTCCAACACATGCGCCAATCGGATCTACTTCAGGATTTTCAGCATGAACGGAAATTTTTGAACGGTCGCCTGCTTCACGTGAAACGGAGCGGATTTCCACTGTGCCGTCGAAGATTTCAGGCACTTCGATCTCAAATAAACGCTTCAGCAAACCTGGATGTGTGCGGGATACGTAAATTTGCGGGCCCTTTGTTGTCCGTTCGACCTTGGTAATAAAGACTTTAATGCGGTCATGGGGCTTGTAGGTTTCATTCGCCATTTGTTCCGCCTGCGGCAGCAATGCCTCGATTTTCCCAAGGCTGACGTATATAAAGCGGGAATCCTGGCGCTGGACGATACCGGTCATAATATCTTCTTCACGGTCGATAAACTCGGAATAAATAATACCGCGCTCAGCTTCACGTACACGCTGCGTCACAACCTGCTTGGCTGCCTGAGCAGCGATGCGGCCGAAGTCCTTCGGTGTGACTTCCATTTCCACAACATCACCGATTTCATACGCCGGATTCACCTGCACCGCATCCGCAAGGGCAAGCTCAAGCCGGGAATCAAATACTTCATCCACCACTTCCTTGCGCGCAAATACACGCATCGAGCCGCCTTCAAGGTTCAAGTCAACACGGACATTTTGTGCCTGGTTAAAGTTGCGTTTATAAGCAGATACAAGAGCCGCTTCGATTGCTTCAATTAGTAGGTTGCGTTCAATACCCTTTTCTTTTTCAAGATAAAGAAGGGCATCGTATAATTCTGAGCTCATTGGCTGAAAAGCCTCCTTACATTCATATCTTATTAAATTTTTTTAAAATGTGACAGCGAGACGCGCTTTTGCCACTTTTTCTAGCGGAATGGAGATTTGTTTTTTTCGTGTTTTGATCATGTATTCGACTGTCAGTTCATCCTCCTCAAAGGAAAGAAGAGTGCCTTCATACATTTTTTCGCCTTCGAGCGGCTCATACAGCTTTACATTCACGTGCTTGCCGACGGCGCGTTCGAAATCTTCCTGCTTTTTTAATGGACGTTCCGCACCAGGCGATGAAACTTCCAGAAAGTAGTTATGTGGAATCGGGTCGGGATCAAGTGCATCAAGCTGCTCGCTGACCTTTTCACTCACAACGGCACATTCTTCAATATCAATGCCGCCTTCTTTGTCGATATACACCCTCAAAAACCAATTTTTACCTTCTTTTACGTACTCTACTTCAACCAATTCGAGATTCAAGTCTTCAATAATAGGTGCGGCAATGTGCTCGACCGTTTCAATAATTTTACTCATGTTTATCCTCCCGCATGAAAGAATTTGTTTCGGAACATCCCCGCAACAAACACGAAAGAGTGGGGGCGGCCCACTCTTTCGAAGAGAGTTATCATGCAATTTCCATCTTCAAGGATACCATAAACAAAGGCTTTGTGCAAACGCTCATCAAAATAATGAAAGCTGATTTTGGTCAGGCAGCTCGTTTAAACAGCCCATTTTGTCCAAATACTCCATGATTGTTTTGGACACCTTGCCGCGCTGCTGCAAATCCTCTTTTGAAAGGAATTCACCATTCGCCCGGGAAGCCACAATATTTTTAGCGGCATTTGTGCCAAGTCCCGGCAGCGCATTAAAAGGCGGAATAAGAGAGTCGCCATCAATGACAAACTCATCGGCACTGGAGCGGTATAAATCGACCTTTTTAAACGTAAAGCCTCGTTCTACCATTTCTAATGCCAGTTCGAGCACAGTCATGAGGTTCTTTTCCTTCGGCGATGCGTCAAGCCCTTTCGCATTAATTTCCTGTAGCAGCGCTTTAATCGCCGAGGACCCCTTCGACATGACGTCAATGTCAAAATCCTCCGCCCGTACGGTGAAGTACGCCGCATAATAAAGCAGCGGCAGATGAACTTTAAAATAAGCAATCCGCACCGCCATCAGCACGTAGGCAGCGGCGTGTGCCTTTGGAAACATGTACTTGATTTTTTTGCAGGAATCAATGTACCATTCCGGCACTTCATTTTTGCGCATTTCATCTTCCATCTCGTCTGACAGTCCTTTTCCTTTACGGACCGACTCCATAATTTTAAAGGCAAACGCGGGATCAAGCCCCTGATAAATCAAGTACACCATAATATCATCCCGGCAGCCGATCACATCGGACAGCTGGCAAATGCCTTTTTGAATAAGCTCCTGCGCATTGCCAAGCCATACATCTGTGCCGTGTGACAAACCTGAAATCTGCACGAGCTCTGAAAACGTCGTCGGCTTTGTTTCTTCTAGCATCTGGCGGACGAACCGCGTGCCGAATTCGGGAATGCCGAGCGTGCCGGTCTTACACATAATTTGCTCTTGCGTGACACCGAGTGATTCGGTGCCGCTGAAAATTTTCATTACTTCCGGATCATCGGTCGGGATCGTTTTCGGATCAATCCCTGATAGGTCCTGCAGCATCCGGATTACCGTCGGGTCGTCGTGTCCGAGAATATCAAGCTTCAGCAGGTTATCGTGAATGGAATGAAAATCAAAATGAGTGGTTTTCCACTCCGATTTATCCGAATCGGCCGGGTATTGAATCGGTGAAAAATCAAAAATGTCCATATAGTCAGGCACAACGATGATGCCGCCCGGATGCTGGCCTGTTGTTCGCTTGACCCCGGTGCAGCCTGACACGAGTCGGTCTACCTCCGCGCTCCGGTATTGCTTCGTGTATTCTTCCGCATACTTTTTCACGTAGCCATAGGCTGTTTTTTCTGCCACCGTGCCAATTGTTCCCGCACGGAATACATACTCTTCCCCGAACAATTCCTTCGTGTAGTTGTGCGCACGCGGCTGATATTCACCGGAGAAGTTCAAATCAATATCCGGCACTTTGTCTCCTTTAAAGCCAAGAAACGTTTCAAATGGTATATCGTGCCCGTCTTTTCTAAACGGAATGTCACAGTCCGGACAGTCTTTATCCGGCAGATCAAATCCTGAGCCGACCGACCCGTCATCGAAGAACTCTGATTTTTTGCATTCCGGACAAACGTAATGCGGCGGCAGTGGATTCACTTCCGTAATTTCAGTCATCGTAGCGACAAAGGAAGAACCGACCGACCCCCGTGAACCGACGAGGTAGCCATCATCGAGCGATTTTTTCACGAGCTTGTGCGAAATCAAGTAAATAACCGCAAACCCGTGGCCGATGATGCTTTTTAATTCTTTTTCCAGCCGTGCTTCGACGATTTCCGGCAGCTCATCGCCGTAAATTCTTCTCGCCATGCCATAGCTCATTTCCCGCATTTCTTCGTCGGCGCCTTCGATTTTCGGCGTATACAAATCATCCTTGATCGGCTTCACGTCTTCAATCATATCAGCGATTTTGTTCGTGTTCTCGACCACAATCTCATGCGCTTTTTCTTTTCCTAAAAACGCGAAAGCATCCAGCATTTCATCTGTTGAGCGGAAATGCACATCCGGAAGCGTCTGCCGGTTTAATGGGTTCGCGCCGCCCATAGATGAAATTAAAATGTGACGGTAAATTTTATCTTCTTCGTTTAAATAGTGAACATTTCCGGTTGCGACAACGAGCTTCTTCTGCTCGTCTCCCACTTTAAGAATGTTCCCGATAATGTCTTCCATTCCAGCTTCATCGCGGACAAGCTCCATATCAATTAACGGAGCGTACACCGCTTTCGGCTGCACTTCCAGATAATCATAAAATTCTGCCGCTCTGCGCGCTTCGTCCATTCCTTTTTGCATCATCGCTTCGAATACTTCCCCTTTATTGCAGCCGGAGCCGATCAAAAGACCCGTACGGTGCTTTTGCAAAACCGATCGCGGAATGCGCGGCACGCGGTAAAAATAATTGATATGCGAAAGCGATACAAGCTTAAATAAGTTTTTCAGTCCTTCTGCATTTTGAGCCAGAATCGTGCAATGGTAAGGCCGGGCCCGTTTGTATGCTCCGCCTTCACCCATATAATTGTTGAACTCATTATGCTTTTTAATGCCTTTTTCCTCAGCGTCCTTTAGCAGCTTCAATAAAATATAGCCCGTTGCTTCTGCATCATAGATCGCACGGTGATGCTGCGTTAATTCTACATCGAATTTTTTCGCGAGCGTATTCAAGCGGTGGTTTTTCATATCCGGGTAAAGCAGCCGGGCTAATTCAAGCGTATCAATAACGGGACTTGCGGTTCGGCCAATTCCGTATTTTTCATAGCCTGTTTGAATAAAGCCCATATCAAACGAAGCATTATGGGCAACAAGAATGTCATCCCCCGCCCATTCCTTGAAATCCCGAAGCGCTTCATCTACATCTGGCGCATCCCGGACCATTTCGTCTGTGATGCCCGTTAATTCAATCGTTGTCGCAGAAAGAGGATGATGCGGATTGGCAAACCGTTCAAACCGGTCAATAATATCGCCATCTTTTATTTTCACTGCCGCGAGCTCAATGATCGTGTCATACACAGCAGAAAGGCCGGTCGTTTCAACGTCAAACACAACGTATGTTTCAGTCGCAAGCTCCCGGTCCGCATCTTCGTACGCAATCGGCACGCCGTCATCCACAAGGTTGGCTTCCATTCCATATAAAATTTTCACGCCATTTTTCTTACCGGCACTGTATGCTTCAGGAAAGGATTGCGCAACCGCATGATCGGTAATCGCAATCGCCGAATGACCCCATTTTTTCGCCTGGCTGACAAGTGCACTAACGGAGGAAACGGCGTCCATCTGGCTCATCGGGGAGTGCAGGTGAAGCTCTACCCGTTTTTTCTCCGCTGTGTCTTCACGCATAGGCGACCGAATTTCATTAATATCATTGGCGATCATCACAAGATCACGCACGAATGTATCATTTTGCACAGAGCCGCGAACGCGAACCCACATGCCTTTTTTCACCCGGTTAAATGTCGCGGCGTCTTCTTTATCCCGCGAAAACATCTTCACCATTAATGAATCCGTATAATCAGTGATTTTGAATGTTAATAGCGTTCGTCCGCTGCGCAGCTCTTTCGTTTCTGCATCGAATATAAAGCCTTCAGACGCAATGCGGCGCTCTTCATCCATAATTTCTTCCAGCTTTTTAAATTCGGCATCCGGCTTAATCGTGTAGCCGATTGTGACAGGGCCGGAATCTTCTGAAGCCGTGTCCTGGTCCTTCGCCCGGTTTTGCATATCAATCACAGCTTGCCGTGCTCGCTCTGCATCTTCCTGACGCTTTTCTTCTAAAAACTTTTCGTAGTCATCGTTTTGTTCTTTTTCAGAAAGCTGAATATCAAATGTGAGCGGCGGAAAGCCCAGGCTCTCATATACATCACAAATGCGGCGGCCATATTTGTTTTTCAGCGCCATGCCTTCCATTTCATTTTGTGTCCGAATGACAAACTTTGTTCCTGACACCTCCGGTTTTTGATTATTCAGCGCAGCTAAGAGCGGAGGTGCAATTCCATCAAGCTGGCGGACACAATAAGACCAGTAGTCTGTAATATAATCCGGCGTACACGTCCGGTCTTCTATTTCGATTGAAAACGTCACAGACGCAAATGGAGAAAAGGTGCTCGTTAACGCATCAGCAAACCTCACAATGACGCTGCACGGAATAAGCGCTGGCGCGGAAAAAACAAAATGCCACTTTTTCTCCTGCTTTAATACGGTCAGTTTCTTTATTTCCGTTTGATCAAAATGGCGAACAACGGCATCTTCTTTCAGCCGAAGCTGGTCAAGCAATATCAAAAAACGGCTGCGCCCGCTTGATCCTTCTTCCTTCATTTGAATTCCTCCTTACACAGAAAAGGATGAGCGGCCGTAGCCGGTCATCCTTTTTCATTTTAACGTGCCGCCTGCAGATCACGCACTACCTGTACAATATCATTGACAGAAGCTTCGATCACGTCACCCGTTTTGCGGACCTTCACTTCCACAATGCCGTCCGCCGCTTTTTTGCCGGCTGTAATCCGGATTGGCAGCCCGATTAAATCACTGTCTGTAAACTTAACGCCAGCCCGCTCAGCGCGGTCATCAAGAAGTGCCGTCATCCCGGCCGAGCGCAGAGCAGCATAAATCTCGTCTGCCGCTTTTACCTGTGCCTCGTCTTTTACGTTTACCGGAATCACGTGCGCATCAAATGGTGCCAAATCAACAGGCCACACAAACCCTTTTTCATCATTAAATTCTTCCGCCATCGCGGCGATGATCCGTGAAACACCGATTCCGTAGCAGCCCATAATCATTGGCTGCGTGCGTCCATTTTCATCTAAATACACAGCGTTCATCGCCTCGCTGTAGCGTGTGCCCAGCTTAAAAATGTGACCGACTTCAATGCCTTTTGCAAATTGAATTTGCCCTTCGCCATCTGGAGACGGATCTCCCTCTAAAATAAAGCGGAGGTCTTCATATTGTGTAACTGAAAAATCACGTGCCAGATTGGCATTTATATAATGCCAACCGTCTTCATTCGCACCGCAAACGATGTTCACCATAGACGCCACCGCCTGGTCGGCAATGATTTTAACGCCCTCCGGCAGTCCAACCGGTCCGAGTGAGCCAAATGAAGCGCCGAATAAGTTGGCTGCTTCTTCTTCGCCAGCCATTTCGACTGTTTTAGCATTCAATGCATTTTTTAATTTAATATCGTTAATCTCATGATCACCACGCGCAAGCACAACGACCAGTTCTTCATCCACTTTAAAGACGAGTGTTTTGATGCACTGTGTATCCGGTACATGTAACAACTCACCGACCGCTTGAATGGTTTTTGAATCCGGTGTTTCCACTTTCTCAAGCGGTTTTTCCGCTTCACTGCTTTTTTCATACACCGTAACGACCGGCGCCATTTCTACATTGGCCGCATAATCGGACGTATCGGAATACGCAATGGTGTCTTCCCCAATTTCAGATAGCACCATAAACTCGTGAGTATCTTTTCCGCCCATGGCGCCTGAATCGGCAATAACGGCACGGAAGTTTAACCCACAGCGGCGGAAGATATTCGAGTAGGCCGTATACAGACGGTTATACACTTCATCCAGGCTTTCCTGCGAGGAATGAAAAGAGTACGCATCCTTCATCACAAACTCCCGGCCGCGAAGCAAACCAAAACGCGGCCGCTTTTCGTCGCGGAACTTTGTTTGAATTTGATACAGTGTCAGCGGCAGTCGCTTATACGATTTAACCTCATCGCGAACAAGCGCTGTAATGACTTCTTCGTGCGTAGCGCCGAGTGCAAACTCGCGTGAATGACGATCTTTTAAGCGCATCAATTCCGGTCCGTACGTTTGCCAGCGACCTGATTCCTGCCAGAGCTCTGCCTGCTGCAATGCTGGCATCAGAAGTTCTACGGCGCCCGCGTCGTCCATTTCTTCACGCACAATTTCTTCTACTAAGCGGAGCATTTTCTTTCCAAGCGGCAAATAGCTGTACACACCGCTTGCATTTTGCCGGATAAAGCCGGCGCGGAGAAGCAGCTGATGGCTTTTTACTTCTGCATCAGATGGCACTTCCCGCATTGTTGGAATTAACGTTCTGCTTTGTTTCATTCAATCGCACCTCGACTAAAATAATATGAAAGTTATTGTAAAAAGAATCGCTGAATATCATTCCATGTAACGACAATCATCAGCAGCATTAAAAGAGCAAATCCAACAAAATGAACCATGCCTTCCATTTGCCGGTCCACAGGCTTGCCACGGACCGCTTCGTAAAGAAAGAACATAAGGCGCCCGCCATCCAGCGCAGGAAGCGGAAGCAAGTTCATAATGCCGAGATTAATACTCAATACCCCTGCCCATTTTGCCAGATTTAAAATACCTGATTGTGCAACAGTGTCCGTTGATACATAAATCCCGACCGGTCCGGACAAATCATCTATGGAGAACTGGCCAGTCAAAATCGTGCCCAGCACTTCAAAAATAAGCTTTGTCCAATTGTAAACTTCCTTCGCTCCATACGTGAATGCGCCTAAAATAGAATGTTCAAATGGGCTGTACACACCGATCCGCCCAAATGCTTTGCCTTCTGCTTCTTCAGTGGTCGGCGTCACTGGAACTGTCAGCTGTTCTCCATCCCGGTCAATCTCAAACGTCAATTCTTCGCCGGGGCTTTGTTGAATAACCGTGACAATTTCTTCCCAGGAGTTCATGCTGTTCCCATTAATCGAAACGACACGGTCCCCTTCCTTCAAACCGGCTTCCACGGCAGCCCCTTCGTTGATCACTTCACCGAGGCTCGGTTCATTCGTTGGAATTCCTTGTATCATCGCCAGAACGACGAAAATGATCAGTGCCAAAATAAAGTTAAACAATGGGCCTGCAAAAATAGCCATCGCCCGCTGCGGAAGTGTTTTGGAGTTGAATTGTCTATCGTACGGCGCGATCTGTGTGCTCAGCTGGTTTTCAGTCATTAAAGCTTCGCGATGGACCCGAAATGTTGTTGCGTTTTCTTCGCCTTCTTCATATCCTGTAATCGACAACTCATGCTCTAGATCCGCACGTTCAATTTCAATGACTCTGGCATCCTTAAAGCGATCTCTTCCATTCACGATAAGATTAACCGCTTCTCCTTGTTCGTTGAACACAACGCCAATTCGCTGACCGGCTTTTAGTTCGGTCATTTCAGGGTCTTCTCCGGCCATTCTCACGTAGCCGCCAATTGGAAGCAGCCGGAATGTCCACACTGTTTCCCCTTTTTTATGTGCAAACACTTTCGGTCCCATGCCAATCGCAAATTCCCGGCATAAAATGCCCGCGCGCTTGGCAAAAAGGTAGTGGCCCAATTCATGAAAAAACACAAGCGATCCAAATATAACGATAAACGCTATCACTGTATTCAAGTAAGTCTAACCACCTTTTATCGTAAAAGTGAGCGTACTGTTGCTCTTGCCTGTAAATCTGCTTCTAAAATTGCTCCGAGGTCTGGCGCTGCAATAGACGTATGGTTTTCCATTGCCCGTTCAACCGCTTCTTCAATTTGAAGAAATGATAACTTCCGGTCGAGAAAAGCGGCAACGGCTTCTTCGTTTGCCGCATTCATCACAGCCGGCATTGTGCCGCCTGTTTTTCCTGCTTCATATGCAAGATGAAGCATTCGATAACGGCCGAAGTCCATTTTTTGAAAATGAAGCTGGCCGATCTCTGCCAGGTCCAGCTGCTTCGTACCCTGAAGCGGCAGCCGGTCCGGCCACGTCAAGGCGTATTGAATGGGAACACGCATATCTGGCGACCCAAGCTGTGCCATAACAGACCGGTCATGAAACTCGACCATTGAATGAATAATGCTTTCGCGATGAAGCAAGACATCGATTTGTTCATAAGGCAAGTTAAACAGCCAGTGAGCTTCAATCACCTCAAGCCCCTTATTCATCATTGTAGCAGAATCAACCGTAATTTTCGCTCCCATTGACCAGTTTGGATGATTTAATGTTTCTTCCACTGTGACGTCCTGCAGCTCTTCTCTTTTTCTGTCGCGAAAGCTGCCGCCTGAAGCCGTTAAAATGAGACGGCTGATGTTTTTGGCCTTTTCACCTTGCAGGCTTTGAAAGATTGCCGAATGCTCACTGTCGACCGGCAGCAATTCAACACCGGCTTTTTGGGCCGCTTCTGTCACAATATGGCCCGCTGTTACGAGTGTTTCCTTGTTCGCAATGGCGATGTTTTTTCCCGCTTCGATGGCTTTAAGCGTCGGTTCAAGCCCAACGCTTCCAATCACGGCGTTCACAAGCGTATCTGCCGCTCCGTCCACCGCAACCGCTTCAAGCCCGTCTTTCCCATACAGGACTTTTACATCGGGATACGACAGCTGCAGTCGCTCAGCTGTTTCTTTTTCCACAACGGATACAAGCTTCGGCTTAAATTCGCGAATAATCGCTTCAGCGGCTTTTTCCTGTCGCCCAGCGGAAAAAGAAGATAACCGGAAAGACGCTGGATGATTGCGGATAATATCCAGTGTCTGCAGCCCGATCGATCCAGTGGCCCCTAACAAATTGATCGTTTTCAATACATCATCCCCTTACAATAGTTGAAGCACGTGAAGCAGCGGGAAGACAAACAGCCAGCTGTCTGTCCGGTCTAAAATGCCGCCGTGGCCCGGCAATAATTTGCCTGAGTCTTTTACATTGTAATGGCGCTTTAGTGCTGATTCAGCTAAATCACCAATCTGTCCTGCAACGGAAAGCACGGCCGCTGATAACAGTACCCACCAGGCTGGCGCCCCGAAGTCAAGAATAAATAAAAAGATCAGCGCCGTAGCGACAGCTGAACCAATACCTCCGTAAAAGCCCGCTGTTGTTTTATTCGGGCTGATCTCCGGCCAGAGCTTTTTTTTCCCAAATGAACGGCCGATGAAGTAAGCGCCCGAATCCGTTGCCCACGTTAAAATAAGCGCAAAAAAGACAAACATGACGCCGGCTTCTCTTGTTTCAAGTAAATAATGAAAGCCAAATCCAATATATAAAGGAAGTAAAATACAATAGGCCGCATCATCAAATGTAAAATGATTTTTTGTCATTACTGTATTAACGAGAAAAAGAAGAATAAATAACACAAGGAGATCCACTTTTTCCATGCCGAAAAGCTGCCAGTCTACCCCGTTGCGCTGAGGAGCCGCAACAACAAATGAGAGCAAAACCGATAGCATGCCGGGAAACGATAGAGCCGATATGCCTTTCATTTTTAGCGCTTCTATTACAGCAACTGCGCTCATCAAATAAACAAGAATGAGAAAAGGCAAACCGCCGATTAAAACGATTGGCAAAAATGCGGCTGCCGCAATCATTCCTGTGATGATTCTTTGCTTCATGATAAATAATCCTCCACCGTTTTCATTGCGATAAACCGCCAAACCGCCTTGATCTTTTTTGATAAGAAGCCACTGCTTCTAAAAGATGCTTCTCAGAGAAATCCGGCCACAGGACATCCGTAAAGAAAAACTCTGTATAAGCAAGCTGCCAGAGCATAAAGTTACTCAGGCGGTGTTCACCGCTTGTTCGAATGAGCAGATCCGGCTCAGGTAGATGGCTGGTCATTAAATATTGTGACACCGTTTCATCTGTTATATCCTGATCACTCAAACGGCCTGCCTTTACGTCGGCTGCCATCGAACGCACAGCTTGTACGAGCTCGTTTCTGCTTCCATAATTTAAGGCGAAATTTAAAATAAGTCCGTCATTTGAAGCCGTTTGATCGATGGCGTTTTGAACGGCCCGTTTTGTGTGGCCAGGCAGCTGCTCCATGTCACCAATCATTTCGACCCGCACGTTTTCTTCCATTAGTTCCGGTAAAAATGTAGATAAAAATTCTTCCGGCAATTTCATTAAGAAATCGACTTCTATTTTTGGACGCTTCCAATTTTCTGTCGAAAAAGCATAAAGGGTTAATACCTTCACGCCAAGACGGTTGGCTGTTCTGGTAATTTCACGAACCTTTTTCATGCCCTCGTTGTGCCCGGCGATTCGGGGCAACGCTCTTTTTTTTGCCCAGCGTCCGTTTCCATCCATTATGATGGCAATATGTACAGGAATACATTCGTCTGAGATGACCACTTCTCCTGTCCCTTTCGACTGCCAGAACCACTGTTTTTGTGCCATGCAAAATCCCCCATATCGCTTCTTCCAACTTATTTTACCATACATGCAGCTATGCGTCGTAACCGGAGCGATAATATCCAAAAAAAGAAACCCTCCTGCGGGCAAGAGGGTTTCTTTTTTACACTTCCATAATCTCTTGTTCTTTTTCCTTGGCAATCTCGTCCACTTTTCGGATATAGTCGTCCGTCTGTTTTTGAACATCTTCTGTGTAGCCGCGAAGATCGTCTTCAGTCAGATCGCCATTTTTCTCGCTTTTTTTCAAATCGTCATTTGTATCACGGCGAATATTGCGAATGGCCACTTTCGCATCTTCTGCTTCTTTTTTAACGAGCTTTGCCAGTTCTTTGCGTCGCTCTTCTGTTAAAGCAGGGAAGTTTAAGCGAATAACGGATCCATCATTGGACGGCGTTAAGCCTAAATCCGATTTCAGCAGCGCTTTTTCAATATCGCTCATAGATGATTTGTCATAAGGTGTGATCACAAGGAGACGAGCTTCTGGAATATTGATAGAAGCAAGCTGGTTAACCGGTGTTGGTGCGCCGTAATAGTCGATCGTAATACGGTCTAGAACACTGGCGTTTGCGCGTCCGGCACGAATGGATGCCAGTTCCCGGTTAAACGCTCCGATTGCTTTCTCCATTCTCTCTTTGGACTGGTTCATAATTTCTTGAGACACGATTATTTCCCCCTTACGGTTGTTCCGATATTTTCACCTAATACAACACGCTTAATGTTTCCTTTTTCTGTGACAGAAAACACCACTAAAGGAATGTCGTTGTCCATACATAAGGAAGAAGCGGTTGAATCCATTACAGCCAATCCTTCTTTAATCACATCCAAGTAGGAAAGCTCTGCGTACTTCACTGCCTCTTTATCTAACTTCGGATCTGCACTGTAAACACCGTCTACATTGTTTTTCGCCATTAAAATGACTTCTGCTTCAATTTCAGCAGCACGCAGGGCCGCCGTTGTATCTGTAGAAAAGTACGGATTCCCAGTACCTGCTGCAAAAATGACCACACGGCCTTTTTCTAAGTGACGAATGGCACGACGGCGGATGTACGGCTCCGCAATTTGCCGCATTTCAATCGAAGTCTGCACACGTGTTTCAATGCCAACCTGCTCGAGGCTGTCCTGCAGGGCCATAGAGTTCATGACCGTTGCGAGCATGCCCATGTAATCAGCTGTTGCACGGTCCATGCCCATTTCACTTCCGATTTTCCCGCGCCAAATATTGCCGCCGCCCACAACAACAGCTACTTCCACACCTAGCTCGCTTACTTCTTTCACCTGCTCGGCGACTGATTGAATAACCGTTGGGTTGATTCCAAATCCGGCTTCGCCCGCTAATGCTTCACCACTTAATTTTAATACGACACGTTTATACTTTGGCTGGCTCATGTAGACCTCCATCTGTAATGTACATGAAATCCCTCACCAGAAGCGGTAAGGGATTCCACTTATTCCTTTCCGGCTGGCGGATACGGAATCATTATTTTTTCACTTGGCTCATAACTTCTTCTGCAAAGTTATCCTGGCGTTTCTCCAAGCCTTCGCCCACTTCATAACGAACAAACTCCGTTAATGTAGCACCTTTAGACTCTAGGAATTGACGCACTTTTTGATCTGGATCTTTTACAAAGCTTTGATCCAAAATACATACTTCTTCAAAGAATTTGCCAAGGCGGCCTTCAACCATTTTTGCTACGATATTTTCAGGCTTGCCTTCGTTAAGCGCCTGCTCTGTCAATACTTTACGCTCACGCTCTACTTCGTCTTCAGAAACTTGGTCACGTGATACATATTTAGGGTTTAGGGCAGCTGCATGCATAGCAACATCTTTCGCTGCTGCTGCGTCTGTTGTGCCTTCAACAATTGCTAAAACGCCGATGCGTCCGCCCATGTGAAGGTATTCGCCGAATGCATCGTTGTCTCCCTTTGTACGGATTTCAAAACGACGAAGTGTTAGCTTCTCACCGATTTTTGAAATCGCTTCGTTGATATACGTATCAACTGTTTTGCCGTTTTCCATCGTTTGTGTTAATGCTTCTTCAACAGAAGCTGGTTTGTTTGCCAAAAGTTGCGCCGCAATTTCTTTTACAAGCACCTGGAAGTTTTCGTTTTTCGCAACGAAATCTGTTTCTGCGTTTACTTCAAGAAGAACAGCTGTATTGCCTTCGCTGGCGATATACGTTGTTCCTTCAGCCGCAATACGGTCTGATTTTTTCGCTGCTTTAGCGATTCCTTTTTCACGAAGATAGTCGATCGCCTGATCAAGGTTACCATCTGTTTCAACAAGTGCTTTTTTGCAGTCCATCATGCCTGCGCCTGTTTTTTCACGAAGTTCTTTTACCATTTGTGCAGTAATAGCCATTTTAGTTCCTCCTTTAAATATGTAAGGCCGCTTATGCGGTTTTATCATGTCATTTCTTTAAAAAAAGGTGATAAGGGTATCCCTCTTATCACCTTTATCTGTTTGATTACTCAGCTGCAGCTTCTGCAGTTTCAGCTTGCTGTGCTTCTTCTTGAGCAGCTTCTTCAGCGATTTCTTCGCCTTGTTTTGCTTCAAGAACAGCATCAGCCATTTTGCCTGTTAATAGTTTAACCGCACGGATGGCGTCATCATTTGCAGGGATTACGTAGTCGATTTCATCCGGATCACAGTTTGTATCAACGATACCAACGATCGGAATGTTCAATTTACGCGCTTCTGCAACAGCGATGCGCTCTTTACGCGGGTCGATGATGAATAAAGCATCAGGAAGACCTTTCATATCACGAATACCGCCCAAGAATTTCACAAGACGCTCATGCTCTTTTTTAAGCTGAACAACTTCTTTCTTAGGAAGAACGTCAAATGTACCGTCTTCTTGCATTTTTTCGATGTTTTTCAAACGTTGTACACGTTTTTGAATTGTTGAGAAGTTAGTAAGTGTACCACCCAACCAGCGTTGGTTTACATAGTACATACCTGAACGTTCTGCTTCTTCTTTCACAGAATCCTGTGCTTGTTTTTTCGTTCCAACAAACAATACTTTCCCACCGTCACCGGCAACTTCTCTTACAAATTTGTACGCTTCTTCCACTTTGCGAACCGTTTTTTGAAGATCGATAATGTAGATCCCGTTACGCTCCTGGAAAATGTACTTTTTCATTTTTGGGTTCCAGCGACGAGTCTGGTGACCGAAGTGAACACCTGCTTCAAGCAATTGCTTCATAGAAATTACTGACATGTTTTGTTTCCTCCTGTTTGGTTGTATTTCCTCCGCCTTTATCCTTTTCAATCAGCTTCCGTTATGAACGGCACCGGCTGACGAATCAAAAGACGTGTGTATTAACACCGTTAGCTAATATACCATAGATCGTCATTGCCCGCAACTATTTTCATTCTTTTTTATTGAACTTAAACGCGAGTTCAACTTCTGTTCGTCCAACATTCAATTTTTTAGCGATTTCTTCTTTTGACAGGCCGCTTTTTTGCAGGTCGACCATTTGGTCTATTAAAGATTTTTCAGTATTTTGCTCCTGCAGGCCTGCCGCCGAGTGTTTCGTTGTTTGCTTATACGCCTGCGCTGCCGCTTTTCTCGGTGTGACCGGCGGCAAAACGGGGTCTGGCATCGGCTCTCTTTGTTTCGTTTGGGCAGGCTTCTCTAAAACTTGAGCTTTTTTCAGGTCTTCAATGAGCTTTTCGTTTTCTTCTTTCATTTCCATTAAAAAAGCTGTCAGCATTTCTTCTGTTTCATTTGCCGCTTGCTTCATTTTATTTTCTGCATTCCTGCCGCTGTTTTGCCGTTGAAACAATAAAATGAGCGCAAACAGGCTCAACGCATGAATCAAAAAAGAAATGACGAGTAAAAATGTAGTCATACGCCCCTCTTATCCGCTGAAGTCAATCTGCTTTCCTTTGTACGGATGAACAGATTGCTTCGACTGCTGTTTCTTTTGTTTTCTTTGCTGATCGGGCTGGTGGTTTTGATGAGTGCCTTCTCCTGTTTTATTCGCTTCTTCCCCTTCCGTAACCGAGGCCCGTTTCCATTCCGCCTTTTTTTCCATTTCCGTTTGTGCGTGATGCTGGCCGGACAGAGCTGTTTGCTGCTGGTCCTGGAGACTTTTCGACGCTTCGTAAGTGCGTGGGAGCGCCACTTGCATTTCAACCGCTTTAAAGTCCATATTGCACCTCGATCCATACGTGATTGCTGAGAAGTGACATCATGCTTTGGTCAGCTGCTGTCTCAGCTTAAACAGCGCTTTGGAATGAATTTGTGAGATGCGCGATGTAGAAAGCCCCAGCACCTCGCCAATCTCAGTCAGTGTCAATTCCTCTTTGTAAAACAAGTCTACGACAAGCTGTTCTTTTTCAGTCAGCTTTTTAATTTGCGAAGCCAGCTCTTCAATCTGCTCCTGCTTTACCAGTTCTTCTTCCGGTGTTTTCGTTCGCTGATCCTTTAAAACAAACCCGGTTGTTTCCTGTTGATCTTGATCGTGCACCTGTTCATCGACCGACAAAATATGTGAAAAAAAGTATTCTGCCATCGTATCCTGAACTTCTTCCACTTTCACGCCTAGTTCAGCAGCCACCTCTTCCGGTGTGACCGAACGCAAATATTTTTGTTCCAGCTTTGATGCGGCGGCTTCGATTTTTTTTGATTTTTCCCGCGCTGCTCTTGGCAGCCAGTCTTCTTTTCTTAAGCCGTCTAATATAGCCCCGCGAATACGAAAAGAAGCATATGTATCAAATTTCAAATCGCGTGATGGCTCAAATTTCAAAAGGGCGTCATATAAACCTGCCATGCCGAAGCTGGCTACTTCTTCTCTTCTAACCGATTTTGGCAGGGAAGCGCCAATCCGCCGGCAATGAAACGTAACAAGCGGCATGTAGCGTGCAACCAGCGCATCACCGTCTTCGGGATTTTGATCTTTTTTCCATCGTTCCCATAATTGTTGTTCATCCTCCGGTATTCGTTTTGCCATTAAATCTCTCCTCCCGGCCCAAATGAATGAC
The DNA here is from genome assembly GCF_900156125.1 of Domibacillus enclensis. Lineage (GTDB taxonomy): Bacteria > Bacillota > Bacilli > Bacillales > Domibacillaceae > Domibacillus > Domibacillus enclensis. Next base: position 298,074 of record NZ_FTLX01000003.1, on the reverse strand, counting down.
AGTACGTTTCAAGTCTTTCTTTTATTCTAAAGAAAAGCTTCGTTTTTGCCAACAATATACACAAAAAAGCAGCGGAATAAATTCCACTGCTGCGCTCACATAATTTGCTCGCCTTTGTTTACGGTTCGAATATGCAGCTCGATCGTGGAAGGATCAAATTCAATCGTCCTGCCGCTGCTGCCGCCCGTATCCTCTGCTATCACTGGAATGCGCGCTTTTTTCAACTGTTCTTTTACAGCTGTCACATTTCGCGGACCGATTTTCATTAAGTCGGAACCGGATTTGAATTGAAACATTTGCGCACCGCCCGCTATTTTGGCTTTTAGCCGGACGGGCCTCGCTCCATGGTTTTGAAGCGCATGGATCAGGGCCGGGATACCCGTGTCAGCAAATTTGGCATCATTTCGTATGTCTGCTTTTGCCAGACTTGAGTCAGGAAGCATAATATGAACCAGGCCCGCTACTTTTGCCGATTCATCATAAAGAATAACGCCCACGCATGAACCAAGACCCGATGTTCGAATCACAGATGGAGGTTTAACGACGTTTAAATCAGCAATCCCTACTTTCACCACCTGGCCTGTTCTATTCATTGTATCCGGCTCCAAGCGCTTCGAATAAAACAGGAAAAGAATCCGGGGAAAGCAGCAGGAAAAAATGCCCTTTCACAATTTCCTCATTTCCTTCGTTTAATTCGGTTAACACCGTATCGATCACGATGGCATAATCACTGTACTGTGAGATTTCAAGAAGCCCATAGCTGATAATCGCACCGAACATGTCCACGGCAAGCTCTGGAACGGATGGCTGCAGCTTTAATTGTGTAAAATCACCGAGAGCTGATAAATAAGAACCGGATAAAATGTTGCCCATTTCCTGCATCGCGGAAAAGCCGATCGCCTGTGAATGTTCATCATGAAACGAAAAGGCTTCGTCCGCCATTAATTTCTGAATAAAACGGTCGGCTTCTTCCACCGTCAGCATAAAAAACATATTGCCCCCGGCTTCACCTTCAATCCGGAGACTGACACTGACGACTTCTTTTTCCGAACCGCCCGTCAGCTCCATCATATCTGTAAAAGGAACAATTCGGACACTGGGCACCTTCATGTCAATTTTCCGGTTTAAAAGAGTGGAAAGCGAAGTTGCCGCGTGGCCTGCACCTATATTCCCTACTTCCTTTAAAATATCAAGGTGAATCGGCTGAATGTGATCAATATAGTTCATCTTCGTCCGCCTTTAATTAAAAATCTTTTGAAGACTGAGCATAATCAGCAGCCTTTTATCCAGCTTTGCCACGCCGGTAATATATTCATCTCCAAGGGAACCGACGACCTCAGGCTGTGGCTCAATCGCGTCCGTTGGAATATCCAGTACGTCGTTCGCTCCATCCACGATCAATCCAACCTCCATGTCGTCAAGAGCGGCGATAATAATGCGTGTCGAGTCATCCACCCGTTCATCAGAAAGCCCGAACCGGCTGCGAAGATCAATGATGGGTGTGACGACACCGCGTAAATTAATGACGCCTTTAACGAAAGGAACTGTGCCCGGCACTCGCGTAATGTGCATTAATTTTTCAATGGAATACACTTGTTCGACGGGCAGTGCATATTCTTTGTCAACTAATTGAAAAGCAATGACTTTTACTGCAGAAGCAGTTACTTCACTCATGTTATGCACTCCCTTATTTGATTAATGCGTTGCAGTCTACAATTAGTGCAACTTGACCGTCACCTAAAATCGTTGCACCGGAGATGGCAAACACGCTGGACAGATAGTTGCCAAGCGACTTCAGAACCACTTCCTGCTGCCCGATAAAGGAGTCAACGACAAGCCCGGCCATTTTGTCTCCTTTTCGGACGATCACAATTGAATAAAAACGGTCATCTTCTTCCTGGTGTGGAACGGAAAAAATATCTTTTAAAAACAGCAGCGGAACCACTTTTCCCCGGAAATCAATTACCTGCTGGTTATGCGCGTTCAGCACTTCTTCTTTTTTCACAATCGCGGTTTCAATAATAGATGAAAGCGGAACGGCATATTTTTCTTTTTCCACTTCAACGAGCATAACGGAAATAATCGACAGGGTGAGCGGCAGCTGAATGGAGAAAATAGAGCCGGACCCTTCCACTGAATCGATTGTAATGGAACCGCCAAGGGATTCGATCGTCGTCTTCACGACATCAAGCCCGACGCCGCGGCCTGATAGGTCAGATATCACTTCCGCCGTCGAAAAACCGGATGCCATGATCAGTTCAAAGATTTGACGGTCCGTCATCCCTAAAGACTGCTCTTGCGTCACGATTCCTTTATCGAGTGCTTTTTTCAGCACCCGGTCTTTATTAATGCCAGCCCCGTCGTCTTCAATCTCAATAAATACGTGGTTGCCGCTATGATACGCTTTTAATTTAATCGTTCCTTCAGCCGGCTTTCCTTTCGCTAAACGGTCTTCCGGCATTTCAATGCCATGATCGCCAGCATTGCGGATCAAATGAACAAGCGGATCGCCAATTTCATCAATGACAGTGCGGTCAAGCTCTGTTTCAGCACCAATAATGTCTAAATGGATCTGCTTATTTAAATCTCTTGAAAGCTGACGCACAAGCTTTGGAAAACGGTTAAAGACCGTTTCGACCGGCACCATGCGCATATTCAGAATAATATTTTGCAGATCGCCGGAAATACGGGACATGCGTTCCACCGTTTCATTTAGTTCCGTATGGTTCAGCTCAGATGAAATCGATTCAAGACGGCCTCTGTCAATGACAAGCTCTTCAAACAAATTCATTAAAATATCGAGGCGTTCAATATTTACACGGATGGTTTTATTGGACACAGCGTTTTTCGGCTTGTCTTCCTCTTTTTTGGCTTCAGGCTGCTTTGGTTGTTCAATGGCTGCGGGAACCGAAACCTCAGCCGCTTGAACGACTGCTTCTGTGGCCGGCTGATGCTGCTCAGGCTCGTCCAGTGACCCAACTTCTGTTACGTTCACCTGCTCTACTTCCGACACTTTTTTCACTTTTTCTTGTAAATCGGCAGCAGTTTCTTTTGTAATCAGCGTAACGGTAAAGGTTTCATCGAATTTCTCTTCTTCAAGCTGTTCCGAGGAAGGGACCGTTTTAATCACTTCTCCGCACTTTTCCAACACTTCAAAGACCATAAAGACACGAGCTGCTTTTAATACACAGTCTGCACGTAGAGAAACATTTATTTCCACACATGAAAAACCTTGCTCTTTTGACTGGTCAATCACTGTTCGTTCAAACTCATCATAATGAAGAATTGTTTCTCCAGCCGGTTTATCGAGGACATCCAGCGCAGCTGCCGCTTCTCCCTGTTCAATGACAAGAAGCTTCTGCACAATCGCTTCTACATTTCTTTTTCCCTCACCACCTGCAGAAATATCTTCAACCATTGCTTCGAGGTCATCCACTGAAGAAAAAACGGTATCCATAATATCCAGTGTGACCGATATTTGCTGATTGCGGATAGCATCCAGCACGTTTTCAAGCTTATGGGTCAGATTGGCTAAATCCTCATAGCCCATTGTAGCGGACATCCCTTTTAACGTATGGGCGGAACGAAACACTTCATTAACAATCGAAAGGTTTTCCGGGTCTTTTTCTAATTGAAGCAAGTGTTCATTCATCGCTTGAAGATGTTCTTTGCTTTCATCGATAAAAATTTCTAAATATTGACTCGTGTCCATCCGTCTTCACCTCTTATCGTATACGTGCTTTACAATCACTGCTGCAATTTCGTCAACGGGCACTACATCATCGATGAGATGGGTAGCAACAGCCGCTTTTGGCATTCCATACACTACACACGTTTCTTTTGCTTCTGCAATCGCCTTTACGGTCCCTTTTTCTTTTAGCTTGACAAGCCCTTCAGCACCGTCGGATCCCATCCCTGTCATGATCGCTACTACCTTCTCTACATTCGGTATATCGGCAGCCGATCGGAAGGTTGCATTTGCTGCCGGTCGGTGTCCTCCTTCCGGCGGCATTTCGTCAAGCGAAATGGCAATAGAGGTGCCCGTTTTAATAAGACGCAGATGCTTGCCTCCCGGGGCAATGTAAACAGTACTGTTTTTTGCGATTTCCCCGTCCTCTGCTTCCTTCACATGAATAGCTGACAAAGAGTCCAGGCGTTCAGCGAGAGATTTTGTAAATCCAGGCGGCATGTGCTGAACGACGATGACCGGAGCAGGCAGCGAAGCAGGCAGCTTTGTAATGACATGCTGCAGGGCTCTTGGACCACCTGTTGAGGTCGCAATCAAAACAAGCTTGTCCATTTTTCTATATCGCGTCTGCCCGGTGGTCATCGATGCTGGCTTAGTGACAGAAACGGGCGGCTGAATAGCGGTCGGTTTTTCTGCAAGCGCCGGTTTCATGCTAATATTTGCTTTTGCCGCTGCGAGAACTTTTTCGACGAGCACATCTTTAATTTTATGCAAATCCAGTGAAATGGTCCCCGAAGGTTTGGCAATGAAATCGACCGCCCCCCGTTCAATGGCTTTTAACGTTGTTTCCGAGCCTTCCTTCGTTAAACTCGACAGCATCACTACGGGACATGGCTGTTTTTCCATAATGATTTTTAACGCTTCAAGTCCGTCCATTTCAGGCATTTCAATATCGAGCGTAATCACATCTGGCTTTAACTCAAGCGCTTTTTGAACGGCATCCCGCCCATTTCGCCCGAATGCGACCACCTCTAATTGAGGGTGTTCTGATAAAAATTCGGAAATGAGCTTTCGCATAAAAGCGGAATCATCCACTACCAGCACTTTTTTTGATGTCATCAGCGATCCCCTCTTTCTGTAAAAAAGCGGCGCAGCTTTGTGATAAAATGAGATTTTTGTACAGGTGCACTTGCTTCTGCTCCTGCGTACTCGTGTATAACGTTTTGCAACGAAGCCGCTGCCTTTGCTTTCGGATACGAAAGCAGAAACGGACTTCCCATTTTCACGGCTTTTCGCACACATTCATCTTCAGGGAGAGTGGCTAAAATACGAGGAGCTGAATGCAAAAATGTTTCCATGGCATTTTTCAGGCGGCTGAGCGTGATCTCTCCCTCTTGCCGAGACTCGGCGCGGTTGCAGACTAAGTGAAAAACCTTTTGATCATCGCGCATATGAATAAACTTGATCATGGAGTACGCATCTGTCATCGCGGTTGGTTCAGGCGTGGACACGACAAGCACTTCATCAGCCGCTTCTAAAATATTCAAGCTTTCCTTTGTGGCACCCGCCCCCATATCAAACAGCAAGTAATCATATTCCCGAGATAGCTTTTCTAGCGCTGCAATCCATTTGTCCTGATAAGATTCTTTCCATTCGAAAATTCTGGAAAAAGCAGAGCCGCCGTTAATGTAGGACATCTGCTCAGGCCCCTGCTGGATTAATTGGCTAATCTCCACATCTTTCTCGAAAAAGTCGGCAATAGAGGCAGAAGCTGTTCCATTAATTAAATGATAAATATTACCCATGCCAATGTCCATATCAAATAACAAAACTTTTTTATTTAATTTTGACAATCCAATGGCTAGATTCACCGATATGTTGGTTTTGCCAACTCCGCCTTTTCCACTGACAATGGCCATTGTTTTCGCTTGTATGTCGTTTTCTGCCGGTACCCATGATTGTTTTTCCATCATTTTCTGACGCAGGAGAGCTGCTTGATCGTTCATTTCACTTCATCCTCAAACAAGGTATCAACGAGCCGATCGACAGATGCTTCGATAAGATCATCCGGCACATTTTGTCCATTCGTTACATACGATGTACCTATTTTATAAGTATACATCAAATTGATCAGTAATCCTTTTGTTTTTGTTTCATCTATTTTTGTGAAGATAAAGCCATTTAATGGAACACCAGAAAAGTTTTCAACAATTTCATGCAAGTCTTCTTCTTTTGCTGCAGCACTCAGGACGAGATGGTACACAGCCTGTTCCTTTTGACCTTGTAAAAATGGCTTTAAATCCTGCACATACTGTTGATCCCGATAATTTCTGCCTGCTGTATCAATATATACAACATCATACGAATGAAATGCCTGCAGAGCTGCTTGCATGTCTGCTTCTGAATACGCTACCTTCATCGGCGCGTTCAGCAGGCCAGCATATGTTTTCAACTGTTCGATGGCCGCAATTCGATACGTATCCGTTGTAACGAAAGCGACTTTTTTATTTTTCTCCAACACTTCTTTAGAAGCCAGCTTCGCAAGTGTTGTCGTTTTGCCAACCCCTGTAGGTCCAAGCAAATAAAAAAGCGAAGCGGCTGGCCGGGGTGCTTCAGCAAATGAAAGGCAGCTTTTCACAAATGCTCGTGCCCATTCCCGCATGCTCCGTTCCGTTACGTCTCCTTTTTCGCTGTTCCATTTCTCAAGCAGGTGTTCAGCGGTCCGGTCAAGCAATTCATTGCAGATTCCCTGGCGTTTTAACTGATTCATAACCGGCTGCATCGCTTCCGGATAAACAGGATGAGCCGACGCTGCGAGCTGCAGTTTTTGAATCATTTTTTTCATTTCAGTCATGTCATCTTTCCAGTCAACCGGGACGGGTGTAACCGCTGCTTGACGGCTGCTCACCGTTTCGCGTTCTGGCAGCTCTGCCTGGCCAGCGTTTGGGTCCACAGCAGCGACCACTTCAATTTGCTTTTTTTTAAACAAGCCGAGCATGCCGCCGGAATAAACGGTTTTCGATTGCAGGATTACAGCTTGTGCGCCCAGCTCCGCCCGCACTTTTTTCATCACTTCCGGCATCGATGCTGCCCGGTATTTTTTCATTTTCATTCGACGGTCACCACCCCGGTACTTTGTACTTCAACACTTGGTTCAAGCTCATTATAAGATAAAACAGGTATTTGCGGAAAATAGCGTTCCAACAGCTGTCTGACATACATACGAATGGCCGGTGAACAAAGAATAACCGGTGACTGCTGCATAAACGAAGCCTGCTCGACCTGCTGTGCAGTCGCTTCTAAAATCCGCTGAGAATCATTCGGATCGATGGACAAATAATTTCCATGTTCCGTTTGTTGTACACCGTCTGCTATGATCTTCTCAATTCGGCCAGAAAGCGTAATGACATTTAATGAGCCGCTGTCATCCGCGAATTGCATCGTAATTTGACGTGCCAGTGCCTGACGGACGTACTCTGTCAGCAAATCTGTATCGGATGTCATTTTCCCAAAATCAGCAAGCGTTTCAAAAATGACTGGCAAGTTTCGAATCGACAGGTTTTCCTTCAGCAATTTCGCCAGTACTTTTTGCACCTCTCCGACCGACAGTGGGTTTGGTGTTACTTCGTCTACTAAAATCGGATATGACTCTTTTAAATGGTCGATCAGTTGTTGGGTTTCCTGTCTGCCGAGCAGTTCATTTGCATGCTTTTTAATGGTTTCGGTTAAATGGGTGGAGACGACACTCGGTGGGTCTACGACCGTATAGCCGAATATTTCCGCTTGCTCTTTCGCTTCTTCTGTAATCCATTTTGCCGGGAGCCCGAATGACGGCTCGATCGTATCGATGCCCTCGACCATATCGTCTTCTTCTCCAGGGCTCATCGCCAGGTAGTGATCCAAAAGCAGCTCACCGCCTGCCACTTCGCTTCCTTTAATTTTCATCCGATATTCATTTGGCTGAAGCTGAATATTGTCCCGAATACGGACGACCGGAATAACCAGTCCCATTTCAAGTGCCAGCTGCCGGCGAATCATCACAATTCGGTCCAATAAATCCCCGCCTTGATTTGTATCAGCAAGCGGGATGAGCCCGTATCCAAATTCAAATTCAATCGGGTCCACCGTCAACAAATTCACAACCGATTCAGGGCTTTTTAATTCCTCTGTTTCTGTCTCTTCTTCTGACGGAATTAATTCATCTATGTCTTCTTTCGGCGTACGTGAAATCATATATCCGCCAATGGCAAGTCCCGCTGCAATCGGAATTGTCAAAATATCGTTAATGGGCGTCGCAAGACCGAGAAGAAGGATCGTTCCTCCCGCAATGTACAGCATAGAGGGATACCGGAGCAGCTGACCGGTAATTTCTTCTCCTAAATTTCCATTTGATGCTGCCCGGGTAACGACAATCCCTGTTGCCGTTGTGATGAGAAGCGCTGGAATTTGCGAGACAATTCCATCTCCAACTGTCAAGAGAGAAAAGCGGGAAGCCGACTCTCCAAATGACAAGTCCTGCTGCATCATGCCAATCACGATTCCAACAATCAGGTTAATGATGACCATAATGATCCCGGCAATCGCGTCCCCTTTAACAAACTTGGTTGCCCCGTCCATCGCGCCGTAAAAGTCAGCTTCTCGTCCGACTTTTTCACGCCGTTCACGCGCCTGCACTTCAGAAATCATGCCGGCGTTTAAATCGGCATCAATACTCATTTGTTTTCCGGGCATCGCATCAAGCGTGAATCGGGCGGCGACTTCTGATACCCGCTCCGCTCCTTTTGTAATGACCACGAACTGAATAATGACGAGGATGACAAAAACGACCATCCCAACGATAATATTGCCTCCGACGACAAATGTCCCGAACGTCTCGACAACGCCCCCGGCTTCACCATTGCTTAAAATGGACCGCGTTGTCGACACATTCAGGCCGAGCCTAAATAGCGTCAACAGAAGCAGAAGCGATGGAAAAACAGAAAACTCCAATGCTTCCTTCATGTTCATAGAGATGAGCAAAACGAGAAGCGCAAGAGAAATATTCATGATGATAAGCACACTTAACAGCCATGTCGGGAGCGGTACAATAAGCATGGCGACAATTAAGATCACACTAAGTAAAACAGCTAAGTCTCTTGCTTTCATTTTTTTCTCTCCTAACAACATTGTTACACTTTATTTTTAATTCGATAAACGTACGCCAATATTTCCGCGATCGCTTTGAAAAACTCTTCCGGAACCGAGTCGCCAATATCCGCTTGATCATGAAGGGCTCTGGCGAGTGGACGGTTTTCCACTGTCATAATGTCATGTTCCTTTGCGACAAGCTTTATTTTTTGCGCGATGTAATCTGTTCCTTTTGCCACCACGTACGGGGCATCTCGTTTGGATTCATCATATTTTAAGGCAATCGCATAGTGGGTTGGGTTGGTAATAACGACATCGGCATTCGGCACTTCCTGCATCATGCGCCTCATCGCCATTTCACGCTGCGTCTGGCGAATTCTTGATTTGATCAGCGGGTCGCCTTCAGAATTTTTATGCTCATCTTTAATATCCTGCTTGGACATTCTTAAGCTTTTTTCAAAATCAAACTTCTGATAAAAGTAATCGAGGACGCCCAATACGAGCAGGGCTGCCGCCGCAACCAGGCCCATCTGCACCGTCAGCGTCCCAACGAGAGGCAATGTATCTTCAATGGGCTTCAAAGCCATCTTCAAAACTTCATCGATGTTCAGCCACAGCACAATAAATGCCGCCGTGCCCACAAAGCCGATTTTCAAAATGGATTTCAACAGCTCGACAATCGCCCGCATGGAAAAAATCCGCTTAAATCCCTTGATTGGATCGATTTTTTCCAGCTTTGGCGTAATCGGCTCTGTTGTAATAAGCCAGCCTACCTGAGCGTAATTGGCAATAACCCCTGCCGCAACAGCTGCGAGCATAAAGGGAGCGAGAATGTAGAAGCATTGCTCCATCACTTCAAATACAATGGTTTTTAAATTCGCCTCGGTTACGTCCATCAGCATATAATATTGAATGGAATGCTGAAACATATGAAAAATATTGGTGCCCATGGACGTAGCGAAAAACGTCAGAAACCCAAACAAAACGAGCAGGCTGACTGCTGTATTTAAATCCTGGCTTTTGGCTACCTGTCCTTTTTTACGTGAATCCTGCTTTTTTTTCGGTGTGGCTTTTTCTGTTTTTTCTCCTGCAAAAAATTGCAGGTTTAATTGAAGAAGCATGCCGTTACCCGCCTCCAAAAATGGTCATTAAATCCCGCATGGTGTAGAGCATCATGCCGAACAAATCTCTTACCAGTGTAAAAATGACACCAATGACGATGAACACAACAATAAACGCGACACCGATTTTAAGTGGAAAGCCGACGACAAAAATATTCAGCTGCGGCACGGTGCGCGCCACGATGCCAAGCATTACATCTGTTAAAAAAAGAACAGCCACAACAGGCATCGACATTTGAAAAGCGATTAAAAAAACAGCCGTAAATGTTCTGGCCATATAATATGCTGCTTCGCCATTGCCGAAATTCAAGTAAAGCTGGTCAATTGGGATGAGCTCATAGCTGTAAAAAATGCCATCTAAAATCAAGTGGTGGCCATTTAAGGCTAGCAGCATTAACAGCGAAAACATATATAAATACTGTCCCATCAGCGGACTTTGTGCACCTGTTTGCGGATCAATGACATTTGCGATGGCAAAGCCCATTTGAAAATCGATAAAGCCACCGGCAATCTGAACAGCAGACAGGACAATAAACGCCGCTAGTCCGATCAGAAGGCCTGTCATCGCTTCTTTCAAGAGAAGAAGAATGTATTCTCCGTTTATTTCCAAAGGAACGGCGTCCACTGTGTAGTACATCGTCCAGGCCAAAACAAAAGAAAAAGCAATACGATGCTGTGCTGGAATCGTCCGGTAGGAGAAAAACGGCATTGTGACAAAAAAAGCGGAAACCCGAACGAGTATAAGTGCAAAGATTGATAGATTGGGAAAAAGCTCCGTCATCTTCTTTTAACCGACAAATCTCGTTAAATTTGTGAAAATATCAAGTGTGTACGAAATCAATCGCTCGAGCATCCATGGACCGAAAAAAATCATCCCGACTAACACAGCCACGATTTTCGGCACAAACGCCAGTGTTTGCTCCTGTATCTGGGTCGTAGCTTGAAAAATACTGACCGCAAGCCCGATGCCAAGCGCGAGCAGCAAAAGCGGCGCACACACGATAATCGTCGTATAAACCCCTTTTTCAGCAAGCGAGATGACCATCTCTGTATTCATTCCATCACCTTCCTAAAAGCTTTGAAGCAATGATTCAATAACCAGATACCATCCATCGATTAACACAAACAAAAGGATTTTAAACGGCAGTGAAATCATAACGGGCGGCAGCATCATCATCCCCATTGACATAAGGACGCTTGCGACAATCATGTCAATGACTAAAAACGGAATAAAAATCATAAAACCGATTTGAAAGGCGGTTTTAATTTCACTCAAGGCAAAAGCAGGCACCATCGTTGTCAACGGAATGTCCTCAATGCTTTCCGGCTGCTCGGCTTCTGTGTAATCTAAAAACAGCTGCAAGTCCTTTTGACGCGTATGTTCACTCATAAAATCCTTAAAGGGCCCGCTTGCCAGTGTATAGGCTTCTTCCAGGTTAATTTCTTCATTAAAAAGCGGCGTTAATGCCTCATCGTTTACTTCCTGCAGGACAGGCGACATAATGAAAAAGGTCAGAAAAAGAGCCAGTCCAAGCAAAACTTGCGTCGGCGGCATTTGCTGTGTCGCAAGGGCCGTTCTGACAAACGAAAGCACAATAATGATCCTCGTAAAGCAGGTCATCAAAATCAAAATGCTCGGCGCCAGTGAAAGAACGGTCAGCATGAGCAATAGTTTCACCGAGGTTGACACATTTTCGGGAGCGCTTGAATTGAAAAATTCCATAAATTCATTCATGCTCATTTCGCTCCCTGTCTGTGGCATCCTTTAACGCTTTTTCACGGCTTTTTTTCAGTTCATTTATTTTTCGCTCAAATTCTTGCTTGAAAACAGCCGGCTCAGCCGGTTCGTCTTTTTTGCCAAAGCGGCTGACTATTTTCCCCACGACGTCAGCCGGCTGAAAAAAAGCTTCCGCTTGCTCGTCATATCGGGAAAGAAGCGCTTGTCGCTCAGCCGGGTCTTCAATTTCCTTGATTAACGAAATGTCCTCACCCACGCCGAGGACAAACACGCTGTCCCCGACTTTCACAATTTGCACCGAGCGGCTGCCGCCGAGAGCCGTGCCTCCCAAATGGCGAACTACATTTGTGTCTTGAAAAGACCGGCTTTTTTTATTGACAAAACGAAGTAAAAAATAAAGAAGCGCCACTACAAAAGCAAGCGCTGCGATCATACGGACAATATCTAAAAACCCGATTCCGACAGAATCTCGTTCGTCCGCTGAACCTGAATCTGCACCCTCGCTCTCTGTCTGCACTTCCTCCTGACTGCATAGGTCAGGCTGTTGAACACAATCACTCACACTGCTGTTCTGTGAAAGGGCTGCTCCGGCAATCGTCGCATTGCCGGATAGCACACTCAGCATCACCAGAAATGACAGGATGCATGTATACAAGAATTTCATCAGCTGTTCACACCTTATGAAGAAAGCACTTTTGAAATGGCTTCAATAACACGGTCTGCCTGAAATGGTTTGACGATAAAATCTTTGGCGCCCGCTTGAATAGCGTCAATGACCATTGCCTGCTGCCCCATTGCCGAGCACATAATGACTTTAGCACCTGCATCTGCCGCTTTAATTTCTTTTAATGCGGCGATTCCATCTTTTTCAGGCATTGTAATATCCATTGTGACTAAATCCGGCTTGAGCTCAGCATATTTCTCAACAGCCTGCGCTCCGTTTTCTGCTTCACCTACTACTTCAAATCCATTTTTTGATAAAATATCCTTGATCATCATTCGCATAAATGCCGCATCGTCTACTACTAAAATTCTGTTTGCCATCATTCTGTCCCCCTAAAAATAATTAATTTAAATTTTTCAAACGGTCAGCCGGACTCGCGATATTCGTAATCCTGACACCGAAGTTTTCTTCAATGACAACAACCTCTCCTTTAGCCACGAGGCGGTTGTTCACTAACACATCCACTGGCTCTCCTGCCAGCTTGTCCAGTTCAATAATCGATCCTGCTGTTAATTCCAGTATATCTTTTACATTCCGATTGGTACGCCCGAGTTCAACGGTAACCTGAAGCGGAATATCAAAAAGCATATTTAAATTTCTCGCTTCCTGTTCACCAAGCTGAGGTGATTGAAAAGAAGAGAAAACCGCCGTTTCGACGTTAGCCTGTGCAGCCGAGTGTCCACCAATATGCATTGGATCGCTTGTAGGACGGGCAGGCATGCTCATACTGCTTTCTGCATACACCGGCTGCTGAACAGGCGGTTGATTCGCCGGCTGAGGCGGGGAATGCTGCCCTTCACTCATTTGCGGAGCTGGGGCTTGCTGAATCGGCTGCTGAGCCGGTTTTTCTTCCGGTTGTGGGGGATTCATTAATTCTGCTACAAGCTGCTTTCCGAATTGAAGCGGGATCAGCTGCATAATGTTAGAATCGATTAAGTCGCCTACAGTTAATCGGAATGAAATTTTGATTAAGAGTTCCTGTTCAGGGATGGACTCTTCTCCTTCTCCCTCATGAAGGTTTAACAAAGAGATGGAGGGCGGAGAAATATCCACCTTTTTATTGAAAATCGTTGACATCGATGTCGCTGCTGAACCCATCATTTGGTTCATCGCTTCCTGAACGGCACTCAGCTGAAGCTCTCCTAGATCAGGAGCGGCATCAAGTCCGCTGCCACCGAGCATTAAGTCCGCAATAATGGCGGCATCGTTTTGATGAATGACCAGCAGGTTGGCCCCGGAAAATCCTTCGGTGTATTCTACTTCAATCGCGGCATATGGATGGGGGAATTCATCCTTTAATTTTGATTTTTCCACAACGGTTACAGTGGGTGTGGTAATTTCCACTTTTTGATTTAATAAGCTTGAAAGCGCTGTGGCGGAGCTGCCAAATGAGATATTCCCAATTTCGCCGAGCGTATCCTGTTCAAACGCATCCAAGTATTCTTCAACACTGCCCACGCTATCAAAGGCAGCCGTTTCTTCATCATTGCCCGTTCCTTTTAGCAACGCGTCAATTTCTTCTTGAGATAACATATCATCACTCATCATTGTCTTCCCCTCCTTTCACATAATCCAATACTTGCACGGCCAGTTTTTTGTTTACCCGTCCCGGCTGTGCGGTGAATTTCGGCACATTGCCTACCTTAACCGTCAACGAATCACCAACAGACTTGTTTAACCCTAGGACATCCCCCTCCGACATCATGAGAAAGTCTTCAATCGTAATGACGGTTTGTCCAAGTTCGGCGATCACCGGAAGCGAGGCTTTTTTAATCCGCTTGTTTAGATTTTCCAGTTCCCCTGGACTCCGTTCTTTTTTATCTGGATTTTGCATCCAGTAATGCACGGAAAGCTTTGGAATGATCGGCTCCAGCACCACATGCGGAATGCAAATGTTCATCATGCCGGTTGTTTCACCAATGGTTGTATTTAATGATATAACAACAACGGTTTCATTTGGGGAAACCATTTGCAAAAATTGCGGATTTACTTCAAAATCGGTTGCAATCGGATCGATTTCTACTACATTCTCCCATGCTTCGCGATAATTTTCAAAGGCATGGTCAAACATGTTAGACATAATGCGCGTCTCGATCTCGGTCAGATTTTCCACTTTATTAACACTTTCTCCCCGTCCGCCCAACAGCCGGTCGAGCATCGCATAGGCGATATTCGGGTTTACTTCCATCAAAATCCGCCCTTCAAGCGGCGGCACTTCAAATACATTTAAAATCGTCCGGTTCGGAATAGAACGAATAAATTCCTCGTATGGAATTTGATCAGCTGACACGACTTCCAGCTGCACGTATGTCCGAAGCTGTGCAGCGAAAAAAGTGGTTAATATACGGGCAAAGTTATCGTGCATTCTTGTCAGGCTTCGGATTTGATCCTTTGAAAACCGAAGCGCACGCTTGAAATCATACACCTTGACCTTTTTTTCTTCTTCTTCTTTTTTTAATTCCTCCGCATTCATTTCACCCGTTGACAGAGCGGATAAAAGTGCGTCTATTTCGTTTTGAGACAATATTTCTCCTGACACTTGGCCTCACCTCCGTTCTGTTTCCGCCTTTTACTGAATGATGTATGAGGTGATATAAACAGCCTCCACAGTTCCATCCTGCATAATGCTATTTAAATTCGTTTTTAACGTCTCCGTCAGCTTTTGCTTTCCTGCTTCCCCTTTTAATTCATCAGCCGTCATCTCTGACAGCTTTTGAATGATCAGGTCCTTCGCCTGGAAATCCCTTTTCGTTAATTCTTCCATTGCATCCGGGTCGTTTGTTTGAATTTTAAATGAAATGCGAATAAAATCGTCAGATGCAAGATTTGTTGTCATTTCAGGTATATCCACTGAGGATTCAAGGACTTCATCGATCGATGGCTCTTCCTTGGCTGCGTCTCCTCCTGTTGAGCGCAAAATAATCACGACTGCAATCGTCCCAGCCAGCAAAATAACAGCCAGCAAAACCAGCATGATCGTCATCAATTTATTTTTTGGCGCTTTTTGCTCATTCTCCATCTTGATCCTCCTCCGCTTTCACACGTCCAAGAAGTGAAATGCGACTGTAAAACGCTTCAATATCCGAAGCAACCTGATCATGTGATTCTCTGACTACATATTTTTTTCCGTTTGTTAACGTAATGGTTGTATCAGGGAAGCTTTCAACCGTTTCTATGTAAATAGCGTTCAATGAAAATGCTTTTCCATTTAATCTTGTCACAGTAATCATATATGCCGGGGCTGAAGTCAGCCCCGTCCCCCCTTAGCTAAAAAATAAACGGATCGATTAACGCTTCATGCTCATCAATTCCTGCAGAATTTCATCCGACGTTGTAATGATTCGTGTATTCGCCTGGAATCCGCGCTGTGCCACGATCATTTCAGTGAATTCTTCCGATAAATCAACGTTTGACATTTCTAGTGCGCCAGCAACAATTCTGCCCATTCCTGCATCCTGATCTCCAGGAACAGAGGTAACAGGGTCACCTGAGTTATCAGATTGCTGATACAAATTTTCACCAACTTTAATTACGCCGCCGCTGTTCGGAAATTTCGCTAATTGAACAACTTGTGTTGCATCTAATTGGCCTCCGTCGATAAAACTGATGACTCCCCCTGCCCCTATGCTTAAGCTGGTCGCAGTCGTTGGTACAGTGATGTTGGCGCCCTCTCCAACTAAATAAAGTCCATCTGAATTTACGATTGATCCTTCATCATCCATGTAGAAGTTCCCTGCTCTAGTGTAATATGTGTTCACGCCATCCGTTACCTGGAAAAACCCGTCGCCTGAGACGGCCAAATCGAGTGTTCTCCCCGTTGTTTGTGTGGAACCTTCTGTCTGAATTGTATCAATAGCTGCTATTTGTGAACCAAGACCCACCTGCTTCGGGTTGACTCCTCCTCTGCCGTTTGCCGGACCGTTTGCACCTGCAATACTTTGAGAGACTAAATCTTTAAAAACAACCCGCCCTTTTTTAAAGCCATACGTATTGACATTAGAAATATTGTTGCCGATCACATCAAGCTTTGTTTGAAAGTTTTTCATGCCGCTGATTCCTGAGTACATTGAACGTAACATAAGTTCGTTTTCCCCTTTCGAATTCGTCTGCGTCATTCGGTCGGCAGACGGTTGGCCTCCATGTAGGTCCAGCCAAAGTTAGATTCATTAATAGTCCATAAGAATTGTGCCGTTGATATTGGTGAAAATGCGTGTGCTCGCTTCTTCGCGGTTCATCGCTGTAATGATTGTATTGTTTTTGGCGCTGGCAATAAGCGCAGCATCTTTTAACACAACCAATGAATCTGTAACTCCTTTTGATTTGGCTTCGGTCAGCTTTTGACCAATTAAATTCCACTCATTCTCATGAATGTGAATGCCTCGTTCATTCAAACGCTGCTCCGCGTGCTTTGAGATTGTCAGTGCTTCAGGCGCTGATGAAATCGTCTTTAGCGTCTCTTGAAAAGTCATCGACGTCTTTTGCTTTGATTCTGTTTTAGCAGGCGGCAGGATCGGCTGACGAACGCCATGAACGATTGGATTAATGGATGTCATCCTCTCACCTGCCTATTCTATTTTCGTTAAGCTAGAAGCCGCAATTTTCTCTCCACCTGCGATTTGCAGCCAAACCTGTCCGTCTTTCATGGAAACAGATTGTACAGCTGCTGTTTGCTCAGAACCTTCTGCTCCCCATGTAACCGACCGGCCGATTAAATAACTGGCTTCGACCAGCGGATTGGAACTGACGACTCCACCCGACGTGCTTTCTCCTGCCCCGCTCTTTAACTCAGAGATGTTGCCCGGCTCGAGCACCGTTCCGTCCGTCAATGTAAACTGGACGCTTTCTCCTGCAAACTTGATTGATGCAACCGTTCCACTGCCTGTTTCCACAACGGGCTTTCCATCGGCATCTGTTTCTTCCGTCAGCTTGTGCCAGACGACATTTTTCCCAACAAATGACTGGTAGTTGATCATTTGTGACGCTGTTTGTGCCTGCACCATTTGCTCAATCATGGATGTCATGTTGACCATTTGCTCGAGCGATGTGAACTGAGCCATCTGTGCGATAAAATCTTTGTCCTCCATCGGGCTGAGCGGGTCCTGGTTTTGAAGCTGCGCCATCAAAATTTTTAAAAACTCATCTTTGCCGAGCGCACTGTTGCCCGTTTGTTTTGACTGAGCCGGATTGTTGGCTAAATAAAGCGAAGGATCAATTTTAGACATGGATTATCCCTCCCATTCTGCATGTAGTAATAATTCTTCAAAGGATGCATTCGGTTCCTGATCATTCTGCTTTGATTCATCATGCGGCTGCTTCTGCTCCTGCTGACGCTGCTGCTGGGCACCTCGGTCAAATAGCTGCTGTCTCGTATCCGGACTGGCAATATCCAGCTTGTCCACCGTCACGTTTTGCTGGCTGAACGCATTCTTCAGCTGATGAGCATTTTGCTCCAAGAGCTCTTTTACCGCTTGCGTGGAGGATAAAATCTTTGCTGTCATGACGCCGTTTTGCTGCAAGAGCTCAATCCGCAACGAGCCAAGCTGCTCCGGATAAAGCTTAATGAGCATTCTTGTACCGTTTGGCGTTTTCATTAAATTAGAATTCCCCAGCAGCTGCGTAAACTTTTCGATAAACTGCTCCATATTCATGGGACCCGGATTCGTTTTCACACTCATCACGAACTGCTCCGTTTTCGACATCTGGATCGTAAAAGGATTGATTGATTCTACTGTTGTTGCAACAGGCTTTACACTTTTATTTTCTTGAACCACTGGCTGGTCGGCAGCATATTGGGCAAAGGCCGCTTGCAAGATGGTTTGCTTCGGTGCAGCACTTGCTTGTGATGGGCTTTGCTGAGCTACAGCCGCTTGCGCCAGTACTGCTTTTAAATGCAGCATCGCTTCTTTTTTACTGTCGGGCAATGCTGTCGCCTGCTGGCCAAAAGCTTGAACGATTTGTGACGCTTTTAGAACAGTCCGAATGGCTTGAAGATCTCCTTCTTTCACAGCATGCATTCCCTGTTCAGTTGCCATGACGGTCAAATGGATCAATTTCTCAATAGACAGTTCATTTTCTATCATGAACGAGCGCATGTCTTCAATTGAGCTATTTTCATTTCCCATTTGAGCAACCTTTTCCATAGACTGAATCAATGTTTCCGCATCCAGTCCCAGCATAACGGCTAAATCTTGAATGTTCGGCAAGTCACCGTTTGATAAAAGGTCTGACGCAATGGCTGCTCCTTCGTCCTCGTTGTCCAAAATCGATTGCAGCTCCAATTCGCCTGTAGAATTTAACAGTAAGGATGCTGCATCAATCGGCGTGTCATTTTCTAGAACCTCCGCCGTCTCGCTGATGGGCTGCTGTGCATTTTGAAGCATTTGACCAAATGATCTCATCCCTTGCATGCTGCCTTGGAACGAAGTGTTTAAAAATGTTTGTGAAGCACCAAGCACCTGGTTGTTCACGCTTGCTGATGTGGTTCCCTGCGTCAAGGCATTCGATTTATTCGGAATTGCTGTGCCGAGAAATGCCGTGCTTTTTGACCCTACTATAACCTGCATGTTTCCACCTCCTTTTTCTTGCATATTATCTCACATTTTCCACTGTATTTCTTTATTCATTCGACAAAATTTTTGTATATTCAGCGGCTTTTTCTGCTTCAAGCTCTTCTAATACAGCGCCTTGCTTTTCTACACTTAATTGTTTTAAAATAGCCGCTGCTTCGTTGTCTGTTAAATTAATGATAATACCCGCAATGCTTTCTTCATCCATTGATTCATACGTTTCAACAACATTGTTGACAGGCTGTTCTTCTTCAGAGTCCGCCGTTTCCTCCCGCTCCTGCTGCAGCTGCTTTAGTTCAGCGTTTAACCGGTCCTGCTCCGTGAGCAATTCTTCTATTTCTGCCTCCGCACCTTCAAGGTCATTTGATAGTTGCCCGATTTCGGCTTCCTTGTTTTTGATTTCAGCCTGCAGCTCTGCCACTTGCTCACTGTCCGACTTGCCGTCCTGCTCGGCAGAATTGATCCATTCAGACACGTATGGAATATTGGCGGTCACTTCTTTCGTTTTATCAAACACATTGACACCCGCAATCGTCATGACAATTAACGCCACTGTCAAAGCAAACAACAGCGGAATGATGACGACAAACAGAAACCATTGAATTCGGCTGTAGCCCTGCTTTTCTTCTTGATCAGCGGGAGCGATCTTTTTTCTTTTTCTTGCCATTTGCTTATCACCTAATCTTTCGGTTCATAAACTGGATCGAGGAAAGTTCGTCCATTTGCTTTGCTTCTTCAGCTGCCATCTGCTTATGATAGCGCGTCAAGTCATTTGCACGTATTTTGCTGTATTTTTTCACTTCAATATTTTTCTCTTTTAATTGCTGCTCGCACCACTGCATTCGGCCGCGGGACGTAATGACCAGCTGCTGCTGCTTCTCTATCAGCTTTTCTAAATTGGACACAAACTGCTGATAATGCTGAATGTCCAAAACAGAAAATCCTGTTTTCATTTTTTGCTCCTGCGCAAACAGGAGATCTTCTTTTTTCTTTAACAGCTCATATAGCTTATTGGCTTCTTTTTCAAATGCTTGCTGGGATTCTCTGAAAACTGTCTCTGACTCTTCTTTTTCTTGTTCACGAAGCTGCATAATTTTCTCGAATTTATAATCAAATGCCACGCTTTACTCATTCCTTCCATTTGCTAAACGACCTAGTCCAAAAGCTGATTCATCCAACGTCACTTGTTCATCGGTCCGCTGTTTTAGAAAAGAAAGGATCGGCTGGTAATTTTGAATCGCCCGGTCAATGTCCGGAGAGGATCCTTTTTTATAAGCACCGATGTTAATTAAGTCTTCCGAGTTTAAATACGTATTCAGTGAATCTCTGACCGCTACCGCCGCATCGTAATGGTCCCTGCTGACGATGTGAGGCATCAAGCGGCTGACGCTTTTCAGCACGTTAATTGCAGGGTATTGCCCTTTGTTCGCCAAATCACGGTCGAGAACAATATGACCGTCGAGAATTCCCCGTACGGCATCCGCAATCGGTTCATTCATGTCGTCCCCATCTACCAGAACAGTGTAAAAAGCGGTGATCGTGCCGTGTTCATTCGTACCGGTCCGCTCAAGCAGCTTCGGCATAATGGCAAACACAGAAGGCGTGTACCCTTTTGTGGCAGGAGGCTCTCCGACAGCCAGTCCGATTTCACGCTGCGCCATGGCAACCCGTGTAACGGAATCCATCATCAACATGACGTTCAAGCCTTTATCACGAAAATATTCGGCAATAGCCGTTGCTGTGAACGCTCCTTTAATCCGCATTAAAGCTGGCTGATCGGACGTGGCTGCCACAACTATGGACTTTTTCATGCCTTCAGGCCCAAGGTCGCGCTCGATAAACTCACGTACTTCCCGGCCCCGCTCTCCAATGAGCGCAATAACATTTAAATCCGCTTTTGTATTGCGCGCAATCATGCCGAGCAATGTGCTTTTGCCGACGCCGCTCCCTGCAAAGATGCCCACACGCTGTCCTTTTCCGATGGTCAGCATGCCGTCAATCGCCCGCACGCCCACTTCAAGCTTTTCGCGGATCGGCGGTCTGGTCATTGGATTTGGAGGCTCTGCTTCTGTTTCGATTGGCGTTAACGTCCTGGGCAGGACCGAATCGTCGAACGGTTCTCCAAGCGGATCGATAATTTTGCCGATGAGTGCAGGACCTGCTTTCACCTTTAGCTGGTGGCCTAACGACTCCACTAGACTGCCGGGCGAAATTTCGTTAATGTTCCGGTACGGCATCAAAATAATCATTTCATCCCGAAACCCCGTCACTTCCGCCATAATCGTCCGCTTGCCATCCTTTGAGCGGATCAAGCAAATGTCGCCAATCGAGCTTTCCGGACCTTGTGATTCGATCATTAAGCCAACGACTCGCTTAACACGCCCATACCTTTTGAATGAATCAAGTGTCGGTATGATATTTTTCAGTTCCCGCGCTTTCATCGATTACTCACTCTCCAAAAGCTGCAGCAATGTTTTACGCAGCTGCTGCAGCTGTGTGTCGATTGCTGTATCAATTCGGCCATTGGCGGTTTCAATAAAACAAGCATCTTCGTCCGCTTCTTCGTTCGGGTATATATAACAATTGATTTCACTCGGAAACAGCGCTTCAATTTCGTCCTTTTGAGAGATAATGAGTTCATATCGCCCGGGGTGTACATGAATTTGCACTTCTTTTTGATTTCTCACTTCTTTTAAAGCCGAGCGGACGATGCCCATAAAGGAGTCTTCATTTGCGTGAAGCTCACTTCGAACAATTTTTTCCGCACATGCGATTGCCAGCTCCACAATGGTTCTTTCAGATCGCTCGACATTTTTTTCATATTCAATTTTAGAGGAATCCACGATGGATCTTGCTTCATCAATTAACGCGCTCGTTTCGCGATAGCCCGTTTCGCGGCCTTCTTCGGTCCCTTTTGTGAAAGCTTGCTCGTACGCTTCTCTTTGCAAATTCGCTTTTTCCTGCTCCCAGCTTTTTTGCCATTCTGACGCTTCATTCATCGTTTTCTGCTTGCTGGCTTCTGCCTGCTCAATAATACGCTTTGCCTGGTCATTCGCTTCGCTGATAATAACGGACCGTTCCTCGGAAAAATCAGGCGGCACCTCCGCTTCAGGCAGTGATGGCGTAAACAATGGTTTAATGCCGATAATCCGTTTCGGCTTTTCCTGATTTGACGACAATCCACTGCCAATAAAATTAGACAATGATATCATCTCCTCCACCGCGCGCAATAATAATTTCGCCTGTTTCTTCCAGACGACGGATTGTCGCCACAATACGAGACTGTGCTTCTTCTACATCACGAAGCCGGACAGGCCCCATGTAATCAATTTCTTCCTTGAATGTTTCAACCATCCGCTGTGACATGTTTCGGAATACGACCTCTTTTACTTCTTCGCTTGATACCTTCAACGAAAGAAGCAGATCTTCATTTTCACAGTCACGGATGACGCGCTGAATTGAGCGGTTGTCGAGTGTTACGATATCCTCAAAGACAAACATACGCTTCTTGATTTCTTCTGCCAGCTCCGGATCTTGAATTTCAAGCGCATCGAGAATGGTCTTTTCTGTAGAGCGGTCCACTCCGTTCAGCACTTCTACAACCGCTTCTACTCCGCCTGTTTGTGTATAATCCTGTGTAACGGTCGAGCTAAGCTTTCGTTCTAAAATCGCTTCTACCTCATTGATAATCTCCGGCGACGTGCTGTCCATAATTGCGATCCGTTTGGCAATGTCAGCCTGGACCTCCTGTGGAAGCTCGGACAAAATCTGTCCGGCCTGCTGAGGGTCCAAATACGATAAAATAAGCGCAATCGTCTGCGGATGCTCATTTTGAATAAAATTAAGGATTTGCCCGGCATCGGCACGGCGTGCAAAGTCAAACGGACGCACCTGCAGTGACGATGTCAGCCGGTTAATGATGTTCTGTGCCTGGTCTTGTCCAAGCGCTTTTTCCAGCACGGTTTTGGCGTAGCCAATCCCTCCCTGGGAGATGTAATCCTGCGCCAGCGCAATGTTGTGAAATTCCTCAAATACTTCTTCTTTTACATCCGCATCCACTTTTTTCACACCGGAAATTTCCAGTGTCAGCCGTTCGATCTCTTCCTCCGATAAATGTTTATAAACAGAAGCAGACGAATCCGGTCCGAGAGAAATAAGCAGAATCGCTGCCTTTTGTTTTCCTGTTAACTTCTTTTCACGTGCAGCCAAAATGATCCCCCCTATTCCTCAGACAGCCATGTGCGAAGCAGCTTGGCAAATTCCTCCGGCTTTTCTTTCGCCATATTCTCCAGCTGCTTGCGGCGCGCATTCACTTCTGTTTCTACGAAAACCTCTTCTTCCTCTTCTTCAATAAACTCGTCTTCATCGTCTTCTTCCTCACGGCGTTTTCTTACCATCATAAAGATTAGTACGCCAATGACGACGAGGAGAATGCCTCCGATT
Organism: Domibacillus enclensis; assembly: GCF_900156125.1. Taxonomy (GTDB): domain Bacteria; phylum Bacillota; class Bacilli; order Bacillales; family Domibacillaceae; genus Domibacillus; species Domibacillus enclensis. The sequence continues at coordinate 274,667 of NZ_FTLX01000003.1, read as the reverse complement.
AAATAAACCCACCATGGAATCGAAGACGTCTGCTCTTCCTCAAACGTTACTTTTCCATTCAATTCCTGGACCGAGACTGTGATTTTTTCTTCAAGCGCCTGATCTGTCAGCTCGGCATTGTAGCTTTCATCAATCGATGTTCTCACAATATTGCCTAACAGCTGCTGGATATCCTCCACACTTTGATCCGGCATTGTATTCGGATCATCCGGAGTTGGCGGCTCGACCATTACCTGTATACCAAGATCGCGAATTTTGTACGGACTTTCAGTGATTTCACGACGAATGCGGTTCACTTCGTTGTTGAGCGTTTCTTCCGTCCGTTCGTAATCGCCTGTTCCTGAAGCTCCCTCTAAGTACGTTGTGGCCGTGTCCCCGGCATCTTCTGCCTGAGGAATGCCGCCTGCTCCGGCAGCATCCCCTGTATACGTTTCAGTGATACGCTGGGCGCTGATTTGAATGCCTTCCATATTTTCTTCATCTACAGGCTCAACGAGGTTTTCTTCCCGGTTTTCCTGGGTAAAGTCTATATCGGCTGTGACAGTCGCCACGACCTTATCGGCACCCATTAACGTACCAAGCATACTTTGCACCTGTCTTTGCACATCTCGCTCGATCTGCTTTTTAACGGCCATTTGCTGTTCAAATGAATCGCCTGAGCCCGTCCCGGAATTATTCATTTCAAAATACTCAAAGTTTTGATTCATGATGACGATATTCTCTACAGGAAGGTTCGGCACACTTTTTGAAACGAGATGATAAAGCGACTTAATTTGCTTTTCGTCAAATTGATAGCCCACTTCGGTATTTAGTACAACAGATGCCGAGGCTTGTTCCGCTTCATCTGTCGCAAAAATCGCCTCCTGCGGCAGATTGATCATGACATTTGCGTCTTTTACTCCATCAATGCCCGTAATGAGTCCACCAAGCTCCGTTTGCATCGCATCCAGCTTTAACACATTAAACTCATTATCCGTCATCCCAAAACCGGCATTTTGGCTGAAAAAGCTGTAATCAATGGTGCCCGATTGTGGGAGTCCTTCTGCCGCTAAATCCACTTTCAGGTTATCGACAGCTTCCTCAGGTACAAGAATGCCCGTGCCGCCTTCTGTAATTTCATACGCAATGCCGCGGCCGTCCAAATTCTCTTTCACCGCTCCAATTTCAGATGGAGACAGCTCACTGTAGAGAGGCGCCATCGTTGTGCGGCCCGCGAAAAAAACAAGCAGTGACAGAGCCAGGGCGAAAAAAGCCAAAGCTGAGATGCCGACTACTTTTTGTTTTCTTGAACGAGTGCTCCAATATTCTTTTATTCTTGCAAGCTGTTGTTTTATATTTTCGTTCATTACAATCCCCCGGTCACTTCAATCCATTCCCTGTTACATTTGCATTCTCATAATTTCCTGATAAGCCTCTACTGCTTTGTTTCGAACTTCGAGTGTCAGCTGCATCGTAATACCCGACCTTTGCGCTGCTGTCATGACCTGGTGAATATCGACATTTTCCCCATTAATCATTTTTGTTGTCAGCGTGTTGGATTCTGCCTCTGTCTTCATCACGTCATTCAATGAATCTTTTAAAAAGTCCGCAAATTTCTGCTGTGATTCATATGGTGTGGCTGCTTTCTTACTCATATCTATACCCGCTGTTGGGGAAGAAATAGCATTTAAGGATTCAATCGCCATTTAGTTTCTCTCCTTATTTTCCAATTTCAAGGGCTTTGGTCATCATGGCTTTCGATGCATTGAAGACCGTCACATTCGCTTCATAGGATCTGGTAGCGCTCATTAAATCAACCATTTCACGCAACGGGTCCACATTCGGCATGCTGACGTAGCCTTCTGCGTTCGCATCTGGATGCTCGGGATCGTAAATTAATTTATTGGGTGTTTCGGTGTCTTCTACAATTTTTGTTACTTTCACTCCGTTTCCTGCTTCAGGGCTGTTTTGCGCCATTTGCAAAAAGCTTGAAAAAGAGTTTCCTTTCGGCTGCAGCACGACGGACTTGCGCTGGTACGGCTGCCATTCTCCATCGACGAGTTTGGCGCGTGTGGATTCAGCATTGGCCATATTAGAAGAAACGACGTCCATCCGCAGCCGCTGGGCGGTTAAGGCAGAAGCCGTTATACTCATTCCGTTAAACATGTTTACCTGCCTCCTCTAATAATATTGGTTAAAGAAGAATATTTGGAGCTCAATCGATCTGTTAGTGCATTATAGTAAAGTTGGTTTTCAGCCATTTTAGACATTTCAGCATCGAGATCGACGCTATTGCCGCTTTCGTTATACGACATATTTCGCGCAGTCGTGATCATGCTGCTTGAACTTGAAGAAAAAGTAAAATGACGCGAATCTGTCCGAAAATTTCCAGTTTCCCGTTGAGTATCTTCCATTATTTTCTTAAAATTCACTTCTTTAGACTTATAGTTAGGTGTATCCACGTTGGCGATGTTATTTGCAATGGTTTTTTGACGCAGAGAGGCGTAGTCCAGTCCACGTTCCAATGAGCTTATTGAATTTGAAAAAAGATTCAATCTTACCACTTCGCTTTCGTTTGTTCTTATCTTCCATATTTTCTACACTCAAAGAAATATAACATAAAAGTCATTTTTCGACACGTTCTTAACAAAAATAACAAAAAAGTTTCATATTTTGAACAGGCGTATAAAATATTGTCATAAACCTATAATTATTATACATTGATGCCAACTTTTGTACATTAACTATTTATAAAAAAAACACTTGCGGTTTTAAACCGCAAGTGCAAAGGTCAATTCGACTTCAATTTTTCCAATTCCATCAAGAACTTATTATTCAAGACTTTAATATACGTTCCTTTCATTCCGAGAGAACGTGATTCGATGACACCTGCACTTTCAAGCTTACGAAGTGCATTGACAATCACCGAGCGGGTAATGCCAACTCGATCCGCTATCTTAGAGGCAACGAGCAAGCCTTCCTTTCCGTCCAGCTCTTCAAAGATGTGTTCAATCGCTTCAAGCTCACTATAAGAAAGAGAGCTGATGGCCATTTGAACCACTGCTTTGCTTCTCGCTTCTTCTTGCATTTCTTCCGCCTTTTCACGCAAAATCTCCATGCCGACAACGGTCGCTCCGTATTCAGCGAGAATAAGGTCATCATCGTGAAATTGCTCTTCCAGCCGCGCTAGGACGAGTGTTCCAAGGCGCTCACCCGCTCCTACGATCGGTACAATGGTCGTTAATCCATTTTGAAACAATTCTTTATTTTCTACTGGAAATGCTGTGTATTCGCTGTTCACATCTAGATTAGATGACGTTTCGGTTACGTTAAATAAGTTTTTTGTGTACTGCTCAGGAAATTGACGCTCCACAAGCATTTGCTTCATTCGTTCATTTTCAATTTGCTGATTGACGCCAAAGCCGAGCAGCTTGCCTCGGCGGCTGACAACAAAGATATTCGCTTCGATTACTTCCGAAAGAGATTCAGCCATTTCTTTAAAGTTGACGGTTTTCCCCGCTGCATTTTGAAGCATTTTGTTTATTTTTCTTGTTTTCGCTAAAAGATTCATGTTGTGGTTCCTCCGATTGATTATAAAATAAATTCGCTCAAGTCTTTGTTTTGTGAAATAGCAGATAATTTTTCATCTACGTATTGTGGTGTGATGGTGATCGTTTCCATCGTGATATCCGGCGCTTCAAAGGACAAGTCCTCGAGAAGCTTTTCCATGATTGTCTGCAGGCGTCTTGCCCCAATGTTATCCGTTTCACTGTTTACGTGAAAAGCAATTTCAGCCAGGCGCCCGACCGCTTCATCTGTAAATTCAATATGAATGCCTTCTGTTTCGAGCAGCGCTTTATATTGCTTTAAAAGCGCATTGTCCGGCTCTACTAAAATACGGACAAAATCATCCGTCGTCAATTTTTCCAGTTCAACACGGATTGGGAAGCGGCCCTGAAGCTCCGGAATGAGGTCAGACGGCTTCGACATATGAAAAGCACCCGCGGCAATAAACAAAATATAGTCTGTTTTTATCGCCCCGTATTTCGTGACGACTGTTGAGCCTTCAACAATTGGCAGAATATCACGCTGCACGCCTTCGCGAGACACGTTTGCGCCCGATTGCGCTCCGCCCTTCACCGCAATTTTATCCACTTCATCGATAAAGATGATACCGGTCTGTTCAGCACGGCGAATCGCTTCCTGAGTCACCTCGTCCATGTCGATCAGCTTTTGCGCTTCCTCCTGCTCTAAAACGGGACGGGCATCTTTTACAGCAAGCTTTCTCTTCTTTTTCTTTTTCGGCATGAGGCCTCCGAGTGCATCCTGCATATTCATGCCCATTTGTTCCATACCAGACCCTTGAAATAAATCAAACATAGAAGGAGGCTGTTCTTCTACTTCAACCGTAATCACTTCATGTTCAAGTTCACCGGCTGCAAGCTTTTGCTCAACCGCACGTCGTTTTTCAAAAAGAGAGGTGTCTTCAGCAGGTTCTTCTGCTTCTTCCTGCTGGCCATTTCCGCCAAAAAGCATTTCAAACGGATTTTTTACCGCGTCCTTTTTTTTGCGAGATGGAACAAGAAGATCAACGAGGCGGCGATTGGCTGCTGCTTTTGCAGGCTCCCGCACCTCCTCTATTTTCTCTTCTTTCACAAGACGAACGGCTGTTTCTGCCAGGTCACGCACCATGGATTCAACGTCGCGGCCAACGTAGCCGACTTCGGTAAATTTTGTCGCTTCCACTTTAATGAACGGAGCACCGGCAAGCTTTGCCATTCGACGGGCTATTTCCGTTTTGCCGACACCGGTGGGACCGATCATCAGCATGTTTTTCGGTATCACTTCATCCCGGATGCTATCGTCGAGCAAGCTCCGTCGATACCGGTTGCGAAGCGCTACGGCTACGGCTTTTTTCGCTTCCTTTTGGCCAACAATATATTGATCAAGACGCTCGACAATTTGACGGGGCGTCATATTGATTGCATTCGACTTCATTTCACCACTCCTCACTGCAGTTCTTCGACAATAATTTGATGGTTTGTATAAACACATATATCCGCAGCTGTTTTCAATGCTGCTTCTGCGATTTCTGCTGCCGACAACTGGCCCGCATATTCTTTTAATGCACGTCCGGCAGACAACGCATAGTTTCCGCCTGAGCCAATAGCGAGAATGCCGTCATCAGGCTCAATCACTTCACCCGTTCCGGATACAAGCAGCAGATTGTCTTTATCCATCACAATCAGCATGGCCTCTAGCCGGCGCAGCATTTTATCCGTGCGCCATTCTTTTGCAAGCTCTACTGCTGCACGCTGCAAATTGCCGCTGTATTCGTTTAGCTTTTTCTCAAACAGTTCAAATAAGGTAAAGGCATCGGCTACAGAACCAGCAAACCCCGCAATTACCCTGCCGTTAAACAATCGCCGTACTTTTTTAGCGGTGTGCTTCATCACAACCGCATTTCCAAATGTCACCTGACCGTCTCCCGCCATGGCAGCTGCTCCATTGTGTTGAACGGCAAAAATCGTTGTCGCATGAAATTGTCCCAATCTATTCTCTCCTTTATGCACGTGGATGATGATTCCGATACGTCTTTTGCAAATGCTCCTTTGTTACATGCGTATACATTTGTGTAGAGGAAAGGCTTGCATGTCCTAAAAGCTCTTGAACAGTCCGCATATCAGCACCGTTGTTCAGTAAGTGAGTCGCAAAACTATGCCTTAGCATATGCGGGTGAATACTTCCTGATAACGACGCTTTTTTAATCAATCCATTTAAAATATATCGAATGCCGCCCGTTGTAATAGGTGCTCCCCTAAAGTTCACAAACAGCTTTTGGTGCTCTCCGTTATGCATTAACACCGGCCTGCTTTTTTGAAGATACGCTTCCACCGCTTCTGAAGCAAAGCTGCCAAAGGGTACGTACCGTTCTTTGCCGCCTTTGCCGTGCACGAGCACCACGCCCAGGTGAAGATCAAGATCCGCTATAGAGAGCGCGGCACATTCGCTGACCCGTATGCCCGTCCCATACAAAAGCTCAAGCAGTGCCCGGTTTCGCACAGAAAGATCATCATCTCCATCCGCCGCTTCAAATAGTTCCTTCATTTCTTCCTCATAAAAAAAAGACGGAAGCTTCTTCGTTCCTTTTGGTCTGTGGACAAGCAAAAAAGGATTTTCCCCCACAATCTGTTCCCTCATTAAAAAACGGTAAAACCCGCGAAGAGCGGAGATCCTGCGGGAAGCGGTGGCGCGTGCCATTTTCTTTTCATGAAGAGTTGTTAAATACAGTCGGGCCGTTTGATGTGTGACATCAGCTAATTCCTGCACCTGCTGCTCATTCATAAACATAAAAAAGTGCTCCAGGTCATCACGGTAATTATTTACCGTATGGACAGAGCTGTTTTTCTCGATTTGCAAATACGTCATATAAGAATGTGTATAATTATTGAAAAGTTTAGACATTTTCCCACCTCATAAAAGGGCTACTAAATGATAACACATGTTAGCAGCCCCTCGCAAGAAATTTACAAACTTTTCGAAAAAGTTTGAATTGTTTCCAAAGCTCGTTCAGCCAAAGCTTCGTACCGTTCTTTTTTTCCTTTAATTTTAGTTGGCAGTGCCGGGAAAAGACCAAAATTGGCATTCATCGGCTGGAAATTGTCCGGAGAAGCATTGGTAATATAATGCGCCATTCCGCCAATAGCCGTTTCCTGCGGAGCCGTCACCGGTTCTTCACCCAATGCCAGCTTGGCTGCATTGATTCCGGCCATTAGTCCACTGGCAGCTGATTCAACGTATCCTTCCACACCCGTCATCTGGCCGGCAAAAAGAAGAGTTGGACGATCCTTCAGCTGGTACGTGGAAAGCAGAGCTTTCGGTGAATTAATAAACGTATTCCGATGCATAACACCGTAGCGGACAATTTCGACATTTTCAAGACCCGGGATCAGGCGCAGCACTTCTTTTTGAGGCCCCCATTTTAAATGTGTCTGAAAACCAACAATGTTATAAAGGGTACCGGCAGCATTATCCTGACGAAGCTGCACGACTGCATATGGCCGCTTGCCCGTGCGCGGATCTTCAAGTCCAACCGGCTTAAGAGGGCCAAACAGCATCGTTTTCTTGCCGCGGCTGCCCATTACCTCAATCGGCATACAGCCTTCAAAGAAAATCTCTTTTTCAAATTCCTTTAAAGGGACGGTTTCCGCTGCAATCAGCGCTTCATAAAAGCGGTCAAATTCCTCTTCATTCATTGGACAGTTTAAATAAGCGGCCTCTCCCTTGTCGTAGCGGGATTTTAAGTACGCCACATCCATGTTGATGCTGTCTTTTTCCACAATGGGTGCAGCCGCATCATAAAAGTAAAGGTACTCTTCACCTGTCAGTGCCTGAATTTTTTCTGCAAGACCACTTGTTGTGAGCGGACCTGTGGCAATTACGGTAATCCCTTCTGGAATGTCCGTTACTTCTTCATTGATCACTGTCACATTCGGATGGTTTTTCACACGCTCGGTTACGTGGGCAGCGAATTCATGACGATCCACTGCAAGAGCCCCGCCTGCCGGTACAGCACACGCATCGGCCGAGCTGATAATCACAGAATTCAATTGGCGCATTTCTTCTTTTAATACCCCTACTGCGTTTGTCAGCCCATTTGCACGCAGCGAGTTGCTGCAAACCAGCTCCGCAAATTGATCGGTATGATGCGCCGGCGTTTGTTTAACCGGACGCATTTCGTATAAGCGCACCTGCAAGCCGCGTTCGGCAATTTGAAAAGCTGCCTCACTTCCCGCAAGTCCCGCTCCAATTACATTAATTGTTTGTGTCATCGTTGTTCCTCCTGCTTTAAAGGTACGTACCTATATATGTCCATTTAGCATTGTACACTACGCTTGTCTATAAAAAAAGAAAAAAGTTTTTTTGTGCAGTGAATCCGCTCGTGTACAGGCAGCAAGAAAAGGCCGGGACATAGCAATGGGATTGGCTCGTGAATCCTAATAATCTAGCAGATGAAAGCTTTAATTTTTTTCTTGGAAAAGCACACACAGGGGCTCCGGGCTGCCGGCTCCGCTTTTCTATGTGGCGAACGCTGAACCAGCCCAAAATGCGCGGCTGTTTCAGTCTGTCCGCTCGTCACACGGAAGTCTCCGCCGGCCTCCCTGCGCCCGTTGTGGTTCTAATGAAACGGTAAGGATTAAAAGCTTTAAAACGCCTTGTTTTCAACAACTAACGAATGATTGTATGAGAAGCGTCCTTTCTTTTTCACACGAATAATAGAGAGTGGTTTATGGTTACGCATTCAGAATGCTTCTTTTTAGGTTTTAACAGCTGCTCGTCCTCCCCACCAGGGCGGCTGACGCAGGACGAAGACTCGAAAGGGAGCAGCTCACCGCCTGCCCCTCCGAACGCGCAGTCCTGTTCGATGCCACCCAAACTTTGTTAGCGCAAGCGCAGTCATCAAACGATTTACCATTATGAAGAGCTCGAAAGAAAGCCGAACGATTCGATAATCGTTCGGCTTTTTCTTCTATTCAGAACCTTTTGTCCCAAGCTCTTTCTGTCAGGCTTGTGGCTGTTCTTTGTAATCACATTCTGTACATTGAATTTGCACGCCTTTTTTCAGCTTTTTCTCAACGAGCATTTTGGCGCATTTCGGACATGGACGTTCAATCGGCTTATCCCAGGAAAGGAAATCACATTCCGGGAATCGGTCGCAGCCGTAAAAAATGCGCCGTTTTTTACTTTTTCTTTCTATTATATTGCCTTCCGTACATTTCGGACATTTGACGCCGATTTCTTTTACGATGGCTTTTGTGTTCCGGCATTCCGGAAAATTGCTGCACGCCATAAATTTGCCGTAGCGGCCCATTTTAAACACCATTTCATGACCGCACTTTTCACAATCTTCTCCTGCAGGCTCATCTTTGATTTCCACCTGCTCCATCTCTTTTTCTGCTTTTTCGAGGTGGCCTTCAAACCCTTTGTAAAATTCATCAATAACGGCGACCCATTCCTTCATGCCTTCTTCTACATTATCAAGATCCCGTTCCATTTTCACGGTAAACTCCACATCAATAATGTCTGAGAAAAATTCAACCATCAGCTCATGAACGATGGAACCAAGCTCAGTCGGCACGAACCGTTTATTGTCAAGCGCTACATATCCCCGCTTTTGAATGGTATCGAGTGTCGGCGCATACGTGGACGGGCGTCCAATTCCAAGCTCCTCGAGCGTTTTTACAAGGCGAGCTTCTGTATAACGCGGCGGCGGCTGTGTGAAATGCTGTTTCGGATCAAGCTCACCCGATTGAACCGCATCACCGTTTTCAAGGTTTGGCAAAAAGTTGTCTTTTTCTTCTTTGGCATCGTCGGTTCCTTCAACATATACCTTCATAAAGCCCTGGAATTTCACTTTCGACCCTGTTGCGCGGAACGTTACGTCCCCATTGATCACGTCTGCACTCACCGTATCCATAACGGCGGCAGCCATCTGGCTTGCGACAAAGCGTTCCCAAATGAGCTTGTAAAGCCGAAGCTGGTCGCGGGACAGTACATCCTTCATAGCAGACGGCTCTCTTAACGTGCTCGTTGGGCGAATCGCTTCGTGAGCATCCTGCGCGTTTGCTTTTTTTGTTTCTTTTTTCTGTCCCTGTTCTTTTGCATATTCTTTTCCATAATGAGAAACGATGTAATCCAGGCTTTCTGACTGCGCCACTTCCGACACGCGGGTTGAATCCGTTCTCATATACGTAATTAAACCAACTGTGCCTTCTTTGCCGAGATCGATTCCTTCATACAACTGCTGTGCGAGCATCATCGTCTTTTTCGCCCGGAAATTCAGCTTGCGGGCTGCTTCCTGCTGAAGGGATGATGTCGTGAACGGAGCTGCTGGATTTCGACGCCGCTCTTTTTTCGTCACGGAGTCAATCGTAAATTCATTTCCATCGATCGCCTGCAGCACTTTTTTAACGTCTTCTTCTGACGTCAGCTTTTGTTTTTTGCCATTTAATCCGTAAAAGGATGCGCTGAAGGTATCTTTTCCTTTTGTGAATTCAGCTTCAATTGTCCAGTATTCTTCCGGAATAAACGCTTTTATTTCCTTTTCACGGTCAATGACCAGGCGGAGTGCAACGGATTGCACACGTCCGGCACTCAATCCTTTTTTTACTTTCTTCCATAATAACGGGCTGATATTGTACCCGACGAGCCGGTCCAAAATACGTCGGGCTTGCTGGGCGTCCACTAAATCCATATTAATCGGTCTCGGATGCTTAAACGATTCCTTAATGGCATCCTTTGTAATTTCGTTGAACACCACCCGGCAGTCGGAAGATGTATCAATGTTTAATGAGTGAGCCAAATGCCAGGCAATCGCTTCCCCTTCACGATCCGGGTCAGCCGCGAGATAGATTTTTTTCGCTTTTTTCGCTGCGGTTTTCAGTTCTTTTAAAACAGGCCCTTTGCCCCGAATGGTAATATATTTAGGGTCGTAGCTGTTATCCGTATCTACACCCATCTGGCTTTTAGGTAAATCACGAACATGCCCCATCGATGCCCGTACTTTGTATTTCTTCCCGAGATAGCGCTCAATGGTCTTCGCTTTCGCCGGGGATTCTACTATTACTAAATAATCTGACATAAAATAAAGCCTCCCCCGAGAGGTAAAATGAATAATTAGACATATTATTATGCGGATACCGCTTGTTTGTCAAACGATTCTTTTTTTCCTTATTCATTTTTATTCTCTGTATGTTACAAAACAGAACATGTTTTGCAAATTCATTCATGTTGCAAAATTTATATGATATTGACAGGAATTGCAACTATTTTCGAAAAAAAGATTTTTTTCACATACCCAATTCCGCTAAAATATCGTCGGCGCAATGGACGATTTTGGCGCCGTCAGCGATCAAGGAATGCACCCCTTCTGAAAGAGGATGTGTGATCGGTCCCGGGACGGCAAATACGTCGACCCCCTGCTCCATGGCAAAGTTTGCGGTAATTAATGAGCCGCTTTTTTTCGCAGCCTGTACGATTAAAACACCGCCCGATAAGCCGCTGACGATCCGGTTCCGGGCAGGAAATTGCCATCTTTCCGGTTTTATGTGAGGCGCGTATTCCGATAAGATGAGGCCGTCCCTGGCAATTTGCCGGGCAAGCGCGATGTTTTCCTTCGGGTAAAAATGCTGAAACCCTCCAGCGATGACGGCAATCGTTTTTCCGCCCGCGTTCAGTGCTTCCTCATGAGAGAACGCATCAATTCCTTTAGCCAGTCCGCTGATGATGGAAATATGTTTTTCAACGAGGCCCGGTATGATCGTTTGAAGTGCTTTCCTTCCGTACTCATCGCCGTTCCTCGCCCCAACTACCGCGAGAATACGATCATGCTTCATCAGTCGTACGTCACCAATCGCAAATAAGACCCATGGCGGCTGTGGCAGCCTTTTTAACGGTTCAGGATATCGTTGATCAAAGATGGGAACAAACGTCGTCTGAGACTTTGTTAAAGAAGAATACAGGTGGTTGTAGGATACGGAGTTAAATTCATGAAGAATGATTTGTGCTTGCTTAATGGATCGTCCGGTTATGCGGGCTATTTCTGCGGCTGTTAAATGAGTCATTTTTCTTAAATGGGGGTCGTGTTTTAAAAGCAGGTACTGATCTTTCCAGGTGACTGATGGGCAATATTGCAGAATTAAAAGCTTCTTTGCTGTTTCATCCATATGGTTTCCTCCTTATCAGTACAATCAAAAGGAGACGCCTGAATCCCTCAGGCGCCTGCTTCATATTAATGCGTTTTACATTCGTCTAAAAGCCCTTTTTCTTCAAGAACTTTAATAAGCGTTTCACCCATAACAGATGGTGTCTCTGCTACTTGAATGCCGCACTCATTCATAACACGGATTTTTTCATCCGCCGTTCCTTTGCCGCCGGAAATGATGGCACCGGCATGGCCCATGCGCTTGCCAGGAGGTGCCGTGCGTCCGCCGATAAAGCCAACAACAGGCTTTGTCATATTGGCTTTCACCCATTCTGCCGCTTCTTCTTCAGCCGTTCCGCCAATTTCACCAATCATGATGACTGCTTTTGTTTCCGGATCTTCGTTAAATGCTTTTAACACATCAATGAAGTCCGTTCCATTCACAGGGTCCCCACCGATTCCAACCGCTGTAGACTGGCCAATGCCTGCCTGCGTTAATTGGTGAACCGCTTCATACGTCAGCGTACCAGAACGTGACACGACGCCAACGTGGCCTTTTGTATGAATGTAGCCCGGCATAATGCCGATTTTGCACTCATCCGGCGTAATAACACCCGGGCAGTTTGGACCGACAAGACGTGTTTTCTTGCCTTGCATGTACCGTTTTACTTTGACCATATCCAAGACTGGAATATGCTCTGTAATACAAATAGCAAGATCGAGATCCGCGTCAACCGCTTCCAAAATCGCATCCGCTGCAAATGGTGCCGGAACGTAAATAACAGAAGCATTCGCGCCCGTTTCTTTTACTGCTTCTTGAAGCGTATTGAATACCGGCACTCCTTCTACTTCCGTACCGCCTTTTCCGGGTGTGACACCGCCGACGATTTTTGTGCCGTATTCAAGCATTTGCTTTGTATGAAAAAGGGCAGTAGAGCCCGTAATGCCTTGAACAATTACCTTTGTATCTTTATTAATAAATACACTCATGCCTGTACCTGCCTCCCTATTGTCCACATCCTGATTATTTTACGAGACTTACGATCTTTTGCGCACCATCTGCCATTGAATCCGCTGAAACGATGTCAAGACCTGACTCGTTCAAGATGGCTTTGCCGGCATCTACATTTGTTCCTTCTAAACGCACAACAAGAGGTACGGATAAGCTGACTTGCTTCGCCGCTTCCACAACACCCGTTGCAATAACGTCACATTTCATAATTCCGCCGAAAATGTTAACAAAAATCCCTTTTACATTTTCATCAGACAGGATGATTTTAAAGGCTTCTGTTACTTTTTCAGCTGTTGCGCCGCCCCCAACGTCAAGGAAGTTTGCGGGATCGCCGCCATAATGCTTAATAATATCCATTGTCGCCATGGCAAGGCCGGCTCCGTTTACCATACAGCCGATGTTGCCGCCAAGCGAAATGTAGCTAAGATCATATTTAGACGCTTCAATTTCTTTTTCGTCTTCTTCTTCTAGATCGCGATACTCCAAAATGTCTTTATGGCGGTAAAGCGCATTTGAATCAAAGTTCAATTTTGCATCCAGCGCCATTACTTTGCCGTCACCTGTCACAACAAGCGGATTGATTTCTGCAATCGAGCAGTCTTTTTCCACAAATGCGGTATACAAGCTCATCATGAATTTAACAGCTTGTCCGACAAGCTCTTTCGGAATATTAATATTGAACGCAACACGACGCGCCTGGTATGGGCTAAGACCTGTTACTGGATCAATATACTCTTTAAAGATTTTTTCAGGCGTTGCTTCTGCCACTTCTTCAATTTCCGTTCCGCCTTCTTCAGATGCCATCAAGACCACCTGGGACGTGGCGCGGTCTAGTACTAAACCGATGTAATATTCTTTTTTAATATCGCACCCTTCTTCAATAAGAAGGCGCTTAACTTCCTTGCCCTCTGGACCAGTCTGGTGTGTTACCAGCACTTTGCCTAGAATTTCTTCTGCATATGTACGTACTTCATCGAGATTTTTTGCGACTTTAACGCCGCCTGCTTTTCCGCGGCCGCCCGCATGAATCTGTGCTTTGACAACGTTTACTGCTGTTCCAAGTTCTTTCGCTGCTTCAACCGCTTCTTCCACGGAAAAAGCAACCTTCCCATTCGGTACGGAAACGCCGTAGCTTCTGAGAACCTCTTTCCCTTGATACTCATGAATATTCATCTTCCAGCCTCCTATCGATCTCAAAAACAAGTCTCATTACAAAACAGACTGCGACTTCATTGTAGAGAAAAAAAGAATTTATGTCCAGTTTTTGAACATAAAAACTCCGCTCTTTTTTTCAAGAGCGGACATTTTCTGCAAAACGCTTACAACGTTTATGGATCAAGGCGCTTGTCTAATCGGTACACAAACGCAAACACTTCGGCAACCGCCTGATATAAATCTTCTGGAATCGCTTCATTTATCTCGAGCTGGCCAAGGAGCTCAACAAGTCCCGGGTCCTCTTGAATCGGAATGTTGCTTTGTTTCGCTGCTTCAATAATTTGATCAGCCATGATGCCTTTTCCTTTTGCTTTTATAATAGGTGCGGCTGCCCCGTCGGGATTGTACGAAAGAGCAGCGGCCTGTTTTCGCTGGTTTTGATTCATATCCGGATATCCACCCCCATGTACCCCTCCTCATCCATAATACGGGCAAGAGGCGGTTTCGCTTTTTCTGCTGCTTCCTGCGGTTCTTTGAAATGAACACCTGAAAGCCGGTAGCCGCTTTCAGCAAGTGCCGTTTTTAATGTTTCCACTGCACCGTCGCTCGCTTTTTTCATCAGCGGAACCGGTGCATCCGCTGCCAGATGAATGTGCACAATCCGATTTTGGACCTGCATATCAATAACTGTATTTTGCAGATTCGGCATGTCGACGTAAAATAACACACGGCAGAAATCAGCGTCAATTTTCCCATCGCTTTTTTTCTTCCCCTGCCATTTTATGGTGACGTCTCCTTTAAATTCACCAAACTGCAGCGGCGCCTGCAGCACAAGCTGCTGCAGCGGCCCATTTTCCGTTGACAAAATGTGCTGGGCATTTAAGCGGCCGACAATCTGCTCCGCTGCTTCACGAATTGGCGCAGGCATCGTCTCTCCCATCAGCTTCAGCAGCTCCTGCTTCATCGTTTGGCTAGAGTCAGCTTGACCTTTTGATGCCAGCATGGCTTCATGGTCAACTCCGACAAACCGGAAAACATCCCGCAAAAAATTCGCAGATGGGTCAGCTGAAGGGCGCGGCTCTCCTCCCATCAGCACAGCTAGCCTCGCAGCCGCCTGATCTTCTGACTGAAGAGTGGCGGCCAAAGCCGTTTGCAAAAGAGCCGCTCCGGTTTTCGCATCAACGGGCTGACCGAGTTTCAAGCTTGCTGCCTGCTCATCCAGCTGCATCAGCATCTTTTGTCGATCCGGGTGCTGCAGTGGAATAGTGGCTGACACTGCTTCTTTAAAGGATTGAATCGCTTCTGGCGTGACAGGCTGGTTCGTTAGCTGAACCAGCGATTGCTTTAACGTGTGAACAACGCTTAAAGCCTGCGGCATCCCCGCTGGAGGCGGCGACGTTTTTCTTGTAGCGGCTGCTAACGCTTCATCCACTTGATCCAGGCTTGTAATAGTACCGGGACTGGCTGAAAGCAGCGGCTGTATTTCCTTCATGGCCGCAATCCTCGTAGATGGGTCCGTGCTTTGAAGGGCTAAAGCAAGACGCTGTGCTTTTGCATTCGGATTGTCCGCCTGGCTGCCAGGCTGCACGGTGAATATTTTTTGCAGTGCAGATGCGGCGCTGCCCTCTCCAGGCGCCTGAGGAAGCATTTGCTGAAGCGCGGTCATTTTACTCGTCATCGTATCGGCAGAACGAGCGGACACAAGGGCCTGGAAAACAGGCTCTGTTAACGGCAGGTTTCGGCTTATCATAAACCGAAGTGCATCTATTCCATCGTTGAGTCCAGCTTTTCCGAGCCATGCAGACACCGTTTGAATCATGTCCTTTGACAATGCTTTGCCGCTTTCAATGGCGAGTGCTGTAAAGGCTGTATGTTCTTTTGTGTGCGGGAGCTGCAGCTTGTCGAGCAGCAGCGCCGCTTGATCAGACGGGCGGCGAACCGGCGCATAATCAGTCAGTACATTAAGCTGGATGCCTTTTTCAACGGACGCAACTTGAAAAATATAGCGTTCTCCTGCTTGTAAAGGCGATTGCAGCTGAGCGGTCAGCCTTTGGCCGAGCGCGGCGATCTCCGCCATCTGGCCTGATAGTACCTTCACTGCTTTTCCCGAGAATACCTGCCCTTCCTGAAGTGTATCCATCTTGTTTCCACCCTGTGCAAGCCTTGCTGTGCTTTTGACGGACTGCTGGCTAATCTCCACATTTGTTCACCTCTGCTTTATCGGGTTATGGTCTGCCTAACCGGTGCAAACGTTCTTCTATGCTGCGGTGTGACCCCTAAAGCCGCAAGCCCTTGTAAATGGTCTTTTGTTCCGTAGCCCATATTTTTTTCAAATCCGTATCCTGGGAAGTCGATTGCATATTGCTTCATCAGCCGGTCTCGCGTTACTTTTGCAATAATGGAGGCGGCTGCAATCGAAGCGCTTTTCGCATCGCCCTTTATAATGGATTGCTGACTGATTGGCAGTGGCAATGTCATCGCATCGACAAGCAGGTGATCCGGCTGCTGCGGAAGTGCCTGCACAGCCTGCACCATTGCTTTTTTAGCTGCTTCATATATATTAATCTGATCAATTTCTTCCGCACTGATGATGCCGACGCCCACATATGCTTTTTCTGAAATAAGGGCGAATAATTCATTACGAACCGATTCGTTTATTTTTTTCGAATCATTCATTCCTTCCGGCAAAAATCCCTCCGGTAATATGCAGGCCGCAGCGACGACCGGCCCCGCCAGCGGTCCTCTTCCCGCTTCATCTATTCCGGCAATGAACTTTCTGCCATTTCGTACAGCCTCCCGCTCATACGACATGATATGAAACAACCGCTGCTGCTCTTCCTCTGCTTTGGCAATACGGCGCCGGCATGATTGTACCGCTGCCTGGACGCCGGCGCGTCCGTCTTCGCTCCAGTAAGCCAGCCGTTCATCCTTTACGTCATGCACCGTTGCCAGGTGCTTCTTTATCATCGCAATCGTTTCTTTTTTCATTGTTTAGCTCCTTGTTGTTATTATCGGCTTTATTCTATCTTTTTTCATACAAAAAAGCGCGAAGGAGAGCCTTCACGCTTTTTTTGGTGGAATGTCAAGTGTAAGACGGCCAAACTGCATCGAACGCACGTCACGGATAATAATGTCTGTGACTTTGTCATAGTCAATGCCGCCACCTGAAGACAAGCAGCCGCGACGCTCGCCAATTTGCTCAAAAACAGCCGCCATATCGTCCGGCAGCTGTTTAAAGCCGTACCGTTCTTCAAGCCTGGACGGATAGCGGTCTTCCATAAAGCGAAGCCCCCAAATGGCCACATCCTGCAAATTTAAAATGGAGTCTTTAATTGCTCCGGTTAACGCCAGCTTGTAGCCAATTTCAGGATCTTCAAACTTCGGCCATAAAATACCCGGCGTATCAAGGAGCTCCAGATTTTTGGCTGTTTTAATCCATTGCTGAGCTTTTGTGATGCCGGGCATGTTGCCTGTTTTGGCGATATTTTTTTTGGCAATCCGATTGATGAGCGTCGATTTCCCTACGTTCGGAATGCCGACGATCATCGCTCTCATCGCCCTCGGCTTCATGCCACGCGCGCGCATGCGGTCCCACTTTTCTTTTAAAATCATTTCTGCCGCCTTCACAATTTTATCAAGACCGTTTCCGGCCTGGGAATTGACGGAGACCGATTCGATGCCCCGCTCTTTAAAGTAAGCGATCCACTCTTTTGTTGCTGCCGGATCCGCCATATCTTCTTTGTTTAAAATGACAAGCCGTGGCTTTTGATTGATAATGTCATCAATCATCGGGTTGCGGGAAGACAAAGGAAGCCGCGCATCCACCAATTCAAAAATAATATCAACGAGCTTTAATTTTTCCGTTACCTGCCGTCTTGCTTTGGCCATATGGCCGGGAAACCATTGTATCGTCAACCGAGTCCAGTCCTTTCTGTCCGTTTAGTCTACAAGATGAATTTGATCAAACGGCCAGTAGACAAATTTTGTTTCGCCGACAATTTCATCTATTTTGATCGTGCCGATGTGACGGCCGTCCTTGCTAAAGCGGCGATTGTCTCCGAGTACGAAGATTTCCCCCTCTGGCACGGTTTCCTGGCCTGTAATTTCAGCCAGTGTAAAATCCGGTGTCAGCGGTCCATCTGCCACTTCGCTTTTATACTCATTTAAATACGGTTCGTCTATTGCTTTTCCGTCTACATATAAAACATCGTCTTTATATTCAACCGTTTCTCCCGGAAGGCCAATCACCCGTTTTATGTAATCTTTATTTTCCGGCGCGTGAAAAACGACGATGTCAAAGCGATCCGGTTCACTCATCTTATTAACAATCATCCGGTCGCCGCTTTCAAGCGTTGGCATCATGGAAAGCCCATCAACCACAATCGGTGCAAAAATAAAATAACGGATAAGAGCGGCAAGCCCGACCGCGATTAACAGCGCTTTTGTCCATTCCCAAAATTCATTTTTTCCTTCAGTCATGCTGGCACCACCTTCATTCTAAGTAACTCCATCATATCATGACGCGAATAAAACCGGAAAGAAAAAGGAGCCTGCAGGCAGACTCCTTTTGACATCTTAGTATCTGATTTCTTTAATGCGCGCTGCTTTACCGCGTAGGTTACGCAAGTAGTACAATTTCGCACGACGAACTTTACCACGGCGCATTACTTCGATTTTCTCGATCTTTGGTGTATGAAGCGGGAATGCACGCTCAACGCCCACGCCGTAAGAAATCTTACGTACAGTGAAAGTTTCGCTTACGCCGCCGCCGCGACGCTTGATTACAACGCCTTCAAATACCTGAACCCGCTCACGCGTACCCTCGACAATTTTAACGTGTACACGTACAGTGTCTCCAGGGCGGAACGATGGAAGATCAGAACGAAGCTGCTCTTGTGTTAACTCTTGAATCAATTTGTTCATTGTGGTTTCCTCTCCTTCTAACAAATGCTCATACCCGCGCAAACACGGCAGCGGAACACCGTTTTAATGCAGTATGTCTTTGACACACTGACTAGCAAATTCTATCATACTACTCGTATTAAATCAACTTTTTTTCGTGATTCCACTGGTTGATTTTTTCACGTTCTTTCTCTGTCAAATCAGCCGTATTCAGCAAGTCCGGACGGCGCTCCCACGTACGGCGCAAAGACTCCGTCCGGCGCCATTCATCGATATGCTTATGATTGCCCGAAACTAAAACATCCGGCACCTTCATCCCCCGGAAATCAGCTGGACGTGTATAGTGCGGATGTTCTAGCATGCCAGATGAAAATGAGTCCTTCACAGCTGAATCTTCATTTCCGAGAACACCCGGCAGCAGCCGGACCACACTATCGGCAACGACCATTGCGCCAAGCTCTCCGCCTGTCAGCACATAGTCGCCAATCGATATTTCATCTGTAACGAGATGCTCCCGGACCCGTTCATCGTAGCCTTCATAATGACCGCATAAAAAGATCAAATGGTCCTCTCCTGCGAGCTCTTCCGCTTTGGTCTGTGTGAACCGTTCGCCCTGCGGACACATTAAAATGATTCGGGGCTGCTCAGCCGACCGTTTCAGGTCAGCAACGGCATCAAAAAGCGGCTGCGGTTTTAACACCATGCCAGCCCCGCCGCCGTACGGATAATCATCGACCACTTTATGCTTTCCTTCTGCATAGTCCCGGAAGTTCACTGCCCGGAAGGCTGCTTTTCCTTTTTCCGTCGCTTTTTTCATAATGGAGGAAGAAAAAACGCCTTCGAACATTTCCGGAAAAAGCGTTAAGACATCAATCTTCATTCCAAAAGCCCTTCCATCGGTTCAATCACAATCTCTTTCGCTGTTTTATCAATGGATTTCACAACGTCTTCAATATATGGAATGTAAAATTCTTTGCCGTTTCCTTTTACAACCCATACATCATTGGCTCCCGGCGTCAGCACTTCCGTTACTGTGCCAATAGATTCTCCTGCTGTCGTTTTCACAGTACAGCCGACGATTTCATAAAAATAAAATTCGCCTTCATCCAAATCCCCCAGATGCTTTTCATGCACTTTTAAAACGGCTCCTTTAAACGGCTCCACTTCCTGTATAGAGGGATACCCTTCAAAGGTCAGCAGGTCAAATGTTTTATGTGTGCGGTGGGCTGCAACGACAACAGGTGTGCCTTCCCGGTCTCCCTGCTTAAACACAGCCAGCTCACTGCCTTTTTTAAATCGTTTTTCCGGAAAATCTGTTTGTGACAGCACACGGACTTCTCCACGGAGACCATGCGTGTTGACAATTTTCCCAACGTTAAACCATTCGTTCATTTTCTTCACCCCTCGGTGCGAATTTCAATGATGACGCCATCTTTCACAACTATTGTTCCCCCATTTTTTCCGTTAAACCGGTCACCTGCTTTTACTTCAACAACCGACTGGATGTCCCGCTCCTTCAGCTCCGTACCGAGCGGAAGCTGATCCAACTGGCTTATTTGAAATTCCACAACGGATAGCTTCTCATGACGCTGATCGATTTCAATTTGAAAACGTGCTGCCGCTTCCGCTTGCTTTGAGCCGCCTCGCTCCGCTTTTTTCTTTTCAAACAGAAGCTGGGCTGTTTCCCGCTCGAGGCGGCGCTTTTGCTGCTCGTAGGCACTCATGCGATTCTGTTTTAGTGTGTCCGTCACCACTTGAACAACCGATACGGTTTGTAAAATCTGCATTCACACCGCTCCTTTATATGGAACAAAAATGGCAATTCCCCAAAAGAGGATTCTTTTGGGGAATTGTTGTTTCGCAATAGCTTACTTGCTGTATTTAGCGTTATGGAATTTTTCCATAAGGCCTTCTTTTGAGAAAAGGTTGCGAACAGTATCAGATGGTTTCGCTCCATCTTGAAGCCATTTAAGCGCAAGCTCTTCATTGATTTTCACTTCAGCTGGCTGAGAAACCGGATTGTATGTTCCGATTGTTTCAATTGAACGGCCATCACGCGGCGCGCGGGCGTCAGCTACTACGATACGATAGAATGGGGATTTTTTTGCACCCATACGTTTTAAACGAATTTTTACTGCCATGCTATTAAGCACCTCCGAAATAGTTTCACACAAGATAGAATCTTATCAAATAGTGAACGTGTTGTAAAGTGTTTTTTCTTTACAGATTAAAATTCCCTTTTATCACATAAAAGGAAGCTTTGGCATGCCGCCTTTTTTCTTGCCTTTTTGCTGCATAGAGGACATTTGCTTCATCATTTTTTTCATGTCCTCAAACTGCTTGAGCAGTCGGTTTACTTCCTGAATAGACGTGCCTGAACCACGGGCGATCCGTTTGCGCCGTCCGGAATTAATGATCTCCGGCTGCTGTTTTTCATCTTTTGTCATCGACCGGATGATAGCTTCCACACGGCCGATTTGTTTTTCATCGACCTGCACATTGTTTAAGCCCTTCATTTTGTTTGCACCCGGCAGCATCTTTAAAATCTCATCCAGCGGTCCCATGGAACGAACCTGGCCGAGCTGATCTAAAAAGTCGTCAAATGTAAACGACATCGTCCGCATTTTTTGCTCCAGCTCTTTTGCCTTTGTTTCATCCACGTTTGTCTGCGCTTTTTCAATGAGCGACAGCACATCGCCCATTCCGAGAATACGAGAGGCCATCCGTTCAGGATGAAATGACTCCAGTGCGTCCAGCTTTTCCCCCATACCGACAAATTTGATCGGCTTGCCGGTTACCGCACGGATGGACAGAGCAGCCCCCCCGCGCGTATCTCCATCGAGTTTTGTAAGAACGACACCGGTAATGCCCAGCTGCTCATTAAAGCTTTCCGCCACATTTACAGCATCCTGCCCAGTCATGGAATCCACAACGAGAAAAATCTCTTCCGGTGAGGACAGCTCTTTAATTTGCTTAAGCTCGTCCATCAGCCCTTCGTCGATGTGGAGACGGCCGGCAGTATCAATTAAGACGTAATCCAAATGGTCGTCTTTTGCTTTTTGGATCGCTTGTTTCGCAATTTCCACCGGGCTTACCTGGTCACCGAGAGAAAACACAGGCATATCCAGCTGCTTGCCGAGCGTTTCAAGCTGCTTAATCGCTGCCGGGCGGTAAATATCCGCAGCAACGAGAAGCGGCTTACGGTTATACTTTTTACGAAGCAGGTTCGCCAGCTTCCCCGTCGTTGTCGTTTTCCCGGCTCCTTGAAGTCCGACCATCATGATAACCGTCGGCGGGCGCTTTGCTGTGCCAATTCGGCTTTCTTCGCCGCCCATTAACTCGGTCAGCTCTTCTTTTACAACTTTTATAACCTGCTGGCCTGGCGTTAAGCTTTTCATGACTTCCTGGCCGACAGACCGTTCGCTTACTTTTTTAACAAATTGTTTGACGACTTTAAAGTTAACATCCGCTTCTAAAAGAGCCAGACGCACTTCCCGCATCATTTCTTTAACGTCGGATTCGGATACTTTCCCTTTGCCGCGAATCTTCTGCATCGTTCCCTGCAGTCGTTCGGCTAATCCTTCAAACGCCATCATGCAGTCCCCCTATTCAAGTTCCTCGAGCGCTTCAAGCATTGCCATCGCATCTGCATCTGCTTGTTGCTTCAGCTGATCGATGAGCATTTGGCGCTGTTGGAATTTTTTCAGCAACCCAAGCTTTGCTTCATATTCTTCAAGCATGGCTTCTGTGCGTTTTATATTATCATAGACCGCCTGGCGGCTCACTTCATATTCATCGGCAATTTCACCAAGCGAATAATCATCCAGGTAGTACAGGGACATATAGCTGCGCTGTTTGTCGGTCAGAAGCATCTGATAAAAATCATACAGATAATTCATCCGCATCGTTTTTTCAAGCACGGCTGCCCCTCCTTTGTTAAGTGAAAAACCTTTACACTAAAACAGTGTACCCGCTAACCTTTATCCTGTCAAGAATCAGAAAAGGATGGGTTATTCGTCGTCCGCCGGTTGATTGTCAGGCTTTTCTTTTTCTTCAAACGCCTGTGCAAAAAGTCCATAGGCGTATTTCTCAGCATCGAATGGCTGAAGGTCGTCCATTTTTTCACCCAGACCGACAAATTTCACCGGTACGCCAAGCTCTTTGCGAATCGCTAGAACAATCCCGCCTTTTGCTGTTCCGTCAAGCTTTGTCAAAACAAGCCCGGACACATCGGTCGCTTCTTTAAACGTCTTCGCCTGAATCAGTGCATTTTGACCGGTTGTCGCATCAACAACGAGCAGCACCTCGTGAGGAGCAGCTGGAATTTCCCGCTCGATCACACGCTTTACTTTTTGAAGCTCGTTCATTAAATTGACTTTGTTTTGAAGCCGTCCGGCTGTATCGCACAGCAGAATGTCAGCCCCGCGGGATTTTGCCGCACGCACAGCATCGTACATGACAGCTGCCGGATCGGAGCCTTCCGCTTGCTTGATCACGTCCACACCGGTACGCCGGCCCCACTCCTCAAGCTGATCAATCGCACCCGCACGGAATGTATCACCGGCGGCCATCATGACTTTTTTGCCTTCTGACTTAAATTGATGGGCAAGCTTGCCGATTGTGGTTGTTTTGCCGACTCCATTAACGCCGACAAACAGGATAACGGTCAAGTCCTCCTGTATATTCAGCTCAGAAGACATTTCTTCTTTTTCTTCTCCAGCGTAAATCTCGACAAACTTTTCCGTCATGATGTCACGGATGGCTTCGGGCTCGCTTGTGTTTTTTCGTTTCACTTCCATCTTCAGTTCATCAATTAATTCCATCACAGTGTCAAAGCCGACATCCGCTCCAATTAAAATTTCTTCAAGCTCTTCAAAGAAATCTTCATCAATCTTTCGATAGCGGGCAAACAAATTGTTCATTTTTTCGGAAAAGCCGGACCGGGATTTTTTCAATCCTTCTGTATACTTTTCCGTTGTTTGCTCCTGTTCCTGTGAACCGGAAAATTTGTCTTTTAATTTTTTAAAAAAGCTCATCGATTTCCTTCCTTTCTTCTATCATGTTGCGGCTTCTTCGAGTCTTACCGATACTAAGCTTGTGACGCCGGATTCCTGCATAGCGACGCCATAAAGAGCATCGGCCTCCTCCATCGTTTGTTTCCGGTGGGTGATGACGATAAACTGTGTATCTGCACTGAATTCTTTTAAGTAGCGGCTGAACCGGTGAACATTCGCTTCATCCAGTGCCGCCTCCACTTCATCCAAAATACAAAAAGGAACGGGCCGGACGCGCAAAATGGCAAACAAGAGAGCGATCGCCGTTAATGCCCTTTCTCCACCGGAAAGCAAGCTTAAATGCTGCAATTTTTTGCCCGGCGGCATCGCTGAGATATCGACGCCTGCGTTTAATATGTCTTTTGGGTCCGTCAGCCTGAGCTCTGCGCGGCCGCCGCCGAACAGCTTCGTAAACGCCGGCTGAAATTCTGCTTTTATCGCTTCAAATGTTTCAGAAAACCGGCGCGACATTTCGGTATCCATTTCGCTCATGACATCCCGAAGCGTTGACTTTGCTTCTTCTAAATCGTCTTTTTGACCGCGTAAAAACGTGACCCGTTCAAAGGTCGTTTCATATTCTTCAATCGCCCCGATATTCACATCTCCAAGCTCGTCAATGGCCTTTTTAATCAGCCTGACCGCTCTTCTTGCTTCTTCAACCGGGCGCGTTAAAGGGTGCCTTTCTCTCGCTTCCTCAAATGTTAAGCTATACTGCTCATTTAACTTTTGAAGAAGCGTATCGATTTCCACATCCAGCCGGGCAATCGCCACATCATGAGCCCGGACCGATTCCGTCAGCCCTTTTAATAGACGCATTGATTCCTGCATAGAAGCTGATTCTGACTCAAGCTGAGCGGACTTGCCCGCCCGCGCTGATTTTAACGTCGCAAGCCGCTTTGACAGGCGGTCCTTTTCGGCCGCCTGTTCCTCGGACTGCTGAGCCAGCGTCAGCCCTGTTGATCCACTGTCAGACTGTTCATTTTGAATAAAGGCCTGCTCCTCGCGCAAGTTTACAAGCTGCTTTTGAACCGCTCTCCAGTCCTCCTGCAGCCGTGATGCCTGCTGGCCCGCTGCAGCAAGCTGCTCATCTAGTACAGCTATTTTCGGACGAATCTCATTCATGAATTCGGTTAGCCGATCTTTCTCTGAAAAAGCCGTTTTTTGCTCTTTTTCTTTGAAAGCCATTTGCTCATCAAGGTCACGCATCGTCTGTCCGACCTTATCAAGCGAGGCATGAACGGTTTTCTTCCGCTGTTCAAGCCGGTCTTTTTCTTCTTGAAATTCCCGTTTTTCCGCATCGTAAAGAGCAAGCCGGTCATTCACGGACTGTTCATTAAAGGACCATTCCAGCTGCTGGTTTTTCGCTTCCTGAAGCCCTTGCCGGTACAACTCTCCGGTTTCTTCAAGCTGCGCAACAAGCCGGTCACTTTCAGCAGAGCGGTCTTGAAGAGATTTCACTTCTTTTTCCGCCTCGGCTGTTTTTTGCTGCATGTGTTCAATCTGGCTGCTTAATGTATCCAGTTCGTTTTTCCTGCCAAGCAAAGAAGCGCCTGTTTTTTTTGTTGAACCACCTGTCATGGAGCCCCCGGCGTTCACCACATCCCCGTCCAGTGTCACAACGCGGTAACGATGGTTCAGCCGGCGGGCAATTCCATTTGCTTCTTCCAGCGAGGTGGCGATCACCACATTGCCAAGCAAATGGCCTGCCGCACGAACGTACTGGCTGTCAAACTGCACCAGCTCCAATGCTGTGCCAAGAAAGCCATCGATAGTTCGAATAGACGCCAACAAATGGTCAGGAATGGTTTTTTCTTTCACAGCAGATAAAGGGAGAAATGTGGCACGGCCAAATTTATGCTGCTTTAAGTAGGCGATCGCTTGTCTGGCAGAAGCCTCATCCTGCACAACAATGTGCTGGAGAGCTCCGCCAAGTGCTGTTTCAATCGCCATTTCAAATTTTGACGGCACGCGGATCAGCTCAGCGGCAGCGCCAACGACACCGGAAAGACGGCCGTTTTTTTCTTTCAGCACTTCTTTCACGCCGGAAAAAAAGCCAGAATAATCTTCTTCCATAGATGCCAGCATGTCACGTCTCGATACGGCTTCCTGCAAAATCTGATAGGCTTTGTACAAAGCATTGCGCTTTTTATCAAGCGTTTCTTTCAGCTGATCCCGCTCGCGCTTTGCTTCTCGATAAGCGGTTGTATGCTCGTTTAATTGCCGCTCTGCTGCCAGGCGGGCTTCTTCGATCTGCTTATGCTCTTTTTCCAGCGCAGCTCTCTCAGTCAAGAAGTGATCATTATGGCCACCCATCCGTTCAAAGCGGGCGGTCAGCCGTTCGATTTGACGGTCAATTTCAAGCCGTTCATTTTTCAGAGCGGCTTCCTGACTTAAACAGTCAATGTAGTCTGCTTTCAGTGATTCTAATGATTCACCGTCTGCTTTTGAGACCGACTGAAGCAGCGCTTCTTTTTCTTCCGCTGCTGCTTTCAGCTGCTCAAGCTCGCTTTTCTTCGTTTGCGCAAGGGCATTGGCCTCTGTTAAAGCCTTTTGTACATCGCGCTCTTTTTCTTCCGCTTCTTTTATGGATTTAAGCAGCTTTTCTTCGTTAAACGCTGCATTTTTTTGCCGTTCATCCATCAGCTGGCGTCGTCCTTCGATTTTTTCCAGCGTTTCAATGACCGTTATAAACGATTGCTGTGCGTCCTCTTCTCCTGCTGACAGCTCTTTTATTTCCTGCTCGAGCGTCCGGATTCGCGCTTCTGCACGTTCTGCTTCTTCACTAAACCTTGACGCCTGCCGTTCTTGATGCTCCCGGTCTTTTTTACGTTCTTCCCATTGAGCGTGCGACTCGGCAATATCATGCGCCCAAACCGCTGCTTCTATCTCTTTCAGCTCTTTCTTTTTATCAAGAAAGTCTTTCGCGGCGGCAGCTTGAATCGCCAGCGGCTCTACCCGCTGCTCCAGCTCATACAGAATATCCTGAACGCGGCTGACGTTTTCCTCTGTCTCAGCAAGCTTAAGCTCTGCCTGCTTTTTACGCGTTTTGTACTTAAGAACGCCCGCTGCTTCTTCAAAAATGGACCGGCGCTCTTCCGGACGGCTGTTTAAAATTTCATCTACCCGCCCCTGGCCGATAATCGAAAATGCCCCACGTCCGAGTCCCGAGTCCATAAACAATTCAATAATGTCTTTTAGCCGGCAGCTTTGCTTGTTTATAAAGAAGCCGCTGTCTCCGTTCCGGTTTACGCGGCGAGTGATGCTTACCTCACTGTAATCAAGCGGAAGCGCCCCGTCCCGATTGTCGAGAGTGATGGTCACGTCCGCTTCATTCAGCCGCCTTCTCGAATCACTTCCGGAGAAAATGACATCCTCCATTTTTCCGCCTCGCAGGTTTTTGGCCGACTGCTCGCCAAGCACCCAGCGGATGGCCTCGGTAATATTGCTTTTTCCTGAACCATTCGGTCCGACTACTGCGGTCACACCGGGCATAAAATCAATGGTTACTTTTCCTGCAAACGATTTGAATCCCGCTATATCAAGCTTTTTCAGGATCATTCTTTTCCACCTGTCTTCTACTTCGATTCTTTAACGTGCTCCAGAGCCATTCGGGCTGCAAATTGCTCGGCTTCCTTTTTCGAACGGCCGCTTCCTGTTCCAAGGACCGCCCCGTTCAGTGATACTTCTGTAATAAACTCTTTGTTATGCGCCGGACCTTTTTCTTCTAAAATCCGGTAAGACGGTGCGCCTTTTAATTCACGCTGAACATACTCCTGCAGCTGGCTTTTAAAGTCCATGACGTGCGAAAAAGCACCCGCGCTGATTTTCGGAAAAACGGCGTTCTCCAAAAATGGAAGAACTGCTTCCATTCCCTGATCCAAATAAAGCGCGCCGATGTATGCTTCAAATACGTCTGCCAGCAGGGCCGGACGCAACCTTCCGCCAGTCATTTCTTCGCCTTTTCCGAGTAAAATAAGCTTGCCGAATTGAAGCTCATTTGCAAATGTCACAAGCGATGGCTCACAAACAACCGCAGCCCGGAGCTTTGTCAGTTCTCCTTCCGACATAACCGGATAGGTTTTGTATAAAAACTGTGACACCGTCAGCTCTAATACAGCGTCGCCTAAAAACTCAAGACGCTCATTGTCCTCATATGGCTTTCTGCGATGTTCGTTTACATATGACGAATGGGTAAATGCTTGTTTTAACAATGATTCATTTTGAAAGCGAACGCCCATCTTCTCCTGAAACTCTTTAAATTCATTGTTTTTCCGTTCAGAATAGCGCTGCTCCCGGTTTGTTTTTTTCATCCTCGTTCCTCCGCAATGATAAAATGCACACAAAAATAGTTTAGCCCAAAAAAAGGCATAGCGCAAAACAATTAAAAGCGCAGTGGTTCTGCGCTTGTTCATAAAATTGAAAAAGCAGATCCGATTAAACGGATCTGCCCCAAAAGGACGATTAGTTTTTGCTGTTTATGTACGTTACAGCGTCGCCTACCGTCGTAATATTTTCCGCGTCATCATCGGAAATTTCCATATCGAATTCATCCTCAAGCTCCATAACAAGCTCAACAACGTCCAAAGAATCCGCACCAAGATCTTCCTTGAATTTTGCATCAAGGTTGATTTGTGATTCTTCCACGCCAAGACGATCCACGATAATTTTTGTTACACGTTCTAATACATCTGCCACTATGATTCACCTCCCCTCAAGTATTATAGACGAAACACCGTGCCAAAACACGCTTTTTCTTACATCGCCATGCCGCCGTCTACCCCGAGCACTTGTCCGGTAATGTATTTCGCACCGTCACTTGCCAAAAAGGCCGCTGAAGCCGCGATATCCGCTGTTTCACCTAATGCGCCGAGTGGAATTTGCGTAAGAAGCTGTTCTTTTGCTTCTGCCGGCAGTTCATCTGTCATGTCCGTCGCAATAAAGCCGGGTGCAATGGCATTGACTGTAATGCCGCGCGGTGCAAGCTCACGTGCGGACGCTTTTGTTAAGCCGATCACGCCCGCTTTAGCGGCTGTATAGTTTGCCTGGCCTGCATTTCCGATCCGGCCGACAACCGAAGAAATGTTAATGATCCGGCCGCTTCTTTGCTTCATCATCTGGCGTGTGACCGCTTTTGTGCAAAGGAACACACCTTTTAAATTCGTGTCAATCACGTCATCCCATTCCTGTTCCTTCATGCGCATCAGCAAGTTGTCACGCGTGATGCCCGCATTGTTCACTAGAATATCAAGGCGCCCGAACTGCTCGACCGTTTCTTTCACCATCGCTGACACAGCATCGCTGTCTGATATGTCACATTGAACGATAAAGGAGCGGCGGCCCATCGATTGAATTTCGTCTGCCACTTCCTTTGCTTTTTGCTCGCTGCCGGCAAAGTTCACGGCAACATCGGCGCCAAGGCGCGCAAGCTCAAGAGCAATTGCTTTGCCGATTCCGCGTGAGGCGCCCGTCACAAGCGCTGTTTTTCCTGTTAAATTCATTGTCCATCCTCCTTGATCGCAGCCGCTGCTTTCACAATCGATTCTTCATCACTGATGGCAAATGTGCGAACGCGGCGGTTTACTTTTTTAATCAAACCGGACAGCACCGTGCCGGGTCCAATTTCAACAAACGTATCAACACCCGCATCAAGCAGCGTTTGAATGCTGTCTTCCCAAAGAACAGGGGAATAAAGCTGCTTCACCAGGTTTTCTTTGATCGACTCGGCATCCTGCACCGGCTTGGCGTCCACATTGGCGATCACCGGCACATGGCTTGACTGCACATTCGCTTCCTGAAGCACAGAGCGCAATTTTTCAGCTGCCGGCTTCATTAACGGCGAGTGAAACGGACCGCTGACATTTAACGGAATCACCCGTTTAGCCCCTTTTTCCTTAAGCTGTTCAGATGCCCGCTCCACTCCTTCTTTCGAACCGGAAATGACGATTTGGCCAGGGCAGTTAAAATTCGCTGCCGCGACAACATCCCCTTCATCCGAAATGCGTGAGACGATTTCTTCCAGCGCAGCTCGGTCCATGCCGAGAACAGCCGCCATGGCACCCTGACCTGCAGGGACAGCTTCTTCCATTAAATTGCCGCGCTGGTGAACTGCCCAGACGGCTTCCTCATATGTAATCGCTCCAGCTGCTGTAAGGGCTGAGTATTCACCGAGACTGTGTCCCGCTGTGTAATCCGGCTTAATGCCTTCTTCTTCAAACCGTTTAAGCACGGCCATGCTTGCCGCAAGCAGTGCCGGCTGCGCATTTGATGTTAACGTTAGTTTATCTTCAGGGCCGTTAAACATCAGATCGGTTAACGAGTACCCCAGTTTTTCATCTGCTTTTTGCAGCATTTCTTGAATGGACAGGTGCTGATCAGCAAGCGACTTTCCCATGCCGACTGTCTGGGAACCCTGTCCCGGAAAAACAAACGCGATTTTCCCCATTACTTTCGTCATTCCTTTCCACTGGCAATTTGTGATTGAATGATGGCTGGCACATTCGCCTGTGCCATTTTATGAGCCTGCTCAATCGCATGATAAAACGCATTGGCATCAGACGAGCCGTGCGCTTTAATAACAGGCGCCCTTAAGCCGAAAAGACCGGCACCGCCATATTCAGCGTAATCCATCTTGTTTTTTAAGCCGCGCAGCTCGTCTTTTAAAAGCAACGCGCCTATTTTTGATTTTGCGGATGCCGTCAGGGCGGTTTTCAGCATCGAAAAAATGGACAGCGCGCTGCCTTCGATCGTTTTCAGCACCATATTCCCGGTAAATCCATCCGTGACGACAACATCCGCCACGCCATTCAGGAGCTCTCTTGATTCAACATTTCCAATGAAGTGAAGATCCGGTGCATCGCTTAACAGTTTGTATGCCGCTTTTGTTAAATCATTGCCCTTTTTCTCTTCGGTTCCAATGTTTAAAAGTCCGACTCGCGGCTTTTCGATTCCCCGAACCTTTTCTGCGTAAACCGAACCCATCACCGCATACTGGAGCAAATGCTCTGGCTTTGCATCCGAATTCGCTCCAGCGTCCAGCATGACAAAGCCAGCTCCGTCCACTGTCGGAAACGTCGGCGCTAAAGCGGGCCGCTCAACGCCTTCAATCCGGCCGACAACGAATAACCCGGCTGCCATTAAAGCCCCTGTATTTCCTGCTGACACACAGGCGGCGGCTTGTTGGTCTGCAACCGCCTGTGCCATCATCACTAAAGAAGAGTCCTTTTTTCGGCGGACGGCACGAACCGGCTCGTCTGTGCCGAGAATCACATCCGGCGCGTGCACTATTTCTGCCCGGGCGCTTTCTTCGAGCAGCGGTGCAATTTTGGCCTGATCGCCAAAAATGAGCAGCTCTAAATCCGGCATATCTTTTAAGGCACGGTTCACACCGGCGATGATTTGCTCCGGTGCGTGGTCGCCGCCCATTGCATCAATTGCGAGCTTCATGTTTTTCCCCCTTTTCTGAAGAAGGTGCACGGAACATCGTGAACTCACCACGGAACACGAGGTCGCTGCCGACAAAGCTTGACACAACGACAGTGGTCCATCCTTTTTCAGATCCTGTTACTTTCGCTTTTGCGATCACACGGCTGCCTTCTTTCACGGGCTGTGTGAACTTAATTTCCGCTTTTCCCGTTAACGCCATTTCATCATTGATCACAGCGACCGCGAGTGAATTGGCCTGAGCAAATAAATGATGGCCCCGTGCAATTCCGTTGCGTGTAAACACATGCTCTTTTTTCACATCAAAAAGAGAAATGGCGCTGCTGTCCAGCTCAATGTCAATAATATCACCGATCACTTCTTCAATGGGCAAAGACCGCACTTCATCCTGCATGTTTTTTTCCGCTACATATTTAATGCGCTCACGGAGCTCTGGAATCGACAGCTCCATTCGGTCAAGCCGAATCGTTTGAACGCTTACGTTAAATTCCTGCGCCAGCTCTTCATCCGTAACAAACGGGTTTTCCTGTATTGTCAGCTGCAGCCGTTCCTGCCGCTCTTTTTTTGATTTCCTCATCTTTCATCCCACCATCCGATATTAGGACTAGGTACTAAAAATCAGTATAAAGTGAACAAAAAAAGAATGCAAGAGTTAACTTGCATTCTTAGTCGAGCTTTTCGCCAGCCAGAACGCCGGAGTTGGTGAGCATCGACCGGAGATGAACGTACTCACTGTCTGTCCAAAAGGCCGGATCATTGATCAGCTCCTTCGCATCCTCGCGTGCCGTTTCAAGCGCCCGGTAGTCGTGCACCATATCGGCCATTTTAAATTCAGGCAGCCCGCTTTGCTTCCGGCCGAAGAAATCACCGGGACCGCGCAGCTCCAAATCCTTTTCACTTAACACAAATCCATCGTTCGTTTCTGTCATCGCCGTCATCCGCTCTTTTCCGGCTTCCGACTTCGGATCGGCAATCAGCATGCAGTACGACTGCTCTGTCCCGCGTCCCACACGCCCGCGCAGCTGATGCAGCTGTGACAGGCCAAACCGCTCGGCATCATAAATGATCATTACCGTTGCATTCGGCACATTTACACCGACTTCCACAACGGTCGTGGACACCAGGACATTCAATTCGTTCGAGCTGAAGGCTTTCATCACCTGATCCTTTTCCTCGCTGTTCAAGCGTCCGTGCATAAGCCCGACAGAAAAGGACCCATGGAAATGATTGGTAAGCTGTGCATGAACATCCAGCGCATTTTGAAAATCGAGCTTTTCCGATTCTTCGATGAGCGGGCAAATCACATACGCCTGGCGTCCTTTTTGAAGTTCTTTTTCCGTGAAATCCAGCACCCGCCCGAGCATTTCTTTTTTTGCCCAATATGTTTCGATCGCTTTGCGCCCGGCAGGCATCTCATTAATAATCGATACGTCCATTTCGCCAAAAACAGTGATGGCAAGCGTTCGCGGAATCGGGGTCGCTGTCATAAACAAAACATCCGGGTTTTCACCCTTTGAGCGAAGAACACGACGCTGATTCACACCAAACCGGTGCTGTTCATCGGTGATCACAAGACCGAGCTTTTGAAAAACAACGTCATCCTGAATGAGCGCATGCGTGCCGATTAAAATATCAATCTCACCCGCTTCAAGCGCTTCAAGCAGCGCTTTTCGCTTTTTGCCTTTCACGGTTCCGGTCAGCAGCGCGGTCGTTAAGCCAAAAGGAGCCAGCATGTCATGCAAAGACTGCGCGTGCTGCTCAGCCAAAATCTCGGTCGGTACCATTAAAGCCCCCTGATAGCCGGCGGTGACGGACGCATAAAGCGCCAGCGTCGCAACAGCTGTTTTTCCGCTGCCAACGTCCCCTTGCAGCAGCCGGTTCATCCGGTACGGGGATTTCATGTCTGCGCAAATGTCATTCACTGCTTTTTTTTGCGCACCGGTTAATTCAAATGGCAGCGAGTCAATAAGGCTCTTTAATTTGGCAAGGTCATACTTTTGCACAATGCCGCCTGACTGCTCTCTAATTGTTTTACGCAACGCTTGCATTTTCAGCTGAAAATAAAAAAATTCTTCATAGACAAACCGGCGTCTCGCCTGCTTCATTTCATCATGGGAATGGGGAAAATGCAGCGCCCGGATTGCTTCTTTTCGTTCCATTAACCGGTATTGTTGGATGAGGCGGGTGGGCAGCGTTTCTTCGATAAACTGGCCGTACAGCTCAATGGCCTGTTTTACGAGCTTTCGAAACGGTTTTAGAGGGATGGCGTTGCGGAGCAAATAGACGGCTTCAAAATCACTGCCCCGTGAATAAGCACCTGCTTCAAGCAGCTGACCAGATACAGCAAGGCGGTGGCGGTCCCATTTTCCGGTTACCGTTACCGTTTCGCCAATCGCCGCTTTTTTCTTTAAATACGGCTGGTTGAAAAAGGTGACGTTGATCAAATGAGGACCCGACAGCATTTTAAACGTAAGCCGTGACTTTTTCTTTCCATAGTACATGACCGATGGTTCTGTTTGGACGGTCCCTTCGATCGTCACTTTTTCATCGTGCGCTGCTTCTTCCGGGCTCTTCAGCCGCATGTCATCATAGCGGGCCGGAACAAATTCCATCAGGTCGCCAACGGTCATCACTCCAATCGCAGCAAGCGACTCAACCGTCTCCTTGCCCGCACCCTTTAACACGCTAACCGGCTGATCAAGCTCCATCATGATGATTCCCCCTTTCTTTTAAATAAAATAAGAAAAAAGAGAGAGAAAAGGTCCTCTCTCTTTTTTACTCAATCGAAAAAATAAATGGATAAAGCGGCTGCTTGCCGTCGTGAATTTCGACTTCTGCGTCCGGATATTCCGCTTCGATAAAGGCGGTTACCTGCTCGACCGATTCTTCGGATGCTTCTTCTCCGTAAATGACCGTCACAATCTCTGACTCCTCATCCAGCAATGATTGAAGAAGTTCTTTAGCTGCTTCGACTTTCTCGGTGTGGGTAACGACGATTTTGCCTTCTGCTAGACCCATAAAGTCATTCTTTTTAATATCAATGCCATCGATCGTTGTGTCACGGACAGCGTGCGTCACCTGGCCTGTTTTCACCTGGGCAGAAGCAGAGGCCATAGCCGAACGGTTTGCATCCTCTGTTCCATCCGGATTAAAGGCGATTAACGCCGCAAGCCCCTGCGGCACGGTTTTTGTTGCAATGACGGAAACGCTTGATCCTGTCACTTCAGCTGCCTGCTCTGCGGCCATGATAATGTTTTTATTATTAGGCAGGACAAATACGTGCTCAGCGTGACAGTCATCAATGGCCTTTACAATATCTTCTGTTGATGGATTCATCGTTTGACCGCCCTCGATCACTGCGGTTGCGCCAATACTTGTAAACAACTCTGCTACGCCTGAGCCCATGGCAACGGCTACCACACCATATTTTGCTTTTTCAGCAGGCTTCCGTCGTGATACTGCAGGCTGCGAAGAAGATCCTGTAATCGCGCTGTGCTGCTCGCGCATGTTTTCAATTTTCATATTAATTAAGCTGCCGTATTTCTGGCCAACTGTTAACACATCACCGGGATGCTCAGCATGAATATGCACCTTGGCGATCTCGTCATCCGAAATGACCAGCAGGGAATCCCCGAATGTGCTTAATTCATGGCGGAACTGATCCTCAGAAAATGGGTGCTGCGACAGTTTATCCTCTTCGAATTTCACCATAAATTCCGTACAGTAGCCAAATTCAATATCTTCCGTATTCATAAAGCTTTGAATTGATTTATGATGCTCTGCACTGACAAGATCCGTCATATCCTGGCGGGTTGAGAGCGCTGCCGGAAGTTCTTCTCCCTTTAGCTCTGCCAGAAAACCTTCATATACAAGCAAAAGGCCCTGTCCGCCGCTGTCCACCACGCCGACTTCTTTTAAAACAGGCAAAAGATCAGGCGTCCGGTTTAATGAAGCCTGTCCTTCTTTCACAAAAGCTTCCATCACAGCAATCACATCGGTTTCTTTTTGAGAAACGGCGACTGCTTTTTTCGCAGCATCTTTTGCGACTGTTAAAATGGTTCCTTCCACCGGCTTCATCACCGCTTTATAGGCGGTTTGCACACCGGCTTCAAAAGCAGCAGCCAGCTCAAATGCGGATACTTCCTGCTTTTGGGCAATGGCTTTTGAAAAACCGCGGAACAGCTGCGATAAAATGACGCCTGAATTTCCGCGCGCGCCCATTAACAGCCCCTTCGACAGCGCTTCCGCTGTTTTGCCGAAGTGTGTCTGCTTTGATGCTTCTGTTTCCTTTGCTCCTGATGTCATCGATAAATTCATATTCGTGCCCGTGTCCCCGTCCGGAACAGGAAACACATTCAGCGCATCGACCATGTCTGCATTTGCTGATAAATGCTGCGCACCCGCCTGAACCATCCTGGCGAAGCGCAGCCCGTCCAATGAAGTCATACCCACAAAAATTTCCTCCTCATACTACGGGTTTGTAACCCGTACGCCCTGTACAAAAATATTAACGGAATCGACCGATAATCCGACCGTTTGATTAAGCGTATATTTTACTTTTGACTGCACGTTGCTTGCCACTTCAGAAATCTTTGTCCCGTAGCTGACAATGATGTACATATCAATAAAAATGCGATCATCTTCCTGACGAACGATCACACCACGCGTGAAATTTTCACGGCCCAAGATTTCAGCAATACCGTCTTTCAGCTGTTTTTTCGAGGCCATGCCGACAATACCATAGCAGTCCACTGCCGCACCGCCCGCAATCATGGCGATCACTTCATTTGAAATATCAATTTGACCGAGCTCTGTCGTTAATTCAATCGTCACAAAAAATCCTCCTCGCCATTCAAACTACACTCATTTTACTATATTTCTATATAACTTCACAACTGCACAAGCAGAATGGCCTTTCTTTTCACTGTCAAGTGATTTTTCTTGAAAGACTTCTTCAAAGCTGTTGCATTCATTTGTTGAGTGTGATAAATTATTTAAGTGTCTTGCACATAAAAACGTAGACAATGATGATCCTCAATAGTAAGGAGTGAATACAATGCCAAAAAAATGTGTTATCTCTGGCCGTAAAGCACGTACTGGGAACAACCGCTCTCACGCGATGAATTCAAGTAAACGTACATGGGGCGCTAACCTTCAAAAGGTTCGTATCCTCGTTGACGGTAAACCAAAACGTGTTTGGGTTTCTGCCCGCGCACTTAAATCTGGAAAAGTTGAACGCGTTTAATTTTTCCGTTCATAAAAAAGCACCCGTGCCAGCCGGCACCGGTGCTTTTTTATTTTCTTTTTTTTCCGGCGGACAGCACAACCCGGATCATGCCTCCCACAAACTTCGGCAGCTTTAGCGTATAAAATTTCAACGGCTTCTCCTCCCGTCACGGCTTCTTATCATCATTAATATGCCGGAACGAAACGAAAAGACCCCCTTTTTTTCGAGGAGTTCGTTGCTGACACACCGGGAGGAGCCTTGTTGGACGGTGTAATCAGCCAGTGGATATTTAAATCCTTCCAGCGTAAGCCCTTCTACTTTTTCACCTGCTGCAAAAAAAGAAACAAACGGCAACGCTTCATCTTGAACAATTTCTGTAGTGCCCGGAAAATGAACAGAAATTTCATTTTGCTTATCCACAATATAAACGGGGCAGGGAAGCTCTGCTTTAAGCAATAACGTGACCGCCCCGAAAAAATGGTCCAGCCGACCACCCGTTGCCCCGTATATGTATATAGCCTCCGGCTGATGAACCACTGCTTTGCTTAAGGCGATTTCCAGGTCTGTTTCATTCTTTTCAGAAGGAAATTGAACATGATCCGGCACAGCTTCCGAAATTCGAAGCCATTCCTCCCTGGACACCGAATCAAAATCACCAACCGCAGCAGTCGGCGTAATACCCCGGTTCAGTAAATACAAGGCACCGCGGTCTACTCCGATCCATTGCTCCTCGTTCGAGGCGTGTGTCACAAGGTCAGGGATTTCGTTTTCGGGTCCGCCAGCCACAATATGACTGATCACGCTTCTTCAGCAGCAGCACGAATAGCTGCAATGGCTGATGCCCGGTCCTTTTCGTTGTAAATGGCTGATCCTGCGACCAGTACGTTCGCACCCGCCTGAGCACAGATTCTGGCAATTTCCGGGTTCACGCCCCCGTCCACTTCAATATCCACATCCACTCCTGCTGTTGTTACCATTTCCCGCACACGCCGAATTTTCGGCACAACGGCCTCGATAAAGGACTGTCCGCCGAAACCTGGATTCACGGTCATAAGCAAAACCATATCAATGTCCTGGATGACGTATTCCAGCACGTCTGCTGGTGTAGAAGGGTTCAACACGACTCCCGCTTTGATGCCGTATGAACGGATCAGCTGAATCGTCCGGTGCAGGTGCGGACACGCTTCCGCGTGCACGGTAATAATATCTGCCCCCGCTTTGGCAAAAGCTTCAATGTATGCATCCGGATTGCTGATCATTAAATGAACGTCGAGCGGAAGATCCGTCACCGGACGGACTGCTTCCACAATAAGCGGACCAATCGTAATGTTCGGCACGAAATGACCGTCCATCACATCCACATGTATATAATCCGCTCCGCCCATTTCCACATCTTTTATTTCCTCACCAAGACGTGCAAAATCAGCGGATAAAATAGAAGGAGCAATTTTAATCATTCATTAATACCTCGGCTTTCTTTCTTTAATTTCCTCGATAAACTGAAGATAATGGTCGTACCGGTAAGAAGGAATTTCGTCCTTTTCAACTGCCTGCTTAACGGCACACTTTGGTTCATTTAAATGAATGCAGCCGCGAAACTTGCAGGCAGCACTGCGTTCGGCCATTTCTGGAAAGCAGTCTGACAAGTCTTCTACTTCTATCCCGTCAAAATCAAGAGAGCTGAAGCCCGGTGTATCGGCTACAAGTCCGCCTGACAGGGGAATGAGCTCGACATGGCGGGTCGTGTGCTTTCCTCGTCCGAGCGAAGAAGAAATTTCATCTGTTTTCAACTCCAGCTCAGGTCGAATGGCATTTAAAAGCGATGATTTCCCTACGCCGGACTGCCCAGCAAACACCGATGTTTTGCCAGCCAAATAATCCTCAAGCGCAACTAAGCCTTCCATTTTTTCAGAAGAGGTTTCCACGACGGTGTAGCCGATCGTCCGGTAATCCTCCATAAACGCTTGCAGCCCTTTAGAATCCTCTACTAAATCCATTTTGGTCACACAAATGACCGGCTCAACGTTTTTCGATTCAATCAGCACTAGAAAACGGTCAAGCAGCATCGTGCTGAACGTTGGCTCCAGGGCGGAAAAAACAAGGACAGCCTGATCGATATTCGAAATAGGCGGTCTGACCAGTTCGTTTTTACGGTCGCCAATCGACAGAATATAGCCTTCCTTGTCATTTTCCGCTTCATATTCCACATAGTCGCCGACAAGAGGGGTGATGTTCCGCTTGCGGAAAACCCCTCTGCCCCGGCACTGGATCAAGTCTTCGCCGTCCAGTACGTAATAAAACCCGCTTAACGCCTTTATAATTTTGCCTTCTGGCATGAAGCACCACCTTATTCAGATTCCGAATTTGTTTCTTCCGGGTACTGCACGATTTCATCCATAATGACGACCTGGTCGCGCATTACCTTGTATCCTGCTTTTGTGTCTTTTTCAATCGTCATATCAATCGTTCTTTCTGTTTCCTCGGTAATCAAAAACTTTTCATACGGTTCGGTCATACTGTGCGCAGCATCTTCGAGGTAGATTTGAACCTCCTGCGGCTCCCCTTCCACTTCTGGATCGTACGGAATGACGATTTCCACTGTCACTTCTGCAGTCGGAATTTCTTCCGGGCCTTTTGAAAGGGTTACGTCAATCGTGCTGCCTGGTTCAACTTCAGTCCCGGCACCGGGCGTCTGGCCCATTACTTGTCCGGCAGGCACTGAATCTGAATATTCCTCGCTTGAAATGTTGACAATGATGCCGTTTGAATCCGCATAATCCTCGAGGCTTTTTTCGGTATAGCCTGAAAGATCTTTTAAATCGATATTGGCGAGACCGGCACTGACCGTTAATTCCACGCCTGTTTCTTCCGGAATGACCTGCTCATCCGGATTCGGGCTTTGTTCGAGCACCGTGCCTGCTTCGCTAACATCATGGATCATTTCCACTTCCACATCACGGAAACCGGCTTCCTCGAGCAGCTCCCTCGTTTCCTCAAGCGTCTTCCCTGTATAGTCAGCCATCGGCTTGCGTTCTTTTCCAGCTGATACAAACAAGTCAATTTCCGTGCCTTCCTTCACCGTAGCCCCTGCTTCAGGCGCTGTACGGATGACCTTTCCCTCTTCTACATCTGCACTCGTTTCTTCATCCGAGTCTCCTACAATCAGCCCCGCATTAATGAGTGAGGTGGCAGCTGCTTCCGGGCTTGCGCCATTTGTTTCTGGAACTTCTACATCCTTCGGGGTTGTCGCAGCTGTCCAGATCATGGCTCCCGCAACGCTCAAAGCGATAAGCAGCAGCAAAATCCATGGCCATTTTCTTTTTTTCTTTTTTGGTTCCGGTTCTGGATTCTTTTTCACTGGAGAAACCGGCTCCAATCGTTCTGGCGGCTTTGCCGGAATAACGGGTATCGCTTTGGTCATTTCGTCGTCATCGTCCGGTATCGCAAACTTTTCTTCGTGCTGACGGTGAGGGGCAAGCGCCGTGGAAAGATCGTCTTCCATTTCTTCCGCACTCATATACCGATGAAACGGGTCTTTCGCTGTTGCATGAAGAACGATATTTTCGATGCTTTGCGGAATCCCGGGATAAAGCTGCCTGACCGATGGTGTATCGGTCTGCAAATGCTTTAATGCAATGGACACAGCTGACTCTCCCGAAAACGGAAGGCTTCCGGTCAGCAGCTCGTACATGACAATGCCGAGCGCATATATATCGGACTTTTTAGTCGCCATGCCGCCTCTCGCCTGCTCGGGTGAAATGTAATGAACCGAGCCGAGAACGGCATTGGTCTGGGTAATCGACGTGGCACTCATCGCCATCGCGATCCCGAAGTCGGTCATTTTCACGGTTCCATCCCGGTCGATCAGCATATTATGCGGCTTTACATCCCGGTGGATAATGGAATGCTGATGCGCAAATGCAACGGCATTGGTCATTTGCCTCATAATGTCGATTACTTTTTCAAAAGGAACCGGTGAAAATTGCTGAATGTACTCTTTCAGTGTCATACCGTCCACATATTCCATGACGATAAAATGAATATTGTCCTCTTCCCCAACGTCGTAAATGCTGACAATATTCGGGTGCGCCAGACTTGAAGCAGCCTGTGCCTCTCGCTGAAAACGGCGTAAAAATTCGTCTTCGCCTGCGAAATCAAACCGGAGTACTTTAATGGCGACATCGCGGTCTAAAATCATGTCTCTAGCTAAATACACATGTGCCATGCCGCCGCCGCCAATCGTTCGAACGATTTTATAACGGCCGCTTAAGCTTTTGCCGATTAACATGCATTCACCCGCTTCCGCTTTCGGCCCCGTGTCCGAGAATGACGACCGTAATATTATCTTCGCCGCCATTCTGATTGGCCATACGAATGAGTGTATCCGCTTTTTCTTCAAGAGGTTCTGCCGAGTGCAAAATATGGCTCATATCAGCAGGGGTTACTTTATTGGACAGACCGTCCGAGCAAAGAAGCAGAACGTCACCCGGTTCAAACATTACGGTTCGATAATCAACCGTCACCTGCTCATCTGTTCCGAGAGCACGAGTCAGCACATTTTTTCTCGGATGAACTTCAGCTGCTTCTTTTGTAATTTCACCTGATTTCACCAGTTCATTCACAAGAGAATGATCGTCCGTTACTTGCGTAAAACCGTCTTCGCTTTGCAAATAGCACCGGCTGTCGCCGATGCTTGCAATGGTGCAAAATTTTTCTGTACATAAGGCTGCGACAAGCGTCGTGCCCATGCCGCTGCATTCCGGATGTTCAACGGCATGCTGAAGAATGGTGGCGTTAATCATCGGAATAACCGATCTAAGCCAGTTGACTGCTTCATCTGGCGATTGAATGTGTGCGGCTGTTTCTGCCCACTCCTTCTCAAACGTTTCAATCGTCATCCTGCTGGCAATATCCCCGGCATTATGTCCGCCCATTCCGTCGGCCACAACAGCCAGGCACAAACGCCCTTCGTGATGAAATACGCCGCCACTGTC
The DNA here is from genome assembly GCF_900156125.1 of Domibacillus enclensis. Classification (GTDB taxonomy): domain Bacteria; phylum Bacillota; class Bacilli; order Bacillales; family Domibacillaceae; genus Domibacillus; species Domibacillus enclensis. Next base: position 233,200 of record NZ_FTLX01000003.1, on the reverse strand, counting down.
TTCATTATGCGACCGGATCCGGCCCCGGTCCGTTCGAAACACTGCGTTCATGTGGTCACCTCGTCTCGCCGGCACGCTCTTTCGCACGAAGCTGTCCACATGCCGCGTCAATATCTGTTCCCTGCTCGCGACGAATGGTCGCATTTACACCATTTTTCTTTAATGTTTTTTCAAATTCAAAAATTTTATTACGCGGCGTTCTGACGTAATCACGCTCCGGCACATAGTTCACCGGGATTAAGTTCACATGGCATTTGATTCCTTTAATAAGCGCAGCCAGCTCTTCCGCATGCGCGGTGGAATCATTTTCACCGCCGAACAAGCCATATTCAAACGTAATGCGCCGGCCTGTTTTTTCAGTGTAATAACGAATGGATTCCATTAAATCCTTCAATTTGTAAGCACGATTGATCGGCATAAGCTTCGTCCGCAGTTCATCGTTCGGTGCATGCAAAGAAACAGCAAAATTAATTTGTGTTTTTTCATCTGCAAACTTGTAAATTTTCGGCACAATTCCGCTCGTAGAAACGGTAATGTGACGGGCGCCGATGTTGAGCCCTTTTTCATGATTAATAATATGAAGGAACGACATCATTTCCTCGTAATTGTCGAACGGCTCGCCAATGCCCATGATGACGACAGAGCTGACCCGCTCGTTCACTTCATCAAGCGCCTGCTGCACCTTCACAACCTGCGCAACAATTTCACCTGCTTCAAGATTCCGTTTTAAGCCGCCGAGTGTGGAGGCACAAAACGTACAGCCGATCCGGCAGCCGACCTGTGTTGTGACACAAATCGAATTTCCGTATTCATGGCGCATAAGCACCGTTTCAATGGAATACCCATCGTGCAGTTCAAATAAAAACTTAATCGTTCCATCTGTTGACTCCTGCTGAATCGCTGTTTTCAAAACGGTGAAGATAAACGCTTCATCCAGCTTCGTCCGCAGTTCTTTTGATAAATTCGTCATGTCATCGACCGTTTTGGCCCGTTTCACATAAAGCCAGTCAAAAATTTGATCGGCCCGGAACGGCTTTTCTCCATTGTCTGAAAGCCACTGTTTTAGTTCTTCTAGCTCCAGTGAATAAATCGATGGCTTCTGTGGCTCCGTTTGCTTCTTACGTGCTGTTGTCATTTAATTTATTTCCTTCTTTCTAAATTTACTAATAAAAAATCCGTCCCCGCCAAAATCATCCGGGAACACCTGAATCATTGATTTCTCTGGCATGATGGCAATATGTTCAAGCGGCACCGGTTCAAACTCCGGATGTGCAGTTAAAAAAGCATGTACCGTGCCTTCGTTTTCTTCTTTGTCCACTGTACACGTACTGTATACAAGCACGCCGTTTTCCTTTAAAAGAGGGGCTGCCGCATCTAAAATCGACAGCTGAATCCGCTGAAGATTTTGAAGATCCTGCTCTGTTTTTGCATATTTCAAATCCGGCTTTCGGCGAATGACGCCAAGACCTGAGCAAGGGGCATCCACTAAAATCGCATCAAATGTTTCCTTTTCAAAAACCTCACCTGCTTTGCGAGCATCCTGCTTTTGAACATGAATATTACGAAGGCCCAGCCGTTCGGCATTTTGCGCAACGAGCTTTAATTTATGCTCATGAATATCTAGTGCATCAATACGCCCTTCTCCGTTCATCTGCTCAGCAAGATGAGCGGTTTTGCCCCCAGGTGCTGAACACATATCAAGCACCCGCTGGCCAGGAAGCGCTCCAACAACCGGTGCAACCAGCATGGAGCTTTCATCCTGAATCGAAATGAAGCCATGTTTATACAGGTCCGATCGTGCCGCATTTCCTTTTAACAGCCGAATGGCCGCTTTCGATGTATTGGCGATTTCCGCTTCAAATCCTTCTTCTGAAAGGGCCGCTACCGCCGCTTCACGATCGATTTTCAGCGTATTCACACGAACAGTCTGCTCCGGTGCCGTTAAATTGTGCCGGCACATCGCTTCCGTTCTCTCAATGCCATAGGCCTTGGTCCAGCGCTCAACAAGCCAGTGTGGATGGCTCGTTTCGACTGAAATTCGCTCCACTTCATTCTTTATGGCTTTTGTATCGGGCACCCCTTCCCGCTGAATGGATCTTAATACGCCATTGACCATGCCGGCAATTCCTTTATGGCCGCGCTTTTTAGCAATATTCACTGCTTCATGAATAACCGCACGCTCCGGCACTTTATCCAAATACACCATTTGATACAAGGATAGTCGAAGTAAATTATGCACCCACCGCTCCGGCTTTTTTTTCAAAAAGGGGGCCAGGTAATAATCAAGTGTCAGCTTCCGCTGAATGGTCCCATACGTGATTTCCGTGAGAAGTCCTGCATCCCGTCCTGTGATGTTGTTTTTTTCAATTGCATTATTCAGCATCAGATTGCTGTACGACCCGCTTTTTTCGACGGCATCAATCAATTCCAGTGCTGCTTCGCGTACATTAACTGTTTTCATTTTTGTCTCCAAATACCGCCCCGGCTTGAAGCGATGCACCCGAGCCGCGTAAATAATCGCGCGCTGTCATCCGCTTTTTGCCCGCAGGCTGCAGTTCCGTTATTTTTAAAGCGGTGTCCGTCCCCGTCGCAACGATCATTCCATCTTCTTGTATAGAAAGAATCGTGCCTGGTACGCCCGTTTTACCGTTCACTTTTTCACATTTCCATACCTTTACGACCGATCCAGCCAGTGTCGTATACGCGACGGGCCACGGGCAAAGTCCCCGAACTTGATTGTACAGCTCCTCACCCGGACGGTTCCAGATGATCTGCTCATCTGAACGCCGGATGTTCGGCGCGAACGTAGCCTTTGCTTCGTCCTGCGGCGTGCGTGAAGCCGACCCGTTTAAAAGGGCGGGAATGGTTTCAGACAAAAGCGTTGCCCCGGTCATGCTTAATTTGTCATGAAGCGTCCCGGTATTGTCTTCTTCTTCAATGGTCACAGCCGCCTGTGAAATAATATCTCCAGCATCTAATTTCTCCGCCATATACATAATCGTTATGCCTGTTTCTTTTTTACCTTGCAGGATCGAGTAATGGATCGGTGCGCCGCCACGAAGCTCCGGCAAAAGAGAAGCGTGCACGTTAATGCAGCCAAACTTCGGTGCTTCAAGCAGGTCATTCGGCAGCAGCTGCCCGTATGCTGCTGTCACAAGTAAATCCGGCGCAAGCGCGATAATTTGCGCCAGCTCGTCCGATTTCGACAGCTTTTCCGGCTGGTACACCGGGATGCCGTGCTTTACGGCTGCTGCTTTTACAGGCGGCGGTGTCAGCACTTTTTTACGGCCAACCGGACGATCCGGCTGCGTCACAACGGCCAGCACATCATATCCGTCGTTTAAAAGCGTTTCAAGAACAGGTACAGAAAAATCCGGTGTTCCCATGAAAACAATCCTTGTCATTCCGCACTCATCCTTTCCAATTCTTCCGCAGAATAGTATTTTTCCACTTTTGTTGTAAACAGGACGCCGTCCAGATGGTCCATTTCATGTAAAATCGCCCGGGCTAAAAATCCTTCTGCCTGAAGCGTATAGAATTGTCCTTTGACATTTTGCGCTTTTATGTGAATTCGGTTCGGCCGTGTGACCTCTCCGTACAGCTCTGGAAAGCTCAAGCAGCCCTCCACATCCGTTTGTGTGCCTTCTGATGTGATCAGTTCAGGATTGATTAAGACAATAAGCCCATGGTCGTCTTCAATATCGACAACCGCCACTCGCTGATCCACTCCAACCTGCGGCGCTGCAAGCCCGACGCCGTCTGCTTCGATCATCGTTTCGTTCATATCGCGTACGAGACGCTTTAATTTACTGTCAAACACCGTGACTGGCTGGCATTTTGTTTCTAAGATGGCCGCCGGATGTTTCACAATGGATAAAATCGACATGTTGTTCCTTCTTTCTACATTAATACATACGGATGAATATCAACCGATACCATCAATCCGTTTGATTTTCCTTGTTTAGCATAGTGCTCGAGTACATGTTTTAACGTCTCACCAAGCTTTGGTTCCCGTTTGTATTTTATCAGACATTGCCAGCGATATCTATTGTTGATCCTTGAAATCGGTGAAGCGACCGGTCCGAGAATGACCGCAGCAGGCGATAGCTCTGGCTTTATATTCGCCACAATTTTTGCCGCTTCAGCCGAAGCGACAATCGCTTCCTCGTGACTGACGGTAATAAGAGCTAAATAATAAAACGGCGGGTAGCCGCCCATTTTTCTTGTCATCATTTCCTGTTCGTAAAAAGCTCCATAATGCTGATCTGCTGCCAGCTGGATGCTGTAGTGCTCAGGCGTATATGTTTGAATCACGACCTCACCCGGCAGCTGGTGGCGTCCGGCTCTGCCGCTGACCTGGGTAAGCAGCTGAAAGGTTTTCTCTGACGCACGAAAATCCGGCAGGTGCAGCATTGTATCCGCGCTCAGCACGCCGACAAGCGTAATATCCGGAAAATCAAGCCCTTTAGCAATCATTTGCGTGCCCAGCAATATATCCGCTTCCTTATTGCCAAATTGCTTCAGCAGACGTTCATGGGCCCCTTTTGTACCGGTCGTATCAACGTCCATTCGAATAATTCGCGCTTCCGGCAGCAGCTTCAAAAGCTCTTCCTCTACTTTTTGAGTGCCGGTGCCGAAATGGCGGATATGCTCGCTTTGGCATTCCGGGCACTTGTCAGGAGCTGTATCTTCATGCCCGCAATAATGGCACTTCAGCTGATGCCGGTGCCGGTGATACGTCATGGACACATCGCAGTTCGGGCATTCCGGAACAAATCCGCAGTCACGGCACATGATAAAAGACGAATAACCACGCTTGTTTAAAAACAGCACGGCTTGTTCTCCTTTTTCAATGCGGTCTTTTATTTTTTCAAATAAATCTCGTGAAAACATTGAACGGTTGCCTTCCCGCAGTTCTTCCCGCATATCAATAATATCGACTGTCGGCAGCGGGCGGTCATTTACCCGCTGATCCAATGTTAACAAGGTGTATACGCCCTTTTGCGCTCTTGCATAAGACTCAAGGGAAGGCGTGGCACTTCCAAGAATAACAGGGCAGCTGTAAAATTGGGCACGGCGGATCGCGACATCTCTCGCATGATACCGCGGATTTTCCTCCTGCTTATAGCTCGTTTCATGCTCCTCGTCAATAATAATGAGGCCGATGTTTTCAAAAGGCGCAAACACCGCCGACCGGGCTCCCACCACTACTTTTACTTCCTTGCGGCTGATTTTCCGCCACTCATCATATTTTTCACCGGTGGACAGACCACTGTGGAGAACGGCTACCTCGCTGCCGAACCGCTTTTTAAAACGGTCAGTCATTTGCGGTGTCAAGGAAATCTCCGGAACGAGAACGATCGCTTCTTTTCCCTTCGCCAGCACCTCGCTGATGGACTGCAGGTAGATTTCCGTTTTGCCGCTGCCGGTCACACCGTGCAGCAAAAAGGGCTGTGCCGCTGCTTCATGAATCTTTTCTAAAATCGGGTTGATCGCTTTCTGCTGGATATCCGTCAGCAGCAGCGGCTGATCGGGTGTAAAGGTCCTTCCCGCCAATGGATCCCTGTATACTTCTTCCTGCTTTTCAGTGACATATTCTTTTTGAATGATCGCTCTGGCGACAGCGGAAGAAATGCCGGTTTCATGCAGCGGCAGCCACTCGCCTTCTTTCCCGCAAAATGTCTGGAGCGCTTCCTTCTGCTTGATCGCATTTTTCGGCATCGATTGAATGACTTCCTGCAGCTTTGCCTCGGGCAGCACACATTTCACCATTCTGACGGTTTTTTTTCGGCCCTTGCTCCGCACAGCATAGATAACATCAAGGGAACCGTCCTTCACCCCTTTTCGTACATCTGGAAGCAATCCTGCTTCTGACGCTTCTTCCCACGGAGCTTCTTCCCGTCCGTTTAAAAACGTCTGCATTTGGGGAGAAAGCGGTGCCTCACCTGTTGTCCGAATATGCTTGGAATACTTTGCTTTCATCGCAGCGGGTAGCATCACCTGCAATGCAGAGATTTTAAAGCATAATGATTCTTTTGTCAGCCAGTCTGCCAGCATCAGCAGCTCTTCATTCAAAACCGGCACGATATCCATCGGCTCCACGATCGGTTTCAGCTTCCGGCTTTCCGGTTCCTCCTTTACGCTCAGCACAAAGCCTTGAACGTGTCTCGGTCCAAACGGCACGATCACACGCATGCCCGGCTGAATGACCTCTCGCCACATGTCTGGTATCGAGTAGTCAAACGGACGATCTGTTTGTCTGACGGCGACATCGACGATCACAGATGCAATGTTCATTTTCCTTCACCAATCTGTGCGGCCGCTTCTTTTAAAAGCGCTTGAGCCGCTTGTTTTTTTGTCATTTTGTCAAAATGCTGCTGGGATCCGTCACGGTGATAGAGCGTAATAATGTTCGTGTCGCCGCCAAATCCGGCGCCTTCCTGGCTTACATTGTTCGCCACAATCATATCGGCATTTTTAGACGTCAGCTTTTGTTTTGCATACTGCTCCACATCATTCGTTTCCGCCGCAAACCCGATTAAAAATTGGTGTGTTTTCTTTTCACCAAGCTCTTTTAAAATGTCCTTTGTTCGTTCGAGCTCAATCGTTAACGAGCCATCCTGTTTTTTCATTTTATGCGCATGTACCTGCTTCGGACGGTAATCTGCAACAGCCGCTGTTTTCACGACAACGTCCGCGCCCTCATACTCCTTCATCACAGCCTCATACATTTCTTCTGCGGTTTCTACTCTTTGCACACTTACGCCTGCTGGCGCTTGAATGACAACAGGCCCTGAGATAAGCGTCACATCGGCGCCCATCTCATATGCAGCCTCAGCAATCGCATAGCCCATTTTTCCTGAAGAATGATTCGTGAAAAAGCGAACCGGGTCAACGGCTTCTCTTGTCGGCCCTGCCGTGACTACAATACGCTTTCCGTCCAGCGGTTGATCTGCCTGCTGCTCTTGAAAAAAGTCAGCCACAAGCGCGGCGATGACTTCCGGTTCCTCCAGCCGCCCTTTCCCTGTATAGCCGCAGGCCAAATAGCCTTCTCCTGGTTCAATAAAGCGGCAGCCGTATGCCTTTAAGGTGTCCATGTTTTTTTGGACAGCGGGATGATGATACATATTGACATTCATAGCGGGTGCTACCCATCTAGGTGCCGTTCCAGCTAAAAGGACCGTTGATACCATATCATCTGCAATGCCATGTGCCATTTTGGCGATCATATTCGCCGTCGCCGGAGCCACAATCACAAGGTCCGCCCAATCCGCGATGTCGATGTGCGCAATCTTTCCGGCTTCCGGCTCTTCAAATGTGTCGGTATACACAGGCTCACCTGACAGTGCTTGAAACGTCACAGGGGAGACAAACGCTTGAGCAGATTCTGTCATCACAACCTTTACCCTTGCACCCGCTTGCTTTAGCTTGCTCGTTAAAGCGGCAACTTTGTAAACCGCAATGCCGCCGCTGACACAAAGCAAAATATTTTTCCCATTCATCTGTTTTTCCTCCGTTCCGGTCAAATCAATTCTGTCATTATGATAGCACATAAAAAAGAAAAGGACGGTGTTCGCCGCCCTTCCCCTTTTGTTCTTATTTACACTTCATCTGAGTACGTTTTGTTGGCATCTTTCTTTTGCATCACAAGCTCATCCGCATAAATTTCTTCAAGCGCCTTGCCGACAAATTTGTGCGACTGATACGTATCCAGCGCACCTTTTCCTTTGTTTTCCTGCATAAAGCGTGCGCGTTTTGCCGCTACGCTGACTAATGAGTATTTAGAGTCGATTTTAGTAAGTAAGTTATCAATTGATGGATATAGCATTATTGTTCCCCTTCCAGCATAATTTGGTATCGGTGCTGCACGCGTTCACGGCGGCAATGCTCCGCTTCAACGATCGACTGGATGCGGGAGCAAGCCAAGTCCACTTCGTCATTTTCAACGACATAATCGTATAAATTCATCATGTCGATTTCTTTGCGCGCCTGATCCATCCGTCCGCGAATGACGTCATCGGTTTCAGTGCCGCGGCCGATAATCCGGCTGTGCAGCTCTGACAGGCTTGGCGGGGCAAGGAAAATAAACAGGCCTTCCGGAAACTTTTCGCGAACCTGACGTGCACCCTCCACTTCAATTTCAAGAAAAATATCCGTTCCGGCGTCCAGTGTTTCACGCACATAATCAACCGGTGTCCCGTAATAGTTCCCGACAAATTCCGCCCATTCAAGGAGCTTGCCTTCTTTGATCAGCTGTTCAAATTCCGTCCGGGATTTGAAAAAATAATCAACGCCGTCCACTTCGCCTTCACGCGGCTTCCGGGTTGTCATGGAAATCGAATAATCGAACTTCACATCTTCTCTTGAAAAAATTGCTTTTCGCACTGTTCCTTTTCCGACACCAGATGGTCCGGATAAAACAATCAGCAAGCCTTTTTCTTTCACTTACGTCACAATCCTTCCTCTGCTTCCTCATCTTTCAGTGATGCGCGCCCCGCAACCGTCTCCGGCTGGATGGCCGATAAAATAATGTGGTGGCTGTCCGTCACAATCACTGCACGCGTACGGCGGCCAAACGTCGCATCCACAAGATTTCCTTTTTCGCGCGACTCCTGAACGAGCCGTTTAATTGGCGCCGACTCCGGGCTGACAACCGCCACAATGCGTTCTGCCGAGACAACACTGCCAAATCCGATATTGATTAACTGCATCGCCTGATCCCCTTTGTCACCATTCGTCCATTTTTGCACACTCTTGCTATTATATCATATCTCTTGCTTTTCCTGCTTAAGAAAAGTGAGAACCTCTTCTTTTTCTTCAAGTGGCCTTGTATATCCCAGCTCCATTTTCATTTTTTCTGTTTCAAGCAAATAGTTTTCTTGCTTTAGCTTTTCCAATTCGATCTGTTCTTTTACAATTTTGTGCTGGATTTTTGACTGGCTTCTCCTATGAGACGTGACAATTGCTACAAGCGGGATGGAAAAGATCATTATAACCGAAACTAAGTCCGTCATCTCGTTCCTCTTTTCTTCTATTAGTTTGTCAAATTAAGTATACAGCACATTCCCTTTTGAAAAAAGGCACGTCCTTCATTTTACGGAAACTGCTGGCCCATGGTAAGATGAAACAATATGTTCGTTTAAAAAGGGAGTATGGATAATGGCATTTGACGGATTATTTACAAAAGCAATGGTTGAAGAATTAAGTGAGGCACTGACGGGCGGCCGTGTGAACAAAATTCATCAGCCTTATAAAAATGAAACGATTATGGTGATCCGTGCACGCGGGAAGAACAATAAGCTTCTCCTGTCGGCACATCCATCATACGCACGGGTGCAGCTGACGGAAGCCGCAGTGGAAAATCCGCCGGAGCCGCCGCTTTTTTGCGTGATGATGAGAAAGCATTTAGATGGCGCGATTTTAGAAAATATCCGCCAGTTTGGCCTGGACCGAACCATCTGCTTCCAGTTCAAAGGAAAAAATGAAATTGGCGACATTTCGTACAAGGATTTATACGTTGAAATTATGGGACGCCATAGCAACATGATTTTAGTCGATAATGCAAAAGGAACCATTATCGACAGCATTAAGCACATCCCTTCTTCGCTGAACAGCTACCGGACGATTTTACCGGGAGCGGAATATGTAGCGCCCCCTGCTCAGCATAAACTGAATCCGCTCGAGGCTGATGCTGAAACCGTGACTCGTTCCATTGATTTTAATGCAGGGAAAATAAGCAAGCAGATCGTGGCTGCCTTTGAAGGAGTATCGCCGCTCCTTAGCAGTGATATCGTGAAAAGAGCCGGACTTGCCAACCGGGAAACCGTAGCGCCTGTTTTCCTGGATGTGATGGAGCCGATAAAGGAAGGCCGCTACGAACCGGTGCTGATCGACAGTGGAGACAAAACGACTTTTTACATGGTGGACTTGCCGTCCGTCCCCGGGGATCGAACGGCGTTTCACACGCTTTCCTTGCTTTTGGACCGTTTTTACTTTGGGAAGGCCGAGCGCGACCGGGTAAGACAGCAGGCAAATGACGTGGAGCGGCTGATCGGCAATGAGCTGCAAAAAAACCGCTCCAAAATTGAAAAGCTGAAACAAACGCTGGCCGAAGCGGAAAACGCTGGCCAGTATCAGCGTCTCGGCGAGCTGCTGACGGCCAATTTATACGCCGTTAAAAAAGGGATGACTGAAGTAGAAGTCGTCGATTATTACGATGAAAACGGCGCGATGGCCCTTATTGCCCTTGATCCACAGAAATCGCCGTCGGATAACGCCCAGAAGTATTTTTCGCGCTACCAAAAAGCCAAGCACGCGATCATCGTCGTACAGGAGCAGATCGAAAAAACAAAAGAAGAAGTTCGCTACTTCGAGGCGCTGCTGCAGCAGCTGGAGTCGGCATCCCCCCGGGACATTGAGGAAATCCGGGAAGAGCTGGCGGAGGAAGGCTACTTGAAAGCCCGCCATATTAAAAAGAAAAAGAAACCGCTCCTGCCGGTGATCGAAGAATATGTTTCATCGGACGGGACGCCGATTTACGCCGGCAAAAACAACCGGCAAAACGATTATGTAACAAACAAGCTGGCACGGCGCGATGACATTTGGCTTCACACAAAGGATATCCCGGGTTCGCACGTAGTCATTCGGTCGGATGACCCAGCGGAGCAAACGATTCTTGAAGCGGCGATGATCGCTGCCTATTACAGCAAAGCAAAAGACTCTTCATCCGTTCCGGTAGACTACACAAAGGTACGACACGTGAAAAAACCGTCCGGCGCCAAGCCCGGATTCGTCATATATGACAACCAGCATACCGTATTTGTGACACCCGATGCCGGGAAAGTGATGGGGATGAAGAAATAAGACGTCTTGCCTTTTGGGATGAAATCATTTAATACAGACTGGGGCATAACAATGAGGACAGCTATTGAATCCGAAAGATCTAGTCTCTGAAAGCCTCGATTCTTCTTTTTTCTTGAAAAAGCACAATCAGGGGCTCCGGGCTGCCGGCTCCGCTTTCCTGCTGGGCGAACGCTGAACCAGCCCAAAAACCGTGGCTGTTTCAGCCTGTCCGCTCGTCCAGCGGGAGTCTTCGCCGGCCTCCCTGCGCCCGTTGTGGTTCTAATAAAGCAAGGAGAATAAAATGCTTAAAAATGGCTAGTTTTCAATAACTAACGAGCGGGTGTATGAATAATAGCTTCACTTTTCATATGAAGGGTAGAATGGTTTATTATTTCTCAACCATCTTGCTCTTTTTTTGGTTTTATCAGCGGCTTTTCCTCCCCATTAAGGGCGGCTGGCGCAGGACGGAGACTCCTTGGAGAGCAAGCGGGTCAGGTGAGATCCACTTTTGACGCGGCAGCGGCAAAAGTTAGCTCACCGCCCGCCCCCAGGAACGCGCAGTTCTGCAGAAGCCGCCCGGACTGTGTTCGCGCAAGCGCAGTCGCTAAATGCTTCATCATTTTTTGGTTAAAACTTTCTGTCCCGATCCCTGTTCATATCTGAATCCAAAACCGCTTAACGACTACTCCATCTTCTTCAACAAAGTCATTGTCCGCTATTCCACCATTTTTCACAATCGTTTGAAAGGACCCCGCATTATCCTCATCACAAACGACCAGTGCTCGATCAATGCCCAGCTCCTTCGCTTTTTGAAGTGACAGTGCCAGCAGCTTGGTGGCATAGCCTTTTCTTCTTTCCGACGGGCGAATGCCGTAGCCGATATGACCGCCACTGTTAAGCAGGAATTCGGATAACGAGTGACGGATATTTACCACACCCAGGACTCTGTTCGTTTCGTCAATCAGCCAGTAGGTGGAATCCGCAACCCAGTTTTCCGGCAAGTTCTTTCCTTCTGCATGGTCCTGCAAAAATTGAAGCATCTGCTCAAATGGATGCGGATTTTGTTCAATCACCCAGGGAATCATCTTTTCACCGCTTTTTTCCCACTCTGTATAGAATGATAGGTACTCCTCTTTTAGATGGAACGAAGGCGATACGAGCTGAAGCAAGTTCCTCACCCTTTCCTTTGCCTAATTTTCATAATTATACCAGAAAGTGGATGGGGCGTAATAGCGTATCGCCGATATCTATTCTTTATCGCTGATATAAAGGCTGGATCGCCGACATGCTAAGGATATCAGCGATCGACAGGTGAATATCAGCGGTAAATTAATTTTATCGGCGATCGAGAGGTACATATCAGCGGTATTCTCACTTTATCGACGATCGCTTTTTCAACAAAGTGACAGGCTGGGACGTAATCGTCATACGGATCAAAAAAGCCAAACGATTTTGGAAATCGTTCGGCTTTTCTTCTATTTTAAGATTTTTTCTCAATCTCGTTTTTAGTTCGATCCCCATGCTTCGGGATTTTGCTTCCAGTTCTTTAATGTTTCAATATCGTCTGACTGAACATAGTTTTTCTCGGCTGCCACTTCAATCAGCGCATCGTAGTCACTTAAGGCCACTGCTTTAAGTTCTGCTTCTGCAAGACGGGTGTCTCCTTTTGGCAAGCCATATGTAAAGATGGCCGCGACACCGAGTACGTCACAGCCGGCCGCACGCAAAGCATCTGCTGCTGTAATCGCACTGCCGCCAGTGGAAATCAAGTCTTCAATGACAACGACCTTTGATCCTGGCTCTGCTTTTCCCTCGATTTGATTGCCTTTGCCATGCTCCTTCGCTTTTGAGCGCACGTAGCACATTGGCAGGTTCAATACGTCTGCCACCCATGCTGCATGCGGAATCCCGGCTGTGGCTGTTCCGGCAATAATCTCTGCATCCGGATAGTTTTCCTTAATTAACTCGGCCAGCCCTGCCGCGATTTTTTTGCGCGTGTCTGGATAAGAAAGCGTCAGACGGTTGTCGCAGTAAATTGGCGACTTCATACCGGATGACCACGTGAATGGGTCGTTCGGCTGCAGGTACACCGCCTTAATGTTTAATAGTTCTTCCGCAATTTGTTTTTTCATTCTGCTTGTCCTCCCCAGAGTGCTTTAACGTGGTGATAGGCAGCGACTGGATCGGCTGCTTTTGTAATCGGCCGGCCGACCACAATCATGGTGGAGCCGATTTCTCTTGCTTCAGCAGGATCTGCTACCCGTTTTTGATCATCTGCCTGACCGTCTTTTAAGCGGATGCCCGGTGTGACTTTATAAAAGTCCTCTCCGCATGCGTCCCGAATAGCCCCTGCTTCCAAAACGGAACAGACAACGCCGTCACAGCCGGCTTCTTTTGCTTTTTGAGCATAATGGAGAACCGATTCCTTCAATGGCACTTGAATAAGCTGATCCGCCTGCATCGCTTCTTGAGACGTTGATGTCAGCTGCGTCACGGCGAGCAAAATCGGACGCTTTCCGCCTTCCTTTGTCCCCGCCTGAAGCCCTTCAACCGCTCGCTTCATCATGTCGACACCGCCTGCTGCATGAACATTAATCATGTCGACACCGAGTGCCGCAAGTCCCTTCATCGCCTGGCCAACCGTGTTCGGAATATCGTGCAGCTTTAAATCAAGAAAAATACGATGATTTCTTTTTTTCAGCTGCTCAATAATAAACGGGCCATTTTGCAGGTACAGCTCCATGCCGACCTTCACATACAGCTCTTCCCCTTCGAAGGGCGCAAGAAATTGCTCGGCCTCCTCCCACGTGGGAAAGTCGAGTGCAATAATCGGTTCTTTTTCCATTACTTCCAGCTCCGTCCTTTTAATTCACTAATATGATCCACATTGTGCTGCTCTAAATACGCATCCAATTCCGCAATCAGCTCCGGACATATAAACGGATTCACAAAGTTTGCCGTACCGACAGCGAATGCATCTGCACCCGCAAGCGCAAACTCAATGATATCTTCCACGGTTGAAATGCCGCCCATGCCGATAATCGGCAAATTTGTCTGCTGGCTTACTTCATAAACCATTCGTACAGCAACGGGCTTCACAGCCGGGCCGGATAAGCCGCCCGTGCGGTTTGACAGCACCGGCTTGCCTGTTTTCAAGTCAATTCGCATGCCGATCAATGTGTTAATCATCGTAATGCCGTCCGCACCGCCGTCCTCCACCGCTTTTGCCATTTCCACAATGTTCGTTACGTTTGGAGAAAGCTTCACATAAACGGGTACTTCTGACACGTTTTTCACTTGTTTTGTTAGTTCCTTCGCCGTTTCAGGAATCGTCCCAAAGGCAATGCCGCCTGTTTTCACATTCGGGCAGGAAATATTCAGCTCAAGTGCATGAACATTGTCCACCTTGGAAATTTCCTTTGCCACCTGCACGTAGTCCTCTGTTTGAGAGCCTGCCACGTTGGCGATAATCGGCACATCAAACTGCTTCAGCCAGTCCAGTTCATTCGCGATCACTTTTTCAAGACCCGGGTTTTGCAGGCCGATTGCGTTCAGCATACCGCCTGGAGTTTCCGCCACACGCGGCGTCGCATTCCCGTACCGGGGCTCTTCCGTTGTCGCTTTAATCATAATCGAGCCAAGTGTGCTTAAATCAAACAGCTGGCTGAATTCACGGCCGAAGCCAAAGCAGCCGGATGCCGGCATAACCGGATTTTTTAATGATAAGCCAGGAAGCTCCAGCGCTAAACGATTCATAGTGCCACCTCCCCGGCTTTAAATACAGGTCCGTCGCTGCAAATTTTCAAATATGCTGTACCGGTTTCGTCTTCAGCGGGATGGCAGACACAGGCAAAGCACGCCCCAATGCCGCAGCCCATCCGCTCCTCCAGCGAAATAAAGCCTTTTGGCGCTGCGTGAAGCTGCTCCACAGCCTTCAGCATCACAGTCGGGCCGCACGAGTAAAACACGTCTGCCTTCAGATGATGCCGATTTACGACATCTGTCACAAAGCCTTGCTCGCCAAGCGATCCATCGACGGTTGCTACGTACGTTTCACCGAGTTCAGCAAACTGGTCTGCATAAAACGCCACGCTCTCGTTTTGAAAGCCGAGAACGTGGATCGTTTTTACTCCTTTGTCGTTTAAACGCCGGGATAATTCATACAGCGGCGGGACACCGATGCCGCCGCCGATTAGTAAAGCGGTTTGGCCAGGAGCGGCTTCCTCGAGAGGAAAGCCGTGCCCGAGCGGCCCCAATACGTCGACAGCGTCACCTGGCCGTTTGCGGGAAAGGGCTTTTGTCCCTGCCCCTTCCGAACGGTAAATCATGGTGAATTCCTTTTTTTCCGGTTCGATCCGCGCAATGCTGATCGGACGGCGCAGAAGGGGCATCATTTCATCGCTCGCTTTTAAATGAACAAACTTGCCTGGCTCATCGATTTGCTCCACAAGCGCCCCTTTCAGCGTCATTTCAAAAATATCTTTGGCGATTTCCGATTGTGAAACAACCGTCATCAGTTCTTTTTGAATCATGAATGAACCGCCTCAAGTGCCGCTTTCGGCATCGCTTCTGCGTTAAAGATCATAGATTCCAGCACTTCAAGAATCGCGGTGGCTGTATCAAGTGATGTCAAACATGGAATGCCGTTTTCAACCGATTCACGGCGGATACGGAAGCCGTCACGTGCCGGCTGCTTGCCTTTTGTCAGTGTGTTAATAATAAACTGGGCTTCGCCGCCGCGGATCACGTCCAGCATATCCGGACCTTTTGCTCCGATTTTAGCTACTGTTTGAACCGGTACGCCTGTTTCGCGAATCAAGTTAGCTGTGCCATGAGTCGCCAGCAGCTGGAAGCCGATATTATGGAAACGCTTCGCAATCACAAGCGCCTCGTCTTTGTCCTTGTCAGCTACTGTGAGCAATACGGCCCCTTTTGTCGGGATTTTCATGCCGGATGCCACAAGCCCTTTGTAAAGTGCTTTTTCAACCGTTGAATCTTTCCCCATCACTTCGCCCGTTGATTTCATTTCAGGGCCAAGCGTTGTGTCTACGCGGCGCAGCTTCGCAAACGAGAAGACCGGTACTTTCACATAAACGCCTTCTTTTTCCGGAACAAGACCTGACTGGTAGCCCATTTCCTGCAACGACTGCCCCATAATGGCTTTCGTTGCGATGTTGGCCATTGGCACATTCGTAATTTTGCTCAGGAATGGAACGGTCCGGCTTGAGCGCGGATTGACTTCGATCACGAACACTTCACCTTTTGAAATAACATACTGAATGTTAAGCAAGCCGATAATATTCAAGCCTTTTGCCAGCTTCGTCGTATATTCAATGATCTTCGCTTTTTGATCTTCTGTTAATTTTTGCGGCGGATACACAGCGATGGAGTCACCGGAGTGAACACCTGCGCGCTCGATATGCTCCATGATGCCTGGAATCACGACATCTGTGCCGTCTGAAATAGCATCGACTTCAATTTCTTTTCCTGTTAAATAACGGTCGATCAGAACAGGGTGCTCTGGGTTGACCTTCACCGCGTTTTGCATGTATTGAAGCAATTCTGCTTCTTTATAAACGATTTCCATCGCACGTCCGCCAAGCACGTAGGAAGGGCGAACAAGAACCGGGTAGCCGATGCTGTTGGCGATATCCACTGCAGCTTCCACGGAGAAAGCTGTTCTGCCAAGCGGCTGCGGTACTTTTAATTCCTGAAGCGCCTGCTCGAACTTGTCGCGGTTTTCCGCACGGTCGACATCTTCAAGGCTCGTGCCGAGAATTTTCACTCCATGAGCGACAAGCTGATCCGCGAGGTTAATCGCTGTCTGGCCGCCGAACTGGACAATAACTCCTTCTGGCTGCTCTAAATCGATAATGTGCATCACATCTTCAATCGTCAGCGGCTCGAAATATAATTTGTCCGAGATACTAAAGTCGGTGGAAACCGTCTCCGGGTTGTTGTTAACGATAATCGCTTCATAGCCGGCTTCACGAAGCGCCCATACAGAGTGAACAGTTGCGTAATCGAACTCAACCCCTTGTCCGATCCGGATCGGGCCTGAGCCAAGCACAACAACCGATTTCCGGTCCGTAACAATCGACTCGTTTTCATCCTCATATGTTCCATAGTAATAAGGTGTTTCCGATTCGAACTCGGCCGCACACGTATCCACCGTTTTGAAAACAGGGATAATGCCGTTTTTCTTGCGCCAGTCGTATACTTCTTTTTCCGTTTTGCCCCATGCCTTGGCAATCGTTTTGTCGGCAAAGCCAAGCTGCTTTGCTTTTTTTACAACATCTGTATTAAACGGATTGTTTTCCACTTCTGTTTCGTACTTCACGATGTTTTCGAACTTTTTCAGGAAGAATAAGTCGATCTGGCTCCACTCGTGAATCGTTTCGATTGTAATGCCGCGGCGCAGTGCTTCCCCAAGGTAGAACAATCGCTCATCACCCGCTTTGCGAATCCGCTTTTCAAGAAAGGCGTCATCTTTATCAGCCAGATCATCAAGCGATAAATGGTAAACGCCGCTTTCTAGTGAGCGAACCGCTTTTAACATGGATTCCTCAAACGTACGGCCGATCGCCATCACTTCGCCTGTTGCCTTCATTTGCGTGCCGAGCGTCCGGTTTGCATGCTCGAACTTGTCAAACGGCCAGCGCGGAATTTTGGACACGATGTAATCAAGCGCCGGTTCAAAGCACGCGTACGTTTTACCCGTCACTGGGTTCATCATTTCATCCAGCGTTAAGCCGACCGCAATTTTCGCTGCAAGCTTGGCAATTGGATAGCCGGTTGCTTTGGATGCAAGCGCAGATGAACGGCTTACACGTGGATTTACTTCAATAATGTAGTATTGGAAGCTGTGCGGATCAAGTGCCAGCTGAACATTACAGCCGCCTTCGATGCCAAGTGCGCGAATGATCTTCAGCGATGTGTTGCGCAGCATTTGGTATTCACGGTCTGTTAACGTCTGGCTCGGTGCGACAACGATCGAGTCGCCTGTATGAACACCGACCGGATCAATGTTTTCCATGTTGCAGACAACGATGGCGTTGTCTTTGGAATCGCGCATCACTTCATATTCAATTTCTTTAAAGCCGGCGATGCTTTTTTCAAGAAGACACTGTGTGACCGGGCTTTGCTTTAAGCCGTTTGTGACGGTTTCAATTAATTCCTCGTCGTTTTCGCAAATCCCGCCGCCTGTGCCGCCGAGTGTATAAGCAGGACGGACGATAACCGGATAGCCGATTTGCTCAACGAAATCTTTTGCTTCCTGAAGCGTGTGGATGATTTCACTATCTGGAACCGGCTCATTTAAATCGTTCATTAATGTACGGAACAAATCACGGTCTTCCGCTTGCTCGATCGCAGAAAGCTTCGTGCCTAACACTTTCACATTGTATTCATCTAACACGCCGGCATTGGAAAGCTCTACTGCCATGTTCAGTCCTGTCTGTCCGCCAAGTGTCGGCAGGACCGCATCCGGACGTTCCTTTTGGATAATCCGGCGCACGAATTCAAGCGTGATCGGCTCAATGTAAACGGCATCGGCGATTTCTGTATCCGTCATAATGGTGGCCGGGTTTGAATTCACAAGGATGACGCGATATCCTTCTTCTTTCAGCGCCAAGCAAGCCTGTGTGCCTGCATAGTCAAATTCTGCTGCCTGACCGATAACGATCGGGCCTGATCCAATAACAAGAATACTTTTAATGTCTGTACGTTTAGGCATGTTGTGTCTCCTTTGCTGCGTTCGTTTTCATTAAGTCGATAAAGCGGTCGAATAACATGTTGTCGTCTTCCGGTCCTGGGGATGCCTCCGGGTGATACTGCACCGTAAATGCCGGATGCGTTTTATGGGCAAGCCCTTCTACTGTGCCGTCATTCAAAGCGACATGGGTAATTTTCAAATCGGTATTGGCAATGGATTCTTCGCTCACTGCGAAGCCATGGTTTTGAGATGTAAGCGCCGTGCGGCCAGTTTCCAGGTCTTTAACCGGATGATTCGAGCCGCGGTGCCCGAATTTTAATTTAAATGTATCTGCACCTGAAGCAAGCGCGAACAGCTGATGGCCGAGGCAGATGCCGAAAATCGGAACCTGTCCGATCAATGCCCGGATTGTTTCAATGGCATGCGGGACGTCTTTCGGATTTCCCGGACCGTTTGTCAGCATAATGCCGTCCGGTTTAAACTGCATAATTTCTTCTGCCGGTGTATCATGCGGCACGACGACTACGTCACAATTGCGGTTGTTCAGCTCACGCAAAATGCCGTGCTTCATGCCGAAGTCGATCAAGACGACCCGGAAGCCGCGTCCAGGGCTTGGATACGCTGATTTTGTTGACACCTGCGCTACCTGGTCATTCGGAAGAACGGTTGCCTGCAGGCGGTGAATAACCTCCTGTGCGTCGGCATCCGCAGAAACGATCGCTCCTTTTAGCGCACCGTGCTGGCGGATAATCCGTGTTAATTTACGCGTGTCGACACCTGAAATAGCGGGAATGTCTTTCATTTTTAAATATTCATCTATCGAAAATTCGCTTCTGAAGTTGGACGGGAAGTCCGCTGCTTCTTTAACGACTAACGCTTTTACAGCCGGCTGAATTGTTTCGAAGTCGTCCCGGTTAATGCCGTAGTTGCCGATCAATGGATACGTGAATGTCACAATCTGGCCGCAGTAGGATGGATCAGACAGCGTTTCCTGATAGCCCGTCATACCGGTTGTAAACACAACCTCTCCTGTCACATCTTTTGCACTCCCGAAACCTTCTCCGATAAATACTGTTCCATCTTCTAAAATAAGCTGTTTTTTCATTAGTTGATCGTCCCTTCCTGCCATACAAGTTTTCCTTCAAAAAATGTCGCTGCTGGCCAGCCTGCAAGCGTGCGCCCTGCAAACGGCGTATTTTTCCCCTTGGACAAAAACGTCTCCGGATTCACTTCTTTTTCTGCTTCAAGATCGATGATTGTAATATCTGCTTTTGCCTCTTTTTCAAGCCGTCCGTACGGCAAGTTAAAGGTTTCAGCAGGCTTGATTGTCATCCAGTCGACAAGCTGCTTTAGCGTAATCACGCCTTTTTGAACGAGCTCTGTGTAAAGAAGCGGGAAGGCTGTTTCAAATCCGGTAATACCGAATGGCGCTTTTTGAATGCCGGCCGCTTTTTCTTCCGCTGTATGCGGTGCATGGTCTGTTGCAATAAAATCAAGTGTGCCGTCAAGCAATCCTTCAATCAAGGCCGCTTTATCCTCTGCTCCGCGAAGAGGCGGGTTCATTTTAAAGTTCGGGTCCTGACCCGGGATATCCATATCTGTTAAAACAAGGTGATGAGGAGATACCTCCCCCGTCACACGAATACCGGCTTTTTTCGCATCGCGAATGACGCGTACAGACTCCTTCGTGCTCACATGGCAGACGTGATAATGACAGCCGGCGTTTTCTGCCAGCAGGACATCGCGTGCGATTTGCACCGATTCACAGATGGCTGGAATACCTGGCAGACCTTCACGCTTTGCATATTCGCCATCATGAACCGCACCGCCATAAATCAAGCTGTTGTCTTCGCAATGAGCGACAATCGCCATATCAACGGCAGCCGCTTTTTTCATCGCCGCATGCATCATGCCGGCTTCTTGTATACCAACGCCGTCATCAGTGAACGCAAATGCGCTGTTTTCTTTCAGGGTGTCAAAATCGACGAGCTCCTTGCCTGCCTGGCGAATGGTAATCGATGCGTATGGCAGGACACGAATGTGGGCGTTCTGCTCAATCAGCCCGTTTACTTTTTGAAGATTTTCTTCCGTATCGGGTACAGGCCGTGTATTCGGCATAGCGGCAATTGTCGTAAAGCCGCCTTTTGCTGCTGCTTTCGTTCCGGTTTCAATCGTTTCTTTATGTTCGCCGCCCGGCTCGCGCAAGTGAACATGCAGATCCACAAGTCCCGGAGCGACGAACTTGCCCGACGCATCCAGTAATTCTTCTCCATCCGCTTTTAACTCACGGCCGATTTCTGCAATGACTCCATTCGTAATGCGTATATCTGCTTGCGATAATTCACCGTTTTCGTTTAACAGCTGTCCATTTTTAATTAACCAGTTCATTTGCCAATCTCCCCTCAAGTACCTCTTTTAAAACCGCCATCCGGACGTACACTCCGTTTTCCATTTGCTTAAAAATACGGGACCGCCCGCACTCCACAAGGCTGTCTGCGATTTCGGCATCCCGGTTAACCGGTGCCGGGTGCATAATAATGCTTTCCGGCTTCATGCGGCTTTCGCGCTCTTCTGTTAAGCCGAAGCGGATATGATATTCTTCCTTTGTCATTTCTGAAGCTACCTGGTGGCGTTCATGCTGAATGCGAAGCAGCATCAGCACATCCACCTGCTCAACCAGCTCATTAATTTCCACAAATCCGCCTGACTGCTGAAAGTCTTCTTCAAACCATTCAGGAGGACCGGAGAATTTCACATCCGCACCGAGGCGTCTTAATGCTTCGGCATTCGAGCGTGCCACTCGGCTGTGGCGGATATCGCCGACGATGCCGATTTTCAAGCCGTCGAATGTACCGAACTCCTGCTGAATCGTCAGAAGATCAAGCAAGCACTGTGTCGGATGCTGTCCGCAGCCATCTCCTGCATTAATAACCGGTATGTCTATGTGGCCGACCAGCTCATCGTAATAAGCATCTTCCTCGTGGCGTACCACAACAGCATTCACACCAATTGCTTCAAGCGTACGAACCGTGTCGTACAGCGTTTCTCCTTTTAACACGCTGGAGCTGCCGACATCAAACGGAATCACATCAAGCCCGAGCTTTCGTTCAGCCATTTCAAAGCTTGTTTTCGTCCGCGTGCTTGCTTCAAAAAACAAGTTCGCCACGTATTGCTTTTCATCCGGCGCCCAACTTTCGCCGTCTGCAAATTTTTGCGCCTGCATTAATATTAACAAAATTTCATCTTTATTCAAATCCCTAATTGAAACTAAATTTCTCATCATCGATTTCCGCCTCCGTTTTCATGAAAAAAACACCCTGAATTTCAGGGTGTTTTCTCGTTTTTACAGCATAACGAAGCTGTACTGCACATAGGCGCAGTCCGATTTCACCCTTAAATGCCTCTCGTGCATTTTTAAAAGGTTGTCAATGTCCATCAAGTCTCTCAGGACTTTCCTGTAAACATTTATCTTTATTCATAAATACTTATACGATCCAATTGATCCACTTCTTCGAGTGTAACGACAATCCGTTCGGTTTTAGCCGATGGAATGTTTTTCCCGATATAGTCTGCTCGAATCGGAAGCTCCCGGTGCCCTCTGTCGACAAGCGCCGCCATTTGAATATGAGACGGACGGCCGATATCCATAATCGCATCCATCGCAGCCCGTACCGTACGGCCTGTGTACAGCACATCGTCTACTAAAATGACCGTTTTCCCGTTTAAATCAACCGGAACCTCCGACCCTTTTACTTCCGGCTCGTGATTTTTCGTTTTCACCGTTAAATCGTCCCGGTAAAGCGTAATGTCCAGCTCTCCTACCGGCACGCGCTGGCCTTCGATTTGAAAGATTCGTTCTGCGAGCCGCTGTGCCACATAAATGCCACGCGTTTTAATCCCGATCAGCACGCAGTTTTCAACGCCTTTATTTCGTTCAATGATTTCGTGTGCGATTCTGGTCAGCGCCCGGCGAATCGCCTGCTGATCCAATACGACCGCTTTTTCCATGAAAAAAGCCTCCCCACCCGGTTTAGGTGAGAAGGCGTACTGGTACCTTGAAGACGGCATACGTGTGCCATCACTTGTCCGATTCCTTCCCAGCCTCACGGGACTGTTCTTAAAGGTTCTTATTCAACTGATCTAAGTGTACAGATGTCGATCAAAAAAGTCAAACCTTTTTGCGCAATTCGTCGACAAGCGTCGTAAATTCCGCTGGCGGTGCTGCTTCAAATTCCATATACTCGTTTGTACGGGGGTGAATAAAGCCGAGCACACCGGCATGCAATGCCTGCCCATCGATGTCCAGCGTTTTGCGCGGCCCATACTTTGGATCACCCGCAAGAGGGAAGCCAATGTATTTCATATGCACCCGAATTTGATGCGTACGTCCTGTTTCCAGCTCACATTCCACCAGCGTAAAATCGGTGAAGCGTTCCAGCACATGAAAGTGAGTAACCGCCACCTTGCCATGATCGACAATACCCATTTTTTGTCGATCCTTTGTATCACGTCCGATTGGGGCATCAATCGTTCCAAAATCGTGCTGAATGACACCGTGGACAACGGCTTTGTATTTTCGCGTGACGGATTTTTCCACCAGCTGATTGACCAGTTTTTCATGCGCCAGATCGTTTTTTGCCACCATCAAAAGCCCAGAGGTGTCCTTGTCGATCCGGTGCACAATCCCCGGCCGCATGACGCCGTTAATGCCGGATAAATCTTTGCAGTGGTACATAAGGCCGTTAACGAGCGTTCCTGTTGTATGACCGGGTGCCGGATGCACGACCATTCCGCGCGGCTTGTTCACGACAATGACATCTTCATCCTCATAATACACGTCCAGCTGTAAATCTTCCGCTTCAATATTTAATTCTTCCGGGTCCGGAATGTCAATGGTCACTTCATCTCCGGCTGCTGCTTTATAATTGGCTTTCACAGGACGCCCATTCACTAGCACGCGGCCTTCCTTCAGCCACTCCTGCACTTGTGAGCGTGAATAGCTTTCTTCCTTTGAGGACGCTACCTTGTCAATCCGGCTGCCTTTTTCTTCCTCGCTTACAGTAAAATGTAATTGCTCCATATTAAGCCTTCTTTCCTTTTCGATCGTCGATAAACATCGCGATAAATAATAAAATAACACCAATCGTTAATGCCGCATCCGCTATATTAAAAATCGGGAACCGGTAGCCAAAGATAAACGTTTGAACAAAATCAACCACTTCTCCGCGAAACAGCCGGTCAATAAAGTTGCCAATTGCACCGCCTAAAAGCACCGCTAAAGAGATTTTCATCAGCGGCTTTCCTTTTGCTTCTTTTTGCATAAAATAAATGATGCCGACAACGACAACCGCAGTGATAATATAAAACAGCCAGAATTGTCCTTCCAGCATTCCCCATGCAGCTCCTCTGTTCCGGTGCGAGGTAATGTGCAGCAGGTTTTCAATAACAGGCACGCTTTCGCCGATTTCCATCGATTGGACAATCAGCCACTTTGTCCATTGATCCAGCAAAATGACAATCAATGTCAGTCCGTAATACAGCATACTTTCCCTCCAACGATGAAAAGAGGCTAGCGGTTTTAAGCTAACCTCTTTTTCGTGTTTTAGTTTACTTCAGAGTAATGCTTCTTTACAACGTCTGCACAGCGAGGGCACAGTGTCGGATGTTCTTCGTCCTGTCCGACCTCTTCTGTTACCGTCCAGCACCGCTCACACGTCTCGCCCGCTGCTTTCTCAACGACAACCGATGCCGTTTCAAGCGTTACCGCATTCTCTGGTGCTTCTTCTACAGAACCAGCTACTTCAAATCCAGAAACGATGAAAAGCTGCTTTACGTCTTCCTGTACAGAGGCCAGCAAGTCTGCTGTTTCCTTGCCCGCATATAGCTTCACATGGGCTGTCAGCGATTTGCCGATTACTTTATCGTTGCGTGCTTCTTCAAGCGCTTTAAGAACGTCATCACGAACTGCCATAAATGCAGTCCACTTTTTCGTCAGGGCATCCGCACCGGCAAGCTCCTTGTATTCCGGCATATCCGTCAGCTGAACGTGCTTCTCAGCCGCTTCCGGCACATCTACCCACACTTCATCCGCTGTATGCGGCAAAATAGGCGACATCAGCTTAGCTAAAGCCGTCAGCGTTTCGTACAGCACCGTTTGAATGGCGCGGCGGTCTGCGTGATTTTCCGACTCAATGTACAAAACATCTTTTGTAAAATCAAGGTAAAACGAACTTAAATCGATCGTACAGAAATTGTTGACCGCATGATAAATCGCCGCAAATTCATACTTTTCGTAATGACCGCGAACCGTTTTGATCAATTCGTTTAATTTCACCATCATAAATTGATCAACCTCGCGCAGGTTTTCATACGAGACAGCGTGCTCACTCGGCTTAAATCCATCCAGATTGCCAAGAAGGAATCGGAACGTGTTGCGGATCTTCCGGTATACTTCAGCTACTTGCTTTAAGATCGCATCCGATACCCGGACGTCTGCCTGGAAGTCCACGGATGAAACCCAAAGACGCAGGATATCTGCCCCGAGCTGCTCCATTACCTTCGCTGGCACGACCGTATTGCCAAGCGACTTACTCATTTTGCGCCCTTCGCCGTCCAACGCAAAGCCGTGGCTGAGCACGCCTTTATAAGGCGCTTTGCCCGTCACCGCTACCCCGGTGATGAGAGACGAGTTAAACCAGCCGCGGTACTGGTCAGACCCTTCTAAATAAAGGTCAGCCGGCCGCTGGGCCTCCTCACGCTGCTCCAGTACCCCTTCATGGGAAGAACCGGAATCAAACCAGACGTCCATAATGTCATTTTCTTTCGTGAATTCGCCATTTGGGCTACCCGGATGTGTGAAGCCTTCCGGAAGGAGCTCCTTCACTGACCACTTAAACCAGATGTTTGATCCGTGCTCACGGAACAAGTCTGATACGTGTGAAATCGTTTCATCGGTAATGATCGCTTCCCCGTTTTCCGCATAAAAAACCGGAATCGGCACGCCCCATGCACGCTGGCGGGAAATACACCAGTCGCCGCGGTCACGGATCATATTAAACAAACGGGTTTCGCCCCACGCAGGCACCCACTTTGTTTCTTTCACCGCTTCTAGAAGCTCTGGGCGGAATTTGTCAATAGAAGCAAACCATTGTGCCGTCGCCCGGTAAATAACCGGCTTTTTCGT
This sequence comes from Domibacillus enclensis, assembly GCF_900156125.1. Classification (GTDB taxonomy): domain Bacteria; phylum Bacillota; class Bacilli; order Bacillales; family Domibacillaceae; genus Domibacillus; species Domibacillus enclensis. The sequence continues at coordinate 207,461 of NZ_FTLX01000003.1, read as the reverse complement.
CCGCCAGTCATGCGGATACGAATGTGTGATAAAGTCCATTTTCAGCAGGGCACCGGTTTCCTCCAGCTTTTCTGTGATCGCTTTATTTGCTTTATCATAAAACATGCCCTCGAAACCAGGCGCTTCCTCGGTCATAACACCACGGTCGTTCACCGGACAAAGAACGTCGAGACCGTATTTTTTGCCGACGATAAAGTCATCTTCCCCGTGTCCTGGCGCTGTGTGAACCGCTCCTGTACCGGAATCGGTCGTCACGTGTTCACCAAGCATGACAAGGGAGTCACGTCCGTAGATTGGATGCGAGGCAACAACACGGTCCAGCTCTTCCCCTTTTACGAGCTTTTCAGTTGTGTAGTCTTCCCAGCCGATTTTCGCCGCGACTTCCTCAAGCAATGCTTCTGCCACGACAAACTTGCTTCCATTTGCTGCAACAACCGCGTAATTCAATTCAGGGTGAACGGAAATGCCGAGGTTGGCTGGAATCGTCCATGGCGTTGTTGTCCAGATAATGATTTTTGTGCCTTCTTCTACTACACCATTGCCACTTTTCACATCAAACGCAACGTAAATGGATGCAGACCGTTTATCCTGGTATTCGATTTCTGCTTCAGCGAGTGCTGACTCGGAGGATGGCGACCAGTAAACAGGCTTCAGCCCTTTGTAAATAAAGCCTTTTTTCGCCATTTCACCAAACACTTTAATCTGGGCCGCTTCGTATTCCGGCTTAAGAGTAATATACGGATTGTCCCAGTCACCACGGACGCCGAGGCGCTTAAACTGCTCGCGCTGATTCTCAATTTGCTTATACGCATATTCCTCACAAAGCTGACGGAACTCGGCAACCGTCATTTCCTTCCGGTTCACGCCTGAGTTCGTCAATGCCTGTTCAATCGGCAGCCCGTGGGTATCCCAGCCTGGAATATACGGCGCGTAATAGCCGCTCATTGATTTAAAACGGACAATAAAATCTTTTAAAATTTTATTGAGCGCATGGCCGATATGGATATCGCCATTGGCATAAGGAGGTCCGTCATGCAGCACAAACATCGGGCGGTTTTTCGTACGCTCCAGCACTTGCTGATAAATATCTATCTCTTTCCATTCCGTTTGCATCGCAGGCTCACGCTTTGGCAAATTGCCGCGCATCGGAAATTCTGTTTTCGGCATTAGTAAGGTTTCTTTATAATTCATCTTCCCGTCTCCTTTAAATCAAAATAAAAAACCTTTCGCATCCCTCGAAAGGGACGGAAAGGTTTCCGCGGTACCACCCTGATTGACAGTACATAACTGCCCGCTCAAAATCCGTAACGGGGATGAACCGTTTTCCGCTACTGGCTTTTCACGGAAAATGCTCGAGGGTGATCTTCAAGCTCGCCTAGCCACCGGGCTTTCACCGTCCCCGATTCGCTTGTCGCTACATAGCGCTGCTTTACTGTCCCTGTCCTAGCATTTAAAGTTTTTATTGAATGATTTCATTATAAAAATGAACGAGTCATTCGTCAAGCTTACCTGTCATCGTCACTCAACTGCTCAAGTTCATCGGTATCCACTTCAAAATCCATCAGCTTATCCCAATCATCGTTATTCAACAGATCAAGCTGCGCTTCCATAAGCATTTTAAACCGCGTGCGGAAAACCTTGGACTGCTTTTTCAGCTCCTCGATTTCCACCGCAATTCTCCGCGCCTTTGAAAGCGATTCTTCGACAATCCGGTCCGCATTTTTTTCCGCTTCTCGAACAAGCAGCTTGGATTCCTTTAACGCATTGCGTTTCACATCTTCTGCTGTTTCCTGCGCAATGATAATGGATTTGTTCAGTGTTTCCTCAATATTAGAAAAATAGCCGAGCCGTTCAGTCTGGCCTGCCAGCTGTGCTTCAAGTTCTTTTTTTTCACGAATAATGAGCTCGTAATCTTTAATAATCTGATTTAAAAAATCGTTTACTTCATCTTCATCGTAACCGCGAAATGAACGGCCGAATTCTTTTTTATGTATGTCCAATGGCGTTAAGGGCATACAGCCACCTCCAAAGCGTTACAGAATCATTGATGTTTATTATAAAGGTTTTTCGCCCTTTTGTGGGGAAATCCCTTCACTTTCGCAAATTTATTTCAAAATACCTAGCGTAATCCGCCATTTTTCTTTTTTTGTCTGGCCGTCAATGGATAGAATTTTCATTCGGCCGATCCCTCGTACAGACAGCATATCGCCCTCTGCACATTCAAACGAAGGCGATTCAACAGAGCGCCAGTTTACTTTTGCCGCTCCGCTCTTTACAAGCAGCTGAGCTTTCTGTCTGGACATAGAAGGCAGCGCACCGATCACGACGTCCAGTCTGAGCGACGTTACCGTAACGGACTGCTCCCGCCACTCGTCTGCTTTGAATACTGCTTCTGCGAGCGGCTTTTCGCTCAACGTGACAGCGACCTTGCCGACCTGGTCGAAATTTGCCTGTACATAAGAAGCGATGTCTTTTGCAATAATGATTTGAAACCGTTCATTTTCGTTTAAAATATCCCCGAACTTCTCACGCTTCAGCCCAAGCCCCATCAAGCTTCCTAATATATGCGGATGGCTGATGGATGAAAATTTGTGCGGATAGTTTATTTCAACTAATTCGACTTCATAATCAGAATCGGCCGGTTCAAAGTAAGACGGGTGAATAAGCGCTCTTTTACGTTCTGCCGCCGGATGTCCGCCGAAAAAATGAACCTGAACGTCCTCCTGTGTGCCAATTAACGACCGTATAATCTGCCGCTGCCTCGGGTCAAGAAAGTCTGTTAATTTCGGGGCGTACGTATCGGCCGCCTGCTCTTTCCATTTTATCGCCTTATCAATAAACTCTTTTTCCTCCGGACGGAAATGCTGGTAAATATCAGCCATAATCCGGTCCGCTTACAGCCATGATGACAGCTGGTAAAGTCCTCTTGTCGCGAGGTTTAACGTAATGAAAGCAACAATCGGCGAAATATCAAACATGCCAAGCGGCGGAATAATCCGGCGAAACGGATCTAAATACGGTTCGCAAATTCTCGTTAAAAACCGGCCGATAGACGTGTTTTTTGCATCTGGAAACCACGACATTAAAATGTAAATAATAAGTGCCCAGGAGTATAACTGTATCGCCTGAACCAAAACGTAAATAACTGTATCCATTTTTTCTATTGCCACCCCGTTTTTTCTTGATCGTGTTGCGTAAACTGTGTAATACTGCCAGCGATTTCTACATTTTCAGGCGCACAGAAAAAGATTTTTTCGCCAATTTGCTGAATTTCACCGCCGATTGCATAAACGGTCCCGCCCAGAAAATCAACGATTCGACGCGCCTGGTCTGTTTGAATCCGCTGCAAATTGACGATCACTGCTTTTTTGGCTTTTAAATGATCGGCAATTTCTTGTGCTTCCGCATAAACACGCGGTTCCGCCATCACAACTTTTGACGGCTTTTGGGCACTTTTTAAGCTGACAACGTTTCTTTTGCGGGGAGCCGTGTCCGTCCGCTCTTCTTCATAAACCGCTTCTTCTGCCATATCATAATCTTCTTCATCCAGCAGGAAAAATGACTTAAACTTCGATTTCACGCTCATCGTTCCACCTCCGCGTTCATTTTATTCCCCTACAAGCGCTGTTCCAATTCGGATCATGGTTGCGCCTTCTTCTATCGCAATGTCATAATCATTGCTCATGCCCATTGATAGCTCCGAACATGGTGCAAAAGGCAAATTCAGCGCCTGTACCTCGTCCCTTAGACTTGCAAGCTGCCGGAAGCAGGCTCTCAGCACATCACGGTCATCCGTGAGCGGTGCCATTGTCATAAGGCCGCCGATTTGTACATTTTCGTAACGGTGAAGCGATTCAATAAACGGAATGACTTCTCCTGGCTCTAAGCCATGCTTGGACTCTTCTCCTGAAACGTTTACCTGAACAAAGCATTGAACCGGCTTCGTGGCACGCTGGTTAATTTCTTTCGCGAGCGATTCCCGGTCCAGTGAATGAATGTAATCCGCGTATTCAATCATCGATTTTACTTTTCTCGTTTGAAGAGACCCGATAAAATGCCACTTCGCCTGGCTGCCGATGACTTCGTGCTTTTCGATTATTCCCTCTACTCGATTTTCACCGAGGTGCCCGATGCCTGCTTCGACTGCTTCCTTTGCGCGGTCTGTGGACACGTATTTTGTCACCGCCACAATGGTGACGTCCTCCGCTTTTCTGCCCGCACGCGCTGCTGCTTGCTCGATCTTCTGCTTGATTGCTGCTAAATTGTCTTTAACCTTCATCGTCCTCTTCCTTCCAGCCAATATACCCCATCATCCGCCCTGTTCTTCCATCGTCGCGGCGATGCGAAAAAAAGTCGGGTGAACAGCTGGAACAAAGAGCTGTCACCATAATATTTTCTTCCAGCACACCCGATTTCACAAGGATGTCCTTGTTTAGCTGCTGAAGCGAAATGAAATATGCATCGGATTCTTTTCCGGACCGCCAAAACGGCAGCGCTTCGCCTCGTTCATACCATTTTTCAGCAGCGCTTATGACGGTCTTGTCCACCTTGTAGCATGAACCGCAGATGGAAGGTCCGATCGCTGCCTGAATATGGGGCAGCTGGCTTCCTTCTTTTACCCACTTCTTGACCATGTGCGAACCAATCCCGCCAACTGAACCTTTCCAGCCGGCATGGGCGGTTCCAACTCTCTTTGTTGCTCGGTCAAAAAAGTAAAGCGGTACACAGTCGGCATAGCAAAGCGTTAACAGCACCCCGGTATCGACTGTATATAAACCATCTGTAGCTGAAAAAGCGGATGCATAATCCAGCGCACCGCGTCCTGCGTCCCGCTTCGATACGCTTTTTATATGAACCTCGTGCGTTTGTTCACAGCCGATCCAGTCATCGACCGGAAAAGCCAATTTACTGCTGATGTTTTTCCGATTTGATCTGACAGAAGCTTCGTCATCATGAACGTGAAATGCCATGTTTAATCCGTTGTATTTCCCAATTCCATCTGCCTTTGACGTAAAGCCGGCAACAAGTCCAGGGGCTTCCTGTTCCCAGCGTTCCAGGTAATATAAACCACTCTTGCTTTTTTTAAAAGGTTCTGCCATCGCATACTCCCGCTCATTTTCTTTTAGTGTACCACATGACACCCTTTTTCGTCACCGTTCGTCCTCTGTTGTTTCCAATTCTCCGTGACGGACCAGAATCACATCACCGCCAATTTTCACAATTTTTATCCAGGGGATAATGACTTCCTCTTCTTTTCCGAACAGCCCAAACTTTTTTCCCGTTTGTTCAATCACTAGTGCGGAAATCGCCCCCGTCGCATTATTTAATTCAATGTCTGCAATTCTTCCGAGCTTTTTCCCGTTGGTTACATTCACAATGTCTTTTAGTTGAAAATCTGAAATTCGCATACGATTCCCTCCTTACTTCCAATGTATGCGACAACACAAAGAAAAAAACAGAAGAATATTTCTCCTGTTTTCATTCAGCCATTTATTTTCTTTTTCATTTGCTTGATGGCTCCTTTTTCAAGCCTGGACACCTGTGCCTGAGAGATGCCGATTTCTTCTGCCACCTCCATTTGGGTCCGTCCAGTGAAAAAACGCTTTTCAATAATCATCCGTTCCCGGTCAGACAGTTTAAACAGCTCGTCCGTCAGCGTCATCGTGTCCACCCATTCTTTTTCCCGGTCATGGCCGTCACTGATTTGATCCATCATGTATATGGGGTCGCCGCCATCCTGAAACACAGGCTCGAACAGCGATACAGGGTCTTGAATAGCATCGAGCGCAAACACCATTTCTTCTTTCGGCACATCAATTGCCCGTGCGATGTCTTCTGCGGCCGGTTCAACCGAACGCTCTGCTGTCAGCTTCTCTCTTGCCTGCAAGGCTTTGTACGCAATGTCACGAAGAGAGCGCGATACCCGAATCGGGTTGTTATCCCGTAAATAGCGCCGAATTTCACCAATAATCATCGGCACGGCATACGTTGAAAACCGCACATTATGGCTTAAATCAAAATTATCAATGGATTTCATTAAGCCAATACAGCCTACTTGAAACAAGTCATCGGCTTGTTCATTCCGATGGTTAAACCGCTGGATCACACTGAGCACCAGACGCAAATTGCCCGTCACCAATGTTTCCCGGGCCTGTTTGTCGCCGCTTTGATATTGAACGAATAGCACTTTCATTTCAGGATTTGTTAGGACAGGAAGTGTCGACGTATCAACACCGCATAAGACAACTTTATTTCGGGCCATCACTGTTCCTCCTCATGATGTCTGCTTCTCAAAACAGTATTGCCGGCCCGAAAAAAATTATTCAGCGCAGTTTATTGAGTTCTTTTTTCAGTCTTCCGATAATTTTTTTTTCTAAACGGGAAATGTAAGACTGTGAGATTCCAAGCAAGTCGGCTACGTCTTTTTGGGTCATTTCCTCTTGACCATTAAGCCCGAAGCGCATTTCGATAATTTGCTTTTCGCGCCCTTCTAGATCCTCCAACGCTTCCGATACGAGATGTTTGTCCACTTCTTCTTCAATGCCTTTTGTAATAATGTCGCCCTCTGTGCCAAGTACATCCGAAAGAAGCAGCTCATTTCCATCCCAATCAATATTTAACGGCTCGTCGAACGATATTTCCGACCGAATTTTATTGTTGCGCCGCAAGTACATTAAAATTTCATTTTCAATGCATCGCGATGCGTACGTGGCCAGCTTTATTTTCTTTTCCGGATCAAAGGTATTGACTGCTTTGATAAGACCGATCGCCCCAATGCTGATCAAGTCTTCAATGTGAATCCCTGTGTTTTCAAATTTTCGGGCAATGTAAACGACCAGCCGCAAGTTTCGTTCAATCAGCATGGCCCGAACGGCTTTGTCCCCGGAAGGCAGTTTTGTTAAAAGATGCGCCTCTTCATCACGCGTGAGCGGCGGGGGCAGCGCTTCACTTCCTCCGATATAATAAATGGCCTTTGACTTGACCCCCGCTTTTTGGATCATGTTATACATGACATACATCCATTTTGTTTTAATCTGGCGCAAATTGTCCACTCACCTTTCGATTGATTCCCGGACCATATTCGGGTGCAATAAGCAGTCAAATGACTGATCATTCGATAAAATTTTCGTCGTAAATGTAACGAGTACACGTTCCGCTGTTCGTTTTTCTCCATCCGCTTCCACACTGAAGCTTTCTGTGCGAAAAGCAGCCAGCAGCCGGTTTTCTTCATGAATCGTTTTGGATGGAATCCAGACAAGCTTTTCAGTCCAACAGTCTGGCAAGTTTACACACCCGCTGCTGTCATCTTCAAACAGCTCTGCTGGCCATTCGTTCGTACGGCCAATCTGGCATATCGCCACTTCTTTTGCTGAGATGGGGTCACGAAGCGCATTTCCTGTGTCAACGAGCCCGCGTCCAGACCAGTTGTTTCCGCAGATCGAAAAAGAGACGGTCACGGTTTGGCTCGCCATGCGTTTCGCTGTGCCCAAGCTAAATAAACGGCGCTGGATAAAGTAAAAAGAGATGGTGACAGATAAAATGAAAAAAAATACAATGGAGGCCTTTCCTTCCGCAGCATATTGCATGTTGATTGATCGGAACCCAAACAAGATGCCCCCGGTCAGGAACACGACAAAATAGAATGTCAGCACCATCGAAAAAAGCCTGGCCGCACCTGTTAGTTGAAACGCGATACGGACCATAAATACCGGTATGAGCAGCATAAACAATTTGTGCCAGAGATCCGCCGTTCCACTAACGAGATAAACCCATATCGGAATTGTTCCAACAAACGAAGCGGCAAGCAGTCTTGTCCATTGAATAGAGCGACTGCTGATCAATCCAGTTGCAAAAAGAAGCATCGCATCTGCGGCAAAATTAAAGAGAATGATCCCTTCTGCATAACCGGCCAACTCATCCCTCCCTTTTTGTGGCGGGCCGTACTATGAGCAATAGTTTATCGGAATAGAAGCAGAATGTATGTCGGAATGTAAGTGAATTTTTACAGTAGTTTTTCCGAATAGTGTCGAGGTCAAAAAAATAACCGCCACAGGAAGTGGCGGTTTCGGGTTTATCTTCTTCTGTTGCGGTTGCGTAGGAAGGTTGGGATGTCCAGTGTGTCGTCAGCTGATGGCTGCTGCGGCTGACGGCCTGGCTGTTCAGGTGCCTGTGTTTCTTCACGCTTTGTTTCGCGTGGCTTAGGCGACTGTCCCGGTTGAGACGGCTGCTGCGGCTTCACTTGACCGAGGCCTGGACGTACATTCGGCGGTGCACCTTCATTTGGCACTTCTTTGAAGCCTGTAGCGATCACTGTTACGATAATTTCTTCTTTTAAATTTTCGTTGATAACAGAACCGAAAATCATATTTACATCTTGATCGGAGGCGGAAGAAACAATATCGGCTGCTTCCTGCACCTCGTAAAGGCTTAAATTCGTGCCGCCGGTAATGTTCATAAGCACACCTTGCGCACCATCAATCGCTTTTTCAAGAAGCGGGCTGGAAATCGCTTTTTTCGCTGCTTCGACAGCGCGGTTTTCACCGGAAGCGACACCAATTCCCATAAGGGCAGAGCCTTTATTTGACATAATGGTTTTAACATCTGCAAAGTCAAGGTTAATTAACCCGGGCGTTGCGATCAAGTCTGAAATACCTTGTACACCCTGTCGAAGAACATTATCCGCTTCACGGAAGGCTTCAAGCATTGGTGTGCTTTTATCAACGATTTCAAGCAAGCGGTCATTCGGAATGACAATCAATGTGTCGACTGACGCTTTCATCGCTTCAATTCCGCCAGCTGCCTGGGTGGCCCGCTTGCGTCCCTCAAACGTAAATGGACGGGTAACAACACCGACTGTCAATGCGCCCAAGTCCTTTGCAATTTGAGCGATAACAGGTGCGGCACCTGTTCCTGTGCCTCCGCCCATACCAGCGGTTACAAACACCATATCGGCGCCTTTCAATGCTTCTTCAATTTGCTCTTTGCTTTCTTCAGCTGCTTTTTTTCCGACTTCAGGATTCGCACCTGCGCCTAATCCGCGCGTCAGCTTGTTGCCGATCTGCATTTTCACTTCAGCTTTTGATAAATTAAGAGCTTGTGCATCCGTGTTAACTGCAATAAAGTCTACTCCCTGTACTCCGTGTTCGATCATTCGGTTTACGGCATTGTTTCCGCCGCCGCCGACGCCGATGACTTTAATGGTCGCCAATGAATCTACGTTCATATCAAACTCAAGCATGGCAAATCCTCCTATTTTAATGAGTCTTTTTTGGTCTATTCTTCAAAAAAGTACCCGAAAAGTTTTTTCATTTTCCCTTTAACGCCTTTTTCTTCCCCATCTTGCGGCTGTTCTTTTTTCGCTGGTTTCGCTTCCTGCTTTTGAGCTGGCCGTTCTTTTTGTACGTCCTTCTCTTTTTGAGGAGCTGCGCCCGGCTCACTTAATCTCCGGCCTGTTAAACGGGCATTTTTATACGCGTATTTAATGAGCCCAACTGCCGTTGTATATTGTGGCTCCCGTACGCCGATGTAGTCTGGTATCGCCACACGTACCCGGTTTTGAAATACATCCTGTGCCAGATCCAGAATCCCGTTCATGGCAGAGGTGCCTCCCGTTAGAACAAAGCCACCCGGTACATCTTGAATGCCTGTCTGGCGAAGTTCTTCCACCACCATCATGAACAATTCTTCCAGACGGGCTTCGATAATTTCCGAGATTTCCAGCTGGTTAAACTGATCATGCTGATCACTGCCGATCACAGGGACACTGAATACTTCTTCTTCAGAAGCAAGATCATAAAAAGCGTGACCGTGCTTTGTTTTAATTTGTTCCGCTTCATCCGTTGATGTACGAAGACCAATCGACAAATCTTTCGTGATGTGTTCTCCGCCAACGGGCAGCACGGATGTCTGCTGAATATAGCCGTCTTTAAAGTACGAGATGGTTGTCGAGCCGCCGCCGATGTCGACAAGAACGGTTCCCAGGTTTTTCTCATCCTGCGACAACGCGATCTCGCCGCTCGCGAGCGGTTGAAGAACGATTTCATTAATCTCTAAGCCTGCACGTTCAACACAGCGCAGCGTGTTATGTAAAAACGTTCTGGAACCCGTTACGATAATCCCTTCCATTTCAAGTCGTACACCAAGCATGCCGCGAGGATCGTTGATTTCGTCAAATCCATCGACAATGAATTGTTTTGCAATAACGTTTACAATTTCCCGGTCTGGAGGAATGGACATTACTTGTGCCGCATCCTTTACCCGGATAACATCTTCACTCGTTATTTCGCGGTTTTCGCTTGAAACAGCTACCACACCGTTGCAAGGGTGAAGAATCGCATGGTTAGCGGCAATTCCGACGATGACTGAGCTAATTTCTATGCCAACCATCCGTTCAGCTTGCTCGATTGCTTTTTTGATCGAGTAAACCGTGTCGTCAATATCAACGACCGCCCCTTTGCGAATGCCTTTTGATTTTACACTGCCGACACCAATAATATTTAAAGAGTCATTAACCATTTCGCCAATAATCACTTTAATTGCGGATGTACCGATGTCGAGACTGACAAGAATTTCATTATTATTCATGCTGCGGCACCTCCTTTACCATAAAAGCGTGAATAATCGAACAACGATTCTTCCATTTAGTAAATAACAGCTGGTAAGAACGTAATTCGGCATATTCAACCTGTTTTCCTTTTAAAGTTTTATATTTGTGTAATTTGTGTAAACTATCTCATACAAGTCTACACTAAGATGGAAAGCTGGAAAAGGCTAAGTTCAGTTAGAGGAAGAAAAGTTTACGGTGTTTCTTCTTCCTCTGCTGTTTCTTCCTCTCCGGCCTGCTCTTCTTCACTGTTATAAGGCTTAAAGTAGGAACCAACTTCAATATCGATGACCCCTTTCACATCCGGATCCAGTTGAGTGGAAATGGACGGGTAATACACCATTTTCTCCGCAAACGTTGAAAGGGTGGCCGACACTTCAAAGCCGTCTGTCATAAATGCTTTTATATGGAGGGCGTCGTTTTTTTTCGGATCATAATAGACCTCGGAAATCGTGTTAAAAACGCCCGCCGGAAGAGTTTCAGCCGCCTCGGCAAAAAGATCCAGCGCCTTGCCCTCTTTAAAATCATACAGAATGGGGAGCTGCAGCGGCGATCCGCTGACGGGCTCGCTCAAAATTTTCCCGTTTTGAAGCACCGGGTATAAGCCACCTTTGCGAGCTGCATACGCAATTTCGTTTTGCTCCACGACGGTTACGATAATATCATTCGGAAAGCCCGCTCTTACCGTCGCTTCCTTGATGCGGTCATCCTGAAGAAGCGCTTCTTCCGCTTTTGCCTTGCCTGCTGCCCACACACTTACGCCCGCTTTTAAGCCGCTTTGGTCAATAACCTCCTGCTTTGTCATCAAGCTCGTTCCCTGCACATGAACTTCCTTCACCTTGCTGAGCGGCGACTGTAAATACACCACAATGAGAATTAAAGCGAAAAAGACAGAAAGCAAAAGAAGAAGCCGGCGGTTCGCCTTCTTTTTTCGAATTTGTTTCAGTTTTGGAATACGGTCTTCAATCGAAACAATTTTTTGCTTGGTCATATCCACACCTCTGTCCATGTTACAGACCCGTAACCATCATCCATTCGTTCAGTGCGAGTAAGCGGCCGTTCATCAAGATGTTCGACCGCCTTTTTCAGTTAACTGACGCATGACAGCGTACAATCGGTCCGCCGCATCAGGAATGCCAAGACTTTTGGCCTTTTCCTTCATTTTGATCAATCGCAATTCATTCATTAAAACAGCGTCAAGTTCCTTTATAAGGGTGGACCCATTCAGTTCTTTTTCAAGCAAAAGAACCGCCGCATCTTGATCAGTCAAAGACCGGGCATTTTTTTCCTGATGATTGTTCGTTACGTACGGACTCGGCACTAAAATAGATGGAATGCCGAGCGCTGTTAATTCAGCAAGTGTTGTGGCTCCCGCTCTTGCGACAACAAGGTCGCAGGATGCGAGAACGTCCGGCATGTTGTGGATAAACGGTTCGACCGCGACATTGTCCGGCTTCCCGGTTGTCTGAAGCAGCTTGGCCACCTTTTCATAATGAACGTCGCCTGTCACGTATAGCACTTGATACGGACGGTCCGCCAGCTCCTTTAATGAATCCGAAACGGCGTCATTAATAGGGCGTGCTCCGCGGCTGCCGCCAAAAATGAGCACTGTTTTCTTATCAGAGGCAAATCCATACTTGTCCAGCGCACCGGCGCCGCTTGCTTTGATCACTTCCGAGGCACGCGGGTTCCCGGTAAGAACGGTTTTTCCGGCTGGAAAGTAAGCTGACGCTTCCTCAAAGCATACCGCTACTTTATCAACATATTTACTGAGAAATTTATTGGTTAAGCCTGGAACACTGTTTTGTTCATGCACGATGGATGGAATGCCCATTTTCGCAGCCGCATAAACAACGGGTCCACATACATATCCCCCGGTTCCGATCACAACATCCGGCTTAAATTCCTTCAGCATTTTTTTGCATTCATTAACGCCCTTTAAAAAGCGCATGATCGTTTTCACATTTTCAAATGAAACCGCCCGGCGAAAGCCCGTAATATCAATTGACTGAAAAGGAATACCTTCGCGAACGACCAGCTTTGATTCAAGGCCCTTTTCTGTTCCGATATATAGAAATGAAGTGTCCGGGTGTTTCTCTTTAATCATTCGAATAAGAGCGAGTGCCGGATAAATATGTCCGCCTGTTCCCCCGCCGCTGACTACTATTTTCAATTAGGTCACCTCAATACGTCTATTGGCAGCTACTATCCGCTGTCCAATGCAATTTCATCTTAAATCAATGCGTCACGAGAATCAAATATTATCTTGAAAAAGCGCCAAAATTCCTCCTTATTTACCGCATATGCCTGCTTGTACTTAAAACAATGCCAGCCAGCAAAAGCGTCATCGTTAAAGAAGACCCCCCGTAGCTTAAAAAAGGGAGCGTGACGCCCGTCACCGGAATCAGCCCGGTCACTACGCCAAGATTAATAAACGATTGCAGGCTGAGCATGCCGGTCAACCCAAACACAAGCAGGGTACCGAACGGATCATCAAGACGCATTGCAATGTAGATCCCACGCCAAATAAGCAGGAAAAAAAGAATAATGACCCAGAGAGCGCCGAGAAACCCTGTTTCCTCTGTCCAAATAGCAAAGATAAAATCAGTTTGCGGTTCCGGCAAGTAATAATACTTTTGACGGCTTTCCCCATAGCCATGGCCAAACAATCCCCCTGGTCCAACCGCGTAAAGCGACTGAATGATCTGGAACCCGCTTCCAAGAGGGTCCGACCACGGATCTAAATAAGCCGTAATCCGCTTTATCCGGTACGGTGCAGAGGCAATCAGCAAAACAAGTCCGCTTATGGCAAGGGCGCCGATCGTCGCAAAAAAACGGATCGGCGCGCCGGCACTAAACAGCAGAAGAAAGGCAGTGCCTCCCATAACCGCAGCCGTGCCAAGGTCCGGCTGCAGCATAATAAAGCCAAAAGCGGCGCCAATGGTCACAAGCGGTGTGAAAAGGCCTTTCCAAAACAAGTGAATGACTTTTTTTCGTTCAGAAAGAATGGCGGCCAAATAAAAAACGAGTGCCATTTTCATCCATTCAGACGGCTGAAACGAAAGCGCTCCGACCCCTATCCAGCTCTGTGAACCGTTGCGCACCATTCCAATGCCCGGAATCAACACAGCGATCAATAACAGAAACGCAGCGGCAAGCCCAACGGATGCATACTGCTTCCAAAATAGATACGGCAGCTTGGCGAAAAATGACATGGCGATCAGGCCCACACCCGCGAATAATGCCTGCCTTTCAACGAAATAAAAGGAATTTCCGTAATTAAATTGGCCCCATACTTCACCGGCACTTGCGACCATAAACAATCCAGTCCCTGTCAGCAGCAAAACGAGCAGCAAAAAGACTTTATCAATCCCATGAGCAGAAACGGCGAAGCCACTCCCTTCAAGCACATTAAAAACCGGAGCCTATATAGAGGCTCCGGCTCTTTCTTATAACGTATTCACACAATCGATAAATATGTCCCCGCGCTCTTCAAACGTCTTGTATTGATCCCAGCTTGCACAGGCTGGTGACAGCAGCACGACATCTCCGCTTTCTGACAAATCAACGGCCATCTGAACGGCATCGGTCATATATTCGGCTTTTTCAAACACGTCGATCCCTGCTTTTTCGGCCGCATCCTTCCATTTGTTTGCTGTTTCCCCAAACGCCACAACCGCTTTAACTGCATCTAAATACGGAATGAGATCGTCAAAGCCATTTCCCCGGTCCAGACCGCCGGCAAGCAATACAATCGGAGAGTTAAACGCAGTTAACGCACTTTTTGTTGCCAGTGTATTCGTCGCTTTTGAATCGTTATAAAATTTGCGGCCATTCCACTCCCGAACGAATTGAGTGCGGTGGCGGACACCTGTGAAGGACGTGAGCACCGATTGAATGGCTTCATTGGACACACCGGTTAATTTAACAGCTGCAATCGCCGCTAAAATATTTTCTAGATTATGACTTCCCGGAAGCACAATATCTGCTGCCTTCATAATCGCTTCTTCCTGGAAGTAAACAGTGCCTTCATCAAGATACGCCCCATTTTCTACTACTTGTTTTGCCGAAAACGGAATGACTTGCGCATGACTGGACCCAGCCATCGAGTACAGCGATTCTTGATCGGCATTGATAATTAAAAAATCATCCTCTGTCTGGTTTTGGGTAATTTTCATTTTTGAGCCGACATATTCCTCACGTGAGCTATGATAGTCCAGATGCGCATCATAAATATTCGTAATAATGGCGATATGCGGCCGGAAATCCTGTACACCCATCAGCTGAAAGGAAGAAAGCTCGATCACGACATGGTCATCAGGCTTTGCCTGCTGCACAACTTCAGACGCGACTTCTCCGATGTTTCCTGCAAGCACCGTGCCTTTCCCATCTTCTTTCAGCATTTCGTTAATCAATGTTGTCGTCGTTGTTTTTCCATTTGTACCGGTAATGCCGATAAACGGAGCTTCCGAAATAAAACCAGCGAGTTCAACCTCAGTGATCACCGGAATGCCATCCAGGACCGCTTTTGAGACGATTGGATTGGCATACTGGATCCCGGGGTTTTTCACCACGAGCTCAATGCCTTTATCCAGCAGCTCGACCGGGTGGCTTCCGCATACGACATCAATACCTTCTGCCTTCAGTTCCTTTGCCGCTTCGTTTTCCTCAAGCGGCTTTCCGTCGTTTACGATGACGACTGCACCAAGCTTTTTCAACAGCTTAGCGGCGGCGAGACCACTTTTCGCCAGCCCTAAAACGAGCACCTTTTTATCTTTAAATTGATTGACTTGTTTCATTATCTCCAAACTCCTATCCAAACCCCAATGGCTGCAGCTACAATGCCAACGGACCAGAATGTGACGACCACGCGCCATTCAGACCAGCCGCCCAGTTCAAAGTGATGGTGCAGCGGGCTCATTCTAAAAATACGTTTGCCTCTTGTTTTAAACGACCATACCTGCAAGATAACAGAAAGGGTCTCTGCTACAAACACGATGCCGATCAACAAAAGCAAAAATTCAAACTTCGTTAAAATAGATAACACGGCGATTGCTCCGCCAAGTGCCAGTGATCCTGTATCCCCCATAAATACGTGCGCCGGGTATGCGTTAAACACTAGGAACCCGATAATGGCCCCCACAACTGAAAAAGCAAAGATAGCCGTTTCGTCCAGCCCCTGGCTCCAGGCAATAACCGCATATGCCCCGAACGCAACGGAAGCTGTTCCCGATACAAGCCCGTCGAGCCCGTCGGTTAAATTGACTGCGTTCGAAAACCCAACGAGCCAAAACAGGACAAACAGCGCATATAAAATGCCAAGGTCTAGTGAAAAAAAGCCGAATGACAGCTCTGTTGACAGGCCTTGCTGCGCATAAATTACATAAAAAATAATTGAAATGACAATTTGTCCGATTAATTTCTGCAAAGAAGTTAGGCCGAGGTTCCGCTTCATAACAACTTTAATAAAATCATCTAAAAAGCCGAGCAGCCCAAACCCGATTGTCACGAGCAGCAGAAGTGCTGTTTCTGTTCCAATGGAGCCGAACAGCTGAACGAAAAACAACGTCGTAATGACAATGGAAAGCAAAAACACAAGACCGCCCATCGTCGGTGTTCCCGACTTTTGCTGATGGGACTGCGGTCCTTCCTCCCGAATGCTTTGCCCGAATTTCAGCCTTCTTAAAAATGGAATAAACAGCGGTGCAATCATAACGGTGATTAAAAAGGAAACCGCAATAATCAGCCCGATTTGCCATTCGCTCATGCCTTTTCACCTTCCCCTAATAAAAGCGCTTCTCTCGCTACTTCTCTATCATCAAAATGAATCGTATTGTGTCCAATAATTTGATACGTTTCATGGCCTTTTCCGGCAATTACGACGGCATCCCCCGGGCGGGCCATCGAGATGGCATGAAAAATAGCTTCTTTTCTGTCTTCCATGACGGTGTAGTCTTGATTTTCCACGCCTGCTTCCATATCAGCCAGGATGCGCTGCGGATCTTCGCTGCGCGGATTGTCCGATGTGAAAACCGCTTCATCTGAAAACTGGCATGCAGCCTGTGCCATAAGCGGCCGCTTCGTTTTATCACGGTCACCGCCGCAGCCGGCAATGACCCATACACGGCCTTTTGTTAAGGGGCGAACCGTTTTCAAGACATTAATCAAGCTGTCTGGCGTGTGCGCATAATCGACGATGACGGAAATGTCACGGCTGTTTGGCACCAGCTCAAACCGCCCGGCGACTCCTGCTACTTTTTGAAGCGTCTGTTTAATCAGCTCCGGTTCAATTCCTGAAACAAACGCCGCAGCAAAAGCGGCAAGCATATTATACACGTTAAACTTTCCAGCAAGCTTCGATTGAATCGTCGCTGTTCCGTTCGGATAGTGAATGGTAAAAGCTGTTCCTTCTGCCGTCAGCCGAATGTCTTCTGCCCAAATATCCGCCTTGCGGTCAATGCCGTATGTGACGACATGAGCCGCTGTCATTGATTTGTAGACGTCAGATGCCTCGTCATCTGCATTTAACACAGCAAAAGCAGGCTGATCCGGGTGAACCACATTTCCCAACCGGGCAAAAAGAAGCCCTTTTGCGGTCCGGTAATCATCCATCGTTTTATGAAAATCAAGATGGTCCTGCGTTAAATTTGTAAAAACAGCTACATTAAACGCTGTCCCATTCGTCCGCCCCTCCTGCAGCGCATGGGAGGACACTTCCATGACCGCACTCGTCACACCCTCCTGCTTCATTCGGGCAAACGTCTTCTGCAGTGTTAAGCTTTCCGGTGTCGTGTTTTTTGTTTCAATCGTCTGTTCACCGATTTTCATATACATGGTCCCGATCATGCCTGTTGTTTCCCCGGCAGCCTGCAAAATTTGCTCAATTAAGTGACTCGTCGTCGTTTTTCCGTTTGTACCGGTGACGCCGATCAAATGAAACGATTCTGTCGGGTACTGATAGTAATGCGCTGCCAGCTGAGCCATCGCCCGTTTTGTGTCAGGGACATAAATAACCGGAACCGAAACGTCAACGGGACGTTCCGCTACAATCGCAGCTGCTCCTTTTTTTACGGCTTCCTCCGCCGCCTGATGGCCGTCAAATGTAAATCCTTTTATACAAATAAAAATCGATCCGTCTTGAACGAGACGGTGATCGTTTTCAATTGATGTAATCGCCGGGTTTCCTTCCTTGTCTTTCCGGTGAAAAGGAAGCGCCGTGAGCACTGTTGATAAATCCACGTTTTTCAATCCTTTCTGTTTGTAAAGCACGTATGTACAATTCCCGCGTTTTCTATTGTAACGAAAAAAAGCCGCCGATGCGAATGCTTTTCAGCCTGTTTCGGCTAAATTTGGCGGCATTTCTTCTTTTTCACTTTAATAACACACGGAGTTTGCTTCCTGCCTCTATCTTAACGCCCGATTTCGGCGATTGTGAAACAACGGTAGACCCGTTTCCTTCAACGACAATATTCACGTTGACCAGCTGTTCTTTCAATTGATCCTTTGTTAAGCCAACCAAATCCGGGACAACAATAAGCTCCGGATCACTCCACGTTTTTTCTTTTTCAATTTGATTCGACTGCTTGGAAACGTTTAAAAGCGGCAGGATGTCTTCCATCATTTTTCCGACAATCGGCGCTGCAACCGTACCGCCAAATTGAACGGTTCCTTTCGGGTTGTCGATCGCTGTATATATGACCACCTTCGGATCATTGGCGGGCGCCATGCCGATAAAAGACACAATATGATTGTTTTCCAAATAGCCTCCGTCTTTTGCTTTCTGCGCGGTTCCTGTTTTTCCTCCAATCCGGTATCCGTCCACAAAAGCATTTCGGCCTGTTCCTTTCGCCACGACGCTTTCTAGGGCACGTCTTATTTGTGCAGATGTTTCTTCTGAAATCACACGCCGCACTTGGTCGGGCTTATGAATCGTTTCTTTTATTCCTGAGACGGGATTGGTCCAGCTTTTCGCTACGTACGGCTTATAGAGAATGCCGCCATTGACAGCCGCTGAAACCGCCGCAACCTGCTGAATAGGTGTTACCGCCACCCCCTGGCCAAAAGCAGCAGTTGCCGCCTCGACAGGTCCTGCTGATTGCTCAGTAAACAAAATACCCGTTCCTTCTCCATACAAATCAATCCCTGTTTTTTCACCGAATCCGAATTTCCGAATGTAGCTGAACAGTGTTTTTTCACCAAGTCTCGTCCCAAGCTCTACAAAGCCCGGGTTGCATGAATTTTGCACAACCTCTAAAAAGGACTGGTGGCCGTGCCCTTCTCGTTTCCAGCACCGGAGCCTTGTCCCATTGACTTCTACATAGCCCGGATCAAAAAAATGATCCTTGTCCAGGTCCACTTTGTTTTCTTCGAGTGCCGCAGCCAGTGTAATAATTTTAAAGGTGGAGCCCGGTTCAAACGTGTTCCAAACAGGTAAATTCCGATTGTAAATATCCGGATCATATTCTTGAAAACGCGATGGGTCATAGGATGGACGGGATGACATGGCCAAAATTTCACCCGTGTTCGGATCCATGGCAATGCTCATGGCAGCATCCGGCTTGTACGTTTTTTGCGCCAGATCCAGCTCCCTCTCCATCACAGCCTGAATATCGGCATCAATCGTCAGCTGCAAGTCCATTCCATTCACAGGCTCATTGTAATCATTCACCAGCCCGGGCATTTCATTGCCCTTCGCATCGGTAAACATCTGGATTGACCCTGCTTTGCCGGACAGCTTCTGATCGTAATACGCTTCAATGCCAGCAAGGCCCTGGTTGTCCGCTCCCGTAAATCCGATGATATGAGCGAGGCGCTCCTTCCATACGTAGTTACGAACCGAATCCTCCCCCAGCCAGATGCCTTTTAATTGAAGCTCCGCGACTTCACGGGCTTTGTCCGTCGATAAATGCCTGCCTTTTGAGGACAGTCTTTCAATCGATGAACGCTTCGTCATCCGCTCGTACAGGAGCGATTCTTTTTCACCCAGAACGGCTGCAAGCGTTTTGGCTGTTTGCTCCGGATCGTCAATCTGGGATGGAATGACATACACAGTTGGTGCATGTTTGTTTCCAGCCAGCACCTCGCCGTTTCTGTCTACAATCAACCCGCGCTCAGGCTCGGCTGGAATACTGCGGCCCCAGAGCTCCTCCGCCTTTTTCGTCAGCTCCGCACCGTTCCACAGCTGAATATACCCCGTTCGTATCGTCAAAATGGAGAAAGCAACAAAAGAAAAAACAAGAACCCAAAACATCCGAACCCGCATGGCTCACACCCCTTCTCCTTTTGAGCATATGCGGAATAACGGATGAAATTGACAAAAAGCCGCCCAAACTATGTTCGCGCAAGCACAGCTTTGAAAAAAAGAAAATGTCACCTGCTTTTCATTGACACATTCTTTTTTTAACAGCATGGAATAGGCTGGGAGATAACAATGTGATTGGCCCCCTAAATCCGAATGTTCTAGCAGTTTAAAGCTTTTATTCTTCTTTTTTCTTGGAAAAGCACACACAGGGGCTCCGGGCTGCCGGCTCCGCTTTTCTATGTGGCGAACGCTGAACCAGCCTAAAGTGCATGGCTGTTTCAGCCTGTCCGCTCGTCACATGGAAGTCTCCGCCGGCCTCCCTGCGCCCAGGGCGGAGACTCGGGAGGGATCAGCGGGGCAGGTGAGATCCACTTTTGGAGCTTAGCGACAAAAATTAGCTCACCGCCCGCCCCTCCGAACGCGGAGTCCTGCAGAAGCCACCCTCTCTATGCTGGCGCAAGCGCAGTCACTAAACAATTTTTGATCATGAAATGCTCGTAAGAAAGCCGAACGATACAGTGATCATTCGGCTTTTTCTTCTATGCAGAACCTTTTGTGCCAGGCTCTTTCCAGCTCTACTCTTCATCACTTTTCAGCTGGTCGGACTCAGCGTCAGCATTTTTGTTTGCTTCTTCGGCACTGCCGGGCTGTTCAAGCTCAATGATCAGCTTTTGTCCTTCTTCGATCGGCTGATCGGGTTTTATGTTTTGTGTTGTGACGTAGCCAGTTCCGGAGTAGCTGATTTTTAATCCGGCTGCCTGGGCAACCTTCATGACATCACGCATCGCCCAGCCGGTTACGTCAGGCATCGTCCAGTTTTCCGACGTCAGCAACACCGCTTTTTCGCCTTGCAGCAATCTGCCATCTGCTTCCGGAACCTGCTTTATAATTTCATTCCCTGTTCCGATAATGACCGGATCCAGACCGGCTTTTTCATACGCTTCACGTGCTTTGTAAGTTTTTTCACCTTCAAAATCTGCCAGCTTTACTGTATCCGATGTAATGTTTTCATCCGGACGGACATTTAAATATTGCAGGCTGTTCCGCATGACTGGATTGAAAATTTTCGACACCGGTGCCGACCCGGATTCATTCTCTAAATTCGGCTGTGACACACCAACATACACAATCAGCTCCGGATCGTCCTTTGGTGCCATGCCGATGAACGAAAACAAGTAATTATTTGCTCCGGTTAAATAGCTGCCGTCCTCGCCGATAATTTGCGCAGTACCTGTTTTTCCGGCCACATCATACCCTTCAATATGATAGGGCTTTCCTGTTCCGTGTTCAGCTGTTACAACACTTTCGAGAACGTCAAGTGTTTCCTTTGCTGTTTCTTCTGAAATCGGCTCTCCGACCACATCCGGTTCTGTATTCACAATCGTTTCACCAGTCGTGTCATCCACAATTTTGTCGATGATATATGGCTTCATCATTTTACCGCCGTTGGCAATGGCTGTGGATGCCTGGAGAATTTGCAGTGCATTCACCGTCGTTCCCTGTCCAAAAGCTGTTGTAATTTGTTCAATCGGATAATTGTATACAATGCTGCCTGATGCTTCACTCGGCAGCTCAATCCCCGTTTTTTCACCAAAATGAAAATCTTCGAGATACTGGCGAAATACACCCGGTGTCATTTGCTGGAGCATATTCGCAATTGCGACATTCGATGAACGCTGAATGCCTTCCGCGTACGTAATTTCTCCCCAGCCTGCACCGCTGTTATGATCGCCAACGCTTGCAGAACCGATTTTGTATCGTCCTGACTGATAAGTTGCATCCGCGTTAAACGTTCCTTCTTCAATCGCGGCTGCCAGTGTGAAAATTTTCATTGTCGAGCCTGGCTCATACGAGTATTCGACAAGGTCATTCATCCAGTTTGTATCCAAGCCTTCTCTCGTGCCCGGATGGAAGGTCGGCCGCTGGCTCATCGCCAGGATTTTGCCGGTTTTCGCTTCTGCTACAATGGCGAATGCTTTTTCAGGCTCATACTGTGCTTCAACCTCACTTAGCGCATCTTCAACAAATGTCTGGATTTTCGAATCAATCGTTAAATACATATGATCCCCGTCTTCAGGCTCTAACACCATTTCTTCTTTTTCAGGAAGAAGATAGCCCCACAGGTCACTCGTGTATTTGATTTTCCCATCGACACCTTTTAAGTACTTTTCATACGACTTTTCAATGCCCATCTGCCCTTGCATTTCATACGTTATATTTCCTTCTTCATCTTCTTTTTCAATCCGCTGCGCAAAGCCGATTAAATGAGAAGCAAACGTCCCATTTGGATAAAAACGCTTTGCTTGCCTGATAAAGGTGATACCCGGCAGATTTTCTTCTTCGAGCTTGCTTTTCACGCTGTTCGATAACCCGCGGCCTGCACTTCCGAATTCCACCTGAAACGGGTCGCCGTCCTTTTTCAGACGCTCTAAAATCTCTGCTTCATCCATTTCGATATATTTCGCGAGCACGCTTGCGGTTTTTTCATAATCCACCACATGCTTCGGCTCTTCCGGGTTTGTGGTAACCGAATCATCTAAAATCGCTGCGATCGTAAACGATGTCGTATCCTCGGCAATTACCTCGCCGTTCGTATCGTAAATCGTACCTCTGCTCGCTTCCAGCACACCCGTCCGCATATATTTTGCCAGCGCTTCATTTTTTAATTCGTGTCCGTCCGCCGTACCCGTCGCCTGAATATACACAACACGGAAAAATAAGATAAAAAAGAGGAGGGCGAACCCGGTGTACAGGATCGCAGCTCCTATTTTTCGATTGTTTCTATTCTCTATCATTTCGGCTCAACAACCTTAATATTTTTATCTGTTAAATCCAGCCCCATCGCTTTGGCGCGCTCCTGAATTTTTTCGTACGTGCTTTCTTCGCTGATTTGAATATCCAGATCTTTATTAACCCGTTCCTGATCTTGAATTTGGCGTTCAACGATTTGAATCTCTTTATTTGTTTCGTAAATAGCCGCTTGTGTAGAAATGAGCTTGGCGCACATAAAGCAAACGGTCAACACAAAAACGAGAAACAGGATTTTTTCACCGGGCGTAAAAAAGGACCTGCTTACTTTTTTCTGTTTAATGGAGGCCTTTTTCGGCTGCTCAACAATTGGCTGTTTCGCTGTATTGTTCATTATTATTCCCCCCTAAACGGTTTCTTTTCTTTTTTCAGCAATTCGAAGCTTTGCTGAGCGAGCGCGATTGTTTTCCTCTAGCTCCTGCTCTGACGGCAGGATCGGCTTGCGGGTAATGAGCTTCAGTACCGGCTCAAATTCCTCCGGTATGATGGGCAGTCCCGGCGGCAGCTCTGGACCTGTGGACGCTTCCTTAAAAACGCTTTTACAAATCCGGTCCTCCAGCGAGTGAAAGGTGATGACACTGATTCGGCCATTGATGTTTAATAAGTCGATGGCATCATGAAGGGACCGCTCGAAAACACCCAGTTCATCATTGACAGCAATCCGAATGGCTTGGAATACCCGTTTTGCCGGATGGCCGCCTTTTCTTCTGGCAGGCGCTGGTATGCCTTCTTTAATTAACTCTGTTAATTGAGCGGTTGTTTCAATTGGCTGAATGTCGCGTGCTGCTTCGATTTTCCGGGCAATTTGCTTTGAAAATTTCTCTTCTCCGTACCTGAAAAAAATGCGGACAAGCTGTTCGAACGGCCATTCATTCACTACTTCATAAGCAGAAAGAGCAGCGCTTTTGTCCATACGCATGTCAAGCGGTGCATCATGATGGTAGCTGAACCCTCTTTCCGGCGTATCAAGCTGCGGCGATGAAACACCCAGATCATACAAAATGCCATCAACACCCGTTATGCCTTTTTCATGGAGTTTTTCTTTTACATGTTCAAAGTTGCTTTTTATAAATTCAACGCGATCGGCAAACGGAGCCAGCCGTTTTTTGGCATGTTCGATCGCTGTTTCATCCTGATCAAACGCATACAATTTCCCTTCCGGGCCAAGCTGGGAAAGCAAATATTCGCTATGCCCTGCTCCACCGAGCGTACAATCTACATAAATGCCATCAGGGCGGATGTTCAGCCCGTCGACCGTTTCACGCAGTAAAACAGTCGTATGATTAAATTCCATTATCTTATCAGTCCAATCAGCTTTATAAATCAAAATCGGTTAAGCTTTCTGCAATGTCCCCGAATGAATCGGACGAGGTGTCTAAATAATCGTCCCAAACTTCTGCATCCCAAATCTCCATTCGGTTCGACACCCCTACAACCACACATTCTTTTTGAAGAGACGCATAGCGGATGAGCGGTTCAGGGATGTTGATTCGCCCCTGCCGGTCCAGCCTGCAGTCATTAGCACCTGAGAAAAAAAAGCGGGTAAAGGCACGCGCATCCTTTTTCGTCAGCGGCAAAGCAGCAAGCTTTTCCTCAAGCTTTTCCCATTCTTCCTGGCCGTACACAAACAAGCATTGGTCAAGACCGCGCGTCACGATGAATGTCTTATTTGATTCTCCGCGAAACTTCGCAGGAATAATCAATCTTCCTTTTTCATCGATTGAATGACGGTATTCACCCATGAACATTGTGCCGACCCCACTTTCTACACTAACTTTACCACATCCCCCCACTTTGCACCACCAATTTCATTATGCGTCATTTTTCCCTTTTTTACGTACAAAAAGCCTGCCCAAAAGGCAGACTTTTCATTTACATATATAAAAGATAATGGCTTCCATCATGGACATAGGACTGACCCATCAGCTCGTCAATCAAATCAGGACCGTACTCGTTCAGGAAAGGATAAATGTTCCATACTCTTTCCTGCAATCCGTCTGGCCGCAGCGCCGATTGAACACGGTCAAACCGAGCGATAGCCGCTTCATGCGTTTGAGCCAGTACCGCATCGCTTTTTTGAATTAACACATCGAGCTGCCTCGTATGAAATTTCTTGTTTTTTTCCACAAGCGGCAGCAGCCCGTTATGGATACTGGACGCCTGCTTTTCAATCCTGTCATAGCCATCGAAAAGCGACCGCTTTATTTCCGCGACGAGGTCATGCAGGTGATGATCTCGAATAGAATCGAGATAAGCATTTCTCTCGTCTTGAACACCGTACTGCACCGCCCGGCTGGCCGAAATGTTTACCTCTTGAAGGATGCCTGCTACATCCCGGTCGATAATGGTTATATTCACCCGCGGCACCACAATCGGCATTTTCATGTTGAAATGAGCAAAAGCTTCTTTTAATTCGGCCCAATACGCAATTTCACCCGGACCCGCGATAAAAGCCACGGTCGGAAACAGCCACTCCTGCATGAGCGGGCGTGTGACGACATTGTTGCTAAACGACTCCGGGGAAGATTCAAGAAGCTGCAGTAATTCTGCTTCTGTATACGTGCGCCCGCTTTTACTTACATACAGGCCGCTTTCTTTTTCAAGTAAATGGCGTTCCCCATCTTCAATAATAAACAAATGAGCCGGATGTTCACCTGTTTCAATCGCTGGCTTAAATCCCTGTTCCTCGATTTTTTTCTGGGATTGCTTCAGCCGTTCCGTCAGTGCTTCGTTTTCCGTTATGAGCTGCTTGAAAAACGGCACCTCCAGCTGGCGAAGAGCAGGATCGGCTGCATCGATTAATAATAATCCATATTTCGCAAAAAAAGCACTCGTTAAAAAAGCAAAAAACTCAGTAAACGTTTCGCTTTTCCTGATGGCTTGCTGAAGGTCGCTCAACAGCTGATTTGTGTGCTGCGTTTCACGCAAGGCAGAAAAAACTGACTGAACCCAGCTCTCCATCGTCTCCTTCTTGTAAATCGTTTCAGAAGCCGCTTGTTTTTTTACAAAGCGTTCAGGGTACCCTATTTTTTGCACGTTGCCTTTTTGTTCAACGAAAACATGGTTAATCTCGAGCAGATCATGGTCCTCACCGGCAATCCAAAAAACCGGTACAACCGGAATGCCCAGTTTTTCCTCCTGCTCCTTTGCTACGTGCAGGATCGAGATGATTTTATGTATAGAATATAAAGGTCCTGTTAAAAGCCCTGCCTGCTGGCCGCCGATGACCACAACGGATGAAGGGTCCTTTAATTTTTCCAGAGAGTGTTCGGTTTCAGGCGTAATAGAATAGGGCTCCATATACTGACGAATGACTTGTGCCAGCTCATCCCGCTTAAACACTCGTTTCTTTACTTCCTCCGCACGCTGCTGGAATGATTGCTGAGAAAAAGGCTCATAGTCAAAAAAGCCGCCTGTCTGTTTAGAGCCGCTTATATATTCTTTCGCAAAAGGGTTTAAAGCGGGAACAGAAATGCGTTCTTGTTCCATACGTGTACTTCCTTTCTGTCGGACAAATTTTCTTGTTCGAGTATACCACCCTCGGGATTGAAAGGGGAAACAATGTGCCTGTTCAGCCAACATTATTTTAAAAAATTGTTGATTTGATAATGATTATCATTATACTTTAGAAGACAGCATCGCTGATCTTACACAATTTAAAGGAGCGTTTTATCATGGTAAAAAAGAAAACGGGCTTATTATCCGGCCTTATCGGTATGTCTCTTCTGCTTGCTGCATGCGGAGGCAATGAAGATGCGGCAACGACAACACCCGCTACAACAGACGAGGAAACAAAAGAAGCCGGTGTCGTAAACTTATATACGAGCCGCCACTATGAAACAGATGATGTTTTGTTCGATCAATTTACAGAAGAAACAGGCATTGACGTAAACGTAGTAAAGGGCGAAGCAGACGAGCTTGGTGAGCGCTTGTCACGTGAAGGAGAAGCGACAGAAGCAGACCTGTATTACACAGCAGATGCCGGGCGGCTTCACTGGGCAAAAGAAAAAGGTCTTCTTCAGCCGGTTGAAAGCGACGTGCTGAATGAAAATATCGCCGAGAATTACCGGGATACCGAAAATGAGTGGTTTGGCTTAACGAAGCGTGCGCGTGTCATTGTGTATGCAAAGGACCGTGTGCAGCCGGAGGATTTGTCTACATACGAAGCACTGGCAGAAGACCAATGGAACAAAAAGGTCTTGATCCGTTCTTCCGATAACGTCTACAACCAGTCCCTCGTGGCCTCGTTTATTTCCTTAAACGGCGCGGATGCGGCAAAAGAATGGGCACAGGGCATCGCAGGCAATATGGCGCGCGATCCTGAAGGAGGCGACCGTGACCAGGCAAAAGCCGTTGTGGCCGGAATTGGCGATGTGGCAGTCATGAACACGTACTATTTCGGGCAGCTGCTGAACTCGGAAGATCCGGAAGAAGTGAAAGTGGTTGAGCAATTAGGTGTGTTCTTCCCTAACCAGGAAACGAATGGAACACATGTAAACGTAAGCGGCGCCGGTGTAACAAAACATGCGAAAAACAAAGAAAACGCCATTGCCCTTCTGGAATTCTTGTCGAGCGAAGACGCACAGGGTCAATTTTCAGAAGCCAACTTTGAATACCCGGTTAATGAAAATGTAGAGCCTGCTGAACTGCTTGCTTCATGGGGTGAATTCAAAGAGCAGGACCTGAACCTGTCTGAGCTTGGCAAATACAATGCGGATGCCGTCAAGCTGATGAACGAAGCCGGCTGGAAATAAGTCATAAAAGATAGCCGAACGATGCGATCGTTCGGCTTTTTCTTCTTTCCAGACCCTTTTGTTCCAATCAATTATTTCAAAAAATGTACTGAAATGTCTGGTTTTCTAGCCGAATATGCAGCCAGCTCTTGTTTTTTGAGAATGATTTTCATAGTATGGTTAAGTGGGCTTCTTCTAAAAGTAAGACATCCGCAATCTGCCCAAGAGAGGTATCCCTATGACAGTTTTTCGTTCAATCCGTCGCCGTACTAACAGCTGGTCCATTCTGAGCATCCTATTTACGCTGCTCATTTTATCTCCTGCGCTGTCCATCTTTGTTCAAATTTTTGAAAAGCCAAATGAAAATTGGGCGCATATTCAGGAATTCTTATTGAAAAACTATATTCAAAATACGCTCACTATTGTTTTGTTTACCGGCATCTTCTCCATTTTGATCGGAGTCAGCCTTGCCTGGCTGGTCACAGCTTATACATTTCCTTTACGCCGTTTTTTCAAATGGGGATTGATTCTGCCCCTGGCGATTCCTCCTTATATAGGCGGTTATACATACCACGGAATAGTAAACTACACAGGTATTGTGCAATCTACACTCCGGAACGAATTCGGCATTCACGCCAATCCGGTCTTTTTTGACATATTGAACATTCCTGGCGCGATTTTTGTTTTCACTATCTTTTTATATCCTTACGTGTACATCATTACGCGAGCTTACCTTGAGCAGCAGTCGGCTTCATTAATCGAAAATGCCCGTTTGCTTGGAAGCGGTCCGCTCGAGCTGTTTTTCCGCGTGATTATTCCGATCTCCCGCACCGCGATTATTGGCGGAGCCAGTCTTGTGATTCTCGAGGTGCTGAATGACTATGGCGTCGTGTCTTACTTCGGCATCCAAGTATTCACCACAGCAATTTTTCAAGCATGGTTTGGCATGGGCGATGTCGGAACGGCTATTAAACTGGCTGGTATTCTCATGTCCCTTGTGTTTCTTATCTTGTTTTTTGAAAAAGCGCTTCGCGGCAGAAAACAGTACAGTTACTCCAATGCAAAGGTCAGGCCGCTTGAGCCAGTGAGCCTTTCAAGGAAAAAAACCACGGTGCTTTTCGCTTATGTAACGGTCATTTTTATGCTTGGTTTTGCCATTCCGTTTGTGCAGCTTTTCCAATGGATGCTGCTCACCTATGAAAAAGTGATGAGCCCGGAATTCACCCAGCTGATCGCGAATTCTGTGTATGTTTCCATGGTATCTGCGTTTATCATTATGGCTGTCGCGCTTGTAATCGGAAACTTCACGCGGCTTTCGGATGGGATTTTGAGCAAAGCCATTTCACGGGTGACTGTGCTCGGCTACTCGATTCCCGGTGCTGTGATTGCGATTGGCGTTTTAACCTTTTTCTTATGGCTGGACCGTCGTTTAAACGTCTTATACGAGTGGCTGAATATCGACGCACCGATTATTTTAAGCTTAAGCTTGATTATGCTCATATTCGCCTATGTAAGCCGGTTCCTGGCGATTGGCTTTAACCCGGTTGATGCAGGCTTTGATAAGATCGGCCGCAGCTTTACAGAAGCTTCCAGGCTGCTTGGAAAGCCGTTATGGCGAACGTTCATTCAAGTGGATTTGCCGATGATCCGCAGCGCGGTTCTGGGCGGCTACACGCTTGTTTTTATCGAGGTGATGAAGGAGCTTCCCCTTACGCTTCTTCTGCAGCCGTTTAACTTTTACACGCTGTCGACGAAAGCTTTTCAATATGCGAACGACGAAGCGGTGCATGAAGCAGCGCTTGCCTCTATATTGATTATTTTTATTAGCGGCTTATCGATTTTCATGTTTCATGCCGTATTAGAAAAGGAGAAACGATAAATGGTGATGCAGCTTCACGATGTGACATTTACATACCGAAATGCGAAAGAACAAACAATCCGCCGCGTTTCGATGGCACTGGAGAAAGGTGAAATTGTGACAATTCTCGGCCAGAGCGGCAGCGGAAAAAGCACTGTGCTCCGGTTAATTGCCGGACTTGAAGTACCTGAGCAGGGCGAAATGGTGATTGAGGAACGGACCATATTCGATGCAAAAACGTTTATTCAGCCCGAAAAAAGAGGAGTGGGAATGGTCTTTCAGGATTATGCTCTCTTCCCTCATATGACTGTCGCTGGCAATATTAAATTCGGTTTAAAAAAGATGAAACGGACCGAGCGTGACGAACGGCTTGCTTCCGTTATTGAGCTAGTCGGCCTGACCGGATTCGAAAAGCGCTATCCCCATGAGCTGAGCGGCGGCCAGCAGCAGCGGGTCGCTTTAGCACGGGCGATGGCCCCAAATCCATCGATTCTGTTGTTTGATGAACCATTCAGCAACCTGGATGCGGATCTGCAGGTGAAGATCCGGGACGAGCTCCGCACCATTTTAAAAAAAACCGGCATCACCTCGATTTTTGTCACACATGATCAGGCAGATGCCCGCGCAATTGCCGACCGGGTGATTGTGATGGAAAAAGGCTCCATCATTAAAACAGGAACGCCAGCACTTATTCTTTCATAAGCGCTGGCGTTTTTCCTTTGATTAAATGATAGATCAATGTGAAGGCGGGTACTTGTATCCCTTTTTCAGCGGCTTCCGCAATCAACGCACCGACGATGGCGTCCAGCTCCGTTTCATGTCCCTTTTTCATATCTGAGAGCATGGAGGATTCATTTTGAGCGGTTTTTCGGCAAACGTCCATTACAGACTGAAACACATCCTCCGCCGTCCGACCGGGAAATGTCAAGGCGAATTCTTCACATAACTGCATGGCCGTGCTTCGGAAGTGGGGGTTGTCGGCAAGAACACCGTTTTGAACAGACAGGAGCGCGGTTAGCGGATTAATGACAGCATTCACCGCCATTTTCTCGAGCAGCATTTCCTTCGCTCCTTCCTGCCACTCAAACGCGAGCTGAGGTGTACATAAGGATTCCCAGACCGCCGGGCTTCCACCTTTCACACCAGCAATTTTCGTGGTGTTACGGCCGTTTACCTGGATCGTTCGTCCGTCCTGCCGGGCGATGCCGTGCATAACCGAAGCGGCATAAACCGCCGGGTGGGGAATCTCTTGTACTTTACGTAAGTGGCTCAGTCCATTTTGAATAAACAGAACAGATGAGTGAGCCGGGAGCACAGGCAGCACTGCATCGAGCTGATACTGCTTTACGGCTACAACCGTTAACGCCGTTTCAGTAGGGGCTGAGTCCGCCGTTTGCACAAAATGAATCGATTCACAGCCGTCCTCTATCACCCGGATTCCTTCTGCTTGAAGCCGGTCACGCTGCTCGCTTGTCCTCGTCTGAAGCGTTACCTGATGAAACCCGCTCCACTCTGCGGCAAAAAAAAGCCCGAGCGCACCGCCGCCAATAATATGAATATTCATCTCGTTCGCCTCCTGAAAAATAGGACAAAAAAAGCGGAGAGCCATGGCCTCTCCGCTTTTTTTGAAAGATACAATCAGTCTTATTTGCTAACGACTTCTTTGCCTTTATATGTTCCGCACTCTTTGCATACGCGGTGCGCAAGTTTCATTTCACCGCAGCTCGGGCATGAAACCATGCCTGGCACTTGAAGCTTAAAGTGCGTACGGCGTTTGTTTTTGCGAGTAGTAGACGTTCTTCTAAAAGGTACTGCCATGTGATATACACCTCCTTAACGGATTAAAAACTATATGAAGCCAGAATAGCTGTACTTCTCAATTACTCATCATCAGACGTAAAGAAGTTTTGAAGACCTGCCAATCTCGGATCAACAGCCGGCTTCTCTTTTTCAGGAAGCTGTTCTTCTTCTTCAAAAAACGCCCAATCTTTTCCTGACTGCACAACATGCTGATCGGCTTCTTCACTAAAAATTTGCATCGGCACTTCCAAGATAATCGCTTCTTCCAAAATAGGACGTAAATTAAGGACATTCCCATCCGGAAGGTGAACATCTTCCGCTTCATACGACTCGCCCTCTTCCGGCTTTAATAAAAAGCGTTCTGTCAGCGGAATCTCAAAAGCATATGGCACATCAACAAGTGTTCGTGAACAAGGAACAATCATCTCACCCGCTGCTTTCACATGGAAAACAATTTGATCATGACGAATATCTGCACGTCCCGTTACACGGACAGGCGAGATACGGCGTATGTCATTATCGAGTGCTGTGAGTTCAGATAGGTCAACTGTTTCGTTGATTTCAAGACCGCGGTCGCGGTGCTTTTGCAGTTGAATTATGGACCATTTCATTTAATCACCTCAAGGCAACAAAAGTAATTATAGCCCTGTCCGGAATGAATGTCAATATATTTTCTTTACAGTGAAATGCTTGTTTGACATTTCTTTCACCATCTTTGAAAATAAAAGAATCATCCCATCAGGAAAGGACTTTTTCCAATGAACGCAGCTGGCATCGTCGTTGAATACAACCCATTTCATAACGGGCATCTCTACCATATAAATGAAACAAGGCGTTTGTCAAATGCAGACACCTTGATCGCTGTAATGAGCGGTTCTTTTTTGCAAAGAGGCGAGCCTGCTCTCGTTGACAAATGGACACGAACAGCCATGGCTCTCCATCACGGCGTGGATGTGGTCGTTGAGCTTCCATACGTGTTTTCAACTCAAAAAGCAGAAACGTTCGCCAAAGGAGCCATCCAGATTCTCCATCACTTGCACTGCCAGTCGTTTTGCTTCGGGAGCGAAGACGGGCGTATTGAGCCGTTTCTTGAAACGGAACAAAAGCTGCATGACCATAAAAAACAGCTGGGTGCCCTTATACGTGCTTTCATGAAAGAAGGCATTAGCTACCCCGCTGCACAGACGAAAGCACGGCACGAGCTTTTCGGCGAGCACGGGCTGCCGCTTGATTTGTCCAAGCCGAATAATATACTGGGGTTTCATTACGTTCAAGAAAATACCGCTCTCGGATCGCCGCTTATGCCTTTATCTGTTTTGCGCAAAGGTGCGGGCTTCCATGATATGCAGGCTGCCGGTTCGATCGCGAGTGCCACGGCGATTCGGTCACATTTATTTTCAAATCGCCCGATTGACGGTTTGATGCCGGATCAAGCCGCTTCCCTTTTATCATCGCGTCCTCTTCACTCCTGGGAACATTACTGGCCGCTGCTCCGTTACCGGCTGATCAGTATGCCCACTGAGCGGCTCGCTGCGATTTATGAAGTAGAGGAAGGCATTGAAGGAAGGCTTATACAGGCTGCCCTGCAAAATGACTCCTTTCACTCCTTTATGGAGCAAGTGAAAACAAAGCGCTATACATGGACCCGCCTGCAGCGAATGATGACGCACATTTTAACCGACACGGATAAAGCGACGATGCAAAGCCATGAACAAGTGTCCTATATCCGGCTGCTCGGTATGACGGAAACAGGCCGTGCTTATATCCGGTCCATTAAAAAGGAACTGGCTGTGCCGCTCATTTCCCGCACTGCTTCCGGCCGCCACTTGCTGGAGCTGGATGTGAAAGCGTCGCGTGTGTATGCGGCAGCCTCTGGAATACCAGAGCACGACACTGCTTCTTTACTCGAGCAAGAATTTTCTCGTCCGCCGCTTTTACTTTGAAGCGGCGGCGTTTTGTAAATAAGCGACAGCGTCCGAGAACGTTTTAACAGGGATGATCACCATGTCTGTTCCAATGTCGTCAGCTGCTTGCTTTGCTTCCTCATAATTGGACACAGCACCCTTTTGCACCTGGTCATCCGGTGCGAAGAAATAGTCGGCTCCTGCCCGGTCTGCTGCGACCACCTTTTGGGCAATGCCGCCAATTCGACCAACCGTTCCATCCGCTGCCATCGTGCCTGTACCTGCCACCTTAAGGCCGGCGGCAACATCCTCTTCCATCAGCTGATCATAAATTTCAAGTGTAAACATAAGACCGGCTGACGGCCCGCCAATTTCTTCTGCTTCTAATGTCACCTTTGGGTCGCTTTTCAGCGTCCGGTCATCCGCCAGGCTGATTCCAAGCCCAGTTTTTCCATCTAATTCAGCAAACGATTGAACTTGAATGCTTTCCTCGAACTGTTTTTTATTGCGAGAATAAGCAATCGTCACCTTTTCCCCGGCTTTTTTTGACTGGATATAGTCTGTTAATTCTGCTGACGCTTTTATTTTGCGGCCGTCAATGGCGGTAATGCGGTCTCCCGCCTCCAAAACATCTTCGGCAGGCATTCCCGGGAAAATGCCGAGCACGTAAATGCCGTTGTATGTCCAATCGTACGATTTCCCTGCCTCATCAAACGCAACCGTAATCGCATTTTGCTGTGACGTATCCATTAAATGAAACTGACGGACATTATATTCATCATCCGATTCATGCGGATACCGCACCTGCTCCTTTGGCAAAATTTCTTCGTATTCGCGTAAATACGCCCATGCATACGAGTAAATGGTTGCCGGACCCATCCGAATCGTGGTCAGCATAAGGGTTCCCGTATCATTCTCATCTCCTTCCTCCACATGAACAATCGGGTCAAGCTCATGAGCGCCACCCGGCTTTGTTACATAATAAGGGAGCGGGATAAAGGCCGCCGCAATAATGAGCACCAGCAGCCCATACGTAAGCACGGTTTGTTTATTCTTCACATTTATTCTTCCTTCCATGCAGAATGCGGACTCTGTTTTTTTATCTGTCTCCATAGTCTATTCCAGATGACCGGACATATCCTTTTCGTACAGGCTCTTTTATTGTACAAAACTTTTGAATAAGACGCTTTATTTTGAACCCGGGAGGCATGTTATGTGGAAAAACTATGGAGCCGCCTTCATCGTTTCACTTTTTGCTGCCGCCTTGCTTTTATCGCCTGAAATCGGCTTGCAGTCAGCACGGTACGGGATGGACATCTGGTGGAAGACCGTTTTCCCTTCCCTTCTGCCTTTTTTTATTTTAACAGAATTAATGGCGGGTCTTGGCGTCATCGCTTTTTTCGGCTCACTGTCCAGCCGGATGATGCAGGTTTTCTTTCGGCTTCCCGGTCCGGCCGGCGTCAGCTGGATTTTATCTCTTGCTTCCGGCTTCCCATCCGGTGCACGCATGGCGGCCAGACTGCGCACCGAGGGGACCATTACGCGCATTGAAGCAGAACGTCTCGTTGCGATGGCTCATTCCTCTAACCCGCTGTTTATTTTAAGTGCGGTGGCGAGCGGATTTTTAAATAGTCCGGAAACAGGTTCCTTTATCGCCGCTGCTCATTACGGGGGTGCTTTACTGGTCGGCTTTTCCTTTCGCTTTTACGGCAGACAAAAAGGAAAAACGAAAGAAACCTCAGCAGGTGCTCTGCATGCCTTTCAAGCAGCAAGAAAAAAAGATGGACGGGCTTTCGGGTCCATGTTTGCCGATGCCGTTTTATCCTCCGTGCAAACCCTGATGCTGATCGGTGGTTTTATTCTCTTTTTTTCTGTTTTAACCGCTTTGTTGACCAGCTATGGCGCAGCAGGCTTGATTTTTTCAATGCTCCCTGTGCAGGAAACGAGTCTGCCTGTTTTCCAGGCGATGTTCAGCGGTTTTTTTGAACTGACCTCCGGTGTCAAGCAGGCTGCTGCTTCCACCCTTTCCTTGCCCGTCAGCTTGATTCTGATCAGTGCGATTCTCGGATTCAGCGGGTGGAGTGTACATGCTCAAGTAGCGGCCATTATTAGCAGCACAGATATACGCTACGGGCCGTTTTTAGCCGCCCGGTTTTTGCATAGCTTTTATTCGGTCGTTTTAATGCTTTTGCTTCTGTCCGTCCCTGTAAGAGTTCCTGCTTATTCTTTATCGCTTGTCCCGGAGCACGGCATGATGGTGACGCTTTTTTTCCTCGCCGCAGCATCCGCCCTGCTCGCTTTCCGCCAATCAAAAAGCCGGGGAAAAAAAGTGTAATCCTTTTCCCCGGCTTTATTAAGATAAATCGGCGAGACGCTTTTCGGTCAACGCTGCCTCTACTTCTTTCGGAACCAGCTCCGAAATATCCGCTCCGTACTTCGCCACTTCCTTCACAATACTGGAGCTGAGAAAGGAATACTGGCTGTTCGTCATCATAAAGAAGGTTTCCAGTTCATCACTGAGAACACGGTTCATCGAGGTAATCTGCATTTCATATTCAAAGTCAGAAACAGCCCGAAGCCCCCTTAAAATCGCTTTTGCCTTGATTTGTTTTGCGTAATCAACGAGAAGCCCCTGATAATGGTCCACTTCCACATTTGGAATGTGAGCGGTCACCTTCCGAATCAGCTCTGCCCGCTCCTCTGCCGAGAAAAGCGGCTTTTTGGATGAATTGCTTAAAATGACGACATAGACTTTATCAAATACTTTTGCCCCGCGCTGAATGATGTCCAGATGTCCATTCGTAATGGGGTCAAAACTCCCCGGGCATACCGCAATACTGGTCATTCCGTTCCCCCCTCATCGTCCGCTGCTTTATAAATAGACACGGAAATCATGCCGTACGTCTCATTCCGTGCACAAGAAAAGGGTCCGATTTGTTCAGGAAGCCGAACATCGGAACCGTGCTCACACATAATAAATCCACCGTTAGCGAGCAAGCCCTGCTCGGCAATGAAAAGCAGCATCGATTCAAGCTTTTGCTTTTTATAAGGCGGATCCAGAAAGATGCCGTCAAATGAAAGATCTCTTTTTACGATGGCCTTCAGTGCCCGATCCGCTTCATTTCGGTACACCTCGGCCTGTTCTGAGAGTCCCGCTGAGCGAAGATTTTCTTTTACCGTTTGAATCGCTTTCATATCACGATCAACAAAGATCATCTCATTAAATCCACGGCTTAGCGCTTCAATGCCGAGCCCGCCGGAGCCAGCGAACAAATCAAGGCCTTTGCCCCCCTCGAAATAAGGCCCGATCATATTAAAAATCGATTCTTTCACTTTATCTGTTGTAGGACGCGTATCTTTTCCCGGAACCGCTTTTAAGGGCAGCCCCTTTTTATCACCTGATATAATTCTCATGATTTTCAACCTGCCCATCGTTTTTCTCCGTTTATGGTATCATAAACAGCCAGGCAAAATCTAGACTTCTTCCATACAAGCATACCGGCGCCGGCATGCTTGCTTTTAAATTCCGTATGAAGCGAGGTCAATAGCCTCGTCACGTTCAACCACTTCGACGAGAAACAGCTTTTGAAACCAGATCTTATCAATATAAAGTGTACCGTCTATTTCTTGAAGCGCGGTTTCATAAAGAGCATACTGGTGTTCATTTAAAAGAACACGTTTTTCATTTACGTTTACGCGGAAGGTTTCAAATTCCTTTTTCAGCAGCAACTCTCCGCCGGATACAGTGCTCGCCGTATACCCGAGTGATGAGACTGCTTCTTTTAACGGAACGTACAGCAAGCCATCTTTTTTCTTTAAATGAAAGGACACAGGCTCTCCTTCCACCGTTACCGGACGCTCGTCGAAGAACACAAGCGGTGCGTCTGGTGTATTCACCTGCTTATTACGTTGAAAGAAATCGGTCTGTTCCCCTTTTACAGCAGAAAGAGCTTCATCAAGCTTTTCTGCCGTCACTTCTTTTCCTTTGAAACTGAATAGCGCCTGCTTCCATTTTTCTTGCTCGGATTCGGTTAGAGCACTCATCATGCGTTCATCCAACCGTGCCGCTTTCATATACATCGGCTGTGCATCATATAACGCCACCGCCACAAAGGAAGCAAGCCACTTTTCTTCCTCCGGAAAGATAAAATGCTTTTCCGCATATTGCGTGACGACTGCCGTTCGAATTCCTCTTAACTCGCTTTCTTTTCCGATAATCGTTAACCCGTCCAGTTGCCTTGGCTTCACGCTTCCAGTAATAATTACCGTTTGAGCGTCCATTTCATCCTTTGAAAATGGGAAAGAAATCGACTCTTTCGGTATGCTGACTGGTTCAGCTGAATAAACCGTCATTCCGGCGAATTCGGTTTTCTCCAAGGGACTTTTTTGCCAGAACAGCGGCGCTTGATGCCCCTCTCCTTTAAAAGAATAAAAATCAATCATTGACAACTGTTCATTGGCGGTTTGAGCTAATGAAGAAATCCATTGTCCGCCTTTTTTTGAATGATCGGTGACGAGCAGCTCCGTTTTGATGACATCAACGTTTTCAAGCACTGCCTGCCAGTTGGGTAACACGAAGGCTTGACCACCTGGTAAAGCCGGCAGCTTATATTGGACGGTGCTGACGCCGCCTGACGCCGTCAACGAAGCAGATTGCCCTCCCACTTCACAGTCTGTTCCATCCGCACAAGATATTTCCCGGGCATCTGCCGGAAAGATGACTTTAACCGTGGTACCATCAGGAATGGAGTAAAGCGTTTGCTTTACTTCAATCTCGTTCTTTTTTATGTCTAATTCCAGCAGCTGAGTGGCGACAATATTCCCGGATGCACTGGATAATTTTTCATAGCCAATCCATTGAACGGTTAGTAAAACCCCACAAACGACGAACAAAAACAGTGAAAATAAAAGGACTTTTTTCATGCATTCTCCGCCTCCATTAGGAAAGATGACTTATATTTGTATCATACCAAAAAAAAATGAGATTGACGATGAAATTTAACCGAAAAAGCGGCTGCAAATGCGTATAATAGAAAGGAATGAAATGGAGGGTTATATTACATGATTCAACGATTTATCGAGCTTGGAGAAGGCTATTCTGATTTATACGAGCTGCTGGCCATTGCAGAGCGCTCAGCTGATAGAGTTCAACACTTTTTAGCACTGCATACTGAAAATGGGTCCTCCTGTGCGATCATTTTATCGCCAACGATTACCGGCAGCTTCCAGCCTATTTACTTGTGCAGAGAAGGCATTCCCAATCCACACAAAAAAGAAAACGGCCGATTCCAGTTATTTAAAGAAGCGGCAGCCTCAGCCGGAAAGCCCGTGATCGAATTGGACGTAAAGCCTTCAAGTCAATTCGCGGAAAAAGATCTTTATTATCAATACTTAATCGGCATTCTGCGCTTAAACCATTACCTGGCCCCGCTGCAGTGACCGAAAAAGAGCCCTGTCGATAATGACAGAGCTCTTTTCGTTATACACCTATTTTATAATCGTATTCTTTTGCTTTATCCGGCCGTGAGTTTTCATAATCCACCTTGAGAAAGGGTTTTTCTGAAAAATCGACTTTTTTCACAAAGGAAAAATTTCCGATTTTTTGAGCCAGCTCTTCCGCTTCTGAATGGTTGCAATAAAGAACGGCGTATTTCATTTTTTTGGATACGTAATGGATATTTCCGTATTTCCGCAACGATTTAGCCGGCTTCAGCGAGTGAAGCCATACGATCAGTGCCTGACGTTCAGTCAGCATATCCCATTCCTCCTTTTATCCGTCGGCTTAAATGTTGTAGCTTTTATGCAGAACATCCGCATGATCCGCCGGTTCCACAGCTGCCGCAGCCGCTTGAGAACACAGAACCTGCTCCTGGTACCTTTACTTGCTCGGAAACGGAGCGGGCAACTAAAAGGCTGATGTCATCCAGCAGCTGCTGAAGATCGGTTTCAGCTCTTCGGAAAGCAGCGACATGTTCATCCATATCCATCTCACGCTTGGCCGTTCTCGTTTCCAGCATAATTTTCTTGTAATCCGGATGATAACGTCCGAAGCGCTGAACATCCTCGTAGTGATCTTTCAAACGGCTAAAGGCATCAATTTTATGTTTAACGGTTTCGACCGTATAAAGCTTTCGGTAGCACTCCTGATAGTTTCTTGCTTGCTCTGAGTGAAGAATCATGTCTCCAAGTTCTTCCGCTGCATCAGCAACATTTATAATATCAATCGTTGTTGCGATCATGATGAGACACCTCCATCGGCTTATTTTAACACAACTTACGGCGATCCGGTGAAAATTTGCGTGAAATGAGTTCGATAAGCACCCGTGCCATAAGAAGAAAACGAGTCGTTTAAAAGCAGCTCTCTTTCCTCCTGTGAATGAAGCCAGGCTTCCATTGCTGCAGGTGCATCCATGTAGTTTGCACTGATGAGCTCTTCAGCCGGCAGGCCGGTAATTCCCGCAGCGGCCAGTCGTTCTTCTATATTGCCGAAGCGTGGCGATTCATGGTCAAAAAAATCGGATTCGAACATATCCTTGCTGTGCGATTTCGCCAATTCATTTAATGTGGGCGACCAAACAATCGGGTTTACGCCCTCCTGTCTTCTGACAAGACTGGTCAGGTCAGCAAGCTGTGCGGCACTGCCAGTTTCAATATGTGTCCATAAAGAACGGCCTGGATAAGGCACTTCCGGCAATGTCCCTTCATACACAAGCTCATACGGCTTCATTTTAAGCAGGACATCTGTTGTCATAAACCGAATGCCTGAAAGCGTGCCTGACTGCTGGTCAATGTAGAGCTGTGCATAAAAATCACCAATAGGAATCAATGGCCGCACATTCAGCTCTTCTTCGGACAATTCAAAACGGTAATAGCTGTCATTGGCCCCGACGACAATTTCTGTTTCAGGATACCTTGAGCTGAAAATCTCATTTGACGAACGGTTTAAAGAAAACGGCTCAGTATTGATTTCCCCTTTGGCAAAAATGGTGACGACCTGGCTTTTTTCAATGCCCGCCATCATATAATATTGGTCCGCTTTGTAAATCCACCATTCGTAGCCATACGCAGATGGCTCCTTCCGAACAGGACTTCCGTATTTTTCAACGAGTACTTCAGCCGATTTCCCAATCAGAGCACCAGCCCCTTCAGCCGGAGCGGGATCCACTTCTGATGGCATAGCCGGATCCACTTGTCCGCTGTTTACAGGCGGCAGCGACGGGGGCTCATTGCTGCTTTCATCTATCGCTTTATCGGTGTAGATGCCGATCAGCATTAAAATTAAAAAAATCACTAATATTTTAAAAACGGAACGCAGATGATCATCTCCTTCAACTACCTGTCTTTCATCAGTATATCATTCCACATCATTGATTGAAAAAAACTTTCCTGATTGATCGTTTAAAAATTTGTCACGTCAAGCCATTGAAGCGCATTGCATGAAAGCGCCATTTCGACTATCATGGAAGATGAAGCAAAAAAACGAACAGGCAGGAAGGAGTACGATTATGAAATTTGAAAACACAAGCCTTGAAGGCACACAAATCGACTTAAACCAGCTGACTCATATCATGGAAGAACATGGAATGGTTCTCGCTGGACAATGGGATTATGAACGGGTTACATACGACCGGAAATTTGAACTTAAAGAAGGCGTGTATTATTTGCGTGTTTTCGGCTTTGCGGCCAAAGGCGACGTTGGTGCGGAAGATGCCATCATTGAAATCATGACACCGATGCTCGGCAAGCATTATTATCCGCATGGCGTAGAATACAGTGAAGATGAATATTTCCCCGAGTCGTTAGTCAAGACATGCGAAAAGCTGCTGGCTGATATTAAAGCGTCCACTCTTCATTACGTCTAACATAAAAAGTCTGTTAACGCAGCATAGAAAAAGCTTTCCTCTCGAAACAGAGGAAAGCTTTTTTTATTCTCCACCTAGAATGGCTTTAAAGACAGATGTTGTCGGGCCGCCTTTGTAAAATACGTAAAGCAGCAAGTAAACCGCTATGCCGGTAATGGCTGTGAAAAACCAGATGACACTCGTATACGGTCCGATTTTTCGGTGAAGCTTCAAGTTCGTTTTCAAACCGCTGATAATCGAAACAAGACCAAAAACAGCACCTGTTGTTGCCAGGCATATATGGAATATCAAAAAGATTGTGTAATACACTTTAATATCATCCGGACCGCCAAATGCGGTGTTGCCGATAAATAACGTCCGGCTTACGTAAATAATAAAAAAGGTGAGCGCAAAAACGCCCGCAAGCAGCATCGTTTTTTTATGCTGTTCGATTTTCCGCTGTTTAATCTGTGCCCATCCGATCGCTACAAAAATGGCACTCAACGCAATAAAAAATGTGCTGATTGTCGGTAATAGTGGTAGTGACATAATAAAATAATTCCTCGCTTCCGTATGTAAGGAAAGGAAATGGCGCACCATTCCCTTTTTTTATTGCATATTACGATGACGGGCAAGTGCCGCCTCCGTTATTTGATCTGCATCTTTTTCTTCTTTTCTCACCCACTCATAAAAGACCTGGGCCAGCACCACACCGTATACGATTTCTTGAATAATTTTCATGACAATGCCGCCTGTTTTCTGGTCTTCTACAACAGCCATATTGGAAAACAGTTCAGGTCCGCTTAAATTTAAGCCTGACAGTGTAGAGGCGGGTACACAAAGCTCCATTGCCTTTAACCAGGCTGATCCGTCCGAATAGGTCGCATAAAGAGGTGCGGAAGCAAAAATGATCAGCGCACAGGCTGGTGTGAGCAGTACCCCGTTAGCAAATATATAGCCGACTTTCTTTAATCCATCAAGCCCTCTGCTCTCCGGCTGCTCATTCACAAGCGGCCACCACATGCAAACTGCCAGGAAAAACAGGACAACGGTGTACAGGCTGTGC
The DNA here is from genome assembly GCF_900156125.1 of Domibacillus enclensis. GTDB lineage: Bacteria > Bacillota > Bacilli > Bacillales > Domibacillaceae > Domibacillus > Domibacillus enclensis. The sequence continues at coordinate 165,547 of NZ_FTLX01000003.1, read as the reverse complement.
AAGGTTTCACTCATTTTAATAAAATCGAAAATGAGCGGAATGTGATAAAACGAAAACATGCCGTTAAACAAAATAAGCGCGATAAGCGGGCGTGTCGAAAATGAAAACAGCTGCTTGACGACTGGAAGCTCAATGACCGGCTTCCATACCCACCATGGAATGGCTTTGATCAGCATCGGTGGCACAACCAGGTAAAGCACACCCATCTGAACCATATGATACGTCATCATAATATGCCCCATCAAGTCAAGCGGTGAGCCCTTCACTGCATATAAAATGAGCATGGCACTTATAAAAAGAAGCGCCTGACGCTTTGTAAGCGGTTCACTTTGCTGGAAATCTTTCCGCCATTTAATTGTAACGAGAAAGTATAAAACCGTTATAAAAAGCAAAACAACAATAAAGTACGGACTCCAAAGTGCAGGAAATCCAAATATACTGATTGGCATCCTTTTCACCTCAATTGTATTCGATGCTTCTTTCATTATAGCGCGTGAAAATCCTTGTGACAACGCCATCAATTGACAAGTTCATGACAACAGAGGATTGAAAAATAAAAAAAGTGTTCTCCGTTAACCGGAGAACACTTTCCTTTTTTACCACCAAATGATGGTGACGAACGCAAGAATGGTGACGAATGCCACGATCACGCCAGAATACATAAACAGCTGGGGTGCTTCGTGTCCTTTATGGCTCATATGCATGAAGTAGTAAAGCTGGAAAATCACCTGCACAACAGCAAGCAATAAAACAAAGGGAACGATAAACCACTTTGAAAACCCAGCGCCCACTGCAGCAAAGGCAATGACCGTAAAGAAAATCATCATTGTGAATGTGATAACCTGCATTCTCATTTCTTCTGCATGCTTTTTCCGGCGGTATTCATACGTAACTTTAGGATCACCTGAATTCGGATGTAAATTCGCCATTCGTTATCCCACCATTCCCATTAAGTATACGACCGTAAAGATAAATACCCATACAACGTCAATGAAATGCCAGTAAAGGCTGGCTAAATAAAATTTCGGTGCATTGTACAGATTCAAGCCGCGCTTTGCATTTCGAATCATTAACGCAATGATCCAGGAAAGACCGAACACAACGTGTCCACCATGAAAGCCGACTAATGTGTAGAACGCTGACCCGAATGCACTGCTTGTAAACTTATGCTCATACTCATGATAGTAATGATTGAACTCGTAAATTTCGCACCCAAGAAACGCAAGGCCAAGTACAACTGTGATAAAAAGCCATTGCTGCATTTTCTTGAAGTTGTAATTTTTCATATGGTACATCGCAAAAACAGATGTTAATGAACTTGTTAAAAGAAGCATCGTCATTAAGAACACGAGCGGCAATTCAAACAAGTCTGCTGCTTTTGCGTGCGTGTCGCTCGGTACACTGTCTTTCAGCGCTAAATACGTAGCGAATAAAGAAGCGAAGAGCACGGTTTCGCCGCCAAGGAAAAACCAGAACCCTAAAAACTTATTTTTGCCTTCGAGCGTTGCCTGTTCAGGTGATTCGGGCCACGTTTGCGGCGTGAATTTTTGTTCAGCTGCCATTAATGGGTCCCTCCTTTGCCTGCATCATCAAGCAGCTCTTCTTTATGGATATGATAGCCGTGATCATCCTTAATGGAACGATACAGCATCGCACCAAATGTAATCAGCATTCCGATAATGAGTACCGGAATGGCCCAGCCCTTGCCTTCATCTGCATGGTACATGGCCCCGAATGCAGCAATGAAAAGACCAAGTGAAATAACAAACGGCATAAACGAGTTGTTCGGCATGTGAATATCGCCAATTGGCTCAGCCGGTGTCATTTCGGTTTTGCCTTCCAGCTTTTCAATCCAGAACGCATCCAGTCCGCGCACGAGCGGAAGCTGTTTAAAATTGTAATACGGTGTTGGTGACGGCAACGCCCACTCAAGCGTACGGCCGTCTTTCCACGGATCTCTTCCTACTTGTACATTGTTTTTCTGTGTAATGACAACATTAACGAGCAAAACAATGATCCCGAGCGCCATAAAAGCGGCACCGATCGAACTGATTAAGTTCCCGGTTTCAAGTCCCTGTCCTTCAAGGAACGTCCAAACACGGCGCGGCATTCCCATTAAGCCAAGGAAATGCTGGATGAAGAACGTTAAGTGGAAGCCGACAAGGAACAACACAAATGTGATTTTCCCCAGCTTTTCACTGAGCATCGTTCCGAACATAAGCGGCCAGTAGAAGTGCGCGCCGCCTAAAAGCCCAAGCACGATTCCACCAACGATTACGTAGTGGAAATGGGCTACGATAAAGTAGCTGTCATGGAACTGATAGTCCGCTGGTGCAGCAGCCTGCATAACGCCTGTCACGCCACCCATAACGAATGATGGGATGAACGCCACCGCGTAAAGCATCGGCACGGTAAATTCAATGCTTCCGCCCCAGATGGTTAAGATCCAGTTGAATATTTTGATTCCCGTCGGAACGGCGATGGCCATTGTCGCAACCGCAAAGATCGCATTGGCAATCGGGCCAAGACCGGTTGTAAACATATGATGAGCCCATACCATGAAGCCAAGGAAACCGATTAAAACTGTTGCGAATACCATAGATGAGTACCCAAACAGTCGCTTGCGTGCAAACGTTGGGAAGATTTCAGAGAAAATACCAAACGCCGGCAATACAAGAATGTACACCTCAGGGTGACCAAAAATCCAGAAAAAATGCTCCCAGATAATCGTGTTGCCGCCCATTGAAACATCAAAAAAGCCTGATCCAAACATACGGTCAAATATAAGCATAAACAAGCCGACCGTTAGTGGAGGAAACGCAAACAAGATAAGGGCAGATGCCACAAATGTTGTCCAAGTGAACAACGGCATTCTCATGTACGTCATACCCGGTGCGCGCATATTGATGATCGTAACCAAAAAGTTGATTCCGCCCATTAATGTCCCGAAACCGGAAATTTGCAGTCCGAGAGCGTAAAAGTCAATTCCGTGCCCTTCTGACGCGAGAGAAAGTGATGCGTAAGACGTCCATCCTGCATCCGGAGCGCCGCCCAAAAACCAAGATAGGTTCAGGAACAAGCCGCCGAAAAAGAACAGCCAAAACCCAAGCGCATTAATGAATGGGAAGGCAACGTCACGAGCGCCGATTTGAAGCGGCATCACCGCGTTCATAAAAGCAAATAGCAATGGCATGGCTGCCAGGAAAATCATAGTTGTACCGTGCATCGTAATAATTTCATTAAACAAACCGGCACTGACAAAGTCATTATTCGGTACAGCCAGCTGAATCCGAATCATCATCGCTTCAATACCGCCGACGATAAAGAAAAAGCCGCCAGCAAGTAAATAAAGGATTGCGATTTTTTTATGGTCAACTGTCGTTAAGTATTCCCAAACTGTACCGGCAAATCCCTTTTTTTGCGTGTGTGCAATGGTACTCAAGGTTTTACCTCCTTTACCCTAATTCCGTCATTATTATTGTTCTACTTTCAGACCCATTAAATAAGCAGCAAGCTGATCCAGTTCTTCATCAGATAATTCACCGTATGTACCAGTCATCTTGTTCCCTGGCTTGTACTGCTCAGGATCTTCAATCCAGTTTTTCAATTCTTCTTCGTTATGTTCTAAAATCCCGGCAACCATTTCCCGATCCCCAAATCCAGCAAGGTTCGGTGCTGTACGTGCCGGCTCCGGACGAGCATCAGCTGTTGTAACAGCGTGGCAGCTCAAGCATTTTTGGTTGAACACTTCTTGTCCTGCGGCTGCCGTTGGATCTGTTGGTGCCGCTTCTGCTGCTGCTGCATCAATGGCCTGCATTGAAGCTACCCATTGGTCAAACTCATCCTGTGGAAGTGCCTGTACTTTAAAGTCCATTAATGCATGGGAAGGACCACAAAGCTCCGCACATTTCCCGTAAAACAAGTTATCGGCATCGGCTGCTTTTTCGTTATCAAATTCAAGCCAAATTTGATTCACGTTTTCCACATTCGTATCGATCTTCCCGCCTGCAGCCGGAATCCAGAAGGAATGCTTTACATCTGATGCTTTAACGTTGAAATACACCTTTTGATCGGTTGGAACGACAAGATCCTGACTGGTCATAATCTTTTGGTTAGGATATTCAAATTCCCACCAGTACAAGTTCGCACGTACATTAATGACAAGCGCGTCTGTTGTACCGTCTTCATTTTTCTTATCCATTGCCTTCGTGTCAGCCAGGTCAAATGTGGCAATGACTGTTGGAATTGCCAAAATGATAAGCAAAAGAATCGGAATAACCGTCCAGACGATCTCCAAAATGTGACTTCCTTCTACCTGTTTTGGAATGCTCGTATCGCCCTTTTTACGGCGGAACTTAATGACGGCGACAGCAAACAAAATCGATACAACGATGACTACTCCGACCATGATCCATGTGCTGAGCATCATAAGATCATAAGCCGTCTGGCCTGCTTCACCAGCAGGAATCAACGTTGAAAGAAATGGTTCGCCACAGCCAGACAGAACAAGCGCCATCAAGCCGACAACTGTAAAAAGACGCCATTTTGTTAGCTTCTGTTTCATAGCGTATTACTACCCCTCTTTCGTGTAAAATGTAAACTAAAACAGTACGTATATGTGGATTTCTTCAAAAGAAAGAATTCCCTTGTTAAATAACGGCGACAATCACCATTGAAACAAAGATGATGGTTAAATACTGAAGTGAATAAATAAACATATATTTAGCCCATTTTAAATCATCTTTCGCCTTAAATCCGGTAGCAGCAAGCACGACCCAGCCAATATTCAGCACGGTTGCCAGAATGATAAAAGCTGTACCGAGCTCCGTCATGAAAAACGGCAGCGGCAAAAGAAAAAGTGTCCAAACGAACATATGCCGTTTTGTGACAGCAAACCCTTTCACAGTTGGAAGCATTGGAATGCCCGCTTTTCCGTATTCATCCGCACGCTTCATTGCCAGTGCGTAAAAATGCGGCGGCTGCCAGATAAACATAATTAAAAACAGCATCCAGGCTAGCACGTCAAGCGTCGGATCTACTGCCGCCCATCCAATCAGTGGAGGAACTGCACCTGAAACACTGCCTACAATCGTATTGCTCACATGGCGTCTTTTCGACCACATCGTATAAATGACAACGTAGCTGACAATGCCGATTACGCCAATGACCCCGGCTGTGAACGTTGTCATAAATAAAAGCGCTGAGCCGGCAAAGACGAGCGCAAGTCCGAGTATTAATACTTTTGAATAGCTGATTTTCCCTGTCACTGTCGGCCTTGTTTTCGTCCGTTCCATTAGAGGATCAATATCCCGGTCGATATAATTGTTTAAGCTAGCAGATCCTGCAATAATAAGGGCAGAACCGATCAATGTAAAAGCCATTGTGTCGAGATTAGACAAAAATGGGATATCATTTAAAATAAATGCCAGCCACATTCCCGTGAACACCGTTATCAAGTTGGAGTTCACGATGCCGATTTTGATCAGCGCCAGGAAATCCTTCATCGCTGATGTTTCCGGCACATCCGTTTTATTCATTGTTGTTGCGGCACGCGACACCTTTTCTCCCCCTTTCCTTATAACCACTCTCTGTTCTTACTATAAAGGATATAGACGCGCTTTTCTACACTATTTGAAAACATTTCAAAAACGATGGGCGCTCTCTTCCATATTAAATCATATCCATTCTTTTTTATGTGAACGGATCATGAACTAATTTTGTCAAATTTGTGACTCGTGAAAGCGTTCTGTTTTCAGACGCTCCTTTTTATTAGATAATAGAAAACGATGTACATAGAGAGGTTGCGAAAAGAACACGGCGGCTGTATGATCATGTACGAATAGTGCGCGTATATAGATAGAAAGAAGAAGGTGAATAATTTGCAAGGTTGGCTGAAATGGCTTGGTGTTTTAACAACACTTGTCATGCTTGTTGTCTTATTAGGCGGCGCGCTTGTGACAAAAACGGATTCTGGTCTTGGCTGCGGAAATGAATGGCCGCTTTGCCACGGGCAAATCATTCCAGAAGATATTAAAATAGAAACAATTATCGAGCTTTCTCACCGGGTTGTTTCCGGATTGGCCGGGCTGCTTGTGCTTGCTCTATCCATTGCATCCTGGAGACTGATCGGTCATAAAAGAGAAACAAAATTCCTGGCTGTTCTCGCTTTTTTCTTTTTATTAGCTCAGGCACTGATTGGTGCAGCTGCCGTTTTATGGGGACAAAACGATTTTGTTTTGGCGCTTCACTTCGGAATTTCACTCATCTCTTTTTCTGCTGTCCTTCTGCTGACACTGCTCATTTTCGAAGTTGACCAGCGGTTCGATGCGTCATCGATCGTCATTGACAGCCGGATGAAGTGGCATACAATTGGTGTCACACTGTACAGCTATATTGTTGTGTATACAGGTGCTCTTGTCCGCCATACGAAATCAAGCATGGTGTGCAGCTCATGGCCAATGTGCGGCAATAATGAATGGCTCCCATCTAACCTGTATCAGTGGATTCAAATGGGCCACAGAGCAGCGGCAGGCTTGATTTTTATCTGGATTGCGTATATTACCTACATAACCATCAAGCACTATAAGCACGAACGCGTCTTATATTACGGCTGGCTTATCGCATTCACACTCGTTTTGCTCCAGGTCATTGCCGGTGCCTTTATTATTTGGACGAATTTAAATTTATATGTAGCACTTGCACACGCTTTGTTTATTTCCTGCTTGTTCGGCTTGTTATGCTACTTCATTCTGCTCATCTCACGCAGCAAAATCAACAAAATAAACTGACAAAAAGCCCTGCCTCCAATTAAGAGGCAGGGCTTTGATTTGGTTTTATTTATCCAGCTCAACCAGCAAATCGCCTGTTGCGATGGCTTCACCGTTTTGAACATGAACGGCTTTGACTGTGCCGTCAAATGGTGCCTGGACAGTCGTTTCCATTTTCATTGCTTCAGTAATCATCAAGTGATCTCCGCGCTTCACTTTATCGCCTTTTTCAAGAATCACTTTAATCACGGTGCCCGGCATTGTCGCAGCAATGTGGCCTTCGTTTTTCGGATCAGCCTTCACCTTGGCGTTGACTGCTGACTTGACGCTTTCGTCTTTAATGACAACATCACGCGGCTGTCCGTTTAGCTCAAAGCTTAAAATACGTGTCCCGTCCGCCTGCGGATGACCGATGGAGACAAGCTTCACGATGAGCGTTTTGCCTGTTTCAATTTCAATTTCCTTTTCCTCGCCAAGACGCATACCATACAGGAAAGTAGGCGTATCCAGTACTGAAATATCACCGAACTGCGCTTTTACTTTCGCATAGTCTGTAAATACTTTCGGATAAAGAGCGTACGCAATCACGTCATGATCCGTCGGCTCTTCGCCCACTTCTTCCTTCAGCTCTGCACGGAGCGCGTCAAAGTCAACCGGCTCGAGCAGCTCGCCAGGACGGACCGTAATTGGCTGCTTGCCTTTTAAGATGACTTTTTGAAGCTCCTGCGGGAAGCCTCCAGTCGGCTGGCCAAGGTAGCCTTCAAACAATTCGATCACAGAATCCGGGAAGTCGATGTTTTCGCCGCGAAGCATCACATCTTCTTCTGTTAACTCATTCTGGACCATAAACAGTGCCATATCTCCAACGACTTTAGACGATGGCGTTACTTTTACGATATCGCCGAACATTAAGTTAACGCGGCTGTACATGGCTTTCACTTCATCCCAGCGATCGCCAAGCCCAACTCCTTTTGCCTGCTGCTGAAGATTCGAATACTGGCCGCCCGGCATTTCGTGCTCATAAATCTCGGTATGAGGAGCGAGCATTCCGCTTTCAAACGGCGCGTAGAACTTGCGGACATCTTCCCAGTAATAAGAAACCTTTTCCAGCGACTCAATGCTGACAGATGGCGCACGGTCAGTGCCTTCAAGCGCATAGCGGAGCGTATTCGCACTTGGCTGTGACGTTAAGCCGGCCATTGTGCTAAGTGCCGTATCGACGATATCCACACCTGCTTCAATCGCTTTCGTGTACATGAAAATTCCATTTCCGCTCGTGTCATGTGTATGAAGATGGATCGGAATATCAACAGACGCCTTCAGCTCGGAAATCAAGCGGTACGCAGCCTGTGGCTTAAGAAGACCAGCCATGTCTTTAATCGCCAGTATATGTGCACCTTGTGCTTCCAATTCTTTCGCCATGTTTTTGTAATACTCTACGTTATATTTCGCACGTGATGGATCGTCAATGTCGCCCGTATAGCAAATCGCTGCTTCGGCAATTTTGCCCGTCTGGCGAACAGCATCAATAGCGGTTTCCATGCCCTGTACCCAGTTTAAGCTGTCGAAAATACGGAACACATCAACACCTGACTCCGCTGACTGCTTGACAAACTCTTGAATGACATTGTCCGGATAGTTTTTGTACCCAACTGCATTGGATGCGCGAAGAAGCATTTGGAACAGCACGTTTGGCACCTGCTTGCGCAATGTTTCAAGACGCTTCCATGGATCTTCCTTCAAGAAACGGTATGCTACGTCAAATGTCGCGCCGCCCCACATTTCCATCGAAAACAGTTCTGGAAGAAGACGGGCTGTTGCCGGAGCAATATGAGTCAAGTCGGTTGTCCGGATCCGCGTCGCCAAAAGGGACTGATGGGCATCACGCATGGTTGTATCCGTTAGAAGCACTTCTTTTTGATCCTTGATCCATGAGACAAGACCGTCAGCGCCCTGTTCATCAAGAATTTGTTTTGTGCCGCGTGCTGGCTTTTCAGACAGCTTCACTTTCGGGATACGCGGAGCATCAAAAACAGGTTTTTTCTTTTGCTCAACTCCAGGGAAGCCGTTCACTGTCACCGTACCGATATAATTGAGCATTTTGGTTCCGCGGTCTTTCTTTTTCGGGAATACAAACAGCTCAGGTGTTGTATCAATAAAGGATGTATCGTAGTTTCCGGAAATGAAGTCTTCGTGCTTCATGACATTTTCAAGAAACGGGATGTTTGTTTTGATCCCGCGAATACGGAATTCCTGCAAATTGCGCGTCATTTTAGAAGCGGCCTGCTCGAACGTCATAGCATGTGTGGACACTTTCACCAGAAGTGAATCGTAATAAGGTGTGATAACCGCTCCCTGGAAGCTGTTTCCTGCATCGAGACGAACACCAAAGCCGCCGCCAGAACGGTAGGCCATAATACGGCCTGTATCCGGCATAAATCCGTTTTGCGGATCTTCTGTCGTCACACGGGACTGGATGGCATAGCCCATCGTACGAATGTCCGCTTGCTGTGGAATACCAATTTTATCTCCGTGCAGATTATGCCCTTCAGCCACCAAAATCTGCGTCTGCACAATATCGATTCCAGTAATGAGTTCGGTAATCGTATGCTCAACCTGAACACGCGGATTAACCTCGATAAAATAAAACTCTTCACCTGCTGTTAAAAATTCAACCGTTCCAGCGTTTAAGTAGTCGACATTTTTCATTAATTTAACAGCTGCGTCACAAACACGGTCGCGCAAATCTTCCGAAATGGAAACAGCTGGTGCCACTTCCACTACTTTTTGATGGCGGCGCTGAACGGAACAGTCACGTTCGAACAGGTGAATGACGTTTCCATCGTGATCCCCGATAATTTGAACTTCGATATGCTTCGGGTTTTGAACAAATTTCTCTACATATACTTCGTCGTTTCCGAATGCCGCTTTGGCTTCGGATTTCGCCCGGTCGTATGACTCATTCACTTCTTCACTGCTTTGAACGATCCGCATGCCGCGTCCGCCGCCGCCAAGTGACGCTTTAATGATAATCGGATAGCCGTGTTTATCACCGAATGCCCGTACTTCATCCAGGCTGCTGACCGGGCCGTCTGTTCCTGGAATAACAGGAATGTTGGCATTGATCGCCTGTGTACGCGCTTTTACTTTATCGCCGAACATATCAAGGTGCGCTGATTTAGGGCCGATAAAAATAATGCCCTCTTCTTCACAACGTTTTGCAAATTCGATATTTTCAGATAAAAAACCATAGCCTGGGTGAATCGCATCAACATCTGCCTGTTTGGCAATTTCAATGATCCCTTCAATATCCAAATACGCGTCAATTGGCTTTTTCCCTTCACCGACAAGGTAAGCTTCATCGGCTTTATAACGATGGTAGGAACCTGAATCTTCCTTCGAGTAAACTGCTACTGTCCGGATATGTAGTTCTGTGCAGGCGCGAAATACGCGAATAGCGATTTCTCCCCTGTTCGCCACCAGCACTTTGCTGATTTTATTCATCTTCATCTCTCCCCTGATCTGTTGATAAAATATATATAAAAAGGTTCAACGAATTGAACCTTTCTATTTTTATAGTTTTACTGTTTTGTCGTGTTTCGTTTGCATGGACACATTCGCTAAAATGCCTAACGAAATCGATAAAAGCAGAAGCGATGACCCTCCGTAGCTGATGAAGGGCAGCGGAACGCCCGTAATCGGAATGACGCCCGATACACCGCCTAAATTAATAAACGCTTGAATGCCGAGCATGGACGAAATGCCCACGGCCAGCATTGAGCCAAATGAATCCTTGCACCGCATGGCCACTTTTAAGCCATGCAGGATAATGAAGGACAAGCCTCCGATCACCAGGAAAACACCGATCACTCCGAGTTCTTCAGCGATAACAGCCATAATAAAATCGGTATGAGGCTCTGGAAGGTAGCCAAGCTTTTGTATGCTTTGGCCCAATCCCCGACCAGTCAGTCCGCCGGAGCCGATCGCCAGGTAAGAATTGACGAGATGGTATCCGTCTCCTTCTTCATACTTAAACGGATCCAGATAGCTCGTCAGCCGGCTCATTTGCTCTTCTGACAATATATTGTCCTTTTGCCAAATGAAGAGCGGCGACATCAGCACTAGCACAATCCCAATGAGCAGCGCAAACTTTGCAAGCTTTTTCATTTTTATACCGGAAGCTAAAACAATTGTCAACCCAATTGCGAAAATAATCGCAGCGGTTCCAAAATCCGGCTGCACAGCAACAAGAAAACAAACACCAAATAAAAGAATCATTGGCGGTGCGATGCTGTAGTTAAGCGAATTAATATTTTTCTGTTTTTTAGAGAAAACAGCCGCCATGTAAATAATAATGACTAGCTTAGAAAATTCCGATGGCTGGATGGATCTTGCCCCAACCTTAAACCAGCTTTGTGCGTTTCCCGCAACGCTCCCGAACAAAAAGAGCATCAGCAGCGTCGCCACCATCCCCCCGGTAAGAAGGAGCAAAAAGCGTCTGGCTTTTAACCGCTGATAAGGAAAAAAAGACATGACACCAAAGGCGATAAAAGCAGCGGCAATATGTAATTTCTGCTTGTCATAAAAAAAGCCGCTTTCGTAGCCCCACCGTTGCACAGCCATAACCGAGCTGGCACTGAAAATCATCATTAGTCCGAACAAGCACAATAAAACAAAGACGGCTGCTAACGGATAGTCATATGATTTTAGCTTTCTTTTCCACATAAATACCTTCCATTCGTAAGCATACCGGTAAGCGGTACTCAATTTAAGTTAAAAAAACTCAAACAGCTGTTTGAGTTTTCTGTCTGTTTACTGATTGGTTGATGCTTCATGCAACGCTGACAATTCTTGTTCAAGAGAATCAATCAATTGTTTGCCGTCCACTTCATCCACCAGTCCGAGACGTATAGCGAAATCTATTTCACGGGATAAGCCGAACATTTGAGTGTCAAGCACTTCCTCGTATAAAGGACATTGCGGCATCGTTAAATTGTCCATCTGAACTTTAATGAGACGCAAAATTTTTTCCGCATCCGCCTGCAACAGAGAGTAGGCTTTTTCCCGATGGTCTATTTTCATTTCAGACGCCATTTTTTCTCCCCCTGTTCCAAGAATGGAATCACTGTATATTAAAAGATTTTATCGTTAATACAACGAATTTGCAAGGAATTTTAATACGGAGACTGACATTGATCTTTTTAAACGGTATACTATTTTTATACATAGCGCTTTATAAAAGGTGGTTTTTCATAATGGAGCAAATTATTCCGATCAAAGGCTGCGTCGCTTATCCCGTCACTCTGGATCCTGGTGTGTGGATCTTTGACGATCGGCGCATCGATTTAGATGAATTTTTTTCAAAACCGGAACAGGCAGAACGGAATGAACAGGAAGAGTATATTAAAAGCACGTCTAAGTTTTGGGAAAAAGAAATTCGTGAAGGCGCTGTTTTTCCGCCAACCATTCAATCCGAAAAAAAATACGAAAAAGAAAAGGTGCTGACCAGCACATTCGGCATTCCGCTTTCTCCTTTTTTAAAAAACGCGTCGCCTCTTGAAGATGCCGCGTCCATTTTGATCGAGTCGAAAAATGGAAACGTTTCTTTTCCTTTATCAGAAGCAGATTCTCTTCTTCTCCAGTTTTCACTGAAAGGAAAGCCGCTCCTCGAAAACGGCCCTGTACATGTTCTCTTAAAAGACGGCTCGAATCGAACGCAGCCTGTCACGGACGTTACAGCTATCATCATCGAATAAACCTTCCGCTTCGAGCGGAAGGTTTTTTACTTGCCGGATAGCGTCGTATCGGTTTCTGTAATGAAAGCGGTCGTTTCGTCGGCCATATTCACTTTATATGGAACGGTCAAGTTTTCCCCTTCTTCTTCTAATATAAGGATAATCGGGCGGTCACTTACATGCTCATTTTGCCCGAAAACAATGCCTTTCCGCCCATCATTCAGCCAGACAGTCAAACCGGTTGGATACATAACAATGGCTTTTCGGAACATTTCAATAAAAGCTGTATCGAATTCTGTTCCAGACCCTGTATACAAGATTTCCATTCCTTCATGCGGCAGCATCGCTTTTCGGTATACCCGGTTCGACGTCACAGCATCGTATACGTCAGCGATGCCGATCATCTTTCCGAACAAATGAATATCGTCACCCTTCAGCCCTCTTGGATAACCCGATCCGTTGAGCCGTTCATGGTGCTGAAGAGCGCAATGGGCAGCAGTGAGCGGAAACCCATGCTCTCTCCGCAGCAGCTCGAAGCCGAACTCCGTATGCTTTTTAACAAGGTCAAATTCTTCATTCGTCAGCTTTGCTGCTTTTTTCAATACAGAAGCCGGAATCATCATTTTGCCAATGTCATGAAGCATTGCGCCGAGACCGATTTCTTCTGTTTGCTTCGGTGTAAGGTTTTTCAGCTTCATGCTTAATGCCAGCGTATAGACAGTCACATTTAAAGAATGAGTGAAAATGTAATCATCATGGGCATATAAATGCGTTAATAAATCGATTGCTTCTTTATGGTCTCGAATCTGGCTAATAATATCCCGCACGACGGATGAAAATTGTTTTTCCATTTTATAAAAATTAAACTTTCTTGATCCCATCAGCAAGTCATTTTTCACTTGCGTAAATGCGTCGGACATGACAGCTATCGCTTCTCTTCTTGTCCCTTCTGTAAGGGGAGGGCGAATAAAAATATCATCGGTTCGGCTGTCTTCAATGTAGATATAAGAAATGCCAAGAGACTGAAGCCTATTTACAATAGGAGCCGTCAGACTCACGCCAGCCCGCAATAGCACTTGCCCGTTGCTGTTCAATACATTTTCTGCAAGAACGGCACTTTCTTGAATGGATGACACAGCGACTAATCTCAAAATTACAATCTCCTTACACGGCCATTATGACTCTTTTAGATCTTTTCTCGTTTCAGGGCTTCCATGATTTGGGCATCAAGCTTTTGAGCCGCCTGCAAATCATATGTTTTTTCATAGGATGGTTCTACGGCTATTTTCGACCCGTAAAACATCACATCCCGTACGCCTGCAATTGTCATTTCGATCACGGATGCCTTTAATGGAACATCTTTCAGCTGGCTTGAAACAAGCCTGGCCGTTCCACTAATGGTATAGGTAGATTGAGCAGCGAAAACAGCAAGCGATACAAGCGGGTTTTCAACAATATTATCAATGATTTTCGAACGGCTGTCTACTGCTATCCGCAGTGTTTCGTCATTTAATGCATACACCCAGGAGACCGCATTCATAAACGGTGCACCCGTTTCCGCATCAACCGTTGAAAAAAAAGCAAGCTGCTCCTTTTGAAGCGCTTCAAACAGTTCAGGTATTAAGCAAGGTTCGTTTCGATTCGCCACCATGACCGCTCCTTTTTGTTTTTTAGATTATTATACCGATATTCCGATCTCATTTCTATGAACACCATGCATCCATGGTATACTAAAAAGAAAAATGGGAGAGCTGTTTATGAGAGTGAAATGTGTCATTTGCGATAAAATTGAATCGATTGATGATTATTCCCCACAAGCAAAGAAACTGCGAAACCGGCCGATTCATACGTATATGTGCCCGGAATGCCGGAGCCGGATTACAGAGAAAACGGGTAAGCGAGTGGAAACCGGAAAGTTTTTCGTTTTCCGTTCCGGGAATAAAAAAGAATGGCTCCACTAACCTTTATTCTGATCAGCGGCGCTGTCTCCGGGCTGGCCCTCGGCTTTTTTCTGAAAGCCGTTGAATACAGCTTCGGCGACCTCGTTTACACGCTGCTCCTGAACGTCGACTTTATCCCGGTCATTAATCAGGTGGTATGGCCCGAATGGATGGAGTTTTTGTTCCACCTTATTGTATCTTTTTTCATTGCAGCTGGCTATTTCCTCCTGCTGAAGCGGTGGGATCACCCCGTTCTGCTGGCGTTTTTAGTGACCATTCCCGCTGTTTTTCTTTATTTTCCACTGTCTGTTCTTGCCCGCAAAACCGTCCCCGCTGTAGACGATCTAAGCGCGATCGCCTGGTGGACAGCCGGGCACCTTTTATACGCTGCCCTGCTCGGTTTGTGCGGCAAAAAAATGAAGCGGAAGGCATGAGCCTTCCGCTTTTTTTAAACCGAATTTTCTTCTTTTTGGTGCTTTTTCAGCCTGAATTTATACGTTCCAAGCACAAGTGCTGCCACAACCAAGCTTTCCACAACCGGAAGCTGGTACGATAAAATAAGCAGCAGCAGCGATCCAATGGCAAGTGACAGGTAAATGATGACGTTCTGCCACAGCTTCAGCTTTTTCGCAAACCCGAGATTATAAACAAGAATGGACAGAGCGATCAAGATCACCCAGTAAATCGTTACGGCTGTATCCACGCTCGTCAACCGGATCAGAAAACCGAGGAGCGGGCTGACGTGCTCCAGCCCTTCTATATTCTCCACAATCATCCCTCCTGATTTGTGTACTTACACTTGTTTCTTTTTCGCTGCGCGCTCGCGTTCGTTTTTATCAAGAATTTTTTTACGAAGACGAATGGACTCCGGCGTAAGCTCACAGTATTCATCATCGTTCAAATATTCAAGCGCTTCTTCAAGCGACATGATACGTGGTTTTTTCATTGTAGCCGTTTGATCTTTATTGGCAGAACGAACGTTTGTCGCTTGTTTTGTTTTCGCAATGTTTACAGTCAAATCGTTATCACGCGTATGCTCACCGACAATCATACCTGCATAGATTTCTGTTCCAGCTTCAACAAAGATGATGCCGCGGTCTTCAACGCCCATAATGCCGTACGTAGACGCTTTGCCTGTTTCCTGAGAAACGAGAACACCCTGGCGGCGGCCGCCGATGCGCCCTTTTTGCATTGGCTGATAGCTGTCAAAAGTATGATTGATGATCCCGTAGCCGCGCGTCATCGTTAAAAATTCTGTTGTGTAGCCGATCAATCCGCGTGCCGGTACCATGAAAATCAACCGGACCTGGCCGTTTCCATTGTTCACCATATCCAGCATTTCGCCTTTGCGCTCACCCATGGATTCAATGATCGAGCCTGTATATTCTTCCGGAACGTCAATTTGAACACGTTCCACCGGCTCACATTGGACACCGTCAATTTCACGCACAATTACCTGTGGTTTTGATACTTGCAGTTCAAAACCTTCACGGCGCAGGTTTTCAATCAAGATCGACAAGTGAAGCTCGCCGCGTCCTGAAACGATCCACTCATCCGGAGAAGCCGTGTTTTCAACACGAAGACTGACGTCTGTTTCCAGCTGCGCATGAAGACGCTCTTCAATTTTACGTGATGTCACAAACTTTCCTTCACGGCCTGCAAACGGGCTGTTATTCACAAGGAAATTCATTTGAAGCGTCGGCTCATCGATACGAAGAACCGGTAATGCTTCCTGATGCTCCATCGGTGTTACGGTTTCCCCAACGTTGATGTCTTCCATTCCAGAAACAGCCACAAGGTCACCGGCTTTAGCCGTTTCAATTTCAACCCGTTTCAACCCAAGGAAACCGAACATTTTCGTTACGCGGAATTGTTTTACCTTGCCATCCAGCTTCATCAAAGCAACAGATTGGCCGACTGACATTTCCCCGCGGAAAATACGGCCGATTCCGATACGGCCTAAATAGTCATTGTAATCCAGAAGCGCTACCTGGAATTGAAGCGGCTCGTCACTGTTATCCAATGGTGCTGGAATGTGTTCCACAATCGCTTCATAAAGAGCTTCCATGTTTTCATCCTGCTTGTCTACGTCTGTGCTTGCTGTTCCATTCATACCTGAAGCATAAATAACCGGGAACTCAAGCTGATCATCGTTCGCATCAAGCTCGATGAACAATTCAAGCACTTCATCCACTACTTCTGTCGGACGGGCAAAATCACGGTCAATTTTATTGACAACAACGATTGGACGAAGGTTTTGCTCCAGTGCTTTTTTCAAAACAAACCGCGTTTGCGGCATACAGCCTTCGTATGCATCAACAACAAGAAGAACCCCATCAACCATTTTCATGATCCGTTCTACTTCTCCGCCGAAATCAGCATGTCCCGGTGTATCCAGAATGTTGATTTTTGTGTCTTTATATTGAATCGCCGTATTTTTCGCAAGAATAGTGATGCCGCGCTCACGTTCGAGGTCATTCGAATCCATCGCGCGCTCTTCCACGTGCTCATTTGAACGGAAAATACCTGACTGTTTTAATAGCTGATCGACGAGCGTCGTTTTCCCATGGTCAACGTGGGCGATAATCGCGATGTTACGTAAATCGTTTCTTGTTTTCAAACTATTTCCTCCTGCCTTTTCTTGGAACTCCATCATGATCGGTTTCCATTAACTGAACTATTATATCACACACTTTGCATGCTGCCTATTTGAAAAAGCGGACATTGCAAATAAAGAGAGCCATGTAATACAATAGAACAAAAGGGGGACTGTCTTTTGCCTTCAATTCAATGGCCTTTTTTAGGGTTCGCTGTTTTGGCTGCCGCCTGCATGATCGGCATCGGCATCGCAATCGGTGAACAAAGCATCATCGGGGCTGTGCTTTCAATCGTTTTATTACTCGCTGTAATGGGCTTCGGCTTTTCGTTCAAAGCAAAAATGCGCCGAGCTGGAAAACTGTAAAAAAGAACAGGGCGTTTTTAGGCCCTGTTCTTTTTATTTTAAATAGTTATTTAAAATATCTTCATGCAAACCGGGTGCAGCAGCAAAAACAGGGTTGACTGACAGCATGTCAATGTCGTCACCGGTTATTTTGCTGACTACGCCTCCTGCTTCTTCTACGATCATTTTCCCACCTGCAAAGTCCCACGGTGCATTTCGCATCGTAATATAGGCGCTCAGACGGCCAGACGCTACATAAGCAAGTTCAAGTGCCGCAGATCCGTATGATCTTGTTCCCCGCACATCGTTGGCAAGCTGAATAAGCTTTTCTTGATCAAAATGCCGGTTTTGGATCAGCCATGTTGAATTGATGCCGACAATCGCTTGTTCCACCGGTACCGGATCAAGCGGATCAAGCTTAACATCATTCATCCACGCCCCTTGCCCCTTTTTGGCATGATACAGCTCATCGTGCACAATATCATATATGTAACCAAGCTGGCCAATGCCATCCTCGTAAATGCCGATTGAAATAGCAAAATTGCGCTGCTGGTGTACAAAGTTCATCGTTCCGTCAATAGGGTCAATAATCCAAATCACGCCATCCAGCGACTGTACATCGTCTCCCTGGCCTTCCTCTCCCAAAATACGATGGGACGGAAACGATGTGCGAATGCGTTCAATAAAAAAGCGTTCTGTTTCTTCATCAACATTCGTCACTAAATCATTCGGGTTCGACTTTGACTGTATACTCAAAGAGTGAGTAAAGGAAGCCCGTATATTCTCCCCTGCTTCTCCAATCCAGCGCTTTACTGTTTCATCAATCCCAGACCAATTTTCCATCTGTATCCCCCATCCCGCATCAAATGCATTATCTTTCACATTACCCGAATCAGCATGCGTTATCAAGTTTTTCCAACTGATCGGTTTATGTTATAATAATCATTATAATAAAGAAATAATTCGCAAGAGAGGGTTTTTTGAACATGACTTTTACCGGATTTACGAAACACGATTTCGACACCTTTCGCCTTGATGGCCTAGATGAGCGCATGACCGCCATCCAGAACCGGATACAGCCAAAATTCAGCGCTCTTGGCAGTGAACTTAAAGACGACCTGTCAGCTATGCTTGGCCAGGAAATGTTTTTGCACATTGCCCGGCATGCACGGCGCAAAGTAAACCCGCCGAATGATACATGGCTGGCGATTGCCAACAACAAGCGCGGCTATAAACAGCACCCCCATTTTCAAGTAGGCTTGTTTGATGATCACGTTTTTATCTGGCTTGCTTTCATATATGAACTGCCCGGCAAAAAAGAAATCGCGCAAACCTTTTTAAAACAGACGGATCAGCTGAACGCTTCTGTTCCCGATCATTACGTTGTTTCGCTCGATCATCTGAAAAAAGCAGCGGAGTCCTGGGACAGCCTGGACCTTGAGGCCGCACTGGAGCGTTTTCGCGATGTGAAAAAAGCGGAATTTCTCATCGGCCGCCACATTCAAGCCGATGACCCCGTTTTGAAGGATGGCGATGCTTTTTACCAGCTTGTAAAAGAAACATTCGAAACACTGCTGCCTGTATACCAATTGGCGTATAGGTAAACATAACAGCCCGCCTCATTAGCAGGCGGGCTGTTTTTACATACGTATTTTTGTTTGCTCGTCTGCCTGCTTCATTTTTTGAATGACGCGGTAGGAGGAGTAGCCGCTTGCTTCTTCAAATTCGTTGCAGATTCGTTTTTCATCTGCTTTCCCCGGCACGATTTCTTTGAAGCGGCGGTATTTGGACATGATCGCTTCTTTTGTCACTCCTTTTTCATAGGCCTGCTCAATGGCCTCAAAAAAGGCGACCACATCAATGACCTCTTCCGTTGACCAGTCTGTTGAAAACGGATACGAATATTCCATTAAAATCACCTCACCTTACTTATTCGTTTTTTGTCCCTCAAGTCCTGTTAAATCCGAAAAATTTCTATGCAACAAAAGAGCAAAATGCTATAATTCTTTTGCTTCACATGATTGAGAAAAGAGGTGGAAATGGCGTTGTCACAAAACGAAACTCCATTATTTGACGGGCTTTTGCGCCACGCGGAAAAGAACCCGGTGCAATTTCATATTCCCGGCCATAAAAAAGGCAGCGGAATGGATCCGACATTCAAACAATTCATAGGTGAGAATGCCTTATCCATTGATTTAATTAACATCGCACCGCTTGATGATTTGCATCAGCCGCACGGCATTATTAAAGAAGCACAGCAGCTGGCTGCCGAAGCATTTGGCGCTGATCATACATTTTTTTCTGTACAGGGAACAAGCGGCGCGATCATGACCATGATCATGGCTGTTTGTGGTCCCGGTGAAAAAATTATTGTTCCACGAAATGTGCATAAATCGATTATGACCGCCATCGTATTTTCGGGTGCTGTTCCCATATTTATTCATCCGGAAATTGATAAGGACCTGGGCATTTCACACGGAATCACAACAGATTCTGTTACAAGAGCCTTGACCGCTCATCCTGATGCGAAAGGTCTCCTTGTGATCAATCCAACGTATTTCGGCATTGCAGGTGATTTAAAGCAAATAGTCGATATTGCTCACTCCTTCCATGTGCCTGTTCTTGTTGATGAAGCGCACGGAGTGCATATTCATTTCCATGAAGAGCTGCCGGTTTCAGCGATGCAAGCCGGAGCGGATATGGCAGCAACCAGCGTTCACAAACTGGGCGGTTCTATGACCCAGAGTTCCATTTTAAATGTAAAAGAAGGCCTTGTTTCCGTCAATCGCGTTCAAACTATTTTAAGCATGCTGACGACAACGTCCACATCGTATATTTTACTTGCTTCGCTTGATACTGCACGGCGACATTTGGTTGTAAACGGCCACCAGATCATCGAGCAAACGTTAAAGCTCGCAAACCGATTACGGTCAGAAATTAATAAAATCAATCATTTGTATTGTCCGGGCGAAGAAATGCTAAGCTCCAAAGCAGCTTATGATTACGACCCGACCAAGCTCATTATCTCCGTGAAAAACCTCGGCATGACCGGGCATGATGCGGAAGAATGGCTTCGGAAGCACTACAATATCGAAGTGGAGCTGAGTGACCTCTACAATATCCTTTGTATTATTACACCAGGGGATACCGAGGAAAACGGTGATCTTTTAATTACCGCTTTGAAGGAAATGGCCAATGCGTTTAATGGCACTGTTCAGTCTAAATATGCGCATGTTATGCTTCCGGATATCCCTCTTCTGGCGCTGTCCCCAAGAGAAGCTTTTTACGCCGAGACAGAAACAGTCCCAATTGATGAATCCACAGGAAGAATCATGGCTGAATTTATGATGGTGTATCCGCCCGGCATACCGATCTTTATTCCAGGCGAGATCATTACAGAAGAGAACTTGCGCTATGTGAAAGAAAACGTGGCCGCCGGCTTGCCGGTGCAAGGACCGGAAGATGAGGAATTAAAAACGCTTCGTGTCATTAAAGAACGGAAACCTATTTATTAAAAAAAGCTGCTCCGATTAATTCGGAGCAGCTTTTTATGTAGTGATTACTCTTCGTTTTCTGTTTCATGATCACAGCCACAGTGAGAGTATAAAACAGTTACCTTTTCCTCTTCAAAGTGCTCCATTGTTGACCGGCAAGACTTGCAGATGATTGTTCCCATGTTTCATTACCTCCCGTTTTGTATTTTGAAAGCGATTAATGTTCCTTGATTTCATAATAGTATATCACATTAAAAAAATCAAGCTAATTTGTATAACATATTTAAAAACGGGACAAAAAACCCCCGATTTCCTACAATAAGGAAATCGGGGGTTGGAGGAGGCTATGATTATTTTACGATGTGAATCGGTGTACCAAGCGCTACTTCTGCTGCTTCCATTGTCATTTCAGCAAGCGTTGGGTGAGCGTGGATTGTCATCGCTACATCTTCAAGCGTCATGCCCGCTTCAATCGCAAGACCAAGCTCTGCGACCATATCAGACGCGCCTGATCCGGCAATTTGTGCACCGATGATAAGGCCATCTTCTTTACGAGATACGACTTTCACGAAACCATCTGTGCTGTTTAGTGCAAGAGCACGTCCGTTTGCAGCAAATGGGAATTTCGCAGAAACCACTTCGATTTTTTCTTCTTTTGCTTGTGTTTCTGTGTATCCGACTGTTGCAAGCTCTGGCTCAGTAAAGCAGACAGCTGGAATAGCCAGGTAATCCACTTCTGATTTTTCACCAGAAATCGCTTCTGCCGCAATTTTACCTTCGTATGAAGCTTTGTGGGCTAAAGGAGGACCCGAAACGATATCACCGATCGCATAAATGTTTTCAACACTTGTGCGGCACTGCTTATCAATTTCAACGACACCACGGTCTGACATTTTTACGCCAGCACCTTCAAGACCCATTTCGTCTGTATTTGGACGACGGCCTACCGTTACAAGAACATAATCTGCTTCAAGCGTTTCTTCTTTGCCGCCCGCTTCATATGTTACTTTTACGCCCGTATCTGTTTCTTCAGCCGATTTTGCCATTGCTTTTGTCACAATGTTAATGCCTTTTTTCTTCATGCCGCGTTTGACAAGAGCCGACATTTGCTTTTCAAAGCCGCCAAGAATTTCCGGCGCACCTTCAAGAATGGTTACTTCAGTTCCGAAGTTTGCAAAGGCTGTTGAAAGCTCGGAGCCGATGTAGCCGCCGCCTACAACGACCATTTTCTTCGGAATTTCTTTTAATGCAAGAGCGCCTGATGAATCAATGACACGCTTAGAAAATTTAAAGTTTGGAATTTCAATCGGACGTGATCCTGTCGCGATAATCGCATTTTTAAATGTATACGTTTGAGCAGAATCTTCGCCCATCACGCGCAATGTATTGGCATCGTTGAAATACGCTTCGCCGCGAACGACTTCTACTTTATTGCCTTTCAGCAAGCCAGAAACGCCGCCCGTCAGCTTGTTTACAACGCCAGCCTTCCATTCCTGCACTTTATCAAAGTTCACCGTAACATTTTCAGCAATAATCCCGATATCATCGGAATGTTTCGCCTGCTCATAACGGTGGCCTGCTGTTAGAAGCGCTTTTGACGGAATGCAGCCTACGTTCAAGCAAACGCCGCCAATGAATTCTTTTTCCACAATGGTTACTTTTTGTCCAAGCTGAGCCGCGCGGATCGCCGCCACGTACCCTCCAGGACCGGAGCCAATTACTATAGTGTCTGTTTCGATCGGGAAATCTCCTACTACCATGTTTTTACGCCTCCATTAGTAAAAGTTCTGGGTTATTCAACAACCGTTTAATGTGATTCAACGCATTTTGTGCTGTTGCACCATCGATCATACGATGGTCAAAGCTCAATGATAATGCTAACACAGGTGCGGCTACAATTTCACCATTTTTTACAATTGCTTTTTCTGCAATGCGGCCAATTCCCAAAATCGCTACTTCAGGATGGTTGATTACTGGCGTAAACCATTGTCCGCCTGCTGAACCGATATTCGTAATTGTGCATGAAGCGCCTTTCATTTCAGCCGGAGCCAACTTACCGTCACGAGCTTTGCCGGCAAGTTCATTGATTTCGTCTGAGATCGCGAACATTGACTTACGGTCTGCATTTTTCACGACAGGAACCATCAAGCCTTTTTCTGTATCGGCTGCAATTCCGATGTTGTAATAATGCTTATGAACAATTTCATTCGTTGCATCGTCGATCGATGTGTTGAATGCTGGATATTCTTTAAGCGCACTTGTTAAAGCTTTGACAACGTACGGAAGGAATGTCAGCTTGACGCCTTTTTCCGCTGCAATGTCTTTGAACTTTTTGCGGTGTGCCCAAAGCTCGGTTACTTCCACTTCGTCCATTAAGGTAACGTGCGGAGCAGTATGCTTTGAGTTGACCATTGCTTTGGCAATCGCTTTGCGGATACCGCTCATTTTTTCGCGTGTTTCCGGGTATTCGCCTTCCGGAATCGATGCTGCTGCCGGTTTAGACTCTTCCTTCGCTGCTGGTGCATCCTGCTGAACAGCTGCATCTTCCTGCGCAGGTGCTGCAGAAGTCTGGCCGCCGCTTAGGAATGAATCAATATCGTCTTTAGTAATTCGGCCGTTTTTGCCGCTTCCTTCAACAAGACCAATGTTCACATCTTTTTCACGTGCGTATTTGCGCACAGATGGCATCGCAATGATGCGGCGGTTAGGATCGACTTCAGCTTGAGGCTGGCTTCCTGCACCTGTTGATTGAGCTGGTGCTTCTTCTTTTGCTGGTGCGTCAGCTGGTGCTTTGTCCACGTTCTGTCCAGCTTCTGCTGTCGCTTGAACCTGCTCTTCTGTTTTTTCTTCACCGTCACCGTGATCGTCGCCTTTGAATTTCAAGTCTTCGTACCCTGGTGCGTCAAATTTAATTAGTGTATCGCCAACGATTGCTGTTGCGCCTTCATCAACAAGAACTTCTTCTACTGTTCCTGCAACAGGTGATGGGATTTCTACAACCGCTTTATCATTTTGCACTTCGCAAAGCACATCATCTTCTGCTACTTGATCGCCTGGCTTAACGAACCACTTAACGATTTCACCTTCATGAATACCTTCACCGATATCTGGTAATTTAAATTCAAATGCCAATGCATTCAGCCTCCTAATAGTTGAATTTTGAAAAGGAGGCATAGCCTCCTTTTCAACAAATATCTTCTATTTACTTATCAATTAAAATTCGAGTACTTTTTTCGCTGTTTCAACGATGTCTTTATGGTTTGGAAGCCATACACCCTCTGCTTGTGAGAATGGGAAGACTGTATCCGGCGCTGCTACACGAAGAACCGGTGCTTCAAGGCTCAAGATGGCCCGGTCGTTGATTTCAGCCACTACATTGGCTGCGATGCCTGCTTGCTTTTGTGCTTCCTGCACGACAATCGCACGGCCTGTTTTTTCAACAGAGGCAATGATTGTTTCGATATCAAGCGGCTGAATTGTACGAAGATCGATGACTTCTACAGAATGCCCTTCTTTTTCAAGTGCTTCTGCTGCTTTAAGCGACTCATGTACCATTGCACCGTATGTGATGATCGAAAGGTCTGCACCTTCACGCTTCACAGCTGCTTTGCCAAGTGGAATTGTGTATTCTTCTTCCGGAACCTCTTCACGGAACGAACGGTACAGCTTCATGTGCTCAAGGAAGATGACTGGATCGTTGTCACGAATAGCTGAAATTAATAAACCTTTTGCTTCATATGGCGTTGAAGGAATAACGACCTTCAAGCCTGGCTGCTGCGCCATAAGACCTTCTAAGCTGTCCGCATGAAGCTCAGGTGTGTGCACGCCGCCGCCAAACGGAGAACGGATTGTGACCGGTGCTGAATACACCCCGCCAGAACGGTAGCGCATACGAGCCAATTGTCCGCTGACCGAGTCCATTACCTCGAACACAAATCCGAAGAACTGGATTTCCGGTACGGGACGGAAGCCTTCAAGGGCAAGACCAACTGCAAGACCGCCGATTCCTGATTCCGCAAGCGGTGTATCAAATACACGCTCTTCTCCAAACTCTTTTTGAAGGCCTTCCGTTGCACGGAATACCCCGCCGTTTACGCCGACGTCTTCTCCGAATACAAGAACGTTTTCGTCGTTTTTAAGCTCCACGCGCAAGGCATCTGTAATTGCTTGAATCATTGTCATTTGTGCCATGGCTTACTTCGACTCCTTTGCAGTGTAGATTTCATATTGTTCTTTCAGATTTGCTGGCATTTCTTCGTACATGTTCGCCATCAAGTCTGTTACTTTTTGTTTAGGTGTATCATCTGCTTTTTTGATCGCGTCTTTAATTTCTTCTTTAGCACGATCGATCACTTCTGTTTCTTTTTCTTCGCTCCAAAGGCCTTTGCCTTCAAGATACGTACGGAAGCGGACTAGCGGATCTTTCTTTTCCCACTCTGTATCAAGATCCGTTGTACGGTAGCGAGTCGGGTCATCACCAGCCATTGTATGCGGACCGTAACGGTAGCACATTGTTTCGATCAATGTTGGGCCTTCGCCATTAATGGCACGCTCACGAGCTTCCTTCACCACTGCGTATACAGCGAGTGGATCCATGCCGTCAACAAGAACAGATGGAATGCCTGCTGCAATCCCTTTTTGTGCGATTGTTTTAGCCGCTGTTTGCTTTTCGCGCGGCGTTGAAATCGCGAATTGGTTGTTTTGAACAATAAAGATAGCCGGCGCGTTGAATGCACCAGCAAAGTTGATTCCTTCGTAGAAATCACCTTGTGATGAACCGCCGTCACCTGTGTATGTAACAGCTACTGCTTTTTTGCCGCGTTTTTTAAGACCAAGAGCAACGCCTGCGTTTTGTACATATTGTGCCCCAATGATGATTTGTGGAGACAGTACATTAACGCCTTCTGGTGCCTGGTTGCCTACGTAATGACCGCGGGAGAATAAGAATGCCTGCCATAGTGGAAGTCCGTGCCAAACGATTTGCGGAACATCACGGTAGCCTGGTAAAATCCAGTCTGCTTTTTCAAGCGCATAATGTGAAGCAATTTGAGATGCTTCCTGTCCAGCTGTTGGCGCGTAGAAGCCAAGACGGCCCTGACGGTTTAATGAAATCGAGCGCTGATCAAGAACGCGTGTGTAAACCATGCGTGTCATTAATTCCTGAAGCTCTTCATCTGAAAGCTTTGGCATTGCACTTTCGTTTACAACTTTTCCTTCTTCGTTCAATACTTGAACCATTTCAAATTGCGTTTCGATGGATTCAAGCGTTTTTTGCGGATCGAACTGAGTTTTCTTTGCACTCATGGTCGTCACCTTTCCTTTCTGTATTGGTCATTTGGGCCATGTGGCTGATTTTATTTATAAATTAGCTGTACCAGTTATTTTCTCAAATTCACTAATACAATATAAAGCTACGACTAATAGTGTATAATAACCGTCTCCTTACGTCAATTCAAAAAGATTATTTGTAAAAAACCATTGAAATCACCCTTCATTTCTTTCTGTATTAGTCAGAAATGCATTTCTGTACTATAATAATGAAAGCGCTTTTCTGATCTGTTATACATTACAAGAATGACCCTTTCTCCTTATTCCCGTTTCTTCCATCCTGAAACAATCAATCCCCCTCATTAACATTTTGCGCACTTTTTGATAAGATAAATACACTAAATGTGAAAAAGGAAGGGAACTTCATGATCAAAATGAACGACATTATCCGGGAAGGCAACCCCATCCTTCGGGAAAAAGCCGCCGAGGTTACAATGCCCGCATCTGAAGCTGACCAAAAGATCCTTGCTTCTTTAATGGAGTATGTAAAAAACAGCCAGGACCCTGAACTTGCGGAAAAATATGATTTGCGCCCCGGCATCGGTCTTGCTGCCCCTCAAATCGGCATCTCCAAACGCATGATTGCCATTCATGTAAAGGATGAAAAAGGCAGCCAGATCAGCCGCGCTCTTTTTAATCCGAAAATTGTCAGCCACTCGGTTGAAAAAGCCTATTTAACGGCTGGTGAAGGCTGCTTGTCTGTTGACCGCGACGTTCCCGGCTACGTGCATCGTTTTGCGCGTGTTACCGTGAAAGCCACGACGCTTGAAGGCGAGGAAGTGAAGTTTCGATTAAAAGGACTTCCGGCTATTTGCATCCAGCATGAAATCGATCATTTAAACGGCATCATGTTTTATGATTACATTAATAAACAGGATCCTTTTCAAGTGGAAGAAAACGCCCAGGCCGTTGAACGGTAGGACGCATAATCACCGCTCTGCCTGCTCATAATAGAATTGCCCATATCCTTTTCATTCAATCAGCCATATGATAAAATGGCTGTAAGGAGTGATCCACGATGTTGAAGAAGCTGAAAAAAAAGCTCGTAAAACAGTGGAAAGATCTGCTTAGAAGAAAATCAATCGCTTAATATTAAATGGTTAAGCCCTTCCAATGCGAAGGGCTGTCTTTATGTAAGAGACAATAGATGTTCTTCCGTGTCAAATCTTCTTTCTTTCTATATAATAAAAACCATGATACCCATTGAAACGGTTTTGTTTCTTTACCCAACCCTTTAGAAGAACCGCCTATAAGCGGTTTGTATATATTAAACCTTTAAAAGGAGAGAACGTAATGATTTATAAAGTGTACTATCAGGAAAGCCGTTCAGAGGTGCCTGTCCGTGAAAAAACAAAATCTTTATATGCGGAAGCACAAACTGAGCGTGAAGTCCGCCACGCGTTAAAAAGCCGCCCATACAACATTGAATTTGTGCAAAAGGTAAACGATGCCCACCTTGAATATGAGAAAAAGTCTCCGGACTTTAAAGTGGAGCAGCTGTAAGAAATGAAATTCGTAAAAAATG
The DNA here is from genome assembly GCF_900156125.1 of Domibacillus enclensis. Lineage (GTDB taxonomy): Bacteria > Bacillota > Bacilli > Bacillales > Domibacillaceae > Domibacillus > Domibacillus enclensis. The sequence continues at coordinate 137,817 of NZ_FTLX01000003.1, read as the reverse complement.
ATCAAACAGCAGTTTTCGCCCTCGGCGGTTTGGGTGAAATCGGCAAAAACACTTACGCAGTCCAATTCCAAGATGAAATTATTTTAATTGATGCGGGTATTAAATTTCCCGAAGATGAACTGCTCGGGATTGATTATGTTATCCCGGACTATTCGTACCTTCAAAAAAATGCAGACAAAATTAAAGGCCTTTTTGTCACACACGGCCACGAAGATCACATCGGAGGCATCCCTTATTTACTAAGAGTTGTTAACGTCCCTGTTTACGGCGGAAAGCTTGCCCTTGGTCTTTTGCGCAATAAGCTTGACGAACACGGATTGCTTCGCCGCACAAGACTTCATGAAATTGGTGAAGATGACGTCATCAAGTTCCGTAAAACATCCGTTTCTTTTTTCAGAACAACACACAGTATTCCGGATTCTTACGGCGTTGTCGTCAAGACACCGCAGGGCAGCATTGTCCATACAGGCGATTTTAAATTTGACTTTACGCCAGTCGGTGAACCGGCTAACTTAACAAAAATGGCCGAAATCGGCAAAGAAGGCGTTCTCTGCCTACTTTCAGACAGCACGAACAGTGAAGTTCCGAATTTCACGATGTCTGAACGCAAAGTCGGTGAAAGCATTCATAATGTATTCCGCAAAGTAAAGGGCCGAATCATTTTCGCTACGTTTGCCTCTAACATTCACCGTCTTCAGCAAGTGGTTGAAGCTGCTGTCGAGGATGGACGCAAAGTGGGCGTATTCGGACGCAGTATGGAAAATGCGATTAATATCGGCCAGCAGCTTGGCTACATTCGCTGCCCGAAAGATACGTTTGTGGATACGCACCAGCTAAACAAGCTTCCTGCCAATAAAGTGACGATTCTTTGTACAGGAAGTCAAGGAGAGCCCATGGCTGCTCTTTCCCGTATCGCGAACGGTTCGCATCGTCAGATCCAAATCCAGCCTCACGATACAGTTGTTTTCTCATCATCACCGATTCCTGGAAACACCGTTAGTGTCAACCGGATTATTGACTCATTGTCACGTGCGGGTGCAGACGTTATTCACGGTCCGCTAAATGACATCCATACATCCGGACACGGCAGCCAGGAAGAACAGAAGCTAATGCTGCGTTTGATCAAGCCGAAATTCTTCATGCCGATTCATGGTGAATACCGGATGCAAAAAACGCATTGCCAGCATGCGATTGACTGCGGTGTACCTGCCGAAAATTGCTTTATTATGGACAATGGCGATGTGCTTGCTCTTTCAAAGGACGAGGCACACGTAGCAGGACGCATTCAGTCCGGCTCTGTTTATATTGACGGCAGCGGTATTGGAGACATCGGCAACATCGTGTTGCGCGACCGCCGTATCCTTTCTGAGGAAGGCCTTGTCATCGTTGTAGTCAGCATCAATAAAGAGAAAAACAAAATTGAGGCTGGCCCGGATATTATTTCACGCGGCTTTGTTTACATGCGCGAGTCCGGCGACCTGATTTATGAAGCACAGTCGATGCTGAATCGTCATATTAAGCAGCTGTTAAACAACAATTCAACACAATGGTCGGATATTAAAAACGAAATTACCGACACGCTTTCTCCATTCTTGTACGAGCGGACAAAACGTCGTCCGATGATTTTACCTATCATTATGGAAGTATAAAATCAATGAGCGCTCCTTGATCACAGGGAGCGCTTTTTTTCACGGAGGCGATATGGATGATCAAGGTTAAAGGACAGTCACAATACGCCGAAACCGTCGATGAGCGCTACCGCCGCTCCGCCTGTGGCCCTGTGACCATCTCTGTCATATTACACTTCTGGAACAAGCCGCTTGACGCAAACGACCTTTACAAACAGTTGGGCACGACCAAAATCGGTTCCTTCCGCTTTTGGATGAGCCGCAAGTTAAAAAAACTGCTAGGCAGCGACTGGACGGTCAAGCCCTCTAATCGGATCGACGAAGTGCTTAACGAACTGGATTCCGGTCATCCGGTAGCTGCCAAGTTTGACCGGTATTTTACCCTTCGTTTCTTTTCAAAGCCCCGCTATAACTATCACTGGGTTGTACTTATCGGGTATGAAATAAAAGACGGCACCCTTTACCTGTACTATCACGACAACGGAGCACCCGGACGCAAAAGCAGCATCCAGCGTGTTTCATTTGAAGATCAAGCACCCTTTCTCCGCTTTTTGCTTTTGTCTCGAAAATATCCCCCTGCTTCATGATCATCATTTATCGCAGAGAAGGTGGGCTGCAAAACGAATTTACCGCCTTTTACGGCGCAATTATTGAGAATAAAGCGCAATTCATGCATAATTGCGCCGTTCTCCACAGAATTGCGCGCTAAATAAGTTTATTGCGCCGTCGCTGCACTCAAACAGACAGCCAGACGAAAAAACCCACCTCGGGTGGAGGCGGGTTTTTAATCGTTCATTTTCTTTTCAAAGCGGTCAATATCCTGATCCGCACCGATAATAATTAATATGTCATTTAATAAAATGGGCTCATCCGCCTGCGGTGACACGATGATTTCTTTCCCGCGCTTAATGGCGACGATATTAATGCCGTACCGGGCCCGGATGTCCAGGTCAATGAGCGTATTACCGGCAAGCGTATCATTTGCGATAATTTCCATGATCGAATGCTCATCGGATAATTCCAAATAATCCAGTACGTTATTCGAAACGATATTGTTCGCAATCCGCCGTCCCATATCCCTTTCAGGATGGACAACCTGGTCTGCTCCGATTTTCAACAGCACTTTTTCATGATAGTCATTTTGTGCTTTTGCCGTTACTTTTTTCACGCCTACTTCTTTTAACATGAGTGTCGTTAAAATGCTTGATTGAATATCGTCTCCGATCGCAACAATGACGTGGTCGAAGTTACGGATACCGAGGCTTTTCAGCACAGATTCGTCGGTGGTATCCGCCACAACAGCGTGCGAGGCAATCGAAGCAAACTCATTTACACGATCTTCGTCCATATCGATCGCCATGACCTCCATGCCCTGCTCACTCAGTTCGCGGCAAATACTGCTGCCGAATCGTCCCAGCCCAATCACGACAAATTCCTTTTTCATGTTCATTCCTCCGCTGCCAGCTTGTAATAGATGGTTCTGCTCTGACAGTTTATCACGAAAAGGACCGTTATGCTGTTATTTCTTTTTTCCTTTAACATAATCTGCATCAAACAAAAACAATCGCATCAGCAGGAACAGTGACGGGATGAGCAGCAGCAGCCCAAGAATAAAGACAACCACCAGCGCAAAAGCCATCGTTTCATTTGTCACATTCTCGTGCAAGGTAATATACGGATACAGAATGTACGGCAAATGCGAGGCCCCATAACCGAAAAAGGCAAAGAAAAATTGAAGCATGACCATAATAAAAGCAGTTCCGTACCGCTTCTCGATATAAATAAACCAGGAAGCAAATCCGAAGCAGACAAGAGATAAACCAAACATCCACCAGTAGTCCGTGACCGCTTTATCATAATGCTGCGGATTGTGCATCTGAAGTGACATAAAGACGAGCAGGCTGGCGACAATCGTCGGCATGCTCCAAAAAAGAGCAAATTGACGAAGCGTTTTTCGCGCTTGCTGGTCATCGGCACGGTCAGCGTAATACGTTAAAAATGTTGCACTAATAAACAAAACGGAGACGATTGATAAAAATACAACGCTCCAGGAATAAGGACTCGTGAAAAGCTCCTTCGCCAGGAAAACGACATTCCCGTCTACTTCATCGAGGAAGCCCCCCTCAGAAATCGTCAGTGCCGTTGACAATGACGCAGGAATGAGAAGACCCGTGGCTCCGTATAAAAACAAGTAAAAGGTATTTTCACGAGAACCATAATTGTTAAAGGCATAAAATGAGCCTCGAATCGCAATTAAAATGATGGCTACGCTGCCAGGAACCAGCAGCGCTGTACCATAGTAGTACGCAGTCGCTGGAAAGAACCCAACAATTCCAACGAAAAAGAAAACGAAAAAGACATTCGTCACTTCCCATACCGGTGACAGATAGCGGGAAATGAGATCATTGATGAGATGGTCCTTTTTTTTGATTCGTGCATAAAAAGCAAAGAATCCAGCACCAAAATCAATGGACGCAACAATCAAATACCCGTACAAGAACGTCCATAGAACGGTTATGCCAATCAATTCATAGCTCATGATTCACTCTCCCCCTTATCCCCGGTTTGGAAACCGTTTTTCAAGCTCTGCTTCTGCTGGTGAATTTTTAAACATTCTAATCAGCACAATGACAGCCATGACTCCGAGTACGAGGTAAAGCACCGCAAACATGGCAAACGTAAGTCCCACACTGTTGCTGGTCGTGGCGGCTTCTGCCACCTTCATATAACCGCGTAAAATCCATGGCTGACGCCCTACCTCAGCAAGTATCCAGCCCGCTTCAATCGCGACCATCGACAACGGACCTGACGCTAATATCGCAAGCAGCAGCGGCTTGTTGAATGCATTCCACTTTTTCACTCTGTCTATTAAAACAAAAAGCATCGTGACCGCCATGACGAACATGCCGATGCTGACCATTGTGTCGAACATATAGTGAATCCACAACGGCGGACGCTCATCCTCCGGTGTTTCATTTAAACCGATTACTTCTGTTTGAAACGAGTTGCCGGCTAAAAAGCTCAACAGCTTAGGCACACGGATTTCATTTTCAACCTCACCGGTTTCTTCATTAATAGTCCCGAAGAAAATAAGATCTGCCTCCGTTTCTGTTTCAAAATGCCATTCTGCTGCCGCTAATTTTTCTGGCTGTTCCTCTGCTAAAAATTTGGCGGAAACGTCACCAGCGACAGCAGTTAAAATCGAGAAAATAAAGGTACACGCAACCGTCAGGCGAAGCGCTTTTTTCTCATATTCACCGCCGCGCCCTTTTAAAATCGCAAATGCCGCTATCGCAGCTAAAATGGCAGCAGATGTCATGTAAGAGGTCGTCACAACGTGAAACACCTTTGAAGGGGTTGCCGGATTCAGCATAGCAGCAATTGGATCAATATTGATCATTTCGCCATTTTTCAGCTCAAATCCTTGCGGCGTATTCATGAAGGCGTTCACCGTTGTAATAAACAGGGCGGACGCAGACGATCCGATCATGACCGGAATCGTCAAAAGCCAGTGTGTCCATTTTCCTTTGAACCGGTCCCATGTGTACAAGTAAATGCCGAGAAAAATCGCTTCAAAGAAAAAAGCAAATGTTTCCATGAACAGCGGCAGGGCAATTACCTGCCCGGCCACTTCCATAAAGCTCGGCCACAATAAAGAAAGCTGAAGTCCAATAGCCGTCCCGGTTACAACACCAACCGCTACAGTAATTGTATAGCCGCGTGCCCATCGTCTGGCAAGCAGTAAATAATAAGGATCATTTCGTTTTATGCCAATAAACTCGGCAATCGCGATCATAATCGGAATACCGACACCGACTGTGGCGAAAATAATATGAAACATTAACGTCATTGTTGTCAGCAGACGGCTGAGCATGACACCATCCAGTTCCATTCTGTCGACCTCCTTTTTTCGCTTCTCACTATTTATATGTTACCCGTATTGTAAACCTTCTACCGCCACAAATCCATAAAGGGTGTATGACGATTTTGTGACAAATTTCACAAACTTTTTCAAAGAAAAACCGGCGAATGCCGGCCGGGTTCCTTATTCCGCTTTTGCTGTTTCATCCAGCACGCGGTTTACACGCTTTTCAAGCATTTTCATGCCGCTGCCGCCTGCCTGGAAATGGCGAAGCTGGCCTTCTTTATCAAATACATAATAAGCAGGAACATATTGATTTTCAAACGCTTCTGTCAGCTTATGCTCGCTGTCGACAAAAATCGGCTGTGTAATTTCATGCTCAGCTGCCACAGACTTGATTTGATCCAGATTTAAATCATCTTCTGAACGCGGCATATGCACAGCTACAACATTTAGTTTATCTTTGTACTCATCACGGAATTTATTTACGCTCGGCATTGCTTCTTTACAAAGGTGGCAGCTCACCGACCAAAAATGAACAAGTGTCGGTTTCTCGCCCACTAGATCACTTTTTGCTAATTCTCCGTTCAGCCATTCGGTTGCGCCAGAAAGTTCAGGCATTTGATCTCGTAACTTCATGAATGAATTCGCTCCTTTTTCTATATATAGACGCATCAGGACCTAACGCGATGTTAGGCCCCGATGATCAAGTCATGTATTAAAATTAAAGAGTTGTTTGGCCTGGTTTCCAGTTTGCCGGGCAAAGTCCGCCTGTTTGAAGGGCTTGAAGCACACGTAGTGTTTCATCCACATCACGGCCGATGTTGTTATGGTTGACAACCTGGTATTGAAGCTCGCCTTCAGGGTTGATAATGAACAAGCCGCGAAGCGCTACTCCTTCTTCTTCAATTAGAACACCGTAGTCGCGTGATACGATGTGGTTCGTATCTGCAGCAATTGGGTAGTTCAAATCGCCAAGGCCGTTATCTTTACGGTCTGTTTTAATCCAAGCAAGGTGAGTATGGATTGTATCTGTTGATACACCGATTACTTCCGCATCAAGATCTTCGAATTCTTCGTAGCGGTCAGAAAGAGCTGTAATCTCTGTCGGGCATACGAAAGTGAAGTCCATTGGATAGAAGAAAAGAACAGTCCATTTGTCGTTTTTCATGTTTTCTTCAAGACTTACTTTACCGAATTCTTTGTTTGCAAGTACTGCTTCCATTTCAAAGCGTGGTGCTTGTTTGCCTACCATACGTTCTGCCATGAATAAAAAACCTCCAAAATTTTGTTTTAATTGAGAAAGCCACTTCAAATTCTCAGCTGCTTTCTTATCACAGTGATCATTATAGGCGTTCCCCATCAATATGTCAACTTCTTATTATAATAATTTTAAACAAGAAGTCATTATTTAAAACGACCAATACTCGTTCAGCTGCCTCTTCAGTTTACCACGTTTCAAGGTCCCCGCAAAATGATACGCTTCTTGAATGCTATCTGCTGCCCAGATGAGTGAAATAACGGTTGATAAAGGAAATTGCCGTTTCGATTGCTTTCTCATCCGGCGTTAATTTCGCGTGGTGAAGACCGTAGTCTGATCCGACTCCGAGCCAAAACATGAGACCTGGAATTTCTTTCAGCATAAAACCGAAATCTTCTCCGGTCATCGCTTCTCTGGACTGAACAAACTGAATATCCGGCTGCTGCGTCGCAAATTGAACAAAGCGCCCGGTTACTTCCGGGTCGTTAAAAACCTGATAATAACCGCTGCCGCAATCAATTTCGGTTTCACAGTCAAACGCTGTTTCAATGCCTTTGAGCAGCGCCTGAACGCGCACCTTCGCTTTTTCCATTGCCTCTGGAGAAAGAGTGCGAATCGTGCCTTCAAGCCTTGCATGGTCCGCGATCACGTTTTGCACGGTGCCGGCTGTCATTTTGCCCACTGTGACGACAGCACTGTCGAGCGGGTCTACGTTTCTTGACACAATCGACTGAAGCTGTGTGATAAAGTATGAAGCCGCCACCACCATATCCTTTGTTTCATGCGGATACGCTGCATGTCCGCCTTTGCCGCGAATATCAATAAACAGCTCTGACGTATTGGCAAACAAGAGTCCCGGCTTTGTGGCAATCGTTCCCGCCGGGTGCTCCGGGGCAATGTGCAGCGCATAGATTTCATCCGGCATCCATTCACGGAACTCCGGCGATGCCATCATTGGCTCCGCACCGCCAGGCCCTTCTTCTGCCGGCTGGAAGATAAACAGGAAGTGATCGTCAGCTGGATTCGAGGCGAAATGAGTCACGACGCCAAGCGCAATGCTCATATGCAAATCGTGGCCACACGCATGCATCCGTCCTTCATGAGTCGAAGCAAACGGGAGCCCTGTTTGTTCTGCGATCGGCAGCCCGTCGATATCGGTACGCCATCCAATCGTTTTGGACGGATTCCGACCGTTTATTTTGACAAGAATGCCGGTCCGCCATGTTTTGATTTCCATCCGCTCCTGCGGAAGTGATTGTAAATACCCGAGTAAATAAGCCTGTGTTTTAAATTCCTGAAAACCGAGCTCCGGAATTTGATGCAGATCGCGTCGGATTGCTGTAAATTGGCTCATGATTCTCCTCCTCTTTCGAAAAAAGACGCGCGAGCAGCTGCCCACGCGTCCCTGCGGTTCCCGCTCTTACAGCTTGCGGAGTTCCTGCATGATTTCTGTTTTTGATTTTGTTTTGTCATCAATCTGCTTGATCACACGTGCCGGTGCACCGACAGCTACTGAGAACGGAGGAATGTCTTCTGTGACAATCGCACCCGCTGCAATAACAGATCCTTCACCGATCCGGCAGCCTTCAAGTACCACTGCATTCGCGCCGATCAGAACGTTATCTTCAAGCACTACCGGTGAAGCAGATGGCGGCTCGATTACGCCGGCCAGAACAGCACCCGCACCTACGTGGCAGTTCTTCCCTGTTGTTGCACGGCCGCCAAGAACCGCGTTCATATCGATCATTGTGCCTTCTCCGATTACAGCGCCGATGTTAATTGAGGCACCCATCATGATCACTGCGTTGTCGCCAATTTCAACCTGGTCGCGAATCACAACGCCCGGCTCGATGCGCGCTTTAATGTTTTTCAAGTCAAGCAGCGGAATCGCTGAATTGCGGCGGTCGTTTTCCACTACGTAGTCTGTGATTTTATCGCTATTTTGCTCAAGTGCTTCTGATACTTCTGCCCATTCACCAAAAACGACAACTGAAGAGCCATCGCCAAATACTTTTGCGGAAGCGCCAAAGTTAATGCCTTTCACGTCTCCGTTTACGTATACTTTCACAGGTGTTGATTTTGTGCTGTTGCTAATAAAAGCAATAATTTCGTGTGCATCCATCATTTTTGTCACTATGTATTCCTCCTGAAAATCTCTATTTTCTGCCTTTACTTTATCAAAGCGCCGTCATTTTCACAAGCGATTTTCTTTCGCTGTGTCCATAAAAAGCTGAACGGTTTCCAAAAACGCCTGGACCTGACGCAGCTCAAACGACGTGTCATAGCCAAGGAGCCATGTATCCCGCCGCATCGGCTGGCCGTCGCGGTCGAGCAGCGGAATTTTAAACAGCTCCTGATCCTCGCCAGTCAGTGTAATAGCCGGCAAGATGGCGTAGCCGAGCCCGTTCAAAGCCAATTGACGGCATGTTTCGATTTGATCGACCACAATCGACCGTTTCGGTGCCATTTGAAAGCGGTTATGCCACCATTCCTGAATTTCCTGGTCATAGTTTGAATCGCTTTTAAATTGAATAAAAGGCTTTTCAGTTGAAAGAACGTCTTCAATGTTTTGAATGTCTTTATCCACTAAATACAAAGGATCTTCAAATAAATGAACTTTTCGTCCTTTCCATTCAGGAGTGCCCCGAATAATGCCGATATGAACCTCTCCTTCATATAAAGCCTTGACAATTTCACTGCTCCAGCCAGTAATCAGCTGAATTTTCGCATGAGGGTATCGTTCAATAAACAGCTTCAGCACCTTTGGCAGCCAGTTTTGGCCAACAATCGCCGCACAGGCAATTTTTAATGTACCATGCACTTGAGGCTCCAATAATTGCAGCTCTTCCAGCAGGCGCTCTTTTTTTTCAAGCGTTTCCTTTGCATAGTTCACAATCATTTCACCTGATGGCGTCAGCGAAAGCCCTTTTGTGGAGCGGTTAAAAATCTTGACTGCCCACTCTTTTTCAATGCTCTGCAAACGCTGAGAAAGAGCCGGCTGGGAAACAAAAAGGCGTTCCGCTGCTTTTCGCATATTCATTTCTTCTGCCAGCACCGTTAACAGCTGAAATTCCGAAAAAGACACCTCATTCATCCCCTTTCTCATAAAAAAAAGACCCGCCGCTTGGCGGATCTTTACTCATTCAGCTGATCCACGTAATAATTCAGCTGCTTTAAAATAACCCGTCTCGTCAGGATTCCTTCAAAGTGGCCTTCCTGGTCTGTTACACATAAAAACGGATGGTTGATCAGCAAGCCGAGTGCTTTGCGAAAGTGATCCTTCACCGTCAGGCTCGGTTTATCAACAGCCATGACATCTTCCACTTTCAATTCTTCCAGCCGCTCAAACTCCACCCGTTCAAGACCCAGCAAGGCTTCGGTAATCATCGGTATGCTGATCAGCCCTTCCAGCCGGTATTTTGTATCAAGTACCGGTATAGCTGTGTAACCGCTTTTTGTCAATACGAGAAGGGCATGCTCCAGGCTGTTTCCCCGTTGTACAAAAGCAACCTTTTCTCCTGGGATAATGTAATCCATTATATTCGTTTGCAGAACATCTTTGTTTTCAAAGGAAATCATTGATTATCTCCCTTTTCTTTTTGTAAGCGCTTTACCACATATCCATTATAGCAAAGCCTTCACTCTCTATGCCAGAAAGACGAGCCGATCTTTCAAAAAAAGATCTGGCTCAAGCACACCGCCTTATTAACCCAGTGCTTCTTGCTTTGCTTCCTGGAGAAGTTCAAAAATTTCAATCGCTGTCATATCAATATCATCAAAAGGGTATTTGCTGCCTTTACCATCCTTGTCGTACACTTCTAATTCAAATGTATCTTTGTTCGGAAAATATTTTACCTGGCAAAGCGTTTTGCCATTCAATTCAAAAAGGCGCTGCTGTACTTCCCCCTGCTCTCCGCCCTCCTGCAATGACTTTAAACGCTGTACGATTCCAACTAACTGTGACATATATTGTCGACCCCTTCCAATTCATTATCCTTTAAGTAAGCACAAGAAATATACCACACATCCCTTGTATAATCCAACATTTTCACCCGTTTTTTCTGTTCAGAGACGATAAAAAAAAGACGCTGAATTCAGCGTCCGCTCATCCAAACGACGGCAATCACTCCTAAAAAAACGACAAAAGCCGCCACGTACACCCAAATGATCGGATTTAATGCATATGGATGATGCTGAACAGGACCGGAATTGTCACCGTCCCTTTGTCCATATGCACCTGATCGTTTCATAATGGCTGCCGTCCATACAGCTCCACCAATTAAAATAACAGCAGCTACCGTGATCCACATCATCATGTAACAGCATCCCCTTTTTTCCATACAGGATGCTGTCATTATGACCAGGATGCGCTATTTTCATACATTAATAAAGCAGGTTGTCCTGGTCATATAAATACTCGTACGGAATATCAAAAAACAGATATTCCCGCTCATTCACCGGATACGAAAACGTTCGAATGGTTTCGCCTGTTTCAATGTCATTGTACAAATCAGAAATAAGGCCGCCGCCATTTTTATTCATACGGACGATGTTTTCTAAAAAGTATGGGCGCCAGCTCCAGTTTTTATCCAAATACTCCGGCTGAAAAATCCATTGGCCTTCTTTTTTAAAATAGTTAGGCGTTAATTCAAAGCCGTTTTCATCACAAATATACAGCCGGAAGCACATCTCATCAAACTGCCTAGCAATCTCTTCCAAAAGCTTTTCTTTTGGAATGGATCTCGATTTGGCGATGATCGCTCCCAGACCGGATTCAAGCTGTCCTGCAAGGGCGTATACACTGCTGAGCGCTTTTTTTTCATATGAAATAAACCGGCTGCACTTTTCGCGCAGCATCTCTTTCATGCCATCCGGGTCCGCAAATTCCGGCTCCGGCTGGGCTAAATAAAATCCCTGGTAATACCGGCCGCCGTTTTTCCACGCGTATTGAAGCTGGTACTCCGCCTCCACCGTTTCGAACAGCAGGGAAGCACCGATTTTACGGGCAAACATCGAAAGAGAATAGACAATATTTTTATAAGACTGGTCACTGGCATCCTTACGGAGAGCCCGCAGGCTTATCTTTAAAATGTCCGGTGACGAGCCGGCGAAATGCCGGATGTCTCCATCTACTTCTCCTATGTGATCAACCGCCAGACGAATGCCAAGCGTTTTGTAATACCGCAGGACATTTTCAAGCGATTTGCTGTAGTCTGCTTCTGATATTTCCAGTACAATCTGCTCAAGCTTCAGCCCTTTATCCGCATATTCGTCTAAGATCGCCAAAAATGATTCACCGTAATCTTCAAGCAAACCGGCGGCTTTCCGATTGATAAACAGCAGTTCCGGACGCTTCTCTTTTGTAAAAGCGTCTAAAGCTTTTCTGACGATCACATCTTCCACTTCGCGACGGTAATCATCGGGCGTATCCTGATCATGAAAAAAATGACCGAGACTTTCAGCTTTCTCCTCTTGTATGTAACGTCCTAGTACTTCATATCCTATAATTTTATGTTCATCGGCACTAAAAATCGGCTGATAATAGGGCACGATACGATCGAGATTGCTCATAATTTCTAAAGCATCCATGAATAAACCTCCTGTTCCGTCAACTCATTTCCCCTGCAGCAACGGATGATCTTTCACTTTATTATACATAACTTTGACTCATAATGCTTTTAATTAGAAGAAGCCCGCCACAGGGTTGCGGCAGGCTACTTCATGTGACGGCGGGCAAAATCGACGAAACGGAATTTATCAGGACGATGCCGGGATTCTGTATATTGAAAAAGACTGGCATCCTCTAAATACACATAATTCCGAACGACAACAACATGTGAAAATCCGTTTAAATCCAGCAAGCTCTTATCTTCTTCTGTACAAGGTTCAACCGTAATTTCTTTTTTGGCAAAGCTGATGATTAACCCAAGCTCCTGCTCAATGTACGCATATATAGACTGCTCACAGATCGCTTCCGTTAAATTCGGAATGTGTTTTTTCAATAAATAATCTTTGTCTAATATGACTCGTTCACCGTCAAATGTACGCGTCCGGATCACTTTCCAAATCTCTTCCTTTGCACTGCACTGCAGCTGGTGCTGCAAATATGGCTCCGGTTGAATTAAGCCAAACCCTACAACGTGCGTCCAAATGTCGCTGCTCATTTGATCAGCTAACTCTTTAAAGCTGACGAGCCCTGAAATCGGAAAGCTTGCCCGGTTCGTATCCAGTACAACGGATCCTTTGCCGCGCAGCTTTTGAATGTAGCCGTTTTGCGAAAGAAGCGTCAATGCCTTTCGAATGGTTTCACGCGACGTTTCATAATGAGCTGAAAGATCGTGCTCAGAAGGGATTAATTCACCCGGCTGGAACGAACCATCCTTTATTTGAGCAGCCAATTCTTCGTAAATGTATTTATACTTGTTTTTTTTCATCCTAGTTCACCTGCAAATGTCATTCTTTCCACTATACCACAAGTTAGGCCATGCCTGTTCCTAAAATGTGCAAGAATGCATTAATTGAACAAGCGGTAAACAACACTTTCATAAGGCGCCATCATTCGGTCAGCAAGCTGCTCCGGCGTGTTGTCATCATTTGACAGGACAATCTCTGCATTCATTCCTTTGAATTCGGCTGGCACGCTGAGAACCGCAGGAGACTCGAAAAAGTTATGGATCGCGAGCCATTTTTCCTCCCCGAGCTCCCGGACATACATGAACAAGGAAGGATCTTGCTCCAACAGCAGGCGGAAGCTTCCTTCGCGCATAACCATTTCCTTTTTTCTTAACTGAATCAGCTTTTGATAATGCTTAAAAATCGACTCTTTTTCTTTTCGAGCGGCTTCTGCATTGATTTCACGGTAATTCGCTGCCGGTTGAATCCAAGGTGTTCCAGTGGTGAATCCGGCGTTTTCCTCTGCATTCCACTGAACAGGCGTCCGGCTGTTATCCCGTGACTTCTGCTTTAAGATCGCCAGAATGTCGGCCTCCGGTACACCGCGCTCCTTAAATTCGCTGTACATATTGAGTGATTCCACATCACGATACTGATCAATCTGGTTAAAATCCGGGTTTGTCATGCCAAACTCTTCTCCTTGATAAATATACGGCGTTCCTTTCATAAAGTGGATGACGTTGGCGAGCATTTTCGCTGACTTTACCCGGTACTCCACGTCCTGACCGTACCGGCTGACGATTCGAGGCTGATCGTGGTTGCACCAGAACAGCGCATTCCAGCCTCCGCCTTGATCCATTTCCTGCTGCCATCTGGCCATCACGTCCTTCAGCCATAAAAAATCAAATGGCGCCGCTGTCCATTTTTCACCGTTAGGATAATCTGCTTTTAAATGATGAAAATTAAATGTCATGGCCAGCTCATGAGAGTCGGGATGCGAATAACGGATGCAGTGCTCGATGCTCGTCGAAGACATCTCGCCAACCGTTAATAATTCATAGTTGGAAAACACTTCATCGTTCATTTCCTTTAAAAACTCGTGCACACGGGGGCCGTCCGTGTAAAAACGGCGTCCGTCTCCTTTAAAATCATCTGGAAACGTCTGGTCTTTTGAAATTAAATTGATAACGTCCAGTCGAAATCCATCAATGCCTTTTTGCAGCCAGAAATGCATCATGTTATACAGCTCTTTCCGCATCTCCTCGTTTTCCCAGTTCAAGTCTGCCTGCGTCCGGTCAAACAAATGCAAATAATATTGACCGCTTTCTTCGTCATACGCCCAGGCGGAGCCGCCAAACTTTGACTTCCAGTTGTTCGGTGGCCCTCCGTCGACACCATCTTTCCAAATGTAATAATTCCGGTAAGGGGAATCCGGGTTTTTCGCCTGCTGAAACCATTCGTGGTCAGTTGACGTATGGTTAACAACGAGATCCATCACGAGCTTCATGCCACGTGCATGAACTTCAGATAGAAGCCTCTCCACATCCTCCATCGTTCCGTAATCAGGGTTTACCGCATAATAATCGCTTATGTCGTAGCCGTTATCGTGCTGAGGCGATGCGTAAATAGGCGTCAGCCACAGCACGTCCACTCCCAGCTCGTTCAAGTAATCAAGCTTCTCAATGATGCCGGGGATGTCCCCCATTCCATTGCCCGTCGTATCACTAAAGCTTTTTGGGTAAATTTGATAGACGACACTTTTTTTCCACCATGGTTCGTTCATTGTTTACGCCTCCTAAAAGAAAAAAAGGGCAAAGTGCGCCCTTTATTTTTGTTTTGCAAATTTTGAAAAGACAAATGTCAGTATAACGGGCAGTACAAGAACGATGACCATGCCAATCAGGAATGACGTCATCCCCTCGCTAATGACCAGGAAGCCAGGAATTCCGCCAACTCCAATTGTGCTTGCCAGTACACCGTTCACGGAGATAAACATACCGGCAATGGCCGAACTGATCATGGCAGCCGCAAAGGCGTACCGGAAGCGAAGGTTAACCCCGAACATAGCCGGCTCCGTCACCCCGAGAAAGGCGGAAAGCGCAGATGTGTAGGACAAGCCCTTCAGCCGCTCTTCCTTAGACAAAAAGCCAATCGTCAACGCAGCCGCACCCTGTGCAATATTGGAAAGTGCCAGCATCGGCCATAAAAAGGTTCCGCCAAGCTGTGAACCGACCAGCTGTAAATCAACAGCCAGGAACGTGTGGTGCATCCCTGTAATAACGAGCAGGCTGTACAGCCCGCCATAAAGGAGCCCGCCGAGAACCGGCACCGTATCAAAAATGTAAATAACGCTGTCTGTGATGGCATTGCCGACGATAAACATAACCGGGCCGATCAAAATAAAAGCAGCGAATCCTGTGATCAGCAAAGCAACAGGCGCAACAACCAAAAGCTGAATGCCTTCCGGAACACGCTTTGTCAAAAACACTTCAATCTTGGCCAGTAAGTAAGAAGCAAACAAGACCGGCAGCACCTGTCCCTGATAGCCGATTTTTTCAACGGTGATGCCAAGAATATTCCAGGTTGGAATTTCTCCTGCTTCCTCCGCAGCTCCATACGACCATGCATTTAATAAGTCTGGGTGAACGAGAATCAAACCGAGCACGATGCCGAGCAGCGGGCTTCCTCCAAAGCGCTTTACAGCTGACCAGCCAATCAGTGCCGGCAAGAAGGTAAAGGCTGTATTCGCGATCAAGTTAATAATGCTCGCAATATCCGCCCATTGCGGATACCGTTCAACTAACGATTCCTCAAAGAAAATGCCTTGTCCGGTTAAAATATTATTGAGCCCTAAAAGCAAACCCGCGGTTACAATGGCTGGCAAAATGGGTATAAAAATATCAGCCAGCGTTTTTATGGCACGCTGCAGTGGATTTAAATTGGATTCAGACGCTTTTTTCACATCATCTTTTGACGCTTCTCCAATTCCAGTTTCGTCGACAAGATCTTGATACACCTTGTTAACCGTTCCCTGTCCGATGACAACCTGATATTGTCCGTTGGCCGAAAACGACCCTTTGACAACATCAATTTCTTCCAGCTTTTTCTCATCTACTTTGCTTTCATCCTTTAATGCAAACCGGAGCCGTGTGACACAATGTGTAGCCGCTTCAATATTCTCTTTTCCTCCAACCGCTTCAACAATTTGTGAAGCCTGCTTTGAATACGCTCCCATTTAAGATCCCTCCAAACTTGTATATACATCTTAATGTCACTTTATCACTTGTATATACAGGGTGTCAACGAAAAAGAAAGCGATAACAAAAAAAACAGCGGGAATCCACTGTTTTTTTTGACAGTCTATTAAAATGGAAAGCGGTTCAGCCACTGGCCTCCGTCCATCGTAATGCATTCTCCGTTAATGTACGCCGCTTCATCTGAGGACAAATAAAAAGCAAGGCCTGCAATTTCTTCTGGTGTACCGAGCCGGTGCAGCGGCACGCTGTTGATGGTCCTTTGAGCTGCTTCATCTGATTCCCACAGCTTGTCCGCTCCCCCGGTCCGTTCAATTGGACCTGGTGCGATCGCGTTCACACGAATTCCATATTGATGCCCCCACTCTACCGCTAGTGTACGAGTCAGGGAAAGCACACCTGCTTTTGCTGCAGCCGAATGTGCTACCCCGGCACCCGCATTCCAGGCATACGTTGCCACCATGTTAATGATAGAGCCCTTTTTCTCATGCTCAATCCAGTAATGGCCGGCTGCCTGGGAGCAGTAAAACGTGCCATTCAGTACAATATCGATAACAGCATTCCATCCATTGGGGGTCAGCTTTTCAGCCGGACAAATAAAATTCCCAGCTGCATTGTTGATCAATACGTCTATTCCGCCAAAAACCTCAGCCGCTTTATTAATGAGCCCGACCGCTTCTTCTGGCTTCCGGACATCCATCACGTGCGTAAGAAACCGCTCGGAGTCCTGTGCGATTTCTATTTTTGCTGCAGCCAGCTTTTCTTCGTTTCTGCCACAAATCAGCACGTTTGCTCCTTCATCGAAAAATCGCTTCGTCATATATTTCCCCATGCCGCTTGATCCGCCTGTAACAATCACTGTTTTTCCTTTCATCCTTTTCCCTCCTTAATAAATGAATGATTATTCACTCATTATTGTAACACGATAAAAGACATTAAAGCGAAAGAAAACCCGCAAAGATTTTTGCGGGTTTTCTTTTAGTTACTCTTCATCTTCACGTATGCGGTATGCCGCGTTTAATGACTCGAGCTGGCTGTCGATGTACAGGTCCTCCTGCTCATGTGCAACATAATGATAGTTCCCCTCGTTATCCTGATAGCGCGCTTTTGCGTTATCCGACATTTGTAAATGGAGAAAGTCAATAAGACGGTCTTTTAAAGAATCATCAACAATCGGGAATAAAATCTCTACCCGCTTAATCATATTTCGAGTCATCATGTCGGCAGAGGACAAATAGATTTTCCGCTCGCCATTATGATGGAAATAATAAATACGGCTATGTTCCAGGAAGCGTCCGACAATGCTGATGACGCGAATGTTTTCACTTACACCCGGAATACCCGGCCTCATGCAGCAAATCCCCCGGATAATGCAGTCAATTTGAACGCCTGCATTCGATGCCTCATACAGTTTCATAATCAACCGCTTGTCCGTCAACGAGTTCATTTTGGCGATAATCCGGCCATTTCCGTGCTTTTTATGAATGTCGATTTCTTCATCAATTAGTTTAATAAAGGCATCTTGTATGTCAAAAGGTGCCACAACAAGATGGTTATACTTCGGCTTGTTCATATAGCCGCTTAAATAATTAAAGAAATTCGTAGCATCCACACCAAATTCTTTTTTGGATGTGATCAAGCCGTGGTCCGTGTAAAGCTTGGCTGTCGCATCATTATAGTTGCCCGTGCCGAGATGAACAAAACGTTCAATCTGGCCGGCTCTTTTACGGACAACGAGCGTAATCTTACTGTGTGTTTTTAAATTATGCATGCCGTAAATTACGTGGCAGCCCGCTTTTTCAAGCTCCTTTGCCCACTGGACGTTGTTTTCTTCATCAAAACGCGCTTTCAGTTCCACTAGAACCGTGACCTGCTTGCCTTTCTCAGCGGCCCTTGTCAGCGATTCAATGATCGGCGAATCGCCGCTTACCCGGTACAGTGTCATTTTAATGGCCAAAACAGAAGGATCATCTGCCGCCTGTGAGATAAAATCAACGACCGGCATGAAGGATTCATACGGATGGTAAAAAAGAACATCCTGCTGCAGCGTTTTTTCAAAAATATCTTCACGTGAAGCAAGATCCTCCGGCAGCTGAGGAATAAACGTTTCATAGGTTAAGCCTTCACGGAGCGTGCTTAATTTTTTCGTGAATGGAAACAAAAAGGTTAAATCAATCGGACCATCAATTTCGTACACATCTTTATAGTGAATTTCCAGCTCTTCCAGCAAATAATCGAGCACGTGCTGGTCCATATCCTGTGACTTAATTTCAAGACGGACAGCCGCTCCCCATTTGCGCTTTTTTAATTCCTTTTCAATCTCAAGCAGCAAGTCACGGGCGCCTTCCTCATGAATTTCCATATCCGCGTTCCGTGTAATGCGGAATGTATTAACGTTTTTGACTGTATAGCCTTGGAACACCCGGTCGATAAAATATTCCAGCACATCCTCAAGCAGGACAAACGTGTTGTTTTTTTCAGAGGGAACTTCAATTGCCCGGTCCAGCACACCGGGCACCTGAACAATGGCGACCCGATCCATTTCTGCATCCGGTTCATCGTTTTCAAGCATGACCACTAAGTTCAGCGATTTGTTTAACAGCATTGGAAATGGACGATAGGCATCGATGGCCATCGGCGTTAAAACAGGGAATACTTCATTGTCGAAATAGTCCTTCAGGAACAATAATTGATCCTTTGTCATGTCCTCCGGCTTTTTCAAATAAAAGCCTTCCTGCTCGAGCGAAGGAAGAATTTCTTCAATGAGCACCCGGTTCTGCACGCTTACCAGTTCATGCGCTTTTATGCTGATTCGGTTCAGCTGCTGCTTGGGCGTTAGTCCCGCCTTGTTTTCCGGCTTGTTAAACCCGGCTTTCACCTGGTCCTTTAAGCCGGCAACCCGCACCATAAAAAACTCATCCATATTCGAGCTGAAAATAGCCAGAAACTTCATTCGCTCTAAAAGAGGATTATTCAAATCCGACGACTCTTCCAGTACACGTTTATTAAAATTAAGCCAGCTTAATTCCCGGTTGTTGTAGTACATTGGATTTGCCAAATCAACTGCCGCTTGTCCACTCATCGGAATCCCCCAATTCAATTTATTCTATTTGTTTAAACGTAAAGCCTATGGTCGTTTGAAGTGCTTTTTCCAAATGACGCTTTTGTTTGTCACTCTGGTACCGTTCCGCCAGCTCGCTGCCTTCACAAAAAACAGTAATAAGCGTCCGGTCATTTTTTTGATTGATTTTCAAATCCTTTACAATACTTCGCTTGGAGCTGTTTAAGCTAAAGCAAAGCTTTAACAGTGCTCCGTACTCACGCATCTTTTGCACATCTTCTTTTTTAAACCAGCCGTCAAATTCTTCCAAATATTGTTTTAGCGTTGAATTATTTGTAAAAGATGCTGTTAGCGAGATATACGCTTTTTCCCAGTGTGTAAAGCCATCAAACAGCGAATTAATTAATAAATAAAACGTATGGCGGCTTTTCGAGCTTGACGAAATATATTCACCTAAATAAAAGAGCGCTGCCGCTTGTTCAATCAAAAACCGCTCTTTATCAGTGATCGACAAAATACCTTCTTCCTCGAATCCAGCCAGCATATTTTTCGTCAAGTTCATCATCTGGTAATGATGCTCTCGATCATGCCCATAAACAGTTAAAAGCCGCTGGACCCCGTTTCGTTTCACATCCTCCGCCGTGTCCCATGACCCGGACTTGGTCCGTTCAAGCACAATACCGTCCCGGAGTCCCCGCGAGCTGACGAGCAGCCCTTTTGCTTTTGTATGTACAGCCAGCTGGTAAAAAACCTCAATAGCCGGCAAAATCAAATCAGCCCGCTCATTTGAAAGTCCGTCCACTTTCTCAAATTCCGAATAAGAAAGCGGCGACAGCTCTGATCGAAGCTGGTCCAATGCGTCCACTGTCAGCTCATAGCCGTGGACACCAAGTGGTGGGTAATTTTCTTTCAGCTGCTGCACATTGGCCAGGTTACGGGCACTTCCGCCGATCGCGGCGATGATGCCATCCGGTGCCTGGTCCAGCCAATCGAATTTCTGCAGCTCTGCTTGAATATATTCGGCCATTTTCTTTTGCTCTTTTGGCTTCATCCGGTCTTCCGCGATAAACTGCTCCTTCAATGAAACAACGCCAAATGGAAAGCTGAAGGAA
Organism: Domibacillus enclensis; assembly: GCF_900156125.1. GTDB lineage: Bacteria > Bacillota > Bacilli > Bacillales > Domibacillaceae > Domibacillus > Domibacillus enclensis. The sequence continues at coordinate 117,246 of NZ_FTLX01000003.1, read as the reverse complement.
TGTTTTAATACTCTGTTTTCAAATAAGGTAATCTCTGTACTCCCGCCGCCGATATCAATCGTCAGGCCACTGTCTGCCGGCATCGTCTTCAACACCGCCGAAAGGCCGTAATAGGCTTCTTCCTCGCCTGACAGCAGCCGAACTTGAAACCCGGTTTCCTTCTTCACCCGTTCAATAATGGCTTCCCGGTTCGCTGCCTGTCGTACAGCTGCAGTCGCGGTACATTCCACTTCTGTCACTTCGTAGAAATCGAGCACCTCGCGGAAGTTTTTCAAGGCTTCGAGAAGGAGACTTACCCCTTCCTCACTCATTTCACTGCTTTCGTCCAAAAAGCGGCGCAGTCTGAGCGGCGCTTTTACATTTCGAAATTCTTCAATGGCCGAGCCGTGTTCTTTATATAAAACGAGCCGAACCGTATTGGATCCGATGTCAATAATCGCTGTTTTGCTTTGATTCATTGTAGTTCCCGCTTTCATTTTTTATTCATTTTCCCCTTTCAATATACCACGCAAACCCGCATGGATGCTTCCAAATTGGGTATAAACAGTATATAATAAGAAAAAATGAAGATGAAAGGAGTCACTACTTTGAGCACACAATCAGAACCCTTCACCAGACCTTCACCAGACGATACCCTCGCCAAAGCGATTTTTACCGTGAACCGTCACGCAAAAACGGCGGTGAATCCAAAATATCTATACTCGTTAAAAAAGAATGCTCTCTTGAAAATGATCAAAGAAGGCAAAGCCGTCAAAAAAGGCCTCCACTTTTCCCGAAACCCAAAAAACAGCCGACAGCAGTCTGATGTTCTCGTCTTATGCGGAGAATACACATTTCATATGCCCCCATGCAAAGAAGACTTTGCGAAGCTGCCGCATCTGGGACAGTTAAACGATCACATTCGAAACCCCCGCTGCTCCATGAGCTTATCCAAAGCAAAAGGGATTCTTGAAGCGTATACCGGCATGAAAGAGGAACGGCCCAAACAAAAAAAGCCTCCAGGACCTAAAAAGTACACAAAGCCTGTTTTCAAACCGCTCGGACAATCCTATTAGTTCAAAAAGAAAGGACGCTGCCGTCAAGCCAGCGTCCTTTCTTTTTTTACAAAGCAAGCTTGTCGATATGCTGGACGAGCCGGGCAATTTCAGGCTTGCTTACTTGCGCATCTGCGCCGACGCCTGTTCCTTTATGACGGAGCTCGTCTGTAATGAGTGATGAAAAGATAATGACGGGAAGCTGTTTCAGCACCGGATGTTCTTTAATCCGCTTTGTTAAATGATGGCCATCCATCTTTGGCATTTCGATATCTGTCACGAGCAGCTGGACATTCTCAAACGGGTTTTCCCGCTCAAGCTCTGCTTCTAAATAGTCATAGGCCAGCTGACCGTTTTCGAAAAACTCGACACGGTCATATCCCGCTTCCTGAAGCGTATCATGAATCAGTTTGCGAAGGAGCGGTGAATCTTCTGCTACGATGATCTTTTTCTCTGAGCGTTCCCGTTCGCCAAGGCTTTTAATTTGATCAATGTGAATGCCGGAATGCGGGTTTATATCCACGACAATTTTTTCAAAATCAATCAAAAGAATCATATTTTCGCCCATTTTAATGACACCAATAATTTGATTGTTTCCGCCCTGGTACATTTCAGATGGCTTTTCAATATCATTCCAGGAGATCCGGTGAATTCTTGTCACATTTTGAACGTGAAAAACCACTTTTTGCTGATTAAATTCCGTTACGATATACTTATCAACGGATTGATTTTCAGAAGGTGCCATTCCCAGTACTTTTGCCATGTCAATGACCGGAAGCACTTCACCGCGGAGCTGAATGATCCCTTCGATATGTGAATGAGCATGCGGCACAAAGGTAATCTCCATCGGCTGAATAATCTCTTTCACTTTCATGACGTTAATGCCGTATTTGTTTCCCTGCACTTCAAATTCTACGATTTCAAGCTCATTCGTTCCCGTTTCAAGCAACACACCGTAATCATTTGTCATAAGCCATTAGTCCCCTTACGTTTTTTATTTTACTATATCATGAATTAAAAAATTGTCGATAATGGAAAAGTTTAAAATTCTTTAATATATAACCGAAAAATTTACATTATAATAACATTAGAATACATAAAGGTGGTTTACAAATGGAACATCGTTTAAATAGTCGTGTAAAAGACATTGAAATTTCTGGCATTCGAAAATTTTTCAACCTGGTTGGGGCGCAAAAAGACATGATCTCCCTGACAATCGGACAGCCTGACTTCCACACACCGTCACATATTAAACAAGCAGGTATTCAAGCTATTGAACAAAATGAAACGGTTTATACCCCTAATGCCGGTCTTCCCGAGCTGAAGAAAGCCGCGGCGGCTTTTTATGAAAAAAAATATGCCGTACAGTACGATGAAGCAAGTGAAGTGATTGTGACGGTCGGAGCAAGCCAGGCAATTGATATTGCGCTTAGAACCATTTTAGAGCCGGGTGATGAAGTGATCCTGCCGGGCCCTGTTTACCCGGGCTACGAGCCAATCATTCATTTATGCGAAGCGAAGCCCGTCATGGTCGATACAACGGCCAATGCCTTTCGGATGACCGCAGCGCTTATTGAGGAGCAGCTGACAGCCAAAACAAAAGTCATCATTCTACCTTATCCGTCCAATCCAACCGGTGTAAGCCTGTCAGAGCAGGAGCTGAAGGACATAGCGGATCTTGCGAAAAAGCACAGCTTGTTTATTTTAGCTGATGAAATATACAGCGAAATCGTTTTTGAACGTGCTCACACTTCGATCGCATCATTCTTGCAGGAGCAAACGATTGTCATCAATGGCTTGTCCAAGTCACATGCCATGACGGGATGGCGAATTGGGCTCCTGTTCGCGCCAAAAGCCATTGCCCAGCATATGCTAAAGGTTCATCAGTACAACGTATCCTGCGCTACCTCTATTTCACAAAAAGCAGCGATTGCGGCGCTGACCGATGGAATAGATGATGCCCTTGTCATGCGTGAGGAGTATAAAAAACGACGGGACGCCACTTATGCTGCGCTGCAAAAAGCAGGGCTTCACACCGTAAATCCAGACGGCGCTTTTTACTTTTTCGTCAAAGTTCCCGATGCCTATAACGGCTCTTCCTTCGACTTCTGCCTAACCTTAGCGAAAGAATACAAAGTGGCTGTTGTGCCGGGCAGTGCTTTCTCATCAGCAGGTGAAGGCTGGTTCCGCTTGTCCTATGCGTGTACGATTGAAGAAATAAAAGAAGGTCTTTCCCGTATCGAAGCGTTCATTAAAACATTTTAATGCAAGGGTATGTGTAAAGAGAAACAGCCTTTTCCTCGCTAAGAAAAAAGGAAAAAATATCTGGTTTTTCTTGACGTGTTTGTTTTTCAACACTAGGAAGCCGAACGACTGCACTTCACAGTTGTTCGGCTTTTATTTCGACATAAAAAAGCCCGGACGGCGTTCGTCCGGGCAAAAGTGAGAGAAATGGAGAATGAAAAACTGGTTACGTTAGTATTATTCCCGCTTTTTTCTTTTTTACACCTTTTTTTCTTATTTTTTTTCGATCGCTTGAACAAGTTCCACTACTTCTTCAGCCGTAGACATTTCTACTGCTTTTGCAGCTAGTGTTTCCATGTCTGTTTTCGACAGGTTTTTCAGCTGCGCACGTGCTTTTAAGATCGATGTTGCGCTCATGGAGAATTCGTCAAGACCAAGACCTAAAAGCAATGGAATCGCTGTTTCGTCTCCAGCCATTTCACCGCACATGCCCGCCCATTTGCCTTCTTTATGCGCTGCTTCAATCACCATTTTCACCAGGCGCAAAATAGAAGGATTGTATGGCTGGTACAAGTAGGACACGCGTTCATTCATGCGGTCTGCTGCCATCGTGTATTGAATCAAGTCATTCGTTCCGATTGAGAAGAAATCCACTTCCTTCGCGAACAGATCCGCAATAACTGCGGTTGATGGGATTTCAACCATAATGCCAAGCTCAATGTGTTCTGCAACGGCTGTTCCCTCTGCCTCAAGCTTCGCACGTTCTTCCAAAAGAACCGCTTTTGCCTGACGGAATTCATTGACGGTTGCAATCATCGGGAACATGACTTTTAAGTTTCCATATACGCTGGCACGAAGCAAGGCACGAAGCTGTGTACGGAAAATATCCTGCTCCTCTAAGCAAAGACGAATCGCACGGAAGCCGAGGAACGGATTCATTTCATGCGGCAGATTCAAGTATGGAAGCTCTTTGTCACCGCCGATATCGAGTGTCCGGACAACTACTGGCTTGCCTTCCATGCCTTCTAGAACGGCTTTGTATGATTCAAACTGCTCTTCTTCTGTTGGCAGGTTGTCACGGCCCATGTACAAAAATTCAGTACGGTATAAGCCGACGCCTTCTCCGCCATTCGATTTGACGCCGTCAAGATCAGCAGGCGTTCCGATGTTCGCTGCAAGCTCCACATGATGGCCGTCTGCTGTCACGGTTTCTTCGTTGACAAGCTTTGCCCACTCCGCTTTTTGCTTCGCGTACGCTTCTGCACGCTTTTTATATTCTGCTGCTACTTCTTCTGTTGGATTGATGTGGACTTCGCCTTGAAGGCCATCAATAATAATAAGATCTCCATTTTGAATATCAGCTGTAGCATTTTTCGTTCCCACTACGGCAGGAATTTCCAATGAACGCGCCATAATCGCCGAATGGGATGTACGGCCGCCGATATCTGTCGTGAAACCTTTCACGAATTCACGGTTTAACTGCGCCGTCATCGATGGTGTTAAATCTTCCGCTACCACCACAACTTCCTCTGCGATGAGGGCTGGTGCAGGAAGATCAACACCCAATAAAGCCGCCAGCACACGCTTCGTCACGTCTTTAATATCTGCTGCGCGCTCTTTCATGTATTCGTTGTCCATCGCTTCAAACATGCCAATAAACATGTTCGCTGTTTCTTCCAGGGCAAATTCCGCATTCACAGCATCTGATTTGATCTTGTCTTCAATCGGGCCCGTTAGTTCAGGATCATTCAGGACAAGAAGATGCGCTTCAAAAATAGCCGCTTTGTCATCGCCCAAATCTTTTCGTGCCTTTTCTTTAATGACTTCCAGCTCTGCTTCTGATTTTTTCAAGGCTGCGCGGAAACGGTCTGCTTCAGCTGCAACATCTGCTGCGTCTTTTTTTTCAACCGTTAAATCCGGCTCCATTAAGCGATACGCTTTCGCAAAGGCAATTCCGTCAGATGCGCCGATTCCTTTTAATATCGCCGCCATCAGTTTGCCAGCCCTTCGCTTTTCAGCAATGTGTCAATTGCATTAATCGCTGCTTCCTCATCATTGCCATCAGCAGAAATGACAATTTCAGCCCCTTTGCCGATTCCTAGTGACATAACGCCCATGATTGATTTTAAGTTCACTTTTTTCCCGTTAAATTCAAGGTTCACATCACTTGAATATTTGCTGGCTGCCTGTACAAGCAGTGTAGCGGGACGTGCATGGATTCCTGTATCGGCTGTTACGGTAAATGTTTTTTTCGACATTATATTGTCTCTCCTTCATCATTTTCTTCATAGAGAATAGCACTAAATTCAATTTCCCTCAATGATCGAGCTTTCTTGTATTGCTCTTCCTGCATGAATCTTTTAGAATAGACAAATATAGACAAAACAAGGGAGATTTTATCATGTATTATAAAAGACAGGAAGCTTTCCGCTACGTTTTTCCTGAGTCGATTCCCGCTATATGCGAAGTATATCAGTATATAAACGACACGAAAGTAAAAATCCAAACATTCGACGCGTACATTCTGGATATTAGCCCAAATGGAATGAGAGCCGCTTCAAAAACGGATATAGAGCTGAAAGACGAGTTTATTCTCATCTTTTCCTTTCAGCTGGCTGGCACTCTCATTCACTTCACCGGACAGCTGATTCGTAAACGCAACGCCGGCGGATCGTTTGAATACGGTGTGCAAAGTGACGGCAGCAGTGCATTGCGTGATCAAATTGTTTCTTCCTTAAAAGTGTACACAAAAGAACAGCTGAAGAAACAAAAAAGTCAAGGCCGGTAAATCATTTTACGGGTCATGCCGCCATCAATGACCAGGTTTTCACCTGTTACAAATGAATTATCCGGATCAGCCAGATATAAACAAGCTTTTGCAATATCATCCGGTTTGCCAACCCGGCCAGCCGGATGCTGCTCATGGTCTTCCGGACGCAGCCCGTCATAATCCCCTGTTTCAATCCAGCCCGGACTAATGCTGTTCACACGAATTCCTTTTTCGCTTAATGTGATGGAAAGCGCGTGAGTCAACGAATAGATAGCGCCTTTAGACGCTGAGTACAATTCAGTGTTGGCTTCAGACATGCTTTGACGGGTCGAGCACAAATTCACGATTGCACTGCCTTTTTTCATATACTTTGCCGCTTCACGAGAGTGAAATAAAACACTTGCTGCATTGGTGGTCATTATTTTGTCCCAGTCACTTACTTTTATGTCCCAGATAGAGCCAAATGAAGAAACGCCTGCATTATTAATAAGAATATCAATTTCACCGCATTTTTCAACTATTTGAGCAAAAATAGACGCTACTTCTTCTATATTTGCTACATCCGCCTTGTAAAAAGCCGTTTCAAGCCCTTCTGCTTCCCATTCCAGGACAGCTGCTTTTCCCGCTTTTTCGTCTGTATCTAAAATAAACGTAATGGCACCTTTTTGCGCAAAAGCCCGTGCAACTGCTCTTCCTATCCCTTTTGCTCCTCCAGTGACAATGACTGTTTTTCCTTCAAACATATTCTCACTCCTCAGCTTCTGGGTGTTTGCATATATTCGTATTCAGTATTGCCTCCGTGCCTGGCGATTCCACGGAACTGTTTGAAATCAGGCTGTATAATGAGTTCCTGCCGGAAAACCAGAAAGTCTTCTTTTTGAACTTTCACCCGTGTCTCAGCCCCTGTACGAAGGGCTTCGATTGTTTGAACAGCTTGTTCGGACGTCAATCTACCATCCTCCTATCAAAATAGTCAAAAAATTAACACAACACAGTGTAAAATCCTTTACTATTTTCAAAAAATAAGGCAAAATCTATTTTAATACCTTTCGCTGACGTCTTTTATTATAAAAGAAAACGAGCAAAAATGGTATCGTCAATTGTCGAAAAGGAGCGAAATAGATGACAAAAGCAGAAGTCGGCAACATTATCGAATTTAGAGACGGTCTTCGCGGGATCGTCGAAAAAGTAAATGAAAACTCCGTTATCGTTGATCTCACCATTATGGAGGATTTCGAAGAGCTTGAATTAGAAGAAAAAACGGTTGTTAACCATAAAAACTATATCATCGTCTATTCATGAAAAAAAAGAGCGGACGCAATATCCGCTCTTTTTTTTGTTCGTTACATCGCTTTAATCTTAATATTATCTTCTTCAAGCACTGCTTCAAAGCGCTTTGCATGTGGATGGTCCAGGATCAAGTCAGCAATGCTGTCTTCGATCCGCTCCTGGATCACGCGGCGAAGTGGACGCGCACCAAATTGCGGGCTGTAGCCAAGCTCAGCTAACTTATCTTTCACCTCTTTCTGCACCTCAATCGACAAGTCCTGTTCGGCCATCATGTCATTCAATTCCTCCATCATTAAATCCACAATGTGTACGAGCTGCTCCTTGCCAAGAGCATCAAACTCAATAATCGAATCAAAACGGTTTAAAAATTCCGGTTTAAAATAATCGGCTAATGACTCAAGGATGCCTGTCGAAGATTCTTCTGACCGTTTGTCAAACCCAACCGTTACATTCTTTCTGCCGGCACCTGCATTGCTCGTCATAATAATCACTGTTTCCTTAAAGCTTACTGTACGCCCCTGGCTGTCAGTCAGACGGCCATCTTCCATGATTTGCAGGAACATGTGCTGAACGTCCGGATGCGCTTTTTCGATTTCATCCAGCAAAATGATGCTGTACGGATTGCGCCGCACTTTTTCTGTCAGCTGCCCGGCTTCTTCAAATCCAACGTAGCCCGGAGGTGACCCAATAAGCTTTGATACACTGTGCTTTTCCATAAACTCACTCATGTCGAGACGCACGAGCGCTTCCTTCGAGCCGAACAGCTCTTCAGCCAGCGCTTTCGTTAATTCTGTTTTCCCGACGCCTGTTGGTCCAACAAATAAAAACGAGCCGATCGGGCGGTTTTTTGCTTTTAATCCAGCCCGGCTGCGGCGAACAGCTTTAGCCACTTTTTGCACTGCGGCTTCCTGGCCAATGACCTTCCCTGTTAAATGAGCCTCCAGGTGCTTGATTTTTTCCTGCTCATTTTGCTGAAGCTTTCCAACAGGAATACCGGTTTTGCTTTCAATTAACGAATGAATCAATTCTGCTGTTACTTCCGGCGTGTGAGAAGCTGAGGATTCTCCTTTTGCCAATTGCTGCTCAAGCGCAGCTTCTTCATCGCGCCATTTTGCGGCTTCTTCATATGCTTCTTTTTTCAAGGCCGCTTCTTTTTGCTTCATCACGTTTGAAAGCTGTTCCTGCAGCGAAGCGGTATCTGTGTGATCAATTGTCAGGTTCATCTTCGAACCGGATTCATCGAGCAGATCAATCGCTTTATCCGGCAAAAACCGGTCTTGAATGTAACGATGGGAAAGGCTCGCACATGCGTTAATGGCTTCATCTGTATAGGATACTTGATGGTAGTCTTCGTAGTGCTTTTGAAGACCCTTTAAAATCTTCACCGTTTCCTCAACAGTTGGTTCGGCTACCTGAACCGGCTGAAAACGGCGTTCGAGTGCGGCATCTTTTTCAATTTGACGGTATTCTTTCAGCGTCGTGGCGCCAATCAGCTGCAATTCGCCTCTTGCAAGGGCTGGCTTTAATATATTGCCTGCATCCATCGAGCCCTCTGCCGAGCCTGCGCCGACCAGCTGGTGGATTTCATCAATAAAAAGAAGCACGTTTTTCCGCTCTTTCACTTCTGAAATCACCTGTTTTACCCGCTCTTCAAATTGCCCTCTTACACCGGTACCGGCAACGAGAGAGGCCACATCTAATACAAATACTTCCTTATTTAACAGCTTGTTCGGTACACGCCCTTCTGCAATGCAGCTCGCAAGGCCTTCTGCGATTGCTGTTTTTCCGACACCCGGCTCGCCAATTAAAACCGGATTGTTTTTATTTCTTCTATTTAATATTTCAATGACTCGGCTCACTTCTTTATCACGGCCGATCACCGGATCGATTAATCCCGCACGGGCTAACGAAGACAGGTTCCGGCCATATTGATCCAGAATACCTCCGCCTCCGCGGTCCGCTTCTGCTGGGGGTGCCTGCTTCATCGATTGCTGCGGCTGTCCGGCCTGCATTTGCTTCATCAATTCATCAAACGGAAAGCCAAATGATTGAAAGTTCATCTTCATTCCTCCAACGGCTTGTTTTTCTTTTTGAAAACATTCATCACACAAGTAATATTGATTAGACTGTCCATTGACCCGGACACTCATCTGCACATTCGCTTCATGCTGCTGGCATTTTTGACATTTCATCCACGTCATCCCCTTTGATTTGACTTTGACTATCTTTGACTATAATCTGATTATACTTTGACCTTTCCTGACTTTCAACTATTTTGCTCAACAAAAAAAACGCAATTCTTTTTGAATTGCGCCTTCGTTGAATATGTCTATTGTTAAGCCAACGGGAAAAAGACGATAAACAGCAGGTCAAAGATCAAGTGGGAAATGATCAGCAGCGGAATGCTTTTCCGCCATATGTACAGCGTTCCCCAGAAAAGACCTCCGACGAGAGCCGCTGCCATCCAGAGCCATTCACCTGAAAAGATATAAATGGATGCGTAAAACAGGGCTGCAAGAAGCATCGCGATCCATTGATTCATATAATGAGTCAGTCTTTTTTGAATAAATCCTCGGAAAAACAGTTCTTCACCCGGAATAATAATGAGCACAAGCACAATATAATGCCATATAAAAACGGGGCTGAAAAGCGCATAGATAGAAGAAACGTGCTCTTCGGCCGAAACAGGCAGCAGCTTTAAAAGCGCGTAGCCTGCTGCAAATAATGCGTATAACACCACACCTGAAGCCACGCCATACAGCATAAAACGATTGGTATTCTGCTGATCGTCAATCGATTCACTGACAATCGAAATACTTATAAAAAACAAGGAAGCTGCCGTGTAAATATACCAGAAAATATCTTTGTCCAGGAAGGTTACATATAAAAGAATATAAGCGGCAGCAACCCCGAGAATGAAACGCCCGTCTTTCCATAAAGCCATTTTGTAAAGCCCCTTTCATCAATCCGAGTTATTTTACCATACAAAACTCAGATTGAGCAAAAAAGCTTATGATAGATTTTTAATAGAAAGGCCGAGTTTTTTTAAAATAGCTGTCGCCTGCTCTACTTCTTCCTCTGACAGTACACTGATCAGCTCGTGAATATTTTGCTCATGATCCGGGAAAAGGCGTTCGATGAGCTCAGTCCCTTCTTCTGTAATCGATGCGTGTGTAATGCGCCGGTCTGTCGGACAGGACACGCGCTTGAGCAGGTTCTTTTTTTCCAATTTATCAACAACGTACGTAATGCTTCCGCTCGCCAGCAAAATCTTGCCGCCAATATGCTGAAGCGGCTGTGGTCCTTTATGATACAACAGTTCTAAAACAGCAAATTCAGTTGGATTCAGCCCCGATTTTTGGATGGACGCGTTGACTTGTTCATTGACCACTTTATAAGCACGTGAAAGCACGATAAATAACTTTAAGGATGATTGGCTGTCGCTCATTTTTTATTCCCCTGTCTAATTCATTTTTTCTCACTATACGTTACACATTTTCTTTCCATTTTTAAAGTGCTAACTGTTCTTTTCTTTTTTCTGCTTTTAGTTTTCACTCGATTTCTTATCACCGTCGTGTATAATAGCGTCATGTGTTTATCCTATTGTACAGGTGATGGATGATGAAAAAGCGTGATGAATATTTTGATAATGTACGGTTTTTTCTTATTTTTCTGGTCGTATTCGGCCATTTAATGAGGCCATATGTTTATGACAATCCGACGATCTATGCGTTATATATGACGATTTATTCGTTTCATATGCCGGCGTTTATTTTCATTTCCGGTTTTTTTGCCAAAGGAATTATGCGCCCCGGCTACATAAAAAAAACAGCCGGCAAGCTGCTGATTCCCCTCGTGATCTTCCAGGTTATTTACGCTGTTTTTTATTATTGGATTGAACACGAGGATGCCCCTTCCGTCAGCCTGCTCATACCGGAATGGTCACTCTGGTTTTTAATCAGCTTGTTTTTCTGGCATGTCCTGCTGCTCGGCGCGGTAAAGTGGCTGAAGCCGCTCCCTGCTATGCTGCTTGCTCTTGCCGCTGGTTTTTTGATCGGGCTGGTTACCGAGTCGCTCACTGTGCTGAGCATCGGCCGGACATTTGTATTTTTCCCGTTCTTTCTAGCCGGATATTACGTAAAAAAAGAATGGTTTCAGCCGTTATTCAAGCTGTCCGTCAGACTGCCCCTGCTTGTCGCAGCGGTCATTCTGTTCGTTTATTTTTACGATCACACCCATCTTCAAATTGAATGGCTATTCGGATCAAAGTCCTACGCTGCACTCGAAGCGGGAGCGGCAGAAGGATTGACGTACCGGCTGCTTGTGTATGCATTGAATGTGATCATGATTGCATTTTGTTTGTCGTTCGTGCCAAGAAAGCCATTTTTCTTTACGTCGTGGGGACGAAACACGTTATATGTATACCTGCTGCATGGCTTTTTTGTTCAGTCGTCGCGCCGTGTGGATACACTCGAGCTGCCCCCTTCGCTGTTTGTTCTGTTTATAACGGCGGTTGTGTTAACACTCATTTTAGCTTCACCGCTGACCGCTGCTCTGTTCCGGCCATTCCTTGAACAGAAAAGGCCTGGCTTTTTAACAAAAAAGGAGAAGAAATCGTGAATATTACTGTTTGCACATTAAATGCAAAATACATCCATACGAATCTCGCCATCCGCTATTTAAAATCGTATTGCGAGGATGCGTACAACATTCGAATTGCCGAATATACGATCAAAGACCCGGTGATGAACATTGTATCGGACCTGTACAGCCAAAAGCCTGATGTGGTCGGATTCAGCTGCTACATCTGGAATATCGAGGAATCGATTCGGGTAGCCGGCATGCTGAAAAAAGTACTGCCTGAGTGCACCATTATCTTTGGCGGCCCTGAAGTCACATATGATGTGCCTTACTGGCTTGAACGCTTGCAGGACGTAGACTTTATCGTTATAGGAGAAGGCGAAAAAACATTTCGTATGCTGCTCGATCAATTGTCAGGAGAACAGGACTTCTCTTCTGTTCCGGGTATAGCGTACAGAGAGAATGGCAAGCAGGAAATCCGTCCGCAAACAAATAAAATTGATCTGCGTGATATGCCTTCCCCGTTTCGATTTCCGGAAGACCGGGATTCACTCGGCAAACGAATTACGTATATTGAAACGAGCCGGGGCTGCCCGTTCCGCTGCCAGTTTTGCTTGTCTTCCATTGAAACAGGCGTCCGTTATTTTGACCGCGAAAAAGTAAAGGAAGATATTCGCTACTTGATGAACAACGGAGCCAAAACGATTAAATTTGTGGATCGCACGTTTAATATTAGCCGCAGCTATGCGATGGAGATGTTTCAATTTTTAATTGACGAGCATGTTCCCGGCACCGTGTTTCAATTTGAAATAACAGGCGATATTATGCGCCCTGAAGTTATTCAATTTTTAAATGAGAACGCACCAGCCGGTTTGTTCCGGTTTGAAATCGGCGTTCAGTCCACGAATGATGGCGTGAATGAGCTGGTGCAGCGAAAGCAAAACTGGGATAAGCTTGTTCGAACGGTCACGATGGTGAAGGACGGCGGCAAAATCGATCAGCATTTAGACTTGATCGCCGGCTTGCCAGAGGAAGACTACTCCTCCTTCCGCAACACATTTAATGATGTGTTTGCCCTGCGTCCGGAAGAAATGCAGCTCGGCTTTTTAAAGCTGCTTCGCGGTACAGGCCTTCGTCTCAGTGCGCGCCAGTATGGCTATGAATACATGGACCAAGCCCCGTACGAGATGCTGTCAAACCGGGTTCTGCCGTTTGACGATGTGATCCGGATTAAACAAACAGAGGATGTGCTTGAAAAGTATTGGAACGATCACCGCACAGATGAAACGATCGATTATATCGTGCACTTTCTTGCTCGGTCTCCATTCGACTTTTTCCAGGACTTCGGTGCTTATTGGGAGGAACAGGGCTGGGGCAGAATCGGGCATCAGCTTGAAGATTTATTCAAGCGGCTTCATGCCTTTTTGCTGTCGGCTTATCCGCATGCTGCACATCAGGCAGAAAGCATTATGAAATATGATTACCTGCACAACCAGCGCTTTAAGCCGCGCAAGCCATGGTGGGATTCTGAAGCAGGGGATGTTCAAAATGCATTGTATAATAAGCTCGCGAACAGCCCAGAACTGCTTGGTGAATCTTTTGCCTCACTGAAGCTGCGCGAAAAAGAGCTTCATAAGCATACCATTCTTGAGCCTGTTGCGATGCAGAAGAAAAACGGGGAATGGATACAAAAAGACGGCTGGCTGCTCGCTTACTTTAACCCGGACGGCACAGGATCAAGACTATTCTTTCTAACTGAATCATTAGCCGAAACAGCTTATTAAAGAAAGCCGAACGATGTGATCGTTCGGCTTTTTCTTCTATTCAAATCCTTCTCTTCTGTCCCAAGCTCCTTCAGGTTGTTTCATACACCCGCTCGTGTGAGTAAAAGGAAAAGGCTTCATCCTTTTCCCCCATTAAATGCCGGGCGATTAATTTAGATAGAAACAGGCTGTAAACGATGCCGTTGCCGCCGTATCCGAGCAGGAAATAGCTGTTCGGCACCCGGTCGTACTGACCGATCACCGGCTGTCCGTCGTGCATATGGGCGAATGAGCCGCTCCATTCAAAATCAGCCTGAACCTCTCCCTTCAGCTGTGGAAACCAGCTTTCAATTTCAGCAAGCAGCTGCTTTCGCTTAGAGACAATCATTTGATCGCGCTTGTCCGGATCTGACGTCCGTTCATCAAGCCCTCCCATCACAATACGTCCATCCGCCGTTGACCGCGCATAGAAATAAGGTCGGGCCGATTCCCAAATCATGACGTTATCTTTCCAAAAAGACAAATCTTTTAGCTGGTTGGTTACAATGGCATAGCTGCTTTCAATAACGGCGTTTTTTTCCTTTACGGTTTCCTGCGTTTCATACCCCTGGGAAAAGATTGCTTTTTTCGCTTTAATGATGTAGCCGCCTTCCGTCCGAAGCAGCACCCCTTCGTCGTCCGCTTTTTTCAGGAACACTTCTGTTTGTTCAAAAATGCGGACACCCGAATCAGCTGCCGCCTGAATTAAGCCATACGTCAGCTTATACGGGTTCACTTCTGCGTCCCCTTTTGTCAGCATGGCGGCTGGCCGTTTGAACGGAACCCATTTTTCCATTTCATCCGGTTCAAGATACGTTGCATCGAATCCGGCTTTTTTGAGAGCCTGGTATTCCTGCTCCACCACTTCTTTTTCCTCTTCGTTGCTGGCAAAAAACAAGCTGTCTCTCATAATCAGATCCGGATCAACGGAAAGAGACGGAACGATTTCATCACGAAGCCGGCTGATGGCATCATAACAGCGCCAATAGTGATCTACGGCTGCCTTTTCCCCAAATGAACGGATCGCTTCAAACAAAAGCTGATCATTTGAAAACTGGAGCAGTCCTGTGTTCGCGCTGGAGCTGCCAGCAGCCACTGTGCGTTTGTCGATCACGATTACATCAAGTCCGGTATCCTTTAGCTCGTAAGCGGTGCAGGCACCTGACACACCCGCCCCGATGATCACCACATCGCATTCTAGATCTGCTTCTACACTCGGGTAAGCTTGTGGTTCTTTATATGTAGCCGGCCAATACAATCTGCCTGTTTTTAAGTCCATCGTCATATCCTCATTTCACTATTTGATAGTTATATATATACGCTTTATTTTGTTCTTTCAAACAAAAAAAAACACTCCGAATGATGCCATTCGGAGTGTTTGGATTAAAGACCTGTCTCTTCAATATTTTGTTCAGGCCCTTTAGCACGAGCAACAAGGTAGCCGCCAACGGCAATTCCAACAAGCACAACCCAGAACGTAATTTTCCACGGTTTTGATTCCGGGAAATGCTGATCGAGGATGGCAAGCGATGGATGCGAAAGGGTGAATACAGCAAGCTTTACCCCAACCCAGCCGACAATTAAGAAAGCAGCGGTTTCGAGTGTCGGGTATTTTTGAAGAACACGGACGAACCAAGTGGCCGCAAAACGCATGATCACGACTCCGACAAATCCGCCAAGGAACATGACGAGGAATTGACCGGAATCGATACCGCCTATTTGACCCCATCCTGTCTCTGGAAGCGTCACTGCAAGCGCAACAGCCGCCAGCATAGAATCAATCGCAAACGCAATATCAGCAATTTCTACTTTCAACACGGTCATCCAGAAAGAAGAGCCTTTTGCTTCTTTTTTCTCAATGCCATGTCCTTCGATGGATTCTTCTCGTTCCTTCCACTTTTTGTACAAATGACTAAAGCAGATGAAGAACAAGTAAAGGGCGCCTAGAGCCTGTACTTGCCAAACCTGTACAAGGAATGAAATCAAGAATAGGGCGGCAATCCGGAAAACAAAAGCTCCCAGCAAGCCGTAAAATAATGCTTTTTTCTGTTCTTCTTTTGGCAAATGCTTCACCATAACCGCCATAACGACGGCATTGTCAGCTGCTAAAATCCCCTCAAGAATAATGAGGACACCGAGCACCCATGCGTATTCGAGTAATAATGCTGTATCCAAACGTCTCTCTCCTTCCGTTAAATTGAACTCAATAGCCCAGCAAGAAAACAAAAAGCGAGACCTCTGCCTGTGGGTACAGGCAAAGGTCTCGCTGAGCATGTCTCGTCTTCATGCCAACAGTGCCGATGGATAGCAGATCCATGAATTGACGACACTGTTTTAGGTATACACCTAACGCTACTCCCCTTCGACTATTCGTCAAAAGAAAATTCAATTTTTCTACATGGTTTATTATACGGCTTTATGATTCTTCTGTAAACTGTTTTTTTCTGCGCGTTTCTTTATCAAACAAACTGAACACAACGGGAATGACGAATAGAGTTAAGAACGTACTGGAAATTAAGCCGCCAATAACCGTGATGCCCATCGGCTGGTTGATTTCCGTTCCATCACCAATTCCGGAAGCCAGCGGAATTAAGCCAAGGATGGTTGTCAGAGCGGTCATTAAAATAGGGCGCACCCGATCTTTTACCGATTGGACAATCGCTTCTGTCCCTGAATAGCCTTCCTGCTTCCGCTGCAAAATATAGTCCACAATGACGATCGCATTATTGACAACAATGCCGACGAGAATGAGCACACCGATAATAGCCGGAATGCTAAGCGGCAATTGTGCGACAATAAGAGACAAGGCCACGCCAATCACCATAAGAGGCACAGTAAACATGATAACGAACGGATATTTAAAGGACTCATATTGGGCCGCCATAACAATGTAAATCAGCACAACCGCTAACACCATTGCCATAATCATATCGTCCTTGGAGTTATCCAACAGCTCCTGGTCGCCACTGTAAGACAGAACCGTCTCTTCTGACAAGTTAAGGCTTTCCACCTTTTCGTCAACAGCCGTTGAAATGTCACCCAGGTTTTCATCCGCTCCATACGTGACCGTGAACTGAACCGCATCCTGGCCCTCAATGTGCCGGATATTAACAGGTCCGTCGGTCACGGCAATGTCGGCCAGCGATTCAAGCGGAACGAAATTGCCTGCTGGTGTTTTGACGAGCATTTGTCTTAATTTCTCTAAATTTGCTGTCACCTCTTCATCATATCGAACAAACACCGTTTTTACTTCCGATGTCTCGCTTTCAATGATTTGTGTAGCAAACACACCACGCGTGGCATTATTAACGATCTGGGCAATTTGAGCAGGGGCAAAGCCGGCTGACTGTGCTTCTTCCCGATTCACCGTCATCTGAATTTCCTGCACCGTTTCATCCCGGTCCGTTTGTACATCCGTTACACCTTCAATCGTTTCTACTTCTGACTGAATTTGTTCAATGGATTCCGTTAAACGATTTGAATCAGTGTCACGAACGCTGAATGTCAATGTTTGCGGGGCTGTTCCGGAAGCAGACTGCAAATTAAAGGAAACTTCCGCTGTTTCATTGACGGCTTTTGCCGCTTGTTCAGCAGCAGGCTTGACGTCGTCTACGAATTCAAAAATAGACCGTTCCCGCTCCTCCGTCATTTTCACATACATTTCTGCTTCGTTTGCTTCTCCCGTTCCGCGTGACGCTTCTTCCTGCGTCGAACCGATTAAGCTCACATACACTTGCGTATCCTTTTCTTCTGACAAAACGCTCTCCACCGCTTGAACAACTTTATTCGTTTCTTCAAGAGATGTGCCGTTTTCCGTTTCCACCCGGACGCTCACAAACCCTTCATCTGTTGGGGGCAGGAACTGGGTACCTACTTTTGTTAAGCCAAATACTCCACCGGCCAGCAGCAAAAGCGCTGTAACAAGAACAATCGTCCGGTGACCAAGCGACCAGCGTACCGCTTTTTCAAACGTCATGAGACGCTTCGACGTCTGGCGTTTTAATTCAAGATCTGCCGGAACAGCTGTTAAAAACCGGCTCGCCATCATCGGAATAACGGTTAACGCCACCACAAGAGAGGCCAGCAAACTAAATGAGATTGTCAAAGCAAACTCTTTAAAAATTTGCCCGAGGATGCCGGAGATAAAGATAACCGGCAAAAAGACAGCGACGGTCGTTAGCGTCGAAGCGGTAATGGCGCCGCCCACTTCCCTCGCTCCGTCATAAGCAGCCCTTTTCGGGTCTTTCCCCATTGATAAGTGCCGGTAAATATTTTCGATAACCACAATGGCATTATCGACGAGCATCCCAATGCCAAGTGCCAGCGCACCGAGTGTCATAATGTTCAAATTGAAGCCGGCAAAGTACATCAGAACAAATGTCACGATAACCGAATAGGGAATTGCTACCCCAATAATGAGCGGGCTTTTAATGTTGCGAAGAAAGAAAAACAGCACCGCCATGGCAAGTGCACCGCCGACAAGAAGCGAGTTGGCAATGTTGCCGATCGCCAGGCGAATGTAATCTCCCTGGTCAAACAAAATATCCGCTTGAACAGAAGCATATTGATCACGGGACAGCATTTCATCCAGCTTTTCCTGAAAGCCCTCGGATACGTCGGCCGTGTTGGCATTCGATTCCTGTAAAATGCTCAGCAGCACAGCCGGCTTGTCGTTAGCTCTTGTGATCGTATCTTCATTCAATGGCTTTCGTTCTACAGTGGCTATATCAGCAACGGTCACTTCCTCCCCATTCAGCGGGTTCACGGAAATGCTCAAGCCTTGAATGTCTTCTACCGTCGTCAACTGACTGACGACACGTGTCGTTAACGTTTTTCCTTCTGACTCCACCGTACTGCCCGGCAGGGAAATGTTGTTTGCCTGGATCAGCTGCACAACGTCCGACTGACCAACGCCATACTCTTCCATTTTCGCTTCATCCAGCTCCACAATCACTTCATCTGCTGTAATGCCCGTGACGTTCACATTCGCCACACCTTCAACAGATGAAAGGTCGGACTGTAGGGTTTCAGCCAGCTGTTCAAGATCCGCTTCCCCGTCAGACTGAAGAGAAAGCTGGATGATGGGAAACTGCGATGGGTCGAATTTCAAAAACTGCGGCTCACCGGCTCCTTCCGGCATTGGCGTTTGTCCAATCCGCTGCAGTACATCGTTTTGCACACTGTCGATATTCGTGCTCCAGGAGAATTCCAGTAAAATAAAGTTTGAGCCTTCCTGTGACGTGGACGAAATATTTTCAATGCCCGGCAGCGTCGACAGGCTTTCTTCCAACGGTTTCGTCACTTTTTCAGATACCTCTGTCGGACCGGCTCCTTCATAGGTTGTGACGACGACCGCGATGGGCGGATTTAAATCCGGAATTAACTTTAATGGAATCCGCATAAGCGAAACGATCCCCAGAATAATCACTAAAAACATCACGACCGTCGTAAAAACAGGCCGATCAATCGAAAACTTGCTAATCTTCAATCCTTGTTCCTCCTTTAATTTCCCGAAATAGCTATTCCTTAACTATACCGAATGTCAGCGTCACTGACCAAAATGAACGCTTTTTCCCTAGAAAAAAAGAAGCTTCTCCGAAAAGAAGCCCCTTCATTATTATGTTGCAAAAAGATCTTGCTGGTTAGCCGATCAAATTATACAAGCGGATGTTTTCGTGCTTGTCCTGGAACCAGCGCAGGGCGAAGTCGTTTTCAAACAGAAAGACAAGCTTGCCGTGGCGGTCGCGGACGAGTGTGCTGCGTGACGATGACATCGCATCTGTAATGTCTTCTTCGTTTTCAACCCAGCGGGCAATTTTTTGTCCGATCGGCTCCATGCGAACCTCAGAGTTATATTCACCGCTCATCCGGTGCTCAAACACCTCAAACTGAAGCTGGCCGACTGCACCCAAAATGTACTCCTCGGTCCGGACGGTTTTATACATTTGAATAGCGCCTTCCTGCACGAGCTGCTCGATTCCTTTATGAAAGCTTTTTTGTTTCATAACGTTTTTCGCCGCCACCTTCACAAACAGCTCCGGTGTAAACTGCGGCAGCTTTTCGAATTGAAAAATCGGCTTGCCGCCTGTCAGCGTATCCCCTATTTGATACGTTCCGGTATCGTAAAGGCCGATGATGTCCCCGCTGACTGCTTCATTTACGGTACTCCGGTCATCGGCAAGAAACTGGGTAGACTGCGATACTTTCGTTGTTTTCCCGGTTCTTGCTAATGTTACCGCCATGCCGCGCTCGAACTTGCCTGAGCAGATGCGGAGAAACGCAATGCGGTCACGATGGGCCGGATTCATATTTGCTTGAATTTTAAAGATAAAACCGGAAAACTGTTCGTTTAACGGATCGATTTCGCCCGTGTCTGCCTGGCGCGGCTGCGGCGCCGGTGCGAACTCCAAATACGTTTCTAAAAATGTTTGAACGCCGAAGTTTGTCAGCGCACTTCCGAAAAACACAGGAGACAGCTCGCCTGAATTAATTTTCTCACGGGAAAAGTCGTTGCCTGCTTCGTTCAGGAGAAGAATGTCATCCATTGCTTCTGTGTAAAGCGACGACTCCTTAATCGGATGATCGACTGCAATATGGCCCTCTTCGTCCAGCGGCAAAAACCGGTCCGCTTCTTCTGTGCGGAACTGCTCTACCCGTTTGTTGTAGCGATCATAAATGCCGAAAAATTCCTTCCCCATCCCAATCGGCCAGTTCATTGGATACGACTGGATGCCGAGCACTTCCTCAAGCTCCTCAAGCAGCTCTAATGGCAGCTTCCCCTGGCGATCAAGCTTATTAATAAAGGTGAAAATCGGAATGCCGCGCATCCGGCACACTTTAAACAGCTTCAGCGTCTGTGCCTCGATTCCTTTTGCCGCATCGACAATCATGACGGCGCTGTCGACAGCCATCAGCGTACGGTACGTATCCTCTGAAAAGTCCTGGTGACCCGGTGTATCGAGAATGTTTACATTGTAGCCTTCATACGCAAACTGCATCACAGAGGATGTTACAGAAATCCCCCGCTGCTTTTCAATTTCCATCCAATCCGATGTCGCAAATTTGCCTGATTTCTTTCCTTTTACGGTTCCAGCGTCACGAATGGCGCCTCCGAACAGAAGCAGTTTTTCTGTCATCGTTGTTTTACCGGCATCCGGATGGGAGATAATCGCGAATGTCCGTCTTGATAATACCTCTTCTTTAAATGAAGTCATTCTTTTCTTCCTTTCTTTCCTTACACGTTTATATTCTGTTGATTCAGATAACATATATAAGTAAGTATTATTTTAATTTTACGTCTTTTTTCAAACAGTTGAAGAGCCGACGGTGTTAATTATAAACTAGTCAGATGAGGATGTGTAACTAAAATTGAAGGAGTGAGTGAAATGACATTCGTGTGGGGACTTTTCGGCATTGCAGTCGTTCTTGGTATCGGTTTCCTTTTTTCTACAAATAGAAAGCGCATTAACTGGCGTACCGTACTTGGAGGTCTTGCTTTTCAGCTTATTTTCGCTTTTATTGTACTGAAATGGGATTTTGGCCAAAAAATGATGCTGAAGCTGACCGAAGTGGTGAACGCGATCATCAGCTATGCCAATGAAGGCATTAATTTTTTATTCGGCGGTCTTTATTCAGAGCAGTCCGGAATTACGTATGTATTCGCATTAAACGTATTGCCTGTTGTGATCTTTTTTTCAGCGCTTATATCGGTTTTGTACTATTTAAAAATTATGCAGTTTTTCATCAAGCTGATCGGCGGCGCTCTTTCTACGTTGCTTGGCACGCGGAAAGCGGAGTCCATGTCGGCGGCAGCGAATATTTTTGTCGGACAGACGGAAGCGCCGCTCGTCATTAAGCCGTATATTGCCCGAATGACTGAATCCGAGCTGTTTGCGGTCATGACAGGCGGTCTTGCATCGGTTGCAGGCTCTGTGCTCGTCGGCTATTCCCTTCTCGGTGTGCCGCTTGAATATTTGCTTGCGGCAAGCTTTATGGCGGCACCTGCAGGTCTTGTGATGGCGAAACTGTTCGTTCCGGAAACGTCTGATGATCCGGAGCCCGCCGAATTCAAAATGGAATCGGACGAGGATGCAGCAAATGTGATCGACGCAGCTGCTAAAGGCGCCGGAGTCGGCTTGCAGCTGGCGCTGAACATTGGTGCCATGCTTCTTGCCTTTATCGCCATTGTTGCGATGATCAACGGCTTGCTCGGCTTTATCGGCGGCTTGTTTGGATTCGGCCAGCTGTCGCTTGAGCTAATTCTCGGCTACCTGTTTGCCCCTCTTGCTTTTGCGATCGGTGTCCCGTGGAACGAAGCCGTTACAGCCGGAAATTTCATCGGACAAAAGCTCGTGATTAACGAATTTGTGGCATACTCTAATTTTGCTCCAGAAATCGGCAATTTATCCGACAAAACAGTGGCGGTTTTAAGCTTTGCGCTTTGCGGCTTCGCTAACATTTCCTCCCTGGCGATCTTGCTTGGCGGCCTCGGGAACCTGGCGCCAACACGCCGAAACGATATTGCCCGCCTTGGCGTAAAGGCAGTGATCGCTGGTGCGCTCGCATCCCTTCTCAGCGCGGCCATCGCCGGCATGCTCATTTAATCAGCGAATTGCAGAAGTGGCCATGACCGGTCGCTTCTTTTTTTTCAGCCACTACAGAAGCGCTTCTCCCTTAGTTTGAGCATGTCGAATCAGGGGAAGAAAGATAAAGATAAAAAAAGAACCTGATAAGGAGCGATTGTGGATGGAGCCAGTATACAGTGTAACGGTGAATGCCAAAGGCGGACGGGAAGGCAGTGTATTTACAGAGGAAGGCCCGCTTCAGCTTGACGTAACGACTCCGGCTATTTTAGGCGGGAAAGGCCAGCTTCGTACAAACTATCTTGAGTTATTCGGTGCTTCCATTGCGGCCTGTTATCAAAATGCCGTTCAGCAGGCGGCCGGCATTGACGATCATGTGGAGGAAGCATTTGCAGATGTAGCCGCACAAGTGGACGTTTTGAAAGACCCTGAGCGAGGCGGTCATCGCCTTCATGTCATGCTTCATGTGAAATTTTACGGCGGCCGTTTTAACGAGCTGCTGGATCAGCGTGTGATTGATGAGGCAAGTGGACTTTGCCCGCTCATAAAAGCGCTCGAAGGCGAATGTGATTTTTCAATCCGGAAATACTAAGAAAGGGCTTCGGCTCTTTCTTTTTTTATATATTTAAATTGCCGGAATATTTTAAATTCATTTTTATTAACTTTTATGGTTTTATATTGCGGTTATCGGGAATACATAAACCATCAAGGCATTACAAATTATATTTTTAGGAGGAAACACATTATGGGATTCATTATTTTCTTAATTGTCGGTGGGATCATCGGCTGGCTTGCAGGACTTATTCTAGGTAAGGATGTTCCAGGCGGAATCATCGGCAACATCATCGCAGGTATTATCGGTGCTTGGATCGGCGGCGCTCTTCTTGGTGACATGGGTCCGACAATCGGCGGCATGGCGATTATTCCAGCATTAATCGGTGCAGTTATTCTTGTTGCGATCGTTAGCTTTATCCTTAAAAAAATGCGCCACGCGTAATCAATCGAATGACTTGATACAAAAAACGGAACGACTGCCTCTTTTGCAGTCGCTCCGTTTTTTTATTTTTGAAAGGCTTGCTCAAAGTCACGGATAAGGTCATCAGGTGATTCCAGTCCAACAGACAAACGCAGCAACCCATTTGTAATGCCCCGTTTGTTCCGTTCCGCGTCCGGCATAGCCGCATGAGACATTTTTGGCGGATACGACAAAATAGATTCAACTGCTCCAAGGCTGACCGCAAAAACAGGGATTTGTACAGCCGCACTGAATCTGCGCACGGCATCCTCACCTTCAAGTTCAAACGATAAAACAGCGCCGCCTCCTGCTGCCTGGCGGAAATGAATGGCATGGCCGGGATGATCCGCGAGCCCAGGGTAATACACATTTTTCACTTTCGAATGAGCCGCTAAATAATGAGCAATTTCAGCTGCTCCTTTTTGCGACTGCTCCATGCGCACCGACAGCGTTTTTAATCCCCGCAGTACAAGCCAGCAGTCCTGTACACCAAGAACCGCACCGAATGAGTTTTGAAGCGTATATAGTTTTGCCGCAAGCTCTTCATCCTTTGCGACAGCAAGACCTGCAAGCACGTCACTATGACCGGACAAAAACTTCGTTGCGCTATGCAGGACCAGGTCCACACCAAACTCAATCGGCCGCTGCAAATATGGCGTTAAAAACGTGTTATCCAAAAAAGTCAGGCAGTCATTCGCCCTCGCCAGTTTCACGATGCCGTCAATGTCTGTCACCTTCAGCAGCGGATTAGACGGCGTTTCCATATAAATGACCTTCGTATTCGGCTGGATCGCTTTTGCAACGGCGTCCAGATCGGTCATATCAACAAATGTGTGCTCGATGCCGAAACGGTTTAAAACCGATGTCACCATCCGGAAGGTGCCGCCGTACACATCCTCTGTTACTACGACGTGGTCTCCCTTTGACAGGAGGAGAAAGGCAGTGGAAATTGCCGCCATGCCTGACGCAAACGCGAAGCCGCGTACACCGCCTTCAAGCTCTGCGATTGCGGTCTCAAGCGCCTCTCGTGTCGGATTGCCAGACCGGCTGTAATCATACTCACCGAACGAATCAAAATCCGCCTGATGAAACGTGGACGCATGCTGAATTGGCACACTGACCGCCCCAGTCGCCCGATCAAATTTATGTTCATTGTGAAGCAGTCTTGTCTGGAATGTATAGTGGCTCATGCTTTTCACCCTTTCATTTTGTCGAATGCCTGCGAAAGATCTGCGATTAAATCGTCTGCGTGCTCAATGCCAATGGAGAAGCGAAGCAGCCGGTTACAGACACCGTTCGCGATTCGAATGTCCTCCGGTATATCCATGTGCGTCTGGGTGGCCGGATACGTAATAAAGCTTTCAACCCCGCCAAGGCTTTCCGCGAACGAAACAAGCTGCATATGCTGCAAAAATCCGTTTACCCAGTTTTCATCATGGAGACGGAAAGACAGCATGCCGCCCTGTCCAGGATATAAAACGTCTAAAATATCCTCATGCTGTTCAAGAAACGCGGCAATCCTTTGCCCGTTTTCAGTATGCTGCTTCATGCGCAGGCTCAATGTTTTCATGCCACGCGCCAGCAGCCACGAGTCAAACGGCGACAGCACTGCACCAATAGCATTTTGAAATTCAAACACTTTCGCTGACAGCTCTTCTCCTTTCACCGCAATTAATCCGGCCAATACGTCATTATGTCCACCTAAATACTTTGTTGCACTGTGAAGGACAATATCTGCCCCCTGCTCGATCGGGCGCTGCAGCACCGGTGTGTAGAACGTATTATCCACTATAAGAATCAAGTGGTGTTTTTTCGCAAACGCCGCTACTTCTTCAATGTTTGTTTCGTTCATAAGCGGATTGGTCGGTGTTTCAAGAAAAATGGCTTTCGTTTTATCGGTGACCTTTTTTTCTGTTTCGTCAAGCTGTTCAAAGCTTTCGTATGTAAAATCAAGACCGAATTTTTTCCAGCCCTTTTCAAACAAACGGTACGTGCCTCCGTACAAATCCGCCGATACTAAAAAGTGATCTCCTGGTTCAAACAGTGACAACAGTGTGTGAATCGCTGCCATGCCGGAAGAAAAGGCAAAGCCCGCGTCTGCTCCTTCTAGATCTGCAATCGCCTTTTCCACTACTTCGCGGGTCGGATTGCCTGTCCGGACGTAATCATACCCCGTTGACATGCCGATTCCTTCGTGGCGGTAAGCCGTTGAAAAGTAAACGGGCGGGTTCACAGTGCCTGTTGGATTATCCGTCCGGTTGCCGATTTGGGCAAGCTTCGTTTCAATATTCGTCATCTCAATCGCTCCTTTATAATAAAAAAACAAGCCTCCATGGAAGAAGGCTTGTTTTTACACTTCTTCTCATCTTCCGGACGGTGTCAGCCCGCTGGATTTAGCACCTTTGCCTTTGTCAGGCCGGTTGCTGAAGCATCATCGGGCCAGTCCCTCCGCTTCTCTTGATAAGGTTTGTTTAGTTGGTCTTATTTTTTAAATGTACAGGAAAAACGGAAACCTGACAACCTTTTTATTGAACAAACTGCTGGTCAATTAACGCTGTAAAGTCTGGCTGTTCCTTTAAAAATTTCAAATCATAAGATGAATTCGCAAATTCCTGAACAACTTCTTCGTTAATATCCGCTGTGTAGGTGATTCGCTCCCACGCACTGTCCACAACGTCTTTCGGAAGCTCCTGCTTCGTTGTTTCTTTAATATCCGCAATCGTCAGCTCTTTTGTTTCATCTGGATTGCTATTAATGAACTCGATCGCTTTTTGGTGCGCACTGACAATCGATTGAACCATTTCCGGATTTTCCTCCACTAATGTACCGTTCGTGGCAAGAACAGAATTCGGCAATGTCGTGCCGTATGAGATTTCCGTACTGTCGACAACAATCTTCGCATTTTCTTCTTTGACTAAAAGAGAGCCCCACGGTTCCGGTACAGCCGCTAAATCCACTTTTCCTGACTCAAACAGCCCCGCATACTGCGCCGGCTTTCCTGTCGTATGCTTTAGTGTGCCGCCAATTCGATTGGATTCGATGCCATAGTCACTAATGAACGTTTCCATTTGAACATCGTGTGTGCAGCCGACACCGGGCGTAATGAACGTTTTCCCTTCGAAGTCCTCCACTGTTTCAATGCCGCTTCCGTCCCGGGCTACGATAACAGTGCCGCCGGATGAACTGCCAGCGACCACTTTGACATCTGCGCCGTTTGTGAAATTATTCATCACAGGACCGGGCCCTACAAGTCCCGCATCGACATCGCCGGTTTTCAGCGCCACCATAAACGCGCCGCCATCCGGGAATGTTTTATATTCAACGTCATATTGATCGCCTAATGCCTCTTCGTAATACCCTTTTTCTTTCGCTACGATAGCCGGTACGTGGTCAAGGTTTGGAAAATAACCGATAACTACTTTTTCTTTTCCGTCTGCTCCTTCTTCACCTGATCCGCAGGCAGACAGCCCAATCGCCGCAGCTGCTGCAAGGATCGCTGCTTTCCACTTTTTCTTTTTCACCTTTATGTCCCCCTTAATTCGTTTCAAGTCCCCAGCGCTTCATGACGTTTCGTTCCACACGCTGGAATAAAAGCAAATCGACAATCGAGCCGATCACACCGATCAAAATCATGACGGCAATCACCAGGCTCATATCGCCGAAATCAGACGCGTACTTCAGCGTATACCCGAGCCCTGGACCCGTGCTTAAAATTTCAGCGGCCATTAGTGCCCGCCACGCAAATGCCCATGCCAGCCGCATTCCCGTCACCGCGTACGGCACCGAGGCCGGCAAAATGACGCGGATAAATTGGTCGATTCCTTTTGAACCCATTGTTTCTGCCGCTCGGATGTAGAGCGGCGGCACGTTTTTAATACCCATTCGCATGTTGATCGTCATGACGAGCGTACCGCCAAGAACGACGATGAAAATAACGGCTTTTTCATTTAATCCGAACCACATAATCGCAAGCGGAAGCCAAACGATGCTCGGCACGCTTTGAAGAGCCAATATGAGTGCACCTAATGTATCATCCGCTGTTTTAGACTTGGCAAGCAAAATACCAAGAGCAGTTCCGAGTGCCAGTGAAATCACAAGGCCAATGAATAAACGCGTAAAGCTTGCTTGCAAATCGTACACCAATGTCCGGTCTGAAAAACCCCGCTTCATGGCTTCCCATACATCTGTCGGCTTTGGCATCACGTCCGGTGTCCAGCCACCTGCCCGTACAATCAATTCCCAAGCAATCACTAACCCAACGAAAAAAACAAGCTGCTTACCGATTCTCTGCATATGACAATTCCTCTTTTACGACTTTATCGATTTCTTCTTTTAACAAATGATTAATCTGCTTTTCTAATTGGATCGTTTCCGGGGCATCAAACCGGCGCGGCCTCGGGAGTGTAACAGGGATATCAGCGATAATCCGGCCCGGCCGTGTTCCCATGACAATAATCCGTTCGGACAGCTTAATCGACTCCGAAATGCTGTGCGTAACAAACAGCACTGTTTTTTTCGTGTCCAGCCAAATTCGTTCCAATTCACCGTGCATCCGCGTCCGGGTTTGTTCATCAAGCGCACCAAAGGGTTCATCCATTAACAGCACCTTCGGATCCATCGTAAACGCACGGGCAATGGCTACACGCTGCTGCATGCCGCCCGACAGTTCGTGCGGGTAGTGCTTTCCATAGTTTGAAAGCTGCACCATTTGTAAATAATGTTTGGCTTTTTGAAGTGCTTCTTGCTTGTTCATTTCTTTCTTAAAGGGAAACATGACATTTTCCTCTACATTCAGCCATGGAAACAGCGCTGACTGCTGAAACACCATGCCCCGGTCCTTTCCTGGCTTTTGAATCGGCTGTCCGTCCAGCATAATAGTGCCGCTAGTCGGTTTTACAAGACCCGCCACCATTGATAGCAGGGTGGATTTCCCACATCCGGATGGACCAAGAATGGAAATAAACTCTCCTTCTTTAACAGAAACCGACACATGATCCAGCACCGTATTTGTGACTTTATTGTTTGTATATTGTTTATTTACATCGTTAATTTGCAGAAGCATGAACAGATCACCTACTTATTATATAATCCTTATTTGTTAAATCGGATTTATTTGTATTATAAGTTATTCCAATAGAATGTCAACACCATTTTCCGGGACATTTTTCGCCCGATTCTATTTACATTCATTTAAAAAGGCGATACAATACAAAAGTAAATTTTCAGAAAATTCACTTGCCATCCGTCCATCTGTATTATATTATACATAACAAATACATCTGTTATATAACAGAGAAAAGAGGCCTTCATTGAGTTCATTTAAACAATCTGCTTTAGATCTTCACCGTCGCTACCAGGGAAAACTGGAAACAACAGCAAAAATGTCTGTTACCGATGCGAACGACCTTAGTCTGGTATACTCGCCTGGCGTTGCAGAGCCATGTCTGGCAATTCATTCAAATCGCCAGGACATGTACGACTACACGATGAAAGCAAATACGGTAGCTGTTGTGTCAGACGGCTCAGCCGTGCTAGGCCTTGGAGATATCGGGGCCGATGCGTCCCTGCCTGTTATGGAAGGAAAAGCGATTTTATTCAAAAATTTTGGCGGGGTCGATGCTTTTCCAATCTGCATTAATACAAATGATATTGAAGACATTATCAAAACCGTTAAATTAACGGCTTCTTCCTTTGGAGGCATCAACCTGGAGGACATTAAAGCACCCAATTGCTTTATTATTGAAGAGCGGTTGAAAAAAGAAATGGACATCCCCGTTTTTCATGATGATCAGCACGGGACGGCTATCGTCACAGCAGCCGGCTTGATCAATGCGCTGAAAATGGTCGGAAAAACATTCGCAGAGCTAAAGGTTGTCATGAATGGAGCCGGCGCTGCAGGTGTGGCCATCGCCAAGCTCCTTTATCAATTCGGTGTGAAAGACATTGTGATGTGTGATACAAAAGGAGCGATTTATAAAGGGCGGACAGAAGGCATGAATCCGGTAAAAGAAGATATCGCTGCTCTGACCAATCCTGATCGAATGAAAGGGCCGCTTAAAGAAGCTATTAAAAACAGCGATGTCTTTATCGGCGTTTCTGTTGCCGGTGCATTGACGCCAGCCATGATCCAAACGATGAACAGCGATCCGATTGTTTTTGCGATGGCCAATCCAAACCCTGAAATTTTGCCAGAAGAAGCGAAAAAAGCAGGAGTTCGTATTATCGGCACAGGCCGGTCCGACTTCCCGAATCAAGTAAACAACGTCCTGGCTTTCCCGGGCATTTTCCGCGGTGCACTTGACACACAAGCATCGGACATCAATGAGGAAATGAAAATGGCGGCTGCTCATGCCATTGCTTCGTTAATAGACGATGAACATCGGACAGAAGAGTACATTATTCCATCTGCCTTTGACCCTCGGGTAGCGCCGGAAGTGGCCGCTGCGGTTGCCCAGGCTGCGATGGATTCAGGTGTTGCGAGAAAACAAGTAGCCATAGAAGAAATCCGCCAGAAAACGATTCAGCTTGCTTCATTAAAGTCAGGTAGCGAGCCCGTAACAGTTCGATAACAACGGCTTCTTCTCAGCCTGCTCGATGACCATAAAAGCCCGGAACAAAACTTTTCTTGTATTGTTCCGGGTTTTTTATGCATAAAAAAATGTTTAAAGCATAACCTAAAAAGGAATTGTAAATAAATATCGTGTAAGTATTAAAGTTTTGTAAATTTTATGTTAAGATATATGTGTAACTATTGACAAATAGGAAACGGAGGAAGGAGTGAATGAGCTATGACAGTAGCTGAATTTTACGGAGGAGTCGAGTATTCTGTCACGCAATTCGCGGTACAGCTTACAAACGAAATTGAGGAGAAAATCGCTAAGCGCGACTTGTTTTACGAAGATCAAATTATCCGCTACATTGAACGCCGCGCAACACTTTTCATCCAATCATTGACCCTCACGCCGGCCGTCTCAGCGGTTATGAAAAAAGAAGTGGCTGCCCACGTTCTTTACAAGCTGAAACCGGTCATGAAACATCAAATCGTATTCCAAATTGCAAAGTAAAAAGCACCCGTCGCGGGTGCTTTTTATTGTTCGTGCATCTGCTCGATTGAAAGGCGCTGTTCTGACCGCCTGACGCCATCCTCTATTTTAGCAGACGCCACGCCGAGCAAGATACCGAGCAGCGCACCCGCACCCACTTCAACAGGCTGATGGCCGAGCAATTCTTTCAGTTCTTTTTCACGCTGTACATACTCAAAGCTCGGGAATTCGCCTGAAAACTTCGCGATATTATCCTCCAGATCATTCACAAGCTGGGCAATCTCACCTGTATGACGACGAATTCCCTGCGCATCATACATGACAATAACGCCAAAAACAGTGGCAAGTGACGTTTCTGTATGGCGCCATCCTTTATTCGCCGCTACATACGAAGCAAGAGCAGCCACACCCGCTGAATGGGAGCTTGGCATGCCGCCAGTTGTAAATGCCTGCTTCCAGTCCCACTCCCCGCTCACTTTCTTGTGCGTGACGATCTTTAAGCCTTGCGCAATGCCAATTGCTGATAATGCCGTTAAAATACCCCGGTTCATTTTATCCATGTCTATTCCTCCACTTTGCTGACTGTATGGTCCTCTCCATTTCATACCCCAAATGAAGAATCTTTATGCAAAAATCTGCTGCTTATTTCGCGGAAATAAGGAGTTTCACAGCTTTTTCATGAAGGGAAATGACCGCTGGTGTTGTCCCGATTGACTCGCCATCTATCATAACGGAAACAGGACGGCTTGTTTGAATACGGATTTGTTTTCCTTTTTTATACGTCACCCCTGTACGCAATACCGGCTTGCCTTTCATTAACATTGGAAACAAACGAAAAAGCAGATTGCTTCGCTTAACCGTGTGGACCATCGTCACATCAGCAACCCCATCTATTGGATGTGCATACGGACAAATGACAAGCCCACCGCCGTAAAGTGTTGTATTCCCACACGCAATCATCCACGTCCGATCTGATACATATTGATCGCCATCGATCGTCACGGTGCTTTTAAATGGCTTATAGCGTAAAATCTCCTCCAGCGCGCTAATCTTATAGGAAAGGCCTCCTGCATAAAGCTTATTAAGAGGCTTTTTATAAAACGCTCCGGCTGCTCTCACTGCAATTTCGGCATCCAGTCCGATGCCGGAAACCGTTAAGCCGAAGCTGTTGTTCACTTTTAGCACATCGATTCGTTTCGTTTCTCCTGAGATGAGCTTTTCAGCAAAAAGGTGCGGATCTCTCGTCAGGCCGAACATGCGGGCAATGTCATTGCCGGAGCCTGCTGGCAGCAGTGCGATCGCTGTGTCTGAATGAACGACATCCTGAAGCACCGCGTTAAAGGTGCCATCTCCGCCGATCACACCAACTGCCTTCACACGTCCTTTTTGTAATTGCTCCCAGACAAACTGGCGGGCCGCCGCTTCCGATCCGCCGATCAACGCTTCATATCGAACGTTTTTCTTGATGATTCTTTTCTCCACTTGCTCCCATAGCGATACAGCCCTGCCGTTTCCCGAGGATGGGTTCACGATAAACACATACATTGCTTCACCCTGCCTTGTCTTTTCGCATTTTCTTTCATCATACCATGAAAAAAGTCCTGGTGGTTTTCAAAAAAAAGACCGCACTTGTTCAAGCATGGTCTACATAGTGTTGAAAAACAAACTGGTCAAGAGAGAACGGATGTTTTTTAGGGATTATTTCCTTTTTTCCTTAGCAAAAAATAGGCTATTTTTCTAGAAAAGAACATTCAGGGGCTCCGGGCTGCCGGCTCCGCTTTTCTGCGAAGCAGGCGGTGAGCTAGTCTTTGTCGCTGGCGCGCCAAAGCCGGATCTCACCTGCCCGCCAGTTTCGCGGAAGTCTACGCCGGCCTCCCTCCGCCCGAAGTGGTTCTAAAGGAACGGAGTGAATGACTGACGGCTATTCTTGAAAACGTTTGACATCAAGAGGAAGCCCGCTTTTCCTATATAATGAAGATTAGAGGGTTCTCATCGCTTTCTTTCCACTCAGAACCATTTCCATTTTTGGTTTTGCAATCTGCTTTTCCTCCCCACTAGGGCGGCTGGCGCAGGACGAAGACTCGGGAGGGATCAGCGGGGCAGGTGAGATCCACTTTTGGAGCAAAGCGACAAAAGTTAGCTCACCGTCCGCCCCTCCGAACGCGAAGTCCTGCAGAAGCCGCCCGGACTGTGTTCGCGCAAGCACATTAACTTTGAAAAAGAGAAAATGTCACCTACTTTTCATTGACACATCCTTTTTTCAACAACATGAAGACCGCACTTGTTCAAGCGCGGTCTAATTGTTTATTTACATGTTTCAACAAATCGTGCAGCTGCTGCTTCAGGGGATTTGGCCATGCTGATGGCGGTTATAACCGACACACCGTCCGCTCCGGCTTTCATCACCTCTGCCGCGTTTTGGACTGTAATGCCGCCGATTCCGACGATCGGGAATGATGGCTGCTGATTCTTCATTTGCTGTATCAAGACCGTACCGGCTACAGGCCGGGTATCCAATTTTGTTGCGGTCGGGTAAACAGGGCCTGTCCCAACGTAATCAGCCCCATCTGCCACCGCTTTTTCAAATTCCTCCATCGTATGGACAGACACGCCAACGATGCCACCCTTGATTTTTTCACGCACGACGGAAGCCGCTTCATCCTCTTGCCCAATATGCACACCATCCGCTTCTATTTCCACAGCGAGATCGATGTCGTCATTCACGATAAAGGGAATGTCAGCACTTCGGCAAATAGACTGCAGCTTTAAGGCGAGTGCTTTCTTTTCCTCCCCTGTTTTCGCATTTGCTCCTTTTTCACGAAACTGGAACATCGTGATGCCGCCTTTAATGGCTTCTTGAAGTATTTGTTCAATCGGTTTAAGGCAATTAGTCGTACCCGCAATAAAGTACACGGCCAGCTGTTCGCTGTTCATCAGCACCCACCCCGCTGACGGTACGCCCAGTGATTGGTTGGTCCGTGTCCTTGGCCGATATGAAGACCATCCTCGATCGCTGCCTGAATAAACTGCTTGGCCGTTTCAGCAGCCGTTCGAACAGAAGCGCCTTTTGCAATGGCTGCTGTCATGGCTGCCGAAAAGGTGCAGCCCGTCCCGTGTGTATCCTTTGTATCGATTCGCGTGCCCGTAAAGGTGTGAAAAGCGGAGCCGTCATATAATAAATCGACTGTCTTTGCCCCTTTGTCATGACCGCCCTTGATCAGCACATTTTTCACCCCTAATGATGCAATCGCTATAGCCGCTTCTTTTTTATCCGCTTCGGACTGGATGCTCATCCCGGTAAGCACTTCTGCTTCTGGAATATTCGGTGTAACGACCAGTGCGATTGGAAGAAGAACCTGCTTCAGCGCTTCCGTTGCTTCCTCCTGCAAAAGAGAAGCGCCTCCCTTCGCAATCATGACGGGGTCCACAATTACGTTCTCGCATTGGTGCTCCTTCAATTTACGGGCGGCTGCTTCAATAATATCTGCTGAAAACAGCATGCCTGTTTTCACCGCATCCACGCCAATATCAGATAAAACCACATCTATTTGCTGTTCGACTGCTTTGGCCGTCATCGGATAAACGCCGTGGACACCAAGCGTATTTTGAGCCGTGACCGCAGTTACGGCTGACATGCCAAACACCCCAAGCTCCTGAAATGTTTTTAAGTCCGCCTGGATGCCTGCTCCGCCTCCGCTGTCTGACCCTGCAATCGTTAACGCTCTGCGAACACTCATTGTAACACCTCGATTCGCCCACTAGCTTCCACTTCAGTGCGGGCTGTTTGATGAAGCTCGTTGATGAATTGAACAGCAAAGGTTCCCGGCTGCTCCTGACCCGATACAGCTGCTGCTCGTTCCGCTGCTACGCCGTAAAAAGAAAGAGCCGCAGCTGATGCTTTGGCATAGTTTTTTTCAACCGCACAAAAAGCGGCGATCACTGAGCCGAGCAGGCATCCTGTTCCAGTCACTTTCGTTAAGATCGATGAACCATTTTGAACCGCGTAGCTATGCTTCCCAGCTACTACATCTTCCTTGCCGGTGATCACGCACGTTAAGCCGAGCAAATCGGATGCTTCCTTTGCCAGCCCCCGAATTTCTTCGTGACCCCCGCCATCCACTCCTTTTACTTGTACGGCACGGCCGCATAACACAGCGACTTCTCCTGCATTCCCACGCAAAACGTCCACTTTCACTTCCTTTAAAATGCGTTTTGCACTTTCAGTCCGGTACGGCGTGGCTCCTGCTCCAACGGGATCAAACAAAACTGGAATCCCTTTTTCATTGGCCGCCTTCCCTGCCAAAATCATCGCTTCTACTTTCGCGGCTGTCAGTGTGCCGATATTCAGGACAACCGCACCTGCGATACTCGCCATATCCGCTGCTTCTTCTACAGCGTCCGCCATGACTGGCGAAGCCCCGAGAGCAAGCAGTCCATTGGCTGTGAAGTTCGTCACGACAGTATTCGTTAAATTATGAATAAGCGGCTTTTCAGCCCGGACCTTTTCTAAAAGGTCTGCTGTAAATTGATGAGTCACTTGCGTTCTCCCCTTCTCTTTTTGATTAAATGGATTTTACTGCTCGTGTTTTCGCAATCCGGACCGCTAGAAGCAGGCCGAGAATCGCTCCTGTTATACTGCTGATCAGAAAAGCGGGCATAAAGGCGAGCGCGGCTGCATTCATGCCAAGAAAGAGGTTCGCGACCGGCACCGATACGAGCGAGGCTATGACGCCTGTCCCGATCATTTCACCCAGCGCTGCAGCTGATGGCGACTTCCACTTTTTATAAACGTACCCGGCTAACAGCGCACCGATCATACTTCCCGGAAAAGCGAGAATGGTTCCGATGCCCAGCAGGTTGCGGACCGCTGCAATTAAAAACGCAATGACAACGGCCGGTCCCGGACCCAGCAAAATCGCTGCCATCACATTAATCGCATGCTGAACCGGAAATGCTTTCGCTGCGCCTGCCGGAAACCAAATAAAGGTGGCGCCAAGAACCCCGATCGCCGCAAACAAAGCCATGACCGCCATTTTTTTCGGCGTAAACAAATTGAATTCCTCCTTCACGCGAAAAAGACGAATCAGCAATACGCTGATTCGTCTTTTTCGTCAGTGATTGCTACTTCCCTCCGCCGGTATGATCCGGATCAGGTCGTTGGAGTTGAAGAACACCTCTTCTCTCAGCCCGAAGGCACCCCCAGTAGTCTTTTTTTAAATTGTCTGCTTTATTTTCACACAATTGGCTTCGAATCGTCAACTGTTCACGCAAAAAAAGACCGGCTATGTATCGCCGGTCCTGCTTCATTACGCTTCGAATACTTCTACTTTTTCCATCGTATCGCCGTTTTGCATCGATTTTACTGCTTCAATGCCTGACGTTACCTGTCCAAACACTGTGTGAACACCGTTTAAATGCGGCTGTGGCTCATGAACGATGAAGAACTGGCTTCCACCTGTATCTTTTCCGGCATGCGCCATCGAAAGAGAACCTTCCTGATGCGTATGAGGATTGCCCGCTGTTTCACATTTTATGGTGTAACCAGGTCCACCCATACCAGTACCCGTTGGATCGCCGCCCTGACTTACAAAGCCCGGAATAACACGGTGAAACACAACACCATTGTAAAAGCCTTCGTTTGCTAATTTTTCAAAGTTTTCAACTGTGCCTGGTGCTGCTTCAGGGAACAGGTCAAATTCGATTTTTGCTCCGTCTTTCATTTGGATATAGCCTTTTTTCGCCAAAATAATCGCTCCTTTAATTTTACTCCTTCTTATCATACCACGCACCTTCCGTTTTTAAAACAACGATGCACCCCGGGAAAGTATTCCGCTTTCATCTCTATATCATTTCTTCTATAATATGAATAAGAGAATACGAGGGAGTGTGATGAATATGGCAACACGTCCCGGACTGTGGTGGAAAGCAGCTGCCCTGTTGCTGGTAGCAGCAGCGAGCGTTTTCTGGTACGTACAGGATGCAAATAAAACAACGGTCATCCCTTTTTCCTCTGTAGAGGAGATTATTCAAGAAGAAAATGGACGGCTCGTTACGCTTGAAGAACACCGTGACGGCGAGCTTCACGTGTTCACCCAAAACGGTGAATATACATCCTTTATTTCCCCTGACAGCGACGCGGTGGATCGCTTGAATGAAACGTATAATATCCGCTATGAATATGTTGCTTCGGAAGCGTATGAAAACTGGGTGTTAATCGGTCTGCTATTGCTCGCGGCTGGCATCGGTTTTTATTTTTACCGCAAAAAAGGCGGCATTGGCGTTGCACATTCAATGAAAAACAGCTTGTCGCAGGCGCGCCCCCTTCCCGATATTACACTAGAGGATGTTGGGGGCTTGTCTGACGAAATGAAGGAAGACATTTTGCAAACGCTGTCGATTTTAAAAGAAAAGGATCTTTCTACCCGTCTCGGCATCGAACCGCCGCGCGGCATCCTTCTATACGGACCGCCTGGCACAGGGAAAACCTTGCTCGCACAGGCGATGGCCCGTGAAATTGGCGCTTCATTCTTTTCGTCCAGCGGTTCTGCTTTTACTGAATTGTTCGTTGGTGTCGGTGCTTCTCGTGTAAGAAGCTTGTTCAAAGAAGCCCGTAAGCAAAAGCCCGCTGTTATTTTTATTGACGAGGTCGATGCGTTAGCCGGCAGACGAAAAGCACAGGGCGGCGAGGAAGGAGAAAAAACACTGACGGAGCTGCTCGTTCAGCTCGATGGCGGCCACGATAATGATGGCGTTCTGTTTATTGCCGCGACCAACCGACGGGATATGCTCGATGAAGCGTTTCTTCGTCCCGGCCGTGTCGATTTCTCCTTTCATGTAACGCTTCCTGATGCAAAGGGAAGAAAAGAGATTATTGATATACACGCAAAAGGACGGAATCTAACCGATAACGCCTCCGCTATGCTTCATGATTTAGCGGAATCGACCGTCGGCTTTTCCGGAGCAGAATTATCGGCGCTCTTTGAAACCGCAAGCCGAAGCGCCATCCGCAGCGGCCGTGATACGATCGAGAAAAAGGATTTTGATTATGCACTGGACCGGACCATTCTCGGGACCACAACGAGACCGCTCGCAGATCCTGCCACAAAACGGCGGGTCGCGATCCACGAAGCAGGCCATGCGCTTGTTGCCGCTTTAACAAAGCCCGGCTCCGTCCGAAAGGCAACGATCATCCCACGCGGGCAGGCACTAGGCTATGTGGCGCCGGTGCCAAAAGAATTGCACCTGTCCACAGCGAGCGAGCTCATTGATCAGGTGGCCATGATCTTGTCTGGCGGCGTGGCAGAACGTCTTTATCTTGGCGAGCATTCCATCGGGGTAAGCGGCGATGTCCAGCAGGCGAAGCAGATTTTAGAACGGATGGTGGATACCGGCATCTTCCAGGATCGCTTTTCGTTGACATTCCGCCAGTCTGATAAGGAAACAAAAATGAATGAGCTGTTTGAGGTCGCTTTGGAGCGGTCAGAAACGCTAATCGAAGAAAACCGTGATGCGTTTGACCGTCTCGTTGAAGACCTAATGAGAAAAGAAACACTCGACGGCGCTGAAGTCGAATCACTGATTCACGAAGCATAAAAGGCTGCCCCCATCGCCGGGGGCAGCCTTTCTTTTCATTACAGTACTTTGCTCAGGAATGATTTTGTCCGTTCATGCTGCGGAGCATCGAATAGTGCTTTCGGTTCGTTTTGCTCCACAATGTACCCATTATCCATAAAGATGACGCGGTCACCGACTTCACGGGCAAAGCCCATTTCATGCGTCACGACGATCATCGTCATGCCGTCTTTGGCCAGCTGCTTCATCACTTCCAGCACTTCCCCAACCATTTCCGGATCGAGCGCCGATGTCGGTTCGTCAAACAGCATCACTTTCGGCTCCATTGCCAGCGCGCGGGCAATCGCCACACGCTGCTTTTGGCCGCCGGATAATGAATCCGGATAAGCAGCGGCTTTTTCAGCCAGCCCGACTTTCGCAAGCAGCGTACGGGCTTTTTCTTCTGCTTCTGCTTTTTTCAATCCCCGTACATTCATAGGGGCAAGGGTAATGTTTTCTAGAATAGTTTTATGTGGAAATAAATTAAAGTGCTGAAACACCATGCCGACATCCGTACGCACTTCATTGATGTTTGTTTTTTTATCGGTTAAATCTTTTCCATCAATAAGGACCTGGCCCCCGTTTACTTCTTCCAGCATATTCAGGCATCTGATAAACGTTGATTTTCCTGATCCGGATGGACCAATAACGACAACCACTTCCTGAGTGGAAACATGGAGTGAAATATCCTTCAGCACTTCATTATCGCCGAACGATTTTTTTAAATTTTTAACGTTGATCATCGGTGTTTAATCTCCTTTCAACGTAGTTCATCAAATACGTCAGTGACAGCGTCAGCACAAGGTAAATGAGCGCGACCGTAATATACGGCTCCCAGACCCGGATGTACTGCCCGGCAGCGGCACGTCCCCAGTACATAAGCTCTGGTGCTGCTAAGACGGACCCAAGTGACGACTCTTTTAAAAGAACGATAAATTCATTGCCAAGCGGCGGAATCACTCGTTTTACTGCCTGAGGCAAAATAACAAGCTTCATCGCTTGAACGCGTGTCATTCCGAGCGATCTGGCTGCTTCCATCTGTCCTCTATCAATAGACTGAATGCCCGCACGGAAAATTTCCGCAATGTAGGCGGCCGCATTTAAGGAAAGACCAATCACCAGGGAAACGAGCGGATTCGATGGCGACATAAACAATGGAACGACGCCAAAGTGAATGATCAGAAGCTGCACCAGTAACGGCGTTCCTCTGAAAATATTAATGTATATATTGAACGGAAGACGAATCCACCTGTTCGATGACATTTTGCCAAGCGCAATAAAAAGACCTAATATTAGACCGATCAACACACCGGCAAGAGATACACCAATGGTAATGCCCATTCCTTTTAGAAAAAACGGCATATAATCCGTGACAATATCAAAACGAAAATCCATGTTGCTGCTCCTTTCTGTCCAAAAAAACGACTGTCCGCTAAACGTTGGACAGCCGTTTCATCTTATTGTGCTGCTTGCTTTAACGCTTCCATATCCGGCTCTTCTTCGAACCATTTTTCATAAATCTCAGCATATGTGCCGTTTTCATAAAGCGCATTTAACGCTTCATCAAATTCGGCTTTGTATTCGCTGCCTTTCGGGAATGCGATGCCGTAGAATTCCGGCACAAACTGCTCATCCGTGATCGTTTCAACACCAGCATCCGGATTGGATTTCGCATATTCAACAGCTACAGCAATGTCCGTCACAACAGCTTCAACATCCCCGCTTTGAAGAGCCTGGAACATTAATGCCGCTGTTTCATACTTGGAAATCGAGCTGTCATTTTGGCCGATAATGGATTCAGCCGCAAATTGACCCGTCGTTCCGTTTTGAACGCCCACTTTTTTGCCTTTTAAATCGTCAGCAGACGCAATCTCCGCCCCTTCTTTATAGGCGATCATCGTTACAGATTCAAAATAAGGAGCTGAAAAGTCATACGTTTCTTTCCGCTCTTCTGTGATCGTGATTCCTGACATCCCGATATCAAGCTGCCCGCTTTGAAGGCCTGCAAGCATTGCGTCCCAGCCGGTATTTTGAATATCCACTTCGTAGCCCGCTTCTTCCGCTGCTGCATTTAAAAGGTCAACATCGAAACCGGACACTTCGCCTTTATCCATAAATTCAAATGGCGCAAAGGTTGCTTCCGTTCCGACGTTTAATACTTTTTTATCTTCTGAGCCCGAGCCTGTACCCGCTTCTTCTTCTCCGCCGCCGCATGCTGCTAAAAGAAGCGCACTGCTTGCGATGATGGCCGCAGCTGCCTTTTTAATTGAATAGGTCATTGTAAAAACCCCTTTAAATTTTTTGTATAGTAAGATAATAACCCTTTCCTACTAAAAACTCAATCCTTTTTAACAGAAAAATTTATTTTTATGCATTGATATTCACTAAAAAACGACCTTTTTTGTATTTTATTGCATGAAAGTGAATACATTTTGCATAATGAAGGAATTTTCTGAATAATGAAGAATATACATTTTAGAAGGAGGAATATTATATGAACCGATTTGAAAAAGGGTTAGATGTGTTTAGTGAGTATATGGACGATGGATGGGAAAAGCCTAAAAACGGACAAATGGAAGATCCGCTTGATTCCGTGGCACCCGATTTCCGCCGGTGGATTATTGAAGCATACGGCGAAATCTACGGGCGTCCCCACCTTGATAAAAAGGAACGGGCGCTGATTGTCATCGCATCGCTTGTGACTCAAGGAGCTCATACGCAGCTCGCTACTCATATTAAACGAGGCCTGAACGCCGGATTAACAAAAGAACAGCTTGCCGAATGCATCATTCAATGTTTGCCTTACAACGGATTTCCTCGTGTTCAGCAGGCGCTCGTCATTTTAAAACAAGTGATAGAAGAATAACATAGGCTGCCCTCTATGTGATTTTCTTGTTGACAATGATTCTCATTCCCTTTAAGATAAAGGTACAACGACGATGGAAAGAGGGACGCTTCATGAATGGAATGCTGCACGGACTCAAGGATATCCACATGGTCATTGCGAACAGCCGTAAGCTTGGCGGGGCCGCGGAAGCTGAGTCAATTACACTTTCATCCGGTGAGACATACACGAATCCGGTCTTTACAAATGTCGATTTGTCACAAGGAAAATATGTATCATTCAGCTTTGTTGCCGAAGACGGTGAAAATGTCACAGCTCACGTCGATCAGATCGGCATTATGCGGGGACTTCGCCATAAATTGATCTGTCAGCTTGAGAATGCTTCCGTTCGGGACATGATGACTGAAGAAACACTCCGTTACTTACGTAAGCTTTGTGAAGTAAACGAAGGATTCGTCACTCATTCCTTTAAAAAAGAAGCTTTGAAGCTTGTCCGGGATGTCAGCGTCGGCGAACTCGAAAAACGGCATGTTGACCTGCCCTTCGAGATTGAATCCAATGTCGTATCAATGAAAACGAAAAAATTTGCTTAATATCACATACAAGCCTTGTGTAAAGGCTTTTTTTTTATACAAAGAAACAGGACTGCCTATAAAGCAGTCCTGTTTCACTTTTAACAAACTCTCTTCACTACGGCGCAATTCGTTGTGAATTGCGCCGTCGCCGTGTTTTTTGGCAGGCGCTATTTAACCTGGCTCATAACGCTCTGGCAAGCGAGCCGTTTGGCTGATGAGCCGAGCTTTTTTTGTTCTGCCGTGTTTCGTGCAGACAGAAACTCCGCTCCGGCTACTACATCAACCGCGCACTGCCCGCATGTCCCTTTTCGGCATTTGTACTTCATATCACAGCCGTTCGCAAGCGCCGCATCAAGCAGCGTGCTGCCCGGCTTAACCGGAACAGAGCACGTTAAGCCCCCTTGCTGTATGCGAACAGCAGAAGCAGCAAGGGCAGGCTCTTCCTTTTTCTCCGGTTTAAAAGAGGGTACGGCTAGTTTATTTTCAGGGATAAACATGGTTTCCTGCCCAGGGATAAGGGAGCCGACCGACCACTTTTTCTTATTCATCGTCTTTCGGATCAGCGAATGTGCAGATCGCTGACGGTCGCTTAATGCGGAGAACAGCAGTTTCAAACACACGGAATGGATGATTCATGCCTTCTTCTCCAAGATAAGCGGTCTCAAAGTCTTCTGACACAGCCAAATCCAAATTATTGCGCCCTGTGTTAACGAGCACACCGGTTTTTCCTTTTAAAACAGGCGACTGGAATACACCGTCTGTGACAAGCTCACGCACATGCTCGATTTCAAGCACATTTGTATCGCGGTGCACACGGTGCAGGAGCGCATACAGTTCTGGTGACAGCACCAGGGCGTATGGGCCGTTATGATTCATTTCCATCAGCTTGCCCCGCGCTTCAACGACATCCTGGAAGGCTGTTCCGGATTCGTACCAGTTGCTGATCAAATGCGTCTGGCGCCCTTTTACATTCATTAGGCCGGGGATATCAAATTGCTGGGCCCCGTGAAAAATCATTTCGTCTTCTAGCAGCGCAACGTCACGGGCGGCGTTAGCCGCTGACGAGAAGTCCATTGGAATGTCCAGTGCTTTCGCCTGCTCAATATCCCGCCAGTATAAAACAAAATCCTTGTAAAGCATTGGAATTGTATAGTTGACGCGCTTGGCCGACTCAATCTCCGTGTCAAATGAACCTTGCAGATCCATGTGAGCGGCACTTTTTTCAGCAAAAATATCGGTATGAATGCTTTGAACACCACGGCCCAGCGGACCATATAATTCGATAAACCGGCGTCCCGTCAGCTGCTTTTTCGCTGCTTCAATAATAATTTGGTCAAGCTCATCGAAATCGGAAGCCGACAGCGGCGCATCCGGATATAAATGTAGTTTACTCATAAAAACTCCTCCTGCCTTTTACTTTGAAATAAGGGATCCTACGGTAAAGGACCGTTTTGCTTTTGCTGGCTTTGCGGGCTGTGCCGGTGCAGCATGCACGTGATGATCCAAATGATCGCCATGCTCATCATGATGCGCATGCGGATCTGAATAGCCCGTATCAAACCGCTCATTAATACCAGCCAGCTTTTCTTTTACAAACTGGTAGCTTTTATGGTTCGCACCGCGCATTTCAGACAGCTTCGCCTGCCGTTCCGCATCTTTAAACTGAAACAGCGCCAAATCCAAGTGCTCCACAAAATTGTGTAAGCCGAATTTCTCAAGATTCAATTCCTGCAGCAACCGGTTAAATGTATTATTAGATGGCGAAAAGTCTCCTCCCTTGCCGGCCTGAAACGTTTCGATTAACGGAATCATTTCAGCCAGGCGCGAAAGACGCTGCTCTTCTTCTTCGTAAATATGATGGTAATAAAGACGCTCATGATCATCCTTTGCATTGTTGATCACCGGGTCGAGCATGCCCATAAAGCTTTCAATATCTTTTTTGGTTCCCGTAAAGATATCGTAAAATTCGCTTAATTCCTCTTTCACAAGACGCACCTCCCATTTTCACTACTTTTATTATAATCGTTGTTTTGCACAGGGGCAAAGAATACACGAAAAAACGACACCATTTTTGGCGCCGTTTTTGACTTACACCTGCTGTTTTGGCTGCACTTTAGCCGATTCGATATTTTTCATTTTATTGTCCCAGCATTGCTGGCTTAAATCCACAGGATATTCTTCTGGATTCAAAGCCCGCTTGTATTCGTTCCACAGCAAAGATAAATTTCCCTCTGTCCGTTTTCGAATGGAGTCAATGTCAGGAAGCTCGTACAGACGCACACCGTTTAAAAAAATCAGCTCATGAAGCTCGCGCGCTTCAAAATCGGTCACGAACTTGCTGACGAACGTATGAACCGGATGAAACATTTTAAGCCGCTCTGCATGCTGTGGATCTTCTTCATCCATTGCAATATAGTCGCCCTCTGCTTTTCCGTTCAATTTATTCACAATTCGGTACACCCGTTTTAATCCGGGTGTGGTGACTTTTTCCGGGTTCGCTGACAGCTTGATCGTATCTGTCATCCCGCCTTCATCATCTTCAATGGAGACAAGCTTATAAACCGCTCCAAGAGCAGCCTGGTCATAGGCCGTAATCACTTTTGTGCCGATTCCCCACACATCTATTTTGGCACCCTGTGCTTTTAAATTCATAATCGTGTACTCATCCAAATCATTAGAAGCGACAATATGGGCCTGCGGAAAGCCGGCTTCATCCAGCATTTTCCGTGCTTCCTTTGATAAATAGGCCATGTCTCCGCTGTCAAGGCGAATGCCAATAAAATTGATTTGGTTACCAAGCTCTTTTGCGACGCGAATGGCTGCCGGCACTCCGGACTTGAGCGTGTCATAAGTATCGACTAAAAACACACAGTCGCGGTGCCGCTCCGCATATTTATGAAAAGCTTTATATTCATCCTTATATGTCTGAACGAGTGCATGCGCATGGGTCCCTGAAACCGGAATGCCAAACAGCTTGCCAGCCCGGACGTTGCTTGTGGCATCAAACCCGCCGATATACGCGGCACGTGTTCCCCACACAGCTGCATCCATTTCATGGGCCCGTCGCGATCCGAATTCCATCGCCGTTTCATCCCCCAGCACTTGCTTGATACGGGATGCTTTTGTCGCAATCAATGTTTGATAGTTCACAATGTTAAGCAGTGCGGTTTCCACAATCTGCGCTTCTGCCAGAGGTGCTTCAATGCGCAGGATCGGCTCATTTGCAAAAACAAGCTCGCCCTCCCGCATGCTCTTTAACGTCCCGGTAAAGGTCATATCCTGTAAATAAGCTAAAAAATCGTC
Organism: Domibacillus enclensis; assembly: GCF_900156125.1. Classification (GTDB taxonomy): domain Bacteria; phylum Bacillota; class Bacilli; order Bacillales; family Domibacillaceae; genus Domibacillus; species Domibacillus enclensis. The sequence continues at coordinate 72,551 of NZ_FTLX01000003.1, read as the reverse complement.
AGGATAGCCAATTTCCTTTAAGTAGTTAATATCGCTGCTGGTAAAATGAAATTCTTCTAAATAGTCGACAATTTTTTCTAAGCCGGCAAAAACACCATAGCCGTTTCCAAACGGCAATTTGCGAAAATACAGTTCAAATACGGCTTTTTTTGTATGGATGCCATCATGCCAGTACGTTTCGGCCATATTAATCTGGTACAGGTCAGTATGCAAGGCAAGGCTGTCGTCTTCATATCGTGACATTGTTTTTACTCCCTTTGCTTTTCCATCGTTTTTCATTCCTATCATCCTACACCTTTTTGACCGTTCAGGCAATAGCCGGCACCGCTGTTCGCCTCTCTCTTTCCGACAAAAAAAGCAGCCATTACGGCCGCTTTTTCGCTTCTATATACAGAATGTGATGGTCCTCCATCTCGTTAATGGTAAACACCCATTCATCTGTTTCAAGCTGGTCACGGACAGCCGCATCAATTTTCTCGGTTAAAAACCAGCCACCGAGTGTATCAATATCCTCGTCACTAAGTTCTGTTCCAAGCAATCCATTGACTTCTCCAATTAACACTTTTGCACTGAGAAGATAATGGCCGTCGTTGACTTTTCGGATTTCCGCGATTTCGTCCGTGTCATATTCATCCCGAATTTCGCCGACGATCTCTTCGAGTATGTCCTCTACTGTAACGAGGCCGGACGTTCCGCCATATTCATCAATTAACACGGCCATGTGGGTTTGCTCTTTTTGCATTTTCACAAGCAGATCGTGAATGAGCATGTTTTCAAAAACCCGGATGACCGGCTTAATAAACTGCCGAAGCGGTTCTTTTTTCGGTATCGGCTTTTCTTTTACAGCAACACTTAAAATCTCTTTGAAGTTCACAATTCCAATGACGTTGTCTTTATCCCCGTCAATCACAGGATAACGCGTATACTTTTCTTCTTTGATGACAGCCAGGACTTCTTCGAGCGAATCCTCAACGGATAAGCTCACCATCTCGGTACGCGGCACCATTATTTCTTTTGCAAGGCGCTCATCAAATTCAAAAATATTGTTTACATACTTCAGCTCATTTTGATTGATTTCACCGCTCTTGTAGCTTTCTGACAGCAGCATCCGCCACTCTTCCTCAGTATGAACAGCATCGTGCTCCCCTGTCATCTTTAATCCAAATAAGCCGGTGATAAAACGGGCGGATCCATTTAATGCCCAGATAAACGGGTACATGATCCGGTAAAACCAGATCAGCGGCATCGCCAGAGCCAGTGTAACGGCTTCTGCTTTTTGAATCGCTACCGTTTTCGGTGCCAGCTCCCCGACCACTACATGAAGAAACGTGACAATTGAAAAAGCAATCACAAACGATAAAAGTGACGTAACCGATGAAGCCAGCTCAAACCGGTCTATCAGCGGATGCAGCAGTGCTTCTACCGTCGGCTCTCCAATCCAGCCAAGTCCGAGAGCCGTTATCGTAATGCCCAGCTGGCAGGCAGATAAGTATTCATCCAAGTGAGTGGTGACACGCTGCACAGCTAAAGCACCAGGCTTGCCTTCTTCTACAAGCTGGTCCACACGCGATGCTCTCATTTTGACAATCGCAAACTCTGCTGCCACAAAAAAAGCGGTTAGGGCAATGAGCAGGGCAATGCCAACTAAATTTACAATCTCCAATGACAGGCTCCAGGTATCGGAGCGTCCACCTCCTATGTACAATCATCTTTTTCCTTATCATACCACGTCGTTCTCTCATTTAACAAAAAAACCAGTCTGGCGCATGCCAGACTGGTTTTGTTCAAAGCTCACTTACGGTAACAAACCGAAAGCCCTGTTTTTCAAGATCCGTTATAAGTTGATCCAATGCCTCTGCAGTCGTTTGATGAATGTCATGCATTAAAACAATCGAACCATTTTTCGCTTCTTTTTTGACAACGGAGCAGATGGCTTTTGGGTCGTGTGATTTCCAGTCAAGTGTATCGATCGTCCAAAGCAGCGGCTTTTGGCCGATCACTTCATTGACAGTATCATTCGTTGCGCCATAAGGCGGGCGGACAGCGATCGGTGACACGCCGGCAGCCTGTTCCACTTGTGCTGCTGTATGATCCAGCTCATTTTTCACTTTTTCCTGTGAAAGCTTCGTAAAGTCCGGATGACTCCAGGAATGATTGCCGACTTCATGTCCTTCCTGAACGATTTTGTCTACCAGCTCCGGGTACCGCTCCACCCGGTTGCCAAGAACGAAAAAGGTCGCTTTTGCGTGATGTTTTTTCAGCGTCTTTAAAATCGCTTCTGTACTAGAGGGATTCGGCCCATCATCAAATGTCAGCGCAATTTTCTTTTCACTGTTGTCCTTCACGGCGGCTGCAGCAAAATCGAGGCGGTTGCGCCATTCCTTTTGAACAAACGGAGCGGCTTTCACCATCGGCACGCGGGAATCCTCACCGGTTTTTTGGCCTTGAACGATCATATTTTGTTCCTGAATGTATAAAACGGAACTTTTGATTGCTTCAGGCAGTTGCAGCGCCGTGGACGCTTTTTCGCTGTTGATAAACAAGCCTTCAGTTGACGTAACAGCCGGCTCCTGCAGATCAATGAGAAACGACTCTGTTTCAGCGTATGTATGGTGTGCGGTTAAGTATACTTTTTCAGTAAATAAAATAGAATAAACGTCACGGCCGGCTGGAATTATTTCAAATGACACGGACAGCGAGGCGGGTTCTTTTTTCAGCTTTTTCGCATCGATTTTTTGCACTTCTGTAAAAAATGCCGCTTCTTTTTGCTTCATATATTGTTCAAATGAATCATTTAATTCCTTATGTTGGACAGCAGGGTACTGAAAAACGAGCTTGTACTCTTTTTCTGCTGCTTCTTTTGTTTTGATTTCAATTCCCTCGTACGGCGATTTCACAGTGGTTGTTGCCCAAACCATTTCATCCTGGCTGACGGCTGTCACAATTAAATTCACCGCCACCATTGCCAGCAGCAATGAAATGCTCGCGAGCAGGACGATAATGGCTTTTGTATTCTTCATAATATCCCCTACAATAACGCTTTTTTTGGATGCACCTTCCATTTATTATTGTAAACAAACAGATACTATAATACAATACTTTTACGAAAAAATGGTTATTTTTTTGTCATGTTTTTCCTCTGGCGCTGATAGGCCCGTGCCGCCTCAACAAAAGCGGCCGGCACTGCCGGGTTTGAAGGGAAATACAAATGCGCATAGCCGGCGATTGCATTAAAAACAAGGCATCCATCCGCCTTTTCGCCAAATCGGCTTTTCGATTGAAAAGCGGGCTCCAGCTCCTCCTGCTGCTCAAACATGGAGTAATGAAATTCGTGCCCCTTCAGACTTAGCCCTTCCGGTAGCCATGCTCCATTCATCGAGGTTAATTCACGATACCCGAGAGCCACGCGTGTTGATTTCATGATCGTTTTTCCTTTAATCAGGCCGCACATGGAGTGAAAACGGCCGTCGATCGTCACCAGCTCTTCCGTTAAATACATAAACCCTCCGCATTCCGCTAAAGCCGGCATGCCGCCTGAAATAACCGCCCGAATCGACTCTTTCACTTCACATTGAGCGGCCAGGCCAGGTGCAAATTCTTCAGGGAAGCCGCCGCCAATATACAGGGCATCCGCCTCTGATGGAACTGGCTCGCCAGCAAGAGGAGAAAAAAAACGAAGTTCTGCGCCCGATGCTCGAAGCATGTCAAAATTCTCTTCATAATAAAAATGAAAGGCGGCATCCTTTGCCACAGCAATGGTTACAGGGCTGCCCTGTTTTTCATCAAAGAAACCGGTCGGTTCAGCATGGATCTCCGGTGCTTCCGCGCACTGAAGCAGAAGATCAAGGTCGATTGTTTGCTCAGCCGCATCCGCCAGCGATTGAAAAAACGGATGTAAATCGCCGCGCTCAACAGCCGGAACAAGTCCGAGATGACGCTCGGGCACATGAATGCCGGGCATCTTCAGCAGGTGCCCTACGACCGGGATGCCGCACTCCTGCATCACCGCTGCTTCGATCATGCGAAAGTGCCCGTCGCTGCCAGTTTTATTGGCAAGCACCGCCACAATCTGACCGGGCGCCATTGCCTGGAATCCTTTTACCATAGCGGCCGCGCTGCGGGCTGTTCCGGACGCATCAATAACAAGCAGAACGGGTGCCTCAAGCAAAGCGCTGATGTGAGACGTGCTGCCTTCGTTGCTGAGCGGGTCCTTTCCGTCAAACATGCCCATGACACCTTCTATAATAGAAATATCCGCATCCTTTGATGTACGGGCAAAAATATCCTTCATCGTATCGGCGTCACCCATCCAGCTGTCCAAATTGCGTGACTGCCTTTTGCATATTGCCGTATGGTAGGTGGGGTCAATGTAATCCGGGCCGCACTTAAATGGCTGGACGGTCAAACCACGGCGGTTCAGCGCTCCGAGCAGCGCTAATGTCGCCGTTGTTTTTCCGGCACCGCTTCCTGTGCCGGCAATAATGAATCGTTTTGGCATATTGTTACACTCTCCTTCGTCATTCAATAATGGCAGTTATCCACCTCTTTTTACAAGCAAAAAAAACAGCCCCGGATTAATCATCCAGGTCTGTTTCTCCTATCACAACTTCACCTGTTGTGCCGTTGACATATACGTCCGTTTCTTTTTGACCGTCACGGATTTCCATTTCGTAAAAGCCGTCGTCAAGCTCGATGTCCTTTACACTGCCTTTTACTTGCTTTTGTGCAGCGGCAACCGCTTCATCCTGAGTGACCGTCACGTTCGCATTGGCGCTTTGATCGTCATCCATATCATCGTCATCGTCATCCCGTTCTTTTTTCAAAATGTCGCCTGAATTCCCATCGATATCTACGTCAAAGCCGTTTGTATCTATCTCGTACACAGCACCCGTGAAATCGCGATCAAGCTCGATGCTTTCAACAGTTGAATTGGTTTCTTTTTCCGCAATCGCTTTGGCTTCCTCCATCGTTACTTTCGCATCAAGTCCCGGAACCTCTGCTTGAATTTTATCGTTTTGCACACCACAGAGAACGCCTCCGCCTAAAAGACCTACCGTTAAAAAGCTGCCTGCAATCGTTGTTTTCTTCATTTTGTTTTCCTCCTTGTTTTTCTTTCTTGCTTTTATCATAACCAGGCAAGATGAGAAAAAAGGGAGGAGAAAATGAGAGTTTCATGAGAACGTTAGTCGTCCCATGAAATCGAGGCGATTTCTCCCGACACGGTGTTTACCTGCACCGTTGCTTCTTCACCGTTTTCTGCGTCAATATCCACAATGTAAAAGCCGGTTTCTTCTTCATCACCGAGCTCTATATCATCGATCACGCCAGGCACCTTCGCAAGCGCAATCTGGCCAGCTTCTTCAGGAGTGAGCTGCTTTGCTTCTTCACGAGAAAATGACTGTTCTTTTGACAGCTCCGGTTCTTCTCCTGAGGAAGCCTCTTCCTCCGCGGCGGATTCTGCTTCTTCTTCCAACGAGCGGTTCATGTCAACCACTTCCCCCGTTTCCGGATCCACTGATAATTCATACGCTCCCTGTGCCGGCACTTCAATCGTATACGTAAACAAACCATTTTGCTCATCTGATTTGATAACCGTTCCACTGTATTGACGGGCAATCTGCTCACCCGTTTCTGCCATCGTCGCAGGGGGGGTTTGAGCATTCCGGTAAAAGAAAAAGGCAAGCACTGCCAGGACAATCACAGCAGCAGCGGCAACTCCTTTTGTTTTCATCTCGAATCCTCTCCTTTTTCTTTCAGTATAGCGGGAGAAAATGAGAATTCGCTAAGAGTTAAAATAGCAGTTGTTCCTGTTCCTTCTTCACTTTCAATTCGCACCTCCGCATGAATCGCTTCTGCGAGCTCTTTCGCCAGTGACAGCCCGAGGCCGAATCCGCCTGTTTTGCGCGATCGTGCTTTGTCAACACGGTAAAACCGGTCAAACACCTTTGCGATATCCTCGTCCGGAATGCCGATTCCCCGGTCCACTACACGAATATGCGGATGCTGCACCTCGATGCGAAGATCCTTTTCCGAATACTTTCTCGCGTTATCTAAGAAAATATAAAGCAGCTGCCGGAGCTTGGCTGGATCAGTCTCGATAGAAAACGGTTCAATCAATTGAACATGGACAGGGCGCTTATATGCTTTTGCAAACGAATCAGCCGCTTCTTGGATAAATGGGCCCACATCCAGCTCTTCCGGCTGAACATCCCACACTTCTCCTCTTCTCGCAAGTGTCAGCAGCTGCTGAGTCAGCTCTTTCATACGGATGGCTTCTTCGTGAATGGCTTCGACGGATTCATCAAATAAGTCTGGCCGCTCCTTGCCGTGCCGTTTCAGCAAATTGGCGTACGATTCCACAACCGTCAAGGGCGTTTTCAGCTCATGAGAGGCATTTTGAACAAACGATTCCTGCTTGCGGTAATTTTCTTCAAGCAAGTCCATCATCTCATTAAACGTAATCGCCATTTCCTGCAGTTCATCGTGGCGCTTTTCGTTTGTTTGAATTCGTTCATACGTGCCGTTTTGTCGAATCCGCCGCATTGTTTCGGTCATTTTCTCTACTGGATTTGAAATAATGGCACTGAGAATGCGGGCGGAAAAAAGAGCAGGAATGACCGAGATGACCGCCGCCAGAATGAGAATCAGCCGTAAAATGGCCAAGATCCGTTCCGTTGCCTGCAGACCCTCCATTCGCTCAAGTGAAGCCACTTCGCCGCCCCGCCATATGATCGGAACAGCCACCCGCGCATAAGCTGTTCCTCCTTCCTCGACGATCGACCGGCTTTCTCCTCTTTCAAAAACGGCCTCGCGCTCTCTCAAGGCGGCTGCATCGGCTGAAATCGATACCCCATCAACCGCTCCATCCGGCAGGACCACCCGCACCATTCCGTCTGCCGGCGTATAGGCCCTGAGAAGCTCACTGCTCGTAATGGATTGCGCCGGATTTGAAATGCCGCCGGCCATCCGTGCGGCGTTATCAGCCGCCCTTTCCATATCTGCTTCCTTCAGCATGTACGAAGCAGCTGAATAAATGGCCGTATTCATGACGATCACAATGACCACAACGAGGACGCTTGTACCGAGGTGGATTTTGTTTTTCAGCCTCATCATTCTTTTAGCACATAGCCGACGCCGCGAACCGTTTGAATGAGCGCTCTGTCAAACGGCTTATCCACTTTGTTTCGCACGTAGCGGATATAAACGTCTACCACATTGGTGTCTCCGTAATAATCATAGCCCCACACTCCGTCAAGAAGCTGTTCTCTCGATAAAACGTGGCGCTTGTTTTTCAGCAAGTAAAGAAGCAATTCGTACTCACGAGGCGTTAAGTCGATCAGCTGGCCCGCCCGTGTCACTTCGCGCGCTTCTTCGTTTACAGTCAGATCCGCCGCTGCAAGGGTTGTGGCGGGAACGGCTTTGCGAAGAGCCGCCCTGACCCTGGCCAGCAGCTCCTCCATATCAAACGGCTTCGTCACGTAATCGCTGGCGCCAAGATCCAGACCGCTTACTTTATCTGCTATTTCATCTTTTGCGGTCAGCATAATGACCGGAACGTCGCTACCCTGCCGGATCCGGCGCAGCACACTCATTCCATCCATGCCCGGAAGCATGACATCCAGCAGCACAAGATCATACTCGCCTTCCCGAAATGCGGACAAGGCATCAAGCCCATCCAGCACTTTTTTCGTTTCATACCCTTCATGCTCAAGCTCAAGTTCAAGCACACGGGCAATCCGCTCTTCATCTTCTACAATTAATATTTTTTCTCCACTCATGCTACCGCCCTCCTGTTCATTCATTATCCTGTGAACAGCCACGTTTTGTCCAAAAAAAAGACAACCCTCTTTAAGGTCGTCTTATGCATCCGTATCAAAAAAATCATTCATCAGCCGAACCAGCTCTTTATTTTGAGGAATTTCTTTTGCGACCGTTTCCATAATCAGCCGGCGCGGAGCTTCCTCTCTCACTTCATCCTGCAAAAAAACAAGCAGCTGATCCGTCCGTTTGTCCGCCTTTGTTTGCATGGCTCCGATTTCTTGAAGAAGCTTGCTTTTTTTTCGTTCCTGCTCCTGCAATTCATTCGGCTGCCATTTTTCCAGCAAACGTGTATCCAGCAGTACATCCTTTGACACGGTGATCTCATCCACTGCTGCATCAACCCGGCGCATAGCGTATGAAATCACGTCCTCCACTTTTACATTTTCTTCAATTGCAATCACAAAGTGAAGCATGTTTTGAATAATGCCGAACATAACGACGGCGAGATCCAGCGAAAACGCACGGATGCGCATTCCGTACACCTCTATTAGCCTTCTTTGCATCCAGCGCAGTTCATTCAAATGATGCTGCTTGACGAATTTTTTCAACTCTTCGTCCTCAGAGGCAAATACACCTTGAAACAAAGCAAAGAGATTGTTTCGTTTATTCACTTCCATTTTCACTTTGACCTGCTCAATAAAGACTTCTTTATCTTGAACAGGACGCCCTGCGATCACTTCCTGCCGAAGCTGGTCGGTTTCTGAATGAATCTTTTCAAAAATGCTGATTAACAGTTCATTTTTTGATGGGAAATAATTATAAAAGGTACCTTTTGAAATAGCGCTTTTTTCCAAAATATCTTGTATGGACGTTGCGGCGTACCCTTTTTCGATAAACAAAGAATGCGCGGCTTCCATTACCTTCTTCTTTCGTTCATTCAATCGATGCACATCCTTTTTGAACTATCAGTCTAATCCGAGATTACTTTAAAAATACTTTTATTTCAACACTTTAAAAGAAACCGTCATTTATTTGTTGATTTTTTTGGACAACCGGTATATTATAAATACCTGTTGGAACAAGAGTATAAATATTGAACCTATAGTATGGTACTGGAGGAATGACCTTGAACACACATGGAGGACTTGATAAGCCGCCTTATGCAATGATTGCTATTTTGTTTGTCGGCGCGTTTGTTTCCCTTTTAAATGAAACACTTTTGAATGTGGCGCTTCCGTCTATTATGAACGAATTTGACGTATCCGCCTCAGCCGTTCAATGGCTGTCGACGGGATATATGCTCGTGAACGGCATCCTGATCCCGGCCAGTGCGTTTTTTATTCAAAAATTCACTAACCGGAATTTATTTATTACAGCCATGATTTTATTTACAGCAGGGTCGGTGCTCGCCACACTGTCACCTACATTTAGTGTGCTTCTTGCCGCTCGAATGATTCAAGCGTCCGGCTCCGCTATAATGATGCCGCTTTTAATGAACGTGATGCTGGCAAGCTTCCCGGTCGAGCGGCGCGGAGCAGCGATGGGCATTTTCGGCCTTGTGATGATTACTGCGCCTGCCATCGGTCCAACGCTTTCCGGCTGGCTCATTGAGCACTATTCATGGCGCACACTGTTTGACGTTGTGATTCCGATTGCGGCGATTACGCTCCTGTTTGCTTTCTTTAAGCTGAAAAACATTACACCGCAGCGGAATATTTCACTGGATGTTCTGTCTCTTGTTTTATCAAGCATCGGCTTTGGCGGTATCCTGTACGGATTCAGCTCTGCCGGTGAGCGGGGCTGGGACTCCATTCACGTCTACGGAGCGATTGCCGCTGGTGTAACCGGACTGGTGTTATTCGTTTTACGCCAAATGAAACTGGAGGAGCCGCTGCTTGAATTCCGCATTTACAAGTATCCGATGTTCGCTCTGTCATCCGCCATTTCAGTCGTTCTTGCGATGGCGATGTTTTCCGCGATGCTGCTTATGCCGATCTATGTTCAAACCATTCGCGGCATTTCACCGCTTGACTCTGGTTTGTTAATGCTGCCGGGTGCCATTGCGATGGGGATTATGTCGCCAATCACCGGCATTTTATTCGATAAATTCGGCGCACGTATTTTAGCAGTCATCGGGCTGTCCATTACGATTTTAACGACGTTTATGTTCAGCAACTTAACGATGGATACGTCTTACGGCTACATTATGTTTATTTACACTCTTCGCATGTTCGGCATGTCGATGGTGATGATGCCGGTGATGACAAACGGGTTAAACCAGCTGCCGCCTGCCATGAATCCTCATGGCACCGCGATGAACAACACCTTACAGCAGGTGTCCGGTGCGGTCGGGTCCGCATTCCTTGTTACACTGATGCAAAACCGGACGAACGCTGAAGCAGAACGCCTGGCCGAATCAGCTGCCGGCGATCCGTCCGCAATGGCAAACATCGCAAATGAAGCCATGCTGAACGGCATTAACTTCTCCTTCACGGTTTCAGTATTCATTGCCATTGTCGCACTGTTCCTTGCTTTCTTTATGAAGCGGGTTACGCCCGTTCAGAAAACCATCAAGCAGGAGCAGTCAGCAGGATAACAACCAGCGCTGACAGGAAGGGTGCTATCGCCGGTATATTTTGATTAGCGCCGATACCGAATAGCCGATCGCCGGTATCATGTAGATACCGGCGATCGGCAGGTGCATACCGGCGTTATATTTATTTTATCGGCGTTAGCCTTTGCTTGATGCCAATGCACCGAATAATTTAACAGCAAAAAAGCCGGATGCCCTGTTAGGCGTCCGGCTTTTTTGCTATTTCTTCACAACCCCGTTTTTGCGCTTGTTCAAATGGTTTTGGACATGCTTTTAATAACACCGGTGTGCAGTCCTTCATGGAACGACACGAATTGCAGCACGGCGTTGACGGTTGTCATTTCAAGCGGCCCGATTGTAACAGACTGAGCGGCCTCTTGTTCGAGCTTGGCTGAGAAGTGGCGTTCGATCCGCCCCACCTGCTCCTTTAACGCCTCTACAATGGCTTCATCCGACGGAATATCCCCCTGCCAGTCTGCCGGGCGTGTGCCTGTTGCGAACAAAGCCTGCCACCCTTCATTTTCCACTACATATGTCGGGTCTGCTTTATGCAAAAGTCCTTCCGCTGACACGAAAATATGTCCGGCATTCCAGCGAATATTATTCGAAGACGTTCCCGGCATTTGATCCCACTTGTCTTTTGGGACGCTGGCAATTGTCCCAAGTGCCGCATTTCGTGTGAAAATAAATTGTTTAATCGATTCCATCTGATCTCCTCCTCAACATAACTTCGACGTCATCTTATCACAAACCGTACTCCCGGCACTTGTCGTAAAGCTTCGTTTTGCCGATTCCGAGCAGGCGGGCAGCTTCTGTTTTATTTGGGGACCTGTTAAGTGCCGCTTTAAATGCCTGCTTTTCTGCCTGCTGGACCGCATGCTTTAACGGAATGATGGCTGTTTCTTCAGTTGATGAACGCTGCTCCATAGCAGGATCGTCCTGCAAATAAAGCGGAAGATGGTTCATTCGAATGACGGTCCCATCCATCACATTCACAGCTCTTTCTAATATATTTTCAAGCTCGCGTATATTGCCTGGCCAGCTGTGAAGAAGGAGACGGTTTTTTGCTTCCAATGAAAGCGTCAGCTGCGGACGGTCAAATGCGCGGGCCAGCTTTTTTAATAAAACGGCTGCCAGCAGGGGGAGATCCTTTTTGCGCTCTGCCAGCGACGGCACATCAATTTTCATCACGTTCAAGCGGTAATAGAGATCCTCGCGAAAAGTACCTTCCTTCACCATTGCCTCTAAATCCCGGTGCGTGGCGGCAATAATCCGGACATCAATCGGCTTCGTTTCCTGTCCGCCAACCCGTTCAATCTCTTTTTCCTGCAAAACACGGAGCAGCTTGCTTTGCATGGCGAGCGGCATATCCCCGATTTCATCGAGAAAAATAGTGCCTCTATGTGCCAGCTCAAATTTCCCTTTGCTGCCGCCTTTTTTTGCGCCCGTAAACGCGCCTTCCTCATAGCCGAACAGCTCCGATTCCAAAAGCTGTTCGGGAATAGAAGCAGAATTTACACGCACAAACGGGAACGCACATCTACTGCTTGCACCGTGAATGGCATGAGCAAACAGTTCTTTGCCCGTACCGGACTGCCCGGTAAGGAGCACAGCTGACTGACTGGAGGACACTCGCTCCGCCAGCTGCTTCGCCTGCAAAAACACCTCCGTCTCCCCAGCCAGATCGTGAAAGCTGTATTTGCTTTTTAATTCATTGGCGAAGCGCTTTTTATAATAATCAAGCTCTTCGATTAATGGCTGAACTTTGTTCGAATATGCCATCCAATCCGCTGCATTACGGAACATGACGGCGCCAACCGCTCCGACGAGTTCTCCCCCTATGTATAAAGGATGCCGGTTGGCAATCATTTCACTGCCTTTAATCGTGTGGATGGAGGCGATTTCCGCATGGGCTGTTTTTGCCACAATGTGCATGCGTGTATTTTCGATGACGTCGCGGACGTTTTGGCCAAGCGCAGCTTCCTGCGTTGTGCCCAAATAATCACAGTACGCCTCGTTTATAAACAGCACGATGCCTTCTCTGTCCACCACTACGACCCATTCAGCCGCCAGATTGATAATTTCCTCCAGCCAATCATAAGGAAGCTTTTTCATGATAAACCTCCTCTTTTTTACGTCTATCTTATCAAAAAAAGCCGCCTGTAAGGCAGCTTTCGCTTATTGAACCGTATAACCCCCGTCAAGTACAACAGCCTGGCCGGTCACACCTTTCGCTTTGTCACTGCACAAAAACAGCGCATAATCAGCGATTTCTTCTACAGCCAGCAGCCGCCTTTGCGGAACGAGCGGGTAAATCACTTCTTCCAGTACGCGTTCCAGCGGCACATTCCGGGTTTTCGCCAAATCTTCAAACTGACCGCGTACAAGCGGTGTGTCGACATATCCCGGGCAAAGCGCATTAACGGTAATGCCGTGTGCGGCTGCTTCTAGAGCAGCCACTTTTGTTAAGCCGATCACTCCATGCTTCGCGCTGTTGTAGCCTGCCTTCCCGGCAAAGCCAATCATTCCATTGATCGACGCCATATTCAGAATGCGGCCATAGCCTTGTTTTTTCATAATCGGCAGTACATGCTTGATCGCAGTAAAAGGCGCCGTCAGCATAATATTCACAAGAAGCTCAAACCGGTCTGTCGCAAAATCCTCAAGCGGCGCCACATGCTGCATACCTGCGTTGTTAATTAAAATATCAAGCGAACCAAACGTCTCTACCGCGTACTGAATGCTTTTCTTCACCTGTTCTTCCTTCGTAACATTACACACATGAAACACCGCAGTAAGCCCCTGCTCTTTCAGCTGAGCGGCCGCTCGTTCGCCTGCTTCCTCGTTCAGATCCGTTATGACCACACGGACGCCTTCTTTTGCAAAAGAGCGCGCGAGTTCAAGGCCAATGCCGCTCGCGGCCCCTGTAATAAGCGCTGTTTTTTTGTTCATTGATTGTACCTCCTCATTATACTAATCCTGTCATGCTGTAAATGAAAATAATAAAGAACACGGCAATGGTTTTAATAATCGTGATCGCAAAAATGTCCCGGTACGACTGGCGGTGCGTCAGACCGGTGACCGCTAGCAGCGTAATAACGGCTCCATTGTGCGGCAGCGTATCCATCCCTCCAGACGCCATTGAAATAACCCGGTGCATCACCTCAGGGTCAATATTGTATACCGTAATCGCTTCCATATATTTGTCTGACATTGCACTAAGCGCAATGCCCATCCCGCCTGATGCCGATCCGGTGATTCCGGCAAGTGTCGTCGTTGTGACAGCGCCGTTCACAAGCGGATTCGTAAACGTATCAGAAATGCCTTTGCTGACAATCGAGAAGCCAGGCAGTGAGGAGATGACACCGCCAAATCCATACTCCGCGCCTGTATTCATCGCCGCAAGCAGGGCCCCGCCGATCGCTGTATTAATTCCTGTTTGAAAATTCACTTCCACCCGCTTCCAATTGTAAAAAAGCGCTGCGATGATACCGGTTAAAAGAGCCATTTCCACCGACCAGATGGCCAGCACAGATGGAAGCTCCACCTTTCCGAATGCTCCAAGACCGATCGCTTCGAAATCAAAGCCGTCCGGATACCAGCGCGGCAGTGTTTCTGTGAAAAATTTATTCATGACAGCGACCAGGACCAGCGGAACAAAGGCAAGAATCTTCCGCCCTGTTGTCGTTTCTTCTTCAATTGCTACCGTCTCATCATCCTCTTCCACAATCTCATGGCTGAGCCCATAATACCCTTCGCCCGCCCTGGCAGCTTTGCGCCGGCGCATTTCGAGGTACAGCATTCCAGCAGTCAGCACGAAAATCGCACCGATAATGCCAAGAACCGGTGCCGCATAGATGTCCGTCTTGAAAAACGTAGTGGGAATGACGTTTTGAATCTGCGGTGTGCCCGGCAGCGCGTCCATCGTAAACGTAAAAGCCCCAAGTGCAATTGTCCCCGGAATAAGCCGCTTCGGAATATTCGCTTCCATAAACATGTTTTTCGCAAATGGGTAAACAGCAAACACAACGACAAACAAGCTAACGCCGCTGTAAGTTAAAATCGCACACATGAGCACAATCGCCAAGATCGCCTGCTTTGCCCCGACCAGCTTCACAATCGTCTTGGCAATCGATTCCGCAATGCCTGACATCTCGACCACCTTGCCGAAAATGGCCCCAAGCAAAAACACAGGAAAATACAATTTTATAAAGCCGACCATTTTTTCCATAAATATATTTGAGAAAAACGGCAGTACGTAGCTTGGCTCTGTCAACAAAACCGCTAACAGCGCACAAATCGGCGCGAACAGAATAACTGAAAAGCCACGGTATGCTGTGAACATCAGTAAGCCCAGTGACAATAAAATGATGACTAAATCCATTTTTCAACCCCCTCAAAGTAAACGCTTACAAATATAAATGCAAGGAGCGTGCCAATGATAAAAGAACGTTCTGACAGCTATTATACAACCCCCTCTTCCGCAAATGCGGAATTCAGCTTCTTTTTCTTTCCGAAAACACGGAAATTCCGTTTTTGCGGAAAAACAGGGCAGGTTTTAAAAAAGAACCGCTACGGGAATTGATAAGAAACCGCCCGATGAAACAGAAAGGAATGACCAATAAATGAAAAAAGACATTTATGATATGTGCGGCATTGGCATTGGCCCCTTTAACCTGGGGATGGCCGCACTTGCTGAAGGAACAGCTTTAAACGCAGTCTTTTTAGAGAAAAAGGAAGCTTTCGACTGGCACCCGGGTATGCTTCTTAATGGCAGTGATTTACAGGTCCCCTTTTTAGCCGACCTCGTCACATTTGCCGATCCGACCAGTCCCTTTACATTTTTAAATTATTTGCATCAAAAAAACCGCTTATATGCCTTTTTCTTTTTTCAGCGGCTGGAAATTCCCCGCCGCGAATACAATGAATACGCCAAATGGGTAGCGGGTCAGCTTTCCTCCTGCCGGTTCAGCTCAGAAGCAACCGACGTTCAGTATGTCGATGGCCTGTACAAAATAACCGTTAATCAAAGCGAAACGATTTATGCACGCCACATCGTTTTAGGCACAGGCACAAAACCGATGCTGCCGCCCGGCTTCCATGTGTCTGAAGATGTGATTCATTCCAATTTCTTTTTACAGCATAAAGCACACCTTCAAACAGGGTCCTCCATCGCTGTTGTCGGCTCCGGACAAAGCGCCGCTGAAATCTTTTTAGAGCTGCTCAAGGAAAAGGAAGCACATGGCTACACGCTTTCATGGCTGACCCGGGCCCCTGGTTTTTCACAGCTGGAATCAGGGAAGCTCGGCCAGGAAGTGTTTTCACCGGACTACGTTTCATATTTTAAAACTTTGTCCTACGAAACACGCAAGCAGTCACTTGATGAACTGGAGCATCTGCGCAACGGCATAGACGAAGCAACGCTAAAAGCGATTTATGATGAGCTGTATCATCGCTCGATTTACGGAAAAGATCCGCATGTACATATACAGCCGTTAACAGAAGTGACGGGCTTTGAATCAGGGCAATTACACTGCCGGCAATGGCAAGAAGATACTTCATTTGACCTTCCTGCCGACCGCGTGGTACTGGCCACTGGCTACAAGCCCCACTTGCCTGACTGGTTTAGGAGGATGAAGGAAGAAATATGCTGGGAGGATGATACGTATTTTCAAATCGATGATGCCTACAGAATTGTTTGGAAGGACAACAGAGACAATCATGTCTTTTCATTAACCAATTTGGAAATGGCATCAGGAACAGCCGCAACCAACCTCGGCCTTTCCGTGCGCCGCAACCAGGTGATTCTGAACACGATTGCAGGCGAGGAGCTTTTTCAACTGGAGCAGGAAACCGTCTTTCAACGCTTTTCCGCCTCGCCCACGCAAAAAAGCGGGAAATGATGATCATTTCCCGCCAGCTTTATTATTTCCCAATAAACATTTGTGTCCAGTGGCCATCAACGTAACCGACACCAATATGTGTAAAGTCGGCACTTAAAATATTTTTGCGGTGGCCATCGCTGTTCATCCAGGCTTCCATTACTTCTTCCGGCGTTTGCTGGCCTTTTGCAATGTTTTCACCCGCTGTATTATAGGTAATGCCAAATTGCTTCATCATATCAAATGGCGATCCGTACGTTGGCGACTGGTGAGAAAAGTATCCATTGTCCTTCATATCCTGCGATTTTGCGCGAGCTACTTCACTGAGCTTTGTGTCTAACTGAAGGGCTTGTAATCCTGCTTTCGCCCGTTCTTCATTGACAAGCTTTGCTACTTCCTGCTCAAAAGCATTTACAGAACCAGCGTCTGCTGCTGTTTCTGACGGTGCAGGCGTTTCCTGCTGCGGTGCAGCTTCAGCTGCCGGTGTTGCTGGTGTTTCCTGCTGTGGAGCTGCTTCAGCTGGCGCTTCCTGTTTTGGTGCCTTTTCCTGCTGCTGGACAACTGGCTGCTTCATCTGTTGCGTCTTATATGCTTTATAATGAACCGTTTTCGTCACGTTGCAAGTTGGCGCTGCTGCGTCTGCCTGCCCCGCTCCAAATAGTCCAACGGAAATCAAGCCTGCTACTGCGGCGATGCGTATATTCGTTTTCAAGGTAAAACCTCCTGCGTTTTTTAGTTCTGCCCGGGCTGCGTGATTACTATATCCCGAAACGAACCGCACCCGCAATAGATTTTAGGTTGGAAAATGATAGACTCATTTCATAATGATAGTTTCCTCAATTGTCCATGCAGCGCAGTCCATGCAGTGCCAGTCCTTTCCCCTTTTTTACAAGCAGCACGATTTCCGTGAATATCAAAAGTGTAATCATGCTGTCATAAATGTCACAGCGATGTGTCTTCATGAATATGGAAAAAATAATAACGAATGCCAGATGTATGCGCAGGGGATGTCGAATAACTCCAGTGGCGGTTCCGGCTATTAGCTGTATGGGCATTCACAAGTGGCACCCCTCCCTGGCTGCTTACGACGATGGCCGCATGATCCATTCGTCCATCTCCATCAAAATCATAAATTATCACATCACCCGGCCAGAGCTGATCAGCCGATGATTTTTTTGTTGCTTTTAACCCGCTTTTTGATCCTTCTAAATACCATCTCAATGAATGGGCTACACTCCAGCTGAAGCTCCACGTCCCGCCCCCGATCCACCATCCATTCTCTCTATTTGGATAGCCTCTCATAGGAGCACCCCCTGCCCGAAGACATTGGGATACAAAATTAGTGCAGTCGACAGCAAAGGACGGAAAAGCAGGGTTGCGGCTGTTCCACCAGGTTTGAGCGTACTGAACGGCAGCTTCGCGGTTATACATGTTCATTCCCCCTTTGTACATCGTATGCAAAAAAGGGCATAGAAAAACCGGACTGATGCATTCAGCCCGGTTTTGTTCACTTATAAGGTAACTCACAACGTTTAGTAGATGAAAACTCCATTCATCTCACATTAAACCGCCGCGGTATAATTAATTCTACATTATCGTTTTTGATGTACCTAAACGACCTAAGCCCTGCCTTCTCTTAAGTCCTCGCAGCTCCGAAGCTGCTCCAGTGTGAATAAGTCTAGTCAACACTAGCAGAATGCCAGAATTTGATTAAAACGTTCCAAGTTACGATCTCTCAATGAATTTTTAATTATATCAGCTATTCTTCCCGAAGTCAACACGAGCGATTATCTTTTCCATCCCAGACGCTCAGAGATTTCTTTTCCTGCTTTGATCATTCTTTGTTGCAGCGGAACGAGACGTTCATCTGTCATGCGCAGCGTAGGGCCCGAAATCGATACAGCCGCAGCTACGGTGCCATTGTGATCGAACACCGGCGCCGCAATGCAGCGGATACCAGGCTCATTTTCTTCAAGGTCCAATGCGTATCCATTCTTCTTCACAACGCTTAACTCTTCCAAAAACGCTTCTTTTGTTGTGATCGTGTGCTCTGTATGAACCGGAAGCCCTTTTCGATTAATGATGTCAACGACTTCTGGCACAGGCAAGTAGGCTAAAATCGCTTTTCCAACAGATGTGCAATGAACCGGTGCTCGTTTGCCGACTTTTGAATGCATTCTAAGCGCTTCGTTTCCATCAAGCTTCTCAATGTACACCACTTCCCCCCGGTCATAGACAACCAGGTGCACGACTTCATTCGTCTCCGCTTCCAGCTGGCGAAGAACAGGCTGTGCTTCCGCTCTTACATCAAGTGAATCAAGCAGCTTCGAGCTGACATTTAAAAAAGCATAGCCGATTCTGTACCGTCCCGTTTCCTCATTTTGCTCGATATACCCATACTGCACCAGTGTCGCAAGCGTTCTGAACACAGAGCTTTTATTGATATCCATTTTGTTCGCGATCTCGGTGACACCGAGCCCCGTTTTGGATGAACTGACAAGGCCGATAATATCGAGCGCACGCGCCACGGACTTGACCACATTTTCTCTTTCCATTTCCACTCACCTTCTTGGACAAAGAAAAGCCGGCCGCAGCCAGCTGATCTTTAAGTTGTAATCCTGTACTTTTCTTTTGCTTCCAGCCGCTTTTTGTGCAAAATCGGTTCGGTATAGCCATTCGGCTGCTCATATCCTTTAAACACCAGGTCACATGCAGCGCTGAATGCAACGGATTCATCAAAATTCGAGGCCATCGGTCTGTAGCCCGGGTCACCCGCATTTTGTTTGTCGACAACTGCCGCCATCCGCTTCATTGTTTGAAGCACCTGTTCCTTTGTACAAATCCCGTGGTGCAGCCAGTTCGCGACGTGCTGGCTTGAAATGCGCAGCGTTGCCCGGTCTTCCATTAAACCAACGTTATTTATATCCGGCACCTTCGAGCAGCCGATGCCCTGCTCGACCCATCTGACCACATATCCGAGGATGCCTTGCGCATTGTTATCCAGCTCCTGCTGAATGTCATTCGCTGTCCAATCCGGATTTGTGACCACCGGAATCTGTAAAATCTCATCCCGGAAGCCTGCTGCACTTTGCTCCAGTTCCCTTTGCACCTCAAACACATTCATCTTATGGTAATGAAGCGCATGAAGAACGGCTGCTGTTGGAGAAGGCACCCATGCGGTCGTTGCACCGGCTTTTAAATGAGCGATTTTTTGCTCCAGCATATCCGCCATTAAATCCGGCATCGCCCACATTCCTTTGCCAATTTGCGCGCGCTCCTGAAAGCCTGCAGCAAGCCCGTTTGCCACATTCGATTTTTCATAGGCAGCAAGCCACGCCGACGTTTTCATCGCGCCTTTTCTCATCATCGGACCGGCTTCCATAGACGTATGCATTTCATCTCCGGTCCGGTCGAGAAAGCCCGTGTTAATAAACACAATTCGATTTCTCACAGCGGCAATGCAATTTTTTAAATTCAGCGAGGTCCGGCGTTCTTCATCCATCACCCCAATTTTCAATGTAAAACGCGGCATCTGGAGTAAATCCTCAATGCGGTTAAACAGCTCATTCGCATACGCCACTTCCTCTGAGCCATGCATTTTCGGCTTTACGATATAGATGGATCCGGCTCTTGAATTTCGCAGCGCAAGATGTCCGAGCGCGGACGGCTTGGCAATGGCACTCGTGATGACACCGTCTAAAATCCCTTCAAAAATTTCATCCCCATTTCCATCTAAAATGACCCTGTTTGTCATTAAATGACCGACATTCCGCACAAACATCATGGACCGGCCGTGCAGGGTGAACGGCTCACCCGTTGTAGACATGTAAGAGCGATCCTCATTCAGCGTTCTGCTGACTGATTTTCCGTTCTTTTCAAATGAAGCAGTTAAATCACCCTTCATCAAGCCAAGCCAGTTTCGGTAAACGAGCACTTTATCCTCTGCATCCACAGCGGTAACGGAATCCTCACAGTCCATGATGGTTGTGACAGCTGCTTCCATTAGAATGTCTTTTACTCCAGCTGGGTCCGACTGGCCAATTGGATGGTTCGGATCAATTTGTATTTCAAAATGGAGACCGTTGTTTTGGAGCAAAATGCCCGTTTCCGCCATTCCTTTTAATTGCTCCGGATGGCGGAGGCCTGTTTTGCTTCCATTCTTCATTGACACGACCAGCTGGCCGTTGTCCACCTGGTACCCTATGGATTCCAGGTGCGTTCCTTCAGCAAGCGGTGCTGCTTGATCAAGGAAACGACGCGCAAACTGAATGACTTTTTCACCACGCACCGGGTTGTAGCCTCCGGTCTTCTCACCGCCATCCGATTCGGAAATGGCATCTGTTCCGTAGAGCGCATCATACAGGCTGCCCCACCGTGCATTTGCGGCATTGATCGCATACCGGGCATTGTTCACCGGCACGACGAGCTGCGGACCTGCTTGAAGAGCAATTTCCTCATCTACGTTTTTCGTCGTAATATGGACTTGTTCCACTTCCGGCTCTAAGTAGCCAATTTCCTGTAAAAAAGATTTGTACGCTTCAAAATCGAAATCGTTCGATCGGTGCCACTGATGTATTTTTTCCTGCAGTTCATCACGACGTTGTAAGAGCTTGCGGTTCACAGGCGTCATTTCAGCGACAAGTCGCCCAAACCCTTCCCAAAATGATTCCTGCGTCACCCCTGCCGCCGGAATCACCTCGCTGTTCATAAAATCGAACAGCTGCTGATCCACCTGTAACGAACCCGATTCAACATAATTACCCATTTAACCCTTCCCCCTTGTTTCGTATTACGCAACAGCGTTTCATAAAAAGCTGTAAAAAAAGAGTAGCATGGCTTTCAGAAAATTTCAACTCCTTTCTGAAAGCCTTCTCTTATTTTTTCCACATTTTCATAACAATTGGATACAGCTTAACGAGCGCAATAAAAACAACAGCCCAGACGATCACTTGAAAAATAACGTCGCTCATGATTTCTCCTTTTTTTCACTTTTCTCTAGTATAACAAAATTGTACTGTTTATACTTTGTTAACATTTGAGCATACAATAGTTCTATTTATCCAGTATAATATAATTATAAGAGAAGAAGCAGAAATGAGGAATGGAAATGAAACTCCGTGGAAAATTAACAGCAATCTTTGCCGCCGTGCTTTTACCCTGTTTTTTAATGATCGGCTTCAGTCTGTACGGTTTAACTGAAATGAACAAGGATTTGGAAAACATGCATGACAAAGGGCTTGCGATTTCAACCAATTTAATTCAGCTGTCTACGATGACGGAAAACACACGGGTCAGCATGCTGACGGCCGTATTAAACGAAGACCCGACGCAAACCGACCGTGCATTGGAAACACTTGACTTGATCAGCGATAAAAACGACGAAATGCTTTCACTGAATATGGCGCCTGAAGAACAGGAAGCATTTGAACGATTCGTTTCCAATTGGGCAGCTTTCGATGAACGGGTGCGCTTAAATACCGTGCTTATTCAAAATGGAGAGTATGAAGCGGCAATGGACGGGCTGCGCGCCGGCGGAGAATTGTTTTCTGCCGCTACAGACCAGCTGCGCGCCGTGACGATGTCAAATGAAGAAATGGCTGCCACGTTAAAAGGCGACGCCGATGAAACGTATAGCTTTATCAATAAACTCGTTTGGATTGGAACCATCGGGACGATTGTATTTGTTCTCATCGTTGCCGCCCTATTCAGCCGGAGTCTTGTCCGCCGCACCCGGCAAATTAACAGCCGGGTAAATGAGCTGGCCGCAGGTGATTTAACCGGAGTCCCTCTGCCCATTCAATCAAAGGATGAGATTGCTGCTCTCGCTGCCGGAACGAATGACATGAAGGATCACATCCATGCTTTAATTGAAAAAACGTCCACTGTCACGCTGCACGTTTCGTCCAATGCAGAGGAGCTCGCAGCGAGTGCCGAACAAGGAACAGCTGCAGCAGAAACTGTCGCAAATCTTTCACAAGAATCTGCAGGCAGTACGGAAATCCAGCAGCAAAACATGAATGAAATATCTGCCGCTATTCAAGAAATGGCGAGCCTTCTTCAAACAATGAATCATAATAGCGACCAGATGAATAAACAGGCGGAACACGCTTCTGACAAAACAGGCGAAGGCCAGCTTGCGGTTCAGGAAGTATCAGAGCAAATGAGCTTTATTTCCAAGTCGGTTAGTGAAACCCATCACTCTATCCAGGCGCTAGACGAGAAATCCAGCGAAATCGGAACCATTATTAACATGATTACGGCGATTGCTGACCAAACAAACCTGCTTGCCTTAAATGCGGCGATTGAAGCGGCACGTGCCGGAGAGCATGGCAGAGGATTTGCGGTTGTAGCGGATGAAGTCCGCAAATTAGCGGAACAGTCCAAGGACTCTGCTTCGCAAATTCAGCAAATGGTCCGCCACATTCAGCAAGATGTGCAGCAAACAGCTTCTAATATGAAGCAAAATGTGGCAGCAGTAGAACAGGGTATCGAAAAAGCTGAGACCGTGACAGCCATTTTTGGTGATATTCATGCCAAAATCAATGAAGTAAAAAACCGTGTTCAGGAAACCACCGCTTCTACACACGAGATTGCCTCGAGCAGCGACAGCATTGTACTGGCGATCGACCGCACGAATCGTGCCGTTGAACGAAGTGTCATGGCCAGCCAGGAAAGCTCTGCCGCTTCTGAGGAACAGCTGGCTACGACAGAGGAAATTGCTGCTTCGGCTCAATCACTTGCCCATTTAGCGGATGACCTTCAGCAGGCGGTTAGCCAGTTTAAGTTGAAATAATACGAAGAAAATGTATCAGAAACCCCTAAAGTGTGAGATAATAGACAAGATTGACCAATAACCCCGGGGGTGACGTTAATGTCTTATTACAGCAAAAACCGTACGGAGCCATTGCCTAACGTTGACATCGAGACGTGGGAATGCACGGCGGATGGCTGCAAAGGCTGGATGAGAAAAAACTTTTCAGAAGATGATTCACCGTCGTGTCCTTTTTGCGGAAGCGAAATGGAGAACGGAACCCGGCACACGAACTCGCTGCAAAACAATACGTTTCGTAAACCGGCAGACGCCGAACAAAAAAAAGCGTGATTCCACTGGAATCCGCTTTTTCTTTTTAAACGAGCGCTTCGATAAAAAACCAGCCAATCATGATCAACTGAATGATGATTTTGGCGAAGGTTCCACTCAAGAAAGCCACTAGTGTCGCATACGCCACGAGAAAGGCCTGCTTGATGTTTTTCAGGATCAAAAGCTCGACAACGAGGACCGCTAAAAATGGAACAACGATAATGCCAAATGGCGGAATAATAAAGGACCCGGCAATAATCGCGATGACAGCCGTCCACTCTCCCCATTTAGAGCCACCGTATTTTTTGACGAAGTAGCTATTAGCCAGAAAATCAGCTAAAAACATCAAAATGGTCAGAAGCAGCATGCCAATCCAAAACACGACGGATAATTCTTCCCGGCTGATGCCAAAATAGTACAGGGCAAAGCCCGCCCACAGGACGAACACAGATGGAACAATCGGAAAGATAAAGCCGGCAAAACTGACGATAAAAAGCAAGATAATAACGGTCCAAATGAAAATAGACACACAAAACACCTCTTCTCTGTTATGATAGCATTGTACCATTATGCAAAAGAATAGGAAGTGATTCACATTGATTACAATTGAACTGCCTCAGGCTGACTACATTTTAACGAGAAAACGAATTCCAGAAGATACAAGCGAAGCGGCCATTGCCCGGGAATACGGATTTACAGATTATCATAAAATTCCGCGTGATAAAGCGGGTGTCTTTTTGTTTTATGATGCACAGGATCGTTTAATGTTTGTTGGAAAAGCCCGTAAATTGCGCATGCGGATTCGCAAACACTTTGAGGATACTGTTTCAGATATTAAAAACCACCGGGATGATGTGCACAAAATTGTCGTGCTCGTTGTCGACAGCCCGATGGAACGCGACATATACGAAACATATATCATTAATACATTCGAAGCGAAATACAACACAGACAAAGCATTCTTTCGTTCGTAAGATTAAAAAGCCGGCTCTCTTGAGGGAGCCGGCTTTTGATTATGCAACGGGCAGCTTTATTTCGACCGTTGTTCCCTTTTCTTTTTCACTGGAAATGTTCAATTCTCCGCAATGGCTGTCAATAATTTTCATGCATGTCATGAGACCGAGACCCGTCCCCTTTTCCTTCGTTGTATAAAAGGGTTCACCAAGCTTTGGCATATGCTCAGCGGATATGCCGGATCCTTCATCTTTTACTTGAATTTGGATAAATCCTTTGATCCGTTTCATTTCCACTTGAATCGTGCCGCCATCTGGCATCGCCTCTATCCCATTTTTCAGCACATTCAAAAAGACCTGCTTCAGCTGATTTTCCTCGCAGTAAAGAAGCGGCATATCCGGTTCCATATTGACATGGATTTGAACATTATCCATTAGCGCCTGTGATTGAATTAAAGCGACAACATCTTCAAGCATCGTTGTCACTGCCTGTTTTTTATACACGACATCTACTGGCTTTGACACACCGAGCAGCTCACTGACAATCAAATTGATTCGATCAAGCTCCGTGATCATAATTTCAAAATAGTCGTCCCGGTGTTCTCCTTGCCTGTGTGACAATTGAAGAAACCCTCTAATTGATGTGAGCGGATTTCTTATTTCGTGCGCGATCCCCGCTGCAAGCTGTCCAACCAGTGCCAGCTTTTCAGATTTTTCCACAAGCTGGGCTGTTTGTGCTTTTTGAATTGTCAAGTCTTTTACAATGGATAACAGGGCTTCTCTTCCTTGAAACGGCATAAACAATGAGGAAACCCCGCACGGAACCACACGTCCGTCTAACGTAATAAGTTCTTTTTCGGTGTCCATCACAGGCACCTTGCTCCTATACACCTGCTGTATATGCCTTAATGACAATTGCTGATAATCTGATTTAATAAATTGGTAAATCGATTTTCCAATTAAGTCTGTATTTTGGGAGGCGCCCAGCAGCTTCTCTCCCGCTTTATTAACATATAAAATGGTTTCACCTTCATGAATAAATACAGCGTCAGGCAAAAGCTCCACCAGCTGCTTATAGCTTTCTGCCCCTTCCTCCGTGCGCTTGTTTTCTATTTTTATCCGGTCGTACTGCCAGCCCAGGAAATACGCTAAACAAAACGCCGCCAAATTAATCACGGCTTCATTTTTTATTTCTCCTTCAAAAAAAAGCAGATGCACAAGCACCATTAAGGCGCAAACCGAAACTGTTACGAGCCTTCCTGTGTAAATCATCGTTTAATCCCTCTTTTTTACTCGCTCTTCTTTTATTGTATTTTACGCAATTTTCTGTCAAAAACCTACTTTTTTCATTCGTTAAATCTCGACATCGCTGTAATGTTGTTAGATGTTTTGTCGAAAGTGTTTTCAAGTTCATTCTTTTTTTATATACTAGTTGCTGTTCCTTTTTATAAAGAGAAACGAACGTGATGCTGGAGGTTTGGAAATGAATGCTTTAATGATTAATGAAGAATTGATGAAAAAAATTAAAACGGTGCGCCACGCCATGATAACTGCAGGTACAACAAAAGGGCTTAATCACACAGAAACGATCCGCTACAGCCAAAAGCTGGACGAGCTGATGAATGAAGTTCAACTTCATCAATAATCAAAAACAGGCATAAAAAAAATCAGCTCCTCACAGAGCTGATTTTTCATGCCGCCTTTGCCGTATTGTCAAAAAATAAGAAAGTTTTAAACCACCACTCCTCAAAGTGGGTGTTCGCAAAAACGTTCATGTCTGTCCTCCTTGCCGCATGGGCAGAGGCCTGTCAATCCCGTCTTAATGTTAAACTCCCTGTTACAGCTTAAAGGTTAAAACTTAATTAAAAAAACACGTACAACGCAGCTGTATACGTATCTTACTTCTTTTCATTCCAAAAGGCAAGCTGTTTTATTCTGCTAGGTAGGAGCAGCAGTAATCCACGACTGTTTGCACTTTCAGCTGGAATGATTCATTTGCCGGCACGTAAAAAACACCGCTGCCGTCAATTGTTTGCCAGTCGCCGTCCTGCAGCTTGTACTCAAGGCTCCCGGCTGTAATATCCATTTCTTCTTTTAGCTCTGTTGAAAACTCATATTCACCGGGCATCATGATCCCCAGCGTTTTTTTGGAGCCGTCTTCGAAATAAACCGTGCGACTCGTCACCTTGCCATCAAAATAAACATTGGCTGCTTTATCAACCGTTACACCTTTAAACTGCATCATCATCTTCCTCTCAACATTGATCACTTAACTTTACCATAAATCTGAAAATTGAAAAAGGCACCTTTCAAAAAGGCACCCTGTCATTTATTCGCTATGAATATCAAATGTAATATCCTGATTCCGGTGGTCGATGCTGGCGACGCTGAAAAAGCGGTCACCGGCTTTGTAGCCATCCGGTGTTTCAAATTTGTAGAAGGTTTTTTTGCGGTCCTTCCGATCCGTTAAATAGCGGTCAGAGACCATTTCGTAAAATTTAGACGTTTCACCGCACTTAATGTGAAAGTGAGTGCCTTCGCCGAGTTTCAATTCTTCTTCAAACGATTGGCCCTGCTTCCACTCTCCATGCCCGCTTCTGTATACACATGTCATCTTGTTTGTTTTCATCGTTCAGCACTCCTTTCTTGTTGGTTATTATATTCCCCGATTTCCTTTTTAAAAACATCTTATTTGTGATAAAATCTCACAGCATATTCATCAAACCAAAAGTGCATTTGCACAAAATAGGCAACGAGCTGAGGCCCGGTCATCAGTTGGCCGAACCACGGATGCTTGAATGACGCACCACCGGTTTTCGCCAGCTTTTCAAGCTCTGTCTTCGAAAAAAACTCCAGCAGCGGCGAGTCTTTTTTCAGGATGTCCAAAAGCATGTGAGAAACCGATGCCGTGTAGGCGGGATGATGTGTTTTCGGGTACGGGCTTTTTTTACGGTACAGAACATCCGCCGGGAGCACCCCGTCAAGCGCCCGTCGCAAAATCCCCTTTTCCCTGCCGTCCGCCATTTTCATGTCCCACGGAATGTTCCATACATATTCAACCAGCCGGTGGTCAGCGAACGGCACCCGCACCTCAAGGCCTGCGCCCATGCTCATCCGGTCCTTACGTTCCAGCAGGGCAGGCATAAACGACACGATGTTCAAATAAAACAATTCCCTCCGGCGCTGATCCACCTCTCCCTCTCCATCGAGCTGAGGAGTTTCATCGCGAAGCTTTTTGCTTTGTTCCTGACCATACTCCTTTAACGGAAGAACATGCTTCCATCTGCCGTTCAACAGCTGTGCTTTTTCATTCATGGAGGTGATCCACGGAAATCCGGCTTCTTGCTGCTCGCGGTGAAACCACGGATAGCCGCCAAAAATCTCATCGGCGCATTCGCCTGACAAGCCAACGGTAAAGTCTTGCTTGATTTCCTGGCAAAACCATAATAAAGAGGAATCCACATCGGCCATTCCTGGTAAATCCCTTGCCCGCATCGCGTCTTTCAAGAAGAAAGCCAGGGTTTCCTGCTCAATGACCTTCGTATGGTGGACAGAGCCGATGTGCTGCTGCATTTTCTCAATCCACGGCCGGTCTTCCCCGGGCTGAAACAGATTTTGTTTGAAAAAGCGGCTGTTATCTTCATATTCAATCGAATACGTATGAAGCGGCTGATCAAAAAAATCGGCAGCAAAGGCGCTGATGGCACTTGAATCTACTCCCCCGGACAAAAAGGTGCAAACCGGTACATCAGCCGTCAGCTGCCGGGTAACCGCATCCTTCAGCAAATCATGCACATGCATGGCCGTATCGGAAAGCGACTCGGTATGCGGGGCGCTCTCGACGTTCCAATAACGCCAGATGTGCAGGCCGGACCGTTTCAGTGTCAACGCATGAGCCGGCCGCAGCTCTTTTACGTCTTTAAATACACCCTGTCCTGGTGTACGGCCGGGTCCAATGGCAATCAGCTCCATTAAGCCCGTTCCATCGAGCTCCGGCTGCACAGTCGGATGGGCAAGCAACGCTTTTATTTCTGAGCCAAAAATAAACATACCGCCCTTTTCCGAGTAAAACAGCGGCTTCACACCGAGCCTGTCCCGCGCCATAAACAGCTCTTCTCGCGCTTCATCCCATACACCGAAAGCAAAAATGCCATTCAAGCGTGACAAGCAGCTTTCACGCCACTCGATATAGGCGTGAAGCAGCACTTCTGTATCTGAATGGCCTTGAAAAGAATGGCCGCACTTGATGAGCTCACGGCGAATTTCTTCTGTATTGTATAGTTCTCCATTGTAAACGATCGTAAAGGAGGATCTGGTCATCGGCTGTACGCCGCCCGCCGGATCTACAACGACGAGCCGTGTATGGCCAAAGGCCGCATGACGAGAGGTCCACGTATTAAAATCATCGGGTCCCCTTTTTACGAGCGTCTTCGCCATTTGCCGAACCGTTTCCCGTTCATTATTTATCTCCTTGTGGAACTGTACAAAACCTGTTATTCCGCACATGTGCATCATCCTTTCCACTATTACCATATGCGGTTCAAGCAGAAAAAAGCACAGGAGGCCGGGACAAAAGATTTTCCCCGCTCAAAAAAGCCGAACGATCATGCGAAAATATCGCAGTCATCCGGCTTTATGCTTTTTGTTTTGTCACGAACGGCCCAGCTTCTTATGATCTGTCCGGTCTTGTAATTTATGGTGGAGGTCATTCAAGCGCTTCATCAGCTCGTTATATTCCTCGACTTGAATATTGCACAGCTGAATTTCCTCCGCCACTTTTTGCGTGATGGCCATTTGCTGCTGTCTGGCTTTGTCTTCTAAGTAAACAAATACTTTTCGTTCGTCTTCAGTTGAACGCCGTTTCTGAATCCAGCCATTTTCCTGCATACGGGAAATCATCGGTGTCAGCGTACCAGTGCCCAAATGAAGACGGGCGCCGAGCTCCTTCATTGTCACCGCATCCTTTTCCCATAAGGACAAAAGCACCAGGTATTGTGTGTACGTGAGACCGAATGGCTGCAGCACACTGGCGTAAAGCTTCGTGAATTCGCTGGCGGTTTCATACACCGCAAAGCAAAGCTGGCTGTTTAATGATAAAAAATCCTTCATGACAGCAGCTTTTTGACGTCCTCTTCTATTTTTTCAGGATTCGTCTGCGGCGCATACCGTTCAACCACTTCACCTTGTTGATTCACGAGAAACTTGGTGAAATTCCATTTAATTTTTTTGGAAAGCAGCCCTTTTTTCTCCTGCGTTAAAAAGTCAAAAAGCGGCTCAGCCTGGTCGCCGTTCACATCTACCTTGGCGAACATCGGGAACGTCACGCCATAGTTCACCTGGCAAAAATCCGTTGTTTCTTTTATATCGTCAAATTCCTGATTATTAAACTGGTCGCAAGGAAACCCTAATATAACCAGTCCATCCTCTTTGTACTTTTCATAAAGAGACTGCAGCCCGCCAAATTGAGGCGTGAATCCGCATTTGCTTGCTGTGTTGACAATCACTAATGGCTTGCCTTCGTATTCTTTCAGAGACACCATTTCTCCACCAGGCATTTTCACATCGAAATCGTATACCGTCGCCATTCCTTCAACTCCTCTCTTATTTTACCGTTAGTTCAACCTCTACGTTGCCGCTGATTGCTTTTGAGTACGGGCAGTAATGGTGTGCTTTATTCACATATTCCTCTGCTGTTTCACGATCGACTCCGGCAATGGAAACCTCA
Organism: Domibacillus enclensis; assembly: GCF_900156125.1. Lineage (GTDB taxonomy): Bacteria > Bacillota > Bacilli > Bacillales > Domibacillaceae > Domibacillus > Domibacillus enclensis. Next base: position 42,556 of record NZ_FTLX01000003.1, on the reverse strand, counting down.
AGAACAACACCAAGCTTTACCCCTTTGTCTTCTTTATCCGGGTAAAGTGAAACCGTCGCTGTCACTTCACTGCTTTCAAAGTCCACCTTGCCTTGCTCAAGCATAAGTTCAAGTGCGCTGTTAAAGCAGGCACTGTATCCTGCTGCGAACAGCTGCTCCGGATTTGTAGCCGTTGTCGCATTACCGCCAAGCGCTGCCGGCTTTTCAACATCCAGGTTGAAAATATTGTCCGGTGAATGCACCTCGCCGTTACGTCCGCCTGTGTTAATAATCGTTGTCTCATAAAGTGGTTTCATCATAAAAACTCCTTTTTTGTTTTTTTGATCTTTTACGATTTAATCGTACACGATTTAAATGACGGATGCAACTTTAATGCTTTTTTATCATTCCCGATAGAAGACTCCCTCTTCAATCGCAGGAAGGGCGTAAAGCCCGGCGATAAGGGGGAGATGAATGTCGGTTGGCGATAGCCAAAATGTTGCAAAAACCAAACAAATGTACTACACTGGATAGGTACAGTTGTTCTTTGAAAACTGAAGATAAGAGGTTGTGACAGGAAATGCGTCTGTCACGTAAAATCTTCAACGCTCTAACACGCCCACCTAGCCGAAAAGCGAAAACCAAGCCGTGCGCTAGGTGGTGGAGTCCACCGTACAAACGTGTATGTTCACCGTCGGGATGACGGATAGCGCCTGCTAAATAACGGGCGGTTACGCCGGTGTTCGCAGGAATCTCCCACTTCTATAAGTGAGAGTAGTTCAATGAAGCTTGTCCATATGTACAGGTGATAATTTATTCATCGATTTTTTCTTATCAAAAAAGCCTTCCGGAAATTGAGTAAGCCCGTATTGCCGGCAAATAGCCTCAAAGTCTCCTATAGCCCCGCTTCCTGTCAGCACGATCCGCCAGCCGCCTTCCGCTCTGCGCACATCGCCAATAACGGCGCCCGCCGCTTCCGAGAAATCTTCCCCGAGCTCATAACGGACGATCTCTTCTTTTGTTTCATCATTGATCATTCGGACAAATGCTTCATTCACGTCGCGGAATGTCCGGCTGCCTGACTGATGAAGGGCGATCGCAATCACGATTTTATCAACATCTGCCGGGAGCATTGCAAGCTGAATAAACAGCTCTTCATTGTCTCCAATGCCTGCGCCTGTTTGATTGTCATTGGACAAAAGCAGCGCGCCGTCAAATGCCGTTAGCTGGTTGTAAAAAACAACATGCTCATAGGAAGAAAGAACATCGTCTTGATCCAGTAAAAATGCCATCATATCCAGGTCAAATAAGGAAGCGCTCCCATCCCAGCCAAGAGCTGCTTTGATCGATTGTTTCAGCCGATTTGATTTCAAATGATACCCTCTCCTTTTCGTAAGCAGGATAGCAGCGGACCTTCACTGTAAAGCAAAAAGTCCGCCATTTTTTTATCTTGTTTGCCGCTGAAGCTGGCTGAGCATTTGATCTGCAATGGCATGATAGCCCAGTTCACTTGGGTGAATGCCGTCCTCTGATACATTTTCCGGCGATTCACTATTGATGACGTCCGTTGTATCGACCACCACTGCATAATCATGACTGGCTGCCAGCTCGTAAAATTGAACGTTCCATCTCGGCAAGAAACGATCTGCCAAGGAATAAAGCTCAAAATCTTTATCAAGCGGGTTGTACAGCTCAAGCAGCAAAACGGTCGCTTCAGGATTCAACTCATGAACTCTTTCCATAATATCTGTTAAATTTTGATTAAATGCTGATTGAAGTGAATCAAAGGATTGAATCGCCTCATAAAAGCCTTCTTCAAAGCCGAGCTGTAAAATATCGTTTCCGCCAACATTAAGGGTGACAATGTCTGCCTGCATGATTTGCTTATCAAAGCGCCCGCTCTGAACAAGCTCATTTAACTCACTGCTTGTAATCTCATTGATTCCTTCATTTTGAAACTGAACATCCTTTTGAATAGATGCTTCGAGATTTTCTGAAAATGTTTTAACTAAATTTTCTTTCGGATGTACGCCGAATCCTGTAATAACCGAATCCCCAATCGCTACGTGCTTGAGTGTCTGCTTTTCATTGCTGCGAAAATACTCAACGTACGTATCCTTCGGTTCGCTTGCAAGAGTTTGCGGCCCCTGCTTCAGCTGCTCGATTTGATAGTGCGGATAATACATCCAAATCGCCAATCCTGCCACACACGCTGCTACAACACTCAAAATGGCGGCGATCCCTTTCATGTTCTATACCGTGTCCTCCCTTTATACTGAAATACCATTCAGTATTGTCATCCTGCTGGTTTATTATTCGTGGCCGTTTTGCTTTTTACCCTTTGCTTCACAACGATTTAACCCACGCATCTTTATCATAGCCGCGCTGCTCCCAATAGCCGATGTGCTCTTTCTCAATCAGTTCAATCCGGTTGAGCCATTTCACCGATTTATACGCGTACATTTTAGGCGTAATCAACCGGACGGGCCCTCCGTTCTGCTGCGTGATCAATTCACCATCTATTAAGACCGCCACCAGCATATCACTCATCAAGGCCTGTTCAATAGACAGTGTGTCTGTATAGACGCCGTCAGCCGAATAAAACTTGACATAGTTCGCCTTGCTTTGTACACCTGCCTGCTCAAGAAACGTTTTCAAAGGAATGCCTTCCCACGTCACATCATACACGCTCCACCCTGTCACACAGTGAAAGTCACTTACTTGAACACTTCGACTTAATGCAACGAACTCTTCCCACCGATAGGATGCCTTCCGATCAACCAAACCATCAATTCGAAACTGAAAGTTATCATTCGTGATTTGAGGAATCTCGGTTACCGTATAATAACGAAAATCACCCCGGCGTCCGCCGCCAATAGGGGGAGCTGACTTCGCATCAGGAGTTGGAAGCGGTGAAAGGCGGTTGCCGTCCGGTTTAGTCGAGCCGTTTAACGAAAAAGAGGGATTCACCCACTTGATGACGGCTGGCAAAAAAGCGAGCACAATCGCCGTGCTTCCGATCATTTTCAACACGGTTCTCCGCTTGTATAGCGGTTGCTTTTCATCTATGACAACAGGTGCACCTATCTCCTTTTTCTGCGGTGCCTTCGCCGTTAGACGCTTGAACCACTTGCTCCTCGTCACACTATGAAAGATCACATAGGGGACACCAAGCCATGTAGCGGCATCATGAAGAAACAATGACCACGTATTCACGACCGGCGGAAATTGACGGTGAAACGTCAGAACCAGCCCCGAGCCGATGAACGTGATCAATATAGCGGCCACAATGTACACATTCATTCGGTTTGGCTTTTTCTTGCGCAGTGCATGTAAGTGCTTTCTCGCTTTCGGTACATAAAAAAGCACCGGCAGACAAGAAAAGAACCCGACCCAAATATGACTTTCTTTAACCCATACCCGCAATTCCGGAAAAGAAGACCGGAAAACCGTCGAAAAAAGGAAAAATCCTGTGACAGTGAGGAAAAGAAAAAACAGTGCGTTTGTATGATGAAGCCGGATCAGCTGTTTCCCAAATGAAAGGCGAAAACGAAAGAACTCGTTTATTTTCAAAGGTTGCACCCTCTTTGCTTTTCTTTAGTGTACGCTGATTGTCCCTTCATCTCAAATTTGGTTTTGCTTCTGAAAATAGGAAACAAGAAAAAGCTGGACGACCCTAGGGGCCGTGCAGCTTTTTTGAATGTTCATGTATGTTTATCGCCGTTCGTCACTCTTCAAATGAGTTATAAATATCGTACTCCTCCTGCTTTTCTTCAAGCCAGGTCGTGTATTCTGCTGAGAGCTTTTCCTGCATCAATGCTTCTTTAATCTCTTCTTTGCTTTCTTCTACATTTGCTTCTTTCGCTTCTTGTTTGTCCGTTACTTTAATAATATGGTAGCCATAGTCGGTTTGAACGGGGTCACTGATTTCGTCGACGTTTAAAGCAAAAGCAGTGGTTTCAAAAGCTTCTGCCATTTCGCCAGTGCCGAAAAAGCCCAGCTCCCCGCCGCTTTCTGCCGTCGCTGTGTCAGTAGAGTATTCCTTCGCCAGTTCAGCAAAATCGCCTCCCTCCGCCAGTTTCGCCGCCACTTCCTTCGCTGTTGCTTCATCCTCAACAAGAATATGGCTTGCTTCCACCTGCTCGGCTGTGGCAAAGCTGTCTTTATTTTCTTCAAAGTAGGTGCTGATTTCTTCGTCTGTAATGTCGATTCTCGGCTCAAGCAGCTTGACGGTCTGCAAGTAGACAGTAATATCTTCCTTCATTTCTTCTTCTGTCATGCCGCTTGATTCGAGCGCTGTTTGAAACGCCTCTTCGCCGCCGTATGACTCGATCGTTGCATCCAGCTCTTCTTGAATCTCAGCTTCGGTTACTTCAACCTTTTCCTTAGCTGCTTCCTGCGCGACCAGCTGATCCGCAATTAAAGAGGATGTGGCGTCTGCCCCGTACATTTCCGCCAGCGTATCGTACAAATCGTCTTTTGTAATTTTTGTCCCGCCTACTTCGGCCACCGTTTCCGCACTGCCGCCAACTGCCGCAAAAAAGAAGCCCGCTGCTGCCACCAATGCAATAATACTTGCCCATACATATGTCCTGCCGTTTTTCAACATCTTCATCTTCTCGCTCCTAACCTGTCATTTGTATCTTTAGTGTAGAAAAGAAAAGTGAAAATCAGGTGAAAACCTGTCCGCTTTTTAAAAAATCCATTTCTTTTTTGATGGCTTCCATTTTTTCATCCAGTGCCTTCATCGTCTCGGCAGCGCTTTTCAGTTCACTTCGAAGTGCTGGTGGAATCTCCCGGTCAAATTTATAAAAAAGCTTGTGCTCAAGGCTTGCCCAAAAATCCATCGCGGCTGTTCTTAATTGAATTTCAACGAGTGTTTTTTCCGTTGAAGCGGCCAAAAAAACGGGGACCTCGACAATCAGATGAAGACTTTGATAGCCGTTCGGCTTTGCTTGCTGTATGTAATCCTTTGACTGAACAACCGTTAAATCGCGCTGCTGCTGGATCATTCGGGATACGTGGTAAATATCCGACGTAAACGAGCAGGTAATCCGGATGCCTGCGATGTCGTGCACATGACGGCGTGCATTTTCCGGTGTAAGCGTATATCCTTTCCTCTCCAGCTTTTGAACGATGCCGTTCTGACTCTTCAATCGTGACTTCATATGTTCAATCGGGTTGGACTGATGAATATGCTGAAACTCCTCATTTAAAATGTGCAGCTTCGTGTTTACTTCATCCATCGCAAATTTATGAACGAGCATGAGCTTTTTCCATTCCTCTATTTCTTCCTTCATCTTCACACGTCCCTTTTTTGATTTACTGCAACGCAATCTTACTGAAAGACGGTGAAAATTGAATGAAAATACATCAATGAGGACAGCCAGGGAAATACAGCGACAGTATCGCCGGTATTTGCTATTTATCGCTGATATAAAGGATGGATCGCCGATATGTTGAAGATATCAGCGATCGACAGGTGGATATCAGCGGTATATTCATTTTATCGGCGATAGCCTTCAAGAAACCGTTCACCTTAACAAAGAAAAACCGGACGACTGCTGTTTCGCGAGATCGTTCGGCTTTTCACCTCTATCTCTAAGAAGAAAGCTGCTGGGCTGCCAGCCATTCACGCAGTCTGCTTCTGGAAAAGTAAATCTTCCTGTTTATTTTGATCGAAGGAATATCCGGATGCTCTTCCAGAAAGGCTTTTATATCACCCTTCTGTGTACCAATGAACCGGTGCACCTCGCCTGCTTCGATCAATTCCGGCTGATCCTTTGTTTTAAAATGATCGAAAAAATTCTTTTCTGATGGATGTTTCCAATTCTTCAGCCCATCGCCGATGAAATAGCCGGCTACCGCGATGCCGATGCCTAAAAATAAGCTCATTGCTTGTCTCCTCCCTTCCTCTTTACACCCGCCTTTCTATCCTATGAGCACCGAACAGCAATCATTTCTTTTTTTCCATATAAAAAAGGCCGGGTTATTTAAACCAGCCTTTTTCTTTCGATTGCGCAATAGCCTCAATTCGGTTTTTCACTTCTAATTTATCAAAAATAGTTGAAATATAATTGCGGACCGTTCCGTTTTTCAGCTCAAGCTCCTTCGCGATTTCCCCCGTGCTTTTTCCTTCTGCCACAAGCGCAAGGACGTCTTTTTCCCGCTCCGTCAGCGGATTTTCCTCGCTGTAAAAGTCATCCATTAATTCCGGAGCATATACTTTGCGTCCATTCATAATGTTCCGAATGGAGCTTGCGAGCTCTTCACTGGAGCTGTCCTTCAGTAAATAGCCGCTAACCTTTGCTTTTAGCGCCCGCTGAAAATAGCCGGTTCTCGCAAATGTCGTTAAGATAATGACCTTGCACGCATCGGCTTTCAGCTCTTCAGCTGCTTCAAGCCCTGTTTTAATCGGCATTTCGATGTCCATAATGCATATATCCGGCTGCAGCTCGCGCACAATCGAAACGGCTTCTTCGCCGTTTGCCGCCTGGCCGACAACTTCCATATCGTCTTCAAGGCTTAGTAGTGACCCAAGAGCGCCGAGCAGCATTCGCTGGTCTTCTGCAATGACAATTCGAATCATTCCATTCCCTCTCTTTCATGCTGTGATACGTTCGTCGGCACCTTCATGACGAGCGTCGTTCCATTTTCAGATCGAACCTCCAGGCTGCCATTCACGAATTCAAGTCGTTCCCGCATCCCCGGCAGACCGCTGCCCTTTCCGACGTCATAGCGGTTCAGCCCAACGCCATCATCCTTGATCGTCATCAGAATGGCATCCTCAAGCTGTTCAATTTGAATGTGGCACGAAAACGCCTGGCTGTGCTTCACGATATTCGTTACTGCTTCTTTCATACACATGCTCAGCACATTTTCCGCGAACAAGGATGTGTTTTCCAGCTGAAAAGAGGGTGCCCCTGTATATTCAATTTGAGCAGCCTTCAGCATTTGCTGAACCAGCACAATCTCATCATTCACGCGAATGCTCCGCATGGAGGAAACCAGATTCCGCACTTCGTTTAATGCGCTTCGTGCGGTTTGCTGAACGTCAATCAGTTCCATTTTCGCACGCTCCGGGTCTTTTTCAATCAATTTCCGGGCAAGATCGCTTTTCAATCCAATCAGCGACAGCCTTTGTCCGAGCGTATCGTGCAGATCACGGGCAATCCGCTGGCGCTCCTCCTGCTTGACCAGATCCGAGATGCGGTTGTTCGCCATTTGCAGCTGAGTTTCAAGCTTTTCCTGCTTTTTGCGATTATACAGTGTGAACGGCAGGAGAATAATGCTAATAAACACAATAATAATAATCGGGAGCTGCTGGATAAACAGCGGGTCCTGCACAACCAGGTTGTAATTAATAGAAGCAATGGTGCTGATTAAATGAACGACATAAGCTGTCACAAAAGCGGCCCGGTTACGAATACTGCCGTTATAATAAGCAATATAAAATGAAAAATAAATAAATTGAAATAAGATCGTCATCGTAACCGAAATCGCAACCAGTATACACACCCACACATAGACCGGCCACTTTGATGAAAGAAACGCAAAACGAAAGCTGATAAAAAACAGCACCGTCAATGAAATGCCGACAACAATTTCAATCGTAGAGGAAGATTGAAAAATAAAATAAAAGGGCAAAAAGCTTAAAATACTCCAAATGTAAGGAGACAGCCCTGAACTTCTTTGCAATGCAGCCAACCTTTTTTTCATAAAAACACCTTTTTTGTCCTTATTTTAACATAAAAAAGCTGCCCTCACATAAGGACAGCTTTTTTGGTTACTGAACGGCGCGCTGCTTCTCGAAGGCGCCGTATGTTTTTTTCGCGTCTTTAAACGTGACGAACTTATCCTGTGCTTCATCCCAAAGACGGAATTTCACTGACTGGATACTCGTCCAAAGCGTAATGGTTGGAACATTTTGAAGCGGCTCCGAATTCGAATGCGCAGCTTCGAGCTGGTAATTCGGTACACGCGGGCTTAAGTGATGAACGTGGTGGAAGCCGATGTTGCCCGTCATCCATTGAAGGAGCTTCGGCAGCTTGTAGAAAGAGCTTCCTTCTACGGCCGCTTTCACATAGCTCCAGTTTTCATCTTCTTCAAAGTAAGAATCCTCAAATGTATGCTGGACATAAAACAGCCATACACCCATAGCACCCGCGATCCAGAACATCGGTCCATGCACAAGAAGAAATGCTTCAAAGCCAACGAGCCAGCTCATCAATAACACGCCGCCAAGCAAAAGAAAATTTGTCAAATACGTATTCATGCGTTCTTTTTTGCGGGCGCCTTTTACGTTAAAACGGTTGGTGATTAAAAACACCCAGATCGGTCCGATCACAAACATAACGAACGGGCTGCGATATAAACGGTAAGCGATGCGCGTTTTCATCGGTGCTGCATAGTATTCCTTTACCGTCATCATCCACATATCACCGGTTCCGCGCTTGTCTAGATTGGAGCTTGTTGCGTGATGCACATTATGGCTGTGCTGCCACTGATCATAAGGAAAAAGCGTGAGAACACCTGTCAATGTTCCAACGATACGGTTCAGCTTCCGGTTTTTAAAAAAGGAGTGGTGGCAGCAGTCGTGAAAAATAATGAAAATCCGGGTAATAAAGCCGGCGCCGACAACAGCCAGTCCGAGTGTCAGCAGATAAGAAATTTCCAGGCTTTGATAAGCCAGGTACCAGACGAGCATAAACGGCCCAACGGTATTAATTAATTGAAAGATGCTTTTTTGCGTATCTGATTTTTCATAAGGAGCTACTTGTTTTCGTAAGATCTTCGTGTTTTCTTTACTCATAAACGTCCCTCCGCTCAATTTCTATTCTAAGTATAGCGGAGGAAAAACAGCTTGTGCAGTAGCACCCGTCATGTGACTTTTATGACAAGTGTCATATTCAGGTCATGATAACAGACCAGGAAGGTCATGTACAAAGCAAAATCCGTCTCGAAAACGTGCCTTTTTTAGCGATCGCCTCATCTTGAATGACAAAGCCTGCCTGTTGAATCATTTCTTCAATCGGGTCAATGGAAACGACCACTAATCGATCCGCAATCCGCCGGGCATTCGTTAGGATGGACTGCAGTTCCTCCGGGGAAGCGTGCGTATACAGGTTATAGGGCATATCGATAATCGCCGCATCATATTGCCCGGACGCTTCTTCAATCCCTCCAAGCGTCACATTTCCTTTTAGTCCAAAGTAAGCCAAATTTTCACGTGATCCGTCGACAACGATTGGATTAATATCGCGCCCTTCGATCTCTATTCCCATCGACAGCGCTTCGACCAGCACTGTGCCGATGCCGCAGCACGGATCAATCGCCCGGAATCCTTCGATCTTCGGCACCGCAATATTCGCGATAACCCGTGCGTCCCGGGCACTGAGCGCCGTTGAATATTCCCGCGGCTTTTTCACATGCTTTTCCCACACGCGCTGATTTTTCTCATAATGCCCCAAATACCAGCGCCCGCCAAATGCCACAACCCCAAATAAACGATCAGGCGCTTTTAAATCAGCTTCCCCGACTATTTCCCATCCTATCGCCCGTTCCATCTCCATCCGGCCCGCATAATCGACTTTATCCTCTGGCGATAGATCGTTTATTTTCACAAAAATCACTTTAAAGGTTTGATCACCGAGGTCGATCTCGCCCGCTTTTCGGATAAGGTCCTCTGCGGTATCGGCATGAAGGATAACGGAGATTTTTTCTCTCATAAATGGACTTCGGTTCAGCTCCAGGTCCACGTCTGTTTTAACAATCGGCCCTTTCGCTTGTTTTCCAAAAAAAGCACGCAGCTCCATTCCGGCAAGCTCCCGGTCTTCTGCGCTGTAATTCGCTGTATAAATATATTCGTTCACGCTAAGCCTCTTTTCATTTTTTCTTTAAAATCGCAAACGTGCGCACCATTGTACCGGTGAACATGACCAGCGCCCCGCCAATAAGCAGGACAAGAAATGTTTCCTTTGTAATAACATCAAACGGATAAAGTAGCCCGCAAATAATGGAAATAAAGCCAATGGACGTAAGAGCCCAGCCGAGTCGAATCATATAAAACACCTGCCTGATCTTCTTTTTCATCAGTGTACCATACATGGGCCTCTGTTGTTTTTACCGTTTAAAAACAGTACACTTATTCTATTCTAATCCATGCGAAGGAATGATCCATTTGAAAAACTTCACTGCGCTTGACTTTGAAACAGCTAATGCCAGCCGCAGCAGTGTTTGTTCCATTGGCCTTGCGAAAGTCATTGATGGAAAGATTGACCGAACCTACTATTCGCTTGTCAATCCGCATGAGCGGTTTGATGCGCGGAACATCGCCGTTCATGGCATCCGCCCGGAGGATGTGCGAGATGCACCATCCTTTTCTCATATATTTGACGAAGTGCTCGCATTTATCGGTGATGACCCGATCGTTGCCCACTTTGCTCAATTTGATATTAACGTCCTGCGCGGTACAGCGCAAAAACACCAGCTGCAGCTGCCGAACAACCCTTATTTTTGCTCGTGTATGCTGGCCAAATCCGTTTTAACGCTTCCGTCAAATAAATTAAATGTAGTCGCTGGCCACTTTAACTTTACCTTTAACCACCACAATGCGCTAGAAGACGCCGTCGCGTGTGCCGTCATTGTGAATCATATGATGAAACACCATTCGTCGCTCGACCAGTTCTTAAAAGAAGCAAATTACGCATTCGGTTATATACACGGCGATTCATTTAAGAAAATACGCCCGCTTCCGAGACGAAAGCAAAAACAGAAGCAAGTGAGCGATCATCCTTTTTTCCAAAAGTCTATCGCCTTCACTGGCACACTGACGTCCATGAAGCGAAAAGAAGCAGCGGATCTCGTCACAGGCCTCGGTGGGAATGTCCACCTTTCTGTAAAAAAAGACACTGATTATTTAATCGTCGGGGACACAGACGCGGAAAAATACCGGAACGGCCATGTATCCGCTCAAATTCAAAAAGCGAAAAACTGGCAGGAAAAAGGAGCACCGGTTAAGCTGGTCTCCGAAAAAAAGTTTTTCGACACCATTCATAAATAATAAAGCAAGACGCTTATCTTTATGAAAATATGGTAAAATGGCAAAAAATAAGCATGAAAAAAGAGGATCAAATGATGGAAACGGATATCATAAAACGAAACAATGTCCGCGTTTTTGGAAGCGGCGAGCAAACCTTGCTATTTGCCCACGGCTTCGGCTTCGATCAGCGGACCTGGGAAAGAATCACCCCTGCATTCCAGGAGAACTTTACCGTTGTCCTTTTTGATTACACAGGCTTTGGCGGATCAGATAAGTCAGCGTACACGCCTGATCGTTATCAGTCACTTGATGGCTATGCGGAAGACATTACCGACATATGTGATTCCCTTCAGCTTCAGCGGGTGACCTTCATTGGACACTCCGTCAGCAGCATGATTGGGGCTCTCGCTTCTATAAGAAAGCCCGACCTGATTGACCGATTGATCATGATCGGTCCTTCCCCATGCTATTTAAACGACGAAGACTACAATGGAGGATTTGAACGCCAGGATGTGGAGGCGCTGCTGGACATGATGGAGAAGAACTTCAAGGAATGGGCACGCTATCTCGCCCCTATTTCTATGAAAAATGAAGACCGTCCACAGCTGACGACAGCCTTTGAGGAAACGCTTACGGCCAATGACCCGAAAATAGTCCGTCAATTTGCAGAAGTAACGTTTTTTTCAGACATGCGGAAGGAGCTTGCGAACATCGTTGTCCCTACCTTAATTTTACAAACTCGTTCGGACACGATTGCACCTGTACATGTCGGATCGTTCGTGCATGAGTCTATACCGAACAGCCAGTTTATTTTAATGGAGGCAACCGGTCATAATCCGCAGATCAGCCACCCTGAGGAATTAATTGATCGCATTCAAACGTATTTAGCGAACTAGGGCAGGAGCGTACTTATGGACAAACAATTAAACATGGCACCATGCGGGTACTTCGTTATGAAGCCGGACGGCTATATCATTGAAGTAAACCAAACCTTCTGTTATATGCTTGGGGCAAGCAGGAGCCAGGAATTAACCGGCCGGCATATTCATTCGATACTGACTGTCGCTTCTAAGCTGTATTACCAGACGTTTTTCACACCCATTATGGCATCCTACAAGCATGTGAACGAAATGTATTTAACGTTTAAGCTTCAGAACGGTGACATACCGGTCCTCCTGAACGCAGTTGAACGCGAAGGCCGCTTTGAATGTGTTATTGTTCATATGACACTCCGGCATGAGTATGAAAATGATCTTCTCCAGGCACGCCGAAATGCAGAACGGATGCTTCAAGAAACGAGTCAGGCCTATGAGAATCTGCAGCATCTGTTAAGCGAATATGAGGAAAAAAAGCAGGAGATGCTCGTGCTGAATGCAGCGCTTCAAGAGATGACCGTAACGGACCCCTTGACCGGTCTTAAAAATCGCCGGTACTTTCAGGAGCAGCTGACGCGGTATGTAAATCAATCCAAAAAGGACGGCACGCCTTTTTCTATCCTGCTCATTGATATTGATCATTTTAAGAAAGTAAATGATACATTTGGCCACCCGGTCGGGGATGCCGTCCTGCAGGAGCTCGCCGGGAAATTGCAAAGTGAAACGCGCGAAGAAGATGTAACAGCCAGAATGGGCGGTGAAGAGTTTACTATTCTGCTGTCTCAAATGGGAGCCGAGCAGGCACAGACAGCGGCTGAACACATCCGGTTCAATATAGAGAATGGAAAATGGTTCCACACACCTATTACGGTCAGCATCGGCGTTGCGTCTTTTCGGCAAAGTGACACGATCAGTTCTCTTATGTCCCGCTCGGACGAGGCATTGTATCAAGCAAAAAAAGAAGGACGAAATCGAATAGCCTTAAAATAAGACAGGCAGCAGCTGCTTGTCTTATTTTTATATCATCACTGATAAAGTCCTACTTCATTGATAAAAAAAGGTGTCAAAATAATCATAAATGAATTATGATTATTGAATACTATATAGACGAAAGAATATCTTTCGAAAAAAAAAAGCGTATCTTGCTTTAGCTAAAATCGAAACTTACTTTTAAAGAGGTGGCAGCGTGTTTTATCAGGGAATTATTGACGCCATTCCTGCCGAAACCGCACTGATGGACCGGAATGGCACCATCTTTGCTGTGAATACTATTTGGCGTGAAAAAGCAGCCACTGGCTGTAATTCCACCCTTTATATGGAATGCGGCATGAATTACATTGAACTACTGAAAATGATGAACCGCACAGATGATCTTTACCATGTTCACGAAGTGCTGAATGGACTGAAAGAAAGCTACCAATATACGTATGTCAGCCATGACATGCCAGCAAAACCATTTATTTTTTCTGTTAAGCCAATCATCGAACACGGATTGATACAGGGTGCCATTCTAGCACATGAAGAATGCGACCGTATCCAAGCAGCTCTTCCTGAAAAAAAACCGGCTCCTTCCATGCCTTTTTTTCTGTTACATGACAACTGGACCTTTTCCTATGTAAATTCCGAGGCAGAAATTCTGCTGCAATACCCGGGGCATTTTCTAGCCGGGAAAAATATAACAGATTTCTTTCCTCACTTTTTCGAGGAAGCCAGCAGCAGCCATTACGAGCAGGCGATGACAGAAAAAAAGCCGGTCACCTTGTACGATTATGTCTCGAATACCGGTAATTCCTATCATATTTGTTTGTTTCCGTATTACAAAGGCGGCCTGGCTGTTTTTTTTCAGCCGACTGGCACAGAACGTCAAATCGGCGAGCGGGTCGAACGATTTGCTTTTTTCGACCATTTAACAGGCATCGGCAATCGTCGGATGATTTCTGTACAGCTGCTTGAACGTGAACAAACAAAGCAGCCCTTTACCTTGTTTTGCTTGAATATTGACCAGTTCAAGCATTTTAATGAAGTGTATGGCTATGAGCGCGGTGATGAAGCGCTTGTATATTTAGCAAAGAAACTGGATGAAGCCGTTGCGGACAGTTATGATCTTGCCCGTATCGGGGCTGATGAATTCGCTTTATTTATTCCGGAAGCACTGTCTGCGCCTGAAATCATTCGAATGGCTCACGATTTGTTAAAAACAGCATCCGGGCCGATTCCACTCAAGGACCTGCCTGCGGTTGCCTTGAAGGTAAACATCGGTGTTGTTTCTTCGGCGGACCAGACAGTCACTGCTGCTTCTGCATTAGACCAGGCAAATATGGCGGTCAAAAAAGCCAAATTAAGCCCTTTTTCTTCCTTTGAGCTTTTTAAAAAAGATATTCAGGATGAGTTAATTCGTCTGCGTCAGATTGAGCATGATTTGCGCCACATTGAAGTTGGCACGGATTTTTTCCTCGTTTTTCAGCCTCAGGTGGATGCGTCGACGGAAGAAATCATCGGCTTTGAATGCTTGTCCAGGTGGAACCATCCGGTATACGGCTTTATCTCCCCTGCTGAATTTATTCATATTGCGGAAGAAAAGCTGTTTATTTATTCCTTAACGGAAAAGATCATCGACTATGTATTCAACGTTTTAAAAAGATGGAAAACAGCTTATGCCTTTTCCGGTATTATTTCCATTAATTTATCTTCCTTTTTACTTGAGCATGAACGGTTTATCGATTTTGTGCAGGCTAAGCTCAAAGAATATGCGATTGATCCTGCCCAAATTGAGTTTGAAATTACCGAAAGTGTTCAGCTTTTTTCATCTGATAACGTCAACAGCCACCTGCGAAAGCTGCGTGATGCAGGAATTCGCATATCGATTGACGATTTTGGCACGGGGTACGCAGCCCTTTCTTATTTAAGCAACTTTCCGGTGGATAAGCTGAAGATCGACAAGCACTTTGTTGACCAAATTGAGCTCGATGATAATGGAGAAGCGGTGCTGGAGACGATTATTTTAATGGCGGAAAAATTAAACCTGCAATATATTGCGGAAGGTGTGGAAACAGCCGAGCAGCTCGCATTTTTAACGAAGCATGGATGCTCTCATATTCAAGGCTACTACTTTTACAAACCGCTGCTTGAAAAAGACTGCCAGTTTCTTTTAAATGCATAAGAAAAAGGCGAACCGGGCTGCAGTCCGGTTCGCCTTTTTAGCTTCGTCTTATAAAATAACTTGATCGTTGTTTGAGATGAGCAAGATTTTCCCCTGGTCGAGCCGTTCTTCATAGCGGTCTGCCTCTGCGGCGGACAGTCCCACTTCCTGCATTTTGGCGCGCAGTGTGTCCCCTTTGCTCCGGAACATGTTTTTAAAAGCCGTTCCGACGCCTGTATCATCCACACCGATTTTTTCCGCTTTTGAGTGGTCTGCGACATCGTCCGTTACGTCTTTTTCGTGCGCAAGGACATACACATCATCGTTTGCTACTCCTTTAGAATAAAGCGTGTTAGCGGCCTGTACCGCTTCTTCGACTGTTGAATATTCTTTTACAAGTGTCATAATAATGTTTCTCTCCTTTTTGCGTTGCTTATTTCGTTTCACCTTCCTTAGTAGTTTTCACTCTTCACCATCGATTAAAACAAAAAGAAGTCAATTTGAGACTTTTGACCCGAACCGTAAACGCAGAATTGCGCCTGTCCACCTTCTGCTAATCCGCTTTCTTCTCACAGAAAAAGCAGCTTGCGAATACGATAATATTAGAGTATTTCCCTCTTTTACTAAAGATATTGCTCTTGAAGGCTCTGCGCATAAGCAAAGGAGGTGTATGGTGAAAAAAGCCCCTGTCATTGGCATTACGAGTGCGTTTATCCATAAGACGTTAAATACAGAAGGCGTATATGTTCATCACGATTATCACCGGGCTGTCCTTTCAAGCGGAGGCATACCGGTCCTTCTGCCGCCCGTTCCACTGCATGTGATTCCGTCCTACCTCAAGCTGTGCGACGGCTTTATTTTAAGCGGCGGTGAAGACGTTGATCCTGCTCATTACGGTCAGCCTCCACATGAAAAGCTGGGATTTGTTTTTCAGGAACGAGATGAATTTGAATTAAACCTGACAACGGCTCTTTTAAGAAAGCCGAAGCCGGTTCTGGCCATTTGCCGCGGCCTTCAGCTATTGAATATTTCGCTTGGCGGGACACTCTGGCAAGACTTGCCGAGCCAGCGGAGCAGCCCGATTTTACACGACCAAAAAAGCCATCGCTCCGTTCCGGTCCACCACGTAACTCTTTCACCTCAATCCAGGCTGGCGGCTATATTGAAAAGCCCGAGCGTCAACGTAAACAGCTTGCATCATCAAGGAATAGACCGGCTGGGCAAAGGACTTGTCGATGTGGGTCACAGTTCGGATGGATTAATTGAAGCAGTGGAGATGGAGGGAAAGGATTTTATAATCGGCGTGCAGTGGCATCCCGAATCAATGGTGCCAGAAAGCAATGAGATGAACAGACTTTTCTCTCATCTTGTTTATTCCGCTTGCCGCTAAAAAGCGCACCCCGATTGATTCATCGAGGTGCGCTTAAAAGAGAATGGATGAAGAATTATTTTCCAGGAAGGTCTTCCCATGTGCTTTTCAGCCACTGATCAAATTCAGCGCCTTTTTCCCCTTCATACGTGTCGTACACATCAAGTCTCATCTTTTTCAGCTTTTCTTCAAACTGTTCAAATGTATGGTCCTGCGGCAGACTTTTTTTAATGCGAAGCAATATTTTTGAAACGCCTTTGATCGCGTCACTTTTTTTCTGTTTCGGCTCGGAGACATCTTCTCCCCATTTTTTCAGTTCACGGTAAGCCGCAACTTGAACCTTATAAACCGTATCAGCTGCCATTATTCTCTTAAGCAGCTTAATTGTCTGGTCGTTTTTCCACTGGCCCAGCTCTTCAACCGCATCCATGCGCCCGCGCCAATTAGACGTCCGGTCCGCTTCTTTTTTTAATTCTTTAAAATTCGGGGGCATCTCGCTTTTTACTTCTTTGTTAGTCAACCAATTCAAACTCCTTCGTTGCCAAATTCACTTTGACAAAATAATGTTCAATTGCCATTATACCACGTCTTGAGTGACAAATTGACTTTATTCAGAGTGTTCCCTGCTTTCTTTTTCACCATGCACCCATCCTTTCCACTTTAAGCCCTTCTCATAATTTTGCTGTTTTGTCCCATACTATGAAGGCGGAAACGCACATTTCAGCTGCAGCAGGAGGAGAAAACATGAGGAACAAGGCAAAGAATTTCTCTGTTTCATCCATGAAGGGCGAAGCAGGAAAAGCGCGGGCTAAAGCCGAATTCGCCTCTAAACGGGCGGACGGCACCATTAACACTCATCCACAGGAACGAATGAAAGCATCAGCAGAACGGACCGAGTAAAGGAGGCAGCGTGAAAAATGGGCAAAGACGAGCATAAAACAGGAAGCCGCGGTGCCAGCGGTCTTTCTCAAACCCCGAAGCAGTTGAAAATACCAGCAGATTCTGTTAATGAAGAATATGCCAGGGAATTGGCTGAGCTGAGTCAGTTAAGAAAAAAAAGATCCGATAAACAGAACGATCATCACTTTCCCTGGAGGTAACTGAATGGACGTACAGCGTGCAAAACAAATCGTCTCCACCCCGTCTTCAGACGTGGAGGTTCAATTTAATGGCGTGTCTGTGTGGATCGATCGTGTCCACGAAGACGGAAAGCTGGCCACTGTTCATTTGCGCGGGCCCGGCGAAGAACGGACAGAAGTTGGCATTGAAGACTTAGTGGAAGTGACCCATTAACGACTGACTGCCCATTATCCCATTCTCACCCGCTTAACAGACTGCTGGAAAGATCACTCTCTTTCCAGCAGTTTTTTCTTTTCAGCCAGCAGCCGCTGAAATTCATGGTCCAGTTCAGTTGATGGTTCAATGCTTAACCGGCTGACCACGTCAGCCAGTTTTGTTTCAATTAGGAGCAGCTTTTCCTCTTCGGCGACGTGGACCGTTCGTTTTTTTCGTTCCTGATATTCAAGCAATGTTCCTTCAAAAACGACCAATGTCTGGTCTTGAATCGCCAGCACTTTTGTGGCGATCTGTTCGGCAAAACGCCTATCATGCGACGTAAAGACAACCGTCCCTTCATACTCCTTCAAAAGGGACTCTAACGCTTCAACCGCATCAATGTCTAAAAAATTCGTCGGCTCATCCAGCACCAGCACATTCATGTCACTGACAAGAAGCTTCGCAAGGGCCGTTTTCACCCGTTCCCCGCCGCTTAATATGTTTACCTTTTTAAACACATCATCTCTTCTGAAGCCGAGCCTGGCCAGAACTGTGCGAATAACGGATTCATCCTGATGAGACGTTTCCTTTACATTATCAATGATCGTATGAGCTGAATTCATTATCGTCATATGCTGGCTGAAATACCCAATGGCCGCTGCTGGTGAAATGGTTATGCCGGCATCTCCATGCACGATTTTTTCAATGAGCGTTGTTTTTCCACTGCCATTTGGTCCAAGGATGACTGCCTTTTCTCCGCCCTTCACAAGGAAATCCGCCGCTTTCCACAGCACTCGATTTGCGGCTTTTCCTGCTGTTTGCTCGGCCCGTATCACAACCCTGTTTGTTAAGCTTTCCTGCTGCTGCATATTCATTCGTACCGGCGGCAGCTCTTTTTGCTTTTCAATCTTATTCAGCTTTTCCAACCTTGTTTCCAGCGATTTTGCCGTTGTTTGCAGCTTTTTTTGTTTTTTGGCGTAATACGGTTTTACATTCCGTGCTTCAGAAGAACCGGCTGATGCAGGCTTTTTCACTGCGCGCTCGGCTTTTTGCTGCTTTGCTTCAATCGCCCGCTCCAGCTGCTTTTTTGTTTTCTCGTACTTTTCGAATTCCAACTTCTGCTGACGCCGTTCGGTTTCCTTATGAGCAGCGTAAGCAGAGAAATTCCCTTTATATACGTTAATACACCCATCCTGTATTTCCCAAATCGTTGTGCAGACAGCGTCTAAAAACGCACGGTCATGAGACACAACGATAAACGCATTCGGCCATTGAAGCAGACTTTTTTCCAGCCATTCAATATGCTCTTTGTCCAGATGCGTTGTCGGTTCATCGGCCAGAAGAAGACTTGGCCCTTTAACCAGGGCTTCATTTACATACCGCTGTGTTATCTCTCCGCCGCTTTTTGCGGCGTCCACTTTTTTCAGCTGCGGCAGCAAGTCCACCGTGCCTTTTTGTTGGATGCTTCCTTGATCCGGCTTTAATGCCCCCGCTAAAATGTGCAGCAAGGTTGTTTTCCCACTGCCATTTTTACCGACTAAGCCGATTCGGTCTTTTTCTTTAACATGTAATTGGTCGACAGACAATAACGTTCGATCCTTTATCTCCATCCGTATTTGACGAGCTTCCAGTACATTCATTTTCTCATCCCCTTTCAGGGCACAAAAAGGCCCCTCATTCTTTTCAGAAAGAGAGGCATCGCAAAAAAGCAGGGATCTCCCCTGATCGAATTTGCTCTATCCTCTTCTGAAAAGATCGATTGAACGCATCACAAAAAAGTGTGATACTGCTTTTAAAAAAAGTTCAGTTCGATCGTCTTCAAAAACAGGATTAGAACTTCATTCGATTGGGTCACCCTTCCGTTTCTATCATTGGCACAACTGTAAATGAAAACGCACTTATTGTCAACAGGCTTTTCTTAGACGTTTTGAAGAAGTGCGTTCAATCGTTTCTGTACGTCTTCAGCCGTCAGCCCATTCTCTGACACATAGCGGTTGCGCGGATGAGTCCGGCAATGATCTGAGCAAGCACGCAAATACGCATGCTCGGTTTCTTCAGACATCAAAATCTTTTTATTGCATTCCGGGTTGCCGCAGCTGACATGGCGTTCACACGGTTCACCGGTAAACAGGTCCCGGCCGACAACGAGCGGGTTTACTTTATTGACCGGCACACGAAGACGGTCGTCGAATACAAAGCACTGGCCATCCCAGTTTTCACCCTGGACGTCCGGATCTTTTCCGTAAGAAACGATGCCTCCATGAAGCTGGCCGACATCGTCAAAGCCTTCCTGCTTTAAAAAGCCGGAAAATTTTTCACAGCGGATGCCGCCTGTGCAATACGTGAGAATTTTTTTGCCTTCAAGCTCGCTCCGGTGGTCTTGAATCCATTGCGGCAGCTCCCGGAACGTTTCCACTTCCGGCCGGATCGCTCCTTTAAAGTGGCCGAGCTCATGCTCGTATGTGTTGCGCGCATCCAGAATAACCGTATTATCTTCTTTCATCGCTTTTAGGAACGCTTTTGGCTCCAGGTAATCACCTGTTACTTCCAGCGGATTAATGTCGTCTTCGAGGCGAAGTGTCACGAGCTCTTTGCGCGGGCGGACCTTTAATTTAGCAAACGCGTGTCCTTCTGCTTCATCCACTTTAAACACCATATCTGTAAAGCGCTCATCCGCCTGTATATGATCTATATAGCGGTTCGTCTGTTCCACTGTGCCGGACACCGTCCCGTTGATTCCTTCATGAGCGATTAAAATACGCCCTTTTAACTCAAGCTCCTGGCATAGCTGCTTGTGATCAGCCGCAAACGCCTCGGGGTCCTCTATTGGCACATACTGATAATAAAGCAATACTCTGTACATCAATCTAATTCCTCCATTTATTTTTTCTTTTCGTATCATATCATGATTCACGAAAGTCAGGGGATTTTCTGCTTCAATCCATGAAATGAAGAGCTCGGGGGTTTGAGCAAAAGAAAAGCCGAACGACTTTGCGAAAAGCATCGCATTCGTTCGGCCCTTTTTGATCAGGATCATTCATTCGAGAGTTCATTTCCTTCAAAGCTTTTGATTGAAAGCGGCGCTGACAAGTATTGCGGCGCCTTGCTGACAAATGCTTGAAAGTGATCACTTGCATTATGGCTTCCGACCGCTTCTGCATCCTTCCAGACCTCCACCATCGTGTACGCGTGGTCATGTTCCGTATCTTTCATCAAATCATACGAAATGTTCCCGGATTCCGATCTTGATTCTTGAATAAGTGAACGGATTTCTGTTAAAAATGCTGCTTCCTGATCAGGTTTAATTTGAAAACCGGCATGTATAATAATCATAGTTCATTCTCCTTTATTTTTTATTTCCAATCCGTGATTTCATCAATTGGCAGGCGGACGGACGCGTATCCTTTATTGGCTGCTTTCCCGATCGAGATCAGCATAACAGGGTAATAACGCTCTTTATCCATACCGAATGCATCAGCCACTTGCGCTTTTTCATACCCGCCGATTGGATTCGTGTCATATCCATGCGCCCGGGCCACCAGCATCAGCTGCATGGAAACAAGACCGGCATCAATCAGGTTCATTTCCTTTAGCTGATCATGTGTCATCGCGTCAAAATAGCCTTTAATTGCCGGTACCTGCTGATTTTTCACGTCTTCTGGCATAAAGCCTTTTTCAACGGCTGTTTCATAAATTCGTTCCAGGTATTCATCGCTTTTCATGTCCACAAAAACGGCAATTACGGCAGATGACGATTCCACTTGTGACTGGTTAAATCGGGCAAGAGGTGCAAGCGTTTCTTTTCCTTCCGGTGTGTCAATGACCAGGAAGCGCCACGGCTGAAGGTTTACAGAAGAAGGCGCAAGAGAAGCCTCGGTTAACATCTCCTTCATTTCCTCCCGGCTGATTTTCACTGTCGGATCATAATACCGGATTGACCGGCGCCCTGTAATAATTTCTTGAAAGTCGTTTAGTTTTGTTTTATTCATACATCATTCTCCTTTTCCGTACGTATCTATTCTGCTCGTTATTTTATGTTTTCAACATTCTGTTGAACCCGTGCAAGTACGTTCATCAGCTGCGAGCGTTCTTCTGATGACACTCCCTCTAGCACGGTTGTAATGAACCGCTGCTTTTCTTCGCAGTAGGCCACAATCCGGTTTCGTCCTTCTTCTGTAAGCCGCACAAACGTGACCCGGTTGTCCTCAGGGTTTTTGCGCCGTGTCACCGTTCCATTTTCCTCAAGCTGCTTTAAATGTCTTGTCACAGCGGCATTGTCGATGTTCACCTTTTTTTGAAGGGCGCCCTGGCTCATTTCATCCGCTTCATAAAGCACATGCAGCAGCTCAAGGCGTGACTGGCTAATGCCGGCACATCGTTCAAACTTCGTCACAATTCTTTTATTAATTTCATGCAATTGAAAAACGATCTTTTCATCCTGACTGCCTAATCCGGACAAATCCATACCTCCTGCCTGCCAATCACATTTAATTGATGGGTCAATAATTGATACATCAACTAATATAAAGCAGCGGAAAAAGAAAGTCAACTAAAAGAGTCTTGCAGCAAGACCGGATGTAACGCCGGTATCCTCCATCTAGCGCCGATATGTGGCTTCCCATCGCCGGTATATTATTTTATCAGCGTTCGGATACTCTATATCGGCGATACATGACATTTACCGGCGATAAAACCGTAGAAAACAAAAAACCAAGCAAGGCATTCTCAAACTGAATGCCTTGCTTGGTTTTATCGCTTAGGAAGATTACTTCGGCGTGATGTTCACACCAGCTTCCTGATTCGCTTCTTTGTTCATCTTTCTCGATACAATCACATAGTTGACGATCATAATAATAAGCACGTAAAATCCATACAATCCGAACGAAAACCATTTATTTTCTGAAAAGCTGGCTCCGGCAAACGAAAGCAGGAGAATGTTCGGCACCTTTCCAATTGTTGACGCAATGAAAAACACCAGCCCGTTCACTCGGCTTAAGCCGCATACCACGTTCACAACAGGCGATGGGACAATCGGCACGACCCGGACAAGCAAAATAGCCAGAAACGCATTTTTGTTCAGCTTTTCCTCGTATTCCTTTACTTGCGGATGATGTGCAATTTTGGCCTGTGCCCACTCTTTAAATCCGTAGCGGGCAATATAAAAAAACAGCATCGTGCCGATCATTGAACCGCCCAGTGTAATTAACACGCCCTGCCCCGCTCCGAAGATGCCGCCAATTAACCCGGCCAGTACCGGAAACGGAATAATCGGTACAAATACACAAATCGAGACGAGCAGCATGCTGATCAAAACGGAATATGTGCCGCCTTCATTAACGATATCAAGAAGCAGATCCTTCTGCGTAATTCCAGCAATGACAATCGCTGCAATAAAAATAAGACTGATCACTCTTTTGCTCATTGAACACCTCTTCTGTGTGAATTCACTGTGACATTCACATATCCTTCATTATAACACGATTTTCTTGCCGTTTCCTCCTTAGCTGCTGCAGCTTGAACAGCTGGAGCAGGAGCTGCCTGAGTCTGATGAACCGCTGTCATGTCCGTCATGATGCGAATGGTGTGAGTCGCGGTGGTGGTCGTCCCGGCTATGGCAGGAAGAATAAGTGCCTGAAGATGAATCATGGTGCTTCTCGCGATCATTCTCTTCACCCATGGCAGCCGATAAAACAAGAAGCGATGGATCATACGTATAATGCATATCCCGGCTCGGCGCAGGCCGCTGCTTCGCTCTTTCCGTTAATGAACAAAGCTTCGAAGCAATGGTCTGCTTCAGCTCTTGATACTGATTGCTGTTTTGAAAAAATTCACTTTGATAAAAAGCTGCCAGCTCCTCTTTTGGCATGTTCTTCAGCTTGTCAACAAACTCTTTCCTCCAGGCAGCATGCTTAAAGGGGCCCTGTATCGCTTCGGCCGCTTCATCGATCTGGAAAACGACACTGTACACCATTTCAAAAACGGCCCGGTCATGCTGATGGTCTGTTCTATTCTTCCCAGAGTGAACCGACGGCTGATGATGAATCATGTGGCCGGTGAACTGCTCACAGAAATCCGCATATTCTTTCGTAAACAAAAGCATCTCGTGCCAGATTGCATCCACCTTTTTGCTGTACATCGGCACATTCACCATAAAAGCCGACAGCAGAAAGAACCGTTTCAGCTCCAAAAGATGCCATCCAAACTCCTCCTCCGTCATAACACCCTTTTGAAGCAGCCGCTTTTTCACGTCAGCTTCCAGCCTCGAATTCCATGCCGCACACAGCTGCTGTTTCAACGGCTCCGCTTCTGGAAGACGGATTCCAAGTGATTCTGCCAATTCAGCGTAGGGCTTCTGGGGCAATGATTGAACGCCTATTTCTTTCGTTCTGCTTCTATTTATCATCCCCGACACAATTGCTAACAAGACCATGCCTGCAGCTATGATGAATAAGATTTCCAGGGTAAACCCTCCTTTTTAATGGTTGTGATGGACATTGCGAGGATATCCGAAATGGCCGCTTACCATTTATCTCCTCTTACTCTATCATCCATTAAAATTCCATAAAGATATGAGGGAGCCTGTAAGTGCTGTACAGGTACAGTGGACTCTAATGGGACTAATTTCAATGCCTGCTCTACTACTTTTTTAGTGATAGACCGATTAGTTGTTTTTAGAAATAGAATATTCCCTTTTATTGAATAGCTGAATTCCTTTCCTTTTTTCTGTTTAAACATTTGCCCTTCATAAGTCTTTATTCGATCCCAAACGTCTTCAATCATAAAGCGCTAAACCTCCTTCTATTATTGAAGATTCACATTTTCTAATCATTTCCTGACAGAACGTCATTCAGCGACTGTGGCCACCCGGCTGTGTAGTCCTCCTGCTTTTTTTGCAGGCGCTCTGCTTTTTTCTTCATTTCTTGAACGCGCCCTTTCACAATGTCAATGTCTTCTGCTACAGCTAAAAAGCGGACTTTTTCTCCTTTGACGAGACGTCTCTTGCGCAATTCCGTCTGCAGCTCTTTCACATATTGAAAGCCTGTTGTTGCGTTAAACGAAGCAGTTTCGATTTCGTGATACAACGCGTTCATGTTTTTATCCGCCAGGCTGACTTCTTCTGTAATGCGCTGCTCATATTCATGAAGCTTCGTTAAAAGAATGTCCATTTCGTCCATGACTTGATCAAGGACCGTTTTTTTCGATGTATGGGCTTGTTTCGTTTTTTCCCGTTTAATCATTGTAATTCGGCGCATGCTGTCATCTAAATACACATGAAGACCATTTCCTTCAAACGCATGCCCGTCTTGCTTTTTGCCCTTATAGGTCCCTTTGTTCACTGTATGGCGGATTCGGACCGTCCATTCATCCCGGCTTCCTTCAAGCGCCAGCTTCTTCATTAATTGGTTGCTCACATTTAATGCGCCTGTATTTACTTCCTTCTTTCCTGTAGCTTGCATCTCTTCACCGCCGTTTTCATTGTCATCTCCACTGTTTCCTTTTTGGAAAATTTGGGATACTTTAAATATAGACGATTCTCTTTTCATTTGTCGAGGCAAATTCTCGGGAGTTTGCTTTCATGCGTCAGAAAATCTAACGCACTCCTTGTGCTGGACGTTTCGTCTATGCACAATAAAAGAAAAGGGAGCGATGAAAATGGCCGCAGCGTTTATTTTAAATAATGTGCTGGCAGTATTGTGGATAGCTCTTTTTGTCAAAACCAAGCGGGAGAAGCAGCTGCAGGTCACGCATTTTCTTTTGCTGGTGATCGCAATCGGCATTTTGGTTCACTCTTGTCTGACAACTTTCTCTGCCTAGTCGATCTGGATCTCCCATGAACCTGCTCCATTTGATCATAAGCTTTGTTATACATTGAGGGTGATAATTTTAGCGAAATTTAGGGAAACCAATTGTAGACGTTTCCCTTTTTTCTTCAATCAATATATTAAGAAGGAGTTATTTTGCTGCCAGCTTTAAACAAAAAAGGAATAAGTGCCAACAAGATCATTCCTACTGCAATTGTTGATAGGATTAACTCCTTCCATACAATTAAATGATTTGAAAACATCTGATAGATAATGAATGAATTTACTGGAAGGTTAAGTAATAAGCCAGTGAGAAGTCCAGGTGCATACTTTTTCATTAAGACGGTTGCCAGAAGGTGCGGAAAAATAGCATTAATAATCATTGAACCTAAAAATCCAATAAAAATCCATTTCGCAGCATCTGATTCTGGCACATATAAAAAACTAAATGCAGATAAATAAGCCAAAATAGTTATAAAAATAACAGCAAAGTGGAATTCACTTGAAGTAACTGGCTTTTGAAACCTTGAAGACTGCTGTGACCATTCAGGCAGCCAAATTGCTTCTTCAATATTATGAAGGGTAATAGCAAAACAAAAAAATAAGACGAGATAATAGTCCATTTCCTTCTCCCCACCCTTAAAGTGACTTGCATCGTTAATTAAATATGAACATAAAAAACTCTTTTATATGCTTTTAAGCAGCAAGTGTATGGCAAGTTATCGATTATCAACATTGTTCTTTAACAGAGCCTAATCATAAAAAGACTGCCCGGCGAATCGCTCAGGCAGTCTGCTGAATTTAAGAGGCGGGTTCTTTTTTTCCGATTGCATACGTCAACCCGAGGCCGAGCACGAACGTTACAACACTTGCAGCCGCCGCGCTGCCGCTGGCTGGAATTCCCGGGAAGACTGTGAAAATAGAGCCCAGGATCAAGCCGATGATCAGCGCATAGGTCATATAAGGAAAGTGGCTGAGTGCGAAGCGGATCGCTTTGCTGCTGATCACAAAGCCGAGCATCACACCTGCACCGACTGCCGCAATCACCGGCACGTTAAATGTTGATAATGCATTAATCACAACTGGATATACGCCGATGAGGAGCAGTAAAAAGGAGCCACTGATGCCAGGAAGAAGCATCGCCATGCTCGCAAGCCAGCCAGAGAAAAACAGTAGTACAAAGTCACCTGCCTCGAGCTCGCTTCCCATCTCTCTGCTGCCAGGATTCACAAACGCCATCCAGGCAAGCAGCAAAACAGCCGCTAACAGAACGAGAAGATGACTTGCTTTAAAGGTTTCTTTTACGTTGGCCTGTTTCACCATAAATGGCACAACACCAATAATTAAGCCGAGAAAAAAGAACTGTGTCGGTTCAAAATAATGTGCAAGCAAATACTCAATTGCCCGGCTGAGTGATAAAATGGTGCCTGCCATGCCGATACCAAGCGGAATTAAAAAAGCAAGGTGCTTTCTCCATTCTCTGCTGAAAAAGCCGCTAATTGCAGCCAGCAGCTGTTCATAAATACCGAGAACAAAAGCGATTGTCCCCCCGCTTACACCGGGAATTAAATCACTTATCCCCATCGCCGCGCCCCGGTACAAATTTTTCCATTCCATCCATTCAAACTCCCTTTTTATAAAATCGGAATCCCACTCTCTAATATCACCAGGATCAAGACTTCATTTTACACATATTCTCAGCAAAAGAAAACGAATCACCTCTCTCTGCTGAGCAACATTGCGTTCAGGCTATTTTTTGCCTCTTCTCTCCTCATAACTTGCTTAACTCTCGATTAATCCATATATCGATCAACCAGCTCGTAGCAGCGGATTTCTGTTAAATACGCCTGCGTCATCTTATACTGCACGTCCTCCCAGTCGGTTCCGGCGTAAGAAGAAGCTGCTTCTGCTGCTGATTCATCACGATAAGTGATCCATTCTCTTTGTGCGGCCCGGAGTTGGACAAATTCATCGTTCGGCAGTTCACTTTTTAACGTTCCGTAAATTTCATTGAGCAAATTATCCCATTGTTTGTAACGGGTTTGCTCCGCTTCAAGTGCCTGCGCAGTTGTTCCTGTTTCGACAATATAATCAAAGTCTGCTGTCCGGCCGCTTAAATCATCAAGTTGATCTTCATACGTCCAGCCTTTACTTGCTTCTGCTACAGCTGTGGCAGCTGCGGCATCAGCCGCTGCTTGAACAGCTTCCGCCTGCTCTTTATCCTGCTGCTCCTTTTTAGAAGCTTCTATATCCGATCTTGCCGCATCCACTTCTTCCTGTTGTGCCAAAAGAGCAGCCTGCAAGGATTCATCCGCCTCTAGTTCATCAAGCAGTACACTTGCTTCCTCATAGCTTCCTTCCGATACTTTCGATTGCACTCCGGCAAGCTGTTCTGCCACTTTTTGAGCTGCTTTCGTTTCTGCTTCCGCGGCAGCTGTGTATTCTTCCGCCTGTTCCTTCAACTGGCTCTGCAAATTGTCTTTTTCTAATAGAAGTGAGGCCTGTTTGGATACTTCGGACCAGTTCCCTTCTTCAGCTGCCGTTTCCGTTTTTTCAAGCAAACGAAGCTGCTCTGCCATGCGCGAAGCATCCGGATCATCCGGTTCCTCTTCCAGTGCCAGTTCAAAAGACGAACGCGCTTTATCGAAATCCGCATCGGCCAGCGCCAGTTTTCCTTTCTTCATCGCTTCTTCATACAATTCATTGCTGCAGCCTGCCAGAAAAAACAGTGCCGCTGCGCTCCATAGCATTTTTTTCATACTAGATCATCTCTCATTTCTCACGGGAATTCATTGATAGCCCTATCGTATCATTTAGCTTTATTAAAATGAATAAAAAGAAGTGATAAAATCCCTTCTTTTTGTAAAGACGCTCCTGTCTTTCAAAACGGAATGCCTACTTTTTTTGACGGTTTGATTTGCGGACGCGCAATATCGTTTCAGCTGGCTGCTTTCGAATCCATTTAATATACTTGCTGATTTTTTCGTCCTCTCGCAGCTGTTGGATTGTATGAAACCTCACAGCTAGCTCTTTGTTGCTGTAAAGGGCGTGAATTTGTTTATGGCACGTCCGGCATAACGCAGCAGTCGGCCCGTGTGACCCGCCTTCTTCCCGGGGAATTAAATGATGAACCGTTGTATCAACTGGACTACGCCCGCACAGCTCACAGGTTGATTTCTTCACTGTCATCACCTCTCTCCTATTGTACCAGCTTCCACTCTTTGCTAAAATGAACGAGACCACATGGGGAGTCTTCGGGCTGAGAACAGACACGATCTGGACCCATGGAACCTGTCGGATCATGCCGGCGCAGGGATGTGGAGCGTTTCCTCCTTCTTCGCGTATGGCTTAAGAAAGGAGGAAAAAAAGTGAATCGCAACATACCGCTGCAAGCGTTAATTGAAGCATCTGTTATGGCGGCACTGGCTTTTATTCTTGATTTGATTCCAGCCATTAATATCGGACCCTGGATGTCTGTTTCGATTGCCATGCTGCCTGTTTTTATCGTTTCCCTTCGCTGGGGCTGGAAGGTCGGAATGGCATCCGGCTTTATTTGGGGACTCTTGCAAATTGCATTAGGAGACGCTTATATTTTAACGCCGCTTCAAGCCTTTATTGAATATTTCATCGCCTTTTCATTTGTGGGACTTGCCGGCTTGTTTACAAACCGTTCAACGTCCGCTCGCTTGATCGTGCTGGCTGTATTCATCGGTTCGATCGCCCGCTATTTCTGGCACTTTCTTGCCGGCTGGGTGTATTTTGCCGAATATGCACCGGAAGGAATGCCCGCGGCTCTTTATTCGCTGGCTGTTAATGGCGGCACAGCTCTTTTCACATTTATTTTATGCTCCATAGTCCTTGTTTTGCTTTGGAAAACAGCGCCCCGCCTTTTTCATGTGCGTTGACAGAAGAAAGAAAAAGAATGTCCGCGCCGAAAAGGGCCGGACATTCTTTCCGTTAAAAATCAAATGGCGTGCGCATTTCTTTTTCAGGATCGATTGCGATGACCTCACCGCTTTTTCCAGTAAAATCCACAGTCAGGATGAGCGTTTTCCGGTCTGCCGAAAACGCATAATACTCAATCATGAGCGGCTCAGCACTGTCGCTTCCATCAAAGCGGACGCTCAAGTCCAGGTGCTCCCCGACGATGTATTTTGGCGGCAACACATCCGGCACCGGCGCTTCAAAAGTGAGCTTAACCGCTGTTGCATCAACAACAGCCGTGTCAATAACCGGCGTATACATGTGCTTCATCTGATAGTGAATGCTTTTATGAAGCAGGACAGCGAAATCACCGCGTTTCACATAAAAATGGGGGCCATATTTCGTGGCAGACACGCCCTTGGTCAGCTCCGCTCCATACATCGCATCAATGTATGGCTTGAATACGCCTCCCGTGTCCGTAAACGGGGCATCCGTTTCCGTCATCGGAATATCAAAAGCCCGAACAAGCAAACTGGCCGCCGCTCCTCTCGTTAAAAATTCGGCTGGACGAAATGTTTCATCCCCGTATCCTGAAATGAACCCTGCCGCTTTCATCGCATCAACGTAGCCCTTGATCCGAGGGTTGACATCCGTAAATCCGGAATCAGGTGCGTACGCCGGGTCAAGTGACAAAGCTTTCGCAATCATCACCGCAGCGTCCCCTCTGCTAATGGGTGAGTACAAATCAAACACGGTGTTCGTTTTGCCGTTCACAATACCCGCTTCATACAGGAACCCGACTGCTTCTCCATAACGATCCTCCGCTGCATATACATCTGTAAACGGATGAGTAACCGCTGATGCAGAAGCTCCGAACAAACTCAAGACCAGCACAATAACTGCCGCTAAATTAAAGCGCTTCCAATTATTCATGCCAAACAGCCTCCTTTGATTAAATTATAACATGGAGAACGCTGTCTCAAGACAAATTCAGTCCTATTTAAAAAAACCGCCTTCTTCGTTTAGCCTGAAGAAGGCGGGCTCACTCCTTACAAATCTCCCGTTAAAAATTGTGCTTTTCCGAAGCCGAAGCTCCAATCGGCGTCGCCATTAACAGTAATCGAAATCATTATTTCTTTTGGATCAATGCCGCAGCTTGTCTGCAGCTCCTCCACAATATACGTGTATAGATTTTGTTTTTGTTCTTCTGTCCGCTGCTTGCTCGTTATGCTGATCATCACCACATCGTTTGAGCGTACAAATCCAAGGCCGGTGTCCTCGACAATCATTTCGTGTGCGGGGTGCTGATGCACGATCTGATAACGGTCGCGCTCCGGCACGTTAAACGCCTTCAGCATTCCCCGGTGCGCTGCATCCAGCAATTGTTTTACCTCTTCTTCGGTTCTTCCTTCAATTAGATCAAAACGCAATAATGGCATACGTATTCCTCCGTTTCATTTGGTTACCGTTTAAGTGAATTTTCTTTTTTCAAGCTTAAATTTTTGAACTGTTTCCTGCAGCTCTGACGCCATATTCCGCAGCAATTCAGTTGAAGAAGCAATTTCCTCCATTGAAGCCGTTTGCTCTTCTGAAGCGGCGGCAACATTATGGCTGCTGTCAGCGGACTGGACAGATACAGCGGCGACGCTGTTGACGAGCTCGACCATCCGCGCTGAATCTTGCCGTATGTCGTTTATGACGGATGAAACGTCTTCCGACTGTTTGGCGACTGTTTCTACCATCCCGACAATTTCACCGAACGTTTCACCCGTTTCATTCACCAGACTTATACCTTCATCCGCCGCTTCCTTGCCCTGCTTCATCGAGTCCACGACTTTTTTCGTTTCGCGTTGAATTTCTTCAATAATGAGACGTATACTCGTTGTCGCATCCCCCGATTGAACGGCGAGCTTCCGCACTTCATCGGCTACGACCGCAAACCCTTTTCCATGCTCGCCTGCCCGCGCTGCTTCAATGGCTGCGTTTAGAGCTAATAAATTTGTTTGATTTGAGATTTGGGTGATCATCTCTGAGATCGCTCCGACTTCATTCGACTTTTCACTCAGCAAATGAACAGTTTGAAATGTTTGTGACACCTTTTCTTGAATTTGCTGCATATGGTTCACGGTCGAATGAACGACCCTTTTCCCGTCAGATGCTTTTTCGTTCGCCTGCAATGTGACAGTGGTCACAGCCGAAATGGAATGGAAGGCCCGGTCCATTCCTCCAGCCATCATTTTGGTCACCTGTGCCGCTTTTGCGGTGCTGCTGACCTGCTGCTCTGCACCGGCCGCAATGTCTTGAACAGACTCGCTAATTTGTTCAGCAGCCTTGCTTGTCTGTTCTGTCCCGGCACGCATTTCGTCACTCATGGTCATCAGCTGTCCGGCGTTGCTGCTCAGCTGCTGCAGCACGTGACGCAAGTTTTCTCTCATTTTATTGAATGAATCGGCTAGTTCGCCCATTTCATCCTTGTTGTGAATGCTGATCGGCTCATCTCCAAGATCCCCTGCCGCTATTCTTCGTGCTGCTGCGGAAATGCGGGTAATGGGACGAACAATCATTTTAGACACGGCCATGCCCACCAACAAAAGAGCAGTCAGCGTCAATAAAGCGGCCGCCGTGATCACGACCAGCAGCCGATCCGTTAACTTCTCGTTTGCTGTTATTTCAGCCTGAACGGATTCATTCATCGATTCAGCCAGTACATTTGACTCCTCCGCCATCCTCACCGCCATCTCGCTTGAAATGTCCGCAAAGGAGGAAACGAGCTTCACCGGCAAATCCCCATTTTGATACGGAATCGCAATGTACGCCGCATCTAAAAACAACTTATTCATAATTTCTATTTTCCTGAGAGAGTCTTGGTCTTTCTCATTCAAAGAAAAGGACCGGGCTTCATCAATCATTTCCTGAATAGATGCATTGGCTGCTTCCATTTGTTCAATTAATTCTTCATTTCCCGATAAAAGAAAGGAACGGAGCAGATTAATTTGTGAAGCGGCTTGTATTTGGATTTGATCGGTGCTTCGCAATATTTGTACCTGTTCATTTAAAAGCGTTGAACTTGAACGTTCCAGCTCCTTTAATTGACTCCAAAAAATGCCCATGACCGCGATAAAAAGAAGCCCGATTGCCGCAAAACTCACCGTTATTTTCTTTTTAATGGACCATCCCTGCCTGCCGGATAGCCGTTCTTTTTTTAGATTACGCATGTCCTCCCCCCTCGGCCCCTATTTCCATTTCTCCACGTATACATCTACATTTTCCTTGAGAATTAATTCACCCGGTATATAGGTTGTTGCCTCTGGCTTCTCTCCTTTCGCAAGCTGCAAGGCTGCGTCGATTCCACCTTGCCCCTGGCCCTTTGCATCTTGAAAAACAGTGGCTGCGAGCTTGCCCTGCTGAATAAACGACAAGGCATCCGGTGTCCCGTCAATTCCTGCAAAGACGATCTGATCAAGCACACCGGCTTCTTCGGCGGCCTGAATCGCTCCAATCGCCATCTCGTCGTTGTTTGCAACAACCGCATCAATGTTTTGACCGGATTCAAGCCAGTTTTTCATCAGCTCTTTTCCCTGCTCCCGGTTCCAGCCCGCTGTTCCTTCGAGGACAATGTTCATGCTTTTGTGCTGCTCAATCACGCTTTTATTTCCTTCTGTCCGCTGCTTTTGGGCCGGGTGGCCAATTTGGCCGTTCATAATCGCAATATTTCCTTTGCCGCCAAGCTGTTTTGCGACCTCTTCCATTTGCATAACGCCGAAAGAAAAGGCATCTGATCCTACATAAACACTTTCTGTTTCTAAACTTTCCCTGTTAACCAGCACAACCGGAACGTCAGCTCTGGCTGCTTTTTCTAAAATTAATTCAGCCGCTACCATATCCACCGGCGTGACCATCAAGGAATCAACGCCTCGTGCAATCAGCTCCTCTGCCTGCTCGATTTGTTTATTCGAATCGTTTTCAGCATCCGTATACACCGCTTCCATTTCCTCGTTCCCGTCTTCATACTCTTTTACGCCATTCATAAGGAAGCTAAGCCATGGATCTTGACCATCAGCAAAAACAGCCCCGATCTGCAGCTTCGTTGTCTCTTTCTCCTCTTTTTCTACAGCAGGTAAAGCAGAATGAGACGCGCATCCGGAAAGCAAAAATAAAAGAAGAAAAAAGAACGCTGTAATCGATTGACTGCCAGTAAGCCGCATAAACATCACCTCTCTCCCTTTAAGTAAGCGCTTACTTAAAGGGGTCCTAAATTGTGAAAATACGGCTGCACTTTTCACTGTATAAGCGCAGCCTGTTACAAACCAGAAAATCAAAAAATGTGATCGATTTCATTTTTCCATGGCTCAGCAGCGAACCAGCTGACAAATTAATTCAGCGGCTTAATCATAGCGTTTTTTTGTAAAAATCCGCATGATTCACGAATGATCAGCTCATCCTTCATGACAATTTTTTTCTTTTTCAAAGAACCGCCCTTCATTAATGTCAGCAGCATATCCGTTGCACGCTGGCCAATTTCGTACTTGGGCTGGTCAATGGTCGTCATTTGCGGACTGAAAATGGTCGCCATTTTCAAGTTATCAAAGCCGACAACCGCAATATCCTCCGGTACCTTTAAACCATGATCCTGGACAGCCTTAATTGTTCCAAGAGCCATCTCATCATTGAAGACAAATACCGCAGTTGGAGGATCCTCGAGAGCAAGAAGCTTGACCATTTGATTGTAGCCGGATTCAATTTCATAATCGCCTTCCTGAATATAAGAAGGATCTACTGGAAGATCATATTGAGCCATTGCCTGCTGAAAGCCACGCAAACGGTCACGGCTTAAAATGACATTCATCGGGCCGGAAATATAAGCGATCTTTTTATGACCCGTGTTGATTAAATGATCGGTCAGCTTCCGGGCACCGCTTATGTTGTCAATAGACACCGTCGGAATGTCCAGCTCATCCACATACTCACATGCAAGCACCATCGGAAAGGAATCCGCCAGCTGTTTCAGGCTTTTGCTGTCCATCCGGGCTGTTAAAAGAAGGACACCATCCGCTTGCTTTTTGTACATTAATTCCACATATTCTTTTTCTCTTTCAATATTGTTTTCCGTATCGCCAAGAATAACCTGATAGCCATTTTTCACCGCTGTATGCTCAATGCCACGCAGCACTTCCGAGAAAAACGGACGGGTAATATCCGGAACAATAACCAATATTGTCTTTGTTTCCTGTGTCCGGAACTGGCTGGCGATCATGTGCGGCTTATAATTCAGTTCTTCAATGACTCGAAGAACCTTTTCTCTTGTTTTCTTGTTGACGAGGTCCGGCTGCCTCAGCACCCGTGATACCGTGGCCGGTGAAACGCTTGCTTTTTTTGCTACATCACTCATTTTCATTCTGATTGCCCACCCACTTTCTTCTGAACAAGAACTCTTTTCTTTCTATTATAGCGAACAACCTGCTGTACGGATAACAAATCGCTTACTTATTCCTGTTTTTCCCACAGCAAACAAAGAAGAAACGCCGCTCCGCCCATGAAGCCAGAAAAGAAAAAGCTTGCCTCCAGGCCAAAAATAGAATTAAGAAGACCTGCAAGAAAAGGGCCTGTAAACATGCCAACCGCATAAAGTGCTTGATAGGCTCCCATAGCGGTTGCCCGTTTTTCATGCTCTATCTTTTCGACTGCCATTCCGAGAAACAAAGGAAACAAAAGGCCAAGAGCAAAACCGTTCATTATCTGAAGCAGCAGCATCACCCCCAGCGATTCGACAAAAGGAATAAGACAGGTGAACATGGCCGCAACAAGAAATGCGCCCTGAAGCGTCCGCCATGCCCCAAAAAGCGGGACGAACGTCTTTCCGCTTAAAATCGTGGAAAGGGCGTGCGGAATCATGAAAGCGAAGACGAGTAATGTAACGTCTCCGGGCTTGAATCCAACAGACAGCACGTAAGCGGTTGTAAAACCGAAGATCGTCGTGAACATGATGCCATGTGCCAAAATAGACAAGCTTGATGCCTTCAGCAGAGCAGGCTCCTTCAGCACAACAACCATTTCCCGTACGTTAAGCGGCTTGCGGTTCTCCTGTCCTTTCGATTCCTCAATAAAAAAAGAAAGCAACAATCCAAGTCCGCCTAAAACGGCTCCGATCCAGTAAGGAGCATGATCACCCCATTCCTCCACAATCCAAGCGCTCATCGCCATGCCAAGAAGCTGTGCAAACACAACAGCAAATGATAAACTCCCCATTGCACGATGCAGCTTGTCCTCTGTCACATAGCTTGAAAACAAAATCGTAAAGACGACCCAGAATGCAGCAGCGACACCGGCGAGCGATCGGGAAAACAGCACCCATCCCACACTTTCAGTTAACGCAAAGACCAGGCAGCTTGTGGTACTGATGGCCATTCCAAGTACAATGAATCGTTTTCTTTTCCCGAGCAGATCCGAGACAATGCCGATCGGAAGACGGAAAAGAAACTGCATGAGTCCATAGCTTGCCAGGACGATGCCTGTCATCGAATACGTGCCGCCGATGCGTTCAATGTATGGAGACAGCATAGGAATGTAAATAAAATGAGAAAACCAAAATAAAAACGAAATTAGTAGAAAAAGCAGCTGATTCCACCGTTTCACTTTACCACTTCCACTCGTTGAACAAAGGATAGAATGATGGCGCGATTCGTTGAAATCGCGCCATCATCACGCTTATTTACGCTTCTTGAAAAGCGTAATGCTTGCTTACGACGTTGACTGTTGTTTCCTTGGCTGTGCGAATCGTCTCTTCAGCTTCCAGCTGGTAATATTCCGGGCGGAACAGCTCAACAGAAGCTGCACCATCATAGCCGATTTCCTTCAGCGTGGAAAGAAGGGCATCCAGATCAATCGCACCCTGTCCCGGCCAGACGCGGTCATCATCCGTTAAAAAGCCAATCGGGAAGTCTTCTGTGTCATCGACGTGCAAAATAAAGATTTTCTTGCCGTCCGCTTTTTGAAGATCCTCAAGCTTGGAGCCCATTGCATGAAAGTGGAAGCAGTCAAAAACGAGTCCAACATTGTCACGGTTCACCGCTTCAACGATTTCATACGCCTGTCCAAACGTATTGACCGTACACTGAGGATGTCCGACGAATTCCACTGCAATCTTAATGCCATATGGCGCAGCCAAATCGGACAACTCCGTTAAAACGTCCACACTGCTCTTTTTAATGTCTTCTTTCAAAAACTTCTCTTCGGTTACAAGCGGCACAGCCACAATGTACTGAACGCCAAGAACCTTTGCTTTTTCAAGCATATCTTTGAACTCCGCAATAATCGCGCTATAGCCTTTTTCGTCACGGTTGTTGAAAAACACAAGCGCGTTAAACGCTAACGGCTTAATATGATTGCTTTGGAAAAAGTCCGCCAGATCATCAAGAGAGTTCGTTTCCAAATATTCCGGGAGCTTGTCCATCGTGCGGATTTCAATATAATCGTAGCCGTGCTTTTCACAAAGTGCTAAATCCGTTGCCAGGTTTGAGTTTTCAAGCGTCGTCGCTTGGTTAAAGCATAGTTTCATCTGATCATCCCTCCACTTTCTCAGTTAAACCGAGACCTTCTTTCATTTTGTTCAGCATCAGCTTGCTTGACCAGTCCGCTTTATCCTTCCAGGCGAACACGGCATTCGTTGCAATGCCATCAAACTTCATTTCCTTCAGCTTGCGGAAAACCGCGTCAAAGTCTACTTCTCCTTCGCCAATGTTCAAGTGCTGGTGAACAGTTGCTTCTACAGCTGGCGGATTTAAAATGTAGCGAAGCCCGTCAGAAGCAATGTGGTTAAACGTATCTGCAAACAGGATATGCGTCAGGCGGTCGCCTGCTTCATCAAACATTTTGTCGATATCGCCTTTTCCTTCATCGTAATAAAACGTGTGCGGCGTTGAATACACAAGGTTGATCCAGTCTTTATCAAGCGCATGAATCATGTCCATTGCGCCGGCATTTGTTTCAATAAAGTCGTATGGGTGTGCCTGCAGATTCAGCTTCACACCTTCTTTTTCAAAAATAGGAAGCAATTCATCCATGGAACGGATAAACATTTCCTCACACACAACCGGATTGTATTTCGATCCGCTAAATTCGCTGTTCATGAGATCCACTTCCAGCTCAACAGCGACTTCAATGGCCCGTTTCCAGTTGCGAACCGCAGCCTGGCGGCGGTCTTCTTCAGGTCCTGCCCAATAATGTACAGGAAGGACAGAAGAAATTTGAACACCGGCATCACGGCAGTAGCGCTTCAGATTTTTAATTTTGGCAGCGTCCACTTTTGGATACTTGTAAAAAGGAATAAAGTCCTCGCGCGGAGACAGCTCAATATAGTCATAGCCGAGCTCGGCTGTTTTATCCACCATTTCTTTTAACGAAAGATCGGCATACATGGTCGGGTCAAGTGCTAGTTTCATCGTTTGTTCCTCCTGTCTCTTTTTTCGAATTAATTCACAGCTGCTTTGTTATCGTAAAACGCTGGTTTTTCTTCAAGCGCCACGTCTTCTTTTTGACCGGAATTCTGTGCTTTCACGCACGCATCTGTTGTCACAGCAGCAATATAGCCGTCCCAGGCAGTTGGACCGTTCGGCTCGCCTATTTGCTTGATTGAATCCATAAAGTCCTGCAGCTCGACGTCATAAGCATCAATAAAACGGACCTTCCAATCTGTCATAATGCTTTGGGAAAGCTGCGCGCTTTTTCGTGTCACGAGGCTAGCCGGCTCCGGCAAATACGCGACACCGTCCTCACCGATGACTTCGCACTGGATATCATAGCCGTAATGGCAGTTGACAAATACTTCTGCGTTAATGATGATGCCTGATTTCGTTTCCAAAATAATGATTTGCGGATCTTTTAACCCTGCATGCGCACGAGATGTTTTTTTCGGGTACAGCACCTGCACCGATTTGTAGTCATCGTTGATTAGCCAGTGCAGCACATCAATCTCATGAACGAGCGTATCGACAACCGCCATTTCTGTCCCGTATGTTTCAGGCACTTCCGGATTGCGGTGCACACAGCGGACCATGAGCGGCTCACCGATTTCATTGGCGTCAATCGCGTTCTTCAGCTGAACGTAGCCAGGATCGTACCGGCGCATAAAGCCGACCTGTACCAGTTTTTTTCCATGCTTCATTTCTGCTTGAACGATTCGCATAGCGCCTTCCGCCGTTGTGGCCAGCGGCTTTTCACAGAAAACATATTTCCCTGCTTCAATCGCGTTTAATACGTTTTGCTCATGAGCCGGACCCCAGCTTGTGACCAAAACCGCGTCGACGTTTTCATCCTGACAAAGCGCCTGATCATCCTCGTATATGGTTGCGTCAAGACTGTATTGCTCGACAGCCTGCTTGGCAGAATCGAGATTTACGTCTGTTACCGCTACAATTTTCCCTCCTGCAAGCTTGTCAGTGATCCGTTTAATATGCTCACGGCCGATTGCACCTGTGCCGATTACGCCAAATTTTAATGTCATGATCTGTTTCCTCCTCAAATAATAAATGGTTTACGCGCGCTTGCTGTATACTTCTGCCTTTTTCTCTTCAGGCTTTTTTCCGTGGTTGCGGAATTGCTGCTCAAGCTGTTCGAGCGATAAGCCTTTTGTTTCTGGCAAGTATTTTGCGACGTAGGCAATTGCGCCGATCCCAAGCGCCACAAAGATGTAAAATGTTCCTGACAGCCCAACACCTGACAGCATCATTGGGAACAAAAGCCCAACAAAGAAGTTGACAATCCAAAGACAAAATACCGTTAAGCCCATTCCGAATCCACGCAGCTGCTGTGGGAAGATTTCGGAGATCATCAGCCAGGTAACCGGTGAGATCGCTCCTTGCTGGAAGGCAAGGAATGTAACTGTTAAAGACAGGACGACAAATGGAAGTGCAGGTGATCCT
Organism: Domibacillus enclensis; assembly: GCF_900156125.1. Taxonomy (GTDB): domain Bacteria; phylum Bacillota; class Bacilli; order Bacillales; family Domibacillaceae; genus Domibacillus; species Domibacillus enclensis. Next base: position 3,235 of record NZ_FTLX01000003.1, on the reverse strand, counting down.
TCAAGAGCTGAAGAAAAAACAGCCATTAGGAGCAACGAAATCGTTGTGCCTGCTAAACCACCTATCAGCATCGGGCGCCGTCCGATCTTGCCAAGCAGCCAGATGCCGACAAATGTAGCCAAAACCGAAATGACACCGTTTGCAATATTCCCAACAAGGGCTGCTTCCGTTGTGAATCCCGCGTCCTTCAATATTTCCGTTCCATAATACATGATAGAATTGACGCCTGTAATTTGCTGAACAACCGCAATCCCGATGCCGATAAACATAATACGGCGAATCCAGGGCGTTGCCATATCTTTAAATCCAGCTTGCTTTACATCTGTTTCCGCTTCGTAATTCGCTTTAATTTCTTCAAGCTCTGCTTTTGCTTCGCTTTCTGTACGGATTTTGCTTAACACTTGCAGCGCTTCCTCATTCCGCTGCTTCGATACGAGCCAGCGCGGGCTTTCCGGCACTTTCAGCATGCCGATAAATAAGAATATAGCAGGAAGAGCCGCAATTGCCAGCATAATTCTCCATACGCCGTCAATATGCCCCATTGTTGTGCCGAGGATGGCATTTAAAACAAAAGCCAACAGCTGGCCGCTGACGATCATTAATTCATTCTGAGTCACAATGCGTCCGCGGCGTTTAGCCGGTGACATTTCAGCCAGGTACGCTGGAACAGTGACCGAAGCTCCACCTACCGCAAGTCCTAAGAAAAAGCGGGAAATGACCATGATCGTGACATTCGGCGCCAATGTACAGCCGAGTGCTGCCACGAAAAACAAAATGGCGAGATACAAAATATTTTTCCGGCGTCCGTTGTAATCAGACAGCCGCCCTCCAAACACTGCACCGACTGCTGCACCAAACAGCAGCGAGCTGGCCACGAGACCTTGAGTGAGAGACGTTAATCCAAGCTCCTCTGTCATATAAGGAAGAGCGCCGTTAATGACGCCTGTATCGTAACCGAATAAAAGGCCGCCTAATGTTGAAATAATAATAATTTTACGTAAAAATGATGTTGGAGCTGCTGTATCGTTCATTTTCCATACACCTCTTTTTAATTCTCCACGCGCTTGAGCAATGATTCGTTAATGTAGCGGCTTGCGATCAATGCGTATTCAAGCGGATGGGCAACGGCCGGATCTTGCTCGGCCTCGATCACAATCCATCCTTTATAGCCGTGTTCCTGTAGAAAAGCAAATGGCTGTCTGAAATCAATGCATCCATCTCCAGGCACTGTAAACATACCCGCTAAGAAAGCATCTCTAAAGCACGTATTCTTTGATCGGCAGCCTGTCATCGTCTGTTCTCTAACATCCTTGAAATGAACGTGCTTGATCCGGTTCATATGCTTTTCAAGAAGCGCCATATAATCGCCATCTGAGACGAAAATGTGTCCGGTGTCGTACAAAAGGTGAACGTGATTCGGGTCCGTTCCTTCCATCAGCCGGTCGATTTCCTCCAGCGTCTGCACGCCTGTACCGAGGTGATGGTGAAAAACGAGCTTCAAGCCGTATTCATCGGCGATCCGGCCGAGCTCATTCAGCCCGCTGCACAATGTGTCCCATTCTGCATCTGTAAAATGCGGCTTGTCCGCAAAGACATTTCGGTCGGTTCCTTGAATACTGTACGTCTGCTCGGAAACAACCGCGACTGCTGCGTTCACTTCCTTTAAATACGCGCAGTGCGCATGGAAGTCCTTTGCTGCCTGCTCGATGCCGTCCTGGATAATAAAGCTTGAAAACCACTGGCCGGCAATTTTCAAGTTACGCAGCTTTAGCTCTTTGTTTAAAATGGCCGGCTCCGGGAAGAAGCCACCGACTTCTGTCCCGTCAAATCCTGCCACAACGATATCGCTTAACAAGTGCGACAGCGTGTTTTCTGCGCCAATTTCCGGAATGTCGTCATTCCGCCAGCCGATTGGAGCAATGCCCCATAACAGATCTTTCATGACCGATGCGCCTCCTTAATAAATCTTCGCTGTTTTTAATTTTTCTGCCCGCGCAGCGTATGCTTTTTGCACGCTGTCTGATTCCGATACTTCCGCTACTCCGACGTTCCACCAGCCATCGTAGCCGTCTGACATCGTTTTCGGCAGCACTTTAATATCGATCAATGTTGATGCCGTCTGCTTTTTCGCATCTTCAATCGCGGCGGTTAACTCCTCCGCATTGTTCACTTTGTACGTCTTCGCCCCGTATGCTTCAGCCACCTTGGCGTAATCAATGTTCATAATCTGATTGTCGTGCGTACGGAATTCACAGAAATAGGTACCGCTGCCATGGTCCATTTGCAGGTTGTTAATGCAGCCGTAGCCAGAATTATCAAATAAAAGAATGTTGATTTTTTTATCGTATTGAATCGCTGTCACAAGCTCCGAGTGAAGTAAAAGGAAGCTCCCATCTCCAACGGCAGAGTATACTTCACGGTCCGGGTGTGCCAGTTTCGCTCCAAATGTACCCGCTACTTCATAGCCCATGCACGAATAGCCGTATTCCAAATGGTACGTGTTCGGCACATCGGAATTCCAGAGCCGCTGCAGGTCTCCAGGAAGCGAGCCGGCTGAGCCGACAACGATGCTGTCGTCGCTTACCGCTTCATTCGCTGCGATCAATGCCGCTGTTTGTGTAAACTGCGTTCCGAGCACATCGGCATATTCATTCATCGTTTCTTGAGTGAAATGGTTTTTAATTTCAGGTGTAAAGCCGTCACGCGTAAATTCGATGCCAGCCAGGCGGTCACGTTCGTTCAGCCACTCCGTTTTCCACTCAGTCAAGAGAGAGCCATATTCCGTCTCATAACCTTCTAAAAACGGCGCCAGCTGTTCAAGAGCTGTTTTGGCATCTGCAACCACCTGGAAGGCATCCATTTTGTATGCCTGCAGCCGGCTCACATTAATGTTTAAGAATGATGTTTTTTCGAAATCAAATTGTGTTTTCGACGATGTAGTGAAATCAGTGTAGCGTGTGCCAATCCCGATAATCAAGTCGGTCTCGCGTGCCGCTTTGTTCGCTGCCGCGGTGCCTAAAATGCCAACGCCACCCAGGTTGTTCGAAAACGACCACTCCACCGTTGACTTGCCTGCCTGTGTTTCCACGAGCGGAATGTTATGTTTTTCCGAAAGTTGCTTTAAGATGTCGCGTGCGCCTGAATAGCGGGCACCGCCGCCGACAATGATCATTGGCTTTTTGCTTGCCTTGATGCGCTCCGCTGCGCCCTGCAGCTCACGGTCCACCGCCGGCTT
>NZ_FTLX01000013.1 GCF_900156125.1 Domibacillus enclensis | reverse complement strand
CTATATTATTCGGTATTAGCCCCGGTTTCCCGGAGTTATCCCAATCTGCAGGGCAGGTTGCCCACGTGTTACTCACCCGTCCGCCGCTAACTTGAACGGAGCAAGCTCCGTCAAGTCCGCTCGACTTGCATGTATTAGGCACGCCGCCAGCGTTCGTCCTGAGCCAGGATCAAACTCTCCAAAAAGTGTTTGCTTGCACAGGATGTGCTGACATCGGTGTTGCAACAGGACGTTGCGATCTTAACCGATGTTCCTTAACTCTTGTTTCTTATAAGAATACGGGGTGTATTCTTATAAGAAGTTAAAACTTAAAACGTTGACGTTTTTATTGATTTTGTTCAGTTTTCAATGTTCAATATGTTGCTCACAGCAACTTTTACATAATATCATTTGTCCGTTTTGAATGTCAACATCTTTTTTTAAAATGTTTTTCACTCATGTGTGTTTCGTAACGGGCAAGATTTAATTTACCACGCCTTAGAACAAAAGGTCAATACTTTTTCTTCTTTTTCTCGTTTTTTTTCATATAATTTCTCAAACCATAAAAAAAGCGGGAGCTGATGCAGCGATGCCCTGGTTATTTATCCGAATAAAACAACTAAAATGGATGTTGCTCTTTCTATTTTCTGCTATCTTTTTTTTAATTACGATTCCCCCTCCTCCTGAACAGCCCGTTGTATCATTCGTCGGCCCGCCTGCCGCCATTTACAAGGGCAGCACGAACGTGGCGCTGACTGTGAATGTAGACGACACCGAAACGAATGCCGGAAAATGGGCCAGGCTCTTTATGAAGCACGATATGACAGCTTCTTTTTTTGTGACCTCCTCCTGGCTTGATCAACATCCTAAAACGGCAAAACTTTTAGTAGAACGGGCATTTGATATCGGCGTCCTGCTCACTGACACTTCAGATGCCGGGGAAATCGAAAAAGAAATAAACGCTGTTCAAAAAAGGCTGAAGGCGTATGGCATGGAGAGGGTACTTTATGTACGGGCCGCTGAAGAAATGGGCGGCTTGCCAGAAACCAGCAGCTCACTCGGACTGCTGACCGTACAATGGAGCGTGGATTTAGCCGAACGGCCTCCTTCTGACTTTATACGCAATATGAAAAAGGGCGACATCGTTTTATTAAATCCCGAGGAAGACCTGCGTGTGACTGAAAAATGGCTGTCGATCCTGGCAAAAAAAGAAAAAGCGGTCAGCTTGTCTGAACTGGCCGGCAATGATACGCGCATCGAATACATTCCTTGAAAAAACCTCGAAAGCAGGGATTATCCCGCTTTCGAGGTTTTTTGATTGTATTTAGGCAGCATAAGCAATTGAAAAGCGTTGCATGGGAGCAGGGTGAACAGCATCAAGTACAGCCAGCTGTTTTCATTTGCCTGCAAAACCGGCAGCCATTCTAGTGTGGTGACAACAATCATAAAGAAAAGAGCGGCGACAAATACATTTTTGCTTTTCCCTTTCGCTTTTATGTAGGCTGTTATCAAACCGAAAATGAGTAATATGGCGGCCAGGATCAAGTAAGAGCCAATTGCTTCTCCGTTGCTGAACGCTTTAAAGCGAAAATAAACAAGGTCGAATAAAACAACCACGATGAGGGCAATTTGTATAAAGGTCCAGTACGACCGAAACAGGCCAAGACCGAACTGATGAATCGTCAAATACGCAAAAAAGCCCATTTGGCTGATGACGCTGAATGTAAAGCCAACACCGATCAGCCAGGTTAAAACGGACAGGACTTCCTTCCATTCTCCATTTGCAAACAACGGCGAAAACTCATTCCAGCGGATAATAAAGCCTAAAATACCAGCTACAGCACCGCCGATCAATAATGTATGTGTGAAAAAGCGGATCCAATTTCGTATACCCACGCAAAAATCCTCCTGTTTGTTCTTCTGTTTAGATTGTACCAATATGCGCTTTCATTCGCTATGGACATTTTTTGTCTTTCAATGAAAAAAGCTTCCGGGACTGTGCCCGGGAGCTTTTAATTCGATGATAGCTTTTCGTCCAATTTTTTCGCGATATCCTGATAAATCGTGCCGAGCTGATGATCTTCTGCGTAAACGGATGGAGCAAAATCTTCTTCGTTCCAGTCCGGCTGCTGAAGCGGCAGACGCCCAAGCACTTCTGTCTGCAATTCATCCGCTAGCTTGTCCCCGCCGCCGCGGCCAAAAATGTATTCCTTTTCGCCCGTGTTTTTGCTTTCAAAATACGCCATGTTTTCAATGACTCCTACTACTTCGTGATCTGTTTGCAGGGCCATCGCACCGGCACGGGCAGCAACGAACGCGGCGGTCGGATGCGGTGTTGAAACGATGACTTCTTTACAATGCGGCAGCATCGTATGCACATCAAGCGCTACATCGCCTGTGCCCGGCGGCAAGTCAAGGAGCAAGTAGTCCAGGTCGCCCCATTCCACTTCCGAGAAAAAGTTATTCAGCATTTTGCCAAGCATCGGCCCGCGCCAAATGACCGGCGCATTGTCATCCACAAAAAAGCCCATCGAAATGACCTTTACGCCAAAGCGGTCCACTGGAAAAATCTTTTCGCCGCGCACGACTGGCCGCGTGGTAATGCCCATCATATCCGGCACGCTGAAGCCGTAAATATCTGCATCCACAAGTCCTACCTTTTTACCGAGGCGTGCAAGAGAAACAGCCAGGTTGACAGACACCGTCGATTTGCCGACGCCGCCTTTTCCACTGGCAATCGCCAAGAAGGTGGTCTCACTGTCGGGAGACAAAAGGCTTTCATCCTGGCCTGCCGCATCTGCACCACGGAACTTGGCCACTGCTTCGTCAGACAGTTCTTTGAAGCGGATGCCGACTGTTTCCACACCGGCTTCTTTTAGTGAATTAACAATCCGCATTTGCAGCTGAAGCTGTTCGGGCGTGCCGGTTTGCGCAATCGCAATTTTGACGCTGACATGGTTTTTTTCTTCTTTAATTGATATTTCTTCAATGCCGCCCGTTTCCGCAAGTTTTTTATGTAAAAATGGGTCTTCAAGGGCATTCACGATTTCACGCACCTGCGATTCTGTAATCATGGGAGCACCATCCTTCACCTGTATTATTCTCGTTATTTAGTATAGCATACACGTTTCGGAGAAGGATGGGAAACGGTTACTCCCGGGCAAAGAAGCGGAGGATCCCCCGCGAAATGGCGGCGGCGGTTTTTTCTTGATACTCCTCGCTTTCGAGCAGCCGCCGTTCAGACGGATTAGACAAAAATCCGATTTCCACAAGCGCTCCCGTGATATCGGCCTCTTTTAAAATAAACACGTGCCCGATTTCAGCCGGCTGCCTGTCTGTATTTCCGAGGTTTCCTTTCAGCTCTTTCTGTATATCTGACGCAATTTTTTCGTTTTCCGGCAAGTGCGGTGAATAAAAGGTCTGTGCCCCCCGCCACTGCTCTGCCGGAATCGCGTTTAAATGAATGCTGATAAACAGGTCCGCTTTCGATTCATTAATGAGCTGCTTTCGTTTATTTAAATCCTCGGTTTTGCGCGTTCGAATGCTCTTCGTTTCCTTCTGTGCCAAATCCGTATCTTCTTCACGTGTCATCATGACGACCGCTCCCTGCCCGTTTAAAAAGTCTCTCAGCTTTTCTGACACAGACAGCGCAATGTCCTTTTCAAGGACAGGCTCGCTGCCCGCTCCTCCGTCTAAGCCCCCATGCCCCGGATCAATCATGACCGTGATGCCGGACAGCGGCGGCCGCCATGCATTAAACGCAGGCTTCACGTCGGCGTAAACGAAATAGATCAACGAAACGATAGCCGCAAGCATACTAAACAGCAGGAATTTTTTCATTCGCCCGCCTCCCGTCCCTACACTATATGTGCAACAAACAGGAGGCATGAAAAAAAGCCCTTCTCCCAAAAAGGGAAAAGGGCTTAAAACGCCAAAAATTAACGTTTTGAGAACTGAGGTGCGCGACGAGCGCCTTTAAGACCGTATTTTTTACGTTCTTTCGCACGTGCATCACGAGTTAGGTAGCCAGCACGCTTAAGTGTTGGACGGAATTCTGGGTCAGCTTGCAGAAGAGCGCGGGCGATACCGTGACGGATCGCTCCTGCTTGGCCTGTGTAGCCGCCTCCGTTTACATTTACGTGTACATCGTAGCTGTTTACTGTTTCAGTCGCAACGAGCGGCTGGTTGATCACAGTGCGCAGCGCTTCGAATGGAATATAATCTTCAGCAGTACGGCCGTTGATGATGATTTTACCTTCGCCTGGTACGAGACGTACGCGGGCTACTGAACTTTTACGGCGTCCTGTGCCTAAGTATTGAACTTGTGACAATGTCATTTCCTCCTTTTAATAATTAAAATTATCCGCGAAGTTCGTAAACTTCTGGTTGTTGTGCTTCGTGTTTATGTTCAGCTCCAGCGTAAACGTGAAGTTTCTTGAACATTTGACGGCCTAAAGAACCTTTTGGAAGCATGCCTTTAATTGCAAGCTCAAGCATTCTTTCAGGGTTTTTATCACGCATTTGGCCAGCAGTTGTTTGTTTCAAACCGCCTGGATACATGCTGTGACGGTAGTAGATTTTCCCTTGAAGTTTGTTGCCTGTTAATTCGATTTTAGACGCATTGATGATAATTACGTTATCGCCAGTGTCAACGTGTGGTGTGAAAGTTGGTTTATGTTTGCCGCGCAAAATAGAAGCTACTTCGCTTGAAAGACGGCCCAATGTTTTGCCTTCAGCGTCGATCACGAACCATTTACGCTCGATTTCGCTTGCTTTAGCCATATAAGTCGTACGCATTGTTTACCCTCCTGATTTGTTTATGTTTTACGGTTCCATGTATTTATATCACGATTAACTTTCCGGGGCTGATCGTGGGGTCAAATAACATACCATATGCTATAATATACCGCTTGTTATCTAATGTCAAGACAAAATGCAACACTTGGTGAAGTTGTCTATTCAAAAGTGCAAGTCGCCTGGAACTGGATGGCACGAAAAAGTTGAATGATAGTGCACCTTCCACAAATATAATCCTTCCGCCGGTGCCGTTTGAGGTGCTTGATTCCGGTCCCTTGCCGCTAAAATCCGGGCTACATCCGCCGGTTCTAGCCGTCCATTCCCGGCTTTGATCAGCGTGCCGGCCATAATCCGGACCATATTGTATAAAAACCCATTGCCGGTAAAGCGGATTTCCAGATCGTCTCCCTGCTCGATGAATGAAATATCATGCACAGTCCGGACTTTGTTTTCTTTATCCGTTTTCGTGGAACAAAACGACGTGAAGTCATGCTCGCCCAGCATATACTTCGCCGCATCCTTCATCCGCTCCACCTCCAGCGGGTACGGATAATGGTGCGCATATACGGTTCTGAACGGATCGCGGTACGGCGTGCGGTAAATGCGGTAGCGGTACTCCTTGCCAACAGAAGAATAGCGGGAATGAAACGTTTCCGGCACTTCTTCCGTTTGCTTCACTGATATATCCACGGGCAGCTCGCCATTTAACGCACGGGCCCAGCGCTCTGCGGGCATCGTGATCGGCGTATCAAAATGAAGAACCTGCCCCATCGCATGTACACCTGCATCTGTACGGCCCGAGGCATGTGTTTTCACAGATGTTTTTTTATGAATCTTCCAGAGCGCTTTTTCAATTTCCTGCTGAACGGTCCGGTCCCTTGGCTGTGACTGATAGCCGGAAAAGCGTGAACCATCGTACATAAGCTCACATTTGATTCGTTTCATGCATACGCCTCCTTAGCTTCTCAGAACGAGCAGAGCAGCTGCCAGTACAGCAAGAAGCACGAGAGAGACCGTATCCCGGCTTTTCCAGGCGAGGATGCGGTATTTCGTCCGTCCCTCGCCCCCTTTATAGCCGCGCGCCTCCATCGCCACTGCGAGCTCCTCTGCCCGCTTAAATGCACTGACAAACAGCGGAATCAAAAGCGGGATGACCGCTTTTACACGCTCTAAAATCGGGCCGCTTGCAAAGTCTGCGCCCCGTGCCATTTGCGCCTTCATAATTTTATCCGTTTCATCGAGCAGTGTCGGTATAAAGCGCAGCGAGATGGACATCATCAGTGCCAGCTCATGCACAGGCACCTTGATTTTTTTCAACGGGCCAAAGAGTGCTTCAATTCCATCTGTAACCGAAATAGGCGGCGTCGTCAGCGTTAAAAGAGACGTCACCAAAATAAGGAGGAAAAAGCGAAGCGAAATAAAAATCCCTTTGATGACCCCGCCTTTATAAATAGTGAAAAAGCCGATCTCCGCCAGCAGCTCTCCTTCTTTCGTAAAAAACACGTGCAGAAAAAACGTAAATAAAATTAAAATAATTACAGGCTTTAATCCGGCAATTAAAAATTGGGGCTTTACTTTTGATAAAAAAACAACGAAAAGTGTAAACGCACCGAGCAGTGCGTATGTCGCCACATTATTCGCTAAAAAAACAATCAGCACAAAGCCGAAAATAAACATCAGCTTGGCACGCGGGTCCATCCGGTGAATAACGGAATCGGCCGGGAGGTAGCGTCCCAGAATGATTTTCTCCATCATAGGCTTTCCCTCCGCATCCGGCTTAGTTCTTCAGCCAGTTCCTCCGGCGTTAAGCAAAGACGGCTAAGAGGACGGCCGAGCTGCGCTTCCATTAAACGCTGAAAACGAACTGTTTCCGGTACATCAAGACCGATCGCTGTTAAGCTGTCCCGGTCTCTGAAAATGTCGTGAGGGGTGCCTGTTTTGTATACACGCCCTTTATGCATCATCACGATTCGATCAGCGTACCGTGCGGCATCTTCCATGCTGTGCGTAACCAGCACACACGTCAGCCCGTTTTTCTTTTGCAAGGACGAAAACATTTCCATCATGTCATGCCGGCCTCTCGGATCGAGCCCCGCTGTTGGTTCATCCAGAACGAGCACATCCGGCTTCATCGCCAAAACGCCTGCGATGGCCACACGTCTCATCTGTCCGCCTGACAACTCAAACGGCGACCGCTCCAGCACACTTTCCGGCAGTCCGACTAATTGAACCGCTTCACGCGCGCGTTTTTTCGCCTGCTCCATCGGCACACCAAAATTAAACGGACCGAAGCAAATGTCCTTTTCCACGGTTTCCTCAAACAGCTGGTGCTCTGGAAATTGAAAGACGATGCCGACACGCCGCCGGACATCCTTTAAATTCTTTTCTTTTCGGCCGGCGACGATAGTGCGTCGGCCAATCTCTATTTCCCCTTTTAACGGCTTTAGCAGGACGTTTAAGTGCTGGAGAACGGTTGACTTTCCAGAGCCCGTATGACCGATAATCGCCACGTATTCGCCTGATGGAATATGAAACGACACGTCCGTAATCGCCAGTCGTTCAAACGGTGTTCCGGCCGCGTACCGGTATTCTACTTCTCGAAGTTTAATGTCCATAACTCTTTCACCAGCTCTTCTTCGTTAAAATGTCGCTTCGACAGCTGCAAACCCGCCTCTGCCAGAAGGTGACTCATCTTGACGGTAAACGGCACGCCGAGGCCAAGCTGCAGCAGCTCCTGGTCCATTTGAAAAATGGCCTGCGGCGTCCCTTCTGTATAAACGCTTCCTTTGTTGAGCACAATGACGCGGTCCGCTTTCGCCGCTTCTTCGAGATCATGCGTAATCGAAATGACCGTTAAGCCTTCCCGCTCCTTGAGCTCACGAATGGTTTCCATCACTTCATCGCGGCCGAGCGGATCCAGCATAGATGTTGCTTCATCCAGTAAAATAATATCCGGTTGAAGCGCAATGACGCTTGCAATCGCCACCCGCTGCTTTTGACCGCCAGACAGATGGTGCGGCTCTTGATTCAGAAAAGAAGCCATGCCGACCTTTTCGAGCGACGTCAGCACACGTTCCTTCATCACCGTTTGTTCGACACCGCTGTTTTCTAACCCAAAAGCCACATCATCCTGCACGGTTGTGCCGACAAATTGATTATCTGGATTCTGAAAGACCATTCCAAGCTTTACGCGGATAGTCCAAACATTTTCTTCACACAGCTCTAAACCGCCTATTGTGACGTGCCCCGCTTGCGGATAGTGAAGGCCGTTCAGCATCTTTGCCAGAGTAGACTTCCCTGATCCGTTATGACCGACAATCGCCAGCCATTCCCCGCGCTGTACGTGAAGCGATACATCCTTTAAAGCAAAATCGGACTGGTCCGGATATTGAAATGATACCCGCTCAATCGAAATAATGGAATCTCCCACAGGATCTCCTCCTATTTTGGACAAAAATAAAAAAAGCCCGCACCCCGAACCGAAGAAAATCATTCTCTTCTTGCCGCTAAAGCAGCGTGGCAGGGGGTGCATGAGCTAGACGGGACGCACATGAAGCGTTTAAGGGGTACGCCCATCGTAACGCTCTAAGCCTTGTAAATCGATAAGCGAGAGTCGCCGCTCCGCTTTATCGTTGTATGAAAAAAGGGCAAAACAAAGCAACGTTCGTTTTGTTCTGCCCCGTTCGCGGTTTTACCTGAGCTTATACGAGCTCGATAATCACCATTGGTGCGCCATCGCCGCGGCGTGGACCAACTTTCATAATACGTGTGTAGCCACCTTGACGCTCAGTGTAGCGTGGTGCCACATCATCAAACAATTTTTGCAAAGCGTAAACAGGACGCTCAACTGTTTTGCCGTTCTTTTCTACTTCTTTTGTAGAAGCGACTTCGTGACGAAGGAATGCAGCAGCCTGACGGCGGGCATGCAAATCACCGCGTTTACCAAGTGTAATCATTTTTTCTGCAACTGAGCGCAATTCTTTTGCACGTGCTTCAGTCGTTTCAATGCGTTCGCTGATGATAAGATCAGTTGTCAAATCACGAAGCATCGCTTTGCGCTGAGCGCTTGTACGTCCTAGCTTTCTGTAAGCCATGAAAATACCCTCCTTTATTGATGTCGTTTAGTCAATCAATCTTCTTTTCGTAAGCCGAGACCAAGCTCGTCCAGTTTCGCTTTAACTTCTTCAAGTGATTTACGGCCAAGATTGCGGACTTTCATCATGTCGTCCTCGCTCTTGTTCGCAAGTTCTTGAACAGTATTAATACCAGCGCGTTTCAAGCAGTTGTAAGAACGCACAGATAGATCAAGTTCTTCGATCGTCATCTCAAGGACTTTTTCTTTCTGGTCTTCTTCTTTTTCAACCATGATTTCCGCATGCTGTGCTTCATCTGTTAATCCTACGAAAATGTTAAGATGTTCTGTTAAAATTTTCGCACCTAAAGAAATGGCTTCCTTTGGTCCGATGCTGCCATCTGTCCATACGTCCAGTGACAATTTATCAAAGTTTGAAAGCTGCCCAACACGTGTGTTTTCCACCTGGAAGTTCACGCGTGATACAGGTGTATAGATGGAGTCGATCGCAATGACGCCGATTGGATGATCTTCTTTTTTGTTGTGATCAGCCCGGTTGTACCCTCTACCGCGTTGTGCCGTCAAGCGCATACGGAAATTAGCGTTTTCGCCTAAAGTCGCAATATGCAGATCAGGATTTAGAATTTCCACATCGCTATCGTGAGTAATGTCGGCAGCCGTTACGGTACCAGGACCTTGAACATCGATCTCAAGCGTCTTCTCCTCGTCCGAGTAGATTTTGAGCGCAAGCTTCTTAATGTTCAAAATGATCGACGTAACATCTTCTACGACGCCTTCAATTGTTGAGAATTCGTGCAGTACACCATCAATCTGAATGGCTGTTACTGCGGCACCCGGAAGTGAAGATAATAAAATACGACGCAAGGAGTTCCCTAGAGTTGTACCATATCCGCGTTCAAGTGGTTCCACGACGAACTTTCCAAACGTAGCATCATCGCTGATCTCAACCGTTTCAATTTTTGGCTTTTCAATTTCGATCATTCCATTTTCCCTCCTTGAATACGTCGAAATTCCGGCAACCCGAAATTCCCCATGTTTACCATTCCCGATTTATCATAAAAAGTGGTCAATTCCTGAATCAAAACAGTCAATTTTCCATTATAACCGGAATAGTTCTCCTTTATGCAGGAAGATTAAACACGACGACGTTTTGGAGGACGGCAGCCATTGTGAGGCACTGGAGTTACGTCTTTAATTGCAGTAACTTCCAAACCTGCTGCTTGAAGCGCACGAATAGCTGCTTCACGGCCTGAACCTGGACCTTTTACTGTTACTTCAAGAGTTTTCATACCATGTTCGATTGATGCTTTTGCAGCTGTTTCAGCAGCCATTTGAGCAGCAAACGGAGTGGATTTACGTGAACCTCTGAAACCAAGGGCACCTGCACTTGACCAAGATAGAGCGTTACCGTGAACGTCTGTAATAGTGACAATTGTATTGTTGAACGTTGAGCGGATGTGAGCAATACCAGATTCGATATTCTTTTTCACACGACGCTTACGAGTTTGTTGTTTACGAGCCATGTCTTAATTCTGCCTCCTTTACCAATTATTTTTTCTTGTTCGCTACAGTTTTACGCGGGCCTTTACGAGTACGCGCGTTGTTTTTCGTGTTTTGTCCACGCACTGGAAGACCACGACGATGACGGATACCACGGAACGAACCGATTTCCATCAAACGTTTAATGTTAAGAGATACTTCACGACGAAGGTCACCCTCTACTTTTAAGCGGTCAACGATATCACGGATTTTGTTCAATTCATCTTCCGTTAAGTCGCGTACACGAGTGTCTTGAGAAACACCTGCTTCATCAAGAATTTGTTCAGACGTTGGTCTGCCGATTCCGAAAATATAAGTTAATGAGATAACTACACGCTTGTCGCGTGGAATATCAACACCTGCTACACGTGCCATAAAATGTGCACCTCCCTTTAATATTAGCCTTGTTTTTGTTTATGCTTAGGGTTTTCACAAATAACCATAACTTTGCCGCGTCTGCGAATAACTTTACATTTCTCACAGATTGGCTTAACTGATGGTCTTACTTTCATTTCTCCAACCTCCTTCATAGTCCGGAGCGCCATATATGTTATTTGTAACGGTACGTGATCCGTCCGCGTGTTAAATCATACGGTGAAAGTTCTACTGTTACTTTATCACCAGGCAAGATACGGATAAAGTGCATACGGATTTTGCCTGAAACGTGCGCTAAAATAGTATGTCCATTTTCCAATTCTACCTTAAACATGGCGTTTGGCAAAGTTTCAGTGACTGTACCTTCAATTTCAATTACATCGTCTTTCGCCACTTTTGTTCATCTCCCTTCACTTTTCATCCGACTGGCAGCTGCCTAGGCTTTTGTTAAAATCTCAAAGCCTGTTTCGGTTATCGCAATTGTATGTTCAAAATGAGCACACATTTTTCCATCCTGTGTAATGACAGTCCAATTATCCTCAAGTGTTTTTACGTAACGACGACCGGCATTGACCATCGGTTCGATCGCGAGCACCATACTAGGTTTTAGTACCGGTCCCCTTCCTGGCGGACCATAATGAGGAATTTGCGGAGCCTCATGGAGGTTCTGCCCGACACCGTGCCCAACATACTCACGAACGATTGAAAAGCCATTCGATTCCACATACGTTTGAATCGCATGGGAGATGGTAGAAAGACGTTCACCCGGTTTCGCTTCATTGAGTCCGATGTAAAGCGATTCCTCAGTTACGTCGAGAAGCTTCTCCGTCTCAGGTGCAATCCGGCCGACAGGATATGTCCAGGCCGAGTCGCCATGATACCCCTTATAATAAGCACCGATATCAATGCTGATAATGTCGCCTTCTTTTAGTGTGCGGCTGCCGGGAATCCCGTGCACAAGCTCCTCGTTAACCGATGCGCAAATGCTGCCGGGAAAACCATTATACCCTTTAAAAGAAGGTGCTGCATCCATACTTCGGATGAAGTTTTCTGCAACAGCATCCAGCTCCATCGTGCTTATCCCGGGAGAGATATGGTTTTGCAGTTCCTGATGTGTAAGCGCGACAATACGCCCCGCTTCTTTCATAATCTCCAGTTCACGAGGGGTTTTACAAATGATCATTAGTTACGAAGACCTTTAAGGAGCTCGTCGATGTCTTCAAAGACAACATTGATGTCCTGCTGGCCGTTAATGTTTTTCAAATAACCTTTTTCGCTGTAGAAAGCAAGCAATGGTGCTGTCTGCTTTACATTCACGTCAAGGCGGTTCTGAACCGTTTCCGCATTGTCATCAGCGCGCTGATACAATTCTCCGCCACAGCGGTCGCATGTATCGGCACTAGCCGGCGGATTGAATTCCAGATGATACGTTGCACCGCAGCTTTTGCAGATGCGGCGGCCTGTTAAGCGCCCCATTAAAATGTCCTGGTTCACTTCCACATTAATCACATAATCAATTTTACGGTTCAGGCTCGACGTAATGTCTTCAAGCGCTTCTGCCTGCGCCACCGTGCGAGGAAATCCGTCTAATAGGAAGCCTTCTGCACAGTCCGCTTTTGCAAGGCGCTCTTCAACAATCCCAATCGTTACTTCATCAGGAACGAGTTCGCCTTTGTCCATATATGATTTTGCTTTTAAGCCAAGCGCTGTTTCATCCTTCATTGCAGCACGGAACATGTCCCCTGTTGAAATGTGCGGCACGCCGTACTTTTCAACAATTTTTTCTGCCTGAGTTCCTTTACCGGCACCCGGCAATCCCATTAACACGAGATTCATCAATATACCCCCTCAGTCTGATTGAGTGAAGTGAATAACACACTATCACGTTGCTTACTTCATAAAGCCTTTATAATGACGCTTTACAAGTTGTGCTTCGAGCTGCTTCATTGTTTCAAGTGCCACACCGACGACAATCAAAAGACTCGTACCGCCGATTTGCGCCGCTGGTGGAAGACCCGCGAATTGAATGAAGAAAACAGGCAGCACAGCAACGGCTGAAAGGAAAATTGCACCGACAAAAGTCAGACGGTAAAGCACATTTGTCAAATAATCCTGTGTGTTCTTCCCAGGGCGAATGCCCGGAATATATCCACCCTGCTTTTTCAAGTTGTCCGCAACTTGTTCAGGGTTTACTTGAATGAAAGCATAGAAATACGTAAACGCCACAATCAACGCTACATAAATCGCCATGCCGACTGGTTTCGTGTAATCAAAAATGTTCTGAATGGTGCTCGTCACATCATTTGATCCAAAGAACGAACCGATGGTCTGCGGTGTGATCAGGAACGAGATTGCAAAGATAACCGGGATAACACCCGCCGCGTTTACTTTGAGTGGAAGGTGAGTGGATTGACCGCCTACTGGCGCCGTACCGCCCCCAGCTCCAACGCGCTTCGCGTATTGAATCGGGATTTTCCGCAGCGCCTGCTGAAAGAAAATAACCCCTACGACAATTGCCAGTACTGCCAGCAGGATCAAAAGAAGAACGACAATACGCAGGAAGAGCTGATCGCCCGCTCCTTCGATTTGCTGTGCGTAAATTTGACTTACTGCTCCTGGAATGGCCGCCACAATTCCGGCGAAGATAATAATAGAGATTCCATTGCCGACGCCTTTTGCTGTGATTTGTTCACCAAGCCACATAAGAAAAGCGGTACCAGCGGTCAGCACTAATGCAATAAGCATATAGCCGCCTGCACTGTTGTTTTCGACAAGCATTCCGCCATACAAGCTGTTAAACCCGTATGACATCCCAAAACCTTGAATGAGGCCGAGCACGATTGTGAAGTAGCGGGTAAACTGCGTCAGTTTTCGCCGTCCAACGTCACCTTGCTTCGACCATTCAGTGAATTTAGGCACAACATCCATCTGCAAAAGCTGCACGATGATTGATGCTGTAATGTAAGGCATGATCCCCATTGCGAGAATAGAGAAATTTTGAAGCGCTCCGCCGCCAAACGTGTTCAGAAATCCGATCAGCCCGGCCTGCTCCTGCATGCGGAGAACATCCGCATTAACATAGGGAACAGGAATAAAGGTGCCGATCCGGAACACGATTAACATAAGAAGGGTGAATATAATCTTGTTTCTTATATCACCCACACGCATAAAATTGGAGATTGTGCGAAACATTAGATCACCTCAATCGTACCGCCAGCCGCTTCAATTGCTTCTTTAGCAGCAGCAGAGAATTTGTGCGCTTTAACTGTAAGCTTTTTCTCTACGTTGCCGTTCGCAAGAATTTTGATTCCTGCTTTTTCGCTTTTCACGATGCCGCTTTCGATTAGAAGTTCAGGAGTTACCTCTGTTCCTTCTTCGAAACGATTCAATGTATCGATGTTCACAACTGCGTATTCTTTACGGTTTACATTTGTAAATCCGCGCTTTGGAAGACGACGGAATAAAGGCGTTTGTCCACCTTCAAATCCAAGACGGACACCACCGCCTGAACGTGCGTTTTGGCCTTTATGACCTTTACCTGACGTTTTACCGTTACCTGAACCTGTACCGCGTCCAACGCGATTGCGTTCTTTACGGGAACCAGCAGCTGGTTTCAATTCATGAAGTTTCATGCTCTTGCACCTCCTTGTTGTATAAGATGAAATTATTTTTCTGTAACAGTCACAAGATGAGACACTTTTTTGATCATTCCGCGAATTGCCGCATTATCAGCTTGTTCAACTGTTTGATGCATTTTGCGAAGACCAAGTGCCTTTACAGTTTCGCGCTGATCTTGCGTACGTCCGATCAGGCTGCGAGTGAGGGTAATTTGTAATTTTTCAGCCATTATGATTCCCTCCTTATCCTAACAGTTCTTCTACAGACTTGCCGCGAAGTTTTGCTACTTCTTCAGCTGTTTTTAGTTCTTTCAATCCAGCGATTGTAGCACGAACCATGTTGATCGGCGTGTTTGAACCAAGTGATTTGGAGAGGATATCACCAACACCAGCAAGTTCAAGTACCGCACGGACAGGTCCGCCTGCGATAACTCCAGTACCTTCAGAAGCAGGCTTCAATAGGACTGAACCCGCACCAAATTGACCGATTACTTGGTGTGGCAAAGTAGTGCCAACCATCGGTACGAATACAAGGTTTTTCTTCGCATCTTCAATTGCTTTACGGATTGCATCTGGAACTTCTTGCGCTTTACCAGTTCCAAAACCGACATTACCATTTTTATCGCCAACGACAACGAGTGCAGTAAAGCGGAAACGACGTCCACCTTTTACAACTTTCGCAACACGGTTGACCGTTACTACGCGTTCTTCAAGTTCGAGTTTGTTTGGATCAATGCGACGCATTAAATGTGTCCCTCCTTTTATTAGAATTCAAGGCCGTTTTCACGTGCAGCGTCAGCCAAGGCTTTAACGCGGCCGTGGTAAAGGTAGCCCCCACGGTCGAATACAACAGAAGCGACACCTTTTTCAGTTGCGCGTTTAGCAAGCGTTTCGCCAACTTTCGCAGCAGCTTCAAGGTTGCTTGTTGATTCAAGACCGAAATCTTTTTCAATAGTTGAAGCACTTGCAAGTGTAACACCATTTGCATCATCAATCAATTGAGCGTAAAGGTGCTTGTTTGAACGGAATACGTTCAAGCGTGGACGCGCAGCTGTACCAGCGATTTTCGCACGTACACGGGCGTGGCGTCTTTTACGCGTTTTATTCTTATCAGCTTTTGTGATCATCCCGAGGTCACTCCTTTCTGATGCCTATGCGGCATTATTTACCTGTTTTACCTTCTTTGCGGCGAACTTGCTCGCCTTCATAACGGATACCTTTGCCTTTGTACGGCTCAGGAGGACGAACTTGGCGGATGTTAGCAGCAATTGCGCCAACGCGCTCCTTGTCGATCCCTTTGATGCTGATTTTCGTATTCGCAGGAACATCGATATCAATACCGTTTTCCGCTTCGAATTCTACTGGATGAGAGTAACCTACGTTCAAAACAAGCTTCGTTCCTTGTTTCTGAGCACGGTAACCGACACCAACTAATTCAAGATTGCGTTCGAACCCTTTTGATACGCCTTCTACCATATTGGCAAGAAGTGCACGAGTTGTTCCGTGGATTGTACGGTGTTCTTTTGAATCTGAAGGACGAACAACCGTTACGTTGCTGCCATCAATTTCAATTGTCAAATCTTTGTTGAATTGACGAGTCAATTCTCCTTTAGGACCTTTGACAGTCACTTCATTGTTATTGTTTGTAATCGTAACGCCTTCTGGAAGCTCGATTACTTTTTTACCTACGCGTGACATAGTCGCACCTCCATTCTTTTAAAAGATTATTACCAAACGTACGCTAGTACTTCGCCGCCTACTTGTTTAGCACGGGCTTCTTTATCAGTTACTACACCAGTAGATGTAGAAATAATCGCAATACCCAGTCCGTTAAGAACACGTGGTACCTCATCAGCTTTCGCATAAACGCGAAGGCCTGGTTTAGAAATACGCTTCAAGCCTGTGATTACACGCTCGTTGCCACTGTATTTCAAGAAAATACGGATAACGCCTTGTTTGTCGTCCTCGATGAACTCAACGTCACGGATAAATCCTTCACGTTTCAGGATTTCAGCGATTTCACGTTTAATTTTGGAAGCAGGTACTTCCAGTTTTTCGTGACGAACCATGTTCGCATTACGGATGCGAGTCAGCAAGTCAGCAATCGGATCTGTCATAACCATTTATAATTACCTCCTTCCGGAATCAGTGTATTACCAGCTGGCTTTTTTAACGCCAGGAATTTGACCTTTATAAGCTAGTTCACGGAAACAAATACGGCAAAGTTTAAATTTGCGGTATACAGAGTGTGGACGTCCGCAGCGTTCGCAACGTGTGTACTCTTGTACCTTAAACTTTTGCGTGCGTTGTTGTTTCGCAATCATTGATTTTTTAGCCACGTTTTCGCCTCCCTTATATAGCGATTACTTTTGGAACGGCATTCCAATTTGTGTTAACAATTCACGAGCTTCTTCGTCCGTGTTGGCAGTAGTGACGATAACGATGTCCATGCCGCGTACTTTTGATACTTTATCGTAATCAATCTCAGGGAAGATTAACTGTTCTTTTACACCTAGCGTGTAGTTGCCACGACCGTCGAACGCTTTTTTCGAAACGCCGCGGAAGTCACGTACACGTGGAAGTGAAACAGAAACAAGTTTATCAAGGAATTCGTACATGCGCTCGCCGCGAAGTGTTACTTTCGCACCGATTGGCATACCTTCACGAAGACGGAATCCTGCGATTGAAGTTTTCGCTTTTGTTACCATTGGCTTTTGACCAGTGATTTGAGTAAGTTCTTCCACAGCTGTATCTAACACTTTCGCGTTTTGAACTGCTTCACCAACACCCATATTTACAACGATTTTTTCAATTTTAGGTACTTGCATTACTGACGCATAGTTGAACTTGCTCACAAGAGCAGGTGTAATTTCTTTTTGGTATTTTTCTTTAAGGCGGTTCACTTAGAATACCTCCCTTCTTGACTTTTAGTTATCTAGAGTTTCACCGGATTTTTTTGCTACGCGGACTTTTTTGCCGTCCACTACTTTACGACCTACACGAGTAGGTTCATTTGTTTTCGGATCCAACAGCATTACGTTGGATACGTGAATAGCTGCTTCCTGGCTCAGGATGCCGCCCTGCGGATTTAATTGTGAAGGTTTCGCATGTTTCTTAACGATGTTAATGCCTTCTACAAGGACACGGTCTTTTTTAGGAAAAGCTGCAAGAACAACGCCTGTTTTGCCTTTGTCTTTACCTGTGATGACCATGACTTTATCGCCTTTTTTCACGTGCATGTTGCGCACCTCCTTGATGGGCCTTTTATTTATTCAGTTCAATTAGATTACTTCCGGAGCTAGGGAAACAATCTTCATGAAATTGCTGTCGCGAAGTTCGCGGGCAACCGGGCCGAAAATACGTGTGCCACGTGGGCTTTTGTCGTCACGAATGATAACGCACGCGTTTTCGTCGAAGCGGATGTATGAACCGTCATTACGGCGAACGCCGCGTTTCGTACGAACGATAACCGCTTTTACCACTTCACCTTTTTTGACAACGCCACCTGGTGTTGCTTGTTTTACAGTACACACGATTACATCACCGACGTTAGCTGTTTTACGGCCAGAACCACCGAGGACTTTAATCGTTAATACTTCACGTGCACCAGAGTTGTCAGCTACTTTTAAACGTGATTCTTGCTGGATCATTTAGGTTACCTCCTTTCGGACTTTAACATCTATCCGAACAATTAATTAGATGATGACTGCTTTTTCCACTACTTCTAGAAGGCGGAAACGTTTTGTTGCAGAAAGCGGGCGAGTTTCCATGATGCGCACTACGTCACCGATTTTTGCTTCGTTGTTCTCATCATGAGCTTTAAACTTTTTCGTGTACTTTATGCGTTTGCCATAAAGCTTGTGTGTTTTGTATGTTTCAATAAGAACCGTTACTGTTTTGTCCATTTTGTCAGAAACAACACGGCCAGTGTAAACTTTGCGCTGATTGCGTTCGCTCATCGTGCAAACCTCCTTTCAATTATCGGTTATCAATTTCCCGTTGACGAATCACGGTTTTCATGCGGGCGATTGCTTTACGTACTTCACGAATACGGGCAGTATTCTCAAGCTGTCCCGTCGCCAATTGAAAGCGAAGGTTGAAAAGTTCTTCTTTGAGCGACTTTACTTGTTGTTCAATTTCAGCAGTGGTAAGTTCACGGATTTCATTAGCTTTCATTTGATTCACCACCAATTTCTTCGCGTTTTACGATTTTGCATTTGATTGGAAGCTTATGTGCTGCCAAACGAAGTGCTTCACGTGCTACTTCTTCAGAAACGCCGGCAATTTCAAACATGATCTTGCCTGGTTTAACAACCGCTACCCATCCTTCAGGAGCACCTTTACCGGAACCCATCCGTACTTCAAGAGGTTTTTTCGTATATGGTTTGTGAGGGAAAATTTTAATCCAAACTTTACCGCCACGTTTCATGTAACGAGTCATTGCGACACGGGCAGATTCGATTTGACGGTTTGTGATCCAAGAAGCTTCAACAGCTTGAAGACCATATTCACCAAATGCTACTTCTGTTCCGCCTTTCGCTTGACCGCGCATTTTGCCGCGGTGTACACGACGATATTTCACGCGTTTTGGCAACAACATATTATTTGCCTCCTTCCTGAGTTTGCTTCTTCGTTGGAAGAACCTCTCCACGGTAGATCCATACTTTTACGCCAAGCTTGCCGTATGTTGTATTTGCTTCAACATGTGCATAGTCAATGTCGGCACGAAGAGTATGAAGTGGAACTGATCCTTCACTGTAATGTTCAGCACGGGCAATTTCAGCCCCGCCAAGACGTCCTGAAACCTGAGTTTTGATTCCTTTTGCACCTGAACGGATTGTCCGTTGGATAGCCTGCTTTTGAGCACGGCGGAATGATACACGGTTTTCAAGCTGGCGAGCGATGTTTTCCGCTACTAATTTTGCATCAAGGTCAGCACGTTTCACTTCAACGATGTTAATGTGAACACGTTTGCCTGTTAATTCATTTAAAGCTTTACGAAGTGCTTCTACTTCAGAACCACCTTTACCGATAACCATACCTGGCTTAGCAGTATGAACAGTGATGTTCACGCGGTTTGCAGCACGTTCGATTTCAACACGGGATAGAGAAGCATCTTTAAGACGTTCTTCAATGTATCCGCGCACTTTCAAATCTTCGTGAAGAAGATCAGCGTAGTCTTTTTCAGCGTACCATTTAGAATCCCAGTCGCGAATGATCCCGACGCGCAGTCCATGAGGATGTACTTTTTGACCCACGAATTATCCCTCCTTTTTTTCTGCCACGACGATTGTGATGTGGCTAGTGCGTTTGTTAATTGCGCTTGCACGTCCCATTGCACGTGGACGGAAACGTTTCAATGTTGGTCCTTCGTCTACAAAAGCTTGTGTAACAACAAGATTGTTTACATCAAGATCGTAGTTATGTTCTGCATTTGCAATCGCAGAGTTTAAAAGTTTTTCAATAACAGGAGATGACGTTTTCGGCGTATGCTTCAAGATCGCCACTGCTTCTCCAACTTGCTTGCCTCGAATCAGGTCAATCACTAGACGTACCTTACGAGGAGCAATGCGGACTGTTCTTAAGACAGCTTTAGCTTCCATTGTGGTATCCTCCTCTCAATTAACGTCTTGTTTTCTTATCGTCAGCAACGTGTCCTTTGTACGTACGCGTTGGTGCGAATTCACCCAATTTATGTCCAACCATATCTTCAGTTACGAATACAGGTACGTGTTTACGACCATCGTATACTGCGATAGTGTGTCCGATGAATGTTGGGAAAATTGTAGAACGGCGTGACCAAGTTTTAATAACTTGCTTTTTTTCCGTCTCGTTTAATTTTTCAACTTTATTGAATAAGTGATCATCAACAAAAGGTCCTTTTTTCAAGCTGCGGCCCATTTGTGTACCTCCCTTCGTGATTGATCTACGGTTCGCGTTTGGAACCGTAGGACAATTACGTTATTTTTTACGACGACGTACGATAAATTTATCGGATTTGTTAACTTTTTTACGCGTTTTGTAACCAAGAGCTGGTTTGCCCCATGGTGTAACTGGACCTTTACGTCCGATTGGCGCGCGTCCTTCACCACCACCGTGTGGATGGTCGTTCGGGTTCATTACAGAACCACGTACAGTAGGGCGTTTACCCAACCAGCGTGAACGTCCTGCTTTACCAACGTTAACAAGTTCATGCTGCTCGTTGCCTACTTGGCCGATTGTTGCGCGGCATGTTGCAAGAATCATGCGCACTTCGCCAGAGTTCAAACGAACAAGAACATATTTGCCTTCTTTACCAAGTACTTGAGCTGAAGTTCCTGCAGAACGAACCAACTGGCCGCCTTTGCCTGGCTTCAATTCAATGTTGTGGATAACTGTACCAACCGGGATATTCACAAGTGGAAGTGCATTTCCTACTTTGATATCTGCTTCCGGACCGGCCATGATTTCCGTTCCAACCTGGATGTTTTTTGGCGCTAGGATGTAGCGTTTTTCTCCATCCGCATAGTTCACGAGTGCGATATTAGCCGAACGGTTCGGATCATATTCGATCGTAGCAACGCGGCCTGGAATGCCATCTTTATCGCGCTTAAAGTCGATGATGCGGTATTGACGCTTGTGACCGC
This sequence comes from Domibacillus enclensis, assembly GCF_900156125.1. Taxonomy (GTDB): domain Bacteria; phylum Bacillota; class Bacilli; order Bacillales; family Domibacillaceae; genus Domibacillus; species Domibacillus enclensis. The sequence goes on along the minus strand of NZ_FTLX01000013.1, from coordinate 33,760 downwards.
CGCCTCTGTGGCGAACAGTGATTTTACCCTGGTTATTACGGCCGCCTTTCTTTTTCAACGGCTCAAGCAATGATTTCTCTGGTGTGCTTGTTGTAATTTCAGCATAATCCAAAGACGTCATATTACGACGACCATTTGTGGTCGGTTTATACTTTTTAATCGCCATTTCGTGTCCCTCCTCTTCTATTTTATGCGTTTATTACGCTTCGAAAAGTTCGATTTCTTTGCTGTCTTGCGTCAATGTTACGATCGCTTTGCGGCGTTTGTTTGTATAGCCAGCGTGACGTCCCATGCGCTTGAATTTACCTTTGTAGTTCATGACGTTTACGTTTTTCACTTTTACACCGAAGATCGCTTCAACAGCCGTCTTCACCTGTGTTTTGTTCGCGCGTACGTCCACTTCAAATGTGTATTTTTTATCAGCCATTACAGCCATAGATTGTTCAGTAATAACGGGGCGCTTAATCACATCGCGTGCATCCATTATGCAAGCACCTCCTCTACTTTTTCAACCGCTGCTTTTGTCATGATAAGCTTATCATGTCCAAGCAGGTCAAGGATGTTGATGCCAGATGCTTCAACCACTGTTACACCAGGGATATTGCGAGCTGACAATGCAACGAATTCATTTACTGTATCAGTTACGATCAATGCTTTTGAGTCAACAGACAAGTTTTTCAGTACAGCTGTGAATTCTTTTGTTTTTGGCGCGTCGAATGACAAAGCTTCCAACACTAGAATGTTTTGCTCTTGTACTTTTGATGACAAAGCAGATTTCAATGCTAAACGACGTACCTTTTTCGGCAATTTGTAGCTGTAGCTACGTGGAGTTGGACCGAAGACCACACCACCGCCGCGCCATTGTGGAGAACGAATAGAACCTTGACGCGCACGTCCAGTTCCTTTTTGTTTCCAAGGTTTACGACCGCCGCCGCGAACTTCCGAACGATTTTTCACTTTGTGATTACCTTGACGCAAAGATGCGCGTTGCATAATCACAGCTTCAAATACGACGTGTTCATTTGGTTCGATTCCGAATACAGCATCGTTTAATTCGATATCGCCGACTTCAGAACCAGTTTGGTTTAATACTTTAACTTTAGCCATTTCTGTTTCCTCCTTTCTTGTAAAAGTTGATTACTTTGCTTTTACCGCTGTTTTCACCTGAATCAACGCTTTTTTAGATCCTGGAACGTTACCTTTAATAAGAAGGACGTTACGCTCAGCATCAATTTTAACGATTTGCAGGTTTTGTACTGTTACTTGCTCTCCGCCCATACGGCCTGGAAGCAATTTGTTTTTAAATACGCGGTTTGGCGCTACAGGTCCCATTGAACCTGGACGACGATGATAACGGGAACCGTGAGTCATAGGTCCGCGGCTTTGTCCGTGGCGCTTGATTGCACCCTGGAAGCCTTTCCCTTTTGAAATTCCTGTTACGTCGACGATGTCGCCTTCTGCAAAAATATCAACTTTGACTTCTTGACCAATTTCAAGATCGCTGTCGATGTTACGGAACTCACGAATGAAGCGCTTAGGTGCGATGCCTTCGCCTGCTTTTTTCACGTGTCCAAGTGCTGGTTTGTTTGAAAGCTTTTCGCGCTTATCTTCAAAACCTAACTGAACGCTTGAGTAGCCGTCGCTTTCGACTGATTTTTTTTGAAGTACAACGTTTGGTGCTGCTTCGATAACAGTTACTGGGATCAGTTCACCATTTTCAGCAAACACTTGCGTCATACCGATTTTTCTTCCTAAGATTCCTTTGGTCATGAGTCACACCTCCTGATTTTTTATTATTTATTTATTAAAGTTTAATTTCGATGTCAACGCCTGACGGCAAGTCTAAACGCATCAATGAATCAACTGTTTTTGGAGTTGGGTTCACGATATCGATTAAACGTTTATGAGTGCGCATTTCGAACTGCTCACGAGAATCTTTGTACTTATGAACCGCACGAAGAATCGTGTAGATTGATTTCTCAGTTGGAAGCGGGATCGGACCGGATACACTTGCACCAGAACGTTTAGCTGTCTCAACGATTTTCTCTGCAGATTGATCAAGAATACGGTGATCATATGCTTTCAAACGAATACGAATTTTTTGTTTTGCCATTATTTTCCCTCCTTTATCGCCTATTTAGCTAATAGACATACTCCGCGAAAATTTTTCCCTGACGACACCGCCATGGCAAAGCGGCCGGGTGTGTCAGCAACCTTTCGCATCAACGCTGTCAAAAACCAACATTGATTATTATACATGCTTTTCTCTTTGATTGCAACAGAAGATGCAAAACTTTTTTTCAAACAAAAAACAGCCCGGCCGGAACCGGACTGTTTAAGAAGAAATCTTATTTTTGGATTGTTGCTACAACGCCAGCGCCTACTGTACGACCGCCTTCACGGATTGAGAATTTAGTACCTTCTTCAATCGCGATTGGAGCAATCAATTCTACTGACATTTCTACGTTGTCACCAGGCATAACCATTTCTACGCCTTCAGGAAGGTTGCAGATACCAGTTACGTCAGTTGTACGGAAGTAGAACTGTGGACGGTAGTTTGTGAAGAATGGAGTGTGACGTCCACCCTCTTCTTTAGAAAGAACGTAAACTTCCGCTTTGAACGTTGTATGTGGTGTGATTGTGCTTGGTTTAGCCAATACTTGACCACGTTGGATATCTTCACGAGCTACGCCGCGAAGAAGTGCGCCGATGTTGTCGCCAGCTTCAGCATAATCAAGAAGCTTACGGAACATTTCAACACCTGTTACAGTTGTTGATTTTGGCTCTTCAGTGAAACCGATGATTTCGATTGTGTCACCGACTTTGATTTGTCCACGCTCAACGCGTCCTGTAGCAACTGTTCCACGACCTGTGATTGAGAAAACATCCTCAACAGGCATCATGAAAGGCTTGTCAGTGTCGCGTGTTGGTGTTGGGATGTACTCATCCACAGCAGCCATAAGCTCATGGATTTTTTCTTCCCATGCAGCATCGCCTTCAAGAGCTTTAAGAGCTGAACCTTTGATAACAGGAATGTCATCGCCAGGGAAATCATATTCAGAAAGAAGATCGCGAACTTCCATTTCAACTAGTTCAAGAAGCTCTTCGTCATCCACCATGTCGCATTTGTTCATGAATACAACTAGGAATGGTACACCTACTTGACGTGAAAGAAGGATGTGCTCACGTGTTTGTGGCATTGGACCGTCAGCAGCAGATACTACTAGGATACCGCCATCCATTTGTGCAGCACCTGTGATCATGTTTTTAACATAGTCAGCATGTCCTGGGCAGTCTACATGTGCATAGTGACGAGTTTCAGTTTCGTACTCAACGTGTGCAGTTGAGATTGTGATACCGCGCTCGCGCTCTTCTGGAGCACCATCGATTTGATCGTATGCACGTGCTTCTGCACCGCCTGATTTAGCTAGTACAGTTGTGATTGCAGCTGTTAGAGTTGTTTTACCATGGTCAACGTGGCCAATAGTACCAATGTTAACGTGTGGCTTTGAACGGTCGAATTTTGCTTTTCCCATTAGGAAGTCCTCCTTCAAAATATAGAAATTAGTAGTGGTTTATATTGGTCTTCTTTCGGAAAACGGCCGTTTTCCGAAAGAAGGGAAAGCTTACAATAGTATTTATACTTGATTGATGCGTATAAATCAATTATTCGCCTTTATTTTTTTTGATGATTGTTTCCATAACACTCTTAGGAACTTCTTCGTAATGATCGAAGTGCATAGAGTAGTTACCGCGCCCTTGCGTGTTTGAACGAAGTGACGTTGCGTAACCGAACATTTCAGAAAGTGGAACGAACGCTTTAACAACTTGTGCGTTACCGCGCGCTTCCATTCCTTCTACGCGTCCACGGCGTGATGTAACATCACCCATGATATCGCCTAGATATTCGTCAGGGATAACAACTTCAACTTTCATAAGCGGCTCAAGAAGTACCGGGTTACATTTTGAAATTGCATTTTTCAGCGCCATTGAAGCAGCGATCTTAAATGCCATCTCAGATGAATCGACATCATGGTAAGAACCGTCAAATAGGCGGGCCTTCACATCGATTAGCGGGTAGCCGGCAAGTACGCCATTTTTCATAGCGTCTTGTAAACCTGCTTGAACTGCTGGAATGTATTCACGTGGTACTGAACCACCGACGATGCCATTTTCGAATTCGAAGCCTGCTCCTTCTTCGTTAGGAGAGAATTCGATCCAAACGTGACCGAACTGTCCACGTCCACCAGATTGACGGGCAAATTTACCCTCAACTTGTGCACTTGAACGGAACGTTTCGCGGTAAGATACTTGCGGTGCACCAACGTTTGCTTCTACTTTGAACTCGCGACGCATACGGTCAACAAGGATATCAAGGTGAAGCTCACCCATACCTGCGATAATAACTTCGCCAGTTTCCTGGTCAGTATGCGCATGGAATGTAGGATCTTCTTCTTGAAGCTTTTGAAGTGCGATCGTCATTTTATCTTGGTCAGCTTTTGACTTAGGCTCAACTGACAAAGAGATAACTGGATCAGGGAACTCCATAGACTCAAGAATAACAAGGTTTTTCTCGTCACATAGCGTATCGCCTGTTGTTGTATCTTTCAATCCAACAGCAGCTGCGATGTCGCCTGCGTATACTTCCGAAATCTCTTCACGAGAGTTTGCGTGCATTTGCAGGATGCGTCCTACGCGCTCACGCTTCCCTTTTGTTGAGTTTTGAACGTATGAACCAGATGAAAGAACACCTGAGTATACGCGGAAGAATGTTAATTTACCGACATAAGGGTCCGTCATAACTTTAAACGCAAGAGCCGAGAACGGCGATTCGTCGCTAGATTCACGTTCCACTTCTTCTTCGCTGTCCGGAAGAATACCTTTAATTGACGGTACATCAATCGGTGCTGGAAGATAGTCGATAACAGCATCAAGCATAAGCTGAACGCCTTTGTTTTTAAATGCAGAACCAACCATTACTGGGAAGAATTCTACGTTAATAACACCTTTACGGATCGCAGCTTTGATTTCTTCGTTCGTCAATTCTTCGCCGCCAAGGTATTTCTCCATTAGTTCTTCATCAAGCTCAGCGACCGCTTCAATTAGCTTTTCACGGTATTCGTCTGCTTGATCCTGGTAATCTGCAGGAATGTCTACAACCTCAATTTCAGTACCGAGGTCGTTTCCATACATTGTTGCTTTCATTTCAATTAAGTCAATGATGCCTGAGAACTCGTCTTCAGCACCAATTGGCAATTGAATTGGATGTGCATTCGCCATTAGCCGGTCATGGATTGTTCGAACAGAGTAAAGGAAGTCCGCACCCAATTTGTCCATTTTGTTGACGAATACGACACGTGGAACACCGTATGTTGTCGCTTGACGCCATACTGTTTCCGTTTGCGGCTCTACGCCTGATTGGGCATCAAGGACCGTTACGGCACCATCAAGTACACGAAGTGAACGTTCAACTTCAACTGTGAAGTCTACGTGTCCTGGTGTATCGATGATGTTAACGCGATGACCTTTCCATTGAGCAGTCGTTGCAGCAGACGTGATTGTAATCCCGCGCTCCTGCTCTTGCTCCATCCAGTCCATTTGTGATGCACCTTCATGCGTTTCACCAATTTTGTGGATACGGCCCGTATAATAAAGGATACGCTCAGTCGTTGTTGTCTTACCAGCATCGATGTGAGCCATGATTCCAATGTTACGAGTGTTTTTTAAGGAGAACTCTCTTGCCATCTAATATCTTTCTCCTTCCTGAATTAGGGTAGGTTTAAGTTTCGTTTTAAAAATTACCAGCGGTAGTGAGCGAATGCTTTGTTCGCTTCCGCCATTTTATGTGTATCTTCACGTTTCTTAACAGAAGCACCGCTGTTGTTCGCAGCATCAAGGATTTCAGCTGCAAGGCGTTCTTCCATTGTTTTTTCACCGCGAAGACGCGCATAGTTTACCAACCAGCGAAGACCAAGAGTTGTACGGCGTTCCGGACGAACCTCGATTGGCACCTGGTAGTTAGCACCACCGACACGGCGTGCTTTCACCTCTAGTACAGGCATGATGTTTTTCATCGCCTGATCAAATACTTCCATTGGATCATTACCCGTACGTTCACGGATTGTATCAAAAGCTGCGTAAAGGATGGCTTGGGATTTACCGCGCTTCCCGTCAACCATCATTTTATTAATAAGACGAGTAACTAATTTTGAGTTGTAAAGCGGATCAGGCAATACGTCTCTTTTTGCTACAGGACCTTTACGTGGCATGTGTTTTCCTCCTTTCGGAAATTCAAGTTCTAATTTATTTTAATGATTATGCTTTTGGTGCTTTAGGACGTTTTGTACCGTATTTAGAACGGCCTTGACGACGAGTTTCAACGCCGGCAGTATCAAGCGCACCACGAACGATGTGGTAGCGTACTCCCGGTAAATCTTTTACACGTCCGCCGCGAATCAACACAACGCTGTGTTCTTGAAGGTTATGGCCGATACCAGGGATATAAGCTGTTACTTCAATACCGTTGCTCAAACGAACACGCGCATATTTACGAAGCGCGGAGTTCGGTTTCTTCGGCGTCATTGTACCAACACGTGTGCAAACACCGCGTTTCTGCGGAGAAAGTACATCTGTTTGGGATTTCTTGAAGCTGTTGAATCCTTTATTAAGCGCCGGAGACTTCGATTTAGTGATCTTTGATTTACGAGGCTTACGTACTAACTGATTAATAGTAGGCATGTAAAGATCCTCCCTTCCTTTTTTTCTAAGCCCACACTTCCAGGTGGCTCATTTTTGGGCAAAAACAAAGTTCTTGCAGCAAACCTGCAAAAACGTTCTTTGCGAATAGTGGCAATGATTGTTTTGGTCCTACTTCCGAACATAAAAATACGGTCTGATAGGAGCACCTTGATCATAGTACCATTTTCATTTTTTAGTGTCAACTATTCTTTGCAAAAAAATGATCGGCGCCTGGTGATCCAGGCGCCGAACCATTCTTATTCGACTGTAACGGATTCTTCGACTTTTAATTTTGCTTCGGATTGACGGTAACGCTGCATACCAGTACCCGCCGGAACGAGTTTTCCGATAATGACGTTTTCCTTCAAGCCGAGCAGCTCGTCGCGTTTCCCTTTGATTGCGGCATCAGTCAGGACACGAGTTGTTTCCTGGAAGGATGCAGCAGATAAGAAGGAATCTGTTTCGAGTGATGCTTTTGTAATCCCGAGAAGGATCGGACGGCCCGTTGCGGGGATGCCGCCTTCAAGAAGGGCTTTTTCATTGGCGTCGCGGAACTGATGAATTTCAAGCAAGCTGCCTGGAAGAACATCGGTATCTCCCGCTTCAAGAACACGTACTTTGCGAAGCATTTGACGAACCATGACTTCCACGTGCTTATCGCCGATTTCCACACCTTGCATACGGTATACTTTTTGCACTTCACGCAATAAGTATTCCTGAACAGACGTGACATCTTTAATTTTCAAGTACTCTTTCGGATCAATCGACCCTTCGGTTAGGACTTGACCACGCTCAATTTGATCGCCAACTGTGACTTTCAAACGGGCTGTGTATGGTGCTGTGTATGAACGTGTTTCCACGTCGCCTTGAATTGTGATTTCCTGCTGGCGGTCACGGCCTTCTGTAATCGACGTAATGCTGCCGTTGATTTCAGAAATGATCGCTTGACCTTTCGGATTACGCGCTTCGAAAATCTCCTGGATACGCGGAAGACCCTGTGTAATATCGTCTCCAGCTACTCCGCCTGTATGGAACGTACGCATTGTAAGCTGTGTTCCCGGCTCTCCAATTGACTGAGCGGCAATAATACCGACCGCTTCGCCGACTTCCACTTCCTGGCCTGTTGCCAGGTTGCGTCCGTAGCATTTTTTACAAACGCCGTGACGAGTGTTGCATGTGAAGGCGGAGCGAATCCACACTTTTTCCACGCCGGCTTCAATAATGATCTTCGCCAGATCTTCATCGATTTGCTGATTTTCGCCAACAAGCACGTCTCCTGTTTCAGGATGCTTGACTGCCTTGCGTGAATAACGGCCGACAAGACGTTCTTCCAGCGCTTCGATGATCTCTGTTCCATCTTTAATGGAGCTGATTTCAAGACCGCGGTCTGTTCCACAATCGTCTTCACGGACAATGACATCCTGTGCCACATCAACGAGACGGCGTGTTAAGTAACCGGAATCGGCTGTTTTCAGGGCGGTATCGGCAAGACCTTTACGCGCACCATGCGTTGAAATAAAGTACTCGAGTACGGTCAGACCTTCACGGAACGACGATTTGATTGGAAGCTCAATAATACGTCCGGCCGGATTGGCCATCAGTCCGCGCATACCTGCAAGCTGCGTGAAGTTGGACGCGTTACCACGGGCTCCGGAATCACTCATCATGAAGATCGGGTTGCGCTTATCAAGAGACGCCATCAGCTTGCCCTGGATTACATCTTTCGCTGCACTCCAGACAGAAATAACACGGTCATATCGTTCTTCCTCGGTAATTAAACCACGGCGGAACTGCTTCATGACGTTATCGACTTTCGCCTGTGCTTCTTTTAGAATTTCTTCTTTTTCGCCTAGTACGACGATATCCGCAACCCCTACAGTAATACCTGCTTTAGTCGAGTGTCTAAAGCCGAGGTCTTTCATGCGGTCAAGCATTTTTGATGTTTCCGTAATCTTAAAGCGTTTGAATACTTCTGCGATAATGTTACCGAGAATTTTCTTTTTAAACGGCTCAACTACTTCCTGCTTGGCAATGTGCTCAGGCACATTCACACCTGCATCAATGAAATAGCGTTCCGGTGTTTTCACTTCAAGGTTGCTGATTGTCGGTTCATTAATGTATGGGAATGTATCCGGTAAAATCTCGTTAAAGATCAATTTACCAACCGTTGTCACAAGCAATTTTTTGTTTTGTTCTTCTGTAAATGTTTGATTTTCAAGGGAAGAAGCTGCCACTGCCACACGTGTGTGCAGGTGAACATATCCGTTTTGATACGCCAGAATCGCTTCGCTTGTGTCCTTGAAAATAGCCCCTTCTCCTACTGACCCTTCACGTTCAAGTGTTAAGTAGTAGTTACCGAGAACCATATCCTGAGACGGCGTAACAACCGGTTTTCCGTCTTTCGGATTCAAAATGTTCTGTGCAGCAAGCATCAGCATACGGGCTTCTGCCTGCGCTTCAGCTGAAAGCGGCACGTGAACGGCCATCTGGTCACCATCAAAGTCAGCGTTGTAGGCTGTACAAACGAGTGGGTGAAGACGAATCGCGCGTCCTTCAACCAGTGTCGGCTCGAACGCCTGGATGCCAAGACGGTGAAGCGTCGGTGCACGGTTCAATAAAACCGGATGCTCGCGAATCACTTCTTCGAGTACATCCCATACATCGGACTGAACACGTTCGATTTTGCGTTTGGCACTTTTAATATTGTGGGCAAGCCCGCGCTCAACAAGCTCCTTCATAACGAACGGCTTGAACAGCTCAAGCGCCATTTCTTTCGGAAGGCCGCATTGATACATTTTCAAGTTTGGTCCAACGACGATTACAGAACGACCCGAGTAGTCAACCCGTTTTCCGAGCAAGTTCTGGCGGAAACGTCCCTGCTTCCCTTTCAGCATATGAGAAAGAGATTTTAATGGACGGTTACCCGGTCCAGTAACAGGACGGCCACGGCGGCCATTATCAATAAGTGCATCGACTGCTTCCTGCAGCATACGCTTTTCATTTTGAACAATAATGCTCGGTGCACCAAGATCCAATAAACGCTTTAAGCGGTTGTTCCGGTTAATCACACGGCGGTACAGGTCATTTAAGTCAGACGTTGCGAAGCGTCCGCCATCAAGCTGAACCATCGGGCGAAGTTCCGGTGGAATAACAGGAAGAACATCAAGAATCATCCAGTCCGGGTTGTTGCCGGAGTGACGGAATGCTTCAATCACTTCAAGGCGCTTAATCGCACGTGTACGACGCTGGCCTTGTGCGGATTTCAACTCTTCCTTCAATGTTTCCGTTTCTTTGTCCAGATCAATGTCTTGAAGAAGCTTTTTAATGGCTTCTGCACCCATGGATGCCTGGAATTTACTTCCGTACTTGTCGCGGTACGTCCGGAATTCCTTCTCAGAAAGAAGCTGCTTTTTCTCAAGCGCTGTGTCACCTGATTCGGTTACAACGTATGAAGCAAAATAAATAACTTCTTCGAGCGCACGTGGGGACATGTCCAAAACAAGACCCATCCGGCTCGGAATGCCTTTAAAGTACCAGATATGCGAAACAGGAGCGGCCAATTCAATATGACCCATACGCTCACGGCGCACTTTCGCTTTTGTTACTTCTACGCCGCATCGGTCACAGACAACGCCTTTATACCGAACACGCTTATACTTTCCGCAATGACATTCCCAATCTTTTGTTGGGCCAAAAATACGTTCACAGAATAAGCCGTCTTTTTCCGGCTTTAGTGTACGGTAATTAATTGTTTCAGGTTTCTTCACTTCTCCGTAAGACCATGAACGAATCTTATCCGGTGAAGCAAGACCAATTTTCATATATTCGAAATTATTGACATCCAGCAAGGGGCTTACCTCCCTTTTCTTTTTACACCGATTTCCTTGAAAGCGCCCAAAAAGCGCTAAGAGCGCTTTTTGGGCAGAATGCTATTACATAAGTTAGTCTGTTGATCCGATTGGTTCGATTCCAGCGGCTTCAGGAGCGATGTTTAATGAATCGGCCGGCTGCACATCTTCTTCGTCCTCAAGATCGCGCATTTCAATTTCCTGGTCATCCCCTGACATGATTTTCACATCAAGTCCAAGACTTTGAAGCTCTTTAATCAATACTTTGAATGATTCAGGAACACCTGGTTCTGGAACGTTTTCCCCTTTAACAATCGCTTCGTATGTTTTCACACGGCCCACGATGTCATCTGATTTTACTGTTAAGATCTCCTGAAGTGTATAAGCGGCACCATATGCTTCAAGTGCCCATACTTCCATCTCACCGAAGCGCTGTCCGCCAAACTGGGCTTTACCGCCAAGAGGCTGCTGCGTCACTAGAGAGTATGGTCCAGTCGAACGTGCGTGAAGCTTATCGTCAACCATGTGCGCAAGCTTGATCATGTACATGATTCCAACAGATACGCGGTTGTCAAACGGCTCACCGCTGCGGCCATCGTACAAGACGGTTTTCGCATCACGGCTCATGCCTGCTTCTTCAATCGTTTCCCACACATCATCCTCGGATGCACCATCAAATACCGGTGATGCAACATGAATGCCGAGGTAGCGTGCAGCCATACCTAAGTGAAGCTCAAGCACCTGTCCAATGTTCATACGAGACGGTACGCCGAGCGGGTTAAGCATGATATCAACCGGTGTTCCATCCGGAAGGAACGGCATATCTTCCTCAGGCAATATACGGGAAATTACCCCTTTATTACCGTGACGGCCGGCCATTTTATCTCCTTCAGAAATCTTCCGCTTCTGAACGATGTACACACGGACAAGCTGATTTACGCCCGGTGGCAGTTCGTCGCCGTCTTCACGGTTGAAGACTTTCACGTCCAGCACAATTCCACTGCCTCCGTGAGGAACACGAAGGGACGTATCACGAACTTCACGCGCTTTTTCACCGAAGATCGCATGAAGAAGACGTTCTTCTGCTGTTAGTTCTGTTACCCCTTTAGGCGTTACTTTCCCAACAAGCAGGTCGCCGTCTTTTACTTCAGCACCGACACGGATAATGCCGCGGTCATCAAGGTTGCGAAGTGCATCTTCTCCGACGTTTGGAATATCACGTGTGATTTCTTCAGGTCCAAGCTTTGTATCACGAGACTCTGACTCGTATTCTTCAATATGGATGGATGTATACACATCATCTTTTACAAGACGCTCACTCATAATGATCGCATCTTCATAGTTATAGCCATCCCATGTCATAAAGCCGACAAGGACATTACGGCCAAGGGCAAGCTCACCTAGCTCCATCGACGGACCATCTGCTAAAATCTCGCCTGCTGTTACACGGTTGCCCACTGCAACAATCGGACGCTGGTTGTAGCATGTTCCCTGGTTAGAACGAATGAATTTTTGCAATTTATATTTATCGAGATCGCCTTTAACTTCCTGTCCATCCACTTCTTGAATGCGGCGGACAAAAATCTGGCGGGCTTCTACTCGCTCAACAATTCCTTCATGTTTGCAAATAACAGCAGCTCCAGAGTCTTTTGCAGATACGTACTCCATACCTGTTCCGACAATTGGCGCTTCCGGCTGCATCAACGGCACAGCCTGACGCTGCATGTTCGCTCCCATAAGGGCACGGTTGGAGTCATCGTTTTCCAGGAACGGGATACAAGCTGTCGCAGCAGATACAACCTGCTTCGGTGATACGTCCATGTAATCGACACGTTCCCGTTTTACAACTGTATTTTCCCCGCGGAAACGGGCTACAACTTCTTCTTCTGCAAAGGATCCATCGTCATTCAATGGAACGTTCGCCTGTGCGACAACGTAGTTATCCTCTTCATCCGCTGTTAAGTAATCAATTCGCTCGGTTACACAGCCGGTATCCGGGTCAACACGGCGGTACGGTGTTTCAATAAAGCCGAAACGGTTCACCTTTGCGAATGAAGACAAGGAGTTGATCAGCCCGATATTCGGACCCTCCGGTGTTTCAATCGGACACATACGGCCATAGTGGGAGTAATGAACGTCACGGACTTCAAAGCCGGCACGCTCACGCGTCAAACCACCCGGACCAAGTGCAGATAAACGACGCTTATGCGTTAATTCGCCAAGCGGGTTCGTTTGATCCATAAACTGTGAAAGCTGAGAGCTTCCGAAAAACTCTTTAATCGATGCAATAACCGGACGGATGTTGATCAGCTGCTGCGGTGTGATCGTTTGCGTGTCCTGAATCGACATACGCTCACGAACAACACGTTCCATACGGGAAAGCCCGATACGGAATTGGTTTTGAAGCAGCTCGCCGACCGACCGAAGGCGGCGGTTGCCCAAGTGATCGATATCATCTGTATCGCCTACACCGTAAAGAAGGTTGAAGAAATACCCGATTGACGCAATAATGTCTGCCGGTGTGATGTTCTTCACGTTCATTTCCGGGAAGCCGTTTCCGATAATGTTGATGACTTGCTCTTCTTCACTGTTCGGCGCATATACTTTAATTGTTTGAACCGTCATATCATCTTCAACCACGCCGCCTGTTTGACGGTATGATTTAAACGAAGCACCTTTTTCAAGGAATGGAATCACTTTATCTAGCGTACGGCGGTCAAGCAACGTGCCTGCTTCTGCAATGATTTCGCCTGTTTCCGGATCTGCCAGTGTTTCAGCAAGACGCTGTCCGAACAAACGGTTTTTCGTATGAAGCTTTTTATTCATTTTATAACGGCCTACACTTGCAAGGTCATACCGTTTTGGATCGAAAAAGCGTGAAACCAGAAGGCTTTTTGCATTTTCAACTGTTGGCGGCTCACCCGGACGAAGACGCTCATAAATTTCAATCAGCGCTTTTTCAGTTGTTTCCGTGTTGTCCTTCTCAAGCGTATTGCGTAAATATTCGTTATCACCGAGCAAATCGATGATTTCTTGATCAGTGCCAAACCCAAGCGCACGTAATAGCACCGTAATCGGCAGCTTACGTGTCCGGTCGATACGGACATAAACGATGTCTTTCGCGTCTGTTTCATACTCGAGCCACGCACCACGGTTTGGAATAACAGTAGCAGTGAACCCGCGTTTTCCGTTTTTGTCCAATTTTCCGTTGTAATACACACTCGGAGAACGAACGAGCTGGGAAACGATAACGCGCTCTGCACCATTAATAATGAATGTTCCTGTTTCAGTCATAAGCGGGAAATCGCCCATGAAAACTTCTTGATCTTTCACTTCGCCCGTTTCTTTATTCAAAAGACGGACCTTCACACGCAGTGGCGCAGAATACGTTACATCGCGTTCTTTCGACTCATCCACGGGATACTTTGGTTCTGCCAGACTGTAATCAATAAATTCCAGTGCCAGATTACCTGTGAAATCTTCAATCGGAGAAATGTCCTGGAACATTTCACGCAGACCCTCATCAAGAAACCATTGATAGGAGGCTGTTTGAATTTCAATCAAATTCGGTAACTCTAATACTTCACTAATGCGCGCATAACTTCTGCGCTGGCGGTGTCGTCCGTACTGAACTAGTTGACCTGTCAACTGATTCACCCCTCAAATCAAGCGTTATTATTGCCTATTATTCATCTTAAGGCAGAGTATTTTCATACTCAATAAGACAAAAAGAAAAAGGTTTTGTCAAAGAAAACCTCGTTTTTATCACAAATGGCCCTATTTTGTTGTCATTGTTCCCATTCCGGCAAAAAAATATTCCCATTGACAAACGGGCACAAATATTATATTGGCATTTTACAATAATAGCATACGGTTATTTTAGGGTCAATTACTTTTTCCCGCGCAAAATAAAATAACCCTTGCTTTTTGCAGCGACTTCACATGTACCAGCCAACCGCTCTATTTCTTTGATCGCAGATGGCGCTCCCTGCTTTTTCTGAATGACAACCCAAAGCTCTCCGCCTTCTGCAAGCTTTGCGAATCCGTTTTGAATCATATCAAACACGACTTGCTTGCCTGCTCGGATTGGCGGGTTTGTTAAGACGGCTGCAAATCCGCTTTCGGATACACTTTCCAGACGGTCACTTTCATAAATCCGAACATTTTCGACACCGTTTCTTTTTGCGTTTTCACGCGCCAGCTCCAGCGCCCGCTCATTCACGTCAATCATGTGAATGGTTCGGTCCGGCTGTTGGGCACCGATTGAAATACCGATTGGACCATAGCCGCAGCCGACATCTAAAATCGGACCCTCAACGACCGGCCATTCAACCGTTTCAATTAATAACCGCGAGCCAAAATCCACTTCTGATTTTGAAAAAACGCCTGCATCGGTCTCAAACGTAAATCGTTTTCCGCGCAATGTAAAGTCAAAGCGCTGCGGTTTATGCTCACTGTTCGGGTTTTTGGAAAAATAATGGTCGCCCATCGTTCATTCCCCTTTCAACAAACAAAAGCCCGCTGCAGATCCAGCGGGCTTTTGTGTCATTGTATCAAGAAATTACTTAACTTCTACAGAAGCTCCAACTTCTTCAAGTTTCGCTTTAAGCTCTTCAGCTTCTTCTTTCGCGATACCTTCTTTAAGTGTTTTAGGCGTGTTATCAACTAGTTCTTTCGCTTCTTTCAAGCCAAGGCCTGTTACTTCGCGAACAACTTTGATTACTTTGATTTTTTGGTCGCCTGCTCCGTTAAGAACAAGGTCAAATTCAGTTTTTTCTGCTGCTGCTTCGCCGCCGCCAGCACCTGCTGCTGCAACTGGTGCTGCTGCTGTTACGCCGAATTCTTCTTCGATTGCTTTTACAAGGTCGTTCAATTCTAGAACGGACATTTCTTTGATTGCTTCAATGATTTGCTCTTTAGACATTTTGTTGTTCCTCCTTAGTGTGTTTTAAAAATGTTTTTTCATTCGAATCTCGTGCCAGAGGCCAGCTGCCTAAGCCGCTTTTAAACAGCCTCTTTCTCTTGTATTACGCGCCTTGCTCTTCTTTTTGGTCGGCCACTGCTTTCGCTGCAAGAGCGAAGTTGCGGATTGGCGCTTGAAGAACGCTGAGTACCATTGAAAGTAGACCTTCGCGTGAAGGAAGTTCTGCAAGTGCTTTAACTTCTTCAACAGATACGAAGTTGCCTTCAAGAACACCGGCTTTGATTTCAAGGGCATCATTTTTCTTAGCGAATTCGTTCAAGATCTTCGCCGGAGCGACTACATCCTCAGCACCGAACGCGATTGCGTTTGGACCTGTAAGGAATTCTTGAAGTCCTTCGATTCCTGCTTGCTCAGCTGCACGGCGAGTCATTGTATTTTTGTATACTTTGAACTCAACGCCTGCTTCACGAAGCTGCTTACGAAGTTCCGTTACTTGTGCCACGGAAAGACCGCGGTAATCAACGATGACTGTCGATGGGCTGTTTTTAAGCTTGTCAGCAATTTCACCAACAAGTGCTTGTTTTTTCTCGATAACGCTGCTCATCTGCTACACCTCCTGTAGAATTTGTCTGAACGAAGGATCGTTCATCATTTAATACCGTCAGACGTGAAAAGGCCCCCATATCCCGGAAGACATGGAGGCACGAAAAGCGGAAAAGCCGCATAATCTATCTCGTTAGTCCTCGGCAGGATGATTAAGCGCGAACGCCCCTGCTGTCTACGGTACAAATGTACATATGTGATCAAGTTGATAAAAGCAAGAATGCTTTTAGTGCTCACCTTGCGTAAGCTCAACGAAATATACTCTATCAGAAAAGAATCACGTTGTCAACTTAGTTTTTAACTGCTGTAAAAGAGGCTGCGTCTACTTTCACGCCAGGACCCATTGTTGATGTAACCGCGATGTTTTTCATGTAAACGCCTTTTGCTGCAGACGGCTTTACTTTCATCATTGTATCAAAGATTGCTGTAAAGTTTTCGATCAGCTTGTCGCTTTCGAATGATACTTTACCAACTGGCACGTGAATATTACCGGCTTTGTCTACACGGTATTCCACTTTACCTGCCTTGATTTCTTGAATCGCTTTTGTTACGTCGAATGTTACTGTGCCTGTTTTCGGATTCGGCATTAAGCCTTTTGGTCCAAGAACACGGCCCAATTTACCAACTTCACCCATCATGTCTGGTGTTGCAACGATCACATCGAATTCGAACCAGCCTTGTTGGATTTTGTTGATGAAGTCGCTGTCGCCTACATGGTCTGCACCAGCTGCTTCTGCTTCTTTTGCTTTTTCGCCTTTAGCGAATACAAGAACACGTTGTGTTTTACCTGTTCCGTTTGGAAGTACAAGCGCACCACGGATTTGCTGATCCGCTTTTTTAGGGTCAACGCCAAGACGGAATGCCGCCTCAACTGTTGCGTCAAATTTCACTGTGCTTGTTTTCTTTACAAGCTCAATCGCTTCTTCTACTGAATATTGTTTCGTGCGGTCAACGAGCTTCGCCGCATCTTGAAACTTTTTACCTTGTTTAGCCATTTTATGTTTCCTCCTTAGTGGTTTTAGCGGAATTTACCTCCCACAAACAAAGGCTGCGCACGAAGTATTTCTACTCCTCACGCAACCTCCAAAAAACAGACAACTGATTAGTCTTCGATCACAATACCCATGCTGCGGGCAGTTCCTTCAACCATACGCATTGCTGCTTCAACGTCAGCTGCGTTTAGATCAGGCATTTTTGTTTCAGCAATTTCACGCACTTTATCACGTTTAACCGTTGCAACTTTGTTGCGGTTCGGTTCTCCAGATCCTGATTCGATACCAGCTGCTTTTTTCAAAAGAACAGCTGCAGGCGGAGTTTTAGTGATGAATGTAAATGAACGGTCTTCAAAAACCGAAATTTCAACCGGAATGATCAATCCTGCTTGATCGGCTGTGCGAGCATTGAATTCTTTACAGAATCCCATAATGTTAACACCAGCTTGACCTAGTGCCGGACCAACCGGCGGCGCAGGGTTTGCTTTACCTGCAGGAATTTGCAGTTTTACGACTTTAATTACTTTTTTAGCCACGAGACACACCTCCTTAAGTCCGTGATGTGGTACATGGGGCTTTGCCCCTCCCACTCTTGTCTATCTTTATTTGAATAAAGATGATTATAAAATAATTCTTACCCAGTACGAGACGTACTGACCTAAGAAATAGTAACATTTTTCAACTAACATTTCAACCTGTTTTTTAGGATAATTTATTGACCTGGTCAAAATCAAGCTCAACCGGCGTTTCGCGGCCAAACATATTCACCAGCACTTTCAGCTTGCCTTTGTCTTGATCAATCTCTTCCACCGTGCCTTCAAAGTCTGCAAACGGCCCATCTTTTACGATGACGGTTTCACCCAGCTCGTAGTCCGCGTCGTGACGACGGTCTTCCATTCCCATTTGCTTCAGGATTGATGTAACCTCGTCCGGCAAAAGCGGCGTCGGCTTGGAGCCGTGACCAGCTGAACCAACAAACCCGGTGACCCCAGGTGTATTCCGAACGACATACCATGAATCATCGGTCATAACAATTTCAACCAGCACATACCCAGGGAATACTTTTCGTTTCGTGATTTTTTCTTTGCCATTTTTAATATCGCGTTCTTCTTCTTCCGGTACGATCACGCGGAAGATTTTGTCCTGCATCGCCATTGACTCCACGCGTTTTTCTAGATTTGCTTTTACTTTATTTTCGTAGCCTGAATACGTATGAACTACATACCAATTTTTTTCCATAGAAAGGGACTTGTGTCCTTCCCTCCTTTTTTTATAAAAATACGCTTCGATTCATTTTTCAGCCAAATGAAAAAACCCGTTAAACGGGCTTTTAAGTTTCACAATATGAGTGTTTCATTCCACTCTTATTATAGCACGGAAAAAACAGACTGTATTCAAGTAATTTTCCAACGAGCCCTTTACAGCGCTAAAACCCAGCGTAAAAGCGTTGAAATGCCGAGATCGACAACCGAGAAAAAAAGAGCCAGAAAGATTACTGTCGTTACGACCGTGATCGTATACGTCGTGAGCTCTTTTCGTTTCGGCCAGCTGACCTTGCTCATTTCAGAACGCACGTTACGGAAAAATTGTGTAATGCGTGACATTTGCTGAAACCTCCAAAAGAAATGCGCCGGTGTCATTTCGTCTGTTTATGCACAGTATGCTGATTGCAGACACCGCAATATTTTTTTATTTCAAGGCGCTCACCGCTGGCTGTATTCGCCGTCGTTGAGTAGTTGCGCGTTCCGCATACAGAGCACGCAAGCGGCACTTTTTTCGCCATCTTAATCACCTTACCATTTCAATTCTTTAAACGTACCATTGAAAGCGGTATATCGTCAAGTATTCACTGCATGGTAATTTCTTTGAATTCCAGGTAGCGCTCCAGCTTCCGCTTTACCCGCTGAAGAGCATTATCGATTGATTTCACGTGGCGGTTTAATTCTTCAGAAATTTCCTGGTACGAGCGCCCGTCCAGATAAAGCGCTAACACCTGTCGCTCTAAATCACTCAGCAGCTCATTCACTTTTCCTTCAATACTCGTAAACTGTTCACGGTTAATAATCAGTTCCTGCGGGTCGCTCGCCTTCGTGCCCGTGAGCACATCCATAAGCGTCCGGTCTGATTCTTCATCGTAAATCGGCTTATCCAGGGAAACATAGGAATTAAGCGGGATATGTTTTTGACGCGTTGCCGTTTTAATGGCTGTAATAATCTGCCGGGTGATGCACAGCTCTGCAAACGCACGAAACGTACTGAGCTTGTCCCCTTTGTAATCGCGAACGGCCTTATACAGCCCAATCATGCCTTCTTGTATAATATCTTCTTTATCGGCTCCAATTAAAAAATAGGAGCGGGCCTTGGCACGGACGAAATTCCGATATTTATGAATGACAAAATCGAGGGCTTCACTGTTGCCGCTGTGCACAAGCTCAACCAATTGCTCATCACTTAATGTCTCCATCGTTCCTGCACTTATCGAACGGTTCACGCTTACACATCCCCCTCCGCTTGTCAAACTTCGCTAGGATTAGTATACAGTACCAATTTTTTCTACGTCAACGGTTCATTTTTCTCCCCGGCGCCACTTTTCGAACATTTCCGCTGTTTCTTTGCTGAGTGAAATGCGGGCCTGGGGCTTGTCCCAGCCAATTTCACCAAGGTTTTTTTGGATGGCTTTTTGTGTGATCGAAAGCTCTGTTAAAAGTTCCCGCGCCGAGATCCGCAGAGCGCCCTGTCCAAAAACGGCCCATTGCTCCGTGTAATCTGAAGTGGCAACCGTCACCTGGTCCCGAACATTTGTTAATTCGATCGCCATTTTTTCAATCCGTTCATCTGCCGTTTCGTTTTCACGGGTGAAGATCACCTCCACCCGGGCATCACGAAACTTTTTCTCCGTGCCTTTTACAAAGTGGGCATCAAAGACGATAATCACCCGGCACCCGTGCGCACCTTGATATTCGGCCATCAGTGTGACGAGCCGGTCGCGTGCTCCGGCGAAGTCTTTTTCCTTCAGCGCACGCAGCTCCGGCCAGGCACCAATCATGTTATAACCGTCGACGAGAAGAATCTCCATCGTCAGTTCTCCAGCGGGTGACGCTTCCGGTATACCTCGTACATAAGCAATGATGCCGCAACCGATGCATTCAATGACGTTACATGGCCGACCATCGGCATCTGAATCAAGAAATCACACTTTTCCTTCACAAGCCGGCTGATTCCCCGGCCTTCACTTCCGATGACCAGACAAAGCGGCATCGTACCGTCAAAGCGGCGGTAATCTTCCGCACCCGTTGCATCCGTTCCGGCAATCCATACACCGCGCTCTTTTAATTCCTCGATCGTACGCGCGAGATTCGTTACACGTGCCACGGGAATGTATTCAATCGCTCCCGTAGAGGCTTTAGCTGCTGTGGCCGTTAAGCTGACCGACCTACGTTTCGGGATAATGATGCCGTGTGCGCCGACTGCGTCTGCTGTCCGCATAATCGATCCAAGGTTATGCGGGTCCTCCAGCTCGTCCAGCAGGAGGAAAAACGGCGGCTGCCCGCTTTCTTCCGCTTTCGCAAACAAGTCGTCGATTTCTGCATACTGGTAAGCAGCGACAGACGCCGCCACTCCCTGGTGGTTTTCCGGCACCATTTGTTCAATTTTCCGCTTTGGCACGGTTTGAACCGGGATGCCGAGCTCCTTTGCTTTGGCTAAAATTTGCTGAATCGATCCTTTTTGTGCACCTTCCTGCACCCATAGCTTGTTTATGTCGCGTCCCGCCCGCAATGCTTCCATGACCGGGTTTCGTCCGCCAATCCATTCCTGCTCCTGTGTCATTAGATCGCTCCTCCGTTCTCTAAGATGTCGTGTATAATGGCTTCCATTCGTTCAAGCTGTCCGGTTAAAAATAAAAACCCGATCACCGCTTCAAAGGCCGTGCTGTGATTGTAGGTCAGAACATCGGTGTTTTTTGGCACGTGGCCAGACTTCGCATTCCGGCCGCGCTTGGCTACTGTCACTTCTTCTTCCGTTAAAAAGCCGATTTCCCGCAGCCGGTGAAGCTGTGCGGCCTGTGCTTTAGCAGACACGAATTTTGTCGACGTGCGGTGAAGATCGTTCGGCTTGACCCGCCCGGATTCCAATAAGAATTTCCGAACGTACACTTCATACACAGCATCTCCCATGTACGCAAGCGCCAAGCCGTTTAACTGCCGTGCATCCTTCATCGGTTCAGCCAGCTGCTTCATCATCCGCGTCTCCACCGGATGCCCTGTGCTGTATCTTCAAGAATAATGTTCATGTCCTTTAATTGATCGCGAATGCTGTCTGCACGGGCAAAGTCGCGGTTTTTCCGCGCTTCGTTTCGTTCCTGAATTAACGCATCAATGTCTTCGTCTAAAAGCTCCTCCTGCTTCACCTGAAGACCGAGCACGAAAAACATATCTTCAAATTTCGACAAAAACGCATCCAGAACAGCTGTTGCGGTATGATCTTCCAGTAAATATACATTGGCGTCTTTTGACAAATCAAACAGGACGGAAATCGCATTTGCAGTATTGAAGTCATCATCCATTTCTTGAAGAAAACGCGTATGATGAGCCTCGATCTTCTCCAGCCACTGGTCATTATTTTCCGTGAGATCCGTGCTGGATGCTTTCCGATGCTTCACATTATCATACGCAATTTTCAGCCGGTCGAGCGAGGCAGCAGCACTGTCGAGAAGCTCTCTATTATAGTTGACCGGATTACGGTAGTGAACCGACAGCATGAAAAAGCGGAGCACCTGCGGGTCAACTTCTTTAATAATGTCATGCACAAGCACAAAGTTTCCGAGTGATTTCGACATTTTCTCGTTGTCGATGTTAATGTAGCCATTGTGCAGCCAGTAGCGGGCAAACGGTTTTTCCGTCAGCGCCTCTGACTGGGCAATTTCGTTTTCATGGTGAGGGAAGGCAAGATCCTGTCCACCGGCATGAATGTCGATGGAATCACCGAGGTATTTGCGCGCCATAGCCGAGCATTCAATGTGCCAGCCCGGACGCCCTTCTCCCCATGGGCTGCTCCAGGAAATTTCCCCTTCCTTTGCCGCTTTCCATAAAACAAAATCGAGCGCGTCGTCTTTTTTCTCTCCAGCCCCGATCCGTGCCCCTACCTTTAATTCATCAATCGATTGATGAGACAGCTTCCCGTAGCCGTCGAATTTGCGCGTCCGGTAATACACATCGCCACCCGACTCGTAAGCAAACCCTTTGTTCACAAGCTCTGAAATAAATGCCACAATGAGTTCAATGTTTTCCGTTACACGCGGGTGTACATCCGCCCTCTGGCAGCCGAGTGCCTCGGTGTCTTCAAAATACGCCTCAATAAACCGTTCCGCAACAGCCGGCACTTCTTCACCGAGTTCGTTCGCTGCACGGATCAGCTTATCGTCCACATCCGTAAAATTCGACACGTACATTACGTCATATCCACGGTATTGAAGGTGGCGGCGGACGGTGTCGAACACAATAGCCGGACGGGCATTGCCAATATGAATGTAATTGTAAACGGTCGGGCCGCACACATACATTTTTACTTTGCCTTCTTCAATCGGGATAAACGTTTCTTTTTTACGCGTCAGTGTATTGTATAATTTAACGGACATTCGTACGGTCCCCTTTCTTGATTTCTTCTTTTAATCGCTCAATCTCTGCTTCAAGCCCCTTCAGCCGGTCAGCAACTGGATCGGGCATATTGCTGTGGTTTAAATCCTTCACAGCCGGTTCGACCTTCTTTCCGTTTTGGACGACAATGCGTCCCGGAATGCCGACGACGGTTGAGTTAGCCGGTACATCCTTTAAGACGACCGAGCCTGCCCCAACCCGCGCGCATTCGCCAACGGTAATCGAGCCCAGCACTTTAGCGCCTGTTGCGATCAGAGCGCCGTCTAAAACCGTCGGGTGGCGTTTTCCTTTTTCTTTTCCGGTCCCGCCGAGCGTCACTCCTTGATAAAGCGTCACGTTATCACCAATTTCACACGTTTCCCCGATGACGACGCCCATGCCATGATCAATAAACAGCCCTTTGCCGATGCGGGCGCCGGGGTGTATTTCAATGCCGGTAAAAAACCGGCTGATCTGTGAAATCACACGGGCAATGAAATAAAATTTCCGCTTGTAAAAGCCGTGCGCAAGCCGGTGCGACCAGATCGCATGAAGACCTGAATACGTTAAGATCACTTCCAAATAGCTTCTTGCTGCCGGGTCCTGCTCAAAAATAGTATCGATGTCCTGCTTTAACACACGAAACATGCTTCTCGCACTCCTCTCCAAACCCTTTTTCAGGCATATAAAAAAACGCCTCTGAAAGACAGAGACGTTTTGTAAACGCGGTTCCACTCTGTTTGAAAAACGGCCTGGCCGTCTTCCCAACTCCAAATTGATAACGGGTGTTAACCCGCTGCTGCTTACTTTTGTTCAGCCGCAGACTCAGAGGGGCACTTCTGCGGACAGAGGGGCCTGAACCGATCGCAGCCGTGGCGGTTCTCTCTGAAAGGCATCTGCCGCATACTTTTCCTCTTCAACGTTTTTTACTATATGTTCTATTATATACAGGTCCGCCGTTTAATCAAGAACAGCCTTTAAGCGGGTCAGCACTTTTTCACGGCCCAGCAGTTCAATTGCTTTCGGAAGGTCTGGTCCATGTGTCTGCCCGGTTACCGCAGCCCGAATCGGCATAAACAGCTTTTTCCCTTTATGGCCGGTTTCTTTTTGAACCTCTTTCATCGCTTTTTTCACGCCGTCTGCTTCAAACGGATCGAGCGCTGTTGCTTTTTCGGCAAATGCCCGCAAGACTTCCGGCACCTGCTCTTCAGCCAGGACATCTTTCGCTTCGCCCTCATAGGCAAGTTCTTCTTTGAAAAACAGCTCAGACAATTCGACAATTTCCGCACCGCAGCTCATTTTTTCCTGAAGAAGTCCGACAAGGTCTGTGACCCATGCCTCCTGTTCGGCTGAAAGCGTTTCTTCGATCAAGCCAGCCTTCACCAAATGCGGACGCGCCAGCTCCGTCACACGCTCTACCGGCTGCTCCTTCATATACTGGTTATTCATCCAGAGAAGCTTTTGCTTATCAAAGAAAGCCGGTGATTTCGACAGGCGGTCTGCATCAAACTGCTCAATAAACTGCTCTTTCGTGTAGATCTCCTGCTCTTCCTTTGGCGACCAGCCGAGTAGGGTAATAAAATTCAGCAAAGCTTCCGGCAAATAGCCAAGATCTTTGTACTGTTCGATAAATTGAATGATGGACTCATCACGCTTGCTCAGCTTTTTACGGTTTTCGTTAACGATAAGTGTCATATGGCCAAATACCGGTGGCTCAAAGCCGAGTGCTTTGTAAATCAACAGCTGCTTTGGCGTATTCGAAATATGGTCATCCCCACGAAGAACATGCGTCATTTTCATTAAGTGATCGTCAACCGCTACTGCAAAGTTATACGTTGGCGTTCCGTCCTGCTTCACAATGACAAAGTCGCCGCCGATGCCATCAGAATCAAACGATACTTCGTCCTTCACTATATCATTGAAAACAATCGCTTCACCCGCAGGAACAAGAAAACGGATGCTCGGACGGCGTCCTTCCGCTTCAAGCGCAGACTGCTCTTCTTTCGTCAAGTTGCGGCATTTCCCCGAATAGCCGGCAATCTCATTGCGCTCCTGCTGCGCATCACGCTCTGCCTCAAGCTCTTCTGCTGTGCAGTAGCATTTGTATGCTTTGCCTTCTTCCAGAAGCTGCTCATAATATTGCTTATACAAATCATTGCGTTCAGACTGGCGGTAAGGACCATATTCGCCGCCGACGTCCGGGCCTTCATCCCACTCCACGCCAAGCCACTTTAAATAGTCCAGCTGGCTTTGTTCGCCGCCTTCAATATTCCGCTTTTGATCCGTATCTTCAATCCGAATAATAAACGAGCCGCCCAGATTGCGGGCATATAAGTAATTAAATAGCGCTGTCCGTGCATTCCCAATATGCAGATGGCCGGTTGGGCTTGGCGCGTAACGAACGCGTACACTGTTTGTCATAACCTTTTTCCTCCGATGCTGTTTTGCCTTTGATTCCGTTTATCCGTTTCTTTTCACCAGCAGAACGGCTGCCTGCGAAGCAATGCCTTCTCCCCGTCCTGGAAACCCTAGCTTTTCCGTCGTTGTTGCTTTTACATTCACTTGTTCTTTCTCCGCTTCAAGCAGCGCAGCAATCCGCTCCTGCATCGCGCCAACATACGGGGCCATTTTCGGCTTTTGAGCGATAATGGTACAATCGATGTTCCCAAGCTCATAGCCTTTTTCCTTTACTAACTTCCATACATGCTCGAGAAGCTTCGCTGAATCCGCGTCTTTAAATGCTTCATCCGTGTCTGGAAAATGACGGCCGATGTCTCCTTCGCCAATCGCCCCGAGACACGCGTCGGCTACCGTATGCAGCAGAACGTCCGCATCCGAATGGCCGAGCAGCCCTTTATCGTGCGGAATGGTGACACCGCCAATAATTAAAGGCCGCCCTTCCGTTAACTGATGAACGTCAAACCCTTGTCCAATTCGAAACATGATCCTTACACCTGACTTTCATTTCTTTTTGCAATAATCGCCCGGGCAAAATATAAATCCTCCGGCGTTGTTAATTTAATGTTATCATAATCACTTTCAACGATTTGAACCGGATAGCCGGTTCGCTCCACAAGTGATGATTCATCGGTTCCTAAAAAGCTCTCTTTTTCCGCTTTTTGCTGTGCCTCAAGCAGGACCTGCTTTTGAAAAGCCTGCGGCGTTTGAACGGACCAAAGGCTTGCCCTTGCAACTGTTTCTGTGACTGTGCCGCTTTCCGCTTTTTTGATCGTATCCTTCACAGGCACCGCTGCAATGGCCGCCCCTGTTAAACGGGCGCTTTCGACGAGCATGCCGATCGTTTCAGTGGTAATAAACGGTCTTGCCCCGTCGTGAACGAGGACAATGTCTGATTCCGGCGGGAGCGATTTTAAGCCGCTGTAAACGCTGTGCTGCCGTTCCTGACCGCCGTCTGCAAACGCACATACTTTGGTGATCCGGTGCGCAGCCAGCAGCTTTTCAAACTCCATTCGTTCATCTGGATGAACAGATAACACGATCCCCTTGCAGAAAACGTCTGCTTCAAAAACAGCGAGGGTATGAATAATAAGCGGCTGCCCTTCTAATTCGAGAAGCACCTTATTCATCCCTGCTTTCATTCGTTTTCCTTTTCCGGCAGCCGGAATCACGACATAATAGTCCATTCGTTTAAACCCTTTCCTTTCTTATCATGCATGCTTTGGTTTCGCAAAAATCATTCGTCCGGCAGATGTTTGAAGAACGCTGGTGACAATGACGTCGATTTGCTTGCCGATGAAATCACGGCCATCCTCCACAACGATCATCGTGCCGTCGTCGAGATACGCAATGCCCTGACGCTGTTCTTTCCCATCTTTAATCACAAGCACATGCATTTCTTCTCCCGGAATAACAACGGGCTTCACTGCATTCGCTAGATCATTAATATTAAGCACCGGCACTTTCTGGAACTCACATACTTTATTCAAGTTAAAATCATTCGTCACCACGATGCCGCCGATGTCCTTCGCCAGCTTAATCAGCTTGGAGTCCACTTCATGCACATCTTCGTAATCTTTTTCCGTCATTTCCACATCAATCGGGACATCCTTCTGAAGCCGGTTTAAAATATCCAGACCGCGGCGTCCCTTCGTTCTCTTTAGTGTATCAGAAGAATCGGCGATATGCTGCAGTTCCTCCAGAACAAATTGAGGAATAACAATCGTTCCATCCAAAAAGCCGGTTTCGCAAATATCAGCAATCCGCCCGTCGATAATGACACTCGTATCGAGGATTTTAAAGGACTTTAACGGCAGCGCTGGCAACACTTCTTCCACTTGTCCTTCTTTCCGCTTCGCTGCTTTGTTCGATGAAAAAAGAGACGTTAATTCATCGCGCCGCTTAAACCCAAACTGAAAGCCGAGATAGCCAAGGCCGATCGTTAGAAGAATGGGCACGACAGTATTCACGATCGGCAGCTGAAGCTGTGATAGCGGAATACCGACAAGCATAGCGACAAGCAAGCCAATAAGCAGCCCGAGACCGCCTGTGACGATATCCGTCAGCGGCGCATTCACAATCCGGTCTTCTATCCACTTAATAAACTCCACGATGTAATCTACTGCCCAAAACGTAAGCAGGTAGAAAAGAAGAGCTCCTAAAAGCGCTGTGACATATGGGTTATTAATGAATGGATGATCGAGATGAAAATAAAGGAATAAGTCCGAAAGAAGAAATACGCCAAGCGTACCGCCTAAAATAATGAACCCACCCTGTACAAGACGCTTTAACATGTTTTGTTTCACCTCCTTATTCTTTTTATTATAAACACGTTTCGAGCCCCGCGCTATTAATACGAGACTCGAATACAATTTGTTCCATGATTTATTTGCCAAAAACCGTTTTTAACGCTTCATTTACAGTTGAAACCCCAACGATATCCACCCCCGCCGGCGCTGTCCATCCTCCGATATTGTTCGCCGGGACAATCACTCTCGTAAACCCGAGCTTCGCTGCTTCATTTACGCGCTGTTCAATTCTTGATACGCGCCTTACCTCACCTGTCAGGCCCACCTCGCCAATTAAACAGTCAGAGGCTCCTGTCGGCTCGTCTCGAAAGCTTGACGCAATGCTGACTGCGACTGCTAAGTCGATAGCCGGTTCATCCAGCTTGACGCCGCCTGCCACTTTTAAATACGCATCCTGATTTTGCAGGAGCAGCCCGACTCTTTTTTCCAGCACAGCCATGATCAGCGTCACACGATTGTGATCAATCCCTGTCGCCATTCTTCGCGGATTTCCAAAAACGGTTGGAGAAACGAGCGCTTGAATTTCAACCAGCACCGGTCTTGTTCCTTCCATCGAAGCGACAACGGTCGATCCGGATGTCCCTTTCGTCCGTTCTTCCAGGAAAATTTCAGACGGATTCGCCACCTCTTCAAGACCTGCTTCCTTCATTTCAAAAATGCCCATTTCATTGGTGGAGCCGAACCGGTTTTTCACCGCCCGTAAAATGCGGTACGTATGATGCCGCTCTCCTTCAAAATAAAGGACCGTGTCCACCATGTGCTCAAGCAGCCTCGGTCCGGCAATCGCGCCTTCCTTCGTTACGTGACCAACAATAAAGATCGCAATATTGTTCATCTTGGCGATCCTCATTAGCTCAGCTGTACATTCACGCACCTGCGAAACGCTGCCGGGTGCTGATGTGACTTCCGGATGATGGATGGTTTGAATGGAATCGATAATGACGAACTCCGGCTTCATGTTCTCAATCGCGGAGTGAATGAGCTGCAGATTTGTTTCTGCATAAATGTATAAGCTTTGATCATTGATGCCCATCCGCGACGCCCGCATTTTCGTTTGCTTCACCGACTCCTCACCGGAAATATAAAGAACATTGCTTGCTTTTGAGGCAAGCTGTGATGACACCTGTAAGAGAAGGGTGGATTTTCCAATACCCGGATCACCGCCTATTAAAACAAGAGAGCCCGGTACCACTCCTCCGCCTAGAACGCGGTTCAGCTCATTTAAATCTGTTTCGACACGCGGCTCCTGCGCAGTTTCCACATCTGCGAGGCGAGAAGGCTTTGCCATAACGGTGTCTGAATGAGCAAACGTCGTCCGTTTCGGCTTTCCGGTAATCTCCATTTCTTCTACCATCTGATTCCATTGACCGCAGCCCGGACATTTTCCCATCCACTTCGGGGATTCATAGCCGCATGCACCGCAGACAAATTTTGTTTTTGCTTTTGCCACAATAATCTCCTTTCAATGAAAAACAGCGGGTCTTAAAGACCCGCTGGATAAATTTGATTCTGTTAAGAGGCTGACCCCGCTGCTGTGCGGACAACAAATTCTCCTTTGTCATCTACATCTACAACGACTTGCTGGCCAGTCAGCACATTGCCCTTCAGCAGCTCTTCCGACAAACGGTCTTCCACTTGTTTTTGAAGAGCCCGGCGGAGCGGGCGTGCTCCGTACTCTGGATCATAGCCTTCGTCCGCTATTTTTTCCTTCGCTTTTTCCGTTAGTTCAACATTGATATCCTGCTCTTTCAAGCGGGTCGTCAGCTGATCGGCCATCAGTGTGACAATTTCTTTTAAATGTTTCTTTTCAAGTGCATGGAACACAATGATTTCGTCAATCCGGTTTAAGAACTCCGGACGGAAAGCGCGTTTTAATTCTTCCATGACTTTGCCTTTCATATCCTTATGATCCTGCGCACCGTCCTGAATGTTAAAGCCGACGTATTTATTTTTCTGCAGCGACTGTGCGCCAACGTTTGACGTCATGATCAGCACCGTGTTGCGGAAATCGACCGTCCGGCCTTTGGAGTCTGTTAAACGACCGTCTTCAAGCACCTGCAGCAAAATGTTGAATACATCCGGATGCGCTTTTTCAATTTCATCAAGCAGGACAACGGAATACGGCTTGCGGCGGATTTTTTCTGTTAATTGGCCGCCTTCTTCATACCCTACATATCCTGGAGGCGATCCCACGAGACGGGAAGTCGAATGCTTCTCCATGTATTCAGACATATCGATACGGATCATCGCATCCTCATCGCCGAACATGGATTCCGCCAGCGCCTTGGCAAGCTCTGTTTTCCCGACGCCTGTTGGGCCGAGGAAAATAAATGAGCCAATTGGCCGCTTCGGATCCTTCAAGCCTGCACGTGCTCGGCGAACTGCTTTTGAAATCGACGTAACCGCTTCTTCCTGCCCGATTAAGCGGGAGTGAAGAATTTCTTCCAAATTGAGCAAACGGTCGGTTTCCGTTTGCGCTAATTTTGATACTGGAATGCCAGTCCAGCTGGACACGACCATGGCGATATCCTCCATCGTCACTTCACTGTTTTCAGTACCTTGCTTTTCTTTCCAGCTATTTTTCGTTTGATCCAGCTCTTCACGCAGCTTTTGCTCCGCATCGCGCAGTGAAGCCGCTTTTTCAAATTCCTGGCTTTGCACCGCAGAATCCTTCTCATGCTTTAAGGCTTCGAGCTTCACTTCCAGCTCTTTTAAGTTCGGCGGTGTTGTAAAAGAGCGAAGACGAACCTTTGAACCCGCTTCATCAATTAAATCAATGGCTTTATCCGGCAGGAACCGGTCGGAAATGTAACGGTCTGACATTTTCACCGCTGCATCAATCGCTTCATCCAAAATCGCTACACGGTGATGCGCCTCATAACGGTCGCGCAGCCCTTTTAAGATTTGAATCGACTCATCAAGCGTTGGCTCATCAACTTGAATTGGCTGGAAACGGCGCTCTAGTGCAGCATCCTTCTCAATGTACTTGCGGTACTCATCCAGTGTTGTCGCACCGATACATTGCAGTTCACCACGGGCGAGCGATGGTTTTAAAATGTTGGAGGCATCGATAGCGCCTTCTGCTCCACCAGCCCCAATCAATGTATGCAATTCATCGATAAACAAAATGATATTGCCTGCCTGGCGAATTTCGTCCATCACTTTTTTCAAACGGTCTTCAAATTCACCGCGGTATTTCGTGCCTGCGACTACCGTTCCCATATCAAGTGTCATCACTCGTTTGTTGCGGAGTGTTTCCGGCACTTCATTGTTAATAATCTGCTGGGCAAGCCCTTCCGCAATCGCCGTTTTCCCAACCCCTGGTTCACCAATTAAAACAGGATTGTTTTTCGTCCGGCGGCTCAGCACTTCAATGACTCGCTGAATTTCTTTGCTGCGGCCAATAACCGGATCAAGGCTTCCTTCGCGGGCAATAACTGTCAGGTCACGTGCAAGGCCATCAAGCGTCGGCGTGCTGACATTAGAAGCCTGGCCTCCCTGCCCACTGCCTGACTCGTTGCTGCCTAACAATTGCAGCACCTGCTGACGCGCTTTATTTAAGCTGACACCGAGATTGCCGAGCACGCGTGCCGCAACCCCTTCGCCTTCACGAATCAAGCCGAGTAAAATGTGCTCTGTTCCTACATAAGAGTGGCCTAACTTTCTCGCTTCGTCCATGGAAAGCTCGATTACCTTCTTTGCACGAGGTGTATAGTGAACGGTTTTCGATGCCCCGTCGCCTTTACCGATTAATTCTTCTACTTCTTCTTGAATTTTTTCTGCGCTTAGCCCTAAGCCGTAAAGGGCTTTTGCCGCAATTCCTTCGCCTTCACGAACGAGGCCGAGTAAAATGTGTTCTGTTCCAATATTATTGTGGCCAAGCCGAATTGCTTCCTCTTGTGCCAGTGCTAATACTTTCTGCGCTCTCTCTGTAAAACGTCCAAACATCATATCCATTTCCCCCTTATCTCAATTCGTTTCATCTAGCTCAAAGCGCTCCCTGATCAATGCTGCCCGGCGAATATCCCTCTCCTCTGCTCGAAGCGGTCCTCCCGCGTATTGCTGCAGAAAGCCTGGCTGCGTTAAAATCATCAGCTCGTTTAAAATGCTTTTTGATATATCATGGATATACCCTAAATCAATCCCTAATCTAACATCGGACAAACATTGAAATGCTTCTGCTGTTTCAATGATCCGGCTATTGGACAAAATTCCATATGACCGGTAAATACGATCCTCCAGCCGCACAGGCGACGTTTGCATAAGTGCGTCTCTGGCAGACTGCTCGCGCGACATCAGCTCGTGCACCACGCTGTCCAGATCATTGATAATGTCTTCTTCTGATTTCCCAAGCGTCAATTGATTGGAAATTTGAAAGATGTTCCCTAAAGCTTCGCTGCCTTCCCCGTAAATTCCTCTAACAACAAGTCCCAATTGACTAATGGCCGGAATAATCCGGTTCATCTGACGGGTTATAACTAAGCCAGGTAGATGAATCATAACCGAGGCCCGCAGACCCGTGCCCACATTTGTCGGACAAGCTGTTAAATACCCTTTTTTCTCATCAAATGCATATTGCACCTTTTCTTCAATCACATCATCAATTCGGTTGGCTTTATTTAATGTTTCCTGAAGCTGGAGGCCTGAAGAAAGGCACTGAATCCGAAGATGGTCCTCTTCATTCACCATGATGCTGACGTCCTCCTGCTCGGATATGAATGCAGCTCCGTATAAAGAAGCTTCCGCCAAAAACGGACTGATTAAATGTTTTTCCACGAGGACTCTTTTTTGAAGAGGAGACAGATCTTCCATTTTCAAAAGCTCCAGTGCTAACGTTTCGGCAGATGCCTCTTGAATTTCTTCCACTATTCGCTGAGCTTCTTCCAATCCGAACACGGTAGAGAACATCGTATTATCCAAATTACGCGCCAAGCGGACACGTGTACTGAGCACTACATCGGAATCAGGTCCGGTTCCACTCATCCAGGCACTTGTTTGCTGATTGATAAACCGCTCCAGTGACATTACCCGCCGCCTCCTTCATCCGACACTTGCTTTTCTAATGCGCGAATTTGATCCCGAACATCTGCAGCTTTTTCAAAATGCTCACCTGCTACCATTTCCTGAAGCTGCTCACGCAGCGACTGCAGTTCTTTCTGCAAATGAAGAGCACCGCCCATCCGAGCGGGAATCTTTCCATGATGAACAGTATTGCCGCCATGAAGCCGTTTTAAAATAGGCACCAGCTTTGAATCAAACGATTTGTAGCAATGTGCACAGCCAAACTTTCCTGTCTGCAGAAATTGCTGAAACGTGATCCCGCATTTTTCACAATGCGTTTCTTGCTCGTTAAGCGAAGGATTTGCTGAAAAATGAGCATCAGGGTTAAATAATCCACTGAGCAAATTGTTTAAAGAGAAAGTGGGATGACCACTAAATAACGTTTCTCCTTTATCATTGGCGCACTGCTCACATAAATAAACTTCTGTTGTATGTCCATTTACTGTATTCGTAAAATGAAGAGCAGCCGGCCGCTCATGGCATTCCTGGCATATCACACCATCCACCTGCCTTATATATATTTAAGGGATACTAAAAACGACTTCATCATTCTTGCTCTTAACTCATCACGTTCAGGCAGTTCAGCGTTTAGGACTGAGCGTTCCATTACACCTACCATTAACTTCGCTTCCCGAGCGGAAATTACCTTCTCTTCTAGAAGCCGATACACCACATTTTCTGCACTTGCCTGTGAAAGTCTTACACCTACAAGGGCGAGCAGCTGATCCAGTAAGTCACTTTGCTCATGGATGGTCACCTTAATGATCCGGATATAGCCGCCGCCTCCCCGTTTGCTTTCTACAATATATCCACGCTCAATTGTAAAACGAGTATTGATCACATAGTTTATTTGAGAAGGGACACATTGAAATTTATCCGCAATTTCACTTCGTTTAATTTCAACAATTTCGCTTCCGTTACGCTCGAGTACTTGTTTCAAATACTGTTCAATAATATCAGAAACGTTTCTCATTGAATTCCCCACCTTGACCTTGACTATATTTGACGATAATTATAATGGAAAGAGCTGTTTTATTGCAAAGAATTTGCTTTTAAACACACAAAAAAGACAACTTGATTTCTCAAGTTGTCTTGTCATTGCCAGGCGGCGTCCTGCTCTCACAGGGGGAGACCCCCAACTACCATCGGCGCTGAAGAGCTTAACTGCCGTGTTCGGGATGGGAACGGGTGTGAC
>NZ_FTLX01000006.1 GCF_900156125.1 Domibacillus enclensis | reverse complement strand
GGAATGATGCCGGTGAACATGCCCATAAAGGTTTCGCCGCCTTTTTGGAACATGCCAATGAATCCTTCTGCAAATTTAACTAAAAAGTCCATGTTGCATTCCCTCCCCTTCGTGATCCTGTATAATAAGGTTTAAACCGTTACTGCTGTGTCCATTTGCTGCTTGATTTTATCAGAGGCCATTTTCAGCGGATGTTCCCACTTCTCGTCTTGCAGCGTAGAAATATGCTGCCCTATAAACCGCTTACATTTTTTAAACTTGGCAAAAACCGTGACACCGTTCATGACCCGGCATTCTTCTACGACACCATTTTCATCCGTGACAAGGATCAATACCGTTCCGGAGCCCAGCTTTTTTTTCTCAACACCAACACCCAAGTAACCGCTTTCTCTTCTGCTCATTTTTTGTATTGTCGCCCGATAATGCCGCATTTGACGAGTCGTCAAATATATTTGAAGCAGCCATAGGACCACAAAGCCAGCAAGAAGATAACCCCACATTGAAGATCACCCCTTTACATTTGTTCTTACCTGTTACCTTTGTAATGATTGTAGTCTATTCTATGATTTATTGTCAATAGAAATTCAACATTTTTTAAAATTTCAGATTAATTAATAAAAATCATCCGATTCTTTTCTTTAGTGATCCACTCAAAGAGGCCGAACGATCCTGCGAAAATGTCGCAGTCGTTCGGCCTTATTTTATTAAGTATTTACGTTAAAAGAGCCAGAGCCGTTTGTTCATCAATAACAAGTGTATGAATATACCCGCCTTTTAACGCCGCTTCAATGCTCTCGGCTTTATACGTTCCCTCTGCAATACCAATGACATACGGCACTTTTTTCAAGTCGCGCAGCCGAAGCCCGATGATCCGCTTGTTTAATTCGTGCTCGATCGGTGTTCCTTCCTGGTCGTAAAAGCGGGAGCCGATATCACCGATGGCACCTGCTTTTTTCAAGCTTTGAATATCCGATTCGTGCAAATAGCCGATATCCTTCATGGTAGACCCTTTGTGCGGATTCCCGATGCCAATCAGGGCCACCTCTACATTTTTTCCTTCTTCAAGCACCTGGGCGATGTCCTGCATTTGGACGAGGCGCTCGGTTAATTCTTCCGTTTCCACAATGGCCGGTGCGTATAAATACGAGCACGTTCCATTCATTTTTTTTGCCAGCTCATACGCCAGCTGATTGGCGTGGATTTCCACGCTTTTTGTTCCCATTCCGCCAACCAGTGGAACGATATTGACCTTTTCGCGTCTTTCAAACGGGTATTCCTTCACGACTTCTGAAAGGGTGGTCCCCCATGAAATGCCCAGCCGCTCGACATCCGGCTTTAAATGCCTGGATAAATAATGAGCCGCAGCCTGGCCAACGGCTCGGCGCACCATATCCGGTGTAAAACCCGTCGATGGAACGACAACCGTATCGTGCAGATGAAATTTTTCTTCAAGCCTTTTCTCCAGTTCAACGGTATGCACACTTTCGTCCTTTATATACACCTCAACAATGCCTGCATCCTTTGCCTTTTGCAGCATTTTGGAAATGACCGGACGGGATACGCCTACCTTTTTCGCAATCTGCTGCTGCGTCCACCCTTCTGTATAATATAAATTGGCTATTTTAACGAGCTGACGGCGCTCTTCCCAGCTTAACATGATCATCCCTCTTTTTTCTTTTTGTCATTAAAATGTGTTCGGACACACCTCTTTGATCCTTATTATAACAATTGTGATCATGAATGAGAGCGTTTCCGCAAAAGAAAGGAAAAAAAAGACACACCTCGACACAGGCGTGCACA
This sequence comes from Domibacillus enclensis, assembly GCF_900156125.1. GTDB lineage: Bacteria > Bacillota > Bacilli > Bacillales > Domibacillaceae > Domibacillus > Domibacillus enclensis. The sequence continues at coordinate 288,604 of NZ_FTLX01000006.1, read as the reverse complement.
ATTGTAAGCGCATTAATCATGTGTTCAGCAAGGCTGCAGCTGAACGCTCGTCTATTACTAGAACATTGACAATATTACTGGCAAGCAGGCCCTTGATGCTTCGCTGCTTGTTCGTTCCATCAGCGACCGCAATCACGGTCGGGATCTTCTCCAGCTGCTCAAGAGAAACCCCTACTACCCGGTTGTTAAACGGATGGTGGACCGGAACACCCTGGTCGTCGAAAAACCGGAATCCAACGTCTCCTGCTGCCCCTGCCGCTTTTAACGAATCCGCATCTTCCTTGCGCAAATAGCCGACTTTTTCTAATGTCGAATCTTCGTGCGGGTTTCCGACACCGATGATGGCCATGTCCACCTGTGCTCCTTCTTCAAGAACACTTTTAATATCCACCATCTCCATAAAATGGTCCTTCATTTCCTCTGAATCAACAATCGCCGGCGCATACAGGTACGAGCAGGAGGCCTGTGTTTTTTTCGCAAGCTCGTACGCGAGATGGTTCGCATGAATATCAATGGAATCCCGCCCCATCCCGCCTTCAAGGGGCACAATATGCCATTCCGGCCGCTTTTCATACGGGAACTGCTTAACGAGTTCGGCCATTGTCGTGCCCCATGAAATCCCGAGTGTTTGCACATGCTTCGCTTTTTTCGCCGCATAGGACGCGCCCGCTGCGGCTACAGCTCTTTTCATTGAACCGCCATTCGCGTGCTTCTCCGGAACCACCACTGCTTCATCGAGGCCAAAAACCGTTTCCAGCTGTTGCTCCAGAGCCACTGTATGCACGGTTTCATCTTTAATAAAAATCTCGACAATGCCTGTATCCTTTGCCTGCTGAAGAAGGCGGGAGACAATCGGACGGGACAAGCCGATCTGCTTTGAAATTTGCGACTGCGTCCATTCATCATGGTAGTAAAGTGAAGCGGTTTTCACCATTAATCGATGTGCATCCTGCTGCCCCATGCCGTTTCCCCCTTTCTCCTTGGTCGGTCCTTCGGCGCAATTACGGTGGAATTGCGCCGTATCGTCAAGAATTGCGCCGAAAAATAGCTTGTTTTTACGCTTGTTTTCTCAGCTTATTCACCGAATGAACAGCTGCTTCAAAAAATGTTTCCGAAATGGTCGGATGTGGATGCACCATTTTTGCTGCTTCGTCGATGGTGCCTTCTAAATACATGAATGCGGATGCTTCAGAAATCATTTCCGTCACATGCGACCCGGCCATGACGACGCCAATGATCTCACCGTACTGGGCTTCATAGATGATTTTCGTAAAGCCGTCCGGTTCACCGGAAGCAAGCGCCTTGCCGCTGCCGGCAAAATCAAATTTCTCCACGCGCACATCAATTCCCTGTGCTTTCGCTTCCTCTTCCGTCAGACCAACACCAGCGATTTCAGGGAACGTGTAAATGCAGCGCGGCATCACTTTGTAATCCATCGCATCCACTACGCCCGACGCGTTATTTGCCGCAACGACGCCCTCTGCGCTGGCCGCATGAGCCAGCTGCCAGCCACCGATCACATCGCCAACAGCGTACACATTCGGCTGGCTCGTCTCCATTTTTTCATTCACTTGAATAAACGGACCATTCATCGATAGGCTCAGCTCATTAGTTGCCGACAGGTTCGGCCGGCGTCCGGTGCTGACGAGAAGGGTTTCTGCTTCAACAGTGAACTCGCTCCCTTTAGCATCCAGGCATACAACCGTTTTGAGGCCGTTTTGTTCACGGACCGACTGCACCTTTGATTTTGTATGAAGGGTAATGCCTTTTTTCTTGAGCACCTTCGCCAGCAGCTTGCCCGCCTCCGCATCCTCCGTTGGAATAATGCGGTCGGCCGCTTCCACAACCGTCACGTTCGTTTTGAGCGAAGAAAAAATGCAGGCAAACTCCATGCCGATCACACCGCCGCCGATAATGACGACCGATTTTGGAATCTCTGCGATATCAAAAATCGTATCGCTCGTATCAAATTGTACTTTGTCAAGCCCTGAAATCGGCGGAACCGCTGGTGTCGACCCTGTGGCCACAATGACACGGCCGGCCTGAATCGTTTCCTCTCCCGCCTCGGTTTTGACGCGCACACTCCCGTCCTCCTGTACCGAACCAAAGCCGTTGTAGACGTCAATTTTGCCTTGCTTCAGCAAAAAGGCGATCCCGCTGCGAAGCCGTTCGATCACATCATTTTTCCGTTTTTTCATTTTATCAAAGGACAATGTCAGCTCACCAGTTTCAATGCCCCAGTCCTTTGCTTTTTCAATGGATTCGATAATTTCCGCATGCTTCAGCAGTGTTTTGGACGGGATACAGCCGCGGTTCAAGCAGGTGCCGCCTAAAAAATCCGGCTCAATAAGCGCAGCTTTTTTCCCGAGCTCGGCCGCATGAAGCGCTGCCACGTAGCCGCCTGGTCCGCCGCCGATGACGACGATATCGTATGATGCTGTCATGTTCGTTTCGCCTCCTTAAACGAGCAGCTCGTATGGATTTTCCAGAATGTCTTTCAGTTCAGTCAGGAATGCCGCCGCTGGTGCCCCGTCAATAATCCGGTGGTCAAAGGACAGGCTAAGCGTCATCATCGGACGGATTTCAAGCGCCCCGTTTACGGCGACCGGCTTATCCTGCATCCGGCCAACGCCTAAAATCGCACTTTCCGGCTGGTTAATGACCGGCGTGAACATATCCACTGCATACATGCCGATGTTGCTGATGGTAAAGGTCGACCCCTTCATCTGATCCGGACGCAGCTTGTTGTTCCGTGCCAGCTGGCCGATCTCTTTGGCACCCTGTGTCAGCTCTGCCAGTCCCTTTGCCAGCACGTCCTTCACCACCGGCACCATCAGTCCGTCATTGACCGCGACAGCAAGTCCGAGGTGAACGTGGCCGTGCTGAACAATTTCGTCACCTTCAAGCGATACATTAATAGCCGGGTGACGAGAAAGAGCCGCAGCGGTTGCTTTCATCAAAATTTCGGTATACGACAAGCGGAAGCCGGTTTGCTTTTCGACCACCGGCAAAAGCGCTGCGCGCAGCTCCTTCACCTTTGTCATATCGATTTCGCTCGTCATCGTCACGTGAGGAGCCGTCTGCTTGCTTTGCACCATACGCTCGGCGATGACTTTGCGCATGCCGGACATTTTTTTGCGTGTGGAGATGACAGAGGCTGGATCTGTTGTGCGCTTCACGGAAATCACGTCCTGCTTGACGATTTTTCCGTTGGCCCCGCTTCCCTGCACGTTCGATAGATCCACTTGTTCACCTTCCGCGATTTTGCGGGCGAGCGGTGTCGCTTTTGCTTCGGCTGGGCGGCTTGATGTATGAGCGGCAACATCCTTTTTATGCACACGTCCATTTGGCCCGCTTCCCTGCACCTCCTGAAGCGTTATGTTTTCCGTGCGGGCAAGCTGCCGGGCGGCTGGTGTGGCACGTATTTTTTCCCCTTCAGCGGCGGATACTGTTGGTGCCTGCGCTGGTGAAGCTTCCTGAACAGGTTTTTCTTCCTCCTGTTCCGCACCAGACACCCCTGGCGGCTCTTCCGGTACCGCTTCCCCTTCAGTCCCGATGTAGCCGATCACGTGATTGACCGGCACCTGGTCGTCTTCTCCAAAGTATTTTTTTAAAAGAATGCCTTCATCATAAGATTCAACTTCAATATTGATCTTGTCGGTCATAATTTCAAAAAGCGGTTCGCCGATCTCGACGCTGTCTCCCTCTTCCTTGAACCATTGAAGGAGGGTGCCGGCTTCCATCGTGCTGCTCAGCTTTGGCATGAAAATTTCGTTTGGCATCGTGTCTCCCTCCTTCTTATTTGTTTTGAACGGTTTCTTTCACAGCGGCAATAATATCCGGCACTTGAGGTGTTGCAGCTTTTTCAAGCGTCGGGTTGTATGGAATCGGCACAGCGAGTCCCCCGAGGCGCTTTATTGGCGCGTCCAGGTAATCGAATGCTTCACTTTCCGCAATCATGCTGGCAATTTCGCCACCGATGCCGCCGCGCTTAACGGCTTCATGCGCCACGATGAGACGGCCCGTTTTCTTGACCGAGTTGATGATCGCTTCTTCATCAAGTGGCACGATCGTCCGCGGGTCGATCACTTCCACACTGATGCCTTCTTTTTCAAGCTCTGCCGCTGCTTCAAGCGCTTTATGCACCATGAGCGCTGTTGCGACAAGCGTCACATCTGTCCCTTCTCGCTTTATGTCCGCTTTGCCAAGTGGAATCGAGTATTGCTCTTCCGGCACCTGATCAGATGTTTTATACAGTAACTTATGTTCATAAAAAACAACTGGATTGTCGTCATCCATTGCCGCTTTTAATAAGCCCTTTACGTCATACGCTGTGGATGGCTGTACAACTTTTAATCCTGGAATATGCGCCATCCAGGCCTCTAAGCTTTGCGAGTGCTGAGCAGCTGCACCTGTGCCTGAGCCGGACGGGGTCCGGAGTACCATTGGCACCTTTCCTTTGCCGCCGAACATGTAGCGGGTTTTCGCTGCCTGATTAACCATTTGATCCATCGCAATCGTAATGAAGTCGGAAAATTGAAGCTCCAAAATCGGCCGCATGCCAGTCAGCGCCGCACCTACAGCTGCACCGGAAATAGCAGCTTCTGAAATCGGTGTATTGCGCACCCGCTCCGGTCCGAATTCCTCGATCATGCCACGGGTGACACCGAACGCCCCGCCGTACACACCGATATCTTCTCCAAGAATAAACACGTCCTCATTTTGGCGCATTTCCTGACTCATCGCTTCCCGTACCGCTTCTAAATACGTAATCTCTCTTTTTGTCATCGTTTTCACCCCTCCTGTTTTTACGCGTACACGTCTTCTTCTAACGTATCAATCGACGGCTCCGGACTCGCTTCCGCAAACTGGACTGCTTCTTCAATCTCCTGCTTGGCCTGCTCCTGCAAGACCTTCGCTTCGTCTTCGGTCAATACACCTGCTTCAAGCAGCGTTTCCTTGAATCGTTTAATGCCGTCCTTGGCTCTCCACTCGTTTTCTTCCTCACGCGTACGGTACTTTTTCGCATCTGACTTGGAGTGGCCCTTCCAGCGGTATGTTTTCATTTCAATCAGTGTCGGTCCTTTGCCCGCGCGTGCGTACTGAACCGCTTCGTCCACTTCATTCATAATCTCGACCATGTCACAGCCGTCGACGATCTTGCCCGGGATGCCGTATGCCGCCGCCCGGTCCGCAATGTGTTCAACACGCGTCATATCCTTGACCGGCCCGCTCATGCCGTACTGATTGTTTTCACAAATAAACACAACCGGCAGATCCCAAATTGCCGCCAAATTCACCGCTTCATGAAAGCTTCCTTCGTTTGACGCGCCGTCCCCGAAAAAGCAAAGCACCACATACTGTTCCTTTTTCATTTTCGACGTCAATGCCGCGCCAACCGCCAGCGGAATGCCGCCTCCGACGATTCCGTTTGCGCCGAGGTTGCCTTTTTCCACATCGGCAATGTGCATCGAGCCGCCTTTTCCTTTGCAGTAACCGGTTTCACGGCCAAACAGCTCGGCCATCATTTTGTTGACGTCGCCTTCTTTGGAAATACAGTGGCCATGGCCGCGGTGTGTGCTGACAATTTTGTCCTTTGGCTCCAGAACCGCGATCGATCCCGCAGCGGAGGCTTCCTGTCCAACGCAAAGGTGCGTTGTTCCATGAATAAGTCCTTTCGCAAAAAACTGATCGACCTTTTCATCAAAGTAGCGGATCAGCCACATTTCTTTATATAAATCCTTCAGCTTTTCATCCGTGATTGAGGTGGGCAGGCTTAATTTTGTTACCATGATTTTTCCTCCCTTTACTTTTGTTCTTATATGTTACATTTGTAAATATCATAATATGGTCCCTCTATTTCGTCAAGCAAATCCTCATTAATTTTTCAGATAATTAAAAGCGGTTACACGACATTTCAATTGTTCAATGTGCTGGCATTTGCTAGTATATAAGAGGAAAATAAAATGCGAAGGGGATTTTTATGAGCCAAAAAATTATTTTCTTTGATATAGACGGCACGTTGTACGACCACGAAAAACAGCTGCCTGCTTCCACCCGCCAGGCGATTCAGGATCTGAAAGAACTCGGTTATGAGGTGGCGATTGCAACAGGACGCGCACCATTTATGTTCGAGGGGTTGCGTGAGGAACTGGGCATTGAAACATTTGTGAGCTACAATGGACAGTACGTTGTATTTAAAGGTGAGCCTCTTTACCGAAATCCGCTGAACAAAGAAGCCCTGCTCCGCTTAACGGACATTGCGGTTGAGCATAATCATCCGGTTGTGTTCATGGATCACGAAGATATGAAGGCCAATACGCCGGAGCATGAGCATGTAACAGCAGGTATTGATTCCCTGAAAATTAACTACTTCCCGGATCATGACCCAACGTATCATGAAGGACGCGAGCTGTATCAGTCACTTCTTTTCTGCCAGGACCCTGAAGATAAAGAATATGAAAAGCAATTTCCTGAATTCGACTTTGTCCGCTGGCATCCGTATTCTGTCGATATCGTTCCGGCAGGCGGCTCAAAAGCGAAGGGCATTGAAAAAATCATCGAAAAGCTGGATATCGCACCCGAGGATATTTATGCGTTTGGCGACGGCTTAAATGACGTGGAAATGCTGAAGACGGTTGTGAACAGCGTAGCGATGGGCGACGGACATGAGGATGCACGGAATGCCGCCAAGCATGTGACCTCTAATGTGCACGAGGATGGCATTTTAAACGGCTTGAAAATGGTCGGCTTGTTGAAATAAAGCACAAAGCGGCTTCCCGCAAATGGGAAGCCGCTTCTTTTTGTTCAGCCGCCGGATGACCGGATTAAGTGCAAAAACGACCGGATTCGCCGAGCCGATGACCGGAATCCACCTATTCCGGTCATTCATAATGTGTTTCCGGTCTTCTGGGCAATTTTCCGGTCATCCGCGACGGTTTTCCGGTCATTCCAGATGCTACCTCGCTACGCCTTCACGGCGGATTGATTCGCTGCCCGTACTTTGCGAATGTTTACACGGACTAGCAGCGAAATCACCAGTGCCACCACAAAAGCGGCTGTAAAGATATACAGCGTCAGTGAGTAGCTGTTCGTTGCTTCCCGGATGTTCGATGCAACAATAGGCCCAACGAGCCCAGCTGCAGCCCAGGCTGTTAAAATATAGCCGTGAATCGCCCCGAGCTGCTTTGTGCCGAATAAATCCCCAATGTATGCCGGAATAGACGCGAAGCCGCCGCCATAGCAAGACAGGATAATAAACACAACGAGTTGAAAAAGAAGGGCATTTGTTAAATTCGGCAGCAGCATAAACGCGACAATTTGAATGGCAAAAAATGCTGTATATACATTCGGCCGGCCGATATAATCCGAAATCGATGCCCAGCCAATCCGGCCAAATCCGTTAAACAAACCCATAATCCCTACCATTGTTGCTGCTGCAGCCGCTGAAAGACCAGCAATATCCTGGGCCATTGGCGACGCAACCGAGATGACGGCAATGCCGCATGTGACATTAATGAACAACATTGACCAGAGCGCCCAAAAGCGGACGGTTTTCACCGCTTCATTGGCAGTCAGTTCAGACAAATCGGTTTTTCTCGTTTCTTTGCCCGTTTGATCTTCCTTCATGCCTGCCGGCAGCCAGCCTTTTGGTGGCGGAGCCAAGTACAGGGAGGAAAGAATCATGACCACAAAATAAATCGCGCCCAGTAAATAAAACGTATTGCTGATGCCAATGCTGTTAATTAAACGGGCAATAATCGGGCTTGCAATAAGCGACGCAAACCCGAACCCCATAATAGCAAGACCTGTCGCAAGTCCGCGCCGGTCAGGAAACCACTTGACCAGCGACGAAACGGGCGTGATATAGCCGATCCCAAGCCCAATGCCTCCCATGGCTCCGTAAAAGAAATAAAGCAAATACAAGGAATCAATGCTATTGGCAAAGCCTGACCCGATCATCCCGAGACCGAAAAATACCGAAGCAATCAAGCCGGCTTTTCGCGGTCCGTGCTTTTCAACGAAATGGCCCATAAAAGCCGCTGACAGTCCGAGAAAGAAAATCGCAATACTGAATGTGAGCGAGATTTCGGTTAATCCCCATCCGTGCTCCTCGTTTAACGGATTCGTGAACACACTCCATGAATAAACGGAGCCAATGGATAAATGAATGCCCACTGCTGCTGCGGCAATGAGCCACCGGTTTTTACCTTTTTCCATACGCTTATACCCCTTTCGTTTGGCAACCGAGTTGACCGACAAGAGGGAATCCCCCTCGTTACCGGCTTATTTTTCTAGAAATGAGTGCAGCGCCTGCAAGACCCGCTGCGATCATCCACCCTTTCCCATTCCCCTTTGTGATCGATGGTGTCTGACTGACTTTAGAAGCAATCTTGATCACGCCGTTTAGCGTGTTTACGAGCGGACCCAATTCGGCTGCATTCAGCTTTCCAAGTGTGCCAACCATAAGCAGGCCATTTTTCAAAATAGCGGCTGCCTCCGGCTTGTCGACAGCCTTCACGAGTACATCCAGCACACGGTCTCCCTCGCTGAACAAGCTGGACGCCATCTCCAGGCCGCCCCGCTTATCCACTTCCGTCAACAGCTGCAAAAAGGAAGCGAGCGCCTCCTTGTTTTCAATCAGGATCGTTTCGATTTCCTCCAGATCTCGGCGGCGCTGCTCTTCTTCACTTAATTGAAGACGGTGAATGGTTGTGGTTGCTTTAGCCACGACGGTTCGCCCCTTTCTTGACAAGATCACCTGGGAAAATATAATCGGCACGTGCCCATTTTTTCTGAACCTGTACACCGATCTGCGGCTGCGGATTCCCATTGCGGGAGTTGATGCGCGGCAGCGGGCTGTCGCCTTTTGCTTTTAAGATTTCCATTTTAGCGCTTGTTTCCTTGTATGCCGGCGTATCCGTGTCCTTGTCCGCATAACTGCTCGTTAAATAGTTGATCGCACCCTCACCCGAGTCATTCATCGGCAAGTACACTTCCTTGCCTTTTACCCGGTCTGTGACCAGACACGATACTTTCACACTGCCGTACGGCGACGTTAACCGGACAAGCGTGCCGTCTTCAAGACCGCGCTCGGCTGCAAGCTCCGGTGAAACCTCCAAAAAGACGTTCGGTGTTTTCGAGGTAATGCCTTTTGATTTATACGTCATGTTGCCTTCATGGAAATGCTCCAGCAAGCGGCCGTTGTTGACGTGAAGATCATATTCCTCGTCATATTCAAGCGGCTTTGTCCAGTCAACCGGGAACAATCTCGCTTTCCCATCCGGGAACGGAAATTCGTCAAGAAACAGCAGCGGTGTATCGGTTCCATCTGCCGCCACCGGCCATTGCAGGCTGTTGTATCCTTCCAGCCGTTCATACGTTACGCCGGCATAAAGCGGCATTAAGCTTGCGGCCTCTGCCATAATCTCACCCGGATGATGGTACGTCCAGCCGGCACCAAGACGGTTGGCGATGTCCATAATAATCTGCCAGTCCGGCTTTGAATCGCCCTTTGGTTCAAACACCTGATACAGCCGCTGAATCCGGCGCTCTGTGTTCGTGAATGTCCCTTCTTTTTCAAATGACGGGGCAGCTGGCAGCACAACGTCGGCGTACTGAGCCGTTTTGGATAAGAAAATATCCTGCACCACGAAGAAATCGAGCTTCTCAAACGCTTCATGTACATAGTTTAAATTGGAATCGACCATCCCCATGTCTTCCCCTTTTAAGTACATGACCTTCACATCACCTGCATGGATGCCGGACACCATTTCGTGGTTGTTCATGCCAGGCTTTGCCGGAATGGTTACGCCCCAGCCCTTTTCATATTTAGCACGAACGGCGTCGTCTGCCACTTTTTCATAGCCCGGAAAACGGTCCGGCATACTGCCAAAGTCACTCGCACCCTGCACGTTGTTATGACCCCGAAGCGGATAGCTGCCCGCCCCCGGCTTACCGTAGTTTCCGGTAATGAGAAGAAGGTTGGAAATGGCGGTGCTCGTATCGCTGCCGCCTAAATGCTGTGTAACACCCATTGCCCATAGCACGCTCGTTGTAGGGGATTCATGAATGGCGTTCGCCACCTGAATCATCGTTTCTTTCGGAAGGCCTGTCACCTGCTCTGCGTAGTCCATCGTATACTTGTCCAGGCTTTTTACATACTCATCAAGTCCGTTAACACGGTTCATTAGAAACGCCTCGTCCGCCCAGCCTTGATCCACGATGTACTTCGTTACAGCAGACAGCCAGACAAGATCGGTTCCTGACTTCGGCTGAATAAACAGGTCCGCGCGCTCTGCCATCTCATGCTTTCGCAAATCCGAGACGATCAGCTTTTGTCCGTTTAGCTTGTGCGACCGCTTCACTCTCGTCGCTAAAACCGGATGAGACTCTGACGTGTTGGATCCTACGACGATGATCAGCCCTGCCTGCTCGATATCTGTAATCGATCCGGAGTCGCCGCCGTGTCCGACCGTACGGAACAAGCCCATCGTCGCCGGTGTCTGGCAATAGCGCGAGCAGTTGTCGATATTATTCGTCCCAATCACTCCTCGGGCGAGCTTTTGCATTAAATACGATTCTTCGTTTGTGCATTTGGAGGACGAAATAAACGCCATCGAATCCGGTCCGTAGGTGTCCTTTGCCTGCTTGAATTTCCCTTCAATCAAGGCAAGCGCCTCTTCCCATTCCGCTTCACGGAACACATCACCTTCACGAATCAGCGGCTTCGTCAAACGCTCTTCACTGTTGACAAAATCCCAGCCGAACTTTCCTTTGACGCAGGTGGAAATGCCATTGGCCGGTGCTTCCATTTGCGGCTCGACCTTTAAAATTTTCCGGTCCTTCGTCCATACGTCGAAGCTGCAGCCGACGCCGCAATACGTGCAGACGGTTTTTGTTTTTTTAATACGCGACTCCCGCATTGCCGCTTCCACATCTGACACCGCTAAAATCGAACTGTAACCGGTTTCAACATTTTTTGTCAGTTCAATCATCGGTCGAAGTGTCGGCTTTTGAATACCGGTTAAAAATCCAGCTTCGCCTTCCATTCCTTTTTCCATCATCGCATTACACGGACAAACTGTTGAGCAATGACCGCATGATACACATGATGATTCGTTGATCGCAGAGTTTTTATCCCAAATCACACGCGGACGTTTTAAGCTCCAGTCGATCGATAGCGTTTCCGTCACCTGCACATCCTGGCACGCCTCCACGCAGCGCCCGCACAAAATGCATTGATCCGGATCATACCGGTAAAACGGATTCGACTGATCGATTTCATGCGGCTTCGGTTCAAACGGCTCGCTTTGGTGTTCGATTTGCATCTGCTTGACCGTGTTATGTACTTCACAGCGGCCGTTATTGTAGTCACACACTGTACAGTAAAGCTCATGATTGTACAGAATCCGGTCCATTGCAATGTCCTGTGCTTTTTTTACATCCGGTGAGACAGCATCTATGACATCACCCTCCCGAATGGTCGTTGAACAGGACCGGACAAATTCTCCATTCACCTGCACAATACACGTATCACATGTTTCAATTGCGCCAAGCGCCGGATGATAGCACACACTCGGAATGTCAATCGCCTGTTCCTTTAATGCCTGCATCACCGACACGTCACCCGGAATGCTCATCTTTCGCCCATTCACTTGAATCCCCACGTATTCCGTCAACGCAAAAACTCCTCTCTATTTTTCCTTCGTCAGCCAGTCAACACACGCCTGTATGCGAACCTTCCTAGAATACCCTTTTTCTTCTTTAAAAAAACAAAAAAGGACAGCGCTCAAAAAGCTTATGGATATAAGCTTTTTAAACGCTGTCTAATGCCTCTGCATCGCTTGCAGAAGCGCCAAACACCATTAGTATGATGGATAAAAGAAAAACAGGCCATGCCTTACCTTCATCTCGTCTGGCATTTTCATGTAAGCGCTACCTATTTTATCAGAATAGCATCGTTAAGGCAACATAATCCGCTCTGGCACCGTGTAAATATTCATGGATTCATTGCGGATAAATCCGACGGTTGTGATGCCCAGCTCTTCCGCAGACTGAAGCGCAAATTCAGTCGGAGCTGATTTCGACAGGACAATCTCACAGCCGATCTTCGCCGCCTTTAACAATATTTCCGAGGAAATACGTCCGCTGAATACGAGAATTTTCCCTCTTGTGGAAAGTCCGTTTTTTAAGCAGTAGCCATACAGCTTATCGAGCGCATTATGCCGGCCGATGTCCATTCTGCTCAATAGAATACCGGACTCATCCCCGAGCGCCGCGTTATGAACACCTCCTGTTTGTTTAAAAACAGCCGCTTCTTTTTGCAGGTTTTCCATCAGTGAAAAACAAAGCGCCGGTGTCGCCTGAATATGGATATCGTGCAGCTTCTTTGCGGTCAGCGCATCATTTGCAAACACAAAGCCTTGCCTGCTCATGCCGCAGCACGACGTAATGTACCGTTTGTTTTGCAGCTGTTGAAAAAGAGGATTCATCCGTTGCAGCTCTACATGGACAAAGCCGGAATCGTCCACTCGCAATCGATGAATGTCTTTGTAGCGGCGAATGACGCCCTCTGATGCTAAATAGCCGATCACCATGTCTTCTATGTAATCCGGCGAGCACACCATTGTCACAAACTCTTCGCCGTTTATTTTCACCGTAACCGGCTGCTCGGTGACAATCGTATCGGCTATCGTTTCCGCCTGTCCGTTTTGAAAGCGGATAATCGTCCTTTCCCGCTGTATGTCCTTCAACGCCTCTTTCCCCCTTTAAACAATCGGCCGGTCAAATACAAACACCGACACAGCCATATCTTCTTCTACTTTAATATCTGAAAACAAATGAACAAATTTTGCTCCGACGATTTCTTCCAGCCCATCAGGCGGCGCTTTCGCATATACATCCTGAATGAGCCTCGTCCTGGCGGCGTGAACCATTTCTTTTCCTTCGTCCGTGCCCGCAATAAATTTTTCAGTCGGTGTTAAATTGCCATACAGTGTCGTGACCGCCATATTCTGAACAAACACCGTTTCCATCCGCTCTGGCCCTTTGCCAAACAGCTGCTTTCTCAGCTTTCGAATGACGTCATTAAACCGGTTCACCTGTGCTGACATCCCCATCGCCCCCTTAACTCTTGCATTGTACCACTTTTGTTCTGTCCAAAAACATTTTTTGGTACAATGAGGAAGCAAGCGATCTTTGGAAGGAGCGGGTACATATGAACAAAACAGTTGGGTTTATCGGAACAGGCGTTATGGGCAAAAGCATGGCCGGACATTTAATGAACGCCGGCTACCCGGTCGTCGTGTACAACCGGACAAAAGCCAAAGCAGAAGACCTGCTGGATGCGGGTGCGGTCTGGAAGGAAACACCGGCAGAGGTTGCGAAGGCAGCAGACGTCATCATTACGATCGTTGGCTATCCAAGTGATGTGGAAGCGGTTTACTTGAAGGACGACGGCATCCTTGCTAATGCAAAGCCGGGCTCTTATGCCATTGATATGACAACCTCCAGCCCGATGTTAGCGAAAAAGCTGTACGAAGAAGGAAAAAAGAAAAACGTGCATGTTTTAGATGCACCGGTCTCCGGCGGTGATGTCGGAGCGAAAAACGGAACTTTGACGATTATGGCAGGCGGCGCGGAAGCAGACTTCAATGAGATTAAGCCGATTCTTGACGTAATGGGTGGAAATGTCATCCGGCAAGGAGAAGCCGGTGCCGGCCAACATACAAAAATGTGCAACCAGATCGCCATCGCCTCGAACATGATGGGCGTAGCAGAAGCGATTGTATACGCCGAGCAAGCAGGGCTTGATCCGGAGCGTGTGCTCGACAGCATCGGTAGCGGAGCCGCGGGCAGCTGGTCGCTTTCAAACCTTGCTCCTCGTATGATCAAGGGAGACTTTGAGCCGGGCTTTTACATCAAGCACTTTATTAAAGATATGAACATTGCGATTGAATCAGCCGAAGCGATGGGTATGAACACACCAGGCCTGACGCTGGCCAAATCGCTGTATGACCAGCTGTCTGAACAAGGGCATGATGACAAAGGGACACAAGCGATTTATTTGCTGTTAAAGGGAAACAATAACTAAAAAAAGCGCCGGAATCCCGCAGACGATCCTCGGGTATTCCGGCGCTCACTCTTTTTTCCCGAGATTATGAAAGAACCAATTCCCGGATCACATGGGCAACACCATGCTCATTGTTGGATTTCGTATGATAATCCGCTGCTTCCTTCACCATCGGAATGGCATTTTCCATTGCCACACCGCAGCCCGCAAACTGAATCATCGACAGATCGTTGCCGTTATCACCAATCGTCATCACTTCCTCGCGCTGAATGCCGAGCTTTTCTGACAACCGCTTCACCGCATTTCCCTTGCTTACTTCTCTATGCAAAATTTCTAAATAAAATGGTGCACTTTTCACCATCATGTACCGGTCGTTAATCTCGGCTGGAATCGACGCAATCGCCCGGTCTAACCGCTCCGGCTCATCAATAAACATCACCTTTGGCATCGCAATATCCTGTGGCACTTCATCGAACGTCGTATGGCGGAACGGAATTTTCGTAATAAACGCTTCATGCACCGTGTACGGGCTGATTAATTTGTTCGTTGTATACAAGTATTCCGTGTCGAAGAAATGCATCGGCGTATCGAGCGTCCGGCTTAAATCATGAAGCGATCGAAAATCGTCGTACCCGAGTGACTGCTTGAACACGACTTCGTCAGAGTGCGTATTCTGCACAATTGCCCCATTATACGCAATGACAAAATCCTCTTCGTCTTCAAGGCGCAAGTCTTTTAAGTAACGGCGCACTCCTGCGAGCGGACGCCCTGTACAAAGGACCACCTTGACCCCTTGATCCCGCGCATCATCAAGCGCACTGCGCACCTCAGCTGTTACTTCGTGATGATCATTTAAAAGCGTCCCATCCATATCAATGGCAATTAACTTATACATTTTCTGCACTCCTGTCTGAATAGTCTTCCTTTATGGTAAACGAACCGTGCCACAGCGGCAAACACACGGCGGTTATGGCAAATTTACGCCGCGTGATGAGACATACAGTTTGTACCACTCATCGCGGCTCATTTCCACCTTCATTGCTTTCGCAGATGAACGAATCCGGTCAGGGCTCGTTGTTCCGATGACCGGCTGAATGTTGGCCGGATGCCGCATGAGCCAGGCCAGTACGATCGCTTCTGTTGTTGTTCTTTTTTCCTCGGCCAGTTCTTTTACGAGGCGGGCTGTCTGCTGCACCGGCTCCGGCTGCCCGTCAAGCGGCGCTCCGGAAAACAATCCTTTCGCCAATGGACTCCACGCCTGAATTTGAATGTTTTCCATCTGGCAAAACTGGAGCGTGCCTTCTGGAAAAACGGTGTCACGAAACGCCTCTTGATTCACATGAACACCCGACTCCAAAAAGCCGGTTTTCAACAGGCTCAGCTCCAGCTGATTCACCACAAGCCGGTCACTGAGCGCACGCTGCAAGAACGTGATCTGTCCTGCACTCATATTTGACACACCGAAATAGCGCACCTTGCCCGACGACTTCAGCGCATGAAACGCCTCCGCCACCTCGTCCGGCTCCATCAGTGCATCCGGTCTATGTAAAAGAAGCGTATCCAAATGATCAACGCCGAGACGGGACAAAATCCCATCCACTCCGGCTAAAATATACGACTTGGAAAAATTGTAGCGCGTCGGCAGCCCCGCTTCTTTGTCCGGAAACGTAATGCCTGTTTTTGACTGAATCAAAATTTCATCCCGCAAAGAAGGACGTTCCTTCAGTACACGCCCGAACACTTCCTCCGCTTTTCCATACGCGTAAATGTCCGCATGATCAAACATGTTAATGCCGGATTCAATCGCCGCATCAACCGCCCAGTGCATTCGCTTCACCTGTTCTTCCGAGATAGCATCACGGCTCCAGCCGCCCCCAAATCCCATACAGCCAAGAACAAGCTGGCTTGCGTTTAGCCCATGTTTATTCAAAGGTATCGTTTTCATCTAATCTTTCTCCTTTCGTATAAAGAGTGCGGAAACAGCCCTCCACTTTCTTTCTATCGTACCACTGAACACATATAGAAATCACGCTCATTGTTTGTCCTGAACGCGAAAAAGCACCGGACGCCCCGGTGCTGAACTTCATGATTGATAATTAACCTGCCACTCGATGCCATACTTGTCGCGCACCTGCCCGTACAGCTTGCTCCAGAATGTTTCCTGCAGCGGCATCGCTACTTCGCCGCCTTCAGACAGTCCTTCGAAATAAGAGGTGAGCTTTTGTTCATCCGCACTGACAATCGTGAGCGTAATCGTGCTCCCCTGCTGAAAGGGCATACCGGGAAACGTATCTGAAAACATAAGCGTAGTGCCTTCTACTTCCATGTTGGCATGCATAATTCGATTCTTCACTTCTTCCGGCACCGGATGATCGGGGTGCGGCGGCATTTCACCAAACGTTTGACGCTTTGCTGGTTCTGCTTGAAACACCCGCTCATAAAAATCCAATACGTCGCCACAGTTTCCATCAAAAACAAAATACGGTTGAATCGCCATCTAATATCCCTCCTGTTTTCACAAAACCAAACTGACGTTCTTTACCCATCGTACCAAACGTTTGTTTCTATTTCAATCCTTTCCCTCAAACAAATTCGCTCTTCCTCTTTTTTCATTCGCAGCTATCCCTGCAAAATCCTGCTTCCTCCTCCGAAATAGTTGGAACATTCAAAAAATATGTAAGAAATGCTCACAACTATTCAGACAGCTGTTTTCTTATGCTTTATGATAAACACAAGATCCAAAATCCAAACACAAGGGGGCTTTCAACATGAAATTTCTTCAATCTGTATATGGCTTTTTGGCAAACGGAACAGCAGACAGCGAATCTGCCTACCACCTGACTGATTCATTTACAGGCATCGAGTCCTACTGGGCGCCGCCGGCTGAATAATTGTGTTGCTTTACCCATTTTAATTCCCTCTCCCTTTCGAAAGACCGCTCCTTTAATGGAACGGTCTTTTTTTGTGTTTTAACGCATATTTCCTTGTTTTTGAAGCGCCTCGATCGTCGGAATGTCTGCCGGTGCCCACGTCAAATCTGAAAGCTGCTCCCGCTTTACCCATTTCAGCTCGGCATGTTCCTTTGCTTCAGGCGCTCCGTTTACAATGTTCGCTTCATACGTGAGCAGATGAACGATAACGGCCTCATACTCATACACCACATCTTTTATTTGACCCCCTACCGACACTTCACAACCAAGCTCTTCCTGGATTTCTCTTTTTAAGCTTTGCTCCGGCGTTTCACCAGCTTCGATTTTACCGCCAGGAAACTCCCACAAGTTCGGCAGCGTCATATCAGGAGAGCGGAGCGCACATAAAATGCTGCGATCCTCCCGTTCCATGACTGCACCGACGACATGCACCGTTTTTTTCATTTAATTGACTCCTTCTGTTAAATAATGATAAAGCGAATGCTCGATTGGTTTTTCCATCACCATGTTCATCGTCACGACCGGAATATCTTTGTCCTCTTTGTTTTTCATCGTTGTTTGTTCAACCGACTTCTGATCCGGCAGCGCTTTTCCTAAATAATAAAAATCCGTTCCTTCATCATCATCCTTTTTCACAAAAATATGAATGTCGAGACCCGTTTGCTCCGCTTGAATGATTTGCTGCACTTCGCCTGACTGCAGGGTCCGTTTACTTCTCGTAAACCATTTTAACAGCTCCTGACTCATCAGTTCATCTCCATAATTCACACTGGATTCAATTTCTTCATTTTTATGATACGTGATAAAAATTGGACATGTCCCATGCTTCGGTTTATAGCCGTAAATAGTCGAGCTTTCATCGCTGCTCCAGTTCAGCAGCCGGCAAACGTCCTTGCGGGAGTATTTTTCATATAACGTTAATGCTTCCGCGCAGTTGTACCGTTTGCTTCTTTCCAATGATGTTTGAACAACATCTGTAACAAGCACGTAGAAAAATGGATATTTACCTAATGCCTTTCTCACTTCTGGCGACAACCTGTAATAACCGTTTTCCTCCAGAACGATTGGCTCATTTCCGTACTTCATTTTGGTTGCCTGATTGAAAAAAGAAAGTGTCACTACCCCTTTCATCGAATCCATCGTTTGAGCATCTGTTCGGCAATGATGAGCCGTTAAGACATGCTCAAAATCCTTCTGGCTGATGCTCTCTCGCCCAAGCAGTTCCGCCAGCAGCAAACTTTCGTGAATCCTTTTTCCATTCAACACTTCAAGAGACAGCATGGTAAGTACCTGCTGCTCATATTGGCCCAGTTCTAATGGTTTTTCTTTCATCGCCAGCAAAAAGTGATAATACGACTGATATTTCTCCGCAATCACGACCGGATCAATCGAATGATTTACCGCAAAATCGTACAACAACGGCTCCCGTCCAATTTTATTTTTCACATTCAAATAGGCTTCTTTTAGTATTTTCGCTGTGTTTAACGAGCTGTTATTGATCGCTTCGAAAATCTTCTTACGAGCAATCTCTTCAAAATTAACGGTCGATGCACCGGTAATATAACTTGTTTCCGCTGTTTTTCGCCGGATGTTATCCTTGTTTTGTGACTGATCGCCAGACAAAGCAACCGGAATCATATAATTGTTTTTATAGTTGCCGATAAAGTCGATAATGGTGACAAACTCCTTGGATTCATGCTTGCGAAGACCGCGGCCGAGCTGCTGAATAAAAATAATACTGGACTGTGTCTGCCTGAGCATGACAACCTGGTTCACACAAGGAATATCAATGCCTTCGTTGAAAATATCTACTGTTAAAATGTAATCAAGCTCGCCATTTTCAAGCTCCTCGACCTTCCTTATCCGAACATCCTGCGCGTCGTCACCTGTTAGTGCTGCAGTCCGGTAGCCGCGCTCATTCAGCTGCCTGGACAGCTCTCTAGCTTCATCTTTTCGACTGCAAAACATAAGCCCTTGTACCTCTTTACCTGAAAAGCCGTAATACTTGATTTTATCCACGATGTGATCGATCCGGCTTTCTGAAACGAGCTGTGTGAACGTCGTTGCTTCGTCAATAATTTCCCCGTTAATCTGCAAATCGGTCACACCAAAGTAATGAAACGGACAAAGCATATCTTCTTCCAACGCTTCCTGCAGGCGGATTTCATACGCAATCGTATAGTCGAACAATTCATATATATTAAATACGTCTGTCCGCTCAGGCGTTGCGGTCATGCCCATTAAAAAGCGCGGCGCAAAGTGCTTCATTACCCGTAAATACGACGCTGCCCCGGCTTTATGCACCTCATCAACGACTATATATTCAAACGTATCCGGCGGGAGCTGATCCAGCATTTCTTTTTTCGAAAGCGTTTGAATAGTTGCAAACATGTAACGGGCATCTAGTTGCCTGGATGATCCGGACAAAATCCCGAAGTCCTCGTCTGCCCCGCCTAAGATAAGCTGATAATCCTTCATCGCCTTTTGCAAAATCTGCTCGCGGTGCACAACAAACAGCATTCTCTTCGGACGGAAAGCCCGGACATCAAAGGCGGATAAGTACGTTTTTCCAGTTCCCGTAGCGGAAATAACGAGTGCTTTCTCTTTTCCTTGCTCGCGTACTTCTTTAATTTGAGCAAGTGCCGCTTCCTGCATTTTATTCGGCTCAATTTGCAGCGCATGTTGAAGCGGGTTGGCGACATAATTCGTCGGCGGGTCAATCACCTGCTGCATTGCCCGCTGCTCTTGTGTCGCGCTGTACGTCACTTCATACCGGTCAATCCAATCCTCTGTTAAAGAAACAGACTTGTCCCACATATCCTCAAACTGATCTTTAACATGATGAACAATTTCTCCATTTTCATGCGATGTCAGCTTCACATTCCATTCATAATTCACCTTTAACGCATGCGCCGTTAAGTTAGAACTCCCGACGATTAAAGAGAAGGAGCCGCCGTGATCAAAGATGTAGCCCTTCGCGTGAAACCCTTTTACATCCGTCATCCGCACGTCAACGTTTTCAATTTTCAGCAACTCTTTAAAGACCTTCGGCTGGTTAAAATTCAAAAAGGTCGACGTTAAAATCCGTCCATTTATTCCTTTTTTCTTTAAGTCTAGCAATTTTGACTTAAGTGTCGCCAGTCCGCTTTCCGTGATAAATGCAACAGAAAAAAGAAATGCGTGACATTTATTCAATTCTTCCAAAAGTGTATTTAAAACAGCTTTGTTTTGTCGAGAATGATTCAGCAACAGCTCTGGCTTGAAGTTGCCCGGTTTTGCTTCGTACTGGTTAATGAACCCCTTATGCAGAGAGCCCTGCAGGTTTTCAATGAAATTTTCCATTCTATCACCACATTTATGTATTTTCATTTATTGTACTTCTTCCTCGTCCTGGATGCTGTCGAAAAATGTCGGAAAAGTGATATCAAATGGAAATTTACTGATTTATTGCTTTTTTCGCATTCTGGCAGCTCGTGTTATGGTTGCCATGTCCCCTTACACCCCTGAAAGGATGATCCTCATGACAAAGCTGCTGAAACGTGTTTCCCTCGATAAACTGATGGACCTGAAAATTGATTTTGCCTTTAAAGCACTGTTTGGAAATGAGAAAAACAAAGAGATTACCGTTGTTTTTTTAAACGCCATTTTGCAAAAAGCCGGTCGTGATCCGATTCAATCGATTTCTTTCTTGAACATTGAGTTTTCCGGAGAGTACAAGCACGACAAATCCTCCCGTCTTGACATTCTTGCGATCACGGACAAAAAAGAGCAGGTGAACATTGAAATTCAGTTTTCTAACGAGTATGATATGGTCAAACGAACGATTTATTATTGGTCACGAATTTATGCCGCACCGATGAAAAAAGGGATGAGCTACCGTCAGCTGCAGCCCGTTATTTCCATTAACATTTTGAACTTTCCTTTACTAAAAACGAAGAAGTTTCATACCATTTTCCATCTAAAGGAGCAGGAAGAGCTGTTTCCTCTTACCGACGTGATGGAATTGCATTTTATTGAAATGTCGAAGCTCATTCAAGATTGGAAGGAAAACAAGCTGGACCCATGGAGTGATGTGCTGGCCAGATGGCTGCTGATGCTTGGTATTGTAGATCAGCGCGATCAAACCGTCTACGAAAAAATCTACCTGGAACTGGAGGAGATTGCCATGAAGGATGAAACGCTGAAATCTGCCTTTAATCGCTGGGATGAGCTTAGCGCCACTCAAGAAGAACGGTTGGAGTACGAAGCCCGGCTAAAAGATTTGCTGGATAAGGAATCGGTCGTTATAGAAGCCGAACTTCGCAAACAGGAAGTGCGAGCGGAAATGGAGGCACGCAACCAAGAATTGCGGGCGGAAATGGAAGCACGTAACCAAGAAATGCAAGCGGAAATGCAAGCGCGCAATCAAGAAATGCAAGCGGAAATGCAAGCGCGTAACCAAAAAGCACTTGCTGAGGCAGAGGCACGCAACCAAGAAGCACTTGCGAAAGCAAAAGCGGAAGCGGAAGCCACTAAACAAAAAGCCGTCCAACAAATGAACGAGCAATTTGCCCTAAAGCTTCTTGAGCGCGGCACGAACATTGAAACAACCAGTGAGTTAACGGGGCTTCCTCTCCAAGCTATAGAGGCGCTGAATAGAAAAAGGTCATAGTTTTCTGAGAAAAAGCCGTCACCTGATAAAGTGACGGCTTCTTTCTATTACATTCGTTTCTTCATGGCATCTGTCACGCTATCCGCGTTGAACCCGGGACCCCCAAGCTTCACAAACTTCGTGATTTGGCAAAGAGACACAACCACCTCTGTCACATACGGAATAAGCATCGGCACGGAAACCTGCTCCAGCACCACAACGTCACATGTTACTTTTTTTATGTGACCGAACACGGGTGAGCTGTCGCCCGTTGTGTAGATCAAAACCCATTCGCAGCGGTGAAGGCGCTCCTTTAGTCCTTCGATACAGCTGTTGTCGCATTTTTTGCCTGGATTGAAGTCTGCCCGCTTTGTGCAGCCGCAATCATCTTTGTACATATACATTCACCTCCATTCTTATTCATACAATATGAAACCGTTCGAACAAAGGAACGGCGTGAGGCTTATGCTTTTTCTAAGAACGGCCGTCTATTATAATGAAAGGAACGGAGGGGATCGGGATGGATTTAGCGATGTTTAAATTTACGGAAGGACGCGAGCCAATCGGAACGGTTCGGTCGTGGGCTGAGAATATACAGCTGCTTTCAGAATCAGCCCAGCAAGACCTCGGCGTCCTCACTGCTCCAACAGCAGCCTCGATGTTCATGAGAAGATATGGCTTATTTATCACAGGCCATCTGGCTGTTTTCGCTGCCGAACGGAAAGTGTGGACAGGCTCTGCTGCGGAAGTGGAGATTGTCATCGGTGAAGGAGAGCCGTGGCCGATTCTGTTTCAATTAAGCCATGACCGGTGGGAAGTGTGCGGAGATGAGGGGATAGAAAAATTGCTGGAACGTCTTGTTGATCCAGTCGTTTCGCTGATGGCGAAAAATGCCCGGCTGCCCGCAGTTATTTCCCGGGAAAACTTTTTCGGCTACATGCTGTGGATGTATGTCCACGTTATAAAGGATACACGCGATTTGTCGCTTTTGCCCCAATATGAACGATTTCTGCAAAAGCAGTCGCCAGAAGATGCGATGGCAAACTTTAAACGGCTCACGTGCTGCCTGTACAAAGAAGTGCCCGGCTTCGATAAATGTCCTTACTGTCCACTGTTAATGGAAAAGCAATGTGAAACCGCGAAAAGCTTGGAAGCAGAATGATCGCATCGGCTGATCTCTCCATGTATGGCGCAATTCCTGCAGATACGTTGCAATTAAGTGATGATTGCGCCGTAAACATGGGATTTGCGCCCTAAACGAAAGAATTGCGCCAAACGCCTGGAATTTGCCTGTTAACGAAAATTACGATCAACCATCAACACAAAAAAAGGATAGCCCGCTATGGGACTATCCTCTTCTCTCCTTACTGTCCTGCTTTTTTCGCTTTTCTCGCTTCCACAATCGGCAGCGCTGTAATAAACGTTCCCGCTACAATCAGCCACGTAAAAGCAAGAGCGGCCCAGCCTTTAAAGAACGTAAGGCTGTACTCATAGCCTGTTAAAAACATGACGCCCGGCCAAAGAATGATCAACACAACCGTCAAGCTAAGCGCCCAGCGTGTACACGTTCTGGCATCTTTCAACAGCTGCTTCTCATCCATCGTACGCCACTCCTTTCTTCACTCTGAGTTTCTCTTCCTCTTCTTCACCCCCATGCTCATCAAAGCTCTTAAACTTGTCCTTCAATGAATCAAAATCAAAGTCGCGGTTCGCTGCCAGGCTATGCCCGATCACGATGGCACCGCTGACGATAAAGACCGTCGAGTTGCCGATCAGCATCGACATTAAGTCCCCTAGTGATTCAACACCGATAAAGCCGAAGTTCACATACGCGGTTGTCATCCACGCTGTCAGCCCGCCAATCATGCCGAACAACGCACCATAAAAGGCGCCTGTACTTGTTGTCTTTTTCCACATAAGTCCGAGTGATACTGGAATAACCGCTCCACTTACAAAAATACCCATTGCCATGTAAACAAAGCCGAGACTAATACCCATGTAAAATAACAAAACCGAAATCAAGCCCATCGCCAGGCCAAAGCTAAGCGTTACTTTTCGCGACACAGCCAAAATCTTCTGGCTCGATGCTTTCGGATTGACGCTTTTTAAATAAATATCAGTCACGATAATGTTTGTAATCGCCGTCAGCTCAGCGGCACCTGTCGACATAACTGCCATAAACAGCATCGCCAGGAACAAAATCGAGCCGGCTGTACCGAGAAGCTCTGCTGCCATTAACGGGGCAACCGCATCCGGTGTCGGAACAGCGATGCCAAGACCGGCTGCACTCACACCGAGGAAGGTCGCAATCGCAAACGGAATGGAGAACCAGGCGATGCCTCCATAAATATACGCCTTGGATGCCGCGCTGTCAGTACTTGCAATGGCACGCTGCCAGTAGGCTTGATCCACAAAAACCGTTCCGAAATTTCCGATAATATTAATCATGCCGAACATTAAGCCCGGGATGGATGCCATCGTCAGCATGGAAGCCGAATCGCCCATATTTTGCAGGCCATCATACACAGATGTCATACCGAACTTAAAATAAACCGCTGCGGCAAAAATCGCCAAAATAATAAAGATCATGACGGTATTCAAATAATCAGCGACAAATGACGCTTTCAAGCCGCCGATCATCGTGTAAATCGTAAACGTAATTGGAATCAGGAAAGCTGCTATAAAAATATTCATGCCCGTTAATGAGTTCAAAGCAATTGCCCCGCCCAGAATGACCATCGCTGTCACGATAATATTAGTCATAAGCGCAAAGAACATCATCAACCGGTGATTCTTTTTATCAAAGCGCTGTGATATAAACTCAAGAAATGTATGCGCATTTGGTGCTTTACGTTTCAAGTGAATCGCCACAATCGCAAACAGCAAAATTTGAATCGTCGCTCCCGCTGCATACCAGTAAGGACCGCTGATCCCATATTGATAGCCTGTTGCCGAAGACATCATAAGTGTAGCTGCCCACGTCCAAGCCGCAATGATCGAGGCACTGGCAAGCCCCGTCCCTACACTTCTTCCCGCTGTACTAAACTGCTCTGCGGTCATCGCTGTACCGCGGCGGCGCTGCATTACAATGGTCAGCCCCGTGAAAAACACGCCAAAAATAAGTAAAATCGCATATCCAACAATTGGTGTCATCCTGTCATCTCCCCATCTACCTGACACGGTAATGTTATATTAAGTAACATAAATAAGAACATGATTACCTTATCATGGAGATATTACCAGCACAATGACTTCGTTAGATAATCTGACAATCATTTTTTGTCTCATTAAAAAAAGCCTTGAAAAATTGCCTTCAAGACTTCTACTCAATCGTCCATCTTATTTAAAATATCCCGGATAATTTTTCTTCAACGATTCCCGGTCAACAGAAGCCATCATTAAGTGCTCTTTCATTAAGCTTTCGGCGCTCTCTGCGTTCTGTTGTTTGATCGCTTCTACAATGCTGGTATGCTGTTCAAAGATGACACCCCAGTTTAAATCGGTCGCCAGCCGAAGCATACGAGCCCGGTTAAAGTGGCTGTTCATTTGCTGAATCACAAGCCACACGTTCATTTTGCGGCAGCCTTCAAAAATGGTTCTGTGAAATTCCTGATCCAGTTCAAACATTCTCTTGTAATCTTTCTGTTCAATACAGAGCCGCTGCATGCTTAGATTCAGATCAAGTGCAAAGAGGTGATCCTGATCTAGCTTTTCACAGGCGATGCGCACCACCGCGCGCTCTAGATGCTCCCGCATAAATCTTGCTTCCTCGACCATGTTCAAGTCAATAAGTGAGACAAATGTGCCTTTTTGCGGATAAATATCAAGCAGCCCTTCCTGAGCCAGTCGAAGAAAGCTTTCTCGTACAGGCGTACGGCTCACATTGAACTCAATTGACATTTCCTTTTCCGAAATGCTTGTACCTGGTGTAAGCTGCAAATTTAAAATGCGCGTTTTAAGCAGGTGATACACTTGTTCCTTTGTAGATAATGCTGAATGCCCCCTTGAAACATGCGTGTCCACTCCAATCCCCCCCTCTGCGCCTTATCCCCTATACCGTTACCTGCCGTTTGGATAGATCATCATCTTCAATGTATTTTGCTTATCATGAATCGATTTTTCAAATGCTTCTTCCGCCTGCTCCAGTTCATATGAATCCGTAATCATCCGTTCAATATTCACTTTGCCCGATGATAATAGTTCAATGGCTTTTGGGTAGGTGTGATGATAACGGAACACCCCCTTTACATCAATTTCCTTGTTAATGATTTGAGCAATGTTCAGCGGAGATTCATCTTCCGGAGACATTCCGACAATAACCGCTCTGCCGCCCCGGCGGACTGCAGCGATCATGCTTTTCAATGCAGCAGGGCTTCCCGCTGTTTCGATTGCTACATCGACGCCTCTACGTTTTGTATATTCCATTATTTTATCATCAACTGAATCAGTCCGGATATTAATTACATGGGTGGCGCCCATTTCTTTTGCTTTCTC
Organism: Domibacillus enclensis; assembly: GCF_900156125.1. Lineage (GTDB taxonomy): Bacteria > Bacillota > Bacilli > Bacillales > Domibacillaceae > Domibacillus > Domibacillus enclensis. Next base: position 262,476 of record NZ_FTLX01000006.1, on the reverse strand, counting down.
AAGCCTTGAGTCTTCAAGGTCCACGCCGATAATAACTCCTGCACCGTGAAGCTTGGCCGCAGCTGCTGTCATGAGCCCGATCGGTCCCATCCCTAGTATCAGAACCGTTTCCCCCTCTTGAAGGTTTCCGCGACTGACCGCGTGCAGTCCAACAGAAAACGGTTCTATTAAAGCTGCCGTTTCATAGCTCATCTGGTCCGGAATCGGAAAAACAAGATCGGAGCGCATGACGACATATTCACAAAAAGCGCCGTCGTATGGAGGTGTTGCTAAAAATTCCACCTTTTCACATAAGTTATAACGTCCATTCTGACAATGCTCACATTTACCGCACGTAGCACCCGGTTCAATCGTGACGCGCTGTCCTTGCTGCAAATGCACAACACCTTTGCCCGCTTTCACAATTTCCCCCGATGCTTCATGGCCGAGAATAATCGGTTTTTCAACGATAAAGTCTCCGATCTTTCCGTGTTCATAATAATGGATATCCGAGCCGCATAATCCAACGGCTTTCACTTGGATCAGCACTTCGTTTTCTCCAGGCTCCGGGATCTCGAGTTGTTTCAGCACCAGCTTTTTCGGTTCCTCCAGCACAATTGCTCTCATATTCTCCACCTCCTTTAATAAATCGTCCGTTTTTGTTTGTCTTCAATGCCGGATTTCCGGTAAAAATACGTATTGATCCTATCGCGCCACTGCTTGGAATGTTCTGCCTGTTCTTCGAGCCTTTTGAGTACAGCATCAAAGCGCTGTGGATCAATGCGGTCCTTTAATGAGCACCACGTTTCCACAAGATTTGCCGCTTCGTCCGCTCCTTCAAAATGTGTATTATATATATGCTGAATAACCGTTTCTCCCGACTTCAGTACATGCGTGTAAGGAACGTGGTGGAAAAAGAGAAGCAAATTATCTGGACACGTATCAATTGAATTATAGTAGCGTTCATTCTCTTTGAAATACTGACTGGTATAGCCTGTACCTGATTCGATCGTGCGGTCCACACCAATTCCATTACAGTCTGCAAAGTGGTACGTCCCCCAGACAGAGTATTCATAGCCATCCACATTCGGTCCGTAATGGTGCTCCGGGTTGACCATCCAGCCAACACCGAGAGGCGCCGTATAACTTTCATAAATCGGCCAGGAATCATGCAGCATATGTGAGATCACCTGCTGCATGGATTCATCCGGTCCAAAGGTTTGGGAAATCCATTCTTTCGCAATGTCTTCTGAGGAAAGCTCCGGATTCCAGGTAAGGCGTCCGTATCCATAGAAATTCGCTTGAGCCAGCGTATGGCCTGTCCAGTTTTCATCGTTCCCAATATTCGAAACCGCCGCTATTCCGCTGTGTTTATATTCGTACATCGACCCGTCCACAACCTGCTTAACTGCCGATCCTTTCCCTTTTGCATACGTATCAAAGTTCAACACTTCTTTCCATTGCGGCACTAGATAGCAAAGGTGCCGCTGCTGTCCCGTATATTCCTGCGTCACCTGAAATTCTATTACCTGGTTGGTCTTCGGCATTGCTCCAAACAGCGGTGTAACCGGCTCTCTCACCTGGAAATCCATCGGTCCGTTTTTAATTTGCAAAATGACATTATCTAAAAACTGACCGTCCAGCGGCTCAAAGTGGTCATAGGCAGCACGTGCACGGTCTGTTTTGCGATCACGCCAGTCCTGCATGCAGTTATAAACGAAGCAGCGCCAGATTACAAGACCGCCAAAGGGTGCTAACGCTTCTGCCAGCATATTCGAGCCGTCTGCATGGTTTCGTCCATATGTAAAAGGGCCGGGACGGTGTTCCGAATCCGCTTTCACAACAAACCCGCCGAAATCCGGAATATACGTATAGACTTCCTCCGCTTTATTCTTCCACCACTGTCTCACGCTTTCCTCCAGCGGGTCTGCCGTTTTTAAGTCGCCTAACTCAATCGGACTGGCAAAATTCACACTTAAAAATAAACGGATGCCGTACTGCCTAAAGATGTCAGCTATTTTGGCCACATCTGGCAAAAGAACAGAGGTGATCATATCGGTTTCAATTTTATGCACATTCACGTTATTAATCGACACACCGTTAATCCCTACCGAAGCAAGAAGACGGGCATAATCCTGAATACGGCCAAGGTCTTTCGTAAACTCGTTATTTTCATAAAAAATAGAGGCGCCTGCATAGCCCCGCTCAATGCTTCCGTCAATGTTGTCCCACTGATTGATCATCCGGAGCGGATTAGCCGGATTTTGAATTCCCTCTATTTTCGCTAGCGGCTCTCCTGTCTGCATTCCTCGAAGCAGATGAAACGCACCGTATAAAAGGCCTTTATCCGTTTTTCCGGTAATAAGGAGGCGAGACCCTTCTTTTTTGATTTCAAATCCTTCGTCCGTTAAATAATCAGCTGACTCCGCTATGGACAGCAATACGCCCGCTTCTGGTTTTTCATGCTTTACTTCCGCATGAATACCCAGCATAGACTCAAAGGCCATTTTCAATTCAGCTGCTGCTGCATCTGCAGCCGGTGAGTCCAATTGCTTGCTAATCACCTTTGCAATAACCGAATATTCTTCCTTGCGCTGCTGATTCACGACAGCATCATACTGGAGCCAGCATTTGTAGGACTTGCTTGTTTGAACTGTTTGAATGGTATTCATTCGATCATCTCCTTCATTCTATTAGACGCCTGCATAAGACATAAAGCCGCCATCCACAGGAACAATAATGCCTGTCACGAAACCACTTGCTGTGTCATCTGCCAGCCATAGGAGTGAGCCGAGTAAATCTTCCGGCTTGCCCAGTCGTCTCATTGGCGTATGCGACACAATCTTTTCCATCCGTTCTGTATAGCTTCCGTCTTCTTTCAAAAGAAGGCCGCGATTTTGCTCGGTCAGAAAAAATCCGGGTGCAATCGCATTTACACGTATGCCGCTTTCAGCCATATGCACAGCCATCCATTGAGTAAAATTATTAATCGCTGCTTTTGCTGCACTGTATGCCGGTACTTTAGTCATCGGGCTTGGTGCGCTCATGGAAGAAATGTTAATAATCGAGCCGCCGTTTTCAATCATTCGTTTTGAGAAAATTTGCGTCGGAATCAGCGTCCCGATAAAGTTCAAATCCATGACAAACTCAAAGCCTTCGGGTGTCATATCAAAAAATGTCACAATATCTTCTTTTTTCAAATCGCTTTTTTCAAATGTTTCTTTCGTTGTGATCCCTTTCGGGTGATTGCCTCCCGCCCCATTAATTAAAAGATCACATGCACCAAATTCCTCAAACACTCGTTTTTCCGCTTGTTCGACACTTTCTTTATCAAGCACATCACACTGGATGGCTATCGCTGTTCCGCCGGCTCGCTGAATATCCTCTGCTGTTTTAACCGCTTTCTCGTATGTGCGGTTTAATATCGCGATATTCATCCCCTGGCGGCCTAATTCTCTTGCCATGCTGCCGCACAAAACACCGCCCCCTCCAGTAATAACTGCCGTTTTATTTTGCAGCGCCGGATGAATAGCTAACATATTGCTTCTCCTCCTTTTCCTTTTCCAGGCTATCCCATATCCCTAATATATACATAATTCCGAGTGCACGATCATATAAGCCATAGCCCGGACGAGCTTTTTCTCCCCAGATCATCCGGCCATGGTCCGGACGGAAATACCCATCAAATCCTGTATCATGGAGCGCTTTTACAACGGCGTAAATATCAATAGATCCGTCTTCACTCCGGTGAGAGCTTTCATAAAAGTCGCCATTGTCTTCGATTTTCACATTGCGGATATGCGCGAAGGCTATCTTGTTTTTTTCAGCAAAAAAGCGGGTAATCTCAGGAATATTGTTTGCTGGATTAGCACCGAGAGAGCCCGAACAAAGTGTTATTGCATTGGAAGGACTGTCAACGATCTGAACAATTCTTTCCAGCTGTTCTTTGCTTGTTACAATACGCGGCAGCCCAAAGATCGGCCAGGGCGGATCATCCGGATGAATCGCCATTCGAACATTAAATTCTTCGGCTACGGGTATGATTTTCTCCAGGAAGTAGCGCAGGTTTTCAAAAAGATGCTCCTCTGTTATGTTCTGGTACTGTTCAAATAAGCGTTTAATGGTTTTCATCCGTTCAGGTTCCCATCCCGGCAAGGAAAAGACTTTTGCTTCTTCTCCCATCATGTCAATCAGAACTTGCGTATCAACTTGTTCCACTTTCGCTTTTTCATATGCCATGACCGTTGAACCATCCGGAAGTTCTTTGGCCAGATGGGAGCGTGTCCAGTCAAAAACCGGCATAAAGTTATAGCAGATCACTTTCACCCCAGCTTCAGACAGGTTCCGGATCGTTTCCTGATACGCTTCAATGTAGCGGTCGCGCGTGGGCAGTCCGAGCTTAATATCCTCATGTACATTTACGCTTTCAACCACATCAAACGCCATGCCTTCCTGCTCGATTTCCTTTTTGAGTGCCAGCACCCGGTCAAGCGGCCACACTTCCCCAGCAGGAAGATCATGAAGCGCTCCAACAACACTGTACATGCCGGGAATTTGACGGATTTGTTTTAAAGTAACACTGTCGTCATCCTGTCCGAACCAGCGAAACGTTACCTTCATATTGGTTTGCTCCTTTATTAAGAATCACTTGTAAATAGGTGCAAGTGCCATATTAATATGGCACTTGACTTTCTACATTTTCTTTAAAATCACTACATCCTTAGCAGCGACTTCAATGGTTTCGCCGCTGCCGTTGTACTGTCTGTCATCCAGTAACGACCTGTAGACACCGTCTAAAACCGCTTTTCTTGCTTTTTGTGCATGATTTAAAATAAAAACGTACTGCTCTTCGTCTTTAAAACGGCTTCGAATTTCAATGCCTTCCTCTGCATTAATTGGATTCTGAATAGCCAGATCCTCTAGAATCTTTCCGAATAATTGTTTTAAAAAGCCCGCTTCCACTTGTGCGCCTATATACCAGGCTTCTCCTGCTTCAAAGTGGTTTTTTGTAACAGCTGGCATGCCTTTATAAAAGTCATCACCATAAACGGCAACCGCTTCTGCTTCCTTGGCTTGAATCAAGTCAAAGATTGTATCGCAGCTGTAAGTGCCTTCCCAGCCATCAGCGATTAGTTCGATATAATTTTTGTCATCGGGATGCAGTGTATCCGTTTCATCAATGCGAATGCCCATCAGCTTTTTCAAAAGGCCCGGTCTTTCGCTTAAAATGGCATTATCGTTCTCATCGACAATCCCGCTTAAATACGTTGTCAGGAAGGTTCCGCCTTTTTGGACAAATTGTTCAATTCGCTGGTCAAAATTATTTTTCATCATATGAAGAAGCGGCGCAATCACCAGCTTATAGGAAGAAAAATCATCATCCACACTGATCAAATCAATATCTACGTTGTAATGAAACAGCGCTTTATAGTAATCAATCATTGTTTTTTGATAGCTGATATAGCGAGACGGTCCGTCCGATATTTCAACGGCCCACCAGCTGTCCCAATCAAACACGATGGCAATTCGAGCCTTGGATTCTGCACCTGTGAAGGCGTCGCCGATTTTAGCTAATTCCTGACCAAGCTTCGCCGTTTCAATGCAGACACGTGTATCGGTTTTACCGGAGTGATCAAGCACCGCCCCGTGATATTTCTCAGAAGCTCCTTTTGACTGCCTCATTTGGAAAAACAGAACCGAATCTGATCCGTGAGCAACCGCCTGGTAACTCCAAAGACGCATCACGCCCGGGCGCTTGACCGCATTAAAATCGCGGCAGGCCGTTGTGCTCGGTGTCTGCTCCATCAGCCAGAACGGCTTTCCTTTCTTTAAGCCGCGCATCAGATCATGTGTTAACGCCATGCGGGCTTCAGACTGCATATCAGGAGGATAGTTATCCCAGGAAATAAAATCGAGATGCTCTGCCCATTTAAAATAATCAAGCGGTCTGTACATGCCCATAAAGTTCGTTGTAACCGGAATAGCTGGAGTAGCTTTTTTCAGCACTTCTTTTTCTGCGATAAAATTATTCAGAATGCTGTCGGAATTAAATCTCATATAATCAAGAGTGATGCCTTGAAAGGCTGTAACGTTTTCACGGCCGTAGTGCTCACTTAGTGCATTTGGCGCTACGATTTCTTCCCAGTCGTAAAAAATATGTGACCAGAACTTTGTGTTCCACGCTTCATTCAGCTTATCGAGCGTGCCGTACTTTTTCTTGAGCCAAACACGGAATGCTGCTTCACAGTGCTCACAGTAGCAAGAGCCGCCGTATTCATTGTTAATGTGCCAGGCAATGATATTTTCATAGTCGCCATAGCGCTCCGCCATTTTTTCCGCCATTTTTTTCGAAAAGCGTTTATATGCCGGGCTGTTCGGACAAGAATTGTGGCGTATGCCGAACTTATGCTTTCGTCCTTCGAAATCAACACGGGTAACATCAGGAAACTGGTGTGCCATCCATGGCGGATGTGCGGCCGTCCCTGTCGCCATACAAACATTCTTGCCTTCTTTTCGAGCTCGTTCCATGATTTCATCCATTTCGGTGAAATCATATGTATCTTCGCTTTTTTGAATGAGCGCCCACGAGAAAACACCGAGCGTTAGTGTGTCAATTTCCGCTTCCTTAAAATAGTTGTAATCCTCTGTCCATACTTGCTCCGGCCATTGCTCCGGGTTGTAATCTCCACCAAAATAAATTTTATTCATGAGATCGCTGCCTTTCTTTTATAATTATTGGTTTCTTGAGGCTGTACGAAGTTCTTCTCAATATCTTTTAACATAGGCTGCGACTGCTTCATAATGAAGAAAGCTAGCAGACTGAAAAGAAACAGCAGCAGAAAATCGGTTGTAACGGATAAAAAAACGGCAGCTGCCATAAATAAACCTACATTGGCAAGCGTTGTTTTCCACTTTTTCAAAATATAAAATACAGAAATTTTAAATAAATCTCGCTTTCGAAATGAAAATCTTGAATTAATGATCAATGCATTTAATGAAACCAATACCCAAATGGCCAAAAACACGAGAAGAATAGCTGAAAACGCTACGTTTACAAGTGAAGCTGATTGGCGCATATACACGATATCAATTACTAAAATAAACAATACTGTCAAAATAGAAGCCCAAATGAGCAGCGTTTGCTTCAGGTTGGATTTATAGCCATACGCAAAATCATGAACGGGTGACAGATCGCCTGTACGCGCTAATTTATCCATCGAATAAAGCAGCGCACTGATTGCGGGGCCAGCTGGAATTAAAGCCAGGTAGTACAGCAGACTGTTTGAAACAGACTGGATCAACGTCATAAAGAAAAACAGAAAAACAACATTGGCTGCCGCAAAGAAGAAATTCGTCACCATGAAGTTGTATATATAATTAGAGAAGATATAAAGAATGCCTTCACCAAACTCTTTTCGCTGCTCCATGCTCGCACCTCTTTCATCATTTTATAAAACTATATCCATTGAAATAAAGGTCTCGATGCAGCAAAGTGAACAGGAATAGCAGGAAAAGCAGATGAAAGAAGCTCTGCTACGTCACTCATTCCCGGCTCTTCACTTTCACTATGCCCAATAAACATCAGCGCTTTGTTTCGCTTTTGGTAAACCGCATCTCTCACGTATTCTGGCGCTTCCCATTCAGGTCCTTCTCCTGCGATAATCACTTCGACTTCTTTTGTTCCCATTAGCGGGATCACCGTCTGGCCGCCGCCCCGGTATCCTGCAAGCAAGCCAATACGTGAACACGTCATCGATGCATCCCCCGTGATACGAACAAAAGGAATGGAAAGTTTTTCTTTCACACGGTTGGCTATTTCTTGGACTGTCGCTTCCGGAATTGAAACAATTGTGGATGTTTTGTTTTTTTCTAAAACAAATTCTTCCCAGCCCAGTTTTTTCACTAGACCGTTTGTGATAGCATCCGGCTCATAACGATGCGGATGATCGTGAAAACGGTAAATGGCCATTCCTGAATCGTTGATCAACCTGCTCTTTTCCTTACATACAGGATCTTGGCGCTGTTTGCCGTCGTCTCGGTGATGACTGTAAAAAGAACCTTCATGTGAAATAATCAAGTTGGCTCCTTTTTGAATCGCCTGGTCGATAACCTCGTGCGAAGCAATAAACGTAACGACGATCCCTGTTACTTTCGTTTGACCGCTTCCAGACAGCAGTCCATCAACGGTTTCCTCCAGATGGACAGAACGAGTTAACCTTTTGATCACATCATCTACAAGTACATTTTTCATTTTCCAGCCCCACTTTAATGCTGAAATGAAGTCAGGATTCCGTTTATCGTTAAGCGGAATCCTGCCCTTCCTATTTCAGGCCGTTTTTACTTGCTGTCCTGATAAGCCTTATTTGAAACATCCAAGTAATCCTGTAAGCCCTGCGCTTCCAATTCCTGAACGAACGCATCAAACTCCTCCAGGCTGCGCTCCCCTAAAATAAATTTGAATGTATTCTGATCGGTATGGTCTTTAAGCGGTGTGCTTAGCAGCGTAACACGCTCTCTGTCTTCCGGTGCATATGGAATGGCCGGTTCAGCCGGAATAACCGTTCTTGTACTTGCCATATCTTCCTGGAATGCAATTTCTTCCTCACTCATCATTGAGCGCAATAAATCAGTCGTTCCACCGTAAGCAAAGACACCGCCCGAGAAGCCATAATCGACGCGAAGATCTTTTGTCCCTGCCGGATTCAGACCAATGTAATTCACATCTTCAGCAAGCTTGCGTTTGCCATCTTCTTTCGTAAATGTTTCACCTTCAACGCCCCACTTTGCAAACTCCTGTCCTTCGTCACTGTAGTACAGCCAGTCAACAAATTGCAGTATGGCATCGAAATTTTCGCTATCCGCTGCTTTGGACGAAATCATGACACCATTTTCCAATCTTGATCCAGACATCACTTGTCCTGCCGGGCCGCCGGGTACGGTAATTTTGGCAATTGAATAATTTCCTTCACCAAGCGTTTTATCCATATCATTCCGGTACTGGACAACAGTTTGTGAGTTTCCGTTAATCATGAACGATTTTCCTGTCACGAATTTCTGGACAGCCTGATCGTCCTCCTGCGTAAAGCTTTCTTTATCGAGCAATCCTTCTTCTACAAGCTGGTTGAAGTAGGTCAGCAAATCTTTGTATTCATCTGTTGTAGCCGAATAGATAAACTCATCTGACGACTCGTCAAATGTTAATCCATTCCCGAAGCCCCAGCCCGCTTTTGTGCCGAATGCTGTTGCTGCTAAATTGAGTGTACTGTTAAATTTATAAGCATCTGAAAGTGGAGTTGATTCTGGATAAAGCTCTTTCAGCTGCTGCATCGCTCCTTGAAGCTCCTCCCATGTTTTCGGGATGGCAATATTATGCTTTTCAAAAAGATCTGTTCTGACAAGTAATGTCCAATCCGGCCATACATTTTCGTGAAGACCCGGGAGCAGGTAGTATTTCCCATCGTTCTGACGAAGCGACTCAATTTCCTCCTCAAGCTCCCATTTCTCTACTTTTTCTTGGAAATGGGGCATCTTGTCCACGTAATCGCTTACAGGCAAAATAGCTCCAGATGAAACAAATGGCTGCTCTTCGCCCGGATATGTTTTAGGAATTAACAAAGGTGCATCTCCCGAACTGACGAGCAGACTTCGCTTTTGTGCGTAATCACTGTAAGGAACGATCGTTGGTTCTAGCTCTACGTTCGTTCTTTCCTCAATTTCTTTCCAAAGAAGCCAGTCTTTGTTGTACGGATAATTTGGCTGATCCAGGTACAGAATAGGAAGTGTAATATCCTCTGTCGCTTGGAAAGTATCCCCTACCGCATAGCCGTCCATAGCTCCTTTTGTTGTATCCTCTGCCCCTTCAGATGAACTGCCCCCATTTCCGCATCCTGCCAAAACTGTTGCCAGTGCTGTTGCTGCTCCCAATGTTTTAAACCGTTTTTTCATTTTTCTCTCCCCTTTGTTTGAGCATTAATTATGGAAAAAGACAGTGTCTTTTTGTCATCTTACTTAACGGATCCAAGCATAACTCCTGAAACAAAATAACGCTGAACGAACGGGTAAATCGTCAAGATTGGTAGTATTGTCAGCACCATGGTAACCGATTTGATATTTGCAGCAATTTGAGTCAGGTTATCTGCTGATGTTGCACCCGCCGCCATACTTCCTGAAGCACCTGCAATCATATTCCGAAGGTAAATCGTTACCGGAAACAATTCCTTTTCATCTAAGTAAAGAAACGCGGTAAACCAGGAATTCCAATAAGCAACGGCGTAAAAAAGCACCATCGTGGCCATTACCGCTTTACTCAGAGGCAATATGATTTTCCATAAAATACCGTACGTGCCCAAGCCATCGATAGAGGCCGCTTCCTCCAGCTCTTCGGGTACATTCTCAAAAAACGCTTTCATAATCAGCATATTATAAATGCTGATCACGCCCGGCAGAACAATTGCCCACATGGAGTTGTCGAGACCCAGCGTGTTAATGAGCACGTAGTTCGGAATTAAGCCTCCGTTGAAAAACATCGTAAATACTGCGAACATGATGAAAAAATTTCGTCCGACGAGTCGTTTCTTTGAAAGCGCATAAGCAAACATTGTCGTCACAACCATCGAGAGTGCGGTCCCTACCACTGTGTAAACGATCGTGTTTTTGTAATTGATCCAGAACATCCGGTCTGACATGATCATTTTGTATGTTTCCACATTAAAGCCTTTTGGAATGATATTTACTTCTCCGGCGTTAATATAGGATTCACTGCTGAAAGACTGCGCCACAACGTTTAAAAATGGATAAAGTGTCAAGAACACAATAAGGGACAAGACAAACACATTAAAGACTTTGAATACTTTATACTGAACGGATTCCTGCATAACGGCTCCCCCTTACCATAAACTTGTTTCTGTTAATTTTTTCGAAATAAAGTTGGCAGACAAAACGAGAATTAACCCGATAATTGATTCGAACAAGCCAATGGCTGTTGCGTAGCTGAAATTATTTGATTCTAAACCGATACGATACAAGTAAGTCGAAATCACATCAGCTGTTTCGTAGTTCAGCGGATTATATAATAGAAGGATTTTTTCAAACCCAACCGCCATAAAGCTGCCGATATTCAGTACGAGCAAAACAACAATGGTTGGCAGCATACCTGGCAGCGTTATATAAAGTGTTTGCTTCCAGCGATTTGCTCCATCAATTCTCGCTGCTTCATACAGGCTTTCATCAATGGTGGTCAATGCGGCCAGATACAAGATCGCTCCCCAGCCCATTCCCTGCCAAACTTCAGAGGTAATGTAAATTGTTCTGAACCAATCCGCCTGCTGAATAAAATTTATTTTGTCTCCTGTAAAAAACTCAACGAGCGTATTGATTGATCCATTGATGGCTGTTAACTGCAGGACCATACCTGCTACGATAACGATGGACAAGAAATGAGGCAGGTAAGAGGCCGTCTGCACAAACTTCTTAAAACGCTTAGCTTTAACTTCGTTCAGCAGCAGCGCGAAGATAATCGGCATTGGAAAGGTGATTAATAGAGTAAGACCGCCGAGAATCAGTGTATTGCTGAACACCCGCCAAAACGTCGGATCATTTATGAACATATTAATATAATAGAATCCAACCCATTCTTCTCCGAAAATGCTGCCGCCTGGTACAAACTTGCGAAAGGCAATAATATTTCCGGCCATTGGCAAATACTTGAATATGAGCAAATATATGATCGGAATGATCAGCAGCGTATACAGCTGCCAGTCTTTGCGAATAAGCGCCATGTTTTTAGCCCATTTGCTTTGCGTCAAAGAATTCCGTTTTTCAGCACCTTCCATTTTTCCTGTCTGCTCCATCGTAACCCTCCTTAGTCGTTCGTTTCATCAGCCTTCTGTTTGTATGAGAAATAGTCGAAGTCAGCAGGCTTTCGGCTGCCTGTCATGTCAATTGCACACATGCCCACAAACGCACCTGTAAAAAAACCGCCTTGATCAACGTAGTCATCTGAAAGTTTAATCGAGTCAAATTGTCTTTCAATACCTTGCCACTCACGTCCATCAAAGGAGTATTCAAAATAGAAAACTGTTTTTTGTACGTTCACTCGCAAATAAATCGCTTTCACTTCATCCGGCACCTGGATTTCCGAGCCGTGAATCGGCCGGTCCGCTTTGAACTGGTCGCATGTCATGATGTCAATGATCTTTCCTTTTTCTTCATGCCATGTCACATGGACAAATACCCAGTTGCGAATGTTGTAATAGCACGTCAGCCCGGCCATTTGCTGAAACGTGTCTGGCTCGAACTCGACCTTCGTTTCTGCCTCAAAGGAAAAGTGCTGCCAGCGCCTTGCCACATGGGCTTGTGTAAACTGCGAGTGAAGCGATTCCCGGCCGTACAAACGGAGGTGGCTGTCCCGATCTGTTAAAGAGCCGATTTCTTCATTAAACGGAATGCGCAGCGTTTGAAAGTGATGATTTAATTGGGCTGTACGGAAATCATCCTTCTCTGGAAAATCCGCCTCCCACTTCACTTCCGGCAGGTCTGGCGCTTCCACTTCAACGGATGGACTGTTGCCGCCGACCACGTACGGCCAGCCGTCCCGCCATTCCAGCTTTTGAATCGCTGTTTCTCTTCCAAGCGGACAGAAGCCTCTTTCCTCCAGCAGCTTTTTGCCTGGTCTTTTTAATGGACGCCCCATTAAATGCGCCAGGTACCAGTCCCCGTTCTGCGTTTGAACGATCGATGCATGCCCCGCTTTTTGAAGCGGATTGTGCAGATCATGCCAGGAAGTAAGCAGTGGGTTTTGCGGATGAACCTCGTACGGGCCTGTTAAGCTTTTCGACCGTGCTATCGTGGCGGCGTGCTCAAATTTGGTTCCGCCTTCTGCGGTTAAGAGATAATACCAGCCGTCGATCTTATACAGATGCGGCGCTTCCGTTAAGCCAATCTCGGTCCCTTTAAACATGACGTCTGCCTTGCCCACGAGCTTTTTCTCCGCATGGCTGTATTCCTGAATCGAAATGCCGTAAAAGCGATGATTGTGCACCCGCTGATCCCACACCATGTTTAACAAATATTTTTTCCCGTCTTCATCATGAAACAGGGAAGGGTCAAAGCCGGAGCTGTTTAAATAAACCGGCTCGCTCCACTCGCCGTCAATCGTGTCGCAAGTAACAAGATAATTGTGCCCGTCCTTCCATACATCGCCCTCCGCCACTTTGACATCGGAGTAGATCAGCCAGAATTGCCCCTCTGCATAGCTCAGGCAAGGCGCCCACACTCCGCCGGAATCCGGATTTCCCTTCATATCCAGCTGGGATACCCGGTTCAGCGGCTGGCTGACGAGGTGCCAGTTTTTCAAGTCCTTGGAGTGATGAATTTGAACACCAGGAAACCATTCAAACGTGGAGACGGCAATGTAATAATCATCGCCTACCCTGCAAATACTTGGATCTGGATTAAAACCTGTTAAAACTGGATTTTGAATCATCCTTCTGCTCCTCCTTTATCCTTTCACGGAACCAGCCGCGATGCCTTCCACAATTCGATTGCTTAAAAACAAAAACGCAATTAAAATCGGGATGATGCTGATCATCAGTGTGGCACCAATGGCCCCCCACTCTGTCATGTACTGGCCAATGAAATTTTGAATACCGACTGTCAGCGTTTTATACTGGTCCGAGCTAATAAACGTATTAATAAACACAAATTCATTCCAGTTGTAAATCATGTTAATAATGGCGGTTGTCGAGACGACCGGCAGCGTCATCGGCAATGTGACCTGGAAAAACAAACGGTGAATGGAGCAGCCGTCCATAATGGCCGCTTCTTCCACTTCTTTCGGCAATGTGTAATAAAAGCCGAGCAAAATCATAATCGTCAGCGGCAAATTAAACGCCGTATACGTCAGCACCACAGACAGTGGATGATCAATTAAGTTAAGCTTCAAGAAAAAGTCGAAAAGCGGAATCAGCGTGGAATGAACAGGAATCATCAATCCGACCATGAACAGGCCAAGCACCGGCTTGCTCAACTTCCACTTCATCCGGGTAATAGCGAATGTCACAAAACTGGCCAGCAGAACCGTCATTACAACCGCTGTCACTGTGATCCATATACTATTGAAAAAGTACAGGCCGATATTTCCGTCGGTCCAGACCCGTGTATAGTTTTCCCACTTCGGATCCGTCGGAAGCGAAAACGGCGATTCATTAAACACTTCCTGATTGTCTTTTAAAGAAAAGAAAAACAGCCAGATGAGCGGATAAATTTGCAATACGGCAATGAGGCCCAAAATGGCATAAAGGACACCATATCCGAGTTTGGAAAAAGCGCTGTTCTTTCGTTTTGCTTCATGCTTTGTATTCGCTTGCGCAATCGTACTCATATGCTCCGCTCCTTTTTAATATTGAATTTCTTCTTTCGTTGCCGTCAGCTTGCGAATGAGCCACGTAACAACTAAACAGATCAGCAGCAGGAAAAATCCGATGGCGCTTCCATAACCGAAGTCATAGCTGCCGAACGCTTTTTGATACATATAAGAGGCAATGACTTCACTGGAACCGTTTGGACCGCCGCCGGTCATGACATAAATCAAGTCAAAATATTTCAATGAGCCGACAATAGCCAGCACAATCGTCACTTTAATGACGCCGGCGATCAATGGAATTTTAATTTTCCAGGCAATTTGAAGCGGAGTGGCTCCGTCAATCCGGGCAGCTTCAATCAATGATTCCGGAATGTTCTTCAAGGCAGCATAATAAATTAAAATATAAAAGCCCGCATATTGCCAAATAATCGCCACAAAAATAGCCGGAAGAACGAGACTTGGCTCTGCTAACCATGCCGGCGGGTTGTCGATGCCAATGCTTTGCAGAAAGCTGTTTACCATGCCGTTTGAGGGGTGGTAAATTTTGGACCAAAGCTGGGCGATCGCGACGGAAGACAGCAGCATCGGAATGAGGTAAATCTTCCGAAGTGTATTTGCCCCTTTAATTTTGCTCGTTAAAATAAGGGAGATTCCGAGGTAGCCAATTAAACTGACCGCTGAAAAAAGAGCCAATAAAAACGAGTGGTACGCACTCCCCCAAAAGTCTGCGTCCTGGATCAGCTTCGTATAATTTTCAAGACCGATAAACGTCATTTCTCCGATGCCATCCCACTTCATTAATCCGTAATAGCCGGTGAGAACGATGGGGACATAAATCAGTGTGAGAATGAGCAGCAGGGCTGGGAGGACATAAAGGGAAATAACGAATTTGTTCGACATCACTTTATCCATTCTTTTTTCATCTCCTTTTCCTTCTTTTTTGAGAAGAAAGCGGGGTCACCCCCGCTTTTTCTTTACTCCTCTGCCTTCAGTACTTCTTCATGCTCTTTCGCAAACTGCTCAGGCGAAATCTCTTTTCCGAATAACGACTGAATTAAGTTCAAGTGCTCCTGCGCAACAGCTGCACTCATTTGAACGTCTGCATAAAGCGTAATGTTGCTTGCAGCATTCAGTTCATTCAACACGTCAATATACATTTGAGGCAATTCAATTGAAGCAGTGTCTACTTTCGTTGCTGGAATAACACCAGCGCCTGTTACAGAGCGCTCGCCCCATTTTTCGACGAAGAATTTGACGAATTCTTTTGCTTCTTCTTTTACCTCTGAGTTTTCCGAAACGAAAAGGCCAACGCCTGGACCACCAACAAAGCTATTAATGTCCCCTTTGCCGCCATTTACTGCCGGGAATTTAAAGAAGCCGATTGAATCTCTGAATTCCTGTGGTACATCTTCGTTTGTTGTGTAGTTTGGCAGTTCCCATGAGCCCATCAAGTACATTGCTGCTTGATTGTTCATAAACGGCCCTTTTGCTTCATCATTTGAAAGTCCATTAAATCCTTTTACAAAAGCATCCATGTCAACGAGTGACTGAATTTCCTCAGCCGCCTGGACTAAAGCTGGATCCTCGAATGTACCTTCACGGTTAATCGCATCCGTGATCACTTGCGGTCCGCCGATCCGATCCGCCAGGTACATGTACCACATGGAACCTGTCCAGCGGTCTTTGTTGCCGAGCGTAATCGGTGTAACACCGTTTTCCGATAACGTTTTCACAATTGCTTGAAACTCTTCATATGTTTCTGGCACATCAAGATTGTATTCTTCAAAAATTTGTTTGTTGTAAAAAACCGGTGCAATGTTCAGCTCCAAAGGCAAACCGTACGTTGTTTCGTCCACCGCATAGGCTTCTGTTGTACCGGAAACAAATGAATCCGGCTCAATGAGGTCATCAAGCGGTGCGAACATATTGCCTTTTACATAGGGGTCCATAAAGCCCGCTGCCCACGTCATGCCGACATCAGGAAGCTCATTTGATGCAGACAACACCTTTAACTTTTCTTTATATTGCTCATTGCTTAAAATCTCTGTTTCAACTTTTACTCCCTGGTTCGCTGCTTCAAATTCCGTAATAATGTCTTTTACGATTAAATTGTGCTGCTTGGAGCTTCCTTCAGGCCATAGATGCATGAATTTCACGACTTTATCATCGCTGTTGGCGGCCTCTCCTCCGCCTTCCTCTGAACCAGAACAGCCTGCCAAAAGCAGTACAATGCTAAGCATAAAAACAAACATAGGTGCAAACGCTTTCTTTTTCAACAAAATAAATACCCCCTCTTTTTGCGATAGATGATGACTACACTTCAAATAGTATCATCTAAGCCGAGAGCGGGTAAGGTAACAGAATTCAGCAAAAATTCTCTTTTTTTAAGATAAGCGCTTACTTTACTTTTTTGTATTTACTTGGCGTAATTCCTTCAAATTCTTTGAAGATTTTAATAAAGTATTTAGAGGTGCTGTAGCCGACGCGCTCCGCCACTTCCTCAATGGAAAGGTTTGTTTTAATCAGCAGGCTTTTCGCTTCTTGCAGGCGTGCGCGTGTCACGTACTCGCTGAAAGTCATGTTAGCCTGCTCTTTAAACAGCATACTGAAATAGTTTGGGTTTAAATGAACATGCTCAGCCACTTCCTTTAAGCTCAGCGGATGTTCAATATGCTGATCGATATAGTGCATTGCCTGCTTAACCGGTCCGGCGGCAAGCGTCTTTTCCTGTACATCCATCAGCCTGGCATCGGCAATCCGGGTGATCGTCTTTACTTTTGTCCGTTCTTCCTCGATTTGAAGAGCTTCTTCTACCGCTTCAATGAGCATGCGCTTGCTTGCAGGCTTCAGTAAATAATTCACGACCCCGAGCCGCAGTGCTTCCTGCGCATAGTCAAATTCTGAATAAGCTGACAGGACAACCGCCACCAGACTTTGCTGTTCCGCCTTCAGTGACCGCAACAACTCAAGACCATCCATTTCAGGCATTGAAATGTCCGTTACCAGCAAGTGAATCCGATACTGCTTCGCATAATCAAGAGCTTCCCGTCCATTTTCAGCGCTTAAAATGGAAAATCGCCCTTCTGACCAGCTCTCCAATGTTTTCGTAATGCCTCGTCTCGTATTTGGCTCGTCATCAACTAACAGAATTGTCTTTTTGTACAAGCTGCTCCCCCTCTTTCACTGGCAGTTCAAACGTACATACTGTGCCTTGTCCGTAAATGCTCGATATGCGTAAATTCGCTTCTGTATGTGCTGGATAATACAACTGAAGACGCTTGTTTACGTTAATCATGGCAATGCCATTTCCTTTTAGCGATTCCATCGTTTCGGTTTGAATCGCTTCCATCACTTTTTTCACCTGCTCCGCTTTCATTCCCATCCCGTTGTCTGCGACCGTCACATGAATAAAGGCATCCACTGCTTTTAAATCAACGGACACATGGCCGTTTCCAGTTTTCTTTGCTACACCGTGAATTAAGGCGTTTTCTACGAGCGGCTGAATTAACAGCTTCGGCATTCTGACATGCAACAGAGGCTCAGGCACATTTATTTCCCAGGAAAAGCGGCTGCCAATCCGCAGCTTCATCAGCTGCATATACCGTTCGATGTGCTGGATTTCCTGATTCACCGTCACCCATTCGTCTGTTTCAATTGTATAACGGAACAGTTCCGACATGGCAATAACCTGTTCTGCCAGCTCCTCATCCTTTTCCTCTAGCGCCCAGTAAAGCGCGTTTAATGTATTAAACAAAAAGTGAGGATTGATTTGCGACTGGAGCGCTTTTAATTCCGTTTTGCTCCGGAGCAGCTCCTTTTCGTAAACGACTTGAATTAAGTGATTAATTTCCCCCGCCATTTGATTGTACGTTTTGTTTAATTCGTTAATCTCAATCGTGGATGAGCTGAGAGGCTGCAAAGAAAGCTTGCCTTTTCTTCCTCTTTTCATCGTACGCATTAATTGAAAGATCGGCTTCGTTACGACAGTAGACATAAAGTACGATAAAACGAAAAATAACAGGAATCCAATAAAGCCTGAGATCAAAACGGCCGAACGGACCACTGACATCCCTTCCATCACGATCGTTTCGGGTGTAAAAACCATCAGCCGCCACCCCGTTAAAGCGGAGTACTGCTCTGCCTCCATGTACCCTTCTTTTTTATCGGGGACAATCGTTAACGCTGTGGACGTATCGGTATAATTTGATGAAATAATTTGTTCGGTTTGGTCCAACAGCACCATATAGCCTTTTGTTTGCGTTGACTTTTCCACAAGCTGAAAATAATTTTTAGCGACTTTGATGAGTAAATATCCGCCGCCTTCAAACGAATCATTCAGCAGGTTGACCCGGCGAATGGCCAAATAATCATACGGACTGCTTGAATCTTCGCCAATCCAGACAAGGCTGCCTTTGTTTTCATCCGCCTTCTGCTTCCAGTTTGACTTCAATACAGCACCTGTCCC
The DNA here is from genome assembly GCF_900156125.1 of Domibacillus enclensis. Classification (GTDB taxonomy): domain Bacteria; phylum Bacillota; class Bacilli; order Bacillales; family Domibacillaceae; genus Domibacillus; species Domibacillus enclensis. The sequence goes on along the minus strand of NZ_FTLX01000006.1, from coordinate 243,670 downwards.
GCTCCGCCCGAGTGGAATGATTTGCTTGTCCTCATTTGTGTAAAGCTCCACGGACGTAATGCCATTCGAGTAAGCTAGCAGTTCATTCATATGCTGGATCAGCTGCTGGCGCTCTTGAAACAAAACCGGAACCCCGTCCTGCTCATTTTCCAGCACCTGCTGCACCATCGTATTAGTGGCGGCCTGTTTACTGATTAAATTAATTTGATCGTACAGCGAATCAATCCGGCCGGCTGCCTCCACCGCTGTCTGCTTCATCTGCGCTTCAGCATTGTCCTTGATTAAATCCGAGACGAGCTGGAACGTGACAAGCCCGACGAACAGGAGCACAATGCTCATCACGGCAACAAACAGGATCAATATTTGATTTCGAAGCGTGTTATACCGCTCAAAAAATCGCTTTTTCATTTTATTCCCCCGCTTGATAGTTTATCCGAACAACAAACTGTAAAAAGAAATTCTTCCATCAGCGAATGATAAAGGAAGGCTCTCAATAGATAACGCTTACATAAAATCGGTTATGAAAAGCCTTTTCTTGCAGTCGTTTGGAATACATTATATAGAGAGATTGTTTTGAATTCAAAGCTTTATTGAAAAAAGCCAAACTTTTTGTCTGGCTTTTTTCTTTTATGTTTATTTTGCAGCATGGTTTGCCGTTCTCCTGCGCTTGCGAATCAGTTCTTCCAGCGCCCCTGACCCCATCAGCACACCGGGTACGATGAGAAGCAGCCCGAGCCAGTGGTAATAATAAATCGGTTCACCGAGAATAACTGCAGAGCCGACAATGGAAAAAAACGTGTTTAAGTTTAAGAAAATCGCCGCTTCCGCCGGGCCAATTTTTGTAATTGTATTATTGTAAACGAGGTGGCCGATGGCTGTTGCACCAACGGCAGACAAAATAAAAACGACAACCATCATCATATTGACGTTTCGCAGCGAAGAAAGCCCGGCCGGCTCCATGAAGAAGCTGGCGATTAACAAGCCGAATGAACCGAACAGCTGCATATAGCCTGTTAAAAGCAGCGGGTCCATGTCGCGTGCAGCCCGGCTGACGAGAATAAAGCTGAAGGCCTGTGCCGAAATGGATAAAAAGATGTACAGGTCTCCAATAACAAACCCGCTTAACCCGGCGCCGCCGCCGAGTACGGTGACAAGAACGCCGGCCGTCCCGGTAATAAAACCAAGCACGCGGATTACGGAAATGCCCCGTCTGAAGATCAGGACCGCCATTAAGGCGGTTAAAATCGGACCGAGCCCGAGGATGATGCCAGTATGGACGGCGCTTGTTCCAGCGGCACCAAGCCCTAAAAATAAATGATGAAAAAAGACGTTAAACAGGCCGCCGCCTAAAATAAATTTCCAGTGGTAAATGGCCGGCCAGTGCACCTTGCCCATTTTCCACAGAATGAGAAAAACAACGAGCGACGCTGTGAAAATACGAAAAGCGGTAATGGTCACCGGTTCAAATGCCGTCACCAGTATTTTGATCAGCGGCACATTAAAGCCCCAGATCATCATGACCAGGATCAGCAGTAAATATGGTTTTACTTTTTGCAAAATGCCCCTTCTTTCTTTGCCTGTTACTTTGAAGCAGGCACTTTTCTTCTGAGAATCAGCTGGTAAAGGACGTCGGATAAAATCAAGCCGAGTGCAATCGAGCCTGAAATCATAAATGCCTTGGCAGCCAAATTGATCGCTGTGTTGTAATCATTTTGGACAAAGGAGCGCATCGCCCGGTACGCAGTGCCTCCCGGGACGAGCGGAATAATGCCGGCGATCGTAAAAATAATAACTGGCGTTTTATACACTCGTGCATATATATGGCCAATCAACGCAATGGTAAACGCCGCCGCAACTGTTGAAAGCAGCGGATCGACTTGATTTTCAGATAAAAAATAATAGACCATCCAGCCGGCCATGCCGACGGTTCCACATTTAAGCAGCAGGCTTTTCGGCACGTTAAACATAATCCCGAAGCTTGCCGCCGCTAAAAAGCTGAACAGCATATTGGTTATAATGGTCACGCCTGCACCTCCCTGTTAAATAAGCGTCATGACAACCGCGATGCCGGTTCCGATGGCGAGCGCCGTCAAAAGTGCTTCTGCTCCTTTGGCCAGACCGGATATAAAATGACCCGCCATCAAATCACGGACGGCGTTCGTAATGAGCAAGCCCGGCACTAGCGGAATGAGCGTGCCCACGATGATCCGGTCCAGGTCGCTGCCAAAGCCGAGCGAAAAAAGAAAGTACGCCGTTGCACCACCAGCCAGCGCCGCAATAAATTCCGAGAAAAACATCGTTGGCACAATATCTGCCACTTTCAGCACAAGAAAGTAAGCGAGAGCGCCAGCCAGCATCGCCGGGAGGACATTGTCCCATGATCCCTTCAGCAAAATAACAAAACAGCCGCTCGTTGAAGCCGCCGCTGCAATTTGAATGAGAAATGAAAAAAACATCGGTGCTTTTTGAATCGACTTCAGCTCCTTATAAGCGGCTGAAATGGTCAATTCTCCTGCGCTGATCCGCCTTGAAATGGCGTTTACTGCGCTCACCTTATATAAATCCGTGGTCCGGCTGGAAATTCTCATTAATTTCGTTTTTGTCGGCTCATCGGTTTCAATGGAAAACATAATGCCCGTCGGCGTCACAAAGCTGTGTGACTCCTCAATGCCATACGACAGGGCGATCCGCATCATTGTGTCTTCCACCCGGTACGTTTCCGCGCCGCTTTCTAGCATAATCTTCCCCGCAAGCAGGCTGACGTCCATGATGTCATACTGCTTTTCCATCAACGCATCCATCCGAATCACCCCATTCCTTCTCAATGCCCCCATTATAGCCCTTTCTCTCTGCAAAAAAAAGCCCGCCGGTTTAATGGCGGGCAAAGCATTTTGTTAGATCACCCGTTTAGACGGTGCCTTTCGGGCAGAGCCTTTGCGAATGATGCCGAACGGCTTGCCAACCGGCAGGAATTCACGTCCGAAGTGTTTGTTTAATACCGCTGCAGCTGCTCCGTAAAACGAGAACAAAGAAATGAGCAGCTCGGAATACGCGGCCAGCTGATGCATGGCGTGCTCCATGATGCCGAGCGAACTTAGTGACAGCCCGATAAACAAGAAGTCGATCAAAAAGAAAATGATAAACAATACTTTATTAGTTTCCAGTGCACCGATCGTCATAAATACAGTGAAAATAAGATAGCCAATGAACGCAAAGCCGAGCTGATGCATATCGGCATTGGACTGCAGAATTTGGCCAAACACGCCCAGGTTCATCAGCCAGGACATGCTGACGCCCATCCAGAAAAGGCCGTACGCCGCAAAGGCCGTTGCACCAAATGTATTATTCAGCTTGGCATCCAGAATCGACGCATAAAACTGAGCGATGCCGCCCAGGAAAATCGCCCACGGAATGACTAATGACAAGCCTTCCGTCCATCCAAGCTTTTGAGACGAGGCAACCAGTGTGACCATCGCCAAACCAAACAAGCCAATCGCCGACGGATCAGCCGTTACTACTTTTACTTCTTTTGTTTCGTTCATACGTTCCTCCAGCTCTATTTTTAACCGACTAGTCGGTTTTTTCAGATAATTTGTTTCTATTCCTAAAAAAACAACATGATGTATTGTACACGAAATAAATCAATCCGACTATAGAAATAACTGGAAATCCGTCTGTTTTGTCTTGAAAAAGTTTGATATGATGAGGAGAAGAGATTCATTGGAGATGGAGATGAAACCTTTTTGGACTTATTAATGATTGTTCTGCCGGCTTTTCTTATTTTTTTCACCGGGTACATCGGACAGAAGTGGATCGGGTTCGATATTCGATCGATTTCAATGGCGGCTCTTTACTTAATGTCACCTTTTTTGGCGTTTAGAACCTTTTATGCAAATGAATTGACCATGGAATATGTATACATAATAGCTTTCTGTCTTATTTTATCTTTTTCTTTAATCGTCATTGTTCTAATCACCGGTTTATTGATGAAAGCGACCCGCCAAAAAATGGCGGCAATGATTCTCGGCGGCGTGTTTATGAACAGCGGCAACTACGGCGCACCGGTTGTCCTGTTCGCTTTTGGCGCTGCAGGATTTGATTATGCGGTTATTATTATGGTGTTTCAGGCCTTTTTAATGAATACAATCGGCTTGTTTGCTGCGTCATTCGGCGGCGAAGAAGAAACGACACTGAAGCAGTCGCTGCAGCGGGTGATCCGGATGCCGGTGCTGCATGGCGCGATTCTCGGTGTCGTCCTGCAGCTGCTGCACATTAACATCCCGCCTACCTTTATGGACGCGATCAGCCTTGTCGCCGATGCATCGATCCCGACTGTCATGATTGTGCTTGGCATGCAGCTGGCGGTAATCGCGACAAAACGAGTCGCGTACAAATATGTGAATGCCGTCGCGGTCATCCGCATGGCTGTTTCTCCGCTTCTTGCCGTTGTGATCGTTTCGTTTCTTCCAGTCAATGACCTGCTGCGGGACGTCATGATTTTACTGGCGGCGATGCCGGCTGCAGCGAACACGACAATGTTTGCGATTCAATTCGGCACAGAGCCGGACCTCGTTTCGTTTACAACATTGATTACGACGATTTTGAGCATTTTAACGATTCCGCTCGTGCTGTTTTTTCTCGGCGTTTAATCAATCGGCTTTCATAAACGTGACCGTCCGGGCCGCTGCGTCGTACAGCACCCATTCACGCGAGCCCCAGACGGCGCCCGCGTTAATAGCATAACGCTTTTTCTTTAACACAACCGGTTTTCCGTATTCAAACGGCAGCCGGTTCTTTTTTCGGTATAGCGCTGCTTCATGACTGTGGCCGAAAAACAGGAGTGGCGGATCGATTTTCGGTACAAGAGGCAGCCAGTCCGCCGTCCACTTCCATTGATGGCCGTGAATGAGGACTGCCCCATCAATGATCATTTTCTCCGGCAGCTTGCTGAACTCATTTGTTCCGGTTACCTTCATAATTCGTTCTTCCTGATTGCCCCGCACAGACGGAAACGTCAACAGCTGATCAAACGCTTCCGACCGGATGGCGGCTTTTTCCACCGGGCAGTTCCGCATCGTTTCGGCCTTGCGCTTGCCGACGGTACATTCATACAGGTCACCGAGACCGATAATGTCCGCACCCGGGGCGCAGCGGTGGATATGATGCAGAACCGCCTTTGTATCTTCTATACTTGAATGCAAATCACCAAGCAGCGCATATTTCATAAAGCGGCTCTCCTTTTAAACAAATTCAAAATTGCATGATTCATCCTCTTTCTGCAAACTAAAGAAAAGAGGTGGTTTCGTATGCATACACTTATCATCGGCGGCGGCATCGGCGGATTAACAGCCGCCGCGCTGTTGGCGAAAACCAGACATGACGTGACCGTCGTAGAGGCTTCAACAGAGTGGGGCGGCTGTGCCGGGAAGTTTCAGCGCCGCGATACGCTGTTTCCCGTCGGTGCCACACTGGGCATGGGATTTGAACAGGGCGGCCTCCATGACCGGGTGCTCCGGCTGCTCGGCAAGCAGGTGCCGGTACGCCTGCTGGATGACGTGATGACGCTTCATTTTCCAGGACAGACGATGACGTATTTTCGCGACCGGCGCAAGCATCTCGACTCCATCTGTGGGCATTTTCCGGATGCAGCAGACCGGATCCGCTCTTTCTATGATGAACTATGGAAAACAGCTGCTGTGATCCGGACGTTGATGAAGCCGCTGCCTGCCCTGCCGCCGAAGACTACCCGGGAGTGGGCTTATTTAGCTGCTTTTCTTCGGCCACCTCACATGAAGCTTGCGCCTTTTGCCCGCCTGACCCTTTTCGACCGGCTACAGGCACATGGCCTCGAGCAGGAAACGGCGTTTATTCAGCTGCTGGACGGCCAGCTGATTGACAGCATGCAGACCACTTCCTGTGACGTTTCTTATTTAATGGCGGCAACCGCACTTGATATTTATCATGAGGGCGCGTACTACGTGGACGGCGGCTTGTACCGTGCAGCCGAAACACTAGCCGAATCGATTCGTGAAAACGGCGGCACACTGAAGAAAAACCGCCGCATTGTGTCCATTAAAAAAGACCGCTGCTGGGTCGCTAAAGATCACCGCGGCAACGAGTATCGAGCAGAGCATATTGTGTTTAACGGCGCCATTCAGCTGCTTCCCTCTCTTATAGAAGGACTGTCCGGACGGCACCGGAAAATGGCAGACGTTCCGACATGGGTGACACACACACTTTATTTCACACTGGATGACGCTCACATTCCGGCTTCATTTCCGCTTTTTCAGCAAATCTCCGCTCATTCAATGAGTGAGGGAGGTCATCTCTTTATGTCGATCTCCGCTAAAGATGACCGGCTTCGGGCAGCGGCAGGCAAGCGGACAATGACCGTTTCCACCCATTCTGCACCAGAACACTGGCAATCAAAGGAGCAGTATGATGCTTACAAAACGGAGCTCACGGAAAAGATGCTGTCATTAATTGAAACCGTTTATCCGGATTTCCGCCAGGCGATTCTGGCGATGGAAACCGGTGCACCTAAAGCGTGGGAGCGGTATACGCTGCGGCCAAATGGATTTGTCGGCGGCTTTCCACAAACGGCTCATCACGCCTTATTCGGATCCCTATCCCACCGCTCCGGCCTGCCGAACTTGTGGCTGTGCGGGGATTCGATTTTTCCAGGCGGCGGCACGATCGGGGCAACCGCCAGCGGCATTCATTGCGCGCGTTCCATTGCACCCGGTCTTTTCAGCCTTTAATCAGCCCTGCCGGTTTAATTCCTGTCTCGACGTGACGCGGTGAATATGAACGGTCAAATACACCTTTTCATCTGTTGAAATCGGCCAGTTGAACGTTTTCTCCACATAAGATGCAACTTTTTCGCTGCAGGCAAAGGCATCCGGATAGCGCGACTGAACCTGTGTAAACATAAAGTCATCACCAGGAACGCTGTCTGTCTTTTCCCGGCGGACAAGGCGAATGGCAAAAAAGCGAAGATGGGTTAGAAAACGCTCATAATTAATCGAAGTTTCATCAATTTCCATTTTATAATGATATTTCACAATATTTAACGTATCATTGACGACTTTGACAATTTGAACGGCTGAATCCAGCCCTTCGCCGGAGACCCGGCTGTTCACGAGGTGAAGCGCGATCGATGCTGCTTCATCCTCTTCCATCCGGATGCCGGCTTCTTCTTCAATAATATCCAGTGCCTTTAAGCCAATTTGAAATTCTTCCTTATAATACTTTTTAATTTCCCAGATCAGGGCGTTGCGAAGAACCATTCCTTGCTTATGGCGCGTCACTGCGAAGCTGATATGGTCCATGAGCGCGACATACACATAATCATCCATGCCTGATCCAAGGCTTTTTTTCGCCATTGAAATGATTCTGTCTGCGATGGTCAAGTATTCTTCTGGCACTTCCCGGAGCAGTTCGCCGATTTTATCTGATACGCCGTGATTATCGAGAACAAACGTTTTTTCAATTTTACTTGATTCTATCGTTTCCCCCGCTTTTTTTTGAAAAGCAAGGCCTCTTCCCATGACGACCATTTCTTGTCCTGCTTCATTTTGTGTCAGCACAACATTATTGTTAAAAACCTTTTTGATTTCCATCGGATCTTCCTACACCTCCGCCTTATTGGAAACAAAAAAACCTGAATTTGCCCACGGGTAAAAAACACCCAGCACAAATTCAGGTTTTGCCTGCTTACCAGTAACAACCCTGATTCACGTTCGCTTGTAAACGGTTACTACTTTTTTACCATACTCAGTCCTCACTGTCAACACCCGTACAGTCATCTTCCTGGCACCATTCTGTTTTTTCAGCAGAGACTTTTTCATCCGCTGCTACTTTTTCAAGAATCTGTGTAAACGACTCGACTGACTGAGCGCCGGACACCGCATATTTATCATTAAAAACGAAAAACGGCACTCCTTCCACGCCAATCTCACGCGCTTCCTCCTGGTCAGCCCGGACACTGTCGCTGTATTTCCGACTATCTAATACGGCTTGTGCCTCTTCTTTGGACAGCCCGGCTTCTTCTGCCCAATGAACGAGCAGCGTTTGATCGGCTACATGGTCAGAATCAGTGAAATACGCCTTCAGCACTCGTTCTGTAAATTCGTTCATTTTGCCTTTTTCCTTTGCCAAATGCGACAGACGGTGCGCATCGTGCGTATTGGCGGAAATAATGGTATCCATATGAAAGACGAGACCGGCCTCCTTCGCCTGAGCTGCCAGCTGATCGTTCATCGCCTTTGCTTTGTCACGGGTCATGCCGTATTTTTTCGCCAACAGTGTATGAATATCTTCCTCTGCCTTAAACGGAGCATTTGCGTCCAGCTCAAAGCTGCGGAACTCCACTTGAACCTTTTCACCAAATGCGGATGCTGCCTGTTCAAACCGCCGCTTGCCGATGTAGCAAAACGGGCAGGCAAAATCGGACCAGATTTCTACTTTCATTTTTCCCCACTCCTTCTTTTCTTTAAGAGTAGGAGGAAAATGTGTGTCCTGCAACTATTCTGCCTGCGCTATTCAGCGATCCGGTACAGCTTGTCGTCACCTTCTGCCGGGTTGCCACGCCCGTCGGTATTATTCGTCACGAAGTACAGGCTGTCCCCGTCGGAAAACACATCGCGGATGCGTCCGTAGCCTTCGATTTCCTTCGTCACATCGCCTGTTTCGGGATCGATTTTCAAGACAGCTTCACCGCGCAGGGACGCAGCATACAACTCACCCTGATGCCAGACCATGCCGGACGGTGCCCACGTTTCATCAGCGCCGGACGTGGCAAGCGGCGCTGTAAGCCCTTCTGCTTCCTCGGTTCCTTCGATATCAGGCCAGCCGTAATTGCGGCCTTCTTCAATCACATTAATTTCATCGTTTGCCGACTGTCCATGCTCGGATGCGTACATTGTTCCAGCTTCTGACCAGGCGATGCCTTGCGGGTTGCGGTGGCCAAGGCTGAAGATTGACATCTCACCGGCTTCATCCATCCGCACGATTTTCCCGTTGAAAGAATCCGGGTCCTGAGCAATCTCCGGGTCTGAGGCATCACCAATCGTTGCGTACAGTGCGTCATCCGGCCCGATCTCCAGCCGGCCGCCGTGGTGAACATTTCCGGACGGAATGCCGTCCAGGACCGTTTCTGTTTCGCGCCAATAGTCCCCATTCAGCTCCAGCGTCACAATCCGGTTAACAGGCTCACCCTCTTGATCGTACGTGTAATAAGCATACGCCTCGCTGGATTGGTCAAAGTCCGGCTTCAGTACAAAGCCGAGCAATCCTGCTTCCGCCGCATCGGATAACGGCTCCTCCAGGCGAACCGACTGATGCTCGACCTCGCCATTCTCTATTTCGGCAATCGTTCCGGGCCGTTCGGAAATATAAAAGGTGTCTTCATGCTGCTCGATGGACCACGGAACGTCCAGGTTTTCTGCTTCTGACTGAATTCGCTCGCTTTCCGGCTGCTCCGGCTCCTGAACACCGCAGCCCGTCAGCAATAACAGTCCTGCCAGCCATTTTTTCGCCATCGTGTCAGTCCTTTCGTTTGTAATGAATGGAGACAATATCACCGATTTTTTCAACGTCAACCAGCGTGAAGGCTGCTTCTGATCCTGGCGGGAACAGCGGGATGCCGCCGCCCAATACTTTCGGAATAACCGCGATGTATACCTCGTCCAGCAAGTTGTGTGCAAGGCATTCCTTGACGACCTGACCGCCGCCGACAACCCAGACCGTGCCGTCCATTTTTGCTAAAATGGCGGGGAGCGGTTCATCTGTAAACACTACTTGCTCAGTTTTGCCCTTCATCGTGTGCGAAAGGACCACGCATTTTTTCCCCGAGTACGGGAAGTCATCCGTCAACTCAAGCACTTTTTCGTACGTGCCGCGACCCATCAGGAGAGAATCAACCGTTTCATAAAAAGCGAGATAGCCATTGTCCGTGCCGTCTCCATGTACATCGTCCAGCCAGTCGACTGATCCGTCTTTTCTGGCAATATATCCATCCAGGCTTGCTGCAATATAAAGCACACTTCTGCCCATATCCATCATCCTCTCTGTCTGTCAGTATGGTGTTCCTCTCCAGGCCAAAGCCGCTTTAAACGAATGGTACAATCGATTTCTTATGGCTTTATTATATCGAAGAAGCGCTTGCACCGACAGCTAGACCCACTGTCCGGAGCACATTAACGCATCTGTGGAAAAAAGAAAAGCCGGACAACTGCGACGGTTCGCATAGTTGTTCGGCTGTGTCTTCCATTCAATGAGTTCTTTCTTCCTTCCGTGCTTTTTCAGCATTCAGCAAACCACCGAGCAAGATCACGACCGCTGTTAAATAAAACCAGAGAACGAGAACGATGATCCCCGACAGCTGGCCGTAGAGCCGTGTATAGCTGAAGGCGGACGCATATGTGCCAAACAGCCAGGAAACAACCTGCCAGCCGAGTGCGGCAAATATAGCCCCCGGCAGCACAAAGCGAACGGTTTGGCGTTCGTTCGGCAGAATTTTATAAAAAGCAATAAAAAACAGAAGCAAAAACAGCGAGCCGATTCCCCACTGGGCAGCCGGCCAAATATCAAGCCATCCCGACCAGTGCTCAATCGTGTCAGACTGAGCCACGATCCAGCGCAGCACTTTTTCGAGCAGAGGAATGACGAGAGATAGCGGCACCATAATCATAAAGATCAACGTCACACCGAAATCGCGCAGCAGCCCTTTCCAGAAAGGCAGATCACGCTCAATTCCGTTTGCGTCATTTAACGACCGCCCGAGCGACTGCACCGCCATGGACGACAGCCAGAACGTGGACACGAGGCTGAGGGATAGCACCTGTCCTTTCCCGGCAGACAACACGGCATTCACATTTTCTTCGATCAAATCAAACGATTCGCCCGGCGCATAGGGCCGTGCGAAATCCAGAATGGCCTGCTGATCAATCGGGAAAAAGCTGATTAATGAAAGCATAAAAATGATAAATGGAATGGCCGATAGGAGCAGGTAATAAGCAGTCTGCGCTGCCTGGTCATAAAATCGCTCCCCGAAAAAGCGGACCAGCATTTGTTTCGTTATCTTCATCTGTTCACCCCTATACTGTTTTTCCCGCTTTGCTCGACAATTAAGCATTTGACAGCACACACGTTACATATATGCACGGTTTGTGTTTCATTTCCACTGACGGCTGATATTTTCTGATTATCGCTGATAACTAGGGCGCTAACGCCGGTAAAATAGGATATCGGCGATGCCCTGCTCTATATCAGCGATTCGGGGGATTTATCGGCGCTAGCTTTGTTTTATCAGCGCTATTTCAACTATACCGGCGTTCGCCCGGCCACTAGCAGCACAAAAAAAGACTCTTCCGCAATGGAAGAGCCCTCATTCAAGCAAAATTACGCCCAAATATCGCCTTTTGCACCTTGAGAAATAAAGCCGGCATTGGCTTCATCTGTATCAATGTGCATTTCAAGCGCGTAACTGTCTGATACACGGATGACTACGTTACGGAATGCAACAGGACGATCGCCGCCCACTTCAACTGTCACGATCTGGCCGTTTTCAACGTTGAATTCTTTTGCATCAGCTGTTGTCATGTGAACGTGTGCCTGTGCAATAATCAAGCCTTCTTCAAGCTCAATTGTGCCGGCAGGTCCAGTGATCGTAACCGCTTCTGATCCTTTAATGTCACCTGATTCGCGAAGCGGCGGGCGAACGCCCAGCTTCATTGCGTCGGTCCAGCTTACTTCTACTTGTGTAGCAGGACGGCACGGTCCGAGAACACGAACGCGGGCGATTTCACTTTTTTTGCCGGCAATTGTGACGGTTTCTTCCGCCGCAAATTGGCCTGGCTGAGACAGGTCAGCGCGCTTCGTCAGCTCGTGTCCTGCTCCGAATAAAATTTCTAAATGTTCCTGAGACAAATGCACGTGGCGTGCGGAAACAGCAACAGGGATTGTTCCATGATTTGTTAAAGACATCTATCTTCCAGCCTTTCTGGTCATAAAGATTTCATACGGCTTTATTTTACACTATTTCATTGTGAAAATACGAACAATATGCTTTTAATTATGACTTTTTTCTAACAGAACGAGATCAACGCCTGATTCCGGTGAAAAAGTGTCCATTTCTTCAAATCCAAACTTTTTATATAAATTACGCGCCGGCTCATTTTTTGCACCGGTGGTCACCTTTACGTCACGCCCCTCCGATTCCTCCTGAAGAAAATACGTGATCAGCCGGGATGCGATTCCTTCATGGAAATGACCGGGATGAACAACGAGACGGTGGATAAACGCGGTGCCGTTTTCATCCTTGAACGAAAGAAACCCGCATAATTCTCCGTCTGTTAAAAAGCCGATAAACGTTTCATCGCTTTTTTTAATCATCTCTACCGTATCAGACAAATGTGGAATCCCGTCAAAGCCGATCAATGACGCCTCCACTTTATAAGCGGGAATCTGCAGCGCCAGTATTTCTGCTGCCGTCGCTTCTTCCCTGTGATGCAGCCGTTCAATCATCGCAAAGCCCCCCTTTAACCATGTTCGTACACCGATTATACACGTTTTCATTTAAAATTTCAGAATTTACTTTCTTTTCTCCAACTCGTGAAAATTGTCACAAACCATTCAAAATCTCTTCCTATTTAATCTAGATTTCTCGCTTTAAACGTTGTAAATTTACAGTTAGATAAAGTTTGTGAATAATTTCACAATAAAGTATATTTTCACTGTGTGAATAGGAGAAAGGGGATTTAGCAAGTGGATGAGCTGTTCTTAGCAAGACTTCAATTCGGATCAACGACTATTTTTCATTTTTTATTTGTGCCGCTTTCCATCGGGCTCGTGTTTTTAGTCGCACTCATGGAAACCCATTACGTGTTAAAAGGAGACGAGCGATACAAAAAGCTGGCCAAGTTCTGGGGGCATTTGTTTTTAATTAACTTCGCCGTCGGGGTCGTCACCGGCATTATTCAAGAGTTTCAATTCGGCATGAACTGGTCGGACTATTCCCGGTTTGTCGGGGATGTATTCGGCGCTCCGCTTGCCATTGAAGCGCTGCTTGCTTTTTTTATGGAATCAACCTTTATCGGACTGTGGATTTTCGGCTGGGATCGGCTGTCGCCGAAAGTGCATCTTGCCTGCATCTGGCTTGTTTCACTCGGCACGATGATGTCCGCTCTTTGGATTTTAGCTGCGAATTCCTTTATGCAGGAGCCGGTCGGGTTTGTCATGAACAACGGCCGTGCGGAAATGAACGACTTCTTCGCCCTGTTGACAAATCCGCAGCTGGCGGTGGAATTTCCACACGTCATCTTCGGTGCACTGGCGACCGGTGCTTTTTTTATCGGCGGTGTCAGTGCATTTAAAATACTGAAAGGCCAGGAAGTTGATTTGTTTAAAAAATCCTTTAATCTGGCGATGACCGTTGCGCTTATCTCGGGTCTGGCAATTGCCTTCAGCGGCCACGCGCAGGCAAAGCATTTAATGGAATCACAGCCGATGAAGATGGCCGCCAGTGAAGCGCTCTGGGAGGACAGCGGCGACCCGGCTGCCTGGACAGCCTTTGCATGGATCGACAGCGAAAATCAGGAAAATTCATTCGAGATCAACATTCCATTTGCGCTCAGCTACCTGGCATATGAAAAGTTCCAGGGGGATGTTCCCGGCATGAAGACACTTCAGGCAGAATACGAAGCAACGTATGGAGAAGGCAACTACATCCCGCCGGTGAAAACAACGTTCTGGAGCTTCCGAATTATGGTCGGCGCCGGCATGGTCATGATTTTCGCTTCCTTGCTAGGTCTTTATTTCAGCTACAGAGAAACATTGGCACAGCAAAAATGGTTTTTGCGGGCGATGGTCGCGCTTATTTCGTTTCCGTTTATCGCCAATTCAGCCGGCTGGATTATGACAGAGGTTGGCCGCCAGCCATGGACGGTCTTCGGCTTGATGACAACCTCTGCCTCCATCTCGCCGAACGTCAGCACAGCGAGCCTGCTGCTGTCACTCATCGCTTTTTCAGGAGCCTATCTTATTTTAGCGATCGTGCTTGTGTATTTATTTATTCGTGAAATTAAAAAAGGCGTCGAGCATCACGAAGCGGCGCCGGACCAAAAAGCTGGCGATCCGTTTGATCAGGAGGTGTATCTGTGATGGGCTTAAATGAATTATGGTTTTTACTGATTGCAGTTCTGTTTGTCGGCTTCTTTTTTTTGGAGGGCTTTGACTTCGGAGTGGGCATTTCGACACGCTTTCTGGCCAAAAACGACCTGGAGCGCCGCATTATGATTAACACGATCGGACCTTTTTGGGATGCCAATGAAGTGTGGCTGCTGACGGGCGGCGGAGCGATCTTTGCCGCGTTTCCTCACTGGTACGCGACGATGTTCAGCGGCTATTATGTACCGTTCGTATTCGTTTTACTGGCACTGATCGGCCGCGGAGTCGCCTTTGAATTCCGGGGCAAGGTGCAAAGCGCGCGCTGGACGAAAACATGGGATTATGTTGTGTTCTTCGGCAGCCTGCTTCCACCGTTTTTATTCGGCGTCCTGTTCACCAGCATTTTGCGCGGAATGCCGATTGATGCGGACATGAATATGTACGCCGGCTTCACAGACTTCGTCAATCTTTATTCGATCACCGGCGGCGTGACTGTCACCATTCTTTGCTTTCTGCACGGGCTGTCCTTTTTAACCTTGCGGACAGTAGGCGACCTTCAAAACCGGTCCCGGGCACTGGCGAAAAAAGTGGTCTGGCTGGCGCTGGCCGCTCTTGTTGCATTTGTCGGTCTATCATATGACCAGACGGACATTTTCACAGCGCGCGCCAGCGTGACCGTGCCGATGATTGGCGCGATCGTCATTGCCTATGTGCTTGCCGCTTTGTTCTTAACGAAAAAACGGGATGGACTTGCTTTTGTTTCGAGCGGTGCCGGCATTATTTTAACCGTCTCGGTCATTTTTGCTTCGCTGTTCCCTCGTGTGATGATCAGCTCGCTTTCAAGCGCGTATGATTTAACCGTTTATAATGCGGCATCGGGCCCGTATTCGCTGAAGGTGATGACCATCGTCGCCGTCACATTGCTGCCGTTTGTGATCGGCTATCAGATCTGGAGCTACTATGTCTTCCGCAAGCGAGTGGACGGCAAGGATTTGACGTACTGATGGGCAAAGATCTGTTTCGTTATGAAGGGGTGGCTCCGGTTCTAGCCGGACTCACCTTTTTCACCATCATTCAAGCGGTGCTCATTATTCTTCAGGCCAAATGGCTGGCGATGGCCATTACCGGGCTGTTTAACGGCGGAGCCGTCGATGCTGCTGCAGCGGATATGGCCTTGTTTTTCGCCGCGCTCACCGGGCGCTATTTCATCCACTTTTTGAAACAAAAAATCGTCGAGCGCTATTCGGAAAAAACGAGCAATGCCCTGCGCCAAAAGGTATTGGCAAAGCTTTTTTCTCTTGGTCCCCGCCTCGCTCAAAAAGAAGGGACCGGCAAGCTCGTAACGCTTATCATTGAAGGCACGGGTCAATTCCGGACCTACCTGGATTTGTTTCTGCCGAAAATGATCAATATGCTGATCATCCCCGTTTCCATCTGGCTATTTATCGTTTGGAGTGACCGGACATCGGGCGTGATCTTGGCTGTTACGCTGCCTGTTTTACTTATTTTCATGGTGCTATTAGGATTTGTCGCCAGAAAAAAAGCGGACAGCCAGTGGGAAGGCTATCAGCGGCTGGCGGGCCATTTCACCGATTCTCTTCGCGGCCTTCAAACACTGACGTATCTTGGACGTGCCCGCTCACACAGCCAGCAAATCGAACGAGTTAGTGAAGATTACCGAAAATCGACCATGAGTACGCTGAAAGTAGCCTTTCTTTCCTCGTTTGCACTCGACTTTTTTACGATGCTGTCTGTTGCGACGGTGGCGGTGTTTCTTGGGCTCGGGCTTATCGATGGAGACATGACCCTCCTGCCGGCCTTGACGATTCTTATTCTCGCGCCGGAATATTTTCTGCCTGTCCGGGAGCTGGGAACAGATTATCATGCCACTTTAAATGGGCAGGAGGCCGGGCGAGCCATGCAAGCGATTTTGGCAATAGAAGAAGCGAAAGCGGAGCAGCCGGTTTTTCTTGAAAGATGGTCGGCTGATGATGAATTGGTTGTTTCCAACGTCCATGCCGCTTCATTAAAAAATATTTCTTTTTCGATTAAAGGACATCAGAAAATTGGCATCATCGGGGCAAGCGGTGCCGGAAAATCAACGCTTATTGACGTGCTTGGCGGCTTTCTAGGGTTGGATGCAGGAACGATTTCCATCAATGGACAAGAGGCAGCTCATTTGCAAAAGGATGCCTGGCAAAACCTGCTGACGTATATTCCCCAGCACCCTTACACCTTCAGCGGTACGCTCGCTGACAACATTCGTTTTTACAAGCCGGATGCGACGGACGAGGACGTACTGAAAGCCGCTGATCAAGCAGGCCTTTCTTCTTTAAAGGCACTCGTCCATGAAACGATTGGAGAAGGCGGACGGCAGCTGAGCGGCGGGCAAATGCAGCGGATCGCTGTGGCTCGTGCGCTTTTGTCCGACCGTCCCATTGTGCTCCTGGATGAACCGACCGCTCATCTGGATCTTGAAACAGAGGCCGCTTTAAAAGAAACGATGCTTCCTTTATTTGAAGACAGGCTCGTTTTTTTCGCAACACACCGTTTGCACTGGATGCAGGAAATGGACGTTGTGATTGTGCTGGAACGGGGCCACATTGCGGAAATGGGCACTCATGAAGAATTATCAAAAAAGGGCGGCATGTACACTGCTTTCGTACAGGCTGCACAGGGGGATGCACATGAACTGGCTTATTCCATACATGAAAGAGCATAAACGCCTGCTGGCTGTTGTGGTGTTTCTCGGCAGCTTAACCATTTTCGCAGCAAGTGCACTGCTGTTTTCGTCCGGCTATTTGATTTCAAAAGCCGCGTCGCGCCCGGAAAACCTACTGATGATTTACGTGCCGATTGTGATGGTGCGGACCTTTGGCATTATGCGCTCGGTGTCGCGCTATTTGGATCGCCTGACAAGCCACAGCCTCATTTTAACCATTGTTTCCCGTATGCGCGTCCGGCTGTACGAAGCGCTTCGTCCGCAAACGGCCCGCTTTAAAACAGGCGATGCCCTCAGCTTATTCGCAGATGATATTGAGCATTTGCAGGACGTGTACATTAAGCTCATTTTCCCATGGCTGAGCGCGCTGCTACTGTATATCGTGTCCATTGCGGCGCTCGGATATTTCTCGGTGCCCTTTGCGCTTGTGATGGGTTTGTACTTTTTTGTCTTCACGGTGCTTGTCCCGCTTGTTTCACTGCTGGTCACGAAAGCAAAGCAGACCAGGCAAAAGGAACAAAGAGCCGCGCAGTACAGCCAGCTGGCAGATGCTGTGATGGGCCTTGGCGACTGGATATTCAGCGGCCGCCAGCGTTCCTTTATCGATTCCTATGAACGGCGTGAAGAGGAATGGACAAAGATCGAAGCATTCAAGCGTTCCTTCACACGCGGCCGTGATTTCGCTTTGCAGCTGCTGATCGGAACCGCTGTGGTCGCCATGATGATTTGGGCGGGCGGACAAAGTACAAGCGGACAGATTGCACCGGTGTTGATCGCCGCGTTTACACTTGTTCTATTCCCCATCACGGAAGCCTTTTTGCCTCTTTCATCTGCGGCTGAGAGCTGGTCTGGCTGGAGCCATTCATTGAATAGGCTGGACGCGGTGGAGCAGGGAAAAAGTCAACAAGCAAAAACAGCTTCTCCTGCTGCTTCAAGCTCTGCAGCCATTGCCTTGCAGGATGTTTCTTTTTCTTATAATGAACAGGCGCCGATTTTTGATCATTTTCATATGGCTATAGAACATGGTGAAAAAGTCGCCATTCTCGGTCCGAGCGGCTCTGGCAAATCAACGCTCATGCAGCTCGCCTTCGGATTAATTGCGCCTCAGAATGGCGTCGTTTTAATCAATGGCTATGAGCCGGACGATGATATTTCCCGGGAAATCGCCGTACTGAACCAGCAGCCTTATTTGTTTAACACAACGGTGATGAATAACGTCCGGCTCGCCAAGCCGAACGCTTCTGACCAAGAGGTGATGGAGGCTGTGAAAAAAGTGCATCTCCATGATTATATTCAAGCCCTGCCGAACGGCTATCATACAATGATGCAGGAAGCCGGCGCTCGTTTCTCCGGCGGTGAACGGCAGCGAATCGCACTCGCCCGTGTGCTGTTGCAGCAAACGCCCATCGTCATTTTGGATGAACCGACCATTGGACTCGACCCGATTACCGAACGCCAGCTGATGGATACCGTATTTGAGGTGCTTCATGGAAATACGATCGTGTGGATCACCCACCATCTGGCGGGCATGGAGAAGATGGACCGGATTGTTTTTTTAGAAGAGGGCAAGATTCAGATGGACGGACCGCCTGCGGAATTGTTTGCGGCAAATACACGTTATAAGCGGCTGTATGAGCTTGACTACGGACTGATGTCATAACCGCTGAATGCGTTCAGGATTTTCCCCCGCTCTTTTGTACGAACAAAAGAATATGGGATAAATCGTTTTTACTACGAGGAAAAGCCGAACGAGGTCATCGTTCGGTTTTCTCTGTTGATGTTCAGCTGTGTACGTTCTCTCAAAGCTACAATAATTTCATCACTTGCTGGACAGAGTTCACTGACTGATCCAGCGCTTCTTTTTCAGCATCAGTCAGTGGCAGCTCGATCACGCTTTCGATTCCGTCGCCGCCTATAACCGTCGGCACGCCGAGATATAAATCCCGGTAGCCGTATTCTCCTTCTAAATACGCAATGGACGGGAGAATCCGTTTTTTATCCCGAATGATGGCTTCTGCCATTTGTACAAGCGCCGCGGCTGGTGCGTAGTATGCACTGCCGTTTCCAAGCAAGGCGACGATTTCGCCGCCGCCTTTGCGTGTGCGCTCTACGATCGCTTCAAGCCGTTTTTTCGGAATGATTTTTTCAAGCGGAATGCCGCCCGCATACGAGTACCGGACGAGCGGCACCATATCGTCTCCGTGCCCGCCCAAAACAAATCCGGAAATGTCTTCAACAGAAATATTCAGTTCTTCTGCCACAAAGGTATTAAACCTTGCAGTATCGAGAATACCTGACTGGCCGATCACCCGGTTTTTCGGAAATCCCGTCGTCTTGAAGCAGACGTATGTCATCGCATCAACAGGGTTGCTCAGCACGAGAATGTAACTGTCCGGCGCGTATTTTTTTACTTGCTCAGAGACGTGGCGCATGACGCTGGCATTGGTCGCAACAAGATCATCGCGGCTCATGCCCGGCTTGCGTGCAATGCCTGCTGTAATCACCACGAGATCGGCTCCTTGAATGTCCTTGTAATCGGCCGTTCCCGTTATTTTTGCATTAAAACGCTGAATGGGACCCGTTTCCAGCATATCGAGCGCTTTTCCTTTCGTCGGGTTTTCTTGCTCCGGAATATCAAGCAGCACAACGTCTCCGAGTTCTTTCTGAGCGGCCATTAAAGCGACAGTTGCTCCTGTGTAGCCAGCCCCAATTACGGCTATTTTCGTTCGTTTAAACGCCAAAAGAATTCCTCCTTTCCACGATTATTGCTGTTCTTCCTGTTTGGCGCCCGCATTTTGTGCACGCGGCGCTTTTGTTTTCGCCGGCAGTACTTTTTGATCGGCTTCCTTCTTCTTTGGTGCCATCATGTCATGCACCGATTGATCCGGCCGTGGAATAACATGTGCTCCAACAAGCTGGCCAACCCGCTCTGCTGCTGCTTTTCCGGCATCTACTGCCGCCTGTACAGCGCCAACATCACCTTCCACCACGACTGTCACAAGCCCGCCGTCGACGTTCTCCTGGCTGACAATCCGGACATTCGCCGCCTTCACCATGGCATCGGCTGCTTCAATCGAGCCGATCAGTCCCATCGTTTCCACCATTCCAACTGCCTGACTCATGTCATTCACCTCTCTGTTTCCATAGAATCAATAATGCCGATGATGACTGCGTCAATCGGAATGGGGTTTTCCCGCATAATAAAGCGGGAAGACCCGCCGCTTGTGACGAGCACTTGATCACCGATGCCTGCGCCAATCCGGTCTGCTGCTACAAAGGGATGCGTTACCGGCTCGCCGTTCGGCTGAATCGGCTGGACAATAAGCAGCTTTAACCCTTGCAGACCTTCTTCTTTCCGCGTTGCCCACACATTTCCGATTACATTTCCTATCCGCATAAGCTCATCACCTGTTCTATTATTTAATGAACGTAATTTCTTTTCCCAGCTCTCTTGCTGTATCTTTTGCAAGAGGCGTCACAATCGTTCCTTTTCGAACGACAATTTCGGTTTCATCAATCGCCTGAATATGCTCGCGCGCTAAAAGCTTTTGCTTGAATTCGTACGGCAGCACCGTTTGCTGAACAACCGGCGCCGCCGATGGAACAGCTGTGTGGTCACTGAGGATCAGCCCGCGGGCTCCTGACCGGATGAATCCGGCATTCGCTTCGTCCGTATCAATGTGCATTTCAAGACGATACCGCTCTGACACACGAATTCGTACATGATCAATCGAAAGCGGCCGTTCACTGCTGATTTTCACCGATACACGCTCACCATCTTTCACGCCGAATTGCCGGGCATCGTGCGGAGCCATATGAATATGTGCCTGCGCGATGATCAACCCTTCCGGCAGCGATACGCTTCCCGACGGGCCAATCATCGTGACCGGCGCTGAATCCTTTACATTTCCGGATTCACGCAGCGGCGGGCGGACACCGATTTTCATCGCATCGGTCCAGCTGATCTCCGCCTGTGTCAGCTGACGGACAGGGCCCAGCACGCGAACCCGTTCCAGGCTGCCTTTTGGTCCGGCAATGACGACCATTTCGTTTGAAGCAAACTGGCCGGGCTGGGATAATTCGCTTCGCTTCGTCAGCTCGTATCCTTTGCCAAACAGCGCTTCAACATGCTCCGGTGACAGATGAACGTGACGGGCGGAAACAGCCACCGGAATTGTGCCGTCCGCAGGCGCAGGAACAGAACCCTGTCCAAGCTGTGCCATCACGTCGGCCACAATGCGTTCAATCGCTTGCCTGTCCATTTCGTTCACGCCTTTCTAGTTAAAAGCTGATTAGTTTTGTTCCTTAGGCAAAATCATTTCCAGCTCATTATGCGGTCTTGGAATTACATGAACAGACAGCAATTCTCCTACGCGCTGGGCCGCTGCTGCGCCTGCGTCTGTCGCGGCTTTTACCGCACCCACATCACCGCGGACAAGAACCGTCACAATCCCGCCTCCAACATGCACTTTGCCAACCAGGTTTACACTTGCGGCTTTCACCATGGCATCTGCTGCTTCAATTGAACCGATTAGCCCTTTTGTTTCGACCATTCCTAAAGCTGTTCCTTCTCTATTCATCGTTGTTTCCTCCTAGTAATTGTTTTTATTTTTGAAGCTGACTCACGATTTGAGTGACAAGCTCGCTGACCATCTTCGGATCGATATTCGCTTTTCCATTCACCGATTTTAATACTTCTTTAACAATTTCATCTGTTTCATCTGCGGGCTTGGACGCGTCAGCGGCCTGCTTCGGCAGATGAACCTCTTTGATGCCGTATGCCATTCGTTTAATGTTCAGCAAATGCTTCGCGGACACGTTGTCCGATGTAATGTTGCCGCCAAACGTTCCGCAGCCGAGTGTCATCGACGGAAGCAAGCCTGTGGTCCCGCCAACCGCTCCAACAGAAGACATCGTGTTCACCAATATACGCGACACCGGCATTTCAATGGCGAATTCCCGCGCCACGTCATCATTTTTCGTGTGAAGCGACAAGCTGTGCCCGCGGCCGCCCAGGTACAGAAGTGACAAGCAAAGCTCCTTGGCATGATTGCTGTCACGGGCTGTATACATCGCAAACACAGGTGACAGCTTTTCCAGAGAAAACGGAATATCCTTGCCGACTTCCGTTTCTTCTCCGATTAAAACACGCGTCCCTTCAGGGATGGAAATGCCGGCAAGTCTGGCGATGGTTTGCGGGCTTTTTCCGACGATTTTCGGATTCACCTTGCCCGGAACAGGGGAAATGGCTTTTTCCATCTTGGCTTTTTCTTCTGCGTTTAAAACGTACGCTCCATGTTTCTTCAACTCCCGCATGACCCGCTCTTTCACATTATGATCGACCACAATCGCCTGCTCTGTCGCACAGATCGTTCCGTAATCGAACGACTTGCTGTTGACAATATTTTCGGCGGCTTTTTCGATCTTCGCTGTACGCTCAATGTAAACGGGCACGTTCCCCGGCCCGACTCCATACGCCGGCTTGCCTGAACTGTATGCTGCACGGACGAGTGCACTGCCGCCTGTTGCTAAAATGACGTTTACATCCGGATGCTTCATCAGCTGCTGGGTGGCGTCCATCGAAGCCATTGTCAGGCATTGCACGAGTCCCGGCGGCGCTCCTGCTTCCACAGCTGCTTCCTCACAAATCTGCAGCGCGGCTTCTGTGCACTTCACCGCGTACGGATGCGGGCTGACGACAATCGCATTTCTCGTTTTCAACGAAATCAGTGTTTTAAAAAAAGCAGTCGATGTCGGGTTGGTTGTCGGGATGACCGCCGCGACCACACCGAATGGCGCCGCGATCTCCACTACTTTGTTTACTTTGTCTTCCCCGACGATGCCGACGGTTTTCAAGTCCTTTATGCTTTCATAGACGGCTTTTGAGCCCACTTCATTTTTAATTTTTTTGTGTTCGGCTACACCCATTCCGGTTTCATCTGCGGCCATCTGTCCAAGTTCAGCTGACCTGGCATACGCAGCGTCTGCGACCGCTTTCACCACCCGGTCCACTTGCTCTTGTGAAAAGGACATATATTTCTGCTGCGCGCTTTTCGCTGTTTTCACAGCGGTCCGCATTTCCTGTATAGCCAGTAAATCCTTGTCCATCGTGGTGTTCACTCCTTCCCGTTAATAGCTTTTCGGCGCCGCCGCCATATTCAGAACAGCCTGGCGGAATGCATCGGCGGCTGCCTGGCAGGCCGACTGGCTGCCTGTCAGCAGCCCGCCGCTGAAGTTTGTTTCAGAAGGCGGTGCGAACCATTCACACAGTTCGACATCAGCTGCTTTTAAAGCGGCATCAAGGCCCATCGTGGCTTCAACCGGCGGTGCGATTAAATAAGCAAGCGCATCGCCTTCTCCGACACCGGCAAGCTTTGATAAAAACGTGCCGCTTCTTGAAATAACATGTGCGTAAAAAGCGTGGCTTTCATCTCCATTGACCGTTTCAAAATACGCATCACTTTCGACTTTTATTTGCACAGCGTCCAAGGCGCTTTTCACTTCCTCGGGTGATGGACCGGCTAAAATAGCCATAAACTCACCGGAAAGCGGACCGGATGCATGAGCAGCTCCGGCATAAAAGCTTTTGGCATACACGACGTCAACCGCTGCCTTTTTCGTTGCTTCGTCTGCAGCTGTGTAGCCAATGTCGTCAATGGTGGACGTAAACAGGGCAATGCTTCGCTGGTGCGGCTTCAGCCCGATTTTTGCCGCAAGAGCGGTATCGACATTCGGGATCACTTGAATAGCCGGCAGTGTCGCATATAATCTTTGTGTCATCACAATCAGCCCTCTCTTTTCACAAGCGAAACGCCACTCGCTTCGTATTTGAGGATTTTTTGGATCAGGGTGCCTAAATAAGCGCCCGCTTCAACTGGCGGAATGCCGCCTTTATGAATATTGGATACAACCATCCGGTCTGCTTCAATCGTCCCGATCCGTGGTTTGTAGCAAAGATACGCGCTCAGGGATTCGGCTGACACCAGTCCCGGGCGCTCGCCAATTAGTAAAATCACCACGTCCGGCTGCAAAATCTCGCCAATCTCATCCATCAGCGCAACGCGGCCTTTGTCAACGTAAAACGAAGTGCCGGTTTCAACCTTTCCGTTGTTAAGCGACTGAACAAGAGACAGGTACACATCTTCTGCGTTTTCCTCGATCGCTTTGGCACTCAGCCCGTTGGAGACGACAATTTGAACGGCCGGTGAAGATTGGCACCTTTTCTTAATCAGCTCTTTGCCTTCATCAGACAGCTTGCGGCCAAGGTCCGGACGGCGAATATACTCTTCTTTGTCTTTCACGCGCGTGCTCACTTGAAAAAGATCCAGCTTGTTCATTAGTTCATCCGGCACTTCGCCGTAAACGGCATCCACAGCCGCTGCATGGTCCAGCCTGAACTGAAGCCATGTATTCGTTTTCGGCCTCGAACCCGCGCGGCCGACTGCGATGCGTGCCGGTGTTTTTGCCTGCAAGTCCGTCACGAGCTCTTCTTCCTGTGTGCGCTCAGGCGACGGTTCAAGCCGCTGCCGCTTTTTTCCGGGCGGCTTTTGGTCAGCTGTTTGATGAAAGGTTACTTCGCCGGCCGCTTTGTGTTCCTCGCTCGTTTCTGTCAGGACTCCTTTTGCTTCACGGCTGTACAGCGTGACCGGAACCTCTTGTTTTGTTTCGTTTTCGCTCGTCTGCAGCTTTTCCACTACAAGCTTTGTGATTGTTTGGATCAGCTGTTCATCCATTCGCGTTCACCTCTTTTTTAAGAAAATAATGAAATGCGGCCGGCATTCGGTCCAAGATGTCCATTTTCATAAACACCCATTTTCTCCAGCCATTTCAGGAAATCAGGTGCCGGTGTTTTTCCAAGTGTTTGATTAAGCGTAGCGACGTCATGATAGCTCATGGACTGGTAATTCAGCATGCAGTCATCCCCCATCGGCGTGGCGATGATGAAATTTACGCCTGCTGCCGTCAGCAGAACACCGAGATCTTCAATATCGTTTTGGTCCGCTTTAATATGGTTCGTGTAGCAAATGTCGACGCCCATCGGAATGCCGTGCATTTTGCCCATAAAGTGGTCTTCAAGACCGGCCCTGATGACTTGCTTGCTGTTGTACAAATATTCAGGCCCGATAAACCCGACAACGGTATTGACGATATATGGATCATAATGCCGGGCAAAGCCGTAGTTGCGCGATTCAAGCGTCAGCTGATCGATGCCGAAATGGGCTTCAGCGGAAAGCTCCGATCCTTGTCCGGTTTCAAAGTACATGCGCTGTGGACCAGTTCCCGTTCCGTGCCGCTTCGCCAGGTCATTGGCTTCTGCGATCAATTCAGCGGAAATGCCGAATGAGCGGTTGGCGGCTTCGGTGCCGGCAATGCTTTGAAAAATCATATCTGCAGGGGCTCCCTGTTGAATCGCTTTCATTTGAGTGGTGACATGAGCCAGCACGCAGTTTTGCGTCGGGATTTGCCAATCGTCAATGAAATCATGCGTTGCGTGAAGCAGCCTTTTCACACTTTCAACCGAATCGTCCACCGGATTGATGCCAATTAACGCATCACCGATTCCGTAGGACAAGCCGTCTTTCAGTGAAGCAATCATGCCGTCTACGTTGTCGGTTGGATGGTTCGGCTGAAGCCGCGAGGACAGTGTGCCTTTGTGGCCAATTGTAATATTGCATGTCGTAAGAATTTCAACTTTGTTTGCTGCATGGACAAGATCCAGGTTGGACATAAGCTTTGTGACTGCTGCGATCATCTCGCTGTTTAAGCCTTTGCTGATTCGCTTCAGTTCTCGATCGCCTGTTTCATTGCTTAAAATGTATTCACGCAGTTCAGCGACACTCCAGTTTTTCATGCTGCTGTAAATCGGCTCGTTAATATCGCCCTCGATAATAGCCGATACTTCATCTTCATCCGCCGGCAGAAACGGATGGCTGCGGATCTCGCCAAGCGTGATGTCGCTCAAAACGGTTTTGGCCGCGATGCGCTCCTGCACGGTTTCCGCTGCCAGCCCTGCCAGCCGGTCTCCGGATTTTTCTTCGTTTGCTTTCGCAAATACTTCTTTTAGGTTATTGAAGTGGTAAACTTCGCCGCCAAGTGTTGTTTTTAAGTTCAAGCCCTCCATGCCTCCTTTAAGACGAATGGAATGTTAATGTTTTTACGACAACCGGAACAACCTCTGATTGAAGCGCGCGTCCGATGTCCATATAGTCGCCGTGGTCGACGTTAATTTGATCGATGCAAATAATGCTTTGCCGGGCAGCCATGGCGTGCAAGGTCTGGCCGAGCACCTTTGCGTGATCGGTTTGCACGACGAGAATCATCGGCTGATCCGGGTCATGGCGAAGTTCCATGACGCTGGTAATTTCCTGCGCCAGCCTTTGAATATCCTTAAAGCCCATATACGGCAAATCCGCTACGTACAGGACAAAATTCTGCCCCTCTTGAAACGAATCGTAGATGTCGATGGCTTCTTTCACGGACTGTTCAAATCGGGAATACCCTTCTTCAAGCCCCTCCTTGAATGAAAATTTGTACACAGGCACATTTTTCACAGGCAGTTCACCCGATGCCACTTGAATCGTCGCACCGCTAATTTCAGTTGTTTGGGTGCCGGCTCCAAGAACCGTCGCACGGACGGTTTCATCCGGCTCAATCCAGGCCCAATCCGTAAGCGCTTTATTTTCTTGCAGTGCATCTGCCAGCTTGATGCCGATGTCACTGTATGAAATATCGGTGACTGCCGGTGCTTCTTGCGCATACATGCATTCGGAAATCCCCCCGGAAAACATAATGACTTCAACCACTCCGTCCCAATTCGGCTCATGGCCGAGCAAAAGCGGGGCATCAGCTGGTGATGCTTTCTTTGCTAAAATCCGGGCAAGCGACTCTGCCATAAACGATGTGACGTTTTCGATGTCCGGATGAGCAGCTGCATCTCCTGTTTTTAATGTCCAGCCCTGCTGATGGAGAAGGGCTCGGACCGGCGCTGAGATCGATTGAACAGCTCCTTCGCTGAATTCAATCAGCCGGCCGCCAATATGCATCGTACACGTGCCGAGCAGCTTTTCCCGCTTGAAAACAGCGATATTGGCTGTTCCGCCGCCAATATCGATGTTCGCCGTCACCTTTCCTGTTTGAACGGAATACGCGTATGCACCAGACCCTTTAGCCGCAATAATACCCTCTAAATCTGGCCCTGCTGTCGCCACAAGAAAGTCGCCTGCTTCTCCTGACAAATGATGAACCATTTCCCGGGCATTTTGCTTCGTCGCCGTTTCACCGGTAATAATGACGGCCCCTGTTTCAATGTCAGCAGATTGAACGCCTGCCGCCTCGTATTCGGAGCGAATAATGGCTTCCACACCGGCTGTATCAATGGTCAAGGTGTCTTTTAGCGGTGTCCGGAAAATCGGGCTTCGGTATAAAATGTCTTTGTCGACGATTTCAATTCTCGGTACGTGCGTGCTTCCTGCTGTATTCATTAACGAAAAACGGCTGATGATGATTTTCGTGGTGCTCGTACCGATGTCAATACCGGCACTGATGATTGTTTCCTGCTTTGATTGAAAACCGGCCATTGGCACACCTCTTTTCTCAAACAAAAAAAACGCCTTTACGGGCACGACGAATGAATCGTCGAGCTGTAAAGGCGTCTTTGCCGGAATCATTTACTTTTTAATAGTGTAAATATAGCAGACCTTTTCTTAAATGTAAAGGCTATCATGAAAGACGATAAACCCGTCCTCCTGCGACAATGCGTACGCTTTCATTTCCGCCATCGTATTCATGCCCGCCAGCGCTTGAATATGACCAATGCCTGTTCTTTTCACAGCAGAGCTGATCACAATCGGCCCTTCTGTCATCGCCTGCTTTAATTTCTCCAGCCCTTCCGCTACTTTGGCGTCGGGGTGATCCGATTTGGTGACAACGCCAATCGGAAGCTTCGGGATGCCTGAACTGAATTGAGGCGGAAAAATCATCTTGTCTCCTGTTGCATCCTGCAGGTACAGCACGTGCGTCACTTCAAGTGATGTGGCCATAATGTTTTTATAAAACATGGGATTTTCCGTATACTCGCCCGGCGTATCCACAATCCAGTCATCATAGCTGAGAGACTGTGTTTTAAAAGCAGGCGTTTCTTTTCCGAGCAGTGCATTCGTTAAGGTCGACTTTCCTGCTCCGACCGATCCGACTAACATGACTCTGTTTTTCATCATGCTTGTCCCCCTTTACGACTTTGTGATTGGGGCGGGTGTGTAGCCAAGCTGCTCCGACAAAAACCGGTTGATGGCTTCCATCGCCATCTCCACTTCCGATACACTGCCGACAATCACGAGGCTGCCAGTAAACCGGTCTAAAAACCCGATCGTTACATTGGCGGCTTTCGTTGCTAAATCACCCGCAATAATCACGGTTTCACTCGGTGTCAGCGTCAGGATACCGAGCGCACCTGCTTGCTGAATACCCAGCTTTTGAAACATATCCGGATCCGGATTTGCGATCAGGTGGCTAAGTGTCAGCTGTTTTCCTGGCACAAATTCTTGTATAAACCGCTTTTTTTCTTCTGACATGTTTTCACTCCTTTATCCCTTTTGTTCCTCTTCCATGTACTCACCCGGCTTGATGACACCGCTGGCCCGGTCCTGCTCTTCAAGCTTCAAGGCAGTCGGTACGGACAGCCAGTAAGCAAAGGCGATCGCACAAACACCCGCTAAAAATTTACCGGCAATAACCGGCAGGATCAAATTCGGCTGAAAGTTAGCTGTAAAGGACAGATGATCCCCCAGCAAAAAGGCGGCACATACAGCAAAGGAAATATTGATGACTTTATCCTTCGGCGGCATATAACGAACCAGCTGGAACATCGCTAAAATGTTGGCAATCGTCGCCAATAGTCCTGCACTTCCCGTAGATGAAAGACCGAGCTTACGTCCCCCTGCTTCAAGCGGTCTGGCTGCATATTTGCGCAGCAAGTATACCATTGGAAACGCCCCGGCAAGCATAATGCCGATGTACCCGGCTGTTTCAAGCGCACGGAATTGATCTTCTTCATCCGCCATAATCGGATCGAAGCCCCACGCTCCGAAAATGGTGGAAAAAAGGCCGGTGAAAATTTCAATAATCGAAAAAACAAGAACGAGCTTAATAAAGGCATCCATCACCCGCCCAAAAATCATAAAGCCGGTAATCATCACTTTAGGGAAAAACTTCAGTCCGGCTGCAATCGCTACCACAAAAATGATCAGCGGCAGCAGGTTAATAAAAATCTGTCCATACGCCAGCGCAAACTCATGCGTAGAGTCAGCAGTTGTACTGATTTCTTCACGGATTTTCGTGCTGAACAGCACCGTCAGCACACTGGAAATAAACGCGCCAATCGGAATGGTCAGCACCCCGGACATGATACCGAGCGCCATGTACTTATGATCACGCTTATCCAGCATCGCCAGGCCCATTGGAATGGAGAAGACGATTGTCGCTCCTGCCATATACCCGACGATTAAAGCCATCACCCATCCTTCATACGACAGTTTCAGCGCATTCGCCAGCTGATAGCCGCCCATGTCAGATGCCAGAATTGCTGTTGCCGCAATGGCCGGGTCTGCTCCCAGCTTATCAAATACCGGCCCGACCAGCTTGTTAATAATGATCGTTAAATACGGAATCGATGCCATAATGCCGGCTGCCGGTACGAAAATATGGCCAACTGTATGAATCCCGTCCATAAATTGCCGGCCGAGCCCCTCATCCGGATTTCGAATCGCGGCGATCGCGCCGGCAAGCGCACACGCCATGATAATATAAACAACAATCGTTCCCACTATCGCCATGTTAATCCCCCCTGTTTACGTTTAAGTGACCGTGCTTCCTCCCCTTCAGCTGCTGCACCTTCGCGGCAGACCACCCCCTTAAAAAAACAAAAAGACACTTAAAGAACATTCTCTTTAAGCGTCTTTGCTTATGGCTTCTATCCACTTGTCATGTTGCTGTCGAATGCTTTGAAATGATTTCCTGCGCGACTGACTCCATTGTCAGCTGGCGGGACATGCTTTCACTTCGCAGCAGAGAATAGGCATCCTGTTCATTCAGCTGATTGCTTTCCATCAGCAAGCCCTTCGCCCGCTCAATGAGCTTGCGTTTTTGAACCTGGTCTTGCGCAGAACGAACAGACTGCTTGATCGCTTTCACTTTTTCCGCCTGATGAAGCGCAACAGTTACAGCCGGAATTAAGCTGGATTCCGAAATCGGCTTGACGAGATAGCCGACAATGTTATCCTGTTTTGATTTTTCGATAAATTCTTTTTGGCTGTAGGCCGTAATGAGCAGCACCGGCAGATCCAGCTGACGGCCAATAATGGTGCTCGCCTGCAAGCCATTTATTTTCGGCATTTTAATATCCATTAACACAAGATCCGGCTTTAGCTCAAATGCGAGTTCAATCGCCCGATCTCCATCTCCGGCTTCACCAACAACGTCATAACCATGATCCTGCAGCATCATTTTCAAATCCATGCGGATAATCGATTCGTCTTCAGCGATCAGAATCCGTTTTCTCATAATGAATCACAACCTCCGGGCTCAGTGGGAATGTAATCGCAGCATGTGTACCGCTTTCAACATTCTTGTAGCTGAATTCACCTGCCAGATCATTCACAACGAGATTATGCACAATTTCAAGTCCAAGTGAAAAAGCTGCTCCCGCCATTCCGACGCCGTTGTCGCGAATATGCAGTTCGGCAAACTTTTTGTGCGAAAAAAAGTCGACTTGAATCGTCCCTGACAGCTCACCTGGAAACGCGTGCTTGAGCGAATTTTGAATGAG
This sequence comes from Domibacillus enclensis, assembly GCF_900156125.1. Taxonomy (GTDB): domain Bacteria; phylum Bacillota; class Bacilli; order Bacillales; family Domibacillaceae; genus Domibacillus; species Domibacillus enclensis. Next base: position 212,957 of record NZ_FTLX01000006.1, on the reverse strand, counting down.
CTCGTTCACAATGAGCGCAATTGAAACCGCTTTTCTGGAGGATGTTAATATTTTATTGCCATTTGACTCAATAATCAAGTCCACTTTTTGGTTCAGATCGTTCAACACCATTGTGGATCCGATTTTTCTCGTTAATTCAATTAAGTCCACGTCATCCTCATCCGCGTGTTCATTCGCCAAAATCATTTCATACACAGACGAAATGCTGAAGATCCGGTTTAAGGTATCTTCAAAGTGGCTTCTGCTTTCAGCGGGGAAGCCTTTGCGCATTTGAAGGCGCAGCAGACTGGCGACCGTCTGCAAATTGTTTTTTACGCGGTGATGAATTTCTTTAATGACCACCGACTTCATCAAAAGCTCTTTTTCCTTGGTCCGGAGCTCCGTCAGATCTTGAATGATAAACAAAATCCCCTTGAGCTCGTTTGTTTTGCTGTGCATTTTCACTTTTTTCACTTCAAGCGTTTTGGATGCAACCGATACTTCTGAGATAAACACTTCCTCCTGATGCTCCAAAAGCTCGGTTAAAAAAGGCAGCAGTGTTAAAATCGGCTTGTTTTGAATGTCTTCTGCTTCGTTCATTTCATGGATAAAGCGGACACCGGCCGGGTTGGCATACACAAGACGCTGATCGGCATCGGTGACAAGAAAAATCTCCATGAGCAAATCAGTGACAATCGGATAGTCGTCCACTGTATCCGCCAGCAAATGACCAAGCGCTTCGGAACCGAACGAAATATTCGGCCGCTCGGCTGCTTTAGCAAAGGAACCGGCAGCCCCGGCAATTTCTGCTTCGGTAATGAGCGTGCCGATGACTTCATGCTGATCGTTTCGGATCGGCACGACGCTTTGCTCGACCATTTTCCCTTCCTGTGTAATCGCACGGTGGCGGATCGATTTTTTGCCGGTGCGGTGGCTGTAGTGCACCCCCGGCTCGAATGTTTCAAACACAATCTTTCCGACAACGGATTCTTTATACGCCGCTTCCGGTGTTCTTGGGAGCGCTTCGGCCACAACCACTGCCTGGCCGCTGGATTTCATCATGCAGTCGATAAACATATAATGACCGGAAAGCTCCGCATACAGCGGCAGTGTTTTGGCCGTTTCTTTTAAAACCTGTATATCTGAATCGGTTAAATCTGTGTAAAGTCGGCAAAGCTGTTCGAGTGCTGTTTCATTCATGTAAGAACACCCTATCGTTAAATTTTCAGCCTGAGCAGCCTGAATACTTCTATCATGACGAGAGTTCTTTACGATTTCAAGCTGTTTTTACGGGCAAAGGAAACGCCTGTACATCCTGCTACAAGCATTTGTCCGATCAGCTCGGATAAGTGGGCGCCTGCTTCCACCGGAGCCAGCCCGCCTTGATGAATGTTCGAAATAACTGTTCGGTCGGCTTCCACCGTTTTAGCCGTCGGCCGGTAAATCATGTAGGCACTCAAGCTCTCATCTGTGTTTAAGCCCGGGCGTTCGCCGATGAGCGAAATTACCAGGTCGCAGTCCACAAGCGCTGCGACTTCATCCTGCACCCATACACGGGACCGCTTAATAAAAAAGGGCTTGGCGACGCTAATGTTTTTCAGCTGCAGCCCCTGCATCAGGGCGGGCAGCAGATCCTTCACATTCGCTTCCACGGCAGAGGAGCTCAACCCATCGCAGATAATGATCTGTACGTCCATTCCCATATCGCCGTTTTCCTGCAGCCACTTCACTGAATCCTCGGACAGCTGGCGGCCGGCATCCAAATCCATCAAATACGTCTTCATGTCCTGCGCTTTTGTTTCAAGCTTGTGCAGCTGCATGTCGTGAAGAAACGAATCGCTCACGTCCTTAAGCACAGCATCCTGTGCGGCCGCGTGATCAATGCGGAACTGCAAATAACTTGCCGTGCGCATTCGGGTCCCGGCCCGGCCAATCCCAATTCGGGCTGGTGTTATGCTCTGGGCTCTTTCAATGGCTGAAGCGTTATGCGGCTCTTTAACTCCTTTTTCCCGCTCTTCGGAAAAAGGAACAATATCTGTTTCACTTTCCTGCTTTTTTGGCGAATGATCCGGCTTTGGCTTCTTCTCCAGTTCTTCGACAACCTTGCGGACAATTTCCTCTATATTCATGACGCCATCCCTCCTTTCTTTAATCAAAAATAGATAAGTCACCGGCTCGGCTGGTCAGTTTCCCATTTTCCATTAAGCCCATTTTCTCCATCCATTTTTCGAACTCACGCAGCGGACGCAGCCCGAGAATTTCCCGCAGGCTGGCGTCGTCATGATAGCTCGTATCCTGGTAGTTCAGCATGACATCATCGCCGCCCGGCACCCCCATGTAGAAGTTCGCTCCAGCCAGTGCCGTCAGCATACCGCCGATTTCCTGGTCGTTTTGATCGGCGTCCATATGATTCGTGTACGTTGGCGCAATGCCCATCGGCAAGCCATGCAGTTTCCCCATAAACAAATCCTCTAAATCAGCACGGATCAGCTGGCGCCCGTCATACAAGGTCTCGGGTCCGATAAAGCCGGATACGTTGTTGACCATAAACGGCTTCCAGTGGCGGGCAAAGCCGTAGCTTCTCGCTTCAAGCGTCTGCATATCCACCCCGTGATCAGCGTTCAATGATACCTCTGACCCCTGTCCGGTTTCAAAATACATAAAATTCGGCCCCGCTGACGTGCCGTAACGGGCCATTATATCGTACCCTTCATTCAATAGTTCCCGGGAAATACCGAATGCCTCGTTGCCTTTTTGTGTGCCGGCCAAGCTTTGAAACATGAGCGCAACAGGCGCTCCCTGTCTCAGTGCATCCATTTGTGTTGTGATGTGGGCAAGCACACAATTCTGGGTCGGGATTTCCCACTTTTCCATAAATTCGTGCGACATCGTCAGCAGCCTTTTCACTGATTCAACTGTATCCACATTCGGGTTAATGCCGATCACTGCGTCGCCTGATCCATAGGAAAGTCCTTCCTTCAGCGAATACAAAATTCCTTCCGGTACATCATTTGGGTGATTCGGCTGACATCTGAACGCCAGCCGGCCTTCTTCTCCGATGGTCGTATTGCAGTGGGCTTCATACTTCATTTTTTGTGACGCCAGGACCAAATCGATGCTCGACATCAGCTTGGCAACCGCCGCAATCATCTCGCTTGTCAGTCCCCTCGATAGCCGGGCTAATTGGTCAAAGCCGGTTTCATAAGACAAAATGTAATTGCGCAGCTCGCCAACTGTCCAGCTTTGAATCGTTTTATAAATCGTTTCACTGAGATCATCGTAAATCAGACGGGTCACTTCGTCCGTTTCATATGGGATGACCGGGTGTTCATAAATGTCTTTCAGCTGCATTTCACTGAGAACGACTTTGGCCGCCATCCGCTCAAGCGATGATCCCGCCGCCACACGAGACATGACGTCTCCGGACTTTGCCTCGCTCGCCTTGGCCAAAACGTCTTTCACTGATGAGAACGAATACATCGTTCCTTTAATTACGCACGACAACCTCACCATTTCAGCACCCCTTTTTGTTAACGCTTTCAAATAAACGGAAAAAGGCACCCTTCACATTGTCTGACGGTTTGATAGCCAGAATGCGAAAGGCGCCTTTGCCTTTAGTTATGATTTTGTGAGTCTATCTTACAACAGGAAAAGTCCACTTGTAAAGAGCGCTTTCATTCTAAAACTCCTTCCGCCTCTTCAAAAAAATCAGAAAAAACGGTTTATTTTATGTTATCCTACTTGAATGGAGGTGGAGATGACTTGAATTCATTAATCAAAGTCAGTCAATTTGCCGGCAAAACATTCGCCATCTGGGTGCTTGTTTTTGCGGCATTTGCGTTTTTCCTTCCCGCACAGTTCACATGGATTGCGCCCTATATTTCTATTTTATTAGGTGTGATTATGTTCGGGATGGGCATGACGATTTCAGCAAAGGATTTTAAAGAGGTCGGGCGTCACCCGCTCAAGGTAGTGATCGGCGTACTGGCACAGTTTATCGTCATGCCGCTGCTCGCTTTTGCCCTGGCCAAAGGACTTCGGCTGGAGCCGGAAATTGCGATCGGCGTTATATTGGTCGGCTGCTGTCCGGGTGGTACCGCGTCCAATGTGATGACCTTTTTAGCAAAAGGGAACACCGCTTTATCCGTGGCCATCACATCTGTGTCCACGCTGCTTGCACCGATTTTAACCCCGGCACTCATTTATTTGCTGGCAAGTGAATGGCTTGAGGTATCAGCAGTGGATATGTTTATGTCCGTTGTGAAAATTGTACTCGTACCGATTATTCTAGGCTTTATCGTTCAGCTTTTCTTAAAGGAGCAGGTTCAAAAAAGCGTGGAGGTTCTGCCGCTTATTTCCGTTATTGCCATCGTGTTAATCGTGGCGGCGGTCGTTTCAACGAGCAAGGACAAGATCGTGGAATCGGGCCTGTTGATTTTTGGAGTGGTTATTTTACATAACGGTTTGGGCTACTTGATCGGCTTTTTAACCGGCAAATTGTTTAACCTGACGTATGAAGACCGGAAAGCGATGGCGATTGAAGTCGGCATGCAAAACTCCGGACTCGGAGCAGCTCTTGCGACTGCACACTTTAGTCCGCTTGCCGCTGTGCCAAGTGCCATCTTCAGCTTCTGGCATAATATTTCCGGTCCGCTGCTGGCGACCTATTGGGCTCGAAAAGCAGATCGGCATCGTTAAGCTTTAATCAAACGACTGGAAATGACCGGATTATCGTCATGGACGGCCGGATTCACGGTTCCAACGGCTGGATTCCCGTGAATTCGGCCGTTTTTTTCTTTCATCCAGTCATCCGACTCTCCCGCTACATCACCAGTCCTACACCACTCGTTTTCTGCTCGATCATTTTACTCAAAATCGTACCGATATGAGCCGCTGCTTCAACAGGTGGTGTACCTCTCCGGTGAATATTTGAAATGACCATCCGCTCTGACTCTCTCGTTCCTGCTCGTGGCCGGTAGCACATATAGGCGCTCATCGAATGCGCGCAAACAAGCCCTGGCCGCTCGCCGATTAATAGCACAAAGACATCCGGCTTCAGCAGCTCGCCGATGGCGTCCATACAGCCAACCCGGCCTCCTTTCACGAAAAAAGGAGTGCCTGCTGAGAGTCCGTTTGCTTCGAGTGAATCCATTAAGGCAGGATAAACGTCTGCCATGTTTTCTTCAATTGCATTCGCGCTCAGTCCGTCCGAGACGACGACCTGCACTTGCGGCTGCTTCACGCATTTTTCCCAAATCATTTTTTCTCCTGCTTCCGACAACAGACGGCCCTGGTCCGGACGGGTTAAATAGTGCTCCTTCGTTTCAATACACGTATCGACTGAAAAAAGCTGAAACGATTCCAGCAGCTCCGGTGCGACCTCCCCGTATACAGAATCGACTGCTGCCGCATGGTCAATACGGAAGGAAAGGAACTCCTTCGTCAGCGGGCGGGTGCCTGTTCGCCCGACACCAATCCGCGCCGGTGTATAGTTTTTCAAGCGGTCTACTACCTCGTTCATTGCTCATTCCTCCTCTTACGCTAAAGTTAAAAAGTATGCCGGATCTCCTGCATGACGTGACAGCTTCCCGTTTTGCATGATGCCGATCTGCTCCAGCCACTGTTCAAAGGCAGAAGCCGGCTTTAGCTTCATCACGCTTCGCAGTGTCGCAATATCGTGGTAGCTGAGTGACTGATAGTTCAGCATGCAGTCGTCCGCCATTGGAACCCCGATCACAAAATTCACGCCTGCCGCTGCCAGCAGCGTACTTAAATTGTCCATATCGTTTTGATCTGCTTTCATATGGTTTGTGTAGCACACATCCACTCCCATCGGAAGGCCGTGCATTTTACCCATGAAATGGTCCTCTAGCCCGGCGCGCATCACCTGCTTGCTGTCGTATAAATATTCAGGGCCGATAAAGCCGACAACGGTATTCACCAGAAATGGATTGTATCGTCTGGCGAGTCCGTAGCAGCGCGATTCAAGCGTCACCTGGTCAATGTCAAAATGGGAATTAGAGGACAATTCCGACCCCTGGCCTGTTTCCAGGTACCACCGGTTTGGACCCGTTGCGGTGCCTTTTTCATTAATTAAAGCCGTCGCTTCATCAAGCATCGAAACGGAAATGCCAAAGGATTCAATGGCGGCCTGAGACCCAGCCAGGCTTTGAAAAATCAAATCAGCCGGCGCTCCCTTTTCAATCGCCCGTATCTGGCTTGTCACATGAGACAGCACGCAGTTTTGAGTCGGAATCGAAAATTGATCAATGATCTCCTTTGTTTCCTTCAGCAGCGCGGCAATATTATCCGTCGTATCGATGACCGGGTTGATGCCAATCATGGCGTCGCCAATGCCGTAGCTGAGCGCTTCATAGGCAGACGCCCGCATTCCCTGCAAATTGTCGGACGGATGGTTCGGCTGTGCGCGTGATGCCAATGTTCCGGCAGCACCAATATGCGTCTGGCAATGCGTGATAATTTCGATTTTGGAGGCAGCTTGAATTAAATCAAGGTTCGACATAATCTTGGCGGCAGCGGCAATCATTTCACTTGTCAGCCCGGTGCCGAGCTTTAACAGATCCGCTCCCGACTGCTCGTCGCTTAAGATGTATTCACGCAAATCGGCAACAGTCCACCGTTGCACCGCTTTATAAATCGATTCGTCCAGACCTTCTTCGATAATGCGTGACACTTCATCTTCTTCCGGCGAAAGAAGCGGGTAATTCCGGATTTCGGAAAGGGTAACATCCGCCAGCACCACCTTCGCGGCCATGCGTTCCTTCATATTGGCCGCTGCAATACCCGCCAGCTCATCACCCGATCGTTCCTCATTCGCTTTTGCTAAAACCTCTTTTAAACTGGCAAACTGATAGGTCTCACCAAGCAGTACTGTTTTTTTCTCCATCTATTTATTCACCTCTTATGAAAATGCTAGCGTTTTAACCGAAACGGCAATGGCTTCTCCTGCCACAGGAAGCCCCAGATCAATATAGTCGCCGTGTGTAAAATCAATTTGATCCAGACAAATTATTTTCCGATCAGGCGGTCCCTGTTTGGCCAGTACCTGTCCAAGCGCTTTTGCCATATCCGATTCACAAATGACAACAATCTGTGTTGATTCCGTGCAATGCTGGTCGAAGGCTTTTTGAATGGCTTCAGCAATCGCGGTAAGCATCGCATATGTGCAATAGGAAATATGCAACAGCGCAATGGCGAACGGCTGATTGCCTTCATAAAGACAGACAGCCTGCTGAATAGCTTGCTTCACGCGCTTTTCAAACAAATCTGCGTCCCAGACCTCATCTTGCTCGACAGTCACTTTGACAATCGGTACATTTTTAAGCGGCAACACCGCTTCATCTACAAAAACCGTCGCACCGCTTACTTCCGTATTTTGCATCCCTGCGCCAATGACCGTTGCACGCGTTGTTTCCTGCGCCGCCTTCACCTCTGCTGGATAAAAAACAGCTGCCTCCCGCAATGCATACGCAAGCAGCGGCCCCATATCCCCGTGGCGTGCAGCGTCACCCAGCGTGATCGGCCGCGGCTGCTCCATCATATGAGCAACACCGCCGGAAAACATGATTTCCTGCACAGGCTCCATCGGCTTTTTCAAAGGTGCTGTCTGCAAAAGCTCCGCATGAAGAGCTGGTTTTCCTGTTAAAAAAGACAGCATCGCTTCGCTCATTTTTTCACCAATGGCATAAAGCTGTCTGTAAGAAGCTGTCTGCCCTTTTTTTACCATCATGTGATGCGCCGTGAGCCATGGCTGAATGTGGGGCGAAATGTACGTGACAAGCCCGGATTCAGACAGACGGATCAGCCGGCCGCCTACATGAAAGGTGCAGGTTTGGATGGCTTTGCCGTGCTGAAAAAGAGCCACATTCGCTGTGCCGCCGCCAATGTCCACATTGGCTATAATGCCGTCCATTTCGTTTGACCGTTTTTGCGCCCCGGACCCTTTTCCGGCGAGAATCCCTTCCAGGTCATTTCCTGCTGTAGCAATCACAAAGTTGCCCGCTTTTTCCGCCAAATAATGGATGATCGCTTCTGCATTTTCTTTTCTCGCCGTTTCGCCCGTAATGATCACCGCACCGGCTTTTACGTCGCCCAGCTTTACGCTCGACCGCTTGTATTCAGCTGCTAAAATAAGCGACAGCGCCTCTACATCAATCGCGTTTTCTTCTTTCAGCGGCGTTGTATAGATCTTGCTTGTGTACGAAATTTGCCGATCCACAATTTGAACTCCCGGCAGGCTGAACCGGTTTTTCGTTTCATTGACGAGCAGGCGGCTGACAATGAACTTCGTTGTACTTGTTCCGATATCAAGTCCAATGCTTGTCACCCAGTTTTCATTCATCTGCACCCCTCTTTTCCGAACGCATAAAGGCGCTTTGAATACAGTACTGGCAGGGGTCCAGTCTGTTCAAAGCGCCTTTGCTTTACCTTATTCTTTTATGTGTCTTTATCTTACGTTTTTTCACGAAAAACATCTACTTTCATGTAAGATTATCTCACATGAAACTTAAACAGCTTTTACTTCCGGTTCAGCTTCTACGTTCGTTTTGTATTCATCCGGTCCGATGATACCCGCTTCCCGGTCCTTTTGTTCAAGCTCAAGCGCTTTGGGCACAGACAATTTATACGCAAGCGCAATGCCAATGACCGCCGCTGTCAGCTTTCCGATCATAACAGGCAAGATTAAAGTCGGCTGGAAGTTCGCCGTAAACGATAAGTGATCGCCGAGTAAAAAGGCGCCGCATACGGCAAATGAAATGTTGATCACCTTATCCTTTGGCGGCATGCTTGCGACGAGCTTAAACATCGCCAGAATATTCGCGCTTGTGGCAAGCAGGCCGGCACTGCCGGCTTCACTTAAGCCGATTTTGCTGCCAAGTGCACCGAGTGGCCGTCCGGCGTACTTTTGAATTAAATACACCATCGGAAACGCACCGGCCAGCATCATACCAATGTAGCCGGCTGTTTCAAGCGCACGAAACTGATCATCCGCATCGGCGATAATCGGGCTGAACCCCCAGCCGCCAAATACGGTAGAGAAAAAACCAGTGAAAAACTCGACGATTGAAAACACAAGCACAAGCTTAATGCCAGCATCCATGACCCGGCCGAAAATCATAAATCCTTTAATCATCAAATCCGGCAGGAAGTACAAGCCGAGTGCCAGCACGATCACCATCACCGCAAGCGGCGCCAGATTGAGAATCAGCTGTGCGTAGCTGATCGTGAACTCATAAGTCGACGCACTGCTTGTGGAAATCACATCACGTACTTGCGCATTCGTCAGCAGCATCATCACACTTGAAATAAAGGCGCCAATCGGAATCGTTAACAGCCCGGACATGACGCCAAGCGCCATATATTTGTGATCCCGCTTGTCCAGCATCGCAAGCCCAACCGGAATGGAGAACACAATCGTCGCTCCCGCCATAAAGCCAACGATGAGCGCCATAATCCAGCCTTCATACGATTCCTTCAGTGCATCTGCCAGCTGATAGCCGCCCATGTCTGATGCAAGAATAGCCGTTGCTGCAATCGCCGGATCGGCCCCAATCGCCGCAAAAAACGGACCCGCCGCTTTATCAATAAACCAGGACAAATACGGAATGGAAGCCATAATGCCTGCTGCCGGAATAAAAATGTACCCAACGGAGTGCAATCCCTCCATAAATTGCTTGCCAAGCCCTTTTTCCGGGTCTTTAATCGCCGCAAAGGCGCCCAAAACGGCACAAATCATAATCATATACACGACAATATTTCCGATGTACGCCACGTCAATTCCTCCTTTTTTCAGTAAAAAGCAACAAAAAAGCGCCTTGAATGAGACTCATCCCCTATAGGAAAAAGCCGTTCAAAGCGCCATTGCTTTATGTATTCATTTTTAATAGCTGTTGTCATTAAAAATAAAAGAAAAAAGGAGTAAAAGCTACTGTCATGATAGATAATCTAACACACTTTATACAAGCCGCTTATTTTTCAAAATGAACGCCGCTGCCTCCTCCATCTTTATTTGCCGGTCCATGCAGTGTGAGCGCAGACGGCTATAGGCCTCTTCTTCATTCCAGCCGTACTGCTCCATTAAGATGCCTTTTGCTTTATTGATCGCCTTCTGACTTTCGACTTTTTGTTCAAGCTGTGAAAGCTCCTGCTTTAATTCCTTCAGCCGCTCTGCCTGGGCAAGCGCCATTTCCACTGCCGGAATCAAGTCACGCTCGGTAATCGGCTTGACAAGGTAGCCGACGACACCGGCATGACGGGCTTTTTCGACAAGCTCCGTTTTGCTGTAGGCGGTTAAAAGCAGGACCGGAATGTGAAAGGACTGCTGAATAATCCGGCTGGCTTTAATGCCATTCATGCCCGGCATTTTCACGTCCATGATAATTAAGTCCGGCTGATGCGCCGCTGCGAGCTCGATAGCGAGATCACCGTTATTTGCTTCGGCTGCGACTTCATAGCCCGCTTCCTCCAGCATTTCGCGTAAATCCATGCGCAGGATCGACTCATCATCTACGACCATGATTCTCGTTTTGCTCATCCGTCTCCACCTCTCTCGGGAAAAAAATATTCGTCACGGTTCCTTTTCCGTTTTCACTTTCCATCTCGAAGCGTCCATTTAAATCGAAGCGTGTCAGATTCTTTACGATGTCCATGCCGAGCTGGTCCGTTGAATGCTCTTGCTGAACCCCCACTCCGTCATCGCTCGTCCGAAGATGAATCATCCCTTCTTCTTCCTTCAGCTTAATGAAAATGGAGCCGCGCTCACGTCCCATAAAGGCATGCTTCAAACTGTTTTGAATGAGCTCTGTTAAAATAAGCGCCAGTGAAACCCCCTGGTGCGAACCAAGAAAGACATCCTCTGCATCACACTGGATGCTTACATCACACGCATGATCAGCCCGTTCATACAAGTGGATTTTCGTCAGCCGGCTCATAATGTCCTTCATATTCACCCGTTCAATCCCGGTGTGTGAAAGGACTTCATGAACCGTCGCAATACTCATAATCCGGCTCAGGCTCTCCGCGTACAATCCCTTTGCTTCTTCCGGAACACCGCGCCGCAGCTGCATCCTAAGCAGGCTTGCGACTGTTTGCAAATTGTTTTTCACTCGATGATGAATTTCCTGAATAACCGTCGACTTGACGATCAGCTGCCGTTCTTTCTCGCGCAGATCCGTCACGTCATGCAAATAAATCAGCGTCCGGCCGGTTCTTTTCTCTTGAGGGTGAAGGTGAATGCCCTTTAAGCTGTACACACTGTTTTCATGCGTGATTTCACGCTGGCTAAAGCTCGTATGACGGAAATCCGCTTCTTGAACAAAAGGAAGCACGCGAAGAATCGATTGATGCAAATACGGTTCCCGCGTAATGTCACTGTATACGTCCATTAAGCTAATTGCTGTATTGTTGGCGTACAGGATTCCCCCTTTTTCATCAAGTAAAATCAATCCTTCTTCGATGAAGTCAGGAATAATCTGGTCTTTCATCATCACGCCCCACAGCATGCGGTTTATCTCCTCGGTCGCTTCCGACAAAAGAGCCAGCTCCTGCTCGCGCTTCACCTGCGAGGTAATGTCCTGCTCTAAAATAAGCACCCCAATCGGCTGCCCTTCTTCATTTAAAATCGGCGTTACATTTTGATTAACGTGCATGCCTTCATGAGGAGTGACACCCCGGTTGACAACCGACGGCCTGCCAGAGCGAAAGGTGCGGAACACAGCCGGTTCAAATGATTCAAATATTTGCTTGCCAAGTAATTCGTCCTTGTAAAGAGAACGGATCGTACTCGGAACCGCTTCTGCCACGACGATCATCGATTCACCGCTTTCCTGCATGCAGTCGATGTATACATTCCCCTGGGCAATGTCCGCAATGGTTTGCAGCATCGTCGCTTTTTGTACGATCAGCTGAATTTCGTGTTCGTTTAATAAAGTGACCTGCCGGCACAGCTTTTCAGTTTTCAATGATGCGTTCAAAAGACAGCCCCCATGTTATGTTTTATAACATTTTAACACATTTAAGTACGAAGCCTTCATTCGTTTTCACCAATACGAAAAAGGAAAAGCCTGTTATGACTTTTCCTTTAAAGATACGAACGGCTATTTTTCCGCTTCTCTTTTTTCTGAGATAACGGACAAACGCGGCAGTAGACACCATTTTGCTTGTTGTCTCCTAGCTTATAGTAGAGGCAGCATGTTTTTCGGCAAGGGCTGGCTGTGCGCTCTTCGCCTATTTTCAAATAAGGGGCAATCGGATTTTGATCGAGCCCGAACAACGAGCCCGGTGCACCCTTTAAAAAAGCAAAGTCACGGATCAGCCGTTCACGCTGCCACGGGTCAGGATCTGCTTTTTCCACATCCCGGTACACAGAGTGCAGCCGGACGACGACATTTTCCCACAAAATCGAAGCAGGTAAACGGGAGACACGGTGCAGCGTGTTCAAAACGGGTGTAAGATGCTCGGCAAAAAGCTGGTGAAGCACTCCTTCCCGCCACTTTTCTCGTTCATGTTCACCATTGCTCCAGTGACAGTGCTCTTTTTGAATGAACAAGCTGCGGCTGCTGCTTAGTGAACAGGCATGGAGCGGCAGCGAAAGCGCCTGATTGTATGTGATCATGCTGTATACAGTGGAGGCAGCGATCAGATAGGCATATCTTTTAGAAATCATAGAGGCAGCCGCAGCTATATTCGGAGCATGTAAAAGCTGCATTTGCTGTTTTAAAAAAGAGGAGCACGCCTCTTCTTTTATTAAATCAACCGCAGCAATGCCCTCTCGTGTATCCGTATCGAAAAATATGCTAAACTCTTCCAGCTCCTTCATACAAACACGCCTTGCTGATTTTTTTCCTGCAGCTGTCTTCCTTTTCCATGCGGAATGCACAGAGGCGTTCCAAACAGCGGATCCGCAGCGATGTCGCAGTTCATGTCAAATACATCCTTGACCATTCGGGCGTTCACAACTGTTTCAGGCAGACCTTGCGCATACACGTTTTTATGGCAAAGGGCGACAATATGATGCGCATAGCGACAGGCGAGGTTCAAGTCATGCAGCACCATCACAACCGTCCGGCCTTCCTGCTCATTCAAGTCAAATAGCAAATCCAAAATGTCAATTTGATGAGCCATATCCAGATATGTCGTTGGTTCATCCAGTAAAATAATATCTGTTTTTTGAGCCAGCGTCATGGCCAGCCAAGCTCGCTGACGCTGGCCGCCTGACAGGGAATCGACCGTTCTTGCTGCGAGATCCCCAAGACCGGTGGCGTGAAGAGCCTGTTCGACAATCGCTTCGTCTTCCTTTGACCATTGCTTCAGCCAGCTTTGATGAGGGTACCGTCCCTGCTTGACGAGCTGCTGCACAGTCAATCCTTCCGGTGCAACAGGCCCCTGCGGCAAAATAGCCAAACGCCGGGCCACTTCCTTTGTTGACAGGCTTCCAATCAGATCGCCTTCTAGCAGAATACCGCCGGAAACGGGCTTTAACAGACGGGCAAGCGACCGGAGCAGTGTTGATTTTCCACAGCCGTTCGACCCGACCAACACCGTAATTTTCCCTTTTGGTATTTGCACATTCAATTCTTCAATAATCGTGCTGCTTCCATATCCGAGTGTTAAATCCGCCGCTTCAAGTGAACTCATGATGCATCCCCCTTTTTTAAACGTGGTTTCGATTTCTATACAGCAAATAAATGAAAAATGGTGCCCCAATCGCCGCAGTGAACACTCCGGCTGGAACATCAAGCGGCAGAAAAGCGGTACGCGCCACAATATCCGCTGCCATGACAAGGATGCCGCCGGTCAAAGCAGAGACGAGCGCCAGCCCAGCGTACGACCGGCCGACAAGCATTCTCCCGATATGCGGCGCAATCAGTCCGACAAATTCAATGCCCCCTGCAAAAGCTACCGCTGATCCCGCCAGCACCACGCTGATCAATAACAGCCCGAACCGCTGTACCTCGATCCCGATGCCGAGGCTTTTCGCCACATCGTCACCGAGCTCTAACGCATTCATCAGCCTCGCGTATAACAGCGCTGCCGGGATAAAGAGGAGAAGCCAGGGCAGCATCGCATACACATCGGTCCAGGCTGCTCCATACAAGCTGCCAGTCAGCCAGATGTACGCTTTCGTCGTGACCGCCGCTTCACTCATCACAAGGGTCATAGTAACAAATGCTTTCATCAGCGCCGCAATGCCGATGCCCATTAACACGAGCCGGATGGGTGTGACGCCTTTTTTCCAGGAAAGGGAGTAAATAAGAAGGGCCGCTGCGGCTGCGCCGCCGATCGCCCAAAGAGGCAGCCATATAATGCTGACGGTGCCCATTACATATGCAATAAAAATGATCGCGCCGACTGAAGCTCCGCTCGTTATACCAATAATGTCCGGTGACGCCAGCGGATTCCGGATGATTCCCTGCAAAATCAAGCCCGCTGTGCCGAGTGCGGCGCCAACCATAAAAGCAAGGATGGCACGAGGCAGCCGCAGTGTATTTAAGACAAATTCATGACTGCCATCTCCATATCCGAGCAAATGCGCCGCCACAGCCACTGGTGAAATGTAGCTGCTGCCGACCGACAAGCTGGCAATAAAAAGAATAAGCGCTGCCACGGATAAAAACAAAACGGTCCACATCGTTTTTTTCACCCATTGAAACGAGATTCGCCCTGATTTAAACCGGACGGTCACTTCATTCTTCATTTCGTGAAAGCCCCTTTCGTGCAATATGGACAAAAAACGGTGCACCGATCAAAGCCGTCATGACACCGATCGGCATTTCCTGCGGCATCACGATAAACCGGGCAGCAACGTCCGCAAGCAGCAGCAGGCTCGCTCCGATCAATGCACTGAATGGAATAAGCCACCGGTAATCCGGTCCTGTCAGCCCCCGGGCAATGTGCGGAACAATTAAACCAACGAAGCCGATTGACCCGGCTACCGCCACTGATCCACCCGCCAAAAAAACAACGGCAAGACCGATCACGACTTTGATCAAGATCGTCCGCTGGCCAAGTCCTTTTGCGATATCATCGCCTGACAGCAAAATATTAATCGGCCGTCCAAGAAAAAGCGCGACCAGTCCGGCTCCGAGCATAAAGGGAAGCACCGGCAGCAGCATATCCAGGTCCCGGCCGGCCACAGAGCCGGCCATCCAGAATAAAATACTTTGAATCGCCTGCTCATCAATGACGAGCATTCCTTGCGTGAAGGAAACGAACAGAGCGCTGATTGCTGCTCCTGCAAGGACAATTTTAATCGGCGTCAAGCCGTCACGCCCAATTGAACCGAGGAAAAACACGAGAATGCTCGCGACGGCAGCACCGAGAAAAGCGATCCACATGTAGCTCGTCAGCGAATCCACCGAAAAAAAGGTAATCGCAAAGACGATAAAAAACAACGCACCCGCGTTAATGCCAAACAAGTCCGGCGCCGCCAGCGGATTTCTCGTCAGCGCCTGCATAAGCGCACCGGCAATCGCCAGGTTCGCTCCAATGACGGCGGCAATGATCGCTCTTGTAATGCGGGATGTTGTGACAATCACATGCTCGGTATTTGATCCATCGTAATGAAAAAAGGCATCCAGTGTCGTTTGAAACGGAATAGGCGTCTGGCCAAGCGCGACACTCAGCACAAACGCTGTGCCAAACAGCAAAACGCAGCCGATCAAGCCGCTGACCTTCCATGCAGCTGTTGAAAATAGATGTTCCATATCCACCCTCCCCCGAAAACGCAAAACGAGGAGAAAGATTCATCCTTCTCCTGTTTTGCATCACGCGATTATTTTTCTAATTCAAAGCGGTCGTAAATGTCGTCCAGCATTAAGTTCGCCGCTCGGATGCCGCCGCCCATGTTCCAAATAATTTCATCCACTGTGTACACTTGATCCGCCTTTACGGCATCAAGGTTCGTCCAGAGCGGATGGCTTGTCCACTCTCCGTATGTTTTCTTCACCGCATCGGTATCTTCCATAAAGGCATAAATAACGTCGGCGTTCATTTGTGGAATGCTTTCCTTGTCGGTTAATTTTACAATTTCCAGGCTTTCGTCCGTCATATTCTTCGGCCCTTCAAAGCCAAGCTCTGTTAAAATCGAACCAGCAAAGCCTGTTACGTAAATGCGCGCATGGTCTTCACGGAAGTTCGCAACTGTTACGTGCATCGGCCACCGGTCTCCTACTTTTTCTTGAATCTTGCTCTGGAAATCTGCTACGCGGTCGTCCCACGCTGAAATGAGCTCATCCGCTTTTTCCTGCTGATTCATCGCTTCACCCATCATTTCCACTGTTCCCTTGAAGTCATACACCGTTTCATGAACGACTGTCGGCGCAATTTGCGACAGCTGCTCATAAATTTCCTCGTGACGAATTTGAGAAGCAATAATTAAGTCCGGCTCAAGCTTCGCAATCTCCTCCAGGTTCGGCTGTGTTTCTTCGCCGACAACCGGCACCCCTTCCATGTCAGCGCTTAAGTACTCATAGTACGGCTGCTGAAGCCATGATTCCACGGCGCCGACCGGCTTGACGCCCATCTCCACCGCTGCGTCTGTTGCCCCTTGGTAAAGCGTCACAATCTTTTCGGGCGTTCCTTCAATCGTCGTCGTTCCCATCGCATGCGTTACTTCACGCGCTGTTTCTTCCTCCGCCGCCAGCTCTGCCTCAGCTTCCTCGGCTCCACCTGCTGAATTATTTCCGCAGCCCGCTAAAAAAAGCAGCACTGATAAAAGAATCGCTACCCACGAAAAAAGTGATTTTCCAGGTCCTGCATATGTATTTGCCTGCATCGTACGTCCCCCTGTTTCTTTTATTTGATAATGAGAATCTTTCTCGTTTATGATTATAATGGATCCCTTTCTCAATAGCAATAGCGATTTTGAAAATCATTCTCAATTATTTTTTAAAAAAAGAGAGGACACAACTCATTTAACAGATAGAAAACTGCGCAAATAAGAAAGCTTTATCCAGACTACCGTCTAGCTTCCAGTATCACCGATAAGAAGTACGCTAAGAGGCGGGGACATAATAATGAGGACAGCCATTGAAGCCGAATGGTCTAGTAGCTGCAAGCCTTGATTCTTCTTTTTTCTTGGAAAAGCACAATCAGGGGCTCCGGGCTGCCGGCTCCGCTTTTCTATGTGGCGAACGCTGAACCAGCCCAAAGTGCGCGGCTGTTTCAGCCTGTCCGCTCGTCACATGGAAGTCTCCGCCAGCCTCCCTGCGCCCATTGTGGTTCTAATGAAACGGTGAGGATAAAAGCTTTAAAACGTCTTGTTTTCAACAACTAACGAATGATTGTATAAGAAGCGTCCTATCTTTTTTCACACGAAAAATAGAGAGTGGTTTGTTGTTGCACATTCAGAACGCTCCTTTTTAGGTTTTACCAGCTGCTTGTCCTCCCCACTAAGGGCGGCTGGCGCAGGACGAAGACTCGGGAGGGATCAAGCGGGTCAGGTGAGATCCACTTTTGGAGCGTAGCGACAAAAGTTAGCTCACCGCCCGCCCCTCCGAACGCGAAGTCCTGCAGAAGCCGCCCTTTCTGTGTTAGCGCAAGCGCAGTCACTATACGCTTTACCATCAAGAAGAGCCCAAAGGATCGTTCGGCTTTTTCTTCTATCCAGAACCTTTTGTCTCAAACTCTTAGTCCTGAAATATCAGCAGTTTATCTTTTTTTCCAGCGTTAGCCGTTGCGTTGGGGAGAAAGAACTCCTGGCTTTTGTCAGAAAGAACCCTGCAAGGTCATAAAGAAAAACCGAACAATGTCCGGTTTTTTTGACTACTCATATTCTTTTATTTCACAATCAGGACCGGACATTGCACACGCTTGGCCACTTTGTGACTGACGCTGCCGAGAACCATTTCCTGCAGGCTGTTTAAGCCGCGGCTGCCGAGCACGACGTACGAAATCTCGTGCTCATTTGCATACTCCACAATCGCTGGACCCGGTACACCGTGAAGCAGCTTGATCGAATAAGAAATACCTGCGGATTGGAGCTTTTCTTCTGTTGTTTGCAGCTGCTTTTTCCGCTTTTGCTCCCGTTCCAGTGAGCCCGTGCTGTGCAAAACATCCTTTTTTGATTGGTCGTAATCAACAACATATGCCACCACGATGTCTTTACTCAAGCTTTTCGCCAAATTGATTGCTTCTTCCGCTGCCCGAAGTGCGTGGGCAGATCCATCTGACGCCAGCAAAATGGATCCATTCATGCAAACATCCTCCTTTGTTTGAAAAAAGGCACATTGGTTTTCACCCAATGTGCCTTGGAAAAGTTAATGTCCAGACAGCTTTTCGCCTGGCTTGTCATGAACACCCATCTTTTTAATCATCGATGAGCTGGATTCGTTCAAACCGGTTAACGACACAGGAAAACCATTTTCACGGTATTTCAGTACAATTTTATCAATGGCGGCCACCCCGGAATCGTCCCATACGTGCGCCTCAGAAAAATCAATCGTCACGCGCTCGACTCCGTCAGGCTGGTAATCAAATTCATCGATAAAGTCCGTCACCGATGCAAAAAACACCTGGCCGGACGCACGGTAATTCAACGTTTGGCCATCACGCAAAGATGAAACATGCACCTTCGAGATTTTCACGGTGAAGAACAGGGCACTTAGAATAATGCCGGCAAATACGCCTTTTGACAAGTCATGCGTAATGACTACTGTCACAACCGTCACGATCATGACAATGCTGTCGGTAATCGGAATTTTCGTCATCGCTTTAAACGAAGACCAGTCGAATGTACCGATCGATACCATGATCATCACGCCAACAAGCGCCGGCATCGGAATTTGCACGACAACTCCACCGAGCACCATAATTAAAAACAGCAAAAAGGTTCCCGCTACAAATGTGGATAATCGCCCGCGGCCGCCGGATTTCACGTTAATAACAGACTGGCCAATCATGGCACAGCCCGCCATTCCACCAAAAAATCCGGTGACAATGTTGGCAATCCCCTGTCCGCGTGCTTCCCGGTTTTTATTGCTCGTCGTATCCGTCATATCGTCCACGATGGAAGCCGTCAGCAGTGATTCAAGCAAGCCGACAATCGACAGCGCCAGAGCCGTCGGGAAAATAATCGACAGCGTTTCAACATTAAACGGAACGTCCGGAATAAAAAAGGAAGGAAGCGATTGTGTAATCGTGCCAAGATCGCCGACTGTCCGCAAGTCAATGCCGCCATACACTGCAATCACAGTCATCACAACGATTGCCACGAGCGGCGATGGCACAGCTTTCGTGATTCTCGGCAGCACGTAAATGATCGCAAGCGTTGCTGCCACAAAAACATACGTCATCGTTGAAATACCGATGAAATGCGGCACCTGGGCCATAAAGATCAAAATCGCCAGTGCATTCACAAATCCCACCATAACGGATCGCGGAATAAACTTCATAAAACGGGCGACCTTCAGCCAGCCGAACGTCACTTGAAGGATACCTGTTAAAATGGTCGCCGCAAATAAATACTGCAGACCATGCTCCTTCACAAGCGTCACCATTACAAGCGCCATCGCGCCGGTCGCTGCCGAAATCATCGCCGGACGGCCACCCATAAACGCAATGACAACCGCCATCGAAAACGATGCGTACAGACCCACCATCGGGTCCACTCCCGCAATAATCGAAAATGCGATTGCCTCCGGAATAAGCGCCAGCGCAACAACAATCCCTGACAAAACGTCCCCTCGGACATTGCCAAACCATTCTTTTTTCAGTTGTGTAAACATAAAAAAACACGTCACCTCTATTTATTTATTTTTCTGACCCCCAACTCTCATGGAAGTCACTTCCCGTTTTAAGTTCTTTTATGATAGCACAAATGGAGGTCGATGAGAATATGAAGAAAAACCGGTCATGATTGGCGTGATTTCGAAAAATTCACTTAATCATTGACAGAAATCACGCCGATTCTTTATCACAGAATAAAAAAATCCGAACAAGGGCTTTGTACGCCGTTGTTCGGATCGTGAAAATCGGTTAAATGCCGCTTTCTTGAATGGCTTTGTACTGTGAAACAATTTCAGCAAACAGCGGGCTCGATTCATCGAGCTGTGTGAATTTTTTGATTGCTGCTTCTACACCGTTCTGGCTGATTTCCCCTTGCACTTCGACTGCTTCAGGGTCCTGTGCATAATCATACAAGAGGGCCGCTGCGATGCTTTTCGCCAAATAAACCGGCGTTTCACCAATCAGCTTCTCGTATTGCGCAGCTGGACTGACGAGACGGTCATTGCCGCCGAGCTTCCGGATCGGCGCCCGGCCAACACGCGTAATGTCGTCCGTAATATGCGGATTGGCGAAGCGTCCGATAATTTTACCGATATACAGATTGTGCTCATCCGCATCAAAGCCGTACTTCTCTACTAAAAAACGGCCTGTTTCTTTCAACGTTGCTTCAAGTGACTGCTTGATCGACTCGTTTTGAAGCGCTTCGTCAATCGTTTTTGCGCCGGCCTGCCAGCCGAAATAAGCAGCTACCGCATGACCGGTATTGACGGTAAACAGCTTCCGTTCAATGTAAGGCTTTAAGTCAGGAACCCATGTGATCCCGTCTACTGCCGGCTTTTCGCCGACGATTTTCGTTTCTTCAACCGCCCATTCGTAAAATGGCTCTACCACAACCATCAATTTGTCTTCATTTGACTGGTTCGGCACAATCCGGTCAACGGCTGCATCCGGGAATCCTGTACGTGATAACACTTCTTCCTGTTCGTTTGCAGGTGTTTTCTCCAAGACCTTTTCTTTAAGCAGCGTGCTGCCGCCAACCATGTTTTCGCAGGCGATGACGTTAACGGGCTTTGTCCGCTTGCGCAGTCCTTCCGCCACAAGACCGGCGATGTGAGGCAAAATCGTTGGTCCTACTGCGGCAGTCACGATATCTGCTTCTGCGATCGCTTCAATGACTGCATCAGGATCGTTTGCACTGTTAATTGCGCGCACCTGCTTAACCGTCAGCTCTTCGTGTGACTCTTCTGCAAGCACCACACGATATTCCCCTTTTTCATTGATCAAATCGACCACTTCACTGTTCACATCAACGAAGCATGTTTCAAATCCAGACTGATATAACAGGCTTCCGATAAAGCCGCGGCCAATATTTCCAGCACCGAAATGGACCGCCTTCATCAGTCATTCACCTCATCAAACATCGCAATAATTTCTTCTTTTGTCGATGCATTGACGATTTGAAGCACGTTTTCTTCTTCTGAGCAGACGATCGCAATTTGAGAAAGAATTTCCAAATGCTCATCCCCTTTGCCGGCGATGCCGATCAGCAGCTTGACTTCGTTTCCATCAAAGGAAACGCCAGCCGGCACTTGAATAATGGCAATGCCTGACTCTTTAACAGCGCTTTTCGCATCGTCCGTTCCGTGGGGAATGGCGACAAAATTACCCATGTACGTGGTAGCCAGCTGCTCGCGCTCCAGCATTTTTTCGATGTAGGCAGGCTCCACATAGCCGCGGTCGACTAGTAACTGGCCCGTTGTACGAATCGCTTCTTCCTTCGATCCAATTTGTTGATTTAATACGATGTTTTCAGCTGATAAAATAGCCATTATTAAACACTCCTCAATTCTGTTATTTTTTCATATAAAAACGCCTCTAGCTTTGATGCGGTATACTCTTTTACTTCCTCTTCACGACCGGACTGAAACAACTCGATGCTGTCATCACTTTCAATCAAAATCGAGCTGATCGTACTGAGCACCTCCAGCCCTTCCGCATGGTACGGGTCCGGAGCCAGCATAATCAGCAGTGTATCCGACTCCATCGGCTGCCGGTCCATTCCAGCAAGCACAATGGGCACTTTCACTTTGCAAATGGTTAGAGACGGCTTCAGCACATCCGGATGCTTGGCATGAAAAAAAGCGAGCTTTGTCCCCGGTATGCCGATGCCGCTCAGCTTTTCCCGTTCCTGAATAGCTTGTACGACGGTTTGTTCAGAGCGGATGGAGTCAAGGTTCTCACATGCTTCCTTTAGGACATCATCCACTTCTTTTTTTTCAGAATGGCGGACGGACAGCTGCTCCAAAACAGACTGAAGCGCATCTGTATACCGCCCGATCGTTTGAATAGATTCTTTGATTTGGCTGAAGGAACGGACCGGCGGCTTTGAAACAGGTGCTGTGACACGAACCGGGGCTGCGCTGTGCCGTCTTAAGTACGCATGAACCTTCGTTAAATCTTCTTTTGTCAGCATCGGGCTGACAACGATATGGTCATGATCAAAGTTTGGCAGCGGAATCGTCGAGATCACCAGATTTCCATCCGCTTTCATGCTGTTCAACTCAAAAACAGAAATATTTTGAACACTTGCAAGCTCGGGCACCTCCTGCTGCAGCCTGGCGGCGAGCATTTTTGATGTGCCAATGCCGGTGGAGCAAATAATGTAGGCATGAAGCGGCACAGGCGGTTTGGCACCAGGCAAGGCAGAGCCAAAGTGCATAACGAGATAGCCGATTTCTTCATCTGGAATGTCAACGGACGGAAACACGTGCTGCGCTGCCTCACGGACGACAGAAAACAGCTCGCCATAGTCTGTTTGAATTCGTTCAAGCAGTGGATTGGCAATGCCCATCTTTTGATGAATCCGGTACATCGCCGGCTTTAAATGGACAACGAGCCCTTGAAACAGCGACTGATTCTCGAGCAAGCCGACCCCGAGCTTGCTTTCTACAAAATGGATCAGCCCTTTTGCCTTTAATGCCACTTGAAAGCTTGATTCTTCAAGGACGTATTCCTTGTCCTGGCGAAGCTTGGCGCCTTGAAGATGCATCGTAATATAGCCGACCTCCGCCTCCGGTATGTCCATTTGAAAAACGGCCTGCAATTTCTCGGTCATTTCCCGGGCAATATCGAATTCCGGCGCCGCCTTCAGCTGATTGAAATACGCATGATCCATTTGAATGGTGCCTCCGCGTTCAATTCGCTCAATAGCGAGAGCCAGGTGAACGACAAGCCCGATATACGCACTGTCCGCTACCGGATAAGGCAGTCCGGCGTTGATTTCCTTCACGACTTTTTCAACCACAAACAACTTCTTTTTTTCCACAAGGCCGAGCAGGCGCTCGGAAATCGAATCCGTCGGGTCTTTTGATTTCTTTTGAATGCTTTCTTTCACAAGGGTTAAAAAATCGACTTCGTTCACGTGTTCTGAAATGATCTTTCGCATAGCCCGGCGCTTTGCGGCTTCGCTTCCTTCAAGCTCAACGCCATAGCCCCGCCGCCGGACGACGGTCAGCTGAAAAGGCTCCAATGCTTTTTCGATTTTCGTTAAATCATTGCTCACCGTTGCGATGGTAACACGCAGGTCGTTTGCAAGCGAGACGAGCTTCACCGGCTCAACCGATTCAAGCAAGGCGCACAGCAGCATTGTCTGCCGCTCATCCGGCGTATACTCGTTGTACGACAAATGTGACATCGCCATTTTCAGCTCGTCTCTTTTGTTTTTTGATCCGACCAGCTGCACCCCTACACCGGCTTTTTTCACAAGGCTTAAATCGTACGCTTCAATGATTTGCTCGATGCCTTTTAAATCGCGATGAATCGTCCGCACGCTAACGTCAATGCCATCGGCAAGGTCTTTTACGGTCATCTCTTCTTCACGGTCAATCAATACATCCAATATCAGCCGTTCGCGAGCAGACACATACATGCCGCGCTCCCCCCTTTGTCCGCTGAATGATGTTTCATTTATGACACTTTTTTATTAATATTTCCTTCTGTATCCATGATAAACCCTCCCAATCCTTCATTCAATAAATCAAAAACAGCAATTCGTCAGCAGACTTGTTGCCACTTTTTAATAAGTGTTTAGTTATAGAAAAAGAGCCGAACGACTGAGAGAAATTCACAGGGTCGTTCGGCTTGTTCGATTGCCAGGCAGCTTATTCTTTCTTGTTCTGCTGTATCTCCAGCCGCTCATCTCCCATGAAGTAGACGGCTGCGGCAGCAATAGCAATCGGAATAAGCGACCAGAAAAAGGTGGCAGAAATCGAATTGGACATTGCCTGGGTGACAACAGACAGTACATCATTCGGAATTTGAGCGCGCTGCTCCGGCTGAAATAGTGTTTGAATGCTTTCCAGATTAAATGCTGGTCTACCAGCGCCTTCATCCAATTTTTCACTCAACTCACTGGCCAAAAGCTTTGTTTGGATAGAACCGAATATCGTAATGCCAAGTGCCAGTCCGAGTGAGCGGAAAAAAGAGTTGGTGGAATTGGCCGAACCGCGATACCGGTAATCCATTTTGTGAACCGTGGCGGACGGCAGCAATGAAAACGAAAAGCCTACACCAAATCCGACGAGCACCATGTAAAGCGTCAGCATCGTCCGGCTTGTATCCGGTGAAATGGTCGACATAAGCATCATGCCGGCTGCATACGCAACAACGGAAATAGCCATAATGCGCCGGTAAGGCATTTTTGTTTGCATAATACCCGCAAAGGCGCTGCCTGCAACAGACCCGAGCAGCATCGGCATTAAAATAACGCCTGCATTTGTCGCTGAGCCTCCGTATACTGCCTGCACAAAAATCGGAATAAAAATTGTCAGGCCAACAAAGGTCGCTCCGTACAAAAATGCCAGCACCTGTGACGAGGCAAACAGCCGGCTTTTAAACATCCAAAAGGAAATGATCGGCTCCTCTGCTTTCGTTTCCGCCCATAAAAACACTAGAAAAAAAGTGATAAAAAGGCCGAATAAACCAAAGCTTTGCCAGGATGTCCAGGCAAACTCCTTGCCGCCAAGCTCCAGCGCAAACATGAGGCTGACCACTGCTGTGACAAGCGTAACCGCACCGGTCCAGTCAATTTTTTGCTTTACATGCTTCGGTGTTTCTTTGTAGTAGCGCAAAATGAAAAAGAGTGCTGCCAGCCCGATTGGAACGTTGACATAAAAGACCCAGTGCCAGCTGATCGTATCTGTAATAAATGCCCCTAAAAGCGGGCCGATGACACTTGATGCGCCGAAAACCGCACCAAGCATGCCTGTCATTTTTCCGCGTTTTTCAGCAGGAAATACATCGAAAACAATGGTAAAGGCGATTGGCAGCAGTGCGCCCCCGCCTATTCCTTGTATCGCCCGGTACACCGCCAGCTGCGGAACCGACTGGGCAATTCCGCAAAGAGCGGAGCCAATTAAAAAGATGGCAAGACCAAAAACAAAAAAACGTTTTCTTCCGTACATATCGGACAGCTTCCCGAAAATCGGCATGCCTGCGAGCACTGCTACGGCATAAGCAGAGGTGATCCAGACATAGCTTTCGACCCCTCCTAAATCCGCCAAAATCGAGCCCAGCGCTGTTGCGACGATTGTATTGTCCATCGCAGCCATTAAAATAGCCAAAAGCAGCCCCGCTAAAACGAGCCGCACGTTGGATTGCTCTGTCATCCTATTCCCTTCTTTCCATTTCTTTCTTCTCTGCCATCAGTATAGCAAGAAAGAAGAGCACAATGTCTGTTTCAGCTGTTCCTTTCTGCTTGTGGTCACCGGGCATTCCTATTTTAAGCAAATAAAAAAGGCTTTGGTTCATTTTGTGAATGAATACAAGCCCTTTTGCTTTGTTAAATAATGTTTTGAAAGCTTCGCGCCTGTGCGTCAAGCTCCTGCGAGGAAGCGGATAAGCCCGCGAAATCGTCTGCCGTTTGCTCCACCTGCTTTTGGCTCTCCAGGATGTCTTTATGCAAAAGATGATTGCCGGCTGTGACTTTGTCGACTTCTTTTGTGATGCCTTCTATGTTGTTCCGTACTTCTACGATCGACTGCTCAACACGGCTGGAAAGCTTTCTGACTTCCTTTGCGACGACGTCAAAGCCGCGTCCGTGCTCGCCTGCCCGTGCCGCTTCAATCGCCGCATTCAGTGCAAGCAGGTTTGTCTGGGCCGCGATTTCACGAATCGTTTGAACAATGTCTTTAATATCATCAGCTTGTTTTTGCAGCTGATGCAGCACATTCGTATTCTCCGTGTACACGCCGGCCATCCGGTCAATTGTTTCCATGAACGTCTGGCTTCGTTCAATGCCGGCAGTCGCTTTGTCACTAAGCACTTCCGCCATCGACTGCAGGCTATTCGTCACATTCGTGACAGTCGTTTGCCGATCCGTAATATCCGTCGCGATTTTCGCCACACTGACAACTCTGCGGCCGCTTTCGTCCATAATTGGCATATACGTTGCCTCCAGCCAGACGGCCCGGCCGTTCGCATCCTTGCGCTCAATCTTATCTTGAAAGCTCATTCCGGAAAACAAGCGTCTCCAAAACGTTTCATATTCTCTGCTGTTCACAAAATCAGGGAAACAAAAGTCCCTATGCTGCCTGCCGTACAGCTCTTCTTTCCGATAGCCCATCGTTTTGGCGAACAGATCATTCACAAAAGATACTTGACGGTTCATATCAAACCGGACAACGGCGACATTTTCTCTAAGTGCTTTGACGATCAATTGATCTGTAATTTGTTCCTGCTCGTATTGGATCACCCATTGCCTCCTGTAAACGTTTCTTTATACTACTAATTATTACTTTATAACCATTACCTTTTTAGGGTCAATTTTAAACCTTCTGCTTTTGTTTGTTAGATAATCTGTCCATTTTGTAGCAACATTCTTTCGATTCTTTTACAATGAGGGTGTCATCTTTACAGAGGTTCTACCCCTCCGCACAACAAAAAGCAGCCTGCGTCGGCTGCTTCTTTTTTATTTCTTCAATTGTTCCATCAGTTCATCGTATTTAGGGCTGTTCAGGAAGTTCTCCACGGAAATGTGATGCGCATTCGGCAATTTTGCTTTGGCGCGGTCTGTTAAATCTTTATGTGTCACGACCACATCAGCATCTGCCGGCAGGTTGTTGATCGCCGTATTGGATACGTGGACGTCCAGGCCGGCTTTTTTCACTTTGTTTTTCAAAATGGAAGCACCCATTGCGCTCGAGCCCATTCCTGCATCGCAGGCGAAAATAATTTTGTTTGCATCAGACAGCGAGCCTGCTGGTGCAGCCGTTTCTGTAACAGGTGCTGCTTCCGGCTTCACTAAAGAAGATGCATGGCTTTCTTTTCCTTTAAGTGCGGATGTTTTCGCAGCAGCTGCGGCCAACCCATCCTCTTCTGTTGCTTTTGATGTTTTCAAAATAAGCGCTGAGATTGCGAATGATACAGCTGCGGCAGCGATAACACCGGCCAGAACACCCAGATGGTTGCCTGGAGGCGCCATAATCATTAGAGCGAAAATACTGCCTGGCGACGGAGCTGCGGACAAGCCGACATCAAACAGAAGGAATGTTGCGACACCCGTCGCGCCACCTGCAATAGCCGCGATCAAAAGAAACGGCTTCATCAGGATGTACGGGAAGTAAATTTCGTGAATCCCGCCAAGGAAGTGGATGATCACTGCGCCCGGTGCGGACTGCTTCGCCATTCCTTTGCCGAAAAACATATACGCAAGCAGGATGCCAAGACCAGGTCCAGGATTTGATTCAAGAAGGAATAGGACCGATTTCCCCGCCTGCGCGGCTTCTTCAATCCCAATCGGGCTTAAAATACCATGATTGATTGCGTTGTTCAAGAATAATACTTTTGCTGGTTCAATGAATACACTCGCCAGTGGCAAAAGGTTTGCATCGACAATTGCCTGTACGCCTGCTGCCAGCGTTTTGTTCAATGTTAACACGACCGGGCCGATTGCTTTGTAGGCCACAAGCGTTAAAATACCACCGATGATCCCTGCTGAGAAGTTGTTGACAAGCATTTCAAAGCCGGATTTAATTTTCCCATCGACTAGCTGGTCAAACTTTTTAATGGCATAGCCCCCGAGAGGACCCATAATCATCGCACCGAGGAACATTGGAATGTCCGCTCCGACGATGACCCCCATTGTCGCCGTCGCCCCAACAACACCCCCACGGATGTCGTAAACGATGCGGCCGCCGGTGAAGCCGATTAAGATTGGCAATAAAAATGTAATCATCGGACCGACAAGTGCTGCTAAATCTTCATTCGGAATCCATCCTGTCGGGATAAATAGTGCAGTAATCAGTCCCCATGCAATAAATGCGCCGATATTCGGCATGATCATGCCGCTCAGATGACTGCCGAAACGCTGAACCTTCACGCGGAAGCCGTCTTTGTTTGCTGCTTGCTGACTCAAGTGAAAAACCCCTTTCCTTTTATGCTTTCTATTTCGTCTGACTGAATGACTCTGTCTATAGCCTTATAATAAAGCGGTTTCAGCTAACAAACAACGAAAGGAAAACACTGTTTTGGCAAGGGGAATGTTGACATTATTGAAAAACAAAAAAGCCGCCTTGAATAAGGCAGCTTTTAGCTGAACAAGCTTGAACCTGTCTGGATCATGTAGTATAAACCATACACAATGCTAATCAGTGATGTCGCACGCATTAAAAACAGAGGAATCGATTTTTTGGATGCAACAAGGAATGGGAGTCCGAGAAGCGTTGTAAAAAGCAGCATTCCGACAATCGTTCCAGCACCAAACAGTAAAATATATTGAAAGGCTTCTGCCCCCGTATCCGCTGCGGCCGCTGTCAGCAAAACCATCGCAGCACTTCCTGCAAGGCCATGAATGACGCCGATAACAAATGATTTTTTGTGAAAATGCTGTTGTTTTCCTTCTTCAATAACAGGGTTTTTGCGAATGCCATTTATCCCTAAATAAACGAGCATGACCCCAACAAAAAACTCAAGCAGCGTCGCTACATTCTCTGGAATATGCTGCCCCAGCGCTATGGCTGTTACACCGATAACGAGAAGCGTCGCTGTATGTCCAAGCCCCCAAAACACACCGGCAAGCGAAGAGCGAGACAGTTTCTTCGTCTGACTCGCAATCGTTGAAACCGCAATGACATGATCCGGTTCTGTTGCATGTTTAATTCCGAGCGTGAAGCCCAGCAGCAGCACTGATAAAAGTCCGCTTTGTATCATCATTTTTCTCCTCTTTTCAGTACTTTCTCAGCGCAACAGCCTCCTGATTCAGCTTGCCGCGCATCCAATTCGTACACTGCAGGACAATCTCTTCAATTACATGAGACGCATTGGCTAAAATCCGAATCGTGCAACCGCCGTTTTTCAGCTCTGAAAAGCCAATTCGTGCCTGCTCGCTGTACGACTGGAACAGGTCGCCCACTTCTTCCTTCCAACCCGCCTGAAGCAGCGGTGACACGATAAAAAGCGAACCAACATGTGTGCAGCCTTCCATTTGCATAAGCGATAATAAATCCCCTGCATCCGGCTTTAAAAACAAGTGGTCATATGCCTGAAGCACACCGTCTTCATAAATCTTCACTCTCGATCGAATCCATTCGTAGCGGAACGGCCGGCCGCTTTTCGACCATCCGGGTGTCATGCTGTCGCTGTATAGAAGCGTGGCGCCCTTTTCCATACGGATGACGGTCTCTTGTTGAAAGCGGGCCTGCTCATAGGCAATGAGCGGGTCCGGCATGTATAAAAAGACACTGTTTTTAGCGAGCTGAATATTCATCGACTGGTACACGGGCTCATCCGGTGTTTTATACACCTTTGCCGCCGACTGAGTTGTTAGTGTCAGTCTGGCGTTTTCCTCCAGCACGACATCCGTATGGTACCGGTCACCGCCCACATAGCCGCCGCCGACGTGAAGGCTGTACACCGTCGGCTCATTTTCCTGAAAGTACACCGGCCGCGCGACTTTAAATGCCCCGTCAAAATACGTATCTGCCACAACCGTTTTTTCGTCCCGGCAGACCGCCTTTAAACGCAGCGTGCCGGTCATGCTCATGCTTCGAGCCCTTGAAGCAGCGCGTTTTCCTTAATCCATTTTACGACATCGGCCAGTCCTTCTTCACTTTTTAAATTGGTGAAGAAAAACGGCTTATGCGTGCCGCGTGATTTTTTCGTATCTTCTGCCATAATGTCCAGATTCGCTCCGACATAAGGGGCCAGGTCCGTTTTATTAATAACAAACAAATCCGACTTGATCATACCCTGGCCGCCCTTGCGCGGAATCTTCTCCCCCTGCGCTACATCAATAATGTAAATCGAGAAATCGACAAGCTCCGGGCTGAATGTCGCTGCGAGATTGTCGCCGCCGCTTTCCACAAAAATTATGTCCAGGTCCGGGTGCGCTTCATTTAATTCGTCGATAGCTGCGAAGTTCATGGACGCGTCCTCTCGAATGGCTGTATGCGGACAGCCCCCCGTTTCTACGCCGATAATCCGGTCTTCAGGCAAAACGCCGTTTTTCATTAAAAACTGTGCATCTTCTTTTGTGTAAATATCGTTTGTGACAACGGCCATGCTGAATTCGTCCTTCATCGCCCGCGTTAATTTTTCGACAAGCATCGTTTTGCCGGCCCCAACCGGTCCTCCAACACCAATACGTACTAGTTCCATTTCATCCAGCTCCTTTTCTATTACGACATAAACAGCCGAACAGGCAGCTGCTCATGCCTCATTTGGGCAACTTCCAACCCCGGCATACTCATGCCAAGCTCGTCTTCTGCCATCTGTTCTGCGCGATCGGCGATTTCTTGAATAAGCGGCTGCAGCGACAACAAAATACGCTGTCCGTCTGTTTGTCCAAGCGGGATCGCCCGCACGGCATTTTGAATAAGCGAATGAACACCTGAAAAAAGGTGCGCCGCGATGGCCTCCGTTTTGTCCGCCTGCAGGTGATGAGCAGCCAGGGCGAACACAATGGACGGATGTCCGCTCACTTCCTTCCGGCGAATTGCTTCATAATACTGGCGGATGAGCGGACTGTCGTATAAATCCATGCACAGCTTCGCCATCCGTTCGCCGATCCGCCTCGTGCCTTCGCGTGTTTCCTTTGGCAAAGACAATGCCAACAGCAAAATATCCAATTCAATGACCCGCCCGAACTGCTCCTGCTCTATTGCTTCATACGCAAGGCGGCAGGCAAGAGCGTCTGTATACGCCATTTGATTGGACATATACATGCGCATTGCCGCTTCAAATGTCCCGGCGTCATAAATGCTGCCTTCATATATGTACGTTTCCAGCCCGAACGAATGCGAAAACGCACCTGATGGGAAATTGGAATCGCACAGCTGCATGAAGGAAAGCATCGGATTAATCATGGCTGTGGCCGATATGACGGAAGGCTTTCTTTACCTGGCGCTCTTCCCGCCGAAACGGAATATTCAACTGCTGCAGCAATTCTTCCACCAAATAGTCATATTGTACGATCATTTCGTCCCCTTCAAACTGAGCCGGTAAATGGCGGTTCCCCAGCTGATGGGCAATGTCTCCCATTTGTCCGATTGATTCCGGTGTAATCGTCAGCACGTCATCAGCCAGCACACTAATCACAATCATGTTTTTCTCGTCGCAATATAAAATATCACCGTTTTGCAAGTCTTTCGGCTCGCGCAGACGAATGCCGATCTCGCGTCCATGATCTGTTTTCACACGCTGAATGCGCTTGACCAGTTCATCGCTGGCAAGAAAAACACGCTCTGTATGCGGCGTTCGAATGTCGTCTGTCGCCACATTTCCCACTACTTTTTCAATAATCATCTGTGACCTCCACCTTAAAATAAGAAATAGCGCTGCGCCATCGGAACCACTTCCGCCGGCTCACACGTAATCAACTCACCATCTACCTTTACCTCATATGTTTGCGGGTCCACATCAATATCCGGTGTTTCCCCGTTATGCTTCATATCGCTTTTTTTCAACGTCCGGATGCCTGAAACCGGCCGAATCATTTTTTCCAGGCCGAGCTTTTCTGGCACACCTCTTTCAATCGCCGCCTGCGACATAAACGTGATCGACGTTTGATACAGTGCTTTGCCGAAGCTCGCGAACATCGGACGGTACAGAGCAGGCTGCGGCGTTGGAATCGAGGCATTCGGGTCTCCCATGACGCTGTGCGCGATCAAGCCGCCTTTTAACACAAGCTCAGGCTTGACGCCGAAAAAAGCAGGCTCCCACAGGACAAGGTCCGCAAGCTTTCCGGCTTCTACTGAGCCGACGTGATCGGAAATCCCGTGCGTCAGAGCCGGATTAATGGTGTACTTTGCCACGTAGCGCTTGGCACGGAAGTTGTCGCCCTCCCCTGTGTCTTCTTTTCGTTTGCCGAGCTGCTTTTTCATCTTGTCGGCTGTTTGCCATGTCCGTAAAATCACTTCACCGATCCGCCCCATTGCCTGCGAATCCGAGCTAATCATGCTGAAAACGCCGATATCATGCAAAATGTCCTCTGCCGCAATCGTTTCCTTTCGAATACGAGAATCGGCAAACGCAATATCCTCTGGCACGGACGGATCAAGGTGATGGCACACCATCAGCATATCTAAATGCTCATCCAGCGTATTGACCGTATACGGACGGGTCGGATTCGTAGAAGATGGAAGAATATTCGGGTAGCCGGCCGCTTTAATAATGTCCGGCGCGTGCCCTCCGCCCGCTCCTTCTGTGTGATATGTATGAATGACCCGGCCGTCAATGGCCGCAATCGTATCTTCCACAAACCCAGCTTCATTCAGCGTATCCGAGTGAATGGCAATCTGCACATCATACTTGTCCGCTGTTTTCAAGCTAGCATCAATGGCCGCTGACGTTGTCCCCCAGTCTTCATGCAGCTTTAAGCCGATGGCGCCTGCTTTAATTTGCTCCTCCAGCGGCTCAAGGCCGGATGCATTCCCTTTTCCGAGAAAGCCAATATTCATCGGAAACGCTTCTGCCGCTTCAAGCATCCGGAATATGTTCCATTCGCCCGGCGTGCACGTCGTTGCATTCGTTCCGGTTGCCGGCCCCGTTCCGCCGCCAATCATCGTCGTTACGCCAGAGGCAAGCGCCGTTTCAATTTGCTGCGGGCAAATAAAGTGGATGTGGGCATCAATGCCGCCGGCGGTGACAATTTTCCCCTCCGCTGCAATGACTTCCGTCGAAGCACCGATGACGATGTTGACATTGTCCATCAGGAGCGGATTTCCTGCTTTGCCGATCGCCGCAATCAAGCCGTCCTTAACGCCTATATCTGCTTTGTAAATACCTGTGTAATCTAAAACAATCGCATTGGTCAGTACAAGGTCAACGGATTCCGCACGCGTAGCAAGTGGGTGCTGCCCCATGCCATCCCGGATGACCTTGCCGCCTCCGAATTTCACTTCATCGCCGTACACGGTGTAATCTTTTTCTATTTCAATCAGCAGCTCTGTATCTGCAAGGCGGACACAATCACCTGTTGTCGGACCAAACATATCGGCATACTGACGTCTTGACATATGAAAGCTCATTTCGTTTCCTCCTGATCAAGCGCCCCGTTCACGCCGTTATTCAAGCCATATACGCGGCGCTCTCCCGAAAAGGGAACGAGCGCAACCGGCTTTCCGTCTCCCGGCTCAAAGCGGACAGCAGTGCCGGCTGGAATATTCAGCCTCATCCCATGCGCCTCGTTCCGGTCAAATTCAAGCGACGCGTTTACCTCTGCGAAATGAAAGTGAGAGCCCACCTGCACGGGCCGGTCGCCGCGATTCGTGACAAACACCTTTACTTCCTGCTTTCCTTCATTGCATAAAATATCTGTGCTTTTCAGCTTATATTCACCAGGTATCATGTCTCAGCCTCCTTCTATCGAATTGGGTCATGGACCGTCACGAGCTTCGTGCCGTCCGGGAATGTCGCTTCCACTTGAATGTCATGAATCATTTCCGGGATTCCTTCCATCACATCATTGCGCGATAAAATCGTGGAGCCGAACTGCATTAATTCCGGCACCGACCGGCCGTCGCGCGCCCCTTCCATTACCTCATACGTGATCAGCGCGATCGCCTCCGGATAGTTCAGCTTCAAGCCTCTTTCTTTACGCCGGCGAGCTAGATCCGCTGCCACCACAATCATTAACTTCTCCTGTTCACGTGCCGTCAGCTTCAAGAAAAATCCCTTCTTTCTGTTTCCTCAATGTATCTCTGTTTTCCCATAGTACCTTAGCGGCTTCCACTGCTCAAATCTCATGTTATATTTCCTAACATGATTATACATGGATTTCCTGAAAAAAGAAATTATTCTTTTCGGAAAGGATGAGTCACCATAAAAAAGAAGAAGCAGCAAGGCTTCTTCTTTTAAACGACTAAATGCTGTTTCACTACATCTTTATGTGCGGTATCTGTCACTCCTTCACTTACAACGATTCCGTGGTCCAAAATATAATAATAATCGGCACAGGCAAACGCTAGATCCAGACTGTGCTCTACTAGAATGATGCCCATCTCTTCCCTTGACGCAATATCGACGATTACGTCCTGAATCAGTTGGACAATAGATGGCTGAATGCCTTCCATTGGCTCATCCAAAAGAAGCATTTTAGGCTTTCCGACAATAGCCCGCGCAATCGCCAGCTGCTGTTGCTGGCCCCCGCTCAAGTCCCCGCCTTTTCGGTGCATCATCTCTTCCAATACCGGAAACCATTCGAATATTTGGGGAGGCAGGCCCTTTCGTTCTTTTTTTGGCAGAGCTTCAAGGCCAAGCAGCAAATTTTCCTCCACAGTTAAAGACGGGAAAATCTCTCTCCCCTGCGGCACATAAGCGATCCCGCTTCTCGCCCGCAGTTCAGGTGCTTTTTTTTCAATTCTTTCCCCCATCCATTCTACCGACCCAGCTGCCGGTTTAAGAAGTCCGGCTATTGTTTTAATCAATGTAGACTTCCCTACACCATTACGCCCGAGAACCGCTGTTACTTTGCCAACTTCCGCTTGAATCGATACATCATTCAGAACCATGCTTTCATCATACCCAGCTTGTATTGAACGAATTGCTAGCATGCACTTTCCCTCCTTCCAAGGTACACTTCTGCCACCTGTTCATTTTGCTGAATGTCCGACATTGTTCCCTCGCAAAGCACTTTTCCTTCATGCATCACTGTCACCTGCTTAGAGAAATTCCGCACGAATTCCATATCATGCTCGACAATGAGGACTGAGCAAGCGGCTGAGATTTCGTGAATAAGCTCACCGGTTTTGTGACGCTCGGTTCCGCTCATTCCCGCAATCGGTTCGTCTAACAGCAAAATCTCCGGCTCCTGCATAAGCTGCATGCCAATTTCAAGCCACTGCTTTTGACCGTGCGCAAGCATTCCTGCCATTTGATGCCGCTGTTCTTTTAAGCCAATTCTATCTAGCATCGCATCGATTTTTTCTTTTTCCTCGCCTGTCATTTTAGTCCGCATCACAGCCCATATGCTCCGGTCCTGCTTGATCGAAAGCTCCAGGTTTTCCCACACTGTCAAATTGGAAAAAATAGACGGCGCCTGAAATTTACGGGTAATGCCTCGACGGACAATTTCATGTTCCTGCAGCTTGCGGATGTTTTCTACTTCTCGATACAGCACATCAC
Source organism: Domibacillus enclensis (assembly GCF_900156125.1). Taxonomy (GTDB): domain Bacteria; phylum Bacillota; class Bacilli; order Bacillales; family Domibacillaceae; genus Domibacillus; species Domibacillus enclensis. The sequence goes on along the minus strand of NZ_FTLX01000006.1, from coordinate 177,614 downwards.
CGCTGCTCGCTTTTGTTTTGCCGCAGATTACATCCAGAAGAGTGGTTTTCCCCGCTCCATTCGGTCCGATCAAAAAGCGAACCTCTTGCGGACTCACGTCAAGATCAACACCTTGAAGCGCTTGAAATCCATTAAATGAAACCCGCACATCACGACACGACAGAATCGGTGGCATTGGCAGTTCCTCCTTTTTGCTTTGATTTTTTTCGTTTGTCCTTCCATGATTGCACCATGCCGACAAGACCATTCGGCAAAAACATCACAACAATAATGAAAAGAAGACCTAAAAAGATGGACCATATATCCGGATACGTTTCACTGAAAAAGCTTTTTGCACTGTTGACGATGACCGCTCCTAAAATAGCGCCAATCAATGAATGCCGTCCACCAACTGCGACCCACAGCACCATTTCAATAGATGGAATAATCCCCATCATAGCCGGAGAAATGAGTCCAACCTGCAAAACAAACAGCGTACCGGCAAGGCCCGCAAGCGCGGCCGAAAGACTGTACACAAATACTTTATAGGACGTCGGATTGAACCCTAAAAACCGGACTCTGTTTTCTCCGTCACGTATGGCAGATAAAACCCTCCCTGCACGGCTGTTGGTTAAGCGGGATGCCAGTGCGAACGAAATGCCAAGGGTTATAACCGTAAGCATATACAGCGCAATTTGAACGAGTGGAGACGATAATGAAATGCCTAGAAATGTCGTAAAATTCGTTAACCCGTTTGTTCCGCCGGTCCAATCCTGCTTTGCTACAAAAAGGGTCACAAATACAACCACAACCGCCTGGCTGATTAACGAAAAATACACTCCTTTAATTCTGTTTTTAAAGGTTAGAAACCCTAGCATTGCTGCCAGAAGTGCAGGGATAACGAGGGACGCCCCCAATGCAAAAACCGGATTTGAAAACGGCTGCCAGAAAGCGGGGAGAGCAGATACGCCGCTCCATTCCATAAAATCAGGAAGCTCGCCGCCGGCCGATTCAAGCTTTAAGTACATCGCTGTACAGTAAGCACCCAGTCCGAAATAAACGCCGTGACCCAGGCTTAAAATACCCGTGTAGCCCCAAATGAGGCAAATGCCGAGGGCGACGATCGCGAAGCATAAAAATTTGCCCATCAGCGCCAGCCGGAATTCTGTTAAATAAAGAGGACCTAAAAAAAGCGCGATAAAAAAGAGCCAGTACCCAAGTTTTTTCTTATCCATTTTTTCGCTCCCCTCCTATTCCAATGACCGGGTGCGTGCGGAAAACAGCCCCGCCGGTTTATATTGTAAAAAGGCAATAATGGCAACAAACACAATGACCTTCGCCATGGAGGCACCTGTCCAAAATTCAGCGATTGTGCCCAGCATGCCAACGCTAAGCGCACCAAATACAGTACCGATTAAGCTGCCGATTCCGCCTAAAATAACGATCATAAAGGCATCGACTATATAATAGGTTCCAATGGTTGAGCCAATAGGTCCCAGCACCGTGAGCGCACACCCCGCAACCCCTGCAAGGCCTGAGCCGATGGCAAATGCGGCAGCATCGACTTTTTTAGTGGAAACACCGAGACTTGATGCCATGCTGCGGTTCATCGTTACCGCTCTCATCTTTCGGCCTGCGGCTGTTTTATCGAGATAGAGATAAAGGGAGATCATGCAAATAGTGACGAGAGCAATAATAAACAAACGCTTATATGGAAGGACGGCACCCGCGATGGCTATTCCGCCGTCAAGCCATGCTGGTGATGTAACAGCCACATTCGGTGCCCCGAAAATAGATCGAGCTACCTGCTGCAAAATCAAGCTGACACCCCACGTCGCCAGCAAGCTGTCAAGCGGTCTGTGATACAAAAACCGGATCAGCGTTTTTTCCAGCACAAAGCCTAACAGCGCGCCAATTAAAAAGGAAAGGGGAATCGCCGCAACATAATAATAATTAAAGAAAGATTCCGGAACATACTGTGAAAATGCCTGCTGGACCACGTACGTTGTATACGCCCCCGCCATAATAAACTCGCCGTGCGCCATGTTAATGACATTCATTAAGCCAAACGTGATGGCCAGCCCAAGGGCAATAAGAAGCAATATAGAGCCGAGGCTGATTCCGTTAAATATCTGTGTGATGACAACCGCCATGGTGTTCACTCCTTTTAAAAACAAAGAAGGGAGAAGTATTCCCTCCCTTCTTCGTTCCGATTAATTTAATTCTTCTGCCCAAGGGTATGTTTCTAAATACGGATCCGGCTTAACAGGCTCTCCTGAATTCCACACTTCCTTGAACTGGCCGTCAGCCTGGATTTCACCGACGCGAACGGTTTTGTACGTATGCTGATTGTCGCCGTCAATAGTTACCGTGCCGCCTGGCGCTTTAAACTCAATGCCGCCTGCCGCTTCTTTGACAGCATCGACATCAAATGATTCTGCTTTTTCAACGGCAGCTGCCCACAGGTACACGGCATTATAAGCTGCTTCAATTGGATCACCCGTGACTCGGTCATCCCCATATGCTTCTTTGTATGCTGCGACGAATTTTTCATTTTCTGGCGTGTCAGTTGTCTGGAAATAGTTCCACGCTGCATAATGACCCGTTAAAACATCTGTTCCAATGCCGCGAATTTCTTCTTCTGCAATGCTGACAGACAGAACCGTCATGTCATCCGCCGTAATGCCGGCATCCTTCAACTGCTTGAAAAAAGCGACATTGCTGTCCCCGTTCAATGTGTTGTAAATAACTTCTGGTTTTTCTTCTTTGATTTTGCTGATCAGCGTGCTGTAATCCGTATGACCAAGCGGCGTATATTCTTCTCCTACAAGCGTTCCGCCCTCCGCCTCAAGCTGCGCTTTAATTTCTTTATTGGCTGTACGCGGGAACACATAATCAGAACCAATTAAGAAAAAAGATTTTCCTTTGTTTTCAAGCAGCCAGGTGACAGATGGAACAATTTGCTGATTCGTTGTCGCACCTGTATAGAATATATTGGGTGAGGATTCCATCCCTTCATACTGAACCGGGTACCAGAGCAGCCCATTGTTTTGCTCGAATACAGGAAGCATCGCTTTACGGCTTGCAGATGTCCAGCCGCCAAACACCGTGGCCACTTCATCCTTTTGCAAAAGCTTTTTCGCTTTTTCTGCGAATGTCGGCCAGTCTGATGCACCGTCTTCAACGATCGGTTCGATTTGCTTGCCGAGAACGCCGCCATCTGCGTTAATCTCCTCAATCGCCATCAATTCCGCATCCCGCAGTGAAACCTCACTGATCGCCATTGTCCCGCTTAATGAATGCAATACGCCGACGCTTACTGTATCGCTTGTATCAGCAGCTGTTGTCTCCTCTTCTTCATTCAGCGCGTTTGATGCCGCACAGCCGCTCAGTGTGAGTGCCGCAGCTGAGATTGCCGCGATCATTGTTTGTTTACTCCATAACTTTTTCAACCCTGTCATATAAACACCCCTTTTATTGATTACCGGTCCAGCGTGCAACTGACGCTTTGTAAGACCGTGCTTTCTTTTTAATGCTTTTCTACACGCTTATGTAAAAATCAAATTTGTAAGATCCTCCTCCTCCCGCCATCATTTTTTTCATAAAATACATAAATAAGACTAAAAAAGAGGATAATTCCATATCGGATCTAACATTATATTCGTATTTTTCAGACTTTTTGTGTTCATTTTCGTTATATAATCTGACAAACAAAAAAAGAAACCTTCACGGTTGAAGGTTTCATAGTGTTGAAAAACAAACTGGCCAAAAGAGAACGGATGTTTTTTTCAGAAAAGAACATTCAGGGGCTACGGGCTGCCGGCTCCGCTTTTCTGCGAAGCAGGCGGTGAGCTAGTCTTTGTCGCTGGCGCGCCAAAGCCGGATCTCACCTGCCCGCCAGTTTCGCGGAAGTCTACGCCGGCCTCCCTCCGCCCGTAGTGATTCTAAAGGAACGGAGTGATTGACTGGCGGCTATTCTTGAAAACGTGTGGCATCAAGAAGGAAGCCCGTTTTTCCTACATAGTGAAAATCAGAAAATGCTCATCGTTTTCTTTCCGCTCAGAACCATTTCCATTTTTGGTTTTACAATCTGCTTTTCCTCCCCACCAGGGCGGCTGGCGCAGGACGAAGACTCGGGAGGGATCAAGTGGGTTAGGTGAGATCCACTTTTGGAGCGTAGCGACAAAAGTTAGCTCACCGCCCGCCCCTCCGAACGCGAAGTCCTGCAGAAGCCGCCCGGACTGTGTTCGTGCAAGCACAGTGGCTTTGAAGAAGAAAAAATGTCACCTACTTTTCATTGACCCATTCTTTTTTCAACAGCATACCACCTTCACAAATGAAGGTTTCCTACGCTCGCTCCAGCTTTAAGTTATAACGATATGTTTCTTCCGCTGACGTCAGCTTGTAGCCCATCGACGGATTAAAGTCGAGCGAAATGTGCTCGTGCAGGTTTTCCTGACTTTCTTTTGAAACGAGCAGTGGAATGCCCTCGACCAAAAATAAGTCGTCTCCTTCTTTTTTCTGGTCAATCTTTAAATGGTGCTCGGATGCGATGGAACAGCTTCCGATGAAAATCGACTCAATCCGGACGCCTTCTCCTTCACCATACTCAACCTTTTTCAGCTCTGCCACTGCCGCTGGCTTTACGTCAATGTTCATGTTCTTCACCTCCCCATTCTTTTCCCCAATTAAACGAAAAAAAATCACCGAACCGGAAATACGGTTCGGTGACGCATTGTTTCTTATTCGCCAAGACCTTGCGTTTTGATTGTTTCGCCGACAGCTTCAATTGCTTGTGCTTCATCAGAACCAGCAGCTGTTACTTTAATAGACGCGCCCTTTGGAATACCAAGAGACATAACGCCCATGATTGATTTCAAGTTTACTGTTTTGCCATTGTACTCAAGATTTACATCTGAGCTGAATTTTGAAGCGGTTTGGACAAGTACTGTTGCCGGGCGAGCGTGGATACCTGTTTCATCTGTAATTGTAAATGTTTTTTCTGCCATGAAAGAAAAACTCCTTTATCGTTAAAATTAGACACTCTCCTCATTATAAAATAAAGCGCACACAAATTCCACAAAAGAGTTACGAGCCCCACTCAATCCAAAAAGACTGGTTCGGTCCGATATGAGATAAAAGCGCTAAATCCTCTTCTGCGACCCGGCCAATCACATTCACCTTTTCATCTGCCGGCAGGTCGCACAAGGTAATTTGCAGCTCGCCGGCATAGCGCAAATACCGCTCATTATCCACTGTAACCGACCCTTTAGGCCGGCTCACTGTGCGAAAAGGCTTGATAGAAGACTCGACAAGCTTTCGTGACTCAACTGACCGAATACAATCTCGTGCCGGATCCGGACGATTCGTCTGCACATGCTGATAAGGCGTGACATCTGTGAAAGCAGATGCTTTGAGCGGGATACAGCCTTTATTATAAAAGGCGAACTGCCAAAATGACCTGCTTGATAAGTCCGGATCTCCTATGAACACTTTTTGGACACAGAGATGTGACATTAATTCAAGCGCAGCAGGAAAAGGCGCTCCATGCCGGTGCTTTTCAAGCGTCGGCAATCCGCTGAACAACGGGCCTCGCTTGACACCGTCACCGGGTACAAACGCCATCACAGTCAGCCCCAGTGAATGAAGCCATTCGTTTTTCTCGCGAAAGAAGGCTTCACTAAGCCCCGTTTCTGGCCGCGGATAAAAATTATGCCAGGCCTCTACATTCGACACACGTATGCCACAGCGAAGAAGTTCTTCCCATTCCTCCTGTCGAACGGTGCTCGCATTCAGCGCCACCTTCATGCAGTGAGATAACCTGGCAATGTCCGCCGGCGCTACCCCGTCATCCATCCGCAGGCCGGACACGCCCCACCCCACCAGCTCTTCCGCCTGTTCAAAAGAAGACCCAATTTTCTCCAAGGAAGATGCGGCTACGTCCGCAACGAGCGATAATCCGAGACGCTTGCACAGATTTGCCAGTGACTGAAATCGTCCGCGCAGCCTGGATGCATCGTCTTCCGGAATATGAAGAGACGTGAACACAGATTGAAAGCCGTGCTTTTTTGCTTCTTTTAAATAGATGATCTGATCGTCTTTGATTTCTTTGTTTAAATAAACAGAAACACCGAGCATTTTTTCGCCTCCATGCCGAAAAACCGCAGAAACACAGTCCACGGTCAGGTTTTGTTAAATATGGTCAGCCATCTCTTCCGTAAAGCCGAATAAATAGGTCAATAAAAACCCCGCTGCATATGCAATCAGTACGCCGAGTAAATAGACGATATAGTTATTATCCACGATGAGCGGCGTTAAGGAAAGGCCCGATACCCCGATCCCGGAAGAAGCCGTTCGCACTGCCGCCTGATATGCACCGCCAAATGCGCCACCGATGCAGGCTGTAATTAACGGACGGCCAAGCGGCAGCGTAACCCCGTACAAAAGCGGCTCCCCGATGCCGAGAAAACCGACGGGAAGTGCCCCTTTAATGACGGTGCGCAGCCGTTCATTGTTTGTTTTGATAAAGATCGCCAGAGCGGCACCAACCTGCCCGGCGCCGGCCATCGCCAATATCGGCAGCAGCGGTGTGTACCCGAGCGAATGAATCAGCTCCATATGAAGCGGCGTCAGGCCGTGATGCAGGCCAACAAGAATAACCGGCAGAAAACAGCCTGCCAGCAACCCGCCGATCACAAAACCACCCGCATCTAGCATACCACTGACCAAACTAATGATCGTACCTGATAAGACTCTGGCAAACGGCTGAATGAAAAATAAAGTCATAAACCCGACAGAGAGAACAGTCAAGAGCGGTGTCAATAAAATATCGACTGACGCCGGAATCCCCTTTCGAATGGTCCGCTCAGTGACGACCATTAGCCAGGCTGCCAGCATAATCCCAAAAAATCCGCCCTGGCCCGGAACAAGCCTTTCACCATATATAGTTAAATCAGCCAGTGCCGGATTAATAATAAGGACACCGCCGATCGCTCCAAGAACAGGCGTCCCATTAAATTCTTTCGCGGTATTCCAGCCAACGAGCACACCGAGATACGTAAAAATGCTGCTGCCGATAAAAAGGAGCAGCTTAATCCAGAGCGTCTCGGGATCAACACCCGCATTTTTCGCAAAATTAGCGACACCGCCGATGATGCCGGATGCCACCACTCCCGGAATGAGCGGGATGTAAATATTCCCGATTTTTCGAAGCAGCCGCTTGATGGGTGTATCGTTTTTTAACCGGACGACGGCCTGTCGTTCTTCCGCGCTGACTGTGTTTTTTAAACCACCATCAGCCATGCTCCATAAGGCGGCAGCCACTTCATTCACCTGGCCGGGGCCAATGACGACATTCAGTGTTTCATCCTCATGAACACCCCTCACACCCGAAACCTTTTTGATTTCCCGAATGTCTGCTTTTTCCCAATCGAATAGATCAAGACGGAGCCGCGTCATGCAGTACGTCACACGACGAATATTTTCTGGTCCACCGGCATGTTCTAAGATGCTGACTGCCATTTGCTTTTCCTTGTTCATGCCGACCCACTCCACTTTAATATAATGCGCGTCTGACTACTCCGCCTGATGTCGCGAGTCTTTTTTCCGCTGACTGCAAATCGCATTGAAGCAGCGCCATAATAATGGCTTTTTTCACATCGCCATTTGCTTTTTTATAGTACTGTTCTGCTAATGATAGATCAATTTCTGCTGCTTCGGCAATGATTCTTTTCGAACGCTCGATTAATTTTTCATTCGTCGGCTGAACATCCACCATCAAATTTTTATACACTTTCCCAATGCCAATCATCGAAGCAGTGGAAATCATGTTTAAAATCATTTTTTGTGCCGTGCCTGCTTTTAAGCGTGTCGATCCTGTCAGCACTTCCGGTCCGACGTCGACTTCAATAGATAAATCCGCAAAGCGGCTCATTGCGGCCCGCTTGTTGCATGAAATGCTGGCTGTCATGGCGCCATGCTTCTTCGCATGCTTCAAGCCGCTGATCACATACGGGGTCCGTCCGCTCGCCGAAATGCCGACTACCATATCTCTCGGTCCAACCTTTAATCGGCTCAAGTCCAGCTTCGCCAGCAGCCCGTTGTCTTCCGCTCCTTCTACCGCCGACTGGATCGCCGCTTTCCCGCCGGCAATAACACCATTTACAAGGTCCGATGGTGTGCCGAAAGTCGGAATGCATTCAGCTGCATCCAGTACGCCAAGGCGCCCGCTCGTACCGGCTCCAATATAAATAAGCCGGCCTTTTTGCTGAAACGCACTGATGGCCGCGATGACGACTTTTCGGATCGCTGGCAGCTCCTGCTGAACCGCCGCTGCCACCTTTGCATCTTCCGCATTCATGACGGACAGAAGCTCATCAACCGACATATCATCTAGATGTGTTGTCGCATCATTTCTCGATTCTGTTGTCAGACTGCTTATGTTCAGCATATATCCCACTCTTTCCCCATTCATTCTTTAGCTTCAATTATACGCTGCTGAAATAAAAATACAATTTTTTTATTCATTTTATTGAAATTAAATTTCTTCCAAAAATAAAAAAACAACCCAATTACCGTTTTAATCGGGCTGCTGTTTCACTCGCTTTTTTATAAGGCTCTTCGACATTGGCGCCGACTTTATGGAACGTGCCAATGTAAAGCGCATCAATCATATTCATCTGCACCATTTTGGACGCAATGCTGCCAATCCGGTTTTCGTGCTCTACCATCGGCGTTCCGAGCGTAATGTCCGCTTCTTTGTAAAGCGGAGATTTGCCTAAATTCGTAATCGCGATGACCGTTGCCTCTCTTGATTTAGCGAAACGGGCAAGCTCCAGCACATCCTTCGTTTTTCCTGATGTACTGATGGCAATAAAAACGTCTCCTTTTTTCAAATGAGATGCAATCGACAGCATAAAATGAAAGTCCGGCGTCATCATCGCATGAAAGCCGAGCTTCGCGAATTTATAATGGCCATCCACCGCCGCTGCCGCCGAGCCGCCGACACCGTAAAACAAAATCGTTCCCGCTCCATGCAAGGCCTCGATCGCTTTATTCAGCTCTCTTTTATCAAGCGCGGATGCGGCTGCTTCCAGTGCGCCGCGGTTCACATGCGTCACTTTGTTAAATAGTTCATAAGGCGTATCCTTTGACTGCAGCAGGGAAAAGTCGTTGACGCCGATAGACGTATTGGACAGTTCTTTCACAAGCGTCAGCTTAAAGGATTTATAGCTTCCGATCCCGATCGTTTTGCAAAACCGGATGACGGTCGCTTCGCTGACATCTGCTTTTCTCGATAAATCACCCGTTGTCATATTCGGCACCAAATGCGCATTATCCAAAATAAAGGACGCGACTTTTTGTTCAGCCCCGCTCATGTCTGCGCGATCGCGCTCTATCTTTTTCAGAATCGATGTCTCCCTCATGCCATTTCCTCCTGAATCTGTCCTTACCATCTTAGCGGACCTCATCAAAGAGCGTCAATCGTCGATAGAACCATTATTTGAACGTTTCCATAGAAAAAGAACCGGAAAAAAATCCCGGTTCTTTATATTATACTTTGGCAGGCTCCATATGCAGCGGCGGCACAACCAGCCAGCCTTTTTCTTTTGACAGCTTGAGTGCGCTGTGGCCGAACTTTACTTTTGCCGCATGAAACTGAGCGAACATCGCCGCAATGTCTTCACGAATACACTGGCTCATCGCCTGGCTGAGCGCCGTTAATCCAAGACCAGCTTCTCTTGATAAGCTCGCTGAAATCTCAGGGTCCGTGAAGCGGGCGCCGGCGGGAATGTCTTCAATGTTCGCCTTTGGCCGTTCAGGAGGTGCCGGCGGGATCGCCACGCCATGCTCTTTTAACATTTCATCCAGCCCCAGCATTTCGGCCTGCTCCAGCATGATCGCTTCCTGAATGAGCTTCTTCAGATCTTCATCACCCGCATGATTCATTAATGTACTGTAAGCCGCCACCATGCTTTTAGCGGTCAGAGAAGCCGCCCATAGAACAGATACTTCGCCGTAATGAAGAGGCTCGTCTTTCGGATTGCCGTTTAAAATGCCCATCGTTTCCCTCCATTAAAAATAAATTTTGTGCTGTTGCTGCACGCAAGTAGTATTTTAAAATGAAGGGAATCCTATTCAAGAATGTTCATCCTTTTGTTCAGCACGAAGACGTTACAGCGTTACGCCCGTTTTAAAAATGGCCAGCTCCCGGAAATTGTTTTTTTCGTTGTTCACCCATTCCCCGCTCGCCACTCGGATGATGTACTGAATAAAGTCTTCGAGCACGATATCTTCTGAAATGTCTTCAATGAGCGTGCCGGCATTGTAATCAATCCAGTGCCGCTTTTTTTCATAAAGCGGCGTGTTGGTGGCGATTTTGACGGTTGGAACAAAAGAGCCGAACGGTGTGCCGCGTCCCGTTGTAAACAGGACCATCTGACAGCCGGCTGCAGCGAGCGCGGAGGAGGCAACCAGATCATTGCCGGGCGCGCTTAACAGATTCAAGCCTGGCTTTTTCAGCGTTCCCCCGTATGGCAGAACGTCGACAATCGTTGACGTTCCGGCTTTTTGAGTACAGCCGAGCGACTTATCTTCAAGCGTTGTGATCCCACCGTCTTTATTGCCAGGCGACGGGTTTTCGTAAACCGGCTGGTTGTGGTCCATGAAATATTGTTTGAACTCATTAATGAGCGCCACAATTTTTTGAAACACTTCTTCATTTTCCGCACGCTCCATTAAGATCGTTTCAGCACCGAACATTTCCGGCACTTCAGTCAGCACTGTTGTGCCACCCTGTGCAGTGAGAAAATCAGAAAAGCGTCCGAGAAGCGGATTGGCGGTGATCCCTGAAAAGCCGTCGGATCCTCCGCATTTCAAGCCGATATTCAGCTTCGAAAGCGGAGCCGCTTCCCGCTTATCTTCTTTTGCTGCTTCCCAGATCGCGTGCAAGCATTCGACACCTGCTTGTATTTCATCATCCGCCTCCTGAGACAGCAAAAACTTCACGCGCCCTGCATCGTAGTCACCGAGAGAATCACGCAATTCCTCTATATTGTTGTTCTCACAGCCAAGGCCCAGTACAAGCACACCGCCTGCATTCGGGTGATTTATGGCATCCGCCAGAATCTGCTTTGTCTGCTCGTGATCGTCACCGAGCTGAGAGCAGCCGTAATTATGCTTGAGCACAAGCACATTTTCAAAAGGAGATACATCGCCGCCCCGCTCGTTTTTAAACTGCTGAATAATCAAATCAGCGATGCCATTAACGCAGCCGACTGTTGGCACAATCCACAGTTCATTGCGGATGCCGACGTTTCCATTTGTCCGCTTGAAGCCGTTGAATGTCAGATTCTTTTGCTTGTAGGGACTTTTATTCAGCTTTTGATGAAAAGTGTAGGACTGAATATCGCGCAAATTGGTTTTCGCATTATGTGTATGAACGACGCTTCCCTGCTTGATCGGCGCGGTGGCATGTCCAATTGGAAACCCATATTTAACAACGTTGTTATTTTCATGTAAATCACGGAGCGCAATTTTATGCCCTCGGCTTACGTTTTCCTGCAGCTCCACACCTGACTGTACCTTTGTTCCCTTTTCCAAATCACGAAGCGCGACGGCTACGTTATCCTGCTCATGGATGATCAGCGTATCTTTCAACTTCTACACCCGCCTTTCTTATCATGTTCAGCACACCCTGTTGTTCAATCCCCTGTACAAATCCCACGACCGCTTCCGTCAAGCCCGGGATGTCATTTAAGTTTTGCTCCCAGAGCGGCTCGTAGGCAAGAACGTGTTCTGTCATCAGGCGAAGCGCTTCTTCTGTTCCGTCACATGACTCCCACTGCCCGCGGAAAAATGCCACAATCTGCTCATCATCTGTTGCGCTTTCCTTGTACACATGAATCCACGCTGCCAGTGCCAGGGCAATCCGCTCCGGCACTTCCCCGAACTGCTCCACATGCTTGACCAGCACCGGCACATTTCTCGTTTTAAACTTCGGCATGGCATTGAGCGCAATGCTTTTCACGTAATGATGAATGAATGGGTTCGCAAACCGGCTCAATACGTCATTCGCAAACGCCACCGTTTCCTCCTTTGGCAAATCCAGAGATGGAATAATCTCTTGAAACATCAGCTCTTCCACAAATGCTTTTGTTTCTTCGCTCGTAACGGTTTCTTTAACCGTTTCAATGCCGGCAAGCAGCGCCACCGGGGTTAACGCCGTATGAGCACCGTTTAACATGTACACCTTGCTCAGCCGGTAAGGAGCCAGATCCTCGACAACCTTCACATTCAGCCCGGCTTTGTGTGCCGGAAACACCTGCTCAAGCCATTCCGGTCCTTCAATCGCCCACAAGTGATAGTGCTCGCCGACTGTCATCAGCCGGTCGCTGAACCCGGCTTCGTTTTCTAATTCATTGACGTTATCTTTCGGAAATCCGGGCACGATCCGGTCAACGAGGCTGTTACAAAACGTATTCGCTTCCTCAACCCAGTGTTTAAAAACTGGACCGAGCTGCCATTCATCTGCGTATCGATGAACGATTTTCTTTAACGCCTCACCATTTTGATCAATCAATTCACATGGAATCATAATCAGCCCTTTGGATGGATCTCCTTCGAAATGCTTGAACCGCTTATATAACAACGCTGTTAATTTCCCAGGAAAACTATTTTGCGGCCGGCTGTCCAGCTCGTCTTTCGGATCAAAGGCGATGCCTGCTTCTGTTGTGTTGGACACGACAAATCGCAAATCCGCGCTTTCAGCGAGCGCCATATATTCATCCCACTCTTCATGAACATTCAGTGCACGGCTAATTGATTCAATAACCTCATGCTGCCGCACCGCGTTCCCGTCGAGCAGCCCCTGCAGGAACAGCGTGTACAGGCCGTCCTGTTCGTTGATGGTTTCTGCCGCCCCGCGTTTTGTTGATTGCACAACGACGACACTGCCGTTGAAATCTGTTTCCGCGTTCATGCGGTGAATCATCCAGTCCGTAAAAGCCCGGAGAAAATTCCCGGTGCCAAACTGAAGAACTTTTTCAGGCCGGCCTGTTTTTTTATGCACGGTTTTGTCCAGACGCTTCAACGAGACCGCCTCCTTCCTTTAGTCCAAAGTCAAAATAAGCGGCCGCATTTTCATAGCAAATGCCTTTCACAATTCCACCTAAAAGCGCCAGGTCGTTCGGCACCTCTCCCTGCTCTGCCCACGAGCCGACCAGGTCGCAAACGAGACGGCGGAAATACTCATGCCGCGTATAGGATAAGAAGCTGCGCGAATCCGTCAGCATGCCGATAAACTGGCTGAACAGGCCAAGGTTGGCAAGCGCCTTCATTTGATCGAGCATGCCGTCCTTCTGGTCATTAAACCACCACGCCGTGCCAAACTGGATTTTGCCCGGAATGCCGCCGCCCTGGAAGCTGCCCGTCACACTGGCAATCGTATAATTGTCTTTCGGATTTAATGAATACAGCACCGTTTTCGGCAGCTGCCCCGAGCGGTCCAGTGCACTTAACAGCCCGACAAGAGGCATGGCAAGCGGCTCATCATTCATGCTGTCATAGCCTGTATCCGGTCCAAGAGCGTCAAACATGCGCGTATTGTTGTTCCGGTGGGCATGCATGTGATACTGCATCACCCAGCCGCGCTTTGCGTACTCTTCGCCTAAAAACGTCAGCGTATACGTTTTATATTTCGCTTCTTCTTCTATTGATACTTTTTCACCGTTCAGTGCCTTCGCAAAAATACCAGCCGCTTCTTCTTTTGTCGTTTCGGCATACAGCACCCGGTCAAGGGCATGGTCTGATACACGTCCGCCTGTTTGATGGAAAAAGTCAATCCGCGCTTCAAGTGCCCGCAAGAAATCATCGTAGCTGCGGATGTCTATTTTCGCTGCTTCTCCGAGGGTACCCACCCATTCCGCAAACAGATCGCGGTTTAGCTCAAGCCCTTTATCCGGACGGAATCCCGGCACAACCTTCACGTTGAAATCCCCTTCATCTAGAAGCTTCTGGTGGTATTCCAGCGAATCCACCGGATCATCCGTTGTACAAACGACCTTCACGTTTGAATCGCGAATCAAGTCCCGTGCGTTCATTTTGCCGCTCGTCAACCGCTCGTTTACTTTTTCCCAAATAGCCGGAGCACTCTGTTCATTTAAAATATCGTGAATATCGAAGAACCGCTGCAGTTCCAGATGTGTCCAGTTGTAAAGCGGGTTGCCGATCGTCATCGGTACGGTTTTTGCCCACGCCATAAACTTTTCATAATCTGACGCATCGCCTGTTACATGTGATTCCGGCACTCCGTTTGCCCGCATAAGCCGCCACTTGTAGTGATCCCCGTAAAGCCATGCCTCTGTAATCGTTGCGAATTGCTTGTTTTCATATATTTCCTTCGGGCTCAAGTGGCAATGGTAATCAATAATCGGCATGTCCTTTGCATATTCTTCATACAATGTAACCGCTATCTTATTGGTCAATAAAAACTGGTCGTCCATGAATGATTTCAATGAATTCGCCTCCACCTCATAATAACAACGTTGTTATTATATTAATTTATTTTGTTATTTATTGCAACCATTCATTGATCCCCTTGTTTTTTTAAGATAAGATGAAGAAAAAGCAAATCAGGTGATCTTATGGCCATTACAATAAAAGATATCGCAAAAGCGGCCGGCGTCAGTTATTCAACCGTTTCAAAAGCGTTAAATGACAGCCCGCTCGTACAGCCGAAAACGAAAGAAAAAATTTTAACAGCTGCCCGCCAGATGGGCTATGAGCCAAACTTTGCCGCTAAGCAGCTCGTCACAAAGCAGTCCAAAACAATTGGCTTAATCTGGCCAACGCTGGAGCGGGCTGCCCACTCCACACTTGTCACCCAATTAAACAATGAAATTAAAAAGCGCGGTTTTTCGATGTTTTTATCTGTGAATCCAGTTGATTCTTCACTGGAGCTGTTTAAACGATTTCATGTGGATGGGGCCATTATTTTTGATGAAGAAAGCGTTGTTTCCACTCGTCTGACGGCCCCTTTCCCGGTCGTGTCCTACGGGGCAGGCCGGCAACACCCGTTTTCGCTCATTGATGTGAATTACCAGCAGGCAATGCTGCAGGCAGTAGACTACTTACAGCAGCTCGGGCACCGATCCATTTCGTTTATCGGAGACTTTTCGCCGATCGATTCCCGCCAGCAGGAAAAATACATGGGCTTCCAAAAAGCGATGAACCACTTTCAGCTGCCCGTTCATCCGCACTCTTTCATTAATTCAGCCGGCCTTGAATGGTTTGACGGCTACCAGGCAACAAAGCGGATGCTGCGTGCGGCTACCCGCCCTACCGCCATCATTGGCGCCAGCTACGATATTAGCGCTGGCGTCGTCCGGGCATTACGAGAAACGAACTTGATCATTCCAAAGGATATTTCGATTATTGGGTACGACAACATTCCCCAAATGGCGACCCTTGAAGTGCCTTTAACGAGTATCGGTGTCCCAGTGGAGCTTATTGCCGAACAAATCGTTTCACTTCTATTCGAGCAGCTTGACCACAAGTCTTCTGAGCCACTGACTCGAACGCTGGAGCCGGTTTTAACGGAGCGCAATTCGTGTGCGAGGGTGAATCCTGCATAAAAAAAAGCGAATTGAAAACATCAAAAATGGATCTTCACTTTTATCCCTGTTTTAACTAACTTCAGCACCCACTCCCTTTTACTATGGAAATGGGTGCTCTTTTAAAAAGAATTAAGACATATTCGCAGGCAGCCACATGGAGATGCCTGGAATGAACGCGATAATCAATGCGGCCACAACCATGACAACTAAAAACGGCCAGCTTTCCTTTACAAAGTCCTTCACCTTTGTACCTGTTATTGCACACGTAGTGAACATAAGTGTCCCCAGTGGCGGCGTTAATGTCCCAATGCTTAAACACTTCCTTATCTGCATCAAATCAGGCTAAGGAAACTCCTGAAGCGAAAAATTAATCGCTTACACACTTGTAATACAAGTATACAACATTTATAATAATAGTAGACTTTAATACAAGGAGGAATCAGGATGGCGAACGTAACGTTTATTAATAACCCTGTTACATTACTGGGAACCGAGCTGAAAGCAGGAGACAAAGCACCAGACTTCACTGTTTTATCCAACGATTTAAAAGAGGTTTCACTGGCTGATACAGCCGGAAAAGTACGTATCTTCAGTGCTGTTCCTTCGATTGACACTGGCGTATGTGATGCACAGACACGCCGGTTCAATGAAGAAGCTTCAAAGCTTGATCATGTAGAGGTTTTGACCATTTCAGCCGATCTGCCATTCGCTCAAAAAAGATGGTGTGCGGCTTCTGGGTTGGAGCATGCAAAAACGTTTTCTGACCACCGTGATTTTTCATTCGCAGAGAGCTACGGTGTCGGTATGAAAGAATTCAGACTTTTAGCTCGTGCCGTATTTATCGTCGATTCAAATGACATGATTACATATGTGGAGTATGTGCCCGAGGGAACCAACCACCCCAATTACGAATCAGCGATTGAGGCAGCCAAAAACAGTAAATAAACGAAAAAACAGCGGGCTGTTTTCCCGCTGTTTTTCTTTACTCCGGTGAGCGCTGTTCGATAAGCGAGACTTTGTTGACCCGCTGCTCATGCCGTCCGCCCCCATCAAAAGGCGTTTCCAGCCATATTTTCGCGATATCGCGTGCAAGGCCCGGACCGATGACGCGCTCTCCCATTGCCAGCACGTTGGAGTTATTATGCTCTCTTGTTGCTTTTGCACTGAATGTGTCGTGTACGAGCGCACACCGTACTCCTTTTACTTTATTTGCGGCAATGCTCATGCCGATACCTGTTCCGCAGATTAAAATGCCGCGGTCTGCTTCTCCGCCTGCTACTTTTTCAGCAACCGGCACGGCGTAGTCGGGATAATCAACAGATGATTCACATTCACAGCCTAGATCCACATAAGGGATCTTTAATTCATCCAATAAGCTGATAATTTCTTTGCGGATATGGATGCCGCCGTGGTCTGAGGCAATGGCTACTTTCATTTTTACCGCTCCTGTCTCTTTAGTTTGTTAAATTTTTTTGATTGCTTTGCCTTCAAAAAAAGAAAGATATATACTATTCATAAGTTAAAACCTGTTGAGAGAAGTGATTCCTATGAACTTTAACCCGGTTTCCAATAAAAAACTGTACATTCAAATTTACAATCAGATCCTTTCAGAAATCCAAGGAGGTTCATTGAAGATTGGTGATAAGCTTCCGTCTGAGCGCGAGCTTTGCAATCAGTTTGGCGTAAGCCGTGCACCGATTCGCCAGGCTCTATCTGCCCTGGAAATGAACGGCATTATTTACTCGCGCCAGGGCGAAGGAGCTTTTGTCAAAAACACGCAGGTTATGGGCAGTGAAACGCAATCTTCATTCATTCTTGAGTCTGTTTCTCCTGAAGATATCGTGGAGGCGCGTATGACGATTGAACCCATTATTGTCAAGCAAGCGGCGCTGCGTGCTACAGATGAAGATATTCAAGAACTTAGACAAACCATTAATCAAATGGAAGAAGAAACAGCGCAGGGCATTTATGTTCCCGAAACAGATGAACGGCTTCATAGAGGCATTGCAAAAGCCTCCCATAACGAATTGTTCATCACCTTCATGGGCACCATCATTGATGCCATGAAGCAGCAGGAGATGTGGAAGTTTATTCGGGACCGGACCGTTACGCGCCCTGACTACCGGGATGTCAATTTCCAGGAGCACAAAGCGCTTATTGATGCAATTGAAAAGCACGACGAAAAAGAAGCGGTTAAACAAATGAAGTACCATATGAAAAATTTGTTTAACCGCTACTGGAAAGTTTAATTCCTACCTGAACTCCTTCACTTTTTTCAGTGGAGGAGTATTTTTTCTATCGCACATCCTGCCACCAAAAAAATCAGCATGAGAATTTGTTTTTGATAGTTCTTCGCCTCAGCCAGTGGCTGCTTTCGCTGGATAGCCCCTTGTTTGCGGCGTGCGAGAATGCGCTGCTCCTTCGCCAGTTTTTGTTCAAGGGAACGGAAAAATGTCGGGTTTTTAAACACGGTGCCGTCAGACAAAATGGCAAAATCTTTGAGGCCGACATCTCCTCCCCCTAAGAAAACCACTTTGAGGAGGGGGTCTTCTCGCCAAAGATGATAAAAATGTTTTTTCATGTTTTCTCCCTGCCCATACAGCCCGTCCTTTATTTACGTCAGCAGCATACTTAACAGCTGTTCATTTGCTGCTTTGTCGGCTTTTTGCTGCTCCAGGTCATCCAGCGGAACATGAATCAGACGATTGTTTTTAATCCCTATTGCGGCGCCCGACTGTTCGCTTTTCAGAAATGACACTGCTTCCACACCCATCCGCGCTGCAAGAACCCGATCGAAGGCAGACGGCTCTCCGCCTCTTTGGACAAACCCGAGTACCGTCGTACGAATGCTGATCTGTAATTTTCCCTCGATATATTCTTGCAGCTTTTGCAGGTCATACATTCGTTCCGTCACGATAATGAGATGATTTGATTGCCCTGTTTGCTGCTTTTTTTGAAGCCTGCTGCTGATGTCTTCAAAAGAAAGTGTACATTCCGGTGTGGAAATAATATCTCCTTCTCCTGCAAGCGCGGCATGAACAGCCAAATCCCCGCAATACCGCCCCATCACCTCTACAATTGTTGTTTTGTCGTGAGAGCAGCCGCTATCCTTCACCTTCCGTACACAAGCAAGCACCGTGTTTAATGTCGTGTCGAAGCCAATCGAAAACTCCGTGTAATCTAAATCGTTGTCGATTGTTCCAGGGATCGCTGCTGTGCGCATGCCCAGCTGATGAAGCTTCTGCGCCCCTTTAAACGACCCTTCGCCGCCGATCACAATAACTGCTTCTATTTCATTGCTTTTTAACACGTGCATAGCCTGCTTCCTGCCTTCTTCTGTCATAAAGGCTGCCGACCTGGACGTTTTTAAAAAGGTCCCGCCTTTTGACGCAAGGCTCTCCACCTCTTGAACCGTCAGTTCTTGAAAATCCCCGTTGATCAATCCATCATAGCCAGACAGAACGCCAACTGTTCGAATGCCGAAATAATCAGCCGCTTTGACAACAGCACGGATCGCGGCGTTCATTCCTGGTGCGTCACCGCCGCTCGTTAAAACAGCCAATTTCTTCATTTCTTTCACCTCGCCATCTTTAAGTTGAAAGGTCCCAGAAGCAGCTGTGGTGCAGCACTTCTGGAACCTTGAGCAATCTCCTCTTTAATTTAGCAGCAGCAATGTCAGCTGCGGGAGCACGACTAAAACAAGCAGACTAAAAAGCATCACAAAGAAAAATGGTGTGACAGCCCGGACAAGCGTCGGCATGCCGATTCCTGAGATCCCGGAGCCAACGAATAAGTTAACACCGAGCGGAGGCGTGATAAAGCCGATTGACAGGGTAACAATCATGACAACACCGAAGTGAATCGGGTCCATTCCGACTTGAATGGCAACTGGAAATAATATCGGTGTAAAAATGATTACAGCAGCTGACGTATCAATAAAGCAGCCGATCACAAGCAGCAGGGCAATAATTAGAAGCATGATCATCGTTGGATTGCTCGACAGTGACAGGAAGGCTTCTGCAATCTGCTGTGGAATCTGTTCCATTGACAATATGGTACCGAATGCGTTTGCTGTGCCGATAATAATCAAAATCGCTACAGAGCTGACGGCTGCATCTGCTAAAATACCCCAGAATTCTTTCGGCTTAATTTCCCGATGCAGCACAAGGGCAACAAATGCAGCGTATACAACCGCAAAGACAGCTGCTTCTGTCGGTGTAAAAATTCCGCCGTAAATTCCGCCTAGAATAATCACGGGAATAAGCAAGGACCATTTCGCGCGATTAAGTGCACTGACCATTTTTTTAACCGTAAACGCTTCTTCTGTTCCTTTGTAGCCTTTTTTCTTTGAGTAAAAATAGGTCCAAACGATGATGCAAAGACCGATAAAAATACCAGGAATAATCCCGCCGATAAACAAGTCGCCTATAGACTGATTGGCCGAAATCCCAAACAGCACCATCGGAATACTTGGGGGAATAATGATGCCAAGTGATCCAGCCGTCACAATAATCGCTGTCGCGAACTTTTTGTCATAGCCCTGTGCCACCATCGCCGGGATCATAATCCCGCCAATTGCCGCAACGGTCGCCGGACCCGATCCGGATATGGCTGCAAAAAACATGCACGTCACAACCGCCGCAATCGCGAACCCTCCTGTCATTCGTCCGACAAATACGTTTGCGACATCGAATAACCGCTGTGAAATGCCGCCGCGCCCCATAATTTCCCCTGCCAGTATAAAGAAAGGAATGGCCATCAGCGCAAAATTATCGGTTGATGTAATAAATCCTTGCGCTAAAAAGGTAATGGAAATATTAGACGAATAAAGCGCGGTGACAAGCCCTGCCAAACCAAGTGAAATCGCGATTGGAACCGTAAGCGACATGAATAAAAAGAAACTGCCAAATAAAACGACTGGTGTCATATCACATCCTCCTTTACGCCACCTGAATTGACTGCTGCTTCATCGTTCTGGTTGTCCCTTTTTTTAAAAGCGTTGACCTGCTCTGTGATCTTTTGGATTAACCGAATGGATGTCAGCACCATTCCGACCACTGGAGCGGCATACACCCAAGCCAGCGGCAGCTGTAGTGCCGCCGATGTTCTGGTGACGCTTCCAACGATGTCAAATCCATACACCGCCATGACAACAGCGAAGATGAGGAAAAGTACATTCGCCATGATGCCGATGATCAGCTGCCCTTTGCGCTCAAACAGCATAGCAAATGCATCCACACCTAAATGACTGTTTCTTTTGATCCCGTAGCTGACGCCAATGTAAATCATCCAAATAAATGCGTATCTTGCCGCTTCCTCGGACCAAACGAGCGAGTCGCCGAGCACGTAACGCATGAACACCTGTGTAAAGACAATTCCGACTGTAAATAAACTTAAGATCACTAAAATATACTCTTCTAAATGGTCATCGAGCCATTTAATCGCTTTCATAACAGACCTCCATTACGAATTTCCTCTTCGTTTACTGCACTTCTTCCAAGATGCTGTTCACCATCTCTTCACCGAACTGCCGCTTAAATGATTCATAGACTTCTTCTGTCTCTGCTTGAAACGGCTCTAAATCCGGTTCAATGATTTGCATGCCATCCGCTTTCAATTCTGCTATCATACTTTCTTCATTTTCTCTTAGCAAATCCCGATGAAATTGTGCTGTTTCTAATGTGCTTTCTTTAATCAATTCTTGATCTGACTCCGAAAGCGTCTGCCAGAATTCTTCACTAATAGCTACTGGAAGCGGCATATACTGGTGCGCGGTTAAATTCAAATATTGCTGCACCTCCTGGAATTTACTGGAGTATGCGTTCGCTACCGGGTTTTCCTGCGCATCGACTGTCCCTTGTTGAAGCGCCATATAAAGTTCACCGAAGGCCATTGGTGTAGGGTTCGCCCCTAACGCTTGAAACGTACTGATAGACAATGGAAACTCCGGTGTCCGAATTTTAATTCCTTGCAAATCTTCCGGTTTTTCAATCGGTACATTAGATGTCACATGACGAAAGCCATTTTCAAAATAGCCGACAATACGCAAATTATCTTCTAAAAACGGTTCAGCTACCTTCTCGCCAATTTCTCCATCCAGCGTGCTCCATGCTTCTTCATAGGAATCAAATAAATAAGGAAGCTCGAATACGCTAATTCGCTGATCATACTGGCTGAACGCACTAGCCGCTACCATCTGCAAATCATTAAACGTAACACTTTCAATCATCTCCGCCTCTGACCCGAGCTGCTCAGCGGGATAGACCTGCACTTGAATGCTTCCATTCGATTTTTCTTCCACTAATTCTTTAAAATGCATCACCGCTAAATGCCGTTCATTTGTTTCCGCAGCGCCATGTCCGAAACGGATCAGCGTCACACCCTCCGTTTCAGCTAAATCATTCGTCGAGGCAAAAATCCATATTAAGCTTAGAGCCAGTGCTGAAATAGCTGTAATCATGATGTTTCGAATTAATTTCATTCACCTATCCTCCTATATCAGAGCGCATTATATACTAAAGAGACTTCAAATGTAAGCACTTTCATAATAAAACCGATGAACCCACTCTTTCTATCATTCATTTTGCTTCGTCTTTGCATCTTTCACACTTGCAATATATCGTGCTTACTTTTTCGTCTTCTACATACGCAACTGTTTTATTGCAGACAGAACAAACGATTGTACCCATTATGAAAACTCCTTTCATCACAGCACTTGTTCACTTGTCTAACAAGCATTAAGTTGATTTTAGTCAATGCGTGTGAAGCTGTCAATAGCGCGGTAGAGGAAGGTTTTAAGAACAAAAACCTTGCCTCCCATCGATTCATCTCGAATCCCGCATCTATCTATTAATCCATGTGCGATCCGCCGTTAATATCAATTTCTTCTCCAGTTATATAGGAGGCTTCCTTTGAAGCAAGAAAAGCAATCGTTGAAGCAATTTCACTTGTTTCACCAGGGCGGCCCATCGGAATGCTATCAATCACTTTTTTCGCATCTTCTTCAGGAAGCGACTTCCAAATATCTGTATTCACAAGGCCAGGTGCTACACTGTTGACTGTAATGCCGTCTGTTCCAATTTCACGCGCCAGATTTTTCGAAAAACCAAGCACTGCTGCTTTTGAAGCGGAGTAATGAGCACCGCCAAACACGCCGCCTCCGCGCTTTGCCGAAACAGAAGATAAGTTCACGATACGTCCGTATTGCTGATTTTTCATTGTAGCTAGAACCGCTTGTGTGCAAAGGAACAATCCGAACATATTGACATTAAAAACACGTGTGATGTCTTCAATCGTCATATCCTCCACTGTTACTTTTTGAGAAATACCTGCGTTATTCACCAATATATCAATACGTCCAAATTCATCCAGCGTTTTTTGAACCATGTTGTCTACGGACTCTTTGCTTGTTACATTCACCTCAACGCCGATTGCTTTGCCGCCCTGCTCCTGGATTGCTTCGACTGTATCCCAAATGCCGGCAGGATTCATATCTGCTACAACAATTGCTGCTCCTTGTTTTGCCAGTGTCATGGCGATCACTCGGCCAATTCCTTTTTCAGATCCACTGCCTGTCACGATTGCTACTTGATTTGTCAGTTCAAACATCTCTTTTATCTCCTGTCTTGTTTAAAATTAGCGAAGCAATTCTTTAGCTGATGCCACGATGTTTTCAACCGTAATACCGTTTAGCTCCATTAGCTTTTCGTATGACGCAGATTCGCCGAAGCGGTCCTGTACACCAATTCGTTTTATTTTTCCTTTTCCTTCTTCCGCAATGACCTCTGAAACCGCACTGCCCAGGCCGTTTAAAATATTATGGTCTTCTACTGTAACGATTTTTCCAATTTCCAAACACTCTACAACAGCTTCACGATCAAGCGGCTTGATCGTATGCATATCGAGAAGCTTAACTGAAATGCCTTCTTTTTCAAGCTCTTCGGCTGCTTGCAGGGCAAGGTAAACGGTGTCTCCATTCGCGATGATCGCGACATCCTTGCCTTCCTTGAGCTGCTTCGCTTTTCCAATTTCAAACTCTTCATTCTCGTCATAAATCATCGGCACTGCGTCGCGAGTGAAGCGAAGATACATTGGCCCATACGTATTGGCAGCTTGTTCGACGAGCTTGCGTGTGGAATGATAGTCAGCGCCCATAATAACGGTCATATTCGGTATCGTGCGATAAACGCCCATATCCTCAATTGCCTGATGGCTTCCGCCGTCATTTCCCGGCGTTAAGCCGCCATGCGAGCAGGCAATTTTCACGTTCAAGAATGGGTAGCAGGCTTCCTGGCGAATTTGTTCAGCCATTCGAAGCGATCCAAAGACTGCGTACGTACTAATGAATGGAATTTTACCCGTTGTCGCAAGACCTGCTGCAAGTCCGGCACCGTTTTGTTCCGCAATACCAACGTTTACGTGCTGGTTCGGAAGTTCCTTCATAAAAGCGGTTGTTTTGCACGACTTGCCGATATCGATATCGACAACGTAAATGTTTTTATTTTCTTTTCCCAATTTGACAATCTCATCACCAAAGCCTTCACGCGTCGCTTTTTTCGCAATCGGTGCATTTGTTGTGCTCATTATTTTAACCCTCCCGCTAATTCTTCCATTGCCTGTTCGTATTCCTGATCATTCGGCGCCACGCCATGCCAGTTCACGACATTCTCCATGTAGGAAACACCTTTTCCCTTGACCGTATTCGCTACAATGCATTTAGGCAGCTTGTTTTCTGACTCGCGGATTTCATCCAGCACTGCTGTAATTTCTTCCATTGAATGGCCATCAATGTTTTTTGTTTCAAAGCCAAATGCTTCGAATTTCTTTTCAATATCCTGCAGGGGCATAATTTCATCTGTTGTTCCATCAATTTGAAGTCGGTTGTAATCCACAAAAACGATCAAGTTGTCGAGCTCGTATTTCACCGCTGTTTGAGCTGCCTCCCAAATCTGGCCTTCCTGACACTCACCATCACCTACCATTGCAAACACGCGGTACTCTTTTTCATCCCGCTTGCCTGCAAGAGCCATCCCCACTGCACAGGATAAGCCTTGACCAAGCGAGCCGGTTGAAATATCGATGCCGGGACATTTTTTCATATCCGGGTGTCCTTGAAAGGGAGAACCATACTGACGAAGCGTGTTAACGGTTTCATAAGGAACAAACCCTTTTAATGCCAGTGCCGCATATTGAATCGGTGCGACATGTCCCTTTGACAGCACAAACCGGTCACGATCTTCCCACTTTGGATTTTCCGGATCAATGTCCATCTCTTTAAAGTAAAGAGCGGAGATAATATCAGCAGCGGATAACGAGCCCCCCGGATGTCCCGATTGCGCCTTGTAAACCATTGTGACGGCTGCTTGACGCAATTCAACGGCTTTATCCTTTAGTTCTTGAATACTTACTTCTTTCATATTAGCCACCTCGCCTTATTTAATATTGAACGCTTGCATTCTTGTATACTTGTATGACAACTATTTGTAATACAAGTATACATACGGGTGGGTTTATTGTCTACCGTTTTCATAATTTTTTTCTTTGTTGGCTGGCAAGCCACTGATGCACAAGAAGCGCACAAAAGATATTGGCCAACCAAAAAAAGAGCTGCAGCTGCAGCTCTTCATAGGTTAAAAACAGGATTTTTCACCTATTTTACAGTTTTGTATACAAATATTCTACCAGGCAAAGAATCGCCATCGACTGTCCGTACGGCATGCCTGTGACGGGAATCTGCTTGTAAAAATCGAGCGTGTCTCCCATGCCAGTGCCGGCTGAGACGTGCTGAAGCTCGCCTGTTTCATCAATGTTTTCAATGACTGCTTCCACTGCCCGAAGACCCATGTCCTTGTAGTCCTTGCTGACGTACCGCTTGCGGACGGCTTTTAAAGTGCCGAAGCCGAAGCCTGCTGTGCAGGAAGCTTCTACGTAAGACGTCGGGTCATCTAGAAGCGTATGCCACAGGCCGTTTTCGTTTTGAAGCGGCGTTAAGGCGTCCAGCTGCCGCTCAAGCGTGTCGATCAATACTTGACGGACCGGATCATTCGCTGGCAGATCGACTAAATCCAAAAATTCCGGAATGGCGATGGTAATCCAGGAATTGCCGCGTCCCCAGAGAGCGCCGGCGAAGTTATGATTGCCTTCAAACGTCCAGCCGTGGAACCAGAGGCCGGTCGTTTTGTCGTATAAATATTTAATATGCACGAGAAATTGCTTTTTCGCTTCCTGGATGTATTCCGGCTTATTCAATAAAAGCCCGATTTTTGTCAGTGGCAGGACACTCATCATCAATGTATCATCCCAAAGCTGCTGATTGTTCTGCCAGCCGAATGTGACGTGCTGAATGCCGCCGTCCTTTGTGCGCGGCATATCATGATACAGCCAGTCGCCCCATGCTTCCAAATACGGCACGTACGTCGGATCTTCTGTTTCTTCATATAAATAAGCCATCGTTAACAGCTGGACCATCGTGTTGACGTTTTTCTCGACCGGGTGCTCTTTAAACTGGTCGTCAAACCACTTCACGATGATATCGAGTACTTCCGGTTTTTTCGTCAGCTTGTAGTACTTCATCATGCCATATAAGCCGACGCCTGCTGTCCATTCCCAGTAGTTGAAGCTTTTATTGTCGATTTTCCGTCCGTCCTCAAGTGGAATGGCGTATTTCCCGTCCGGATCGTTTAAGTTCACTAAATTATGGATAAGCAGGTCAATCTGTTTTTCAATATCAAGACGATGCGTATGCGTTTTGATCATGGCTGAACCCTCCTCCAATCCATTCTTTCGTGTTGTCCATCATTTCATTAAACAGCTTTTCTGCCTGCTTCAGTCCGATTGGCTCGACAAGCGGATCGTTGATAAAGGCGTTAAGCGCAAGCTGTCTGTTTTCGTCCAGTGCCGCTCGTAAAATCGTTTCCTGATTGGCCACATGGCGGCTGACCAAGCCGTGCACGTCGGCGGGCAGGCTTCCGGCTAAAACCGGCTGCACACTGTTGAAGCGCAGAACCGCATTGGTTTCGACGACCGCACCCTTTGGCAAATTCGCAATTTGACCGTTGTTCGGCACGTTTACGTTTGTGACCAGCTCCTCCAGGCCGAGAAGTGCCGCAATAATGGCAACTCCTTCTTCACCGGACGGCGCAAGCTCAAAATGCTCTTCTCCGGCGGCTGCTTTTTGCGTGCGTTCCATTTTGCTCTGCTGATCATTAATGCGAAAATCAACCGGCGTCAGATGAAACTTCCACTCGGTCACTTTTTCCGGGCTTTCTAAGTACACCGGCGGCATAAATTCAGCTAAATGGCGGTCGCCTGCTGCAGCGATCAGTCCGTATCGATTAAACAAATCAAACTTCACGCGGTTCGCTGAAGAAAAGACACTCCGCTCCCAGCTGCCCGGTTCTTTTTCAAAGCCGGTTTCTGCATACTTCAAGGCAAACTGTTTGTATAAAGGCAGAAGATCTATGTTCTGGTAGCTCGCCCGATCGATCCACGTAAAGTGATTGATCCCGATCACATTCACGTGAATGTCCTGACGGCGCTCCACCTTTTCACCGGTCGCCTCTTCCACCATGTCTGCGAGCAGATGCTGCACGTCAAACACTTCATGGCAGCAGCCGAATGCTTTAATAGCCGGAAAGACCTCATACAATGTGCGTGTACAAAGCGTCATTGGATTCGTGTAATTAATGACCCACGCCTCCGGGGAATATTGCTTGATGCTCTCGGCAATTTTTTTGTAAATTGGAATCGTCCGCAGCGCACGGATCATGCCGCCTGGTCCGACGGTATCGCCGACTGACTGGTAAATGCCGTACTTCTCAGGTACGTGAACATCCGATGCCATTTCTTGAAACGAGCCCGGCAGGATCGAGATAATCACAAAATCAGCGTCAGTCAACGCTTCTTGAATGTCCCCTGTCGCTTCATATGTCCATTTCCCAACGGCTTCTTCCCGCTCAGAAAGAAGATTGCCGATTTTGGCGTTTTGCCGGGCAGCTTCTGGATGAATATCATACAGGGCTACGGTTCCGCTTATTCTTGCTTCCAGCGCCAGGTCGTTCATTAACCGTTTCGCCCAGCCCTGTGACCCGCCGCCGATATACGCAATTTTCACGTTTTCTATCCTTTTCTTCATGAATGGACCTCCTCTTTTGTTACTTGATGAATGCTGTATCCATGAGGTTCGACAGTGACGCTTCCTTTCGATGGAATGGTGACCGTCCCGCCTTTGCCGTCCATATTCACGACGATCCACACTTCCTTGCCGTCATCTCCCATTCGCGGAGCGACAATCGTGCCTGGCGACGCGTCTGTTTTCACTGTGACACCTGCTTCTTCTGCATAATGCCGGATCATTCGCTTCAGCAGCTTGTTGCCGTCATCTCCCATCGGCATTGACCCAAGCATCACGACTTTTCCTTTGCCAATGGCGGTTTCGCTTAAAAAGGCTTTACCGGTGGCGACGCCGCTTTTAATCGTCCCGACGGCAGCATCGGCATCAAAAACGGCGCTCCATAAACCGAGCGGTGCCGTTTCGCCGAACGCTTCTCCTGTCGTCGTTTGTTCATCCATCGGAAAGGTAAACAGTGTTTTAACCCCTGTCCATTTTTCTACTTCACCAAGCGCACAGCTTGTGTGAATCGTATGCTCACCAGTCCGCCCGCCTGTCATCGGACCGACAATCCAGATGCCGCCTGATTCCACAAACGCTTTTGCCTTCGATAAATAGTCTTCCGATACGTGCGGCAGCAGCGGAGTGAACAGCAGCTTGTAGCCATCCAGCTCTGCTCCCTCAAAAATGACATCCCGGTGCAGCCCTTCTGTTAACAATACATTGTATAAATCTGTCATCATGTCTTTGTAGCGGATGCCGTTATGAGGCTCTGTTTGATGGAACATGCGGGCTTTGTCTGAATACGTCATGGCCACGTGCGCTTGTACAGGTTTTGTCGCAAGCATAAGCGGTTCGATTTTTTTTCGTGCTTCTTCCACCTGCAGAACGTTTTCATATCCGATAGACGGCTCTCCCCAGGCACTAATCACTGCACTGTGAGGCTGCTCCGATCCCGTCCGCTGCTGGCGCCAGAGCCAATAGCAGAAGCCTTGTCCTCCGAGTGCATACGCTGCTACCGCTTCTGCCTGCAAGTAGCCGTTCGCGTGCGGATGTGCATAGCTTTCCAGTGAGGCGGCATATGATGTGCTCGTTTCCATCACCCAGTACGGCGTGTTTTTCTTGATGTTCCGCCAAATGTCGCAATTTAAAACGTAAGATTCCAGTTTTCCCTGCGGCGCGTACGTGTCAAATGACGCAAAATCAAGATGTTGAAACAGCCGTTCATTGTCTACTGAAAACATCAGTGTACTGTTATGCGTAATTGGCAGGTCGGAATGCCGGCGGATGATCGCTGCCTGCTCATCGGCGAACTCGGCGATTTTTTCTGTGGAAAAAAGCCGGTACATCGTCTGCAAAGAAGAATGATGGAGAAACGGCGTTGCTGCAGGCTGTGGAACTTGCTCAAATGACTGATAATATTCGCTCCAGATGTGCGTGCCCCATTCTTCATTTAAACGGTCAATGGTGCCGTAGCGATCTTCCAGCCATTCATGCCAGAGCCCCTTGCACGTACTGCACATACACTCGGCGATATGGCACTTGAATTCATTATCAAGCTGCCAGGCAATCAGCCCCGGGAGATGTCCGGCTTTTTTCGCCAGCTCTTCCGTGATCTGTGCCGCTTTTTCACGGAAATACGCATTATTTGTGCAGGCGTGCTGACGGGAGCCGTGGCTCATCACCTGGCCCTCCTGATCGACGTGCATTCGCTCGGGGTGGCCATGTGAGAACCAGATCGGCGGTGTCGGTGTCGGCGTACAAAGCACCGTTTCAATCCCGTTTTCATGCAGGCGCTTGATTATATCCACTAAAAAGGAGACGTCGATGCGTCCTTCCTCCGGCTCCAGCTTCGACCAGGCAAACTCGCCGATACGGACAACATTGATGCCGGTTTTTTTCATCCATTCCATATCTTCAGCAACCGTCTTTTCATCCCATAGCTCCGGGTAAAAGCAGGCACCGTGATACAGCTTGCCAGCCGGCTTCTTTATATACGCCTTCAGCGGCAAATTCAATTCTTTAATTCCTTCTACAACGAGTGAAGCAACGGCACGGGCACCCGTTTCACAAAAATGGGTATTATCCTGGACGCCGTCCGGATAGTTGCCGTTTTCGCCCGGCGCCAGCCACGTGAACAGCTCGGTGGAACGGTCTGGTCCATAAGATTCGTACAGCGTTTTCGTTTTTTCATGCAAATCAATGAGCGGTACGTCCTTTTCATCGGCGAGCTGTCTCATTGAATCCGGGTACTCACCGAGCGAGCTGTGAATCATGCCGTCCTCTCCAAACGTGCGGCGCTGAACGGACGTGACAAGCACCGGAATGGCTCCCCGCTCTCTCGCTCCATCAATGTACTGGGTCAAATAATGCGAAAACGTTGTCCACGGCTTTGTCCCGAACTCTTTCTGGTCGTTATGGCCAAACTGAATAAACAGGTAGTCTCCCGGCGCAATCGCTTCCCAAATGCCGTCCAGCAGTCCCTCTTCAATAAAGCTGTTGGAGCTGCGGCCGCCTTTTGCGGCATTCACAACCGTTATGTTTTCATTGAAAAACTCCGCCGCCACCTGTCCCCACCCTGCCATTGGGGCTTCATGAGGAGGGCAGCTGGCAACCGTCGAATCGCCCGCTAAGAAAATCTTCATCCTTGTGCTCCTTTCTTATTTCAATCCGCTCGTGCTGATGCCTTCCACAATGTACTTCTGGAACAAGAAGAAAATGAGGATGACCGGCAGAAGCGATACGACTGACATCGCGAACATCGCTCCCCAGTTGGATGCTGTTTCTGAATCAAGAAACAGCTTCAGCGCCAGTGACACCGGGTATTTATCCGGGCTGTTCAAGTAAAGCACCGGGTTGATCAAGTCCTCCCATTTCCAATAGAAGGAGAAAATAGCAGCCGTAGCCATCGCCGGAACGATCAGCGGCAAAATTACGCGGTAGAAAATACTGAACCGTCCGCAGCCATCAATACGCGCGGCTTCATCCAGCTCAATTGGGATGTTGCGGATAAACTGAACCATTAAGAAAATGAAAAACGCGTGGCCGAAAAATTGCGGCACAATGATCGGCAGAAACGAATTCAGCCAGCCGATTTTGGCGAAAATAATGTATTGCGGGATCATAACGACTTCGTGTGGAAGCATCATGGATACCATCATGCAGCCGAACCAGAACGCTTTTCCTTTAAACGAAATACGGGCAAAGCCGTACGCGATCAGCGCAGAAGAAATGACCGCTCCGATTGTGGAAAATCCGACAATGATGAGCGAGTTTTTAATAAAGGTTCCAAACGACTGGCCGGCAATGCCTTCCCAGCCCTGCGCGTAGTTGCTCCAAATAAACGGATCTGGAATAAGCGAGTGGGCCGTCACAAACACTTCAGAGCTTTCTTTAAACGAGCTCATGAGCAGCCAGATAATCGGATACAGCATTAACAGGGCGAATAAGCCCGTGACGAGATGGTACATCCACTTTTTCCATTTGAATTTCGGCTTGTTCATGTGAAGCTGCCGGGGCTCCGCCTGAGGTGATTCTTGAATAGCTTTCATTGGTTACCCCTCCTTTGATTCGTAATGCACCCAGTATTTTGATGTTTTAAATAAGATCAATGTCAACAGGCCGACGATCAACAGCATCACCCATGCCATCGCAGAGGCATAGCCCATCTGGAAGAAGTTAAATGCTTTTTGGAACAAGTAAAGCGAGTACAGCAGCGTTCCATCAAGTGGACCGCCTTCTCCTTTAGAGATGATGTAAGCCGGCGTAAACGTCATAAACGCGGAAATTGTCTGCATTACCATGTTAAAGAAAATGATCGGGCTTAACAGCGGCAGTGTAATTTTGAAAAACTTTTGAAACGGATTCGCGCCGTCCACACTTGCGGCTTCATAATATTCAGGTGAAATGTTTTTTAAGCCGGCAAGGAAGATCAGCAT
Organism: Domibacillus enclensis; assembly: GCF_900156125.1. Lineage (GTDB taxonomy): Bacteria > Bacillota > Bacilli > Bacillales > Domibacillaceae > Domibacillus > Domibacillus enclensis. The sequence goes on along the minus strand of NZ_FTLX01000006.1, from coordinate 145,974 downwards.
CGATGAGCCAAATTGCCAGACCGAAAGCAAAATCAATGTCCAAAGGGCCGAGGTCGGATCCTGGTACCAGAAGATTTGCTTGTCAATGCCCATGAAAAACAGCAGCTGGTTGATCGTTCCTTCATTCCCGAAAATATTGCGCCACATAATCGCAACCGCAACACTTCCGCCAATGATGGACGGCAGGTAAAACATCGTCCGGTAAATGCCGACCATGCGGGAAGCCCGGTTAAGCAGCATCGCGACAAGCAAGGCAAAAGCGAGACGTAACGGCACACCGGCCAGCACGTACGTAAACGTGACTTTAATCGTCGTCCAATACTTTTCGTCTCCTGTGAACATCTCAATGTAATTGCCGAGCCCAATCCACTGTGGAGTGGTGAATAAATCGTAGCTGGTGAATGATAAATAAAGTGAAGCAATCATCGGGATAATAGTGAAGGCAAGAAATCCAATAATGAATGGAGAGATAAAAGCATAGCCTGCGAGATTATCTCCTGCCGGGCGTAGTTTCATTTGGGGTCACATCCTTTTTTAGTTTAAGGCCTTTAACGCCATTTATTTGGCGCAATTATGACCAGTAAGGCGCAATTAATCAGGAATTGCGCCTTACTTTGTTTAATTGCGCCAAAGTCGGGGCTGTTCTGTTTTTGAATTAGCTGTTTTTGCTTAAAATATCCGTTGCCTGCTCACGGAACTTCTTTGCGCCTTCTTCAGCTGAGATTTTCTCAAACAGGATCTGGTCAGAAATATCCTTGAGTGCTTTCATTACTTCCGCGCTGCCCAGTGGATCTGGCGGATCAGCCGGACTGGCGTTTTGCGAAGCACGTTCCACGTATTCAAAAATCTTCACTTCATCTTCAGAAAGCTCTGGCTTTAATAGTTCAATAATGTCAGAAGAAACCGGCACGCCACGCTCGCCTTTGATCAACTTGTTAGCTTCTTCATTATTCGCCCAGAAATCGATGAACTTAGCTGCTTCTTCTTTGTTTTCAGAGCTTTTTGGCACAGAAAAGAACATACTCGGGCGAAGGAAAAGCGCTTGATTTTCTGCTTGCTCCGGCGGCAGGTTAATCGTAAGTGGCGCCTCAGTCAGCTGCGCAAAGCCAAGGTACTGGTTGGAATAATTCCATGTCATGGCCGCGTCACCTTTAACAATAAAATCATCTTCAAGTCCCTTTACTTGTGCAGTAACATCAGGCGTTGGGAAAGCTTCTGCTTTGATCAAGCGAAGCTGACGCTCAAAAAAGTCGACGAATAACTGATCATCTGTGTAGGCAAGGCCATTTCCTTCTTCGTTATAAAAGCGCTCGCCTTGCGTTCTCAAGTAGTAAGGGAAAAACACATCAGGAGGATTCATTGGATTTGTTCCATATTTGCCTGTCGCTTTTTGAACATCTGTGGCCATTTTTTCGAAATCATCCCATGTCCAGTTTTCATCATTCAGCTCAACGCCTGCTTCTGCCAGCATGTCGTCATTTGTGATGACTGACAGGACATTAGAGCCGAGGTTAAAACCGTACAACTGGTCGCCGATGCTTCCTCCTGCTAATGTCGCTTCATCAATATTGTCCACATTAATTGTGCCATCTTCTGTATAAGGAGCTAAATTCTCCAGTTGGCCTTTTTCGCCGTATTGTGACAAGTACGCTGTATCCATTTGAATAATGTCAGGAAGCTGATTGGCAGCCGCCATTGGCGCTAGCTTTTTCCAGTAGTCATCCCAGTTGGCGAATTCCGCTTCAATGTTCACATGCGGATTTTGTTCCTCGTACATTTCAATAACCTTCATTGTGTAGTCGTGGCGCGGCTGACCGCCCCACCAGGCCATCCGGAGCGTTACATCCTCCTGCGATCCGCCTTCTTTCACTTCACCGCTCGTCCCGCTGCTTGCTTCGTCTCCGCAGCCGGCCAGTCCCGCCGCCAGCATCAAGCTGCTCAGTGACAACATGATTTTCTTCATCCCAATCCCCCGCTTTCGCTCTTTTTTGAAAGTGCTTACAATCTTTATTTTATGGATTTTTCAGATTAATTGAATACAAAAATCTGACAACAATGTTCAGAAAACAGTGATGCCTCTTTTTTCGACCGGAAATCTTCTCTGGTGGACCGGATTCGCTTGTCCGATGATTGAATTCTCCTTTTTCCGGTCATCACGATGAGGAATCCGGTCCTATCCTTTCTTTTCCGGTTTTCCGGCCAACCACACAATAAAAAAACAGACCTGCAAAGGATGCGGATCTGTTCACGAGGATTTGCGGTATTCTGATGGCGTGCAGCCTGTATATTTTTTGAACACCTGGCTGAAGTATTGCGGGTTGTCGCCGAACCCTGTCCGCTCGGCTAAATCTGCGACACGGACATCGTCCAGTTCGCCAATTTGCTTGATCGCGGCTTCAATGCGGACCTTTGTTAAAAAGCCGGAAAACCGCTCCCCTGTTTCCTGCTTGAACAGCTTGCCGAGATAGTCGGCATTCATGTAAAGCATTTCTCCTGCAACCCATTTTAGCGACACGTGCTTGTCACTGAAGTGCTCATAAATAATATCGACGACTTCGTTGACGACCGGTGAATAGTCCTTGCACTGCGTCCGTTCTTCTGTTTGCGGCTCCTTGCGCTTCAGCTCATCCACGGCCTCTGTGACCGTTTCAATAATATCCGCTTCGTTGCACGGCTTCAGCAAATAATTCCGGACACCGTGCTGCATCGCACAGCGCGCATATTCAAACTCGCTAAAGCCTGACAGCACAATAAACTGAATGTCTGGATAATCCGCCCGCACCTTGCCCGCCAGCTCCAGTCCGTCCATTCCCGGCATTTTAATGTCACTGATGACAATATGCGGCTGGAATTCCGTAATCTTTTCATACGCTTCAATGCCGTTTCGTGCCGTTGCGATGAGCTCTGTGTCAAGTGATGCCCAATCAATCACATTGGAAATTCCTTCAAGAATAATGCGTTCATCATCTGCCAGCAACACTTTGTACATATTGTTTCTCCCCTTTTTCATAAGGTAAAAAAACGGTTACGGCTGTGCCGCTTCCTTGAACACTGTGAATGGACAATCCGTATTGCTCCCCGAAAAACAGCTTTGTCCGTTCATCAATATTTTTCAGCCCGATGCCGGTTCCGCGCGTCTGCACTTCCCCTCTCCGCAGCTTGTTTATAAACTGAGCATCCATGCCTGGTCCGTTATCTTCAACCGTGACAAAGACGGCGCCATTTTGGTGATAGGCCTTGATCGTAATCGTACACGGCTCAATGATTTTCTCCAGTGCGTAATGAATGGCATTTTCAATCAACGGCTGAATCGTCAGCTTCGGAATGCAGCAGTCGTACACTTCTTCTTCCACTTCAATATGAAAGTCCAGTCGCTCCTCAAAGCGATATTTTTGAATGGTCACGTAATGGCTGACCAGGTCAATTTCGTGCCGGATGGTCACAATGTCGTCTTTCACATTCACTGAATTCCGCAGCAAATACGCAAGCGACTCCACCATTTGAGAGATTTGTGTCTGTTTATTCGTTTTCGCCAGCCAGTTGACCGATTCAAGCGTGTTGTACAAAAAGTGCGGGTTAATCTGAGCCTGGAGCGCTTTGAATTCGGTTTCTTTGACGAGGAGCTGTTTTTCGTAATTTTCTTTAATGAGCTCGTTAATCCGCTGAACCATAAACGTAAAATCGCGGTGCAGCATGCCAATCTCATCCTGATGACGGGGCGGCGGCGGCAATGTTTCTGCGATCGCGAAGTCTCCCTTTTGTATGTGACGCATCGTTTTGACGAGCTCCTCGATCGGTGTCGTAATTTTTCTTGTGAAATGAATGACTGTCGCAATGACAGCCAGCAGCAGCACAATAAAAGCGGCAATAATGGAGTATTTCACCTTCGTAATGCTGGAGAACACGGCGTCAAATGGGATGAAGTGCCAGTACGTCCAGTTCGCAAATGACGTTTTCACGTATGTCACAAAGTAGCGGCGTCCGTTCAGCTCGCTGATCGAATAGCCTTGCTTTGTTTGCTCGGAAAAATCAAACGAACGAAACGGCGCCACGTCTTCTTCTGAAAAAAATACGTGCTCGCCCGTGGACATCATCATATTGCCCGTTGTGTCCTCCCATTCTTCTGGAAGTGCGGCGACCATTTTCGCCAAATCTACCCGGATCACAATCGTTCCCAGATTCTCCATACTTAAATTTTCGTAGGATCGTATTTGGCGGGCAGCTGTTAGAAAGCGGTTACTTCCATCTGCTGTGACCCATGTGTTGGCACCTTCCCGCGCTGCCGCCATCTCGACCAGCCTTGCTTTTTCTTCTTCGGCGGAGAGCGCAATCGAGTTCCCTGCCGCATAGGTCTTCCCGGTGACGTCAATTAAATAAATCGAGTGAATGTACTTTTCCGAGCTGACATAATCGCTCAGCCTGTCGCTGATAGCCGTTTGAATGCCATACTGCTCATACCGGTTCGTTTCCTTTTTCGCATGAACCGTTTCCCGCATAATGACGGAATCGGTAATAATATCAAAGGAAATATCCTGAATCCGCTGCAGCTCCTTTTCCACACTGTCTGATGACATGCTGAGCACCTGCGAGGACTTCCGGTAAATTTGCTGATCATACGTTGTGAACGCATATTGCAGACCGGCAATCGTAAACAGCAAAAACACACACATAATCGCCGATACAAATAAAATAAACTTGTACTTAATCTTCAGGTTTTCAAACGTGATTACGAGATAGTCCCACAATCGCTTCACGGCCACGCACCCTTCCGTAGCATTACGTTTGCTGCAGGGCCGCTTCCTCCTGCTTGCGGGCGACAGCATCAAACGCGTTCATCGCAAACCACATGAGCACAAATCCGAAAGCGCTTCCACTAAAGAATAAAACAAACGTAATATGCTGCATCATTATATACGCCATCCCAAGCAGGCTCGCCACCATAATCACCGTTTGAACCGGGCGCAAAAGCCCGATCACAAGCGCGTATTTGACAGTCTTTTTCATCGTAACGTTATAGTGAACATACACCGGAAACAGAAATAATGCAACTACTCCATAAAGCAGGAAAAAGCTCGTCAGCACGTACGGCATCATTGGCACGGGCGACCCGTATTGCTCAATAATCATAAAATTCGCCGCGAACATCACAGCCGGCACAACGATCAGCAGGCCCAGCTGATTCGACCGCCAAAATGCCTTCTTGTACGCTGTCCAAAAAGTTTGAAATACAGGTATATCGTGCTCTCCCATCGTCCAGCGTCGCGTCACGGAAAACAAAGCGGCTGTTGCCGGAAAAAAGCCGAGAATGAGGAGGCCTGCAACGGAAAAAGCAATCCATAAAATATTTAAAAACGCGAGGCGCGTCACCCATTCACAAAATCGGTACACGCCATTTGTCATCATCTGTACCATTCGATCAGCCCCTTTTTCTTCAGTGTATCGGAGTTCACAGAATAATCGAATAGTACTTTTCCGGGAGTTTTGTTTAAAAATCAGTGATTTTTGCTACGAGAAACGTTCGGCTTTTCTCAATGTGGGGATCACGCACGTCTTCCAGCAGGACTGGAACCTGACGGCCGGTAGATTTCAGCAGACGGAATACTTCCTCATAATCAATCAAGCCGCTTCCGACCGGCACTGGCTGCAGACGGCCGTCTTTTAGCGTCACATCCTTGGCATGAAGCACGTCAATTTTGTCTCCGAACAAATCAAACGCCTGCTGGTAAATCGCCTGCTGCTGGCTCCACGTTTCCGGTGTCAGCAAATTCACCGGATCAAAAATCACCCTGACATTGGGCGAGTCGACAAGATCGAGCATACGCTTCATCGTTTCCGGGGAGTAAATAGGATGATTCACACCCGCCTCGATGCCGATTTTCACATTCAGCTTTTCCGCCTCCGCCGCTAATTCTTTTACACTGTCAACGACCGCTAAAAACGGCTCTTCCTTGAAGTTGTCTTCCGTGTAGCCCATTTCCGCATGAACATTTCCCGTTTCTGTTCCCACAAGCAGACAGTCGAACGCCTGCGCTGCAGCGAGATGCTCCTTGAACCGGTCCAACTCCCTTCTCCGGATGTCTGGGTCCGGATGAATCATATGGATGTAGCAGCCAAGCACCGTAATTTTCACTCCATTCTCACGGAATGCTTCGCCAATTTCCCGGGAAATAGCCATCGTTAAGCTGCCTGGTCCTGTGTAAAAGTCAAAGGATTTCGCTACAGCGAGCTGCACAGCGTTAAAGCCTTTTTTCTTAATCGTCTGCGCCAGCTGATCCGCTGGCATTTGGTCAAGATCGTGCCCACGAAGTCCCAGTATCATGTGAATGCCTCCTCATTGGTTGTAGTGGACCGGAAAAATCAGCAATAGACCGGAATCCATGTGCCGAGGACCGGAATCTGCTTTTTCTGGTCCTCGCACTTATCAATCCGGTCCATCTGTTCCTTTTCCGGTCGTTCAGACAGCCTGTACAGCTTGAAGCCATTTTTCCGTTTCTTTTTTCAAGCCATCCCAGTCGTTTGCTGCAATCAAGTCTTTTTTCAACAGTGCGCTGCCAGTACCGACTGCTACAGCACCTGCCTTTAAATAATCAGTCGCCGTATCCGCTGTAATGCCGCCGGTTGCCATAATGGAAATGTGGCTGAGCGGCCCTTTGACATCCTTGATAAACGCCGGACCAAGCACTGATGCCGGAAACAGCTTGATCGCTTCAGCCCCAAGCTTCACGGCCCGCAGCATTTCCGCCGGCGTGAAGACGCCCGGAATAATCGGCACACCCTGCTCCGCTGCATAAGCGACCACATCTTCATCCAGTGCCGGTGTTACGATAAACTGTGCACCAGCTTCGATCGCACGCTGGCAGTCCTCCACATTCAAAACGGTCCCTGCGCCGACCAGCACCTGGGCGCCGTAAGCATCAATTGTTTCGGCAATGATTTCCGCCGCCTTCTCTGACTCCATTGTCACTTCAATCGATGTAACGCCGCCATCAATGAGCGCTTTTACGATCGATGCGCTTTTTTCGTAAGGCACCTTGCGCAAAATAGGCACAATCGGCGCTGCTGCTAATTGTTCGATTACCATTGTCATTCCTACCTTTCGATTGTTTCTCGCTGGCCTAAAAATCCTTCTACTTCCTCTAAATAAGGAAGGCCTTCATTATCGCCGCTTACCTGTACGACCATCGCACCGATCGCATTGGCGAACTGAAGCGAGCGTTCCACCGGCCAGTTTTGAAGAGTGCCATATAAAAAGCCGGAGTCAAATCCATCGCCCGCACCGACTGTATCCACTACTTTTGCAACCGGAAAGCCGGCTACGTGCTTCCACGAACCATTCTGCAGAACCGCAGATCCTTTGTCGCCATCCTTCATAATGACCTGCTCAAATGAATAGCCACCCAGCTTTTCACGAAGAAAGCCATCGTTTTCCGAATCAAAAAGGATCTCCAGCTCTTCACGGCCCGTTAACAAATAATCCACATAAGGCAAGTAGGTCAGCATCGTTTGACGCGCTTCTTCCTTGGACCAAAGACGAAGGCGGATGTTTGGATCAAACGACACCTTTACCCCGTTTTCTTTAGCTATCTGCATCGCCCGTAGAATGACCTCCCGATTTTGCGGCTGAATCGCCGGGAATACACCGGTGACGTGAAGGATTTTCGCTTGCTTTATATAATCCTCCGGCAGCGTATCCGGCGTTAATGTTTCCGTTGGAGAAGGAAGCCGGTAATAAAACGTCCGCCCCGCACCGGATTCCTGCACTTCTTTGAAATTAAGCGACGTCGCATAGCCTTCTTCGAGCTTCACTTCCGAAACATCCACGCCTTCTCCGCGCACGGTATTAACAATATGCCGGCCAAACTCGTCTTTTCCGAGCCTGCTGATCCAGCCGGAGCGAAGACCGAGGCGTGCACAGCCAAGCATAACGTTTAATTCAGCCCCGCCAATTTTACGCTGAAACTGCCCGACAAAACGAAGCGGGCCTTTTGAAGCCGGATCAAACGTGATCATGCCATCACCAATGGTAATAACGTCCATTCCCCTCGCCTCCTTATCTTCCCATCCAGCCGCCATCTACAACGAGGACGTGCCCATTCACGTAATCTGCTGCCTTTGATGAAAGAAACACAGCAGCGCCGGCAATGTCATCCGCCGCTCCCCATCTTCCCGCAGGAATACGGTCGAGAATGGACTTGCTGCGGTCCTGATCGTTGCGAAGCGCTTCGGTATTATTCGTTTCAATATAACCCGGCGCAATCGCATTCACCTGAACCCCTTTTGCCGCCCATTCATTCGCAAGCGCTTTCGTGAGACCTGCCACCGCATGCTTGCTGGCTGTGTAGGCCGGTACAAACACCCCACCTTGAAATGATAGCAGTGACGCAATGTTAACGATTTTGCCCGAGCCGCGCTCGACCATGCCGCGCCCGATTTCCTGCGACAGAATAAACACCGAATTGATGTTGACGTCCATCACCCGGTTCCACTCATTTTCATCAAAATCAACCGCCGGCTCCCGATAAATAACGCCGGCATTGTTTACTAAAATATCAATCTCATGGTTCTCGAGCAACGGCTTCAACTGCTCCCGAATGCTGCTCGTTTCGCTTAAATCAATGAGAACCGTTTCACACGTACCGTTTACTTCTCCAATTTTCGCTTTTGTGTCGGCCAAATTATCACGGTGCCCAAGCAATAAAACATGTGCGCCAGAAGCAGCGAGGCCAACGGAAATGGCCTGCCCGATGCCTGTTCTCGCACCTGTAACGAGGGCTGTTTTTCCTTCTAATGAAAAGAACGCCTGTTGAAATGCCATTTTGCCCGCCTCCTTAGCGCAAATCCTTCATATCGACAAACTGCATATCATCAAAATCAATGTTCTCGCCGCACATGCCCCAAATAAAGGTGTAGTTGTTCGTTCCAGCTCCTGCATGGATCGACCAGCTCGGTGACAACACCGCTTGTTCATTGGCCATTAAAATGTGGCGTGTTTCCTGCGGCTGCCCCATCATATGAAATACGCGTGTGTCTTCTTCCATGTCGAAGTAGAAATAAACCTCCATGCGGCGCTCGTGCGTGTGGCACGGCATTGTGTTCCAGCCGCTTCCCTGCTCCAGCATCGTCATGCCCATGCTCAGCTGGCATGATTCCAATACATCCGGATGAATAAACTGGTAAATCGTCCGTTTGTTCATCGATTCATCTGCACCGAGCGGACGCGCGATCGCATTATCGAGCCCTACTTTTACCGTTGGGTACGAGTGGTGCGCCGGACATGAATTAATGTAAAACTTGGCTGGCTTCTCAGGATTATTGGAGGAAAACACAATATCCTTTGTGCCTTTTCCGATGTACAGACCGTCACGGGCGTTAATGTCGTACTCTTTGCCATCAAGTGTCACCTTGCCATCACCGCCCACATTAATGACACCCATCTCGCGCCGTTCTAGAAAGTATTCGGCTGCGAGCTCTTGGCCTGCATCCATTGTCAGCGCTTTCTCGACCGGCATTGCACCACCGTAAATGATCCGGTCTACATGGCTGTACGTCAGCTCAATGCTGTCTCCTGCAAAAACCTTCTCCATCATAAACTGCTCGCGCAGCTTTTCGGTTGTATAGTTTTTTACGTCGTCTGGATGATGTGCATACACTGTTTTCATGTTAAAAATTCCTCCTTTATTTTTTGTTCCGTATTATGGAACGTTGTTTCATAATTTATACTTCTCATTATAAAGGCGTTTTCATCTTTTGCAAGCAATATTCTGAAAAAGACAAAAAAACGGCATCTATTCACAAAAAAACAACGATTCGATATGATGAAGACAATCGTTTGATAAAGGAGGACCATCGATGTCCAATGTTCAATCACTTGAACGCGCGCTGACGCTTTTAAATATTATGTCGGACTATCCGGACGGCATTCAAATCAGCCGGCTGGCAGAGCAAGCAAACTTGTCAAAAAGCACGATTCACCGTTTACTCAGCACACTCATCAGCATGAAATACGTAACGCAAGACAAAAAAACCGAAAAGTACATGCTCGGCTATCAGATTTTATTTTTATCACGGAATATGACGGCCGATAGCGGCATAATTTCGGCCGCACGGCCATTGCTTGAGAGATTATGTGAGGACATTAATGAAACCATTCACTTATGTGTCGAGGACAGCTCGGAGGTCGTATACATCGACAAAATTGAAAGCAACCAAACCATTCGAATGTATTCGCGAATTGGCAGCCGCAATCCGATGTACTGTACAGGCGTCGGGAAAATCCTGCTTTCCGGCATGACGCCGTCCGACTACGACCACGCCGTTTCGTCCATCGACTTCGTGAAGCGGACGGCCAAAACGATCGGCTCGCTGGAGGAATTGGAGGAGGAAATCGCCCTCGTCAAAAAACAAGGGTACGCTCTGGATAATATTGAAAACGAAGAAGGGATTCGCTGCATTGCAGCACCCATCCGTGACTTTCACGGAAATATTATCGCCAGCTTCAGCGTTTCCGGTCCGGTTCACCGCATCACGATGGAGCGTGTGAATGACGAGCTTGTGCGCAAGGTCCGCGAAACCGCGAAAGCCATTTCACACGAGCTTGGGTTTCGCGGGTGAAACTGTGGCAGCAGCCTGCTGTTTCCACTCGCATGTATAAATGGATCTATTTATCGCCGGTATTTTTCGTTTACCGCTGATAAAGAACGGCGATCGCCGATATCCTGAAATACCGGCGATCGGCGGGTGGATATCGGCGCTATTCTCAATTTGTCGGCGTTAGCCCTTTTATAAGGAGATTTGTTTTCCGCCGACTGCTTCGATAACCTCCCCGTCCACAGACAGCCAGACGCTGCGGGCAGAAGGGTTGTACACAAACCGGCTGTCGGCGGAAAATTTCAGTGACCGAAAAGCGTTCATATAATCGAGTATCTCAATGTTGGTGGCATACCAAATATCCTCGCGCCCGCCGATAAAGCGGCAAAACGATTCCATCATGTCCCAATTGTGGTCATGATCGAACTCGTAGCTGTGCCCCCATACGTACATCATGTACAAGTATTGAGTTTTATGCAGGTCCGCAAATGTTTGTGCTTTCTCCAGCAGCTGATGGTTGTGATGGCAGGTCGGATTCCATTCGTGCCAGTCATCCGGCATCGCAAATGTCCCCGTGCTCTTGACAGTTCTTGCATACTCGATCCCCAGAAATGGAAGCATCGACTTAATATATGAAGTAAAGGACCCGTTCGGATAAGAGATTCCTCTGACAGGATAGCCCGCGATTGCCTCCAGCTCTTTTCGGTCGTCAATGACTTCACTTGCCAGCTGTTCTTTAGGCGACCGCTCGATGGTCGGGTGCGTGCACGTATGTGCCGAGATTTCATGACCCTTGAACAAGGAAACAGCCTCTTCTCCACCGATGCGGTCGTCTACACCAAGCAGCCCTGAATTCAAATGGAACGTGCCCTTCAGCCCATATTGATTAAAGAGCTCCACGAGCCGGCGGTCTGCTGCCCTGCCGTCATCGTAGCTCAATGTCAGGACTTTATGTTTTCCTTCCGGGAACGTAACAATTACTTTCTTCATAGTAGATTTCCTTTCGTCATGCTGATATTTTTTGCTTATCCTCTGCTTTTGCAAAAGCGAGCAGTGCCGCCCACGTCAAAAGAAACGCAGGACCGCTTACGCTGAAAAACGGAATGAGTCCAGGAACGCTCACAAGCAGGAAAAAAAGCGTCATCATACCGGACATCATTAAAATTGTCGAGACGGGGTGAAGGATCATCAGCCAGAACGCATTTTTCACCGACTGCCGAATGGAAGCTTCATAGTGAACCAGAATTGGAAACACGTAAAAAAGTGTCAGGATAAAGCCAAACGACACCACTAAAACAGGGTAATATAAAAAGCTCAGCAGGCCTTCCGCTTCTCTTAAAAACCTCACGTCAAAATAAAGCAAATAGCCAATCACCAGCACTATTATCCCAAGGCGGCTGCTTCTGCCAAACTCCTTTTTAAACAGCAGCCAAAAGGTTTTCGTCAAAGAATACTCTTCGTTGCCCATGATCAGCTTCCGAATCACACCGAACAGTGCGGTTGTAGCGGGAAACAACCCGAAGACGACGGCACCTGCCAGCGTAAACAGCAGCCATAACAAGTTTAAATAAGCTAGCTTCATCAGCCATTCTGCGATTCTATACATGCCGCTCATGACCTGATTCATCTTGATCCCCTCCTTTACTGATCGATTCCCGCTGCTTGCGGAACTGGCTCGGTGGAATGCCCATCTGTTTTTTAAAGATCCGGTTAAAATAGCTGTGGCGATACCCGACGCGTTCAGCGATATCATTGATTTTCATGTCCGTGCTCGTGAGGAGCTCCTTTGCTTTTTCCATTCGCAGGCTCGTGACATAGTCAATAAAATTAATGCCGACTACTTGCTTGAATGCTTTGCTAAGCGAATACGGATTCGTTCCTACTTCGTCTGCACAGCTTTCAAGGGATAGATCCGTCATATACTCTTGACCGATTTTCATCATAACGGCTTCGACCATTCGCTTTGCTTCAACGTTCATGCGGCCTTTTATTTTGTCCAGATAAGGAGCAATCACCTCGGTCGTAAACCAGACGGCCATGCGGTGCACTTCTCTTTGCTGGGAAAGCTCCTCGATCATATTCTTTCCGTGAAACAGTTCGTGAGGATGGACGCCGGAATAAAGAATTTCATGCTGAATGCTGCTGTACAGTTGAATAGCTCCTTGCTGAACATAAATTTCTGCGTTGCTTTTTTCCTGAAGCTCCAGTAAAAACCGCTGAATAAGGGGCGTGATTTCATCCATTTCGCCCATCCGAACAGCTTGAATAATTTCTTTCTCCAGTGGAAACGGATAATGAACGTCCTTCGCTGATTCTTCCTTTGTCACGAGCTGAAGGTCGATTAATTGATTCCGGTTGTCGACATTCCGGAGACGGCTGCCAATTCTCGTTTCCTCAAACAGCTGCGGAATTTGCTTGATCGTGTCCACCGGCTTGCTGAGTGTTACGGTCACCTGCACATTCATGATGTCATTTACAGCACGGGTGACCTCTTCAGAAAAGCGGTGCATATCCTTCCGAATTGCTGCCTGCGCCGGATAAATGATCAGCATGCCTGCTGAAAAATCCGAAAACCGGATCACAGTATGTGAATCAAAAACAGCATCCGCCGTTTCCTCCATAATGTTCGCCGTCATAAACGCAAGCAGGCTTTCATCCTTGTTGGAGAAATGGCCTGCAGAGTCGTGGATGCCGGTTAAGCGAATGTCGATCGCGGCGAATGACTTCCCCTCAACATTCCACCCGTAGCCCTCCATCCGCTTTTTCAAATCGTGCTCGCTGTAATGGTAAAAGGAGCCCTGCATTAATTGCAGAAGAAAGCTCATCTTAATGTCTTCTACTTGCTCGGCCAGGCGGCTTTGAAGAAGCGTGCTTTGCTCGGATAACGCTTCCCACCGCTGCTCAATAAGGGAGAATGCATCGTTTCCTGCGACGCCGGGCTTTCCATCTTGTCCGTCCAGTAAATTCCGAATGAGCCGGTTGACCGGTGAGGAGATTTGCTTGGAGGCGACCCAGGATAACAACCAGGCAAGCAGCAGCGCACCTGTGCTAATGACAATAATCAGCCGGGAAACGAATAGTAACGGTGCGGTAATCGAAGACATCGGAGCCGCAGAAACGTAGGTCCATTCCTCATTAATACGGGAAAAGGCACCTGATGAAACGGAATACGTCTGACCTTCGTAGTCGAATAAAAAAGCATTCCTGCTTTCTTCGTTACGGTTCATTTCTTTCTTTAAAGCGCTTACAAATCCGTCGTTTTGAGTACTGTTTGATTGAAGAAGCAGCTCGTTGTCTGCATTCATAATAAACGTGGCGCCTTTATCGTAAGGCGTCAGTGTTTTCAGCAGCTCAATGAGCTTCTGGCGGTCCAGCGTCACGATGATGGACCCGAACGGCTGGCTGCTCGCAGCAGGAATGTTTTGAACAAGTGCCATCGTGCCGTTTTGATCCGGCAGCTGCGTCCATTGAATTGACTTTCCCTTACCGATGTTTTTTTCATAAAAGGCATTTCTTTCTTTGTTCAGTACGTTGTATTCGCTGCTGAATAAAATCGGCTTCTCTACATTCAAATACAGCTCTACGTCCTTCATCAGCGCATGGTTGCTTTGAAGCAGCAGAAGGGTTTTCGTTATATCATACGTTTCTTCAAACTCCTTCACAAAGTCGATGTCACGCAGCCCCTCGCCAAATCGAGGCTCAAACGCCCAGCGGGAAGTGGAATATTCGATATAATTAAATTGCTCGTCCATATTCTTGGCCCGCTGGTCAATCTGATTTTCATGAAGCGTCTGCAGCTCCTGCTCGACGTTTTGAATGACGAACCAATACATGCTTAGCCCTGTGATCAAGCCCGGAACGCTGGCAATAAGCAGAATGAGAATAAAACTTTTCCGCTGGAAGTTTCCACTTCCACGGCGTCTATTGATCATGGTCCACATAGCGTTAATATTCTTCATGCTGCCGCCTCCTGACTTATGATTGCTTAGCAAACATTATGTCATATCCGTTTATCGAAATGAAGGCGCTTTAAAAAGCACACATCCCTTCCCACTGTTTTTTAAACAATTATGGAAAATTTCACTGATTATTGATCATCCTTTGACAGAGCCAAGCAGCATTCCTTTCGCGAAATGCTTTTGAAGAAACGGATAAATGATTAAAATCGGCAGCGTGGCAATGACGACAACAGCTAATTTCAATGATTGATCCGGCGGCGCCACATAATCTGCGCCCATCGCACTCGTATCGCCGATTGTGGACTGGGACAGCAGAATAATCTGTTGAAGCAGCACTTGCACAGGCCATTTCGTGCTGTCGCTAATGTACAAAAGCGCACTGAAGAAATCGTTCCAGATCGCCACAGCATAAAATAGAGCAAATGTCGCAATGACTGGCTTTGAGAGGGGCAGCATAATACGCCAGAAAATCCCGAATTCCGTACAGCCGTCCACCTTCGCCGACTCCTCCAGCTCAATCGGAATGTTTTGAAAAAAGGTTTTCACGATAATTAAGTTAAACGGATTAATCGCAATCGGCAAGATCAATGCCCAATACGAGTCAAGCAGTCCGAGCGATTTGACGACAATATACGTCGGGATCATTCCGCCGCTGAACAGCATGGAGAACACGACCATATTCATAAAAAAGTTACGTCCAAGCAAGTGTTTTCTCGACAGCGGATACGCCATTGAAAACGTGAAAAACAAGCATACAATCGTCCCCACCACTGTGACGCCGATTGAAACGAGAATACTGCGCGTGAACCGGTCCGTTGAAAAGATATATTGATACGCTTCAAGCGTGAACGTTTCCGGAAAGATAAAAAAGCTCCGGCTCGTTAATTCGGCTTCTGTTGCAAACGATCCCGCAATCACATAAAGAAAAGGGAGGATCATTAGCAGACCGATTGCACCAAGAAAAATGAAATTGACGACGTCGAATACTCTTCCTCCCGGCGTATTATGCATTTTAGGCATTCCCACTTGCGCACACCTCCTGTTTCATTAAAAAATTCCATCCTGACCCATTTTCTTCGCCAGCTTATTTGCACCAAGCACAAGAATAATGCCGACAACGGACTTAAACAAGCCGACCGCCGTGCTGTAGCTGAAGGCACCCTGGGTAATCCCGACAAAGTACACATACGTATCAAACACGTCCGCTACATCGCGGTTAAGCGAGTTCGTCATCAAAAAGATTTGCTGAAATCCGGTGTCTAAAAAATTCCCGAGCCGCAAGATCAGCAAAACGATGATCGTGCTTCTGACAGCCGGCAATGTCACGTGCCAAAGCCGTCTGAACCGGCCGGCCCCGTCTACAATTGCCGCTTCATACTGCTCCTGGTCAACAGTCGCAAGTGCCGCCAGGAAAATCACCGTGCCCCAGCCGGTTTCTTTCCAAATGATCTGCCCCATAATTAACGGCCGGAACCAGTCGGGAGAAGACAAGAAGTTGATTTCTTTCCCATAAAAATGGCCCACAATTTCATTTGCTACACCGCCGCTCGTTGTGAAAAAGATGTAGGTGATGCTTGCGATGATCACCCAGGACATAAAATGCGGTACGTAAATAAGTGTTTGAACCGTCCGCTTGTACAAATTAATGCGCAGCTCATTTAACAAAAGCGCCAAAATAATCGGAGCTGGAAAGAAAAACACTAAATCGAGCACAGCCAGAATAAATGTATTCCGCAGCAGCCGGGTGAAATCGGGATTTTGAAAAAAGTCCCGAAAATGCTCAAAGCCGACCCACTCGCTTCCGAAAACGCCTTTAAACGGGGAATAATCTTGAAAGGCGATGACAATGCCCCACATCGGCGCATATTTGAAAACGAGAAAATAAAGCAAGCCGGGCAATAGCAAAAGATACAGCCATTTGTCCCGCTTCAAACGCTGCATAAACTGTTTTCTCGATGCTGCTCCCGATTTAACGGGCGGTGCATCAACAGCCAGCTCCGTTTGAGAGGAGCTTGATTTAAAAATCGCCATGGAATCCCTCCTTTTCTTCTATTCAATCAAGCAGGCTGCCAACGCACAGCCTGCCTTCTGCAAGTATTATGACTGCGCTTCCTTGTGAAGCTTGTTGATTTCCTCGATATACTCATTTCCGCCCGACGACTTCCATAGCTCAATCGCGTCTTTAAAGCCGGCTTCATCGATCTGGCCGACGATGAATTTAATGCGGGCATCATTGATAATGTTATCGAGCTGCTGTCCTTTTTGAGCGTACCCTTCAGACAGCAGGGCTTCTGCCGGGTTTGGCACAACGATTTCTTCGTTATCAAGCTTCACTTGCTCTTCTTTTTCAATCAGCGGTGTCAGCTCTTCCTGATAAAAGCGGTTTTCCGGGATACCCGTTTGGAACTGATTTAAATCCGTGAATTCATTGGCAACCGGATCATTCAGTTCAACGAGCGGCTTGTACACATCGCCCTCAAGCTCGTAGTGAACACCTTCTACACCGTTATACGCCAGCGCCTGTGCTTCCTGCTCGCTCAGCTTGTCGATAAAATCAAGCACTTCCTTCAGCTCTTCTTCTGTTTCAACACTGGATTTCGGAATAGCCAGCATACCGGAATAGCCGGAGGTCGGCAGATTAAACAGCCCTTCAGGCCCTTCTACAGCGCCGAATACGTCAATCGGCTCTTTTAAGTCTGGATTCGCTTGCAGCATCGCTTCCTCTGCACGGTGGGCACGGTCCAGCACGTCAACAATGACACCCGCCTGGCTGTTCAGCAGCGGATCGCCCCACTTTTGTGGGTCCATGACTGCGAAGTCTTCATTAATGAGGCCTTCATCAAAAAGTTTTTTAAAGAATTTTTGCGCTTCAAAGTATTCATCTGTCACAAAGTCCGGCTGCAGGTTCCCATTGGCATCTTCTCCCCATTTATTCGGCGCGCCGAACCATGTCTGCATGACATCAAACGGGCCTGTATATTTGGAAATCACCATGCCATACGTGTCATCCGCACCGTTTCCATCCGGATCGTTTTCTTTAAATGCTTTTAGCACATTGTAAAAGTCATCAATCGTTTTCGGCGTTTCCATTCCCACATTTGCAAGCCAGTCTTTCCGAATGGTCACACCATTTCTTCCAAGCGGGCGTGCCCGGTACACACCGTATATTTTTCCGTCAATCGAGCTGTTTTGCAGCGTAATCTCATTCGCCTGGCTCAAGTTCGGGTAATCCTTTAAGTAAGGTCCGAGCTCCCAAAACGCATCGTCTCGGACAGCGCTTACAAAACTGGGCAGCTTAGTTGGAATCATCATAATTTCCGGAAGATTGCCTGAAGCAAGTGTAATATTTAATTTATCTGCATAGGCACTGTCAAGCACCCAGTTCATTGTAATGTCCTTGCCCGTAAACTCTTCTAGTTCCTTCAAGGCTGGACTGTCTTCTGCCGGCGGCTCCGTCGTATAAGCCGTTGTCATAATCGTTAATGAATCGACTGATCCGCCATCTTCTCCTGAAGCGCCGCCTTCTTCATTTCCACATGCCGCTAAAGACGCCGCCAGCATCGCGGAAAGAACCGGGAAAGCCACTTTGTTTTTGGACCATTTTTTCGATTGAGTCATTTTTTATACCCCCTGTTTTTTTTGTGTTCAGACCATCATCCAGCCCATTTTTACGGTGTGGTGATGTGCTGGCTTTACTGTACGATGAGAAAAATTTTCCGGCAATTATCATTTTTTGTAGCGCTTACAAACCTTTCGCATCAACGATTACCGCTGTTTTTTCACTTTCTTGCCGCGTCCTTCCTTTTTTGCAGAAGCTCATCTTTCAGCTTGCTCGACGAGCGGCAGAGAAGAGAAATCCGGCACCTCCGCAACATACACCTGCCCGTAGCCACTCATGTCGCTGGTGAACAGTACATGCGACCTGTCCGGGCTAAACCGCGGGTGAACGTGAACGTGCTGCGTCTGAAAGCTTCCCCGGTGACGGCACAAGCGGCGCGGTCCATTCATGCGGTCCTGTTCCTTTTTCCAAATAAAAATGTAGTCTTGATCTGTGCCGCCCGGGTATGCACTGGACTGCTGCCCGTCGCCGATAATCAGCTCAGCATCATTGGAATGGATATGCATATTTTGATATGGAAACGCGTATTCCTCTGCTCCTGCATTATCAAATTGAATAGAGCCGATAAACTTTCCATCAGCCCGCTCGATCGATTCAGTAAAGCCGTGATACCCGATCCGGACTCCGTCTGCATGCCAGTATTCATGTCCGGCATATTGCTTGCCGTCCCCTGCCCGCACCTTCCACACTTCACCGGTTTCCCGGTTCAGTGCCCATATGCGGTGATCCACCTTTTCCCACGGACCTTCATGGCAGAACGTCAGGATGTGATTTTGCGTGGGCGATGTGTTTACATGGCCGATCCACCTTTGTTCCTCATGAAGAACCTTTGCTCTTTTTGTGTCGATATCCAGTGCCCAAATTTGGCTGTGCGGACGAGATTCTTCGATTTCTTCAAAGCCGCCGTAGCCCTGTCCGAGATTGGCTGCTATTCGGTCGCTCACATCTTCGCTTAATGCAAAGCAGATGGTCCGGCCGTCTGCTGTAACGGATAAGTTGCTGAAGCCGTATCCATCCGGCAGTGTGAACAGCGAGTGTTCTTCGTACGTATCGAGGTTCAGCGCGATGATGCTTTGATCCAGTGTAAAATACGCCTCATGCTGCTGCGGGTTGATATAAGTCCCTTGAATACCCTTAGCAGCAGACGGGCTCAAATCCGTCAGCTGTGTGAGCTCGCCTGATTCCATATGAAGGCTGTATAAATTCAATGCATTTTCACGCTCAGATCCAATTAAAAGCCTCCTTCCATCGTCATAAAAGCCGTCGTTTGTAAAATATAAATGAAAGTGATGGCTCAAGTAGCTGGTCAGCTGGGTGATCGAAACACCGGTGACGGCATCCTTGAATATCCGCTTTTCACTTGGCCACGTTTTGCCTTTTGTCATTGCCTGTCCCTGCTTTCTCGTTAAAGTTGAATCCCAACGAATCACTTCTTCGCGGCTTCTTTTCCTGCATAATACATCGCCGGTACAGGCGGCTTTTCCATGTTGTGTCCGAGAAAAAAGCCCGGATGCGGCGGCTGGTTGTAAGCCACGTTCTGCCAGGCGACCGACAGACGATAAACCGGATCATGCATTAATGTGTAAATGCGGTGGTCTGTCACATCCGTCGTTGTATAGATGCGAAGATGGCTGCTGTCATCGGAGCGCCAGATCACTTCCTCCCGCCAGTCGCCGAGCAAGTCCGCCTGTAGGCACGGATTCCCCTTCGTCCCATTGTTTGATCGGGTGCCGTCAGCCGTTAACAAGTTGACAAGCCGGCCCTGTTCATAATCCCATTTATCAATTTTCCCAACACCAATGCCTGTTTCCGGATCGTATTCATGATCCAGCAGTTCACGCAGCAGGTCGCCATCCCACCATACGGCAAAATTAAACGAAGCCGGGCTTTGTTCACTGATTTTTTCGCCGGTGCTGCTGTATAATCCCCCATCCCCATCGCGCCAATGTGTGGATGACCACAGCTCTGCACCTTCATAGCGAGGATCAATGTCGGCTGCCATGCCGCGCCCTACATCCTCGAACGATGGAATACTCCAAAGCAGCTCTCCCGTTTTGGCATCGTGAATTTCCGTTCCATGCTCAGACGGCGTTTCATGTACTTGAAACACTTCAAGCCCTTTCCGTGATGGGATCAAGCTGCTGACATGCATGGCATCCCCATGCCCAAGCCCTGTTGTGTAAAGACCCGTACCATCATGGTCAATGACGCAGGAGCCGTATATGATTTCGTCACAGCCGTCCCCATCCACGTCAGCCACGCTCACGCTATGGTTGCCCTGTCCGCTGTAACCTTCATTTCCTGGGGTTAAGCTGTCAAACACCCATTTCTTCACAAGCTCCTTGCCGTTCCAGTCGTAGGCAGCGAGCACGGCTCTCGTATAGTAGCCCCGGCACATGACGATACTCGGCGTTTCACCGTTTACATATGCCACACAAGCTAAAAAGCGGTCCACGCGGTTTCCTTCGTCATCTCCCCAGTCTAATCCGTTCCCGCGCGGCGGTTCATACTCAACCGTTTTAAGCGCCCTGCCTGTCATGCCATCGAACACCGTTAAGAACTCCGGCCCTTCTAAAATAAAGCCCGTTTCATTCCGGTAATCCGCCTCTGCCCGGCCAATTACCGTGCCGTCTCCATCCACCGTGCCGTCTGCCGTTTTACAAACGATCTCCGCTTTGCCGTCGCCATCAAAGTCATACACTAAAAACTGTGTATAGTGAGCGCCTGCCCGTATATTCCGGCCTAAATCAATTCGCCACAAATGTGTGCCATCCAGCTTGTACGCATCTAACAGTGTGTTTCCCGTAAAGCCTTCATGAGCATTATCCTTGGAATTGGTCGGGTCCCATTTTAAAATGATTTCAAACTCGCCGTCGCCGTCCACATCGCCTACACTGGCATCATTGGCACAATATTCATAGGTGACTTGATCAGGTGTTATCCCGCCAGCCGGTTTTTGCAGCGGAATAGATAAATAGGGATCATTCCACACACTCGCCGTTTCACCCGGTTCCTCTATGCCCTTCCGAACCGCCCTTATCTCATACTGGGAATCCTGCGTCCCTTCAGAGTCCAGGTAATTCGTGCTCGTTAAAATATTGGCTGCAATGCGCCGCCCGTCACGGTAAAGAGAAAACGATGTGTCCTCTTCTTCATCTCCGAACAGCCGCCAGCCGAGATACACGCCTTTGTTCACCTTCACCGCGATCAAGCCTCTATTCAGCTTTTCAGTCTGCCTTGCTTTTCCCATTACTCCGCCTCCTTTTTGTATACGCTTACAATAAAGCGGTTTTACTTTCCCATCAATAACACTCTTTTGACAGGCGTACAAAAGCCGGTCTTGCACATTCTTGAAAAGTAGCACTATTTTGATGAAAGCGAGCCGAATTTAATGTTCAACACAAACAGACCGGCAAATGATATGTACCGGTCTGTTCCTATTATCTATCTGTTCCTCTTGAAAGTTTCTTTGCGTTCACCAGGACATTCATCCCAGCCAGAAATGGCAACAGCGCCACAAGCCCGATGGCCCACGTCATATTCAAAGCATCGGCAAAAAAACCGGCAAACAGCGCACCAAATGCGTAGCCACTGTCTCGCCAAAAGCGGTATACCCCCATAGAGGAAGCTCTCCAGTCGACCCGTACGACGTCGCTAAGTGCCGCCTGCAGCACCGGATACACCATCGCGGTTCCCGTGCCGAGCAGCACAACACCTGCAATCCACAGCTCGTATTCATGAACGGCAATGATCAAAAATAAAGCCGCAGACTGTGTCCACATGCCGCCTACAATAAGCCATTTCCGCCCGATTTTATCACTTAACGTACCTGTGAACAATTGAAACAAGCCCCATGCCGCCGGGTAAAGAGCGATCAAAATTCCGATGCGCTCCATGCTTAACCCGGCTGCTGCAAAATAAAGCGGAAACAGCCCCCATGCCATGCCGTCCTTTAAATTTGTCGCTAGGCCAGCCATGCTCAAGCTCGACAGGTACTTGCTTTGATAGGTTGTTTCTTTAAAAACCGACCAAAGCGATCGTGAAGCTTTGACCGGATGACGCTCACCCGATTCTTTAACAAACAAAGAAAGAATCAGTCCCGTCACCGCGATGGCGATGCCGAGATAAAACGGCTCCGGCCGCACCGAATAGCTCGAAGCAAGATAGCCGGAAGCCGCTGCCGTGATGGCTAATCCGGAATAGCCGGCGAATTCGTTTAAACCGACCGCCGTTCCCCGTTCATTCGGACTGGCCAAATCAATTTTCATATTTACCGTCATGGACCAGGCAAGCCCTTGATTAATCCCGAGCAGGACGTTGGCGCCAACAATCATCCACCACGCATCTGCGGCAATAACAAGAATAGGAACGGCAAGACCAAACAGCCAGCCGGTCACAAGCAGCCGTTTACGGCCAAACCGGTCTGATAATCCGCCTGCCAGCAGGTTCACGATCGCTTTCGAGAAGCCAAAGCTGATAATAAACGAAAGAGCGGCACTGGCTGATGCAAGCCCGAAATCCTCCTCTGCCATAATCGGCAAAATCGTTCGCTCAAGACCCACCATCGAACCAACAAATACGTTTGTGATTACAAGCAAAAGAAACATCGGCATATGCTGCCGGATACTCGTTGATTTCATTTAAAATACCCCCACAGGTTTATAATAAATGAAATCCATTTGCTTTTCCAGTTTGACTGATAAAATAAAAGAAGTGGCTGATAAACACGCCGATTTGACCGGAAAAGGCTTTTTATCGGTCAGATGCTGACGGTTACCGGCCACTTCCGCCACTATCTGCACCAGAATTGTGTATTAACCTTATATAATTAATAAATGGATGTTTTCAATGGCTGTCCGGTTACTCCGGCTACAACGTTTTCCGCTGCCAGCATGGCCATTTTCTTGCGCGTTTCTTCCGTGGCAGACCCAATATGCGGCAGCGTGACAACGTTCGGCAGCGCAAGCAGCGGGTTGTCCGCCGAAACAGGCTCCTGCTCAAATACATCGAGTCCTGCACCTAAAATCTGTCCCGCTTGCAGCGCACGGATCAGCGCCTGCTCGTCCACGACCGCTCCGCGCGAGGCGTTAATGAAAATAGCCGTTTCCTTCATCCCGGCAAACTCTGCATCGCCGATCATGCCTTTTGTCTGCGGCGTGAGCGGCGTCATCACACAAACGAAATCCGACTGGCGCAGCAGCTCCTCCATCGTGCAGTAAACTGCGTCATATGTATGCTCGGCCTGCTCGTTGCGCGACCGGTTGTGATACAAGATGTTCATATCAAAGCCGAAGCGCGCCCGTTTGGCCAGCGTCGAACCGATGCCGCCCATCCCGATGATGCCGAGCGTTTTATGGTGCACATCGACGCCAAATTGATGATCACGAAACCCTTGTGCCGACCATTCGCCGCTTTTCACAAACTGATCCAGCTCCGGGACGCGGCGTGCCGCGGAAAGAATCAACGCCATGATTGTATCTGCAACAGTGTCATCAAGGACGCCCGGTGTGTTGCTTGCTTGAATGCCCCGCTCCTTTAAAAGAGGAATATCAAGGTTATCATAGCCGACTGACTTGTTTGAGACAATTTTCAAGTTCGGTGCCTGCTCCAATAGCTCTTCATCTACGCGCAGTCCCGATCCGATGATGCCATCAGCTGTTTTGAGCGCTTTCAAAAAGTCTGGCATTTTTTCCTTATAACCCGGGAAATAGTCGACATGGCAGGACTGATTGATATAGTCCAGCGCCTCCGGATACAGTGAATTGTACACAACAACGGTTGGTTTCATTCTGTTCATCCTCTCCTATTACTCGCTTCACAGCACCTGTTCAAAACGAGTAGAACGGCTGCTGCCTGCTTCCATCGTATCATGAAATGAAGAAACCGTTCCCTTCTATCTCTATTTTTTACATTTATGAAAAGTCTTTAGACACTCGAAATATACACTGGACGATTTGAGTAAACTTTGCTACGTTTAAGTAAAATGGGTTCGGTCGGGAAAGTGGTGAAAAACATTTTAATTTTATACCCTTCTTTAATTATCATCTTTATTTTGTCGGTTTTCATTGATTTTCTTTGGCTTGATTATTTGGTTGGTATCCTTGCATTTGCGAGCCTTTTAACAGCCGCGCGATATGCGAAAGGCCTTTATTTTTATTCTGGACTTCTGTTTTCTTTTATTGGCACAGGATTGTTTTTGGTCCAAAAGCTGCCCTGGCATACCTATTTTCTTCAGTTTGATTCTATGCTGGGCGTGATGTCTTTGTTTGTGGTGCTCCCGTTCTTAAACACGATTATTCGAGTCGGCCATTATGATACGAACTTAAATGCACTGCTTCGTCACGACATACATACACTCGATAAGCTATACCGGCGAAGCTTTCTTGTTTCACATATGCTCGGCTTGTTTTTGAATATCGCCACGATTCCTCTTGTGAAAAATTCACTTCAGCAATCGCTGAAAAAACTGCCAAAGGAAACAGCCCATTCCTTTTTAGCAGGAAGCGTCCTGCGGGGTTATGCTTTATGCCTGGCATGGAGTCCGCTAGAGGTGATGGTGATCGCTGCACTCGACATGACAGGCAAAGCGTATTATGAAGTGGTTGTGCCGATGATCATGATCGTTGTGCTGTTTGCCGCCATCGATTACACCATTTCATTTTTCAAATACCGGACGTACGGCCTGCACATTGCGGATTCCCTTCAATCTGCGTCGAATGTGCGGAGAAAAATGATAGAAATGGCTGGTATGCTGCTTATTTTCATTTTTTTAACGTCCGTTTTCCAGCACGTTTTTCAGAAGGGCTATTTGCTTTCGGTTGTACTGGCGATCCTGCCTATATCCTGTTTATGGGCACTATTCATTAAAAAGCCGAAGCGATACGTCCGCGTCGCGTTTCCGGCCTGGAAGGAACGCACATCAGCGTTGTCTAACTACTTTTTTATGTTTTTAAGTGCGGGCCTTTTTGTCAACATGCTGTCGGCTTCAGGTGCTCTTTCCATTGTGCAGGACGGATTTCAGCTTGTATCCGGCCAGCCGTTTCTTTTGTACTTGATGATCGGCTTGTTTTTCTTTGCGACGTCACTGACTGGCTTCCATCCCCTCGTCTCCATCACACTGCTGGGGGAGCTATTGCGGCCGATTTTGCCCGAAGTGTCGTCCGTTCCTTTGACAATCGTGTTGATCGTCTGCAGCCTGGCAACAGTTATGTACAGTCCTTTTAATTTGTCCGTGTCCATTTTATCTGAGCTTATAAGAGTCAATCCGTTTCACATTGTCCGGTGGAATGTACGGTACGCGCTGCTTTACATGCTGTCGAGCATTATCATTGCCTACTCCATTCATATTTTTTTAACATTCTAAAAAATATTTACTGCCTGATAGCAGTGTACTATACTAAAAAGATAATTCATTGAGAGAGTAGTGTTTACGTTGAGCGAGAAAAGGATAGCTGAAAACGAAAAAACCATTGTTCTGATTGGCTTTATGGGCGTTGGCAAAACGACGGTCGGCGAACTCCTGGCCCAGAAGCTGAACCGGACCTTTATCGATGTCGACCAGGAAATTGAAAAAGACTTCGGCATGAGTATTCCGGATATCTTCACCAAACATGGAGAACCCTTCTTCCGTGAGCTTGAACAGGCGAAGACGTGTGAGCTGGCCCAGGAGCCGTTGCGGGTGCTGTCACTTGGCGGTGGCGCTTTTTTAAACGAGTCGATTCAAAAAACGTGCCTTGCCCATGGCATCGTCATCCACCTGGATATCGACTGGGCGGAATGGACGGAACGAATGGAGCTGCTCATTGACGACCGGCCACTGCTGCAAAGCAAAGACCTGTCCGATGTGCAGGAACTATTTTACAAGCGGCAAAGTGCGTATGCGGTAAACCATGCCAGACTGTTGATCAACAAGCGGACCCCAGAAGAAGTAGCCGACGCTTTGATTGATTCGCTGAAACAAATATGGGCTTCTTCAGAATTACGCAAATAAAAAACTGCCTCGGGGGCAGTTTTTTATTTTGACACGGAGACAAGCGGTTTGGCTCTTCTAATGGACCGGTCTGCTGGATGATCGGAAAGGGTGGAAGCCAGCATTTTCTCCACAGCAGGGTGCCTGGAAGCGAGAAACGAATCCTTTGATGAAAAGGTGTCAACGAGCTCGCCCTTTTCCAGCACTCCAAGCGTGTCTGAAAGAAAGCAGGCGGCTTTAACGTCGTGGGTAATAAACAAGTACGACACACCTAAGTCTTTTTTTAAATCACTGAGCAGCTCCAGAATGACTGTTTTGGTGACCATATCGAGACTGCTCACGGATTCATCAAGAACGATTAATTTTGGCTTGATTGAAATGGCTCTGGCAATGCTGATGCGCTGCAGCTGCCCCCCACTGAATTCGTGAGGATATTTCTTCAAATCCGGCTCCGCTAGCCCCACTCGTTCAAGCAGATCAATCACAATGCGCCGCCGTTCTGTGTCTTTCGCTGGTTCGAAATTGTCGAGCGGCTCAGCGATAATGTCCTCTGCTGTCATCCGTGGATTGACGGCGGAATACGAATCTTGAAAAACCGTTTGAATGTTTCTTCCCATTTCGCGCCGTTCTTTTTTCCTGCCAAAAAATCCCGCTCACGTTCAAGCGGGATGAATGCAGACGCTATTGATTACTTGCCTTTTAAAAATGCGACACAAACACCTTCAGGAATCGTCACCTCTGAATGAGCGGGCGCTAAACGGCCTGTTTCCGGGGATCGCTTGAACAGAACGACATTGTGTGTTTTTTCATGGGCCACAATAATGAACTTTTCTGATGGGTCCAGATCAAAATCACGCGGCCAGTCACCCTTTGTTGAAACGATCTCAACCAGGCTCAGGTCGCGGCCGTCTTCTGCTGCTTCGAACACGGCAATGCTGTTGTGTCCGCGGTTGCCGGCATAAACGAAGCGGCCGTCCGATGAAATGCGAATGGCGCTTCCCTGGCTGTTTTCGGTGAAATCAGCTGGGATCGTTTTAATAGAAGACAGCTGTTCGAATGTCCCATCCTGATCATTAAAAGCGAGCACAAGTACTTCATTGCTTAATTCGGTCATTACATAAGCAACAGGCTTTGTTGGATGAAACACGAGATGACGCGGACCTGCACCCGGCTCTGTGTTGAACACCGCTTTTTTCAGTAAATCTTCTCCTGCCACTTCGTATGTAACGATTTCGTCTGTGCCAAGATCCACGGCGATCACGAAGCGCTCATCGTTTGTCGCCCCAAAAAAGTGCGTATGCGCTTTTTCCTGCCGATCCGGGTTGGGTCCTGTTCCTTCATGTGTCGCCACATCAAGCAAGTCGCCCAATTTCCCTGTTTCAGCATCGATGCTGTACATTTCGGCTGTACCGGTATGATACTGAGCTGAAAACGCGCGCGTTCCATTTTTATTCAGCGTCACGTGGCACGGTACACCCTCGCTGTCGAGCACGTCATTCAACTTTTTCAACTGTCCGTTTTCGATCGCAAATGCTGCGAGTCCGCCGCCTTTTCCGCCTTTTTCAACTGCATATAAAAACGTTTCATTTTCATTAATCGTCACATAAGTTGAGTTGTTTACTTCCGCTGCAACGGCCGCATTGAAAAGTTCGGCTTTGTCTGTATCCAGCTCGAACGTATGAATCCCTTTTCCGTCCTGCTTTGTATAGGTTCCTACAAATCCTTTATAGATCGTCATGAAAGTGCCTCCGTTTCATATATCGTTCACCTTTTCCATTATATACGACGAGATGAAGATACGCCATGAATCGGGAAGAATCCTTTATTTGATTTTACTAAAATTTCTGTTTTTTTAAGGTAAAGAGTCTGGTACATAACAATGATGGTGCCAGTGAATTCGAACAATCCAGTACTTGAAAGCCTTAATTCTTCTTTTTTTCTGGAAAAGCACAAGCAGGGGCTCCGGGATGCCGGCTTCGCTTTCCTACTGGGCGAACGCTGAACCAGCCCAAAAACCGTGGCTGTTTCACCCTGTCCGCTCGTCCAGTGGGAGTCTTCGCCGTCCTCCCTCCGCCCGTTGTCGTTCTAATGAACCAAGGAGGAGAAAAGTGCTTGAAAAGAGCTTGTTTTCAGCGGTTAACGAGCAGCTGTATGAGCAGAAGCCTCTCTCTTTTTTTCATGAAGTGGAAGGGCAGAATAGCTTGTTTTTTCCCGTTCATGACGCTCTTGTTTGAGTTTTACCAGCTGCTTTTCCTCCCCACTAAGGGCGGCTGGCGCAGGACGAAGACTCGGGAGGGATCAGCGGGGCAGGTGAGATCCACTTTTGGAGCGTAGCGACAAAAGTTAGCTCACCGCCCGCCCCTCCGAACGCGAAGTCCTGCAGAAGCCGCCCCGACTGTGTTCGCGCAAGCGCGGTCGCTAAAGGGCTCATCACCTTAAAGATCAAAAAAGAAAGCCGAACGCATGCGATATTTTCGCACGATCATTCGGCTTTCTCTATTCAAAACCTTTTGTCTCAAGCTCTTCATTAAACATCTGCAGCTTGCTTTGATAAATCCTCGTTGAACATGTCTTTGTCCAGCTCTCCTGTTACACGTGCGGTTGTGACACCTGCTGTAATGGAGCCATTGACATTCAAGGCGGTCCGGCCCATATCAATAAGCGGCTCCACCGAGATTAACACACCGGCAAGGGCAACGGGCAGGTTCATCGCTGACAACACTAGAATAGCTGCGAATGTCGCGCCGCCACCCACTCCGGCTACACCGAAGGAGCTGATGACAACAACCGCAATAAGCGTCAGAATAAAGCCGGGATCGAGCGGGTTGATGCCGGCAGACGGGGCAATCATGACCGCAAGCATCGCCGGATAAATGCCGGCGCAGCCGTTTTGTCCGATGGAAAGACCGAATGACCCTGCAAAGTTTGCGATGCCTTCCGGTACACCGAGACGCGTCGTTTGAGTGTTCAGTGTCAACGGCAGCGTGCCGGCACTTGAACGGGATGAAAATGCGAAGCTAAGCGTTTCGCCCACTTTTTTCACGTACGTTACCGGGCTCAGGCCTGATAAAGTAATCATGATCAAATGAATCACGAACATAACGGCAAGTGCTACATACGACGCGAGAACGAACTTGCCAAGATTGTAGATGGCGCCGAAGTCAGACAGCGCAACTGTACGGGCCATAATCGCCAAAATCCCATAAGGTGTAAGACGGAGAACAATTTTCACGACATTCATGATGAGTGAATAAACCGCATCAATGCCTTTTTTCAAAATGGCTGCATGCTCCGGCTCTTTGCGGACGACGGTTAGATAGGCAAAGCCTAAAAAGGCCGCAAAGATGACAACCGCAATGGTTGACGTAGGACGTGCCCCGGTAAAGTCAAGAAACGGATTTTGCGGCAGCAGGTCGACAATCTGCGATGGCAGCGGCTTTTCTGCCACTTCCGTCGACTGTTCTGCAATCGATGCCCCGCGTTCTGTTTCCGCTGAGCCCTGGACAATTTGCGTCGCATCCAGATTAAAGCCGATTGCTGATGCAATGCCGACAGACGCGGCCACGGCCGTTGTACCGAGCAGAATACCTAAAATAAGCGTCGCCATTTTAGCGAAGTTTTTGCCGATCGTAATTTTCGTAAACGCCCCTAAAATCGAAATAAATACAAGCGGCATCACGATCATTTGCAGTAAGCGCACATAGCCGGTGCCGATTAAATCAAACCAGGCCGTTGAACTTGCCAGCACCTCGGATTCTGTTCCGTATGCGACATGCAAAATAAGCCCGTACACAATCCCAAGGCCGAGACCTGTAAATACCCGCTTTGAAAACGAAACATGGCGGCGCTGCATAAAAAACAACACGCCCACCAAAATAAGCAGACCAATGACATTTAAAAGAATAAAACCTGCTTCCATCCTGCACCCTCCTTAAAAAATAATAAGTACACGTACTTTAACTCGTTAATTCCGATAAGTCAAGTCGGGAATATTATCAGAATTTTTAAATGAAACTGTTTATTTACACCGTTTAACGCGTTAAACTGTACGTTTGCTGAAGGTTTCTTTTTCTTCTATGATTAATTATGTTAACGCTTACAAAAAACATCATCAGGAGGTTTACATATGAACAAGTTACCTGTAGCTGAGCAAGCTCCTTCTTTATCGTTCGATTTATTTGAGAAAATGAAAGATCACGAACAAGTAGTGTTTTGCAATGATCCGGAAACGGGGCTTAAAGCCATCATCGCCATTCATGACACAACGCTCGGCCCGGCGCTCGGCGGAACACGCATGCGACAGTACGAGACGATGGAGGATGCGTTAGAGGATGCGCTCCGCTTATCTAAAGGCATGACTTACAAATGCGCGGCGGCCGATGTGGACTTTGGCGGCGGCAAGGCGGTTATTATTGGCGACCCGCTCAAGGATAAAACACCGGAGCTGTTCCGCGCTTACGGCCAGTTTATTGAAACGCTGAACGGACGCTTTTACACCGGCACCGATATGGGCACGGTGCTTGACGATTTTGTTCATGCGTATAAAGAAACAAACTGCATCGCCGGGCTGCCCGAGGAATATGGCGGCGGCGGCGAAACGTCGATTCCGACCGCTCTCGGTGTTCTTTACAGCATTCAGGCTGTGGCGAAAACGCTGTGGGGGCATGAGGACCTGTCAGGGAAAAAATTCGCCATTCAAGGGCTCGGGAAGGTCGGCTTTAAAACAGCAGAGCATTTGCTTCAAGCGGGCGCCGATTTATACGTAACGGACGTAGACCCTTGCATCGTCCATGTCCTCACCGAAAAAGCAGAAGAAATGGGGCGCATTGCGGTTTCCGTCAGCAGCGATGACATATACGGGGTAGAGGCGGATATGTTCGTTCCCTGTGCCATTGGTGGCATCATTAATGACCAGACAATTGATCAGCTGAAGGTACAGGCGATCGTCGGTGCAGCCAACAACCAGCTTTTGCACGAAAGCCATGCGGAAAAGCTGAAGCAAAAAGGCATTTTGTACGCACCGGATTATATCGTAAACGGCGGCGGCTTAATTCAAGTGGCCGACGAGCTGTACGGACCGAATAGAAAGCGGGTGCTGGCGAAAACAGAAGCCATTTACCGTTCTCTGCTCGAAGTATTCAGCCAGTCTGATGCGCTCCATGTCACCACTGTTGAAGCGGCTAACCATATATGTGAAAAAAGAATGGACGCCCGAAAGCACCGAAACAGCTTTTTCTCCCCGCGCAAGCGCAATAAATGGGACGTTCGATTGTAACAAAGAAAGCCAGGCCCGATTTAATGGGCCTGGCTTCTTTCTGCTTTTTGCAGCCGGTCAAATGCGAGCTGAAAGCCGCTTTGCTCCTTGGCGAGACATTTGCGGACGCGCGAAATGGTCGTGGACCTAGCGTTTGTCTCTGCTTCAATCATTTCGTACGTATGTCCGTTCATCAGCAGACGCGCGACTTCCATTCGCTGCTCAAGGGCAGCCAGCTCCTGCACGGTGCATAAATCCGTTAAAAAATCGATGCACTCCTCCAGCGTCTGGAGCGACAGCACCGCTTGAAACAGCTGCTCGCGATTTGCTTGCTTCTTATCCACATAAATCCCCCATTCACTTGAAAATTCGAAAAAGGACTTATTTTTGGTGCAGCACATCATCTATTCGCCCCCAAAAAGGGATTTTTTCTTTAAAGATGTCTACATTTCTCTCGCCAATTTTTTGGCAATCTGATTACATCACATTTTCACGTTCTGAAAACGAGGCTTCTTTTAATTCCGCTTTTTTTTCAAGCGGTGTCAGTGTAAAGCCCGTGTAGCCGTAGATCAAGGCAATCAGTGGATTGATCAAGCAAATAAAGCAAAACAGCGCGTACTCCATCCCGATGTTGAGCGTCGACATAATAAACGCGCCCGTCACACCCCATGGGACAATCGGATGAAAAATCGTTCCGGCATCTTCCAGTGTTCTGGACAGGTTTTTCGGATGAAGATTTGCTTTTTTATATGCAGGCTCAAGCATCTGCCCTGGCAAAATGATCGAGAGGTATTGTTCTCCGATAACGGTGTTCACTCCTATGCCAGACAAAACCGTCGCAAGAATGACGTTGCCTTTGCGATGCAAAAAGCCCGCAATGCCTACTTGCTGGATGATGCCGCCGAATGCAAGAGCCACTAAAATAATCGAGACGCCGAACATCATGGCGGAAAGGCCGCCAATCGACAGCAGGCTGTCAATCGATTCAACTCCCGTTTCAGCTGTATAGCCGAAGTGGGCCGTTGCCATCATCTCACCGAGCGTTGTGCCCGGGGCCGTGTAAAAAGCAGTCAGCACAGCGACAATCAAGCTGATAAACAGCGTTGGAATCGGCGCCGTTTTCCGTAGAGCCAGCACGATAATGATCAGCGGCGACAGCAGCGTCACCGATGTAATGGCGAACTGCTCCTTTAACGTTTGCGTCATCGTCTGAATCTGGCTTATATCCGGGTTCACCAGCCGAGAATCAAACCCAATCCACAGAAAAATCGCGAGAGTAATGAGCAGGCTTGGCACGGCCGTCCACATCATATGGCGGATATGCTCGAAAATGTTTACCTTCGCTGTCGCAGAAGCTAAATTGGTCGTATCAGAAAGCGGCGATACTTTGTCCCCGAAAATAGCACCGCACACAATTGCACCCGCTGTCATCGCCGGTGAGATGCCCATTCCGTACGAAACGCCCATTAACGCTACACCCATCGTGCTGATCGCACTCCACGAGCTTCCTGTCATAATGGACACGACCACACAAATGAGTACCGCGGAGGCCAGGAAGAACTCCGGCGCCAAAAGCTGCAGGCCGTAGTACGACATCGTCGGCACTGTGCCGTTGAGCACCCAGATGCCGACCAGAATGCCGATCATGCACAGGATTAAAATAGACGGCAAACCGGCGGCGATGCTTTTCACCATAGAGGCTTCGATGTCCTTCCATCTATGGCCGAGCGTAAATCCGTACAGCGCCACAGCAGCCGCTGCAATCACGATTGGAATTTGCGGAGCAACCTGATAATATAAAATGCTGGTGCCGAGAATGCCGGCAACGAGCAGGATCATGAAAACAGACATCAGAAATGAGGGCTTGCGAATTGTCATAATAAACCTCCAGCTTCATTTTGTAAGCGTATACATTGGTGTATTAAAAGAAAAAGCGCTGGTTGAAGCGTGGCTGCCGCCAATCATTTCATGGCCGTCACACGCTCTTTAACATACAACATTCAGCGCTTCTCTGCAAGATTATTTCATCGGATTCCAACTGTCCATATATTCATTATCTTCAAACGAATGAGACTCTTTTATCACATGAAGTGGACGGAAGGTGTCGACCATCACCGCAAGCTCTTTCGTTTCCTTTTTTCCAATGCTGTCTTCAATTTTTCCCGGGTGCGGGCCGTGTGGCAGACCGCTCGGATGAAGAGTGATCGAGCCCTGTTCAATGCCCCGCCGGCTCATGAAATCGCCATCCACGTAATAAAGGACTTCATCACTTTCAACGTTGCTGTGCACGTACGGCGCCGGAATCGCTTCCGGATGATAGTCATACAAGCGTGGGACGAATGAGCAGACCACATAGTTGTGCGCTTCAAACGTCTGGTGGACCGGCGGCGGCTGATGGATGCGTCCGGTGATCGGCTCGAAGTCATGAATGCTGAACGCATACGGGAACAGGTAGCCATCCCAGCCGACAGCGTCCAGCGGGTGGAAATCAAACGTGTACGATGTCATCATCTTCTGGGCACGGACCCGAATTTCAAACTCTCCTTTTTCATCCTTTGGCATAAGCTTTTCCGGCGTCCGGAAATCACGCTCACAAAAGGGCGAATGCTCCAGCAGCTGGCCGAACTCATTCCGGTACCGTTTGGGCGGCAAAATAGATGAATTGGATTCAATGATAAAGAATCGCGCTTCGTCCGACTCAAGGACGATTCTGTAGGTTGTGCCGATCGGAACGACGATATAATCGCCAGGGCTGAATGTCAGCTCGCCGAAGATGCTTTCCATGATGCCGGTGCCTTCGTGGACAAACAACAGCTCATCCCCCTCGCCGTTCCGGTAAAAATAGTCCATTTGCTTTGTCGGACGCGCAACACCGAGCGCCACATCCTCATTCGCCATGACCATTTTGCGTGCTTCCAAAAAGTCCCCGCCGGCTTCCGTTTCCCACATCCGGAAATGACGGTGCTTCAGCGCGTCTTTTTCTTCAAATTCGTAATGAATATCACACAGCTTCTTTGCTGTTTTCACCTGCGTCGGCGGGTTGATGTGATAAATGATGGACTGCAGGCTGGAGAATCCTTTTGTGCCCATAACCTGCTCATAATAAAGACCTCCGTTTTCCTTGCGAAACTGTGTATGCCGCTTTTGTGGAATGCGGCCCATTTTTACGTAATGTGTCATGTCCGGATGCCCTCCTGCTTTTCCCCTAAAATGTGTGCTTCTGAATAAGCCGGCAGTACAGTACCGCTCACTTCGCCAAAGCCGATTTTAAAGCCGTCGCCCTCACACCAGCCGCTCATGGTGACCGTATCGCCGTCTTCAACCCACGAACGCGTTTTGCCGCTTTGAAGCGTGACCGGCTCTGCACCGCGCCAGGTGATTTCCAGCATGCTGCCGCGCTCATGAGGCTCTGGTCCGCTGATCGTGCCGGACGCATGGAGATCCCCCGGACGCATGTTGCAGCCTGTAATCGTATGATGGGCAATTTGCTGGGCGATGGACCAGTACATATGCTTGAAATTCGTTTCTGTGACACAGATTGTTTCACCGTCATCACATGTGAGATCGACCTTTAACTGAATATTGAAGCCGCCCGGATGCCGCTGCTGTAAATAAGGGAAAGGAACCGGCTCTTGTGCTGGACCTTTTTCCCGAAACGGCTCAAGCGCTTCAAGCGGAACGACCCATGGCGAAATCGATGTGGCGAAGTTTTTGGCCAGAAACGGGCCGAGCGGAACGTATTCCCACGCCTGGATATCGCGGGCACTCCAGTCATTCACGAGCACAAGCCCAAACACGTGATTTTCCGCTTCTCCTATTGGAACCGGCTCGCCCTGTGCATTGCCCGGTCCGATCAACCAGCCGATCTCCAGCTCAAAATCAAGCTGAATAGATGGACCGAAAACCGGCGTGTCGCTGTCCTTCGGCTTTCGCTGGCCAAGCGGACGCCTGACTGCTGTGCCGCTTGGAACGACCGAGCTTGCCCGGCCATGGTAGCCGACCGGCAAATGAGTCCAGTTCGGCATCAGGGCATTTTCTTTGCTGCGAAACATCGTCCCAACATTGGTCGCATGCTCCTTTGACGCGTAAAAATCAGTATAGTCGCCGATTTCGGCGGGCAGCTTCATTTTCACCTCATGTAGTGGAAAAAAAGCGCGGGTCCGCAATGCTTCATCATCTCGAAGCACTGGCGTTTCGGCATTAAGCAGGTGCTGCAGTCTTTCACGAACCGCTTTCCATACAGGTTTGCCTAGCGCCATAAACGCATTGAGCGACGGCTCATGAAAGGTTTTTCCGTGAGTGATGCCGGTTCCGTCAAGCAGCCCCGCTTCATCAAGGGCGGATAAATCGAGTACGTATTCCCCAATAGCCACTCCTGCACGCGTGGCGCTGCCCTTCGGCTGAAAGATGCCATAGGGCAAATTCTGAATCGGAAAATGAGACTCCGGTGAGACCGAAATAAATGATTGCTTCATCGTAAACCTCCTAGGAGAAAATCGCCAATAGGCTGAACTCTTCGCGCGGCTCGTCAAAGCTGCAGCTTCCGTATGAACCGGCAAACTGCCTGCGCGCTTGATTAATTTGTTCGGATGTAACCGTTAAGCCGTTCCAGGCAAGGCTTTGGCCGGCAAATGAAAAATGCTCCGGCTGCTCATCAAGCAGCAGCTGTTCAATCGTTCTTTCATCGATACGCAAGCTGTATACCATAATGGCCGCCGTAAAGACATTTACGAAGCCGTGCATCTTCGTTTGCACCTCCGGCCGGTATTCGCGGATCGGGTGATGCAGACCTGCTGTGAATTTCATCGGCAGCCCGCGCTTTCGGCATTCATCGATCATCCGAGCGGCTTCAGATGCTTCAGGAAACCGATCCGCCGACACACCGCCCATCCGTACCTTCACGCCAATCCGTTCTTTTCTTGCTCGAATCGCTTTTATCCGGTCCAAAATAGCTTCTGGCTGTTGAACCGGCACTTCTGCATAAAGAGGCGGCTTTGTTCGTTCCAGCAGCTGCTCAAGACTTTTTTCATCCGTCAGCGGTGTTTCAAGCGCCGTGATCGAGCCCAATTCCCCGAATGCAGCTGAAAAAGCGGAGAGCTGCTCCATCTCATTGAGGCTTTTGACAATGACCGACAAGCGAAGCGGAGCGTCGGAGCTGAACAATGACCGATGCTCATTCAGCTCCTGCAGCCGCGCGGCAGGTATAACAAAAGGCCCCATCATCCATCGACTGTCTCCCTTTATATAACGGGCATAGTTTGAGATCGCTTCTTTTAAAGGCAGCTCCGCCGGCGGAAACAAGCCGGCATAATCAATTAAGCCCCTCATAAAAGCGGATGCGGCATTTTTCTGCATCTCTTTACATGTTGCCCCGCAATTCCTGCTCACGCTCAATCGATTGGAACAGCGCCTTGAAGTTTCCTTCCCCGAATCCGAGCGCGCCTTTTCGCTGAATAATTTCAATGAACAGCGTCGGACGATCCACAATCGGCTTTGTGAAGATTTGCAGCAAATAGCCTTCGTCGTCGCGGTCCACCAAAATGTTCAGCTCCTGCAGCCGTTTCACATCTTCGTCGATGTCGCCAACCCGATCCGCTAATTCCTCGTAATACGTATCCGGCGTTTGAAGAAACTCGACGCCATTTTCCTTGAGCGCTGCAATGGTTGCGATAATATCATTTGTCAGCAGTGCTAAATGCTGAACGCCTGGTCCTTTATAAAAGTCCAAATATTCCTGGATTTGCGATTTGCGCTTGCCTTCCGCCGGTTCATTGATCGGGAACTTGATGCGGCCGGTCCCGTTCATCATCACCTTCGACATCAGCGCGGAATATTCGGTTGAAATGTCCTCATCATCAAAATGCTTCAGCACGTTAAAGCCGAAGACGTTTTCGTAATAGCTCACCCATTCTTCCATTACTTCAACGTTGCCGACAAGGTGATCCACACCGATTAATCCTGACGGCTCGATGCTCTGTCTGTCCTCGCGCGGTTCAAAGCCTGGCATAAACACCCCTTTGTAATCGACTGCTTCCACGAGCGTGTGAATCGTATCGCCATATGTACCGATGACCGCTTTTTTCACACGGCCGTTTTGATCTTCCTCCACCCACGGCTCCCGGATCGCGATTCCGCCCCGCTCAATTGCACCGGCATATGTTTTGTCCAAATCCTTCACAGCCAGCGCAATATCCTTGATGCCGTCGCCGTGCGTTTTCACAAACGCCGCTACATCCGTATCGTCCGACAGCGAGCCCGTAATCACAAGGCGGATCGCTCCCTGCTCCATCACGTACGACACCCTGTCTCTTGAGCCTGTTTCAAGCCCTTTATACGCCACGAGCTTAAATCCGAAAGCGCTTGCAAAATAGTATGAAGACTGCTTTGCGTTTCCTGTATAAATTTCTACGTAATAAACACTTCTCACTGGAAAAATCTCTTCTTTTTTCACGAGGGATTTCATCATCATTTTTTCAGCCATATTCGTTGCACTCTCCTTAAAAAATTTCTTTAATAAGCAGGCGTCGGCCTGGTTAATTGCTATGTTAATGCACCGTTTTTCACTGTGCAAACGTACATTTCACCGCGTTCCTCCTTCTCCTGAATGCTTCACTGCCGCATTAAAGCAAACAATTGCCGACTTCTACGTAAGCGGTTTATTATAAGCCTCATAATAAAGAACTGAAAGGAATGAACCGGGATGACCGTCGTGAAATTTTGCCCATGCAATTTTGAAGAGGAGCTGGAAGCAGTGAAGGATTCGCTCGCTGTCCTTCCTAACATAGAAGTAACCGAAGAACGCTGCTTGCTTTATTGCGGCCAGTGCCTGGTGGAGCCTTTCGCTGTCGTCGATGGAGAAAACGTGTCCGGCAAAAGCGCCGATCACCTTTTGCTGGCGGTTAAGAAGAAGCTTCACATCTGATACTCTCGTGGACCGGATTTCGGCTGAATGGACCGAATTCCTATACTCGATGACCGAATTCCTGCTTTTCCGGTCATCCACCTAGCGATTCCGGTCGTTCCTGCTTTTTCCGGCCATTGCTCCACGTTTTCCGGTCATAAAAAAGAAGCAGACCCGTGACAGGGCCGCTTCCTTTTTCACTTAAATGTAATCGTATAATCCGCTTGAAACACAGCTCCTTTTTCAAGCTTCTGAATGCCTTTTTTCTCCACCAGCTTCCCGGTTGTATCGACTGTATCCGCGATTCCGTACCAAGGTTCGATGCAAACGAATGGAGCCATCGTTCCGTTGTAGCTTGACCAGATGCCGACGAATGGAAATCCGGTTAACTCGACGTCAACGCCGTGCCCGGTTTGGTTCGACGTAAGTGAGACACGGTCAATGTTGCTGTAAATAAGCGCATCGTTTTTAAACAAGGAAGCTTCCACTTGAAGCGGATCAACCGTTTGGAGCGTTTGTTTTTCTCTTACTAATGATTGCGCCAATTCATATTGCGTCACCTGTTCACCTTCAGCCGGAGTAAACTGGAGCGTGTAATCCTCCGCTTTTTCCCCGCTTGTAAGCGGCACATTAAAAGCGGGGTGCCCGCCAATCGAGAAGTGCATCGTTTTGCCCTGCTCATTTCGAATTTCCCAGCCGATGCTGAGTGACGATCCCTTTAATTGATAGTGAATGATCGCTTGAAAACGATACGGATACACGTCTAAAAACGTATCGGATGAATCAAACAAAAAGGAGGCCTTGTCGCTTTCCTGCTCCAGCACAGAAAACTCCACATCGCGCAAAAAGCCATGCTGCGGCAGTTTATACGTTTTTCCATTCAGCTCATATTGATCCTTTTTCAAGCGGCCGATAATCGGGAACAGCACTGGTGAAACGCGGCCCCAGTACGTACTGTCTCCGCTCCACATATAATGCAGTCCGGTTTCCTTGCTTTCTACCGCTCTCAGCTCCGCGCCGGATGGAGAAATAGCGGCTTTTAAACACTCATTTTCAAGATGGATCATGCTCAGGCTCCTCTCTGTTTAGTTGTTTTCATTTTCCCACTTCGTGACTTCCTCTCGAACGATCGGAGCGACTTCTTTTCCAAGCAGCTCAATCGCGTTCATCACCAGGTCATGCGGCATCGAGCCAACCGGTACGTGCAGCATAAACCGCGTGACGCCGACGTTTTTACGAAGGTGAATGATTTTGTCCGCGACTGTTTGCACATCTCCTACATAAAGAGCCCCTTCAAAGCTGCGCGCCGCATCAAAGCTTTCCCGCGTGTACGGTCCCCAGCCGCGTTCACGCCCGAGCTTGCTCATGACCACCTGGGTGGACGGGAAAAACTGATCAGCCGCCCTCTCTGTCGTATCGGCAATAAAGCCATGTGAATGAGAAGCGACCGGCAGTGTGGACGGATCATGTCCAGCATGAGCTGCTGCCCGCTTGTACAAGTCCACAAGCGGCGCAAACTGAACCGGGCTTCCGCCGATAATTGCCAGAACAAGCGGCAGCCCGAGCAGCCCGGCCCGAACAACCGATTCCTGATTGCCGCCGCTGCCAATCCAGACCGGCAGCGGGTCCTGCACGGGACGAGGATATACGCCCAAGTCATGAATGGCCGCGCGGTGCTTTCCTTCCCACGTTACCTTTTCCGATTCACGGATTTTCAACAGCAGGTCCAGCTTTTCCTCGAACAGCTCATTATAATCCTGCAAATCGTAGCCGAACAGCGGAAACGATTCAATAAATGACCCGCGCCCCGCCATAATTTCCGCCCGGCCATTTGAAATCGCATCAAGCGTCGCAAAGTCCTGAAACACGCGAACTGGATCAGCTGAAGACAGCACCGTCACGGCACTCGTCAGCCGGATTCTTTTCGTCTGCTGTGCCGCTGCCGCAAGCACGATCGCCGGCGACGATGCCGCAAAGTCCTCGCGGTGATGCTCCCCGACACCAAACACATCAAGTCCCACCTGATCTGCCAGAATAATCTCCTCTACGACCTCGCGGATGCGCTGTGCGTGACTGACCGTTTCACAGGTGTTTACGTCCGGTGTCGTTTCCACAAACGTACTAATGCCAATTTCCATTTATTCGCCTTCTTTCCTTTTTTGTTTGCTGCCTTAAAAATAACACGATCCAATCATTTCACAAACTATTTTGGATTTTGAAAGCAAACTAAGCACACCGGGCGAAAAACACGTTGCTTCTTGGCCTGTCAAAAAGCCATTTCAGCTGGACATACGCAATCAATATTGAAATGAAAATGAGAGGATCGCCAAAAGTGTAGATTCATCTACACATATGCAAATCTATACGTCTACACATATACAAGTTTATTTGTATACGTGTAGATTTCAGTTAAGTTCTGTATTTAAGGGGATTATGACATTTTCATGATTTTTTCTCCTCTTGCCCACTCGGCATTTTACCACCTATAAAAGTCGAGTGTCAGCCCGTTTGTTAAGAGGAGGTAGAAAGGGATTCATCTGGACAAGTGATTTTCCTTCCATTTAAACTTTGCGCCAAATAATAATTTTACGCATAGTACGATGTAACTGTAGAAAATAGGCACCCTTAGTTTGCTTTACTGCAATGAGGCATTATAAAGCATTTTTTTATTTTTTTTGCGCTTAATTAGTGTATGCTTAGTAAATAATATCAAATAACCAAGGAGTGTTACCTAATGGCTATTCAAGGACTAATACACCTTCCCGTAAATGTTAACAATAGCGATGCGTTAAAAATTTTAAATGTGTTGTCTGATACTACTCATAAAATCGGTACTTTGGAGGAAAAATTTAAACACTCTATTGTCAGTGAAGCATTGGTTCAAATTCTTTCTCTTAGTGAATCTGTAGAATCAACTCGTATTGAAGGTACACAAGTAACCTTTACAGATATGGTGGAAGAAAAAGACGATAAGAACCCTAGATGGGAAATAACCGAAGTAAGCAATTATCAAGAAGCTTTATTTCAAGGATATGAACGAATCCGCCAGGGCTATCCCATCTCAACAAGACTCATTCAAGATCTCCATCAAGTTTTGATGCGAGGAGCACGAGGATCTGTTCAATCAAGCGGAAGCTTTAGAAAAATACAAAATTTCATTGGACCAACCAATAAAATTGAGGATGCCTCTTACATCCCAATATCTGCACAACAGATTGATGAATATATGGAGAATTTAGAGTACTTTATTAATGGTCATCCTTATGGCCAGAAATTATCGACAAGGCACTTAGGGAAAAATGCAAACCACTATATATTCGATGAACAAAGCAACCCATTGATCAAAACAGCCATTCTTCATGCTCAGTTTGAGTCTATACATCCTTTCTTAGACGGAAATGGCCGTTTAGGCCGTATCCTGATTGTTTTATACCTTCTTCAATCAAAGCTTGTAACGAAGCCGATCTTCTTTGTAAGCGAAGAGTTAGAAAAAGAGCGAATGCGCTATTATGACCTTCTTAATGGTGTCAGAGGCCGTCATCCAGATTGGGGTAGTTGGATACTGTTCTTCCTTAATGCGTGTAACCGAATGGCGGACAAAATCAATGAGAAGTTGGATAAAGCGGAGGAATTAGCTAAAAGAGGACTCGAGATTTGTGTGACCAATTCAGACAAGAGAGTTTGGATATATACTTTTTCAAATCCTTTTACAAGTGTAGCATCGGTCGCAGCCGCATTAAATATTTCCCCTAATACAGCTAGAAAATCACTCAATTTCCTTGTTGAGAATGATCTTTTATTTACAGACCGTCAAACAAAGCGCAACAAGAAATATCGAAATTATGATCTGGTTAGAATCTTAACTTAAAAAGTGAATCATCTGTAAAAAAGGCATGAATTATTAAGTGACTTATTAGCACCAAATAGTTCTCGTTGAATGCTGTTGTAAATTGAGGAGAAAATAAATAGAAGAGCATTGCCCTCCATTTTTTCAAGGAAGGACAATGCTCTTCTGCATCTCTTTAATGTACTGAATGGTTCCTGCTGCGACCATGGACCACATACGTCCTTACGAATAAAACGCCATGCCAAGCAAACCCGCCATGCCAATGACATACGCTGGATGTGCGCCGC
This sequence comes from Domibacillus enclensis, assembly GCF_900156125.1. Lineage (GTDB taxonomy): Bacteria > Bacillota > Bacilli > Bacillales > Domibacillaceae > Domibacillus > Domibacillus enclensis. Next base: position 103,551 of record NZ_FTLX01000006.1, on the reverse strand, counting down.
GCTTCACTAATAGAAACAGCGAAAACAGAAAGATGCCGACCAAGCTTGCCGTGTGTGTATTCACGCCGTTTGTCATGCCTGCTGACAGCGCGAACGTGACAGCCGCAAACAAAATAAGGGCAATGACAACAGGCCGCAGCCCATAGAAAACAGCTTTCATTGTCCGGTTATGATTTAAACGGCCGAAAAAAGAAGCCACAACCAAAACAAGAATCAAGGAGGGAAGCACCATGGCCAGTGCTGCCACCGCTGCTCCGGACAGGCCATTCACCTGGAAGCCGGTAAAAACGGCCGTGTTCGTCGCGATCGGTCCGGGCGACATACCCGCAATGGCGACCACATCTGTGAATGTCTGCGTGTTCATCCATCCTTGCCGTACCACTGCTACTTTAATGACCGGAATGATCGCATAACCGCCTCCGAACGACACGAGCCCAATCACAAAAAACGTTTTAAACAGCAGCCACATCATCAAATATCCGCTCCCATAAAGTAATCGGGCTGCTTTTCATGATCATCGATGGCTGTCCGCATGCCGAGACGGTCACGTGCGCCGATCAGCAGGACACCGGACAGCGCGCCGAGAACGATGACGAGCACAGGATGCAAATGCAGGAAAAGGAGGCACACAAATGCGGACGCTGCGACGATAAACGTTGTTTTATCGACGATCGCACTCCTGCGCATTTTCCACGCGGCATAAACAATCAGGGCGACAACGGCCGGACGGATGCCTTCAAATGCCGCCTCCACCTTTGGATGTGTGCTGAAAAATAAATAAAAAAAGCTGAGCACCGCGACGATGCTAAAGGTTGGGATCATCACGCCGATGGTGGCCGCTGCCGCACCGGGGATGCCGGCAATCCGGTAGCCGATAAAGGTAGCCGCATTAATCGCGATGGCCCCGGGAATCGAGCCGGACAGGGCAAATACATCCGTGACATCCTCTTCGTCGAGCCAGCGCTTTTCTTCTACCACTTCGCGCTGAATGACAGGAATCATCGCATACCCTCCGCCGAACGTAATCGGTGATAATTTAAAAAAGGTCATAAAAATCGAGAATAATAGCTTCATGGTGATCACCTCTTCTCTTTTATTTTACCATCGGGCTTTTTTAAATTCCCGGTTTTCTTCCTATTTGTTAGGGAAAAGGGAAAACAAAACTATATGTGTGACGAAAGGAATGGTTCGATGACAGAGACGATCTATGGCAATACGCCCTGCTTTTTAGGCGCTAAAAATTTAGCAGGTGAAAACCGTTTGGAGGAAGTTGACGCTGTCGTTTATGGTGTACCGTGGGAAGGCGCTGTGACATGGGGCGATTACACGGGGTGTGAACTTGGTCCAAAGGTAATGCGCATCAGCTCAGGACGCTATAGCGGCTATTTGCCGGAGCTCGACCATATTGATGTATTTGAGCACATCAAGCTCGGGGACGTAGGCGACGTGGATGTGGTGCCAGCGGATGTGGAGGAAACGATGGAGCGGATTTCAAGCTTCACCGACCCTCTCTGGAAAAGCGGCAAGCTGTTAATCGGGCTTGGCGGTGACCATGGCGTTACGTTTCCGATCGTGAAGTCACTGACGAACCAAGGAAAAAAAGTCGGCATTATACATTTAGATGCACACTATGATAACCTTCCTTCTCATGAAGGCGATCCATACGCACGCTGCAGTCCATTTATGCGCCTGTATGAGCAAGAAGGTGTCCGAAATGAAAGCATTATTCATGCCGGCATTCACGGCCCCCGCAACAAGCCGGAAAGCGGCCGGAATGCACGTGATGCAGGAGCGGTCACGATTACCGTGAATGAGATCCGGGAGCATTCAGACTTAAAAGCATTAGGACGCCAGCTGCATGAAATGGCGGCGAAGGATGTAGACTGCGTGTATTTAAGCATTTGCAGCGACGTTATGGATTATGCCTTTAACCCTGGCGGACCTGTTGACGGGAATGGACTCACATCGTATGAGCTGCTGACGCTCGTTCATGAAATTGCCAAGCAGGGCATTGTCGGTATGGATTTTGTGGAGGTGTATCCACAGCAGGACCCATCCCAATTTTCAGCTCATTTGTCCTCAACGATCATTTTGTATGCACTGGCCGGTCATATTTTGCATAAAAACCAATAAGAGGGGATGATTCATTCTGGCGAAATCTGTGAAGGAACGCTTGAAAGTCATTGGACCCGGCGCGATCGTCACTGCCTCTTTTATTGGACCGGGAACAGTTACTACCGCTACACGAGCCGGTGCTTCATTTGGCTATGCCGTTTTGTGGGCCGTTGTTTTTTCCATCGCGGCGACGATGATTTTACAGGAGATGACGGCGCGGCTTGGAATCATTACGCAGTCGAGTCTTGGAGACGCAATACGGGAGCAGTTTTCCAACCCCATTTTAAAATACGGCTCGATGTGGCTCGTCATGATTGCGATCACTGTCGGCTGTTCCGCTTACATCGCTGGTGATTTGCTCGGAACGTCTCTTGGCATATCAACACTGACGGGCATTCCGGGCAATGTGCTCGGACCAATTGTCGGCGTGATTATTTTGCTGCTCGGTCTTTCCGGCAGCTACAAAATAGTTGAAAAAGTCATGATCGTTTTAATTGTCATTATGAGTGTCACATTTGTGACGACGATGTTTGTGGCACAGCCTGATGTCGGGGAAGTCTTGAAAAAAGCCTTTGTCCCTTCTATTCCAGCCGGCTCTATTTTGACGATTGTCGCATTAATTGGCACAACCGTTGTTCCTTACAATCTTTTTATCCATTCCTCTACCGTTCAGGAGCGGTGGAGCAAGCCGGCTGACTTGAAGGAATCACGCTGGGATATTATCGTATCAATTGGTGTTGGCGGTCTCATTACCGCGGCCATTTTAATCACCTCAGCCACAATGATTCGCGGCATTGAGGTGGAAAGTGTGGCGGAGCTGTCCTTGCAGCTTGAACCCCTTCTCGGCAGCTGGGCAAAGGTCTTTATCAGCGTCGGGTTGTTTGCGGCAGGCCTGTCTTCCGCGATTGCTTCCCCGCTCGGCGCGGCTATTACGATCGGCAGTGTCTTGAAATGGGAAAATGGGATGAAGGACCGGCGCTTTAAGCTTGTTTTTACAGCCGTCATGGTCATCGGGATTCTTTCCTCGGCGATCGGCTTTGAGCCACTGGATGTTCTCTTGTTTGCCCAGGCACTGAATGGGATCTTGCTTCCGTTCATTTCGATTATGCTGTTGATCATTATGAATAATAAGCACCGGCTTGGGGAGTATACAAATTCACTTAAGGCAAATATCATCGGAGGACTTGTCGCTCTTATTTGTACAGGGCTTGGTCTTTACAGCTTAACCGATGCGATTCGTGCTTTTGTGGGATAAAAAGCGTCGCTAACGCCGGAATAAGGAATGTTAACGCCGATATATTTTGTTTATCGCCGAAATAAGCAACGCTAACGCCGGTATCCCGATTTATCAGCGATAGACACGGTGATATCAGCGTTAGTGACAGAATATCAGCGTTAGCCATAGAATATCAGCGTTAGCAAAATTGATCCCGTCGTTACATAGCAAAAGCCGGTTCACTTCATCAGTGAGCCGGCTTTTCGTTATTTCAATTTTACTGTCAGCACAGGCGTTTCACCGGCTGTGGCTGGAACATTTTCGTGCTTGTCCATCCGTTCGACCATATCGCCATTTGAGATGATCATTGGGGTAATGATGCTGGCGGCTTTTTCACGAACAAGCTCCAGGCTGTACGTCAGCAGTACATCACCTTTTTTCACTTGATCGCCCTCGGCTACCTGTACATCAAATCCTTCACCCTTCATATTAACAGTATCGAGCCCGACGTGAATTAAAATTTCCAGCCCACCCGCCACTTCAAGGCCAATCGCATGCTTTGTTGGAAAAACATTCAATACTTTCGCATCTGCGGGTGCCACGACTTTGCCTTCGGTTGGATTTACCGCGACGCCATCACCCATCATCTTTTGAGAAAAAACCGGATCGGGCACCTCTGTTAATGCCACAACGTCACCGGTCATCGGCGATACAAGCACTACTTCAGACACGGATTGTGCAGCCCCGCTTTCATCCTTGCCGCCAAACAGTTTATTTAAAAATCCCATAAACATTCACTCCTTTTTTCTTTCTATTCCCTACTGATGGTCTTTTAAAAACGCTTTTATTTCATCTTGCGTTGGCATCGACGCAGCGGTCCCCATTTTTGTGACAGACAACGCGGCAACAGCTTGTCCGAATTGAACCGCTTCCTCCACGGGTGCGCCACTGCCGATCGCATGTGCAAATCCGCCATTAAACGCGTCGCCTGCTCCCGTTGTATCCATAGCCTTTACTGAAAACCCGTCCATCCATGCTCCTTTTCCAGCTTCCTTGGATAAAAACACACCTTGTTTTCCCAGTGTGATGACGACGGTTTTCACACCCTTTTCGTGCAGCACATCCGCCGCTTCTTGAGCAGACAACGCGTCCGTTACTTCAACACCTGTCAGTCCAAGCGCTTCGGTTTCATTCGGTGTGGCATATGTAATATACTTCAGCCATTCCTGTGGAAAATCCACGCAGGGAGCCGGATTCAGCAGCACCGGCACCTGATGATGCACAGCTTTCTTGATCGCCGCTTCAATGGCTTCGAAGCTGATTTCCAGCTGCAGCATGACCATTTGTGAACGCTTTATCTCCTCCTCTGCCTTTAAGACATCGGATCGTGTCATCGTCCCGCATGCACCCGGCGCAATGACAATATCATTTTCTCCCTGGTCATCCACTGCAATCAAAGCTGTCCCGGTTGCTTCCGTTTTGCTCCTGTGAACAAACTGAATGTTAAACCCTTCCCGCTCAAAATGCTTGATTGCTTCTTTTCCAAATACGTCATCGCCTACTTTCGTGACGAAAGCAACGTCCGATCCGCTTCTAGCCGCGGCAGTCGCCTGGTTTCCGCCTTTGCCGCCCGGACCCATCTGGAACGGACCGCCTAAAACGGTTTCACCGGGCTTCGGCAGCTGCGGCGTCCGGCTCATTAAATCGACTACATAGCTCCCTACTACTGTTATGCGCCCCATCCTGTTCACCTCACTAATTAAGCATAAAAGAAACAAGCCTCAATTGCCAGTGAATGCAACAGAGGCTTTCTGTTTAAGCTGTCTGATCGGAGTGAAACGCTTTCATTTTTTGAAGGAAAAAATTCTCCTGCTCCAGCCGCTTGCCTTCTAAGAAATCCACCCGCTCAATTTCTTTTACTGACACGACCCCATTATGCTTCACGCCCGGCATATTGGCTGCCTGGTCCATAACAACAACCGGCGTATAATGCTCTTCTGTAACCAAATAACGAGCCACGCTTATTTCATTCCGCTTGCCTACATGGCCATATCGTAGAACCACCTTCCAGTATTTCCATCCCATGTTGATCCCTCCGATTGTTTATATTATGTACTGTATACCCTTTTTACGTTAAAAAAACAGAATAAACAGAAAAGTTTTTTCGATAATTTTTTCCAAAGCAGCCGATAAATAATGTAAAAGAAGGAAATTCCGTTTAAAATAAAGAAAGAGCGCTAAATGGGAAAGGATTCAAACCTATGCTAAATCACTTAACAGACATTTCTGCTATGCTGCATGCACTCGAAAACGAATTTTCAATCTCTATTACTCACATCGATGGACACATTTTATACGTGAACGATAAATTTTGCACCATTTCCAAATACACACGCGATGAAATTATCGGACAGCCTCATTCTATATTTGATTCACATTTGCATCCAGCCGACTACTTTTCTTCCCTTCGCTCGACGCTAGAACAAGGGCTCGTCTGGAAAAAAGACGTACATAATAAAGCAAAGGATGGCTCGTTTTACAGCGTCAGCGCCACAATCATCCCGATCTTTAATGAACAGCATCAATTAGTGAAATACATGTCTGTTGACTCGGACATTACCGAAAAGGTTCAAACAAAGGACAAGCTTGAACTGGCGTTAAAGCAGCAATTTCAACATGTGGTCAAGCATCTGCAAAATGCAATTTTCAAATATAAGGAAACGGATGAAGGTCAATTGCTTCTCACCATGATCGAAGGCAAGCTGGCAAAGCGCATGGGAATGCCGAGCGATCTGGAAAGCCCCATTTCGTTCGAGGATATTTTGCCAGCGCATACTGTTCCACGCTTTTATCCTCATTTAAAGCGAGGGCTTGCGGGGGAAGAGCTGCATTTCGAAATTGATTTATTTGACCGGTTTTTCCTTGTTTATTTATCTCCCATAAAAGAAGATGGCCGCGTAATCGAGGTGGTCGGAACCGCTATTGACATCACCACACGAAAGCAAGCAGAAAAACGAATTCATCAAATGGCCCATTACGATGATTTAACGGGCCTTGCCAACCGCCGCCTTTTTCAAAAAGAATTAACAGCCGAACTGGATCTTTCCTCCAAAAAGAAAGAACCGTTTGCTGTCATGTTTTTGGATTTAGACCGGTTTAAAAATGTGAATGATACAATGGGCCACAGCAATGGAGACCTGCTTCTCATAAAGGTAGCGGACAGGCTCCGAAAATGCATTCGCCAGACCGATATCGCCGCGCGGCTGGGCGGTGATGAATACGCTATTTTGCTTCCTTCTATTACACGGAAAACGGCCGGAATGATTGCCAAGCGCATTTGCGATGAGATGAACCACTTTTTTCTCATTGAAAACCTGGACATCTTCATCAGCACGAGCATCGGGATCAGTATGTATCCGGCTGATGGAACCGACGCAGAAGCGTTAATTCAAAACGCTGACGCTGCCATGTATTTTGCAAAAGAAAAAGGAAAAAATAATTATCAGTTTTTCACCGTCGACCTGCACCGGGATTTAAGCGACAAAATGATGCTCGAACGCGAAATGCATAAAGCCATTGACGAGCAGCAGTTTTATCTTGAATACCAGCCACAGATCGATATGAAAACAAACAAAATCATCGGGACAGAGGCGCTCCTCCGGTGGAACCATCCAAAGATCGGGCTGATTTCGCCGGCGGACTTTATTCCGCTTGCGGAGGAAACCGGCTTAATTATCCCGATCGGATCGTGGGTGCTTGAAACCGCCTGCGCTCAAAACAAGGCCTGGCAGGAAGCTGGGTTTCCACCGGTCCGCATGAGTGTCAATGTGTCGCTTCGCCAGTTTATGCAGCAGCACTTCGTTGAAAAAGTCGAGCATATTCTGGAACAAACAGGACTTGCGCCTGAGTGGCTTGATCTTGAAATAACCGAAAGCATGACAGCGGACGTGTCTCACGCTCAAAAAGTGTTAAGCTGCCTGCGGGAAATCGGCATTCACGTCAGCATCGACGATTTTGGCACCGGCTACAGCTCCCTCAGCTATTTAGGGAAATTCCCAATCACGAAGCTGAAAATTGATCAATCGTTCGTTCGCGATTTATCCGAAGATCATCAAGCGATCGTGAAAACCATTATCGATCTTGCACGGAATTTAAATATGAAGGTTATTGCGGAAGGTGTGGAATCACAGGAGCAGGCGCGGCTTCTTCTGGAGATGAACTGCACAGAAGCACAGGGGTATTTGTACGCAAGGCCTTTATCCGCCCTAGACATGACGAAGAAGCTGTCCGGTTAATGGACCGGACAGCTGTTTTAGTTTGCTTGAGCCATTCGGTCAATGGCTTTATTGACGGTGTACCATTCATTGTCTGCACTATAGCCGTTTGTCTGACCGGCTACCTGGTCACGTGAAAAATAATAAAGCGGATATCCCTTATACGTAGACTGCTTTTCCCCGGTGTCAGGCCTTGTGATGACGCCAAAGTCCGACTTGCTGAACCCTTCCGGCACCTTGCTTGAGCCAAGATAAAAAGGCGGCCACTCATCTAAACAATGATGTGTGCAGGCGGAAACCCCTTTTTGATCGTTTACATAGTAGTAAAGCGTCATCCCGGCTGAATCAGCTAAATACTGCCCCGTCTCTTCCTTCTTCATTACCTTGAGCGGCTCCGACGGATTTTGAACAGCTTCACCCGGTTCGTTCAGCGGTGCGGACATGTTTTCCGGTGATTCATCTGCCATACAGCCTGCAAGCAACACAACAGCAAAAAGCCATTTCCACATGTGCTCCATCCCCCTTTTACAAAAAGGATGTCCCGAATTTATTTAAACTATTCACTGTTTCACGTGAAACATTTGTCGAAATTTGCTTAACTTTTTTTATCTGTGCACTATTTTATTCACGATAAACGGGATGTATTCATTTTCTTGTTTCACGTGAAACGCCGGATAGCTGGAAGCAGGCAGGTCAATCCAGCTAATTACACATTGGATGTTTTCGAGATGAAGCAGGTGCAGGTCTTCTTCATTTCGAATCAGCACCGCTTTAGGATAGGCTTCTCCTTTATACCCTTCTATGAAAATGCAGTCGATCGGAAACATCTCATACAACCGCAAAATATCGCGCAGCGCCCATTCACTTTGCTGAATGTTTAACTGCAGGATGCCGCTCCCTTCGACTCCTGCGATGACAGCACCTGCCTGCTGGTGACGTGTGCTGTCTTTTGCATCCGGTGCGCCGCCGTGACCGTGATGCTTAATGGACGCTACACGTACACCCTGTTCTGCCGCTCCCCGGATGACCTTTTCCATTAAAGTGGTTTTGCCGCTGTTTTGATACCCTACGATTTGAAACACCTTTTTCATTTGAGTGACCTCCACGTTATAATGGCTGTAGGAGTGATAAATAATGAAAACAGCCGGAATTGTGCTTGCCGGCGGCCGATCCTCACGCTACGGCCGTCCGAAAATGTTTGAGTTGTATAATGGCCGCCCGTTTTACACGTACAGTGTGCAGGCGCTTGCTGAGAATCAACTTGATCCTTTACTTATTTCAACGAACTCTTTTCTTGCCAGCCGATTCGATGCTCCTGAAGCCGAGCTTGTGATCGAACAGGAGGTTCATCACGGCCCTCTTTACGCGATCCATCACGTTATGAGCGAATACAAGGAGCCGGAGTGGTTTTTCGTCCTGTCGGCAGATATTCCGTTTGTCACCGCGCCGTTTGTTCAACAGCTGCTGCTGCACCGACATCCTGATGTTAAAGCGATTATACCGGTTCAAGGCGATAAATTACAGCCGCTGCTCGCTTTATACCACCGCAGCTGTCTTCCTGTCATGGACACTGCATTAAGGGAAAATAAACGCAGCTTGATGGCCTTATTAGATCATATAAAATTCAAAAAAATTCCTTTCGATCAGCACAATCCTTGTTTTCGTAACATAAACACTGAAGATGATTTTAAGCAATTTATGTGACAGGGACCCCGTCGGATTTTTCATCAAAAAAAGAGGTAAACCTTCTTATCACCGGTATATTTTATTTACCGCTGATATGGAGCGGCCTAACGCCGATATGGAGTCGATATCAGCTTTAGGCCGGCGGATACCGGCGTTATTTTCATTTTATCGGCGTTAGCCAAATAAATTGATATTGCTCTTTCATTGAAACAGATTTATCCTGACTCTTGTCAAAAAATAAGTCAAAAAACAGCCGAACGTCTAAACCGTTCGGCTGCTTTGACTATTCATCTGCTTGTATTTCGGGCTTTTTTCACGAGATAAGCGGTGCGATGGAAACGGCACACACTTTAAATCCGGGCATTTTACAAGCCGGATCAAGCTCTTCGCTCGTTAATTTATTAATATTTTGAATGCCGTCCCAATGCATTGGCACAAAAACAGTGTCCTCACGAATGGATGCGGTCAGCTTGCTCCGCACCACAATTTCACCGCGCCGTGACCGGACCTTAACGAGTGTGTCATCCGAAATACGCAGGCTTCGCGCTGTTTTCGGATGGATTTCCACAAATGATTCAAACTGGCGTGCCTCAAGCGTTGGGCTTTTGTGCGTCTGCACGCCCGTTAAATAATGGCCGAGCACACGTCCCGTCGTTAAATGCAGCGGATAATCAGCCTCCACTTGTTCTTTCGGAAAATGATTAGGCACAGGAATCATAGCCGCTTTTCCGTCAGGACGCGGAAACGACGCTTGAAACAGCCGTTTTTCTCCTGGATGGTCAAGTGACGGACACGGCCAGTAAATGCCTTCTTCCTTCCGCAGCCGGTCGTACGTGATGCCGAAATAATCGGCAATACCGCCTCGGCTTGCCCTCCGCAGCTCCTCAAAAATGTCTTCGGCGCTTTTATAAGGAAATAGCGTTTCTTTTCCGAGCAGAGCAGCGAGGTCTGACAGCACTTCCCAGTCCTGTTTTACGTCGGCTGGTGCAGGACGGGCAGCTTCACGAAGCAGAACACGCCCTTCTAAATTCGTCATCGTGCCTGTATTCTCTAAATACGAAGCAATCGGCAGAATAATATCGGCCAATTGAGCTGTTTCGGAAAAATGCATGTCGGCGGCGACGAAAAAGTCGAGCTTTCGAATGCCTTCTTCGACAAAATTAGCATTTGGATTTGAAACGATCGGGTTGGACCCCATAAGAAACAAAGCACGGATTTCCTGCGCATGCACCTTCTCCATCATTTCGTACGCAGAAACACCTTTACGGGGAATATCCTCCGCTTTTACGCCCCACACGCCGGCGATATACTCCCGGTGCTCCTCATTCTCGATTAAGCGGTAGCCTGGCAGCTGATCCGCTTTTTGTCCGTGCTCACGGCCGCCCTGTCCGTTCGCCTGGCCCGTTACGGCGCCGTAGCCACTGCCAGGCTTGCCAATCTTGCCGGTCGCGAGCAATATATTGATGAAATTCCGGACCGCCATCGAGCCATCTGTTTGCTGTTCCACACCGCGCGCGGTTAAAATCATGCCGGATGCTGCTTCACCAAACCGGCGGCCTGCTTCTTGTATATCGTCTAGCGGCACACCTGTGATCTCGGCGATGTCCTTCAAGTCGATTGATTCAATATGGTCTTTCACCTCTTGAAAGCCCGTTGTCCGGTCTGCTAAAAATGGCTCGTCTGTATAGCCGCCCTCCACAATGACCTTCAGCAGCCCGTTCGCAAGCGCCGCATCCATGCCAGGCTTTACTTTTAAATGAAGATCGGCCATTTCGGCTGTCGCTGTGAAGCGCGGGTCAATGACAATGAGAAATGCCCCATTTGCTTTGGCATCTGTGAAGTACGGCATTAATGTTGGCTGGCATTCCGCAATGTTCGTCCCCGCCAAAATGAGGCAGTTTGATTCTCTTATTTCAGAAAGTGCATTCGTCAGCCCCCGGTCTACCCCAAACGCTTGATTGCCTGCCGTAGCGGCAGCTGACATGCAAAACCGGCCATTGTAATCAATGTATTTCGTGCCGAGTGCCACCCGGGCAAATTTCCCAAGTGCGTAAGACGTTTCATTGGTTAAAGAGCCGCCGCCGTAAAGGCCGATCGAATCTGGCCCATACTCCTGCTGCAATTCGTTAAAGGCGCTGACAATCCGCTCATATGCCTCCTCCCATGAAACAGGCACAAATTGTCCGTTTTGTTTCATAAGCGGTTCGGTAATTCGTTCTTCACTCAGTGCATGCTGATATGCATTCATGCCTTTAATGCAAAGGCGGCCTTCTGAAGCAGCATTCGGCTTTGGCTCCACCTCATATGATGCAACGCCTGACTGATGTTTTTCAATAATCGTCATTTTGCATTGTACACTGCAAAATGGGCACTGTGTTTCCATTGAGACACTCATTTTCTCACCTGCTTAAAAGGCTGCGGCGGCCTGTTTATTTTTTAATTCTGTATACGATCCTTTTCTCGTTAACACTTCTTCACGAACGGACGTCACGCCGAATCGGTCCAGCCATACACCGACGGACTCCCCGTAAAAAGAAGAATCGCGGTAATAAGACAGCAGGGCGATCGTCATTCGAATCGCCTCTGCTTCTTTCATCACGGAATAAAGGCGCTCACCGGCCACATACAGCTCCCAGCCGCCCGGTGCGCCAATCAGTCCCACATCGGCTTGAAGCGATTTGGCATCGTCCCGCAGACCAGACGAGATAGCAATTGTTAAGCGTGCAGGGAAACTAAACGATTCCAGCTCCTCTTCCAGCTGTTTCCCCAGATTGATGGAATCTTGAAAAGCATCCTTTGTGTACTGAATGCCCGCACACGTCCCTACAGCAACCAGCTCGTTTCCGTAAGAAGGTGCTGTAATGGAAAGTGCGGCCCGCACAGCGGCAATATCCTGCTTCTTTATGCCATACAGCTCCATCCGCGGTCCATCTGCAAGCTTCGCGAGTGGAATCTTGTACGTTTCAATGGCATCTGCAATGATTCTGAGCTGATGAGCACCAGTGATTCCGCCGTACAGCCGCGGGGCCGCCATATACGTGCCATCCGGCTGCTGCACTTCTTCTATTTCCGGCTGCTGTCTGCTGTACATCCCCATATAATAGTGCAGCGCGGGACGGCACGTTTCACAGCCAGATGCCGTTTTCCAATCCAGCCGCTCCATGATTTGCTGCAATGATTCATTTGGAAAAAGCTGAACAGCTTCGATGATTTCCGCGTGATCCGCCTCCGCGCAGGCACAAATGGCTTCCTTCCTCTTGCCCTCATCTGCTCCATTGCGCTGGATAAAATCAAGAATGTCTGTTACAACGGGACGGCAGCCACCGCAGGAGCTCGACGCCTTCGTGCATGCTTTAATGTCATCGACACTTTGAAGCCCCTGCTCACAAATTGCGCCGACAATCGTTCCTTTGGACACACCGTTGCATGCACAGACAATATCATGGTCGGCCATTGAGGCAATTCGCTCATCCTTGTCTCCGGAACCACTGTTTAATTCTTTTTCCAGCACGGCGTAATCTGTTTTCTGCTGGATCATGCCAAGCAGCCTGGCGCCTTCTGTAATATCTCCGAACAGCACGGCTCCCGCTACCTTTTGATCGCGGATCACGATTTTTTTGTACGTCTTTTTGACGCCGTCAAACCATTGCAGTGACTGCGTTTCGTCACTGTCCATAAATTCACCGGATGAAAATACATCGACACCGGATACCTTCAGCTGGGTGGACAAAACAGAGCCCTGATAGCCCGGATGCTGCTTTTCACACAACGCAGCTGCCAGTGCCTTTCCCTGCTCGTACAGTGGTGCAACAAGACCATAGACAAGTCCGCGGTGCTCGGCACATTCTCCGACGGCATACACATTCGGAATATTCGTCCGCATGTAGTCGTCCACCACAATGGCCCGGTTTACTTCAATATCAGTCCCCGCCGCTACAGCCGTATTAGGCCGCACGCCGACCGCCATGACAATTAAATCTGCTTCCCGCCAGCTTCCATCTGAAAAGCGAAGCCCCTTCACCCGCTTATGACCGGTGATTTCTGCGGAGTTTTTTTGGAGAAGAAAGTTCATTCCCTGGGCTTCTAGCTCCTTTTGAAGCAGGCTGGCTGCCATCGGATCCAACTGACGGTCCATAATGTAGTCGCCAATATGAACGACGTCCACCTGCATGCCCAGGTTTAAAAGACCACGGGCTGCTTCAAGACCGAGCAAGCCCCCGCCAATGACAATAGCTTTTTTGTATTTTTTGGATGTTTCGACCATTTTCTCACAATCATATATATCTCGAAAGGCTGTGACGCCTTCTTTTTTTGCTCCTGGAAGCGGCAGCATGAACGGCAGTGAGCCTGTCGCAATAATTAATTCATCGTACGGCACAATGCGATCTTTGGCGGTCACCACAACCTTTTGATCCGTTTGAATGTGCATGACCGGTTCACCTGTATACAATGTAATTTGGTGCGCTTCATACCATGACCAGTCATTCAGCGTGATGCTTTCAACGGATGTATCGCCTTGAAGGACCTTCGACAGCAGAATCCTGTTATAGTTTGGATGAGGCTCTTTTCCGAATATCGTAATCTCAAACCTGTCCGGATGAATGGCTAAAATTTCTTCAACGGCCCGCACACCCGCCATCCCGTTTCCGATGACCACTAATTTTTGTTTTTTCACACGTAATGCCCTCCCTTCTTTAATCAATCTGCTTTGAAGGCCGGGTTCCAGTACGCTGCGTTGCCTTCAAACGAATCATGCAACATCTTTACAGATTCCTTGCACGCCTCTCCGTTCGTTATGAACGTCAGCACAAAAGCAAAAATCTTCATGTCCAGCACTCCTTTTATTTTCATGTAAGCTTACATAACACGATATAGAAGGTTTTTTTGAAAGTCAATCAGATTTTTCTGTGTTTTTGAAATAATTCGTCAGGTTTTCTAACAAGTATATGGAAAGTATCTTTTAACCCTCCTACACTTACATTAAGCAACATCACACTTACCGATGCAAAGGAGAGGAACACATGAAATTAGCAAGCTTACGAAAGAGCGGTCATGCACCGTCACTATTTGCCTCATTTCTTTATTTTGACATTAGCTTTATGATCTGGGTTTTGCTGGGGGCGCTCGGTGTTTACATTACCGAAGACTTTGGCCTTTCTCCTTCTCAAAAGGGAATGATCGTCGCCATCCCGATTTTGGCCGGATCGTTTTTCCGGATTGTATTGGGCATCTTAACCGACCGGATCGGACCGCGCCAAACAGCGATCGGCGGGATGCTGGTCACAATGATTCCGCTTCTCTGGGGCTTTTTCTTTGGAAATACCGTAAGTGAGCTTTACTTTATCGGTATTTTACTCGGCGTTGCCGGCGCAAGCTTTGCCGTTGCATTGCCGATGGCGAGCCGATGGTATCCACCGGAAATGCAGGGAATTGCCATGGGGATTGCCGGAGCCGGAAACAGCGGAACCGTTCTGGCTACGCTGTTCGGACCGCGCCTTGCTGAAACGATCGGCTGGCAAGGCGTAATGGGAGTCGCAGCGATTCCGCTCGTTCTTGTGTTCATCACCTATATTTTGATTGCAAAAAACCCGCCGAATCAGCCGGCGCCACAGCCGATTATTAATTACTTTAAAATCTTCAAGCAAAAAGATACATGGTATTTCTGCTTGCTGTACAGCGTCACATTTGGCGGATTCGTTGGACTGACGAGCTTTTTGAGTATTTTCTTTGTAGATCAGTACGGCCTGTCGAAAGTCCGTGCCGGCGACTTTTTAACCCTTTGTGTGATCGCGGGCAGCTTATTCCGTCCGGTAGGCGGCATGATCGCTGATAAAATCGGCGGTGCCAAGCTGCTGAACTTCTTATTTATCGGGGTTGCGCTTGCGATGTTTGGCGTAAGTACGCTCCCATCCCTTCCGATTGTCGTTGCCTTGCTGTTTTTAGGCATGATGGCGCTTGGAATGGGGAACGGCGCAGTATTCCAGCTTGTTCCGCAGCGGTTTCAAAAAGAAATCGGCATGGTCACCGGCGTCGTTGGAGCAGCAGGCGGTGTAGGCGGATTTCTATTGCCAAACATTTTAGGTACGCTAAAGCAAGTCACCGGTACGTATGCTTCCGGCTTTATGGTTTACGCTGTGATTGGGCTTGCAGCAATCGCCTTATTGACCGTCGCGCAAATCTCTTGGCGCAAAGCCTATGCACTTAAAGAAGAATCAGCTTAAGAACACCCTTCCCAAAGCTGGCTGGTCCGACCTATGCGTCGGCTCGGCCGGTTTTTTTGTTTTAGAAAAGATCGGCTCGGGAAAGGATTCATATAATAAGGAAAGGATTTGATTTTTTGGATAAAGAAGCGATTCAAGCGGCGATGAGCAAAAGAACGGTCTGCCTTCCGGATGGGACGCTCGTTCCAGCGATTGGGCAGGGAACGTGGAATATGGGGGAAAACCCGGCCGAGAAAAAAGCCGAAATAGCAGCTCTGAGGCTCGGAGTGGACCTTGGCATGTCACTGATTGATACGGCTGAGATGTATGGAGAAGGAAAATCAGAACAAGTAGTGGGCGAAGCGATCAAAGGCATCCGTGATGATGTGTTTTTAGTGTCCAAAGTGTATCCGCACAATGCCGGAAAGGATCGGCTTTTTTCCTCCTGCGAGCAAAGCTTAAAGCGTCTTGGGACGGATCACCTGGATTTGTACTTGCTGCACTGGCGCGGCCGTGTTCCCATGGCTGAAACCATTGAAGGCATGGAACAGTTGAAAAAAGAAGGAAAAATTGCGCGCTGGGGTGTGTCGAATTTCGATACAGACGATATGAAGGAACTTTTGAATACACCCGGCGGCGGCAACTGTGCAACGAATCAAGTACTCTATCACCTCGGCTCAAGGGGCATTGAATACGATTTGCTGCCGTGGCATCAGCAAAACAACGTTCCCATCATGGCGTACAGTCCGCTTGCACAGGGCGGATCACTTCGAAAGGAATTGCTGCATGATCCGGTCGTACGTAAAATAGCAGACGCCCATCAAGCAGAGCCTCTTCAAGTCGCACTGGCCTGGTCGATTCGTTCAAACCACGTCATCGCGATTCCAAAAGCGGGAAAAGAAAAGCATGTCACCGCGAACGCTCAGGCGTCCGCTCTTTTGCTGAATACAGACGAACTGAACCAGCTTGATACCGTCTTTTCACCACCTGCTCAAAGAATGCCGCTCGATATTATTTAATCCGGGTGGTTGTTTGGCCGTTGCAGAAAGGGCCGGCGATGCATTTACTGCCTGTATAGAACCGTGGAGGTGATAATATATGCATCGTCCTGTCCGTCCGATCATCTGCCCGCCGAGATGTATTGTGAAAGATACGTACACAACTCGTGAAGTGCCTGTGATTCATCCGGTGATTACCATTAACCGGCAGCACATCGTCAACGTCCCGCGTCACATGGTCCAGCCGATGACGCGGAATGAAGTAGTCGATCCCGGCTACCCGCGCAACTGCTGCGGCCGCCGGTAAAAGAAAAAACCGGGATGCTTTGGGCAGCCCGGTTCTTTTTTGTTTCACGTGAAACATGTTTAGCTCTTTACCATAATGTCGGCTTCGCTGTCATAAACCAGAGCATCACAGCCAGTATGCCAATATACAGCCAGGCTGACTGATGAAGCTTGGCAGCAAGCTCCTGCTGTGTTCGTTCGCCTGCCCGGAATTGCTTAATGACCGGCGTGAATGCACGGGCCAGAAAAACAATCGATCCGACCATAACCGCGATGGTCATGACGATCCACGAGGTGCCCCACGTCCAGGCGCTTTGCCAGATGAGCAGGATGCCTGTTGTCACCAGCACATGTCCGGCATGCTTCACTAGCCGCACCGCTGAACGGAATACATCTAAATAGGCAAGAAGCTCAGGCTTATTGGCTGTTTTCATTTTTTGCGTCATCGGAACGAGCACAAAAAAAGGCCCAATCGACAGCGCTGCACTGAAAATATGCAAAAATAAAATCAGTTCATACATTATACTGCGCGGAATTCATGCACCCATACACGCATTTGCGGAAGCCATGGCATACCCGGGTGATACGAAAGAATTGCATTTTTATAGTCTTCCACCGTCGCAAACCCTTCCTGCTTTGCATGCTCGTCAGTTAGCTCACCAAGCGACTGCGAATACACTTTTTCCACGACAAAGTCGCGTCCTTCAAGCGTCATCACCTCGCCAATATCCGCATAACGCCCATTGCGGCGCGTTGCCGTTTTTTCGCCGTTGAGTACTTTCTCAACATCTTCCTTCATTGTCACAAGCCGTTCAATCGTGCATGTTTTTGGCGGCAATTCATTTTGTGGCTGTTGATTTGTCATCTTAAATCCTCGCTTTACCGTAATTGTATAGGCTTTCACTTTATCATACTTTGCCGGTATATTGTCAATGGCTCAAAGATTGTGCCTGGCAGGAACAAATCAAGCGGCTTCTACTCAGGAAATTTCTTCTTTTATAAATGAAATTGAGCAAATGAGCAGAGATTTAAATAATTATGCTGCCAAAATTTAAAAACAAAAATTTATTTATTTACGGATGCCTTTTTTAAGCAAATCACTTTATTCCGATTAAATAACTATGTATAATCTGAATAAAGGAAGGTGAACGTGTATGGGTATTCCGAAACCACTTGTTCAAATCAATCAATTTTTTATGGTTTTCAGCGTCTTAGCAGGCTTATTGATCCATCCGGCTCTACTGCTTTTGCCCTTTCTGATTGGCGTCATTACGTTAATCACAAAGAAAAATCCGATTATTTTAGGAAGCCGCCGCTTTTTGAAAAAGCCAGCCAGTCAATACATTCAAGAAGACAAGGACCAGCAGATATTTAATCAGTGGATCGCCACGATCTGCCTGGCCCTTGCCCTGCTCTCTTTTAGCGCCGGCTGGACAGCCGCTGGCTATGCATTCGGCATCCTGGTGATTGCCGCAGCTTCCGTTGCCTTAATGGGCTTTTGCATCGGCTGCTTTATCCGCTATCAATATATGATGTGGCGCCACCGCCGTCAAAAACGCGCATAAAAAAAGCTGAACCGGGACCCGGTTCAGCTTTTTCTTTTACATAAAATACATCATTCGATTTTTCATCCAAAACGCCCCGGCCATAACAGCCACCGGAACGAGCAGCGCCAGCTTGAATAGGAATCCTCCGTCGCCCGCTGCAATGAGCAGCATCGGCGGCAAAAAGGAGAGACCGCTCCAAAGCAGTGCCTTCCATTCGTTTTTCCACAGTCCGACGACAAGCAGAATAACGGCAGCAATAAGCAATCCCCATAAAAGGAATCCAACGAGAAGAAAGTCCATCTTCAGCGCCTCCCCTATTGATCTGCACTTCCTTATTCTATACCCATTTTTTGACGATTTTACTGCGCTTTTTGAATTTGTTTGCTTCTGAGCTGTCCGCAGGCGGCATCGATGTCCGTTCCATGCTCCTGGCGCACGACACAGTTCAAGCCTTTTTTCTTCAACGTATCGTAAAAGGCCATGATCGCATCCGGCGTACTGCGCTGATACTGCCCATGCTCATCAACAGGATTGTATGGGATCAAGTTCACGTATTGCTTTTTGTGGCCGATCAGTTCAGCGAGCTCCAGCGCATCCTGAGGACGGTCATTGACGTCCTTCAGCAAAATATACTCAAACGTAATGCGGCGGTTCGTGTTCTCCAAATAATAGTCCACTGCATCCATCAGTTTTTCCAATGGAATGGCTTTGTTGATTTTCATAATCTGCGTACGCAGCTCATTGTTCGGTGCATGCAGGGAAATCGCCAAATTCACCGGCACCTTTGAATCGGTGAATTCATAAATTTTATCCGCCAGGCCGCTGGTGGAAACGGTAATATGGCGTCCGGCAATCTCCAGCCCCTTCTGGTTCATGACAACGTTCAGGAAATCCATTAAGTTCGTGAAGTTATCAAATGGCTCACCGATGCCCATAACAACAATGTGGCTGACCTTCTCGCCATTGCCCGCTTCATCCAGCGCCCGCTGCACGTTCATAATTTGCTCGACAATTTCGCCGCTCGTTAAATCGCGTGTTTTCTTGAGCAGCCCGCTCGCACAAAAGCTGCAGCCGATGTTACAGCCGACCTGTGTGGTCACACAAACCGACAAGCCGAATTTGTGGCGCATCATCACCGTTTCAATCAAGTTGCCGTCCGTCAGCTTAAATAAAAACTTCACCGTTCCATCTGCTGACTCCTGCTTAATGTGTTCCGTCAGCGTATGCATGACGAAGTGCTCCTTTAAAAGCGCAAGGCATTCCGGCTTCATGTCGGTCATCGCATCAAAATCCGCCACTCGCTCCCTGTACAGCCAGTTCCATAATTTCTGTGCCCAAAAGGTCTTATATCCATGCGGCAGCAGCCAGGCTTCCAGCTGGTCGAACGTCAATCCGTAAATGGATGATTTATTCATATATATTGTTCCTTCTTTCATTACATAAATTGAAAATGATCTACCTTTTAACATAACGCAAAAAGCCCGCAGACACAAGGAAAGAAATGTGCCTGCGGCGTGCAAATGGGGATCAATTATCGACGATCATTGTCAGCCGGTTGTTCCGGACTTCCTGTTCCTCGCTTGAAGCAAGATCGTACTTTTTCAACAAATGAAACAGCTCATTCAATAAATCCTGAGTGCGCTCCTCCTGCAAATAGTGCTGCACTTTCGCATACAGCGCTTCAGGCAAAAAATCTTTTTGGCTCTCCAGTTTATTCACGACATCTGCATATGAATGATTCAATTGGCATTCACTCATCCAATCTCCCCTTTCTTTTGAAAAACGACGAACCGTTCGTGTTCGCTTTTTTCATACAATCCGCTTAGCTTTACTTCATCCATCCATTCAAAGGCCGTTTCGTTTTGCAAATAAAAAAGATAGTCATCGGCCGGATAATACAAAATGATCGTCAAACAGCGCGGAAACTGCTCGGCCGACACTAAAATCCGCTGCACAAACGTAATGAAAATCTGAATAGAAAATGGATTAAAAAAGTAAAAAACCGTATCTTCCTTTTTTACCTCATAATCCTGTGCCATTAAACATTGAAAGTCGATAAAGCCACGCTGCCGCTTTTTTCTTTTCGTGTAAGACGCTTTGTTTTGCAGGCATATTTCGTAAAAGGCCGGATTCATTTCAATGCCTGTTGCCGAGGCACCGAAGCGATCATGTACGTAAAAAGCCACGCGCCCCTTCCCGCACCCAACATCGACAAATCCGTCTTCACGGCCCACTTCGCAGCTTTCAAACAGCTGATCAAGCCCTTCATACGGAGTCGGCTCATAGCGGTGATAATGAGCGTGCTGCGGAAATCCAATTTGATCCCCGGTCGTTTGAATGGACAGGCGGCTGTCATCATTTTTTTCACTCATCTTGTGTTCATCTCCATCCCGTTTCATTGTTTCTTTTATCTTAGCGAGATCAGCGGAAGAAATCTATCTTACGGCAGTTCCACCAATTGAAAAAAGAAAATTCAGATAAAGTGCACAAGAAAAAATGGAGAACACATGATAATGTATAATTAACTAACTTTACATGTAACTAAATATAACACGAAGGGATGGGTCAATGTTGAGCTTAGAACAATTAACAGAACGAGTGAAAACAGATTTATCGTACATTGCTTACGGAGGAGCCGACTGGGTAACGCCTGTTCACCATCCGGACGGGCATGTGTACGATGTCGTTATCGTCGGTGGCGGACAGAGCGGTCTTGGCGCTGCGTTCGGCTTATTGCGTGAACGCGTGTCCAACATTCTCGTCATTGATGAAAACTGTAAAGGGCTGGAAGGGCCGTGGGTAACCTACGCCCGGATGATGACGCTCCGGACACCGAAGCACTTGACCTCCATTGACCTCGGCATTCCTTCGCTGACATTCCGCGCCTGGTGGGAAGCGCAGCATGGACAGGACGGCTGGGAGGCGCTGGACAAAATTCCACGCGGAGAATGGATGAAGTACCTTCGCTGGTACCGGCGCATTCTCCAGCTGCCAGTCGTTAATGACGTGAAGCTGGATGTTATTGAACCTCTAGCTGAAGGTTTGTACCGCCTTCATATCGGTGGTGCCGGTGCGCCGGCGCCTGCTCTTTTAGCCCGGAAGGTCATTTTGGCGACCGGCATTCAAGGAGGCGGTGAGTGGCACGTTCCGCCGATGATTGCGAATAATCTGCCGCGCCATTTATATGCACACACGTCGGAAGCCATTGACTTCGATTCATTAAAAGGCAAAAAGGTCGCTGTGCTTGGCGGGGGTGCATCTGCTTTTGACAATGCGAACTTTGCATTAACAGAAGGCGTGGCCGAGGCGCACGTTTTTGTGAGACGAAAGGAGCTGCCACGCGTGAATCCGATCCGCCAGATGGAAACGTCCGGCATGATCGAACGGTTTCCGTCCTTGCCTGATGCGGACAAATATGCGGCGATCCGTCACTTTTTCCAGCATAATCAGCCGCCGACGAATGACACATTTGAGCGCGCTTCTTCCTGGCCGGGCTTTCATCTGCATATCGCCTCGCCATGGCTGGACGTAAAAGCAGCTGATCAAGGCGCTGTTGTGACAACACCTGCTGGTTCGTTTACATTCGACTTTCTGATTATTAGCACAGGCTTGTTGACAGACCCTGCCCTCCGACCCGAGCTGAAGCTGGTTGAGCAGCACATTGCCCGGTGGCGCGACCGGTACAAGGCTCCCGAGGCAGAAGCTTCACCGATGATCGATGCCCACCCTTACTTGACACCGGGCTTTGCCTACACGAGCCGGACAGAAGAAGGAGAAAAACACGTATACGGCTTGTTTGCGTTTAATTACTCCGCACTTATTAACAGCGGCATCTCTGCTTCCGCTCTTTCCGGTATGCGTTACGGCGTCCCGAAGCTTGTATCAGAAGTCGCCGATCAGCTTTTCCTGGACCACCGCACCGAAAACCTGCAACACTTTTTTGCTTACAATGAACCGGAATTTACCGGTGTTTGGCCAAAAGTTGCGTCAGCGGTGAAAGCGCCATAATCCGTTTTTTCTGACGATGTGGACCGGAAAAAGGGGCAAACCGACCGGATTGAGTCAGACGATGGCCGGATTCCCCGTTTTCCGGTCATCGCGCCTGTCTTTCCGGTCCATTGAAGAAAAATCCGGTCATGGACACCCGTTTTCCGGCCGATTGATCAGCCGCTAAAACGAAGAAACCCATCCTACACCTTCCCCCTTTTCACAAACATACATTCCATTTATGCTATACTGGTGAAAAAAGGACTGATCACGATGGCCGATTTGAAAGATCTGTTTACTGACTCTCTCATTCACTCCATAGCTGACCGAACCAGCCAGTATGACCCCACCTTTAACCAGGAGGTTTTCTTTGCCTGTACGTACACAGATGACTGGGAGCAGCTTGCCCTGAAGCAGCGGGTGCGTCGGCTTTCCACTGCTCTTCACAAAGGAATCAACAAGCCGTACACCGAAGCGTTACCGGTTATCAAAAAAACAGCGGCACACTTCAGCGGCTTAACTGGCATTGTCTTTCCTGACTTTGTTGAACAATACGGGCTGGACCACTGGCCGGAATCCGTCGAGGCCCTCGCCGAGCTGACGGCTTATTCCACGTCCGAATTTGCGGTCCGTCCCTTTTTACTGAAGGATACCGGCCGGATGCTGGCGCAAATGAAGGAATGGACACGAAGCGACAGCGACCATATTCGCCGTCTGGCGAGTGAAGGAGCCCGCCCGCGGCTTCCATGGGGACAGTCAATTCCTGCATTCAAAAAAGATCCTTCTCCTTTGCTGCCGCTGCTTGAGCCGCTTCTTGCCGATCCGTCCCTGTATGTACGAAAAAGTGTCGCCAACCATTTAAATGACATATCTAAAACGCACCCAGATTACGTGATCCAATGGGTGCAAGATCGTCATGGCCAGCATGCTCATACCGATTGGATTTTGCGGCATGCTTCCCGCACTCTTCTGAAGCAGGGGAACACGGAGGTGCTGCAGCTGTTCGGCTATCCTGATGCGGCAGAAGCCGTTGTCCAAACGTTTTCCCTCGAATCAGACTCCATTTGCGTGGGCGAGTCTCTTGTTTTTTCAGCCGACCTTTACTCTACAATCGATCTGAAGGTTCGAGTAGAATACGCGATTGACTATATGAAGAAAAGCGGCCGTCCGAGCCGGAAGGTGTTTCATCTGGCCGATACGCATTTGACAGGCGGCGAAGCGAAAACATTCAGCCGCTCCCAGTCTTTCCGGAACATGACAACGCGCACTCATTACGAGGGCGAGCACGCCGTATCCATTTTAATCAATGGAATGGAAAAAGCCCGCCGCTTCTTCCATCTAAATGGTACAATGAAGGAAAAGGAAATTCGTGGTGAAACATAACGTGAAGATTTTATTGATTGAAGACGATATGACACTGTTTCAGGAAATCAGTGACCGGCTTGCGATGTGGTCATACGAAGTAGCAGGCATTCCGGATTTCAGCAACGTGATGGAGCAATTTGCCGCCGTTCAGCCGGACCTCGTCATTATTGATATTCAGCTGCCGAAGTTCGACGGCTTTCACTGGTGCCGCATGATCCGCTCTCATTCAAATGTCCCGATTTTGTTTTTATCCTCGCGCGACCACCCGACTGACATGGTCATGTCGATGCAGCTCGGAGCGGATGATTTTATTCAAAAGCCGTTTCATTTTGATGTGCTCGTTGCAAAAATCCAGGCGGTGCTTCGGCGCGCTTACAATTACAGCACTGATTCTTCTATGCTGAAAACGTGGTGCGGTGCAACAATCGATTACGACAAAAGTACGGTCGAAAACCATCTCGGCACCATCGAACTGACGAAAAATGAACTGTTTATTTTCCGGCAGCTTATTGAGCAGAAAAACAAAATTGTCACTCGAAGCGAGCTGATTAAGCGGCTCTGGGATGACGAGCGGTTCGTCAGCGATAATACACTGACCGTCAACATGAACCGGCTCCGTAAAAAGCTGGATGAGCTCGAAATCGGCCAGCATATTGAAACCAAAGTCGGCCAGGGGTACATGGCGGTAGAGTATGATTAAAGCATTCGTAAAAGAGCGGCTGCCCTGGATTGGCTTGTTTCTTGTTCAGCAGCTGCTCATCCTGTTTATTGCGTTTATTGATCCGACGGTCCCCTTTTCGTCCGTTTTATACATCTCTGCTTTGTCGGCACTGCTGTTTTTATTGTTTTTCGCGGTTCGCTGCCGAAAGGAAACCGCGTTTTACAAACAGCTGCAGGCGCTTGATGATTCGCTCGATGCGCCTTCTCTTCCCCGTCCGGAAACACCATTTGAACACATCGCAGCAGCGCACGTGGAAAGCCAGACTGCCCGCTACAGGCAAAAGCTGACTGAAAATCAGCTGGCCCTTGAGCAGGAAAAGGACGACCTGCTTTCATGGGTACATGAAGTGAAAACACCGATGACGGCTATGCATTTAATGCTCGACCGGCTGGAGGATGAAAAAGCAAAGGAACAGCTGACATTCGAATGGCTGCGTATTCACCTGCTGCTTGACCAGCAGCTGCACCGGAAGCGGCTGCCCTTTATCGAAAACGATTTATATATAGAACAAGCGGCGCTCGAACCGATCGTATTCGGCGAAATACGCAGCCTTCAATCCTGGTGCTTTCAAAAAGGGATTGGCTTTGATGTCGACCTGCACGCCCTTCATGTGCTGAGCGACACAAAATGGCTGTCTTTTATTCTCCGGCAGCTGCTGACCAATGCGGTCAAATACAGTGAGACGGGCGAGATTGTGATCCGGAGCGTTGAACAGGACGGACGGGTGCTCCTTCAAGTGACTGATTTCGGACGCGGGATTAGCGCGCAGGATTTGCCGCGTATTTTTGAAAAAGGGTTTACGTCAACCGACTCCGTTCACCATCAGCAAAACGGGGCCACCGGAATGGGGTTGTACCTCGCAGCCAAAGCCGCTTCCACCCTGCTCATTCAAATCAAAGCTGAATCCGTTTTTAAAGAACGCACAACGTTTACCCTCACCTTCCCGAAGCAAAATGAACTGGGCCGGCTAACAGGCATGTGACAAAAATGTCACATGCTTTTTTCTTTTGTTCGTCTGGTGAAAGGACTTTTTTGGCATTTATTTTTACAATGAATGTATCAAGAAAAGGAGTGAGACGGAGTGAGCATTTTAAAAGCAGCCAAGCTTCGCAAAAGCTACGGCCTTAAATTTAATCGACAGGACGTTTTAAAAGGAATCGATCTTCACGTAGAAAAAGGGGAATTCGTCAGCATTATGGGCGCTTCCGGCTCCGGGAAAACAACACTGCTGAATGTGCTGTCCTCCATCGACCGTGCCAGCCAGGGCTCAATCTGGATTGACGGCAACGAAATGACGGCCATGAAAGAAAAAAAATTAGCCCAATTCCGCAAGCATCACTTAGGTTTTATTTTCCAGGAATACAATCTGCTGGACACCTTGACCGTGAAAGAAAATATTCTGCTTCCGCTGTCGATAACCAAAACGCCAAAAGCAGAAGCGAATCAGCGGTTTGAATCGATTGCCGATGACCTGGGCATAGGAGATATTCGCGACAAGTATCCGAGCGAGCTGTCCGGCGGACAAAAGCAGCGGACATCTGCGGCCCGTGCGTTTATTCATGAGCCGAGCATCATTTTTGCGGATGAGCCAACCGGGGCACTTGATTCCAAGTCCGCCTCTGACCTGTTAAATAAGCTGACCAGCTTAAACGAAAAACGGGCAGCGACGATTATGATGGTAACACACGATCCCGCTGCGGCAAGCTTCGGCAGCCGGGTTATTTTTATCAAAGACGGACTCATGTACACACAGCTAAACAAAGGCGACCAGTCCCGCCAGGCGTTTTTCGAGGATATTATGAAAACACAAGGGCTGCTGAGCGGGGTGCAGCATGAGCATTAACAAGCTGATCGGACGCAACTTAAAGAAAAACCTGCGTCATTATTATTTATACGTCTTTGCTCTTGTTTTCAGTGCGGCGCTTTATTTTTCATTTGTGACGCTTCAATATGATCCGTCCATGGATGCCGCAGAAGGAAGCATAAAAGGAGCCGCCGCCACCCGTACCGCTTCGATTCTGCTGGTGGCGATTGTGACCATTTTCCTTCTATACGCCAACTCGATTTTTATTAAGCGCCGCAGCAAAGAGATCGGCTTGCTTCAGCTGATTGGCATGACGAAAGGGCAGATCATCCGGCTGCTTAGCGTGGAAAATATGATTCTGTACTTCGGCTCCCTTCTCGCAGGGCTCCTGGCGGGGTTTGCTTTTTCCCGGCTTGTGATCATGGTGTTATATAAGATTACCGGTGTTCAGGCCATTGCGTCGCTATCGTTTTCACCGCAGGCACTCTGGCAAACCGTTCTCGTCTTCGTTTTTATTTATGCGGCCATTGTTGCGATGAATACACTCTTTATCAAGCGCCAGACGATTCTTTCTCTTTTCCGCACATCCGGTACAGCGGAAGAAAAAAACCAGCGCATCACAAAGCTTGATGCTGCAATTGGGCTGCTCGGCATCGGGCTCATTGCCGCCGGCTACATCGTTTCGTCGCGGCTGTTCGGCGGCGACTTCATGTCGATGAATGCACTGTTCGGCGCCATGGCGTTTATTCTGGCTTCTGTTATTATCGGAACGTATTTATTTTACAAAGGCTCCGTCCGCTTTTTGTTTCACCTCATCCGCAAGCGGAAAGGCGGCTATTTGACTGTAAATGATGCCTTGTCGCTTTCGTCTATTATGTTCAGAATGAAATCCAACGCGCTGATGCTGACCATCATTACGACGGTGTCGGCACTGGCGATCGGGCTGCTGTCGCTCACCTACATTTCGTATTATTCGGCGGAAAAAGCAGCCGAGCAAAGCGTGCCGCAGGATTTCGCTTTTTTCACTCCTCAGGACGCCGCCCTGTTCAAGCAGTCCCTTGATCAGCATGCGATTGCGTACGAGGAAAAACAAATTGAAACCATCCAGGTGGAGGTGAACGTTGCCTCTATTATGGAAAGCAAAATGGAGGACGTGACCTTTGATGCGGATAAAATGCTGATGCCCGCCATGAGCGACCGCGATGCGCCAGGCTTTGATGTGCATCCGGAAGACACTGTTTTTTCCGGCTACAGCGATGCGTTAAGCCGCTTTATGCCATTAAAGGAGTCCGGAGAAATTGAATTGCTCGGTCTTACTGAAGTGATTCCTCAACACTATATCGGCCTGGAGCGCGACTTTTTGCTGCCTTACTTTTTTTCAAGCGGCGGGCTGCCTGTTGCCGTTGTTGATGACTCTGTTTTCCGGCGGCTGAAGCAGGACATCGATCCAGCTATTCAAAGAGAAACGTCGCTTTACATCGGGCTGCAAATAAGAAATGAAGATGAGCTTCATCAAGCGAATCAGCTGTTTTTAGAGCAGTCCTTCGGGAGCACGATTGCGCCTCTTTCCCAGCTGGAAATGGCGGTGAATCAAAAGCAGAACATGGGACTGATCATGTTCATTGTCGGGTTTTTAGGCTTAACCTTCCTCATTACATCCGGCTGCATTTTGTACTTTAAGCAAATGGATGAAAGCGAGCAGGAAAAAGGCAGCTACACGATATTGCGCAAGCTCGGGTATACTCAGGGCGACTTGCTGAAGGGGCTTCAATTCAAGCAGCTGTTTAACTTCGGCATTCCGCTCACCATCGGCTTGCTTCACAGTTACTTTGCCGTTCAGTCCGGCTGGTTTTTCTTCGGCGCAGAGCTGTGGATGCCGATGCTGATCGTGATGATTCTTTACACAGCTCTGTACTCGATATTTGGCCTTCTTTCCGTTTTCTACTGTAAAAAGGTTATTCAAGACGCGCTGTAAAAGCGAAGAAACGGCCCCCTCTGCGGCGGCCGTTTTTTTTTGGTTTCAGTTTTTATCAAAGAAGGGAATGATAGAGGAACAATCGCGTTTGATTAAAGGATGAATCCAGATGAAAAAAACCTTTTATTATTTAATCCGCTTGAGAAGCAGGATCTTTCTTCCCTTCTTCTTTCTTTATATCGCGGCCGTTTCGTGGGCAGCCATGCTGATTGAGCCCCGGACATTTGATTCCTACTTAACCGCTGTGTACTGGGTGCTCACGGCGCTGGCAACCGTCGGCTTTGGTGATTACGCTCCGGTCACGGATGCCGGCAAGCTGTTTACCATTTTTCTTTATGTAACAGGAATTGGGCTAGTGAGTATTTTTATCGGCAACATCATCGAATCCATTTTCAGAATCGAACAATTAAAGGTTGGGGGAAAAATGACGTATACCGGAAAAGATCATGTCATTATTATTGGCTGGAGTGAAAAATCCGAAGCGGCACTAAAGGAAATTGTCCGTTCGGATCAAAGTGTAGATGTTGTGTTGATTGATCAATTGGACAAAACACCGGTTGATGATGAGCATTTGTTTTACGTATGCGGGGATGCGGCCGATGAAGAAACATTGATGCAGGCCAATCTTCCTCACGCAAAGGGCGTCATCATTTTTGCAGAAGACATCGTTCAAACCGGGGACGCCAAAAAAGATCCGCTCCTGTCTGACGGCAAAACGCTGCTGATTGCCACGGCGATTACAGCGATTGAAGAAAAAATGAACATTTCAATTCATGTGACCGCTGAAGTGATTGACCAAAAGCATATTCGTTTGTTTGAGCGGGTGAAGGTGGATGAATTTATCCCGACACAGGAAATGATTTCACACGCAGCAGTACGTTCTCTGTTTTCACATGGCATTACCCATATTTACTCTGAGCTGATGAGCCGTCAGCAGTACGGAGAAAGCATTTACGAAGTGAAACGGCAGCCTGAATGGCGCACGTACCGCGATGCATTTTTAGCGCTGCTTGAACAGGGGGCTACACTTGTCGCGGATCACACTGACCTGCACATCAACCAAAAGCTGGACGAACCCATTCCAGCAGACGCTCGGCTTTTTGTCCTGTGCAACAAAGAAACCGCCGAAACGCTTCCCGCTAAAAAAGAGCTGGAATAAAAACAAGCAGCCTCGTCATTTGTAGACGAAGCTGCTTGTTTTCAGTTTGGTGGACCGGAAAAACGCGGAAATCGACCGGATTTCAGCAGCGGATGACCGAATTCCCCGCTTTCCGGCCGTTGCCTAATGGAATCCGGTCATCTTGAACAAAAAACCGGCCATCTCGCACCGTTTTCCGGTCGATTCGTCAATCAACCTCTAAACTGTTCAGCTCAATCCGGTACAAGTCACGGCGGCGGTCACGCAAATGCTGAACCGATCCTGTATTTCTTGATCGTCTCAGCTTTTCCAAATCAACATCCCCTACGACGACGGTATCAACGTTTGCATCACACTCGCCGACAATACCGTCCCGTGCGAAGCCGAAGTCCGATGGAGAGAAAATGCCCGACTGTGCATATTGGATGTCCATGTTCTCAACATGCGTCAGGTTGCCAACGGTTCCGGCAATGCATGTGTATACCTGGTTTTCAATGGCACGCGCCTGTGCACAGTAGCGGACACGCAAGTACCCCTGGCGGTCATCCGTACAAAACGGAACAAAGATAATATTCGCGCCCCGGTCGACCGCAATGCGGGCAAGCTCAGGAAACTCCACATCGTAGCAGATTTGAATGGCAATTTTGCCGCAGTCTGTGTCAAACACTTCAATCGCATTTCCTTCTGAGATGCCCCACCATTTGCGCTCGTTTGGAGTGGCATGAATTTTTTCCTGCTTTTCAATCGTGCCGTCGCGGCGGAATAAATACGCCACATTAAAGATATTTCCGTCTTTTTCTACGAAGTGCGAGCCGCCGATAATGTTCACGTTGTACCGCACTGCGAGTTCAGTGAACAGCTCGATATATTGATCCGTATACGTCGCAAGCCGGCGCACCGCACTGTCCGGACGCTTTTCCTCGAGAAACGACATGAGCTGGGTTGTGAAAAGCTCGGGGAATACAGCGAAATCGGAGCCGAAGTCAGCCGCTACATCAACATAATATTCGACCTGCCGTGAAAAATCCTCGAAGGAATCAATTTTTTTCATCATGTACTGAATCGCACAAATACGGACGGGAAACGACGCCCGGTACACACGGCGCGATTTAGCCAAATAGTCAATGTTGTTCCATTCCATTAACGTCGCAAAAGAAGCCGAATCTGTATCATCCGGCAAATACCGCGTGTTAATCCGCTTGATCGTAAAGCCCTGCATCAGCTGGAATGACAGTACCGGGTCGTAAATGCTGTGCTTTTCAACAGCCGTCACATATTCCCTCGGTGTCATATCTGCTTTATATTGATGATAATTTGGAATGCGTCCGCCGATAATAATGCTTTGCAGATTTAATTCACGGGCAAGATCCTTTCGTGCGTCATACAAGCGCTGGCCAATCTTCATCCGGCGGTACTCCGGATCGACCATCACTTCAATTCCATATAAATTAAACCCATTCGGATCATGATTCGTAATGTAGCCATGGTCCGTAATGGTGTTCCACGTGTGCTGGTCATCATACTCGTCGAAGTTCACAATCAAGCTCGAGCAGGAGCCGACAATTTTATCCTCGTATTCCACACAAAATTGCCCTTCCGGAAACGTATGAATGTGGCTCTCTAGCTGCTCACGCTTCCATGGCTCCATGCCCGGAAAACAGCGGTTTGACAGGCTCAGGATCGCATCGATATCTCCGATGCGGATGTTTCGTACAATAATTTTTTTCTCGTATTTCGACATATCTCGCTCTGACATATTCCCACGTCCTTTTTTCAGAATGTTTCCTATCATAAGAATACACTGAAATACGCTTTTGCGCTTCTCAGAGGGTACAAAGTCGAGATTCGTTTCCTTGCACCTTATAATAGAAGACATCATCATAGAGGAGTGTTTGGCTAATGAGAGAATCGATACCGGGCTTCGTCTTTGAACCGTATACATCCCTGCTGTTTGTTCCGGTCGGACGAAAGCACCCAGAAATCCGGTCAATTGGCCATAAAGAAGAACGGGCGATTTTGTCCCGAGTGCAGCAAATTGTCTCAGCAGAAATAGCCGCGCTGTCTCCTGAAGAACATCTGCTGCTCGAGCAATTTTTAGCGGCCAGTGATGTGCGCCTGCCTATTGGCATTTCGAAAAAAGAACGGCTTTATCCTCATTTCATCAAGCCGGTAATGTTTTTATGGAAAAAACATTCTTTAAAGCGCGGACTTCCCCTGCAGGACGACCTGTTTTATGACGTTCGTTACGGAACACTTTCGGCCGACGAGCTTGTGTTTCACGTGAAACAATTAGTAAAGGAATATGTTTTTTATGCCCGCATCGATCAGGCGCCGCCGCATACATGGCTTGAAAAAATCAAGGAAGCCTACGCTGATCATCCGTTTATTTCCCTTGCCCGTTCGAAAAAGAACGTGATCGAAGCTGTGGAAGTGATGAACAAATCATCTCTTCTTGCCGTTTTAAAGTACCCGGAGGATCTCGCCTTTTGGCGTCACCGGGTTGAGATTGTCATGCGCCCTTATCGTCAGATTCCCGCTGATTGGAAATGGAGCGTGTGCACACACGAAAAAGAGCTCACACTTCACTACGAGGAGGACGCTCTTTTATGCAGCTGCCCTGCGTGCTCGTTTTCGGTGAAATGGAACCTATTCAACGGCCGTGTCGAGCTTCCGAACGAGGTCAGCATCGAGCAGGCCGTGAAACGGATTGCCACCATCGAACGGCAATTTAACGAGATTGCCCTGCAAAGCATGAATGTTATCGAAGGACTGCGGACACTCCAGCAGCTAAAGCAGCAGCTGGCGCCTTACGAGGAAATCATTCGCAGCTGCGCCGGCGAAGCGCATCCGGCTGTGCTCTTTTCTCTGTCGCTGCGTGACGCCACCTTCCCGGAAGAACAGATCGAACCTGACCTGCTTTCTTTGTCCCACGTGAAGCTGCCGGACGTTACGTTATTGAAAAAAGCAGAGCACATCCGCTTCGATACGCTTCAAAAGGAGCTGCTGCAGCTCCATGAAGAGCTCAAGGAGCAAGCACTTTTGCGCCAGCCAAAGCCAACAGATGTCTTGTTTCATATAGGCGAGTTCCACTTAACACGCTCGGACGTGCTGGCCGTTACCGATTTTTTGCAGGAAACAGACATAAACATGACACTTCACCTGCTCGCTCAGCTGCTGAAAGGAACGGCAACGGCCAAAATCCGTCAGCTTGAGCTTCACCACGCCAGCATCTTCGGCTTGCTCGCTGCATGGCCGGACAAATACATTGTGAAGGCGGTCAAAGCAGCCATCCCGCTAGGCTGACCATAAAGAAAAAGAAGCACCAGGACGATTCCTGATGCTTCTTTTATCGTTAATTGTAAACGGGTTTTTTGCTGCTCAGCTGAAGCGTTTCTTCTGTTGATGTGTGAATGTCATTCAGCAGCGCTGGATTCTCCATCAGCGACAGGCCGTACGATGGAATCATTTCTTTAATCTTCGGCTCCCACTCCTGAATCCGGTCCGGGAAGCATTTCGTCAAGACTTCGAGCATGACCTGAACTGCGGTTGACGCACCCGGTGAAGCCCCGAGCAGTGCTGCAATCGAACCATCCTCTGCACTGACGACTTCTGTGCCGAATTGAAGTGTTCCTTTTCCGCCTGCTTCCGTATCCTTGATCACCTGCACGCGCTGGCCGGCTACAACAAAGTCCCAATCCTCGCTTTTGGCGTTCGGGATGAACTCACGCAGCTCTTCCATGCGCTGTTCCTTTGATAACATAACCTGACGGACCAGGTAGTTTGTTAAGGACATATTTTTAGCCCCCGCTGACAGCATCGTCAGGAGATTATCCGGTTTAACGGATGTCACAAGGTCCATCATCGAGCCTGTTTTCAAAAACTTCGGCGTAAAGCCGGCAAACGGGCCAAACAGTAATGACTTTTTATTTTCAATAAACCGTGTATCCAAATGTGGAACCGACATCGGCGGTGCTCCGACCTTCGCTTTGCCGTATACTTTGGCGTGATGCTGTGCGATCACGTCCGGATTGTTGCACACCATAAAGATGCCGCTCACCGGGAATCCGCCAATGTGCTTGCCTTCCGGGATGCCGGATTTCTGCAAAATGTGCAGGCTTCCGCCGCCGCCGCCGACAAAAACGAACTTCGCTGTATGGTATTCAAGCGTATTCTTTTCATGATTGCGCACTTTCACTTCCCATAATCCGTGTTCCGTGCGTTTTAAATCCTCTACACTGTGACGGTAGCGAATATCTGTGTTCTCGGTCTTTAACCGGTCAAAAAGCATCCGTGTCAGCGCACCAAAGTTCACGTCTGTTCCGGAATCAATTTTGGTTGCGGCAATCGGATCACTCGATGAACGTCCCTCCATAATAAGCGGAATCCATTCCTTTAATGTGGATGGATCATCCGAGTATTCCATTCCTTGAAACAAGGGATTGGCTGAGAGCGCTTCAAACCGTTTCTTTAAAAACGCGACATTTTCGTCCCCTTCTACTAAACTCATGTGAGGCAATGGCATGATAAATTCCTGCGGATTCTCGATCAGCTTGTTTTTCACAAGGTGTGACCAGAATTGCATAGATACTTGAAACTGTTCATTAATATTGATCGCTTTGCTAATGTCGATCGATCCATCCGGCTTTTCCGCCGTATAGTTCAGCTCACACAGCGCTGCATGTCCTGTTCCTGCATTGTTCCACTCATTCGAGCTTTCTTCTCCTGCACCTTCGAGCTTCTCAAATACTTTAATGTTGCAGTTAGGGTCCAATTCCTTTAACAGAATTCCCAGGGTCGCACTCATAATTCCGGCACCAATCAAAATAACGTCTGTATTCGTTTCTCTGTTACTCATGTTTACCTTCCCTCTACCCTTGAATTTGCAGAAAGGATGTAAGCGCTTATGCTCAGATGTTCCACCGAGCCAAGGCGCGACCGTGTCACACACCTTTTCTGTCTCACTTCTACCTATGTGATAGCCCATTCCTGTTTTTTATAAATTAAACTATCTCCTATTATATGATAATTTTGATTTTTTTAAAAGGGCAGAAAAACTGAGCAGTCCGTTTTTGATTAAAATCCCTTCAGATTCACTCTTTTCAAGCGGGCGGTTCTTTGCTACTGTTATCAAGGACATCTTTACAGATGGATCATACAAGGAAGGTATTTGAACATGAAAAACAACACAGCTTCTGCACGTACATTTCATTTAATTTTGACGTCAATGGCCATTGCACTCGTTTTTATCGCCACCCTTTTATTAAACATCCGGCTACCCATTGCAGCGAACGGCGGACTGGTCCACCTGGGTACTGCCATGCTCTTTATTATTTCTATTTTATTCGGACCAAAAAAAGGCGCTATCGCTGGCGCAGTCGGTATGGGGCTGTTTGATTTAGTTTCTGGCTGGACACTCTGGGCTCCGTTTACGGTGGTCGCCCGCGGTCTTCAAGGCTACGTCGTCGGCAAAATCGCCTGGTCAAACGGGCGAAACGGCCAAAGCAGCGCTTTCAACATTTTAGGCGCCATCGCTTCTGTTCCGTTTATGCTGGTCGTTTACTACATTTGCGAAGCGGTGCTGTTCGGCAGCTGGATTGTTCCTGCCGCCTCGATCCCGGGCAACCTCGTGCAAAATGTTGTCGGGCTTTTGGTCGCGATTCCAGTTTGTGCTGCGCTCAAGAAAATTCCGTTTTTCAAATCGATGGATTCCTGATCAATCCGCGATCGACGGTTGTCTTGGTGCAACGCCGAAAAACGTTCCCGATCGCCGGTATCTCTCTCCTAACGCTGGAAAACCACGCCCGATCGCCGATATATTCAGTTACCGGCGATCGGGAGATGGATACCGGCGTTCTTTCTCTTTTTCCGGCGCTCTCCAGCGCTACACTCTCAGCAAGCCGCGGAATCCCCGTGCCGCATAATACGAATCCGCTCCATTATGATACACAAACACCGTTTTATAGCGGCAATCACAAAAAAGAGCGCCGCCAAGCTGCCTGATCGGCTCAGGCGTCCGCACCCAGCTTGATGTTTTCCTGTCAAATTCTCCAAGCGTTTGCAGCTCCCGGTACTGTTCTTCCGTCAGCAGCTCAATGCCCATCGCAGCAGCCATTTCAACCGCGCTGCTTTCAGGCTTATTCTTTTTCCGGGCTTCCAGCGCCTTTTGGTCGTAGCACACACTCCGGCGGCCTTTAGGGCTTTCCGTTGCGCAATCCACAAAAAGATAGTCCCCGGCTTCCCCATCAAACCCGGTTACGTCCGGCTCACCACCCGTTTCTTCCATTTGATAAAGCGACCATACTTTCTCTGCATTTGCTTCAAGCTTCGCCTGGACTTTTGCCCACTCCATCCCTTCATGACGGCCCCGGTTTTTCTCGAAACGGTCCCGCAACGTTTGAAACAACATGTCCTGCTGTGCGGCCGTGATCTTCTCCTTTTTCATCATCATCGTTCGCTCCCCTTTTAACATCTGACGTGCTTGCGCTTAAACCCGATCCGTCCTTTATCCACTTCTTTTTGAATGCTCTCAAACGCATTCAGCACGCTGTTTTTTTTGCCTTCCCGCTTGATTTCAATCGGCCCCGCTTCCTTTGCTGCCTGAAGCGCCTGTTCATGGAGCGGCTTATAGGATACGCCAACCGTGGTTAAAAACAGATTCATCGCGATTTGCGTTCGCACCGGCACTTCGTGAATCGAACGCTTCACCATGCCCAGCATGCTAGACAGCTTTTCGCTTGAAAACGCCTCATCCGGCCGGTTCCCGAGCATCCAGCAGTAGCAGCTCCATCCGGCCGACATCGCCAGCTCTTCACCGCTTTTGATCCACCGGTCCGCCACCTGCTCGGCAATGGGCGCCTCCGCCAGCGTAACGGCCACGACATAATCGGAAAGCATAAAGAAATAAGCTCCCTTCAGCCAGCGGTCAAAATCCTCCTCCGTCATCGCCTCCGGGTCCGCAATGATTCCTGCAAAATACATCGCATCGTAATTCCCCGTTTCATACAGCTCATCCGCCAGCGCCTGATCCTGCTTGATTTTTTTGGCCATCGGCTTCATCGCGCCTGTTGCTACACCAAACAGCGGCTCTTGTGCTCCATTTCCGACATACACCTTTTTCGTTCGTGCTGTGCCGAGTGCTTCGAGCTCCTTTAGGACAGCTTCACATGTATCAAATCGTTTCACTTTATCGTTTTCTTCCACTCGCGACCTCCCCCTTCTTATGGTTGTGCTTCTCACTGGATAGAATGATAGTTCATATTCGTCAGCGTTTCATTTACCTTATCGAGACGTTCCTTTGTTCTTTCCGGATAATTAATCGCAATGGCGCTGATTAAATAATCGGCCACAAACATAGAAGAGACCGCCGAATTATGAAAAGCAATGCTGCTTGAGTTGCAAGGCAGCACGATGTCGGAATACTTCATTAAAGGAGAGGAGTAGCTGTCTGTGATTGAAATCACCTGCACACCGTTTTTCTTTGCTGTTTCAGTAAGGTCAATAATTCTTCTGGCATAGCGGGGGAAGCTTACGGCAATGACCACATCATTGGAGGTCATATTGACAAGCGTATCCACCCAGTCACTTACATCTGAGAGTATAAGCTGTGTATTGCCAAGAAGGCGGTTCAGCCCGTGTGTCAAGTATTGGGCGACAGGCAAGCCGCTTCTGACACTCGTGCAGATGATCCGATCAGCGGAAACCAATTTATCCATCACCTGGTCCAGCAGTTCCGGCGAAACCATGTTAATCGTATCTTGAATATTATCGATCTGACTTTCCACGTACCGTCCCCATAAATTGTTTTCGCCCATCTCTTTTATATTCGCTTCCAGTCGCGTTTGCGGTGCAGCACGGTTGCGCAGTATTTCCTGAAGGCCTTTTTGAAATTCTGTATAGCCTGAATAGCCGACACTGAATGTTAATCGCATAATCGTCGTTGTACTCGTTCCAACAAGACCTGCTAATTGATCGACGGTCAAAAAAGCAACATCAAGCGGGTTTTTAATAATGTAATCGGCTACCTTTTTTTGAGTTTCCGTCAGCTTTGAAATATTTTCTTGCAACGCAATAATTGGGTTTTCCATTTTATCTCTCCCATTGGACATCGGCTGTCGTAAATTTTCCACCTTTTATCTTTAACGAAATAGTATCACCTATTCGATTTTTTGTAAAAATGGCTGGCTTTACACAAGAAAAAGCAGACATCCCCAAAAGGAGTGTCTGCTTTAAGTAACCGATCAGCGAATATTCTCTACATTTTCATTCCATTCGTTCGACGCATACTGCTCTGCTTCTTCTGCTTTTTCGGCTGGAAAATAGCTTAAGATAAAACCGAGTACGCCGCCAATGGCACTGATTGTGAATGTTGGATTGGCAAATAGATTCCACGTTCTCGTCACCATATCGCCGTTTTGCAAAAGCAGCCCGCCGATTTGTCCGGCCACAAGACACGTGCCGCCCGAAAGAAACAGGACAAGACACAGTTTAAATAAAGTTGCCAGCAATTTTCTCATTGTTTCCCCTCCTTTTTTACATTGGCACTGGAAGAATGCCCATGGCGATCAAATAGCCGATCAATAAAATCGGAATAACATAATAAATAATCAACGGCACAAACGTTTTTTCTGCCTGCGCGCCGGCTAATGAAGCGGCGATAAAGATCGAACCGGATGCCGGTGGAGAAGCGCCTTCTGTTGAAGCAAAGACGAGAATCGCCACGACCGCCAGCAGTGGGTCCACCCCTGCTGACACCATTCCAGTAAAAGCGACCAAACCGATTGCCGTAAGCGTTGCAGTAGAAGACAGCGGTCCTGCCACAAGCGCTACAAGCAAGCCTACCAAAACGACCATCAGCCATTTAGAAATGGCAATCGAGCCCATCAACGCGGTTAAATCTTCAGCCAGTCCGAGGTCTGTCAATACTTGACTTGATGCGTACGCAAAGACCAGCAGGGCGCCAATTGTTGAAAAGCGCGGGATCGCATCGGTTAAAAAGGATGACCAGTCCTTTTTTGTTTTCGGAAGGTGAGCACGCCCGACAATCATACTGATGATGATAATTAAAATCGGAATCCATGTGATGAGTGAAATGCTGTCCAACGCGCCTTCACCGATAGACGGATTAGCCGCAAAAAAGTCGGCGAGTGGACCAATCGTCATCACAATTGGAATTAATGCTCCCAGGAAAATGAGTGTAGACGTCCAGCCTGTACGCAGCGATTCCTTTAATGGCTGGATAAAATCCGGCGAAACCGATTTAATCTTGTCTCGCTTTACAAAAAACATAATTAAAAAGATGCGGTAAATGACTTGATAGGCCCCGGCAATAAACAAGGCAACATATAAATCACCCTCTGAAATAACCGCTGCAACAGGTGCAAAACCAAGCATAATGAACATGGATGCACTCGGCGGAAGCGCGGCACCCAGCCCGCCGTTTCCTGCGACGACCGTTGCCGACAGTTCTTTGCTGAAGTTGGACCGGACCATCCACGGTGCAGTAATCGAACCGGTCGTCGCGGTGTTGCCTGAATTCGAGCCAGCCAGCGTGCCCATCACACCGGAGGCAATCGTATCCACATACGCTGCTCCACCCGGCAAACGTCCGAGAAGCGAGTTCAAAATTTTAATCAAACTGGCAATGACTTCTGTTTTATCGATGACATATGCCATGAAAACAAATGCGACAGAGGCGTATAAAACATCATTTGTTGCTGCAAACACAAGTCCACTCCACATCAATTCTGGCGCTTGAGCCCCACCAAATAAAGCGGTTACAATAAAGCCAGCAAGCATCGCCTCCGCAATGTTCCGCTTCAGCACCAGATTAAAGAAGACAATGACCACAATAAACATGAGCAACGCCCAAATTCCAATACCCATAAGGCACCCCTTTTCTTCAGAATGAATAACGAAAGCGTGCGGCACTGACGAACGCCGCAGCTCTTTTGCTCATCAGCTTGTCACTTTAAAGGCTTCAATTACCTGCAGCCAGTGCGCAGGCTTTTCTTCATTCCATTTCTCTTTTACGTTCAACGAAGCAAGCTTCTCAATTTTTTCTTTTGCCGCTTTCGACATAGAAGAATCGATATTGGCTGCATCCAGCATCTCAATCGTACCCCCGAGCTCTATTGATCGTCTTGTTGCGTGAAAAGCCGTTCCCGTTACAAGCCGGTTCATCGTTTCTTCAAACGAGCGGCCGTTGATCGTCTCACTAAGAGAATCAAGAACCAGCGTTTCTACACCGAATTCGTGAGCGGCTTCCAGCAGTTCAATATACAGGCCCGCAACGCCCTTCATGTAAATACTGCGTATAAGCTTTACCGCCGTAGCTTCTCCCGGCACCTGGCTTACCTTTGTTATGTTCATCGCATACGGCTGCATGGCCGCGATCCATTCATCCGTCCCGGTTCCGCTCGCCAAAATGGGGACGCTTTGCTTGTAAACGGGCAGCGGTCCCATCATCGCTGCATCAATAAACCGGCCGCCTTTTTCTTGAATATGAGCGGCTGCTTGTTTTTTTACAGCTGGACTGGATGCAGACACATCTACATACAGCATACCGCTTTTTACATACGATTTTAATTCAATGCTTGCCTGGAGTGCTTTATCCGCCGGTACCGCAACGATCACGACATTCGTGTTTTCCAGCACGGCCTCTGCCCGCTGTACGAGTGCTACCCCTGCTGACGCCGCACGGTCTGCAATCCGCTCACTATGCATCGGTACGTTCCAAAGCGGGTCATACGCTGTCATCTTGTTAAGTCCTTGCTCTCGTAAACCTGAGGCCAGTTCAAAGGCTGCTTCCCCAAATCCGACAAATCCTACGTGCATCGATATTCCTCTCCTTTTTTAAAAGCCGAATTCTTTTATTTTATCTGCCAGCCATGGCGGTGCGATACTTAATCCTTCTGCACGCCCCTGCTTACGCTTTTCCTCGTATTCCGCTATCGTTTGAACGCGTTTTTCTTCATATTCCAGTTTAGCTTCCGCCTTCATTAACACCTCTTCTATTGTGTTCTGCGGAACGACAATGACGCCATCCTCATCCCCCATGACAAGATCACCGGGATGAACGGTGACACCCCCACAGGAAATCGGCGTATTAATCGCTCCCGGTCCATTTTTAAACGGCCCGTTTGGCGTAAAGCCTTTCGCAAAAATCGGAAAGCCCATTTCAGCGAGCATCTCTTTGTCCCGAACAAGTCCGTCAATGACAATCCCTTCAAGCCCTATCGCCTTCGCTGCTCCGGCCATCAGCTCTCCGAGGTATGCATTTTCGGTGTGGCCTTTTCCATCTGCGACC
Organism: Domibacillus enclensis; assembly: GCF_900156125.1. GTDB lineage: Bacteria > Bacillota > Bacilli > Bacillales > Domibacillaceae > Domibacillus > Domibacillus enclensis. The sequence continues at coordinate 62,935 of NZ_FTLX01000006.1, read as the reverse complement.
AGAACATACCCTTCTCCCCCGCAATAAATTCCTTGATGCAGGAACAGGTTGTCTCCCGCTCTTAAATCAACCGTCAGCGCCGTTCCAACAACCTTCATCCCTGAAGCTGCGGGCTTGACGGTGTGGTGCATGGAGCCCGTACATCCCATCGCATCCGAAACAAGCGTCGTATTCAGCCTTCTGGCTCGTTCAATTACACTCATCGATAAAAGCGGTGCTGTATAACTCAATTTAAAACACTCCTTCCACACTTTCTGATTGAAAGCGTATTCAATGATGACTTTAAAAAAAGACCCTTCTCACGTGATAAAAATAACACTAAATTAAATAAAAGTAATAATTATTACTACATCTAAAAGCATCGTAACATCTATTTCACGCAAAGTAAATAGCTTTTCTTATTGTTTATTTTCTGTACTTGTTAAGTCTTGTAAAGCTGTTAATAAAAAAGGACCACAGATTGGCTAGTGCTTCAGGTTTTAAGTGAGAAAATCGATAACTATTCCTCCTTTTCTGAAAGCTAAAAAAAAGCCGCTTTCCCTTGTTCCTCCTTGTTTTCTACTGTATTACACGCGAAATACTTATTGACAAGCCTACCAAGACCATATACATTAATGATATTGATAATTATTATCAACTAAAATTACATAAAGGGTGGATACACAATATGATTAAGAAACAAAAATTCTCATTATTCACACCATTACTTATGGCGCTGCTTTTGCTTGTTCTAGCCGGCTGTTCCGGTCAGCAAGCAAGCGATGAGCCTGAATCGTCTTCAACTGACGAATCCAGCACAGAATCAGCGGAATACCCAATTGTCATTGAGCATGCGTTTGGTGAAACAACGATTGAAGAAAAACCAGAACGCGTGGCGACGATTGCCTGGTCAAACCAGGACGTAGCTCTTGCTCTTGACGTTGTCCCTGTCGGTTTTTCAGCTGCAAACTATGGTGTTCAAGATGATAGCGGAATGCTGCCATGGACTGCTGAGAAAGTAGAAGAGCTTGGCGGAGAAGCGCCAACGATTTTCCAGGATACGGACGGTTTGGACTTTGAAGCAATTGCGGATACAGCTCCAGATGTGATCCTTGCCGCTTATTCAGGGATTACACAAGAAGAATATGATACATTAAGTGAAATTGCTCCTGTTGTTGCGTACCAAACAAGCCCTTGGGTTGCTTCATGGCGTGAACAAGTAACATACAACTCAATGGGCATGGGCATGGAAGAAGAAGGGAAGCAACTGATTGCAGATACAGAGAAATTCATTGCGGATAAAGTAAGTGCGTACCCGGAATTAGAAGGGAAAAAAGCGGCTTTCGTCAGCATCAGTGCAGCTGATTTATCGAAGTTTTATATTTACTCGCCGACCGATCCACGCGGAGAATTCCTGACTGAACTAGGCATGGAGTATCCGGAAAACATTACAAGCGAACTGGAAGGCTCAGATAGCTTCTATTTAGAATTAAGTGCGGAAAACGCAGACATGCTGAATGATGCAGACATTCTCGTTTCATATGGTGATGACAGCACGCTTGCTGCTTTACAAGCAGATCCAATCTATGGGAAAATCCCAGCAGTAGAAAGAGGATCTGTCGTCATCATTGGAGATAATACACCCCTTGCCGCAGCAGGAACGCCAAGTACACTTTCGATTGAATATACGCTTGATGACTACTTGACATTGCTTTCCGAAGCGGTAAGCAAAGTTCAGTAAAATGAATACGACATCCGCTTCCGAACGTAAGCAAGTATATTTGCCGAAGCATTTCCTGAAAGTGCTGATCTTATCCGTTGTGCTGCTCGGTATGTGCGTAGTGGCTTCTCTTGCTTTTGGATCTCGTCTCGTTGGGTGGAATGAGCTAATGAACGGCTTGTTCCATCCTGATGTTCAAACTCACGGCGCAAATGTTGTGCGCCAGAGAATTGCAAGGACGGTATTCAGCTTGATGTGTGGTGCGGCTTTGGGTGTTTCCGGGGCTCTCATGCAATCCGTTACGCGCAATCCGATTGCGGACCCCAGTATATTAGGGGTTAACACCGGCGCAGCGCTGTTCGTCGTTTGTGGGATTTCCTTTTTGAATATTGGTTCACCGGGCCAATACATTTGGCTTGCGTTAGCGGGAGCGATGATAACAGCTATTTTTGTATTCGGAATTGGGTCGATGGGGAGTGGCGGTGCCACGCCCCTTAAACTCGTTTTAGCAGGTGCTGCTACCAGTGCTGCGTTATCATCTCTCGTCATGGCGATTATGATTCCCCGCTCAAACGTGATGGATCAATTTAGATTTTGGCAGGTGGGCAGTGTGGGGTCTGGAAACTGGGACTCTCTCTCGCTTCTTGTTCCTTTTCTTGCTGTCGGGCTGTTGATCGCTCTTCTTACAGCGCCCGCACTAAATGCGCTGGCTTTAGGGGATGAAGCAGCTACAGGACTGGGCGTACGTACAGGAACACTTCGACTCGTTGCGGCCTTTGGCGGCGTCATCCTGTGTGGTGCTGTAACTGCACTGGCAGGTCCAATCGGCTTTATCGGTCTGCTCGCCACCCATGTGATTCGACTGGTCATCGGTCCGGACCTGCGTTTTGTTATTCCGATGTCTGCTCTTTCAGGGGCTATTATTTTAACCCTGTCAGATGTGTGCGGCCGGATCCTTGGAAATCCCGGTGAGCTTGAAGTGGGCGTAGTGACAGCATTTGTTGGCGCTCCGATCTTAATCTTAATTACTATGAAAGCGAAAATGCGGTCTTTATGATGAATGAATCAATGAATGTTATTATGGCAGGCAGAATAAAGAGACGTCGTCGTTTTATCTTCGTCACCTCCTCCCTTGCACTCATTGCTGTTGCGCTGTGCTGCACGATGCTGATGCTGGGAAACACGATTTACCCTGTGTCGGATGTCGTGAGGGTGCTTTTGGGTGAGCAGGTGAAGGGGGCATCATTTGCAGTGGAAACGATTCGTTTTCCACGAATGGTTGCAGGTGTTTTTGCCGGATTTGCTTTCGGTGTGGGCGGGCACGTGTTTCAAACGATGCTCCGAAACCCGCTGGCCAATCCAAACGTGATCGGCATAACCGCCGGTTCAAGTGCTGCGGCTGTTTTTTGTATTATCGTGCTGCAGACAAGCAACGCCGTCGTTTCGATCGCTTCTATTGTTGGCGGACTTGCGACTGTACTCATTATCTTTTTCTTATCAAAAGGCTCTTCCTTCTCCATCGGCCGCTTAATTTTAATCGGGATCGGCATTCAAGCTATGCTCAATGCGGTGATCTCTTACTTGCTGCTGATCGGTCAGGAGCATGATATTCCGACTGCTATGAGATGGCTCAGCGGCAGTTTAAATGGGGCCAAGGTGGAGGAGCTTTATCCGCTTATGCTGGCCGTTCTCTTCTTCACACCTATTCTCATCGTGTTCGGGAAACGGTTAGAGATGCTGGAACTTGGCGAGCAGGCAGCTACCTCACTTGGCGTCGACACGAATAAAACGCGGCTCGTCCTGATTATCAGTTCCGTGCTTATGATTTCGCTCGCGACTGCTGCAACAGGCCCGATTGCCTTTATTTCGTTTCTTGCCGGCCCGATTGCCAAAAGACTGGTCGGTGCTGGGTTTTCAAGCCTGATCCCGGCAGGTCTTGTTGGCATTATTTTAGTTTTAGCATCTGACCTTATTGGACAATTCGCCTTTGTTGCCAGATATCCTGTAGGTGTCATCACAGGCATTCTCGGCGCACCTTACTTGATCTACTTGCTGATCCGAATGAATCGAAAGGGAGATTTATAATGAAACCGACACATACTTTTCAATCTGAAGGAATCACCGCTGGGTACGATCAAAAAACCATTCTGCATAATGTCAGCCTGTCGATTCCAAGTAATAAAATAAGCATTATTATCGGCGCCAACGGCTGTGGAAAATCAACCCTCCTGAAAACCATGGCGCGGCTGATCAAACCGACCTCCGGGCAAGTAACATTGGACGGACAGCCTATTCATAAAATGCCGCCAAAACAGTTAGCCCGCGTCTTAGGGCTTTTGCCGCAGTCCCCAATCGTTCCTGAGGGAATAACCGTTGCCGACTTAGTCGGAAGAGGAAGGTTTCCGCATCAGTCGTTTTTAAAAGGCTGGACGAAAAAGGATTACGAAGCGGTGACGGAAGCGATGGACATGATGAACATCACGGAGTTTGCGGATCAGCACATTGATGAACTTTCAGGCGGTCAAAGGCAGCGCGTCTGGATTGCCATGGCGCTGTCGCAGCAAACAGACATCCTGTTTCTCGACGAACCGACAACGTACTTAGATATTACGTATCAAGTTGAAATTCTGGATCTTTTAACAGATCTGAACCGTAAGCACGGCACAACCATTGTCATGGTGCTTCATGATATTAACTTATCCGCCCGGTATGCCGATCATATCTTTGCTCTCCATAAAGGACGCCTGGTCGAAGAAGGCAAGCCGTCAGATGTTATTACTAGCACATTGATTGAAGATATTTTCGGCCTTCATTGTACAGTAGTCGAAGATCCTGTTTCGGGTTCTCCTTCTGTCGTACCGATCGGACGGCATCATAACCAGCTGAGAATGTATTCTGTTCAGTAATATAAAAAAAGAGACCGTCTCGCGTCGATCATTATCGACTCTGGAATGTCTCTTTTTTGTGCTATTTTAATTTATAAAACCGCATTTAGCCCTGGTACGGCTCACCGTAGCAGGGCTAAATGCGGTTTTTTCCCTTGTCCATTTTAGATAGCTGGATGAGGGAGCACCCACTCTCTCTTCAACAGCTCTTCCGGAAGCAGCTTAAATCCTTCAATCATCGTGTCTTCAACCACCTGCTAAAATGCCCTTTCCGCTTTTTCCGTATTCACATCTTTTACGCCGCTTGCCTTCAGCACACGTTCCATCTCTTTAGTATAACAATCTTTAAGATGAAGAAGGTCTATCTATTATGGATTGCCTTTGTTCCTCTTGGGTCGTTATGCACCTCTACGTGTTTTGTATATTTTAAAATTAAATTGCTAATAATGTGTATGAATATGAAGTTTTTAAGTACGACCAGAAAAGTTTTTTCTCAATAAGAGGGGTGGGATGTACATGTTTTGGAAAAAAAAACAAAGTGAAAGTAAGCTTGTTGCTCAATCAATAGCTGAATCAGAATTATCGATAGAAGCTCTGAAAAAAAGCCTCGTTCAAATGGATGATGCACAATTTGTGGAAATTGACATTTCCGATATTCGAAAAATTCATCTTGTTTATATACGAACTCTCATTGACCAAGAAAAATTAAATGAAAGTATTGTAAAACCTTTAACTCATTGTTCCAAACCGTCTATTCAAGAGTGCATTATGAATTCCTCCATTATTCCCATTTCTATTTTTATAGAGGCAAAAAAACAATTGTTTTCAGGGTCCGTTTTGTTATTTGATTCTTCGCAAAACCTTTGGTTAGCTGTGCCATTGAAACTTCCGAAACAGAAACCATCCTGTTCGGAGCAAAAGACAGCTTTAGTGAACAAGTAGAACACAATATTACGCTGATTCGAAGACGACTCCCCATACATGAACTGAAAGCAGAGAAGTTTTCTGTCGGTTCTATGAGTGAGACAAAAGTTGTATTAATGTACATAGATGGGCTGACTAATCCAGATTTTGTTTCAACAGTCAAAGAGAGAATTTCTGAAATTAATTTTGATCTCTTCTTTGACTCCTCTCAAGTTGCGGCATTCCTGGAGGAACATCAAAACAGTATTTTTCCTCAGTTTCAGCAAACTGACCGGCCTGATGTAGTTGCTTATTCTCTGGGATTAGGAAAGATCACCCTTCTGGTAGACAATACACCATTTGCGCTTGTTGCACCCATTACTTTTTTCCATTTGTTCCAATCACCCGAGGACTATATTAATCGATGGGTAGTTGCCAGTTTTTTGCGCATCATCCGATATATCTGTTTTATTCTGTCAGTGACATTGATTCCTTTCTATGTGGCATTGACAACTCATCACTATCAAATGATTCCTATACAAACACTTCTGATCTTGGTCGACTCAAGGAGCAAGCTTCCTTTCACTCCTTTTTGGGAAGCATTTATCATGTTAATTTTTATTGAAATCATAAAAGAAGCAAGTTTAAGAATGCCTACAAAAACAGGTCAAACACTTGGGGTTATTGGTGGTATTGTGATTGGTCAAGCGGCTGTTGAGGCTGGATTCGCTAGCAACGTATTAATTGTCATTGTTGGGATCTCGACGATCGCTTCCTTTCTTATTCCCAACTACCTTATGACAAAAGCAAATTCATTAATTCAATTGATGTTTCTTATTTTTTCTTCTTTCCTTGGGTTAATTGGGATTGCACTAGGAAGCATTGCTATTTTAGCCCATCTTAATAGCTTGTCTTCAATCAAGCAACCCTATTTTTCACCAGTTTCCCCTTTCTTTAGAAAGGATTGGAATGATTTATTCATTCGAGGGCCATTAGTTAAAATGTTGGAGCGTCCAGAGCATCTTAAACCCCTAAAACTGAAGAGATATAAAACTAGGAGATGACTTGATGGAAACCCACCAATTATTTAAAAAGAATGAAACCTATAATGGGTTCTATGCCATGTTGTTAGTAAATCGCCTCCAAATGCTATACTTTTTTCTGATTATGCCAAATATCTTGATCAATCCATATATGATTTGGGTGCTTATAGCTGTCGGGATATTATCCCACCTAAACCTTCTTCTTTTATCGAAGTGGCTTTTAACCCGTTTATCTAGTAATGGCTATAATGGATTTGTCCAATTGTTTGGAAAAAAATTGGTGCGATTTCTCTCTTTCATCGGGTTGTTCTTTATTCTACTTAAACTTTCCGTCATAACGTTAGGATACAGCGAAATTATTCAAACATTTATGCTTCCAGCAACAGATACAAATTTTCTTGTCTTTTTTATTTTATTGTTCTGTTTTTATGTCGCAGGTAAGGGCGTTGAACATACCATTCGTTTTGTGTTGATTTCTTTTTTCTGTACATTTTGGATAATCACATTTTTCATTTTTTTCTTCTTTCCTCCAATAGCTCACCTCAGTGATTTGTATCCACTTATTCCAATGGAGTGGAAAGTAGAAAATTGGAAAGCCTTTTTTTTAATTTTGTCTTCCTATTCTGGTCCGGAATTTCTGGTATTTTTGGGACCATGGCTTAAAACAAACAATAAAACCTTTCGCTATTTGTCTTACGGTAACGCTCTCACCGTTGTAGAGTATGTATTCCTATTTATAGCATCCCTGCTTTATTTCGGTTCCGATTTTTTAAGTAAAAGTCAATATCCAATTGTTAATATGGCCCGTTATTTTCAAAACCCAGTGATTGAACGAACTGATATGATCATGCTTTCCTTTGAATTATTTAACCTAGTTTTTGCAGTTTCTCTATTTCTACTATTGTTTTATGGAGCATCTAAAATAGCTTTTGGTAAAATGAGCAAGCCGTCCAGTGGAAAAGGTTTGTTATTCAGCGCATTCCTTATTTTTATCGGAATGGTTCTTGTGAATGAATTATTTTGGAAGTCTTGGGAGAAGCAGACCTTTTTACTTAATCTTCAAATTATAGCTGGAAGCATAGGCTATTTTCTTGTGCCACTTGTTGTTGTGTTAGTAATGAGAAAAAGAGGTGGTTAAAAAACATGCGTCTACATAAAAAGAGATGTAAAAGATTGATACTCCTTTTTATGACTTTTTCGTTATCTGGCTGTGCCCCTTTTACCGAAAATAACCTTATTGAAGAAATTTCTCCCATTACCTTTTTGTCAATTAGTAAGGGGGATAAAGGGGAATTAAAAGTCAGTACAATTATGCCTCCTCTAAGTAAAGAAAATAAGGTTGTTATGTCGCAAGAAGTCAGCTTATTAAAGGAGGGAGTACAGAAGTACAACTTAAACTTCTACCAGGAAATGAAATCCGGACAAATGCGGATGCTGGTAATTAGTGATGAGCTTGGAAAAGACGGGATTATGTCCATTATAAATGTATTATTGACTGATCCGGATATTTCTTCGAGAATCTATTTAGTTATCGTAAAAGGAAATTTTGAAAAATACATGGAAAGTCAATTGGACAAAGATGAAAACTTTGATTACTCGTTTTACCGAATGCTGAAGCATTATGAGGTACAAAACCAAGGAGAATTAACTGTCGTTAATCTTCATGAATTTAAAAATTTGCTCTATACTCCTTATTCAGATCCTTTCTTGCCTGTATTCAAATTAGAAGAGGATGGGGTCAACTATGAAGGTACAGCCTTGTTTAAAGATGAAAAGCTAGTTAAAACGATTTCATCTATAGATGATCGTATCTTCCAGCTGATAAACAACGATCACTACTTAGCAGTTTTACCGATTCAAGAATTTGAAGTTGTACTGGGTCATGTCAGATCTAAAATAAAAGTAGATATCGATAGCAGCTATTCTACAATGACCTATACCGTGAATATAGACACTAGGATTGAGGAATACCGGGGAGAGAAGCAATTATTTGATCCAAAGGAGTTAGAAAATATGAAAAAAGATATTGAAACCCATCTTGAAAAACAAACACATGAGCTACTTAAAAAGATGCAAGAATTGAAAGTGGATCCATTACAGCTTGGCATACAAACAAAAAGACCATTCTCAAAACCAATGGAAGAAAAAAAATGGAGTGAAATGTATGAGAAGATGGACATTAAAATAAAATACGATATTAATATCGACCCTTTGACGGATGCAAATTCAAAAAGGCAAAACCTTTAATTTTTCCTATCGAATAACTCATAACGTAAACAAAAGAGGCTGTTACCATCATGAAGAGTTCAAAAGAAAGCCGAATGTGCTCATTCGGCTTTTTCTTCTATCCAGAACTTTTTGTCCCAAGCTCCTTTTGTTTACAACCTATCGCTTTGTATAAATCTTGTCATAATTATACAATAATACAAGCGAGCATTGTGTCGAAAACTTGGGAAATGACCATGATTTCATCACATCCGCCTGGCTTTCCTCCAAAATGTCTGCGGCTTTTCTTTTACCGTTTGTTTGCTACCAATAATCCACTCCATATGTTGTATTACTATAACAGCAGCTTCTTCTTCTTCATTAAACTCCGCCAAATAAATTTTTTCAAAAGGAACTGTAAATCTTTCTTCAGTTAATACCCTTTTTTCACTTAGCACACGGATCAATGGCAGTATCATCTTCACATGATTTCCCCCTATATTTATATTTGTTGAGCATATTACGTGAGAAATAGAACATGCTGCAGTAGTGTATTTAATACACAGGAGATCAGATCATGGAACAAAAATACATATTTGTACTTCTGATTTATCATTTTAAGGAGGTTAGTACGCATGGGCAAAAAAATCGCTACACTTCTAACAAACTTATTTGAAGATGATGAGTACACCGAACCAGCACAAGCCTTTAAAGAAGCTGGTCATGAAGTGATCACGATTGACAAACAGTCAGGCAACGAAGTAACCGGTAAAAAAGGCACATCTGTAAAAATTGATAAGGCCATTAATGAAGTCAATCCTGCAGACTTTGATGCTTTGCTCATTCCTGGTGGATTCTCTCCTGACTTATTACGTGAAGATGATCGTTTTGGTGAATTTGCAAAAGCATTTATTCAAGATGAGAAGCCTATTTTTTCCATTTGTCATGGACCACAAGTGTTAATCGATACAGATCTTTTAAAAGGTGTCGACATCACTGGTTATAAATCCATTCGCAACGATTTGAAAAATGCTGGTGCAAACTATAAAGATGAAGAAGTTGTCATCAGCAAAAATATTGTAACAAGTCGAGAACCAAAAGATATTCCCGCATTTAATCGTGAATCACTAAAACTTTTGGTTAAATAAACGTAATGATGTAAACACTTAAATGTAAAAATAAGGAGGATATAAATATGTTACTCAAAGGAAAAAAAGTGGTTATTTTAGGAGGCACATCTGGTATTGGTTTAGCTGCTGCCAAGGCGTTTCTCGATGAATCCGCTCAAATCATTATTGCCAGCCGTTCTGCTTCAAAATTATCTGACGCAAAAGCAATGCTTGGTGGTAACGTAGAAGGTTATGAAATCGACTTTCGTCATGAGGAAAAAGTTTCTGACTTTTTTAAGCAGGTTGGAAATTTCGACCATCTAATCGTTACTGCAGGTGAAGGCGCAATGGGTCACTTTAGCGAACTACCTGTTGCGGCCGTAAGAGAAGCTTTTGATAGCAAGTTCTGGGGCCAGTATATTTCGGTCCATGCCGCTCTTCCATACTTGAATAATGAAAGCTCCATTACATTAACTTCCGGTGTATACGGGAAACGCCCTCCTCAAGGTGCAACGACACTCGCTTCCATCAATTCAGCAATCGATGGATTAGTACGAGGCCTTTCAGTAGATCTGGCACCTATCAGAGTAAATGTGGTATCACCTGGTATCGTTGATACTCCTCTTTACGGCGGAATACCAAAAGATCAACGACAAGATATGTATAATGGCATTGCCCAGCAATTACCTGTTGGGCGTGTTGCCCAGCCTGAAGATATAGCGGAAACCTATGTTTATTTAGCGAAAAATGGTTTTACAACTGGTACATCGGTACTTATCGATGGTGGAGCTCATTTAATCTAATCCCCTGATATCAATTCGGCTGATTAATTGATTTAAAATAGAAAGGAAAGGATGTCGTTCCTCATGAATACAATGAAGGCGGTAGGATTAACTCGTTACCTTCCAATTGACAATCCCCAAAGCCTGGTGAACGTAGTTGTAGAAAAACCAAAAGCAACGGGTCGTGACATTTTAGTCAGAGTTGTGGCCATATCGGTCAATCCTGTTGATACAAAGGTACGAGCTCCTAAGGAAAGAGTTGAGGAAGTTCCTAAAATTCTAGGTTGGGATGTAGCAGGAATTATTGAAGATGCGGGGCCTGAATGCTCATTGTTTCGTCCGGGGGATGAAGTTTTTTATGCTGGCAGTATTGCACGACAAGGAGGAAACAGTGAATACCACCTGGTCGACGAACGAATCGTTGGGCGCAAGCCCGCTTCCTTGAATTTCGCGGAAGCGGCAGCCCTTCCCCTAACCTCTATCACAGCTTGGGAAGCGTTATTTACCCGAATGTCTATTTCCCAAGATCCAGGTGCCAACGAAGGAAAGGCCCTGCTGATCATTGGGGCAGCCGGGGGTGTAGGGTCCATTGCCACTCAGCTTGCAAAACAGGCTGGGCTTACTGTAATCGGGACTGCTTCCCGATCGGAAACGGTCAGTTGGGTTAAATCAATGGGCGCCGACTATACCATTAATCACCATGACCCGCTCCTTCCACAGCTTCAGGCAATTGGATTTCAAAATGTTCCGTACATTTTCTGTCTGAATGCTTTGGAGAAGCACTGGACCGGCATCAGTGAAGCCGTTTCTCCCCAAGGGGTTGTATGCGCAATTGATGATCCGGAGTCTCCGCTTGACCTCAAACTGCTCAAGCAAAAAAGCGTCACCTTCGTGTGGGAGTTTATGTTTACACGCTCGCTTTATGAAACAGATGATATGATTGAACAGCATCTGTTGCTTAATCATATCGCTGATGCAGTGGACCATCAAAAACTGAAGACAACGCTCGCCGAAGTGCTTGGACCCATTTCAGCAGAGAATGTTCGTCAGGCCCACAAGCTACTCGAAAGCAATAGGACGATAGGCAAGGTTGTTCTAGAAGATTTTGTTTAAAAATCTGTTTGTGGAAAGAACAAAATAATAGAATTCCTCTGCTCGATAAATCGGTGGTATGATTATTGCAATGGGAAATAAATAAAAGGCCGACTGCTGATCGCAGCCGGCTTTAATTACACAAAGAAACTTTCTTTTACTTATGATACGGCTCCCCCCGGTTAATCCGAAAACTCCGATACACTTGCTCCACTAGGATCAATCTCATCAGCTGGTGCGGAAACGTCATCGGTGAAAACGACAGCTTTTCATTTGCCCGATTTAAAACGGTGTCACTCAGCCCGAGTGAGCCGCCGATCACAAAGGCGATTTTACTTTTGCCGTATGTGGCGAGCTTGTCAAGATCGGCGGCGAGCTGCTCGGATGATTTCATTTTGCCGTTAATGGCGAGGGCGATCACGTGGGCATCCGGATGGATTTTAGCCAGGATGCGCTCTCCTTCTTTTTCCTTTACTTGACTCATTTCGGCTTCGCTCAACACTTCCGGCGCTTTTTCATCCGGCACTTCGATAATGTCCAGTTTGGCATATACGGACAACCTTTTCACGTACTCGTCGATGCCTTGCTTTAAGTACTTTTCTTTCATCTTTCCGACTGTTATAATCGAGATATTCACAATTCGACCCCACTTTACAAACATTTTACGAACAGGTTGTCCACAAAAGTTATCCACATATCAACAACCACTTTGTTTACATTTTACCATAGTATCCACATGTGAATATCCTACTTTTGATTGTTTCTTTTTTCATTTAGAGGTAAAAAGAATGAATTTTCGGTTTATTTTGCTAACTTATCGTTTTCTTTATATTTCGTTAATATTTCCCTGCCACAATAGATCACGAAGTCTATTTTAGGAGGAATTTTAATGAATAAGAAAACAACCGTGCCTTTGTTTTTAGCCGCTGGGTTTTTAATGTATGGCGGTGAAACGCCTCACAACGTTCTGGCTGCTGAACCGGTTTTATCCCAATCGCTGGCCGAGTCTGAAGCGTTTTTAGGTGATCAGCCGGAAACGGTCATCTTGAATGCGCCTACTGTAATTTCGGAAACACCTTCGCTTGAGCAGCAGTCTGGCGTTTCTTCTATGCTTTTGGCGCCCGACAATGAACTTCTAGTTGAAGGTATTCCGCTGCGCACCTATTTAACTGAAATGACAGGAAAGACGATTCCGCTTATTAAGCTTGAAAATGAAGAAACGGCACAAAAAACCGCGACGCTTCTGCAGGAGCTGTCTATTGAAGATGTACATATTGTTTCCACTCAGCCGGATCTGTTAAAAAAGGTAAAAGAACGCGTTCCATCCGCACGCGGGGCTCTCTCCTATGACGGTCATTCGTTAAATAAGCATGATATCAACCAGTTGATTCAGTCTGTTCATGCTTCAGGAGCTAAAACAGCTGTGCTGCCGCAAAAGCTGCTGACGGCTGAGACGGTGCATCTTTTTCATACACGCGCTGTGGCTGTCTGGAGTGATCTGGCGGGTGAAACAGAGCTGGATGCGCACAAAGCGATTCATACGGGAGCAGACGGCTTGATTGCACAAAACACAGAAACGGTTACAGCCGCCTTCAGCCGGTATCCCGACAACACACTCGTTCAGCGCCCGATTGTGGCTGCCCACCGCGGAACCCCTTCGCTGGCACCGGAAAATACGATGGCCGGCTATCATCTGTCTTACGAGCTTGGTGCTGATTTAATCGAAACGGATGTCCAGAAAACAAAGGATGGCGAAATCATCATTATGCATGACTACACGGTCGACCGGACAACAGACGGCACCGGCAATGTGAAGGATCTGACGCTGGAGGATATTCAGAAGCTGGATGCAGGCTCTTATTTTGGAGAGGAATTTGCCGGAGAAAAGGTGCCGACGTTCCGGGAATTTTTACAGGCGTTTAAAGGAAAAGAAGTGATTTTGCTTGTAGAACTTAAAGCGGACGGCCTGGCCGAAGAAACGATTCAAATTATTGAAGAAGAAGGCATGGCTGACCAGGTTGTGCTGCAAAGCTTTCATTTAAACAGCGTTAAAAAATCGGTTGAAGCAGCTCCACACTTGCCATCGGGCTATTTGTACTCTGCCGCAGTCCCGCAAACAGAAGCGGCCAGACTGACAGACGCACGCACAAAACTGAATGAAGCCACCCGCTTGAATGCGTCGCTTAATGCGAGCTACAGCAGCTTATCACCGGAATTTACTTCTTATCTCCGCCAGCGGGGTATGATCAGCTTCCACTGGACGTTCCGGAATCAAGCCGATTTTGGCGAGCAGCTGCAAAACGGTGTAATTGGCCCGATTACGGATTATACGCAATGGCTGACAGAGGCGCCTATCCGCATTGAGACGCCCGTTAAAAAGCGGAACCTGAAGGTCGGGCAGCAATCAACTGTCCAGGCAAATGCATTTTTAAGCTACCGGACGGAAAAGAAAGAACATATTGATACCACTCTTTTTGCTGCAGGTGATAGCGTGAGCGTTAATGGGAATACCATTCAAGCAGAGAAGTCGGGGACGTCATATGTTTTCGCGCAGCATACCTTTTCGATGCTCGGCCAGGAATGGACACTCGTGTCAGAACCGATTGAAGTGATTGTAAAATAAAGAAAAAATTCCCGTTATCAACAGGTTGATAACGGGAATTTTCTGACTTTATCCACATACCCACAGAATTCATCCACATTTTGTGGGCGAATATTAGTTTCCTACCACATATGCGGCTTGATTTTGACAAAATTCGCATGAGAGAGTCTCTGTTGTTTTTTCCATCACCGGTGCTGTTTCGTATTCATCTACGGCAATATCAAGCGCAAGCTCCACGTGCTCGAGACAGCAGGCCATTTGTTTTTTCTCCATTATAAATCACTCTCCGCCACCAGCGTCATATCCGTTTCCTGCTGTTTGCCGTCGCGGTAATACGTCACTTTTACGGTGTCGCCTTCTTGTTTATTGTTATACATATATTTCCGCAGTGCAATAACGTCCTGCACAGGCTCTCCGTCAAGCGCAGTGATAACATCATACTCCTGCAGCCCTGCTTTTGCGGCCGGGGAATTTGTCAGCACCTGCTCAACGATCACGCCTTCTTTAATATCTTCGGGCAGCTTCAGCGTTTCCTGCTGATGGTAAGAAGGCAGCTCATTGACGTTTTGAAGCGTCACACCCATCGCCGGACGCTTGACTTCACCAAACGCTTCGAGGTCTTCAATAATCGGCTGCGCAGTATTGATCGGAATCGACAGCCCGATGCCCTCCACCGCGCTTTCGGCAATTTTCATCGAGTTGATGCCGATCACCTGTCCCGCGATGTTCACAAGGGCGCCGCCGCTGTTTCCGGGATTAATCGCGGCGTCTGTCTGCAGCACTTCCGCCTGCCAGTCATTCACCATATCTCCGTTTAAATCAACCGGAATGGCACGTTCAAGCCCGGACACGACACCCTGCGTAACAGAACCGGAAAACTCAAGCCCAAGCGGGTTCCCGATCGCAATAACAGGCTCGCCGATTTTAAGCGCTTCGGAATCACCAAACTCCGCTACTTTGTTTACATTGGCTCCGCTGATCGTCAGGACGGCTAAATCGGTCCACACGTCGCCGCCCAACAGCTCAGCCGGCTCCTTTGTTCCGTCTGCGAGCGTCACTTCAAGCTGCTGCGCGCCTTCAATCACGTGGTAGTTCGTGACGATAAACGCCGTGTCACCTTCTTTTTTATAAATCACACCGCTGCCTGTACCGGCTTCCTGCGTTGTGGATTCAGAACCGAAGAAATTCATCGTCGCCTGGATGTTTGTAATGCCGACGACCGCATCCTGTGCTTTTTCCACAGCCTGTGTCACATCGGTGGTCACATCAAGGGATACTTGCTCCGATGTGCCAGCCGATTCATTTTCGGAAACAGAGACGTCTCCATTGTTTTGATAATCCACGACCGACGGAACCGTTGCCACGACAAGACCCGCTCCGACAACAACACCGGCAAGGCCTGATAAGAAATAACCGCCCTTCCCGCCGCCGCGTTTGTTTCGCGCTGTACGCCCTTCATCATAGTAGCCCAATCCTCTCATCCTTTCTGCCAACTTATTGTTTCACCGTTTTCAGGTTCTATCCTAAAAAAAGTATACGCTTTTGGCGAAAAAAGAAGCAACCGATACGCCGCCGAGAGTCGGTTTCTGCATAAAAAAACTGCCTCAAAAGAGACAGCCTGTGTTAAATCACTGCAAGCGGCGTCGGCACCTTTGGATCGGTGTCGTATAAATGAAACTGGTGGCCGACTCCGGCGTCCTTTAATTGAAGCGTCTGGGTTACGCTCATTTTCGCCAGTTCCTTCATATTATTATCTGAGCTTAAATGCGCCAGATAAATCCGTTTTGTATTCGGTCCGATCACGTCATTCATCGCGAGCGCCGCATCTTCATTGGACACGTGGCCCACATCGCTTAAAATCCGCTGCTTAATGCTCCACGGATAGCGTCCCATCCGCAGCATGCCCACGTCGTGATTGCTTTCAAATACGTAGGCATCTGCGTTGGAAATAAAGCCTTTCATCCGGTCACTCACATAGCCGGTATCCGTGATCAGCACGAGCTTTTTGTTTCCGTTGTGAAAAATGTAAAACATCGGCTCTGCTGCATCGTGCGACACGCCGAACGACTGGATATCCACAGCCCCGAACGACTTCACCGTTTCGGTTTCAAAGACAAATTTCTGGCTGTCGTCAATCACACCGGTCAGGCGGTCCATCGCACGCCACGTTTTTTCATTGGCATAAACCGGCAGCTTGTATTTTCTCGCCAGCACACCGAGCCCTTTAATATGGTCGCTATGCTCATGTGTTACAAAAATGCCCGACAAGTCGGCGAGGCTTCGGCCAATCGACGAAAACAGCTCGTCCATCTTTTTCCCGGAAAGGCCGGCGTCCACAAGAAACGACTGGCCGTCTGATTCCACAAAAACCGCATTTCCTGTACTGCCGCTTGCCAGTACGCTAAATTGCATTGTCATGCTGTTTCACTCCAGTTTCATTCCGTTATGACTCACTTGACTCTGTTTGATAAATCGATCCGTCAAATGCATTCACAAACACTTCTTCTGTCGTATCGCCTTTTTCCAGCTCAACGTACCATGTAGGTGTCAGCACTTGCAGCACTTGAGATTCATTCAGCTGAGCAAGGGTGTAGTACCCGAGCTCCACATCGCTGATCTCGCTTTCCGGCTGAATGTACCCGTTTTTATAAAGCGCGTCAATCGCGGCTACCGCTGGCAAAATGGCCTCTTCGTTTTCGTTTTCTTCCACACTGTCCAGCATCGTCTGTGTGTAGCCCACAATATTTTCGTTTTCATCCAATGTAAGAACCAGCTTTCCATACGCATTTTCAAAAAGCTTTTTGTTATCGATTTTTTGAAAATAGGTGACAGTCTGGGCTTCACGATTCCGTTCCCAGTAGGAATACTCACCGCCCTGATATACATTGTTTTTCACGAATGAGTTTAATTTATCCCGCGTTGCCCCGTCTGTGCTGTATGGCTTTTCGAGCACACTTTCGATTTCCGTCCGATCCTCGTTTTGAATCGTCAGCGTCTGCTTCGTCAAAAACAATAAATCGTTTTCGGTGAATTTCTTCGGCTTTGCTGTGATAAGCGCACGCTCTCCAGTATCAGTCGGGAGCTTTTCATACGTGACACCGTCGTTCTGCAGTTTTTCTTCAATCGTTGTTTGTTTAATGATGGTGAATTGGGACGTACTGTACTTATTAAAAAACATGACCGCCAGAAAAATATCTAGAACGAGGAACACGGCGATAAAAATGGTTTTTGTTTTACTCCAGTCCATCTGCCTGTCCTCCTTCGTCCGATTCCAGCTTCACCCAATTTCCGTTGTACTCATAAAACCAAAAGGGCTTTAACGAGAAAATCTTCGATGACTCCTGCTCGACGGTCATCTCATAGCCAATCCGCATATCGGTCAGAAAAACCGGATCAATGTCTTCCTGGTTCAGTACGGCATCCAGTGCGTTCTTTCCTCCAGGCAGCGCAACCGTCGCCTGCGAATCAGGCAGCAGCTCTAATATGTACGAGGAACGGTTGTATTCATAGATGCGTTCTTTCCCCCAGATTTGCGACAGCACATCCATTCCAGAAGAATTAAACACAGGATAGTCCCCCATAAACAAGCGGTAGCTGATTTCAGCTGATCCCGGCTCTGCCTGGAACAGACGGTAATCATTGACCCATCCTTTATGGTTATTCACATAGGTAATGCTTTTATCAATCAGCTGATCGAGCGGCATGGACTGCGTGATTTCAGCCAGGTTGACGTACTCCACAATACCGGTATTGCTGTTAATACGCATCAAGCTTGACCCATCTGTGTATTCAGCACTGCCGGAATTGGAGCCTTTTCTGACATAGCTCGGATCACTAAATAACGCCTGCCGGAAGGTGTCCGCATCAATCTGATCCGTTAACGAATTTCGAACGGTCAGCACCGGCGGATTTTCGCGCACGTATAAAAGTGCTCCGTTCGGCACCTGATACGCGATATACGGCTCCAGCTCTTCTGATGCTTCCATGTAGCGGCTTTTAAACGCGGCCAGCGACCGTGCCTCAATCTCGCTTTTAAAAACAAGCCGCTCCTCCACCGAAACAAAATAAACGAATGCTTTATTGGCTTCTTCTGCTTCGGTGATCACGATGCGGTTAAACACGGCATTCGGCACGAGATCCTCCCGAAACCGCAGCATCGTTTTTATCGTATTAAACGGAACAGAAGAAGAGAAAAAAAGCTCTACATGTGAATCGCCAGACAGCAGCTTGTCAAAACCTGCTTCACTCAATGAGTTGGATACGTTCTCCGGCTCAAAAAAAGTCCAGCTCCCCATTTCGTCCATCACCCAGCTAAGCTCATTTTCGGAGACTGTCCCGTAATGGCTGTCGCCTTGATGCGAGATGATTTTGGACGGCTTCAGCAGGTCCGAGATCTCCAGCTGCCTGCCTCCTTGCACTTCAGCAACGGTGTCTTCCGCACTGTCGGTGATCGTTTCATAGCTGGGCTGGTAGTTCCAGATACCCCATGTAAACGTCAGACTGATAATGACAAGAAGCGCCAGCGCCCCGGATTTGATTTTTTCATAGTTCATTCCCAATCATCCTCTTCGGAAAGATCCGCCGGCAGTGTAAAGAAAATCGTCGTTCCCTTTCCTTCCACACTCGTTGCCCAGATGTGGCCGCCGTGCGCGGTGATGAGTTCTTTTGCAATGGCCAATCCAAGACCGGTTCCGCCCATTTTTCTTGAACGCGCGCGGTCCACCCGGTAAAACCGTTCAAAAATACGGTCCAGGCTTTTCTTCGGAATCCCCATGCCCTGGTCGCTTATGCTTACTTGAATGGTGTTCCCGTGCTCCTCGACTTTAAAGGAAACGAGCCCGCCGTCCGGTGAGTACTTTAATGCATTCGAGATAATGTTATCAATGACCTGCGTCAGCTTATCCTGATCAATTGTCACGTAGATCGGGTAACGCGGGAGCTTGCGCCGGAACGTAATATCCCTGGATTTGGTCATTTCAAAGCGGTCAATAATCTTGTTGAAAAATTCAATAAAATCCGTATCCTTTTTCGTTAAGTTATATTCCTGGCTGTCGAACTTGGACAGCTGCAGCAGGTCATTCACGAGCCGGATCATCCGCTCGGTTTCTGTTTGGGTTACATCGAGAAAATTCGGTGCGATGTCCGGGTCCTGCCAGGCCCCGTCCGCGAGCGCTTCTAAATAACTGCGCATCGTCGTCAGCGGCGTGCGCAACTCGTGCGACACATTCGTGACAAACTCTCTGCGCTCCATTTCGATTTTTTCCTGCTCTGTAATGTCATGCAAGACCGTAATCAAGCCGTTTACAAAGCCGGTTTCTTTTTGAATAACAGAAAAATTGGCACGCAGCACGTACGGTCTGTCATGCGTGCTGTAATCCAGAATCACTGAATCCTGCTCATTTAACAGATCATCAAACGAATAGTCTTCTTCTAAATTAAGCAGTGAAACAATCGGCTGTGAAATAACTGTTTCACGTGAAACACTCAGCATTTTCGACGCCGGCTCATTAATCAGGATGACGCGGCCGCGCCGGTCCGTAGCAATAACGCCGTCTGTCATATAAGAAAGGACGGAGGAAAGCTTGCGGCGTTCGCCTTCTGTTGTCGCCTGCGCTTCTTGAAGCCGCTTCGTCAGGTTGTTGAACGTCACAGCCAGCTCGCCAATTTCATCCTGGCCGTACACTTTTACTTTCCGTGAAAAGTTTCCTTTTCCGAGCGCAACCGCCTGCCGTCTCATATCTGTAATCGGACGGGTGATCGTTCTGGCCAGTGTGACGCCGAGAATAGCGGTAATGGCCAGTGCCAGGACAGCTGCGGAAAACAGAATTTCATTAATATCATCCAGCTGGGTAAAAACCGTTTCAATATTCCCGACGAGATAAATCGCACCAATCACTTCACTGTTGGACAGGATCGGGGAGGTCAGCACCCAGACACGCTGACCGGTGCTTTCGTCCACTAGCATTTCATCCTCTGTCTGGCCGGCTGACAGCGCCCGCTTAACGGAAAGATCCGGCAAACGCTGGCCGACGAGACCGCGGTTATTGGAGTCCGACGTGCCAATAATTTTGTTTTCCATGTTAATGACACGCACTTCATTTACATCACTGGCCGAAGCAAAGTCCTCTAACACCCGCCGTATATCCTGCTCCAGCGTATTCGACTGCAGATCGCGCTCCTTCAGCATTTCTTCCCCTAAATTATACTCAAGCAGCTCTACTCGCTGCTCCAGGGACGTTTGAAAATTGGAGGTGAACTTTTCTTCAAGAGAATTAACGAAGTAGACACTGATAATCTGCATGGCAAATAAAATAAGCAGCACATAAATCAGCACAAACTTCATTTGAATCGAACGAAAAAAACCGACTCGTTTCATTCAGATTACTCCTGTTCAGGGTTGCGCAAGTAGTAGCCAACACCTCTTCGTGTCACGATCCATGATGGATGGCTCGGGTTGTCCTCGATTTTTTCCCGAAGGCGTCTAACGGTAACATCCACGGTCCGGACATCTCCATAGTAATCATATCCCCATACTGTTTGCAGCAAATGCTCACGGGTCATGACCTGGCCGATATGCTTCGCTAAATAATGAAGTAGCTCAAATTCACGGTGTGTCAGCTCAATTGTTTCGCCGCGCTTGGATACAATATACGCATCTGGGTGAATCGTCAGCGCGCCGACCGTAATTTCATTGGTATCGGCTGCCTCTTCTTCTGGCGAAGGTACCGCCTGATGGCGGCGCAGGTTTGCTTTCACTCGCGCAATCAGCTCACGCGTTGAAAACGGCTTGGTCACATAATCATCGGCACCGAGCTCCAGCCCGAGCACTTTATCAATTTCAGAATCCTTGGCCGTCAGCATAATGATCGGCATTTCGTACTTTTTCCGCACTTCGCGGCATACTTCCATTCCGTCACGGCCCGGAAGCATAATATCAAGAAGAACAAGGTCCGGCTGCATTTCTTCGACCATTTCAACCGCCTGGTCGCCGTCATACGCACACTGAACGTCGTAACCTTCTTTTTTTAAGTTAAACTGCAAAATATCTGCAATCGGTCTTTCGTCATCGACAACCAATATTTTCTTTTGCATCATAAGTACCTCACTTTTAGTTTCCTGAGTAAAAGATGGCTTCAAATATAATAGTTTATCATATTTTCGCTTCTTTCGCTTTCCTTAACTCTATCACGACATGTGAATCGTGGCATCGGGCAAAATAACGACAGAAATAACAAAAAGCACCACGGGAGCGAAATCACCGCGATGCTTCTTATGATGGCTCAGGACGGAATCGAACCGCCGACACAAGGATTTTCAGTCCTTTGCTCTACCGACTGAGCTACTGAGCCAGATAAATTTTTCAGAAAATACAGCGGCCGCTGCTGTTCATGAAGGACATTTCATTAGTGAACACGGCCGCCATCAAGACATAACATAACATAGACATAACGATAGGTTAAAGTAAAAATGGCGGTCCGGACGGGACTCGAACCCGCGACCTCCTGCGTGACAGGCAGGCATTCTAACCAACTGAACTACCGGACCATTTTTTCGCTGCACAACTAGCAGCAACGTTGTTAATAGTATCACATAGGGGTAAGGGTGACAATACATTTTCTCGATATTTGTCACAAAAAAACGAACAAAACGATGAAATCTTGACAATTTTGCGTCTATTCCCAAACATTCCAAGAAAAAACGACCGGTTTTTTACATTTTTCTCCCTTATTCGTGAACATTCGCTTTTTAAATCATAATAAAAAATGAAAATGACTTTCTTCCATAGCAACTGTTCTTGCACCCAGACGATGAAAAGAACTTCCTCTGAGAGAAGCAGCTCTTTCACAATGTTGGAAACCAAAAGTGTCAAGGGAATGCAGGTGTTCTTGAAAAAGCGTGTGCCATCAAGAATGAAGCCTATTTTTCCTACATGGTGAAAAACAGAGGGTCCCTGTCGCTTTGTTTCCAATCAAAACGTATGACCATTTTTGGTTTTATGATCTGCTTTTCCTCCCCACCAGGGCGGCTGGCGCAGGACGAAGACTCGGGAGGGATCAAGCGGGTCAGGTGAGATCCACTTTTGGAGCGCAGCGACAAAAGTTAGCTCACCGCCCGCCCCTCCGAACGCGAAGTCCTGCAGAAGCCGCCCGAACCGTGTTCGCGCAAGCACATTCGCTTTGAAAGAGAGAAATGGTCACCTGGTTTCCGTTTACATATTCTTTTTTGATCAGCGTGAAAAGAGCTGCCTCTGAGAGAAGCAGCTCCTTTTTAACTAATTAGCTCCAAACGCTGCGGACAACGTTTGTTTGATTGCGGTCTGGCCCTACGGAGAACACAGACAATGGAATACCTGTCAGCTGTGATACGCGCTCAATGTAATGACGTGCATTTTCAGGCAGCTCACTTAAGTCTTTGACTCCTGTCACGTCTTCTGTCCAGCCTGGAAGCTCTTCATACACAGGCTCACATTCAGCAAGCGTGCGCAGGTTGGCTGGATATTCTGTGATCAGTTCACCTTTGTAACGGTAAGCTGTACAGATTTTCAGCGTTTCGATACCTGTCAGGACGTCAATAGAGTTCAATGAAAGATCTGTCAGCCCGCTTACACGGCGTGCGTGACGGACAACAACACTGTCAAACCAGCCGACACGGCGCGGACGGCCTGTTGTTGTTCCATATTCACGGCCGACTTCACGGATCCGATCACCAATTTCGTTGTTTAGCTCGGTCGGGAATGGGCCATCACCGACACGCGTTGTGTACGCTTTCGACACACCAACCACATGAGAGATTTTAGACGGTCCAACGCCGGAGCCGATCGTGACGCCGCCCGCTACTGGGTTGGACGATGTAACAAACGGATAGGTTCCTTGATCGATATCAAGCATAACGCCTTGAGCGCCTTCAAACAGCACACGGCGGCCTTCATCCAGCGCGTCGTTCAAGACAACAGATGTGTCGCAAACAAGGTCTTTAATTTGCTGGCCGTACTCGTAATATTCGTCCAGGATATCTTCTACTTTAAAGCCTTCTGTTTCATAAAAACGCTCAAGCAGACGGTTTTTCTCTGCAATGTTATGCGTTAGCTTTTCTTCAAACGTTTCACGGTCCAAAAGATCCGCCATGCGGATTCCCATGCGGGCTGCTTTGTCCATGTAAGCAGGACCGATTCCTTTTTTCGTTGTGCCGATTTTGTTGGCGCCTTTGCGTTCTTCTTCCACTTCGTCAATCTTCAAGTGGTACGGCAAAATCACGTGTGCACGGTTGGAAATCCGAAGATTGTCTGTTGAGACACCGTGTCCATGCAAGTACTCAAGCTCTTTAACAAGTGCTTTCGGATCAACAACCATGCCGTTTCCGATTACACAAATTTTATCCGAATAAAAAATACCGGATGGAATTAAGTGAAGCTTGTATGTAACACCATTGAATTTAATTGTATGCCCTGCATTGTTCCCGCCCTGGTAACGAGCGACAACTTCCGCGTTTTCAGAAAGAAAATCGGTTACTTTCCCTTTTCCTTCATCGCCCCACTGCGTTCCTACTACGACTACTGATGACATTTTTTGCACCTCCGAAGGTTCATGAAAAACGTTTTGTCAAACACGTTTATTTTACCAGTAAAAAACACTGTACGTCAAACAGAAAAGGCGAACATTTATAGATTTATTGCACCGATTTATTCGCATTTACATAAATGATCAGAAAAGACCGCCCAGAAAAGGCGGTCACATTATGCTCCCGGCGGTGCGCCCATGTCGTCCATGCGCCGCTCGACGTTCACAAATTTATTGTATTCTTTCACAAACGCCAGCTCTACGGTGCCGGTCGGACCATTCCGCTGTTTGGCGATAATGATTTCAATCATGTTTTTGTTTTCGGATTCCTTGTCATAATAATCATCACGGTACAAAAACGCGACGATATCGGCATCCTGCTCGATTGACCCGGATTCCCGAATATCGGACATCATCGGCCGTTTGTCCTGCCGCTGCTCAACGCCACGGGAAAGCTGCGACAAAGCAATCACCGGCACTTCAAGCTCACGAGCCAATGATTTTAAGGAACGGGAAATTTCCGATACCTCCTGCTGGCGGTTTTCGCCGGAGCGGCCATTCCCCTGAATCAGCTGCAAATAATCAATTAAAATCATGCCGAGACCCTGCTCCTGCTTTAAACGGCGGCATTTCGACCGGATCTCGCCAATACGCACACCAGGTGTGTCGTCAATGTAAATGCCGGAATTAGACAAGCTGCCCATCGCCATCGTCAGCTTTCGCCAATCCTCATCTGTTAAAGATCCTGTCCGAAGACGCTGCGCATCAATATTGCCTTCCGCACACAGCATCCGCATAACCAGCTGCTCGGCCCCCATCTCCAGACTGAAGATGGCCACCTGCTCCTCTGTATTGGTTGCGACGTTTTGCGCGATGTTCAGGGCAAAGGCGGTTTTACCAACAGACGGGCGGGCGGCGACAATGATTAAGTCGTTGCGCTGAAATCCTGCTGTCATCCGGTCTAGTTCCGCAAACCCAGTCGGAATGCCGGTGACATCTCCTTTACGGTTGTGAAGAAGCTCAATATTGTCATACGTGCGCACAAGCACATCTTTAATATTATGAAACGCACCGGCGTTTTTCCGCTGCGCTACTTCCATGATGCTTTTTTCCGCTTCGCTGAGGAGTCCTTCTACTTCATCCTCCCGTTCGTAGCCGTCTGTTGCAATGGTCGTAGCGGTTCGGATCAAGCGGCGCAACAGTGATTTTTCTTCTACGATGCGGGCGTAATACTCAATATTGGCTGCGGTTGGGACAGCTGCAGCCAATTCGCTTAAATAGGAAATCCCGCCGACGTCTTCAATCATTTTTTGAGCGGCGAGGTCTTCCGTCACCGTCACGACATCAACCGCTTTTCCGTGATCGCCAAGCTTCAGCATCGTTAAATAAATCTGCTGGTGGGCATTCCGGTAAAAATCTTCCGGAATCAATATTTCAGAAGCGACTGTTAACGCGGACGGTTCAAGAAAAATCGCTCCCAGCACAGCCTGCTCTGCTTCAATATTTTGCGGCGGCACACGATCCGTTAATACATCGCTCATCTTTACCCTCCTCGCGAAAAAAATGTGATCAGAAAAATCCGATCACATTGTTTGCTTATTTTTCTTCTGTTACATGTACTTTCAATGTAGCGGCTACTTCGTTATGAAGCTTGACTGGAACATTCGTATAGCCAAGACCGCGAATGCCGTCCGGCAAATCCATTTTACGTTTATCTAATTTAATATTATGTGTCTTTTTCAACTCATCTGCAACCTGTTTAGCTGTAACGGAACCGAAAAGCCGTCCGCCTTCACCCGTTTTTGCCTGCAATTCAATCGTCAGCGCTTCAACGGTTTCTTTTAATTTCTTTGCTTCTTCCACTTCTTCTGCGGCAAGCGCTTCTTGTTTTTTCTTTTGCGCATCTAAGGCATTTTGATTGCCTGACGTTGCTTCCACTGCATATCCGTTTTTGATGAGGAAGTTATGGGCGTAACCATCCGCCACATTTTTCACATCGCCTTTTTTGCCTTTGCCTTTTACATCTTTTAAAAAAATGACTTTCATTCCTCTGTTCCTCCTTCAATCATATCATCAATGACCCGGCATAACTCTATTTCAGCGTCTTCAACAGTTGCTTCCCGCAATTGAGTCGCCGCGTTCGTTAAATGACCGCCGCCATTCATTTGTTCCATAATAAGCTGTACGTTTACGTCGCCAAGAGAGCGGGCACTGATGCCAACCGCGTCCTCTGAGCGGCGGGCAATCACGAACGACGCCTGTACGCCATTCATCGTTAAAATCGTATCCGCTGCCTGCGCGATGAGAACCGAATCATAAATATAATCATCGTCCCCTTTAGCAATCGCGAGACCGTCCTTGTAAAAATAAACGGTTTCGATCAGCTGGCCGCGCTGAATGTACGTGCCAATATCTTCTTTTAAAAACTTTTGAACTAACACCGTGTCTGCCCCGTGCGTCCGCAAGTAAGCAGCCGCATCGAACGTCCGCGAGCCTGTCCGCAAAGAAAAGCTTTTTGTGTCCACGATGATGCCAGCCAGCAAAGCCGTTGATTCCAGCATGGATATTTTTTTCTTTTTCGGCTGATATTCCAACAGTTCTGTGACAAGCTCCGCAGTTGAAGAAGCATACGGCTCCATGTAAACGAGCAGCGGCTGTTTAATAAATTCTTCTCCCCGGCGGTGATGGTCGATCACAACGACACGCTCCGCTTTTGACAGCAGCCTGTCTTCAATGACCAGCGACGGTTTATGTGTATCAACGACCACAAGAAGCGTACGGCTGGTCACAATTTCCAGCGCTTCCTCCGGGGTGATAATTCTTGAATACAATTCCGGGTTTTGCTCTTTGACTTCTGCGAACAGACGCTTGACGGCTGTATCAATTTGCGAAAAGTCGATCACAATATATCCTTCACGCCCGTTTAATTCAGCGACGTAGCGAATGCCCATCGCAGCGCCAACCGCATCCATATCCGGGTACTTGTGTCCCATCACAATGACCTTATCGCTATCCGCAACAATATCACGAAGCGCGTGAGAAATCACGCGTGCGCGCACGCGTGTACGCTTTTCTGTCGGATTTGTTTTGCCGCCGTAAAACTTCACTTTTCCATCGCCCTGCTTGATTGCGACCTGATCGCCCCCGCGTCCCAGCGCGAGATCAAGACTTGACTGGGCAAGATCGCCAAGCTCCGGCAATGGCACATCCCCCTGACCGATGCCCATGCTTAATGTAAGAGGAGCATGGTGCTTGGCGGTCTGCTCCCGAACTTCATCCAGAATGGAGAATTTATTTTCCTCCAGCTTTCGCAAAACCCGCTCGTTCATTACCGCAAAAAACCGTTCAGACGACACACGCTTTAAAAACATGCCTTGTTCCTTTGCCCAGCCGTTAAGCGTTGACGTAACGAGGCTGTTTAAGCTGCTTCGCGTCTGGTCATCCATGCCCTGCGTTAAATCATCATAATTATCAAGGAAAATGATGCTCAGCGCTGTTTTTTCTTCTTTAAACAAACGAGCTGTTTGTTCTTTATCGGTTACATCAAAAAAATAAAGCAGTTTTTCATCCGGCTTGGATATGACGTGAAAGGATCGGCCGTTCAACTCAACGGTCGCACTTTTGTCACTTTTCATCGCCGGAATCAGCGGCTCAGCCACCTCGTAAAGAGACTCTCCCACTAACGTTTCTTCCTCAAAATAAGACGTTAAATAGGCATTGGCCCACTCCACAACGTATTCTTTATTATAAAGCAAAATCCCGACTGGCAGTTCCTGAAGTGTTTCCTCTCCTACTTTTTGAAGCCGGTAGGATAACGTTGTCACATACTTTTGTACATCTTCATGCAATTTTTTTTCTGCCAAGTATAAAAAGAGGAGGAGAAAAACCGTCAGCCCGGCAAGCATAAAGCCAGCCAGCCGGTTATACGTAAATAACCAGACTGAAGCAGCAGCCAGCACAAGTGCGACGACGATAAGCGGTATTTGAATCATTCGCCTATTATAATACGAAAGCATCCATTTCAGCTCCTCATGTTAAAGCTCCATTTTGAACTAGACAATAGAGCTGATTTTCAAGCACCTTATGGCTTTTTTTGCATCCGCTGCCTTAAATCAAATCCTAAGTCAATTATACCTAATAATCGAATAAGATAAAGAAGCGGAAAAATAGGAATCGATAAAACCGTTATGATCACCGGTATTGCTTTCGGCCACTTTTTGCTGTGAGCCAAAAAGAAAATAAACGTGATGCCCTGTATGTATAAGCAGGCCTGCAAAATGAACATAACGTTTACATACATATCATACCAGGCGGTGCCGGCTTCCGGCTGAACGATCAGCGCACCGACCATAAAAATAAGGTAATACCATAAAATCGCACGGGGAAGCCGGACATTTCGCACAGGTGTAAACGGCTTGACCTTCACACCGAGACGCTTGATCACTGGATAATTCACAGCCGTGATGAGGAGCATCGCCACAAACGCGGTCAGCACGAAAATCGCCGGCAGCAGCGCGCCAATATACTGGATCACCGCATTAACTTCACTTTCGGTATAGGGCGCTTCCTGTCCGAGCATCTCACTCGTGTCGGCCATTGACTGCTTAAATGCTTCTGCGAACACATCTAAAAAGGAAATGTCGAGCAGTGTGACACCAATAATATAATCCAGCACAATGTTTACAAGGAATACGAGACTTCCCGCCATGTAAACAATCCAGCTGTCTGACTGTTTTCGAATAAATGCACCCATGACAAGACCTGTTGTTCCATACATTAAAGCCAACGGAACCGCTACCAGCCCGCCGGCAATAAAGGAAATTAGAAGAGCAGCAGCAAGCAGTCCAATCGAAGGACCGGCTGGATATTTGGAACTATACACTAAAAAAGGAAGCAGCAAAAACAAGGCACCGGCTATGGAAACAATCGGTACATACACAGAAATCATGAGCAGCACCGTGAAAATCGCCAGCATCATTGCCCCTTCCGTTATCACGTTTGTCTTTCTCACTCCAACACTCCGTTCATTTGCCGCATATGACGGCATTCTCTTTCCTATTCTACATTCCTTTAGTCCCTCATTCAACTTTAAAACAAAAAAAGCCCGAACACAAGATCGGACTTTTTTTCTGCTTATATATGAAATTGACGGATCGCCTGAATCAGTTCTTCATTTAATGACGCCAGCTGTTCTGATGCTGCAGCAACTCCTTCAATAGAAGAAAGCTGTGTTCTTGTCCGGTCCTGCACTTCTTCACAGGAAGCAGCCGACAATCTCGCTTCCTCTGCGATCGAATCCGCTGTTTGAACAACAGCATCTTTTTCTTTATTGGCCGTGTGAATGCTGCCTACCATCTGGGCGATTGCCTGATCCATTTTGATCATGACCTCTTCTTGGTTGGCAAAAACGTTTTCAGTTTCCCGCACCGCTTCTGTCTGAGCGCTAATATGCGTTCCCGCCTCACTGACCGTTTCAATCGCATGATTTGAACCGACTTGAATCGCCGCTATTTTTTTATGGATTTCTCCTGCTGCTTTATTAGACTGCTCGGCAAGCTTTCTTACTTCCTGTGCAACGACAGCAAAGCCTTTGCCATGGTCGCCGGCACGCGCCGCTTCGATGGAGGCGTTCAGCGCCAGCAAATTCGTCTGAGCCGAAATATCTTCAATGACGTGGACAATGCTTTCAATGCGCCCAATGTCCTCAGCAAGATCTCGGATCGCTTTCATCGCGGCCTGCATCCGGCCAGCCGATGCGCTCATCGATTCAGCTACCGCCGACACATGGGTAGTTCCTTTATCTGCTGCTGTCGAAGCCTCGCGGGCAAGCGTTGCCATAGAATCCGCTTCGTCTGACATCGAGCTGATCAAAAAGCCCAGCTCTTTCGATCGTTCGGCCGCTACTCTTGAGCTGTCTGCCGAACGCTCCGTTCCTTCTGTCAGCTCATCAAGGGAGGCAACAGCCATCGTTCCTGATTCATTGATTTCCAAAACGGCTGTATTTAAATGATGAATGGATTCACGGACATTTTTAGCCGCATCTTCGGTTACTTCCACAATGCTGCGCATTTTCACAATCATGTCATTAAAATTACGCCCAAGCACCGCCACTTCATCTTTTCCCGAGACGTGCACGTGTGTCTGCAGGTTGCCGTCTGCTACCTGCTTGACGGATGCTTTCAGCTTTTGAATCGGTTTTGTAATCGTGGAGGTTAAAACAAAAACAACGGCCATCACAATGAACAGCACCGATAAAGCAGTAATGGCGAGAATTTTTTTCAAGTCATCAGATACGCCGAACAGGTTTTGCTTTTCATAAACAGCACCGATTTTCCAGCCGGTCTGCGCAGCTGTATCGTAGACAGTCAGTACCGTATCCGTTTCAATTAGTCCGCTTTTTTCTCCTGAAAGAACAGCGCTCAGCACGGCGTCCTTCGAAATATCCTTTCCTTTTTGCGTCGGATGAATAATCGCTTTTCCTTCGTTGGAAAGGACAATCGGATACCCGTCATAGCCGATATTCAATGCATTCATCCGATTGGTCATGCTCGTTAAGTTAATATCGGCGCCGAGGACGCCCAGCACGTCCGATCCGCTCTTGATCGCTTTTGACACGGTAATCACATAATCGCCGGTTTCACTTTCATACGGTTCACTCCATACAGGCTCTTCACTTTCTGCTGCTTCCTGGTAAGAAGGGGCCTCGACAGGATTAAAGCCTTCTGGCAAAGCTGTAGCCGGAGCCATTTTAAACGTGCCTCCTGCTGAAACGTAATATACGCTCAATGCGTCCTTGTATATATCCGTGTACCGGTTAAAAACAGCTTGCAGCTGACGATCCGCACCGCCGTCAGGTACATCCACTGCAGCGGCATTTGCGTAGTTTATTACTTGAGCGGACTCGGATAAAAGCTGAATGCTTTCTTCATATTTTTGCAGAAAAGCGACGGCTGAGTTATTTAATTCCTTTACGAACCCTTCTGTCTGCCCTGCTGTATCTTTCTCAATACGCTGTTCGGTTTTAAATCCAGAAAAAAGAATGATAAACACAAATGCACAAATCAGCACAATGGCGATTGGCAGCATAAACTTCATTCGAATTGATTTCATCGCTCTACACCTTTCTCCCTATCTCCGCCTTCCATTATAGTTTCATAGACCCATACTATTATTAATAGAATGTAAAGATTTTATTAAAAAAGAGCTGCTCGTTTTTGAGCAGCTCTTCTGTGGCTTTATTTCAATTTAAACTGGTCGACGACTTCTTTCAGCTCAACACTCAGCTCCATCAGCTGCTCGGAGGAGTCGGTGACGGTCTTGATGGCTTTCAGCTGTTCTTCTGCTGATGCACTGACCTCCTCGCTTGCAGCTGCGGACTGCTGGCTTGCGGCTGCGATGCCGGTCATCGTGTGAATAACGTCTTCTTTCGCGGCACCGGCTTCTTTTATCTCGCGGTTTATCGTCAGAATAGAGGCTTCCATCGTGTCTACAACGGAAGACAGCTGATGAAAAACGCGGCTCGTTTCTTCAACCGATGTCATCTGGTCGTCGAAGTTTTGCCGTGTTTTGCTCATCTGATCTACAGCGATTGTCGAATCGGATTGAATCGCTGTAATCGTTTTTCTGACTTCATCGGCCGCCTGGCGCGACTGCTCAGCAAGCTTTCGCACTTCCTCTGCGACGACCGCAAAGCCGCGGCCATGTTCACCTGCACGTGCTGCTTCGATGGATGCATTCAGTGCAAGAAGGTTCGTTTGAGCGGAAATGTCCGTAATCGCTCCAATGACGACTTCGATGGATGTCATCTTGGACGCCAGCTCTTCAATGACGGTTTGCATGCCGGCAATGTAGGCCTTTGTTTCATCGCTTGACTCGCTCAGCTCATTAATTTGGGCAGTCCCTTCATCGTTCGCCTGCTTTGCTTTGAGCGCAGCCATTTCCATCTCAGCTGCTTGTTCTGTAATCACGTCCATTTGGCTGCCGAGGCTGTGTGACCGTTCCATCGCACCTGCCGTTTCTTCTGCCGAACGCGAAACCCCCAGTGTAATCTCCGTGATCGCCTGCGTCATTTGTTCACTCGACGCATTCGTTTCTTCAGATACGGCACTTAAATTCTCTGCTGAAGCCTTTACCTCCTGGACAGAATGATTCACCTTTTGTAAAACGCTGCGCATATTGTCCGTCATTTTGTTAAAAGCAGCGGCTACCTGGCCCACTTCGTCGTTTGTCGTCACTGGAACCTGCACGGTTAAATCCCCTTCAGACACCCGTGAAGCAGAGCGCTCCAGTTGGCCAAGCGGCTTAATAATCTTCGAGACGACACCAAGCATTGCCGCGCTGATCAGCAGAAGCAGAACAATGCCGGTAATCAGCAGAGACTGGCTGACAGACTGCGACAGCCCGAGCAGGTTCGCTTTGTTGTACACAGCGCCCGCTGTCCAGTTCAAGCCCGGCACGTTGTTGAACACAAGAATGCGATTTTCTCCGTCGAGCTCATAGTACTTTGTTCCAGATGGCGAAGAGCCGTCGATGATCTCCTTGATCACCGGCACCTCCGTTAAATCCTCTCCCTGCAAGGTCGGATGCACAATGCCGATTCCTGCAGTCGAAAACACAATCGGATAACCTTCATAGCCGGGATCGGTCGCTGTAACCCGTTCCGTCAACACCGTTAAATCAATATCGGCGCCAATCACGCCCAAAAACCGGTCGTTTTCATCGTAAACGGCTCTTGAGACGGTCACAACGGAAGCACCTGTAGCCGTATCCTCATAAGGCTCGCTCCAAATAGCGGTTTTTTTATCCTTCGCCTGCGCATACCATTCCCGCTCACGAGGATCGAAGTCTGCAGGCAGGTCAATGACCGGCACGATTAGCGTAGCCCCATCCTCCACACCGAAGTAAATGTTCGTTACTTCCTTGTACGTATTTAAATAATCGGTCAGCAATTGCTCCACGGGCGCACGGTTCGCTTCGTCCCCGCTCAGTTCAGCGGTTCCATACGTCTGTACAGCCTCGTTAAATACAAGCAGATCAATGCTTTTTTCATATTGATCTAAAAAGGATTTCACTGTACCGGCCATGCTTTCAACCGTTCCCTCGCTTTGTGCAATGACACTTTTTTCGACGCTGTTTTCCGTTTGCCAGCTGATAAACCCGATCATAAACGCAAACGCTAAAATGAGCGCTGCAACAATCGGAAGAAGCAGCTTTGTTTTGATTGATTTCGTTCTATTCAATTTCCCACCATCTTTTCTATAAAAAATACGCTTGTGTCTATTTTACTAATTCTACGCAGCAAATCGAACCAGTTTTCTGCTTTTTTTACTTACAAAATACAACTGCTGTCCAAACAAAAAAGCACAGTGCTGATCCTGTGCTTTTTTGCCTGACCTTTTAAGCGTTCAATTTAAACTCGTTGACGACTTTTTTCAATTCAATGCTCAGCTCCATCAACTGCTCAGACGCCTCTGTTACAGTTTTCACTGCATTAAGCTGCTCTTCCGCCGAGGCGCTGACTTCTTCGCCCGCAGCGGCCGACTGCTCACTGGCCGCTGCGATGCCGGTCATTGTATGAATCAGGGCGTCTTTTGTAGACCCTACTTCTTTTATTTCAACATTGATGGCTTCAATGGAATTCTCCATCGTGCCAACAAGTGCCGACAGCTGGTGAAATACCTGGCTCGTTTCTTGAACGGCAGCAGATTGTTCATCAAAGTTCTGGCGCGTTTTCCCCATTTGCTCAACTGCCAGTTTTGAACTGGACTGCACACGGGCAATGGTTTTCTGCACTTCCTCTGCCGCTGCGCTTGACTGCTCGGCAAGCTTCCGAACTTCTTCTGCCACAACCGCAAACCCGCGCCCGTGCTCTCCCGCTCTCGCTGCTTCAATGGATGCATTCAGCGCCAATAAATTCGTCTGGGCGGATATATTCGTGATCGCTTGAATAACGGTTTCAATCGACGCCATATTTACTTCCAGTTCGCCGAGCACCTGCTGCATGCTTGCAATATAGCTTTTCGTTTCTTCACTGGATTGGCTCAGTTCCTGAATTTGAACCGTGCCTGTTTTATTCGCTTCACGCGCTTCCTTTGCAGCGGCGGCGATTTCATCAGACTGGCTGCTGATCGTATCAATCTGACGGCCAATGCCATTTGACCGTTCAAGTGCTTCCGCTGATTCTTCTGCCGATCTCGATACACCCGCTGCAATCTCATCTATCGCCAGCGTCATTTGTTCGCTTGACGCGTTTGTTTCCTCTGACACAGCACTTAAGTTCTCTGCTGATCCTCTTACTTCTTCCACAGAATGATTGATTTTCTTTAATATTTCATTCATTCTCTCCGTCATCCGATTAAACGATACAGCGAGCTGACCGGCTTCGTCCTTTGTTTCAACCGGAACGAGAACCGTTAAATCGCCTTCAGCCACCTTCGAGGCAGACTGCTCAATCTGTTTAATCGGCCGTATTAAGCGCGTCACCATATAAATAATGACTGCGCTGGCCAGTACGATAATGACGACAGCAGTCCAGATCAGCACTTCGGTTACCGCTTTGGAAAGCCCGAGCAAATTGGATTTAATATAAACGGAACCAACCTTCCAGTCCACACCAGGAACAGTGTTGAACACCATTACCCGATCTTCTCCGTCCAGCTCGTAATGGCTCGTCCCGCTTGCTTCATTTTGCTCAACGATCGCCGCCACTGCTGGTATCTGCGTCATGTGCTCGCCTTGAAGCTCAGGGTGTACAATGCCAAGTCCCGACTTGGAAAAAGCAATATTATACCCATCGTAGCCCGGGTCTGTACTTTGTACTCTTTCGGCCATGGTAGCCAGATTAATATCCGCTCCAATCACACCCAGCAGCTGATTTTGGCCGTTGTAAACGGCTTTTGAAACGGTCACGACGTAATCTCCCGTGGATGCATCGACGTAAGGCTCACTCCATACAGCCGTTTCAGCATTTTCGGGTTTTTCGGAATCCTGGTACCAGCCTCTTTCACGCGGATCGTATCCATCCGGCATCTCAGGATTCGGGAAGTTGTTCATAGTGCCGTCTGGCGTCCCCATGTAGACACTGAGTGTATCGCCGTACGATTCTAAATACTCCGCCATGACGCCGGATAGCTGTGTATTGGCTGTGCCTGGTGTCTCTAATTTTTGTTGTCCATATGCAAGAATGTCTGTATTCTCAGACAGCATATTGATACTGTTTTCGTATTGGTCTAAAAATAGCCGTACGGTTCCAGTCAGCCCTTCTACGGTCCCTTCACTTTGCACAATCACACTTTTCTCAACGAGATCCGTCGTTTTCCAGGCAATTGTGCCGATCATAATGGCAAAAGCCACAAGCAGCAAAAGCAGAAGAGGGATAAGCAGTTTCGTTCGAATGGATTTCATTGTCTTCACCTCTTACTCAATTAAATTCTCTCATGATTAATGTATCGGCGAATAAGAGAAGATCTACGCTGTTTTTTTCATTTTTTTTATTTAATCAAAAAAAAAAACACAATGCTGAATCGTCAGCATTGTGCTTCTGTCGTTCTTATCTTTCTTCTCCAACGAATGGAAGAAGTGCTACCTGCCGCGAGCGTTTGATTGCAATTGTCAAACGGCGTTGGTATTTAGCGCTTGTACCCGTTACACGACGTGGAAGAATCTTTCCACGTTCTGAAACGAACTTTTTAAGCAAATCAACATCTTTGTAGTCGATATGTGTAATACCGTTAGATGTGAAATAACAAACCTTTTTACGCTTACGTCCACCTCTGCGTCCTGCCATGTGTTTCCCCTCCTCTTATGTGAATTAGAACGGAAGATCGTCGTCTGAAATGTCGATCGGCTGACCGTTATCTGCAAACGGATCTTCATTCATTTTCGAATAACCGGCATTTTGATTGCCGCGCTGTTGATTCTGCTGTTGCTGGCCAAATGGGAAGTCCTGATTGCTTTGCTGACTGCCGTAGCCGCCGTTCTGCTGCTGCTGAGGTGCCTGGTTGTTATACTGGCCTCCCCCGCCATTGCTTGAACGCGGCTCAAGGAATTGAACGCTGTCTGCCTGAACTTCCGTCACGTATACGCGCTTTCCGTCCTGGCCTTCATAATTGCGTGTTTGAATGCGGCCTTCAACGCCTGCGAGACTGCCTTTTTTCAAGAAGTTCGCGACGTTTTCCGCCGGCTTTCTCCAGACAACACAGTTGATGAAGTCCGCTTCCCTGTCGCCCTGCTGGTTTGTGTACGTGCGGTTAACCGCTAGCGTAAACGTTGCAACAGCGGCGCCTGCTGGTGTATAGCGCAGCTCAGGATCTTTCGTTAAACGGCCGACTAAAACCACTCGGTTTATCATCAGAATCAACTCCTTTTCTTTTAACTGGAAAAAGATGTGTATTTATGGTGTTGCGATTACTTTTCTTCTTCTTTAACAACGATATGACGGATAATGTCATCGCTGATTTTCGCAAGACGGTCAAATTCATTAACTGCTGCTGCATCTTCAGCTTTAGCATGAATTAGTTGGTAGAAGCCCTCGCGGAAATCATTGATTTCGTATGCAAGACGACGTTTACCCCATTCTTTTGACTCGATGATTTCAGCACCGTTCGTTGTAAGGATGTTATCAAAACGCTCAACTAGCGCTTTTTTCGCATCATCTTCAATGTTCGGGCGGATAATGTACATGAATTCGTACTTTCTCATCTTCGTTCACCTCCTCGTGGACTATGCGGCTGCCAAATTCCTGTTTTCAGGCTCGACAGCAAGGAGCAAATTTTCATTACTCACAAGTTGAAATTATAACACGTTTTTCTCAACAGCGCAATATGTTTTCGTCATGCGGTTATTCTAGAAGGAGGAGAAGCAGTGCAGGTGAACACTCTTTTATTATAGAACACACGTTTGATTAATGCAACCTAAATGATCTGCTCAGTTGTCACCTGCTTTTCATTGCACATTCTGTTTTCAACAGCACGAAAGCCTTCAATGCCAAGGAAATGGCGTTGAAGGCTTCGTACACATTCATTTATTTATACGTTAAAGCGGAAATGAACAACGTCTCCGTCTTTCATCACGTATTCTTTTCCTTCAAGACGGACTTTCCCCGCTTCTTTTGCCGCTGTCATTGAGCCGTTTTCCACAAGATCGTCATAGGAAACGGTCTCTGCACGGATAAAGCCGCGTTCAAAGTCGGTGTGAATAATACCGGCACATTGCGGTGCCTTCATGCCTTTACGGAATGTCCAGGCACGAACCTCCTGTACGCCTGCCGTAAAGTACGTCGCAAGGCCAAGCAATGAGTACGCCGCTGTAATCAGCTGATCAAGGCCGGACTGCTCGATGCCAAGCTCTTCTAAAAACATCGCTTTTTCGTCGTCGTCCAGCTCGGCAATTTCCTCTTCCACCTTCGCGCTGATCACGATGACTTCTGAGCCTTCGCCGGCTGCGTAGTCGCGTACTTTTTGCACGTGCTCATTCTTCGAAGGATCAGCGATTTCTTCCTCGCTCACATTGGCCACATACAGCATCGGCTTCGCTGTTAGCAAATGAAGCTGCTTCACGATTTTTTGCTGTTCCTCGGTGAACTCAACGGAACGGGCCGGCTTGTCAGACTCCAGTGCTTCTTTTACGAGCACAAGCACATCATGCTCGGCAACCGCATCCTTGTCCTTTTGCTTTGTCAGCTTCACAACACGGGCAATCCGCTTATCAACAGATTCCAGATCCGCCAGAATCAGCTCCAGGTTAATGACTTCAATGTCATCGATCGGATCCACTTTTCCGGATACGTGGGTAATGTTTTCATCATCAAAGCAGCGGACCACCTGGCAAATTGCATCCACTTCACGAATGTGAGACAGGAATTTGTTGCCGAGTCCTTCTCCCTTGCTTGCCCCTTTTACGATGCCGGCAATATCGGTGAATTCAAATGCCGTTGGAATGGTTTTCTTCGGTGTCACCATTTCCGTCAGCTTGTTCAAGCGGGCATCCGGTACTTCTACAATCCCGACATTCGGATCAATTGTACAGAAAGGATAGTTGGCAGACTCTGCGCCTGCTTTTGTGATTGCGTTAAATAAAGTTGATTTTCCGACATTCGGAAGACCGACAATTCCTGCTGTTAATGCCATATTTATGTTCACTCCTTGTTTTCATTCCAAAACGGACCGTTTCCTGACCTTTCCTCATTATATGGACTCGTTTGAAAAAAGGCAACGCCAATAAAAAAGCAGCCCGCCTGTTTACAGGGGGGCTGCTTTCCTTTTAGTCACCGTTTTCGTTCAGCACTTTTTTCATTTTTTTGGAGAATTCGCGGCGGGGCAGCATCACACTGTGCCCGCAGCCTTCGCATTTAATCCGGATATCCATGCCGAGGCGAATAATCTTCCACTTGTTCGTGCCGCACGGGTGGGCTTTTTTCATTTCAACGACGTCGTTTAATTCAAACTGCTTTTCTTCCATCGCTTATCCTCCGCTCTTCGCCTGTTTTGAATCCGCTGGTGCACCCTGATCGTTCCGTGAGTACATCACCATTTTTGGGTACGGAATTTCAATGCCGTTGGCGTCCAGGCATTCCTTAATGTCCTTGCGCATCATCCGGGCAATATACCAGTGATTCATCGGTGTCGTTTCCGCGGTAATGCGGAGGGTAACGTCAGACGGGGAAAATGTTTGAATGCCGAGCAATTTCGGTGTGTCGACAATTTCCGGATATTTCTCTTTTAATGTTTCTAAAAGTCCGTTGATCACGTTTTCCGCTTTTTCAATGTTTTCTTCATACGCGATGCCGACGTCCACGACCGCGACACTGTTGCTGATCGAGAAGTTCGTGACTTCAATGATACTGCCGTTCGGCAAAATATGCGTTTCCCCTGTCCACACCTTCAGCTTCGTTGTCCGGAGGCCGATTTCCTCAACCGTTCCTTCAAACTGGCCAATGCGGACAAAGTCTCCGACCGAAAACTGGTCCTCGAAAATGATGAAAAAGCCGGTGATGACATCCTTCACTAAGCTCTGGGCGCCAAAACCAATCGCAAGACCGAGCACCCCGGCCCCGGCAATCAGCCCTTTAACATCAAACGACAGGACCGCCAGCACGTTCACAAGCGCGATAAAATAAACAACGTATGCCAGTACATTTTCAATAAGCTTTAACAGTGTATTTTCACGTCGCTCTGACAGCGTCAGCGGTGCTTTGGACCGAATGGCGAAAAAATTCCGAACCGCAATTTTTCCGACCTTGACAATAAGCCAGGCCGCAATAAGTGTCAGTGTAATTTTAAGCGTAGCTTGCCCAATCGTGAGCCACGTTTCTTCGTTTGTAAATTGTGCCCACAATGCTTCGAGGGCGCGCTGATAGGTTGATAACGATTGTTCCTCCAAAAAGAGCCCTCCTTCTTTTTTACGAATGTGTTCTCATTTTAACAGGAGCGGCTCTTTTTTTACAGAAATTCGAGCTTTAGCTGTGTGTTTGCTTGTAATACGTGAGCGCCAGGGCAAAAGCAAGCACCGAGCCTTTTACGATGTCCATTGCGTAATACGGCACCGACATCATGACAAGGCCGTTTTGCAGGATGCCAATTAAAACGGCGCCGACAAATGTGCCAAGTGCATTCGGCTTGCCGGCTCCTAGTACAGACAGTCCAATAAAAGCAGCTGCCACAGCGTCCATTAAATAAGGACCGCCGGCATTGATTTCGGCTGTCATGACGCGTGACGCCAGCACAATACCGCCAAGAGCCGCCAGCAGCGCGGATAGGAGGTACGCGGCCACCTTGTAGCGATTCACCGGAATGCCTGACAAGCGGGCAGCTTCCTGATTGCCGCCGATCATATACATAAACCGGCCGTGCTTCGTTAATGAAAGAAAGCCTTGCGCAATGAGCACAACCGCCAGCATGATCACAATAATCCAGGGCAGCTGGCCAAACTTGGCAAAAAGCGGGCTGATCGTGCCTTCTGCGTACGAGCCGTCTGCCATGACCATGTTTTCAGAGATGGTCGCTCCTTTTGTATAAGTGAGCGCCACTCCTTGAATAATGAACATCATCGCCAGCGTCGCCAGCATGTCCGGAATTTTTAATTTTACAATCATAATCGAATTTAACAGTCCGATAACGATTGCGCCTAAAAAAGCAGCGAGGAGCGCAACAGCCAGGTTTTGAGAAAACCAGACAAACATCGAGATGACAATCGCACTGGCCAGTGAAGCCGATGAGCCTACGGACAAATCAAATCCGTTCACTGCAAGCGACACGGTCACCCCGACCGCAATGATCGTGACGATGGAGATGGACCGCAAAATATTTAACAGGTTGTCACTGCTGATAAACGCAGGATTAAGGGCGGTAAACACCGCGATTAAAACGATAATCGTCAGGATCGTGCCGTATTTATAGAAAAAATCAAATAGCTGAAACGGTTTTTTTTGAGACACACTAGTTTCCTCCTGTTGAGTAGTACATGACTTCTTCTTCTGTTGTATGAGCTGTTTCTTTTTCCGCGGCAATGCGGCCGTCGTACACAACATACATCCGGTCCGTCATGCCGAAGATTTCCGGCATTTCACTGGAGGTATATAAAACACCTTTGCCACGGGCAGCCAGCTCTGCGATCAAATCAAAAATTTCCCGCTTGGCTCCGACGTCCACCCCTTTGGTCGGCTCATCAAACAAATACACATCCGCTTCCGCCAGCAGCCATTTGCCAATGGCGATTTTCTGCTGGTTTCCGCCGGATAAATAACGGACCTTCGTTTGGGC
Source organism: Domibacillus enclensis (assembly GCF_900156125.1). Lineage (GTDB taxonomy): Bacteria > Bacillota > Bacilli > Bacillales > Domibacillaceae > Domibacillus > Domibacillus enclensis. Next base: position 22,301 of record NZ_FTLX01000006.1, on the reverse strand, counting down.
GGATGGCGTGCGGACATCCAGACGCTCAATCATCGCGGCAGCGGTTTCTTTTTCTTTGCGGAAGGAAATAAAGCTTCTTTTCGCTAAAGCACCCAGTGTCGTCACGGTCAGATTGGCCAAAACGGATTCGGAGACAAACACCCCTTCACGGCGCCGCTCTTCCGGTACGAGCACAAGCCCTTTTTTCACCGCATCGTGAGGCGAGCGGAAGGAAACGGGCTGTCCATTTATTTCGACTGTGCCGGATGTATGCTGGTCTTCACCGAAAAGCGCTTTGTTGATTTCAGACTTGCCGGCGCCGACAAGCCCCGTTAATCCAACAACTTCCCCTGCGTGAACGGTCAGGTCGACACCGTGGACGTCCCTGGCAGTTAAGCCGGATACGCGCAGGAGCACGTCTCCTTTTTGATGCTTTCGCGCAGGAAACTGTTCATCCATTTTTCGTCCGAGCATCATTTCAATGACGTCATTTTGTGTCGTTTCGGCGATTTGCTTTTTGCCGACAAGCTCGCCGTTGCGCATGACAGTAATATCATCGCAGATGGCGAACAGCTCCGGCAGCCGGTGTGAAATAAAAATGATGCTGACATGCTGCTGCTTTAAATCCCGTACTACCCGGAATAGCTCATCTGTTTCTGTTTGGCTGAGCGGTGCCGTTGGCTCATCCAGGATTAAAAACCGGCAGTCATTTGAAATGGCGCGGGCAATCAGCACCATTTGTTTTTCCGCCAGCGTTAAGTCGCTTACCGGCTTTTTCGGCGAAAGCGGGATGTTCAGCTTTTTCAGCAGTGCTTCAGCCTCACTCCACAACCGCTTCCACTCGATCCATTGCTTGTCCGCGCCATTGACGAGCTGGTCCATCATGATATTTTCACCAACGGATAAATTCGGAATAAGCGCTGTGTCCACTTCCTGATACACCATTTGAATGCCATGCTTTTTCGCATCGGCGGGCTGGCGGATCTCGACTTGCTCCCCATTTAGCAGCAAGTTCCCCTCGTAATGGCCGTATGCACCGGACAAAATTTTCATTAACGTTGATTTTCCCGCTCCATTGGCGCCAATCAACGCATGAACGCGTCCTGTTTCGGCTCGGAAATCAACTCCGTTCAGTGCTTGTACACCTGGAAAAGCAATGGATATCTTCTTCATATCAAGAACGGTTTTCATACAAACGACTGCCTCCTTCATGACAGAAAACGAGGAAACCTCTTGAACGAGATTTCCCCATGATCTGTTTCTTATTTAGCGTGATGCTCTTTTAGCGTCGTCATCCACTCTTCCGTGAATTCATCCGACTGTCCCCAGCCTTCCACAACGTCAGACAAGCTTTCCATGTTCACCGCGCCATCTGCTTTTTGAAGATCTTCTTTGGAAATAAGAGAAGCTTCTAGTGCATATTCCTGCGGTGTTTCTTCTCCTGCAATCTTTTTCGCCAGGATACGCATATCAATCGCACCGATTAGCGATGGATCAACAGCCGCTGTGTATTGCCACGGGCTTTCTGGATCTTGAATTTCCTGCAAGTCCGCATTCGATACGTCAATGCCGTATATTTTCACGTCGTCACGTCCTGCTTCCTGGAGCGCGCGGGCTGCCCCGATCGCAAACGCATCCCACGTAGCAAAGATCGCATCCAGTTCGCCTTCAGGATACTTTTTCAGCATGGCCTGTACCGCATTTTGCGTTTGAACGGTCGTATCTGCTGCCGCAACACCAAAGCGGTCCACTTCTTGAATGCCCGGGTTTTCGCTCAGCTTTTGCTCATATACTGCATTGCGTCGGACCATTGGCGGGAAGCCATCCACCCACAGGTAGGCAATATCCGCCTCGCCGTTTGTATCTTCAATCAGCTGATCCAATGCCAGCGTCGCAAGTGCTTCATCATCCTGAGACGTCAGCGTGACGCCCTCTACACTTTTCAGCTCTTCATTGGAATCAAATGTCACAACACTTTTGCCCGCATCCACAAGCTTTTGCACTTCTGTCACTGTCGCCGCGTCGTCGCCGTGTGAAATGATAAATCCGTCATAGTCCTGTGTCAGCCCCTGATTAATGGCGTCATGGAATTTGGCTGAATCGCCGTTTGCTGTGAAGGTGTCCACTTCAAAGCCGAGCGATTCGCCTTCTTTTTGAGCACCCGCTAAAAATTGAGCGGTATGATCGTCTCCGCCAATTTTGCGGATGACTTTAATCTTTACCGGATCTTCTCCATTTACTTTTTCTGGAACGTTTTCAACCGGTGCGCTGCTACCCCCGGTCGATGCCGTTTCCCCGCCGCAGCCTGCCAAAAAAAGCGAAGCGGCTATCGCTGTAAGTCCAACTGTTTGTTTTAGTTTCATTGTCATTGCACAGAAAAAACTGTGCTGCCCCCCTTTTACCTTATAATTCTTATGTATTAAGTAGGATTATTACACGGTGCTTTGGACGTGTCAATCTATTTTTTGAAAATAACAAAAGCTTTCCCTTGGCAGGAAAGCTCCGTTTATGAAGATGACTTCTTTACGAAAAGAAATTGGGTTTTTTCCTCTATCCAATTCTTTTGTGCAAACCTCGCATTTATCTATTTTCATCCAGCATGTCTAATATGCGGTTTAAATCGTCCTGGGTCATGTATTCAATTTCAATTTTTCCTTTTTTTCCGCTTTTGGACTGGCGAATCTGTACAGCCGTGCCAAACCGTTCACGCAGGGCTTCTTCCCGGTCTAAAATAAACACATCTTTTTTTACCGGCTTTGTTTCACGTGAAACATTTTCTTTTGATTCACGAATCCAGCTTTCGAGCTGCCGCACGGTCCAGCCTTCTTCCGCCGTTTTATGAGCGGCTTCCAGCTGCCGCTTTTTAGGCTTTACACCGAGCAAGGCACGAGCGTGGCCCATCGACAGCTTTTCTTCTGCGATCATCTCTTGAATGTCGGCTGGCAGATCAAGCAGACGCACGTAATTGGCGATGTGCGGACGGCTTTTGCCAATGCGGGTGGCAAGCTCGGTTTGCGTGACGCTCAGCTTATCCATAATCAGCTTGTATGCAGCGGCTTCCTCCATCACCGTTAAGTCTTCCCGCTGGAGGTTTTCAAGAAGCGCCAGCTCCATCATTTGCGCTTCTGTCAGCTCTTTTACAATCGCGGGCACTTCTTTTAAGCCGGCTGCTTTGGCTGCCCGGTATCTCCGCTCTCCTGCGACGATTTCATATCCTTTAATGCTTTTGCGCAGCACGATCGGCTGTAAAATGCCATGGGACAAAATCGATTGCTTGAGCTCCTCAATCGCTTCTTCGTTAAATGTTTTACGCGGCTGATGCGGATTGGGGCGAATGTCTTTGACCGAGATGTCTTGAACCGCACTGCCGCTGTCCGATCCCATATCGGTAAAAAGCGCATCGAGCCCTCTGCCTAACCCTTTAGCCATGTGCTGCCACCTCTTTCGCAAAATCAAGATACACTTCTGCGCCCCGTGAACGCGGATCGTACAATAAAACCGGTTTTCCATGGCTTGGCGCTTCACTCAGCCTCACGTTTCTCGGAATAACCGTTTTATATACTTTGTCATGAAAATATTTCTTCACTTCTTCTACCACCTGAATGCTCAAATTGGTTCTGGCATCAAACATCGTCAACAGAACCCCTTCTATGTACAGGTCTTTATTCAAATGCTTTTGAACGAGCTTGACGGTATTTAATAATTGATTCAACCCTTCAAGCGCGTAGTATTCACACTGAACAGGAATCAAAACTGAGTCCGCTGCTGTCAAGGCATTTATCGTCAGCAATCCGAGAGAAGGCGGACAGTCAATCACAATATAATCAAAGCTTTCCCGGAGCGGCTCAAGTGCTTTTTTCAACCGCTGCTCACGTGAAATAGCGGACACGAGCTCAATTTCCGCTCCAGCCAGCGCAATGGTTGCCGGCGCCGCAAACATTCCTTCTGCTGTCGTTTGCTTGACGACATCTGCGAGTTCTACATCATCTACAAGCACGTCATACACGCATTGCTCCACACTGCTTTTTTCGATGCCCGCTCCACTTGTTGCGTTTCCCTGTGGATCTATATCGAGAAGCAGCACTTTCTTGCCGATTGAAGCAAGGGATGCCCCAAGGTTAACGGATGTGGTCGTTTTGCCTACGCCGCCTTTTTGATTAGCGACAGCGATTACTTTTCCCAAAAGAAGCCACCTGCTTTCATCTATCGATCTCATCTCCTCTTATTCTATCAAAAAGGACGTGTTTTGGCTTTTTATGCCCGCAAAAAAAGCCGCTTTTGTGTAAAAACGGCTTTACGGCTTTGGTTTTTTCGGAATTTGTATGGTAATCCGATAATATTCGTCATGGTCTTCTTCCGACTGTTCCACAGGAATGCCGCTCTTTTCGACAAGCGAAAGGGACTCGCGAATCGTGTTGAGTGCGATGCGGATATCGCGGCTGACGGCTTTTGTCCGGGGGCGCGACGGCTCTTTTTCGAGCATTTTTACAACCCGGTCCTCTGTTTGCTTCACGTTCAGCTGCTTGTCGATCATCACTGCCAGCAGTGTGCATTGCAACTCCGGTTTTTTCAGAGGCAAAAGGGCCCGCGCATGGCGCTCGGTTATTTTTCTTTCTGCGACGGCTTGCTGCACTTCTTCCGGAAGCTTTAACAGCCGAAGCTTATTGGCCACAAATGATTGGCTTTTCCCGACCATTTCTGCGAGCTGCTGCTGCGTTGTTTCATGTATATCCAGCAGTTTTTTGTACGCAATGGCTTCTTCGACGGGCGAAAGCTCTTCTCGCTGCACATTTTCAATCAAAGCGGCTGAAGCCGTTTGTTCATCGGTAAATGGACGGACCATAACGGGGACAGTTTCGTGTCCGAGACTTTTGGCTGCCCGAAACCGCCGCTCACCCGCAATGATTTCGTACTGGTCATCTCCCCGTTCCCGTACGACAATGGGCTGTATGATGCCATGAATTGCAATTGTGGCGGCCAGTTCTGCTATTTTATCTTCTTGAAACACAAGCCGGGGCTGAAATTGATTCGGGATGATCCATTCAATCGGAATGTTCTTTACTTCATCAACGGGAAGCATCACGGCTGTTTCACCTTTTCCGCCAAAAAGACGGGAAAAAGGACGCTTCATGTTTACACCACCTTTTCCATTCTCCACCTTTGTAGTATTCGCCATGAGGCGCCCTGTTCCTGCCACGGACTATTCAATTGGTGTTTTATTCGGTGTCCCGGCTTTACGCGGATATTTCTTCGGCGTTTGTTTTTCTTTTCGTACCACAATAATCGTTCGTTCGCTGTTTTCAATCGGCAGCTTAAACGAAAAAACATCATCTGTTTTTCCGCCAAGCGTCTGAATCGCTTTTTTGGCTGTATCCATTTCATCAGAGGCGCTGGCCGCTTTCATTGCGACGAATGAGCCGCCTGTACGCGCAAAAGGCAGACAAAGCTCTGATAACACAGACATACGCGCGACTGCCCGCGCTGTGACAAGATCATATTGCTCGCGGTGCTCCGGCTTTTGGCCCATCTCCTCTGCTCGTCCGTGAACAAACTGAACGTTTTCAAGACCGAGTTCCGACGCCAAATGATTTAAAAAGGTAATGCGCTTGTTTAATGAATCAATAATCGTCACGTTCAGATCAGGAAACACGATTTTCAGCGGAATGCTTGGGAAGCCCGCTCCCGCCCCTACATCAAGGAGGCGGAGCGGCTTCGTTAAATCGATATAAAAGCCGGCTGTGATCGAGTCGAAGAAATGCTTCATATACACGTCTTCCCGCTCGGTAATCGCCGTTAAATTCATTTTTTCATTCCATTCGACGAGCAGCTCGTAGTAGCGGTTAAACTGCGCAAGCTGCTCCTCTGATAATACAATGCCCCGCTCAGCGAGCGCGGATTGAAATTGTTCAATATTCATGGTTTCTTTCCCTTCTTATTCGCTTGCCGTGCGCGCAACACGGCCCTGCTCAATGTAAATAAGCAAGATCGAAATGTCAGCTGGATTCACGCCGGAAATGCGGGATGCCTGTGCGATGGAAAGCGGCTGAACTTCTTTTAAGTTGGTCCGCGCTTCATTCGCAATGCCGCTGATAGCATCGTAATCGATATCAACTGGAATTTTTTTGTTTTCCATCTTTTTCATCCGGTCTACCTGCTGCAGGGACTTTTCGATATAGCCTTCGTATTTAATTTGAATTTCCACTTGCTCTTCTACGTCTTCACCGAGCGCTTCCGGAGAAGGAATCAACTGCTTGATCGCGTCGTAGGTCATTTCCGGGCGGCGCAGCAAATCAGCGCCGCGAATGCCGTCCTTCAGCTCGCTTCCGCCGGCTTCTCGAATGACGGCTTGTGTTGTTTCGTCCGGTTTAATAATCGTTGCTTTCAACCGGTCTATTTCCATCGCAATCGCTTCTTTTTTCGCTGTGAATGCGGCATAGCGTTCATCCGAAATCATGCCAAGCCGATGGCCAATGTCTGTTAAGCGGAGATCGGCGTTATCGTGGCGCAGCAGCAAGCGGTATTCCGCACGCGACGTCAGCAGACGATACGGTTCGTTTGTTCCTTTTGTGACCAGGTCATCGATCATCACACCGATGTAGGCGTCCGAGCGGCTTAACACCACTTCTTCTTTGCCAAGCACGCGGCACGCGGCATTCATGCCCGCCATCAGCCCTTGGCCGGCTGCTTCCTCGTAGCCGGATGTGCCATTGATCTGGCCGGCTGTGTACAAGTTTTTAATGCGTTTCGTTTCAAGCGTCGGCCATAGCTGTGTCGGCACCATCGCATCATATTCAATCGCGTATCCGGCACGCATCAGCTGTGCTTTTTCAAGGCCTGGAATCGTGCGGAGCATCCGGTACTGCACGTCCTCCGGCAGACTTGTCGAAAAGCCCTGTACGTATACTTCTTCCGTATTCCGTCCTTCCGGCTCCAGGAAAATCTGATGGCGCGGCTTGTCGTTAAAGCGCACAACTTTATCTTCAATCGATGGACAGTAGCGCGGTCCGCGGCCTTTAATCACGCCGGAGTACATCGGCGAACGGTGCAGGTTGTCTCCAATAATGGTATGGGTTTCTTCATTCGTATACGTAAGCCAGCAAGGCAGCTGATCCATGATAAATTCCTTTGTTTCATAGCTGAACGCACGCGGCACATCGTCGCCGGGCTGAATCTCTGTTTTGGAATAATCGATGGTGTTGCTGTTGACGCGCGGCGGTGTGCCCGTTTTAAAGCGGACAAGCTCAAAGCCAAGCTCTTCTAAATGCTCGGACAGCTTCACAGCCGGCTGCTGGTTGTTTGGACCGCTGGAATATTTCAAGTCGCCGAGAATGATTTCTCCACGCATAAATGTACCGGTTGTGACAACAACGGCTTTGGAGCGGTAGATGGCGCCCGTTTGCGTGACGATTCCGCGGCATTCACCGTCTTCTACGATAAAGCGCTCGGCCATTCCTTGAATCAATGTCAGGTTCGGTTCATTTTCAATCGTTTTTTTCATTTCCTGCTGGTACAGCACTTTATCCGCCTGTGCGCGCAATGCTCGGACAGCCGGACCTTTTCCTGTATTCAGCATTCTCATTTGAATGTGTGTTTTATCAATATTTTTGGCCATTTCGCCGCCCAGCGCATCGATCTCTCGGACGACAATTCCTTTCGCCGGTCCGCCGACAGACGGGTTGCACGGCATGTAAGCGATCATATCAAGGTTGATCGTAATCATTAACGTTTTGGCTCCTGTGCGCGCAGAAGCAAGACCTGCTTCGACTCCAGCATGGCCTGCTCCAATGACAACAACCTCGTATTCGCCTGCTTCATAATAATTCATGCTCTATTTGATCCTTTCCATTGCTTATTTCCCGAGGCAAAATTGCGAAAACAGCTGGTCAATTAAGCTTTCATGGACACTTTCTCCGATAATTTCACCGAGAAGCTCCCACGTTCTTGTTAAATCAATCTGGACGATGTCGATCGGAACACCCGACTCGACTCCACTGATCGCGTCTGAAATCGAACGATTGGCCTGGTTCAGTAAAGCAATGTGGCGGGAATTCGATACGTATGTCATATCCTGCGCCCCGACCGCTCCAGAGAAAAACAAGCCGGCAATGGCTTCTTCAAGCTCTGTAATCCCCTGCTCCTCAAGCAGTGAGGTCGTCACAAGACGACTCTTTCCGGCCAATTGCGCCACCCGGTCCATATCGATTTTCGGCTCCAGGTCCGTTTTATTCACAATCACAATGACATCCATACCGGCCGCTGCTTCAAACAGCTTCTCATCCTCCGGTGTCAGCTCATCGGAATAGTTTAGCACAAGCAAAATCAAATCGGCTTCTTTTAGAACTTTTCTTGAGCGTTCCACACCGATGCGTTCCACAATGTCTTCTGTTTCCCGAATGCCTGCTGTATCCACAAGGCGAAGCGGTACGCCGCGAACATTCACATATTCTTCAATAACATCCCGTGTTGTTCCGGGGATATCCGTTACGATCGCTTTGTTTTCCTGCACGAGCGCATTTAAAAGAGAAGATTTCCCGACATTTGGTCGTCCGATGATCACCGTGGACAGCCCTTCCCGCAAAATCTTCCCTTGCTCTGCTGTACGCAGCAGCCCGTCAATTTCCTGCTGAACAAATTGTGATTTCTCTAAGAGCACCCGGTGCGTCATTTCCTCCACATCGTCGTACTCGGGATAATCAATGTTGACTTCTACATGAGCCAACGTTTCTAAAATTTCCTGACGCAAACGGTTGATCAGCTTCGACAACCGGCCTTCTACTTGATTCAAGGCCACGTTCATCGCTTTGTCTGTTTTCGCCCGAATTAAATCCATGACGGCTTCTGCCTGGGATAAATCAATACGGCCATTTAAAAAAGCCCGCTTTGTAAATTCTCCCGGCTCTGCCAGACGAGCGCCTTCATTTAAGACAATCTGCAGCACGCGATTCACTGCCGTGATCCCGCCGTGGCAATTGATTTCCACTACGTCTTCCCGCGTAAAGGTTTTCGGTCCTTTCATTAAAGAAACCATCACTTCTTCGGCAACACGTCCTGACGACGGCTCGATTAAATGACCATAATGGATCGTATGGCTCGGTACTGTGGACAGTTTTTTCTGTCCGGGCGCTTGGAATACTCGTTCCGCAATAGAAATGGCTTCGTCGCCGCTCAAGCGGACGATCGCAATGGCTCCTTCTCCAGGCGGAGTGGAAATCGCAGCGATTGTATCAAATTCCATATCGTTCACCTCTTTCACTTTGATGCTTTTATATGATTAGCCAGCTGGCTTTTATTTCATTCCCTAAATAAATAGAATACCACAGCCGGCTGCTGAAAAAAAGAACAAGAATCATCCACATGTGAATAACTTTCTCGCTTCATCCATCTTGATTCCCCTATCAGAAATATCTTCTACACCCAGTTATTTTGTTACATAAACACCCTTTTAATATGGTTTATATATCCTTTTTGTATGCAAAAAAGACACTTACTGGAACGGAAGTGTCTTTTTACAGTGTTGAAAAAGAGTATTTCAATGAAAAGCAGGTGACAATTCCGCTTTTTAAAATCCATTATGCTTGTGCGAACATGGTCTGGGCGGCTTCTGCAGAACTTCGCGTTCGGAGGGGCGGGCGGTGAGCTAACTTTTGTCGCTTCGCTCCAAAAGTGGATCTCCCCTTACCCGCTGATCCCTCCCGAGTCTTCGTCCTGCGCCAGCCGCCCTGGTGGGGAGGGAAAGCAAATCGTAAAACCAAAAATGGGAATCGTTCTGAGTAGAAACAAAGAGACAAGGATCTTCTGTTTTTCACGATGCAGAAAAAGCGGGCTTCTTTCTTGATGTCACATGTTTTCAAGAACATCTTTCTGTTATTCTCGCTGTTCCTTTAGAACCACTACGGGCGGAGGGCTGCCGGTGAAGACTCCCGTTGGACGAGCGGACAGGCTGAAACAGCCGCGCCTTTTGGGCTGGTTCAGCGTTCGCCCAACAGGAAAGCGGAACCGGCAGACCGGAGCCCCTGAATCGTCTTTTTTAGAAAGTCAGACTGTTTTTGCTCTAAAACATGAATTATCGCCCGAAAAAATCTGAATTCTATTGACACGTTTGTTTTTAAACAATCTAAAAAGACACTTCCTGGACCGGAAGTGTCTTTGTTTTGTACATTTATGAAAGGTTCGCATCTTTTTTCTTCGGCCATCCATTGATGATCAGCGTTTGGCCAATCATGAAGATGCTGCCGACTACCCAGTACAGCGCAAGCGCAGATGGGAGTGTAATCCCGAACACGATAATCATGATTGGCATGAGCCAAAGCATCATTTTCATTTGTGGATTATCTGCTGCGGCGCCTGACATCATCAATTTTTGCTGGAAGAAGGTGAATACACCGGCCAGCACGGAAAGAATGATATCCGGTGATCCTAAATCAAACCATAGAAACGTATGGTTTTTAATTTCACCTGTCCGCATAATTGCTTGATACAAGCCGATAATGATCGGCATTTGCACCAAAATTGGAAAACAGCCGGCAAGTGGATTCACGCCATTTTGCTGAAACAGTGCCATCGTTTCCTGCTGAAGCTTTTGCTGCGTCTGAGCATCCTTCGATTTGTACTTTTCTTGAATTTCTTTAATCTTCGGCTGGATCTCCTGCATCGCTTTTGCACTTTTTGTTTGCTTGATCATAAGTGGCAAAATAATGATGCGGATAATGATGGTCACCACAATAATACCGGGACCGTATCCACCGACTAAATCCGACGTAGCTGTAATAAATTGTGAGAGTGGATAAATGACATATTCGTTCCAAAATCCTTCACTATCCGGCGTAATGTCCTGATTGACTTCCGTACACCCTGCTAACAGTACGGAAAAAAGAGCCACGATCAGGAATGAAAGCGTTCTTTTACTCAAGCGGCTGCGCCTCCTGTCATTGGCTTAGTTCTTATTTGGTGGAGTTGATTCATTTCGCTGAAGTGCCCGCGCCAGTTTCAGTACGTGTACAAGACTTCCCTTTACTTCAGCACATGACATATCGGCTGCCGGTTTTCTGGCAATGATGATAAAATCCCAGCCGGGCTTAATGTCTGCTTTTAGTTCCGTAAAGCTCTGTCTTATATATCGCTTTATGCGATTGCGTACGACAGCGTTGCCCAGCTTTTTGCTGACGGACAAGCCGATCCGGAACGGGACGTTTTGTTCTTTTCTATACATATACACAACAAACTGGCGATTCGCGAACGACTTCCCTTTACTGAAGACCGTTTGAAAATCGTCGTTTTTTTTAATTCGGAATGATTTTTTCATATATGGCACCTGCCGGGTATTAGTAAGGATCAAGGAGCAGAACGAATATGACGAGTCACGGCCGCTGCACCTTGATGACCTGCTTCCATTGGTCCCAATAGATCAAAGACACACTGTGGTCCTAAAAAAAGACCACTGAAATGGTCAGTGGTCTTATGCAGATAGTACTTTTCTGCCTTTAGCACGGCGGCTAGCTAAAACACGGCGGCCGTTTTTAGAACTCATACGTGCACGGAAACCATGAACTTTGCTTCTTTTACGTTTGTTAGGCTGGAACGTTCTTTTCATATTAAAACACCTCCCTGAGGTTTTCAAATTCATATTTTCAAAACAGTCTTTGTTAATTATAAGGATGGGCACTCATCCTGTCAACCACATTTTAAAATCCCGGCAAAACCAAATTATTTTACTGTCCTTTTGCTGAGGAATGCATGTTGTACAAACCCCTCCAGCGGATCTCCCTGTTTTCCCTGTGGACAGCAATCGACAGCATTTTTTGATTATCCACAACTTCTCCTATGGTCTTTTCACAAGTCCTCACCCTGTGGACAATCTTTTAAACAGCGTTTTTAACCCTGTGGATAATTAATACAAGTCATTGCACCATCTCATTTTTTCTGCTATTATTATTTTGTTTTCACTCTGGATAACTAAATTCCGTCATTGTTTTATCCACAACTGTGGATAAAGTGTGGAAAAAGAATAAACAGGGTGTTTTTATTTTTATCCACAGACTGTAGATTTTGTCGAAAAACTACTTTCATCTTATTATATATTTATTCACAAACATTGTCATGAATATTTATGAATAACCGCCATTTTAGACTTATACAAACATTGAACAAGCTGCAATAGCAGGCGTAAGGAGGGGCCAATGGAGAATATTGACGATTTATGGAATAGCGTGCTCGAACGGATCCAAACAAGAATCAGCAAGCCCAGTTTTGAAACGTGGGTGAAATCAACAAAAGCACATTCGCTTCACGGAGATGCCATTGTCGTAACTGCACCCAACGTGTTTAATCGCGATTGGCTGGAAGGGCACTATACGAATTTAACATCCGAAATTATTGACGAAATAACAGGCGAAAAGCTGGACGTGTACTTTATTTCACCGGATGTGCACGATTTGTCATCATACGTACCGCCAAATTACCGGACAGAGCCGCAGGCACCGGCGCCAAAATCCACTGGCGAGCCGATTATTCACAGCATGCTGAACCCGAAATACACCTTTGACACGTTTGTCATCGGCTCAGGCAACCGATTCGCTCACGCTGCCTCTCTCGCGGTTGCTGAAGCGCCGGCGAAGGCGTACAATCCGCTTTTTATTTACGGAGGCGTGGGGCTTGGCAAAACGCATTTAATGCACGCGATCGGCCATTACGTGATTGAACATAATCCAGGCGCAAAAGTGGTGTATTTGTCTTCTGAGAAATTCACCAATGAATTTATTAATTCGATTCGCGACAACAAAGCGGTGGAGTTTCGCAACAAATACCGCAACGTGGATGTGCTTCTCATTGACGATATTCAATTTTTAGCAGGTAAAGAACAAACGCAGGAAGAGTTTTTTCATACGTTTAATACGCTTCATGAGGAAAGCAAGCAGATTATTATCTCCAGTGACCGTCCTCCGAAGGAAATCCCGACGCTTGAGGACCGTCTTCGTTCCCGGTTTGAGTGGGGGCTGATTACAGATATTACGCCGCCTGATCTTGAAACCCGCATTGCCATTTTGCGTAAAAAGGCACGTGCGGAAAACCTGGATGTGCCGAACGAAGTAATGCTGTACATTGCGAATCAAATCGATACAAATATCCGGGAGCTTGAAGGCGCCTTGATCCGGGTCGTTGCCTACTCGTCATTGATTAACAAAGAAGTAAACGCGAACGTAGCAGCAGACGCGCTTAAGGACATTATTCCAGGAGCCCGCCCGAAGGTTGTGACCATTCCTGATATTCAGCGGGTGATCGGGGAGCAGTACGATATCCGATTAGAAGACTTTACAGCGAAGAAAAGAACGAAATCCGTCGCATTTCCACGGCAGGTTGCGATGTATTTGTCGCGCGAGCTGACGGACTTTTCGCTGCCTAAAATCGGAGAAGAGTTTGGGGGCCGTGATCATACGACGGTCATTCACGCTCACGAAAAAATCTCCAAGCTGCAGGAAAGTGATCCTGCCTTTGCACAAAAGCTCAAAGAAATCATCACCATTTTAAAAGCTTAATAAGCTGTGAATAACAAAGGGCGTTCATCAACAGTCTGTCCACATGTGGATAGACTGTTGTTCTTTGGTTTTCACCCACTTATCCACAAATCAACAGCGCCTACTACTACGGCTATTATTTTTTTAATATAAAATAAATAAAACAGCCGTCAGGTGAAAAGCTATCTTAAAATAATTTCGGAGGGATCCCCATGAAATTTTCAATTCAAAAAGACCGACTGTCCGCTGGCATTCAAGATGTATTAAAAGCAGTGAGTTCGAGAACGACCATTCCCATTTTGACGGGTATTAAAATTCACGCCTCGGATGAAGGAATTACACTAACCGGAAGTGACTCTGACATTTCAATCGAGTCTTTTATCCCGAGCGAAGAAGGGGACGTATCGATTGCGACGATTGAAGAAACGGGAGGGGTTGTATTAAACGCCCGCTTTTTCAATGAAATCGTCCGAAAGCTGCCGGCCTCCACGATTGAATTTGAAACGTCTGATTCCTTTCAGGCCATCATCCGGTCCGGCCACGCGGAATTCAGCTTGAATGGACAGGATGCAGATGAGTATCCGCATTTGCCTCAAATTGATGATCAAAATGCTTTTAAGCTGCCAGCCGATCTCGTAAAAACATTAATCCGTCAAACCGTTTTTGCTGTCTCCACTTCGGAAACACGCCCGATTTTAACCGGGGTCAACTGGAAGATTGAAAACGGAACTCTCATTTGCACGGCAACGGACAGCCACCGTCTTGCTCTTCGCAAAACAACGGCGGATGGTCTGCCGGAAGGAGAGTACAATGTCGTGATTCCCGGCAAAAGCCTGACAGAGCTCAGCAAAATTTTGGATGACTCAAACGAGCCGGTTGAAATTGTCATGACGGAAAATCAAGTGCTGTTCCGTTCCAAGCATGTTTTGTTTTTCTCAAGGCTTCTAGACGGCAACTATCCGGATACAAGCCGGCTGATTCCAGATGAGCACAAAACGAAAATTGACTTGAATACAAAAGAATATTTGCAGGCCGTTGACCGCGCTTCGCTTCTGGCACGTGAAGGACGCAACAATGTGGTGAAAATGAGCAGTGATGCAGGGACAGTGGAGATTTCGTCCAACTCGCCGGAGATCGGCAAGGTCACCGAGCAAGTGAGCAGCCTGTCTTCTGAGGGGGAAGAATTAAAAATCTCGTTCAGCGCGAAGTACATGATGGATGCGCTAAAAGCCATTGAAGGAACAGAGATTGAAATTCAGTTTACGGGAGCCATGCGTCCGTTCGTCATTCGTCCGCTGCATGACGACTCCACGCTTCAGCTTATTTTGCCTGTGCGCACGTATTAATGGATCGCGAAAAAAGCGGGATGTCTCAGCCCCCGCTTTTTTTTGTATTTGTGTTAAAATAAAGTATTAGGATAATGACGGAGGAAACGAACTTATGACCATCAAAAAAGGACCGGATGCAGAAGTGGAATTTATCACACTCGGGCAGTTTTTAAAGCTGGCAGGCGTCATTCAAACCGGCGGCCAGGCAAAATGGTACTTGAGCGAGCACGAGGTATATGTAAACGGCGAGCTTGAAGACCGGCGCGGACGGAAGCTTTACGAAAATGACGAAGTGGAGATTCCGGGCGACGGTGTATATGAAGTTGGGTTTGGATCTGAGGAAGATCAAGATTAACCGTCATCGAAAGGTGCGTTCGTATGCATATTGAACAGCTGGTCCTGGAGCATTACCGAAACTACGAAGCACTGCAGGCGGAATTTGACAACACGGTCAATGTCATCATTGGCGAAAATGCCCAGGGAAAAACAAACATTATTGAATCTATTTATGTGCTGGCGATGGCGAAATCCCACAGGACCTCGAATGATAAAGATTTAATTCGCTGGGAAGCGGAATATGCTAAAATAAAAGGGCGAGTGCAAAAAAAGCATCAGTCGCTGCCAATGGAACTAGTTATCTCGAAAAAAGGGAAAAAAGCCAGAATCAATCATTTGGAACAAACAAGGCTTAGCCAATACATCGGAAACATGAATGTCGTCATGTTTGCGCCGGAGGATTTAACGCTCGTTAAAGGCAGTCCTCAAGTAAGAAGACGGTTTATTGATATGGAAATCGGACAGGTATCGCCTGTTTATTTGCATGATTTAAGCCGTTACCATAAAGTGCTGCAGCAGCGGAATCATTATTTGAAGCAGCTGCAGACAAAGCGCGCCTCTGATTACACGATGCTTGACGTACTGACGGAACAGCTGATCGAGCTGGCGGTTAAAGTGACGGCCAAGCGGTTTGAATTTATCCGGCTGCTGCAGCACTGGGCCGGCCCGCTTCACAAAGGTATTTCACGTGGAATTGAGACGCTTGAGATTTTGTATGAGCCTGCTGCCGGAATGAAGGAAGACCAAACGCAGGAACAAATGCGCACTACGCTGGCAGAAGCGTTTCTGAAGGGGCGCACGAGAGAAGTGGACCGCGGCGTCACCTTAACCGGGCCGCACCGCGATGATCTTCTTTTTTATGTAAACGGAAAAAACATTCAAACATTCGGATCGCAAGGACAGCAGCGGACAACCGCACTCGCTGTAAAGCTGGCTGAAATTGAACTGATTCAATCCGAAATCGGCGAATACCCGATTTTGCTGCTGGATGATGTGTTGTCCGAATTGGATGATTACCGTCAATCCCATTTGCTAAACACGATTCACGGCAAGGTACAGACATTTGTGACGACGACGAACACAGATGGAATTGAGCATGACACATTAAATGCCGCATCCGCTTACAGCGTCACAAGCGGTGCGATGACGCAGATAAAGTAAGATTATTTAACCGAAAGAGAAGGTGACTGGATTTGACTATGGACCCGCAAAATACGACACCTTCCTATGATGAAAATCAAATACAGGTGCTCGAAGGACTTGAAGCTGTCCGAAAACGTCCAGGGATGTACATTGGCTCCACAAGCTCACGCGGCCTGCACCATCTTGTATGGGAAATTGTCGATAACAGTATCGATGAAGCACTGGCAGGCTACTGTGACGAGATTAACGTCATCATAGAAGAAGACAACAGCATTACCGTTAAAGATAACGGACGGGGCATTCCGGTTGGCATTCATGAAAAAATGGGCCGTCCGGCGGTGGAAGTGATTTTAACGGTGCTGCATGCCGGCGGGAAATTTGGCGGCGGCGGCTATAAAGTGTCTGGCGGTTTGCACGGCGTTGGCGCGTCGGTCGTGAACGCTTTGTCGACTCTTTTAGAAGTATATGTTCACCGCGATGGGAACATTCATTACCAGGCCTTTAAACGCGGTGTTCCGCAAGAGGATTTGAAGGTAGTTGGAGAAACGGATATTACAGGAACACATATCCGCTTTTGTCCGGACGCCGAGATTTTCAGCGAAACGCTCGTTTACGAATACGATATACTGGCTCACCGCCTGCGCGAGCTTGCTTTCTTAAACAGAGGCATTAAAATTACGCTCGAAGACAAGCGTGAAGAGGGCAAAAAAAATGAATATCATTACGAAGGCGGCATTAAATCGTACGTTGAACACTTGAATCGTTCAAAGGAAGTGCTGCACGAAGAAGCGATCTTCATGGAAGGCGAACGCGAAGGCATTCAAGTAGAGGTTGCCCTTCAATACAATGACGGCTATGCCAGCAATATTTATTCTTTTGCGAACAACATTAGCACGCACGAAGGCGGCACGCATGAATCCGGCTTTAAAACGGCGCTGACGCGTGTCATTAATGACTACGCGCGCAAAAATGGCCTCGCGAAAGAGCTTGATGGCAATTTGTCCGGTGAAGATGTGCGTGAAGGGCTGACAGCGATTATCTCGGTTAAGCATCCGGACCCGCAGTTTGAAGGACAAACGAAAACGAAGCTTGGCAACTCCGAGGCGCGTACGGTAACAGACAACGTCTTTGCCGGCCGTTTTGAAACCTTTATGCTGGAAAATCCGACAGTCGCACGGAAAATTGTCGAAAAAGGCATGATGGCTGCCCGGGCTCGAATGGCCGCAAAAAAAGCCCGCGAATTAACACGGCGCAAAAGTGCGCTTGAAGTGTCGAGCCTTCCCGGCAAGCTGGCAGACTGCTCGTCACGCGATCCGAAAATCAGTGAGCTTTACATCGTAGAGGGTGACTCAGCGGGTGGTTCAGCCAAGCAAGGACGTGACCGCCACTTCCAGGCAATTTTGCCGCTGCGGGGGAAAATCCTGAACGTTGAAAAAGCCCGCCTGGACAAAATTTTATCCAATAATGAAGTCCGGGCAATGATTACCGCCCTTGGCACCGGCATCAGTGAAGACTTTGACCTTTCCAAAGCGCGGTATCACAAATTGGTGATCATGACCGATGCGGATGTCGACGGTGCTCATATCCGGACATTGTTGTTAACCTTCTTTTTCCGGTATATGCGGCCGCTCGTTGAAGCCGGGTACGTGTACATTGCCCAGCCGCCGCTTTTCAAAGTGCAGCAGGGAAAAAACATCAGCTACGCCTACAACGACCATGAACTGAATGAAATTATGAAAACCATTCCGGCTAACGCCAAGCCGATCCTGCAGCGCTACAAGGGTCTTGGGGAAATGAACCCGACTCAGCTGTGGGAAACGACGATGGATCCATCCACTCGGACGCTGCTTCAAGTGACGCTCACCGATGCGATGGAAGCGGATGAAACGTTTGAAATGTTAATGGGCGACAAAGTAGAGCCGCGCCGCAATTTCATTCAGGATAATGCAAGATACGTTAAAAATCTTGATATATAAGTTGATCAAGCGTCCGCCGCAAGCGGGCGCTCCGACTTTTTTAAAAGGGAGGATTTTTCATGGCTGATATGCCAAGCTCCAATGTAAAAGAGATTAATATAAGCAAGGAAATGCGTTCGTCGTTCCTTGATTACGCGATGAGTGTTATCGTGTCACGGGCACTTCCAGACGTGCGTGACGGGCTTAAGCCGGTTCACCGCCGTATTTTATATGCAATGAACGACCTTGGCATGACGGCAGACAAAGCCTATAAGAAATCGGCCCGGATTGTCGGTGACGTCATCGGTAAGTACCATCCGCACGGCGACTCCGCTGTTTATGAAACGATGGTCCGCATGGCGCAGGATTTCAACTACCGTTACATGCTCGTTGACGGCCACGGGAACTTTGGTTCAGTCGATGGCGATGCAGCTGCGGCAATGCGGTACACGGAAGCACGCATGTCGAAAATCGCAATGGAAATCACCCGCGATTTAAACAAAGACACGATCGACTATAAAGACAACTACGACGGTTCTGAACGGGAGCCTGTTGTGCTGCCGGCCCGTTTTCCTAACCTTCTCGTCAACGGCGCTTCCGGCATCGCGGTCGGTATGGCAACGAATATTCCGCCACATCAGCTTGGTGAAGTCATTGACGCTCTTCTTGCGGTCAGCCAAAATCCTGATTTGACCGTGCTCGACTTAATGGAGTACATACCTGGTCCCGATTTCCCGACAGCAGGCATCTTGATGGGAAGAAGCGGCATCCGCCGTGCTTACGAAACAGGCCGCGGTTCGATCATTTTACGGGCCCGCACTGAAATCGAAGAAAAAGCAAACGGGAAAGAAACGATTATTGTTACAGAAATTCCATATCAAGTAAACAAAGCCAAGCTCATTGAACGGATTGCAGAGCTTGTACGGGACAAGAAAATTGACGGCATTACCGATCTTCGCGACGAATCAGACCGTGAAGGCATGCGCATTGTCATGGAAATCCGTCGTGATGCCAATGCCAGTGTGGTTCTGAATAATTTATATAAATATACAGCAATGCAAACGAGCTTCGGCATTAACATGCTGGCTCTTGTCGACGGCCATCCGAAAGTGCTCAGCTTAAAAGAGTGCTTAACGCATTACTTAGCCCACCAGCAGGAAATTATTCGCCGCCGTACACAATTTGATTTAAATAAAGCGGAAGCCCGCGCCCACATTTTAGAAGGGCTGCGCATTGCGCTTGATCACATTGACCAGATTATCGCCTTGATTCGCGGCTCACAGACGACGGATATTGCCCGCTCCGGATTGATGGAGCAGTTCGGCTTATCCGAAAAGCAGGCTCAGGCTATTTTAGATATGCGTCTGCAGCGGTTAACCGGACTAGAGCGCGACAAAATCGAAGAAGAGTATCAAAATCTGATCGCGCTGATCACAGAGCTGAAAGCGATTTTGGCAGATGAAGAGAAAATTCTTGAAATTATTCGTGAAGAATTGCTGGAAATCAAGC
This sequence comes from Domibacillus enclensis, assembly GCF_900156125.1. Lineage (GTDB taxonomy): Bacteria > Bacillota > Bacilli > Bacillales > Domibacillaceae > Domibacillus > Domibacillus enclensis. Next base: position 2,540 of record NZ_FTLX01000006.1, on the reverse strand, counting down.
ACCGCTTTGATGACAAGCGGCGCACGGAGATTACCGACGGAGCACCGGGCGATTTGATGGATGAAGATTTAATTCCAGTGGAGAAAATCATCATTACCTTAACGCACAAAGGCTACATTAAGCGTCAGCCTATTTCAACATACCGGAGCCAGCGCCGCGGCGGCCGTGGCATTCAAGGAATGGGCACGAATGAACATGACTTCGTTGAGCAGCTGCTGACGACTTCTACTCATGACACCATTCTATTCTTTACGAACAAAGGAAAGGTATACCGATTGAAAGGGTATCAGATTCCTGAGTTCAGCCGGACAGCTAAAGGCATTCCGCTTGTTAATCTGCTTGGCGTGGAGCAGGATGAATGGGTCAATTCCATGCTGTTTGTTGAAAAGTTCACCGAAGATGCTTTCTTGTTCTTTGCGACAAAGCAAGGGATCGTGAAGCGGACCTCGCTGATGGATTATGCGAACATCCGGACAAATGGATTAATTGCATTGAATATTCGTGACGAGGATGAGCTCATTTCCGTTCGATTAACGAATGGGGAGAAACATATTGTAATGGGCACCCGCAACGGAATGTTGATCCGTTTCCCGGAAGACAACGTCCGGTCAATGGGCCGAACGTCAACCGGCGTTAAAGGCATCACCTTATCTGAGGGCGACCAGGCTGTCGGAATGGAACTCGTAGAAGAAAACGACTACGTGTTGATCGTGACAGAAAACGGGTACGGCAAGCTAACCCCCGAATCGGAATACCGCATTCAGACGCGCGGCGGCAAAGGGTTAAAAACGTTAAACATTACAAGCAAGAATGGTCCTCTTATCGCGGTGAAAACCGTGACAGGCGAGGAAGATTTAATGCTGATGACAATGGGCGGCGTCATGATCCGTATGGACATTGGCACCATTTCCATTACAGGCCGCAATACGCAGGGAGTCAAATTGATTCGTCTCGGTGACAGTGAAGTCGTGGCGACAGTTGCAAAAGTTGAAAAAGAAGATGAAGAAGCCCTTGAACTTGAAGGGGAAGAAATAGAAAACGAAGAATAATCAAAGACAGCGCACAGGATGTTTCAACATCCTGTGCTTTTTTGTCTATCCAATAAGTTTGAAATTGGTTATACTTAGGTATAAAGGCGTATAGGTAGGTGATTTTATGTATGTGTCAGTCGAGAAATTGCAGGTAGGCTTTTGCGTGAAAGAATCAGTGATGGGAGAAACGAACTATCCACTCATCGCATCAAATACAATTTTAACAGAGCAGCATATCCGGTTTTTAAAAGCTTTTTCCATTCAATCTGTCGATGTCGTAATCGAAGAAGACAGTCCGCTTTCTCCTTTTCCATCTCCGTCTCTGCCTTTTGGTGAGCGGCCGGCTATAGAAGCGATGGAACAAATTTATTTTAAAACGTTAAAAAAAGTAAAAGCAGAATTTCAACGGTGGCAATCCGGTATGAATGTTGAAATTGCTCGAATTCGAACAATTATCTTACCAATCCTAGAATACACACTGCAGCATCCTGATCAAATGACCCGTATCTTTTCGTACTCTAAAAAAGATGAGTACCTTTATCACCATGCTTTATCCGTCAGCTTGCTGAGCGGCATGATGGCATCGAAGCTAAACGAGGACAAAGGCTTGATTGTTCAGGCGGCATTGTCAGGCTTATTAGCGGACTGTGGAATGTCCAAGATGACCATGTCCCTTTTGGCCAAAAAAACAGCGCTCACTGAAAAAGAATATAAGGAAATACAAAATCATCCGATTGTCAGCTACAAAATGGTTAAAGACTTAACGTTATTGAAGCCGGAAGCCAAGCTTGCCATTTATCAGCATCACGAAAGGCTGGACGGGTCGGGATACCCCGCTGGTACAAAAGGCGATAAAATCCATACACTTGCTCAAGTAGTGGGTCTCGCCGATACATACCATGCTTTAACGACAGAGAGAGTATTTAAGCCAAGGATGCCTTTATTCAAAGCAGTGGAAGTCATTCAACAGGATCTGTTCGGTCAATTCGCATTTCCGGTGATGGAGGCGTTGTTTTCACTAATCATTGAATTGTCCCCGGGAATGAACGTTCAACTATCCGATGGAAGACAGGGAAAGATCTTATTTATTCAGCCGGACAATAAAACAAGACCCCTTATTCAGTTTGCAGGCGGAGAAGTAATGGATCTGACGAAAAATCGAGACCTTTATATTGAAGAAGTTGAGGAGAAATAAGCCTTTTGAAAAAAGGTTTATTTTTTTTTGCGAAAAAGCTTGCATGCTTTTTTTAACCGTGGTATATTATTTAAGTCGCCAGTTGATGACGACATAAACGAAGCGAATTGAACATTGAAAACTGAACAAAATCAATAAAAACGTCAACGTTTTAAGTTTTATCTTCTTATTGAAGTGCACCCCGCATTTTCAATAAGAAACAAATGAGCAAGTCAAACACTTTTTGGAGAGTTTGATCCTGGCTCAGGACGAACGCTGGCGGCGTGCCTAATACATGCAAGTCGAGCGGATTTGATCAGAGCTTGCTCTGGTCA
>NZ_FTLX01000005.1 GCF_900156125.1 Domibacillus enclensis | reverse complement strand
TGAAAGTGGTGCCGGCAAGAGGACTTGAACCCCCAACCTACTGATTACAAGTCAGTTGCTCTACCAGTTGAGCTACACCGGCACAAAGAAATGGTGGAGGATGACGGGATCGAACCGCCGACCCTCTGCTTGTAAGGCAGATGCTCTCCCAGCTGAGCTAATCCTCCACATATGTATATAAAATGTGTTTCGCCAGGCGGCGTCCTGCTCTCACAGGGGGAGACCCCCAACTACCATCGGCGCTGAAGAGCTTAACTGCCGTGTTCGGGATGGGAACGGGTGTGACCTCTTCGCTGTAGCCACCTGACTTTTTTACGACAATCATTATTATAGCACAATGTGCTTTTTAAACAATCCTTTTTGAATAAACAACGGAACGAATTTCGTTGATTACTTCAATCGGACAAGAAGTAATATACCATAATATTTTATCTTTCTGCAAGCATTTTAAGCAGATTATTTTTCACCGGAAAACAGCTGGTGGAAATTCAGAATGGTTCAAGCTATTCTCCTGTATAATAGGAGAGAGGAACCAATGGAAAGCAGGTGCATATGTGATGGAATGGGTGCTTGATTCATCTATTCTCATAAAACTTATGTTGTCTGGCAGTTTAGGCGCTGTCATCGGTCTTGAGCGAGAGCTGAAAAGAAAACCAGTCGGGCTGAAAACAAGTATCGTTATTTCGATTATCAGCTGCCTGCTGACAATCGTTTCTGTCGAGTCCGTCTATCTTTACCACCAGGACGCCAGCATAAACATTACGATGGACCCCCTGAGACTCGCTGCTCAAATAGTGTCCGGCATCGGCTTTCTCGGAGCAGGCGTTATCTTACACCGCGCTAACGACAGTATTTCCGGATTAACGACAGCTGCTATGATCTGGGGCGCTGCCGGTGTTGGGATTGTCGTAGGAGCGGGCTTTTATGCCGCAGCCCTGGCAGGTGTTGTCATGATGATTCTGGCGGTTGAAATCCTGCCTTTCATCTTAAGAATGACCGGCCCGAGAAGACTTCGTGAAAAAACGCTGCGTATTAAGCTGCGTACCGGGGCACATCACCACGTTCAAGGAATCGTCAAGTCTTTGGAGCAGCACGACATATCCATTAAAAGAATTCATATTTATTACGACGAAAAAAATAACAGCCACCTTCTTGAATTAACTGTTGGCGTTTACTTTAAGAGAAGAACGACAGAAGTATACTACACTCTTTCTGAAATCCCGAACATCCAATCTGTCGATGTAGAAAGCAGCTAAATAGATGTTCATGCAAAAAAGACCGCTCAAATTTGAGCGGTCTTTTTTAAGATGGAGACTATCGGGATCGAACCGACGACCTCTTGCATGCCATGCAAGCGCTCTCCCAGCTGAGCTAAGCCCCCATGATACAATGTAGCATATGTATATTTCACTAACGTCTAGATTAAATTATACTTATTTTTAAATTAAATGCAAGCATTTTTCATAAAAAAACTTCGAGGGGATTATTCCCCGCGAAGTCTTTTTTCAAGCTCAGCTTTCTTTTCTTCAAATCCAGGCTTGCCAAGCAATGCAAACATGTTTACTTTATAGGCTTCTACACCTGGCTGATCAAATGGGTTGACGCCAAGCAGGTAGCCGCTGAGTGCACATGCTTTTTCAAAGAAATAAGCTGTGTAGCCAAATGTGTAGGCGTCCATTGCCGGAATGGAGACAGTCAAATTCGGTACGCCGCCGTCTGTGTGAGCAAGAAGTGTTCCTTCAAACGCTTTGTTGTTCACAAAATCAACAGATTCACCTGCAAGATAATTCAAGCCGTCCAGGTCGTTTTCCGCTTTTTCGATCGTTAACGATTTACGCGGGTTTTCTACGCGGATAACGGTTTCGAACAAGTCACGGCGTCCTTCCTGAACATACTGTCCAAGTGAATGAAGGTCCGTCGAGAAGTTGGCAGATGACGGATAAATGCCTTTAAAGTCTTTCCCTTCACTTTCGCCGAATAATTGCTTCCACCACTCGGAGAAATATTGAAGACCTGGCTCATAGTTAATCAGCATTTCAATCGTTTTGCCCTTGTTATACAAAACATTACGGACAACCGCGTATTGATACGCTTCATTCTCAGACAGTTCAGATGAGCTGTACGCACTGCGGGCATCACGCGCTCCCTGCATCATGTCATCAATATCAACTCCTGATGCTGCGATTGGCAGAAGACCAACAGCTGTCAAAACAGAGTAGCGGCCGCCAACATCATCAGGAATAACGAATGTTTCGTATCCTTCTTCGTCGGCTACTGTTTTTAAAGCACCTCGCGCTTTGTCCGTTGTTGCATAAATACGGCTTTTCGCTTCTTTCTCACCGTATTGTTTTTCGAGAAGGTCGCGGAACAAGCGGAATGCAAGTGCCGGCTCTGTCGTCGTACCAGACTTGGAAATAACATTAATCGACCAGTTTTTGCCTTCAAGCACTTCAATCAAGTCACTCATGTATGTAGAGCTGATGTTATTGCCTGCAAAAAACACTTGCGGACCATTGCGCTTTTCAGAAGAAAGCACATTATAAAAGCTATGGTTCAGCATATCAATTGCTGCGCGCGCACCTAGATACGAACCGCCGATGCCGATTACAATTAACACGTCAGAATCGTTACGAATTTTTTCCGCTGCTTTTTTAATACGCGCAAACTCTTCTTTATCATAATCTTCAGGCAAATCAATCCAGCCAAGATAATCGCTTCCCTGGCCTGTTTTCTCATGAAGAGAATGATGAGCTACTTTTACAGCGTCCTGCAGGTAGCTGATTTCATGCTCACCGAAAAAAGGAAGCGCATTTGAATAATCAAATTTAATATGCGTCATACTCGTAAAACCCTCCGTTTAAACTGTATTTTTCCACTTTACTGTATACGACTGAACGCGTTTTCGCAAGTGAAAAAACATTGAAAAACCGGGCGGAATTCCGCCCGGTTAAAGTGATGCGCGCAAAATGGCGATCACATCTTCACGATCCAGCTTGGTAAAATTACCGAAAGGACCGTTAAATAACGTTTTTTCTGCCATCTCTTCTATGCGGCTGTCATCAATGTCATAATCAGCCAGCCGTTCTGGCGCTTCGATTTTCGTCCAAAATGCCCGGAGTGCCTCAATGCCTTCCAGACCTGCTTCTCGGTCCGACTTGCCTTCCGAATCAATGTCAAATACACGAACAGCCAGCTGCTTAAAGCGTTCCGGTTTCACATCGATATTATGCTTCATCCAGTTTGGAAACAGGATCGCCAGCCCCCCGCCGTGCGGAATATCGTAAACAGCTGACACAGCGTGCTCAATGTTGTGGGTGGCCCAGTCGCCCCGATAGCCCATTTGAAGCATGCCGTTCAAGCCAATTGTTCCGGCAAACATAACCGTTTCACGAAGTTTTTCATCCTTCAAATCCTTCATTAAATCGGGTGCTTTTTCAACGAGTGTTTTCAGCGTTCCTTCAATCATGCGGTCCTGCACATCTGTTTGGTCCGCGTTATGGAAGTACTGCTCCAGCATATGTGTCATCATATCAACGACGCCGTATGTTGTTTGATCCTTTGGCACTGTCAGTGTCCAGTGCGGATCACAGATGGAGAATTTCGGGAACACGTGCGGGCTTCCCCAGCCCAGCTTCTCATTTGTTTCCCAGTTCGTAATGACCGATCCTGAATTCATCTCAGAAGCCGTCGCTGCGTGCGTTAAAATAGTGCCGAACGGCAGCGCATCCTCTACAGGTGCCTTTTTCGTAATGAAATCCCACGGATCGCCGTCGAACTTCGCCGCTGCCGCAACAGCTTTTGCACAATCAATCACACTGCCGCCGCCAACCGCAAGAATAAAGGAGATATCGTTTTCCCGGCACAGCTCAGCTCCACGCTTTACAGTCGTGAGACGAGGATTGGGTTCCACACCGGCCAGCTCCGTAATCGAAAAGCCCTCTAATTGTTTTAACACAAGATCATACAGGCCGCTTTTTTTGATACTGCCGCCGCCGTAAACAAGAAGTACTTTTTCACCATACGAAGCTGCTTGATCTCTTAACTGATTCACAGTGTCTTTTCCAAAAATCCATTTCACTGGATTCCAATACACAAATTCATTCATGAGTCATTCACTCCTTTTCATCCCTCATTATGCGAAAAAAACGATTCCCATTTCAACTAATTGAACTTAAAGCACAAAAAAACGGCCCAATGTCTCAGCCGTTTTTCCAAGGTTAAACCCATCCTCTAAATTTAGATGCTTCCGCTGCACGGCGCACGCCGACCATATAGGCGGCAAGACGCATATTGACGCCGCGTGTTTGAGCCACTTCGTAAATATTATCGAATGCTTTCGTTAAGTTGCGATGCAGTTTGTCATTTACTTCTTCTTCTGTCCAGTAGTATCCCTGGTTGTTCTGAACCCATTCAAAATAGGAAACGGTCACGCCGCCAGAGCTTGCCAGAACGTCAGGAACAAGCAGAATGCCCCGTTCAGATAAAATTCTGGTGGCTTCAAGCGTTGTCGGACCGTTGGCCGCTTCCACAACAATAGCCGCTTTTATATTATGCGCATTTTCAGCCGTTATTTGATTCGAGATGGCTGCCGGAACGAGGATATCACAGTCCATTTCAAGCAGCTCCTGGTTGGTAACGGTATTGTCAAATAATGTCGTGATGGTGCCGAAGCTGTCCCGGCGGTCAAGCAAATAGTCAATATCAAGCCCGTCTGCATCATACAATCCGCCGTAAGCGTCTGAAATTCCAACTACCTTCGCACCGGCATCATGCATGAATTTAGACAAAAAGCTGCCGGCATTGCCAAATCCCTGAACGATGACACGTGCCCCTTTTATCTCGATTCCCCGTTTTTTAGCTGCTTCATGGATGCAAATCGTCACTCCTTGAGCGGTCGCTTTTTCTCTTCCATGTGACCCGCCGAGTGCCAAAGGCTTCCCGGTAATAAATCCTGGGGAATCGAATTCGCGAATACGGCTGTATTCGTCCATCATCCAGGCCATAATCTGTGAATTTGTGTATACATCCGGTGCCGGAATATCCTTTGTCGGCCCAACAATTTGACTGATTGCCCGAACATATCCGCGGCTAATGTTTTCAATCTCTCTCATTGAAAGCTGGCGCGGGTCACAGATCACGCCGCCTTTTCCGCCTCCGTATGGCAAATCCACAATACCCGCCTTCAGCGTCATCCACATAGATAACGCTTTCACCTCTTCTTCATTTACTTCAGGGTGAAAACGAACGCCGCCCTTTGTCGGACCAGGAGCATCGTTATGCTGTGCCCGGTATCCAGTGAAAATTTTCACCGATCCATCATCCATTTTTACCGGAATGCGCACCGTCATCATGCGGAGCGGCTCTTTCAACAGCTCGTACATTTCTTCCGTGTAGCCGAGTTTTGTCAGCGCTTCTTTAATAACATTCTGGGTTGATGTGAACAAGTTCAAGTTTTCAGCCATATACCTTCGCCTCTTTTATTCTCATTTTTACAGCTTTCATGCTTCCGCTTTCATTGTACGCCTGTGAAGAGACCATTCGCAAGCAATTCCGTCAGCCTTTTTTCTGTTCTTCCTTCATTGATTGTTCGATCCATTCCTGCAGCTTGTCCTGCAGTGGATGAAAGCCGTCGCCATCATCATCGATCTGAATGCCGCGCCGTTGATTCCGGCTTCCCTCTTCTGTCGCTCGAATCGATAAGCTGATTTTCGATTCATCGTCATTGACTGATAATACCTTTACGGTAACGTCATCGCCCACTGTTAAATAATCGTGAATATCACGTACAAACCCGTGCGTGATTTCCGATATGTGAATAAGACCCTGGCGTCCGTAGTCGAGCGCAACAAAAGCGCCATACGGCTGAATGCCTGTGATCTTCCCGGTCACAATCTGCCCCGGTTCAAATTTTGATTCCATCAAATCTCTCCAGTTTTTTATTGGTTTCTTGTTTTATGCGTCGCGATATTATACCATACTTTTGGTTGGCATGAAATTAATGACTGGTTTTTTGCGCAAAAAAGAAGTACAGTAGTAGTTTCGACAATGAGTAGAAATCGAGGAGTTGACGTATGAAAAAGCAGGAACAATGGTCTTCAAAAATCGGGTTTATTTTAGCCGCTGCCGGTTCGGCAATTGGCCTTGGCGCTATATGGAAATTTCCGTACATGGCCGGAACGAATGGCGGCGGCGTCTTTTTTCTTTTGTTTATTTTATTTACCATTTTAATTGGTGCACCTATATTGCTGGCCGAATTTTTTATCGGGCGCCGTACCCAAAAAGATGCGATTTCGTCCTTTCAAGCATTAGCGCCTAAAACCGCCTGGCCTATTGTCGGGACCGTTGGTGTTATTGCCGCGTTTATTATTTTATCGTTTTACAGTGTTGTTGGCGGATGGGTTCTTTCCTATATGTGGCGCACGGCTGCGGGAGTTATCAGTCAGGATATGAACTTTGATGCGCTGTTCGGTGAAATCATTTCAAATCCTGTGGAAGTGTTAATCGCGCAGGCGCTCTTTATGATCATGACGATTATGGTCGTGCAGGGCGGTGTGCAAAAAGGAATTGAACGCGCCAGCACCTTTATGATGCCCGCCCTGTTCATTTTGTTTATTGCCCTTGTGATCCGGTCCTTGACCCTTCCCGGTGCGATGGAGGGTGTACGGTTTTTACTGTCACCGGACTGGGCCTACTTAAATGGCCAGACGGCATTAACCGCGCTTGGCCAGGCTTTTTTCGCACTCAGCATCGGTGTCTCTGTCATGGTGACCTACGCATCGTATTTGGATAAAAAAGAAGATATGACACGGTCTGCTTTTTCAGTAGCAGGATTGAACATTGTTATTTCCCTGCTGGCCGGTCTCGTTATTTTTCCGGCTGTGTTTGCACTTGGATATGAGCCTGGTCAGGGTCCGGGACTGGTGTTCGTTGTTCTGCCGGCTGTGTTCGGGCAAATGCCTTTTGGCTCTCTGTTTTTCTTTGTCTTTTTAGTTTTGCTGCTGTTTGCCACGCTGACCTCCGCTTTTTCCATTTTAGAAATTGTCGTGGCTGCTGTGACAAAACAGGATGCAGGCAAACGAAAAAAAGCCGCCTGGCTAACAGGTCTGGCCATTTTTATCGTCGGCATTCCTTCTGCCCTTTCATTTGGCGTATTAAGCCACATCACGATCCTGAACCGGTCTATTTTTGATTTCGCGGACTTTATGACCAGCAGCATTGCGATGCCGCTCGGGGCACTGTTCATTGCGCTATTTACCGGATTCAAAATGAAAAAGGCCGATGTTCAGGAAGAAGTGCTGCGCGGCTCTTCGATGAGCATGGCACTCTTCAACACATGGTATGTTCTCGTGAAATTTGTTGCCCCTGCCGCTATTTTGTTTATCCTGCTGCAGTCGGTCGGTTTGTTTAACTAAAAAAGAACGGATCAAGAGCCGTGCAATAACCGGAAAAGCCGAACGACTGCGATGAACTTTCGCATTCGTTCGGCTTTTCCTATTAATTAAACGAAATAAAATCGGTTTTATTCCCCGTATATTTCTTCTTGTGTTAAATACCCGTCTTTTACAATGGTATCACGTATCGTGTCCTTCGTTATCGCAACTGGTTCCAATAAAATAGCGGGTATATCCGCTTCTCCGTTATTGACAGACTGCTCAGCGTCAACCGGCTTATCCGCTGCGACCGTTACAGCAATATCGGCCGCCTGTGACGCAAGCAAAGAGATAGGCTTATACACTGTCATCGATTGAGTGCCCGCTACAACACGCCTTACGCCTTCAAGCTCCGCGTCCTGGCCTGAAACCGGCACTTTCCCCGCCATTCCTTGTTCTGAAAGCGCCTTAATGACACCACCCGCCGTTCCATCGTTCGCTGCGATAACTGCGTCAAATTTATTCCCTCTTTGCTTCAGTGCAGCCTTCATATTTTCCTCTGCTTTGTTCGGATCCCATCCGTCCGTATACTGATCGTATGCAAGCTGTATCGTTCCTTTATCAATATGCGGCTTCAGTACATTCATCGCTCCCTGCCGGAACAACACCGCGTTGTTATCGGATTCTGCACCGCCAATATATGCATACGTGCCAGACGGTTTTATTTTAAGAATTTCTGTCGCCTGCAACTCGCCCACCTTTACGTTATCAAATGAAATATAATAATCTACTGGTGCGTTTGTGATTAGCCGGTCATAGGAGATTACTTTAACGTCTGCTTCATGCGCCATGTCTACAATTGCGGCTGAATATGCGGCATCATGCGGTACAACAACAAGCACGTCCACCCCTTCTTCAATTAATAGCTCCGCCTGCTTAAGCTGAACATCGTCATTGCCATTTGCCGCCAATGTCTTAATTCTCGCCCCTTTTGACTCCACTGCCTCTTCAAATAATTGTTTGTCTTTATACCACCGCTCATCCTTCAGCGTATCAAGCACAAAACCTACATAAAGCTGATCCGAATCGGTTAATTTCTGATCTTCTGTCGGAGAGCTGCTGTTTTCTGCTGTACCGCAAGCCGAAAGCATCAGCAGAACAAGCAAAATCCCTATCCATTTTCTCATGATTGTCCCTCCTCAAGAAAGTTTAAATTGCTGAATTCTCGCATTCATTTTCTCTGCCATTTCAGATAGCTGTTTTGCGCTCCCGGAGATAGAATGAACCGACTGTGCTTGTTCAAGCACGGTTGCTGATATTTCCTCTGATCCTGCAGCGGACAGCTCAGAAATCTGGGCAATCTGTTCAACAGACGTATTGATTTCCTGGCTCGTTTGCTCAATTAAGGCAAAAACAGAAGCGATTGCTTGAATCTTGGAAAACATTACATCAATTCGATCTTTAATATCATGAAAGTTTTGACTTGATTGCTGCATCGTTTCAGTGCCTTTCGCTACTTCACTATAGCCTTTCGTCAAATCATCTGAGATAGCCGCTGTATCAAAGTTGATAACGTTCACAATAGTAGTGATATCGTGAACGGCATGGCCTACTTGCTCAGATAGCTTTCTCACTTCTGAAGCGACGACTGAAAACCCTTTTCCCGCTTCTCCTGCACGCGCTGCTTCGATTGATGCGTTAAGCGCCAGTAAATTTGTTTGGTCAGCGATCGACTGAATGGCGCCAACAAGGGCTGTGATAGAGCCTGTTTTTTCTTCAAGTGATTTGATTTTTTCAAGTGAGCCTTCCATCACTAAATGAATTCTTTCAATCTGCTTCATCGACTCTGTCATTTGCAAATATCCTCTAGTCGATACCTCTAAAACCTCGCCAGAAAAACGATCCAGCTCCTTCGTATGTTCACCTGCCCGAATAATATCTGTGCTGAATGAGCGGGTATTGTGAGAGATAATAGACGCCTTATCCGCCTGCGAAGCTGCGCCTTGTGTCATTTCTTCAATCGTTATAGCCATTTGGCTGCTTCCCGCCCCCACCTCTTCTGATGCGGAAAACAGCATAGCACTTTGAGAATCCACCATTCGAGACAAGTCGGCTACCTCAGAAAGAGTCAACTTCAGACTGTCTCCCATTTTATTTAATGAATCAGAAAGCTGCCCAATTTCATCCTTGCCTTTATAAGTCAAAGGCTCTGTGTTTAAGTGGCCTTTGGCAATTTCATCACTTTTTTGGACGATCCGTTTTAAGCTGCTGCTGATCGACCGGCTCGTCCATAAAAGCAGGATAAGTGACAAAATCAAAGAGGCGGTCGCTGATACAAGCAATACAAAAACGGTTTTTGCAAGACTTTCTGTAGCAGAGGTAATGGCCCCTTTACTCGACTGCACAGCGGATGCCTGCAGCTTCTTTCCAAGCGCAACCGTTTCTTCTTTTAATGAATTCACTTCTATCTGCAGCGCAGCAAACTCTTCCGTATCAATATCCTGGACCTTTGGCACAACGGTGCTGAAAAAATATTGGTCCAGCTGATCATTGTTTTTTATCATATTTTCAAAGATGGGAACCTGATCTTCAGATAAATGCGGCTTCATTTCTTTTGCTGTTGCTACAAGCTCCTTGCTCGCTTCTAAATACGCTGAAAGCATTTCTTCATCAGCAAGCAAAATATATTCCGGTATTAACATGTACTTTTCTTGATAGGCAGCAACGAGCTCTCCACTATTGTTCGCCACTTCATTTTTTGTCCCCGTTTCTCTCATTTCTTCCTGTGCACCGGATAAATAAAAATAAGCCGCTAATATAGCCATAAAAAATACAAGTGCCATTACAAGAAAAATGATGGTGTATTTCAATCCAATACTGAGGTTTCTCCACCTTAAACTGTTCATACCGAATCCTCCTGTCTACCTCGACCGCAGTCACTATTTTTGCATCCTTTGAAACAAAGCTGCTTCTTCTACTTTATTTGTATATGTCTTCATATAAATGGTACTCATCCTTTATCACCGTTTCACTCAGATTGGTTTGATCTACGGCAATAGGTGACAATAAGACTGAAGGAACATCCACTTTACCGTTGTTTATTGTCTGAAATGCTTTCGTCTCTTCATCACGTGCAAGCTGAACAGCAAGGCGTGCAGCTTCTTTCGTAAGCTGTTGGATAGGCTTGTAGACTGTCATTGTCTGGGTGCCTTTCGTAATTCGCTGTACAGCTGCAAGCTCAGCATCTTGTCCGGCAACAGGAATTTTGCCCGCCAGCCCCTTTCTGGAAAGCGCTTCAATGACTCCTCCTGCTGTTGCATCATTAGCTGCAATCACCGCGTCAATCTGGTTATTGTTCGCTTTTAATGCCGCCTCCATATTGTTTAATGCATTTACGGGGGTCCAATCCTGCGTCCACTGATCATAAACAACTTGAATATCTCCGCGTTTAATATACGGTTTCAATATATTAAAAACACCTTTTTTAAATAAATGAGCATTGTTGTCTGTAATAGCTCCTCCAATATATACATAATTTCCTTCAGGTACTAACCTGGTCATCGCCTCTGCCTGAAGCTCCCCCACTTTTTCGTTATCAAATGAAATGTACAAGTCAATATCCGCATTTTTCACTAGCCGGTCATAGGCAATCACTTTTATTCCTGCCAAATGTGCTTTATGAACAATAGCTGCCGTCGCCTCCGCATTATGAGGCACGAGAACTAAAAGATCGACCCCCTGATTAATTAATGTTTCAGCCTGAGCGATTTGAAGTGCGTCATCTCCATTGGCAGCTAAGATTTCCACTTCTGCGCCCAATTCTTCAACTGATTGCTTAAACAAATCCCGGTCCCTCAGCCATCTTTCTTCAAGCAAGGTATCCATTGAAAATCCAATTCGGATTGTTTCGCCAGAAGGATCTTCAGTCAATGGGTATTCCTTTATCACTTTTTGTTCAGTAACAGGGCGCGCTTCTTTCTCACAGGCGGAACTGATCAGAATACAGCTTAACAGCAAGAAGATGAACATCATCCGATTCGGCGGCCGATTCACCTTCACAGCCCCCCTCTCTTTTTCAACTCGTTTTATTTAATAATGTTTTTCTGTATTCTTTTGGTGAAACTCCGCACATTTTTTTAAATACTTTACTGAAGTAATTAGGTTCATGATAGCCGACATCAAATGAAATTTCTTTCAGGCTTTTATCAGGGTCCATCAAAAGCTTTTTTGCTTTTTCCATCCGGCATTCTGTTAAAAATTCGATGTAATTAATCCCAAGCTTTTCTTTAAACAGTTTGCTAATATATATCGGACTCAAATCTATTTTCTTTGAAAGAATTTCAAGTGAGATATCTTCATGGGAATGCTCTTTGATAAAACGTTGAATTTGATAAATTTTATCCGCTTCCGTTTTGTCATAATGGTTTTCGTACAATACCTCCATGCGGTCAATCAAGAGCATTGTTTCCGTTCTTAATTGCCGGTAATCCTGTGCTTGAAATGAATAATAAGGTGCGTCTGACTTAATCCCCATCTCATCCATAATACGACTGGCCACCCAAAGTGTTTCAAGAGCACGCTGTTGTGTTTGGACTAAATGAGCTCCCTCCTGTTCAAAACGTTGAATCACATCGAGAATCCCCTGTCTTACTTTTTCCCACTCTCCCAAACGAATTTGGTCAAAAAATTGCTTTTCCTGCTCCTTTACGAGGCCTCTTTCTATCTTTGGGTCGAGGACAGGTACGTCAGAGTAAAACCGGAATTTCACAGGGAGCGTTGTGTCCATTGTCGCAATAAGCGATTCTTGGTAAGACTGCTTTATCTCCTCAAGTTTTGTGGAAACATTTCCGATTCCGATAAACCAGTTTATTTTCTCGTCTTTATCTGCTGCAGAAAGAATAGATTTTGCGAGAGCAATCGCCTGGGAACGAAAGGACTGCTCTCTGTTCCTGAATACAATGATTGGCAGTTGACGGCCATATAATGCGCCAACCCAGCCACTTCTCTCCTTCCGCACCTTTTCCTTGATCAGTGAATAATACCGCCCCGAACCTTCCGGCAGCAAAACAACCATAACAAATTGATCCTCTGTCGATTGAATACTTAACATGTTCATTAATAAATCGATATGTATCTCATGAACATGGTCGTATAAAAGCTGGGTGACAACATCTGTTTCAATTAGCGCTAATGCTTTCGTCCACTCCTCCTGCTTTGTCTGACGTGTGGTTTCTTCTGACTTTTCTTTCCTGTGCTCATCCAAAACCTGTCCGACTGCTGCCACAATTTCCTTCGCCTTGCTTGGCTTGAGCAAATAATCTTTGACTCCTAGTTTAAGCGCCTGGCGGGCATAATCGAACATATCATAAGCGGTCACCATGACAAACTTCATTTTCGGGTGCTGTGATTGGATTTGTTCAATCGCCTCAAGCCCGGTCATGACAGGCATCATAATGTCCATCAATATAATATCGGGATGAAAAATGTTCGTAATCTCTACCGCTGCCTTCCCATTTTTTGCTTGTTTGATAGTAAGACTCGGAAAAGCTTTTTGCAAAATCATCTGCATGCTTTCGCGTTCAATCGGCTCATCATCCACAATTAAGAGCTTAATCATGGTTCCCCTCCTCTTGTTTATAAGGTATTTTCAAATGAACACTTGTCCCTTTTCCTTCTTCACTTTCAATAGAAATTAAGTTCTTTTTACCGTAGAAAAGCTGCAATCGCTTCACAACATTTCTGAAGCCGATTCCAGACGAATGTTTTTCTATTTCTATTCGATCGCTTTCTAAAAGACGGTTAATTTTTTCAAGCGGCATCCCTTTTCCATCGTCCTTAATTTCAATGAACACAAAATCCTTCCCCGGGTGTATCCGAAACCAGATGGTTCCGCCATCTTCTTCTGGCTCTACAGCATGAATAACAGCATTTTCAATAATAGGCTGTAAGGATAACCCAGGGATTAGCACATCCAGGCAGGTCGGGTCAATTTCCACGTTAAACCGCAGACGGTCTGTGAACCGCGCTTTTTGTATGTCCATGTATTGTTTCAGCACAATGACTTCTTCGGATAATGTGACCGGATGATCCAGCCGCTTTAAATTGTAGCGCAGCAGTTCAGCTACACTGACGATCAAATCACTTGTTTCCTCAGCACCGTCCAAATATGCTTTCTTCGACAGGATATTCAAAGTGTTGAATAAAAAATGAGGATTAATTTGGCTTTGTAAATTTCTTAACTGACTTTCTTTCAGTAGCAATTTATTTTCCTGAAGTTCGTGTTCAAGATCAGCCTTTTGCTGAATTTCAGATATTAACCGATTAATGTTGATTCGCATGGCATTAAACGTTTTAGCTAAAAAAGCAATTTCATCATTTGACTCTACAGTAATAGACTGGTCAAAACGTCCATTCGACAATTCATTCGCCGCTTTTGTTAATTGGTGCACGGGCCGGGTAATACTCAAGGAAACCCAGTACGTAATAAACAGCAGAACAACGGTTATTAATAATAAAAGCCAGATGCCAAGCTTTTTTAACTCTTTCGATTGAATAATAATGTCCCGGTAAAAGTGGTCGTACGTTTTTAATTCATTGTCTAAAATCGTTAATGTCAGTTCTGAAATATATTTTGAAATCCTTGATGCTTCTGTAAATTCTGATGCGGAGGATTCTGTTTCTTCCTGATCCCGAAACGCCATTGTTCGTTCCGTTGTTTCAATTAAACTATCGATCAAGTTCATATAATTTGTCAGAGCAAATGTATTCTCCATATTCCGAAGTTCGTTAATTTCCTTTTTAACATGCCGAAGTGATTCAGTGCTTTTGTTTACTTGATCTTTTTTTGCAGCTGACGGTTCAATCAAGTAATTGTTCAAGTTCATAATCACCTGGTCACTTACGCTCGTTACTTCATTCATTTGTATATACCGCTGCAGAATATCGTTGTATTGCTCCTGCGTTTTCTGATTGTAGTACGTCAGCGTCAACCAAATAATAATCATGATTAATAAAACAACTGATACAAGCCCCCAAATTTTCTTTTGGATCGTATTCATTTCATAGACCCTGCGGATTCAATCATACGAATGCCAGTCAAATAGCCCTGCATATCCAGCGGCACGGTTTCTCCTGAAATCCATTGCGTCACACGCCTGACACTTTCTTCCCCCATCCGAAACGGGGACTGCTCAAGCAACCCGTCCAATTTTCCCTCCGCTAATAATGAATCCGATTCAGACCCATCATCAAAGGTGTAAATATGATAAGGCTCTACTTGAGAGCGGCGGCCAATTTCCTGGATCATGAGCCCTGCATGATTCGCATTAACGGCGATAAATGCATCGACCTCCGGCAATTGATTCATCAATTGCTGAGTAGTGGAGATAATTTGCTCTTTTTCGTCCCCGGTGCTTCCATATAAAAGACTGATTTCAGGGTATCCTTTTAACACAGACTGAATTCCTTCCAGACGTCTTTCCTGGTAGTACTCCTTCTCTTGATCTCCCAGTATGATGACTTGTCCGGCAACCCCCATTTGATCAAGTAGCTCTTCTGCCACTACTTTTCCAGCCTCGAATTGATCAGAGCCTATATATGTTTTCCGCAGACTTTCTTCCATCGGAACATCATTTGCAACAGTAATGATCGGAATGCCGTAAGAGGCGGCTTTTACTTTTGACAGCTCTTTAAAGGATTCAGTATCCAGCCCCTGCACGATAATTCCATCTACTTTCGAGTGTATCGCTACATCCAATTTTTTCAGAAAATCCTCTTTATTGTTGCCGTAGCTCCCCCATACCTCCAAGCTGACCTTTTCCTTTAATGCTTGTGCCTCGGCGCCTTTGCTTACCTTTCTCCAAAAGGGAGTGTCCAATTCTTGTGTGATGAGCACGAGACGAATCTCTTCTTTATCCTCTGCCGGTATGACAGGAATTTCGATGCCGGATTGAAAGACTTTTAGGGCAGAGGTGAATGTTACATACACAAGTATGATAAAAAAAACAGCAAAAATAATGATGACTTTTTTCCTCAATAAAATCCCCTCCGGAATGAAAACCCTTTCTTTTTATTATATCACCCAAATACATAAGAGCAATATCACCTATGACAATAAGCACCCTTTTATTATAAAAGGGTGCCACTGTTCCTTCATCAAGCCCGCTGCTTACGCGTCATCACATCAAAGATTACTGCTAAAGCCAGGACACTTCCGCGAATCATGTACTGATAAGAAATCCCTACACCCAGCAGATTCATTCCGCTTGATAGCGAGGCCATCACAACAGCACCAATGATGGCCCCTGTTACCTTCCCTACTCCACCAGCAGAAGATACTCCACCAACATAAGCCGCCGCAATCGCATCAAGCTCGAATAATGTTCCAGCTGTTGTTGTGGCCGATTGAAGACGAGCCGTAAAAAGAATTCCAGAGAGCGCCGCAAGCATTCCCATAGAGCCAAAAACAATATATGTAATTTTCTCTACATTAATCCCGCTTAAATGAGCTGCTTCCGGATTGCTTCCAACCGCATAAATATGACGCCCCAGAACCGTTTTGGTTGTTAAGAAGTGATAGAGAATCACAACAGCCACCATGATCACAACGGTCCAGGAAAATCCATTATAGCCTGCCAGGATCCAGGTCACATACCCAATGATTGCTGATACAATCGCCATTTTAGTGATAAAAATAGCCTTAGACGGAACATCAAAACCATACTTCACTTTATCTTTCCGGTTCGATAGCTCACTGTAAATATACAAAACAATACCAAAAATCCCCACGAGTAAAGAAAGAAGATGCAGTCCGTTCACCTGCATAATAGATGGGATAAAGCCGTTTCCGATTGCGTTAAATTGATCATCATTCACTATGATCGTTCCTGTTTTTTCTGTTACCTGCAAGAGGGCACCGCGAAAGATCAGCATCCCTGCCAGTGTCGCGACAAATGAAGGAATTCCAATTTTGGCAATAAGCACTCCATTAAAAAGTCCAACAATAATACCGAATACTAAAATAACTGGAATGGTCACAAGAACAGGTACACCGAGCTGAGTTAAAAAAATGGCCGCGATGGCACCCAAAAATCCTGCTACGAAACCAACGGACAAATCAATGTGGCGGATGACGATGACAAGCGTCATTCCAACGGCTAATACAGCGATGTAGCCAGCTGAATCCAGTAAGTTGCTTATATTTCGCGATGACATAAAAAGTCCGTTTGTCATAATAGTAAAAGTAAGCATAATGACGATCAGTGCGATGTACATGCCATAATCACGAATATTTGCTTTAACAAGCTGTTTTGCTTCTGTTAAGTAATTCATTGTCAATACCTCCTATTGCGTCGCTAGCTCCATAATATTCTCCTGCGTCGCTTCTTCGATGGCCATTTCACCTTTTACTTTTCCTTCTGCCATGACATAAATACGATCACTCATGCCAAGAATTTCGCCTAATTCGGATGAAATCATAATGATGCTCATGCCTTCATTAATGAGCTGATTCATAATGGAATATATTTCAAACTTCGCTCCGACATCAATCCCCCTGGTCGGTTCATCCAGGATGAGTATCTTAGGTCCTGTAAACAGCCATTTGCCAAGCGATACTTTCTGCTGATTTCCTCCGCTCAGTTTTCCGACAATCTGTTCTAGTGAACTCGCTTTAATGTACAGGGAATTTTTATACTCAGTCCCCACCTTTACTTCTTCATTCAAATTTAAAACACCCTTTGTGGAGATGCCTTTCAAGTGGGCGGCCGAAACGTTGCTTTTAATATCCTGCAGTAAAAACAGTCCATCTCCTTTACGGTCCTCCGTCACGTAAGCAATGCCTGCTTTTATCGCTTCACTCGTATGCTTCAGCGCTTTGGGCGCCCCATGAATGTGCATATTTCCTTGCAGCTTGTACTTCTTCGGATTACCAAAGATGCTAAGAGCAAGCTCCGTTCTTCCTGATCCCATCAAACCGGCAATACCAACAATTTCACCTTTTTTCACTTCTAGATTTACATTTTCGACTACGTGTCGACCGAGCTGCGCATCGTAAGCAGACCAATTGTCCAGCTTCAGCACCGCGTCCCCAATGTTCTTATCGGGGCGTTTCGGGTAAATATCTTCTATATCGCGGCCTACCATATTTTTAATAATAACGCTTTCTGTTATTTCACCCTTTTCCGCCTCCAACGTACAAATGGTTTTGCCGTCACGAAGAACGGTTGCTTTATCCGCAATCGAAATCACTTCTTTTAATTTATGAGAGATCATAATGCAGCTGATTCCCTGGCTTTTCAGCTCTTTCAGGAGATCCAATAGGTTTTCACTGTCATCTTCATTTAGAGCGGCGGTTGGTTCATCCAAAATTAATAACTTCACATCTTTGCTCAATGCTTTAGCAATTTCAACAAGCTGCTGTTTTCCAACGCCTAAATCCTTTATTAATGTTTCCGGAGCAACATGAAGCTTTACTTTTTTTAACATGCTGGTGGCCTGTACAATGGTTTGATTCCAGTCAACTAACGGTCCTTTACTCACTTCGTTTCCGGCAAAAATATTTTCATAAACCGTTAAATCCGGAAAAAGCGCCAATTCCTGATAAATAATTCCAATTCCAGCTTTCACACTGTCATTAATTTCATTAAACTTTTGTACTTGACCTTCAAACAGGATATCGCCCGAATAGGTTCCATGCGGATAGACCCCGCTCAACACTTTCATTAACGTTGATTTTCCTGCCCCGTTTTCGCCAATCAAACAATGAATTTCACCTTTTTCCACTTTGAAATTCACATTTGTCAGCGCTTTAACTCCAGGGAATTCTTTAGAAATATCCTTCATTTCTAAAATATAGCTACTCATCTAAATGCCTCCTTTGCCATGAACAAATCGTGAAGGAAGAAGCAGTGGGAACAAATGGCCCACCGCTTCTTTTTCCTCAAAATAAGATGCTTACTCTATTCCTGTGAAATCGCCTGCTTCATAATAACCGGAGTCAATAAGCTCTGCTTTCACATTTTCTTTATCAACCACGATGACATCTGTTTGTTTTGCCTTTACTTCAACTTCTCCATTATCGTAAGAACCTGTTGTTTCCGGTGATGCTCCATCTAAAATCTCAACTGCCATGCCCATCGCATCTTTCACCAATGTGCGAACATCCTTAAACACGGTCATCGATTGCTTTTCATCGATAATGTATTGGATAGACGCTTGTTCTGCATCCTGACCTGTTACAAGATAGCTTGTAATTGCACTGTCAGAAGCGAATACATCCGCAATGGAGCGTGCAGTTCCGTCATTTGGCGCCAGAATTGCAACGTCCCCTTTTTGATCGTTTCCAACAGCCGTTAAATGCGTTTGCGCTTTGTTTTTTGCTTCATTCGGATCCCAGTTCGTCGTAATTTGATCGATAATTTTTCCTAATTGATCACGGGACAAGTCAGCTGAATCCTTCAGCTTTTCTGCTTCGTTTGAGTTCGCAATCTTGAATGTTCCATCAGCGATTTTAGGCTGCAGCACTTTCCAGGCTCCTTCAAAAAATAAAAAAGCATTGTTGTCCGAGCCCGCGCCAGCGTACAAGTAAAGCGGAATGTCTGAGCCTTGTGCATTATCCACTAAATATTGGGCCTGTGCGGCACCAACTGCCAAGCTGTCAAACGTTACATAGTAGTCGACTGCATCGGTGTCAGTTATCAGCCGGTCATACGAAATAACTGTTACATCATCTTTTTTCGCAGCTTCCACTGCGGCAGCTGCTGCTGCTCCATCATGCGGAGTGATAATCAGCACTTTAATCCCTTTATTTAAAAGCGCTTCAACGTTTTCTTTTTCTTTCGCTGATGAACCTTGACTAAACAAAATCTCTGTTGAATAATCTGAATCCGCCAGCGCATCTTTGAATCGCTGTTCATCTTGTACCCAGCGCGGCTCATCCTTTGTTGGCAGGACAATCCCTACGTCGACTCCACTGCCGCCTCCGCTGCCCCCCGCATTTCCACAGCCCGCTGCTACTACTGCAAAAACCATAGCCATAATAATAAATGTTAATTCTTTAAAACGTTTTCTCATGCTCGTCTTCATCTCCTTTGTAAGTATTAGTACTTCTTTAGTATAAATTTTGAAAATGATTATGAAAGCGTTATCACAAGCATTTTTTTAATATTAGCTGTACTTTTTTAACATTTCGTATAGTACGGTGAATTTCCAAGATCCTGAGCAAAAAGAATGGTCCTTAATCAAAAAAACACCTTTCGACTAGAATTTAGTTGTTTAAAACTAAATTCAAATCGAAAGGTGTATATGAGCTGTTTCTTTTTCCTGACCATCCTCATCGAACTGTTTTTACTTCGTATTGTTTTCAATAAAACGGCTTATTCGTTTAACGGCTTCCTGCAGCTGGCTCATGGACGAGGCGTACGAGCAGCGAATGTAGCCCTCGCCGCCTGCCCCGAATACCGATCCCGGCACGACCGCTACCTTTTCTTCAAGAAGCAGCTTTTCCGCAAACTGCTCGGACGTCAAGCCTGTTGATTGAATGGACGGGAAAACGTAAAAGGCACCGCCCGGCAAATGACAGTCCAGCCCGATTTCTTTAAAAGACTGCACCATATAATTGCGCCGCTGCCGGTAGTCCTTTTTCATGCTTTCCACATCACCCATGCCATGCTGCAGCGCTTCTAACGCCGCATATTGGGCAGGAGTTGAGGCGCACATCATCGCATACTGATGAATTTTCAGCATTGCACTTGAAATTTCCTCCGGTGCACACGTGAAGCCGAGACGCCAGCCCGTCATCGCAAATCCTTTTGAGAATCCATTGATTAAAATCGTCCGCCCCCGCATTCCTTCGAGCGAGGCAATGGACGTGTGTGCCTGATCATACGCAAGCTCTGCATAAATTTCATCCGCAATTACAAGCAGATCATACTTTTTCACCATCTCCGCGATCGCTTCAAGGTCATCCCGGTCCAGCTGGGTTCCAGTTGGATTATTCGGGTAGCAAAGCAATATCGCTTTTGTTTTATCGGTTATGGCCGCCTCCAGCTGCTCTGGCTGCAGCTTAAAGCCCGTATCGCCTGTGGTGCCAATTGTCACAGCGCGCCCGCCTGCAAGCTCTACCAGCGGAGCATAGGAGACAAAGCACGGCTCCACGACAATAATTTCATCACCCGGATCTGTGATAGCCCGGATCGCAATGTCAAGCGCCTGGCTTGCCCCGACCGTTACAATGATTTCTTCCTTCGGTGAATAATGCACGTGGAAGCGATCACTCATGTATCGGGCAATTTCCTGCCGCAGCTCGATCAACCCGGCATTGGCCGTGTAGGATGTGAATCCCCGTTCAAGTGAATTGATCGCCGCTTCCCGAACAGACCAGGACGTGACGAAATCCGGCTCGCCCACCCCGAGTGAGACAACCCCGTCCATCGTTGCGGCCAGGTCAAAGAACTTTCGGATGCCAGACGGACGCATCTGCTCCACTGACTTCGCGACATAGCTTTTCGTAATTGTCATTACGGCGACACCACGATTCGGTTGTCTTCACGCTTGGCTGTATAGATCATGCCGTCATGCTTATATTTTTTCAGCTGGAAATGAGTCGTCGTTGAAACAACGGAATCAAGCGTTGATAATTTTTCTGATACAAAGCGGGCAATTTCATTCATCGATTTTCCTTCAACCGTTACCGATAAATCATACACACCCGACATTAAATAAACCGAGCTGACTTCCTTGAAGCGATAAATCCGTTCTGCCACTTCATCAAAGCCGACGCCTCGTTTCGGGGTTACCTTCACATCGATCATCGCCGTTACACCTGTGTAATTGTCCATTTTCGCCCAGTCTACGAGTGTGGCGTAGTGCACAATCACTTTTTCTTCTTCCAGGCGTCGAATAGTGTCGGCTACTTCCGTTTCAGAAAGACCGATCATTTTAGCGATGTCCGCCGCTTCAAAACGGGCGTCCTTTTGCAGAATTTCCAGGATTTCCACTTCTTTTTCATTCAGCTTCATTACAAGTCCTCCTCAATAAGTCAAAACTACAAGCTTCATTATAACAAAAATCCCACTCGTTTGTTTTATCCACTAAAAATATCTATTATTTTTGTGTTTTTTCACAAAGAGCATGATGAATTTCTTTTTATTTCCAATAGTTTCTCTGCTAATTCAATCGGTTCTCCGCCAGGCATCGGCTGATCGAAGGAGTGCTCATAAATGGAACGGATTTGAGCGGCAAGCTTTAACGCCTTTTCCTGCTGATGAACAGCGTAAATCACATCGGCCATTTCCGTTTCATAAAATCCCTCACCCGCTTCGTATGGATCAAATGCCTGCAATTCCTCCATAAGCGCCAAATTCAACTGAGCCGTTTCATTCATTTGTATTCCCCTTCTTACTTGATGTATGTTTATTGTCAAGGAGAGTGAGAGACATGTCAAGATTTGATGAAGTCATTGAACGCCGTGGAACACATGCGGTCAAGTGGGATGGATTAAAAACTGTTTTTGGTCGTGAGGATGTGCTGCCAATGTGGGTAGCGGATATGGATTTTAAAGCGCCAGACGAGGTGTCTGAAGCGATTCAAAAAGCGGCAGCACATGGCATTTTCGGTTATACGATCGTTCCAGACTCCACAAAAGAGGTGATTGTCAACTGGATGCAGAGCCGCCATCACTGGTCCGTTCAAAAAGAATGGCTTCTGTTCAATCACGGTGTCGTTCCGTCTATCGGTGCCGCCGTTGAAGCATTAACGAAACCCGGAGATGCCGTGATCGTTCAGCCGCCTGTTTACAATCCGTTTTTCGAGATGATTGAACGAAATGAACGAAAGCTTGTCCACAATGAGCTGCTCTTGAAGGATGGGCGTTACGAAATGGATTTTGCTGATTTAGAAGAGAAAATTCAAACGGAAAAAGCGAAGATGGTCGTTTTGTGCTCACCTCACAATCCAGGCGGACGTGTTTGGACGAAGGAGGAGCTGACGACGCTTTGTGAGATTTGCGAAAAACACAATGTGTATCTCGTTTCAGATGAAATTCATGCGGACTTAACACGCGAACCGAACAAGCATCTTCCCGCTGCCTCGTTGTCCGAGCGCTATGCCGCCTTTACCGTGACTCTTGTGGCACCGAGCAAAACGTTTAATCTGGCCGGACTGCAGGCTTCCGCGCTTATTATTCCAAATAAAGACATTCGCACCAGGCTGCAAAAGGTCTTTGCCCGTCAAGGACAGTTTACGCTCAACCAGCTGGGTATCGCCGGCATGGAAGCCGCTTACCGCCATGGCAGTGAATGGCTTGAGGAAGCGCTCGATTACATACAGGAAAATGCCCGTCTTGTGAAAGAGTACGCAGAAAAGAACATTCCGTCCATTAGCGTCATGGAGCCGGAAGGAAGCTACCTTGTCTGGGTCGACTGCCGGTCACTCGGCCTGCCTGACAAAGAGCTGCTGGACCTCTTTTTAGTTCACGGCGTTGCACTCGGAAACGGTGCCAAGTACGGCCCAGGCGGAGAAGGGTTCATGCGCATCAACGTCGCCTGCCCGCGCGCAACGGTAGAAGAAACGATGAACCGAATGAAAAAAGCAGTCGAATCCCTTTAACGAGAAAAGCCAAGCCGGTGTCCCGGCTTGGCTTTTCATGCTGTTGAAAAAAAGGCGTCAATGAATAGCAAGTGACAGCTTTTCTTTTTTTAAGCCACTGTGCTTGCGCGAACACGGTCTGGGCGGCTTCTGCAGGACTGCGCGTTCCTGGGGGCGGGCGGTGAGCTAACTTTTGCCGCTGCCGCGACAAAGACTAGCTCACCGCCTGCTTCGCAGAAAAGCGGAGCCGGCAGCCCGGAGCCCCTGTATGTTTTTTTAGAAAAAGATCGTTTTTATGTTGCTCATAAAAAGGAAAATACCATAAAAGACACCTGTATTTCCTTGACATGTTTGTTTTTCAATACTATAAAAAGCCAAGCCGGCATCCCGGCTTGGCTTTTTGTTATACGCCTTTTTTATTTCCCCACACAAAGGTATGGAGCTGCGGAAGAACACGGACCCGCTTAAATTCCGGATCCGGCATAACCCGGTCGATCAGCCACTCATACTTACGGGCTAAATGACCAAGCAGCCTGGAATCATCTTTTTCATCCAGCTCATCATTGCCCACCTGCAAATAAAACGGGACATCCGGAAAGCGCTGATGAATGCTTTTTGCATAAGCGAGATCTTCTTCATTAAAAATCACTACTTTTAAGCTGACGGACTGCCCTTTTGTTTCATTTAAAATAAACGACAGCTTATCGACGTCCGTATCCATACCGGAGCTTGGCGGCTTTGGGGAAATCGTCAGTTCATCAATAAACTTGAACCACGGCTGGTATTTCGATCCCTGCGTTTCAAGCGCGGATTCAATTCCCTTTTCCTTGAAAAGGGCAAGCAGCTCGCCGATGCCGGCCAGAAGAGCCGGATTGCCTCCGGAAATCGTGACGTGGTCAAATGTATCGCCACCGGCTTCCAGCAGCGTCTGATAAATCTCTTCCGGCGTCATTTTCCGGATGTCCTCTTTTGCACTTCCGTCCCACGTAAAAGCCGAATCGCACCAGGAGCAGCGGTAATCACAGCCCGCTGTCCGGACGAACATCGTTTTACGCCCGATCACAGCTCCTTCTCCCTGAACCGTTGGACCGAAGATTTCAAGCACCGGGATCATGAGAAGTCCTCCCTCTTCGGGCGAAACAGGACGTAGCTTGTCGGCGTTTCACGGACATACACTTGAAGACACTTCGGTTTATTTACCGTTTGATCAAGCTCTTTTTGTACAACCTCCCAAATGACCCTTGCGACAACCTCCGTTGTCGGAAAACGCTCGGAAAGATCTTCTGAAAAAAGCCCGTCCTCATTTAGCACTGTATGATCAAACCGTTTATGAACAAGGGACTTCACCAGTTGAAAGTTCACCAAAAAACCAGAATCGTTCAACGTATCACCTGCTACCGTAATATTGACAAAATACGTATGGCCGTGCATTTTCCGGCAGGCACCCGCTTCGTCATGCGGCACATAGTGCGCAGCAGCGAAGTGAAAGTCTTTATTTAATTCGTACCGGAAGTCATGCGCCGGTGCGGGATAGATTTGCTGCATCATTGCATGCTTCCTCCTTTTTCTTCTATATATTGATCCAGGCCGTTTTGACGAAGCTCACAAGCCGGGCATTCCCCGCAGCCTGATCCTTTTACGCCGTTGTAGCATGTCAGCGTCCGCTCACGTACATAGTCGAACGCGCCTAAATCATCCGCCAGCTTCCACGTTTCTTTTTTATCGAGCCACATAAGAGGCGTGTGAATAACAAACTCATGATCCATGGACAGATTTAACGTGACATTCAATGATTTCACGAAAGCATCACGGCAGTCCGGATACCCGCTGAAGTCTGTTTCACAAACACCGGTCACAATATGGCGCGCTCCCGCCTGCTTTCCAAAAATAGCCGCAAAGGATAAAAACAATAAATTACGCCCTTCTACAAAGGTAGACGGCAGTTCGCCTTCTTTTACTTCTATGTCAATATCCGAACGAGTTAATGCACTGGGGGCCAGCTGATTTAAAAGCCCCATGTCTAAAATATGATGCGGTACATTCAAATCATCCGCAATGTCTTTCGCGACATCAATTTCAGCATCATGCCGCTGTCCATAATGAAAGGTAACAGCGATGACTTCCTTAAACGTTTGCTTAGCCCAGAACAAGCATGTTGTACTGTCCTGGCCGCCGCTGAAAACAACGACGGCTTTTTCATTTTTTAACATAATGGTTTTCCTTCTTTCTTCTTTCGAAAGAAAAGGAACGCGAAGACAAAAGAAAAAAACCTTCCGAACCGGCGGTTTACGCCTGCTGGACAGGTCACAAAAGCGATGCAGCACAGAGCCGCTCTATGGGCTTTTGATTATTAGTTTTTTATAGAGGGAATTCGCGAACCTCTCCCGCTTCATGCGGAATGTTTTCTTTCATTGATTTATGATTTTTCTTCGTTGGCTTTACGGATTTGTTCTTCCAGATGTTTTGTTTTCTCTTCTTCTTTTTTAGATACGCGCTTGATCAGAAGAAAAGCAAGAACCGCCATCAGGACAAAGACACTCATTGAAATGGCCGCCGGAATGTATTCACTTTTATCTTCCGGAAAATATAAAAAATTGCCGAAGCCGAGCAACAGGTTCATCAGCACACGCTTTGCCTCCATTCATTTGTCCTCGTTCATTATAGCAGGAGAACTTCATAAATCAAAGTGGCGTGATTGTGTCATTTCCATTCGCACAGGAAAATTGATACAATAACTATTTAAAGGAGGGGAATAAATTGACCATTGGCGATTTGGTTACAGCCCATTATAAATCCGGCAAATATACCGGCACCATCACCGGCATCCGCCCTGGCGGCTATACGGTTAAAGTGACATCTGTTCTCAGACACCCGGCGCAGGGTGATCTTCATCACCCGAATCAAGCGGAGGACGTGTTTTTTCACGAACGAAAAGCCCTTGCCCACCTTGAGCAGGCGAATATCGCAGAATCTGCCGTTCATCCATTTGAAGGAGAACCTGAAGCATACAACGATTCTTTATTTGCTGCCGTTCGGAAGCTGGAGAATCGGTTGAAAGAAAAGGACGACGCTTTTTCAAGGCGCAGCCTTCAAGCGCTGGAGGAAGTAAAAAAAGAGTATGCCATTATGTACAAAATTTCGTTCGAATAACCCATTTTTTGTGTAGAAGAGCCCTTTATTTCCAAGATCGTTTCCTTTATGATGGTACATAAGCACGTTTAAACTCGAAAAGGCGGTTGATGAATGAGAACGGTTTTAGGATACGTACTCATTATTTTGCTTATCCCCCTTTCTGTGTTGACCTTTTATTATGCCGATGCAGAAGCAGGGAAAGTACAAAATTTTGATGATTACGTTGAAGAACGAATAGTGATTAATGAAGTGGATCTGCCACAGGCAAGCAAGATAAAAGACACAAATGGCGACATTTATGTGGAGCTCCATCAGCCAAACCGGATCGTGGTGGAGGGGGAAAAAATCCCCGCGTTTTTAAAAGAACTATTCCTTCAATCTGAGGATCAGCATTTCTATGAGCACTCCGGCGTAGATGCGGCAGCGGTCATCCGTGCTTTTATGGTCAATGCCCAGTCGGATGAAATCGAACAGGGTGCGAGTACCATTACGCAGCAGGTTGCCCGGAACATTTACTTAACACAGGACCGGACGCTTGCGCGGAAAATAGCAGAAGTGCTTTATTCCTACCAGATTGAAAAGAAGCTGGAAAAGAATGAGATTTTGGACTTGTATTTAAATGTTATTTATTTTAATAACAATGTCTATGGTGTCGAAGCAGCTGCTCAATACTATTTCCAAACACCGGTGGACAAGCTGTCAAAAGCACAGATGGCGTTTATCGCTTCGATCCCGAATAATCCGTCGCTGTACAACCCTGAAAAGCACTTCGACAATACGAAGACTCGTCAGGAGCGTCTGATTGATATTATGGCGCGGGAAGAATTTATTACCGCGGAAGAAGCCGAGCAAATTAAAAATGAACCGATCACGTTAAATACGAGAAGCCGTCTGGACAAATACCCGGATTATTCTACGTTTGTCATGACGGAATTCAGACAGCTTGTTTCAGAATCGGAAGGGTTTGATCAGCAGCTGTTAAATGCTGAGGGCGATGCACGCGATGCCATTCAGGAAAAACTGAGCAATCGTGTGAATGAAATTTTAGCGTCCGGTGTGATTATCCATACCGCTCTAGACCCGGCTATTCAGAAAAAAGCCGTCAGTGCGGTGAACAATGTACTCGGTGGCTCGTCCGTTCAAGGCGCAGCAGCCGTTGTCGGCAATCAAACGAAAGATGTTGTTGCTCTGTCAGGCGGAAAAGACTATGACAATACGCAGTTTAACCGCTCCTATCAGGCATACAGGCAGCCTGGTTCAACGATCAAGCCGCTCCTTGATTACGCACCTTATGTTGATACGTATGGCGCTAGCGTCAATGATCTTGTTTCTGCAGACAACTTCGACTCTTCCTTCTGTCCGGGGGGCGAAAAAACCTGCTTCGAGAATTATAGTTTAAAAGAATACGGCATGGTGACGCTGACAGAAGCGTTAACAAAATCCCACAATACCGCTGCGATGCGGTTGTATTTACGGACCGGAAAAGAACGGGCGTTTTCGTACTTGGATAAATTTGATTTCGACCGAGTTCTTGAGGAAGAGCGATATAATTTATCTCCTGCCCTTGGCGGATTCACGTACGGCGTCTCCCCTTTGGAGATGGCAGGTGCTTATACCTCCTTTGTAAAGGGGACGTACCAGGACCCCCGTTCCATTAAACGGGTGACGGACTTTCAAGGCAATACCGTGCTGAAGTGGCCGGAAGAAGAGCCGGTACGTGTCTGGTCGCTGGCAACAACGTCTAAAATGCGCCATATGCTTAATAGTGTCATGGTAAACGGAACAGGGCGAAAAGCTGTTTTCTCTACGTCCGGATACATCGGCGGCAAAACAGGCACAACCAACGATTACCGTGATTTATGGTTTGTCGGTTTGACAGAAGGCTATACGGCAGCTGTCTGGACGGGCAAGGATAAATATGAAGAATCATGGGACAACATCCGTTTCATGGAATCCTATGCGCCACACCAATTGATTTGGAAGCGAATTATGAGATTAAAAAAAAGCCCCCTAGTGAGGGGCTTTTTTTATGCGTTTGTTTCGTCGTAAATGGGCACCCAGCCTTCTTTTGTCACAAAAATACGCACGGCAACGACTTTGCGGTCTTCCATCAGCGTAAAGTAGTGGCGCGTATTCACCGGCACGGAAATCAAGTCGCCTGGCTCAAGCTCTACATTAAAGAACTGGCCGTCTTTTGCTTGAATCGCAAAAATGCCGTGGCCGCTGACGATAAACCGAACCTCGTCATCTGTATGGATGTGAATTTTTTGAAAGTTTGTCAGCAGCTCATCCAGGTTCGGCGTGCTGTCTGACAAGGAAATGACGTCATGCGCCTGGTAGCCGCGACGTTCTGAAATGTCTTTAATTTCGTTGCTGAACGTATCCAGTACTTGCTGCTTGTCTTCATCCGATAACGTAAAATTTTCACGCAAATTTTCAGGAAGCTTGGAGATGTCCCACTTTTCATAAATAACACTTTGCGCGCCTAAAAAAGCGTCAATCGCGTTTTTGTCCGTTAACCGTTCGCCTGTTTCTTGAAATTGAATCACTGCCATATTGTTATCTTCCTTTCAACATGAGTAATTTGATATGCCATGAAAATAAAAATTCGTAGGCCTCTAAAAATTTCTTTGCTTCGAATGCATCCCGGCCCCATGCTGTGATGCCGTGATTGCGGATCAAAACAGCTCCCGCGTCTTCTGATACGTAGCGGCTGAACTCTTTAGCGAGCGCCGGAATATCAGCATGATTCGGAATAATAGGGATTGTGACGGACGCATTCTCTTCCCAAACACCAAATGCCTTGATAATTTCCTGACCGGTGAATGTAACTTCACCCGCTTCGCCGTACAGCTCGGAAATCACATTGTTATCTACTGTATGAACGTGCAGGCTGCAGCCGGCATTTGTTTTCCCGTACACCTCCACGTGCAGAAGCGTTTCAGCAGACGGCTTGCCCGCAAACCCTTCCACCGCGCTTCCATCAGCAGAAACAAGCAAAAAATCCTCGTCCGTCTCTTTTCGCTTATCCTTGCCGCTCGCCGTCACTAAAAAGAATTCATCGTCTACTTTAATCGATAAATTGCCGCTCGTGCCTGGAAACCAGTCCCGGGCAGCGAGCTCCCGCTTCACATCTGCAAGCTCGTTCCATCTTAATTGCATCACATTCATTCGATTACCTCTTTCACATGATCGATCACATCATAAAATGTATGAAACGGCCGGTAATTCAAGCCGAGCTGCTCGCTTTTTTCAAGCAAAAAGTCACGAGCAATGACGAGTTTCGCAAGCTTTGCCGCTTCTAAATCCGTCACCGAATCACCAATGACAATCACATCGTGATTTGGTGCAACCTGGCGGACAATAGAAGGCTTGCAGCAGCCGCACTCGTTCGTACACTCATCGTCACAAGCATTCGGCCAGTGGATGTGAATACGGCTGTCTGAAAAATCGGCTTCATTGCAAAAAATATGATCCTCTGGAATCATCCCATTTAAAATAGGCTTCACAAAAAAATCCATGCCGCCGCTGACGATGTAAAGCGGAATGCCTGCTTTCTTTGTATACGAGACAAACTCAGAAAATCCTTCCCGAATTTTGGCATCATTCAAAATAAAGTCGGTGATTTCTTTCTTCTGAGCAGAAGGAAGAAGAGCAAACATCTTCCCTACTCCTTCTTTAATGGATATGTCCTGCGAAAGCACACCGTCTTTAAGTGCAACCCATTCCGGCGGCGCAAACTTTTTCATGATGGCGATAATATTATCATTTTCTGTAATGGTTCCATCAAAGTCACAAACGAGCACCGGGTTTTTCATCATTTCCCGGACCCCCAGAGCTGCAGCGCCATTTTCAAGTCTTCCTGATCTACGTCAGCAATCGCCTGGCCAGCTATAACGGCATCAATCGCCTGGCGAAATGCGCGGCCGCCGCCCTGAGCTCCGTTCGGATGTCCATGGACGCCGCCACCGGCATTAATGATCGAATCTGTGCCGAAGTCCTTGAACAGCACCGGCACCAACCCGGGATGAATGCCTGCAGACGGCACCGGAAACGTCGGTTTAAACGGAACACTTTCGTCTAGCGCCATTTGAGCTGTTTTAAGAGCAGCGCTCCGCTCGAGTGCAACGGACCCGTACGGTGAAGGGAACAGGGTAAAATCAGCCCCTGCCGTCCGGACAAGCTTGCCAAGCATCAGATCGGTTGAAAAACCGTGATACGGTGCAGACGTGAAGGCGCCGGAAACAGCAGGGTGGGCCATAATCGGCACGTTGATGTCCGGGTCTTCTGCCAGCTCCTGCAGCACATCAAGACCGTACGCAAAAACGTTAAAAAGATAAGCAGATGCCCCGAGTTCGACCCCTCTGCGTGCTTTCTCCTTTAATTCGCTCGTCCGTCCAGATAAGTTGACGGCATACAGCGCTTTTCTTCCGCTTTCTTTGATCACACGCTGGCCCAGCTTCACACGTTCTTCAAACGGTGTGAGTGGATTATCAAATAAAATTTCATCGTCCTTCACGATGTCAATGCCGCCCTCAATTTGCGCCTTCAGCTGTTTTTCCATAAACGCGAGGTCGCGGCCGATTACACCCTTGAAAATACTCATAAGAAGCGGCCGGTCATACACACCGGTTTTCTCCCGAATGCCCGCAACACCGAACTTCGGTCCCGGAAAACGGCCCGCAAGATCCTCTGAAAATGACAAGTCAATCAACTGAACAGCCCCATCAAGCGAAAGCTTTCCGAAAACGGTGACTAAAATAGCCGGAAGGTCCGCACTGAAGTTGGCTGCCGGATACGCAATCTGAATATCTGCTTCCCATCCATATTCGGTTTCCCGTCCGCTTTCCTGAATTGATACAACCCGGCCTTTATGCTGCTTTAGCTGCTCCTGCTCAAGTGCCGGCAAATCCGTCCACGATCCGATCGTAAGACCAAGCGCGATGCCTTCTGCTTTTTTTTCAAATGCCCCTTTTGGATCAAAAAGGCGATAAGTTGCCAAGACTTCCCTCATGTCCATTTCTCCATTCTAAATGCCTACTAGTTTACTAGGATTGTTTCATTTTTTCGACAATTTGTCAATGAAGCGAGCCGTGCGCGGAGGGCTTATTCGTCTGCAAACAAGTGAAGCGTTCCGATACGCTGGATCGCTTCTTCAAGGCGTTCTTCGTCTGTTAAAAGCCCGACGCGCACATACCCTTCTCCGTAAGCGCCAAACCCGATTCCCGGGGCCGTTACCACATGTACCTTTTCCAACAGAAGATTGGAAAACTCAACCGACGTGTACGGCTTTGGAACCGGCAGCCAGGCGAAAAAAGAGCCAGCTGGAGCCGTTACCTTCCAGCCGATTTTCTGACAGGCGTTTACGAGTGCATTCCGACGGCGCTCATACCGGTCAGACAGCTCTATTACACAGTCCTGCGACTCAGTCAGCGCTGTGGCAGCCGCCTGCTGAATGGCGCTGAATAAACTAACGTATAAGTGGTCCTGGAGAAGGTTGACGGCGGAGATGACACTTTGATTGCCAGCTAAAAACGCCACCCGCCAGCCGGCCATGTTGTATGTTTTAGAAAGAGTGTACAATTCTACACCAATGTCTTTTGCTCCTTCTGACTGCAAAAAGCTCGGCGGCTTTTGGCCGTCAAATCCAATTCCTCCGTAGGCAAAATCGTGTACCACACAAAGATCATGCTTTCGTGCGTGCTGAACCGTCTCGTCGAAAAAAGCACTTGTTGCCTGCGCCCCGGTTGGATTGTTCGGGTAGTTCAGCAGCAGCAGCTTTGCCCGGTCCAGCCGTTCTTGCCCAATCTCCTCATAGTCCGGGAGAAACTGTTTTTCTTCGACAAGCGGCATGTAATCCATTTTTACTTTTGCCATGGCGGCTCCGGACCAGTAATCCGGATACCCAGGGTCCGGGACGAGCATATACTCTCCTTCATTCATCAAGCACATTGGAAGTTCAACGAGCCCTGCCTTGCCGCCGAATAAAATCGCAATTTCGGTTTGCGGATCTAAGTCGACGTCATATTCCCGCTTGTAAAAAGCGGCGGCGGCTTCCTTTAAAAATCCCTGCCCTTGAAAAGGCGGATATTTATGAAAATCAGGACGATCCGCCGCTTCTTTTAAAGATGCGACAATATGCTCCGGTGTTGGCTGGTCAGGATTCCCCTGTCCCAGATTGATCACATCGTGCCCCATTGCGGCGTATTCGGTTACTTTTCTGGATAATGCCGCAAAAAATTGATCCGGCAATGCATTCAGCAGGGCGGATTGTTCAAACTGCTTCAATTTATTCACCTTCTTACAAATTTTCTTGCAATTTCAGTCATAAATATATATATTTATGAGCAAATTGTAAATCTTTTTGGAGGTATGTTCATGTCTTCTTATCAATCACTGACGATCGATTCTGCCGCAGCCCTCGTGAAAAAGCTCGGCTTGTTTGACGAATCAGAATCGCTCACGTCAAACGAAATTGGCGATGGCAATTTAAATTACGTGTTTCATATAAAAGGGACGGATAATAGCGTGATCGTCAAACAGGCGCTTCCGTATGCAAAGGTTGTCGGTGAAAGCTGGCCGCTCACGCTCGAACGTGCTGATATTGAAAACCGCGCGCTGCGGATTCAAGGAACGTTTTCACCTCATTATACACCTAAAGTCTACTATTCTGATAAAGATTTGGCCATTACCATTATGGAAGATTTATCGCATTTGGAGATCGCCCGGACTGGCTTGATCAATGGACAAGACTATCCGCATATCGCCAGACATACAGGCGAATTTATCGCACGCACACTTTACGGTACGTCGGATTTTGCTCTTGGCCCACAGGAGAAAAAGAAGCTGCAGCATACCTTCTCTAACCCGGAGCTGTGTGATATTACAGAAGGGCTTGTTTTTACAGATCCCTTTTTCGACGCAGAAACGAATGATTTTGAAGAAGCACTCCGCCCCGAAGTCGAATCTCTATGGGGCGACAATGAGCTGAAGCTCCATGCGGCGCAGCTAAAGCGTTTGTTTTTAACGTCCGGTGATGCGCTGCTGCATGGCGATCTTCATACAGGAAGTATTTTCGCGAGTGAGACAGAAACGAAAATTATCGATCCTGAATTTGCGTTTTACGGTCCATTCGGCTTTGACATCGCTCATTTCACCGCTAACTTGTTGATGAATGCCTTATCTCGTGCAGAAAACCGCCGCGAACCTCTTTATGAACACGTGACAACCGTTTGGAACGTATTCACGCAGGAATTCACACGACTTTGGCAGGAAAACAATACAGAAGCATTTGCCGATACGGACGGCTATCTCGAATGGCTTTTGGATGATGTGTTCAAACAGGCAACCGGATTTATGGGCCTTGAAATGATTCGCCGGACAATCGGCCTTGCTCACGTAAAGGACTTGGATGGAATCGAAGACGACACAGCACGTCTTCAGGCAAAACGGCGGTCATTATCCATTGGTGCTCATTTCGTGAAAGAGCGGGCGAGCTATTCATCAGCAGAACAGCTTGTTGCTGCTTTTAAGGAGGCGGTAAAATGAACATTCCACAATCCGTTATTTGGGAAAAGGGCGCCATCCAGCTTCTTGATCAGCGAAAGCTGCCGCATGTGACAGAGTATGTGACGCTTGATACCGTTCCCGCAGTGTTCGATGCGATTCAGTCCTTAGCCGTTCGCGGCGCACCGGCCATTGGGATTGCGGCTGCCTTTGGCGTGGCGTTATCCGCCATGTCCCATCCGACCGGCGACATTGACGAGCTGAAAGAACAGGTGCTGATCGACAGCGGTTATTTATCGCAGTCCCGTCCGACGGCCGTGAATTTATTTTGGGCGCTGAACCGGATGAATGATGCGGTCACTCGTGCTGTGACAGCAGATGAATTACGGGAAAGCGTAGTGGCTGAGGCACTCGCCATCCAAAAAGAAGACGAAGATGTGTGCCGCTCGATTGGCGAGCATGCGCTTCCATTGTTTAAAGATGGCGACCGGGTGATGACGATTTGCAACGCCGGCTCGATCGCAACGGCTAAATACGGCACAGCTCTGGCGCCGTTCTTTCTATCAAAAGAACGCGGGCTTCAGCTTTCTGTTTTCGCATGTGAAACGCGGCCCGTTTTCCAGGGCGCACGATTGACTACGTGGGAGCTGATGCAAGCCGGTGTTGATGTAACGTTAATTACCGACAGCATGGCGGCTCATACGATGAAAACAAAGAACATTACGGCTGTCATTACCGGTGCAGACCGTGTAGCTGCTAATGGTGATTCCGCCAATAAAATCGGCACATTCGGTCTCGCCGTGTTGGCGAAGTCTTTCGGCATCCCGTTTTATATTGCGGCTCCATTATCAACATTTGATCTTGATACGCCAAATGGTGATGCTATTCCGATTGAAGAGCGCAATCCAGCCGAGATCACCGAAGTGAACGGTATGCGCATCGCACCTGAAGGCATCGCGGTTTTCAACCCGGCATTTGATGTCGCCCCCGCCGACCTGATTACCGGCATCATTACCGAAAAAGGAATCGTAAAGCCGAACGAGCAGGCGATTGCCAAATTGTTTGCATAAAAAAAGGACTTCGCTTAAGCGAGGTCCTTTTTCTTAAAGTGGGATGGAAGCAAGCAGTCCGTTGTAGAGCTTCATAAAAATAAGAGCAAGAAGCAAGCCGAAGAAAATCCAGAAAACAGCTTCAAACACGATAATCCCGATCATTTGCGGCGTTGTAATGTGCGGGCTCAGCTTATAAACAAAATACACGACATACGCTACAGCCGTCACAAGAAAAATAATGCCGGTTCCGACAGCGGATGAAAAGCTGACCAGTGAAATCAGTCCGCCGACAAAGAAAATCACCGCACCAAATCGTGTTTTTTTCAAAAGCTCTCCGTCTGCATCTTTCGAAAAGAAAAGCAGCGCAAGCTCATTTGCCGTGTTCGCCAGCAGCTTAAGCGTCGCGAAAATCATTGTAAACACGACCATTAATCCGCCAATGACCACAAGATTAACTTCCGTTTTTGTAAAAATATCGAGCATCGTATTGTACAAATTTGCTTTTTTCAGCAAATCGACAATAAACGTCTGTCCAAACATCGATAAAGACAAGCTGAACAGTAAAATGGATAAGAGCGGCATATAGCCGGTTAAATATGAGTTTTTCATCAACATGAATCTCTCCTGTCACAATCAGTCACTGTTCATTATGCAAGACGTTGATTGTTATGACAAGTGATTTCCGTTCTTTTTTTGGAAAAACTGCACAAAATCTGTCAAAATCCGCATATCTCTGCATCGTTTTTATAAAAAATTTTCACGCCTTTACGCCGCGTTTCTACATATTTATTATCAATGATTGAGTTTTCAGGATCGTCTGATTTTATGAAATGCACAATCATTTTTTTTGCGCTATAATTTGAATCAGCACGAAAACATAAGGAGGGATTCATTTGTCTTTGCTTCATTGGGCCATTCTCGCTCCTTTTATAATGGCCGTATTCGTTCCTTTTTTGCGAAAAAAAGCAGCGTCTATACATACAGGCTGGTTTGTTCTCATTTTACCGGTCGTTTTATTTAGTACGTTTCTTCAATATTTCCCTGTCACGATGAATAATGGGTCGGTGTCTGAAACGGCAGCCTGGATTCCATCGCTTGGTATTGATTTTACGGCGTATGTAGATGGACTCAGCCTGCTTTTTGTTCTGCTCATTACAGGAATCGGGGCACTCGTTGTGCTCTACTCGATCTTTTACTTATCCAAAACGAAAGAAAGCCTGCATCATTTTTACGTGTATTTGCTCATGTTTATGGGGGCCATGCTTGGCGTCGTTTTATCGGATAATGTCATTACACTTTATATGTTCTGGGAATTCACATCGATTTCCTCGTTCCTGCTGATTGCTTACTGGTACGATCGTGACCGGTCCCGCTACGGTGCATTAAAATCAATGCTGATCACTGTGTTCGGCGGGCTGATGATGCTTGGCGGCTTCCTTGTTTTATCCATTATGGGAAACACGTTCAGTATTCGCGAGCTTGCCGCACAGGCACCGGAGCTCAATGATCATCCGCTTTTTTTACTGGCTATGATCCTTGTTCTTCTAGGAGCGTTCACAAAGTCCGCTCAGTTTCCGTTTTACATCTGGCTGCCTGATGCGATGGAAGCGCCGACACCCGTCAGTGCCTACCTGCATTCCGCCACAATGGTCAAAGCCGGTATTTATCTAGTTGCCCGTTTCAGTCCTATCTTTGCCTTTTCCGGCTACTGGTTCTGGATTGTCGGTGCAGTCGGTTTGTTTACAATGGCATGGGCATCCTTTAATGCGGTAAAGCAAACAGATCTAAAAGGGATTCTTGCGTTTTCAACCGTCAGTCAGCTTGGCTTAATTATGTCCCTTCTTGGCATCGGCGCCGCTTCACTTCATTTTGATGCTCTCGATGACAACATTTACACCGCTGCTGTCATTGCAGCCGTTTTTCACTTGATCAACCATGCGACGTTTAAGGGAAGCTTGTTTATGGTTGTCGGCATCATCGACCACGAAACAGGCACCCGGGACATTCGCAAGCTGGGCGGACTTATGAGCCTGATGCCGATTACCTTCACGCTGTCTGTAATCGGGGCTTTTTCAATGGCCGGGCTTCCGCCATTTAACGGCTTTTTGAGCAAGGAAATGTTTCTTTTATCCATGATCCAGCTAATGGAGCTTAATTTGTTTAATGTGGAGTCGTGGGCACTGCTTTTCCCTGTTTTGGCCTGGGTCGGCAGTGTGTTTACCTTCATATACAGCATGATGATTGTCTTCAAGGTGTTCACCGGCAAATTCCAGCCGGAAAAGCTGGACAAGAAGCCGCATGAAGCACCCCTCGGCATGCTAATATCACCGATTGTGTTAGCGCTGCTTGTTGTCGTTTTTGGCTTGTTTCCAAACCTGCTTTCTTACAGCTTGATCCAGCCGGCAGCTGCGGCGATTGTACCGTCGATTATTCCGCCTGGCGAGCAGCTGTATGTGAATATTTATTTCTGGCACGGCATTACACCGGAGCTGCTGATGACAATCGGTGTCATCATCGTCGGCCTTCTGCTTTATAAATGGCTGCCAAAATGGATGGGTGTTTATGATTATTTCCCTGGCAAAGTCACATTGAACCACTTTTATAACGCTTCATTATATGCAGCGGAACGGGGATCAAATTCGATTACAAATGCTTATATGACGGGCTTTATTCGCAGCTATCTCGTTTATATCTTTGCTTTTTTCATTGCCGCGCTCGGGTTTACGATGTGGGCAAAAGAAGCATTCACATTTGATGCGTCTGCAGCAGCACCGATCAACTTTTATGAAGTAGCGTTAGTCCTTGTGTTAATTGCGGCGACACTGACCATTTTATTCGCTAAATCACGGTTGACGTCGATTATTTCGCTTGGTGCTGTCGGTTATACGGTGTCCCTGTTTTTCGTCATTTTCCGAGCACCGGATTTAGCACTGACCCAGCTCGTGATTGAGACGGTATCTACCGCACTGTTCCTGCTTTGCTTCTACCATTTGCCGAAGCTGTCCCGCCACGAGGAACGGCGCCGATTCCAGGTAGGAAACGCGATTATTGCCGCTGGGGTCGGGATGATTGTGACACTAATCGGCATTTCTGCGCACAGCTCGAAGTTTTTCGATTCGATTAATGCGTATTACATTGAAAACACGTATACAAAAGCCGGCGGCGAAAACATGGTAAATGTCATTCTTGTCGATTTCCGCGGCTTTGATACACTATTTGAAATTGCCGTTCTGTCCGTTGCAGCACTCGGCATTTACGGCTTGATTAAGCTTCGTTTAGAGAAAGGCGGCGAAACGAATGAAAACGAATGATGTCATTTTTCAAACCGTCGCTAAAATTGTGTTTTTTATGATCATTTTCTTTGCCATTCACCTGTTTTTTGCCGGGCATTATTACCCGGGCGGCGGTTTTGTCGGCGGTCTTTTGACATCCGGCGCCATTGTTCTTTTGCTGCTGGCGTTTGATATGAAAACGGTCCGTCGCGGCTTCCCTGTTGATTTTAAATGGCTGACTGCTCTTGGTCTCCTTTTTTCAGTTGGGACCGCTGCAGGATCATTGATCTTTAATGTGCCGTTTTTCACTCACGCATACGATTATTTCCAGCTGCCGCTGTTTGGCAAAACATCGCTCCACACCGCGATGCTGTTTGATTTAGGTGTGTATCTTGTTGTCATTGGTGTAACCATGACCATTATTCAAACGATTGGAGAGAGTGAATAATGGAAATTTTAATGTGTATTGTCGCAGGCTTGCTTTTTGCAGCTGCGGTGTATTTAATGCTTTCGAAAAGCCTGCTTCGAATTATTATCGGAACAGGACTGCTCAGCCACGGCACGCACCTCATGCTTCTAACGATGGGCGGGCTGAAAACCGGGGCGGTGCCGGTGCTTGGTGAAAATGCCGCTTCTTATACCGATCCGATCCCGCAGGCGCTTATTTTAACAGCGATTGTGATCAGCTTCGGTGTAACAGCTGTGTTTCTCGTTATCGCGTACCGGGCTTACCAGGAACTGGGCACCGACAATATGGATCAGATGAGAGGGATGGAAACGGATGATTAATGCACCGATTTTGCCAATTCTCATTCCGCTTGTAGCTGCTGTTGTGCTCATGTTTTTATCAAAAAGTGTGAAAGCCCAGAGAATCGTGTCTGTTGCTGCTTCTGCCGCCACTGTGATTGCTGCGTTATTTGTTTTGAAAAAAGTTCGGGAAAATGGCATTCAAACGGTCGATATGGGCAGCTGGCCGGCTCCGTTCGGTATTACACTCGTATCGGATATGCTGAGCATCCTGCTTGTTCTGACCGCTTCTATTATTACACTTTGCGTGGTTGTGTACTCCTTCCGCTCGATTGGAAGCGGGCGTGAAGCCTTTTATTATTATCCGATCGTGCAGTTTTTGCTGGTCGGTGTAAATGGATCGTTTACAACGGGCGATATTTTTAACCTGTTTGTTTTCTTCGAGATCATGCTTATGTCGTCGTATGTGCTGATAGTCATCGGCGGCACAAAGGTTCAATTGCGTGAATCCATCAAATATGTGCTGGTAAATGTAATCTCCTCCGCGCTATTTGTTATCGCCGTCGGGTATCTTTATTCGATGACCGGGTCTTTGAACATGGCGCATATTTCATCCCGCCTTGCCGAAATTGGCGCCGATCCGCTCGTCACTGTTTTAGCGATTTTGTTTTTGATCGTTTTCGGCTTAAAAGGTGGCATTTTCCCGCTGTATTTCTGGCTGCCCGGATCGTATTCTGCGCCTCCCGCTCCTATATTGGCGCTGTTCGGAGCGCTTCTGACAAAGGTCGGAATATACGCCATTATGCGAACGTACACGCTGTTCTTTTATCACGACCAGGCATTTACACATGACATTCTCGCCCTGCTGGCAATGTTAACAATGATTGCCGGTTCCATCGGGGCACTGGCTTACAAGGATGTTAAGCAAATTTTAATTTATAACATTATCATTGCTGTTGGGGTGCTGCTGTTCGGCATTGCCGTTATGACAGAAGAATCGATGGCGGGAACGGTGTTTTATCTCGTTCATGACATGATCATTAAAGCGGGCTTGTTCCTGCTTGGCGGCATCATGATTTACGCTGCAGGCACGTCGAATATGACCAAAATGGGCGGCTTGATTCGTCTTTA
This sequence comes from Domibacillus enclensis, assembly GCF_900156125.1. Classification (GTDB taxonomy): domain Bacteria; phylum Bacillota; class Bacilli; order Bacillales; family Domibacillaceae; genus Domibacillus; species Domibacillus enclensis. The sequence continues at coordinate 251,133 of NZ_FTLX01000005.1, read as the reverse complement.
TCCCGTTCTTGGCTGGACATTCCTTGTCGCGTCCTTTGCCCTTGCCGGCATTCCGCCTTTATCTGGCTTTACAGGCAAGCTGCTGATTGTCCGGGCGGGTTTTGAATCCGGTGAATACGTCGGAGCCATTGTCGTTCTTCTTTCGAGCCTGGCTGTTTTGTATTCTGTTGTGAACCTGTTTATGGCCGTTTTCTGGAAAACGCCTGAAGGTGAGCTGCCGAAGAAAAAAACACAAATGGCTTCCCTGTTTATTCCGTCAGCAGCGCTTGTCGTTCTTTCTGTTTTATACGGTGTAGGGACAGAAGCTGTATATCCTTATGTGATGCAGGCCGTTGACGCGCTCATCCATCCGGAAATCTATATAGACGCCGTATTGAAGGAGTAGATCATATGGCCTTTCAAATTTTATTAAATGTATTTCTCGCGTTTCTCTGGATGTTTCTGCAAGTTTCTTTTTCCGCTCAAACGTTTATTATCGGGTATTTACTTGGGCTTCTTGTGATGCTCGGGATGCGGCGCTTTTTCAAAGGGCGCTTTTATCTGCATCGCGTATGGGCTGTCACCTACTTGTTTCTCCTGTTTTTAAAGGAACTGATTAAAGCGAACATCGATGTATTAAAGCTTGTTCTCCGTCCCAAGCTGAATATCCGTCCGGGCATTTTTGCTTTTCAAACAGAGCTTGAGACAGATTGGGAAGTAACCCTGCTGTCAAACTTGATTACCTTAACACCGGGCACGCTCGTTGTTGACGTTTCGGATGACAATAAAACCCTTTATATTCATGCGATTGACATAGGGGACGTGGCAGAAGCAGTAGAAGACATTAAAAATTCGTTTGAAAAAGCGATTATGGAGGTGAGCCGTCATGATTGAGCCAATTCTCCACGTTACGCTGGCTGTACTGGCTATTGCCATGATCGGTCTCATATACCGCTTAGTGAAAGGGCCGACCGTACCGGATCGTGTCATTGCGCTGGATGCAATGGGCATCAATCTCGTGTCGATTACGGCCGTTCTTTCCATGATTCTAGATACGAGCAATTATTTGGATGTCATTTTGCTGATCGGGATTCTAGCCTTTATCGGGACCGTTGCATTTGCGAAGTTTTTAGAGAAGGGCGAGGTGATTGAATATGACCGTGACCAGTGAGGTGTTCATTGCTGTTTTATTGCTTATAGGAGCGTTTTTAAGCCTGGTGGCAGCATTCGGCCTTATCCGCCTCCCGGACGTGTACACACGAAACCATGCGGCCTCTAAAAGCGCAACACTTGGCGTTATGTGTATTTTGCTGGCAACCTTCTTTTATTTCCTGGCGGCAGACGGCTTTTTCAGCTCCCGTCTCCTGCTCGGAATCGCCTTTTTCTTCATTACCGCTCCGGTGGCCGGCCACTTAATCAGCCGCGCTGCCTACAATTCAGGTGTGAAGATGTGGGACCAAAGTGTTCGTGACGATTTAAAAGATAAAGCAAAAAAAGAAGCAGCCTCTAAGCGATGAGGCTGCTTTTTTTCATTCATATAGTGTTTGGTCTTTCTTGCCGTTTTCTTGATAAACGGTCAGGATGCCTTCGTGTTCATTCACGTATTTTTTCGCTTCGATTAGGAGATCCTGTTTTGTTTCTTCAGAACGGATCGCTCGCTCTCCATTTTCTTTTTTCAGCACCCAGCGGTCGTTCTCGTGCTTTACTTCATAGTGCGGGCGCCCGTCGTCTTTCCTTCCTTCTGCGCTTCTTGCCCGGTCGATGCCGATGGCGATGGAGCGTCCTTCATCATAGCCGTCCTCCAGCAAAGCATTGGCGATTTCAATGGCTTTATGACGGATAGGCTCCGGCAGGTTTTTCATCGAAGCAGGGTAGTCATTTTTGCTCCAGGGCATGCAATCACTCCTTTGCCAAAAAGGTTCCCGCCCCTCCTGCTCCTCAAACCTTATTTTTTCTTCACAACGGCGACGGTGCAGCGTGATAAACAGATCAGATCCCCTTCCTCATCCGTTACGTCAATCGTCCAGACCATCGTCGATTTTCCATAATGCACTACTTTAGCTGTTGCTGTCACCATTCCGTCCCGTTTTGATTTCATATGGTTGGCGTTGATTTCAATGCCGAAGCACAGCTCCGTTTCCATATTGATCAGCGCAGCCGCTCCCACACTTGCTGCAGTTTCGGCCAGTGCCACGGATGCACCGCCATGCAAGTAGCCAAATGGCTGGCGTGTTCGTTCGTCAACCGGCATCGTCATGACAACAAAACCCTTTTCAATGCGGACCGTCTCAATCCCCAACGCAGCGATCAGTGTATGTTCTGTTGAAATATTCATTCAAATCTCTCCTTTTACAAAAAAAGCGCCCCGATAAACGGAGCGCTTTTTTTCATTATAATATCATAGCGGCGATCCAGCCGAAAAGAATAACAGGGATGTTGTAATGAAGAAACGTCGGAACCACTGTATCCCAAATATGATCATGCTGTCCATCCGCATTTAATCCGGATGTAGGACCAAGCGTACTGTCTGATGCCGGAGAACCGGCGTCGCCAAGGGCTCCTGCTGTTCCAACAAGCGCAATCGCAGCCATCGGACTAAAGCCCAGTTCAAGTGCCAGTGGCACAAAAATTGTGGCAATAATCGGGATTGTGGAAAAGGACGAGCCAATTCCCATCGTTACCAGCAAGCCGACCACCAGCATAAGCAGCGCGCCCAGCGCCTTGTTGCCGCCAATCGCTGCTGCTGAATTTTGCACAAGGGTTTCAACGTCACCGGTTGCGCCCATTACATTGGCAAAACCGGAGGCGGCAATCATAACAAAGCCGATAAACGCCATCATCCGCATGCCGTTCGTTAAAAGATGATCTGCTTCATTCCAGCGAATGGCCCGGAACACATACAGCACGACAATACCGGCCAGCGCACCGAAAACCATTGAATCTGTCGCTAGCTGTGCCCAGAGCGCAGCAACAATAGCTACACCTGACACAATCAAGCCAAATGACGTATAGCCGGCTTGATGAGCTTCTGTCTCAACCGGAATAGGCAGCCCGCTTTCGCTGTATTCACGCGGCTTTCGGTAAGAGAAAAAGACGGCAATCAGCAAGCCGACAAGCATGCCGGCTGCCGGCAGAAGCATCGCTTTCGGTATCTCGTCGATTGCTACCTCAAGGCCGCTGTCTTTCATGTTTGTAGCAATAATCTCGTGAAAGATTTGACCAAAGCCAACTGGAAGCAGCATATACGGCGTGACAAGACCGAATGTCAATACCGTTGCTGTCAAACGCCGGTCAATCCGCAGCTCGTTCATGATTTTCAAAAGCGGCGGAATAAGAAGCGGAATAAAAGCAATATGCACCGGGATCACATTTTGTGAAGAACAAGCCATGATCAGAATGACAAACAAAATCAGTGCTTTCGGTAATTTTTCTGACCGTGCTTCTTCTTTTTTTCCAATAAAACGTAGAACAAACGCCACGAGCGCTTCCGGAAGACCGGTGCTCGAGACCGCTACGGCAAATCCTCCAAGCATCGCATAGCTCAAAGCGACATTTGCTCCGCCGCCGACTCCTTCTGAAAAAGCGGCGATCGTACCATCCATGCCAAGACCGCCAATCAACCCGCCCACTAATGCGCCTGTGATAAGGGAAAAGACGACATTGACGCGGAGAAGGCTGAGAACGAGCATGACAATGACCGCAAAAACAACTGCATTCATTTTTATATACCTCCAACACTTTAATCTGCTAAATTACTAAAGGATCGTATAAAAGATAGCAAATTGTCCGCGGCATTGTCAATATGCTTTCCTATTATATGAAATAGGCGGATTATTCAGATTGGTCTGACAGCGCTAAAATGGCTAACGTGCGTGTCATGACACCCGGCGTCAGCTCCGCACTGCCGGCAATGTCAAGGTGCACCCACGGCGTATTTTCTGCAAATTCGCCAATAAAGCCCCCGCCCATAATCGCATGTCCGTCACGGCCGGGAGAATTATTTAAATCGGCCACATCACTATTTCGAATGCGCTTTTTATCGTAGTCCGTAAGCGGCAGCTGCCAGATCATTTCTCCTGCTTCATGAGACGCCTGCAGAACTTCTTCAAAGAACGGCTCATTGTTCGTCATGGCACCCGTTTTATCTTTGCCGAGCGCGATCACAACTCCGCCCGTCAACGTTGCCACATCGATTAATTTGCCGGCACGCTGCTGCTTCGCATACGTAATCGCATCTGCCAGGACAAGCCGGCCTTCCGCATCGGTGTTTTTCACCTCGATCGTTTTCCCTGACAGAGAAGTAATCACATCATCAGGCTTAAAGGCATTGGCGCTGATCACATTATCCGTTGCCGGGATCACCGCCATAACCGGACGATCCGGCCGAAGCTTGCCGATAATCTCCATTGCACCCAGTACGGCTGCTGCGCCGCCCATGTCCGTTTTCATGCCGACGATGCCATCCTTTGGCTTGATGGAGTAGCCTCCTGTATCAAACGTGACACCTTTCCCAACGAACGTCAGCACATCCTCCCACGCATCAGTCGGATTATATTTCAATGTAATCATTTTCGGTGGCTCTGTGGAACCCTGTGCCACCGCTAAAAAAGCACCCATGCCGATTTTCTCCATATCTTCCCGTTCCAGCACTTCAACATCAAAGCCGTATTGCTCCGCAAGCGTCTCGGCATGGTGCGCAAGGTCGCCGGCTGTCATCATATTCGGTGGTGTCGCCGTTAACCGAATTGCGGTGTTCGTTCCTTCAGCCATTGCCCGGCCAACCTCGCAGGCGGCTTTTATTTCAGCAGCATCTGCTTCGGTATACACATCAATGGCGGTTACGTGCGTTTCAGGTTCATTCCCCGGCGTCCGGTAGCCATTGTAGCGGAAGCGCGCCATAAACAAAGCTTCCATTACAGCTTCTGCCGCCTCAACAGCGGTGACATTTTCGGTCACAAACGAATCCAGTGCAATAGCCAGCGACTGGAGACCGTATGATTTCGACTGCTTGGCCGCTTTCGTCACAGCTTTATGAATGACATGAAAATCGGCTTCCTTTTCTTTTCCGAGCCCTGCTGTCACCAGCCGTTTTGTTGGAATATGACCGAACGAGGGAATAACAGATGTGTGTTCTTTTTTCGCTGACACGTCTCCATTTTTCACAAGCTCCGTCAATCCGCCTGAAAACGCTCCATCAAGGGGCTGCAGCACCCCGTCAAATTTCAGAGGCTTATCAAAAAGCCCGATTAAAAGCGCATCCATTTTCGTTTGAGTTATTTGTTCATTTTTGATTGTAAACAATTCCATCACCTCACATGCTATTATAGTGGAAAATGAATAGGAGTGGTGCTATGAGGATTGTGTCCATTTGTCCAAGCAATACAGAAGTGTGTGAATATCTTGGCCTTGCCAGCCAAATTGTAGGAGTAGATGATTATTCGGATTTACACCGGGTTCGGCTTGGGCCTGATTTGTCGATTGATATGGAGAAGCTCGCCAAACTAGAGCCAGACATCGTACTGGCCTCACTCAGTGTCCCTGGCATGGAGAAAAACGTGGAGGAGCTTGTTAAACGCGGCATTCCCCATATTGTCACGAATCCACATTCACTTGATGATATCGGGGTTTCTATTGGACAGATCGCGGACGCCTGCGGAATAGATGGTGCCTTTGCTCAGGAAAGGTGGGTACAGTCAATCGAATTCTACCGTTCACGTGAATGGGAAAACCGAACGCGCCTTTACTGGGAATGGTGGCCGAAGCCTTTGTTTACACCAGGCGGCGCCAATTGGCTGACGGAAATAAGCGAGATGTGCGGAGGAATCAATGTCTTTCACGATCAGCCGGAGCCAAGCATTCAAACAGACTGGGAAACCGTGCTGGCGAAAAAGCCTGATGTTATTTTACTGTCATGGGTCGGAGTGATGACCGATAAAGTGAATGTGAATGTCGTGAAGAAAAGAAACGGCTACAATGGAACACCTATTTTTGTGATGGAGGAAAAAGATTTTTGCCGCCCTTCCCCTAATCTCTTAAAGGGCCTTGAAAAGCTGGACCACCTTCTCCTTACAAAAGAGTTTGGACATAACAGTGAGGGCAGTCAGTGAAGCCAAACAATCCAGTAACTGAAAGCCTTGATTGTTCTTTTTCGCTGGAAAAGCACACTCAGGGGCTCCGGGCTGCAGGCTCCGCTTTCCTACTGGGCGAACGCTGAACCAGCCCAAAACCCGTGGCTGTTTCAGCCTGTCCGCTCGTCCAGTGGGAGTCTTCGCCGGCCTCCCTGCGCCCGTGGTGGTTCTAATTGTTTGAAAACGGCTCTTTTCAATGACTAACGAGCAACTGTATGAGCAAAAGCATCTCTTTTTCGTATGAATGGCAGTATGGCTTGTTCTTTCCTGTTTCTCCTGCTCTTGTTGTGGTTTTACCAACTGCTTGCCCTCCCCACTAAGGGCGGATGGCGCAGGACGAAGACTCCTTGGGGATTGAGCGGGTCAGGTGAGATCCACTTTTGACGCGGCAGCGGCAAAAGTTAGCTCACCGCCCGCCCCCAGGAACGCGTAGTCCTGCAGAAGCCGCCCAAACTGTGTTTGCGCAAGCGCGGTCGCCAAAGGGCTCAGCATCTTCAAGATCAAAAAAGAAAGCCGAACGAATACCCTCGTCCGGCTTTCTCTTCTATTCAAAACCTTCTGTCCAAAACTTTCTTAAAACATTTGGTAGCCTTTTGCCCGCAAAAGGCGCATGACAAACCCGCTGCCTACTGCTCCAAGCAGTCCGCACAGCAGAATCGTAATGTCTACAGGCTGTAATCCCGCCATTCGCTCGCCGAGAACGTGAAAGGATTCCCCTGCGTTAAACACATAATCAAACGTGCTGATCCCATCGACAATCGCAATCGTGACAAGCGGATAAATAAACGCCATCACCCACGTCATGCGAAGCAGCATGTTTAAAATAAACCCGATGCCGAAAAACAGCACAAAAAAGAGCAGCGCCGACACGAGAACCGTTGCAATATGCATGAAGCCATTCCCCCTAGATGTATAATACAAGTGTACTGAACACGCTTTAAAAGGTCAATGAGCGAAAATGTGACAAAAATAAACACCGGATACGAGGGGGATTCGTACCCGGTGCTTTGTAAAAGTATTTCCTTTATAGGAGGAAATAAACTTCTCTACCTTCAGTATAACCCGTTCGTAATATTTTTATCTCAATATTCTGACAAAATATCACTGTTAAATGAAAAACCGGTAGGCTGTATAGCCAAACTGCGGACCTGGGTCGGGTATTTCCTGACACGCCAGACCAGATGTTTCAAACAGTTTCACAATATTTCTTAAAAGAACCGATGTGTCAGGGTCTGCTTCCAGTTCTTCGGCTGTCACCCACCTTGCGTCAAGCAATTCTCCCGGGTGCGCTTCTGGTTCTTTTTCTTCGAGAAGAGTCATATGAAAGATAATCATCGTATCGCTTACATCTTGCTTGATCACGCCGGACCGAATCCCGGCGACGCCGCAGACAGCTGCATCCACACCTGTTTCTTCCTTTACTTCCCGCACTGCCGCTTCGTCTGCCGTTTCACCGGCATCGACAAATCCCGCCGGAAGAGACCACTGGCCTTTTAACCCTCCGTACGATTTTTTCACGACAAGCCAGCGTCCCTGGCTGTCTATCACCACGCCCGCTGCCGCAAGCCACACTTTTCCCCGTTTCACTATTCGCTCCTCCTTTCTTTTTCAGAAAACAAAAAAGAAGCTGCCCCTGAATCGAGACAGCTCCCCTTTTGGTTTTATAGTACGTTGAATTTCCCTTTTTTCAAAACAAGTGAAGGGCCGCCGACCATAAACAGGGCACGGTTATCAATCATTTTCTTCATGAATGATGCTTTTGTGCCGGTTAATTTTTTGTCGAAAACGACACCGATTGCATCATCATCACCGAGTGAACATACCGTTCCTTTTAAGTGTGGAACGAACGCTTCAAGGTCTGATTGTCCTTTCACAAGCTTTACAAGGTTTTTCGCCACTGTCTCACCTTGCTGCATCGCAATTTGAGCGGTTGGCGGGTAAGGACGGTTAATTTCTTCGTTGATGATTAATGAACAGTCACCAAGAACGAAAATATCGTCGTGACCCGGTGCGCGAAGATCCGGATTTACTTTTACGCGTGCACGCATGTTTTCAATGCCTGATTTTTCGATGATGCTGCTGCCGCGAACGCCCGCAGCCCATACAACTGTACCTGCTTTGATTTCTTCTGTTTCATCTTCACCTTTTGCGACGATGATGCCTGTTTCTGTGGCGCCTTTGATTGGCGTGCCGATTTTGAACTCAACGCCTTTTTTCTCAAGCTGCGCAACGGCATATTTCACAAGCTCCGGATCAAACCCAGGAAGAACCATTGGCGCTGCTTCTACGCAGTAAATACGAACTTTTGAGTAATCGATATCGTACTCTTTGCAAAGCTCAGGAACGCGATTGGCAAGCTCCCCGAGGAATTCAATACCTGTGAAGCCGGCACCGCCGACAACAAACGTCAAACGCTCCTCTTGTTTTACTTCTTCGTTTGCGTATGTAGCAAACTGGAATTCGATATGATCACGCAATTGACGCGATGTGTTGACGTTCGAGATTGTGAAAGCGTGTTCTTTCAACCCTTCGATGCCGAATGTTTCAGACTCGCCGCCCAGAGCAACAACAAGATAGTCGTAGTCCACTTCGCCTGTATTTAAAATTACTTTCTTTTCTTCTGGTTTAATATCCTGTACTTCCGCACGGATAAATTCCACTTTGCTGCGGTTAATAACGGAATCGACATCATAGCGGACACGGTCGTGGTGCATCGTGCCAGCTGACGCTTCATGCAGCCATGTTGTTTCGTAGTGGTAATCATTTTTATTGATCAGCACAATATTTGCTTCGTCCACTGATAACGCTTTTTGCAGACGTGTTACGGTAATCAAACCGCCATAACCGGCGCCTAATACTACAATTTTCGGCTTTCTCACTGTCATCTTTATCCACCTCTATTAAAATATTCGCGCGAAGAATGTGATACTCTTCACGTATACTGATAAAAAAACATTCTTTCTCTTTTTCACAAAAAATAAGGTTAATGTGCACAACTAGGTTAATCATAGACGTTTTACTGCCTTTTTTCAAGTTATTTCCCCAATAAATTTCAAATGAGACTTCAAGAGAAAATTTCTGTAAAATAAGAAATCATACGCCAGGATGACGCAGCTGTTGTGTTGATGGCGACCATTTCAAAGGGGGATTACGCGTGACAGACATTACGATTATTGGGGCAGGCCCCACCGGATTATTTGCTGCTTTTTACGCCGGCATGCGGGGTGCTTCCGTGAAAATTATTGAAAGCCTTCCACAGCCGGGCGGTCAATTATCCGCTCTGTATCCGGAAAAGTTCATTTATGACGTAGCGGCTTTTCCTGCTGTTCGTGCGCAGGAGCTGGTTGACCGCCTCGTCGAGCAGATGAACCGGTTTCCTGTTGAATTATGTCTTGAGGAAGCTGTGCAAAGCTTAATGAAACAGCCTGATGGAACGATCGTGCTTCAAACCGATAAAGGCACGCACGAAACAAAGGCCGTGATCATTACAGCTGGAAATGGCGCTTTTCAGCCGCGCCGTCTTGAATTGCCTGAGACGGAGTCGTTGCCGAATGTCCATTACTTTATCAATGACCTGTCCGCTTTTTCCGGCCGGCGTGTTGCGGTTCTCGGAGGCGGAGATTCCGCTGTGGACTGGGCAATGATGCTCGAAAACACAGCAAAAGACGTGACGATTATTCACCGGCGCGATAAATTCAGAGCTCACGAGCACAGTGTCGAGCTGCTGCATGAATCCCGTGTGAATGTCCTGACCCCTTTTGTCCCGGTATCATTTGACGGGAGACAACTTCAGCTTGAGGAAGTAAAAGGAGAGCGGACGGAAAACCTGGAGATAGACGACCTTATCGTGAACTACGGTTTTATTTCTTCGCTTGGCCCGATGAAAAACTGGGGGCTGGACATTGAACGAAATTCGATCATCGTCAACTCCCGAATGGAGACGAATATCGAGGGCGTTTATGCGGCGGGAGACGTGGCAACATATGACGGGAAGGTCAAGCTCATTGCGACCGGATTCGGGGAAGCGCCGACCGCTGTCAATAATGCAAAGTCGTATATTGATCCATCAGCGAAAGTGCAGCCTCTTCACAGCACCTCCTTGTTTTAATTTTTTTGCCACGGGTAAACTAATGGTAAAAAAGGGTGGTTACGTATGCACGTACTTGTTATTGGCGCTGCCGGTACAACCGGCCGTCTTGTTGTTCAAAGTCTTTCCGAAAACATTCAGCATCACGTGAAGGCGATGGTTCGAAAAACCGATCAAATGACGGATATGGAGAAGCTCGGCGCAAGGCCTATTTTGGCTGACCTGGAGCAGGATTTCAGCTATGCGATGAATGACGTGAACGCGGTGATTTTCGCGGCGGGCTCCGGACCTTCCACCGGACCGGATAAAACTACCGCTGTTGATCGAGACGGCGCCATTAAAGCCATTGATCTTGCTGCGGCTCATGGAATCGAACGATTTATCATGCTGAGCTCGCTTGGAGCAGACCGGCCGGATGCCGGACCTGAAGCCATGCAGCATTATTTGCAGGCTAAGCACGATGCGGATGCCCATCTGATGAAAAGCGGCCTCACTTATACCATTGTCCGGCCCGCTGCACTGACCAATGATCCGCCATCCGGCAAAATCAGCGCCGATGTACAGATTGTCGACAGAGCCGGATCCATTTCACGGGCTGACGTGGCAGAAGTACTCGTGCAATGCCTGACGTGCGATCATACTCAAAACCGCACGTTCGAAATGGTTTCAGGCGATGACCCGATTGCAGACGCATTAAAACGTATTTAAACAAACACCCCGTTCAATGGTGAACGGGGTGTTTGTTTTCGTTTAAGCTGCTGGTTTTGTTTTTTTCTTTCCTTTTGAATCCGTCCACTTTTGGACGTTTTCCGTTCCGATAATCTCGACATCCTGCTTTGTATCGATTTGCACTTCTTTTACTTCGGCTCCACGCAGATCAATGACCTGCCCTTTTTGAGGAGTGGAGATGATCACTTTATTGTATTTCAGCCCTTCTCCCTCTAAGGTAGCTGAATGCTTGACGACGATTCCCTTGCTGAACCGCGCCCCTTTGTCAAATTCCAAATGAATGCCCGGCTTTGCCACAACAAATTGTTTTTTCTTCAAGGCAGGCACATACACAACATCTTCTTCAGTGGTATCTTCCTGAAATGTCGTACGGATCACAACAGGATCGTGGTCGCTCGCTCGCCCATGCTCTTCCATGAACTGAGAATTGGTATGAACGATATCCACCTCTGTTGACGATGCCATATTATTCGTGACGAGGATATGATCCAGAACCTGTGCGTTTCCTTGATACGAATACGTAAACCGCTCTTCCGCCGGAACTTGATCTATCATATTCGTTAATGCGGTCCCTTTTAAAATCGATAGTGATTCCGTGAACTCAAAGTCATTAAAGTCTCCAGCCAGAACGATGTTAGCATCAGCGTCCGCTGCTTTCACGTCCTGAACAAAGCCGTTGACAACTGCCGCAATTTGCTTGCGCTGTTCTTCACTGCCTAAAAACGGCGGCTGGTTTTTGCCGAACAGCGGCTCATCTCCGCCTTTTGAATTAAAGTGATTCGCAACCACAATCACGTTTTCACCGTTAAACGTAAACTGGGCAGCAACCGGCTTACGGCTGTCATCAAATGCGGCGTTTTCCGGATCAATCCGGCCCGGGTTCAACGTCAGCTTGCCGTCTGCATAACCAACTGCTTCTGCCGCTGTTCCTTTTGTTCCTTCTGTAAGAGAAACACGTTCCGGATTGTACAGAAAGCCGACACGGATGTTGCCGCCTGGCTGCCCTCCGTCCATCTTGTCCGCTGGGGCAACATCTGTGTACGCATACGACGGACCGCCGAGCGCTTCAATAGCAGCAATAAGAGTTGCCGCACTTTCAGAAGCATCCGTTATGCCTGAATCTGTCGGTCCATCGTTGTCCTGTACTTCTGTCACCGCAATGACATCCGGCGACTTCATGCCGCTGACGATGCCTTCCGCAAGCCGGCTTGTTTTTTCTGCTCCGGAAGCGGTTGAGAAGTTTTCAAGGTTATAGGACGCAATCGTTAAGCCGTTTTCCGTGGCGGTTAAATTCGTTTCCTCTCCCTGTAAACCGCCATCGATCAATTCCGGCACGTCATCTACAAGCACTTTAAAGTTACTGAAGCCGTAGCTGACGACGCCTGTTACGTTTCCGTTAAAGAAATCGCCTGTTTTCGCCACAAATTCTTCGTCATTTAGATCCAAATGAATGCGTTCTGGATTGTAATCCTCCGCTGTAATTCGCAACGCACCTGCTGTAGTATTTGTTTCCACATTTTCTGGTACAACGATCACTTCCCCGTAGTTTTGAGGCGCAATCACTTTCGGGTTGTTTACTTGAATCCGCATACCTTCAACGCTTTCAAAAAAGTCGATGCCGTCCTGCTCCGGATCGAATGTGCCGAATTGATCGTTGTCGATGACCTCTGTCGGCATCATGCGGTCTTCATTGATGATGACCGGTGCTGGGAGAGTGTGGCCTGAAGTAACGTCATAGATTTTGGAAGCGTTGATTTCCGTTACAGGCAGGTCTGTCTGCAGCTTTTCTGAATAGCCGTCAAGCACCCATTCCTTTACTGTCCCATCTACAGAAACAAAATCTCCCTTCACAAGTCCGTGTGCTTTTTTATAAACAAGAATGCCTTCAGATGTTTTTTCGTCGTCATCCGGCTCCACGCTTTGCATGTAGACGTTGTTGCTGTCGACAACGTGCGTGACAACTCCTTGAATACCGGTAACGGTTAAATTGTTGTAAGGAGAGGTGTGGCCTTCTCCCTGGATATCATGAATCTGAACATCATCCTTTTTTATCACATACGTGAACGTAGAAAGAATGCTGTCGTTCAATCCATCTTTAAACGCTTTTGCTTTAACGGTTTTGTTTTCATCGATCACAATAGGTTCAGTGTATAAAGCACTTTCTTTTGTCGGTTCAGACCCGTCCAGCGTGTAGCGGATTTCCGCTCCTTCTGTCGGAGAAAAAAGCGTCACACCTGTTCCTGCCTCCACGATGCCGGCTGCCGGATTCGCTGTAACAGGCTGAACGGTTGACGAATCTGCTTCAATATCGGCTGCGTCACGCGGAATCAGCTGGTACACATTGTTGTAAGAGCCTACGACACCCGTAATGCTGTCATAGCTTGTGTCTTCTGCAAGAAGTGACGGATCCTGTGGTCTAATCTGAAACGAATGACCCTGCTCATCGGCTGCTGTGTAGTTCCCGCCTGAAAAGCTGGAAACAGTGACATTGTTGATCTTCACAAGTGTTCCTTCCGCTTCTTCTGTCAATCCTGAGGCTGGAATAGTTGACGGTTCAGGCACCTCGCTGCTTCCAATAACCGTCACTCCACCTGACGCCACAGCAATTTCAAGCAATGAATTGTAATCATCGATCTTCCCTTTTGCTGCAACAATGTCGCCGACTGCCACCTTCATGCTGGAGCCGTATAAAACGATCCCGGCTGTTTCATCCTGAATGTAAACGGTATTGCCAAAAACAGCTGTCACAATTCCGGAAGTTAATACGTCCGTTCCTTCTGCTTTTTGACGAGCAGATGCGATTGTTTCCTTCTCAAGTTCTATTGGTTCCTCGGGCTGTTCTGTATCTCCCTCCGCTACAATCGACACAGAAGAAGGGTTTTTCAAGCCTGGCACATTAAAATAGGGCTCAAGCGAACCGGTGACTTGAATTTTTTTGCCTAGATTATCTGGGTTTTCCATTAAATTAATTCCCGCCCGGACAGACGTGGTCAGTTGAACAGGCAGGATGTTAGCCGGGTTTGTTTCACCTGCCGTGTCAGCAATGCCCACATTCGTTGCCTTGTATTTAGCTGGATCCGTTGTATATGATGTTCCTGACAAAGCGTAGCCGACAATATAGCCTTCCACTGTTGCTGTTCCTGCATTATTCGCAATCGCATCCGCTACAGAGATCGATGCGGCACGTGCAGGAGTTTGAAAGGGCAGAAGTGAACCGATCACGAGAATAACCGCCAGTAATGCTTGTCCTATTTTTTTCACACTAAAACCTCTCTTCTATTTTTTGATGGGCCGTTCTGAATGAACCTCCTTTATTGTAATCTACTTTCTATTGTAAAATAGAATCTTTACAGATAATTTAAAAAACTTTAATAAATAGAAAAATCAGGAAAAATATCACAGTCTGTTATATAGGTATAAAAGCATCCACTCTGAGACAATGGACCTTTTTAAGTTGAATAAAAAAGGGCTCCCTGTCCATACTAGGAGAAAATAGAGGGTGAGGGGGAAAGAACATGTATAATGACTGGTGGCTTCTCCAATTTATTTTCCTTTTTTTCGTCACTTTTTTTATTATTGTTCCGCTTATTTCTATCTGGTTTACGAGAAAAAAGAAACAAGATCAATAAAAAAAGCTTTTGCCGCCAATGGGGCAAAAGCTTTTTTATCATAATAAATGCTCACTTAGCAATTCTCTGGCGTTCCTTCATTTGTTTTTGTTCGGAAGGAAGAACCACAGCCGCAGGAAGCGATCGCATTTGGATTTTCAATGGTAAACCCACCGCCCATTAAGGACTCCTTGTAATCCACAACCGTGCCATTTAAAATGCCTGCATCGTTTTTCGCGACGACAATCGGAATCCCGAACTGGTTCAGCTGAAGATCTCCTTCCTCCGCCTCAGGTGTAAAGCCCATGCCGTAGGACAAGCCGCTGCACCCTCCGCCGTGAACTGCCACTCGTAAAAACGACCCTTCTTCTTCGTTTTGCTTCATCATATCTTTTATTTGAAAAGCCGCGGCTTCTGTAATGGTCACTACTTGTTGTTCAGACAAATGAATCGCTCCTTTCATTTTCTTTTAGTATACGTGGAACCTGCTGAATCATCAACTGAAGCGCTCATCTACTTTTTGCACAAAAATAATTCTTTTTACCCTTAAATCCTGTATAATAAAATAAGCATAAAGACCCCAATACCGATCGAAGGAGGCTTAATTAATGTCAAATGTCCCTCCCCTTTACAATAAAACGATGAAATGCCCTCATTGCAAGCAATCCTTTAATGCCACAAAGGTACGAAAAAGCAATATTAAAGTGACCGGCCAGGATACCGATTTAAAACCGCTTTATGAAGATGGCCAAATCAATCCGCTTTTTTACAATGTTCACGTTTGCTTTCACTGCGGCTACTCTTTTACAGAAGATTTCACGCCTTACTTTGCACCGGGAACCGCTGATGTGCTGAAGGCGTCTGTCTCTGACCATTGGGTAGAGCAGGATTTCAGCGGTGAACGGTCCCCTGCTAAAGCCATTAAAAGCTATAAGCTCGCTCTTTATTCCGGCGTGCTGAAAAAAGAAAAGCATTTAACGCTCGCAGGCCTTGCGCTGCGAACCGCCTGGATTTACCGGGACATGAGCCGAAAAAAAGAAGAAAAGCGCTTTTTGTCCATAGCCGCCCGTGAATACGAAGAAGCCTTTTCAAAAGAAGATGTAGCTGAAAAAATGTCTGAAATTAAAGTGCTTTATCTTTTAGGGGAATTAAACCGGAAATTAGGGCGCAACGAAAAAGCGGTTTCGTTTTTTTCAAAAGTCATTGAACGGCAGCGCAACTCCAATGAAAAACAAATTGTCGAAATGGCCCGCGACCGCTGGCATGACTTGCGTGACCAAATGAAAGAATCAGACGAATCAGCATAAGAAAACCGGATGTCCTTGAACGGCATCCGGTTTTCTTGACGTTTAAAACAGCCACGTTTCGTCAATAAAAGTATATATATTTGAAACAAGCTCATCCGGCGTTGCGCCGCTGACGACTTCTCCATTGACGAGTGCAAATGGAGAATCCGAACAGCGTGTGCAATAACTAAGACAGCCGTATTCGATCACGTCCAGGGTAGAATCCCGTTCAAGCTTTTCAAATGCCTCCTGTGATCCGCTTGCTAAATTGCTGACGCAAAATTCAATAATTGGCTTCATACGATCCTTCACCTCACTCATTCATTGTACTATCAATTCCGTCCAGAAAAAAGCCGGAAGTTTTCCGGGAAGTCTGTTGTATAAAAGGTGCATTTTCGCTATACTCGGATATGAATAAACGGACACATACTATGCACGAATATGAAACAGAGGGGTTATACATATGAAGAACTTAGTTTTGCTTGGAGGCGGCTACGGCAATATGCGTGTGCTTTTAAGACTATTGCCGAACCATCTTCCAGACGACGTAGCGATTACATTAGTTGATAAAGTGCCTTACCACTGCTTGAAAACCGAATATTACGCATTGGCGGCAGGAACCGCTTCTGACCATGAAGTGCGTGTGTCGTTTCCAGAACACGAAAAGCTAAAAGTGATTTATGACGAAATTACCTCCATTCAATTGGAGAAAAAAGAAGTGCTATTGCAAAACCACGGCGCTCTTCCCTATGATGACCTGGTCATCGGCCTCGGCTGCGAGGACAAATACCACGGCGTTCCTGGAGCCGCTGAACATACAAACAGCATTCAGTCCATTCAGAAATCACGTGCTACGTACGAAAAATTAAACAATATGCCTGCCGGATCAAAGGTTGGGATCGTCGGCGCCGGTCTTTCCGGCATTGAGCTTGCGAGTGAGCTTCGTGAAAGCCGTCCGGATCTTGACATCAAGCTGTTCGACCGCGGCCCCCGCATTTTAAAAGACTTTCCTCAGCGCTTAAGCCGCTACATTGAAAAATGGTTTACCGATCACGGTGTAGAAGTCGTTAGTGATGCGAACATTACCCGCGTCGAGCCCGATCGCATTTACAACCACGAGGACGTATACGAAATGGACGCGGTTGTTTGGACCGCCGGCATTCAGCCAAGCCTTGTCGTTCGTGATATGCCGGTGGAAAAAGACCGCTCGGACCGGGTCATTTTAACGCCGCATCATAACCTGCCAGGCAATGAACATGTTTACGTTGTAGGAGACTGCGCGAGCCTGCCGCACGCACCGAGCGCGCAGCTGGCCGAGGAACAAGCCGAGCAAATTGTCGATGTGCTGCAAAAACGCTGGAGAAACGAACCGCTTCCGGAGACCATGCCGGAAATGAAACTAAAAGGCGTGCTTGGCTCTCTCGGCAAAAAGCAAGGCTTCGGCTTTGTGGCAGACCGCGCCATCACCGGACGCGTCGCCCGCTTCTTAAAATCCGGCGTACTCTGGATGTACAAATACCATAACGGATAACAAAAAAAGAACCCGGCGCAAAAGCACCGGGTTCTTTTATAGTGTCGAAAAACAAACTCGTCAAGAGAAACTAGATGTTTTTTCGAGATTGTTTCCTTTTTCTTAGCAAAAAATAGGCTGTTTTTCTAGAAAAGAACACTCAGGGGCTCCGGGCTGCCGGCTATTCTTTAAAACATGTGACATCAAGAAGAAAGCCCGCTTTTCCTAAATCGTGAAAAGGAGAGGATTCTCATCTCTTTTTTTTCACTCAGAACTATTTCCATTTTTGGTTTTACGATTTGCTTTTCCTCCCCACCAGGGCGGCTGGCGCAGGACGAAGACTCGGGAGGGACCAAGCGGGTCAGGTGAGATCCACTTTTGGAGCGTAGCGACAAAAGTTAGCTCACCGCCCGCCCCTCCGAACGCGAAGTCCTGCAGAAGCCGCCCCTACTGTGTTGGCTCAAGCACAGTGGCTTCGAAAAAGAGAAGTTGTCACTTGATTTTCATTGACATCTTTTTCAAAAGCATGAAGGAACCCGGCGCAAAAGCACCGGGTTCTTTTTTTTGTAAACGGCTTATAATCCGAGAGAAATATATTTGACTTCTAAAAACTCATCCATTCCGTGATGACCGCCTTCACGACCAAGGCCGCTTTCTTTGAATCCGCCAAATGGCGCCTGCGCAACCGATGGCAATCCGTCGTTTAAGCCGACAATGCCGTATTCCAGCCCTTCGCTTATTTCAATGGCTTCTGATAAGTGCTCTGAGAACACGTAGGCGGCAAGACCGAACGGCGTGTTGTTCGCCCGCTTGATCACTTCCTCCGTTGTCCGGTACACCGTAATGGGCGCCAGTGGGCCAAACGTTTCATCCACCATGCAGTCCATTTCATCCGTAACATTCGTCAACACCGCAGGCGTCACATAGTTCCCTTTTGTTTCACCGCCCATTTCCACAACGGCGCCTTTGCTTTTTGCATCCTCTAGCTGGCTCTGGACTTTTTCCACAGCGTCTTTGTCGATCAGCGGGCCAATATTCACGCCACTTTCCATGCCGTTTCCTACTTTTAACGTCTTCACTTCTGCTTTAAAGGCTTCAATAAATTCTTTTTCAATCGACTCGTGAACATACACCCGGTTTGCACAAACACACGTCTGGCCGGCATTGCGGAATTTCGAGCCGATCAAGCCCTTTGCCGCTTTTTCAATATCGGCATGAGCCGTGACGATAAAAGGAGCGTGGCCGCCAAGCTCCAGCGAAACTTTTTTCATCGTGTCCGCTGCCTGCTTCATCAGCACCTTGCCGATTTCTGTTGAACCGGTGAATGTCACCTTCCGCACGCGGCTGTCTTCCATCCAGGCGCCGGCTACTGATTTGGAATCGCCCGTGACGACGTTTAAGACACCATTCGGGATTCCTGCTTCGTGTGCAAGCTCAGCCAGCTTCAGCGCCGTAAGAGGAGTGGCGGAAGCGGGCTTAACAACAGCCGTACAGCCGGAAGCGAGAGCAGGTGCAACCTTCCGTGTAATCATCGCCGCCGGGAAGTTCCACGGCGTAATTGCTGCGACAACGCCCACAGGCTGCCTAGACACAAACAGCCGTTTTTTCGGATCGGAGGCGGGAATCGTTTCGCCGTAAATGCGCTTGCCTTCTTCTGCATACCACGAAATAAAGCTGTTTGCGTAGGTGACTTCGCCAATGGCTTCCTGAAGCGGCTTGCCCTGCTCTTCTGTCATAATCCGGCCGATTTCTTCCTTGTTTTCATCGATCAGCCGGTACCAGGCCATTAAGAGCTCAGCGCGCTCGCCAGCTGTTTTTTTCGACCACGATGTAAAGGCCTCGTATGCCGCATCCACTGCCTTGCTAGCTTCACCTGCGCCTCCTTTTGGCACCGTCGCGATCACTTCATTGACAGCCGGATTGACTACTTCAATTTGTTCATCCGCAGTCAGCCATTGACCGTTTATGTACATGCTCCATTCTTTCAAAAAAATCCTCTCCCTTTTTTCCTGTTTGTACTGTACTATTGCCCCACTGCACGAGTTTAAACGCCTTATTTTCAGTTCCTAAATAACGGATGAGAATAAAGCAGCGGTTTTTCCCTTTCTCGGCAGGAGAAATTGCATTTTCAATTTAAAATCATTATAATATATGTATCGAATCGAAAGGAGCCGATGATTCATGCAAACACAAGAACAAGAAATTTACGGTGAAGTTCAGGAAGTACTAGATAAATTACGTCCATTCCTACTTCGCGACGGCGGCGACTGTGAACTCGTTGATATTGAAGACGGGATCGTGAAGCTTCGTCTGCTCGGCGCATGCGGCAGCTGCCCTAGCTCAACCATCACATTAAAAGCCGGGATTGAGCGCGCATTGCTTGAAGAAGTTCCTGGAATTGTTGAAGTTGAACAAGTCTTTTAATGACAAGAGCTGATCCTTGACGGGATCAGCTCTTTTTTTCATGACCGTCTTTATTAAAACTGAAGCACATCTTTATTCACGAGCGTTTTAGGCGGCCGTTCATCGAATACCGCTTCAATGTTGTCACAGCAGGTCATCATCATCGCAATCCGCGTTTCTCTTGAAGCGCTGCCGATGTGCGGAAGCGCCACGACATTTTTCATTGATAAAAATGGGTGATCGGCCGAGATCGGCTCTTTGTCAAATACGTCGAGACCAGCAGCGGCAATGTCTCCTGCTTTTAGCGCATCGATCAGCGCCTTCTCGTTAATAATAGGGCCCCGGCTTGCATTAATAAACATGGCGTCCTGTTTCATTTTCTGAAAGTGTTCACGCTGAAACAATCCCCGTGTATCCTCATTTAATGGCGCCAGACAGACGACAAAATCTGCTTCCTCCAGCAGCTCGTCAAAGCTTCTGTATTGCGCACCCAGCATTTCTTCAGCCACTTCATGGCGGCGGCGGTTATGATAAAGAATTTCCATATCAAAGCCGGCTGCCCGTTTTGCCACAGCTGTCCCGATTTTTCCCATACCGACAATCCCAATTTTTTTATGATGAACATCCGTCCCAACCAGCATCATCGGCGCCCAGCTTGTCCATCTTCCTTCTTTCACAAACTCGGATGCTTCTGTCATGCGACGGGCTGTTGCTAAAAGCAGTGCAAACGTTAAATCCGCTGTTGTATCGGTCAGCACGTCCGGTGTATTGCAGATTGCTACACCATGGCGGCTGGCGGCTTCGAGGTCAATATTATCAAAGCCGACCGCCATATTAGCCACTACCTTTAATTGCGGAGCATGAGAAAACAGCTCCTCGTCCACCCCATCCGATATAACGGTCAGCAGCGCATCGGCCGTCGATGCTTTTTCAATAAGTATGTTTCTTGGAACCGCTTTATCCTCTTCACACCACGTCTCAACCTCGTAGGATGCAGACAGTCTTGTGACAATCTCTTCAGGCACTTTTCGTGTTACATAGACAAAAGGCTTCACCAGGCGCACCCCATTTCAGATTATTCCGTCTTATTGTATCATTTTCCACTTGAGTATGTCACAATGAAAACGGGTATAGGAGTAAAAGAATGGCATATTATATTGAGTAAAAAGGTGTGTTGAAGATGACAATTGAAGAAAAGCGCGTAATGAGTATGTCTGAAAAAACAGCCCGCCGCTGGATTGGTGAGCGAGGTGTCAAGATGGAAGATATCGCCGAGCTGGTTGTGTACCTGCAAAAGCCTTATCACCCAGACTTAAAGCTTGAAGAAGCAATGGAGCATGTGGAAGCTGTGCTGCGCAAGCGTGAAGTACAAAACGCGGTGTTAACAGGAATTCAGCTCGATATGCTGGCAGAGAAAAAGCAGCTGGATGACCCGCTTCAATCGATTATTGAAACAGATGAAGGACTGTACGGCCTTGATGAAACGATTGCGACGGCGATCATTAACGTATATGGAACGATCGGCTTAACGAGCTACGGGTATATCGACAAGCAAAAGCCGGGCATCCTTCAGTTTTTAAATGATAAATCAACAGGCCAGGTGCATACGTTTTTAGATGACATCGTCGGTGCCATCGCAGCAGCAGCAGCGAGCCGCCTTGCCCATAGAGCAGCTCATACAGAATAAGAAATGTATTTTGATAAAAGCTGGACGGTTTTGCGAACATCGCAATCGCCCAGCTTTTCTCTTTTATCAAAAAGAAATGTTTTGATAGCCGGGATATTGACTAGTCAACTCATGATCTCTTACCGTTTATCGAGAGGCTTGATGGCAGGGCCTTCCAGTACTTCCCCGTCATATGAAAACCGCGAGCCATGGCATGGACAGTCCCATGAACGCTCGGCATCGTTCCATTCCGTTTCACAGCCCAGATGCGTGCACGTGATATCCACCAGGTGGCAATGTCCGTGTTCGTCCTTATACGCACCAGTTTTTTTGCCGTCGACCATGACCACGCCGCCTTCATCGGTTAAAAGGGAATCAATGCTGACGGTCGTTCTTTTTAATTTCCCACTGATTAATTCTTTTGCCACTTTTGCGTTTTCCGTAACAAATGTTTTTACATCCGCGGGTTTTGCTTTCATCCGCTTCGGATCATACAAGTCAGCGTACCGGCTTTCCCCCTTTGTGATAAGGTCAGTGATCACATGCGCGGCAACCGTTCCGTTAGTCATTCCCCATTTTGCATAGCCGGTTGCCACGTAGCAGTTTTCATGGGTCCGGCCAATATACGGCACACGGTCAAGCGTAATTAAATCCTGGGCAGACCACCGGTAAAGCACTTCCTTGGCGCCGAAGTGGCGTTTGGCAAAGTCGGCCAATTCCTCATAATGATGCATCGTTTCCTGCTCGCTGCGGCCGACCGGATGGTTTTCACCGCCCATAATCATCAGACTTTCACCTGTTTCCATTGTGGCCTGGCGAATCGAACGGGATGGCTTGTCTTCGCTGATATACATGCCGTCCTCAAGCTGACGGTCCCCTTTCACCCCAATCGCATACGAGCGCTCCGGATGAAGCTTGGCAAAATACAAGCCATCAAAATCGTTAAAAGGAAAATGAGAGGCGACCACAATATCGTTACAAACAATTTTATGTCCGCTCACTGTCTTCACTGCATGTCCATCAATGGCTTCAGCGCGTGTGTCTTCGAATATATGGACGCGGTCTGCCATATCCTCAATCAACGCTTCTAACAGCTTCACCGGATGAAACTGCGCCTGATCTCTCATCACAAGCGCTTCCGCTATATCAAATGGCAGTTTCTCCTGCGCGGACGCTCCTGCGATGCCGCCGTTAATGCCCAGCTTCTCGTAAGCATCCAGCTCTTTTTCAAGCGCGCTTCGCATTTCATTCGTCGTGATGTATACATACGCATCCTGAGCAGTGAAATCGCAGTCTATCTTCAGGTCTTCCACCGTTTTCTTTAAAAAAGCAATGGCTTCTTCATTTGCTTCATAATAAAGCCTGGCTTTGTCTTCTCCCATTGTCCGAATCAGTTCATCGTATATAAGACCGTGCTGTGAGGATATTTTCGCTGTCGTAAAGCCCGTTGTTCCATCTGTTAATTTTTTCGCTTCAATCAAAGCCGTCTTTTTGCCTTTTTTCGATAACAGCCAGGCAGTCAAAATGCCTGTAATCCCTCCTCCGACAACGACAACATCTACCGTTAAATTCATATTCAGCGGCGCAAAGGTGCGGGGTGCAGGGTGATCTTTCCAGTAGGACATGGATTGGTTCGGAATGCGCATGTTCTCCTCCTAAAATTCGTCATGCTCCTTGTATACCCATTCCTGTCCATTTTTAGCCAAAAAAAGAAACAGCCTCGGCTGCTTCTTACAGTTCCCACTCATTCAAATTGTTCCGCGTATGTGTCGGCTGAATATCATAACGCTCCAGGAATTCCCGCTGCGTAACGCCTGTGTGCACAAGAAGCGTGTCAATGCCGATATTGATTCCGGCAAGAATGTCCGTATCGTAATAATCGCCGACCATAATCGTTTCTTCCTTGGATGTCCCAAGAACAGCCATTGCCTGCTCCATAATGACCGGCTCCGGCTTTCCGATGAAGATTGGCTGTGTTTCAGTCGAAACCGTTACAACGGACGTTAGAGAGCCGTTTCCTGGCATAAAGCCGCGCTCGGTCGGAATCGCGATATCACCGTTTGTGGAAATAAACCGGGCGCCATTTCGGACAGAAAGGCAGGCGCCCGCCAGTTTTTCGTATGTAATGCCGCGGTCAATGCCTGTCACAACGTAATCTGGATTTTCATGAGTAACGACTTCAAGCCCCTGCTCAGCCAGCGCTTCAAGAATGCCGTCTTCACCAATGACGTAAATGCTTGCACCCGGTTTTTCATCATGAATAAATTGAGCCGTGGCGCGGGAGGTCGTGAAGACATTTTCCGGTGTCGTGCGGATGCCCATTTTCACAAGCTTATCTGCTACCTGCTCCGGTGTACGGGATGAGTTGTTCGTCACAAACAAATATGGAACGTTCGCTGCATTCAGCCGGTCGATAAATTCTGCCGCTCCGGGAATGACTTGTGTTCCGGCATACATCGTGCCGTCTAAATCAATTAAATAGCCTTTATATCGTGTCATGTTATTCTCCTTCTTCTGGTAAAAATGCAGAAACCGGACCGAGTTCATTTTCCAGATACGCTCTTACACGCTTCGGAAAATCGGCCAGCTCTTTTTTATTTGCGGTTAATACAGCAGCCAGCTCATCATGTGAAATGGTGACATATTCACGCACAAGCCCTTTTCGCAGACCAATCACATCTTTTAGTGGAGCCGACTGTTCTGGCAAAATAACGTTTTCATCTTCCATAATATCGATAATATCTTCATAGCTGCCCGGGTCACGCATAATAAATCCATCAATCATCGCATTGCCGACATCGATGACGGATTCGACAAGCGTCTGGGCAATCCGTTCAAGCGCCAGCTTTTCAATTGCGGTGCCGAAAACCGGCTGCGACTCAAACAAGGCAAGCTGCTGCTCCATAAACCGGAGAGTTTCTTCCATTTTTTTGCGGTCGATAAAGTACACAGGCCATCCATCCTTTCCGTTCTTATTGTAGCATGTGGTACAATGATTGAAAATGCACAGCGGAGGTTCTACATGAGTGAACGTTTTTTTCTTTATGACGAAAAGGATACGACGACCACACGGTTTGTCAGCTTTGCCGGAGAACATGCAAGATATGACCTGGCTCTGATGCAGACGGACCGTTATTATGGAAAGCGGATTGTTATAAATTTGCAGGGTAATACATATGCCATTATTGGCCGGGATGACCTGGATGAACCCGGCTATATTGAATATGCTTTTAAGCTTAGCGAAGAGGAAGCCGCCGAGCTGAAGGATTTTTTATACGAAGTCATTTAATGAACCAAAAAGCGCGAACCCTAATCGGTTCGCGCTTTTTGTTACTGTTTTCCTTGCGCTTCTGCCTGCTTTTTGGGGGCGGCGGAAACGGGAAGCTTTTTTAAAATAAAGTAACCGCAGCCGAAGTTGCAGTACTCCAGCAAGTAATCTCTTACCGTTGAAAACTTATTGTCATACGACGACTTTTTATTTGAATCTTCGAAAAAGCCCTTTAACCGAAGCTGGCCGTAGCCCCAGTCACCGACAATGTAATCGTACTTGGACAAAATGTCGCTGTAGCGGGCACGAAACACTTCGTCATTAAAGCCGTCCATCCGCTCTTCCATTATTTCATAGCATTCATTTTGAATCGTGATCATTTCGCCGCCTGCACTTCGCCCTGTTCATGCCGCTTTTTCGCTGCCGCATTCACTTGTTCATCCGCATGGTAGGACGAGCGAACCATCGGGCCTGCTTCACAGTGGCTGAACCCTTTTGACATGGCAATGTCACGAAGCTCCGCGAATTCGTCCGGATGGTAATACTTCTGTACCTTCAAATGTTTTTTCGATGGCTGTAAATATTGGCCAATCGTCATAATATCCACGTTATTCGCCCGCAGGTCATCCATTACTTCAATGATTTCTTCTTTTGTTTCCCCAAGTCCGATCATCAAGCTTGATTTCGTCGGAATCGTTGGCTGCATTTCTTTTGCACGACGTAAAAACTCGAGTGAACGGTCGTATTTCGCACGCGCACGCACACGTGGTGTCAGGCTGCGGACCGTTTCAATATTATGATTTAGAATGTCTGGCTTTGCATCCATGAGCATTTTTAAGTTTTCTTCGATGCCGCCCATATCCGATGGAAGCACCTCAATAGAAGTAAACGGATTTTTGCGGCGAATCGCCCGCACGGTTTCCGCAAACACATACGCTCCGCCGTCTTTTAAGTCATCACGGGCTACTGCCGTCACAACAACGTGCTTTAAATTCATTTGCACGACGGAATCCGCTACGCGTTCCGGCTCTTCTAAATCAAGCTCCGTCGGAAGTCCGGTTTTTACTGCACAAAAACGGCAGGCGCGTGTGCAGACGCTCCCGAGAATCATAAAGGTTGCTGTACGGCGGACCGCCCAGCACTCGTGAATGTTCGGGCATTTTGCTTCTTCACAAACCGTGTGAAGCTGCTTTTCACGCATCATTTTTTTCAAGCCTGTGTAATTTTCGTTCGTGTTCAGCTTTATTTTCAACCATTCCGGTTTACGCAAATATTCTTCTTTCGTGCTCATTTTTCCATCTCCAATCAGCTTACGATATACCGCTACTTTATCATAATTATCATGTGGCGGCAAAAATAGATTTTCATTTCCACACAAAAACCCGGACTGCCTGTTGGCTAGCCCGGGTTTTACACATTATGCTCGTTTCGCTTCTTTTGATTTCTTCACAGCGTGGGCGATGCTTGCGCCAAGGCCGCCCCAGATGATGACAACACCTGTAATCATCATGACAATTGCACCTGTGCTCATTACAATCCCCCCTTGCTACGCTGATCAAATGGCTTCACGATCATTAGAATCACACCAACTACTAAAGCAGCGGCTGCGACAAGCCAGCCATATGTGATTAAAAACGAAGTTGGGTAGTCGCCATATGGTGCTGCAATATTCTGGCGGATGTTGTCAAACATCATGTACGCCAGAACGATTGGCGTTACGAATTTCAAGCAGAATTTCCACCATGCACCAAGGTGAATGTCCGATACAGAATCGGCGTGCTGCTTAAGGGAATCAAGCTCCTTGAACACCCAAACCACTAAAATAACTTCAACAAATCCGGCAAATACAACACCAAATTGATTAATAAAGTAGTCTGTAACATCAAGGAAGTTCAATCCGCCTTTTGTCGCGAATAGAAGTGAAATAATGGCTGCAGCGCCGCCGCCGAATAAAACGGATGCAGTCCGTGAAATGTTAAACTTCTCTTGAAGACCGGCTACAAACGTTTCAACGATCGAGATCAGAGAGGTTAAGCCAGCCAGCGTTAAGGAAGCAAAGAATAAAAATCCGAAAAAGCCGTTGGCCACCGGGAATTCATTAATAATTTGCGGGAATACGGCAAAAGCCAGAATCACGCCGCTTGATACGACTTCATTTACCGGAACGCCTTGCTGCTGAGCCATAAAGCCGAGTGCTGCAAATACGCCAAAACCGGCTAACAGTTCAAAAGATGAATTCGAAAACGCTGTGATAAATGCATTGTTTGTAATGTCCGCTTTTTTCGGTAAATAGCTTGAGTACGTTATCATGATCGCGAAGCCGACAGACAAGCTGAAGAAAATCTGTCCGTATGCGGCCACCCACACTTTTCCGTCCGTAATTTTCGACCAGTCCGGCTGGAAGAATGCATCTAGGCCCTCCAGTGCGCCCGGAAGCGTTAATGCCCGAACTACAACAATCAGGAATAGGACAACGAGAACCGGCAGCATAACCTTTGTGGCCGCTTCAATTCCTTTTTTCACGCCGGAAATTAAGATCCCCAGCGATACAATCCAGATGATGACGAGGGGAAGCAGTACGCCGCCTGCAAAGCCGCCGAATTGTCCGGCATCCACCACCTGCAAATAGTCACCGAGCAAAAAGTCCTGCGGGGCATCTCCCCACGTAAGCTTGAATGAAAAAAATGAGTACGATGTAGCCCATGCGATAATAACCGAATAATACGTGGCGATGACGAACGAGATTGCAAGCTGCCACCAGCCGAGCCATTCCGCTTTTTTGTTCATGCGTGTCATCGTTAATGGCGCGGAACCGCGGTACTTATGCCCCATTGTAAATTCCATGATGAGAAGCGGAATCCCTGCTGTTAAAAGCGCGAATAAGTAGGGAAGGAAAAATGCCCCTCCTCCGTTTTCATAGGCGACTGCCGGGAACCGCCAAATGTTTCCTAAGCCGATCGCGGAGCCTACCGCTGCCATAATAAAGCCGGCACGCGTTCCCCACTGTGGACGATTTTGTTCCATGTATAATGGACCTCCTTAAATTACACGAATGTGCCAAAGTTTTGTATTTTCAGATAACTTCTGAAGACACTCCTTATTATAATATTGTTTAAAATATTCGTAAATATCTTTTTTTATTATTTTCAGAGGATAATATATACATGGCTGTATAAGACGCGGAACAAGCCCGCCTGCTTAAGCAGGCGAGCTTGTTTTTTGGCGTTTTAATAGAATAGCCGCCACACCGAGCAAGAGAAGGGTCACGAGCAGCCCAAACAGCGTGCTGCCTGTGAAGCCGAGAACAAGATACCCTGCTGTTGCACATACAGCGGATACCGCTGCATATGGAATTTGTGTCATCACATGATCGATATGATTGCTTCCCGCCCCTGTTGACGAAAGGATTGTCGTGTCAGAGATCGGCGAGCAATGATCGCCGAATACAGCGCCCGCGAGAACAGCGGCCAAAGCCGGCAGCAGAAGGGAAATATCTGTTGCCGCCGCAATTTCACCAGCGATCGGAAGCAGAATGCCAAATGAGCCCCAGCTTGTGCCGGTTGAGAATGCCATAATGCCTGCAACGATAAATAAAATGGCCGGCAGGAACCCGATGTTCATGTTTGACTGCTCAACAAGACCCGCTAAATACGTGCCCGTTCCAAGCTCGCCGATCAACGCAACAATCGTCCATGCTAAAAATAAAATGTAAACGGCTGGAAGCATTGATTTAATTCCTTCAAATACCCCTTTTTTAAAGACAGACCCTGCTCCTTCAGGGAACACAGAGCCCTGGCGAGCGAAAGAAATAAGCGAAACAACAAAGCCGATTAATCCGCCCCAGAACAGCGATTTGGCTACATCTGTATTTTCAAAAATCGCCATAATGCCTGCTCCCGCACCGGCCGCCTGATAGCCGGTTACCACCATCGCCGTCACGGTACCAATAATCAAAGCAACGATTGGCCAAACGAGACCGCCGACGGTTCCACGGTCACTGACAGGCAGGTCTTCTTTTAATTCACCGGGAATTTCGCGGTCGGTAAACACGACCTCTCCCGTTTGAATCGCATGGTCTTCGTGCTTTTTCATTGCGCCGAAGTCACGGTTTAACAAGGCCACAACAAACACCATGCCAAGCGCGGCCCAGACGTAATAATTCATTGGGATCATTTGCAGGAAAGCTGAAAATGCCGTGACATCCGCTACCTGATGAGCAGCCAAAATGGTGCCGATCAGCCCGATAATGTATGCTCCCCAGCTTGATACAGGTGCCACAACGCAAACTGGTGCGGACGTAGAGTCAATAATGTAAGCAAGCTTTGCCCGGGAAATCCGGTGGCGGTCTGTGATCGGACGCGATACCTGCCCAACCGCCAGCGCATTAAAGTAGTCATCAATGAAAATCAATATGCCAAGAAGTGCCGCCATAACCTGCGCACCTGTACGTGACTTAACGCGTGTCACAGCCCATTCGCCAAAAGCGCGGCTTCCGCCTGAAATGGTGATGAATGCGGTGATGATGCCCAGAATAAGCAGGAAGAAAATGATATATAAATTCCACATACTCCATTCAAATGCTCCATCCGTCACCGTATACACATTGCCAGCCAGGGCTCCCCAGGTGATGGAAAGGGTTTGGCCAACGTTAAAATTGGCGAGAAGCAGCGCAGCAGATAATATCCCTACACCAAGGGACAGAAGCACCCTGCGCGTTAGAACCACCATTACAATCGCCAAAAAAGGCGGCAACAGTGAAAAAATCGTATTTTCCAAAATCGTCTCTCCTTCTAATGAATTGCACAAAAAAAGCAATGACTTGTTTCACTTCATTGCTATTGCACGATAGATTCGCTACCATCTTATCAAAAAAACCGAACATTATCCATACTCTTTTATTTTGCCGGAATCCCGACAGAATCAGGATTATAATAATTAGGCACAGTTCCATGCACGAGACCCATGGCGACCGGCAATGTCTGCTTGACCACCTTCATATCAGAAGCAAACGGCACAATAACCTGCACGTTCACCTCCAGTTCAATGTACACCTCCACATAAGCAGAATTAATGCCGAATGGCTCAACCTTCGTTTCCACATTGGATGTTACGTCTCCTATCGCATGAAAGCGGATCGGGATGCGGGGCCCGATATTACCGAGAATGGCATTGTTCGTAATTTGTCCGAGCGGAATGGTGTAAGCAATGCCATCCCCTTGTGCCGTTCGTTTAGCATCGATATCGACCCCAGATAATTTCTCCAGCTCTCTTAAATCCCCCGCTTCTGCCTGGTCGAGATTTTCCTCTGCAAGATCGGTTACTTCTGCAAGCACTTTGTTAATCACTTGTGTATTAAAGGAAGTGGACCCGCCTTCTCCTCCTTCCGTGATCATAATGTCTTTTATATCAAGGTTTTCTGTGATCTCCCGGCTAATCGCTTTTTGCAGCACCATCGAGGCAATTTTTTCGGTTTGGGCATCTGCATAATTTAACAAAACCGGCTGAAGATTCCGGTTGATCAGCCAAAAAAGAAAGATGACGCCAAGAACAAACAAAAGGAACGCTGTCACAAGCCGGTGGCGCATAGACATCTGCGATCTGCTGCGCCATTTTCTCCGCCGCCGCATAAAAAAACCTCCTTTCCGCAGTATATGCGGAGAAGAAGGTTTATTGCTGCAAAAGCTTCCATTCCATCAGATCACGTAAAAATTCAGGCATAAAATAACGCTTGGAGCGGGCTCTATGAAGCTCAACAAAGTAATGTCCGTACGTAAACATATCAAGCGTCGCCAGCTTGTATGTCTTTTTTAACTCGATCGCCTCTCCGTTGATTAAAAAGTGCGGGCCGTTCATTTTGATTCGGTCATACACAAACCGGCCCATTACACTGCCGCGAAAGCCCAGCCCTTTGACTTGCAGATGAGGCCATTTTTCGTCACGCGTCTGGCGAAGCACTTCGGAAAGCTCCGCACCGGTCAACTCAATTAAACACGGGTTGATTGGATGCGGCAGCAGCTTATGCAAGTCATACTTCGTTACGTTTCCGGCCGGCAAATGGCCGAGAACAACGCCCGCATTTAAAAACGAGCAGTCGGCCTGGCACCAGTCTGTCAAGGCTTCTGTCAGCATTTGCGGCAGCGGCGACGGATCAAACCAATGGCTTTCAATCGGCTTGTCCAAATGAACGACTGGGACGGACAGCGCTTGTCTGCCTCGCTCTTCAATTCGTTCCTGCTGTTCCTGCTCATCTTGAGGGGGCTTCAGAGAGCGGTTCGTTTCAAAAACGCGTGCCCGCTTCGCCACAACACGGCCGCTTTCCACGTCGAGATCCAGTTCCACGTGTCCGGCGAAGTAGCCGTACTTTCCCGCTGCGGCAAGCAAAGTGCCGTTCACCATTTTGCCTTCATGAAACACATGATGTGTATGTCCGCCAAGGATCACGTCGGCCTCGGTTTCTTCAGCCAGCTTTTCATCATCGTACATGCCCAGATGCGACAGGACAATGACAATGTCTGCTCTCTTTTTCAGCATCGCAATCTGCTTTTTCAGTTCATCGACCGGCAGTGTTACACACCAGTCAAGCAGCTCATAAAATGCGGTATATTGAGCCGTGGCAGAGGTAACGGCAATCGTTGTATCCCCCGCCTGGAAAAACGTATGCGGCACAAGCCAGTCCGGGCGCGTTTCGCCGTTTTTCTCGAACAGATTAGCGCAGACAACGGGGAATGAAGCATGCTCATACAGCCTGTTTAACGCTTCACGGGGCATCGTAATGCCTTCATTGTTGCCGATGGCTACTGCATGAAATTGTGACTCATTCAGCAGGTCAATATTATACGTGCCTAGCGTTCCTTCCGTAAGAGGATGCGCCCGGTCCACGTGATCACCGATATCAAACGCAAAGGAATACTCTCCCGCCTCGTCATGAAGACGTCGGCGCTCCTTTATAAAATGAGCAATTCTTGGCCAGTTTTCAAAATGGCTGTGTAAATCATTCGTATGATAAATATGTATCGTCTTTTTCATTTTCACTCCACCTTTAATGAATGCCTTGCCAAATAAGGCGGACTCCGACCAAAATCAAGACGAGACGAAGCAGCAGCACCACCGTTTTCGAAGCCATTCGCGCATTCAGCCAGGCACCGAGCTTGGCGCCGAACCACGCGCCCGGCACGAGAGCCGCCGCATACAACCACTCTACATTCCCAAGAGCCACGTGGGTCACGCTTGACACGCAGGCAGACAAAAAGATGAGAAGCATGGAGGTCGCGACCGCCACGTGCGGCGGCACAGCAAACAGCATAATCATCGCCGGCACCATAAGCGACCCTCCGCCAATTCCAAACAGTCCCCCGAAAAACCCGACCGTAAATGAAGCTGCGGTGCCTGTCACCGGTTCAATCGCGTACGTATGTGTGCCCTCGCTGTCGACAAATGTCCTCGCTATTCCACGTGCTCCAAACACGGGTTTTGCCCGGCTTTTCAGCATTAGAACGAAGGACATCAGCACCATAAACAAGCCGAAATATAAGCTGAATTGATCGACATTCAACCCTTTGTTCGCCCAGGCACCCAGAATACTTCCCGGAGCGCTGCCGATAAACAATATAAGCCCCAGCCGGTAATCCACTTTTTTCTGCTTCATGTAAGCCAGTGTCGACGACAAACCGGTCACGATTAAAATAACAGAGGACGTGCCGACTGCTATTTGCGGGGAAACGTTCGCAAGAAGCGCTGTGCCGCCTAAAAAAAGCAGGGCCGGCACGATGATAATGCCGCCTCCAAGACCGACAAGCGAGCCGGTAATCGCCGCTGCCAGACCTACTCCAAGTAAGATCACCCATTCCATCGGCCAGGCCTCCTAAAATAAATCCAGCTGGCGGGAAGCCAGGTTGTCGTACTGAATACCGGCCAGGTTTACATATTGCTTGGCATTATCCGCCGCATCTCCGCCGGAATTGTTGTTAAACAGGACATACACATCTTTCGACTGCTTCTGAAGTTCAGCGGTAAAATCCATCCACTGGCGCAGCTCATGTTCATTGTATCGGTACAAGTACCGGACTTCGCGCCAATTTTTTTGGCCGTTTTTCCGCCAGCCCGCCCGGTTGCGGCCGTGGAGGCGAACCAGCGTTTTTTCTTTATTCGTTGCCTGCAGCACGATCGGAATCGATCCATCACCTGCCTGAGGTTCATCACAAACAGTGTGAATCCAGTCCTCCTGCTCTAAAAAAGAAAGGGTTTTATCTATATACTTCGCTTGATACCACGTCTGATTGCGGAATTCGATCGCCAGCGGAACCGGCCCCATCTGTTCCTTGCAGTACCGGATGTATGTCACATTCTCCCTCGTGCAGTCAAACCACGGCGGAAATTGAAACAAAACCATCGCAAGCTTGCCCGCTTCCACCATTGGCGTTAAAGACAGATTAAAAGCGTGAAACATGTCTTCTTTTGAATCAAACGGAATGTCTCCTCGTTCATGGCCCGTCATTCCTTGAAACGCTTTAACCACAAACCGGAAATCCTCAGGTGTTTCGTCTGTCCATTTGCGCATATTGCGTTCAGGCTGCACAGCGTAAAAGGTTGAATCGACTTCAACCGTCGGAAAATGAGCCGCATATTCCGTTAATTTATCCCGGGAAGCGACCCCTTGTGTATACAGTGTGTCATGATCTCCCCAGCCTGTTACCCCAGTCCAAATCATCCGTATCACCTCGTAGTATGAGTGTAGCATATTTAGTCAGATTGTGTGAATCTTGAAATCTTCTGTTTTAAATCTCGCCAATATGGTGAGAATGGTTGAAAAAAAGGAGAACGGAAGATGAAATCATTTTTCAAACGAAGAAAGACAGCTGTCCGTGCAAAACAATCATCGGGGAGTGAAGATTTGATCCCTTCTTCTTTGTCTGCAAACCTGGATACAATCCGGCAAAAAACCGGCTACAGCCCTGACATTATTATCCGAACACTTTCTATCGGCCATTATAAAGCAGCTGTTGTTTACACAGATGGATTGATTGATTCCGTTCCGATTCAGGAAAGCCTGCTCGAGCCATTGCTGAAGCATGAAGCCCTGCCAAAACCACTTCCGCCGGATGAAGCACTTCCCATCATCGCAAGGCAGAGCATCGCCCTCGGGAGCATTCAATTCACTAAAAAGTATGAGGAAGCGATTCTGGCTGTTGTGGGCGGTGATGCTGTTCTTTTTATGGACGGCACGTCAACAGCAGTCATCACGGATGTGAAGGGCGGAGAAAGGCGCAGCATTCAGGAAGCATCAACTCAAGTATCCGTACGCGGCCCCAAGGAAGGGTTTACCGAATCAATGGCAACGAACATCGCTTTAATCCGGCGCATGATTCACAATCCAAACGTATGGGTGGAAACAATGAAAGTCGGCAAGCAAACGAAAACAGATGTAGCCGTTATGTACATAAACGGTCTCGTCAGTGAGGAAGTGCTGGGAGAAGTACGCAGAAGGCTTAAAAAAATTAACATGGACGGTGTCCTCGAATCAGGATATGTTGAACAGCTTATTGAAGATGAAACGTTTACGCCCTTTCCTACGATTATCAACACTGAACGACCGGACATTGTCACCGCGAACCTTCTTGAAGGCCGGGTAGCCATCATTGTGAATGGCACTCCCTTCGTTCTTCTGGCACCGGCCGTTTTTGTTCAGTTTTTTCAGTCGGCAGAAGATTACTATTCCCGGTTCGATATCGCAACGGCAATCCGGATGCTGCGTGTTCTCGTTTTCCTTATCTCATTAATAGGACCCGCCGTTTATATTGCTGCTACGACCTTTCATCAAGAGATGATCCCAACCGGTCTTTTAATCATTGTCGCTGCACAGCGGGATAACGTTCCTTTTCCCGCATTTGTTGAAGCACTCATTATGGAAATCACATTTGAGATTTTGAGAGAAGCAGGCGTGCGGATGCCGAAAGCAATCGGCTCTACTGTCTCGATTGTTGGTGCCCTTGTCATCGGACAAGCCGCCGTTCAGGCAGGCATTGTGTCGCCAGCGATGGTCATTATCGTCTCCATTACGGCGATTACGAGTTTTGCGACCCCATCTTATTCAATCGCCATGTCTGCGCGGCTCCTGCGCTTTTTATTCATGGGAGCAGCTGCTTCTTTTGGCTTTTACGGCGTCGCCCTCATTTTCATGGCCATGATTGTTCATTTGTGCAGCCTTCGCTCATTCGGTGTTCCATATATGTCACCGCTTGCGCCTTTTATTGCGAAAAATGTGGGCGACACCTTTATCCGGCTGCCCCTTTTATTTTCCAAAAACCGCCCTCGGCTTTTTGGACACAGCAATCCAACGCGAAGTGAACGTGGACAAGAATACGATCACTCTGTTCCTAAAGGCATGGTCAACAAGAAAACAGTGGAAGGAGAAACCAATGAAACGTAATCTGATCATGAGCTTGATCCTGGCCGCTGCTTCTTTTTTACTCGCCGGCTGCTGGGACAAGAGAGAACTGACGGACCTGGCGATTGTGTCAGCGCTAGGGCTCGATATCACTGAAAGCGGTCAGTATGTAGGCACCTTTCAAATCGTGATTCCAAGCAATGTGGCAAGCGGTCTCCAGGGCGGCGGCGGCGAAAACCTGCCCATTGCCGTTTATAAAGCGGAAGCAGATAACTTGATAGACCTGCATGGACAATTATCCGGAAAAATTTCACGGCAGCCGTATTATGCTCATACAAATGTCATTGTCATTAGCGAAAAGTTAGCAGCTGAAGAAGGCATTGCCGCTGTTTTTGACGGAATTGATCGTGGCATAGAATTTCGTAATACGACAAAGGTGGTCATTGCTCGCGGTGAAAAAGCAGAGATGGTTGTTCAGACGTTAACAGGCATCGATAAGCTGCCTTCCGAAAAAATCATAAAAATGATTTCTTTAAATGAACTCATACAGGGCGAGCATTTTAATACGAGAGTTCACGATGTGATCCATACTCTTGTTTCACCAGGATCAGAACCATTGATCAGCGGCGTCTCCCTGAAAGGCAGCGCAGAAGATGGCAATAAACAGGAAAACCTTCAATCCGCTCAGCTTGAAACAGCTCCATACGCAAATGGAATGGCTGTTTTCAAAAAGGATAAATTAATCGGCTGGCTTGATGATGACCTGGCAAGAGGAACGACCTGGACAATGGATAAATTACTATCAACTAACTTGAATCTCGACTGGAAGGATCAAAAAAATGCCATCGCATTTCAAGTCTCACGTCAACAAACGGAGGTGCGTGTTGACATAAAACATGAAAAGCCTGTTATTTCTATCCATGTTCAAGCAGAAGGAGACATTATGGAAGTAAAGCAGGCCATTAGCTTAAACGATCCCCACGTTCTCGCAGATATCGAAAAAGAAATGAATAAAGTCATCGAGCAGGACATCCTCCATTCCGTCCAAAAAGTGCAGCAGTATCATGCAGATGTATTTGGCTTCGGGGAAGCGGTTCATCGAAAAGACCCCACCTACTGGAATAAAGTCAAAAAAACATGGGATGATGAAATGTTTCCTTCGCTTACTGTTCAAGTGAATGCGGAATCGTTTGTACGCCGGACGGGCTTGCGAAATAAATCCTATTGGTCATCAATTGACTCATAAGAAGGAGCGTCTGCACGATGGAAAAAGCAAAAATCAGTGCTTTTCAATTATTTGTTATGATCGCTTTATTTGAATTCGGAAGTGCAATTTTAATTCCGCTCGCCATAGGAGCAAAACAGGATGCATGGCTTTCGATTGTCATGGGCATGGTGGGCGGATTTCTTCTGTTTTTCATTTACTACCGTCTCTACCTTTATTACCCTGACATGCTGCCCACCGGTTATGTACAGAAAATAATCGGGCGTATCCCAGGAAAAATGCTTGCTTTCCTGTACATGATTTACTTTATCTATTTAGCTTCTCGAGACCTTCGAGATTTTGGCGCCATGCTTGTGACCTCGACCTATCCGGATTCACCTTTATTTGTCGTCAATGCCCTGCTGATGCTTTTGGTCATTTATACCCTTCGATTCGGGATTGAGGTTTTAGCCCGTACAGGTGAATTGCTTTTCTTTTTATTTTTACTAATTACAGTGAGCGCTTTAGTTTTAATCAGTTCTTCCGGTCTCATTGATTTCAGACAGCTGCAGCCGGTTTTAGAGAACGGATTTTATGCCGTATTCAAAACCGTCTATATGGAAACGCTCTACGTGCCCTTTGGTGAAGCCATTGTCTTTACGATGATTTTTCCTTATTTAAATGAACGAAAAAAGCTAAAGCGGGTGTATATATCCGCGATGACGCTAAGCGGCCTTTCTCTCGCCTTCGCGATGATAATCAATGTAAGTGTTCTTGGCGTTGATTTAACGAGCCGCTCTCAGTTCCCTATCCTTTCTACTATCCAAATGATTGAGCTCGCTGAGTTTCTTGAAAGACTGGACGTGTATTTTTTACTTGTTTTGATTATTGGTATTTTCTTCAAGCTCAGTCTTTATTTTTATGTGGCCGCTTCCGGAATTGCTGATCTTTTTCAGGTGAAGGAGCCTTCTCAGCTTATTTACCCAATGGGAATCATTATTTTGCTTTCTTCCATTTCCATCGCCGGAAGCTATGCTGAACATATCGAAGAAGGACTGAAGCTTGCGACCATCTATGTACAGCTTCCTGTACAAGTAGTGATACCAGCTGTTTTGCTGATTATCGCATTTTTTAAAAATAAAAAAACGAAGGCACTGCCCGCATGAAAATCATCGGAATTGCATTACTCATCAGCCTTTTTCTTTTCGCACTGATTTTCGGCATGGACCTGTTATTGAAGTTCGATGTTAAAACGTCGATTGCTGCGATATTAACACCTATACAAATTATAGGCCCGGTAGAAATTGGCCTATTAACGATTTTCATTTTTTTCTTTTTTGCCCTTCCATTGTTTCATGAATACAAAAAGAAAAAGAACAAAAAAAAGCCCGCAGAATAATCTGCAGGCTTTTGCTTATCAACCGATTGACCCTTCCATTTCGAACTTGATCAATCTATTCATTTCAACGGCGTATTCCATTGGCAGTTCTTTTGTAAACGGCTCAATAAAGCCCATGACGATCATTTCTGTTGCTTCTTCTTCTGAAATGCCACGGCTCATCAAGTAGAACAATTGCTCTTCTGATACCTTTGATACTTTCGCTTCGTGTTCAAGCGAGATGTTGTCGTTTAAGATTTCGTTGTATGGAATGGTATCAGATGTTGATTTGTTATCCATAATGAGCGTATCGCACTCGATGTTTGAACGGGCGCCTTCCGCTTTGCGTCCGAAATGGACGATGCCGCGGTATGTGACTTTCCCGCCTTGTTTTGAGATTGATTTTGACACGATGGTTGACGATGTATTCGGCGCTAAATGAATCATTTTTGCACCGGCGTCCTGATGCTGTCCTTTGCCGGCAAGAGCGATGGACAATGTCATGCCGCGCGCACCTTCACCTTTTAAGATAACAGCCGGGTATTTCATCGTCAGCTTGGAACCAATGTTGCCATCTACCCATTCCATCGTTGCGTTTGCTTCACATACGGCACGCTTCGTAACCAGGTTAAATACGTTGTTTGCCCAGTTTTGAATCGTCGTATAACGGCAATAAGCGCCTTCCGCGATGTAAATTTCAACAACTGCGGAGTGAAGAGAGTTGGTTGTGTAAACCGGAGCTGTACAGCCTTCAACGTAATGAACACTTGCGTCTTTATCGACGATGATCAATGTACGCTCAAATTGCCCCATGTTTTCTGAGTTAATACGGAAATACGCTTGCAGCGGTGTATCCACTTTTACGCCTGGCGGTACGTAAATAAACGAGCCGCCTGACCAAACAGCTGAGTTTAGCGCTGAGAACTTGTTATCCGTTGGCGGAATAACTGTTGCCCAGTGCTTTCTAAAGATTTCTTCGTTTTCTTTTAATGCAGAATCGGTATCTTTAAACACGATGCCCATTTCTTCCAAGTCTTCTTTCATGTTGTGATACACAACTTCAGACTCGTACTGAGCGGATACACCGGCTAAATATTTTTGCTCTGCTTCAGGGATACCAAGCTTATCAAATGTTTGCTTGATTTCTTCTGGTACTTCATCCCACGATTTCTCTGAACGTTCAGATGGCTTTACGTAGTACGTAATTTCATCGAAGTTCAAAGAAGACATGTCGCCGCCCCACTGCGGCATCGGCATTTTGTAAAAATGCTCCAATGATTTTAAGCGGAAGTCGAGCATCCACTGCGGTTCTTCTTTCATTTTGGAAATTTCTTTTACGATCTCAGGCGTTAACCCACGCTCTGAACGGAAAATCGAGACGTCACGGTCATGGAAGCCATATTTGTAATCGCCGATTTCAGGGGCTTTTTTAGCCATGCTGCATTCCTCCTGTTAGAACAGAATGGCGGCAAACGATTGTTTCCGCCCATTCTGCTTTGTATTCATTTATTGTTCGTCCTGAAGCCCTTTTTCCATCGCTTTCCACGATAACGTCGCGCATTTAATGCGGGCAGGAAATTTGGCCACTCCCTGCAAGGCTTCAATATCATCAAGGTCTACATCATCCGGATAGTCATTGCCAAGCATCATTTCCGAAAAAACGTGCGACAGCTTCATCGCGTGATCCATGTCTTTTCCTTTGATGGCCTGTGTCATCATGGAAGCGGATGCCATGGAGATTGAGCAGCCTTCGCCGTCAAATTTCGCGTCTGTGACAATCCCATCTTCTACCTTCATCGTTAAATGAATGCGGTCACCGCACGTCGGGTTGTTCATGTCGACGGTCACACTGCCGTCTTCAATGGCGCCCTTGTTGCGCGGATTTTTATAATGATCCATAATCACCTGGCGATACAGCTGATCCAAATTATTAAAAGACATCTGAGAAATACTCCTTCGTTTTTAACAAACTGGCGGCAAGTCTGTCGATATCTTCTTCCGTGTTATACACATAAAAGCTTGCGCGTGCTGTAGCAGATACGTCGAGCCATTTCATAAGCGGCTGTGCACAATGATGGCCGGCACGGACTGCAATGCCTTCTGCGTCAAGAACAGTGGCCACGTCATGCGGATGAACATCATCCAGGTTAAACGTGATCACGCCCGCACGGTCACTGCCGTTCGGCGGGCCGTAAATTGAAAAGCCTTCGATTGCCGACAGCTTTTCCAGTGCATAGGCAGCGAGCTTATGCTCATGCTGCTCGATCGCATCGAGCCCGATCTCATTTAGAAAATCAATCGCTGCGCCAAGACCGACAGCGCCTGCGATGATTGGGGTGCCGCCTTCAAATTTCCACGGAAGCTCTTTCCATGTCGATTCATACAGGCCGACGAAATCAATCATTTCGCCGCCAAATTCAACCGGCTCCATCTTCTCTAAAAGAGCCTGTTTCCCATATAATACCCCGATTCCAGTCGGTCCGCACATTTTATGGCCGGAAAAAGCGAAAAAGTCGCAGTCCAGCTTTTGAACGTCAATCGCTAAATGCGGTGCCGCCTGTGCCCCATCTACTACCATCACCGCTCCATTTTCGTGAGCGATTTTCGTGATGTCTTCAATCGGATTAATCGTGCCAAGTACATTTGACACCATCATGACGGATACAATCTTCGTCTTGGATGTGACGGTTTCCCGCACATCTTCAATGGAAATCGTTCCATCCGGCTGAAGTGGGATGTATTTTAAAACCGCACCTTTTTGTTTGGCGAGCTGCTGCCACGGAATAATATTGGAGTGGTGCTCCATGTACGTGATCACAATTTCATCGCCTTCTTGCACATTGGCGCCGCCGTAGCTTTGTGCAACCAGATTCAGCGCTGTTGTTGTTCCACGCAAGAAAACAATTTCCTTCATGGAAGCAGCGTTGATGAAGGAACGCACTTTATCGCGCGCGCCTTCATATAAATCCGTTGCCCGGTTGCCCAGTGTATGAACGCCCCGGTGAACGTTTGAGTTGTGTTTTTGATAATACTCATTGACCGCTTCAATTACTTGAACCGGTTTTTGAGACGTTGCCGCGCTATCAAGGTAAACAAGTGGATGACCATTTACTTCTTGATCGAGAATCGGAAAATACTTTCTCAATTCTGCTGCGTTCATTGGCGAACTTTCCTTTCAATGACACCTGTTAACTGTTTTTTTACGTTTTCAATTGGCAGCTTGTTCACAACAGGGGCTAAGAATCCGTGAATAACGAGACGTTCTGCTTCCTGCTGCGAAATACCGCGGCTCATTAAATAATAAAGCTGAAGCGGATCAACCCGTCCAACAGATGCCGCGTGGCCCGCTGTAACATCATCCTCATCAATTAGGAGAATCGGATTGGCATCGCCGCGTGCTTTTTCACTCAGCATCAGTACACGAGACTCCTGCTCGGCATTCGACTTGGACGCGCCATGCTCGATCTTGCCGATGCCGTTAAAGATCGATTTTGCTTCGTCCTTCATAACGCCGTGTTTTAAGATGTAGCCTTCTGTGTGCTTTCCGAAATGAACGACTTTTGTTGTGAAGTTTTGAGACTGCTTGCCCCGTCCAACGACCACCATTTTTGTGTCCGCAAACGAACCGTCACCGATTAAATTCGTGACATTTTCAGAAACAGTATTGCCATCGTTCATCATGCCAAGCGACCACTCAAGACGTGCATTTGGCGCCGTAATTCCGCGGCGGTTCACATACGTCGTTGTGTTTTCACCGAGTGTATCTACCGCTCCATATGAGACTTGTGAATTATCGCCCGCGATCACTTCTGTAATGATATTAACCACACTTTGCTCTGTTTCCACTGTGGAAATGTAGTTTTCTACGTATGTGACAGAGCTGTTTGCTTCAGCAGCCACAATTACATGGTTGAAAAGCGCTGCCTGTGCATCGTCATGAATAAAAACAGCTTGCACCGGTTTTTTGATCTCGACGTTTTTTGGTACGTATAAGAAAACACCGCCGTTCACAAGGGCTGCATGAAGAGCTGTTAATTTATGCTCATCCGCTTTGACGACTTGCTGCATAAAGTATTTTTGGAAAAGGTCGCTATGCTCTTTTGCAGCTGTCGCAAAATCAGTGAAAATAACGCCCGCTTCCTTTAACTCATTCGAAAGCTTTAAAATAGCCGGTGTGCTGTTGCGCTGTACGTATACATTTTGCTCGTCATGTTCTTCACCGATCACCGCCTGCGCCGATTCCGGCAGTTCAGAAATCGTGCTAAACGTAGCACTTTTTGCGTCATGTGCACCAAATTCCGTGAAGTTCCATTTATCAATTTTCGTTTTATCCGGCTTCGGAAGCGGAAGATCCTCCACTTTGCTGAACGCATCCAGACGAACGTTCAATAGCCATTCTGGTTCATTGTTTGCAGCTGAGAAATCACGGATTGCGGATTCGTCAACTGACCATTTTGTTTCCGTCATGTTTGTTCCTCCTCGATTACTGTACCGTTTCGTCTTCGATGCCAAGTTCCTGCTTGATCCAGTCGTAGCCTTCAGCTTCAAGGCGCTCCGCCAGCTCTGCTCCGCCGGATTTAACGATTTTGCCCTGCATCATCACATGAACGTGATCAGGTGTAATGTAGTTCAATAGACGCTGGTAGTGAGTAATCATCAGGCAGCCAAACTCTTCGTTGCGCATTTTGTTGATTCCCTTTGATACCACTTTAAGCGCATCGATATCAAGGCCGGAATCAATTTCATCCAGGATCGCAATTTTCGGTTCAATGGTCATCAATTGAAGAATCTCGTTGCGTTTTTTCTCACCGCCTGAGAAGCCTTCGTTTAAGTAGCGCTGTGCCATGTCTTGATCCATTTCAAGCATATCCATGTTTGAATCCATTTGACGGATAAATTTCATGAGTGAAATTTCATCGCCTTCCTCACGGCGGGCGTTGACAGCTGAACGAAGAAATTCAGCGTTTGTGACGCCTGTGATTTCGCTCGGGTACTGCATCGCAAGGAACAGGCCTGCACGTGCACGCTCGTCTACTTCCATTTCAAGAACGTCTTCCCCGTCGAGTGTAATAGAGCCTTGTGTTACTTCATATTTAGGGTGCCCCATGATAGCGGAAGAAAGCGTGGATTTACCCGTTCCGTTTGGACCCATGATCGCATGGAATTCGCCGCCTTTAATTTCAAGGTTGACCCCTTTTAAAATTTCTTTCCCGTCGATTGCGACGTGAAGATCTTTAATCGTTAACGTAGATTGTGCCATTAATTAACCCTCCGTATTCATCGGCTGAGACGACCGATTATGTCTATTCTCAATTTATTCTCATTACAATCTTATAACAAATGAAATTTATATTCAACCGTAGAAACCGGTTACTTTCCGTATTCTCAAATAAAAGAAGAAAAACCGGCTTTTCGGCCGGCTTCCCTTCTTTTCACTATTAAATATGATTCGTAAAGTTACGGTTCACGTCAGCAGCCATCTGCTGTGACTTCTGATAGTCCTTCTCGCGCTGCTGCTCAACTTCCATTCTCACTTCGTGCTTCTGGTTGTACTCCGCATAGCCGACACCATAATTGGCGTGCATCGCTTTTTCCATACCTTCTGTGTGCTTCATATCAAGTGAGTTACTAATGGGGAATCAATCCTTTTCGTTTTTTTTTGGAAACTGAATCTTCCACGGTTAATGGTAACAAGTTCAGCCAGGAGTCGCAAAAGCCGTCTCATAGCCTCTCTCCCGCTCACACGATGTGAGCTCCTGATTACTCTCATATAATACCCGTATCTCACAATTTAAACCTCATACGGCCAAATTCGCAATTATTCGAAAATACAATCTTCAAGAAAAGCGGCATTATATTAAAAAGCCTGACGCTCACTGGTCGCCAGGCTTTCCCATTTGTTATTCAGTTACAGGTACGACAGCACCCTGCCATTCCTCTGTGATAAAGTCTTGAATTTCTTGTGATTTTAATACGTCCACAAGCGCCTTGATTTTTTCTGCGTCTTCATCCCCTGAACGTGTCACGATCAAGTTGGCGTAAGGTGAGTCCGTTCCTTCAATAGCGATAGAATCCTCTGTTGGGCTGATGCCGGCGTCAATTGCGTAGTTTGAATTGATCACGACCGCATCCCCTTCGCCGTTTTCATAAAGCTGCGTTAAAAGAGCAGGCTCGTAATCGTAATCAAACTTGATGTTTTTCGGGTTTTCCGCGATGTCTTCAAGTGATGCCTGTGTTTTGTCGATGCCGTCTTTAATCGTAATTAAGCCTTCCGCTTCTAGAATCATTAAAATGCGTCCATGCTCTGCTACCGAATTGCTCAAAATAATCGTCGCACCGTCTGGAAGCTCGTCTAAGCTTTTGTATTTTTGCGAATAAACAGCCATTGGCTCGATATGAATCGCGCCGGCGTTTTCGAAATCATAGCCTTGCTCTTTTTCCTGCAGCTCGAGGTACGGAAGATGCTGGAAGTAATTCGCATCCAAATCGCCTTCTTCAAGCGCTGTGTTTGGCAGCACGTAGTCCTGGAATGTTTCAATTTGCAAATCGTAGCCCTGTTCTTCTAACAGTGGCTGCGCTTCTTCTAAAATAACCGCATGCGGCGTGTTAGACGCGCCGACAACAATCGTTTTGTCTTCTTCTGACGAACCGGAATCCGTTGCTGTATCGGATGATTCATCTCCGCCGCCGCATGCAGCGAGAGCGAGTACACTTCCTGTTGCAAATACACTTAAAAGCCATTTTTTCATTTTGACATTCCTCCTGAAATAAAATTATTATTAACGTTTATCAAGCTTGCGAACTGCTGTATCACCGATAAACTGGATAACAAACACAATCACTAAAATAACAATGGTCGCCATAATGGTCACATCTGTCCGGCTGCGCTGAAAGCCATCCAGGAAAGCCAGATTCCCAAGTCCCCCGGCCCCAATAACACCGGCCATAGCCGTATAGCCGACAAGGGCAATCGCCGTCACCGTCAGACCGGATACAAGCGCCGGAAGTGATTCCGGAATAAGCACCTTTTGGATGATGGTCCATGTTGAAGCACCCATTGCACGAGCTGCTTCAATCACACCTTTGTCAATTTCGCGCAAAGCAATTTCAACCATACGGGCATAAAATGGAGCTGCCCCGATAATAAGAGCTGGCAATGCCGCATTTTCACCAATGATCGTATTCATTATTGCCTTTGTAAACGGAATTAATAATACGATTAAAATGATAAACGGAATC
This sequence comes from Domibacillus enclensis, assembly GCF_900156125.1. GTDB lineage: Bacteria > Bacillota > Bacilli > Bacillales > Domibacillaceae > Domibacillus > Domibacillus enclensis. The sequence goes on along the minus strand of NZ_FTLX01000005.1, from coordinate 206,264 downwards.
GACCGAAAGACGTTCACAATAACAGCTGTAATGCTGTATACTATTTTATTTTCCCAAAGCTGTCCTTTAGATGTTAAAAATAAAAGAAGACCGAGGATAATACCGAGAATAAACGTGATCACGACGGAGATGCTCGTCATATAAAGGGTTTCATACGTTGCTTCCCACATTTTTTCCCAGTCTACGTTCGGAAACCATTGTTCAATCATACGTAATCACCTCCGAATCCACCTGCTGCGCGTCTAAAAATGCAACTGCTTCGGCTACTGCTGCCCGGTCTCCGGTTATTTGCACAAAAAGAGTCCCGTAAGCACCATTTTGCGTCTGAGAGATTTTCCCCTGCAAAATGTTCACGCCTACGTTGAAGGAACGAATTAACTCTGTGACAACAGGCTGTTCTGCTGAAATGCCCACAAACGTAAGCTTGACAATCTGCCCATCCGGATGTTCAGCAAGCAGATGCTGAATCGTTTCCTTTGACTCCTCCGGCTCCGTGACCTGCTGAACAAACCGTTTTGTAATTGGCTGATCCGGGCGGCGGAATACATCTAGAACCGGACCGAGCTCGACAATTTTACCTTCTTCCATGACCGCCACGCGATGACAAATTTTGCGAATGACGTGCATTTCATGGGTAATGAGCACGATCGTTAAGCCGAGGCGTTCGTTAATGTCTACGAGAAGCTCTAAAATCGAATCCGTCGTTTGCGGATCCAGTGCGGATGTAGCTTCATCACAAAGGAGCACTTTCGGATTATTTGCCAGTGCCCGGGCAATTCCGACACGCTGCTTTTGACCGCCTGACAGCTGTGCAGGATATGAATCCCCGCGTCCATTGAGGCCGACGAGGTCAATCAGCTCATCGACACGTTTGTTTCGTTCGGCTTTTGAGACACCCGCAATTTCAAGTGGAAATGCAATGTTGTCCCGAACCGTACGAGACCAAAGAAGGTTAAAATGCTGAAAGATCATGCCGATTTCCTGCCGTGCTTTCCGGAGCTCTGATCCTTTGATGGATGAAATCGTCCGCCCAGCTACAGTGACGGACCCTTCTGTTGGCGTTTCAAGCCCATTCAGCATCCGAATCAGCGTGCTTTTCCCAGCGCCGCTGTAGCCGATCATGCCAAAAATTTCTCCTTCTTGAACAGACAGGTTTATATCATCAACAGCCTTTACAGGACCATTTTTCGTTTGAAAAATCTTTTTTGCTTGATTAATCTTGATCATGGGATCACTTCCTTTCCAAAAAAAAAGCCTGTCTGCCCATAATGACAGAAAGGCTTTGCGTTCAAATTCCTTTCTCTCATCTTCCGGAGCATACTGCTTCGTGTGATTTGGCACCTTTTCTATTATAGACGGTTGCCGGGCTTCATCGGGCACATTCCCTCTGCCGCTCTTGATAAGAGTCGCTATTAATTATGAATGGATTTTACCACCGCACTTGCAGTCATGTCAACAATCGATGTTCAAATTCCGACAAAATTCGGCGGAATTATGAAAACGACTGTATTTCTTCATATATATATGGAACTGACTGAAAAGCGTAAATTTTCTTACTTAGCTTCCCTTCTTGAAGCAAAAGCAAACACGGCACACTTTCCACTTCAAACTGCTGGGATAATTCTTCGTGGTAATTCAAATTGATCCGTTCAATTGGCACTTCAACCTTCATTGCCTCAATGACATCCAGCATTTTCCCCGCTACCTGGCACGTGCCGCACATCGGAGTATATAAATAAAGAGCTGCTTTCGGTTTTTTTAACATTTCCTGAATCGGCTGAGCTGTGTTCATTTACGTTTGTGCTCCTTCTTTTTGTAAATACTCACCGCGCACATCGATATCGGCACTCATTAAAATTCCGGCCAGATGACGATGCGGTGCTGATGCTACTTCTTTGTAGCCGCGGTCGATATAAAGGTGACGGGCGTGGGGAAGCTCTCGCATAAATTGCCGGCGCAGCTTTTCACCGGACGCATCTGCGTCAACCAAAATGTAAACATCCCGTTCAAACAGTTCATCCACCAGCTCATCCAGACGTGAAACACCAATGGTCCCGTTCGTACAAATAATTTCAATTGGCTCCTGCACAATTTGGGCTACCCGCTTTCGATCAGATGACCCTTCGACGATAATCGTTTTTTCCACCATCATCACCAATCACCCCGCTGCTTGTTAATATCTATATCGTACGTTGTTTACCCAAAAATAGAAAGAAAAAAGACCGGCGAAAAGCCGGTCTTCTGTTAATCTTCTTTTGTCATTTCTTCATATTGCTCCGCTGTCATCAATTCCTCGATTTGCGCAGCATCAGACGGTTCCACGACGATCATCCATGCTTTTTCGTATGGTGACTCGTTTACAAATTCAGGGCTGTCATCCAGTTCTTCATTGATTTCTACCACTGTACCGCTGACAGGCGCATACAGTTCAGAAACAGTTTTAACAGATTCAACGCTGCCGAATGGCTCATCTGCTGTTACTGTATCTCCAACAGAAGGAAGCTCAACAAATACGATATCGCCAAGCTCTGACTGGGCGAAATCAGTGATGCCGATACGGACCTTTCCGTCTTCTTGTTTCACCCACTCATGTTCTTCAGAATAGCGCAGCTCTTTAGGCAAGTTCATTTGTATGTACCTCCAGATTAGAATAATTACACTTTACACTTTACTGATTAATCGAGCAGAAAGCAAGAAAATCACTGCCATTTCCCTGTATAATCTTCTTCCTTGAAGCCGACCGTTACGGTTTCGCTTCCCACTGCAAGCGGCCGCTTGATCAACATGCCGTCCGATGAAAGGATGTCGAGCAGTTCATCATCAGAAGCTGTTCCCACCTTGTCCTTTAATCCAAGCTCGCGGTACTTTTGACCGCTCGTGTTAAAAAATTTCTTAAGCGGCAGTCCGCTTTTTTCGTATGCTTCTTTTAGTTCCGCTTTAGACGGCGGGCTTTCCACAATGTGTATGGCTTCATAGTCAACATTATGCTCATCCAGCCATTTTTTTGCATTGCGGCACGTTCCGCATTGCGGATACCAGTAAAATTTCATCCTTTATCACCTCATACATAACGAGGTTCGACAAGCAGGAGCAAAATCCTCTTTAATTGCTTTTTTTTTAGAATACAGGCTAAAAACGTTCACATTTCCCCGCAGCTGTCTCGCATCTGGAGATAGAAAAAACGATCGCCGATATAGGTAGAATAACGCTGATATATACATGTCGATCGCCGATATTCACCTGTCAATCGCTGATATCTTCAACATACCGGCGATATGGGACCTTCTTTTTACCAGCTTGAGCCGAACGATCGTGTGACACGACCGTTCGGCTCCTTTTTGTCTGTTCGGTTGCTTATACGATGTATCTCTTAGCTTCATTCAGCCGGTCTGCTGCTTCACGCTTTTTCGCAATAACGTTAATCGGCGTGTGGCGGCCGAGCTTGCGGAGGACGGACATCATCATCCGCAGGCTGTCGCCGGATTCGATGGCGACGAGCGTTTCTTTCGCATGTGCTTCAATTTCGTTAAAGGCTTCCTGGCAGAAAATTTGTGTGTACAGGATTTTTTGCTTGTTTTTTCCTTCGCCGGAAGCCTGAATCGCTTTTTCCGTCCGCAGCACAGCGGATTCCATTGCATACACCAGGTTGACGAGATCGGCAATGTTTGCAAGTACCTCCTGTTCGGCTTCAAGCGCTTTTCCGTATTTCTGGACAGCCAGCCCGGCTGCAAGAAGCGCCACTTTTTTCCCGTTTTTCACAAGCATTTTTTCCTGCGCAAGCACTTCATCTCCCGGCTCCTCCGGCATGAGCATCATCAGCTCACCCTGCAGCTCCTTTGCTTTTTCAAACAGCGGCAGCTCGCCTTTAAAAGCCTTTTTCACGAATGTACCCGGCACGAGCAATCGGTTGATTTCATTCGTTCCCTCGAAGATCCGGTTGATCCGGGAATCGCGGTACATGCGGGCAATTTCGTATTCTTCCATAAATCCGTAGCCGCCGTGGATTTGAACTCCCTCATCGACCATGTAATCCAGCACTTCCGAGCCGAAAAATTTCCCGAGCGAGCATTCGATTGCATACTCAGCAATCGAAGCTGCGATCGCTTTCCCATCCTTTTGTTCTTCTTCGGACAGGGCACTCATTCGTTCCTCGAACAAGCCGACCGTCCGGTAAATCGCGCTTTCCGCTGCATACAATTTGGATGCCATCGTTCCAAACTTTTCTTTGATCAAATTAAAATTCGCAATAGCGGTTTTAAACTGCTTTCTTTCTCCGGCATATTTGAGTGAAATATCAAGCGCCCGCTTGGAGCTGCCGACCGTGCCGACACCGAGCTTGTAGCGGCCGATGTTTAAAATATTAAAGGCAATAATATGACCTCTTCCCGCTTCCCCGAGCAGGTTTTCCACCGGCACTTCTGCATCGGATAAAATCAGCGTCCGGGTTGAGGAGCTTTTAATGCCCATTTTTTCTTCTTCAGCGCCTGTTGATACCCCTGGATACCCTTTTTCTACGATAAAAGCTGAAAATTGCTCACCATCGATTTTCGCATATACGATAAAAATATCGGCAAAGGCGGAGTTAGTAATCCACTGTTTTTCTCCATTTAACACGTAATGAGTTCCGGCTCCATTTAACCGAGCTGTCGTTTTAGCGCCAAGCGCATCGGAACCAGAGCCCGGCTCTGTCAGCGCATAAGCGGCGAACCTTGTACCCGCAGCCAGATCCGGCAAATAGACTTTCTTCTGCTCCTCGTTTCCGAACAAAACAATGGGCAGCGACCCGATGCCGACATGCGCACCGTGTGAAATTGAGAACCCGCCGGCGACCGCCATCTTTTCAGCAATGAGCGCCGAGCTGACTTTATCGAGATTGAGCCCGCCGTACTCCTCTGGCACATCTGCGGCTAAAAGACCAAGCTCTCCCGCTTCCTGCAAAAGCTTCACGGAACGGTCAAATTCATGTTTTTCCAAGAAAGGCACTTCCGGCATAACACTGCCCATCACATATTCTTCCGTTGTTTTCGCAATCATTTTTTGTTCATCTGTAAAGTCCTCCGGTGTAAAGATCGATGCTGCCTCTACTTCTTCTATTAAAAATGAACCGCCTTTTGCTGCCATGATCATGTCCCCCTTTTTAGTTGATCAGTTCGAAAACACCGGCGGCTCCCATTCCGCCTCCGATACACATCGTGACGATACCAAACTGCTGCTGACGCCGCTTTAATTCATGCAGCAGTGAAAGTGTCAGCTTTGTTCCGGTACAGCCAAGCGGATGCCCAAGCGCAATGGCGCCCCCGTTTACATTCACTTTTTCCTCGTCAAGGCCGAGCTCCCGAATAACTTGAATCGACTGGGAAGCAAACGCTTCGTTTAATTCAAATAAATCAATATCCGACAGTTCAAGTCCCGCAAGCTGCAGCGCTTTCGGCACAGCCACAATGGGTCCAACGCCCATAATTTCCGGTGGTACCCCTCCAACCGCAAATGAACGAAATTTGGCCAGCGGTGTTAAGCCAAGCGACTCTGCCTGAGCGCGCTCCATCACCATAACCGCTGCTGCTCCGTCTGACGTTTGCGACGCATTTCCTGCGGTGACTGAACCCGTCACCGAAAAAGCAGGCCGCAGCTTGCTCAGCCCTTCCATCGACGTTCCATGCCGAACCCCTTCGTCCATGGAAAACGTCACCTGTTCTTCCTTTATTTTATGGTCACTGCCCACATGACGGAACGTGACGTCGACCGGCACAATTTCATCTTTAAACTTCCCTTCCGCAATGGCGCGTCCAGCACGTTCGTGGCTTCTTACCGCAAAGGCATCTTGATCTTCACGCGAGATGCCGTATTTTTTAGCAACTTCCTCTGCCGTATGCCCCATCGGCATATAGTAGCCAGGCATCTCTTCCGCAATTTTAATATTGGGCCTTGCCACATGTCCCATCATCGGCACCAGGCTCATTGATTCTGCACCGCCGGCAATAATCGTTTTGGCATGGCCAATCATAATCCGTTCTGCCGCATAGGCGATCGATTGAAGACCCGATGAACAGTAGCGGTTGACTGTGATAGCAGGCACATCATGCGGCAGCCCTGCGAGGGCGCCAATGTTTCGGGCCAGATTCAACCCCTGCTCCGCTTCGGGCATCGCACAGCCGATAATGAGATCATCTATTTCACCTTCATACTGCCCCGCCCGCTTCAAGGTTTCTTTCACCACAAGCGCACCGAGATCGTCCGGCCGCGTATACCGGAGCGTTCCTTTTTTAGCCCGGCCGACCGGCGTCCGTGCTCCTGCGACAATAACCGCTTCTTTCATATTTGTTCTCCCCTTTAATTTCGAAGTGGTTTTCCTTTAACGAGCATATGCTGCATGCGCTGCTGTGTTTTCGGCATCGCGACAAGCTCTAGAAAAGCTTTTCGTTCAATCTCCAACAAGTACGCTTCATCAACCTTTGTTCCGAACGGCACGTTTCCTCCGGCAATGACCCAGGCTAGCTTTTTTGCAATGACCAGGTCATGATCCGAGATAAATCCGGATGCATGCATGGACTGTGCCCCTAACAGCAACGTTGCGTAGCCTGTTTCACCGGTGACCGGTATGTTCTGGCGGATCGGTGGCCTGTAGCCGGATGCGGCCAAATGAAGAGCCGCCCGCTTTGCATCATGGAGCAAGTGATCTTGATTCACACTAATGCCGTCCGGGCGGGTTAAAAAGTGAGCATCACGTGCTTCTGCGGCAGATGTAGACACATTTGCCATGGCAATCGTTTCAAAAACCTTGTTCGCAACCGCCTGCAAATCATAGTTCACACCGTCTGCCATCTGATTCAAATAGCGGATGTACAGCTCCTTGTTGCCACCTCCGCCAGGGATCAACCCAACACCGACCTCGACAAGCCCCATGTACGTTTCATGGGCGGCCTGTATATGAGCCGCAGGCAAACATACTTCAGTCCCGCCACCGAGTGTCATGCCAAACGGTGCGGCGACAACTGGCTTTGTACTGTATTTGATCTTCATCATCGCCTGCTGAAAATGCTTTACGGTCATGTCAATTTCCCACATATCGTCATCTTGGGCGGCCATTAGAATCATGGCCAGGTTTGCGCCCACACAAAAGTTCTTGCCCTGGTTGCCGATCACAAGCGCTTGATAATTTTTTTCCACTTCATCGATTGAAGCGTTGATCATCTGGATGATATCCATGCCGATCGCATGATTCGGTGACGTAAATTGGAGCAGCGCCACGCCGTCTCCCATATCATGAAGCCGTGCTCCTGTATTTTCCTTTATCACACTTGTTCCTTTGCCAAGGTGAATGACCTTTTCATCCTGCGGCACAGATTGATAGGATTTGGTGGCTGGATGATAAAATGCCCCCTCCTGGTAAAAGGAACCGTCCATTTCCTTCACCCATTCCGGAACCGAAAGACCCTCCTCTTCCATTCTTTCAACGGATCGCTTTACACCGATTTGATCCCATATTTCAAACGGGCCCTCATTCCAGCCAAAGCCCCACTTCATCGCCTGGTCGATCGACACGATGTCGTCGGCAATTTCACCGGTAAGACGTGCTGAATAAATCAGCACGGGAGCCAGCATTCTCCAAAGAAGCTGTCCCGCTTCGTCTTTTGCGAAAAGGAGTGTTTTCCACTTTTCTGCTCCTTTTTGCTGTTTGGCCATTTCAATTGAAGCCGCTTTCATTTTCTTGCGTTCTTCATATGCCATTGTCTTCGTATTCAACTCCAAGATGGCTTTTCCGTCTTTTTTGAAAAAGCCCTGGCCTGCTTTGGCTCCAATCCAGCCTTTGTCTTTCATCTGAGCGAGCGTGTCAGGAATATCAAAAACCGCCTGCTCTTCTCCCTCTGTCTGGTCATACACATTTTTCGCCACATGAATAAACGTATCCAAACCGACCACATCGAGTGTTCGAAAGGTCGCGCTCTTCGGCCGGCCAATAAGCGGCCCCGTTACTGAATCCACTTCACCGGGAGACAGGTCCATTTCCTTCATCACCTGCATCGTTTTCAGCAAGCTATATGTGCCAATGCGGTTCGCGATGAAATTGGGTGTGTCTTTGGCCAGAACGACTCCTTTTCCAAGCAGATTTTCGCCAAATGATTTCATGTAAGCCGTAACAGCTGGATCGGTTGCACTTGTCGGAATAATCTCCAGCAGCTTTAAATAACGAGGCGGATTAAAAAAGTGCGTGCCGAGAAAATGCTTCTGAAAGTCGTCACTTCGCCCTTCCTTCATCGCATGGATCGAGATGCCCGATGTGTTGGACGAAGCAATGCTTCCTTTTTTCCGGTGCGTATCCACCAGGTCAAAAATGGTTTTCTTTACGTCAAGCCGCTCCACAACCACTTCAATAATCCAATCGGCTTCTCCGAGAAGGTCCGCATGATCTTCTAAATTACCCGGTGTTATGAGAGCCGCGTTTTTTTTAGAAGACAGCGGGGCAGGCTTTTGCTTGAACAATTTTTCGATAGCGCTTTCAGAAAGTTGATTGCGATTCTCTGCGTTTTCCGGTACGATGTCGAGCAGAACGGATGGAATGCCGATGTTAGCCAGGTGCGCCGCGATACCCGAGCCCATGACACCTGAGCCGATCACTGCCGCTTTTTGAATGTGCTGAACCACGTTCGTATCCCCCTCTTGAATGAATACTCATTCATTTAATATAACTCCACTATACCGCACCTTTTTTTTATTTTCAACTGTCACCTGCGGGATTTTTTCGGGTAAACTAATGGAAAGTTGACGAGAGCTTATTTTTGGGATGGAAATAAGCGCTGTGAAAGGATGGGGCAGCCATGAGAGAAAAAATTGTGCAATTATGTGTGTTAGCTGCAGTTGTAGGTCTTGTTTATTTTTCAATCCGTTTTTATTCCAATGAATTATCGGTTGCGTTTTCTTATTTAGCCGTGACGATTTCTGTGATCGTTGTGCTGAATCTGCTTCTCTTTGATTCAAGAGGCACGAATTCAAAAGTGGCATGGAGCGCGCTCGTTCTGGCTTTTCCTCTTGCCGGTGCCGTTGTGTACGCCGTATTCGGACGCGATCCGAGAAGACGGATGCTGCCAAAGCACGTGATTGCCGAAACGGTGAAGTTTATTACGACAATGCGGCATCTCGGAAAAGAATGGGACGTATCCGAACAGCTGCCAGAAGCGAAAAACATTCGCAATATGACTGGCTTTGAAGCGCTCGGCGGCAATAAAGTGGACATCTTAACAAACGGCGATGAAACATTTCCCGCCATACTGGATGCGATTCGCCATGCTGAGCATCACATTCATATTCAGTATTATATTTTCAGAGATGACGCGATTTCCACCGACATCCGTGATGCCCTTATAGAACGTGCGGAAGCGAATGTACATGTCCGTTTTTTATTTGACGGTCTCGGCTCCTCCAGCCTGCCCAAGTCTTTTTTAAAGCCGCTTCGCGATGCTGGAGCTGAAGCCTATGCGTTTGATTCTATTGTCTCCCCCTGGCTGACACGGACAGCAAACTTGCGGAATCACCGAAAAATGGTCGTGGTCGACGGTCATACCGGCTTTACGGGCGGATTAAATGTCGGTGAAGAATACCGAAGCAACACGCCCCAGTTTGAAGTGTGGCGCGATACGCATATTCGCCTGGAGGGTCCCGCAGTCCGACAGCTGCAGGAGGCCTTTATAACAGACTGGATTCATGCCACAGGTGCAAAGTCTTCTCTTTTAGATGAACTAAAGGAACCGTTTCGTTTTGAGGTTTACTTTCCTTCGAAGGTGCAGGAAGCCGATCAAATGGTTCAAACTGTTTATGGAGGACCATACAATGAGGAACGGGACGTACGGGACGCCATGATGGAAATGATTCAATCAGCAGAAAAGTCGATCTGGATTGCTTCTCCGTATTTTGTTCCCGACGATGAAGCACTCGCTGCCATTCGGGTGGCGGCAAGGAGCGGCAAGGATGTTCGCGTGATCGTTCCCGGAAAAGGGGACCGGGCTGTTTCCTTTTACGGGACAAACTCCTACTTTAAGGATCTGCTCAGTGCCGGTGTGAAGGTGTTTGCTTACCGGGATGATTCCTTTATCCATTCAAAGGTGCTCCTCATTGACAACGTACACGCGATTGTTGGCACGGCCAATTTCGACGTTCGCAGCTTCCGGCTGAATCACGAACTGATGACCTTTTTATACAACCGGACGCCAGCTGTCGAAAAAATCGAAATTGATTTTCTCCACGATTTTGCCGAGTCCGAGCCCGTCACACGCGAACGGTACGAGCACCGCAGTTTCTTAAAACGAATCGGCGAATCCCTCGCCAGACTGCTGTCGCCGATTTTATAAAAGGCTGAGACATAACAATGAGAATGGCCCTTGAATTCGAACGACCTAGCAGCTGAAAGCCTCGTTTCTTCCTTTTTCTTGAAAAAGCACATTCAGGGGCTCTGGGCTGGCGCAGGGCGAAGACTCGGGAGGGAGCTCACCTCCCGCCCCTCCGAACGCGCAGTCCTGCAGAAGCCGTCCCGACTGTGTTGGCGCAAGCGCAGCCACTAAATGATCTACCAATATGAAGTGCTCAAAAGAAAGCGAAGGTGATCGTTCGGTTTTTTCTTCTATCCAGAACCATTTGTCCCAAGCTCATTAAAACATATATATATATTCCGTTAAAATTTCTTTAAATGCGACCAGGGATTCGGTTTCGACGTATTCGTTTTTGCCATGGTGATTGGCGCCGCATGGACCGAATTCTACGGCGGGAATGCCGCGTGCTGCGTAAAAGCGTGTGTCCGCCGCGCCGTGCTGGCCGAACAGTTCAATGCTTCGTCCCGCCACTTTTTCTGCTGCTTGCTGGAGACGAAGAATCAACGGATGTTCCGGGTTGGTTTGCACCGGTTCGCCTTCGCTTAATACGCGAATCGATCCATTGACCACCTGCTTGATCTCATTCAGCAAAATGGATGGGTCCTGTCCCGGTAAATAGCGGATATCAAGATCCATAATACACCGGTCAGGCACTTGATTAATCGCCTGCCCCGCCTGAATGCGCGCCAGGTTGAGCGACGGATGCTCGAAATACGGTGTGCTGACGCTGAACACCGGCAGCTCTGCAATTTTTTTGTACGTCTCCACCGCTTTTAAAATGGCATTGTCGCCAAGCCACGGACGGCTTCCGTGAGCGGAAACACCTTCGATTTCAATCTCCACCTGCAGGACGCCTTTTGCCTGTACGGCGATATCAAGGTTGGTCGTTTCGCCGCAAATGACAACGTCTCCTAATAAGCCGTGCTCCACTAAATATTTCGTTCCTTTTTGTCCGCCTTTTTCTTCATCCGGCACGAGTGCAAGCATCACACGGCATGGAAGCTCCTCCTGCACAAGCTCTGCCATCACGTGCATCATGACGGCCACTGAGCCAAGCATGTCGAAGCTGCCCCGCCCGTACAGCCTTCCTTCTGCGACATACGGAATAAATTGATCCGGACCCGCGGGCACAACGTCTAAATGGCCATTCAATATAACGGTTGGTCCTTTTTTTCCAATAATCGATACGACGCTTTTTAATCCTTCATTATCGAGCACTCTCGTTTGAACGCCGTGTGCTGCCAGCCATTCCGCACAGTAATCAGCCGCTGCGTTGATCCGGTCTTTTTCCACTGTACGAAATTCAATTAATTTTCTAGTTAAAGAAACGATGGATTCCTTCATTACTTCCACTCCTTTGCGTATGTTATAGTACTTCCTTTTGTTTACGCAATTAAACATATAAGAGGGATCGCGGGTCCTTTTACATTTTCAGAAAACCCAAAAACAAGAAAGCCGACGAACACGGTCGCCAGCATAAAATAATCATTTCGTTTCATTTCAAGCTCTCCTTAGAAAATAAGCACATACCCAATTCCCATCATACCGAGTGTCAAGCCCGACAGCATGAGAAAAAGCCTGAGTCCCGGCGCCATCCATTCTTTTGCTTCATTGCTCAAAGACATAGCCCTGTCATGCCGCTGCACCGAGGCGAGTTCATCCGCTTCTCTTTTCAAATAATCATCAGGCGTTTTGCCGTTTACAAGCATATCGATGAGTGACTTTTTCATAGAATCCTCTTCTTTCTGCTCTTTTCCTCATTATACCAAAAAATCCGCAGTGAAATCACTGCGGATACGAAATCTCTAATTGAGCGGTAACGCTGTCTTCTTCGCCGGGCTGAAGGACACGCAGCCCCGTCACATCAGCCGGAAGATCCAGATTAAACGCATTCGTTATACACGTGTAAGGCTCTGGACAAAGAAAGCCTTCCCGTCCGTTTCCGTTGTACACCACCCAATGCTTGAACGCTGAGTCGGTCCGGTAAACGAGTCGGATATCCTCACCTTCGACAACCGCTTTGTTTTCAGAGGCTGCTGCCGCAAACGCGTCATCAAGCGGTACATTTTGCAAATTAACCTGCTCAAAAGGGTCCGTTTCTTCCAGTTTCCCGGTCGGAATCGCCTCATCCGTCAGCGTCCACTGGTTCGTTTTCGTTAGCGAAAATGCGGCATTGCGCTCGTCAAATAAAAGCGCCGTATGGTAGCCGATTCCCCATGGAAACGGCTTACTTCCTTCGTTTTTCACGACCGCTTTTTGGCGAAGAACCTGTCCCTCCAGTTCATAGGTTAAATGAATAACCGCATGCTGATAAATAGCCGGTTCCTCCAGCTGGATCGCTGTTTCAATCGTAATGATGCCGCTTTCTTCCTTTTCCGTGACAACACGCCACGGCTTGTCGTATACAAACCCGTGAATATGATGCTTGCCGATTTCATTAATCGGAAATTCATGTGTTTCACCTTCAAACGAAAAGGTACCGCCTTCGATCCGGTTTGGCGGAAACAAAACCGGAATGCCATGCAAAATCGGGCTTTCTTGCAGCGCTGAAAACGACTCCGGTTTTACAAGAAGCTCCTGGCCCGTTTTGACATCCACGAGCGAAATCACGTTGCTGCCGAACGAGGGGATAATCGTCATTACAAGAGCACCGTTAGATGCCTGTATTGCTTCTGCTCCATCAAACTGAATGTGCTGAATCATGTGAAAACTCCTTTACGCGCGAAATGGCTGAAGCTGTTCATTGATCGACTTTGTTTGATCATACACTGTTTGATAGATAGAAAACAATGATTTATACTGCTCTACCCGTTCCTCATTCGGCATAAAGACCGTTCCTTCTTTAATAAACACCGCTGCACACTCCTCAAGAGAGTGGAACAAGCCGCTGCCTGCTGCCGCAATCATCGCTGCTCCCATCGCGGGGCCCTGCTCATTTTGAAGCTTCACCACTTTTGCATGAAAGATATCCGCCTGCATTTGCAGCCAGACGTCGTTTTTCGCCCCGCCGCCGATCGAAATAACAGTATCCACTGTTTTCCCTTCGTTCCGGAACAAATTGATTGACTCCTGAAGTGAAAAGGTAATGCCTTCCATCACCGCCCGAGCAAAGTGAGCCCGTGTATGTGCGCTGTCCATGCCGATGAAGCTTGCGCGAATCACTGAATCAGGATGAGGCGTCCGTTCGCCAACTAAATACGGTGTGTAAAGAAGACCGCCCGCTCCCGGTGGAATGTCGCCCACCTCCGCCAGCAATTGGTCAAACGATTCATTTTCAGCGAATGTTTCTTTAAACCATTGCAGGCTGTGCCCGGCTGAAAGCGTCACGCCCATTGTATAAAAGGCGTTCTTTTTGCCATGATTAAAAAAATGAACCTTTCCCTCAAAATCGCGGGAGGCATCTTCTTCGTGTGCCAGGATCACGCCGGATGTACCAATGCTGCACATCGTTTTTCCCGATGTTAAAATACCGGCACCAATCGCACCGCACGCATTGTCAGCGCCGCCGGCAAACACAGGTGTCCCTTCGCCAAGCCCTGTTTTCGCTGCCACGTCAGGAAGAAGAGTCCCCGTTTGATCGGTTGAATCAGCAAGAGGCGGACAAAACGACAACGGAATGTCGAATGCTTCACAAATAGTGCTGCTCCATTCTTTTTTTGCCACATCCAGCAAAAGAGTCCCGGCAGCATCTGAATAATCCATGTGCACGTCTCCGGTCATCTTCAAGCGAAGATAATCCTTCGGCAGCAAAAACAAGCTCGCTTTTTCGAAGATCTCAGGCTCATTTTGCTGCACCCAGCGAATTTTCGGAAGCGTAAAGCCTTCCAGCACCCGGTTTCGTGTAATCCGAAGCAAGTCCTCTCCAAGCGCTGCGGTCATTTCTTCACATTGCTTTGTGGTCCGCGTGTCGTTCCATAAGATCGCATTCCGGAGCGGCTGATGCTCCTGGTCGAGCAGGACAAGCCCGTGCATTTGACCAGAATAGCTGATACCGGCAATGTCTTCAGGTGACGCTTTTGTTAAGGCCATCATATCCTGCAGCGCACCAATTGTTCCAGTTACCCAGTCATCGGGATTTTGTTCACTCCACCCTGCTTTTTCGTGAAAAAGAGGAAAGCTTTTTGATGCTTCCGCGCAAATATCACCGGTTTCGTTGACGAGAATTGTTTTTACCGCACTCGTGCCGAGGTCAATGCCGATTACATACTTCATTTGTGTTCGCTCCTTTTTGAATACGTTGTTGGTGGACCGGATTGTTTGAAAAATGGACCGGATTGTTCACATGAAAGACCGGATTATGATGAATCCGGTCTTTCATGGTCCCTTTCCGGTCCATTCGCCTATTTTTCCGGCCAATGCGGCCGCTGTTGCTTATTGATTCAGCAAGTATTGATTCAAGACCGCTTTTAAATTTTCCTGGCGTCCTGAACGGTTTTGGATCTGGCTGTTTTCAAGTGCATGCTTCTCCAGTGAATGGAAATTAGCGCGTCCTTCGACAATATCAAGGCCAATTCCCTTTGTATAGCTGCTGTACCGCTCTGAAATCATTTCTTCAAACACGCGATCCTCTATTAAGCGGTGAGCAGTTTTTAAACCGATCGCAAAAGCATCCATGCCGGCAATATGGGATAAGAATAGATCATCTGCTTCAAATGACGCACGGCGCACCTTCGCATCAAAGTTTAAGCCGCCTTTACCCAATCCGCCATTTTGCAAAATTTCGTACATCGCAAGCGTTGTTGAATACAGGTCTGTTGGGAATTCATCTGTGTCCCAGCCTAATAGCGGGTCGCCCTGATTGGCATCCACTGAACCGAGCATGCCGTTAATGCGCGCTGTCCGCAGCTCATGCTCAAATGTATGGCCCGCAAGTGTCGCATGGTTCGCTTCAAGGTTTAGTTTAAAATGGTCGTCAAGTCCGTACTGACGCAGGAAAGACAAGGTTGTTGCCGCATCCGTGTCATACTGGTGCGTCGTCGGTTCCTTCGGCTTCGGCTCAATTAAAAATTGACCATCGTAGCCAATTTCCTTCGCATAATCAACCGCCAGATGAAGGAAGCGGGCTAAATTATCAAGCTCCAGCTTCAAGTCAGTATTCAGAAGTGTATCGTACCCTTCACGGCCACCCCAGAACACATAGTTTTCAGCGCCGAGAAGCTTCGCTGTTTCCAGCCCTTTCTTCACCTGTGCGGCCGCATACGCAAACACATCGGCATTGCTGCTCGTTGCCGCCCCGTGCACAAAGCGCGGATTCGTAAACATATTCGCTGTATTCCATAGAAGCTTCACGTTGCTTGTTTTCATATAATCCTGGATCATGGACACAATCACATCCAGGTTTTCATTTGTTTCTTTTAAGTTGCTTCCTTCCGGGGCAATGTCACGATCATGAAACGCGAAATAAGGAGCGCCTAATTTTTCGTAAAGCTCAAACGACGCTTCAACTCGTGCTTTTGCCAGATCCATGTGTGAATAGCTGTTCCACGGGCGCTGCATCGTTCCGGCGCCAAATGGATCGCTTCCGTCCGCTGTGAAGGTATGCCAGTAGGCAATAGAAAAACGAAGCTGCTCTTCCATCGATTTGCCGCCAATGACTTCTTCCGGATTATAGTGTTTAAAAGCAAATGGATTTTTTGATTGTGCCCCTTCAAATTGAATCTTGCTGATGTTTTCAAAATAGCTCATGTGTATATCCTCCTTAATGTTTGTTGTGCGGATAAACTAACTTAATTGCTATTTTACAGAATCCGCTTTCATTTTTCAAGCTTTTCGTTATAATTATGTTAAACTTTATTTAAATACACAACAAAGCGAGTGAATCATATGACAATAGCAGATCAAAACTTAGTGAAAAAGATGAACAGGCGGCGTTTGCTGCAGGAAGTTATTCACCATTCTCCCATTTCCCGCGCCAGCTTATCCAAAACAACCGGATTAAATAAATCCACTGTTTCCGCCCAAATTCAAGGACTTGTAGACGAAAAATTCATTTTTGAAATCGGCCAGGGCCAATCGAGCGGCGGGCGCCGTCCAGTGATGCTCATGTTTAACAAGCAGGCCGGCTATGCGATTGGTGTTGACATCGGGGTAGATGATCTGACAGTTCTTTTGACCGACCTGGACGGTTCCATTGTCAGCGAGCATTATTTTGAATTGGAACAGTCCTCTGTTAACGAAACGATGGCGCTTCTTTTGAAAACAATCGAGCAGGTCATTCGCACGATGCCCGGTTCTCCCTATGGCTTGATCGGCATCGGCATTTGTGTGCCCGGTCTTGTCAATCGCTCTGAACAAATCGTGCTAACCCCTAACACGCACTGGAATGGGGTTGACGTGAAAAAACAAGTGGAAGAAGCGTTTAACGTACCGGTTACCATTGAAAATGAAGCAAACGCAGGGGCATACGGCGAACACATTTACGGCGCCGCCAAAGCCTTTGATGACTTTATGTACGTCAGCATCAGCACAGGGATCGGTGTCGGTCTTGTATTAAATAATGAACTGTACCGTGGTGTTCACGGGTTTTCCGGTGAAATGGGTCATATGACCATCGATTTTAACGGACCAAAGTGCAACTGCGGCAATCGGGGCTGCTGGGAATTATACGCCTCTGAAAAAGCGTTTCGCCAGTCACTTCCAGCTGACTGGGATGAAAAAGAGTTAAACAAACGTTTCCAGCAAAATGATGTAGTCCTTTTCCGGTCACTTGAGAACTTTGGTCATCATTTAGGCATCGGTCTCGTCAACATCGCCAATACCTTTGACCCGGAAGCCATCATATTGCGCAATCCGCTCATTGAATCGAATCCGTTTGTCTTGAATGCAGTGAAAAACACTCTTTCCTCCCGGATGAATGTCCGGTTTGAAACAGAATGCGCGTTTTTGCCTTCTACATTAGGAAAAAATGCACCTGCACTCGGCGCCTGCTCGATGATGATCGAGTCGTTTATTAAAGGAATTACCGCATAAGCGCCTGCTGACTGGACTACATTGTAAAACAGAAAAGCTTATCGCCGGTATATTTCATTTATCGCCGATATAAAGTGCGCTATCGCCGGTATTTCTTTTTATCAGCGTTAGACAGGTGGATATCGGCGGTATTTTCACTTTATCGGCGATAGACCAGCGGATATCAGCGGTATTTTCTTTTTACCGGCGATCGCTTTAATGGAATCCATTTCATTTCGAAAAGATCCAGTACCGCTGCAAAGCAAAAAAAGCCGGACGATTAGCAGATTCGTCCGGTTTTTCAACTATTCTTCTTCTTCTCCAGTCAGCTTGTTTGCTTTATTTCCAGCTGATTGTGTGGAAGGATTCTTTCTCCAGCGAAAAGGTATACTTTTTTCCACCAATATTGATCACAGCTTCCCGTGCTTCTTTAAACGGGTTTTGAACAACAATGACGTTCGTGTTGTCCGGATTGCGAAACGCAACAGCGCTTCCTGTCCAAGGTCCTTCCATTTCCACACGCCGTGCACCCGGCTTCACAAAGTGGGAAAAGTGCTTCATTACAAAGTACTCGGGATTGAGCTCAACTTTCTGCTTCTCCACCTGAGAGGTCATCATCGCATTTTGCTTCCATCCCCACGTGCTTTTTCCTTCTGGCTCTAAGATCATATTCCAATATATATAGGCGTTGGCTCCGTTCACAAAATAGTGGCGATACAGGTTAAACACATACTGCGCGTATTCCCATGTATTCTGACCGTCGCCACATTCATTTTCCGTTTGCATGTAGCGCTTGTCCGGATAGCTTTGAACCGTTTGCTGCAGCGCATATTTCCCCGCCCATTGAAAACCAACACCCGAAATATACTTTGCCGCCTCCGGGTCACTTAAAGCTGGTGCCGCAATCGCGTCATAATCGGAAGCGGACTTTGTGAACAGGTCCCGTTCAATGCCGTTAATGGTGCCAAGCCAAATTTCCGTTTGAAGACCGTGCTGTTTAAACGCAGGCCCGAGGTAATCACGGATAAATTCACGTAGCTGTTCACCGGTCCATACACACGAAGGAAACTTCTGATCAGCCACCACTTCATTTTGAACATGCACTTGATGAATCGTAATGCCCTCTTCCGCATATGCCTGCACAAATTTAACGAAATAAAGCGCATATGCAGTTAAAATAGCCGGCTCCCAGCGGAGTGTACCATAATTGTAAGCCTTCGGAAATTTCATCCACGTTGGCGGGCTCCATGGTGAGGCGAATAATTGCAAATCAGGATTGCGCTTCAACGCTTCCTTAATATATGGAATTAAATACTTCCGGTCCCGCTCAATGCTAAAATGAGCCATGTCTATATCATCATCTGTTTCATTATGACTGTACCATTCGAGCGCATAGTCGCTGGCACCGATTGGCAGTCGGCAAATTGAAAAGCGGCAATCTCCGTCCGGTGAAAACAGGGCTTCGTACACCGTTTGCTGCTCCTGCTCCGGGAGCTGTTGGATGGCGTGATAGCCGAGTTCATTAAAGCAGCCTCCGAATCCTTCAATGATCCGCTTTCCTTCTTCCGTGACCGTTATATTTACCGCGGCACTTGTTTTTTGCTCCGGCTGTTTTTCCTGCCAGAGCTGATCCTTTGCTGTGGCAATCCACTGTATCGTTGTCATGATTCACACCTTCTCCTTTTACTGTATTTCCAGGATGAAAAAGGACCACGGCTCGATCGATAGCTCCTGATCTTTTTCAATGATTGCGCCTGACTGCAATTCGATTGATTTTTCATACGGCGATTGGATGCTTTGCGTGTTCCACGAATAGTTAAATAAAAACTTGATCTGTTTGCCTGCTTCGTTGACGGCGCTTTTGATGATCAGCGGGAAGGCATAGTGCTGCTCCGTTCCACACAGACCTGCTCGCTCCAATGCCTGCTGTAATATGCCCGCCAGCAGCTCACGTGAGACGATGCAGCCGACATAAGTCGCATATCCTTTCCCATATGAATTGCCCGTCACAGCTGCATATTCTCCCCAGGCCGGATGGTCATAGCGTGCCAGCGTTTCGGCCGTTGTCGGAATGAGAAGCTCCATCCATGTGTGAACCTCGTTTTCATTTACTTCCACGTTATATGAATGATCCGCCAGCTTCACATTTTTCGGTTCGGCGAACATTTGATAGTTTACGCCGCATGTTTCAGCAATTCGTCCAGGCTGCATCGTTGTGCGCACTTGAATGTGTTCATTCGTAAACCCTGATTTAAAGGTAAACAGCGCATGTCCACCCTTTTCCACAAACGAATTGATCCGATCCAGCAGTTCATCTGATGCGACATACAGACAAGGGGCAATCAATAGCGAGTAGTCATCAAAGCTTTCGGTGCCGGGATGAACAATATCGCATTCTATATTTGCCTTATATAATTCATCATAAATGAGCCGGACGATGTCGTTGTAATTCAGCTCTGTCTTTTGATTGAACGGGAACCATTGCAAGCCGGTTAACGATTCGTTGCTGACAAGAATAGCTACTTTGTTTTGTTTCTTTAAGTTCACCAGCTTTGGAGACAGCCGGTTAAAGTCCGCCCCGATTGTTTTCGCTTCATTGTAAACCGGATTGGGCTGAAGATCGTGGCTTAAAAGACCTTTCCAGTACGTTTCAAATGAATTGTGAATCGAATGCCAGTGCCAGTACGCCACCATATTTGCACCGGAGGCCACGTGGCTAAAGGCTTGAAGACGGAGCTGGTTTGGATAAGGTGTCCAGTTGGAAAAAGCCTGTGCCTCTGTTTCCAGTACCAAATAATTTTTTCCTTTTGTAGACCGTGCGACATCTCCGCCAAATGAAATCTCAATCCCTGTTAAGTCATTCTGTGTCGGATGATAAATGTCCACTCCGGTCACATCAAACGGTTCGGAGGCAGTGAAATGATTGACATTCGGCTGTACGCCAAAAGAATAGCCTCTCCACTCAAAATCGAAGTTTTGCGTAATAAAATGCTCCGGCTTCCGGTATTCCTTCACAATGTCGACCTGCCAGGATAAAAACCGGTCGACGAGGCGGCGTTGAAAGGCTGAAAATTCTGCCCCAAGGCTGCCATTGATTGTACCGACAACAGAAGGCATATCCTCCCAGCTGTTTACTTTGTTGCTCCAGTACGCCAGCCCAAACTCTTTATTCAGCGCATCAGTCGTGCCGAATTTCTCTTTTAAATACTTCACAAACTGCAGCTGAACATTTGGACCGCTCGTATCATAATGCTTTGTTTCATTATCAATCTGGTAGCCGATCACTGCCGGATGACCACTTACCTGCTCCATCAGCTTTCGGATAATCCGTTCTGCATAAAACAAATAAACTGGGCTGGTAATGTCCATAATTTGCCGCGCGCCGTACTTGCCCGGCCCTTTTTTCGTTTCTGCCAGCACGTCCGGATGCTCCTTCACCATCCACGTCGGCACCGCATACGTCGGTGTTCCGACGATGACATGGATGCCGGCTTCATGCATGGCATCCAGCACCCGGTTGACTGACGTGAAATCAAACACGCCATTTTGCGGCTCATGTGTACTCCAGGTGGATTCCGCAATCCGCACCATATTAATGCCGGCGTCCTTCATCATTTGTATATCTGTGTCCAGCCGTTCATACGGCATGTATTCATCGTAGTAGGCAACACCATACAGCAGCTTCTCCATCAAACCTCACTCTTTCTTCTTTTTATTTAATCGCTCCGTCCGCAATTCCTTCTAAAATATATTTCTGGAAGAATGCGTAGAAGACAACGACCGGCAACGCTGTTAACACAAGGGCAGCCAGAATTTTTGGCCAGTCCGCAGCATATTGGCCGAACAGCATATTGATGGACAGCATGAGCGTATAATCGTTCACATCTGTCAGCATAATGAGCGGCAGAAGGAAGTCATTCCACAGCCATAGCACGTTTAATACTAAAATCGTTGCTGTAATCGGCTTTAAAAGCGGAAAAATAATTTTCGTGAAAATTTGAAAATCATTGCAGCCATCGATTTTTGCGGCTTCCTCCAGCTCTTTCGGGATCGCTTTAACAAACCCATGATACAGAAACACCGCCATGTTCACGCCGAGCCCGATATAAATAAAGCCGAGTCCGATTAAGGAGCCTTGCGCACCGACTCCTTTTGCCATCTGGCTGAGTGTGATCATGATCGAATGAAAGGGAACAAGCATGGAGGCGACAAACAGCATGAACAGAAAATTGCTGAACTTCCCAGACGTCCGAGCCAGCTTGTACCCGGCAAGTGAACCGCAGAAAACAATTCCGGCCAGTCCTACAATCGTGACTATCAATGTATTAAAGGCGCTGCTGAGTAAATTCAGCTCTTGAAAAACGCCAATGTAATTGTCAAAAGAGAAATTTTTCGGCAAAGCCAGCACCGAATCGAATATTTCAGCCTGTGTTTTAAATGAGTTGATCACGGACATGTAGATCGGAAAAAAGGAAACAACCGCGAAAAGGGAAAGAATGAGATTTACCGACCATGAAGCGGCTTTACTTTGTTTCATTACGCTTCAACCTCCTTGCGTTTTAACACTCTGATTTGAATAATCGTAATGATGAGCACGACGAGAAACAAAATCATCGCCTTTGAGTTGGCGTATCCAAACCGGAAGTTGTTCGAGAACGCTTCCTGGTAAATATTCAACGTCATAACCTGTGTAGATGTCCCAGGGCCCCCTTGTGTCAGCGCATACACTACATCAAATACTTTAAACGCGCCATTCAACGTTAAAAATGAGCAAATTGTTATCGCATGCATAATCATTGGAATCGTTACATGGCGCAGGCGCTGGAAAATGGTTGCGCCATCAATCATGGCCGCTTCTGACAATGATTTCGGCACACCCTGCAGTGCTGCCATGTAAATGATCATCATGTAGCCAATTCCCTGCCAGAGTGAAACGATGACGATCGAATAAAAGGAAACCTTCGGGTCACCGATCCAGGACTGATCGAGAAACGAAAAGACCGCTTTTTGAGAAAGCTCTGGAAATACGTTGGTGAAGATGAACGAAAACATAAAGGCGCTGATGATTAAGCTGATCATATTCGGCATAAAAAAGATGGTTCTGAAAAAGCCTTTTGATTTTATTCTGGATTCAATGAGAAGCGCAAGGAACAGCGCAATAATATTTTGCACGAAGAACACGACAATCGTGTAGCGCAGTGTAAAGAAAAACGAGTGGCGGAATGCAGGGTCATCCCTAAATGCTTCAATGTAATTCGCAAATCCAACAAAGTTGTACGTTGGGTTCAAACCGTTCCAATCGGTGAAGCTGTATACGCCGGCCCCAATCATTGGGATAAATAAAAAGATAAAGTAAAAAACGAACGCTGGCAGAACGAAGAGAATCAAGCCAAGATGGCTGCTTTTCGTCCGCAGTTTTTTTTCTTTTTTGCGCACATTGACTGACGTATTCTTTTTGTCATTAATGGCTTTTACCGTCATTCTTTATCAGTCCTTTCGTTGTTTGATAGTAGGAAAGACAGCTTGAAAGCTGCCTTTCCTCCACAACTTATTTATTCAGCTTGTTGTATTCCTGCCATGCGCGGTCAAGGCCTTCTACGACTTCATCCTGTGTGGCATCTTCCGCATAGTAGCTTTGAAGCAGCTTTTCGGACGCTGATTTCACCGCTGCCGGAATGGACGGGTCCTGATACACCTTGCCTTCTTCTACATATTTTGCTGAGTCAACAAGCCACGGATACGGCTCGAATGTGTGAACATCTGAAATCGGGTTAAAGCCAAGGCTTTCATATAGCTCGCTTGAGTCCTGCTCATCAAGGATATAATTGATAAAATCTTTTGCGACATCTTTTACTTCACTTTGCTTTGACACAGCCAGTGACGTCGATGTACTTAAATCAATCAATGTCGCATTTGGGTCATCATTGATTGGCAGGGGAGCAACACCGAAGTTAAAGTCTGGATTGGTTGCCATTAATGATTCGGCCATCCACGGACCCTGTACCCACATAGCGGCTTCGCCGGCTGCAAATGCGGCGGCTCCCTGATCTTGTCCAACTTCAAACGGACGGTCTGTTCCATGCGCATGAACGAGATCAATAATAGGGAACATCTCATCCTTCAGCTGATCGAACGATGTGTCATCTGCATTCATTTTGTCAATGAAGCCGGCCTGTGATGTGCTCTCAAGCGCACCGACTGTTAGCGGCAGGAACAGCTGTGGAATGTAAGAATCTTTGTACGCCCGGATAAACGGTGTGACATTTGCCTCTTCAAACGTTTTCACGGCTGCTTCTAGCTCTGTGAACGTTTGAGGCAGCTCTACCCCGTGCTTTTCAAATAGATCCTTGTTGTAAATGTAGCCCCACTGAAGCGTTTCAAGCGGAAGAGCTAGAACACGATCATCCTTGGTTACTGCCGGTGAAACCGTCTCGTACATTTTTTCTACAAAGGGCTCTCCTGATAAATCCTCCAGGTAACCGGCTTTATCATAGACAGGAATATCGTTTACAGCATGAAGGGCAAAGACGTCTGGACTGTCTCCAGATGCAAGCCGCGTTTTCAGCAGCTCGTCCGCTTCATTTACGCTCGGAAGTTCAAGCTTGACCGTCACATCTCGTCCCTCTTCTTCTTTCTGCTTGGCGACGAACTGGTCGATATAGGTTTCATACTGCTCTTTAAAGCGAGGCTGGCCGATAAACACCTTCAGCTCCACTTGATCCGAATCCCCCGAGGATGACCCTCCTGATGAGCTGCTTTCTCCTCCGCAGCCTGCAAGCATTCCAGCGATTAAAACGGATGCGAACGGCAAAGTAAACGCTTTCTTCATTTCCATCTCCCCTTTGCTTTTTTTCTATCATAATGTGTTTTCGCACCTTAATAAATCGACAATATTAGCGCTTACATTTGTATTATATTAACCTTTCCTCATGCAGCCAGGCGAAGTGCCGTACACTTTTTTGAACAGCCGGTAAAAGTAAGAAACATCCTCGTAGCCGACCATACTGCCGATTGTTTTAAATTGAAGCGTCGTTGTTTCCACCAGCTCCTTTGCTTGTGCCATCCGGTATTCAATAATAAATTCTGTAATGTTACAGCCAAATTTCTTTTTAAAAGCGGTCGTCAAATATTCCTTGCTCACGAAAAATTTCCTGGAGATCATGCCGAGTGATAAGTCGGCTGATGCATAATGCTCTTCAATATACTCCTTAATTTCGTCCAAGTTGACCCGTGACTTTTGCTTTGCCCCTTCTTTTATTTTCTGAATGGCTGCTTTCCCAATCTGCTGCATATTCGTCAATTGCTCTTCAACTGAAAGGGCCGGCTCATACAAAAATTCTTTTCGTTTAAACCCAAGGTCTTCTGCTGTAACGTCAAAGTGTTTCATAGTCGTCTCCATCAACACAACAAACTGTTTGTGAAGATGATAGCGGAAGGCTTCATTTCGTTTCAGCACCTGGGTAAGCTTTGTGTCAAACGATCGTATGGTTGCATGAAACTGTTCCGCGTTTAATTCTTTTAATGAAAACCCCAGCGTCCCGAAAAAGGGATCTGTGATCGTTGTCATTTCCGGCTGCTTGGAGGCAAACAGCGGGCTGCTCATTTGCTGCTCCTCCTGCTTCCGCATTTCCATAACCGCTTTTCCGATCGCTTGATTAAGCTCTTCTCCATCCACCGGCTTGGTCAAATATTCAACCGCTCGTGCCCTGATGGCCTGCCGTGTATACATAAAATCCTGATAGCCGCTCAGCACAATGACCGGGAGCTCCGGGTATTCCCGCTCCAGCACTTCAAGCAGTCCGATGCCATCCATACCGGGCATTTTCATATCAGTGATGACCATATCCGGCCGTTTGGCTTTGATTTTCTCAAGGGCTTTTTCACCATTTACCGCTTCGTCAAGCTCGGTAATACCCCATGACTCCTGGTTGATCAGCGCCTTTACTGTATCACGCGTCCATTTTTCATCGTCAATAATTAATACCGTCGTCATCGTCATGTCACTCCGTTTCTGCAGAGGGGATTCGGATCGCCACCTGCGTATATTCGTTTTCAATACTTTCAAGCTCGATGCCGTATTCCACGCCGAAGTAAAGCTTTATCCGGGCATCGACGTTTTTAATACCAATGCTGCGCTCCTCTGAAAAACCATCTGCTGCTAATTTGTGCTGAACTTCCTGAAGCCGCCTTTCACTCATACCAACGCCGTTATCCTTCACAATAATCTCGATCTCATCAAACACTTTTTGAATGTCGATCTTCAGAATGCCTTTTTCCGTTTTTCTCTCAAATCCATGCTTGAACGCATTTTCAATAATGGGCTGAAGGGATAGTAAAGGAATAAGCGAATCGTTTACTTCTTCATCAACGAACAGCTGGATGGAAACGTCCTCACCAAAACGGACCTGCTGAATGTATAAATAATTGTTTAAATGAGCGATTTCTTCCTGAATTGGAACAAGATCTCCCTGTTTATTCGTAATGTAGCGGAACATAAGCGCCAGCTTCTGTGTCATGCTGTAAATATCATTTGATCCATTTTTCAGCGCCATTCCTCCGATCACTTGAAGCGTATTGTACAGAAAATGCGGATTAATTTGTGCCTGAAGCGCTAGAAACTGAGCGTCCCTTGTTTCCATTTCACGCTTATAGTTTTTCTCGATTAAATCTCGAATCCGGTCGATCATTTCTTTGTATTTCCGGTGCAGGATGCCGATTTCATCCGTACGGCTTGTTTTCATGTTCACACGAAAATCGGTTTCTTCCACGCGGTCCATTGCTTTTGTCAGGGACACAATCGGTCTGGCAACTTGATTTGACACCAGTATAGAAAGGATCGCCGTCAAAATCATAGATACTAGCAAGATCACTGCTCCAGATCGTCCGATATAAACGGCACCGACCATCATGACCTCTTTGGGGACCATTTTCACTAAAATCAAATCGCCCTCCATCATTGGCTGAAGAAAATAATAATGTTCGTCCTCCACTAAATAAGCACCTTTTGTTGAACGATCTGCCACCTTTTCGCTAAATGCTTTTGTAAATGTGACATCCTCCGGGCTGTAAAGAGCCTCTCCCTTCCTATTCAGAAGAACAATATGCTCACCCTCGTTGCTTTTTAAATTTTCTGCAATATGATCCATAAAAGAAAAATCGATGGCAATTTGAATTTTTCCGACGACCTGCTGGTTTTCAAACCGGTAAATATACCGCTCAAATGAAAAGGTTCCTGCTTGTTCGTCGACTCTGAAAATGGCCTGCTTGTTGTCTTGCCTTGCGGGTAAATCCAAGTAGGGATAAACGAAAAAGTCATTGTCCTTCACTTGGTACAGCTGATTGTTTTCAAATGAGATAAGGGAAGCTGACACCATATCGTCCCGTCCATTAAATAAGCCGAAAAGCTTGTCCCGGACATAATTCATCCGATAAAACACACCAGCTGTATCAATGTTTTCCACGGACGCGATACTTGGCACAAGCTGCTCATCGACCATTTCGTCAAACAGAAATTCGTCGTAAAGCTGAATCTGTTCCTCCATATAGCTTCCGGAAAGCGCCAGCCGTGAGATGTTGGAGCTGATTTCAGAGGATTCTACCGTGCCGCGGGAGATTTGCGTTGAAATGACCATGAAGATCAGCAATGGAACGATCATCACAAGCAGCAGTGTCCCCATCAGTTTTCGCTGAATGCTATTTAAAATGGTATTTCGCACAAAAATGAGCAGCTTTTGCTTTATTCTCATAAAGCTGCCTCCTTTCTAACTTAATCATGTAATCGATTCCATTTTGATCGTAAAAAGCTTTTTTGACAAGACAAAAAACAAACGTGTCAGGGGAATATAGGTATTTCTTTATGGCATTTTCTTTTTTATGAGCAACATAAAGACGGTTATCTTTCTAGAAAAGAACATTCAGGGGCTCCGGGCTGCCGGCTCCGCTTTCCTACTGGGCGAACGCTGAACCAGCCCAAAAACCGTGGCTGTTTCACCCTGTCCGCTCGTCCAGTGGGAGTCTTCGCCGGCCTCCCTGCGCCCGTTGTGGTTCTAATGAAACAGTGAGGATAAAAGATAAAAATGCTTGAAAACGGCTTGTTTTCAATGACTAACGAGTAGATGGATGAACAGAAGCTTCTCTTTTTTCGTGTGAAGAGCAGAATGGTTTTTTTCGTTCATCACGCTTCTTTTGGATTTTACCAGCTGCGTTTCCTCCCCACTAAGGGCGGCTGGCGCAGGACGGAGACTCCTTGGGATCAAGCGGGTCAGGTGAGATCCACTTTTGACGCATCAGCGTCAAAAGTTAGCTCACCGCCCGCCCCCAGGAACGCGCAGTCCTGCAGAAGCCGCCCAGACTGTGTTCGCGCAAGCACATTAGCTTTAAAAAAGAGAAAGGGTCACCTGGTTTTCATTGACAAAGGCTTTTTCAACAGCATGAAAAAACACCGCAGCAATAGTAAGCTGCGGTGCTTTTTGATTTTAGCGGTCTTCGACGACAATATAAGCGGCTTTCACCGGGCCATGCACGCCGACGACTAAATTCATTTCAATGTCGGCTGAGTTGCTCGGTCCGGTTACAAAGTTAATGCACGAAGGAATCGTTTCTCCTGCCTGAACACGGCGGGAGATTTCCTGTGCGGCCTGCGTCATGCGCGGCACGATCGTGCTTTTCGGAATAATCGCAATGTATTGCTTCGGAAGCAGGCTGACCGTACGCCCTTTGCCTGTGCTGGAAAACAGCACGACTGTACCTGACTCCGCCAGCGTCATGTCGCTAAAGGTGATGCCGACGTTTGCCTGCTCGGCTCTAGCAATGTTTTCTTTGCCCTGTTCAGCGTCCCATTTGTGCACGTCTACGCGGCGGGACGGCCACGTTTCATCGATGAGAGAAGCAAGACCGAATTCCGTATAGCGCGGATCATCCCAAAGCGAAATCGGTCCGCCGCCGTACAGATTCACGGTTGCTTCGAGTACGTCAGCCAGCTTTTCTCCTGTTGTTTCAATTAACTCGGTGTGAATTAACCGGCACTGGTCCCGAAAAATCGTCATCAGTTCATCCGGTGTTTTGTTCGTGAGCGTCTTATCTTGCGGACGAAACTGCCAGTTGCGCTCCGGCTTGACGGTTGTATTTCGGCTGCGGCCAAGCTGTTTGGCAACATTATTTAAAAATGCATCACGGTGATGGATCATTGCCCGCCGCCTCCTTTTTCATGTTCTTTAAACCAGTCACGGAACCGTTCCTTATTCGGCGCCGGGAATTCGCGAATTTCCGTCCATGCCTTTAGCGGTCCCGGTCCGCTTGAGATCCGGTCATTTTTCGTAAAGGGCTTCATCATCGCCGACGCCATTTTCGAGCCGGCTGCATACATCGGATTGGATGCCGCTCCAAGACCAAAGGCTTTCATCGCCAGCTTTTCCGAGATCGGCGCCCGACCTTCCCGCTCCACGATGACCTGGCGGTGTTTATGCAGCAATTCGTGAAGCGGAATCTTCACTGGACAAGCGTCGGTGCAAGCCGCGCAAAGCGTTGACGCGTAAGGCAGATCTTTAAAGTCATCATAACCGCCAAGAAGCGGTGTTAACACAGCGCCAATTGGCCCTGGATAAATCGAATTGTAGGAATGGCCGCCAATATGCCGGTAAACCGGGCAAACATTAATACAGGCCGCACACCGAATGCATTGCAGCACAGACTGAAATTCAGTTCCCAGAATGCCTGAACGGCCGTTGTCCACGATGACAAGGTGGAACTCCTCCGGTCCGTCCGCTTCTCCGTCCATGCGCGGTCCGGTCAAGGCGGTAATGTAGCTTGTCAGCTTTTGTCCAACAGCGCTGCGGGTTAATAAGCCGACAAGCACTTCAAATTCCTCAAATGTCGGCACGATCCGTTCCATGCCCATGACAGTAATTTGTGTTTTAGGCAGGTCAGTGACAAGCCCTGCGTTGCCTTCGTTCGTTACAAGACCGACCGAGCCGGATTCTGCAATCGCAAAGTTACAGCCTGTGATGCCAATATCAGCTGTCAGGAATTCCTGACGCAGCTTTTCACGCGCATGAAGTGCAAGCTCCTCCGGTTTTTCCGTCAGCTTATAATCCAGCTTTTCTGTGAACACATCCCGAATCTGTTCTTTGTTTTTATGAAGCGCCGGAGTCACAATATGAGACGGAGGATCATGCTCGTCCAGCTGCAAAATGTATTCACCGAGATCGGTTTCAATGACCTCGCAGCCTTCTTCCTCTAACATCTGATTTAAGCCAATTTCTTCTGTCACCATTGATTTCGCTTTTAAAATCTTTTTGCCATTTTTACTATTGACGACTTCACGCACATACGCATTTGCCTCATCCGCTGTTTCAGCAAAAAACACGTGCCCCCCGCGCTTTTGAATATTTTCTGTTAATTCATGCAAGTAATAGTCCAGATTGTTAAGGACGTGCTGGCGAATTTCTTCTCCGTGTGACCGCCACTCTTCCCAGTTGCCGAGCTCTTCGGCCGCATCTAAACGGCGCGTCCGCAGCCGCTCCTGTGCGCCTGCCACGGCACCACGCATAAATGTATCTTCCATATTTTTATTCACATTATCTTTAAATTTGCCTTCACCGATTTTCATTGCCATGCGTTTCTCCCCCTCACCGGCTGTTTAGCACTTCCGCGATATGCATCACACGGATCGGCTTGCCTCGTCGTTCGATCCGGCCGCCAATGTTCATTAAGCAGCCGCCATCTGCCCCAATTAAAAAGTCTGCTTTTGTTTGTTCGGCTGAATCTACTTTTTCATCGACCATCTGCTCGGAAATGTTGCCCATTTTCACTGAAAACGTTCCGCCGAAGCCGCAGCAGTTATGTGCATTCGGCAGCGGCTCAAATTGAAGCCCTTCGACATTGTGCAGCAGCGTCATCGGTGCATCCTTTACCCCGAGCAGCCTTGTCATGTGGCAGGAAGGATGGTAAGTCGCGACACCGCTCAGCTTTGCCCCGACATTCTCCACCTTCAGCACATTAACGATAAATTCGGTCAGCTCATACGTTTTAGACGCAAGCTTTTCCGCGCGCGGCCGCCAGATAGGATCATCGTGGAATATATGCTGGTATTCCTTGAACATCGTTGCACAGGACCCGGACGGCGTAACAACAACTTCCGCGTGTTCAAACGTCGCAATCATTTTTTTCATGGCATCCTTTGATTCTTCTACGTAACCGGAATTGTACGCCGGCTGTCCGCAGCACACCTGTCCCATCGGAAAGTCAATGTCACAGCCGAGCCGTTCAAGCACTTCTACTGTTGCTTTGCCCACATCTGCTTGAAACATATCGACGATGCATGTGATAAATAATGTAACCTTCACGTCGCTCACCCCAAAAGTAAGGTCATCTGATGACCTGTATAATATGATTTCTTTTTATGATACAACAAACGCTTTCATTTTCCAATGATTTTCTGTATTCAAAAAACACCCCCTGCTGATTAGTCTCAAAATCAGTAGAGGGTGCTAATTATTTTGCCATAAACTCGTTTAATACTTTTTCGACGTAGCTTAAATGCTCGGCCATAGCCCGCTGTGATTCGTCAGCCTTTTTAGATTCGATCGCCTTGTAAATCGCTTCATGCTGCTGATTCAGCTGATCCACTGTTGCACACGCCTCATATAAACAAATGCGGCGTGTTTCCCGCATCGATTCTGCCGTCATATCAGACACGTGATTCATTAAGCTGAGCAACAGCTCGTTTTTCGCAGACGCGGCCACCGCAAAGTGAAAGGCTAAATCGGCTTTTTCTCCTTGCTCAGGGTCTCCCGCGTTTGCCACCATATCAGCCAGCGCCTGCTTCATCGCCTCGAGGTCGGTTTCTTCTCTGTTTTTTGCTGCAGACGCGGCGATGCCTGTTTCTAAAATTTTGCGGACTTCCATTAAATTTTGCAGGTCTGCTTCGTTCATTAAAAGCACACGCTGAAGCGGAAATGCAATGCCGCCCGGTTCAAATGCTTTTACATACGTTCCCTCTCCCTGACGCATTTCAATGAGCCCCATCGCACGGAGGGATGTGAGTGCTTCTCGAATCGCGGACCGGCCTACTTGAAAGCTTTCAGCGAGCTGCTGCACCGAATCAAGCTTTTCCCCCGGCTGCAGCTCACCGGAACGGATCGATTCAAGCAATGTATCAGCCACTTCTTCATATATTTTTTTCGGTTTAATTTGTTTGTATTTCAACGTCGACCTCACCTCTCGTTCTATTATATACACAACAAACAAAAATTTTTATTGATTTTTTGAAAACGTTCCCCGTATAATCATAACAGGTCATCTGATGACCTAACTACTTTAAATTTGAAATCGCTTACTTAGGGAGGGGAAAGAATGAGCTTGCTTGCATTATCACTAATTTCGATTGTGCCCATTCTAACGATTATGTTTTTCCTGGTTTTATTAAACTGGCCGGCCAGCCGCGCCATGCCGGTTGCGCTCGTGGTCACAGCCGCCATTGCGATGTTCGTTTGGGGAACGGACGGCAATGTCGTGGCAGGAGCTGCTTTTAACGGTGTTATAACAGCGCTCGAAGTGATCTTTATCGTTTTTGGGGCTGTTCTTTTATTAAACACGGTGAAAGAAAGCGGTGCCATCAATACGATTCGCCGAGGCTTTATTGGCATCTCGCCAGACCGCCGCATTCAGGCGATTATCATTGCCTGGCTGTTCGGATCTTTTATCGAAGGGTCTGCCGGCTTCGGCACACCAGCGGCCATTGCCGCACCGCTTTTAGTGGCAATCGGGTTTCCTGCGATGGCTGCCGTAATGGTTTCACTTATTATTCAAAGCACGCCGGTTTCTTTCGGTGCGATTGGAACACCTATTCAAATTGGTGTTAATACAGGCTTGACCGATCAGCCGGCTGTCATGAGCGGCATTGAGTCGATTGGGATGAGCTACACGGATTACCTGCTTCACATTACATCGAATGTGGTCTTGATTCACGGCATTGTCGGGACACTGATTCCATTGTTTTTAGTGGCGATGCTGACGCGCTTTTTCGGACCGAATAAGTCCTTCCGGGAAGGGCTGAAGGTATGGAAGTTTGCCCTGTTTGCCGGCTTTGCTTTTACCATTCCATACGTACTGATTGGCACCTTTTTAGGACCTGAATTCCCGTCCCTGCTCGGTGCACTTGTTGCCTTGCTTATTGTCGTGCCTGCTGCTCAAAAAGGGCTGTTTATCCCGGATAAGGACGTATTTGACTTTCCTCCGAGAAACAAATGGGAGGAAGACTGGTTTGGCAAGCTGAATCATGAACCGGAACGCCCAGAAGGATCACAGCGGTCCATTTCAATGGGCATGTCCTGGCTGCCCTACATTTTGGTTGCCGGTCTGCTTGTGGCATCGCGGACGATTGAGCCGCTGACAGCTGCTTTGAAAGCGCCTGCACTCGTGTTTGAGAACACATTCGGCTCAGGTATTACAACGACTTCAACACCGCTTTATTTACCTGGCTTTATTTTTATCGTTGTATCCGTCTTAACATTCTTCCTTCATAAAATGAATACACAAGCCTACAGCATGGCTTGGAAGAATTCGTTTAAGACAGCGGTTTCTGCTGGTATTGCACTTATTTTTGCCGTGCCAATGATCAAAATATTTTTAAACACTTCGCTGGCAGCCGATAAGGTCAACGCGGCAACAGACTATTTAGCCGGCCAAAATATGCCGCTTATTCTAGCCGAAAGCGTATCGATTATAGCGGGTGATTTCTGGCCGATCGTTGCACCTGCGGTCGGCGCACTCGGCGCTTTTATCGCTGGAAGCAATACGTTCAGCAATATGATGTTTTCCTTGTTTCAATTCGGTGCAGCCAGCAATATCGGTCTGGACGTTCAGCAGTCGGGCATTGTGGTTGCTCTTCAGGCAGTCGGCGGTGCAGCCGGCAATATGATCTGTGTGCATAATGTCGTCGCCGCTTCTGCTACCGTTGGCTTAATCGGGAAAGAAGGCGCACTGATCCGTCGAGTCCTCCTGCCAATGACGTATTACTTACTGGCAGCCGGCTTCCTCGGCATGGCGATTATCCACGGGACGTTCAATGTTTGGCTAATCGTGTACGCTGTAATTGTTATTGCGTTCCTTGCACGCTTAATCTCTGCGAAAAATAGCTTACCAACTGTTGCAGCCCGTTAACCAAAATCCGTCCTGGTTTCCAGAGACGGATTTTTTCTTGAGTTGAAAATGGTTTTCAATTATGTGTTGACAAAAATGGAAGCAGCGGGTAAGATAATACTTGTAACCGGTAATGATAATCATTATCACTTTAGCTTTACCCCACCGATTCATTGTGCATTGTTTGGCGCTCCGAATGCCCATCCGGAGCGCCCCTTTTTTGTTTACCTTTAATGAAATGTAAAGAATATGTAAATATAGCGATTTTTTGTTTATTATGTTTTAGATCGGGAATTGAAATAGTGCTTTTCATCTTACAATTTCTGAGGAGGGTTTCGGTATGGATTCTATTTTGAAAAAGAAGTTGGTTGCAGGCGGCGCGGCAGCATTTTTATCTATTGGGGTATTAGCAGGCTGCGGTGCGGAAGAGGAAGAAACAGATACCGGCACTGAGATGGAAGAAACGGAAACGGAAGACGCAGAAATGGAAGAAGAAACGGAATAAGACGATCAAGGCCGGACTGTTATTAAGTCCGGCCTTTCTTTTATTTAAAATCTACAGCTACTTAAATATGGGATGCAGTGGTCCGATTAAAAGAAGAATCACAACCAGTACATACACTAGAATGAAGAACGATAAAATGTATTGCCGCTGTTCTTTAGCATACTTCCATTCAAAATAGGTGCGCGTGCTGTAGATCGCTATATACATAGGGATGAGGAAGGAAATAGACAAAAAACGCGGGAATTGGTCAAGCAATATAAACCCTATTACAAATGAAAGCACCATCGCAATACCTTCTGTCCAGCGATGCGTTTCGTTCACATGCTTGTAAAAGATCCCTTTTAATTTCGGAATGGCAAAATAAGCTCGCACTCCTCTTTCCAAAAAGATTCCACCAGCTATCGCCAGAACAATAAATAAAAACAGCATGACATCAATCTCCCTTTAAAAAGCTTCAATACAATGTACGTTTCATCCACTAAAACGTTTCAATATATTTTACATATAAGAAAGAGACTGGAATAAAAAAGGCCCTCTTGATGTTAGCAAGATCATATTTTTTTTGACTATACCGCGCATTCATTGACCGTTAAACTAGAAAACCCAAACGAATACGCGATAAACTTCGCATTCGTTTGGGTTTTCTATCAATATATGTTATTGTCCAAATCCTAAATAAGCAAGTGCCTGTGGCAGGCCATGAAAGGTTTTCACCTGACTGAAATCCAATCCCAGCTGAATGGCTGTCTGGGCTACCTCCGGCCGGATGCCGGACAGAACCGTTTGCACACCAATTAATTGAAGCGATTTCGTCAGCTGAAACAATTGATTAGCCACGAAGGTATCAATATCATGGATGCCTGATAGGTCCATCACAAGGTGAACGATCCTTTTTTCCGCACATTTCACTGGAATTAATTCAAACAAAGACGCCGCCCGGCTTTCGTCCATCATGCCGATCAACGGGAGAATGGCAATACTGCTGGATACGGGAATAATCGGTGAGTCTATTTCTTCAATCAGCTTTTCCTGTCCTTTTAACCGGCTTCGCGTCAAACGGTAATACTGAGTTGAAAACTCGCTAATGAGTGTGTCTAAAATAGGGTGATAGACAGCGCTCCATCTCAGCACATCTTTTTTTGTGATTTCCTCTTTTTCCATGGCGTATTCCGTAATAAAGGTCCAAATGAGGTTTCTTGTTTTATTCACGGCCGCGACAACCTCGTAAATAGGCGTGTCCCATTCAAGGCGGGTTTTCACTACTTCCTTCGTCCACTGATACACGTTTTCATGAAAAAGCTCCTGCTCCGGCAGGAATCCGCTCGCAATCGTTTGAATGGTAAATAAATGCTGTTCTTTCAGCTGTTTCTCGATCGATTCATTCACATCATTTGAATAAATAGAGCCATCCTTTTTTTGACGGGTATCGAACCATTTTTGGCTGAGTTTTGCTGCCTGACGATTTATTTCCTCGTACAGCGCTCTATCCTTTCGATCCATCTTTTCATCTCCCATTCTATCGCTCCATTCCTTATGATGCCGCTTTTCCCTTCCTAAGGAGCGTTAATCAAAAAACCACAAAAAAGACGACGTGCCTGCCCTATGCTATACTAAAAGCAAAAAGGCGGAATACGAATGAACATTACGATTACACCGGCTGCTGCTGAAAAAATACATGCGCTGAAAAACAGAGAAAACGGCTTGCTCAAGCTCAAATGGGATACAGAAGGAAACGGCTGCGTGCTGAACGGCGTTCCGACCCTTTGGTATGTGGATGAAGCAGACGCGGATCATGATGTATTGCTTGAAACAAATGACATGTCCATCTTAGTAGAAAAGCCGAAAATGGTTTTTTACGATGAAGAAGTCAAAATCGATTACTCTCGGGAAGCAGGCATGTTTCAATTAAAAAGCCCGAACCAGATCTTAAATGGCCGAATGGCTTTTCGCAACAAATAAAAGGAGCGGCTGCCAACGGCCGCTT
Organism: Domibacillus enclensis; assembly: GCF_900156125.1. Lineage (GTDB taxonomy): Bacteria > Bacillota > Bacilli > Bacillales > Domibacillaceae > Domibacillus > Domibacillus enclensis. The sequence continues at coordinate 170,326 of NZ_FTLX01000005.1, read as the reverse complement.
TTTTCATTTGCTGCTTTTCAGCTCTACTACCATTATTTCAGGACGATTGAAGATGCGCTGCGGGGCCATGCTGTTGCCCAGACCCCGGTTGACGATCATCGTTGTCGAGTCCATAGCATGCGCTCCGGACGTAGATTCCGGGAAAAATCCTTGTCCCGGTGCAAACAATCCGCCCACAAACGGAATTCGAATTTGGCCGCCATGTGCGTGCCCGGTAAACACAAGATCCATGCCGGCGTTTGCATATTGAACAAAATACTCGGGACGATGGGACAGCAAAATCGTATAGGGTGCGGTCACGCTGCCTGCCTGCTCGAATGCTTCCCCTGTTTCCGTCATCAGCGGATCATCGATGCCGATTAGTCCGATTTCTACCCCATCCTGTTCAAGAGAGACCTGTTCATTCCGAAGCACCTTCACCCCGATTTCACGCAGCTTCGTTTCCTTCTCCTTAAACACCTGCCATTCGTGGTTGCCCGTCACGAAATAAACCGGTGCGATGGCCACCATTTCTTCCATTAGCCTGTACCCCGCTTCTTCGTCGTTTTTACGCCGGTCAATTAAGTCTCCAGTGTAGAATATGACATCGGGGCGCTGTTCCTTGACTTTCTTCGCAATTTTTTGCTGCTCCTGCCCAAAGCGCTTGCTGTGAAGGTCCGACAGCTGTATGATTCGGAATCCATCAAATTCTGCCGGCAGCTGCGGCGATTTCACCTCGATGTTTGTCAGCGTCAGCCAATTGTTCTGGCTATAGAAAAAAGGGATGGTCAACAGGAGAAAGGCGAAAAGGAGCATTCTTTTTTTACGCTTTCTGTTCATTTCATTCGATCACCCATTCTTTCTTTCCATTCGTTTTCCAATAAGCTCATTTCCCACAAGCTCCAATATTCGTTGCGGCACTTACGGGCGTCACGCAAACATCCTTCTTTTTGAAACCCCGCTTTTTCGTAGCAGGCAATCGCGGCCTCGTTAAAATCAAATACACCGAGGCTGACACGGTGGAGTTTAAAGGTGCCAAAAGCTTCATTTGTTAAAGCTTGTATGAGGTGGAGGCCCGCCCCTTTCCCCCGCATCGATTCATCACCAATCAGCACGTTTCTAATACGGCCTGACTCGTTTCTTCTATCTATTTTCAAAGAAGCATGTCCGATGGTTTTGTCCGTTGCTTCTTCGACTGCTTTATAAATGAATGTATCCGACGCTGGCTGATTTGCTTCTTTCAGGTATCGTTCCAGCTGGTGAATGTGCAAAGGAAAGGTGAAGCCAGTGCCGGCCCATTGAATCATGAACGACTCAGTGGGAACCCAGTCCAGCAGCTGAGAGAAATCGTCTCGTGTAAAGTAGTTAAGCCGGATCATCACCAGCCCCTCCTCTCTTTGTAAAATCGTGTATGAAAAAACGGATCTCCCCTCGAGATCCGCTCCTCCTTATAAAAACCGCTTGATCGATTTAATCGCTTCTGTATGAAGCCCCTCATGATGGAGGCTGAAGGTCAAAAATTCTTCGACTGTGAAAAGCTTCATGCCGGCCGACGTTGTAAATGGCTCCGACACAGATTCTGCTAAACGATGCCCGACCTGACGTTCAATGCGCTCTGTTTGCTGCTCCAAAAGCGCTTTTAGCTCGTCTGTTTTCGGCAGCTCCCCCTGCCAGTCTGCTGGCTTTGTTCCACGGCCGAACCAGCTGCTGAATGTCTCAGGCAGAATCATTTCTTCCCCGATAAAATAAAACGCGAACCGCTCCTGCACGAGATAAATATGACCAAGATTCCATTTTATATTATTATTAAACCGCTCAGGGACGATTAACGAAGCTTCTTCATCAATCCCTTCAGCCGCTTTTAGTGCCTGACCTCGAACGAAAGCCAGCTGGTTAAATAAAAAATGCGCCACAGCAAGTCCCCCTTTTTTTCGATTTTATCATTTAAAGCGTTTGCGATAAACTTTCCAGCATCTTAAAAATGAAAAAATCATCCTTATTTATAAAAAAAAGGATGATTTTTTAAGATTAAACCGTTTGCTCCGCTTTTTCAAGCAGATTAGTTGTTAGTCTAGACAAGCCTTCAGTCGTCTGGCTGATTTCTTGAATGGATAGCACAATTTGATTTAAGTCTTCTTTGTTTCGTCCAAACATCGTCAAGTAGTTTTCCATTTCCATTTTCACGGTGTTTAAGCCTCTTTTCACCTGCTGCAGTTTCATTTGTGACTGTTCGTTCGACTGATTTACTTCTTCCATCTGCCCAACGAGGCGGGTAATATTTGAATTGTTTTGGCCAATCAACGTGTTAATGCTGTTGCTCATCACCTTGGAATGTTCGGCAAGCTTACGGACTTCACTGGCGACCACTGAAAATCCTTTTCCGTGCTCTCCAGCCCGTGCCGCTTCAATGGATGCGTTTAAGGCCAGCAAGTTTGTTTGATCGGCAATGTCTTCGATCCCTTTAGTAATGGAAATAATTTCTTCAGATGTCTGCTTCAGCTCGCTGATACCCGATAAAGACGCGCTCACTTTTTCGGATGATTCATGGAACTGCCCCTCCATATCCGCCATTTGTTCTTCATTTTGACTCGTGAGGCTTACCAGGTTTTTGCTGCTTTTCTCTGTTTGACCGGTTTCCTTTAAAATCTGATCTGCTCTGGAGCTCGTATCTGAAATCGCTGCTTCAGTTTGCTCCACCGATGCTGCCACTTCCTGGCTGACGGAGACGATCTCCTGCTGCAGCGTGTACTTGGATTCATTGGCCCGTTCCACTTCCGTATAGCGGGCATCCATGTATTGATCAATGACCATTTGCGCATCAAGGTTCATCGCATGGGTAATTGCCTGAATCGCGTTCGACAGCTTTTTGGGATCGTGCTGAAAATGCTCAACAATTTTCGGAATAATGAGTGTATTAAAAGCGGAATATGACGCAACAAACCATGTCACAGGGACAGCATTTTTGTTATGGGTTTGGCCCATTCGTTTCCGCATGGCCAAAAAGGCTTCGTCCATATTCCCTGTCAGCAAGCTGCTGAAATAGTCTCCGAATACCTTTTTCAAACGGTCACGAGTGGAATGGTTTTGAGCAATTTCCGCCATTTCCGGACTTTTCACTAAATGATCGAGCACTTGCTCTAATACCTCATCCAGTATACTGTTCATAACCGGTGCCATTTCCTGCAGCAAATTCACCTGCTCTTGCGTATAGCCCATATAATAAAGTCGCGGTGCCAGACTTTCGTCCACCGAAGCTGCAATGGCTGATTGATCTGGAAATTGAATAGACGCTTTGAACTCTTTTTCTTTTTTATCTTTAAGGAAAGGAAACATGGTGATCCTCCGCATTCTTCAAATTACAATCTATTTTCATTATGGAGGATGCATATAGGACATTGCAACTATTATTATCTTCACATTCGGCAAAAAAACCAAAATAAAAAAAGCTTTTCAGCTTTTTTATCACACTCTTCATTTAACCGATTTTTTCTGCTTTAAAATGCTCATTAAATAAGTCAGAAGCCTGCTGTTCCGTTAGACTGTTGCTCATTTCAATTTCACTAATTAGAAACTGCATCGCTTCTCTGAGCATTGTTTTCTCGTTGGAGTTTAACGGCTTCACTTGTTTGACGATCATTAAGTCTCTTATGACCTCAGCACCTGCACTTGTTTCGCCCGTTTTCATTTTTTCAGTGTTTTGTTTGAATCGCTGTTTATAATCCAGTGACTGATCCATGTCTCCCCGCTGAACGGTGTAGATAACCTGTTCCATTGCGGATTGTTCCAGTACAAGCCTCATTCCTGAATGATCAATCTTCGAAATCGGAATCATCACTTGAATATTTTTCACCGGAAACGCCATAATCAGAAAGCTTTGCTTTTTACCGAACAGTTCTTTTTCTTCAATGGCTTTTATCACGCCAGCTCCATGCATCGGGTACACAACTTTGTCGCCTACTTCAAACAAATGCTCCACCTCCATGGAATGTATCTCCACTAAGGATAGCATACTTTTCATTTTTAATCGAATTTATTATAATAACATTTCGTTATTTTCCTTGTCAATTACTTTAGCGTAAAAAAATAAAGAGGTTGGAGAAAAGTTATCATATACAAAGATAAGCAGCTTAACTAAGCGCGTAGACCCGTTTTTTTGTATGCAAAAAGAGTACAGAGCCTCCTGTATCGCCGGTATATTTTATTTAGCGCTGATATCGGTCAGTCTATCGCCGGTATTTTGAGGATACCGGCGATAGGCAGGAGGATATCAGCGCTATTTTCATTTTATCGGCGTTAGCTCTTGCTCTTCACCTGCATGTGTCACACTCGTAAACCTTTTTCATTTCCATAATTCATCCAGTATTTCACCCTCCACAAAATCCGGGGAATCAATCCCTAGCAGGTCATATAGTGTCGGCGCCAGATCCATCGTTGACGTTTTCCCGATTGTTTCTCCCTCTTTCACCGCAGAGCCGGAAGCCATAAACACCGGGCGCAAGTCCTGCTTCGTCGAATCACCGCCGTGCGTGCCCAGCTCCTCGGCCGGCTTCACCCCTCTTTCCGTTCCATTTGCCATCATGTAGCCCGGAGCCCCAATTAAAAGAATATCGCCGGCATGCTCATGGCCAAGTACTTTTTCCTCCAGGTTCGATGACGAATACATCACGTGATATGGGTGAATGGATTTGTTGATTCCTGCCTTCCACACATCCTTCATCGTTGCTTCTGGAAGCCTTGACAGCAGATCCTCCTCTTTTTCCGAAAGAACGGCTTCGATTGCCAATTCAAGGATTTGGTTTTGATTGCTCAAAGCTACGTTTGATTTCCTAAAGGCTTCAATCACCTGCCGCTGAACATCATCGAATTCTTCATCCGGGACAATACCGTTCTTTTCCGTGCTTTGAGCTTGAATGTACACATGTGCCACTGATCCGCTGGGCACAGCATACGCTTTCGTCTTGCTGTAATCAATGTTTCCTTTTTTCGTAACAGCAAGCAGCCCGGCCTGCTTCAGAACAGCATTCGGCTCAAGCATCGTGTGGGCGGCCTCCATACCATGATCCGATACGACAAATAAATGATCCTGTTCATCCATTGCCTGCATCGTTTTTCCAACCGTCTCATCCGCGAGCTTGTAAGCCCACTTCACATAGCTGTCGTACAGCGCTGCTTTTTCCTTTGTGTAGCAGGTCTGGCGTGGATCGGTCATCGTATAATGATGGGCCTCATGATCGATTTGCGGACCATAAAAAAAGAGCGCATCCGGCTTATAGGTTTGTTTAATATAAAGAGAAACATCGGTGATCCACGTCGTAAAGCGGGCACTGATTTCTTCGTATTCCGTTCGGGTAATCCATTTTTCTTCAAACGCTTTATCTTCTGATTCAACTGGGAAAAAGCCGAATTCATCCGTGATCGCTTCTTTAAAACCGGCTGGGCCCTCCAAAATACCTGACGTTACCGCTGTTCGAAACACAGGAACGGGCCTGGTTAAATCCGACGGCTTTTGCTTGATTTTAAATGAGAAGCCAGCTGATTCCTCCTTAACCTGAAGCGGCACCGTTCCCCACTCATTGGATGTTACCGGTTCGTTCATCCCAGTTGTCTCTTTTGTTTCAGACACAAAAAACTGGTCATAATTCACTGTGCTGTCGTCGGTTGTGTCGGCTGCAAGCACAACCAGCTTTCGGTTCTCTGCTCCTTTCAGCTTCAGCGGCCACTCGGCTTCCTTTAATGGACTGAAGCTTTCAATCGAGCCGCTCCATCCCGATGCCGGCTGAAAGGAAAGCTTATCCAAGCTGCTTTTTGCCCATGTATCGCCATAAAAAACCGTATAATCCGCCGACTGGTTTTTCGTCTCCGGGTTAGCGCCGGGAAAAGCAACCGTTGCCGTTGTTTTACCCTGCTGGCTCGCGACGGACCAAATCGGCGCTACATCTAACGTTGTATGAAAAGCATCGTCTTTATTGTTAAACTTTTTTTCCGGATCGTGAAACTGATTGCTGACGACACCCGTTTTTGCAGGCCTCGCACCTGTCGACATCGCTGCGTGGGAGGGTGCCGTTAAAGACGGGGTAATGGTTTCAGGCGCGCCGGCCCAGACACCGTGCTCTCTCAGCTTTTGTACATTCGGCATCACCCCGGATTCCATATAGTCCTCTGTTACATCCTGGCGCATACCGTCGAACGATATCACGATAACCGTTTCCTTCTTCCTTTCATCCGCCTGTGTAAAGAGCGGATTCATGCATAATGTTGCGCCCATGACCGGCAGCAGCAGCTTCTTCATCAATTGCAAAACTCCTTTTCCTCAAAGTAGAACCATAGTCTATACCCTAATGAAGAGACGGTTAGACGTTATGATTCTTAAAAAAATTCTACAATTTAGAGGTTCTTTTTTCTACAGGACTGGGTATAATGAATACTGTCATTTTAAAATGAAAGGTCTGAACGAGATGTTCGTCAAAACAGTTTATATAAACGGCTTTTTGCCGGAAACCGCCGTCCCTGTTGTTCACCTGGCCAGCCAGTTCGTTTCTGATGTTTTCCTTGAATATCAACATCGGAAAGTGAACGTGAAATCGATTATGGGGCTTCTTTCGCTTGGCTCGACAACGGGTGAGATGACCCTGACCGCCAAAGGAATGGACGAGTACGAGGCGATCAAAGCAATCGGTGCCGCTTTTGAACAAAACAAAACACGCTCCGCCTAGGGTGCGTGTTTTGTTTTGTTATACGAATGTAGAGTCGGTTTGAGGCTGTCCGGCTTCCACACGGTTTCGACCGGATTTTTTTGCTCTATACAATGCTTCGTCTGCTGCATGATAGCTCGCCGCAAAGGTCCCGTTCATTTCAGCCACTCCGAAGCTCGCTGTAATGCGGATGTCATTGAGAAACACGTACTCTTCAATCGTCTGGCGCAGCCTTTCAGCCGTCTGCGAGCTTGCGTGCTCGTCTGAGTCCGGTATTAAAACCACAAACTCCTCGCCACCGAGTCTTCCGGTTATCCCTTCCATTCCAACTGACTGCCGTAAAAGATCGGCCACACTTTTTAAGATGGCGTCCCCTGCTGGATGCCCATGTTGATCGTTCACTTGTTTGAATAAATCGATATCCATTACAATTAACCCTGATAAAATGCCTTGATTCAGCCATTCATCTGCTTTTTGAATAAACGTCGGGCGATTGATTAAACCGGTCAATGAATCATGCGAAGCCGTCCACGCAAGCTCCTCGTTTGCCTGCTCAAGGAACCGGTTTTGACTTTCGATTTTTTCCTGCTGCCTCATGCGCTCCTCGTGCATCCGCCATAAAAAAACGGAAACACCAAGACTGATGCCCAGCAGCGTCAGTGCGTTCACCCGCAAGGAAAGCAAAATATCGGCTGAATGGCTCGTCCAGGTCAGCATGAGTTGAAAAAACAAAAAAGCGGTCATATACTGCAGAACAGAAAAGAGCGGCGGAATCAAAAAAACAACCGCCACGCCAAGACACGCCATTAAAAACGGCGTGATGCTGGCTGAAACGAGCAAGTCAGCCCAGGCGACCAGAATGCCAAACAGCAGCCAGGAAAAGATGAGCAGCTGCTGGAGCACAATCGCTTTTGTTTTTTGAACGCCATTGTGTTTTTTCAGCTTCCAGGCGGCTGCTCCTGTCCCAATCGCCACAAGGCTCATACTGGCGTGCAGAAGCATAATCGCGTATTTCCATTGAACCGTTTTATCGCTGTCCCCCGGTGATAAAGCGAACCAAAACAAAATAATGTGTGCCACATGGATCGGAACAGCGATAAAGGACAGCCGGTAAATCCGCTGTATATTGACTGCTGATACATTGTCCTGCCATGCACTTTTTCTGAATGCCCTGCGCCAATCTGCTATCATTTCATGGAACCCGCCTTTCGACAAACAGGTTTTTTCTCACAGTATAGCATCTTTTCATGCATTGAATAAGGCTTTTTTCAGATCAACCATCAAGTCAAGGAACAGGTAGCCATTTTGAATAGGATAAGAAAAGGTTCGGATACGGACATTCGTTTCCAAGTCCTGATATTCTTCAGACAAGATGCCTTTTTCATCAATCTTCATCTTGGCGATATTGTGCAGAAAATACGGGCGCCAGCTCCAGTTTTTCCCTCGGTATTCCGGCTGCTTCTGCCAGTCCCCGTCCACCATTATGTAATTCGCTGTTATTTGATTTCCTTTACTGTCACAGATGTAAATGCGATAGCAGTACTCTTTTACATCAACCGTCAACTCTGTTAAATACGCAGCCGGGTCTGCCAGATAAGGAAACGTGTCTAATATTTGCAGCATCTTATGATTCAAAAGCTGCTCAAGCTTAAACTGGCGGTTCCAAACGGTCAGCTCTTTTTCCACAAGCTGCTCAATCAGCCCGTTCATTTTCTGCTGGATTGGCACTGCGATTTCCTGAAAATGAGAAGCCGGCCGGGCGAACAGGTAGCCTTGATAAAAACGGCCGCCGCTTTTCCAGGCGTTTTGCCATTCATCCTCTGTTTCCATTCCTTCGAACAGGAGTGACGCACCCATTCGTCTGGCCAGGACCGATAAGGAATGAAGTACATCCATGAAGGACTGGGACTGCGTACTGCTTTTTAACAAATGAATGTCCACTTTAATGATATCCGGTAAAAAAGAGGCAATGCGGTCAAGATTGCTGAAGCCTTTGCCAACATCATCAATCGCAATTTTACAGCCGAGCTCTTTGTAATAATTCAGCATATTCAGCATGTCTTGTTCTTTTATTGAAAACAAAAACTCGGTGACCTCAAGCACAATTCGTTCCGGTTCAATGCCGTGCCTTGTGATCCAGTCTTTGTCGCCTTCCTGCCAGTCCATGCGGAGCCAGTCGGGATTCACATTAATAAACAAGTGACCAGTCTTTTTTTCTTCAACGAATTTGTTCAACGCCAGCTCTCTTATATGCCGGTCTACCTGACGCTGCAGAGCGGGATCGGCTTCCGGATCTCCAAAAAACGGACCAAGCGATTGAATGCCCGAGGAAGAATGCACACGGCCGAGCACCTCATATCCCCACACCTGCTGCTGATCAGCTCCGATAATGGGCTGGAAATAAGGAATGACCTGCTGAAGATCGATTGGTTTAGACTTCGTCCGATGGTTTATTTGATTGATCGTATGTCCCATCTAACTTCCCCTTCTTCATGCTTCCAAGCGCTTCTAAAAAATGGCGCCTGTCTCTAATCTCCTTAGTATACATTGTTTTCTTCGTTTCCGCCCGAAAAGTTTCATTGTATGTCACAAAAGGTCACATATTATAACGCATGATTTTTCCAATCGGCGTCTGTCATCACGTAATCATGCGTTTCATGGAGCACTTTTTTCAAATCGGGTAATACACGGTCTTCATTATAAGCACAAACCGCTGTAATGGGCTGGCAGGACAAGCGCTCACTTAACCGTTTTTCGTATACACCCACGTGCTGGGCATTGTCTGCTGTACCCCACTCCACATGGCCCCACGTCCGCACTCCCTGGTTCACATATAGTTCGGTCGACTTATGAAACTGGCCGAGAATTCGCCCGGGGTCGAAGGTCTGATTGGAGAAGTAAAAATCGAAATTGTCTTCCGCATGAAGCCGCTGCAGCTGCTGGTCCGTAAAAATGGCATGAAGCTTTGCTTGTATAAGAGCAAGACACTTTTTGTTTTCCACCAGCAAAACGTGCTCCCCTTTTTCAATCCCTTCTTTAATGTATTCCACCACATTATGTATATACGAATCGTTGCTAGCGAAGCAGTACGCGATATGTACAGGTTTTTCTGTTTCATTACTGTTTTGTTCTCGCATGATCAGTCCCCTTTTTTTAATAAATAAAAAAGCCAAAAAGAAAGGCGGATTGCCTTTTCTTTTTGGCTTATATCCAGTTCCATGCCTGGCTTATTGCTGCCGTTATTTAATGGGTTTTAAAACAAACAAGATCGCGCTCTTATCATGGTCAAAGTCCCAATCGACGAAGTAATCGACGATTTGCGCACTTGTATGCTGTTCAAATTCCTGCCTGCGTTCTCCAATAAGGCGGCGTTCAAGGTTTCGCTTGGCTAATTTTAACGTTTCCTGAAAGCCGAGCCGGTTGAGTTCTTTTTCAATGTTTATTAAAAGACCTTCCCTTATTATAAGAAGCGTTCGCTCATTAATCAAATGAGAAAACACCGCTTCCGGCTGCTTTTCTGCTTTTTCCGTTATTCTCATAATGGCTTTTTCCACTTTTTCTTGATTTGGATAAGGTGAAGTCGCGACCGCTCCCTCTCCAATCGCGACGAACATTCCAGATTCTTTCTCCAGATTCCAATCGTAGTAAAATTTATTTACGGTAAGGTCCGCATATTGATGAATGAATACATTGATTTCCTCAATTAACGTCTCCATTAATAAATCTCGTGTTTCCTGTACGTAAAGGCTGCGATCCTTTTGCATCAGCGATTTTTCCAGCGGGGATAAAAACCCGGTGAAATAAATAGTGACAACTGTATCCGATACAGTCGAAAACACCGTTTCCGGCCCTTTTCCAAACTTCTCACGCAAAAGACGCCCCACAAAGCCGCTTAATTCTTTTTGTACTGTTTGTTTTTCCATATGATTACCCGTCCTCAGCATTGATCTATCCATCTCTTTCATTTTACTTCTTGAGGAACGGGAGAACAACGGTCATTTTTAAAATGTTCAGCCAATTCACTTCAGGGAACATAAGTAAATATGGATTATCAAATAAGGAGAGCCTGGCACAGAAGGGTTTAAACAAAAGAAAAAGCCGAACAATCATGCGAAAACATCGCATTCGTTCGACTTTCATTTTTGATCTCTATGATGATGAGCCAGTTCTTTATGCAAAAAAAGGAAGTCGTTTCTCCCTGACCTATCCAGCTCTTTTATGTTTGGACAGCTACGGTAAATGAACCGGATTCGTCAGCTGTAATACCCACTTGTTTCGTTTGTCCGTTTTGTTCAAATTCATACGTTTGAATGTTCGCGTTTAATTTTTCTGATTCCGTGTCAATATGTGTCTCAACCGGCGAGCTTCCTTCCGGCAAAAAACGTTTGGCAAGCTCAACTGCCGCCTGCGCTCCCATTGGCATGGAGCTTGACAGCTTATGTACATTTTTTTCCTCGTCAATCCAGCATGTCAGTACCGCATTAATGCCGGGAATGTCGAATAAAATCATGTCGTCTGTAGACTGTGGTGCCGGCTGGCCGCACACTTGAATGAATGACTGGATCGGATCGCCGACCTTTGGATATCCTGGATGCATGAAACATCGCTCCTTTACTAAATCACTTTTGTCTTTATCCTGTACCCTTATGCAAAACACGCAAAACATTCTTTCCGCTCCCTCATAAAAGCGGAATCTTTCCAAATCCGATATCATTTACTACCCTTCTTTTTGCATGATCGCACCGTCATTAACAAATAGTATGAACAAACAACAGAGGTGGTGAATCATCATGGCAGCGAATAATCGGCAGCAGCTTCTTGTGCCCGGCGCTGAACAAGCGCTGGAGCAGTTCAAGTATGAAATTGCCAGCGAATTTGGCGTTACGCTTGGCGCTGAAACAAATGCCCGCTCTAACGGCTCCACAGGCGGTGAAATGACCAAGCGTTTAGTGCGTCTTGCCCAGCAGGAGCTCGGCCGATAACATGAAACGCACTGAGTAAAATAAAAAGGGAAACGAAAACGTTTTGCCATCTTATTTTCAAGTGCGCTTTTTCGTTAATCGGCTGCCTGCTTTTCCTCCCCGTAAATTTGCACATACTGGCGGTCGATGTGAAACGAATGGCCATCCCATTTCAGCACATTTTCCATATAGCCGAGCCGGTCCGCACTGTACCGGCCGGCTATATTCTGATAGGCGTTTAATTCATACACGCCGTCCCGTTCAAAATCAACCGGATATAAGCCAGTCAGCGGTGACACCCATCCATGAATCGGCTGTTTCAGCGTCCCGTCCGGATTATATATATCGTTTAAATAATCGGCTCCTTTCGTTGTCAGATCAAGCACGTACCGTTTGTCCGGCTGTCGGCTGATAACCTCCGCCTTGAACTGATCCCGAAACCGAACCTCATAGTCCGCTTGCTGGTTAAATTGATTGACATTAAAAATGGCATCAAACCGGTCATTGATAAAGGAGAAAACAAACGCATAAATGGTTCCGCCGCTTCCCCCCGTGTCGATGACAACTAAAATATCCTTTACATTGTTCCCAGTGAAATCTCCTAAAAACAGCGTCGGGTGATACCCTGCATTTTCCTCAAGCGGCACTCGGAATGTCTGACCCGTCCGCCGGCATTGGATAACGAGCGTGATCTGCTCTAAAAAAGGGCTGCCTGCTGCTTGAACCGCTGTCAAGTAGACGACATCAGGTACGCGGTCGCCGGTCACATCGCCATACTTTACCTGAATAACCTTTTTTCCGCTCATCTATTCTTTCCCCTTTTCTCACTGATTGATGCAAGGCTTATTATCATCCTTATGTGCTCAACCCTTTTTTAGACACACAAAAAAAAGCGGCCTCGATGTCGAGACCGCTTTTCCCTTCTTACTGGTGGAAGTTCGTTCCATCCGTTGTCGCTTCGATAATGCCGGCGCGGATGACAAAATCACCAAAGTGTTCGCTTTCCTGCCGCTCATTAGCGTAGCGTGTTAAAATCACACGAAGTTCTTTTAAGATTTCTTCTTCGCCGATATTTTCACGGTACATTTTGCTCAAGCGACTTCCATCATGCGCCGCACCTAAATACATATTATATTTGCCGACTGCTTTGCCGATAAAGCCGATCTCACCAAGAGCATGCCGCGCGCAGCCGTTCGGACAGCCTGTCATGCGGATCGTAATTTCTTTATCGCGCAAGCCGTTTTCATCGACAATCGCGTCAATTTTGTTCATTAATTCAGGCAAATAGCGCTCAGCCTCAGCCATCGCCAGTCCACATGTCGGCAAAGCTACGCAGGCAATGGCACTGCGGCGGATCGCCGAATGGTGCGCTCCGTCTGTTAAGCCGTACTGGTCAATCAAGGCGCTGATTTTCTTTTTCGCCTGAGTGGACACGTTGCCGATGATCAAGTTTTGATTGGACGTTAAGCGGAAATCGCCGTTATGCACTTTGGCAATTTCACGAATACCGGTCATGAGCTTGTAGTTATCGTAATCGATAATGCGGCCGCCTTCGACAAACATCGTGAAATGCCATTTGCCTTTCACGCCTTTTTGCCAGCCGTAGCGGTCGCCGTTGTGATCAAAGCGGAATTCCCGTGCTTCGTCCAGCGTCCAGCCAAGACGTTTTTCAAGCTCATCTTTCACGTTTTGAAGGCCAAGACGATCCACTGTGTATTTGAAACGGGCGTATTTGCGGACAGAACGGTTGCCGTAATCACGCTGAATTGTGATCACTTTTTCTGCCAGATCAACGATTTTATCCGTAGTCACAAAGCCGATTACTTTGCCAAGCTGCGGATACGTTTGTGTATCGCCGTGTGACATGCCCATGCCGCCGCCAATTGTCACGTTAAAGCCGGCAAGCTTGCCTTCTTCAATAATCGCAATAAAGCCCAGATCCTGTGAAAACACATCGATATCATTCGCGGGCGGAACCGCGATTCCAATTTTGAATTTACGCGGCAAATAAAGCGGACCGTACATCGGTTCAACCGTTTCCGGTGTCCCGGCTACTTTTTCTTCATCAAGCCAGATTTCATGATACGCGCGTGTTTGCGGCAGCAGGTCATCGCTCAGCTTTTTCGCCAGAGTATGGACCTCAGTATGAACCTCGGATTGGTATGGATTGGATGTGCACATCACGTTCCGGTTTACATCACCGCACGCCGCAACCGTATCCATCATCGTCGAATGAATATCCTTGATCGTCTGCTTCATGTTCCATTTTAAAATGCCATGAATCTGAAATGTTTCACGCGTCGTCAGCTTTAATGTGCCGTTGCCGTATTTATGGGCCAGCTCGTCCATCATCAGCCACTGCTCTGATGTAGCCACACCGCCTGGAAGACGAACGCGGAGCATAAATTGATAAGCCGGCTCAAGCTTTTGCTTTTGGCGCTCAGTACGCAGGTCACGGTCATCTTGCAAATAGCTGCCGTGGTGCTTCATCAAGCGGTTGTCATCATCTGGGATTCCAGCTGAAATCCGGTCCTCCATCACTTCCGCGAGTGTTCCGCGCAAGAAATTACTTCGATCTTTAATGCCCTCTACATCACTTGGTGCGCCACCGGGTGCTGTTAACAATTGATTGCCCATCTGTTTTTGTTCCCCTTTCAATCAAAAACTCAGTATACGTCGCGCTGATAGCGTTTTTGCTGCTGCAGATCCGCTACATACTGCTCCGCTTGTTCACGGCTCATCTGACCTTCTTTTTCAACGATATCGATCAATGTATGGTGAACGTCATGTGCCATATTCTTCTCGTCGCCGCACACGTAAACCGCTGCGCCCTCTTCAAGCCACTGGAACAGCTCCTTGCTGCTTTCCTGCATACGGTGCTGCACATATACTTTTTCCGCTGTATCACGAGAAAACGCAACGTCCATTTTGGTCAGGACACCCGACTGAAGCCATTTTTGCCATTCGGTCTGATACAAAAAGTCTGTGACGAAGTGCTGGTCACCGAAGAACATCCATGCCTTGCCCTCAGCTCCTGCTTCCTCGCGCTCCTGCATAAAGGAACGGAACGGTGCAACGCCTGTTCCAGGACCAATCATGATAATAGGCGTTTCCGCTTTTTCCGGCAGCTTGAAGTTGTCATTATGCTGAATGTAAACCGGCAATGTATCACCCGGCTGCAAACGCTCGGCACAAAGAATCGAGCAAACACCGCTGCGGTCACGGCCGTTTGCATTATAGCGAACCGCCCCAATCGTCAAGTGCACTTCGTCCGGATTCGCTTCTAGGCTGCTCGCAATCGAGTAAAGGCGGGCGGGCATTTTGCGAAGCACGTCCGCAAACGCCTGCGGAGAAACGCCGAACGGGCCGTATTGCTCGACAAGATCCAATAAATCACGCCCATGTATGTACGCTTTTACTTTTTCACTGTCGCCAATTAAGTCGTGAAGCTCATCCACGCCTGTTAACTGCGCAATTTTCTCTAATAATGGCTTCGTCAGCACGGTAATTTCGTAATGAGACAGGAATGCGTCACGCAATGAGCGGACATCGCCCTGCTTGTTAATCGTAATCGTTTCGTCCGCATTCCAGCCGAGCGCTGCGATTAAATCGTCCACAAGCTTCGGATCATTTTGCGGATAAACACCCAGGCTGTCCCCCGGCTTATACGTTAAGCCTGATCCTTCAAGAGAAATTTCAAGGTGGCGAGTTTCTTTGTTCGAGCCGCGTCCGTTTAAGTTGATGCTTTCGAGCACTTCAGCATGAAACGGATTCGTTCTGGAATAGTCAGATTCCGCTGCCGGAGCCGCCGCTGTTTCCTGTGATGGAGCAGCGCCTGCTGATGCTTCAGACAGTCCGGACAGCACACTGTCAAGCCATTCTGCCGCCGGCTCGTCAAAGTCAAGATCACAGTCAACCCGTGCGGCAATGCGCTCGCCGCCCAGTTCTTCAAGGCGCTGGTCGAATTCCTTCCCTGTCTGGCAGAAGAATTCATATGAGCTGTCGCCGAGAGAAAGAACGGAGAACCGAAGCTCCTCTAGTTTTGGCGCACGCTTGCCATGCAGAAATTCATGGAAGGTGATGGCATTATCCGGTGGATCGCCTTCTCCATGTGTGCTCACCACAATCAGCAGGTTTTGCAGCTTTTTCAAACTGTTTGGCTTAAAATCGCTCATTGCTGAAACGGTTACTTGAAAGCCGTTTGATTGAAGCGTTTTTCCTGCTTTTTCACTCAAACGCTGGGCATTTCCAGTTTGAGAACCGTATAAAATCGTTACGTCCTTTGAAACAGCAGGTGCTGCCGACGGTGCCGGAGCTGCCTGTGGTGCTTCAGCTGCTGACACGGGTGCCGGAGCTGCTGCTGCAGACGGGGATGCAGCTAAAAAACCGCCCAGCCAAACTTTTTGCGATTCAGTCAATGTTGGCAGAAGACGGTTCAGAAGCTCTGCCTGCTCCTCATTAAACGGACTATTCGTTACTTGAAAATGCAACACGATCCACCTCACCTAATATTAGGAAATCTATTAACGCTTTTTAATAGATTAATCGTAAACCTCTTATTCCTACAAGTCAAGTTGGTTTTATTTATATTTACTATAACCTATAACTTATCATAAAAAGAGAAACAATAAGAATGATTCTCAATAAAAAAAGCTGGCTTCACGTAAGCTCAGCCAGCTTTTTTTTATATCTATTTTTCCTTTTCATCATGTGTCGGATGTGCACCCGGATATTGTCTTGGCACATTTTCATGCAGCCGTTTGTATTCGTACGTAAAGGCACTGGCCTTTCGCTGGTTTTCTTTCCATGGCGTTGTTTTGTTTTCGACGCGCCTGTTCTGGCTGATGACTTCCCCGTACGAGCCTTCAGGGAATTCCTCCACTCCAATCGTCTGCTCCTCTTGCAGATTCTCCTTTTCCTGATCCACCGTCTCACCTCCCCCTTTCCTAGTATGCGGCACTGATTCATTGTTTTATTCCTTGTGCTAAAGGGAACTAATGAACAAAGAGAAAAGTCGAGGAGGATATGCAAATGGATAAAACAAAATGGACAGTGGATGAGTCGCAAAGCAGCATTCAGTTTAATGCCGACCAGGTGAAAGGTTCTTTTCATTCGTATGAGGCGACCGTAGAGGCGGACCCGGGCAATCTCGTTGCGGCGAATATTGCGTTTATGGTGGATCTGGACAGCATTGATACCGGCGACAAACAACGTGACGCGCTGCTGGTGAGCGAACAATTTTTTGATGTTGAAAAATTTCCGGTCATGCGCTTTATTGCCAACAATATCCTGGAGCATGAAGAGCACCAGTACGAATTAGTCGGGGATTTTTCATTGCATGGTGTCACTCGAACCGAATCCTTTTTTGCTACCTTTAAAGGAGAAGCGGAAGACTCTGATCAGCAGCACAAAAGCAGCTTTCAAGGAAGCGGCCGTGTAAAGCGGAGTGATTACGGGCTGGCGGATCAGGATGGGGACAAGGACGAGGTTGAGTTCACCCTTCACATTCAGCTGACAAAAGAAGCATGATCAAACCCTTTATCCAGCTAGCGGCTGTACTGATCTTTTTAACGGGCTGCCAGCCAGAGGAACAAACAGTTGAGATGGAGAAAGCACCCCTTCAACAGCTGGATAGTGAAGAAAACGGACTGTCTATATCTCTGCGCAAGGTGACAGACAGTGAGCTCACTATTGTGATTCAAAACGGTCGAAACATCGATTTTACATATGGCCGGCCGTTCCGGATCGAGCAGCGAATCGACAATGTTTGGTATGTGCTTCCGTTTAATGAAGATGGCAGCGCTTTTGAGGATATTAAGCTTTTGGCTGGGCCCCGGAAGCAGACGATTGAAACGGTCAGCCTGAGTCAGTTAGCAGATCCGCTCGTACCCGGTGACTACCGGATTGTGAAATCGTTCAGTGCATTCTCTATTAATGAACAAGGCGCTGGCGTAGACGGAGAAGCGTTTTGGCTGGCCGCGCCGTTTAAAAAAGAAGCGATCCGTTCTGAATGAACGGAATCGCTTCTTTTTTGATAGGATGGACCGGAAAAGTGGTGAATGGACCGGAATGCTGGGAAGGATGACCGGATTATCCCTTTTCCGGTCATCGCACTGTACAATCCGGTCTATTTTGAAAAAAATCCGGTCGTTCCTGCAATATTTCAGTCTTTAGATTCTGTTGGCTGCACACCAGGTTCCGGTGCTCGCGGTGAGGCTGCTTCTGTTCGTTTTCCTTTCGCCGCAAAATCCTTCAGAAGACCAGCTACATCAATACCCGTTAATTCCTTTAATGGCTCTTGAATGCCGAGCATCGTGTCCGTGACGCCTTTGCTAATCGAAGGAATGCCCGATTCGCTGCCGGTTTGAATGACTTTGATCGAGTCTACATTATTCAGCGGCTGAGCAATTTTTTCCGCAAGAAGCGGCAGCATTTCGATAATCTTCTCTGTAATAATGACATCGCCGTGCTCTTCAATGGCTTCTGCCAGCAATTGGCGTGCTTTGGCTTCAGCTTCCCCTTTTTTCAGCACAACCTCAGCTTCTGCAAGACCCGCTTCACGGACAATTCGCGCTTTTGCGGCTCCGTCAATTTCTGCTTTTTGCGCTTCGGCTTCAGCCCGCTTTGTTGTTTCGTAGAAATCCGCGTCCGCTTTTGCTTTCCTAATTTTTGTTTCCTCTGCTTCAAGTGTAACGAGGCGCTCCCGTTCAAGCTGCTGAATGCGGAGCTGCTCTTCTTTCTGGCGGCTGATCAGCTTCAGCTCTTCTTCCTTTACTTCTTTTTCAAGCTTGGCCCGTTCAAGCTCATAGGACTGCTCGGATTTTGCGCGTGCCCGTTCTGTTTCCTCTTTAATCGAAGCATCCTTTAAATCTTTTGCTTTTTTCGATTCCGCTGTGGAAATCTCACGCTTGTACTCTTCTTCCCTTGCTTCCTGGTCTGTCTTCGCCTTATGAATCCGCGTTTCCCGCAGGCTGTCAGCTTCCGCAATTTCTGCCTGCTTGCGTACTTCCGCAATTCTCGGCCGTCCCAGATTGTCCAGGTAGCCGTTTTTCGCATCGGAATCGCGCAAATCCGTTAAGCCGAGTGACGTGATTTTAAAGCCCATTTCATCCAGCTGTTTTTGAGCAATTTCCGTGACCTGCTTATTAAATCCTTCACGATCCCCATTAATCTCTTCCACGGTCATTTTCGATAAAATCGCCCGCAGGTTGCTTCCCAATACTTCAGTGATTTCCACTTCAATTTCTTCCTGCTCTTTTCCTAAAAACTGCTCAGCGTAATTGGCAATCCCTTTTAGCGTATCGGCCACCTTCACCATCGCTACCGCGTCCGCCACAATTGGCACACCGCCATTTGTGTATACACGGGGCGTCGTCAGCTTCAATTGAAACGAGGTTAAATTAACCGGTGTCGACGTTTGGAACATGCGGAGACGATAGCCGCCTCCACGGATAATTTTCATCGAGCGCCCTTCATCATCGGTGAAAATATTCGTTTCCTTTTCATTGTCCCCGAGCTTCGGTCCGGTAATGACCAGTGCTTCGTTGGACTTGGCCGTGCGGTAGCGTACCTTCATAAAAAAGTACCAGAATGCGGCTCCAATTGCGGCCAAAATGAAAACAATAATAAGAAGAATGACTGCATTTCCCATAATAAAACTCAACTCCCTTTCATGGTAAAATATTGATCTACCATTCTGTACGGAAGAAATGGGAAAACGTTTCGTTTTTCGACAAGATTTATTCGTTGTTGATTTTTTTGATCGTCCAGCCGTATTTAGGCAGTTCAGTTAGATAAAACTCTTCCGCTTCCACCCAGCGATTTTCAATTAATACATAGGTCTTCTTGTCCTCGTTCTTTACAGACGGCTGCCCGACTCCATACAATACTACGGCACACAAAATAATGAGTAAATAAACGGCTCGTTTCATATCGTCATCTCTTTTCATTCTTTTTTTACAAGTGTAAAATAAAAGAGTGATTCTTAAAAATGATCATTATTAATATATTTCATCATTATTATTGATGGAAGGAGGAGAAATCGATGGATATAGGCGATTTGGTCGTGTTTAAAGCGATAGCGAAAGAACAAAGCGTCACAAAAGCCGCGCACTCATTGAATTATGTCCAATCCAATGTCACCATGCGGCTGAAGCGGCTTGAAAAGGAACTGGGCACTCCGCTTTTTCACCGGAACGCACGCGGCATGACGTTAACATCCTCCGGAAAAACACTTGTTGGCTACGCCGACCGGCTCCTTTCATTAATGACAGAAGCGAAACAGGCAATGCAGGGCGATGAACCGCGCGGACCGCTTACGATCGGTGCCATTGAAACCGCAGCGGCTGTACGCCTTCCCGCTTACTTAACTTCTTTTATGCGCCGGTTTCCAGCGGTTGATTTGACCTTCCTGTCCGGTACGACGGAATCGCTTATTCAAGATGTTCTCCATCACCGTGTTGACGGAGCATTTGTGACCGGTCCTGTGGATCATCCCGAGATTGACACGTTTTTATTTTGCGAGGAAGAGCTTGTCCTCATTTCCGATCAGGAGCATTCACCATTGGAATCGTTCCAGGATATTCACGCCCGGACACTTGTGACACTTCAAGCAGGCTGCATGTTTCGGCGGCGGGTGGAGCAATGGCTGGCGGCAGAAGGCATTTATCCGAAAAAGCATGTTGAATTTTCAACACTGGAAGGACTGATCGGCTGTGTGAAGTCAGGGCTCGGCGTCGCTTTATTCGCCAGAGCCTACATCGAGCATGCTGCCAGAGGTGAAGGCGTTCACTATTATGAAATTCCTGACGCTTTTTCTCATGTATCCACGCTGTTCATCTGCCGGAAGGATGAGCACCGTTCAAAGGCGTTAGTGGAATGGATTGCGGCTATTGAACAAAAAAAAGAATGCTGATTGTCCGTCACGAGACGTTCAGCATTCTTTCTTTTTAGCTGTGCTGCTGTTTCTTCGCACTGCGGGCAAGCCCGAAATACGCGATCATCGCCAGCATGCTGGCACCAAAAATCGTTAATCCCATTGGGACAGCTGTATTCTCGCCGGCAATTCCAACGAGCGGTGCCGTCATTGACCCGAGTGCAAAAGGAAGCAGCCCGAGAAGTGCAGAGGCACTGCCTGCGATATGCCCCTGTGTTTCCATCGCCAGTGAAAAGGCTGATGTTCCGATGATGCCAATCGATGAAACGAAAAAGAAAATCGGAATAACAATTGAATAAAGCGGCCCGTGCAGAAGCACCATAATCACAAGGCTGATGCTTGCGGCGGCTGACATAAACAAGCCGAAACGCAAAAACGTCGCTTCCGGAATTTTATCCGAATACCGGCCAACCACCTGTGTACCGATCATAATGCCGATCCCGTTGATGCCAAACAGCAGACTGAACAGCTGTGGCGACGCTCCGTAAATATTTTGATACACGAAAGGTGTACCCGAAACATACGCGAAAATACCGCCGACCATAAAGCCCTGTGCCAGCGCGTAGCCCATAAACTCACGGTTTCGAAGCAATTCTCCAAAGCTTCGAAACGTTTGCGTAATGCTGCTCGGACGGCGGTTCTCTACTGGAAGTGTTTCGTCCAGTTTCCATGTCACGACAAGCATTAGCGCAATGCCAACGCCGCTTAACACAAGAAAGACGCCTGACCAGTCTGTAAAAGCAAGCACCCCTCCGCCAATAATCGGCGCCAAAATCGGACCTAGATTATTCACGAGCATTAATAAAGCAAAAAACTTCGTCAGCTCCCGGCCGCTGTACATGTCCCGCACGACCGCCCGTGAAATAACAAGACCGCCCGCTGCTGAAAACCCCTGCAGCACACGCGCTGCGATAAACCAATAAATCGAAGGCGCAAATGCGCACAAAATAGAAGCAATAAAATATAAAAACAAGAAAAACGTCAGCGGCTTTTTCCGCCCCCGCACATCACTCATCGGCCCAATAATAATCTGGCCAAGCGCCAGGCCGATCAAGCAGGCGGTCAAGCTGATCTGCACAAGTGATGCCGTCGTGCCGTAATCGTCTGCGATTGTCGGAAACGAAGGCAGATACATATCAATTGTAAATGGCCCCATCGCGCCAAGTGCACCGAGAAGCATCGCCATTTGCGTCCGCTTGCTAGTTCGTGCTAATTCCAACTGCTACACCCCTTTCATTCGAAAAAAGACAATTGATTATCTTTTTTGCACAATATGAACAGTATAGCGGATTTCGACAAAATCGCCCAGTGATGAAGCTTAGAATGAAAATAATTGAAACTTACCGCACGGCTGAAACGTACATATGAAAAACAGAAAGGAAGGGATTGCATGTTAAAGAAAATCCTGAAGCAAATACTGGGCCAGAAATCTTCCTATAAACGAAACTATTCAAGCAGCGACCGCCGGTACAGAAAGCACTCTCACCACCCGTCCAAGCACGGACACCATTATTACAAGAAAAAGCGCGGCTCCTCGTACAGCTCCTACAGCAGCTGATGCGTTTTTGGCCCCTATTCGAGCGGCCGCTCAAGCCAGGCACGATGCTGGCGGGCGGTCGTTTTCACATTCATCGTTTTATCGGCAAGGGAAGCTACGGCCTTACTTATATTGCAAAAGATTGGAACACGGGTACAGACGTGGTGATCAAGCAGCTGCGAAGAAGAAAAAGGCACAAGCCGGCGGAAGTGGCGTATTTCATGCAGGAAGCTGATTTTTTGCGCCGGTTTCACCATCCGTCTATTCCCTCGCTTCTTGCCGTTTTCCAAGAGAAGGAGATTCCGTTTTTAGCAATGGATTTTGTGGATGCGCCGAACTTCGAAGAGCTTATTTTCTCCCATCACCACACCTACACAGAACGAGACAGCTTTCTTCTGTTGACGAAGGTGCTTCATGTTATCGAATACGTACACAGTTTGGACATCGTCCACCGTGATCTGCGCATTCCGAATATTTTATGGGATGGCACGACTATTTCAATTATTGACTTCGGGCTGGCCCGTTCGCTGAATGCTCCTTCTCCTCCCGTGCGAAGACGAAAAAAAGAGCACCCGCTGTTTCGGGAGCTGTCGGTAAGAAGCGATTTTTTTGCGCTTGGGCATTTTGTCCTATTCCTTCTTTATTCGAGCTTTGAGCCTTCGTCGAAAAAAGAGAAAAGCTGGGAAGAAGAATTGACTCTTTCACCCGCTGCGAAGCATATTATTCGCCGAATGCTTCAGCTTGACCAGCCTTACATATCTGTAGCGGAGCTGAAGCAAGAAATATCGCTTCTGCTGAAATGTGACCGGTAAAGGACAAGAAATGGCTGATAAACACACCGATCTGACCGGTAAAAGCGGTTTACCGGTCAGATCATGACAGTTACCGGTCACATCCTCCGCTGCCTGCACAGGAATCAATGAACCGATTCTATTTCAGACGTCACCATAAAATCATCCATCAGAAGCTCTCTTTTCACTTCACCGTACCGCTCTGCAAAATAGGAACGGATCACCGCGCCATTCTCCATTCGTTCCAGCACGATCACCTGGTTAAACGCACGAAGCGGCGAGATCAAGATCGCTTCATCATCGATTATCGTCCAGCCTTCAAATGAAGCCCCTTCCTCCAGTGGCTCTTTTAAATAAATATGGAGCGGTGCCAGCGCATCCAGTTCACCCGGTGCCGGTTCGAAATCTTCGTACTGTTCGCCTTCTTCCCGAATGACCACAACCTGATGATCCTCCAGCCGAAATGTACGCGCCATAACCGTTCCGCTGTTGTCTTCGTACACCGTTACATGGCGGCTGTCATGCCAAACGGTATGTGTTGTGTAGGAGGCAAATTCATTTCCTTCCCCTAAAAACGAAGCCGTTTGTCCATTGGCCAGGAAGTAATCCGTCCAGTCCACTTCCTCTGTTCCCGGTTCATACGTATACGCCCGATGTAAAAATGCCGCAAACTGCTCACGCGGCACCGCAACAAAAGGCCGGTACAACCCATTTGAATAGCCGGAAGCAATACCTGCTGCGATCATGTTTTCAACGAACGGGTAGGCGGCAGAACGAGGCGATACATCCGGAAAATGAATGTCAACCGCCTCTGTCACATCAAATGCCCGGCCCATTAAGATGGCCGTCTGTCCGCGTGTAACGGGCTCGTTCGGCCGGTACGTGCCATCCGGGAAGCCTGAAATAATACCGGCAGCGGCAGCCGATTCAATATAGCCGGAAGCCGTGTTCGCTGCATTCACATCCGAAAACGAGGTCGCACGCTTTGTGCCATCAAGACCTAAAGCACGCCCGATTAAAATCGCTGCCTGCCCTCTTGTGACCTCTGCTTTCGGCTGAAAAGTTCCGTCCGGGTACCCGCTGATAATGTTCAAATCTGACAAAGCGTCAATGTTTTCATAAAAACGATTCGTGTCCGGTACATCAACAAAATCCGCTGCACCGGCTGTTGACCCCATCGTACTAAAGGAAAGAATAACTGCGGCAATAACAGATGGAAGCTTCATCCTGTCCTCCTCCTTCTCCTTTTTACGCATGAATGGGTGGACTGCTGTTTTCTATTCTTTACCCGCTTTTCAGCTCCAGCAGTCCGGCAAAAACCATGAGCATATTAATGATAAAGTGCCAGAGAACAGCCGGGAGGAGGCTTCTCGACTGAACAGTCACAAGACCGTAAAACAGCCCGCCTACCGCAAATGCCAGGCAGATGAACCAGGAAAACCCAAGCGAATAATGCTGCAGTCCAAATCCAAGACTCGTCACAAGCAGGGCCGGACGATGACCAAGCAAGACAGAGAAGCGGCTTAACAGAAGACCCCGCCAAATCCATTCTTCTAAGGCCGCGTTTACGAGCGAGAACACAAGAGCCAGCAGCCAGACGCTTTTTGCATACGGCCAACCTTGTTGTACGATAAACGGCAAAAAAACCACCATATTGATCGAGAGGGCAATCCATAAAAACCGCTTTAACGTTGTTTCATGAAACGGCAGCTTGAATGGAGCCTGCCAGTCCACAGTCCGCAGGATACCCGGAGACGGCTTTCCCATTGCAAGCCATAAGGGCAGCGCAATGAAAAGCAAAGACGCCCGCTTAAGAAAAAGCTCCCACTCTCTCGGCTCTATACTTGAAACAATCTCGGTCGAAACGAACAAGTAAAGACTAAAGCCGGCATTAAATAAAACCGTGATCCATACAAAGGATTTGTTTTCGCCACTTCCTGAAGCATACAAAGAGGCGCCGAAAAACACGCTTACTGTAATGAGGACGTTCGATTGCAGCTGAACCGCTATAATACTCATAATAAACAAACCGGCTAACAAAAAAGCCCGGCTTCCCTGTGATTGATTAATCAACGTTTTCTCCTCATTGTTTTTCTTCATTTTACTTCTTTTGAAAGGAATTGGAAACACACAAAAGCCGTCCCCCTGGTGAGGACAGCTTCCGATTATGATTGAAAAACCCGGTCGATTTGATTAATTTCCTCCTGCGACAGCGTCACGTCAAGTGTTTTTAAATTGTTTAACACCTGCTCCGACCGTTTCGCTCCCGGAATAATGACATCAATCGCATCACGCGTTAAATACCAGGCAAGTACAACATGCGCCAGCTCCACACCTTTTGATTCCGCAATCGGACGAATTTGCTCGACTTTTTCCAGGTTCGACGCAAACACGTCTTTTTGGAAATAAGGAAGACCGCTGCGCAAATCATCAAAGGTAGCCGTTTGATCGTATTTGCCTGTTAAAAGACCTGAGGCAAGCGGGAAATAAGGAACAAAGGATATGTTTTGTGCTGTCATAAACGGGAACAGCTCCCTTTCCGCTTCACGCGCAAGCAAATTGTATTCCCCTTGAAATACATCTACATGCCCATCCTTATTCGCTTCCTTCAGCTGCTCCAGTGAAAAATTCGACACGCCGATGTGGCGGATCTTCCCGGCTTCCCTCAATTCCTGCAATGCGCCGACCGCTTCGTCCTTCGGTGTTTCTTCATCCGGGAAATGAATGTAGAACAAGTCGATATAGTCTGTTTGCAGGCGTTCAAGAGCTTCATCGACTGACTTTTTCAAAAAAGCCGGCGAGTTGTTTATTTTTTCACCCTCATCGGTTAAAACGTGTGCGGCTTTTGTCGCAATGACCGCTTCTGAACGATTGCCGCGCTCCTTCAGCACGTCTCCAATGAGTTCTTCTGACCGTTTTGGCCCGTAAATAAAGGCCGTATCTAAGAAGTTCACACCGTGATCGAGTGCTGTGCGCACCATCTGACGGCCCGCTTCTTCGTCCAAATTCGGATACAAGTTATGCCCGCCAACCGCGTTCGCACCAAAGCCAATCGGATTTACATAAAGATCTGTTTTGCCAATTTGAACCTTTTTCGTCATCAAGTATCGCTCCCTTTTCATTTTTCCACCCTTTTCCTATTACCAATAACCGTTGCAATTAAACATGTTCAGCTCTTCTCTCAACACTCCCCTATCATACCCATAATAGGTTATAATAGGAATTGATAAGGAGCAGATCGTCTAGGAAGCAATCAACCTATTTTTTCCGTTCATCTGCTGGCTGAAGCATTTTCTCAATTGAAAAAGGAATAGGAGGAATCCAAATGGAGCGGACACGTCGTTATTTTCTGCTAGCCTTCTTCTATGCGGCTGCGGGCGGAGTAGGATTATGGCTGATTGAGGAAATCGAAGGCAGCAAAATCATGACAAGTGAACACATCGACTTCGAACTTGATATGATTTGGATTGGCGGGATCAGCCTTTTCATAACAGTTGTGCCGCTTTTCATTGTGCCAATCACCGCCCTGCTCAATCGTTATGTCCCTCTTTTCATCATAAAGTGGGTGCTGTTCACGCTATTTAGTGCTGTTTTAGCCAACGTATTATTTGTTTACTGGTATCGGTATTTCGATGAATTTCCACTTCAATCTTCTACAGCTGTATGTATCTTCGCACTTGTGGGGAGTTTTTACATGCTTTTAAATGAATGGCTGCTTCGGAGAGAACAAACAAGTTAATACTATGCTTATTGCCTTGATTTTTCAGCCATTCTTTTAATCTCTTTTGCCCGCACGGCGATAAAACGTTCCATATACTTTTGAAGAAACAGACGATCAGCTATTTTTCCGATGATGCCTAACGGGCTTTTATAATCAAACCGATCCTTCATTACCGTAACGCCATTCGTCTCTGTAAAATAATGTTCATGAGTAAAAGAATGAAACGTACCTTTTACCATTACATCTGTAAAGTGATAGGGCGGATTCATTTCAGTAATATTGGCGGTGAGCTGCTGCCGAATGCCAAAATGAGTGGCTTCCCATGTCACGTGATCTCCCTTTTCCATTAGGCCTGATGTTTTGCCGCCGACCGCACGTTCATTGGTCTGTTTCGTTGACTCTACGTGAGCATCAACACTTCTCGCTAAATCAAAACAAGTATGAATTGGCGCATGAATATAAATTTCATGATTGATAACGGGCATTTCCATCTCCCCTTCCCACAATCATTGTAAATAGTATTGTGGCAAGGGACAACTGCTTTTTGATCTTTCGCTTGCCCTGTCCCATTTAACATTTAGAAAGGGTTGATTTCAAATGCTCCCTCGCTTTCTGGTATCTATAACCGCTTTTTTAACAGCCACTTTTGCAACGGTCTTGATCGGACATCTTTTTTCAGTTCCTTTTCTTCAGTTCCATTTCAGCAGCCATTTTACGTCTGAAGGCTTTACGATGGAAATGGGGTCGCTCATTCCCATTTTGATCGGGCTTGTGGCTAGCTTTGCGGCGGAGAAATGGTTCACTCATAGGAACAGCTATGTATAATAAGCGACTGTTTATCGTATCTTTACTCGTGAATCTCGTGTTGTCTGCTCTTGTCCTGTTCAGCTACATTCATTCAAAAAGATCAGCAGAAGAGCTGACGGCTTCGGCTGTTTCTGACAATTTGATCGCTTTAAACGGCCTTATTTCATCTCAGGAAAGCAACGGATGGGAGAGACCTGAAGTCGTGGTATCGCGAATGGGAGATGTTCTGACCGGACTGATTATTGCCTCAAGCCACGTTAGTGACAGCGGCTTTGTCGATCTAGGCGGTTCGAATGAGTTAAGAAAGCTTTACATTCAGCTTTCTTCTTATCCGAACGATGCCTTTTTCTTGCGGGAGCAGCCCGTTTTGAGCCCGCGTGAGCAGCAATCATTTGAGCAGCTTCAAATCGCGCTGACAGACGCGGGTCTTGGCATGAACATGACCACCTCGTCCGATTGGGAGGAAAACATACACACATACCAGTCATTAATTGATGCTCTTCAAACTAACGCTCAAAACGCCGACTAGCCGGACCACTTATCGTCCGGCTAAATACTTCGCGTATAAAATTGTATTTCTGGCTACATCGAGTTCGCAGTTAAACAAAACCGGCTCTCCCGGTCTCCAGTTCACTTCAAACAGCCACATTTTTTGCTGATGATCCAGTCCGATGTCAATACCCAGCTCATCAAACAATACATCTTTATACAACGATTCAAAGTGATGAGCGAAATCAAGGGCAAATCGCTCTAGTCTCTCGTTCACCTCACGCCAGCAATCCGGAAATTCCTTTTTTAAGATGTCATCCAGGTAGCCCGTATAGCCTCCGCTGCCAATATTGGAAATGATGCTCCCGATCGGTCCGATACGCGGATAAATAGAAGTGATCACCCACTCCCCGTCTCCGTTTTTTTGAACATGAAGCCGTAAATCATATACGTTGCCCGATTTTAAGCGGCAGGAAATAAACGGCTGCACAATATAGTCGTCGTTTTCCGTCAGCTCGGCGAACCATTTCATCAGCTTCTTTTTCCTGAACGAAAAAGAACGATCGCCTTCGAACAGCCGGTACCATCTGATGCTTTGCTTTTCAATCGTCACAATGCCTTTTCCCTGGTGGCCATATTTGGGCTTTAACAAAATCTTCCCGTACTGGCTGATCGCATGTGAAAGGCTGTTAAAATCCTTTGCTTCAATTGTCGGGATCAAATAGTGCGCAAATGTTTCTCCTTTTTGAATCCGGTGATACACCCGCAGCTTGTTCCCGATGGAGTGGCTTGTGAATGGGATGTGTTCGTATAAAAAATCATACATCTCTTCTGCGTCATCATCGGGCGGAGCACTCGCATTATAAATGACGTCAGGAAAAGGAAATTCTTTTTCAATCCATTCTCCGTTTTCATATATTTTTCCGCAAATCCTCTTTTTTTCCTTGATCACATTTTGAGGCGTGAAGTAGAAAAACGGCACACCCTCCATTTTTGCGGCTGCCGCGTATGCGTATGCTTTTATTACGCTCCGCGGATCCTCCCGGAAATGAAACATCCCGATTAACGCCATATGAAAGCCACCTCATCCTGTTATTCCGTCTTTTCAGCTTATGAACGGAAAC
The DNA here is from genome assembly GCF_900156125.1 of Domibacillus enclensis. Taxonomy (GTDB): domain Bacteria; phylum Bacillota; class Bacilli; order Bacillales; family Domibacillaceae; genus Domibacillus; species Domibacillus enclensis. The sequence continues at coordinate 141,290 of NZ_FTLX01000005.1, read as the reverse complement.
ACGGAAATGTGAATTGTTTTTTTACATCACATTTTCAAATCGTAATGATTCTTCTTTATCATACTTTTCCTCTCAGGCGAATACGTTTAACCGAACCATTCAGAAAAAAGGAGGCTGCTATGAACCATACCACTTGGACCCAACTATTACCTTTCATCTTCATTCTGTTCATCGTCGTCTGCTTCGCCGTTCTTATGGGTACGGACGTCATTTCGTTGCAAAGCATGACTTCACAAATGCCTCCATCCCTTTTAGAAATGAATACAATCTTTTTAAGCATTTTTATCGAAGCGGTCCCCTTTGTGCTGATTGGTGTGCTGATTGCCGGGTTTATTCAAATGTTTATCAGTGAAGATCATGTGGAAAAATGGATGCCTAAAAACCGGGTTGCAGCTGTTTTCATGAGCTGTGTGATCGGCGCTTGTTTTCCTGCCTGCGAGTGCGGTATTGTGCCGATTGTCCGGAAGCTAGTCTCAAAAGGCGTGCCCATCTACGCCGGCGTCGGTTTTTTACTGACAGGACCGCTGATCAATCCGATCGTGATTTTCTCTACGTATATGGCGTTTGGCAACGACCTGAAAATAGCCGCTCTCCGGATGGGCGTCGGATTTGCCGCAGCCTTGATCATTGCCCTGCTGGTCAGCCTCTTTTTTAAAAAGAACCAATTAAAAGGGCAGACGGGTACGATGGAAATTCATGAGCACACACAGCCCGCTTCTTTTTTCAAACGGATTTGGCATATGCTTGGACATGCCATCGATGAATTTTTTGATATGGGCAAATACTTAATTATTGGCGCGTTTTTTGCGGCCTTTGTTCAAACGTATGTCGCGGCGCAGACCCTTCTTCAGGCTGGAGAAGGATGGGTCTCTTCTACGCTTGTGATGATGGGTCTGGCGTACTTATTGTCGCTTTGCTCGGAAGCGGATGCCTTTATTGGCGCTTCTTTCCGTAACCTATTTCCGACATCCTCTATTCTTGCCTTTTTAATTTACGGTCCGATGATTGACTTGAAAAACACGGTAATGCTGGTCAGTGTCTTTCAGCTGAAATTTGTTTTTTCACTCATTTTCTTTATTACCTTGACCGTTTTTGCTTGCACGAGCGCCTTAGTTTGGCTGTGAAAAAGGAGGAATCACGAATGACGTTTCAATCCAGTCATGCGCTTAAGGCGGTGATGCTGGCCACTTTTGCTTATTTTCTCGTTACTCTTCATGCAAATGGAGACATCGTTAAATTCGTGAATCCGAAGTACAATCTGCTCAGTCAATCAGCCGCCTGTCTGTTTTTCTTTCTTTGTGCCATTCAGGTTTTTCGGATCATAGGGAAAAGCACTCACGTCTGTCATCACGGGTGCAATCATCGTTCTCCTCGTCCCAAAGTGATCATTTCATACGCTGTTTTATTTTTTCCGTTGATCACTGGGTTCTTGCTGCCTCCACAAACTCTTGGGGCTGCTATTGCCGCAAAAAAAGGAACTGTATTAACATCAAGCAGCTCATCTGCAGCACACGAAGGGCTGCAGGCTGCCAGAAAGGAAATGAACCAGGCCGAATATGATCAAGCGCTAGAGAGGATGGAAAAGGAACCCGTCATCCATTTAAAGGAGAATGTGTTTGAGCCCTACTTTACAAGAATTAGTACAGAGCCCCAAAAATACGAGGGTCGAAAAGTGAAAATGAGTGGTTTTGTTTATAAAGAGGATGGATTTGCTGACAATCAGCTTGCTTTAACCCGTTTTTTAATCACCCATTGTGTAGCGGATGCAGGCAGTATTGGATTTTTGACAGAACTGGAGGATGCGCCCTCCATCGAACAAGATACGTGGCTGGAGGTGGAAGGAACCATCGAGCTGACACACTATGATGGCGCAGAAATGCCCATGCTGAAAATCGTTTCCTGGAAAGAAATTGATGAACCGAAGGAACCTTACGTGTATCCCGTGTATATCAAAATTATGTAAAAAATCCGGCTTCCTCATCGGGAGCCGGTTCTTTATGTACTAGCGGATGGTTGAATCAAACAGCATATGGACAGTGAAGTTATTCGTTTGTCCGGAATGGCCTTTCTTCGCTTTCGAAAAACGAATATCAAGCTCAACTTCCTGCTCGTTTCCACCAGCATTCAACACGACAATCTCTTTTAGCGCCGCGTCCAAAAAGGAGTGCTCAAAGCAGATCAGCGGTTTTACATTTATTCGAGCCATGGTTGCCTTTCCTTCTTTCTACAGACAGTCAAGAGTTCATTATAGCAAAAGACTCCCTTCGATGAACACCCTTTTCCCCGTAAAAAAAGCCTCTATTTTCATAGAGACTTTGCTTTTTACGCTTCCTCTGCTTCAATAAAAGCAGCGGACACTTTTTCGAATTCATCATCTTCGTCTACGATAATCAACTGCTCATCGTTTTCAATTCGGAAAAAGAACACATCGACTTCATCGCCTGTTTCCTCTTCAATGTCGCCTGTGAATCCGGCTGCGGCATAATCCGTGCCCTCTATTGTCATTGTGCCAAGCACCTCAATATCCTGCTGCTGATCATTTTCGTCTACGAATGTAAACACATCGCCTACTTGAACTTTTTCCACGTTGCATGCCCCTCTCTGCTTTGCTCAAAATAATGTCTGCACATACTCTACCCCATCTTACCTCTTTTCATAAGCGGCGGTCTACTTTGGGCACATTTAAAAAAGGTTCGCTGTCTCTTCCTGTTTGACACTCCACACTTTTTTCACTTCGTCCTTCTGCTGAATAACTGGAGCTGCCGGTAATAATACACGCACTGTTGTCCCTTTGCCGATCTCGCTTTTAATATGCAGTTTCCCTTTATGATGATCAATGATTTTAAAGCACGTCATCAAGCCAAGGCCGGTTCCTTTTTCTTTCGTTGTATAAAACGGCTCTCCAAGCGTAGGAATTCGATCTTGTGGTATTCCCACTCCCTGGTCGGTAAACGCAAACGAAACGTTCCCCTCTTTGGTTTCCTCTACCTCCACACGAATGAAACCTCCGCCGGGCATCGCTTCAATCCCATTTTTTAAAATATTGATAAATACTTGTTTTAATTGATTTTCTTCACAAACAATTGCCGGAATCGGTGTTTGATAGGCAACGTTAATTTGGACATTGTCCATGATCGCTTGTGAGTTGATAAGCGCTACCACGTCCTCAAGGAGCGGCTTTACATCCGTTTTTTTAATCTTTACTGCATTTGGCTTGGCAAGCACGAGAAATTCTCCGACAATGGCGTTGATGCGCTCTAGCTCAATTAATACAATTTTCAAAAACTCCTTGTGATCCGGCTGGTCTATTTCCGCATGAACAAGCTGGATAAACCCTTTGATGGACGTAAGTGGATTTCTAATTTCATGTGCAATTCCCGCCGCCAGCTGCCCTACCACCGCCAGCTTTTCCGATTTTTGCAGGAGAGATTCGGTTTGAGTCTTTTGATCCGTCACATCTTTTCCAATATACAAAACGGCTTCTTTTCCTTCAAATAAAATGGAAAGGGAAGAAAATTCATAAAAAATCGTTTTCAAATGAAGACAGGCAAGCTTGCATACCGTATAGACGGAAGAAGATTGGCCAAGCTCTTCTTTTTGTCTGCCGCTTGTCAGCCTTTCAGCCTCATTTGCATCCATTAGTTCAAGGAGAGAGCGGCCGTGTAATTCGCTTTTTTTGCGGGCACCAAGCATGACTTCCGCTGCCTTGTTGACATAAAGGATGTTAAAATTGCGATGAATGATCACGGATTCCGGAAGCATCTCGATTAATTCCCGGTAGTTTTCTTCGCTTTGTTTTCGCCTCAGCTGATCATATTTCAGCTTGTCATAATGCCAGCCGACAAACCAGGCAATTGAAGTCGCAATGATAAAGTCGATGGATTCCTTGTAAAATGGATCATGAAAAATGAGCAGTTGAAAAACCGTAAAAAGAACAGAGACACCAATCAACATCAGTTGGCCTGTTTTCTTCATATGAAAACTCCCCTCGGTTACATTCACTTTTTCTATCCTACATCACAGCATATATATTTCTTATTTTGCAACAGAAAAAAGGAAAAGCCTATTTTTTTCATTCGACAATTCCCGACATGAATGGCTCTGATCCTTAACAATTGACCTCCGCGTTCCCTCTTTACTTTCGCACGTGGAAGCCGATAGAAAAAAAGGGAGGTGATTTTTTTGGATATCGCCGCACTATCGATGGGCATGAGCAATGCGTCCCTTGGCCAAAGTGTCAGTCTGGCGCTGACGAAGCAAACGATGGATTTAGCGCAGCAAAACGCCAGCCAAATGGTGCAAATGCTTCAGCAGGCACCCCACCCGACTCTTGGGAAGTCCATCGATTTGAAGGGATAAGAAAAAGCGGATTCAGCTGAATCCGCTTTTTGGACATGCACAAAAAAGCCCGGCATCTGCCGGACTCATTCGTGCATCATTTAGAATAAACTGCTGAACAGCATATATTGGTCTCTCAATTTTTCATCGTCGGATTTGTCGGCTGCTTCTCTTGTGATGTCACGCTCTCTGGCTAAAATGTAGACTCCGTCGTCTTCTGCGGCCATCTTTGTCAGAATATGCACTGCCTGAAGGTCTGCTGCACCAGGTTGAAGCTCGTGTAACGAAGTCATTTTTCATTTCCTCCTCTTGGTTCAGTTTTTCCAATGGACAACCTACTGAAAGAATGAAAGAAAACTCGACAATAATCCAATAATCCCTTACCCGTACCGGCCCCACCTACGCCAAATACACTGACGGCCACCATTGCCATCCTTCCCGTGTCAATCTTCGGGAGGATTGACTCTTTTTATCTACCCACTCTTTTTATTTGTTAAACACTCTTTTTCTACTTTTTTTAAAATCGGTGATTTGGAACTTGCATCCTGATGTGTACATCCTTTCAACCCTCCCTTATACTTTACAAAAAGACAGAAAAGGATTTGTTTGGATGCATTCCTATACCTTTTTAGAAAAAATTTTATTTTTCCCGCCGTTTTGGTTGAATAAACAAAAGCTGCACAGCTGCTTATCGGGTAAGACGATGCTGATCACGGGAGCGAGCTCGGGTATCGGCAGGCAGCTGGCGTATTCACTGGCACATATTCCTCTTCACCTCATTTTGGTTGCGCGCCAGGAGGAACAGCTTATAACCATAAAAAAAGACATCGAACAGTCTAAAGCGAAAGTAAGTATTTTTCGAGCAGACTTGCGAAACCATGAAGAAGCAGAGCAGCTGCTGGTGTTTCTTCATCGGCTTCCGGATGGACTTGATATCTTCGTAAGCAATGCAGGTCTTTCGATTCAACGCTCTATTCAAGATTCACTGGACCGTTATCACGATTTTAGCCGAACAATGGCCATTAATTACTTTGCGCCTGTACAGCTCCTTCTGTCTATCATTCCACTGCTTCAACAAAACAATGGTCATGTGATTAACATCTCTACCATTAATACGAGACTTCTGCCTGTTCCATACTGGGCGGCCTACCAGGCATCTAAATCCGCTTTTGACACATGGTTTCGCTCTGCATCTCCTGAACTTGAGGCGATGCGTATTTCGACAACGTCCATTTACTTGCCTCTAGTGAAAACACCAATGATCGAGCCGACAGCCGCTTATAAACAGATGCCCGCGATGTCTTCAGAGCATGTGGCTGCTATTATTGGAAAAGTTCTGTACACCAAACAGCGCACCTTTTCGCCCTGGTGGCTGATTATCGGTGAGACGGCTTCCGTTCTTTTCAGAGGCACGTGGGATCGGACAGCTTCTCGTTTCGCCACCAAAAGGAGGAAGCGCCAATGAATATCATGACACTGGTTCTCGTTTTGGCTAAAATGAGATGGCTTACTCCAAAAGGTCTTTTCCTGCTTCTTGCAGCCGTTCGAAAAGAAGGCGTAAATGTTATGCTCCTGCTCCACGTGGCTGCGCGCCTTTTCGGCGATAAACCCGCACTCACGGATGATTGGGAAACTGTTGATTACAGGCAGCTGTTTACACGGTCCCGTACGCTTTCCATTCACTTTTCTCATGTATACAAAATGAAAAAAGGACAGAAAATTGGCTTTTTATGCCGGAATCATCTTTCTTTCGTAACCGCCCTTTTTGCGGCGTCACGGATAGGTGCGGACCTTTATTTGCTGAATCCGGACGCCGGGAAAAATCGTTTAAAAGAGATGATGCAGCATCACGCCTTTGATGTTCTCGTCCATGACGAGGAATTTGCACCTCTTTTAAATGCGTTCTCCATTTCAGCTTGTAAAAAATTTATTCGTTCGAGTACCCTTCAAAATGCAATTGCTGATGAAAATGGAATTCTCCCCCGCTCCTCGTCAGGAAGAATTGTGCTGCTGACAGGAGGAACGACCGGAAAGCCAAAAGAAGCAGTCCACCGTCCATCAATCCTCGCTTACATCAGTCCTTTTTTCACACTGGTCCAGCGTCTTGAACTGCACCATCGCCAAACGGCGTTCGTTGCTACGCCCCTTTTTCACGGCTACGGCATTGGCATGTTACTGTCGATGATCGCTCTTGGGAAAAAAGTCGTGATCAGCAGTGACTTCAAGGCCGATAAAGCATGTACCATTATAAAAAAACAACGCATTGATGTTGTGTCTGTGGTTCCACTTATGGTACATAAGATGCTGGATTGTCGTGTTCAAGACTTGCAGTCACTCGTCTGCATTGCATCGGGCGGTGCCGAGCTTAATCCAAAGCTGGTTCAGTCTGTTTCCGACCAGCTGGGAATGATCCTGTACAATTTATACGGAACGTCAGAAGGTGGCCTGCTGAGCATTGCCACGCCACAAGAATTAGCTACTTTTCCCGGAACGGCTGGCCGGAAGATCAGAGGAATTCAGTTAACGGCGTGCAATGAAAAAGGACAGCAATTAAAACCCGGAGAAATTGGACAGCTGTGCGTGAAAAGCAAAAACGGCTGGGCCCAAACAGGGGATGTTGGCTGGCAGGATGGTGCCGGTTATTACTATTTGTGTGGGCGGACAGACGACATGATTGTTTCGGCTGGAGAAAATGTGTATCCACAAGACATTGAACGGGTGCTCAGTTATCACCCTGGCATTGACGCTGCAGCCGTAATTGGTATACGTGATGAACGATTCGGTCAAAGGCTGGCAGCGTTCGTCCAGCCCGCTCCTCACCTATCACTTACGACAGAAGAACTGCTCAGCTGGCTGCGTCCTCAATTAGCCCGGTTTCAACTGCCAAAGGAAATCATCTTTGTGCAAACAATGCCTCACACTGCGCTCGGAAAACTGGATAAAAAGGAGCTTGAAAAGCATTTTTCTTCGACAGGTGAACAGCAGCTTCCGCTTACATAGATCTTCCAAGACGGACATCCATTGCTGTTTTCACGACGTCATAGTGATGGCCCTGCAAGCTCTCCAGACAAGTTAGCAAATGAAACGGCTCGTGTCCATTCCACAAATGGAGAGCGAGCCGGCCAAGCTGAATGGCGCCGGCACTCAGATCGTATGCAGAATCATCCTCTTCCCACTGGATAATCCAGTCAACCGGCGTTTGCTGCTCATCAAGATGATGAACAATATGCTCAAACACCATCGGCACTGCCAGCAAGTAGCAGGCTGCGGCATATTCCGGATCATATTCGGCATACTCCCATTGAAGCTGCGTTAATTTATAGTTGACGGCGTGATGATCATCGACAAAATACATACACATCGTTATCGCTCCTTTTTACGTTTTCCCAATGGTCACTTCCTTCCAATATACCCAAGCTTTTTCATGTTCAGTCCATTATTCCGCATCATGTTTTTGCATTATTTCTTCAATTCACATTGACAAACAAGCAAATCGGTAATACGATGGAAAAAATGAAACAACAATGAAACGCTTCGACTGGGAGCATTAAGGATTTGTGATTGTCATAGAGAGCTGCCGCTTCGGTGAAAGGCAGTCAATCGCTTCCCCAACTCGCCCATGAGCGGCAAAGCTGAACTGAAGTAAGCTTTGACGGACGCCCCGTAATCAGCCTTCAAGCGGGTTTATGTGTATACATCAGCCAATGAGAGTGGTACCACGGAAGGTTAACGCCTGTCGTCTCTTTTTTAGAGACGGCGGGCGTTTTTTATTTTATCCAAAAACGGAAGGATGATTATCGTGAAGAATGTAAGCAAATATACACGCAATTATTTTATGCCGCCGGCAACGAGTTTGAAATGGACAGAAAAAGAATACATCGACAAAGCGCCGACCTGGTGCAGTGTTGATTTACGAGATGGCAATCAGGCTTTGATTATTCCAATGAACCTGCAGGAAAAACTAGAGTATTTCCAGGTGCTTGTTGATGTCGGTTTCAAGGAAATCGAAGTGGGCTTCCCGGCTGCATCGGATACAGAGTACACGTTTCTGCGCACATTGATTGAGCAGAACTTGATTCCGGATGATGTGACCATTCAAGTGTTGACGCAGTCACGCGAGCACATAATTAAGAAAACGTTCGAATCGCTCCGCGGTGCCAAAAATGCGGTCGTGCATTTGTACAACTCTACCTCTCTTGCCCAGCGGGAGCAGGTATTCAGACGGTCTAAAGAAGAAATTAAAGACATTGCCGTCAGCGGCGCGCATTTATTGAATAAATATGCGGCTGAAGTGGAAGGAAACTTTAAGTTCCAATACTCACCGGAAAGCTTCACGGGAACAGAGATCGAATTTGCGCTGGATGTGTGCAATAGTGTGCTCGATGTATGGCAGCCGACGGCAGACAAAAAGGTGATCATCAACCTGCCGGCAACGGTGTCCATGTCGATGCCTCACGTGTACGCGAGCCAAATTGAATACATGAGCGAAAACATGAACTACCGCGAAAACGTCATTTTGTCGCTTCACCCACATAACGACCGCGGCACCGGTGTAGCAGATGCTGAGCTCGGCATTTTGGCAGGTGCGGACCGCGTAGAAGGCACGCTGTTCGGAAACGGCGAGCGTACAGGCAACGTGGATATTGTCACACTCGCATTAAATATGTACACGCACGGCGTTGATCCACAGTTGAACCTCGACAACTTGCCAGCAATTCAGGAAGTGTACGAGCGCGTAACCCGTATGAGCGTCCCGGATCGCCAGCCGTATGCCGGGAAATTGGTGTTCACCGCCTTCTCCGGCTCGCATCAGGACGCTATTGCCAAAGGAATGAAGTGGCGTGAGCAGGAAGACCGCAAACACTGGACCGTTCCATACTTGCCGGTGGACCCGGAGGATATTGGCCGCGAATATGAAGGAGAAGTCATCCGGATTAATTCACAGTCCGGAAAAGGCGGCATCGGCTACCTTCTAGAGCAGGCGTACGGCTTCGAGCTTCCACCAAAAATGCGTGAAACACTTGGCTATAAAGTGAAAGACGTCTCCGACCGCAACCAGAAGGAATTAATGACCAATGAAATACATGATATTTTCATGAAGGAATTTGTTAATGTCGACTCACCAGCAGAGCTAGTGGACTACACATTCGAAGGAAAAGACACGGCCACTACAACGATTCAAGTGAACGTAAACGGCGAGACGAACACGTGGCACGGCGCAGGAAATGGCCGTCTGGATGCCATTAACAACGCGCTTCAAAAAGAGCTTGGCATCGCCTATAAAGACTTAACATACAAAGAACATGCCCAATCGATCGGCTCACAGGCAAATGCCGTCTCCTACGTCAGCATCACATCCGACAACGGCACAGTCTACTGGGGCTGCGGCATCGACCCGGATATTATGAACTCATCCGTTAAAGCCTTGTTCAGCGCTGTGAACAACCTTTTAAAAGTCGAACAGGAACGCTTCGCGGCTACGAAATAAAATAAGCTTCCTTAAAGAAGATGATAACAATCGAAAGAGCCGAACGCAGTCGTTCGGCTCTTTGTTTTGCAGATAGCTTCGCCTGTCTAAGAGAGAGGGCTAACGCCGGTAAGCTGAAAATAACGCCGATACAGACTTGCCTAACGCCGGTATCTTCAGGATATCGGCGTTAGCCTGTATGATATCAGCGGTAAACCCTGGATATCGGCTTTAAGCTGTACGATATCAGCGGTAATTTTATTATACCGGCGATAAAACTCATCATACGTTTTTCATCAAACAAACACCGGTTGCTGTTCAGCTGCTTTCACAGCTAAGCTGACTGTATCGCCAGCCTGGTATCTTCTTGAAAAAATAGACTGGTGTACAGTCCATTTTTCTTCCTCTACCTCAATTACATAATGAACTTCCTTGCCCTGATACTGGACAGAGAGAACCGTTCCTTTTAACCCTTCCCCGGACTCGTCTGCCATCGCCCATTGTTCCGGCCGCACCGGACAAAATCCTTCTTGCTTCAGTGATTCTGCCACACCGATGTCAGGCCACGTTTCCCACGGAAAGGCTCTCGGTGTAAACCGGCCCTCCTCCCACTTTCCTTTCACCATGTTGCACTTGCCGACGAAGGATGCAACAAAAGCGGTCTCGGGCTTTGTATAAATGTCTTCAGGTGAGCCGATCTGCTCGATTTTCCCTTTATTCATGACGACGATTTTGTCCGCCATTGCGAGGGCTTCTCCCTGATCGTGGGTGACGTACACAATACATGCTTTCGTTTCGCGGTGAATACGCTGAATCTCCGTTCTCATGTCCATGCGGAGTTCTACATCGAGCGCACTGAGCGGCTCGTCCATAAGCAAAATGTCCGGCAAAGGCGCAATCGCCCGCGCCAGCGCCACCCGCTGCTTTTGTCCGCCTGACAGCTCTGACGGATAACGGTCAAACAACTGGTCAAGCCCAACCATTTTCAATACATGCTGGACACGCGCCACCATGTCTTTTTTCCATTCGTCCTGCGTATGACGGTGATGACGGAGAGGAAAGACAATATGGTCGTACACGGTCATATGCGGCCAAAGCGCAAAGGATTGAAAGACCATGCCAATGTTCCGCTTTTCGGGCGGTATCAGCTGATGCTTGGATGCCACCAGACTGCCGTCCATCTGAATCTCACCGGAGGTTGGCTCCATAAACCCTGCCAGCAGCTTTAGCAAAGTCGTTTTTCCGCAGCCGGACGGACCGAGAATGGCCGTGAACTCTCCGTGCTTCATGGTAAGATTGACCGAATGAAGCGCGGTAAACGAACCGTACTGTTTGGATACATCGTGCAGTTGAATCATTTCTTTTTCATCACCTTTCGTTCCCAGCGTCTGCTAAAAGCGGTAAACAACAAGCCGCCTGTTAAAATGGCCAGCACCAATACACTCGCAAAAGCGGTGGAATATGTTGTGTAGCCTGCCTGTTCATAACTGAAAATGACGACACCGATCGTCTCGGCACCACTCGACCAGAGAAGGCTGGATACGGTCAGCTCTGTCAGCACCATTAAAAAGACAAGAAGCGCGCCGCCAATCAGCCCGGGAAAAATGAGCGGCAATAAAATGCTTCTCCACTTCACCCATCCGTGCGCCCCCGATGTTCTTGCCGCTTCTTCCATAGAGGGATCCACCTGTAGCAAAGCTGTATAGCTTCCCCTTACCTGAAGGACAAAAAAGCGGGTGACGTAGGCGATCAATAAAATCCAGACAGTGCCATACAGCCCCGGATTCCACCCTGGAACCGGCTGCATCCAGGCGAAAATCATGCAAAGAGCCAGCACCGTTCCCGGAAGCGCATAGGGAATTGTCACAAGCACTTCCATCATTTTTGAAAAGAACCCGGGCTTCCGGTACCGAATGTAGGCCATTACGGTGCCTGCGATCAGACAGATCACAGTTGTCATGACTGCCAGCATCAAGCTGTTCCAGAGCGCTGAACCCGTTTTGTCATCCGTTAAAAAGACATATTGATAGTTTTTAAAGGACAGGTTTTCAATCTCAAATGGCAGCCCGTATGCTTTAATGAGCGACAGCGCCCCCATCGTAAGAAAAGGAACCAGGCTTGTGACAAGCAAAAACAGCCAGATGACGGCTTCAAGCAGGCGTCTTTTTTTCTCGGGTAAAAAAAGGCGCGGTTCCATATCTCTTGTCACGGTTTCGGTCACACGGCTTTTTTTCAACAGAAGCCACTGAAGAAAGGTGCCAAACAGGGCAATGACGCCAAGCAGCACAGATAAAACGGCTGCACGGGCAAAAGCGGACGGCCCAAATCCGACAATCTGCTCATAAATATATGTGCTCAGCACACGAATATTGGCCGGGATGCCTAAAAAAGCAGGAATGCCGAAGTTATCCAAATTCGTCAGGAACGCAAGCAGCCCCCCTCCCGCAATCCCCGGAAGCGCTAACGGCAGCACAATCTTCAGCAGTATGTGCTTCCGACCTGCTCCCGCTGTTTTTGCTGCTTCCTCCAGCTCTCGCGGAATTTTGCGAAATACATCGACTGTAAACAAATAAACGAGCGGGTAATGAGACAAGCCGAGCAGAAAGATAATGCCGCCCATACTGTAAAGATTCGGTGCCCAGCCAACTACTGATTGGATGGGGCCGCTTTTCCCTAAAAATTGAATCCAGGCAAGCGTTGTAATATACGATGGGATAATAAAAGGAAGAAAAATAAACAGCTGAATCCACCTTTTCCCTCGGATGTGCACATAGGCCATTACCCAAGCGATAGTTACACCGAGGACAATGGCTAAAACAGTTGATCCGATTGTAATGTAAATGGTATTTTTCACCGTTGTCCACGTCGCCGCTTCTTGAAGCACCTCGCGATAGTGGGCCAGGGAGAAGGAGCCTTCTGCCAGAACACTTAAAAGACCGAGCCGAAAAACGGGTACCACAAAAAACAACAAAACAAGCAACAAACCAATAAATGCGTATAGCTTCTTAAGATGCAAGAAAGGAGAGAAAAAGAGTTTTCCTCTTTTTCTCTCCGGTGCGACTGATTGCTCCGAAATCATCATTCTCTCCTTTTTACTGCTCGCCAAACAAATCGCCGAACAGCTGCTTGTCTTCTTCGCGCGCGTTAAACAGCTCGCTTGTATCAGATTCAAGCACTGTCATCTCATCAAGTGTTTTCAGCCCTTCCGGCGCTGCCACTCCTTCACGGATCGGTGTGTAGCCGATGTCAGCCGCAAGCTGCTGGCCTTCTTCTGATAGGACAAAGTCTACAAACGCTTTAGCTGCTTCTTCATTTTCTGTGTTTTCCATAATGCCAATCGGCTCCGTGATGACCGGCACCCCTTCTTTCGGGTAAACGAGTTCAACCGGTGATCCCTCCTGCTTGGCGCGTGCCGCAACAAAATCAACGACCATTCCGTATGTTTTTTCACCAGATGCCACGGCCTCTAGAACACCGCCGTTTCCTTTCGTGATGCCCATTTCATTCGCCTTTAAGTCTTTATAAAAATCCCAGCCAAATGCGTCCTGCCGTGTTATGACACCTAAATTGTAAGCAGCCGCTCCGGAGTAAAATGGACTCGGCATAATGCTTTTTCCTTTTGACGCTTCATCCGTCAGCACACTCCAGCTGTCCGGCATGTCTGTCGCTTCATTCGTATTGATAACAAGGCCTGTCGCCATCACCTTTGTGCCTGTATACATGCCATCGGTGTCCACAAAGGCTTCCGGTATCGAATCTGCTTCCGGTGATGCATACTCCATAAGGAACTCTTCTTCCTTTAAGCTTTCAAATGTAACAGCATCCGCAACGAGAAGGACATCCGCCTGTACGTCTCCCGCCTGCTTTTCTGCCCGAAGCTTGGAAATCACTTCCTCTGTGCCGGAGCGGAACATCTCTACCTCTACGTCAGGGTGCTTTTCGCCAAACGCATCCACAAGCGCTTGTGCGTCTTCATCCGGCTGTGACGTATAAAATTGCAATGTTCCGGCAGTGCCAGAACCCGTTTCTTCTTCTGATGCTTCACCTGATTGAAGACTTTCCTGTGAGCAGCCGGCTGAAAGAGCTGCCAGTGCTGCCGCTGATAAAAATAACTTGCGCATACATCCATTCCTCCGCTTCATTCAATATAAGGTAATCCCTTATACTTTATTGTACGGATGAATTGTGAACAGAGAATAAATGAGAAATAAAAGTTATGTTGAGTATTTGTAAACGTGTGGAAAAGCTTAAAGTGGAGCGTATCAATGCTGATGTCTTTTTGTAAACAGGGTGTAAACTATTTTTTCCAAACAAAAAAGAAGCCTACCATACGGCTTCCGTCATAAGGCTGCTGCCTCTTCGTGTTCTTATTCGACCGAATAATGCAACTGGACGAACCATCATTCATTTCGCACCTTCTTCAAAATGGATCTTTACGTTTGGGTTGTGCCGATCCAGTTCCTTCATCAGCTGTTCTTTTTCGATAATATGCCGGAATGTAATATTCAGCAAGGGATAGCCCATCTTCATATTCAAACGGGTCATTCGTCTCATCGTTCAACAAACAGTCGTTAGGAACTATGCTTAAAGACACATCGAACGGTTTTGAAAATAGAAAGTAAAGGGTATATACTTTCTATAAAAAATGTTTTGTTTTTTCTTGATGATGAAAAGTATTTTAATGAAGAGGCCGGACATGAACAAAGGAGAAACGTATGAACTTTATAACTGAACAACCCTCCATCCAGCTGCTTACCGAAACTTTAAATATGGTTGAAAATGGCGCTGTTATTACCGATGCCTCAAAGCCGGACAACCCCATTGTCTTTATGAACGACGGATTTGCGCATATTACGGGTTACACTAGAGAAGAAGTTCTAGGGAAAAATTGCCGGTTTCTCCAGGGAGAAAAAACAGCTCCGCTTAGTGTACAGACGATGCGTCAGTCTATTAAAGAAGCGCGTCCATTTCAGCACACCCTTTTAAATTATCGAAAGGACGGAACACCGTTTTGGAACAAGGTTGACATTAAGCCCGTCTGGATAAATGAAACTCTTTATTTTATCGGACTTCAATACGATGTCACAGATAAGGTGCACTTGAATGTAGACATTGAATCAGCAAAAAAAGAAATTGAAGACCTGTCTATTCCGATTATTCTGCTGGATGACGAAACGATGGTTGTGCCTCTCGTAGGCCAGATGGATGCCGCGCGCTCGTTGCTGCTGATGGATAAGCTGTCCAAACAGCTGTACAAAACAGCTGTGGAAAAAGTAATCGTGGATGTAACAGGCCTTTATCTAGAAACAGACATGAGTGAGCAGTGGATGCAAAATCTGCAGCATACGTCCAAGCTGATGGGAGCGGAGGTCGTCGTTAGCGGGGTTTCGCCTAAAATGGCGTTTCATTTCAACCAAACCATTCATGCGGTATACGACATGACGTTTTATCCCAGTCTGCAGGCTGCCTTAAAGGAACATGGGAAACGTTCATTGTGAAATTGACCTCCTACCATCGGGGTTTATAGTCCAATAAAAAGAAAAAAAGACACCTTTTCGGGTGCCTTTTTTTCTTTTTATTGAGCAGCTTCTGTTGCAGGAAGACCGGCTGGCTGGTCAAAGTCTGCCTCAATACTTGCGCTGGAAGACGTCGTCACCGATGAAAAATTGAATGGCGCTTCAACAACTGTTTCCCAGTCATCCACGAGCATCGTTCCTTGCTTGCCCGTTAAATCCTCGTGGCGGATCGTCAACGTTGTGCGGTCCGCAGACAGGGAGAAGGACGTTGGGTCGAATTCAGTTGACGAGCCGTCGCTGAATTCGATGGAAAAGAAAAACGAATCCGCAATATCTCTTGCTGTGTACTCAGCCGGTGCCGCTTCATCAAGAACCACGGCTGTTGTCGTAGCTGACGTAACCGAGGCACTTACTGCCATTGGATAATACGAGTTTTCAATATCAAAAAGCACGGTTCCATAAAGCAGGTTCGCGAACTCGCCGCGTGTGATGTTCTGGTTCGTGCCGTACGATGTAGCCGTTTTTCCGTTTGTAATGCCTGTTCCATACAGCGCTTCGATGTAAGGAGCAAATACGCCGCCAACATCGGTAAACGGCGTTTCTTCTGCATACTCTTCCAGTTCAAAAGCTGTCACGAGGAATTTCGCCATAGCTCCCCGGCTAAGCGGCTGGCCTGGCTTGAATTCTGTTGCTGTGACGCCGGACACGATGCCGTATTCCGCCAGTGCATCAACAGACGGCTTCACGCGGCTGTTCAAATCTGTGAAGCCTGCATCCGGTGCATTTTCTGTATCAAGCAGCAGCATATTCGCCAAAATGACGGCTGCATCGCCGCGAGTTAACGTTTGCTGCGTTCCAAACTTCGTCGAGGAAATCCCGTTAATAGCTTCAATCGTATATAAAAATTCAACCGCTTCGCCGTACCGGTCCCCTACATCTGTAAAGGGATGCTCATACGCTGCGCTTGCTGGAGCTGAAAAGCTGGCGACGGTGACGGTTGCGGCAGTTGCGGCTGTAAAAAAAGAGTATTTGTTCAAGTTCGAATCTCCTATTCTAAAATGTGTTCAGCTGATTTTAGCATTTACATCCAGTTGCGTAAATAGTTCGCTAGACATTGGAAAAAGCAGTATGCTCCCAAGGTCTAATGGCACTTGCTTCGAATATGGAGAAAAGCATATTTCTAAAAAAGACTCACTTCTTTTTCCGTTTCTGGGTCCTTGTCTATTCGATTAATTCAGCTACTTATGCATGATTGACGCCGCCTGCTGATTTGATATAGTTTTAGCATATTTAAAAACAAAGGGGCTCGTTTTATGAAAAGCATTCAAAGCCGCTTGTTACTGTTATTGTTTTTGTTTATTATTTTGCCTTATTTTCTTTTTGTTTTTTTAATATACGGCTACACCAAAACTAGCATCGAGCGGAATGAACTGGAGAACAGCCGGGAGCAGCTCGAAGGAACAGCGGATGAGCTGGAGCAGTATTCCGAGGATCTCGTGAACCTTCCATACATCTTATACCGCAATCCCGATTTATTCCGAATGTTTGAGAACGGGTTCGAGGATTCCATTTATTTTGACTCAATGGCGATGGAAAAAAGCATTGAAACGTTTTATTTAACAAGAAATGAAATTCGTCAGCTACGCTTTTATATTGAACAGGACCAAGAGGCCTTTACGGTGTACAATGCGATGATCAGCACACGCAAGCCGCAGCCCGGCCTGCTCTCTCAGGGGCCGATCAAGCAGCTTTATGAATCGAACGAACAATATGTGATTGAGCCACCTCATGAAATTGTTAATTACAATCAAGCCGCCATCCTGCCCGAGTCCGACCACGCGATGGTCATGACGTTTCACCATAAAATCGTGGATGTTCTGTCCAACGAGTTTCTTGGCATCATGACAATGGATATTGATCTGGATGCTTACGCGAAAATGATGCACAGCCTGTCTCAGGAGGAGGGCGCTTCTGCTTTGTTGATTGATGCCAATGACCGGATTATGTATGCCACGGATTCCTCCCTTATCGGCAGCCAGATTCCTGCTCAGCTCAAACAGCGGATCACATCCTCATATGGAGATTCGGAGGAGGAAATTGTGTTATCGAAAAAACTGACGGGCGCACTCGATCAGTGGACCGTTGTGAAAATCATCCCAAGCCATGTGTTATTCAGTGACGCCCGTAAAACCGCTTTTATCAATATATTGGTTGGTCTCGTTGTCGGCTTGCTCGGGCTGGTCATGGTGACACTTATTTCCTACCGGATCACTCGTCCGATCCAGCTGCTCAGCCGGAAGGTGCGCTCGATAGAAGGCGGCCAGACGGACATCCCTTTTGCCAGCAGCCGCGATGATGAAATCGGTCACTTGGAAAGCCATATGCATGCGATGATGAATCGCATTCATCATCACATTGACCGTGAATACAAGCTGGAAATTGAAAACAGAAAAAATGAATTCAGAGCATTGAAATCTCAGGTCAATCCCCACTTCTTATTTAATGCGCTGCAATCAATCGGCGCTGTAGCCTTAAGAGCCAACGCGCCGGCTGTTTACCGGCTGCTGACGTCCTTATCGAGCATGATGCGCTATTCTATGCAGGCGAACCAATGGGTGACGGTTCGCCAGGAAATAAACTATATTAATGCCTACCTCGACCTTCAAATGGAGCGTTTCGGGCACAAGGTAAAGCATACGATTCATATGAGCGAGCCCGTTTTAGATGCACAGATTCCAAGTATGATTCTTCAGCCGCTCGTTGAAAACTTTTTCAAGCATACGTATGAGGAAGGATTCTACGAATCCCAGTTAATCATTACAGGAAGCATTCATGAAGAACGCCTCCACCTTTCTGTTGAAAATGACGGTCCGGGCCTTGGAGACGCCGAGCTTCAAACGCTGCGGAACCATATTAAGGATTCACAAAGCGATGGCTCCGGCCAAATCGGCTTGAAAAATATTCATGACCGTCTGGCATTGCACTACGGTTCTGCGGCTGTTTTTTCCGTTCATTCAAAGGAAGGAAAAGGGTTTTCTGTTACGATCATCATTCCAGCTGCCCCTCCATTTTCGAATGATGAAACGATGTTAGCGCATAAGGAGGAAACAGAATGAAAGTGTTAATTGCCGATGATGAATTTAACGTACGTGATGTCATCCGACATGTAGGTCAGTGGGAAGCGAACGGCGTCACTCAATTACTCGAAGCAAAAAATGGCGATGAAGCAAAGGAAATCATTGAAACCGAAAAGCCGGAGATCATTTTTACAGACATTAAAATGCCCAAAATGAGCGGCATCGAGCTTCTGGAGTGGCTAAATTCGATTTCGTATACAGGCAAAGTCATTTTAATTACCGGATTTGATGATTACACCTTTATGCGCAAGGCCATCCAATTCAACAGCTTTGATTACTTGCTGAAGCCGATAGAGCCTGATGCGTTCAACCAAACGCTCGAACGGGCTGTTGCCGAGTGGACAAACGACGTGGAAAAACGATTATATGAAGAAACCGGATTATATGAAGATGCGAAAAAGCTGCAAATGAGCCAGCTGGTTTGGGCGGTCTGCTCAGGTGATATGACGGACTTGCCGCACCTTCAATCGGCCTTGCCCGCAACGGAAGCATACGATGTTACGCTATTGTCTTTCTACCAAATGCATCAGCCTGCTCCTTACATCCAAGACCTAGCGGATGAACTGGCAGAGCGGACACTTGGACATGCGTTCGAGCTTCAGCGGGATGCGACGCTTTGTCTCGTGATCACAATACAGGGTCACTGGCTGGCTGTGGAGGAATGGATTAGTCATCACGTGAATTTGCCTGTCCGCCTCGTCAGCCAGCCGCTTCCTTCTCTTGAACACTTGCCCGCTGCATTTCAGTCTTTGCAGCAGGAAATGGACAAACAAAACTTCAGATCCATTCACCGCCTGGATGAGCTGGAAACGGCCCGCCGCATGGAAGATCTTGTTGCTTACGTCGATCAGTATTATATGGAAGAGTTAAGTCTGGAAAAGCTGTCCAGACGCTTTTTCTTCAGCCGCGAGCATATTTCAAGGAAATTCAAGCAAGAAACAGGCATGCCGTTATCCAAATATGTGACGAACCGGCGAATCAATCAGTCCAAGCAATGGTTAAAGGAAACCGACAAAAGCATTTATTCGATCTCCTTGCTGCTCGGTTATCAGGATGAAAAATACTTCTCCAAGCTATTTAAAAAGGTAGTGGGCATGACTCCGTTCGAATACCGGAACAGCCAGTAGGCAGATCATGAGCTCTCTGCCTTATGTTTAATACGATAGAGGTGAACGAATGAATACGAACATCATCCAAGTCTTTTCAATCGGTCTGACCGCTTTTCTTTTATCTGCCTGTCAGCCAGAATCAAAGCCGGAAACCAGTCAAATCGAACCCGACGAACAGCCCATCCACTTGACCATTCGAAATCCGAAAATCGAAATTGCTGAGTCTTTTGAAGAAATGGTGTTCGCTTACGAGGAGGAAAACCCTCACGTGACGATTGACATTCACACTGTTGGCGGGGCAGTCGACGACCTCGCTGATTTAAAGGCTGATATAGCCGCTGGCAACGGGCCTGACATTTTCACAAACAGCGGCTATGAAACCGCCAGGCGATGGGAGAACTATTTAGAAGACCTGTCTGATCAGCCCTGGGTAGACCAGGCATATGATAAATCACTCGAGCCGATGACGTTCAACGGGCAGCTTCACGGGATGCCGATCAACCTTGAAGGCTATGGATTTATTTACAACAAAGCGCTGTTCGATCAAGCCGGCATTGAGACCCTTCCTGATACACGAACGGAGCTTCTTGCGGCAACAGAGAAATTGCAGGCCGCCGGCATTACCCCGTTTGCGACCGGCTATTATGAAGAATGGAAGCTCGGCGATCACTTGATGAATGTAGCGTTTGCCCAGCAGAAAGACCCCGACGCGTTTATTCAGCGATTAAATGACGGGACGGACACGATCAGTCACAACCCGTTGTTCAGTGATGTGATCGACTTGCTGGACATGACACTTCAATACGGAAATGAAAACCCGCTCACGACGGATTACAATATGGAAGTGGAATTGTTTTCCACCGGACAGACCGCCATGATTCAGCAGGGAAACTGGGTCCAGCCGATGATCGATCAGCAATCACCAGATATGAACATCGGCTTTCTTCCAATTCCTCTTAATGATCATCTCGAAAGTGAACTGGTCGTCAGCGTGCCGAATTATTGGGTCGTCAATAAGCAGGCTGCGCCTGAAAAAAAGAAAGAAGCAAAGAAGTTTTTAAACTGGATGGTTTCATCGAAAAAAGGACAGCAATACATGACCGAGCGCTTTCAATTTATCCCTGCTTTCAAGAATATTGAATCAGATCACTTAGGAGCGCTTGCGGATGAAACCATTCAAGCTTATCAATCAGGAAACGCCTTGCACGCCAACTGGTTTCATTTTCCGCCGGGCATCAAGGAAGAATTCGGGACAGCGATGCAGCTGTACATCGGCAAGCAGCTGACCCGCGAACAATTGCTGGAGGCATTTCAACAATCGTGGGAACGGGCATCTCAGGAACAACGGGACGAAACGTGAGAAACAGCAGGAAAAAACGGTGTCCTCCCTTCTCCGCTCCGCATTTAGCGGGGCTTTTTTTATGCTTCCTTTTTCCCTCCGCTTATCAATATAAGACGAAATCTCAATCAATTCATGCCATATCCAGAATAGAAATCCCCCCGTATACTTTTACTTGTACTACATATCGAATACTAAAAAACAGCACAGGAGGAAGATGAATGAACGTTCAAAAGCTAACAGCAAAAGCAACTGTCGTCACTCTCGGCGCCGGTATTTTATTAGGAGGGATTGCGCCGCAGGCATTTGCCGCTCCAAAAGATGCCCGGGATTACAAAGAAACGTATGATTTATCGCAAATCACCCGCTCAGATATGAAGAATATGATTAGCCAGCACGGCGATCCGAAATTCACGGTCCCTGCGTTTGACGAATCCACCATCCGGAATATTCCGGCAGCGACAAAAACAGATGAGAACGGCAACACGATCATGATGGACGTTTGGGACACATGGCCATTGCAAAACACGGATGGCACGGTTGCTGAATACAACGGCTACCATATCGTATTCGGATTAGCCGGTGATCCTAAAAACGGAAGCGACACATTCATTTACATGTTCTACAAAAAAGTCGGCGATAATTCATTGGATGCCTGGAAAAACGCTGGACGCGTGTTTGAAGACAGTGACAAATTCCAGCCAAATGATCCGTACTTGAAATATCAAGCGGAGGAATGGTCCGGTTCTGCCACATTCACCGACGATGGCGAAGTTCGCTTGTTTTATACAAACCGCGAGCCCTTCACACCAGAATCCGGCCACTACGGCAAACAAACATTGACAACGGCGCAGGTGAACTTGTCTGAACCTGACACGAATACGCTGAACATTGACGGTGTAGAGGATTACAAGTCGATTTATGAAGGCGGCGACAGCAAAACGTATCAAACGGTTGACAAAGCGTTTGGCGGCGGAGATTTCTCCGATAACCATACGTTCCGTGATCCCCATTACGTAGAAGACAACGGCCGCAAGTACCTTGTGTTTGAAGCAAATACAGGGACAGAATACGGGTATCAGGGTGAAGAATCCCTTTACAACAAAGCGTACTATGGCAACAGCGAAAAATTCTTCCAGGAAGAAAAACAAAAGCTTCTTCAAAGCCCGAAGAAGGAATTAGCTGAGAAAGCAAACGGTGCAATCGGCATCATTGAAATCAATGACGATTTCACCATGAAAAAGGAAATGAAGCCGCTGATCGTTTCGAATACAGTGACCGATGAAATTGAACGCCCGAATATCTTTGAAAAAGACGGTAAATTTTATTTATTCACGAGCACTCGCGGTTCAAAAATGACCATTGACGGTATAGATGACGAAGATATTTACATGCTCGGCTACGTGTCCAACTCTGTTGACGGCCCATACAAGCCGTTGAACAAAACGGGTATCGTTCTGCACCAGGATTTGAATCCTCGTGACATTACGTGGACATACGCGCATTATGTGATTCCACAGGAAAACACAGATAACTTTGTCGTCACAAGCTACATGACAAACAGAGGCTTCTTTGAAGACCGTAAGTCAACGTTTGCGCCAAGCTTTGAGCTGAAAATTAAAGGTCCTAATACATCTGTTGTAGAAAACAGCATTTTAGAACAGGGTCAGATTACAAACAAATAAAACGATTGAAAGGAAAATGCCAGTCACATGGCATTTTCTTTTTCTATACAGGCGGTGAAAAATGATGAAAAAAAAACATAAACGGCTTGGCCTGCTCCTTTTTGCAGCAGGTGTCATCGGACTGTTTATTTACACCATTGTCTCCTGGGTGGATCGTCCCCTAACAAAAGAGAAAGAGGACGCTTCTTACCGGGCGGCTTACCACTTCACATCACCAGACCATTGGAAAAACGATCCGCAAAAGCCTGTTTATTTTAAAGGGGTCTATCATTATTATTATCTTTATAACGGCGATTACCCGGACGGAAACGGGACCGAATGGCGCCATGCTACGTCAACAGATTTAGTGAATTGGCAAGATCAAGGCGTGGCCATTCCGAAATATACGAATGAAAACGGCGATCCATGGTCCGGGTCTGTTGTCGTTGATGAAAACAATACAGCTGGCTTTGGTCATAACGCTTTTATAGCCGTTGTGACACAGCCTTCCAAGAATGGCGGCCAGCAGGAGCAATTTCTCTGGTACAGCACCGATGAAGGCAAAACGTTCACCTCCTACAGCGAAGAGCCTGTCCTCCCGAATCCAGGCACAAAGGATTTCCGCGATCCGAAAATCATCTGGGATGATCAGCATGATAAGTGGGTCATGGCTATGGCGGAAGGCACGAAAATTGGCTTTTACGAATCCGACAATTTAAAAGACTGGCAGTATACGAGCGGCTTTTCAACTGAAAACATCGGTCTCGTTGAATGCCCGGATTTGTTTTTCATGCGCGCAGAGGACGGAACGGTCAAATGGGTGCTCGGCGTGAGTGCGAACGGAAAAGCAGCTGGCAAGCCCAACACCTATGCTTATTGGAGCGGAGATTTTGATGGAAAGGAATTTTTCCCGGACCAAAGCGAACCGGAATGGCTGGACTACGGCTTTGACTGGTACGGTGGTGTGACATTTGAAGATGGAGCCGAACAGGACAAGCTGCAAAAACGGTACGCGCTTGCCTGGATGAACAACTGGGACTACGCCCATGAAACGCCGACAATGGAAGAGAATTTCAACGGGATGGATTCGGTCGTCCGCGAGGTTCAGCTGAAGCACGATGGCCGCGGCCAGTATTATTTGGCCTCACAGCCTGCAGCAGCACTGGATAAATTCGTTCATTCTACCGATGCTTATGACGAGATCGAAGTAAACGGAGCTGAAACATTAAAAACAACGGGTGATTCCTATCAGCTCGAAGCAGATATTACGTGGTCAGAAGCAACAAATATCGGCTTCCGTCTACGTGAATCTGCTGATCAGGAACGCCGCGTCGACGTCGGCATTCTTTCAGAGGCAGGCTATTCTTACGTGAACCGGTCCTTTACCGGCCAGCCGGACCAAACCGGTCATTTACTGGAAAGCCGCGCCCCATTTGACAGCAGCAATAAAAAGGTTCATGTCACCATTCTTGTGGACAAAACAAGCGTTGAATTGTTTATAGGGGACGGAAAAGTGGTTCATTCCAGCTTAGTGTTCCCTGAACATGAAGATCAAGGCATTGCCTTGTTTTCCGAAGGCGGCCCATCCGTTTTCAGCAACGTGAAGATCAAGCATATAGGTCAGTAAAGACATTCGACATTTTTCGCCCTTTTCTCTCATTATTTGTTAAGAATAGGGACAAAGTCGCCGATATAAATACTATGATCTTTGTAGAAACGAGGAATGTACATGTTTTCCCCCTCTATCCCGCAAAATTACAGTGAATTATCGGGAGACCATTCGTGGCCGATCGTCGTTTTGTCGATCTCCATGGCTTGTCTCGCTTCTTATACAGCTCTTTCCATGAATGAGCGTGTGCAGAAAAACGGCTTTTTTCACCGGTCCGTCTGGCTTGTTCTGGCGTCGCTTGCAATGGGGTTCGGCATTTGGTCGATGCATTTCATCGGCATGAACGCTTTTTCGCTGCCTGTTTCGATGAGCTATAACCACCTTTGGACCTTTCTTTCTATTCTGCCTGCCATCGTTGCTTCTTTTCTCGCTTTTCATTTAGCCAATAAGCAAAACCAGTCCTTGATGACCTTCGCTCTGGCAGGAGTCGCCATGGGGATTGGCATTGCAGCGATGCATTACATGGGAATGGAAGCAATGGAGATGGAGGCGATCCATACTTATCACGCCGGTTTATTTACTATATCAGTTGTCATTGCCATTGTTGTTTCGTTCGTGGCTCTTTATATTTTCTCCAGCTTAAAACAGCTGATGGAAAAGCGGCTTATGAAAATCCTGACCGCTCTTATAATGGGACTGGCGGTTTCTAGCATGCATTACACCGGCATGGCGGCCGTTTCCTTTTATGCGTCTCCTACTTCCATACTCTCGGGACACGCTGGCCATTCCGATATGAACATGCTGATTGGTCCGGTCACAGCCGGAATGTTTTTCCTGCTTATCTCGCTTCTTTTCTCTAGCTTAATGGACCGGTACATTGACTACAGAATCAGCTACTTTGACGGTCTGACACGGCTGCCCAACCGTCGTCAGTTTGAAAAGACATTGATGAAAAAATCAGACAACCGCCTGTTGGCCATCTGGCATTTTCATGGCTTTGAAAAAATCAATAACGGGTATGGTTATGCCTTCGGAGACAAGCTGATTCAGCAGATTGCCCTTGAGCTGCAGGACGCCCGCGCTGGTTTTATGGCGTTATACCGGATCGAAGGAAACCGGTTTGCTTTTCTCTCGGAAGAAGTCGATCAAGATATTTTTCTTCGGATTATGGAAACGGTCGCAGAAAAATGGAGAGGGCCCTTTTATTTAGAGGATAAATGGATTTACTTGACCTCTGTATGTTCCGTTTCCTTTGTAAAAGAAGCTGACACCCAGCACCAGCTGTATTCGAATGCACTGGCTGTTCTTGAACATCCTCTTACCCGATATGACAATGAAGTGGTTGTATATGATCCAGCCGTCCATACCTTTTCCTTTGATCAAAAAGTGCTACAAGGGCTCGGACGTGCGATGGCAGAGGAAGAGCTGTTTCTCGTCTACCAGCCGAAGATCCTGGCTGCTTCCGGACAGCTTGACGGGTTTGAAGCACTCATCCGCTGGAAGCATCCCACTCTCGGCATGCTTTCACCCGGCGTGTTTATTCCGATTTTGGAGCAAAATCATCGAATTGATGATGTAACTGACTGGGTGATTGACCGCGCTGCCCGGCAGCTGCAGCAATGGACACAGTCCGGTTTGCCCGGCGAAAAGGTCGCCGTCAATATTCCGGGTGAATACATTACATCTTCTAAACTAAGCAATGTCTTGAAAAAAGTGATCGATCGCTATTCAATCCAACCCGAGCAGCTTGAGCTTGAAGTGACCGAAACAAGCGTTGTCCAGTCGGCCGAAAGCGCCATCCGGGCGATTCATTTATTTCGGGAGCAGGGCTTTTCTGTTGCGCTTGATGACTTCGGAACAGGTGTCTCTTCTCTTTCTTTTTTGCGGCAAATGCCGATTAACACGCTGAAAATTGATAAGTCATTCGTCGACCAGGTGCCTCAATCTGAAAAAGACTCGGCCATTCTGCTGGCGATTATCACACTCGGCCAGTCGCTGAATCTGCATATTGTCATTGAAGGGGTAGAAACGGCCGAGCAGGTTGACTTTCTTATCTCCACCGACCACCCCCTCGCCATTCAAGGCTATTATTATGGGAAGCCAATGATGCCGGCTGAATTGGAAGAATGGCGAAGAGGCTTTTTTAGGCAAACAGAAGAAACATCCTGACGGCTTTGGATATACGCATGATTTCCAAACAAACCGAGGCTGGGACATAACAATGAGATTGGCCGTTGAAACCGAACAACCTAGTAGCTTAATTCTCTTTCTGGAAATGCACATACAGGGGCTCCGGGCTGCCGGCTCCGCTTTCCTACTGGGCGAACGCTGAACCAGCCCAAAAACCATGGCTGTTTCAGCCTGTCCGCTCGTCCAGTGGGAGTCTGCGCCGGCCTCCCTGCGCCCATAGTGATTTTAATGAACAAAGAGGATAAAAACTTGAAAACGGATTGTATCAACGACTAACAAGTGGCTGTATGAGAAGTGCCCTTTCTTTTTTTATACGAATAATAGAATGAAGTTTGTTGTTACACATTCAGATCGCTTCTTTTTAGGTTTTACAAGCTGCTTGCCCTCCCCACTAAGGGCGGCTGGCGCAGGGCGGAGACTCGGAAGGGATCAGCTCACCTCCCGCCCCTTCGAACGCGCAGCACTGCAGAAGCCGTCCTTTCAATATTGTCTCAAGCGCAGTCACTAAACGATTTACCATCATGAAGAGCTCAAAAAAAAGCCGAATGTGATCGTTCGGCTTTTTATTCTATCCAGAACCTTTTGTCCCAAGCACGTTTTTATTACATGAAAGGAAACGACCTTTTTTCAGCGAATCCGCAATGATCGCCACACGTGTTCCCAGCCGTCCTGCCATTTTTCGTTCATCGTCACATGGCCGCTTTGATCCGTCCGGACCGGCAAGAGTGGAGGCGCCGTATGGCGAACCCCCAACCGCTTTATCCGTTAAGTATTCGGTATTTTCGGTGTACGGAAGACCAACGTAAATCATGCCAAAGTGGAGCAGTGGCACGAGGGATGTTAAAAGTGCCGCTTCGTGACCGCCATGAATAGAGCCGGCACTTGTGAACAGGGCCGTCGGCTTTCCTTCTAATTCACCCGTCGTGCAAAACTGCCCCGCCTGATCCAGAAAAGATTTCACCTGACCGGGCATCGTCCCTAAATACGTCGGGAATCCCCAAATGATTCCATCCGCCTCACGTAAATCGTCCATCGTTGCAACCGGAATCATCGCCTGATCCTGCTGCACCTTTTTATAATCTTCCACCCGCTTCGTTAATCCAAAATGTTTGCCCAGTTTAGAAGAAACCTGATCCTGTCTTTGCAGCGCAACCTGAATAGCCGGATCTGAAAATTCAGGAATACGCAGCCGGCTGTACACGGCTCCTTCTACGGCACCGATGCCTTCAGCGACCGCTTCACTCAGCTCGGCAATATGTCCATAGGCACTGTAATAGACAATCGCAATCGTTGTCAAAAATCATTCTCCCCTTTCTTTACACCGGGCTCTCCGATGCGGTCTGGCTAAATGATACAGCCGTATGCATTTTTGACAGCCACTGCCCATTTCCATAGACCGCGCGTGTTTGCGGCAGCTGGGCGAAAAGCTCTGCCACTGAATAGGCTTTAATGAGCATAAAGCTTGCTTCCTGACCGATCTGAATACCTTTATTCGTTTGCCCGATAATGGCCGCCGGCTCGTCTGTGATCATTCGAAGCAGGTCAATGACGTCTTCCGTTCCGCCCATATGTGCCGCATAGCCGGTAATTTGAGCAATCTGCAGCAAATCGCCGCGGCCAAATGGATGAAACGGGTCACAGACGTTATCGGAAGCGGTGGCAACCGGAATACCCGCTGCCCGCAGCTCCTTTACACGCGTGACGCCGCGCCGTACCGTCCCTTTATCACCACGGCCCTGTAAGTACAAATTGGCGGCCGGCAATGTGACAGCTGTTAACGATGCCTGCTTCATTTTCCCGATTACATCATCCGCCTGCTTCTGATTCATTGCGGCAAGCGAGCACAGATGACCGACGTTGACCCGTCCTTCGTAGCCGTGCTTAATGGTTTCATCCACAATCGTTAAAATCGTGTTGGTCTGCGGGTCGTCACTTTCATCCGTGTGAATATCGAGCGCCAGATTGTGCTTTACCGCGTAGCGGAAAAGCTCGCGCACTCCTTCATGGGGATCAGCGCTAATATGCGGAGCACCGCCAATGCCGTCGATATCCATCGTGAGAAGCTGTTCAATGCGGGTGCGATCCTGTGCGTCGTACGGATAATACGGCAGCATCGGGAACACTTGAATATCCACAACTGATTGGAACTCTTTCCGCAATTCCAGCGCCATTCGAACTCCACGAAACGTTACGTCTTCCTCCAGACGGGTGTGAAAATCAATATGTGTGCGGATCGAGCGGGTGCCATGCGCAAGCGCTGACAGCACCGTTTTTTTCATTCTCTCTTTCATGTTTTCATCTGTAACGGACTGAGAGGCCCGTCCATAGCTTTCAATCGCCTCTTGAAGCGTTCCGCTGATGTTCCCTGCAAAAGGAAGAGAATGTGATTTATCCAGGTGCATATGAATGTCAGAAAAGGACGGGAGCAGGATCACACCCTCCACATCCACGACCGTTCCCTTCCTTTCTTCATCTGCCGCTGCAAACGAAAATGGCTCACCTCCGCTTTGCAGATGTTCATGGCCGTCAACCGACACGATTTTCCCGTCCTGTATAGCCACGTTGTAATACAAGTCCGCATTCCAAATCGGAACACGAGCATTTAAAATCGTCATCTCCATCCTGTTCACTCCTTATGTACAAGTCTGTCCAATCAAATACGTTGTTTGCGCCGGCACCGTTTCACAAATGATTTGTCCATTTGAAACGACCAGCTCTGTGACCGGCTGACGCCGAAGCAGGTCGTGGGCACTTTCGGCCGAAACTAAAATAAAGTCAGCACGATGGCCTTCCTGAATGCCATACCCTTCGATGTTCATCACACGCGCAGCATTCGCTGTCATCATCTCATACACCGATTCAAAATCCCGCGCACCGGTCATATGAGCCTGATGAAGCAGCATATGGCCGGCTGATAAAAGAGAGCCTGTTCCAAGCGGATAAAATGGACTTAAAAAATCATCATGGGCCACCGCCACATTTACTCCCGCTTCGTGTAAATCCTTCACCCGCGTGATGCCGCGCCCCTTCGGCCACGCATCGAGCCGCCCTTGAACAGCTGTGCTGATCAGCGGACACGTCACTACGTTGATGTCTGACGCCTTGATCAAACCGATCAGCTTGCGCACGTACGCTTCCGGATAATACGCCATCGCATTTAAATGGCTGACCGTGACACGGTTCCCCATGCCATATTCAGCTGCAAGCAACGCTACTGTCTCCACAAAACGAGAAGCACCGTCATCGATTTCATCGCTAAAAATGTGGATGTCTTTATCGTATTCATTGGCCAGCTCAAAGCATATATACAGCGATTCGATCCCTTTTTCATGTGTCGGGTCCAGGTGCGGTACGGCGCTGATGCCGTCTGCGCCGAGTTCGATTGCTTGCCGCAGCGCCTCACCTCTATCTGCCGTGAGTCCATTTTGCGGAAAAGCGATCAGCTGAAGCGTCAGAAAAGGCGCAACCGCTCTCTTTACATCAATCAGTGCATGCAATGCGGTCAGCTGAGGATCTGATACGTCGACCATGCCGCGCATATACAGGACACCATGCTTTACCATTTCTTCAATGACGGCATGCGCCCGTTTTGTGACGTCCTCTTTTGTTAAATAACGTGTTCGGTATTCATTCCAGAGCTCAATGCCTTCCAACAGCTCCCCGGACTCATTCAAGCGCGGCACCCCGCTTGTAAGCGCCGTATCGAGATGAATATGCGACTCGACGTAGGGCGGAAGCACCGTCCTGCCTCCTCCCTCCATTACGCGGTTTGCAGGAGCGGACAGCTGGCCGATTTTCGCTATTCGTCCATCTTGAACGGCAATATCACACATTGTGTCCGAAAACGCAGGCCGCACATTTCGAAGCAGCAGATCATACATGCTCCGCCACCTCCATTCGTTTCGTCTTGCCTGGATTCAGCAAGCTGTAAGGATCATTTTCCCGCTTCGCCTGGCAAATATGATCAATCCAGTCATCCTTCCCGCCTTCTTCAAGCAGGAACGTATGCGGATTGCTGACGCGGACGCCGGTCCTGCGGCAGTGATCCATAATCGCAAACAAACGCTCATCGGTCGTGTAACGAATGACCGGCTGAGAGCTTGGCACAATGTGACCGCCCGATTTGATCCATTCGACGTGCATGAGCACTTCCCCTGGAAAAGACCGTGACAGCTCCTGCATTTGAACCTCATACGTGTCCGGATGAAAGCGCGCCTGTATATACGTATCATCTGGATGATCCTTCAACCGCCATAGGGTCACATGATTCCAGCTGAAATCCGTTGCCCGAAGCCTCTTGGATGCGGTGAAGGCTTGAAAACCATCAATCCATCTGGCACCGCAGGACAAGCCTGATTGATGGATTTCCTCTACATGTGAGGGTGCCGCTTGAATCAATACAGTGTGCTTATCGCCGGATAAAACAGGACGAAGCGGCTGAAAAGAAGCCGAAAGCGGTGCTTCACAAACAGAAATGAGTCTTTTTCGCACCGTTTCTTTTTTAGCCATTTGTTCAGAAAAAACAAGCGCATCCCGCCAGTCGTCAAACTCAGCAAGCAAGTCCTGCCAATCGGTTTTCGGCGCCAGCGCAATGGTCGCATCTATAATCACCCCGGATAAGCCGTAGTTATGAATGTATTTTGCGAGCTCTTCCTTGCCGCGGACGTCGAGCCGTTTCGGTTTTTCTTCCATCGTCATGATCGTCAGCTCAAGCACATTGCCTTCGTCCCAGAGCGTGCCGTACTCGATCGAGCCAATCCCGCCCGTTCCTCCGGCAATAAACCCGGCAAGCGTTGACTTCATATACGTTGATGGGAAAAACCGCAGCTCCTGACCGCTTCCCTTTAAAATGCGCGTCAATTTGCCAAGAGTGATCCCCGCTCCGAATGTGCCGGCGCCATCGTCGATTCGTTTAACCGTATTCAGCTTCATCGTATCCAGCACAATTCCGCCGTGTAACGGAATAATCTGTCCGTAGTTGCCGGTACCTCCTCCTTTTGGCACCAAAGGAATCCGGTGACGGACCGCAAACGAAAGAATAGCCGCCAGCTCCTCTTCATCACGCGGAATCGCCACACAGTCTCCCGCATAGCCGTCCAGCTGTTTTTTCAAAACAGGAGAATACCAGTAATAGTCACGCGATCTTTTTTTCACATACGCTTCGTCCAGCCGAATCACGTCTTCGCCGAATGTCTGCTGCAGTTCAAGTGCACGGGTCATTCTCGCACCTCCTTTATGTGGTTGATGGCACCGGCTTTGAGCGGAAGGAGTCCATTTCAAATGAGCTGATCTCCTGAAGCGTGCCGGCCATTTTTTGGCTGAGCCGATCGATCGTCTCCATTCCTTTTTCCTTTGTCGCAAGGGCAGCTTCACCGGAAATGCCGGACGCGGACAAATCATCGATGAGCCACGCCGCATAGGGACCGCCTTTTATATCCACCGGCTGGTTGTAGCTGTAATATTCTACTGGCGCTTTGTCCATCTGCACCCAGCTTTCTTCAATCGCAAGAATCATCGACGTCTCCACATCCCCGCCGTGAATCCCATATTGCAGCTCTTCTGCAGAATACAAGTCCTCAAGCTCCGCTTTAAAATCCATCGCATTCATACGAAAAACCATCAAGCCTGTTTCAATTCGAATTTCCCTCGCCATCATATTTAACACATCGATGTTGCCCCCGTGCGTGTTAAACAGAACGAGGCGGCGAAAACCGCTTGCTTTCACGCTTTTACCGATATCGAGAATGACCTGCTGCAGCGTCTGTGCGGACAATGTCATCACACCTGGCTTGCCAAAATGCTCATTGCTTTTCCCATAAGGCACCGGCGGCAAAAGCCAGATGTTATCCTCCGGTGTGAAATGTTCAAATATACTCGTGACCATCCCTTCCGCAATCAATGTATCGGTATAAACCGGCAAATGCGGACCGTGCTGCTCTACAGCACCGATGGGGAGAACAACGACTCCTTTTTCTTTATCCAGCGCTTGAATATCTGTCGTGGCAAGACGCGGCAGGAAATAATCCTGCCACGCCTTGTTCTGCTGCTTCCTCATTTGCACCGCTCCTTTTACTCTGCGTTTTCCAGAAATTCTGTTGTATACACGTCAGACGGCTCCATTTTGTTTTCAATTAAATCGAGCTCATACACCTGGTCAATCAGTGTCTGCCAGCGTTCTTCTGTCATCGTGCCGACGCCGCTTTCCGCTGCATCGCCGCCGAAGACAAGCTCCTCCATTTCACCTGTTGCATATTCCATCTGCTCATCTGTTTTTTCCGGATCTAATTCTTTAATGTAGTCGTATACCTTTGCTGGTTCTTCATGATACGCATCCCAGCCTTTTTTCGTCGCATTCACATAGGCCTGGACCATTTCCGGGTTTTCTTCCATAAATTCTTTTGTTGTAAATAGAACGTCGCCGTAAGGAGAATAGCCGGAATCCGCGATTAACAGATGGCCTGTTTCGATGCCCTCCTGTGCTAAATAATACGGCTCAGACGTGACGTACATTTGTGAAGCGGCCTTTTTGTTCGACATAAAAATCGTGTTGTCTCCTGTATAACTGCGTGCCTGCGACTCGTCAATATCGTACTCGTTCACAAGATATTTCCAATACCCGGCACCAGGAGCTGAATAAATCTCGTAATCCTTCCCTAAATCATCGAACGTTTCAATCGGCTGATCTTTATGGAACATGATGCCCTGCGGTGTCTTCTGGAAATTGGCGAAAACGGCGACAAGCGGAATGCCTTCATCAATCGCATACAGCACCTGATCGGCCTGCGCCATGCCAAACTGCGCCTGGCCGGAAGAAACGATGGAGATAGAAGAAACCTGCGGCCCGCCCGGCTCCGTCGTCATCTCAATTCCTTCGTCTTCATAAAACCCTTCCATTTGCGCGTAATACTGCCCCGCATTTTCCACCTGGGGGAACCAGCTTGTAATCTGCTTCATTTCAAACAGCTCGGCGCTTTCTGCTTCTGCTGTTTCTTCCTCGCCGGATGAACTGTCTGACGCAGTGCCGCTGCATGCGGCAAGCGCACTGATCGACAGAACCGCCACCGCTGACCGTAATGATTTCCACTTTAAAAATGATAAATTCTCCATTAATTCATCCTCCTCTTTCTCTCTTATGTAGGGTTTAAACGTTCGTCGTGCCGCGGATAGATGCCGCATCCGGTATTTTCTCCTGATTCAGCAAGCCAAAGGGATCGTTTTCCTTCTTTTTCTGCGCAATGGCTTCCATCTGCATATCCCATCCGCCCGCTCCAAGCAAATACGTATGCGGATCATTGGTTGAAGCACCTATTTCGTTGAAAAAGCGGATCACGTCATACAGCTGCTCCTTCGATGTGAATTTCACGAGCGGCAACGCAGCCGGAACCAGGCGCCCCTTATCACGCAGCCATTCAAAATGAAGCAGTACGTCATCTCCGTAACGATCTTTAATTTGCCTCACCTGATGATGAAGATCATCAATCGAAAAGAAATTTTGCAGGTACGTCCACGTCTTGTCCGACTTCAGTGCCCACAGCGTCGTGTGATTCCAGGTAAAGTCCGAGATGCCGATGCCTTTCCGGTACTGATCGGCTGATACCGTATAAATAGCTGCTCCCCGGTAAGCGACCGCTTCTTCCTCCAGCCGTTCTTGATTGCTTTCGTCAATTTCAATGAGCACAAGCGCCTGATCAGCTGCGCCAATCTGCTTTTTCAACGGCTTGAAAAAAGCGGAAATCGGGGCTTCCATCACCGAAACAAGCCGTTTCTTCCATTTGCCCTGCTCTGAAACCGTCCGGGAAAAATCAAGTGCATCCGTCAAATTGTCGAATGCATAAATTTGCTGCACCCAGCGGGATTTTGGCTTGATCGGAATGGTCACTTCCGTCATGATGCCCGTTGTCCCGTAGCTGTGGATATATGGCTCCAGTTCGGGGCCTGACACTGTCAGCTCGCGAAGCTCATTTTCCATCGTGATCATTTTGGCGCTGATGATATTGCCATCCCATAAGTTCCCCCATGTAACAGACCCGATGCCGCCTGATCCCCCGGATACAAATCCGCCGACTGTTGCTTTTACAAATGTAGAAGGGTAAATCGTCAGCTCCTGGTCCGTTTCATGAATCGCTTTTTCAATTTCACGCAGTCTCGCTCCTGCCTGCACCCGGACAAAGCCGTCACCGATTTCCAGAATCTCGGTCAGCTTGCTTACATCCACAACCAGCCCGCCCGTCATCGGAACCGCCTGTCCGTAATTGCCCGTTCCGCCGCCACGTACGGTGACAGGGATTTTTTCGATGACCGCTGCCATCACTGCTTGCTTTAACTCCTCTTCCGTTTCCGGGACGATCACATAATCCGCCGTTTTGCCAGCAAGCTCCTGCTCCAAAACGGGAGAGTACCAGTAGTAGTCCTTTGACAGCCGGGCAATGGCGGCTTCCCCTTCTACAAAGGCCGATTCACCGACGGCCTGGCGCAGCTTTTCACTCATACACCTCACCCCTCCTTTATAATCTAAACATTCAGAAAATAAGTTAGTGATCTCTCCCTTCATTAATGTTACTTCTATTAACATCATAGATTCCCACAACTCCTCTCTCAATGGTTATAATCACTAAACAATAAAAATGACTATTAGAAGAATCGCCAATTTTTTTAAAAAATCTGCCATAAATCCAATGATTGCTGAAGATTTTCTGTCATATTTTATTACATAAAAAAAGCGAGGACGTATGAACCGCCCTCGCTTTTTCTTATTCTTCTGTATCGAAGTAAATGACTTCTAAGCCTGTAAATGGAACAGTTGATTTTCCTAACTGAACAGCAGTAAAAGCAAGCAGTGTATTGCTGTTTGGATCGTAGAACATTTTCTTCACATTCCCGTATGTGGTAAACTGGCCGCTCGCTTCCATTGTTTGATAATCATATGCTTGAATGAATTTCTGGCTGTTCGCCGTATACAATTCACCATAATTAACATCAAACGCAATAGATGAATAGGCACGGTCGAGCTTTCCAACATAAGTCATATCTGATGTCACGCTGGCCGCTGAGCGGAAGAAGCGTCCTGTGCTGTTAAAAATGTATTTGCCATCAGGTGATAAAGTCAAATCTTTGCCCAAATCGTATTCTCCATGATACGGTGAATCCTTCTCAGGACCAAGAACACCATCTGTAATTGAATACACACTTAAATCCCGTGGGGAAACCAGCGTGGTGATGGAATAAAGCTTTGTTTGTGCTTCGTTTAACTCAATTAGGTTCTGATCATTTATACGCTGCGAACTCAGCACAGCACCCGTGCTGCTGTTATAGCTCTCGACGCGTGTATGCTGGCCCGATCCGGATGAAATATATACAACTCCTTTATCGTCTGCTTCGATATCATATGGATCAAGCGCAATTTGAATTGTTTTTTCGATTTTTAATGTCGATGCATTCACAACTGTAAACGCACCTTCCTGATCTTCATCCCACCAATATGGGCTATGCGGCTTTTTGTGCTGCGTGACATAAATCTTTCCATTCGCATAAGCCATCCGTTCAGCAGGGAGTGCCAGCTCGTCCGAAGAAACTACATCGAATGTTTCATAGTTAATCGCTGATACATCATTCGTCGCGCCATCTAATACAAAAATGATCGGTTCTGTAGGGTGCATCTTATAATCAATGATGTCCATATCAAAAAGTGCTTCTAAGTACGTGTCAGCAACCTCAGGATTTGACGGCTGGAATGACGGCTCAATAATTCGTGTCATAAATGCCGCAAAATGTGCGCGGCTGATCGTTAAGGTCGGCTTAAATGTACCGTCTTTATATCCAATGGTAATATTATTCGCTGCAAGTGCTGAAATATAGGGAGAACCCCAGTAATTCAAGGATACGTCTGTGAAGCCTTTAGGATAAATCCCAGTTAAGTGATATGTTCTCACGAGCACTGTCGCCATTTCCGCTCTCGTTAAATTTCCATTCGGGTCAAACACATTGCCAGGCTTGCCGGAAATGATGCCGAGTTCCACGGCTTTCGCTACTTCATCGTACCCTTTTGATCCGACAGACATGTCTTTAAAGTTCGGGTTCGGCGCATCGCCAAGCGGCTCTTGCAGTTCGCGCATAATCATACGCACTGCGTCTACACGCTTAATTGGCAGGTCCGGACGGAAAGTGCCATCGGGGAATCCCATAATGATACCGGCGTCGGTTAAATAATCAATTTCTTTACTAAATGTGCCGGCATCCTTAAATGTAGCGGCAGAGGCAGATGGAACGAGAGACAGAAGCATAATTAGAGCGAGTACACTCTTAAACAATCTTTTCAACTAGTGCAGTCAACCTTTCATTGTAAAATAGAACTAAATTATACAATAAAAGAAAGGCGTTTCCTATATAGAAAAAGGCCAAATTTGTCTTATTTTAGAACTTTTTATTTTCGTTTTGTAAAATTCCCCTTTAGCTTTCCTGTCGGTCTTTCAGCTTCCCTAATAGTTAAGACACTTCCACCATTCATCGGTTCAGACAGCCCCAGCATCTCGTGCTCTACTTTCACATATTCTCCAACATCAAATTCCTGACTGCACGAAGCCAGGAATAGAAAAGCGGCTGCTACGTAGATTATTTTATTCATTACTCCCTCCAAATTCTTCTCCATTCAATACCTTTACCGCCTCCAGCGTTAAGATTCCTGGTTCCGAATGCGGCTTTTCCGCATCCCACCAGACCGTCATGAACTCACCCTTTTCTCTTTTTTCAAATTCCATGTTTTCACTTGTAAACCAAATGGCATCGGTGATTTCGATCGTTTCAGTGACCTTCCTGTAGTTCAGAGTACGTGCCTGCTCTTTCGAAATGCCACTCACAATAAGCGCTTTGGCCATTCCATCCTCATTTGTTTTTTCAACCAAAAACCCTTGAAACGCTTCGAGCGACTGGGCATTTGGCTGGTCGTGAAGCGGGTAAATCTGCCGAATGGTTTCAACGGCTTCCGGGTCTTCTGTTCTGTAGCGCTTTCCGTTATGCTCAAACATGACGCTTTGATCATCCAGCCAAACAGGATAGGCCTGTTCATCTCCTTCGTCTGAATATACATACAGCTTAAACGTTTCACCAATGGCTGTAACAGGTCCTTCTAGCTTTTTAGCGTCATTCAAAACAGCTGCTGTCCGGTGGATTAGCTCGTTCTCCTCAATTACCCAGCCATTTCGCGACTCTCCATTTTGCACGCGCATGCTTTCCGGATTTTCCGGAAGTAATGCAGCACGTTCAGTGCATCCTGCCAGCAGCAATAGAATCATAAGGAGTAATTTTTTCATTGCTTCTTCTCCTCCTGATCAGATACACGAATTTCAACAGCAGTCGGCTCAGCTTCCATTGAATCCACAAACGTCACCGTCCATTCACCTGTTTCTTTATCAAATAGGATGTGACGGATACCTTCTATATGCCCCGTGTCCCCGCGTTTCTCAAGCGCTTTGCGGACCACTTCTTCTTCTGTCAGCTCTGCTCCGTCCGGCTGATAAGCAGGCAGCACAGTGACAAACTTGGCACTTCCCTGTCCCGGATAGGATTCCATAATGGGTCCCGACGCCTCAACGATGACCCGCTGGCCGATCTTCAGTTTTTCCTCTGCATTTGGAAATGAAAAATATGTGGCGCCATAATACTCACTATCTCCACCATTTTCTGAAAAGTCCTTCGAAACCGCACTGACAATCAGCATGCTGTCCGCAGAAACGTCCATCACCCAGCTGCCTTCATTTGTCCGTTCATTTGTGACAGGCTCATCCGGGTATTCCACATCCGGTTCTCCCGGCAACGGCAGCATCCGGCCTTCTTGAACAAACGCAATCTCGTACTCGTTAAATTGATTCTTCAGCTTTTTCATTTGCTCCTCTGTTAAAAAATCATGACCAATCTCAATCGTTCGTGTGATCGTATCGACACTGATGCTGTTGGCCACACGGTCCGGCTCCGGCATCGCATCTCTCATCGGCTTGATTGCTTTTGACACCTCATACATCAAGTCCTGATTATCTTGATCACTATATTCACTGACAAACAAGTGGATGTATTTCGCGACTATTTTCCCTTCATCTACATACACCTGAAGGCGGCGCGCCAATTCATCGGCCCGTTCATCCGGGTTTTTAATGCCGACCCAGACACCAGGCTCTTCTGCACCATCTGCACTGTTTTTTAAATACAAAATACCGTCATCATGAAAATCACCATAAATGCTTTGAATGGCTTCTGTCACTGTATAAAACTCAATAGACTGCACGCCAAAATCCTCTTCCAGCTCCGGTGTGATCTCTCCCAAATACCCGCCCGTCAGCGTCTCGCTTTTTAGTGCTTCTTCGTAAGCGGCATTGCGCAGTGCAGGGTCATCCGTTGTTTGCTCAAGCGTCACGAAAAAATTCTTTTCTTGTTCAGCTGTTTGTTCCTTTTTCTCAGGCTTTTCCGGAACAGACGATGTTCCTTCTCCACAGCCCGCAAGAATGACCGCTGCCGCTAACAAAAGCAGAATCTTTTTCATTCGAAGCCCCCCTTTTTTTCCAGCTTACCACCAAAAAATGAGAATTTGTTGAGAACGCATTCCTTTTTTCTTTCTAAAAGATAACACCGCTTTCAAAATTGTTCACAAAATGGTCACTTATGAAAAAAATTCCGAATCGATATAATGACGTGTATCTCAAAAAAAAGGAAGGGTGTTTTTCATTTGCCTAGCAATAAGAAAGAGGGCATTATTTTTGCTTTATTCATGTGTTTTGGAATGGTGTTTATTATGACGTTTTATAATACGGCACTGCACGGATTCGAGTCTGTTACAGCAGGAGCGCTGTTCATTCAATTTATTGTGACGCTGGTCGTTGCCTTTATGATTGAATCCATTGTGGAACCGAAAGCCCGCAAGCTGGCGCTGTCTTTTCCTTATGACCACTCCAAGCCGCGCAACATCATTCTTGGGATTGCGCTTTGCATGGTCCCATCCATGGTGCTCATCATGTCCGTTTACGGTCTGCTTCTGACGGCTTTTATGGGAAGTATCGAAGGACCGCTTTTAGCCGCTTACGCGAAAACTGTCGGACTGAATCTGATCGTCGCCCTGCCAGCACAGCTTCTCATTGTCGGTCCGATTTCCCGCTGGCTGCTCGTGAAATTCGTGAAGCCAGCTGCACCATTGAATGCATGACAAACTTCATCCCTTTTCTATTAGAGGATGCAGAGTTGCGTAGATCGCCGATATATTCTATTTATCGCTGATACGACGCAGTCTAACGCCGGTATAGGTCATTTATCGCTGATATGCAACATGCTAACGCCGATATTCTGGAATACCGGCGTTAGCCGGATGGATATCGGCGTTATGTTCATTTTACCGGCGATCGGCTTTGTTAACGATGGAATTAAATGGATATAAGCAGCTGATTTAACATGCACTTCTTTGAAACAAAAAAACGAACAGCCAAATAGGTGTTCGGTTTATTAAATCATTTTTCGCTTCCAGTATATCCATATAACTCCACTACACAAGGCGGCGACGGCAAGATAAGAGAAAAGTAAAGACCAGGGAATACCCGTTGCAATAACACCAAACGCCACCTCATTTTGCAGGTACTGTACATTCGTCCAGCTCTCACTCAAGTCTGGCACATAAAGGACTGTCAAAATATAACCATACAAAAACTGCAAACCGTAAAAAGAAACATGCAGCAAAAACGAACCCGCTAAAGCAAGAACGACAAGCTTCCATTTCTCATTCTTCACTTCGTGTTTTCCTCCCCTAAAATCGTTTCCCTATCCATTCCAATATACACGATGAGTTCGCCCAGTGACTCCGTTTCCGTATGATGAAACGTCACCTTGTGCGCCCACTCTCCTCCATACCATTCGCGCTGTACAGTGGAATCTTTCGGACTAACGGTAATCCGGTCTTGATCTGCTTGTGATAGGCTATTTACCGCCGTCAGCTCCACACGAATATTATGCGCCTTCACATATACCTGACCGTAATAGCCGGCGACGCCGATGAACACAGCTGCAATAAAGATGATGCCAAGCCAATTTTTCTTCATTTATCCCACTCCCAAACCAGGTTATTGAACAGCTTCAACATACACAATTAATGCCCAAGGTGACTGCTTTAGCTCGTCTTCACTACCCGGAGACGTTTTTCCTATTTCAGTAGCCGCGTATCCCCATACCGCTTTTTTCTCTCCCGGCTGAATAATGGCTTCATCAATTCCGAGCAGCTGCACTGCTCCATGGGCAACCGGTTCGGGTTCGGTTGGCAGCCCCGGCAATTCTGTCGTCATCACTGCACTATCCGGAAAAGAAATAGAAAAGGTTTGCTTGCCCAGTTCTTTTGCACTTGGCCGCAGAGCAAACGAAACACTTTCAGCTGGATCAACAGAAGGAAAAGTACCTCCAGGGTCAATGGCCGTTCCATTTTGCCAGAGTTCATAAGACATCACCACACTGGAGGGCTCCGCAAATGTCACAGCCCCGCTCCCAGTCCAGTTCAAGTGAAGTTTCAACTCCGTTTGGTCGGGGTCCAATAATGAACTTGCCTGTACGCTCACTTCTTTCGGCGGACTGCTCTCGTTTCTTTCATTCTCGTTATTTGAGCAGCCAAACAGGAGCAAGAATAAGCCCCCAACCGCGATCAATCGGTTTCGTTTCATCATTCCTCAGGCTCTCCTTTTTGAATGAAAACAAGAACACCGTATTCCGCTTTCTGAACGTCTTCTGGTTTTCTTATTAAAATGGTGTCTTCATCTGTCGCAGTGTACCCCCACACCGGTTTTCGTTCATCTCTGGACAATGTATCTTCTTTCTCCACTAGCATCGTTGAACTTCGAAATGATTCCGCTTCCGGTTCAGCAGCAATGTCGTTCGATGACGCAGATTCGTCATTGTACACAAAGGTGAGCGTTTTCTTTCCAATTTCCATAGAGGATTCACGCAAGGAAAAAGAAATAATCTCGATTTCTCCATCTTGAAAATGTCCGCCCCCCCCTTCAATCAACTTGCCGTTGCTCCACACTTCATAAGAAGCTGAAGCTTGCACAGGCTCGCTTATTCGAACAGCACCGCCATCCAGCACATCCATATGAGACAGAATCAATCGATTTTTCTCATCGTTAAATAAAGGATACTCACTTACTGTCACTTCATCTGTCGACTCCACTTCCTGCTCATCTGGCGGACTCGCTTCTTCTGAACACCCGGCAAGCAGCATCCCGGTTACAAAAAGGAGCATTCTCCATTTTCTCATCCAAACTCCCCCGTTATTCTACTTCAATTTGAAAAAAGGAACTGGCATTTCCCTGTTCCCAGCTTCCGTTAACATAATAAACATAAACCCCGGGCTCTTCCGGAAGCGTGACAGCGGCTTTGCCGTCTTTTAGCTCCAGCTCCATCGTTTCTTCCGTCCCATCTCGGTAAATACTCAGTGCATCAGGGTCACCCCAGTAGGAAAGAACGGCTTTACTTCCGGCCTGTACCGTTTTTGGCTGATCGTCTCCAATGACCATGTCAGGACCGCCCGAATCGGCACATTCTCCCCGCCCCATCATCTCCCAGCAATAGCTTCCCTGATACGTTTTGAGCGCTTTTCCATCTGCTTTCACTGACAAAACCGGTGGATTTGGCTGGCAGGCCGACAACAGCAGAATGAATGGAATAAAAAGCAGTATTATTTTCATCTACATCACCCATTTCTAAAGGCGTTTATCGTTCTCGTTCTCAGGTCGTTGCTCATATTGCACCTCATGCGTCGGCTCCTCGCGCTTGGAATCAAACGGACGCCCAAGCTCAATATCATCGTGCGGTGTATACTGATTGTTCGGAAGTGATTTCTTTCTGAACGCTTTAACGATTAAAAAAAGGACGATGCCAATGATCATCGCAATAAAAAAATAAGGCATAATGGTTCTCCTCTCTGACAGTTAAGTTTATTGACCATATAGTTGGTAAAACAATCATTTCCCATTCCGAAAGAGTGATTTCTTTTTCTAAGCAGCAGAACTCCTTTTCCGTTCATCCCCTACATCAAGCAGCACATACAGAACCGCAAAAAGAAGAGATGCGGTGAGAAACATGAAGAACGTATTCACATTAAAAAACTGGTTATTAATATGGATCGACATACCGGTTGTAATAGCCTGCACGTAATTTTCCTCCACTACTCCGCCCCGATCCATGATGGCCTGGCGAATCACATTTCTGTATTCTTCGAGCCGGTGATATTGATAGAGAAACGCTAAAATGTGATGACCGGCAATGACCAGGATGCCAATGATAAGCCATGCGGCTGGAACCATATACACTTTTAACAAATGTACCCAGTGAAAAACGATCACAAGAAAAAGCGGCACGAG
This sequence comes from Domibacillus enclensis, assembly GCF_900156125.1. GTDB lineage: Bacteria > Bacillota > Bacilli > Bacillales > Domibacillaceae > Domibacillus > Domibacillus enclensis. The sequence continues at coordinate 98,545 of NZ_FTLX01000005.1, read as the reverse complement.
AAGGAGAAACAACAAAATAGCAGGATTCCCATTACCTGAAGAAGTTCCCGGCGCCGGAGTCATTTGATTTCCTATCCAAAAAAGAAAGGAAACGATCCCACTCAAAACTAACAGTGAAATACTCACTCTCTTCACCTCATCACCTCTTTTTCATTTTACCATTTTGTACAAATAAAGAAAAATTATTCTAACAGATCGTCGTCTTTTGTTACAAGAAATTAGGTTCAGGTAAATAATTGGGTTTATACTGCGAATTTGATATGATTCATATAGAAAAAATACCCAAAATACGAGGTGTTCTCATGGACAATATTGAAAAACAAGTAACAGAGCTTTTCCCGAAAGAGTGGCAGGAGCCATTTTTGGCTACGAAAAAAGAAGTGATTTCTTTTTCTTTTCAGCCCGACGGCGAGCTCCCTTTGTCCACAACGAAGGCAGGCGGTATTGGCTATGTGCCAAAAACCATGCTCTTCCCAGTAAACCCCGACGGAAAGCCACTTTCGCTTTTGGCACAGATTAATTTTGCGGAAATGCCTGCGCACGAATTGTTCCCAAAGCACGGTCTGCTGGCATTTTATGTGGATTATTACGATGATTTAATCGGAGCTGACTTCGATGATTACAGCAACCGTGACGGCTACCGCGTTTTTTATTTTGACTCCTTTGACGAAGAAAGCTATTCCAGAGACGAACAGCTGGCCATGCTGAAACCATTCCACGATGAAGAACAGTATCCGATTGTGGATTCCGAGCTGGCGATGCTTCCAGCCCTCCAGCAGGAAATTTTAATGACTGACTCCATTGAATTTGAGCGGACATTTGGTAAAGGCAAGTATGATTTTGAAGGCTTTGATGCATACGAAGAAAAATACGAGGAGTTGGTCAGCAGCGGCACGAAGCTCGGCGGCTACCCCTTTTTCACCCAAACCGATCCGCGTGAATACATGCAGGATGAAAAGAAAAATGACATATTGCTGTTTCAGCTTGACTCCTCTTTTGGACGCGATCAAGACTGGGAAATCATGTGGGGTGACGCTGGCATCGGCAACTTCTTTATTTCGCCGGCTGATTTAAAAGCGGGGCGTTTCGATAAAGTCTGGTACAACTGGGACTGCTCCTAATACAAATACCCCCTGCGATCATTCGGGTCGGAGGGGGATTTTCTTTAACAACTTTTTCTTCTTCATTATGACATGCCATTATCCACTATTCCAGGTTGTCTTTTTTTGCCAATTCTTCACTTTCTTCATTTCTACAAATAGAGATATTTCCTATTAAATCTCTTTCAAGCTTTGTTTTCGCCTTCCAATTAATATAATTTATTCCATCAAACCTTGTTATACGATGCACATTGTAATACAATGTATTAAGCATTTAGTACAAGAGGAGGGAAAACAATGGACAAGGAAATTATGAAAGGCAGTATCGATATTTTACTTCTATCTCTATTACACCAAAAAGATATGTACGGGTACGAAATGGTCAAAGCGCTAAAGAAAAACAGCAATGAACTATACAATATGAGTGAAGGCACACTATACCCTGCTTTAAAGAGACTTGAAAAAAAGGGCTGGATTCAGTTTTACTGGGAATTATCAGATTCCGGAACCAGACGGAAATATTATCGAATGACTGAAGAAGGTAAAAAAGAATTAAATAAAAAGCTACAGGATTGGCAAAAAGTCAGTGAATTAATTAAAGCGAATTCGGAGGGGCTAATATGGATAAACGCATAGATACTTATATTAATAACATTGTCGCTGAAATAGACTGCGGCAAGGACGAAAAAGAAGAGATGGCAGAAGAAATGCGGGATCACTTGATTCTTTTAACGAACGAATATAAAGAAGCGGGACATACAAAAAAAGAAGCTGTTCAAAAAGCGCTCGAATCCTTTGGTGAGTGCAAAAAAATCCGCGACCAACTGCAAACGTCGATTTCTCCGTTCCATAAATTATTCCGGTGGGCACTTTGGACGTCTTTTGCTTCTTATCTATTTTTAATGTTAGTCGAATTGTTATTCAATCGTTTGTATCGAAACGCAAATAGCGATTACAATGAATACCTTACTTTATTGGCTCATCACAAAGACAGTCCATTCATTATTTTTAACAGCGAAGTTTTTTCGTTAAACACAAATTTCATTCCTTTTGGAAATATATACATGTATCTCACTGGTTTTGATAGTTTTAATTCAGATATTATTTGGTCGAATATGTTTGGAAACATCCTCATTTTTATTCCGATCGGTTTATTTGTTTCATTGCTGTTTGCCAAAAAAATCGCTTATTTTAAGGGAATCGCGTTCTTTTTCTCACTTAGTTTAATCATTGAAACGTCCCAGTACCTTCTGAGAGTAGGACAATTTGACATAGACGATATTATTCTTCATGTAGCAGGCGGAATTGTTGGCTCCATTACCGGCCACTTTTTAAGAGAAACTGTATTTTCTTCACGGAGAAGGCCCGCCCAGCTCGGAATGAATAAATAAGTGATGAACAATTGAGTTTCTTTCTAAATTCCGTGAGATCAGAATACCCCCCGCGATCAATTCGGATCAAAGGGGGTATTTGTATCGTCGATTAAGGTTATATCTGCAAATGTCTGCTCGTTTATCTCCTCAGGCAGCTTTTGGACAAGAAAATAATACGGGCCGGGTGAGACCTGTTCCTCAAATGAAAATGGAGCATTTTGCAGCTCTACTTTCACAGCCTGGACCCGGCCATCCGTATTCTTCCCCCGGACAATCCCATAGCTGCCTTTGCTCGTTTCAGTAGAATCATAGCTTGCATCACTATTCCCTGAACTACTTCTCACCAATTTCAGCCTGCCACTAATCCCTTCTTTTAAGAATGCAACAGCCGTATCTTCGCCTTTCAAGTAAAAGATCGCATATGTGTCCGATTTTCCGAGCTGGAGAATATCCATTAGCTTTGGCTCAGGGCTGTCAGGATCACGTGCTTCCCACTCAACCAAAGCTTCCTTAATATCCTCCTCGGTGTTTTTTACCGGGTATTCGTACCAGCTGTAAAAAGCGAAAGTCAAACCAGCCATTAATAGGAGCGAAACAGCTTTTTTCCACTTCATCATGCATGATCCTTTTCGCTAATTTCCCCTAGCAATTCAATGATTTTTTCATTTTGCTCAATCATCGTTTCATTTTGCTTGCGGAGTTTTGCGAAATCGAATAAAAAAACAAGTAAGATAATAAGCACTAAAATAATCATAAGAGAATCCTTTCTATTTCTATCATTCCACCTTGAACGGTGCAGCCAGACTGCTGATTCTGCCTCTGTACTCTCCAGGCGTCAGCTCATTTTTCAATTCATCCATCGACACACCGACTCCAGATGATTCTCCTGGCAGTACTGCTATCGCTGCTTCTGTGAAATGGTCCCGGTCGTACGGAAACTCATGCCATACACCGTCTATTTTTTTTTCTAAAAACAAGTGAGTGCCCATCGTGAATTCTTCTTCACTGTCATTTTGAACAAGCACGACCACCTTTTCTGTTTCGGTCGAGTAAACCTCTCCCTCTGCCGTAACAGTGATTCCATTTTCCGACTGCGGCATGTCTTGAACGTGCGCCTTTTCTGTCAGCTTCTCCTCCTGTTGCGATTGGCATGCGGTTAAAAGAGCCAAAAATGCTAAAACCACTGTCCACTTTTTCATGACATCCTCCTTCTTATTCCTTTCTCCAAACACCACCGCCACTTATATGAAATCCGCATTTTTCATAAAATCCGGCTTTTTCCGGCTCGAAGGTTAGCGTAACGATGTCTATCCCGCTGCTCGATGCTTTATCCAACAGCGCCTTCACAATCTGGCTTCCGATGCCCTGACCTTGATACGCAGGGTGCACGAGAATATCTTCCATATATCCATGCTGCAGCCCCATGCCGCATACGTAGCCAAACGCAATAAGCCCGCCTTCATCCGAGCGCAGACCCGCCCAAAAATTGCACCGCTCAAATAAAACCGGGTAGTCTTGATCGCGCCGGTCCCATCCTACCTTCTCGCGCAAGGCTGGGACTTCATTATGTTCAATAAATAGATTGAGTTGGACGTTCATCAATGCTGCCTCACCCTCCCATTACCTTCGCAAATCCATAAAAAGCGAACATTGCGATGAGCAGACTCGTGCCTGCTGCCAGAATGCCGATGGCTAAAATAAGCGTTCGAGCAGGTTGTTTTTTCAGTGGAAAAAGAGCGGTCAAGGCGACGACCAGACTGCCAGAGACCCACCCCGTCACAAGCCATCCCTTTCGAAAAACAAGAGTGCTGTCGAAAATGAAAAGCACAATGAGCAAAGACAATACACCTAAGAGCAAAGTGAGCAGCCCATTCTTTCTTTTCTCTGACTTATTTGAGTGGACATCTTCCCCTTTACTCATGCTCAATGATCCCCTCTCCTGTCAACTCATCTTTTTTCTTCGGATCAAACGAACCTGGAGACCAATTAGCAAGAGATCCTGAAGCCCCAATGATGTTGTTGTCAATGACGTAAATGGATAAAAAGAGGTCGTCCCCACTGACTTGCTTCTCCTTTAATTTATACGTTGTGACTTGTGCTTCCCTTCCTTCATAAGGCGCTGTGTCAAAAAAGGATGTCGAAATTCCCTGTGTATCCGCTTCTTTTTGTATAACAACTGTTTCTTGACCTTCCAGTGATTCAATTTGCCAGCCATATGCTTCAGCGTATTCTTCGTGCTCCATTGGTATGGCCGGGCTGCAGCCTGCGAGAAAGAAGATAACCAGAAACCAATTCTTCATTATTGCTATGCTCCTTTTTGAATGTACTATAGAGCCCTCCCCTCAAGCGATACAGCTCGTGGTAGATAAATTTTATATCCATGTAGCCTCATCTTATTTTTTATCATCGAAATAAGAAAACCCCTGAACAGCTAAAGCAGACACAACTTCGCCAGCCAATTTGAAAAGTGCCACTAACAGCTCCATTGTCAAAACCCTCCTCTTCTTTTCATGACGGTTACGGTCTCGTTTCCTTTACACTTGCTAAGGGGCTTCCTGTTAGCGCCTGGAAAAGAGCATTCGACTCTTCACTTGTTAACTGGGCGTATTTAGATTCACCGTTCACCACGAGCTCCACCTTGTCTTTAAACGGACTGATCCAAAACGAGTAAGTCGGCGATGGTGCTTCGGCTGATCCGGCTTTTCCAAAATGAAAACGCCCATATGGAAATTCCGCCATGCTGACTTCCGCCTGCTCCCATTCAATTCCATCCACTAATTCCTGAACCTGCTCCACCGTTGCATCATTTTGGATCACATGCAATAATTCAAAATCCATTTTGATATCGACATACTGCTCAACAACTACCTTATCATCGCTTTGCTCCTGTGCTTTTGGAGCGGGCTCCTCCGCACATCCTGTTAACAGAAAAAGTACTGCGGCAGTTGGAAAAAATCTTTTATTGAAAAGAACCATCATTCTCTCCCCCTTTCCATTTATTTGTATCACGGAAAAATGAGAATACCATGAGAGCTTCTGGATTGTACGCCCTAATAATTCCTATGTTAAACTAAATTGTATCATTTTGGAATGTATATGGAGAGGAGAATCTTTCATGCGTCCCCTATTTTCTTTTTTTCTTATCTCGTTAGCCGCGATTGTTTTGTTCGGTTGCTCCGATGATGCTCATTTAAACCAGCTCACAAGAATCGATATACAGGAATTAAACGCAGACTCCGACAATCCATTGATGATTACGGAAGAAACAGAACTTGAAAGAGTTCAACAGGTCTTTCAACACATCGACTGGCAACCAAATACGCTGGTGGATATTAAAGGTGAAAAAATGATAGAAGCTACTTTTTTCTATCAAGAGGAAGAACAGTTGCCAGAGCGGTTATCCGTGTATGACGTGTATTTGATGGAAAACGGAAAAGTGGCGATTCAAAGTGATCGATCTGAAGAAGGGTTTGGAGAATTAAGCAACGAACAGGCTGAAGCCGCTCAGCGAACTTTTCTTTACACAAAAATGACCGGTAAATCAGCTTTACCAGTCATTTCGATATATATTTTAGCTGAAAACAGCTTGTACAAGGACCATGTAAACGACGGTCCCAGCTGCCATCGATAACATCATATTTCTTTTCCAAAGGTGAAGCACCGCGACAACTGTCACGCCGATCAGCTCTGGAATGCCGAACGTTCCTGCTGTGAACGTGACATCTTTAAAGCAATAAATAACGAGCAGCCCCAGTACTGCTGGGGGCAGAACTCGTCCGAGGTATTGAACATACAAAGGAGTCGTTCTGTTTGCCGGGAACAGAAGAAACGGCAGAAAGCGGGTCGCCATCGTTCCGAAAACGACCATCGCAATGGTAATGATCTGCTGTGTAAGTGTCATCGTCATGATACTAGCTCATCCTTTCGTTCAAGCGGCTGCCTCATGACGGTCAGCGCAAGCAAAATGGCGATCATCGCCGGAATGATAAAGTGGCTGCTGCCGAAGATTATCAAGCTCAAAGCCGAGAGGGCAAGTCCCGTCATCGCACTCGTATGATGCTTATCGTTCATCCACTGCTCCATAAACAACACGACAAACAGCGCAGTCATCACAAAACCGAGCCCTTCTGTGTTGAATTGGATGTAAGAGCCAAACAGCGCACCAATCGCGGAGCCCGCCACCCAGTAAAGCTGATTTAAAGCTGTCACGAAAAACATAAACCAGCCCTTGTCGATCCCCGCCGGCACCTTCGCCGTATAATTAATCGAAAACGATTCGTCACAAAGCCCGAAGATTAAATAAGGCTTTAAGCGGCCTGTTCCTTTATACCGGTCAAGCATGGACAGCCCGTAAAACAAGTGCCGGGCATTAATCATTACCGTCAGCAGTATTGCGCTGAATGGATTAAAAGCGGCAAGCAGCATCGCCGCTGCCACAAACTCCATCGAGCCCGCAAAAATAAACAAGCTCATTAAAATTGGATAGATTGCGCTGAATCCGAGTGAATGCATATAAATGCCATAGGCGATGCCTAAAAACAAAAATCCCGCCAGAATCGGCAGGGTGTGCGGGAATGCCGCAAGAAACGCTTTCCTTTTCAACGGTGTCACTTCCTGTACCTTTACTTTCTTTTACTTTAGCACAAAAAATCCATACAATTAATAGCTGAAACGAATATAGTAATGTAGACAGGTGGGAATCGAATGGTAAAATATTTCATCGCCGTAACGTACGAGGTTTGTGAGCATAATCATATTTGTTTAGACATGAACGAATATAGTGTAGACCCCTTGAAGGGTTTAGATGAACAAATAAGGGAATTTGCCCGGATAGATGTTGCGCCGCTGGTTAAAGTATACGAATCGAACACAGACGGCTTCAATGAGTGCAGTTTGTACAAAGAATACACGTTTAAAGAGTATGAATGCGGCTGCAACGACCATCAATGAACTAAATATAAGAAAGTGCAGAGAACATTTTTATGTTGGTGGACCGAATTATTCGCCAAATAGACCGGAATCCAATGGCCGATGACCGGAAAACGATGAATCCGGTCATTGCACTGTCTAATCCGGTCCACTTCTCTCTTTTTCCGGTCATTTCTCGTTCAAAATACATAATAAATTCAAAAGCTACTTTTACATGGTAAAATAATGGTAATAAATTTTAATCAAGGAGTCTTTTTATGAAAAAACAAATCCTCTTCTGCGTAGTGGCGTTATCGCTTTGCCTCGCAATGGGCATTGCCATGCTCTGGCAGCATCAGAAAATAAAAAAAGAACTCATCCGCGATTTCGCGCTGGAGCATGGCGTAGTCGAATACAGCTTGCGGGAGGCGCTGAATGAATACGAGGCATCTGGAAACCAATCATCGCTTTCGGACAGTCTTTATAGCGTGCAGCGTCAAGTTCACAGAGCCTCTGACTGGCCGCGAATCACCCAGTTGAATGGCACGGAGTATACAGAGACGATTCCATATTTAGAAGAAATCGGAGCAAATCTGGACTTCAGTCTGCACATTGTCCTCGGCGATGCCGCCTTGAGCGCCCGCCACGGAACATTAACGGACCGTCATCTTCAAGAGCTGTCTGATTATTCGACGCTTTTCACTGATTTCACGAAAGACATGATCACGAAGGATTTTGAAGACAAAAGCTTGAGTGAGCTCGAGAAATCGCTCGCTTCCTTCTACTTAGGTTATGAACAGTTGCCATAATGCTAGAAAAAGCTTAGGAAATAGATTAATTCCTATGACTCTTCCTGGCGTAAAAAAAATTCGTCAAGAAAAACCCAGCGAAAAACGAAAGACCAAAACTGGAAATCAGTCTCAAATAACTTCCGCCTAACCCATAATTATAATAGGTGTTTTCTTTGAAGAATAGGAAACGGGTTGTTATTTCTAAAACCAGGATAGAAGATAGTAGAAACACCAGGAACCCTGCGCCTATGGATGGACTAGATGATTTGTACTTTCTTGCAAGCAGAAATGTCGTGAAGAGAACAATCGTTACGAAAAACAGCCCTATTATAATTGCAGCTGTAATATTATTAGATTGATTTAGTAGGCTTAAAATACTTACCACCCCTTTTTCCTTATTATACCACCAATGCTTCTTTGGAAGTATATTAAACAAACGAGAATTTTCCCAGTTTGTCCGATAGTATATTCACCAGTCTTTTCTCTCCGAAATTAAAAAAAGCAAGGGGAAATGCCTTCTCCCCCTTGCCAGAAATAATGTTAAACAGGAACACTCTGCAGCGATAACAATTGAAGAATCGTTTTCATGACCGCATCGTCGTCGTTAGATCCCGTAATAAAGCGCGCGGCATCCTTTACTTCTGGAAATGCATTGCGCATTGCGAAGCTGTAGGTGCCGGAAGCAAGAAGCTCCAAGTCATTGTAGCCGTCTCCGAATACCATTGTTTCCTCAGGTGCGGCATGCAGGAGCTGCTGCAATTGCGCAATGGTTGTGCCTTTATGCACATTGGCGTTTGTAATGTCGATCCAGGCTGCTTCTGACGCAACGATGTAGGCTTGATTAAAAAAGAACGATAGCTTTTCACGTGTCTCCATGCAATTTAGTGCCGGATCGTGAATGGTAATCTTCACAAAGTCATCAACAATTTCACTGAACTCTTTGACCTGCCCTACCTTTGCATAGGAGCGGCGGACGATGGCATATTCCTCTGCAGGAATCGTTTCTTTGACGAATGCACCGTTTTTCGTGCAGGCGATAATGGTGTGATCAAGACTAATGTCTTCCAGCTTCTTGATGATCGACTGCCCTGTTGCATTGGCGAGCAGTGATTCATACTTAAACTGGCCTTTGTGCTTGATCCGTGTAGCGCTGTCTCCTAGAATCCATAGATCGCGGGCATCATCGCCGAACAGCTCCTCTACTCGTTCACACTGCTTGCCCGTGCACGCAGCAAATACAGCTCCCTTTTTTTGTATTTCTTGTTTCGTTTGCTGAAACAGCTCCCGGTTGAATTCTCCCTGACTGTTTAAAAAAGTCCCGTCCATGTCGGTAATAATCAGCTTAATCATTTTTCTTCCTCCTGCTTTATAGTTCGATTCGCTTAATGATTTTTGCCGGATTGCCGCCGACCACTGTGTTCGAGGGCACATTCTTCGTCACAACGGCACCCGAGGCAATGACAGCATTGTCGCCGACCGTGACGCCCGGGTTGATGATCGCTCCGCCGCCAATCCATACGCTGTCCCCAAATGTAACGGGTTTTCCGTACTCCTTCCCCGAGTTTCGTTCTGCCGGATGAAGCGGATGCGTGGCGGTGTATATATGAACACCAGGGCCGAGCATGCAGTTGTCCCCGAACCGGACTTCACAAACGTCCAGAATCGTACAGTCGAAATTGGCAAAAAAGTGCTGGCCGACGTGAATGTTGCTCCCGTAGTCAAAGCGGAGGTTCGGCTTCATATGAATGTGGCTGCCGGCTGTCCCGAGCAAATCCTTTAATAGATTCGTCCGAAGCGCCGTTTCGGTATCTGCGGTTTCATTAAACATCCGTAAGAGCCGCTTTGTTTTTTCTCTATCCTTCACCAGCTCCGGATCAGCCGGATCGTACATTTCTCCTGCAAGCATTTTTTCTTTTTCCGTTTTCATGTTCATCAGCTCCCGCCAGATTAATAAGAGGATGATCCTGCTTCATTGTGCGCCATAAGCTGTTTTTTCTTGATGATCCGGTTTAACTTCTCCGAGCTGAACAGCATGAGTGCGGTAAAGGCGAACACACAAATCGGGAAAATACCCAGTGTAAACGTCGCAGCCAAAAAGCCGATCAATGGCGGCATAAAGGTGCTGCCGGTATAAGCAACGGCCATCTGGTAGCCCATGATCGATTGAGCATGCGTTTTTCCAAATCGCGCCGGTGTTTCATGGAGCATACATGGAAAGATAGGCGCTAGACCCAGCCCGATCATGATGAACCCAGCTAATGAGACCGCCGCTGGAAATGGCAGAAGCAGAAGCAGTGCACCCGTGATCGCAAGAAGCTGTCCGGTCCGGATTAGGGTACGGTTGCTGATTTTAAATGTAACAAAGCCGGTGATGAAACGGCCGACTGTAATGCCGGCATAATAAAAGGAGACCCACTGGGCCGCCGCTGCGACTGGCACACCTTTCGTCTCGACCAGGTAGCTGCTTCCCCATAGCCCAACTCCCGCCTCCACGCTGCAATAAAACAGAAAGGTTAAGAGAGCAAAAGGGACACCCTTTATTTTCAACGGCGAGACGTTCTTTTGGTCCGAAATGGCCTCTTCGTCTGTCATATCCTGTTCAAACAAAGGCGACTTCCGCACCTTGCCCCATAACGGCAATGTCAGCAAAAGAATAATGACTAATGAAAATTGAAGGCCTGAAATTGCCATGTAACCGCTCGTCCATGACGACTGTCCGGCGATGTAATGAGCCATCACAATCGGTCCGAGAGTGGCCCCGACTCCCCAAAAGCAGTGCAGCCAGCTCATATGATGTGCTTTGTAATGAGAAGCCACATAATGGTTCAAGCCCGAATCAACTGCACCTGCTCCAAGTCCAAGCGGAATGGCACAGGCAAACAGCCAGATGAGGGAAGGGGCAATGGAAAATCCGAGCAATGCCACAGCTGTCATCAAGCAGCTGACGAGCGTGACTTTCCCCGTGCCGAACCGTTTCAGAATGGCTCCGCTGGCCAGACTGGAAATAATCGTACAGCCTGCAATCGTCATAAATAGATACCCGGCTGCTTCGAGAGGAACGCCAAAGTCCGGCTGCATCACCGGCCAGGCTGCACCCAGAATGGAATCCGGCAGTCCAAGGCTGATAAACGCTAAATAAATGATGACTAATAGAAATAAAGCCATTTCACACCCCACTTTTTCAACATTAATAGACTCCCTGTTTTTTAGAGCAATTATGGCGAGTACGACGCAATTAGCAGCTAATTGCGCCAAACTCCTTTTAATTGCGCCGTAAAATCGCTAATTGCGCCCTATCTATACTTTTTAAACGCATTTAAAAAGATCACCGTTACTATACCATATCTTTTTTCGGACAACAATAAAAAGGAGAAAGCGTCAAGCCTTCTCCTTTTACGACTGCTCCAGCATCATAACCAGCCCGAGGCACTGTAATCCGTGAAGATAATCCCTTCTCCAATTGCTTGCAATCAGCTTCGGCAAATGCTCAGCCGGAATATAGCGCTCGCTTCGCAGACGGATGTCCTCCAGCATCTCTTCCCCGATTTCTTCCGCTGAAAACAAAACAGCATACGGATTTAAGATCGCCGCAAAAGTGGCCACCATTCTGCTGATTGCATCTACTTTTTTTTCGCCGAGCTCCGGCTGCTGTTGAAGGGCCTGCTGAAAAGTAAGTTCATCATACTGCGGAACAAACGAAACCTCTCCTGAAAAAAACGTCCCGCCCCGCACAACGTCCCCATTAACTAATATTCCAGCCCCTGGTCCATTTTTGCCCAAATACAGATACGCTAACGAATGCTCTTTTTCTACCTTTTCGGTCTGCTGATAGCCGAGCACCGCTGCATTCATATCATTTTCGACAACGACTGGTATTCCACAAGCCGCCTCTATATATTCTTGTAACTGAACATGTTGAAAATCCGGATATTCCGGCATAAAAAAAATGCGTCCATTTTCAACAGATCCCGGTACACCGATTGCAATCGACTGAATGCGGGGATCATCCAAACAGATTGACTGAATCCGGCCTGCGAGCAGCTCCAGTCCGCCGCCAGCTAAAACAGTGGGTACTTGTTCTTGTTTCTTCACTTCCCCCGCACAGTTAAAAACCGTATAGCTCGTCTCGGTTTTCTCTAAAAAAATGGAAAGACCCCGGCGGAAGTCCACATTGTATTCATACCGTTTCGCTCTCCTGCCGCCACTGGAATCATCCATGCCGACCAATCGGACTTCTTCCTTCTCTTCCATTTGCTTCAGAAACTTCGTCACAGTCGGAAAGCTGATGCCAAGCCGCTGACTAAGCTCTGCTTTTGTGGAACTGCCGAGCTCCAGCAGCGTTTTGCGGATGCCAGTTACAATGGCCTGCTGAAGCTCTTTCGGTGTCGCTTGCACCATTCATCTCCTCCATTCATTAAAAAGAAGGCGGCGTGACGGAAAACAAAATGCTCGCCTCGCGCGCTCCCCTGTTTTCCCATCTGTGCTTTGCATAAGCAGGAATTTTCACACTGTCTCCGGTTTCTAATTCATATTCATCCTCAAGCAGCGTTAAATGAATCGGTCCTTCTAAAAAAAAGCGACTTCTTCTCCTTTTCAAAACGACTGAAGGACCTTCATTTCTCTCGCAATCGCTTCGATAAAATAAAGAACCGGCAGCTGAGTGGTAATGTTCGTGTACCGGTAGCGCTCCTCTGTCATGTAATACGAAATATTCACTTCGGACATTTTCGCGAGGGTACACGTTTTGTTGTTGGTTATGCTCACAAGCCGGCTTCCTTCGTTTTGCAGCTTGGCCGCCAGCTGAATGATCTGCCTCGTTTCACCGGTATTTGACAGCACAATTGCGGTCGTGTGGCGCAGATCGTCATACACGGGAAAGTATGGGTCGCTAATATAGGTTGAAAACTTCCCTACACCCGAGAAATAATGAGCGCCGTATTGAGCAAGAATGCCCGAGCTGCCACCACCGGCAAAAATAATGCTTTTCGAAGCAGCCGCAATTTCCGCCACTTCTTTAATAATATCCCGAAACCGTCCGTCCAATGTTTTTTCGGCAAACTCGGCGAAAATCTGCTCCGGGCTGGTCAAGGCTGTTGCCCGCTCCCCTTCGCCCGCAAGCTTGATTTTCACCTTTAATTCCGCAAATCCTTCACAGCCCGCTTTGCGGCAAAAACGCAAAACGGTCGAAGGAGACACGTGGGTAGCATCAGCCACATCCCGAATCCTCATGCCTGTCACCCGATCGCGATTATGAATGATGTATTGATAAATACTTGTTTCTAATTCGTTAAAGGACGCTATTTGTTCCTGCGTAAACACGTGAACCACTCTCCCCTGACACCATGCTAGAAAAAGTATATCACGCCTCGCTTTAATGAGCCGCTTCCTCTCCCTTTTCATTGTAACACTACGTTTCACTTATGTAACAAATCTCTTTCAGCGGTACGTTCACCGAAACGCTTCCAGTGTATTTACCCGATTCCTGTGAGCCGATATGATAAAAGCATCAACTGACGGAGGTGCTTTAAGATGGAAAAAGGCATTAAAATTGCAACAATTGGCGGCGGGTCCAGCTACACGCCGGAATTAGTGGAAGGATTCATTAAGCGGTACGATGAGCTGCCGGTGCGTGAATTATGGCTGGTCGACATTGAAGCCGGCAAGGAAAAGCTTGAAATCGTCGGCAACCTGGCGAAGCGGATGATTGAAAAAGCCGGCTTGCCGATTGACGTTCACTTGACACTCGACCGCCGGGAAGCCTTGAAGGATGCAGATTTCGTCACAACGCAATTCCGGGTCGGTCTTCTCGATGCACGCGCGAAGGATGAACGTATTCCGATGAAATACGGCGTGCTTGGACAGGAAACGAACGGACCGGGCGGGCTGTTTAAAGGACTGCGCACAATCCCGGTTATTCTAGATATTTGCAAGGATATGGAGGGGCTTTGTCCAGATGCATGGCTGATCAATTTCACGAATCCAGCCGGAATGGTAACAGAAGCCGTTCTCCGCTACTCCAATATTACGAAAATCGTCGGCCTTTGCAACGTGCCGATCGGAATGGAAATGGGCATTGCGAAGCTGCTTGATGTGGATCATTCCCGCATCCGTGTCGACTTCGCCGGTCTGAACCACATGGTATACGGGCTCGACGTCTATGTAGATGGGACAAGTGTGAAGGATAAAGTCATTGAGCTGCTGACCGATCCGAACAACTCAAGCTTTGTGAAAAACATTGAAGGTCTTGGCTGGGAGCCTGAGTTCCTTCGGTCACTAAATGTTCTGACATGTCCGTATCACATGTACTATTACAAAACAAAGGACATGATCGACAAAGATGTGAAAAACGCGAAAGAAGAAGGCACGCGGGCTGAAGTCGTTCAACAGCTGGAAAAAGAACTGTTCGAGCTGTATAAAGATCCGAACCTGGACATTAAGCCGCCTCAATTGGAAAAACGCGGCGGTGCGTACTATTCAGATGCAGCGGTCCGCTTGATTACATCGATTTACACCGACAAAGGGGACATCCAGCCGGTCAATACACGCAACAACGGCGCCATTGCTGGCATTCCGGACGATTCAGCAGTAGAAGTCAGCTGTGTGATTACAAAGGACGGTCCGAAGCCGATCACGATGGGCGAGCTGCCGGTTGCGGTTAACGGCCTGATCCAGCAAATCAAATCGTTTGAACACACAGCCGCAGAAGCAGCCGTCACAGGCGATTACGCAAAAGCCGTACTGGCGCTGACGATCAATCCACTTACACCGACTGATACAATTGCTAAAGAAATTATCGACGAAATGCTGGAAGCACATAAAGAACACTTGCCACTCTTTTTCCAAACGGCAGAAGCCTATTCATGATAAAAAAAGCTGGGGCTCTTGCTTCAGCTTTTTTTGCTGCCTCATTTGGCGCATTTCCCAGAATTACGGCGCATTTCCCAGCATTAGCGCGCAAATATCGGCTAATTGCGCGTTATTGTTCATTATTGCGCCATTGCCAATATGAATGGTGCAACCAGGCTTGCTGCTAGTCTCTTCATTTCATTTCTTCCCTGTCAGCAAAATAATTGACAACACCGTTAAATGTAACTAATATAGATACAGGTTAACTTTTCACCAAAATGAAGGAGGATGATTGATTATGAAACGATTGGTAACAGGTGCAACAGGCAAATTAGGTTCAAAGATTGTGGAGTCACTGTTACAGACCATCCCGGCAGAGGAGCTGGCTGTTAGTGTGCGCCACCCTGAGAAAGCGGAGCATTTGCGTGCGCTCGGCGTAGACGTCAGACATGGTGACTTCGATCAGCCCGACACGCTGGACGCTGCGTTTGCAGGAATTGACCGTTTGCTGATTATTTCGGCAGACGGCGATAACGAAACACGCATCCGTCAGCATACACATGCGGTAGAAGCAGCGGAACGAGCCGGTGTGCAGTTTATCGCTTACACAAGCCTGGCAAACGCCTCAGAAAGCACCAATCTGATGGCACCGCCTCATGTAGCGACGGAAGCAGCTATTCTCAAAACAGGCATACCGTATTCTTTCCTGCGCAATAACTGGTATTTAGAAAACGAAATGGGCAGCATTCAAGCTGTTCTTGCGGGGGCGCCATGGGTCACATCAGCCGGCTCAGGAAAAACGGGCTGGGCTTTGCAGCAGGATTACGCGGATGCTGCTGCTGCAGTTCTCGGCGGAGAAGGCCACGAAGGAACGGTTTACGAGCTATCCGGCCCTCCATTAACTCAACAACAGCTGGCAAATGCAGTGAGCCAGGTCATCGGCAAGGATGTACCCTTCCAGCAGGTAGATGATGAAGCTTACGCGGGTATTATGAAACAAGCTGGTCTACCGGACTTTGTTATTCCGATTGTAGTCGGCATTCAAGAAAGCATTCGGAATGGATCACTGAATGTCGAAAGCAATGATTTCGAAAAAGTGCTCGGCCGGCCGGTCACGCCCCTCCATCAGGCATTGACGCAGCTTATCCAACCGTTGTCCTAATACGTAAAAGGAGGCTTGCGCCGTGACGCGCAAGCCTCTTCAATTTGTTTTAAAAGAACAATATACTAATACCAACTAAACGCTGTATTGTATGTTAATTAATTCACTAACAGCTGTGTGCAATGATATGGAACTGTTTATTTATCAAAAAAAAGGCAGTCCTCAAATGCTCTTGAGAACTGCACATATTTCCTGCTACAGGTTAGGTTATTCAAAATCGGGGGCCATTCGGTGATCGGTGCCCTCCTGATACGAGTAGGCAAGCTTGATCAGCGTTGGTTCGCTGAACTCGGTGCCTAAAAGCTCCATTCCAATCGGCAGGCCGCTTTCACTGAAGCCAATCGGCACAGACATGGCTGGATAGCCTGAGAATGGGCTCAATTTCGGATTTGGTCCGCCGCCCTGCGATTTATTCTCAATGTTTTGCGGCAGAAGGGCTGATGTAGGATACAGGAGTGCATCGACATCCTGCCCATCAAATACGTCCATTAAGCTCGTTTTTGTGATAGCCGGTCGGGTCTCAATAATGTTTAAATACTCTGGATCATTTTCAAGAGATACCTTGGCTTCACGGGCTTTCATGGATGCTTCCATTGCCGGATGATATTTGCCGCTTTCAATGACTTCCGCCAGTGATGTCACTGGTGCATTTTCTCCAAGTGACGCCAGATAATCATTTAGCTGGAACTTAAATTCAAATCCGCTTAGACTTGGATAAGCAATGATCTGATCCAGATTCGGAATCGTCACATCAATGACTTCCGCTCCAAGCAGCTCCATGTCGTCAATGGCTTGTTCAGTTGCTTTAATGATATCCGGATCTTCTCCGAACAAGGCTCTGACAACGCCGATTCGAGCACCTTCAAGTCCGTCCTCATCCAAATAATTCGTATAGCTTTCCGGAATATTCCCATTGCTTTCTTCCGTGACAGGATCGGCTTCATCATAACCGGCGATCGCATCAAGCACAACGGCCGCATCTTCTACTGTACGGGCAATCGGTCCACCGACATCCTGTGTCAAAGCAAGCGGGATAATGCCGTCACGGCTCGCAAGCCCCATCGTTGGTCGGATGCCAACCAGGTTGTTAAAGGAGGATGGGACTCGGATCGATCCACCCGTATCCGTTCCAAGCCCTGCTGCCGCAAAGTTGGACGTGACAGCCGCGCCAGTTCCACCGCTCGAGCCGCCCGGAAATTTTGTCAGATCATATGGATTCAGCGTCTGTCCGCCAAGCGAGCTGTATGTTTCAAAGCCAAATGCGAATTCATGCAGATTGGCTTTACCAATAATAATGGCCCCTTCCTCACGAAGTTGAGCCGTTTGGTACGCGTCATCTGGTGCCATAGAACCCTCAAGTGATAAAGAGCCCCCTGTTGTTGGCATATCTACAGTATCATAGTTGTCCTTCAGCACAATCGGAATGCCGTGCAGAGCACCTCGGATTGTGCCCGCAGCACGCTCTTTATCGAGCTGCTTAGCCGTTTCGATTGCATCCCTGTTCACATAAAGCATGGAGTTAATCGATGGTCCTTGCTGGTCAAACTGATCAATGCGGTCAAGATAAAAGCGAACCAGCTCTTCAGATGTCAACTTTCCTTCTTCCATGGCTGCTGTCATTTCTAAAATCGTTGCTTCTTTAATATCAAATTGTTCCGTCAGTCCGTCTTCGAGGTAACGGAAGAAGCGCAGAATAGTGGCTGCGGACTGATCACGCGTGATTTGAAGAGCCGGATTAAACTTTCCATTCGTATCTCCATACATTAAATTCGCGTTTTCAACCGCTCCGATCGAACCGGCAAAAACACTGTCATCGGGTACATCCCCGAATGGCTCCGCTTTTGTTCCGAGCTCTGCAGCTTCCGCTAGAATTCTCGCTGCCTGCTCTCGCAAAACAGGTTCGTTCGGTCGGAAGGAGCCGTCACTGTAGCCCGCAATCCAGCCTTTTTCAGCTGCTTTTAAAATAGCAGGACCCAGCGTGCTCGAAGCAGAAACATCCTTGAACCGGCTTGTTGTCCCGGCTGAAAGGCTTTCCTTGGAGGAGGATTCATAGGCCGCCACGACAAGGCGGGCAAATTCCCCTCGCGTCACAGCTTGAATCGGCTTAAAGGTTCCATCTTTATAGCCGCTAACCAGCCCCATTTTTTGGGCTTCGTTTACTTCATTTTTCAAGCTCCCGCTCACATCGGAAAATTCCGCGCTGGCCGAACCTGCAAAGAGGCTTACCCCCATCGTCACGCTTGCTGCAATGGCACTTCCTTTTTTCATCTTACTCATATGTATTCAGCCTCCTCTTCTCTCCTCTTTAAATTAGCAGATTAGTAGAGGAGGCTTTGCTTTTATGTCACATTTCATGACATGTTTTTTATGAATGAACTGTATGATTCTACAGATTGAGCCTACTTTAATGTAGCGATTTATGACCAAATACGCTACGATATCATTATCAGACGCAAGAGAGGGATATGGCATACATGCAGAAGAATGTGGAATTAAAGGATTTTTTATTGGAAAAGGCATGGGATTTAACGGAGCAGTGGTATGATTCTCTCGATAAAAGTGATCCGACAGGTGTTTACTCGACGAAGGACCCGGCTGCCATTAAAGTGTTAAAAGAGCAGAATTACAGCTTTCACCTTCTGTTTTGCAATCTTTTTGTGCAGGATGAAGACGAATTTTTAAGGTCTCTTGAGAAATGGGTGCACGCTGTTGCTTCCGATGATGAGCATTTATCCACACCTGGCCATTTTATCATTCGGGAATTTTTCCGGACGCGTGAGCAGTATCTCGGCTTTATTCAAGAATTTATAGCAGACGGCACAAAATCCTTTTCTCATGAAGACGTCAGCCTGTTGAATCGGGAGGTTACCAATGCGATTGACAAAATCGTTATCTGGTATATGGAAAAATTCCACGAATTTTCTTTGAAGCGTCTTCGCTCCCAGCAGGAAATGATTAACGAGCTGAGCGCGCCGGTTATTACACTAAATGGGGACATCGCCCTGCTTCCACTTGTCGGTGACATTGACACCATGCGCGCTAAATACATTTTGGAGCAGACACTGCATCAGTGCTCTGAAAAAAGTGTCAGCACACTCTTAATCGACCTGTCCGGCGTTGTTATGATTGATACGATGGTCGCTCATCAGCTTTTCCAGTTAATTGAATCATTGGAGTTGATCGGAGTAAAAGCCATTCTGTCCGGCATTCGTCCGGAAATTGCCCAGACCTCCATTCAGCTCGGATTAAATTTCGACAAAGTGGACGTTTCCTCCAATTTATCGAGATCCATCCAAACGCTTTTCCAAACGAAGTAAAGGAAGAAAGAGACGGACGCGGGTTGTTGACACCCCACGCCTGTCTCTTTTTTTAATTCATATAGCGGTATTCTCTCAAACTGTTTAATACTTCGATTTCCTGCTGCAGTTCTTCCCCGACATTTGTTTCTCCGACGGTTTTCCGTTCCAATTCCTCGTCTACCAGTCTCTTGACGGATAATACATCTGTTCCGTTGCAAAGAACGTCTTCCTTTGAGTTAAAATGCTTATGGGCAACAAGCTGCATGCCGTACGAGTTATAAAGCAGCGTGTATCCCGCAATGCCTGTTGTCGACTGATACGCTTTTGAAAAGCCGCCGTCGATCACGATCATTTTGCCGTTTGCCTTTACTGGATTTTCCCCGTTAATTTCCTTTACAGGCGTATGTCCGTTAATAATGTGGCCCTGGTCAGGACTCAAATCGAATTCAGACAAAATTTTGCGGCAAATGTCTTCGTCTTCACGCAAATGATAATAGGGGTTTTTCCGCTCCTTATGCGTCGCTTTATCCTGAATAAAGTACCGCTCGAAGGTTGTCATTTCTCGTTTGCCAAAGAGCGATGAATATTCTCCGGTCCATAAATACCAGACCATATCGGTCGCCAGATCATCCGTTTCCTCCGGGTGGGAAAAAGCATGCCGTAAGTAATGCTCAAAAATATCAAGCAGGTCACGACCCGCATACGTTTTTTCTTCAATGGTCATGCTTTCCATGTTTCCTTTTTCATCTAAAGGAATGCAGCCGTGTATTAATAGATTTCCGTTGTATTTCAAATACAGGCTGCCTTTTTTCATAAGGAAATTCATATGCCGCGCCAGCTTCTCGGAATGCTGAACCGAAAACAGCAGCTTTTCGATGACCTGCTTTTCCTCTTCCAGCAATTGATCCGGCTGCTCCGGGTTAATGGTACCGAAGCATGTGTTTTGAAGCGGATAAGTGGCACCATGAATCGTTACTTCATTTGTCGTATAATCAATTTTTTCCAATAGAAGCCGGTCAGACATATCGAAGCACGGACGCCGTTTGATGATAGGGCTTTCAAGTTTAAACTGGATGATCGAGATGGCCTGATGAATTTTCGTGATTTGCTGCTCCTCCTGCTCAGACAGCGGTTCGCCTGAATGCCTCTTTGGTCTGAAGGCTGGATTGTCATCGTAATACTTCTCTGCCAAATTCAACAGCGGTCTCAGGTTGATGCCATATACATCTTCAATAATATCCAGATTGTTGTAGCGGGCACAGATGCGGATAATGTTAGCCAGGCACACCTTGGACCCGGCAAACGCACCGATCCATAATACATCATGGTTTCCCCATTGAATATCAACCGAATGGTATTTAATAAGTGTTTCCATAATTTTATCCGGCTCAGGGCCCCGGTCGTAAATATCCCCTACAACATGCAGGTGATCCACAACTAGTCGCTGTGTCGTATACGCAAGCCCGATAATCAGCTTGTCTGCTTGATCGAGGGAAATCAGCTGCTGGATGATTTTCGGGTAATAATCCTTTTTGTTCGTGAATTCATCCGTTTTATACAGTAATTCCTCCACAATAAACACAAACTGCTTCGGCAGCGCCTTGCGCAGTTTTGAGCGTGTATATTTTGAGGACGCATACGAAATGAGCTTCATCATCCGCTCGATGACTGCTTTGTACCACTCAGCCAGCTCCTTTTCGTTGCCAAACTGATTCTTGATTAATTGAATTTTTTCTTCCGGGTAATAGACAAGTGTCGCAAATTCATTAATTTCCTGCTCAGATAATTCTTCTTTGAACAGGTCTTTGATTTTCACTTTTACATTGCCCGACCCGTTTCGCAGCACGTGCTGGAAAGCCTGATACTCCCCGTGCAAATCACTGACAAAATGCTCTGTTCCTTTAGGAAGATTGAGAATCGCTTCCAGATTAATAATTTCAGTCGCTACTTTTTCTTCACTATTGTATTTTTGAGCTAATAAATCTAAGTATTTTGAATTCAACATCTATGTATTCCCCCTTCATACCCGTTCCTTTTTCAGTTTAGCACATCGGTTATGAAGCTTCTATTCGATTTTTCTTAAAATCTAACAGAAGCTTTCGTCTATGATTTCAGCCGTATCCAAAACCAGACAACACCGCCGATACTGATGAAAACTGGAATTAAAAACAAAAAACCTATATCCAGTTTCCGGCCAAATACGATCCAGGCCATCAGCTGAAACGAGACTATACCTGTACATGCTGCCGCCCCGAACATTTTAGCTGCTCCGCTCGTGTCTTGATCGTTCAGCCAGACCTGGTATTGCGGCCAGCTGAACAAGCCGCCAAGCACGAGAAAGACTGCCGCAGGAAATACTAGCAGGTCCCCAATATCCGCCTTCCCCCGAAATTGCAGCCACTTGGACACGATCGAAAGAGCCACCCCAGCTGTCAACAGGATCACGTTCGCCTTCATCAACAGACGTCACCAGATTTGACAGCGTCTTCCTCTGACAAAACCGTTATCCCATGCCGCCGCAGCAGCGCGGCTGTCACACCGGCTCCCGCTATTTTTGTGCCGGAAAAGGTTCCATTGTAGATGGCACGGCTCCCATCTGCCAGGCATGAGCTGACGATCATCATACAAACACTCCCTTTATTCGCCTGGCATATAACCGGCGACCTTATTTGATTCTGGGTCCACATACACAACGGGCACGCCAATGACCGAGGATTCTTTTTCTAAAAAGGACACTGCCACTAGCTCTCCTTTTGCCGGATGATCCACCCACTCTGCATATTGCGGGTCCTCTACAGTTTGTGCCAGCGCAATGTCTGTTGCCTGCTTGTCCCAGCCTTTTTCCTTCAAAAAAGTTTGAGCTGCTTCCTTTACTTCATCGTTTGCTTTCATGATCACGAGCCCATCCGCTTCTGCCGGACGTGTTTTTTCGGTTCTAATCACGTCATTCGCATTCGAACATCCCGCTATAAATAAGAGGATCGAAACACTCATTGCCTTTGTCAGTCTACTCATGTCTCCCCTCCTTCTCTTTTCCATAATATAACACAAAAAGAACTGCGTATGACAACGCAATCCCATCGTTTACTCCTTTTTCTTTTTAGAATTATTCTTCCTGAACACCGCTTTCCCGATCACAAGAACGAGCAGCAATACAAAAATATACAGCTCCGGTCTTTCCATCACGTGAAATGGATTCATAATGGTCTGAAGTGATGTGTTCAAGGTTACGTTTCCGATCAACACATCAAGGGCACTCGAAAAAATCATCAAAAACAGCAAGCAACAAAGGGCAATGACGATGGCTTTCATAATGAATCCCTTCCGTCTGCCCCAGCTTGCTTTTTCCTCCTGTGCTTTACAGCCGCCAGAAGAAATAATAAAAATGGAAACACGACTTGAAACGGCAAGTGCGTAAAAAGGGTGCTTTTTATTCCTTCTGTTAAATGCTCGGAAAAGTTGCTGGCAGTCATCATGGACAGGACAAGAATGACCATGCCGATTGGGTAAGCAAGGCGAATCGGCTGCTGCTCATTAAAAAGGATTGCCAGCGCTCTTACCGCAATGTAAAAAAATAAGCTGATTTTAAAAAAGCCGCCAATGACGGACGCAAGCATAAAATACACGTCCAGCCGCTCGATAAAATCAAACACCTCGATCGTTTGAATCGTCGACAGAAGAGGAAAAAGCGACCGGGAGACGAGTTCGATACCGAGAACGCTCGTGTTTGATGCCATCATCAGAGCCAGCGTAACGCCGCTGACCAGGACGGCCAGCAAGCCCGCTTTTTTCGCTTCCTTTGCATTATTCACATATGGAAAGATCATGGCGAACGCGACCACTTCGCCAAAAGGAAAATAAAGCGTTTGAGTAAAGGCTGTTTTCACAACGGGCGTCAAGCCATTTTCAAACGCCGGTCGCAAATTGGATACATCGATGATGCCCGCGACGGAAATAAGAAAAAATGCGCTAATGAATAAAAAGCTAAACAAAACAAACAGCAGCTCTCCCGTCCGCGCTATCGTTTCAATGCCTTTTCGCACTGCATAAGCAGCAGCAGCAATCATAATCGTATTGATAATAAACAGCGGCGTTTCCGGATAGGCGACCGTTACGAGCATTTCGCCAAAATCCCTCAGCACCCGGGCGGATAAGTAAAGACAAAACAAAATATACGCAAACACTATGATACTGCCCGGGATTTTGCCAAGCAGTGCTTGAATATACTCGACTGGCGACCGGTCCGGGTAATATTCATACAATCGAAAATACAGCCAAAACAAACAAAGGCCGCCAAGGGTGCTGATTAAAATCGCCAGCCACGCCTCTTGCTTGGCATCAATCGCCAGCGGAACCAGAATGGCGCTTCCCAGCTCAAATAAAACGATGAGGACGAACAGCTGATAAGCGCTGATTTTTGCGTTCTCCACCTTATTCGCCTCCCTTGCTTTGTTTTTTCTCCAATTCGGAAAGGTGATCGTTCGTTCTCAGCCCTGTTCGGCGCACAAATGCTTCAACCTCTATGTTTACCTTGACCTGCGGAAAGTATGTTTCATTCCAATTTTCTTGAAGGCCCTTCCACTTCTTCGCGTTCTGGCGGTAAATGGCTTGCCCAAAACCGAAAATATCGGATTGATTTTTTTGAGTTCGTTCAACCGTTTTTTGGAGCTGCTGCTTGATTTCCTTTTCGGCTGCTCTTTCAATTTCAGCAATGATGTTCGGGTCGTCGAGTTTCACAGGCTTGGTCACTTCGCGAATAGCGCCTTCCGCACGGACGTGAATGGTTATCTCCGGGATGTCCTTCTTTGTGTCTGCTTTGATTGTTGTATTTTGACGCATCACCTGGTACACGACCGCATCTTTTTTCCCTTCCCATTCAAGGTCTATTTCCGCCTGCTTCACTCGGTCTAAAATCCAGACAACGCCTCTTGCGGTCTGGCCCTCATACCAATCAATCAGCTTTTCATCTTTAAAGACAGCGATTCCGTTTGCCTCTAGGTTGGCTGCAGGGTCCATCTGCATGACACTTTCCTGCTTATTTGCTTCTGCAAGATTTCCTTCTACGCGAAATCCGCTTAAAATGGGTTCTATACCGGGCGCTGTACTCCATTTAATGAAATCCTGCAAACTGACAACGACATTTTCCCCGCGCATCTTTTCCGTGATTTTCAATGTGTTATTCACTTTTTCAGCAGGGATATGATCAATCGCTGTCAGCATTTTCATCATGTCCCCTGCTTTCATATCACGAGAGATAATCAGCTTAGTCGTCGAGCGGACTTCCGCGTTTCGTTCAAACACGTCGAGGAGCACGTTCACTCCTTCTGTTCGGGCCAGCTCTTCTCCGATCACAACCAGGTTGGCGTGAGGGTGGTATAGCTGCCTGGATACTTTTGCTGATGAGTTAATATGTGCTTCAAACACCGTATCGCCTTCAGCCGTATAAACCGTCACGGCCGGCCCCTGTCCGCCGCCTCCGCCTTGAAGACCTCCCGATACGTTGCCTGGATTTACAAACTGAACAGTTTTGACATATTTGCCTTCCTCGTTTTTATCAATGCCCATTGCGGAAATTATGGCGAGCTCTGACAGCTCCTTTTTGCTCCAGCAGCCGGACAATCCCGTTACACTCATCATCAGAAGAAAGAAAAGAAGCCATTTACGCATCTCGTCCGCCTCCTTTCTGATCCTTTACGGGCGGATGGGGTTTTTGGTCATCTGCCTGCCGCACTTGATTATTTGATACGAGCTGATTTGGTCTCCGTTTAAACGCCCAGAGCGGCTTTCTGAAAATCGTGTCGCCTACTTCAGCCGGAATCAGCGGTGCCATCGGGCTCATATAAGGAACCCCGAAGGAGCGAAGGCTGCACAGATGGAGAATAAGCATAATAAACGCGAGAATCATGCCGTAAAAGCCGAACGTTGCTGCACTGAACATGAACAAAAAGCGAATCAGACGAGCCGAGATCGCAACTGCGTAAGAAGGTGTCGCAAAGCTTGCGATGGCCGTAATCGATACGACAATCACCATCGCCGGCGAAACGATGCCTGCCTGCACCGCCGCCTGACCGATGACAAGTGCGCCCACAATCGAGACAGTCGATCCGATCGCTTTTGGCATCCGTATGCCGGCCTCCCGCAAAATCTCAAAGGTCACCTCCATGATGATCGCTTCTACAAACGCCGGAAATGGAACAGATTCCCTTTGAGCCGCTACAATGATTGCAAGCTCCGTCGGAATCATCTCCTGATGAAAGGTCGTCGCCGCAATGTACACGGCTGGGCCGATCAAAGAAATGAAAAAAATAAAAATGCGCAAAAAACGAATAGCTGTGGCAATATCAAAGCGGGCATAATAATCCTCTACCGATTGAAAAAATTGAATAAACAGAGCTGGCACTACAAGAACAAAGGGCGTTCCGTTGACAAAAATCGCGACTCTGCCCTCGAGCAAATTGCCTGCAACGGCATCTGGCCGCTCCGTATGAAAAACCGTTGGAAACGTCGTCAATGTTTTGTCTTCAATCAGCTGCTCAATATAGCCCGATTCCAAAATAGCATCGATATCGATTCGCTTGAGCCGGCTGCGGACTTCCTCTACAATTTCCTCCTTGGCGATGCCTTTCAAGTACATAATCGATACGTCCGTTTTTGTTACTCTGCCAATTTTCATCGATTCCGTCCATAGATTTTCGTCATTAATGATGCGCCGAATCATGGCAATATTCGTTTCATTCGATTCTGTGAACGCTTCTTTCGATCCGCGAACCGCTACATTGGTCGTTGATTCCTGAATCGTTCTTCGCTCGCCCCCCTGCGTACTGGCTGCCAGCGCTTCAGCAATACCGTCCACGAGAATAAGGGCATTGCCCGCCATCACAGACGTAAACACCTCTTCCCAGCGTTGCTGCCTTTGGAGGCCGCCAATGGAAATCGCCTCCTCGGTCAGCAGCTGCACAGCTTCTTCGGGCGTCAGCTTGTCATGCAAGGATGGGTTTGTCATCATCGATTCAAGGATAAAATCATAAATGGTCTGGCTATCCACCATCCCTTTGACGTATACCACTGCGGCACGCATCTCTCCGCGGCTCCCCAGCTTCAGCATGCGGATGACAATGTCCTGGCTGTGCCCTGTTTTTTGCCTGATATGATCAACATTCGCTGCAAGAGACACTTCCAGCAGCTGCTCCTTCTTTTTTTCTGGTCCGCCACTCCGGGTCTGGCTTTCTTTTGCCCGTTTCTTCCGATGAAAAAAGGAAACCATTAAAACCCTTCCCCTCACGTTTCATAATGGTTTCAGTATGTGCGGGCATGGGAACTTTATGCACAAGCATCCGTTAAAGGAACTGTCGAATTTCCATCCGGGATTCCAGTAAAAAACGTGCTATGATCGTGTGGAGGAGATGACATGATGAAAACAGTTGTAATCATTGGCGGCGGCATCACGGGCATGACCACGCTTTATCACCTGACAAAACAGCAGCCCGGCTGGCAAATCGTCTTAATCGAGCAGGACGAGCAGCTCGGAGGCAAAATCCGCACCGTGAAAGAAGATCACTTCACCATCGAGGCCGGTGCCGATTCGATCGTTGCCCGAAATGCAGGTGTTCTGCCGCTCATAGAAGAAATCGGCTTGATGGATCAGCTCGTATACAACGAAACCGGCGTGTCGTATCTTTACACAGAAGGCGTGCTTCATAAAATCCCCGAAGAAACCGTGTTCGGCATTCCAACAAGCGTGGAATCGTTGTACGAAAGCACCCTTTTAAGTGAAGAGGGAAAAAAAGCCGCACTGGCTGATTTTGACAAAACCGATTTGCCGTTTGGACCAGATGATGCGGTTGGTGATTTTTTAACCTATTATTTAGGCACTGAAATCGTCCAAAAGCAAATTGCCCCTGTTCTGTCCGGCGTTTATTCCGGCAGCCTGGACAATTTGACGATGAAATCGACCCTCCCTTTTTTGCTTGATTACAAAAAGCAGTATGGCAGCCTTATGAAGGGATTTGAAGCAAACAAAGAAGCCTTTCTTGGCGACAAAGCCCGAAAGAAATTCATTTCATTTCAAGGCGGGCTCGGCACCTTGATCGATCAGCTTGAATCAAAATCAGCGGGAGCACGGATCATAAAAGGAACCGCTGTAACAAAAGTCGAAAATGAGCGGGTCACCCTTGCAACAGGCGAAACGATGAAAGCAGACGAGATTGTGCTGGCGATTCCACATGATGCCGCTCAAAGGCTGCTTGGCGAGCCGGCGCTTGATCCAACATTTGATCAGCTGAAAAATTCGTCGCTGATCAGCTTGTATCTCGGCTTTGACATTCCGGATTCCAGACTTCCGGCAGATGGCACCGGCTTTATCGTCACAGAAGGCACAGATTTGCTGTGTAACGCCTGTACGTGGACGAGCCGGAAATGGACTCATACGTCTGCCCGGCGCAAGCTGCTCGTCCGGCTGTTTTACAAAAGCAGCAGCCCGCACTACGAAGCGCTTGCCGCCATGACCGAGGACGAATTAGTGAATGCGGCGCTCGGGGACTTGCAGAAAAGCCTCGGCATAACCGAGCGTCCAGAAACAGTTGAGGCAACCCGCTGGACCAACTTAATGCCGAATTACCATTTAGGCCACGGGCAAGCAACCGCATCGCTTCTGCAAACGTTAGGCGAGCTGTATCCGAACATTCACCTCGCCGGCTGCTCCTACTTCGGCGTCGGCATCGGCGCTTGCATGCAAAATGGACAGCAGATTGCGCATACAATCGCCGGAAGCGGGGACACTTCTCATAAGGGGTGATTTCTGTGAAAGACGAGCAGTACGATGAAAAATTCGTGAAAAACACACAGCAAAGGCAAATCGAAGCAAACGAGCGCAAAAAAGATAAAAACCGTGAACTTGATGACCAGAACCGAATGAAAAGTGTTGAAAACCGCCGCATGTAATAAACAGCAGAGGAGCCGAACGATCCCGTCGTTCGGCTTTTTTCCACAGTTATACACAGCAGCAGCTAACGCCGGTAAACGGAAAATAACGCTGATATCTACCTGTGCATCGCCGATAAAACCAGAATATCAGCGATAGAAAGAATATATCAGCGATAGATCGAACATACCGGCGATAACTGCCCTTCTCCTTCAGCACACTACCTTCTGCCGCTGTGTTTTTTCCTTCAGCAAAACGGGAAGCAGAATGGAAAAAGGAGGAGATCAGATGAAGGATTTAACGAAAAAACGCAGCAAGGCCGTTTTAATTGACCAGATTGTTTACAACACCGCCATTATGGGCGCTGAAATGGTGTACCGCCAAAAGCGGCAGGTGAAAAGCGAAATGCTTGCTTCTTTCCTCCTTCCCACCCTTGCCACATGGGCGCTTGAGTATGTTCAGCTCCGTAAAACCGGGCAAACGATCGGCTACAAGCAAATGGGCCTTGTCCTCGAAAGCGAAGACGGTGCACCGCTTTCGTCAAGCCAGATTGTGAAGCGCATTCTGTACCGCGATGCGATCAGCACCTTTGACTATTTCAAGAACCGCGATGCGTTCGAAGCTCACGAAGGTGCACAGCTTCCACATGACACCTATGCCGGCACCATCGTAAAGGACGCAGCCAACCGCTAAGCTGAAGGTTTTCCACTTCAGCTTTTTTCTTATGCTACACTGAAAAGAAAAAAGCAGGTGACCGGATGCTTTCTCCTCTTCTTTCCAAAAAAATCATTCAGGATGTGAAAAAATTCATACAGGAAGACATCATTATCGTTGGAACAGACGGAATGATTATGGCAAGCTCCGACGAATCCCGGATTGGCGCTTTTCATGAAGGCGCTCTTCTTTGTGCGAAGGAACGGCAGACGATGATTCTGTATAAGCAGGACGAGCAGCGGCTGAAGGGTGTGAAAAACGGCTTGAACCTGCCCATCTTTTTTTCTGACCGTGTGATCGGCGTCATTGGCATAACCGGTGATCCCGATACGATCCAGCCATATGGGGAGCTGCTGCGTAAAATGACCGAGCTGCTCGTACAGGAAAGCTATTTCTCCGAGCAGCTGCAGTGGCGCACACGCGGACTGGAATCGTTCGTTCATGACTGGCTTCAGTCCGGCTTGCTGACACCTGACCTTCAAGAGCGGGCGGCTGTATTTCAAGTTGACCTTAAACAAGACAAGCAGTTTATCTTAATTGAATCAACGTTCAGCTATCAAAGTGTCACGGATTTGATTCGTTTATGGGATGACGAGCGCAGCCTCGACTTTTTTGTTCACCGCAGGCATAACCTGGTTCTGCTCGTTCATTCGGTCTTGAATGAAACGGCAGCACTGCCTTATAAGCTGGACAGGCTTCTGGCACAAACTGGCGGACGCATCGGGGTGAGCCGCATTATTTCTCCTGAGCAGGCATCGGCCGGATATGCCCAGGCAGAGCGGGCGCTTCAGGCAGCGGACCCCGGCGCCATCGTTTTCGAGGAAAGCCTGTGCCTGTCTCTTTGTCTGCACGATATTCACCCCGAAACAAAAGTGGAATTTATGAAACGGCTGCTCGGCGGTGCCGCCGGTCAGGACGAACTGATTTTAACGATGCACACCTTTTTCAAGCACAACATGTCTTTAAAGCAAACAGCCGCAGCACTGAACATTCACATCAATACACTCCATTACCGGCTGAAAAAATGGCAGGAGCTTACCGGTCAGGACGTACGAAAAACGGAAGATGCTGTCTCTACTTATTTGGCCCTTCGGTTTTTAGATGAACATACAAAAAACGAGTCAAATAGTCCGTTATTTTCTCATCATTCTCTATAGAAACCACTAGAAGAAAACGCTATCTTTAATAAAAAGGAGCGAAAATTATGATTTCACCTCAGCTTATTGAACAATTCACAGCCATTGTCGGTCCCGAAAATATGATTACATCAAACGCCGGCCGACTTGTTTATTCTTACGATGCAACGCCCAACTATCAGTCCATGCCGGATGCAGTCATTGCCCCGCGTAATACAAATGAAGTATCCAGCATTATCAACCTTTGCCGCCAGCACAAGATTCCGCTGGTACCGCGCGGCTCCGGCACCAACCTTGCCGCTGGAACGGTTCCATCGGAAGGCGGTATCGTTCTCCTGTTCAAGCATATGAACCGCATTCTTGAGCTGGATGAAGAAAATTTAACGGTAACGGTTCAGCCGGGTGTTGTAACGCTCGATATGATTAGAGCCGTGGAGAAAAAAGGCTTGTTTTATCCACCGGACCCGAGCTCAATGAAAATCTCAACCATCGGCGGCAATATTAATGAAAACTCCGGTGGCTTGCGCGGGCTGAAATACGGTGTTACGCGCGATTATGTGATGGCACTTGAAGCGGTGCTGCCGAACGGCGACATCATCCGAACCGGCGGTAAACTGGCCAAGGACGTAGCTGGCTATGACCTGACGCGTCTGCTCGTTGGCTCAGAAGGAACGCTCGCCATCATTACGGAAGCCACACTCAAGCTGATTCCACAGCCGGAAACGAAACAGACGATGCTGGCCCTTTACAACAGCATGGACGCTGCCGCAAAATCCGTCAGTGACATCATTGCAGCCAAAATCATTCCTGCGACGCTTGAATTTTTAGACAGGCCGACACTTGTCGCTGTTGAAGACTTCGCAAAGATCGGTCTGCCGACAGATGTGGAGGCCGTTTTGCTGATTGAACAAGATGGTCCGCCGGAAATCGTGGCGCGCGACACGGAACAAATGGCGGAGATTTGCAGACGTGAAGGCGCGGTATCTGTTCAGATTGCCGCAACAGAAGCGGAGGCACTGGCGCTGACAACCGCACGCCGCTCGGCTCTCTCGGCGCTTGCCCGCTTGAAGCCGACAACCATTTTAGAAGACGCGACGGTTCCCCGCTCTGAGATCGCCCGGATGGTAAAGGCGATTAATGAAATTGCTGAAAAGCACCAGGTCCGCATTGCAACGTTCGGCCACGCCGGCGACGGCAACCTGCATCCGACCTGCCCGACTGATGCACGAGATCATGACGAAATGGAACGTGTTGAAGCGGCCTTCGCGGATATTTTTGCGAAAGCGATTGAACTCGGCGGCACGATTACCGGTGAGCATGGCGTCGGCATGATGAAGGCACCGTATTTAGAATGGAAAATGGGCCCGGAAGGCATCGCGATTATGAAAGCGATCAAACAGGCCTTTGATCCGGATAACATTATGAACCCAGGCAAAATATTCGCAAAAGAAACGAGAAAACGGGTGGTGGTGACGCAATGACAACAATGACAGCACGGGAAAAAGCGATTCAGGAGCAGTTCAGTCTGCGCATGGATGAAGGCGAGCTGCTGAACTGCATGCGCTGCGGCTTCTGCCTGCCCTCCTGCCCGACTTACATCGAAACGGGCTTTGATGAAAGCCACTCCCCGCGCGGACGCATTGCATTAATGAAGGCGGTGCACGATGGCTTGATTGCACCGGACGAGGAAGTCGAACATTCGCTAAATGTATGTCTCGGCTGCCGCGCATGTGAGCCGGTGTGTCCGGCAGGAGTGAAATACGGCCACCTGTTAGAAGAGGCGCGCGATATTTTCGCGGATTATAACGAATACAAGCCGCAGACAAAAGCGATGCGCAAAACCGTCTTTGATGGACTGTTTCCTCACCAAAACCGGATGGAGCATGCCGTGACGCTGCTCGGCATTTACCAGCGGAGCGGCCTGCAAAAAACAGCCCGCAAGCTCGGATTTATGAAGCTGTTTCCAGACAGCCTTCAGGCAATGGAACGGGCACTTCCGGAAGTACCAAAACGAAGCGAGATGAAAAAGCGAGGCTCTGCGTTTACCACACTGGCCGAAAAGCAGGCGTCCGTTGCATTTTTCTCCGGCTGCTTGATGGATACGATGTTTTTAGAAACGAACAAAGCGACCATTACCCTGCTTCAAAAAGCGGGCTGTGACATTGTGATTCCCGATGGACAGAATTGCTGCGGCGCCCTCCACGGCCATAGCGGCGAAAAGGACGGCGCCAAGGAGCTTGCCCGGCGAAACATTGATGCCTTCGAACAAACCGGTGCGGATTATATTATTTCAAATGCTGGCGGCTGCGGTGCTTTTTTAATTGATTACGACCATTTGCTGAAGGATGATCCCGCTTATGCCGAACGTGCCAGGGCGTTTACGGCGAAGATCAAGGATATTACACAAATCCTGTTTGAGCTGCGCTTCCATGAACGGTTCCCGCTGGCCATTGATTCGCAGGTCATCACCTATCAGGATTCGTGCCATTTGCGCAACGTGATGCATACGCATATAGCCCCACGTGTGCTCATGCAGGCGATTGACGGCGCTGATTACCGCGAAATGGAAAAGGCAGACTCCTGCTGCGGATCAGCCGGTATTTACAATATTGTCGAGACCGAGATGTCCATGCAAATTCTCGATCACAAAATGGAAAGCGCCAAAGCGACAAACGCTCATACCATCGTCACCGCCAACCCGGGCTGCCTGCTTCAAATGAAGCTTGGCATTGAACGGGAAGGCCTGTCAGAAAGCGTCAGAGCTGTCCATATTGTCGACCTGCTCCTAGAAGCTTCATTAAATGATTCTGTAGAATGAATGGAATGGCTGGATTCATGCGAATGACGGCTGGATTACGGTAATCACAATCCAGCAGTTACCTACTAAAATCCAGCCGTTAGCACACCCTTACTATCCTGGCGCAAGCACGGTCGCTTCTTGAGCAACAATGATTCATCCAAAAGTAAGCCAAACGCGGCATGTTTGGCTTTTCTTCTGTTGATAACCTTTTGCTCCATGCTCTTTTTTGCTCCCCCTTTTGTCAGTTTCTCCCCCAAACTAGCCCGTTGATCGACTTCCTTTTTACACGTACAAAATTTGGAGAAAGTTCGGTACTTAATTCCGAATTTTGTTACAATAGATGGATGGATAGAATGCGTGGGGGAGAAAAGGATGAAGCTAGCTTCACAGGTTTATAATTGGATGTCGACCACCTTAAAAGGGCGTTACTTCACCGGCATTGCGGCGCTTATTCTGTTTGGAGGGCTGCTGTCGATTTTGCCGCTGCTCATTTTCGTTCAAGAACAGCGGGAAGACGATGCGCTGATGAATTTAAACGAAGTGCTTCATATGCAAAACGAATTAATTGCCGACTGGCAGGATGAATTAACACGTGATATTAATTATTTAAGTGAATTGCCCGAAGCTTCCTCGGACGACAAATTAAGTTTTTATGAAAAATTGGAGCTGCTTGGCAATAACCGGACTCTTTTTTATGATTTATTTTATGCCGACGAAACCGGAAGTATTTTATACAATACGAATGACGATGCGGCTACACGAAAGATTAGCGTATATGACACCCCGTACTTCCAGCAGGGCATGGAATGGCATACGTATACAACCGGGATACGCCTTATTGGCGATGAAGACATGCGCTCCGTGATTTTTTCCGCTCCCGTCACGAACGGCGACGGCCGGTTTGGCGGTATTCTGGCGGGCATCGTGCTGGCTGATTCCATCCGCTACGTCGTCAGCGACTTTGCTTACGGAGAAACGGGTGTTGTGTATCTAGTGGATAAAAGCGGAACTGTTTTGAGCTCATCTTCCAAAGAGTTCCCCTCCTCTATGAAGGAAACCGACATTTTTCAGCGTGCCCTTAAAAGAGAAAAGCAAACCGAAACGTATCAAAGTGCAAATGGTGTTGAATCATGGGGACAGTACACCTGGATTAACCAGGATGAGTGGGTGCTGATCAGTGAAGTATCCGCAGAGGAAATCGCCAAGCCCTTTCACGATACCGTTCTTTTTATGAGCATCATTTTGCTAGTCATTTTTATTTTGTCGTATTTTTTCACCAAACAGCTGATCAAGCAGATGACCAGACCGATCGGTGCTCTTCTTGAAGGTACATCGATCATCAGCAAAGGCAATTACAAGCACCGGATTCAGGACCATGTATTCGATCGTACAGCAAAGGAATTCAAAGAGCTGTTTAAGGCATACAACAAAATGGCAGAGGATTTGGAGCACGAGCAGTTTCTTCGGCTTCAAGCAGAGGAGGACATGCGCCGCTCTCATGAACAGCTGCGCCTTCTCTCACTGAGTGACGGCTTGACCGGCATCGGCAACCGCCGCTTTTTTGATGAAGAGCTGGCGGTTCAGCTAAAAACAGCAGCCCTAGCAAACCAGCCGCTTTCATTAATCCTGATCGATATTGACTTTTTCAAAAAATATAATGACCAGTATGGACACGATGCTGGAGACCTTGCTTTAAAGCGTGTCGCATGTGCGCTTGATGACATCGCTGCATCAGCGGACCTTTCCGCAGCCAGGTACGGCGGGGAAGAAATGGCCGTTCTCGTTCCATCCTCTTATGAGGACGGCTTGCATCAGCTGGGCAAGGAGATCATTCAAGCAGTGAAGGAGCTCCGAATCGCACACGCGTCTTCTCCAACAGGCTGGCTGTCCGTCAGCATCGGGATGGCTTCCATTCAGCCTACCCTGTCAACACCCGCCCGACTGCTCATTCAAGAAGCCGATAAGGCGCTTTACTTATCCAAGCAAAATGGGCGGGATCAGGCAACCATCTTTTCGGGAATATGAATCTTTATTCTCATTCCCTTTTTCCTGTTTTACTTACTATTATGGAAAAAATATAGATTAATATTCATAATAATTGTAAAATAAAGAAATCCGTACAAAGAAGGAGGGGCGTACGTGCTGGAGCTGGTCAGACGGTTTCATTCCTGGTCTTTGAATACCATTCAAGGCCGTTTTTTAGTGATAACGGTTTTTTTGCTTCTCGTAGGCGGTCTTCTAGCAGTTTTGCCGCTCGCCGCTTTAATTTATGACGAACGTGAACAAGAAACGTATAAACACGTAAATGAAGCGCTGGATCGGCAGGAGCAGGCTTTGTCCAGCTGGAAGAAAGAACAGATGGAGGAGCTCTCTTCTCTCGCTTCTTTTCCACAGTCACGCTCTTCCTTACTTGCACAAATCGACCATGTTATTGAAAACAATTCTTCCTTTTTCGAAGATCTGTCTATTATTGATGCCGACGGGCGTATTGCTTATTCAGTAAACCGCTCCATGACGGCGGAACTGGGAAACGTAGCGGACCGTCCATATGTGCAGTTTTCTTTAAAAGGCGAGCCATTCACAAGCGATGTGATTCGCCGCCAGTCAGATGGGGAGCCTGTGATCGTGATGTCAGCCCCTCTATTGAATGAACGCGGCCAGACCGTCGGGGTCCTTTCCGGAACCGTGCCGCTTGATCGCGTTTTGAATGCGATGAATGCATTGTCATTCAGTGAAACAGCTCAACTTTACGTAGCAGATGAATCAGGCATGCTTTTGTTTCCTGATGCAACAGAAGATGCGGTTTCACTGGCTCAAACAGAACTGTTTCACCAGGCGAATAAAGGAACGGCACAGACTGCCCCCTATGAAAATATAAACGGCGAGCAAGTAATTGGCCAATACCGGTGGGTGCATGACGGCCAGTGGCTGCTGGTTGGTGAAGTATCCACAAAAGAAATGAGCGCTTCTTTTTGGCGGACGATTGGCATGATGGCCGCCATTTTGCTGTTTGTGTTTGGACTGGCTTGCTGTGTGATCCGGCTGCTTGTCCGGCAAATTATGCAGCCGATTCATCAGCTTCTTGAAGCAACTGTTATTTTGCGGCTTGGAAATTACTCGCACCGTATACCGGATAGCAGCGTTGAAGAATCACTTGGCGAATTTAAAGCGTTAAAAGGAGCGTACAATGAAATGGCCCGCTCTCTTGAACAGGAATTCTCTCTTCGCATTCAAGCGGAAAAAGAGCTTCGCCAGGCAAATGAAATGCTTACGCGCCTTTCTCTCAGTGACAGCCTCACTGGCATCGGCAACCGTCGATACTTTGATGATGTGCTGGAATTAACGTGGGAATCCGCTATCGAGCAAAAAAAGCCGATGTCCCTCCTGCTTCTGGACATCGACTTTTTTAAAAAATATAACGACCGCTACGGCCACGATGCAGGTGACAGAGCTCTTCGCCGCGTGTCGGAAGCCGTTGACACCATTGCGAAGGAAGCGGGAGCTGTTGCTGCGCGGTATGGCGGCGAAGAGCTGGCGGTCATCATTCCACCCGGCATTTCGGCTGAAAGCTTTGGCCTGGCGGAAAAAATCCGCCGCTCGA
This sequence comes from Domibacillus enclensis, assembly GCF_900156125.1. Taxonomy (GTDB): domain Bacteria; phylum Bacillota; class Bacilli; order Bacillales; family Domibacillaceae; genus Domibacillus; species Domibacillus enclensis. Next base: position 61,895 of record NZ_FTLX01000005.1, on the reverse strand, counting down.
TTGAGCACCTTTGCATTATGCATGAAGAAACGAAGTCTGGGATCATCACCGTAAGCGTTGGCGGAGCAACCATTTTGCCAAAGACGGACGATGCCTCTGCTCTTTTAATCCGAAAAGCGGACGAGGCCCTTTATTATTCGAAACGAAAAGGCCGCGCCCGCAGTACAACCTATGAATCCATTACACCGTGAACACTTTCTTCACGGTGTCTTTGCGCATTTTAGGCGTTAACACATAAAGCACATCATCCTCTAATAATACCGTGCCGCCATACGGCGTAATCAGCTTGTCTCCACGAATGACAGCGGTAATCAGCGTTTTATCCGGCAGGTCCATATCCTGTATTTTTTTCCCGACAGACGAACCGCTCACGGTGACTTCAATGATTTCACTGTTTGTTTTCCCAATAGAGATCAGCTCCAGGCTGTGCGGCGGCTGAACGACCTTGCCCTTTCCTTCAACTTTAAAAAGTGAAGCAGCCGGTCCGATCAGTGCGCCCTGCACAAGCGCCGATAATAATACAACGAAAAACACCGCATTAAAGATCAAGTGGCTGTCGTCAATGCCGGCTACGAGCGGATAGGTGGCCAAAATAATCGGCACTGCCCCTTTCAAGCCAGCCCAGGAAATAAACATCTTTTCATTTAAACTGAACGTTTTTCCCGGCAGGCTGAGAAGGACACCTGCTGGACGCGCAACAAAGATTAATATAATAGCAAGCAGCACGCCCTGCCAGGCCACATCAAGCAGCTGATTTGGAAATACGAGAAGTCCAAGAAGGGTAAACATGACGATCTGCATCAGCCAGGCAAAGCCTTCATTAAATCGGACGATCGTGTGCCGATACGTTAAATCCTTGTTCCCGAGCATCACGGCCATCACGTACACTGTTAAAAACCCGCTTGCTTTAAACACGGTCACGAGACTGAACGCCAGTACGGCAAGGCCGATTGTCAGCACCGGATAAAGACCGGAGGAATCGAGGTTAATCCGGTTGATCAGCCAAAGCGACATTTTGCCGAAAAGAAGGCCAAATGCAAACCCGGCACCCATTTGCCAGAGAAAGAAGAATAAAAGCGAGAATGGTTCAAACGAAGGAACTTGAATGAGGCCAATTACGGTAATCGTTAAAAAAACAGCCATTGGGTCATTTGAGCCTGATTCCGCCTCCAGAACACTGCGGAGCCGCGGCTTAATGTTTTTCCCGCCGAGTACACTGAAGACCGCTGCTGCATCGGTCGATCCGACAATGGCACCGAACAAAATCCCTTCAAGCCAGCTGACATCTAAAATATAAACGGCGGCTGCACCCGACACAAATGTCGTGATCAGCACACCAAGCGTCGCAAGAGACAGAGCCGGTTTCACAACCGATTGAACGCTTGAATATTTTGTTTGAAGACCCCCTTCAAACAAAATAATAATCAAGGCAAGCGTCCCGATCAGCTGCGTCAGCCATGCATCATCAAAATAAAAAAACTGGTTCATGACCATACCGGCCAGAACAAAAAATACAAGGGACGGCACGCCAAGCTTCGATGAAAACTTTGCGGTCATAACGCCTGTCAACAGGAGTGCCGCAAACACTAAAATAATGTATTCAACGTTCAATAAGCAAATCCTCCTTAAACTTAGTACCTAATCATAAGCTTACATTATAAGAGCGCTTTTTTCCAATGAAGTGCCCGGTCCCATTTCACCTTCCCCGCATTCACTATCTATAACAACCAGAAAGGAGGAGGAGCTTGATGGAACTGATTTTACCGCTTATTCAAGAGGTTGGCTTTCCGATCGCCGTTACCTTTTACCTGCTGTACCGGATTGAAACAAAGCTTGACAGTGTGATTCAAACCATTCAGAATCTGCCGGACAAGATGAAGGAATAGTGCCATCAAAAAAACAGACTCTGCTTGCCGAGTCTGTTTTTGAAGCTGAAGGTATCGTTAGCCCCACTTCGATCCCCAAATCTTCATTTCTTTTATTATTTTATGAAAGTCCTGCCCTTTTTCTGTCAGTGTGTATTCCACTCGAAGCGGCACCGTCGGATACACATCCCGGACGAGAATATCGTTCGCCTCCATATGGCGGAGTGTGTCCGTTAACGCCTTTGGACTAATGCCCTGCACAGCTCTCTCCAGCTCCCCAAACCGTTTTGTGCCGCAGAATAATTCCCGCAAAATTAAAAAGGACCATTTGGACCCAATAATATTAAGTGCCTTTTCGATGGAGCATTCAATGATGAGTTCGTTCTTTTTCATGTTGACCACCCTTACTATCTTTTTTAAAGTACCTACATCGTACCATACTACCTTTTAAAAAATTCACTACTTTCCAACTAAAAATGAAAGCGTTACACTGAAGATAGACTTTCATACAAAGGAGCTTTTACATGACCTATCTAGCAAACCCTGATCGATATAAAGGCAACATGCAATACCGCAGAACCGGAAAATCTGGTCTTTTGCTGCCGGCGATTTCTCTTGGCCTCTGGCACAACTTCGGCGGTGTGGATACCGTTGAAAACGGGCGTGCGATGCTGCGCCGGGCGTTTGATCTCGGCATTACTCATTTTGACCTTGCCAACAATTACGGTCCGCCCGCTGGCTCTGCCGAATTAATGTTCGGCGATATGATGAGGACGGACTTTGCCCCGTACCGGGATGAGATGATCATTTCCTCCAAGGCCGGCTACTTTATGTGGGACGGCCCATACGGTGAGTGGGGCTCGAAAAAATATTTAACCGCAAGTCTTGATCAAAGCTTGAAACGGATGAACCTCGATTATGTCGATATCTTTTATTCGCACCGTCCGGACCCGGATACACCGATGGAGGAAACCATTGGCGCGCTTGATTTGTTTGTCCGCCAAGGAAAAGCGCTGTATATCGGCATTTCCAGCTATTCTGCAGAACAAACAGCGGAAGCCGTTAAAATTGCACGCGATCTCGGCACACCGATCCTGATTCACCAGCCGTCCTACTCGATGTTTGAGCGCTGGATTGAGAACGGCCTTCAAGATGTGCTGCAGGAAAACGGCGTCGGCTCTATTGCCTTTTGCCCGCTTGCTCAAGGACTGTTAACGAATAAATACTTGAATGATGTACCAAAGGATTCCCGTGCCGCAAGTGAGACCGGCTTTCTCCAGGAAGACCGGATCACAGACGATGTACGGGCAAAAATCCGTGCCCTCCATGATTTGGCCGCAGAGCGTGGACAATCACTTGCTCAAATGGCGCTTGCCTGGGTGCTGCGCGGCGGCCATGTGACTTCTGCGTTAATTGGCGCCAGCAAAGTGAGCCAGATTGAAGAAAACGTCAAGGCACTCGACAACCTTGATTTTTCCGAAAAAGAATTAGCCGCCATTGAAACGATTCTAGCAGGTACATCATGATGAAAAAAGTCGTGATTACAGGCGGGACTGGTCTGCTCGGCCAGTCTGTTGTTCAGGAATTTGTCGATGCAGGCTACCAGGTCGTCAACGTGGATCGCGTAAAGCCTTCACAAAAAGGAGCACAAAATGTCACCGCTGATTTAACCAACCTTGGTGAAGCGTATGGCGTGCTTCAAGGAGCAGATGCGGTTGTGCATTTAGCCGCTATTCCGCAGGCGTACATTTTCCCTAACGAAGTGACGTTTCAAAACAATGTGATGACAACCTACAATGTGCTGGAAGCAGCAGCGGGTCTTGGCATTCAAAAAGCTGTCATTGCATCCAGTGAATCGTCGTACGGAATCTGCTTTTCCAAGCAGCACCTGAAGCCGCAATATGTACCGATGGATGAAAACCATCCACAATTGCCGGAAGAAAGCTACGGCTTATCCAAAATCGTTAATGAGCAAACGGCAGATATGATTCACCGCCGCACCGGCATGCAGATCGTTTCTCTTCGTCTCGGCAATGTGATTGCGCCGGAGATGTATGAAAACTTCCCGAGTTTTATTCACGATCCCATGCAGCGGACAACCATTTTATGGAGCTACATTGATACCCGTGATGTTGCCTCCGCCTGTATGAAAGCAATTGAAGTGGATGGTCTCGGCTCTGTTGCGCTTAATCTTGCTTCCGATGAAACGAGCATGGACATTCCAAGCCGTGAGCTGATGAAAACCGTTTACCCAAATGTTGATATTCGCGGAGAACTTGCCGAATACGGCACACTCCTGAGCAATGAAAAAGCGAAAAAACTGCTGAACTGGTCGCCTGTTCATCATTGGCGGAACTACGTTCAAAGCCGTTAAACAAGGAAATCTGCTCATATTTATCAAAAAAAGCAAGAAACCAGGGGGCGGGTTTCTTGCTTTTTTTCATCGACGTCATTAAGGCGTCGAAAGAAATTCTTCCAGTGAATTCAATGCTTTATCCGCATCATTTCCTTCCGCTGTTAAAATGATTTCCGTTCCGGGCGCAAGCGCTGCGGCCATCACGCCCATAATGCTTTTGGCTGCAATGACTTTTTCATTTTTGATCAATGTAATGTGGCTGTTGAATGTGTTGGCTTTTTCAACAAACACCGCAGCGGGCTTTGACTGAAGTCCTTCTTTAATGGAAATCTTCACTTTTCTTTCCAGCATCCTCATCCTATCCCTTCTATTCATTGATTCGTTTATATAAAATCGTCCACCGTCACTATTTGGAAGCGCTTTCTAGTATATGCCCATTTTAGCTTATCTTTATTCTCTTTTGTAATGGACAACTTGCATAAAGAAATCGCTTCCTTTTTGTGCACGTTTTCAATTCATATTATTGGACATCCCGTTTAGCTCTTTTGAACGTGCGTGGTGACTGTCCAAACTGCTTTCGAAACTGTTCAGCAAAATAGTGATAATGCTGAAAGCCGACTTCCCGTGACACCTCTGATGCCCGCTGGTCTGTGTGTTCGAGCAGGAGAGCTGCCTGATCCAGCCTCATTTTATTGAGCATCTCAATGATGCTGCTTCCTGTCTGCTCTTTAAATAAATGAGAAAGCCTTGAACTCGAAAGCCCCACTTTGCTTGCCAGTTCTTCGATTTTAACCGGCTCTTTCATTCGCTTTGCCAATAAATGAAGGGTTTCTTCAATTCTCGGATCAAGCAAATAGTGCTGCTTTTGTGCAATTAAGAGCAGGATCTCTCGCAGCGCATTCTGACAAAGCTCCTCCCCATACAAACTCTGTTCACGGTAATCTTGAATGAGCCGCTCAAAAGAGGTTTTGATCCGCTTATAGGTCAGGTCCTGTTCAAATGAAGCGATCAGAAGCGGAAGGTCGGGAAGATAACGAGCTTCCAATACATCCGGTCCAAAGTGTGCCCAAATAAACTCCCATTCTTTCCCCTTTACAGTCCCATATTCATGCGGCTCATGCGGCTTAAAAAGCGTTACGTGACCTGGTCGGCAAACACCCTTCTCACCCGCAGCACACGCATACCCCTCCCCTGTCAGCGTAAAAAGGATGATCCAATCTTGAATTCCCTCTTTTCTCCATGTGCGATACGCATCGTTCATTAAAAAATGACCCGCGATTAACCTGCCCGGCTCCGGATATTTTTGAAAGCTGGATAAAGAATCGATCGGCACTACAGCTTCACTCCCTTCTCTTTATTCCTCATTATATAAAAAGTTAGCAGAATCACGGCTGTTTTCAGCTGTTTTCTTTCTTCCGTCCTTTTCTCAACCTGCATATACTTATTCATAAGCAATCCTAATTTAAAAAAGGAGCGATTGTCTAGTGAATATTGACTTGACCATCTTAACGGAAGAACAGAAGCAGCAGTTTAACAGAGAAGGCTATTTAGTCATGAAAAACGTTTTTGCTGAAGGAGAAATAGCAGAAATCGACCACACCTTTATGGAAATGAGCAAGTCGCCGATCCCTGGCTGCTTTGAGCCCGAAATGAAAGAAACAGCCGATCCATTGAAACGGTATCCGAGAATGATGCAGCCACACCGCCGCAGTGAAGTGGCGATGAAGTACATGCTGCATCCGGGCATCATGAATATATTGGCTGATCTATACGGCGAAAAAGCACTCGCCGCTCAGAGCATGTTTTACTTCAAGCCCCCGCTTGCCCGTGGACAGGCTTTGCATCAGGATAACTTTTATTTAAAAGTGGAGCCGGGCACATGTATTGCGGCCTGGACCGCAGTTGACCGGGCGGATCAGGAAAACGGCTGCCTGCTAGTCGTGCCGAAAACAAACGAGGGTGTCATTTACTGTCCGGAGCTTGCGGATGAAACAGAATCGTTTACAAAGCATTTTGTCAAAGTGCCCAAAGGAATGAAGGCGGTACCCGTTGAAATGAATAAAGGGGATGTGCTGTTTTTTAATGGCAGCTTGATTCACGGCTCCTACCGCAATCGCACTAAGGACCGCTTTCGCAAAGCGTTTATCTGTCATTATGCAAGCGAATCCACTACGAAGATCGGCCACTTCTACAGTCCGATGTACAGAGAAGATGGGAGCAAGGTTGAGACAGAGACCAATCATGATTCTGGGCCATGCGGTACGGAGTTTGACGCCATTTACCCCCATTAATTTCTTATAAATTGTAATAGTAAAGCCCATCCGCTTCTCGCTGGATGGGCTTTGTTGTGGTGGACCGGATTTTCTGCTGAATGGACCGAAATCCAGTATCGGATGACTGGAAAACGAGGAATCCGGTCAATGACGCAGCGATTCCGGTCATCCCGCCGTTTTTCCGACCATCGAAGCAGCGATTCCGGTCCATCCCTGCCTGCTCCGGTCATAAATAAAGGACCACTCAAAAAAGCGGTCCTCACACTGCTTATTCCCGGTGAAACAACCCCACGACTTCTACCGTCTGCGTAATATTCACAAACGCGTGCGGATCTACTTCTTGAATCATTTGCTTGACTTCGTTTAACTGATACCGGGTAATGACCGTCATAAGCACGGACCGGCTTTCTCCGGAATAAGCGCCTTTTCCTTCTGTGACAGTAATGCCGCGGTACAGGTTTTTGAGCATTTTCTCGCAGAGCGCATCGCCTTTTGAAGTGACGATGTGCAAGGTGAGCTTAATGTGTTTTGTGTGAATGGTATCGACTACTTTGCCGGTAGCGTAGATCGTAATAAGTGTGCTGAGCGCAGCATCCCAGCTGAACAGAAAGCCTGCTGCGACGATGACGACTGCGTTCATGATCGACAGGAGCGTGCCAAGTGGGAAATCCCGCTTGCGGGCCAGAAGCATCGCGATAATATCAAAGCCGCCGGAGGACGCCGACGCGCGGAATGTGATGCCAACGCCTGCTCCTGTCAAAACGCCGCCAAACAGCGAAGACAAAATCGGCTCGGTGGACAGCTGTGTGATGGGAATAATGTATAAAAACAGGGATAACGAAAGGACAGATAAAATGGTGTAGGCAATAAATCTTTTGCCAAGCTTCATCACACCAAGCACGAGAAGCGGCAGGTTTAACAATAGATTGAGGACACCCGTATTCAGCGGTGTAACAATGCCAAGCATAATCGCGATCCCGCTCAGGCCGCTGCTCAAAATTTCATGTGGAATTAAAAAGAAATTGTACGCTACAGCCACGAGCATGGCGCCTGCTAAAATAAGCAAAATGTGCATCAGACGGCCTCCTTTTTTTCTTCATTATAAGAGAAAAACTGGCAACTCCTTAAAAATAGTGTTTTCAGAAAAGCGGAAAATGCGTGTTTTCTTTCTTCTTATTGTATAATGAAAAGAACGAAAGGCATTTGTCAGAGGAGTGTTGTGCATGAATGAGCAAACCCCGCTTGTTCGCTTTTTGGGTGGACGAACCGCCCTGTTTGTTTTAGGCATTGTGCTATTGATCGGGCTCATTATTATGGTGTATTCCCGTGTTTCTTTTATTTTTGATCCGATTCTCGGATTTATCGGCACCGTTGCTCTGCCCGTTATTTTATCCATTGTCGGCTATTATTTACTAAGTCCGCTCGTGAATACGCTTCAGCGGTATAAAATCAAACGCGGCTGGGGTATTTTAATTGTTTTCGTCGCCTTATCGGGTCTCATTACGATTCTCGTGCTGACGATTCTTCCGTTTTTACGGGATCAGACGGAAGCTTTGATTGCCTCGTTTCCGGGATATGCCCGCCAGCTTGGCATGGATATTGATATGTGGGCGCGCCGGTCTCCTTTTGAAGCGCAATACATGGAAATCTCTAAAAATATGCAAACGAATGCAGAACAGTTTCTCGGTTCGATTACTCAGAACTTTTCTGATGTTGCCGGCCAGACGCTGGACAGTGTGACCGGTGTCATCGCCACGCTCACGAATTTTATTGTTTCGCTCGTGACCGTTCCCTTTATCTTGTTTTATTTGTTAAAAGACGGCCACAAGTTGTACAGCGGCTTTTTACACGTGCTTCCGCCGAAAATGCGTGGACGTACAGGTGCGATGCTGATCGAAATGGACGAGCAGCTGCGCTCGTATATTCAGGGGCAGATGCTCGTCAGTCTTTGCATCGGGATCATGATGTACATCGGCTTTTTAATCATCGGCCTTGACTACGCCCTCCTGCTGGCCGCAATCGCGAGTGTGACTAGCGTTGTGCCTTACTTGGGTCCGGTTATTGCCATTACCCCGGCGATTATTATTGCCATTGTCACCTCACCGTTTATGGTCGTGAAGCTGGCGCTCGTTTGGACCGTGGTGCAGCTGCTTGAAGGTAAATTTATTTCTCCGCAAATTATGGGGAAATCCTTGCAGATCCACCCTGTGACGATTATTTTTGTTCTCTTGACTGCCGCTCATTTATACGGTGTTGTTGGCGTGCTGATCGGTCTGCCGACGTACGCGCTTTTGAAAGTATTCGTTCAGTACATGTTCGGTCTTTTTAAAGCCCGTTATAACCGCTTTTCAGAAAAAGCAGATGACCAGTATGCCGTTATTGAAAACGATGATCTTGTTTAAGTTAGTGTGTGCCGGGTAAACATCTACCACACAGATAAAAAAAGGAGATGTTTTTTCACATGGCACATGACAACAACGGATTAGGCGATAAAATTAAAGGCGCAGTCAATAAAGCTAAAGGCGAAGTGAAAGATCAAGTTGGCAACGCAACGAACAATACAAGAATGCAGGCTGACGGAAAAAAAGATAAAGTAAAAGGCGAAGTACAGGATCGCATCGGCGAATCCAAAGACCGCCATTAAGCAAAAGCCCCGCTCGAAAATGCGAGCGGGGCTTTTTTCATGCCGTCAACGACCGCTGATAAAAGGAAAATACCGCCGATATCCACCCAGCTATCGCCGATAAAATCATGATAACGCTGATATTTTGATAATATCAGCGTTAGACCCTTTCATATCAGCGATAAATAGAAGATACCGGCGATCACGCGCACGCCATACCTGTTGCATACCAAAAAAAGCAGCTCCCCGTTAAGGAAGCTGCTTTTTGTTATGCTTTTTTCTTCATCCATTTGGATAATACTTCATACACAATCGGCACAATGACAAGCGTCAGCAAGGTAGAGCTCGTCAACCCGCCAATTACCGTCACGCCAAGCCCTTTGGAAATCAAGCCGCCGCCCTCTAGTCCAAGTGCCAGTGGGAACAGGGCTCCGATTGTCGCAAGAGCGGTCATCAGGATCGGACGCAAGCGCGTCGAGCCTGCTTCAAGCAAGGCATCCCGTGTAGAGAGCCCTTCGCGTTCTTTATGAATAACACGGTCGATCAAGACGATCGCATTGGTCACTACGATCCCGATCAGCATGAGAGCACCGATCATAGAGGAAATACTGATTGTTTCACCTGCAATTAACAGTGCCACAAGTGCTCCGATAATCGTAAATGGCAGGGAGAATAAAATCGCAAGCGGTGCAAGCCCGCCGCCAAATGTAATGACAAGCACCAAATACACAATCGCAATGGCAGCCAGCATCGCCAGGCCAAGCTGTGTGAAGGATTCGTTAATGTCCTGCGTGACGCCGCCCATCTCAACGTCCACACCAGTCGGCAAGTCGAGCTTATCAATCTCCGTTTGAAGTGCAGCAGATGCCGCCGACACATCATCGCTGCCTAGCTCGCCGCTCACATCGACAAACACCTTGCCATCACGGCGTGAAACCGTATCAGATGTTTCGCCTTCTTCGATGGTCATGACGTCACCGATTTCCACCGGCTCCCCTGTCATACCGGCCACCGTTCGGCTGGTGACATCGTCAATCGATTCGTACGTCTGGACTGGAACATCGACGTATACGTTCACGTCTGCCCCATCCTTTTCAACCGTCGTCAGTACCGGCCGTTCCCGAACCGGACTGAGCTCCATCGCTATTTGTCCGGCCGTTAAGCCTGCTGCTGCCAGTTTTTCCTGATCCGCAACAAGCGTATATTCTTCATACGAATCAGCCAGACCGGTTTCGACTTTTTTGAAATCCCCGCTGTCTATCATCATCGCTTCGATGTCCGCGACCACCGGTTCAATGTCTTCCACCGTTTCTCCGTAAATATTCACGGCCACTTTATTGCTGCCGGCACTTGCCGAGAAGTCCTGCGATGCCCATTCTCCGCTCGTTACAGATTCTTGCAGGTCTAAAAGTGCGTCTTCTTTTTTCTCTTCAAAATTCTCGGTTTCTTCATTGTACATTACATAAAACATAGCGCTGTTTGTCTGTCCCGGACTCATCGGATTTTCACTGCCGACCGAATACTGAACGGTGTCGACATCATCCAGATCCATGAAATAGTTTTCGGCCTCCGTCGCAATATCCGCGACTTCCTCCTGCGTCTGGCCCGGCTCTGGTGAATACGTCACAATGACCATTTTTTCTTCTTCACCCGGCAGGAAGCTGACGCCAATCGCCGGTACGAGGAAAAAGCTGCCTACAAGCATGGCGATTGCGACGACAAATGTCACGATTTTATGATTGAGTGTCCAGTTCAGCACTGAACGATACCCGTCTGCTAATTTCCCTGGCTTTTCTTCATGTGTTTTCGCTTTAACACCTTTTTTAAACATCGTGTGTGCCAGCATCGGCACAATCGTAACAGCCACGACTAATGAAGCAAGAAGCGCAAACACAACGGTGAGCGCAAACGGCAGGAACAGCTCCCCTACCGTTCCTTCAACCAGCCCGAGTGGAAGGAACACGGCGATTGTCACAATCGTTGACGACATAATTGGCACGAACATTTCTTTCGTCGCCTCACGAATCAATTCTTTGCCGCGCAGCACTTCGTTTTCGAGCGACAGCCGGCGGTAAATATTTTCGACGACGACAATGGAGTCATCAATGACCCGTCCGATGGCCACCGTCATCGCACCTAATGTCATGACGTTCAATGTAATATCCATCTGCTTCAGCAAAATAAGTGCAATTAGAATCGATAATGGGATCGAAATAACGGAAATGACCGTCGAACGGACATCGCGCAAAAACAGCATGATGATAATGACCGCAAAAATGGCGCCAAACAGCGCTTTGCTCAGCATCGTTTTCACCGATTCTTCAATCGGGCCGCCCTGGTCAAACGTAGAGGTGATCGTCAGACCGTCCATATCTCCTTCAAACTCATCCACTTTTTCTTTTACTGCGTTTACTACATCAACGGTATTCGCATCTGCCGCTTTCACAATTTGAAGGCCGATCGATTCCTGGCCGTTCGTCCGTGAAATGGATTCTGCTTTCCCTGTTAATTCAATCGTTGCCAAATCCGACAGCTTCGCGGGACCGATTTGCATGTTTTTCAAATCGTCAAGCGTCGTGATGTTTCCATCGATTAACACGGACTTTTCCGTCTCACCGAACGTAAACAATCCAAGCGGTGCAGTCATGTCAGATGCTTGAATCATTTGCGTCACCGCTTCTTCTGTTAATTGAAGCTGTGCCAGTTTTTCTTGATTAAACACGACCGTTGCTTCTTCCACCTGCTGTCCGGAGATTTGAACAGACGCAACGCCCTCCACCCCTTCTATTTCAGGCAAAATCTCTTCTTCCACAAGCGTTGTAAGCTCCGCAAGCGTCAGCTCTTCATCAGACAAGCTGAGCGCCATCACCGGAAAAGCGTTGATTTGCAGACGGGATACATCCGGCTCCTGTACATTCTCTGGAAAACCAACATCTGCAAGTGCTTCCTGGGCTTCCTGCTCTGCTTTTTCCATATCCGTTGAGAATGTGTACTCTACCTGGACGGATGAGGCATTTTGAAAAGAGGTCGAGCTGACCACTTTTACCCCATTCAGATTTTGAAGCTGCTTTTCAATGGGCTCTGATACACTGTCCGCCACTTCTTCCGGTGTCGCGCCCGGGTACACAGTTGTTACCGTCACAATCGGCGGCGTAATATTTGGAATCGTCTCCAGCTTCATGGAAAGCCCGGAATACAGACCCGCCGCTGTAATGATGATCGTCATCAGCCAGACGGCAAATTTGTTTCTTAAGACGAAATTAATTAACGCATTCATTCCTAGTCTCCTTTTGACCAACTGGTCAGTTTTAACTTAAATATATATGACTGGTCGGTCAGCAGTCAAATAAATAAATGTTTAAATTTTGTGACCAGTGGGTCATAATAGAAAGAAGAGGTGACAGGCAATGAATGAAAAAGAAAAGCTGATTATCGAAACATCCATGAAATTATTTGCCCAAAAAGGCTTTGCCGCCACATCCATACAAGAAATCGCCACTGCCTGCAGCATGTCAAAAGGTGCTTTTTACCTTCACTTCAAATCAAAAGAAGCGCTTCTGCTCGCCATCCTGCATTATTACTTTGAATTGCTTTTCGAAAAGATCCATTCAATCGACAGCGAATCCTTGCCGCCGCGCGAGAAATTCCTGAAGCAGGTTGAATGCCAGATGCGAGAAATCCATCAGCATAAAGAGTTCATCATTATGCAGGCACGCGAAAATGCGATCCCGTTTAATGATGAGATTGAAGCATTTATTTTCAAAATGCGCACCGAAACGCATCGGATTTATCACAATCGTCTGTATGCCATATACGGCGAGCGGATTAAACCGTACTTTTGGGACATGGCCATCGCCTTGCAGGGCATTGAACAATCCTTTCTGCATTTGTCCCTGATCGAGCAGATTGATATGGACTACCGGCAGTTTGCTCACTTTATGCTCGATTGTGCGGATGACCTCGACGCCGGATTCCAACGGCGCGCCAAACAGCCGGTCATTGATGCAGAAAAAATGAACGGCTTGTTTAAAGAAAAAATGAATGGTGAGATGATTCTCGGCTGGCTTTCTGATCTTGCGGCCGAAGACTGGTCAGATGACACAGCTGTTTCTCTTGATGTGATCAAGCTAGAGCTCGCCAGCGATGCCCCGCGCCCTGCTGTTCTGCGCGGGATGCTTGCCAATCTGGCAGAAGAACCTGGACTTCAAGAGTTTATTCAGCTCGTAAAGGATTATTACAAGCTCAGCTGACTGCGCGCCCGAGTTTGGCGTATTTCCCAGGATTACGGCGCATTTCCCGGAGTTACGGTGCAATTAAGGCAGAATTGCGCCGTACTCTCAATTATTGCGCCGTAGCAGCCTGGCAATTGTACCGCAAAAGAAAAAAGCGATCCGCCAGGCGGACCGCTTTTTTTATTTCGATTGTGGACGAAAACCTTCTTCAAGCAAATAACGCTCGGCTTCTTTAAACGATTCAAAGCTTTCTTCTAAATTCAACCCGGTGTATACATTCCAAAGCTCGTCTTCATTTGCAAGCTTCAATGTCTGTCCTTCACGGTTTTTCCATTCTGTTTCTTTAATTAGCTCCTCCTGCTCAACAGGCGCTTCTTCCGGCTTATCTGATAAATAGCGGATCGAGTCTGAAATCGCTGCCCGAAGCTCCGTCTCCGTAAAGTCCCGAACATTCACAAGGCCCTTTGCATCTGCTTCATACCCCGGCATGTCACCAACGAACACAAAACCGTTTCCGTTCGGATGAAGGTGATAGACGACTACTGTTTTCTCATACAAGCTGTCCTCAAAATGGTAATTCACCCGTTTCAGCGACACATCCTTTGCTGTCAGCTGCGGAAATGTCCCGATAATTGCTTTTTTCTCTTCAAATGTAAGCATTCTACGCCTCTTTTCGTTCTTGATGAACGTAGTATACCATCTGGCGTTCCGCTTTTAAACGCAAACCGTTATTATTCAAAGAAATCGCCGAAAATTCGCACCGGCTGTTCATTGCTTATATGACATTTAACAGAAAGAAAAATGCTGTGCAAACGATTTTTCGCTATTATTTTCCTACGACTTATGGAATAATAAGAGGACAGAATAGTGAAAGGGGTTACATTGATATGATGCGTCATTTATCCATTCGAAAAAAAATGCTTGTTTTAATGATTACCGCAATCCTTTTTCTCGTTGCGATTAGTCTCAATACGAACATGAATATGAAAGATTTATCCAAGAATTCCACTGAGCTGTACGAATCACGCTTGAAGCCGATTGAATATTTAGGGCAAATCCGGACAAACAATCGGGCCATCGACACGTACTTACTGGAAATGATGATCACAGAGGACGATGCTATTTTTGATGAGCTCTCCACCTCGCTGCAGAAGAAAGCAGAGGAAAATACAGCTTTCTTTCAGCAATATTCAGAAACGGCAAGATCTGATGAAGAGAAAAAGCTGTTAAGTGAAATGAATGATTTGTATAAAAACTATTTAACACAAGTTTTCGCGGCACAAAACCTTTCTGAGCGGGCGCGTGATGTAGAAACATATGAGTTTTACTTGAATGATGTAAAACCGGTTCGCCGCGCTCTAAATGAAAAAGGAGACGCGCTGACAGAATACAACGAGAATGCGGCCAATCAGCTGAACGAGCAGAACGTTTCTCAGTCGGCACGAACCAGCTTCATCTCGACGGTTTTAGCCTTGGCGTCCATTTTGATTTTTGCCGGCCTAAGCCTTCTGATCTCCCGCATGATCACAAGACCGCTGAAGGAAGTCCAGCAACTTATGTCCCAGGCCGAAAAAGGAGATTTAACTGTTGCGGGTACGTACCGTTCGCGAGATGAACTAGGCCAGTTAACCACCTCCTTTAATCAAATGACGGACGGCATTCGCACGGTGATCCGGGAAGTGAGCGAAACAGCCGGGCACGTAGCTGCTTCTTCTGAACAGCTGAACGCGAATGCGGAGGAAACAAGCAAAGCAACTGAGCTGATCGCCGGTACGATGGAAGGCATGGCAACCGGCTCTGAGCAGCAGCTGCAGCAAGTATCACGCACAACCGAAACCATCAATGAACTTTCAGATGGTGTTCAGCAAATCGCACACAATGCCCAGCGCGTCACAGAAACAGCCTCAGACGCGAGCGGAAAAGCAGCCGCTGGCAACGAATCGATTCAAGAAGCCGTTTCACAAATGCAATCGATTAATTCAACCGTAGGTGGGCTGTCTCATGTTATTCAAGGCCTCGGTGATCGCTCGACTGAAATCGGCCAAATTATTGACTCGATCACATCCATTGCTGCGCAGACAAATTTGCTTGCGCTAAATGCAGCGATTGAAGCGGCTCGCGCGGGCGAACATGGGCGAGGGTTTGCTGTTGTAGCAGATGAGGTGCGTAAGCTTGCAGAAGAGTCCGCCCAATCCGCCAAGCAAATCAGCAGCTTGATCGATGGCATTCAAACCGAAACGGAAAGTGCGGTTCAGTCGATGCAAACGGCGACAGAGGAAGTGTCAGAAGGAATCCAGGTGGTTAATGAAGCAGGAAGTGCTTTCGCTGAGATTCAACAGTCGATTCATGACGTGACCGACCAGATCCGTGAAGTGTCCGCTGCCGTTCAGCAGATGGCGGCCGGTACCGACCAGATCGTCCAGAGCATGACCGCCGTCACCGACATTTCCGAAACAGCGGCCGCTGGAACAGAAAACGTCTCGGCTGCCTCAGAGGAGCAAATGGCCTCAATGGAGGAAATTTCATCGTCCGCCGAGGCACTGTCTCAAATGGCGCTTGATCTTCAGCGGTTGACACAGCAGTTTAAAGCATAAGTAAGGGAGGCTAAGTGCTTTAAACCTGCTTAGTCGAATGGATGCTTCGTTCAACAAGAAAAGGCAAAGGATTCTCGTCCCTTGCTTTTTCTTCATTTCATATTATATTTGAGGAACCTTTTCCCAATCGGCAATGAATTTTGCAATCCCTTGATCTGTCAGTGGATGCTTAGCAATTTGCTCGATTACTGTATAAGGAATCGTCGCAATATGAGCACCAGCCATCGCCACACGCGTCACATGATCCGGATGACGAACAGACGCCGCAATGATTTGTGTATCAAATTGGTGAACACGAAACAGTTCAGCTACTTTTGACACTAGTTGGACGCCATCCTCAGAAATATCGTCCAAGCGGCCCAAAAACGGTGATACGTATGTTGCACCTGCACGAGCCGCTAACAATGCCTGATTCACAGTGAAAATAAGCGTTACATTCGTTTTCACCCTTTTGTCCGAAAGATAGCGGCACGCCTCTAATCCTGCTAGAGTCATTGGAAGCTTTATGGTCACCTTTTGATCTCCGCCATTAATTTTGATCAGCTCATCAGCCTGAGCAATCATTTCTTCAGCTGTAATAGCGTCTGGTGTCACTTCAGCGGATACAGACTCTACACGCGGGACAGCTTGACAAATTTCTGCAATTCTATCTTCAAATTTCACGCCTTCTTTAGCGACTAGAGAGGGGTTGGTCGTAACCCCGGCTAATACACCCACTTTATATGCCTTTATAATATCTTCAAGATTTGCCGTATCAATAAAGAATTTCATTGTTTATTTCCCCCTCTTAAATGACTTTCGCCGTCATGTCTTCGTAATCCTTGCACATGATCTCCCATGACTTTTCGATATCCTCATCCAAGCCAAACAAACCGCTGCGGCCTATAATATAAATGTCTGGGCCGGCTGCATCAATGCTTTTAAATGTTTTCCGGCTTGATGATCCATCCATTTCAATTACAAATTGATAGCCTTTTTGTTCACGCAATTCTCTTAAGGCAACAATTTTATCTAGCGTGCTTTCAATAAAACGCTGCCCGGCGAACCCTGGGTCTACGGTCATAATTGTAATTTTATCTACTAATTCGATATAAGGGAAAATCGTTTCGATTGGTGTTTCTGGGTTTAATACGATTCCTGCTTTTAATCCAGCGTCCTGGATTTGATCAATTAGCCGAAAAGCCAAACCATCCAGCACTTCTGCATGCATGCAAATCCATTCACACTTGATATCAACCAATTGCTGAACCCAAAAACTCGGGTCTGTCACCATAAGGTGTGCAGAAATAGGCAGCTCACTTATTTTACGCACTTCTTCGATAAACCATGGCGACAATGTAATATTGGGAACATAATGTCCATCCATAATGTCAATATGATAAGAGCCTACGCGGTCGTTTAAAAACGTGATTTGCTCTTTAAACTTATCCAAGTCCATTGTCATAAGCGATGGTGAAAATTCTACTTTTTTCATCCGATATTCCTCCTCCATAAAACGATAATTTATTTAAAATATACGGCAGGGTTGTCAATACCCCCACTTAATTATTCCGAAAAATGAATTAATTCTAACTGAATGTTTGGAGCTGATTATAGAATTTGAATATCATCTAAATCGATGTCTTCTTCTTCAACTTCTGCGCGTTCTTCTTCCTTGCTTACATTTTTCTTAAGCACCGCCAGAGCCAACCCTGTTACAAGAGCGTTCACTAATATGGCTACTGCTCCTGTCCACGGCTGAGACATTGTCGGCAACATGAAGACCCCGCCAAACGGAACCGTTGCATCTGCTCCTAACACCATCGTGATCGCGCCACCTACCGCGCCGCCAATCGCTACTGCTGTTACACAGCGAACAATGTCATTCATCACAATCGGAATAACACCTTCCACAATATTTACCACACCCATTGGAACGGCCGATTTCAATGCTTCCGTTTCTACTGGTGTATAAATATTTTTGCCGAACAGTTTAGCGATAAAGTAAGCTAAACCAAATCCAATCGGTGTAGCTGTGTTGACTAATTGCAACGCAGTAATCGGTCCGTTAATTCCCTCTGCCTGGATGGTCAATACAAACGCAAATACCGTTTTATTAATCGGACCGCCGAAATCGATGCCACTAAGTAACCCGATAATCCCACCAAATACGAGCAATGAAGAGGAACCTAAACCGTTTAAAGCATTTGTTAATAGCGCTGTCAGAGCCGCAATCGGAATACCGATAATGTAAACCATTATTAATCCGCCAATAATCGATGTGAAGAATGGAATAATAAGAGTTGGCATTAATCCTTTTGCCCACTTAGGCACTTTGAAATATTTCAAAACCGCTACAGCAAGATAGCCTGATAAGTACCCGCCTAAAATCCCGCCAATGAATCCAGCACCAATGGCATTCGCCGTTAAACCAATAATGAAACCGGGAGCAATCCCTGGTTTTCCGGCGATTGAATAAGAAATCCCGGTAGCAATAACGACTGGCAGCAACCCTAAGCCTGCTCCACCCATTGTCGCTAAAGCATCCCATATCGAAAATTCACCTTGCACTAAGGTTCCCTGACTGGTCCCTCCGAATGCCATGCCGATTGCAATTAAGAAACCTGCACCGCAAACGATTGGAATCAAGTATGAAATCGCTGTTAATAAATGACCTTTAAGATTTATTTTTTTTATGTTGCTCATTTTTAACCCCCCTGTCGTTTAAAGTGTGTTTAATTACATAACGCTTCTTTCACATCTTCAGCATCTGCCGACTGCAGCATTTTCTCAACAACTTCGTCGTTTCCTAATTTTCTTGCAAACAGTGATAATAATTTCAAGTGTTGCTGTGCTCCATCATTCTCTTTTCCAACGGCGAAAAGAATGATTCCCTTCACACCTTTTCCATCCAGTGTCTCCCACGGGATCTCTTCTTTCGTTATCCCAATCGCTACGCCTATTTTTTTTACGGAATGACTGTTGCCATGCGGAATCGCGATGTAATTTCCGATTCCCGTTTGCCCAACTGCTTCCCTTGCATAAATGTCTTCTACAAACGCTTCAACATTTGTAATATACTCATTTTGAAGCAGCACTCCTGCTAATTCATGGATGGCTTCTTCCTTGCTCTTAACGTTTATGTTCGTTTTGATTGTATTAATGTCAACAATATCTTTTACTTCCATCATTTTGCCCTCCTGTTCGATTACATCCTTTACAGCCGTTTTTACTTTACAACTTCCGCCGCTTTTTCGATTAGTTTGTTCGGTGATTTTACAGCGGTTTCTGTTTTTACTTGAATGATTCTTTTTCCTTCAAAACGCTCTCTTCCAGCGATTTTTACATCGGCAGCTAAAATCACGATGTCTGCTTCATCAATCTGTTTTTGGGTCAGCTCGTTTTCTGTTCCGATCGTTCCTTGTGTTTCGATATGAATGTCATGCCCTGCCTTTTTTCCGGCATTTTCTAATTTTTCCTGTGCGATATATGTGTGCGCGATCCCTACTGTACACGCTGCAACTCCTACAATTTTCATTTTTATTTCCTCCTTAGTTTTTAATCGGCTAGATACTTTTTTATGGCCTCTACTGAATATTGTTGATCGATCAATTCCTGAAGCAACTCGTCATCAGCACATAATGAAGAGAACTTGCGAAAGCATTTAAGGTTTACACTATCTACGCTTTGAATGGCGTATAGAACAATTAATTTAATGGGGTGCGTTTCGTTAAAATGCCAATGCGTCAAAGGATTAGACAAATAATACAGATAAATTCCTTCTTGCTTAACCGTTTGCGCAATGGAATGAACAAGGGCCGCACCGGAACCAATGTGGGTATTTCCAAGCTGTTCTCTTTCCATAATTTCTTTATAAAAGAAAGCGGAATCTTCTATAATGTCATTGGCAGACAAGGAAACAGACATTTTATTTAAAGCGCTCTCTTTTGATTCAGACATTTCAACATCCAGTGAATAAAGGCCAATCTTCATCACACAAGGCTCCTTATTACACTTCTGACTCGTTCTTGATCATTCTCAGTAAACAGGGCAGATACAAGAATTTGAGGAGTATTAGAATGACTATCCACATGAACAGTCGTAATAATTAAGTCAATGTTGTTGTCCCTTGTATCATAGTTTTCAAGCATTCGTGTGGAGATCACATCAATAATCTCCACTTCTGGAAAAGCTTTTGTCACCTTTGTACGAAGCAATTCGGATGTGCCAATTCCCGTTGTACACATAATAAGCGCATTCATTCTACGCGGGTTCGTTTCTAAGTATTTCGCAAAATAAAGAGTAATGAACCCTGACTCCTCTTTGGAAATAGGATTAAAATCGAATGTTCTCTCGACTTCTGTAGAAGCGTCAATCACCGCCGCTAAAATATCACCATATTCCTGCTCAATTTCCTCAAGCAAATGATTTTTGATCTGAATGTGATGATTAATGCGATTCAGCATCGGTTGAATATGCTTGATCATATCTTTTAAAATTTCTTCACTTCCAGT
Organism: Domibacillus enclensis; assembly: GCF_900156125.1. Lineage (GTDB taxonomy): Bacteria > Bacillota > Bacilli > Bacillales > Domibacillaceae > Domibacillus > Domibacillus enclensis. Next base: position 41,459 of record NZ_FTLX01000005.1, on the reverse strand, counting down.
TGTCTGCACATCTAATTTTTGTAAGACTTGACTGATGTAAAAGTGAGTCACTTCAAATACGAGAGGTGAATACCGAATCTCTTCCACACAATTAGAATCGATCCTGGATGAAATTAAATATTGAAACAGATAGAAAACTTCTGAATTCGGAATTTGAATAGAAAACCGAAAGCGAATGTGATCAATAATTTTCTGGGATAGTTCATACAGCTCATTGTTGGCTTTAATCAATTGTTGGTCATTGATCGAATACTGATCAATTGAATAACCAATGTTAATGTCCCCTTGCATTAACCGTTTGATCATAATGTATAGATGGGAAGTAATATTTAGATTATATGGGTAAGGAATGGACGAGTTTTGCGCCTGTTCAATATAGTCGATTTGTTTCATCGCAAAGGACATATACTCCTGGTTGATCGCTTCCTCATTTGCGTAAAACTCATTCGTTTCTAATGGAATCTCATTTAGCAGCAGCTGCGCAATGGCATTTCTAATGTCATTTTCATTCCCAATCACCGAAATTTTTCTGTTTACACGTACAACTTCCAAATGAAACGGCTTCAACATATCAGCTATGATTTTCTCGTCCGAATTAATAACGGATTCGCTTACATAAAATGTTTCGCAAAATGTCATGATCGAAACTGATCTTGGTGATTTGAATAAAAGTGTTTTTGTGATCGCGTTCCTCCTTTCGAGAGGTGTATAAATAGATTCCCCTTCGGCCTTTGAAGCAATTCGGTGCTTGATATACTCAGAATAGTTAAGTAAATATCCTTTTCCGTATTGAGAGACAATGATATTTTTTTGAGGAGAACCATCATTGATTTCATTGATCATTCGGTAAACGGTCTTATTTGAGATATCAAGAGATTTAGAGATCTCGTGAGCTGCAACATACTGCTTTTTTTTCATTAAATAAGTGATTAGTGATTGCTTCCTTTTTTCAGATGCACTCATTTTTTTTTACCTCTCTCTCTACAACCTAAGATTACCACGGTTTTGTGTAATCGTTTTCTTGTCTTTTGTCCGCCATGGTGGTCAACATTTGCAAAGTCAGCCACATCGATTACTATATACAACGGAAGCAAAAATGAAAATGGTCAGTTATTTTCATGAAATTTTCAGGAAAAAGGCATTTCAATAATCAAAAAAAAATGACCATCAATTGATGATCATTTCGCCGTAAAAGACACCTTTATATTTTGTGATTTGTTTAATTATGTCGTATACTTCCTCGATTTAACGCATTAGTATGATTCCAATACGACTTCGGTTTTTTTCCACCTTTAAAAAACATAATCAAAAAAAGTACTAAGCCGTCACTAGCCCCTTCCTTTAACGCCCCACCGTCATACCCACACGAAGCGACTCCAGATAAGCCAGCACCTGCTCCCGCATATCCGGCCGCTGCAAAGCCATCTCAATGCCTGCGCGCAAATAACCGAATTTGTCCCCGATGTCATGCCGCTGCCCTTCTAAGCAAACAGCATGAATAGGCGCAGCCGCACATTTTTTGCGCAGCGCGTCGGTCAGCTGAATTTCGCCCCCGGCACCGCGATCGAGGGCTTCAAGTATTGTAAAGGTGGATGGCTCCAGTATGTAGCGGCCCATAACGGCAATCATCGATGGCGCTTCGGCTGCGGTCGGTTTTTCTACAAGATCCGCTATTTCATAGAGTGGGCCTGTATGGGCACCTGGATCAATGATGCCGTATTTTGATACGTCTTCCGGCGCGACATGCTGCACACCGATCACGTCTGTTTGTACTTGATCGTAAATGTCGATCAGCTGTTGAAGCGCCGGCTTTTCAGACACCATCAAGTCGTCGCCAAGCAGGACCGCAAAAGGCTCATCCCCGATAAACTGACGAGCGGATAAAACGGCGTGACCGAGACCGAGCGGCTCTTTTTGGCGAATGTAATGAATGTTTGCCAGATTGGAAATGTCGTGCAGCTGCTCCAGGACGTCGTTTTTCCCTTTTTCTTCAAGCGTCTGTTCAATTTCAAACGAGCGGTCAAAATGATCTTCGATGGAGCGCTTGTTGCGTCCGGTCACGATAATGATGCTTTCAATGCCAGAAGCTACCGCTTCCTCTACAATGTATTGAATGGCCGGTTTGTCTACAACCGGCAGCATTTCCTTTGGCTGCGCTTTGGTCGCGGGCAGAAAACGCGTCCCGAGTCCTGCGGCAGGTATGACGGCTTTTTTAATGTTCATATTGATTTCCTCCTGTTCGATCGAAACACCCAGAAGCGGCTGCCAATAAAGGTTACGGCCATGCCTGCGAGTGTAGCGATCATTTTACTGATGAAAAGCGGCTGTCCGCTTAATATGGTTAACAGAGCGGTGGAAATAGAAAGCCCTGCGATATTTACGGATAGAAACCGCAGCACTTCTCCTGCTTCCACCCTTCCCTTCGCTTGAAATGTCCATGAGCGGTTCCAGAAAAAGCTGTTGATCATGCCGGCACTGTAAGAAAGTACTTGTGCCGACAAGGATGGGGTGCCCACAAACCATAAGCTAAAAAAAACGATAAGATCCACCGCTGTATTTGAGGCGCCGACGATGCTGAACTTGATGAGTTCACTTATATTTCGCATAGCGTGTCACAAACTCGTTTTCGTGCTCGCTTTGATGACTGTCCCGTACAATATAAAGCGGCCGGTCCTTTGCTTCATCGTATATGCGCCCGATGTATTCTCCGATGACGCCAAGCATAATGAGCATAACCCCATTGAAAAACAACATCGTGAGCAGCAAGGAAGACCAGCCGGGGATCGTCGTTTCCGTGAAGAAACGCTGGTACAGCACGATCAAAATGGCCAGGGCACTTGCGGCTGACAGCATCATGCCAAGCAGACTGGCGAGCTTCAGCGGCTTGTAGGAAAAGGACGTCATCCCATCCATCGAAAACTTCAGCATTTTCTTCAGCGGGTATTTCGTTTCACCGGCCATCCGCTCATCCCGTTCGTATTCAATCGCCGTCTGCTTAAACCCTACCCAGCTGACAAGACCGCGCACAAAGCGGCTTTGCTCCTTCATGCCTTTCAGCTGGTCGCACACTTTCCGGTCAATAAGCCGGAAGTCGCCCGTATCGAGCGGAATATCAATATCTGTTGACGCCCGGAGGATACGATAAAAGGCTTTGGCGGTCTGCTTTTTAAAAAAGGATTCGCCATTTCGCTTTGTCCGTTTTGCGTAAACGACCTCATATCCTTCCTTCCACTTTTCAATCATATCGAGAATCAGCTCCGGCGGGTCCTGCAAATCGGCATCGATAATGACAATCGCAGCGCCGGCAGCATGATCCATGCCAGCTGTAATCGCAATCTGGTGTCCGAAGTTCCGGGAAAAATCAAGGTACTTCACGTGGCGGTCGGACAGCGCCAGCTCCTTTAAAATCTCAATGGTTGCATCACGGCTGCCATCATTGACAAACAGCAGCTCGTACGGACCGTCCACCTGCTCCATCACCGTTTTCAAGCGGCTGTATGTTTCACGGACAACGAGCTCTTCATTGTAAACCGGAATGATAATGGAATACTTCATTTCGTCACGCTCCTTCATAAACATAAAGTCCACTCCAGTCCTCCGATGTCACTTCTGTACAGTTTTCCTGAATCCATTCTGTGACCTCGCTGTTTTGTCCGCCGCCCGGACCGCCGCTCGAGGTCATGAAAAATTTCACTTCACCGTTTGCGGTCATTTCTTCAAGCTTTTGGACGGTCATCGCGGGATCAGAGCCGCCAAAGCCGCCCATTGCCAGTGCTGTGTAATCGGTATCGAGTATAATGCTGGCTGCAGAGTTCGCATTTTGAACGGCAACCAAATACGTTTCACCTGTATTGTTTTCCTCAAGATAGCTGAGAAGCTCGTCACTGATGCTGCCACCCATGCCGCCACCTCCTCCGGATGGGCGTTCACCCGTTTCTAGATCTTCAGGCACTTCGCTATTTCCATCATTAACCTGATCATCTGGCAGGTCCATTCCATCCGGCACCTCCATATCCTCAGGTATTTCCGGCCGCTCACCATCTTCTGCCATGGCCACACCACGATCGCCGAATACTCCACCGCCTGGTCCTCCTGTTGAAGCAGGTCCTGCCACCGGCATCACGCTGTTAGTCGTTCCAGCGGCCACCGGCATTGCTGCCCAGTAAGCAGGCATCACCAGCAGACCCAGCATCGCTGCGGTCCGGACGTGCTGGGCATGCTTCGTTGTGAGAAGCAGCAGCATGCATACAATTAAGCCCATCGCAATCACAACGCCGATCAGCCACGGCTGGATCGTTTCGATATTTTGATACAGTACAAACGCCTCGAACGTAAACGTGGAAAGAAGCGCGATTGGAAACAAGAACCGGCTCCAGTCCTTCTGCTCTTTGTACATACTCCAGAGCAAGGCCCCGCCAATGGCCGTTAATGCTGCAATGGCCGGTCCCATCATGCTCAAGTAATACCGGTGGAAAAAGCTTGCGATGCTGAAAAAGCCCATCATCGGCAGCAGCCACGCCAGCCAGAAAAGTGCAAATTGATGCTGCATCGTCCATGCTTTTTGCCGTTTAACGGATACGATTAAGGCAATGAGGCCGAATAAAACAAAGGGCAGCAGCCAGCTTGCCTGACCGGACATCGAGTCAGAGAACAAGCGGAAAAACCCGGCTTCTCCAATGTCTTCTCCCCCGGCACCCTGAGTGGAGTTGCTATTCAGCAGACTGCCTGATCCAGAACCGCTGTCCTTGGATTCGTCGCCCGTCAGGCGCTGAATGCCGTTGTAGCCAAAGGCAAGCTCCAGCACCGAATTTGTTTCGCTTCCGCCGATATACGGCCGGTTCTCCTCTGGTGTCAGCTGGACAGCTACTGCATACGATACCGATACACTAAACAGCACCACAGACGCCGCAATCAAATGCACGATCCGTTTTTTCCAGCTGTGCTGTGCGGCAAGCAGATAAAAAAGGTAAAAAGCCGGAACGACCATGTATGCCTGCAGCATTTTAATGTTAAAGCCGACTCCAATAAAAGCCATTGACAGGAGCAGCCAGGACCACTTTTTCTCTCTGACGGATTTCATTAACGCCCACGTCGCCAGCAGCAGGAAAAAAATCAGTAACGCATCGACATTATTGGTACGTGTCACTGCGACAAAAATCGGCGTGACCGCTAACACAAGCGAAGCCCAGCGCGCTGTTTTCTGCCCGTAAAAAGGCTTGACGATCATATACAAAATCAAAACCGACAACACGCCAGCGATGGCCTCCGGAAGAAGAACGCTCCAGTCGCTCACGCCGAAGATTTTGGCACTGACCGCCTGGAACCAAAGAGCAACGGGCGGCTTATCCACTGTAATAAAATTGCCTGAATCAAGCGATGCGTAGAAAAAGGACGTCCAATTGGTCGTCATGCTTTCCACAGCTGCTGTATAGTACGAATTCGATCCCGATTCGCCTATCTTGTAAAAATTCAATGCTGCTGAAAGCGCCAAAATCGCTGCCAGCCACGGATCAAACCGCTTCTTCATTGTCACCACACTCCATTTCTTTCTTTCGATAGTTTGAAGTGTAAACAGAATTGGTGAAAGAACGGTGAAACCTTCAACTGTTTTAAAGAGAGGTGTTAAAGAAGCCTATTTACAATGATTTGGAAAAGAGGTACACTACCGCAAATGGAGGTTTTTACATGAAACAGGAGATTCTGCAGTCTTTACTAAAAATAGAGGGGTGGGAATGTTGAGAAGCGTCTATTTAAAACCGCACAGCTTAACGTACGCTGACCGCATCTTCACTCTTACGTCCGCACCGGAAATCAGGGAAGCACTCGACCTTCATGTGGAAACAGTTGATGACACGATTGATTTTTTACAAGCAGTGCTGAAAGAGGAAGTGGATGGCCAGACCGTTTCGCGGGCTATATTCAACGAAGAAGATGAATTGATTGGCATTACGACACTTATGTTTATCGACCGGGCAAAAAAACAGTGCAGCCTTGGCACATGGATCGGCTATCCTTATTGGGGAAAGGGGTACAACTCGGCGTCTAAATATGCGATTTTAAACATGGCGTTTGAGGAATTACACCTTGAACGGGTGTTTGTTGGCGCCCGACTTGTTAATGAACGCTCCCAGCAAGCACAGAAAAAGCTGCCGTTCATCACATGGAACGTTGCGTCCAAGTATCCGGATGTACATGAAGCCTTAGAAGAAAAAGAAAAACAGCCCTGTCTTTTAAACGTCGTCCATCGATCTGACTTCCCGATGATGCGCGCGGCAAATAAAGCGGATATTCCGGCGATTCAGTCCTTGGCAAGGTGTACATGGCAAGATACATATGAGAAGCTGATCCCATTAGCAGTTCAGAATGCTTTTTTAGCAGCTGCTTACAGCGATGAAGCGCTCTTGAACCGAATCGACCGGGGTCTTTTTCTCGTTGCCATGCTTCACGATCAGATGTCAGGGTTTGCACATGCGTCTGCTTCCGGGGACGAAGCTATTCTTCATGCCCTCTACATAAATCCCAGTGCCCAGAGTCAAAAAATCGGCACGCTGCTTCTTCATCGAATTGTGAATGCAATGCCTGAAGTGAGCAGGTTCACAGCGGATGTGGAAAAAGGAAACCTGAATGGGGAGCGCTTTTATGCATCAAAGGGCTTCACCTGCATCGATGAGTTCGAGGAAAAGCTGTTCGGACATACGCTTATGACGAAAAAAATGGAGCTTCGTGTCCACTAGAAAAAGACGGCCACTTGTTGTGGCCGTCCCTTTGCACGTACGGTTATTCATGTATGGTCAAATTTCGCCGCTTCAGCTCTTCTTCTAAGAGCCGGAGAAATTCAGGGTCCAACTTTAGTTCTACCGCTTTTTTGTACGCATCGATGATAAATTGATCTGTTTGTTCAATCATGTCTGTTCTCTCCCTTTTCTTGTTACAAAGGAAGTATACCTGCCTAGCTATCTTTCTAAACCTTTAAATGTGCTATTTTTCTGTAAAACGCTCCAGCCAGTCTGCTTCTTCAATCTCATTGGAAACGTCGATGATCTTTTCCATCACCCGTTCTTTTTCCACGCCATCAAGCTTTGTCGGCTGATAGTCGTTTCGGTCTGAGCGTGAAGAAATGGAGAACGGAACGATGTCGATGTCCTGCTGCTCTGTGGCTTGTCCATCTTCGAGATGAAATGTTTGCTGAAACACAAACGAATCCTTATCAGATGGATTCCGGTTGCCTCCAAACATAAAGTTGCCGAGGCTGTAGACAATAAATTTACCGTTATATTCTTCTATTCCCTGTACAACATGCGGGTGGTGGCCGACAATGAGATCGGCGCCCGCATCAACGGTAAACTGCGCCAGTGACCGCTGTGATTCTTCAGGAACGTAGCTTCGTTCAATGCCCCAGTGGTAATGGACAACGATGATTGCCACACCGTCCTCGCGCATGGCCAAAATATCTGACTCTGCCTGATCGCGGACTTCTGCGGTATCATCCCAGCCTTCATAGCCGAGCACACCTACCTTGACTCCCCTAATTTCCGTTACGTACGTGTCGCCATAACCGGAGTAGCCGATATTCGCTTTTTCCAAATTCGTTTTTGTGTCCTCGTATCCCTTTTGCAAATAATCAAAAATATGATTATTCGCCAGATTGACCGATTCAATGCCCGCATCAGTCAAAATTTGTGTGTACGACGGATCGCCTTTAAAGCGGAATTTTTTTGCCGCCTTTTCGGTTGCATCCGTTAACGTCGTTTCTAAATTAACCGTCGACAGGTCATCGTGTTGAAAAATGCCGTCCAGGCCTTCTGTAAAATGAGCAAGACCGCTTCTCTCTACTTCATCTGGAAATGATCCTGCATACGTAAATGTTTCATCCGTTCCAAGTGTAAAGTCTCCGGCAGCACTGATCGTAATGGTTGTTTTTTCCGGCTCAGTCACCGCATCAACAATAGGTTCAGCAGCTTCTTCCAATGTATTTCCCGTAATCAAAAGATTGACCAGCAATGTAACCAGAACCGTTAAAAGCAAGCCCAAAAGCGTGAGTCTTACCCACCCCTTCAGCCTGCGCCGCTTGCGTCTCTCGGCTCTTCCATTTTCCGTCATAAAATATATAGCTCCCCTGCACTGTTTGTTCCATTATACTACATTTTCGGCACAAATAAGGGATTAATGATGCGATTCGACATTGGCAGCGGGCTTGTCCACCTCCGCCTCCACGACATCACCGATGACAACTTTTTTCGTCGGCATAATATGCTGTCCATCCGTTTGAATATCCGCTTTTACAAAGTAAATACCGTCTTCTGACATCAGCTGATCTGCGGTAAACACTCCTTCAGCTTCTTCGATAACAGCCAGTGGTTTCGACTGCTCACCATCCTGCCAGAAGAAAACCGCTACGTCGGCATCCGGAAACGTTTCTACTTGAATCCGGTCCCCCGATACCTCGATTACCGCTTTGAGCTTTTCCTCTGTGACATACTTTTGAGCGGCATCTGGATCAAGCGAGCAGCCCGCGAGCAGCAAGCTGCCCGCTAACACCCAAGTCTTCTTCATGCTGCACGGCCTCCTTTCACCTGCTTGATCACCAGGTCTAACACCCAGACAAGAATCATCGAAGCACCCGCAAGCGGGAACAACAAGCCAAGCACGATCATAAGCACAATCACTCCTTTTGCCACACGCGTACCAGGGCGTTCTGGCAAACCGTGCCGGCGTGTACGCCATAAAAGCAAGCCGCTGATGATCACCAGCACCATGCCGATGCAAACAGCGAGACCGATCAGTTTGTTGATCAAGCCGAACTGCGACCCTTTATGCAGCGTAATCCCCATTGCAATCGCTTTGCCCGCAGGACCGTAGTCGTCATACCGGTAATCAGCCAGGACTGCGCCTGAATACTGATCCATATACATCGTCACCTCGTCTTCTGCCTTCGCCGGAAACGCTGAAACGGTAAATACACCTGCTTCATCCTGTGGAATGTAAAGATCAAAGCCTGGTTTGATGCCGCGTTCTTCTGTGACCGCTACGGCGTCATCAATCGTAATCGGAATGTATTCGGTTTGAACGGATGTTGGCACCGGCAGATTTTCCGCTGCCCAGCCGACATCAGCGATCTCCTCTGCTTTTACTTCAGACAACGGGGCATCTCCAACCCAGATCGCCGGCGGATAGCCTTCACCTGAATTGGTCGCCATATTTTGCACCTGCGTTCCCCAGAAGCCGGACCACGGAAGACCAGTCATGATCAAGAAAAACATTCCGGCCGAAATCCAGACAGCCGGTACGGCATGCAAATCACGAACCAGCGTCCGGCGCCCCTTTGATAAGCGGGGTAGCAGTACACCTGACAGACTGTTTTTTTTCTTTCGCGGCCACCAGAGATAGACGCCGGTCACAAGTAAAATAATTGCCCAGCAGGCGGCTAGTTCAACAAGACGGTCGCCGATTGTACCGGCCATCAACTCTCCATGAATGTCTTCCAGCTTATTCATGATTCGGTCGTCATCCTGCAGCGTGCCGATCACCTGCATTGTATAAGGGTCAACGAAAACCGTTTTCGATACGCCTTCATCCATAATGCCGATTTCTGTCGAGCGTTCTGCCGATTCACCCGACCGGTAGCGTGTCACCGCTGCATCAGGATACTGTGCCTGTACAGCAGAAATTAAATGGCTGGCTGGCATTGCCTCTGACTTTGGCGTCACGTCATACCAGTCTTCATACAGCTTGTGTTCAATCTCTGCTTTAAATAAATAAACGCCGCCTGTGATCGCCAGCACAAGCAAAAACGGCGCAAAAAGAATGCCCGCATAAAAGTGCCACCGCCAAATCCATTGATACGATCCTCGTTTTGTATCCATTCTATCGCCCCTTCAGCTCCATTGTTCAGCTAACGTCTGATTTTCCCATTCGGATCATGCTAACACTGGATTATACAGACTGTTTGTGAATAAAGTATGAAAGAAAAATGAAAAAACGCCTGCTTATGAAGAAGCAGACGTTTTACGCAAGCGGCTCATACAAATCGTTATAATCGTAAATGCAGTAAAGCTTAAAAAAGGTATCGTAATGAAGCTAAGCACGTTAATATACTCTCCGGAGCACGGGACACCGCTCGTACACATTTCAAACTGCTTCATCGCCGGCACCTTTTGCAGCGCATAATGGTACCCGGATATCCCCATGCCGATTGCACTAAGCGGCAGGACATACCGGTAAATGCGGGAATCATTCCAATAAAACGCAAGACCCAGCACCAGCGTGAGCGGGTACATCAGGATGCGTTGATACCAGCACATCGTACAAGGGACGAATCCAAGCTGATCACTGAAAAACAGGCTGCCGAGCGTGGCTGTAATAGCGGTCAGCCAGGCGGCAAGAAGCGTTTTATTCAGCATCGGCCGCTTCCTCGTCCACCATATCCACCAGGTCTTCAAATGAGTTCCCTTTAAACTCCTTGCCGTTTACAAAAAGAGTCGGCGTCCCGGACACACCAAGCTGCTTGGCCGTTTCCGTGTCCTTTTCCCAGGCTGACATGGATCCTTCCGCTTCCACAACTGCCATGACACTCGCCACTTCCTCCTCTGTTGCGATTTCAGCGAGCGTTTCCTTTAAGAAGTCATTCGTATACAGGTCCACTTGCTCAAACGATAAATCAGACGGCTGTTTTTCATACATTAAATGATGAAATTCCCAAAAACGGTCACTTCCAAGTGCCTGAAACACCGCTTCCGCAAACTGGGCCGACCGGTTGGAATCAACATTAATAAACGAATAGTTCATGAAGTAAAATTTCGCTTTGCCTGTCTGTACAAGCTCTTCATCGATCATTGGGAAAAAGGAATCATTAAAGTCCTTGCAGACTGGACATTTATAGTCACCAAACTCCACAATTGACACCGGTGCCGCCTCTTCTCCTATAAACGGCTCATTGTCAAATTGAATGTCTGCACGCGTCTCCGTCAAATTTGATAAAAACAGAACCCCTGCCATACACACCGCAAAAAAACCAACAACCCAAAAAACACCTTTAGCCAATTTTAGCCACTCCTTCATACTACATTGTGTAGTGTTATCATGTAAAAAGAAGTCATTTACGACAGTGCGTAAATGAACAAAAAACAAATTGCCGCAAAAACAGCCAGTGAAACAAAAGCGGAACGCACCGGTATACACAGTGGCCGGCTGGATCGCGGATCAAGCAGAAAACGGATCCGTTCGTTGACTGACGTATCTGCAAACGACACACAGGAAAACGGCATAGACAACTGGCCTCCCGCTTTGATCATTTTAATCAATGCGCTGCCAATCGGCGCTGATGAGCCATTTCGCTCAATGGCATACGCATCTGCCAGCAGCTCTTTTGAACGCCGGTACTGATCACTCACCCACGATAAAATCGGCATATACCACAAAACAGAAGCCGACATGGACAGAATAAACACCTTGAGCGGATCACGATTTGACCGGTGGTACAGCTCGTGATACACAACCGCTTCAAATTCTTCCTCAGACAGCATTTCCTTTAAGCCGGTCGACAGTACAACAGCCGGACGGAAAAAACCCATCGTCACAGCAATCGGTGCCGGGTAGGAAATCACTTTAATGTCTGCCTCATACCGTTCTGTCCATTCGTCCGTCAGCGGGCGCATCGTATAGCTTTCAAACAGCTTCTTCATGCGTGATGACTGAACCCATTGCACACCCAGCTTCCAAAAAAACAGACATAATGTTGTAAACACAAGGGCATCCAGCGCATATTTCAGTGATGTGAAGCCAATGCTTTTCAGCACACTGTGGCAGACGATCACAAGGTTAAACCGCACGTCCCATCCCGCTGCCACTGACACAGCGTACAGCACCATTTGCGATAAAAGAATGCCCGATGCCAGGAAGCTTAGAATAAAAAGTCCTTTTGTTTGACGAGTCGACATTATGATGACGGTTCCTTTTTCCAGTCTTTGATTTTCTGCTCCAGCTGGGCGACTAACGCCTCATCCGCTTCATCAAGCGCCTCAATCATATGGCTGACGACGACGCTGCCGAATTCATCCATCAGCTCCTGCGTCATTTCCTTCGATTGTGTGTTCACAAATTCTTCCCGGGACTGCACCGGACTGAAAATCGATGCCCGGCCTTCTGTGCGCTTGATCAAGATACCTTTATCTACGAGGCGGTTCATCACTGTCATCACTGTATTAAAATTGGTCGATTTTTCTTTTTCAAGCTCGTGCTGAACGTCTTTAATCGAACGCTCCCCCTGCCAGAGCACGTCCATAATCTTTGCTTCAAGCGGGCCGAAAAAACGATTCAAGCCGCGTTCGTTTCGTTTAAATAATTGAATTTTCATCAGCCGCCTCCTCACATTACTCATTGTAGTGCTCAGCCAGTTCTTCGTCAAGACACCGTTTCATGACAATTATGTTTCAATGAAAACAAGAAAAAAGCCGAACTGTGCAGCTCGGCTTTTCAAAATGAATAAGGTCTCAGGATTATGTCATGTTGGAGTACCGCCAAAACCGGTTGGCGGCAGGCGGGGCAAGACGCTCAAGTCCTCTTGTTTCAGAACGATGCAGCGGCTTCCAGTCTCCGTTTTCATGCTTTAAATAAATCTCATGATGCGGTGCTTCATCGTGCTCGCCGCTAATATCAATGAAGCCGTTCGGGTAAAAGCCGGCGTACAGTTCGTACACAATATCAGGCGATGGCATGAGCGGATTGCCGACGGAATGCTCCAGCAAAAACGATACTTTTTCTTCATCCGTTTGCACCTGTTTAATAACAATCCCTTCATCCGATGCCGTTTCGCGCTCGACCAGCTCCTTATTGACGGTGTACCCCTCTGACGCTCCGACATCACGCTTCAGCGACACTTCACCGCTGCTGACAGAAATCTCTGCGCGTGTCCGGTACCGGTCTGCTTCCGGATCAAACGTGCGCCCGTCTCCAGTAAAGTAGCGCATTTTCGACAGGACATTCGGATTCTCCACCCACTCGTCCTCCAAAAATGTCGTGTAGCGGAGACGGTAGTTCAGCGGCTTGATTGGCATACGGCCATTTAACTGGTCCGAGGGGCGGCCAATGTCTTTCCCCATTAAAAACGTTTCGACGAGGATGTCGTCTTCATCCTTCGTTACTTTCAGCAAATCAATTGCCCGGGCCAGTAATGACGGCTGTTCCGTTTCTTCTTCATCCCCAACTTCCAGCGGACGGATGCCCTTGATGCCATAAACGTACTGCTCGTCCATGTCAATATGCCGGTCTTGAAAAGCGGGCTCTGTCACGGTCCCAGCGTACTCGTCATTGCGGAATATCTCATACTCTTCAATGCCGCGGATCGGCTCCCACACAAGCGAGATGAGTCCTTCTTCAATAACCGTCGTGACGATAAGCTCTTGAAGCGGAATGTCTGCATTTTTTTCTTCACGCTCAACGGCTGTGGCGGTTTGAATTTTGATGGTGCCTGTTCCTTTTAACGTGTAAGAGTAGATCGTACCGGGTTCGAGTCCGTTGTCCGTAAACGATTTTCCGCTCCCGCTGTACAGCTCTTTTCCGTCTTTAAACACCTGGACAGATCCATCATGTTCCCAGTGGATTGAAATGCGGTCGGGCGTCTGGCTGATAGAAATAAGTTTCATGCATAAGCCACCTTTCTTTTCCATTCTCTACCCCGTTTCGTTCTTCTTAAAAACGCAAAAGAAAAGAAGCCTCCTGCTCAGCTTTTTTTCTGACCTGCTTTGATCAAAGCAGCAATTAAGATGAGAAGAGGCACACCTAGAAACAATCCAAGTCCAAAAGTGTAAAGTCCTTCTTCGATCATGAACGGTCATCCAGCTTTTTTTCGATTCGTTCCAGCTGACTGGATCGTCTTTTCCAGCCTTTTACACCGATCCAGATAAGGACAACCGGCACGATTAGCCCGAGCAGCATCATAATTTGAAAAAGGACGTCACCTGTATTTATTTCACTCATTTCAAAAAAACCTCCATTGTTTTCCTTTTAGTATACAAGTTTTTTCCAAAACAAAAAAGCCCCGGCTGCTGGGGCTTTTTTGTTTTTATTCATTAATGCAACGGCATCTTGTCAACACCGAGATCTTCAAGCTCAGTTTCCGCATCTTCTATTAAGCTTTCTGCTTGCTCTTTCGTTTCCTCATCTAACCCTTCAAGCACTGCACCACCGCCGAGGCCATGTCCTCCTTTGCCTCCATGACCGCCGCGTCCGCCGTGCTCAGGCATTTCGATACCGAGTGCTTCTAGCTGTGCATCAGCTTCTTCACGCGTGATTTCTTCATTCCGCATTTGCTCCATAATGGCTTCTGCTTTTGCTTTTGTTTCTTCATCTAAATCGGCAAACAAATCTCCTTTACCGCCGCCTTCATTGATGTCAACGCCGAGAGCGGTCAATTGCTCCTCTGCTTCATCGTGCGTGATCGTCCCTTCTTCAACCTGTGCAAGAATTTCGTCCGCTTTCAACTGTGTTTCTTCATCCAGACCGGCTGCTTCCACGTCCTGTGTTAAGTGGCCGAGTCCCTTGCCCTGTCCACGCTCAGGCATTGTCACACCAAGTGCTTCTAGCTGTTCCTTCGCCTCAGCCTCTGTGATCTCGCCCGCTTTTTGCTGCTCCATAATGGCTTCCGCCTTCGCTTTTGTGTCTTCGTCCAAATTCGCGAACCGGTCGCCTTTTTCCGGAAGCTCTACGCCAATCGCTTCAAGCTTTGTCCGCAAGTTTTCCATTACACTTTCCACTTTTGTTTTCGTTTCATCATCAAGGGCTGTACTGCTTGCTGCAAGTGCTGGCAGACCCGCTGCTCCGAGCACACCAAGTGATAAAGCGCCCGTCATGACTACATTCCATACTTTTTTCTTCATCTGTTTTCCTCCTTTAATGTAGCGGGCAATTTCCTGCCCTTCTTGTACTGTAACCGGCTTTGGTGAAAAACCGGTGAAAGCTTATTCGCTTTGTGAAGATAATGTCATGTTGATCGTTTCCTGCTGTCCGTCACGGTAAACCGTCACCGTTACTTTGTCTCCAATCTCCGCTTCGTTGTACAAATATTTGCGGAAGTCAGCTGTGCTTGTCACATTTCGGTCCCCGATCTTTACGATCACATCTCCTGCTTCGAAACCGGCTTCCGCTGCGGCTGAACCGGTTTCCACCTGCGAAATAACGGTTCCTTCCGTTACTGTTTCAGGAAGATTCAGCTGATTTTGTGTAATCTGGCGGGAAAGCGCGCTGACGTCTTCAAGTCCAACACCGAGATACGGCCGCTCCACTTCACCATTTGTCATTAACTCTTCGATCACTGGAATAGCGTCTTCTGTCGGAATGGCAAACCCGAGACCTTCTACACCGTCTTCGGCAATTTTCAAGCTGTTAATGCCGATCACTTGTCCAGCACTGTTAATCAATGCGCCGCCGCTGTTGCCCGGATTAATCGCAGCATCCGTTTGAATGACGTTCAGCTCCCATTCGCCGGCTGACGTTGACACCGGCACACTCCGGTCAATCCCGCTGACAATGCCCTCAGTCACCGAGCTGGACAAATCAAGCCCGAGCGGATTTCCTATCGCCGCAACCTGTTCACCGAGCTTTAAGGCACTTGAATCACCAAAGTCGGCTACTTCTGTCACATGGCTGCTTGAAATTTGCAGCACAGCCAGGTCTGTCAATGCATCTGTTCCGACTACCTCGGCATCAACCCGCTCACCGCTAGCAAGCGCCACTTCAACGGTATCCGCTCCTTCTACCACATGATTATTTGTCACAATGTAGCTCGTGTCCTCACCCTTTTTAAAAATAACACCCGATCCCGTTCCTGCTTCTGTTTCTTCCGCTGCTTCGTCTGTTGTATCCATCGGCTGGCCGCCAAACGGATTGTACTGCTCCTGCGCCTGTAAATTCACAACCCCTACAACCGCTTCGTCTATAGCATCAATCGCTGAAACAAGATCCGTCTGTGATGCGGCTGTGGATGAAGCGGGCTGTACGGTAATGTCGCTTGAAGAAGCCACTCCTTCTGTTTCAGCTGTCGTTGCGTTTGTTTCGAGCAGTGAGGGAGCCATGTAAAACATCATCGTTCCGCCGGCAAGCATGCCTGTAAAAGAGGCAGCAGCTGTTTTCATTAATCCGCTTTTTCCTTTTTTCTCCTGGCCTTGTGTCGGTGTATAGCGTTCTTCTGTTTCCATCTATAATCGCTCCTTTTGGGTATTGGTTTTCTTGATTGACTTTATTGTAAAAAAGAAAAGTGAAAAGACGGTGAAAGAGAGAGCTTTTGATTGAATGAGGTAGATTAACGCTGATAAAGTTTATTTATCGCCGGTATGGTGTGAGCGATCGCTGATAAAATCAACATATCAGCGTTAGATCCCAAGATATCAGCGCTTTTTTCAATTTACCGGCGATACGTCTGTGTCCCTCCTTTGCTACATAAAAAAAGCCGAACGCTGCCATGCGATACATTTCGCAGGAACATTCGGCTCTTTCGATTGGTGATTACATTCTTTTTGTTCCATCTTGCTGATCTGTCGGCAGTTGTACGGTAAAGGTGCTTCCGTTACCGGGTTCACTTTTAACCGCTATCGTTCCGCCATGAATGCCGGCGATCCATTTAGCGATCGATAAACCGAGTCCGTGACCACCGACCGTGCGGGTACGCGACTTGTCAGAGCGGAAGAAGCGGTCAAAAATGCGGGACTGGTCCTCCGCGTCAATCCCGATGCCTTCATCTGAGACGCTCATGGTCCAGTGCCGGTCGCGTTGAGACAGCATCACTTTCACCTGTCCACCGTCCGGCGAATATTTCACGGCATTATCCAGCAAAATATACAGCAGCTGCTTTAGCCGTGCACGGTCTCCGTTTACAAAAAGCGGTGCCGGTCCTTCAAGAAAAAGCGACACACCTGCCGAGTCCGCGTACGGTGTCAGCGATTCAATCACCTGTGCCGCTTCCTTCTCCATATCCAGCTCCTCCACGGTCCGTTCAACACTGCCCGAATCCGCCCGTGCCAGCACAAGCAGATCACTGACAAGCCCTGTCATTCGCTTTACCTCCGACTTCATGTTCCGGAGCAGCTTCCCGGCAAACGGATCTTCCTCAACCCCGTCTGTCATTTCCAGTGCGTCGATTGAAGACAGCATGACACTGAGCGGGGTGCGCAATTCATGAGACGCATCCCCGACAAACTCTTTTTGCCGCTGAAATGCCGTTGAAATCGGCCCCATTGCTTTTTTCGACATCATAAAGCTAAGCCATACCGCTACACCCGCAAACAACACAGCCAGACTGACGAGGACAATAAGCAGCCATGTAAACAGCTGATAGGCAAACGAAATGTCTTTTCCAATATAAATCATGCCGACAAACTGGCCGTTATAAAAAATCGGGCTGCCGTCGACCATTAGACGAACCGTGTCTGATTTAGGCGATTCATCAATTTCCCGTCCGCCAATGCGCCGTTCATCAAATGTGACTTCCAGTGTTTCTTCGCGAATCTGGTTTCGCTCCGGCACCCAGCCGGACACCAGCTCAAACAGTTCCTCGCGCATATGCGGCAATGTTTCACCGCCCATCACAAAATCCCCGTTCTCATCCGTCACATAATAGAAAAACTGGTCCACCCCTGCCAGAACAAGCTCCTGGCTCCCAAGGCCCTGCAGTTCATTCCGTGCACTTTCAGCTAAATAATCGCTGATAATACGCGTTTCCTGACGGGTTAAGTTTTCAAGCTCCCGGTGCTGGTCACGTAAAATCACAACATATAATAACGTATACACGACCACAATAAACAAAATAAGAAACAGCATAATCAGCCCGCTGTACTGCATGGTCAGACGCCGCTGGGTTGTTTGAAACAGGTCGCTGCTGCGCTTAAACCGCTTCAGAATATTACTCTTCAACTTTATACCCGACGCCGCGCACACTTTGGACAATGTCCGGACGGCTGAATACATCGAGCTTTTTGCGCAGCAGCTTCACAGTTGCGTCGATGGTTTTCGCTGTTACATCAGCGTCGTAGCCCCAGATCCGGTCCAGCATAACGTCACGTGTCAGCACCTGTCCCTTGTTTTGAACAAGCAGATCAAGCAGCTGAAATTCACGCGGACTTAATTGAATCGATTGGCCGTCCATCTGAATCGTCTGGCCGTTCCGGTTTAATTCCACTCCTTGAATGGACACCGTTTCTTCGACAATTGGAGCATAATTACGGCGGGTAAGTGCCCGAAGACGTGCCAGCAGCTCATCAATTTCAAACGGCTTTACTAAGTAATCATCCGCACCGGCATCCAGACCGACAACACGGTCCTCCACCGCATCCTTTGCTGTCAGCATTAAAATCGCACCGCCATATCCTTCTTTTCGTAAATCGCGGCATACATCGACGCCGTCCCCGTTCGGCATCATCCAGTCCAGCACGAGCACATCATAGTGAACAGAAGACGCATAGTCGTACGCGTCCTCACCCGTTTTCACCCACTCCACCTGATAACCGCCTTTTTTCTTCAGCATAAAGCTAATTAATTCCCCAAGCTGTAAATCATCTTCTGCAAGCAGTATATTCATCCGGTCCACTTCCTTTCGCTTCTTCTGTTATACCATGTTTTAATGAAAAATTAGTGAAAAAAAAGACGCCTCATCGGGACGTCTCGATTCTCACGTATAAGCAGACGGCAGCTCAATCGTAAACGTCGTACCCTCGTTCACGACAGATTCCACCTTGATTGTCCCGTTGTATTGTTCCACAATCGTAAAACAAACCATTAAACCGAGACCGGTTCCATCCTCTTTGGTCGAATAAAAGGGCTCGCCTATTTTCCGCAATACGTGCTCCGGCATGCCTTTTCCTTCATCTGCTATGAGAATCCGAACCGTCTCCCCATCCGATTGAACAGATGTGCGAATGACGCCCCCATTATCCATCGCTTCAGTTGCGTTTTTAATCAAATTAATGAATACCTGCTTCATTTGCCCCGCGTTGCACCGGATAAAACACGCCGGTTCAATCGCTTTATATTGAATATCGATTTTGCGCATGACCGCCTGAGGCTGCAGCAAAATACACACATCCCGGACCATTTTCCCCGCATCACACACTTCAATCTCAAGCGACACCGGCTTTCCAAGCACCATCAGCTCGCTGGCAATCGTTTCGATCCTGTCAATTTCGTCTTCAATAATAGTGTAATAGGCTTCATGCATGACATCTTCCTGCGCCAGCTTCATAAATCCTTTGATCGATGTGAGCGGATTGCGGATTTCATGGGCAATCGAAGCGGCCAGCTGTCCGGCGAGGCTCAGCTTTTCTGCTTTGATCGTAAGCTGACGATTTGCTTTTCGATCGTCGATGCTCCGAATGATCAGAATAACGGTAAAATCATTCAGCATATCATGAGAAAACGGAAAGACTGCGAGCTCTATATCCACTATTCGACCCGTCAATGTAACCATTTTCATTTCCACAAGAGGCACTTGTTCGTTTCTTTCCATTTTCTGTGCCCGCGCTTGAATAAGGGGATGCTCGTCCGGATGAAAAAAACGCATGACACTTTTTGACGTTAAATCGTATGCGCCGCATTCGAGCAGCTCTTTCGCCATCTTATTCCAGTATAAAATGTGAAATTTCCGGACGATCAACACCGCATCCGGCATTTTTTCAATAACATTTTGATAATGATGCATTTTTTCTTTTAAGTTTTCTTCTATAAACAGAGATGGCATATGGAGATCGTTTTGATAATACATAGAGGCCATTAATTCATCATCTGTCATCACGTAAGAGTGGCCTTTCATTAAGCCGATCGCCATATTGGCAGAAATCTCTTTGCTGCTATAAGAACACACACAGAAGATTTGAAAAGGCTTCAGTAATTCATCCGACTTTTGTTCATACAAAGGGATTTCGTTAGTATGATCCGTTGACTGATGCCAGAGCACTTTACTCCAAATGCGGATCGGTTTTCCGGCTTGTTTATAAAAATGAACGGTTTCCTGAACGTTCTCAAGGACCGTTTCAATATCAAATGACTGGTGAGTTCCGTAAAAGGTACGATGATCGGTAAAGACAATGGCTTCTATTTGTGAAGAAGAAAATCTTTTTTTGTAAAGTCGGTGCTTCATTTCCTCATACATGTCCGGTGACTCCAGTAAAATAACGGCATGATTCAACTCAAGCCCCTTTGCGAGAAAGGTGCACGCGTTATCCAAATACTTTTTCTCATCTTCATATAAATACAAAAAGTGTGCACCACTCGTGACTTCCATGTTTTGTGTTAAAGCGACTTTTGGGTGCACCCTGTCATTTGTCCGTTCCAAGCTCAATCCCTCATTCTTATTCATCTTTTTTCGACCTATTGTACCACGTACAGTTTTTTCCGTATATATAGATCTTTATACCTAAAAACTATACATTTTGAAAGAGTTCTATTAAAATAACGAAAAGGATGTGATGAATTGAAAGCTTCTAAATTCCGGCTGATCTTCCGGGTTGTTCTTATACTATTTGCGCTCGTTTACGGTGTTTCCGCTTTCCCGGATGGCTGGAGCCGTTTTGCTCTGCTTGTCGCTGTTATTGCTGGATTTATGACATTTGAAGAGGTGTTTATGAAAAAGGCCGGGAAAAAAGAACGAACTTTCTTTGTTGTTTTATTTGCTCTTACTTTTTTTCTAACCTTTTATTTTGTTTTTTTAGCATAAAGAAAACCGCCCCGGAAAAGGCGGTTTTTGTTATTTTTCTTGTTGATTTAAATAGTCGTTTAACTGCTTGAACAGCAAGTGCAGTCCTCCGCTGGCGATCGCAATGGCAATAATGAATGTGACAAACATAAGAAGAAATAAATCCATTTTTCGCTTTACGCCCCTCTCACTTAATCTACGTTGAGATCAGTATAACGCGGGGCGGTTACATACAGATGACAATGGCATTAAATTACATTACGATTCGGTTAAAGCGTGAAATATAACGCCGTCTCGATCATAGAAAAAAAGCCGCCTGCAGCAGACGGCTTTTTCCTTATTCCAACTCCACCTGCTTCGTTTCGCGTCCGAGCAGCGCTAGTACAATTACGCCGATCACAATGCTAATGCAGAACAAACCGAAAATAAAACCGATGGACTGCCCAGCTGCGATCAAAGAGCCAACGAGCAGCGGACCTAAAATGCCGCCAATCCGGCCGACAGAGGCCGCCATTCCAGACCCCGTGCCGCGAATAACAGCCGGATATTGCTCTGGCGTATAAGCGTACAGCGCCCCCCATGCACCGAGGTTGAAAAAGGACAAAAACATGCCGGACCCAATCAGCATCGCGGTTGATTCTGCATTGCCGAAGACGAGCGCTGATGCGGCTGTTCCGAGCAGATACGTGACCAAAACGAATTTCCGCCCTGCCCGTTCAATGAGCCATGCAGCGGTAAAATAGCCGGGCAGCTGCGCAAGCGTCATAATAAGGACATATTCAAAGCTTTTAATTAAGTCGAAGCCCTTCAGCACCATCACACTCGGCAGCCAAAGAAACATCCCATAATACGAAAACACAACCGTAAACCAGACAGTCCAAAGCACAAGCGTCGAACGGGCATGCTTTTTAGACCAGACATCACGAATGTTTTGTGCGATGGTTCGTTTCTCTGCTTTTTTTGGTGAAAACGCCGGTGAATCGGGCAGCTTCAGCCGTAAGTACAGCGCGTAAAATGCCGGAAGAGCTCCGATAATGAGTGCCGCCTGCCAGCCGTACGACGGGATGACAAAATAAGAAATAAGAGCGGCAAGCAGCCAGCCGAACGCCCAGAAGCTTTCAAGCAGCACGACAACACGGCCCCGGTCCTTCGCCGGAACACTTTCCGACACAAGAGTAGACGCAACCGGCAATTCGCCGCCCAACCCCATCCCAACGAAAAAGCGCAATAGTAAAAAGGCAAAAAGCGTCGTGGTAAAGGCGGATAATCCGCTGGCGACTGAAAACAAAAGCAGTGTAATGATGAAAATGTTTTTCCGTCCGATTCGGTCTGCATAAATACCGAAGACGAGGGCGCCGACAGCCATGCCAATTGAATTGACGCTGCCAATCCAGCCCATCTGCTCCGGTGTCAGTGCCCATTCAGCTGCAAGTGCGGCAATAATAAACGACAGCATGCCTACGTCCATGGCATCGAACATCCAGCCGAGTCCTGCTACACCAAGCAGTTTTTTCTGCGAAATTGTTTTTTCTGACATTGATTTTAGATCCCCTGTCTTTACAGATGTGATTACTACACCACTATAGTCAATCCTTGCCGAAAAAACAATGGTTTTTCTATTATAAAAATATCGTTTGAAGCACTGGATCGGATTGCAGAACGTGCTTTGCTTTCATCCGGTACCGCTCTTCATGTAAATACGTATAGCGGTTCGGCTTGATCTCCGGCGCGCGGTCGATGGCCATCTCGAAATCAGCCTGCTCCATGCCGAGCGTCTTCACATAGTCAAAAAAGCCGGTGCGTGTGAAGACCTTTCGCATCCGTTCATACCGGTGCTCCTGGACAAGCGCCATCACATACGAGGCAA
Source organism: Domibacillus enclensis (assembly GCF_900156125.1). Lineage (GTDB taxonomy): Bacteria > Bacillota > Bacilli > Bacillales > Domibacillaceae > Domibacillus > Domibacillus enclensis. The sequence goes on along the minus strand of NZ_FTLX01000005.1, from coordinate 18,918 downwards.
CACCGACTTGAATGCCGTGCGCCTGCGGTTTTTCCGCCCATTGATCCAGTGCATGCGAGATTAAGTGCTCCGCGCCGCTGATCGGAGCGCTTGATCCGCTGATTTCCGTTGCAATGCCGCTCATCGTCATCGAGCTGATCAATTCTTTTAACAAAATCGGCGCGTGAATGTCCGTCATCGGCGTTCGGATAAAGCTGTTAACCGCTTTTTTGCTGAGCATTTCCGCGAACGCATTGACCTCGCTTACGCCCCTTTGCTGTTCAAACTGCCAGTCATACAGCGCGGTAATATTCGACATTAAATCGCCAATGCCAGCGAATATAAAGGATGCTGGCGCTTTTTGCAAAATACCGAGCTCCGCAACGATGCCATACGGAATTTTTGCCGGGACGCTTGTTTTTTTGCCATTTATTTTCAGCGAGCAGCCACTGCTGGCAAATCCGTCGTTTGACGCGGAGGTCGGAATGCTGATCATCGGGATTTTGCGCAAGAAGGCGGTATATTTCGCGACATCAATGACCGCACCGCCTCCCATACCAACGAGTACATCGCTCGCTGGAATCCCAAAAGCCCGCTCGGTAATGTCATGAATATCGCTCGATCCGTCCAGTAACATGGTTTGAATGGAACAGCCGTCGAGTGCCGCCGCTACCCGCCTGCCATAGGATTCTGCCACAAAACCGTCCCACATCACCGTCACCTTTGAAAAGCCATGCTGCCGGAGACGTTCGCCCAGCTCCTCCATTACATTTTCACCGATGTCCATAATCGCCGGAATCGATATATTCGTCACTGCGCGGTTCATTTCGACAGAATTCCTTCTTGAATTAAATCCGCTTTAATGTCATTAAAGCGCTCAAACGGCACGTACGGGACTCCTTTTTCCGTTAAAATCTCCGGCAGTGCTTCTTTCGCATACGTCCGGTCCGCAAATGCGGCTGGATGCGAATCCGGCTCACTGTCGCCAGCAAAATACACCACCTCATACTCTTCCTTCAGACGCTTGATAACCGTTGCTTTATCAATGCCGTACCGCTCCGAATATGTCCAATGAGCCGGATCAATCTCCAGGTGGATATTCCGGTCGCGGTATACTCCTTTATTCGACAGCACGGTGACGTTTTCCAGCCCCCTGCTTTCGACAATCGGTTTAATATAATAATCCGTGCCGGCACTCAAAATGTAAAAGTCACCGCCAGCTGCCTGCACTGCCCGGACAAAATCCGGTACATCCTCGTCAATCGGAATCGATAAAATATCTTCCGCAATTTGCTTCTCACTTTGATGGATAGAAGCAAATACCTTGGCTAAAAAATCAATGTCCTTCCATTCTCCACTTTTCCACTTCGGATACAGATCGCGCCCTTCTGGAAAATACGCGTCAATCACCAGCCAGTAAAAATCCTTTTTCGAAATCGTGCCGTCAAAATCAGAAACAAACGCCCACTTCGTCATGTCTTTTCCTCCTGATCATCTGTTGATACCGCCATTATATACCAGTGAACACCGGAAAACGAGCCTGTTCATCAATTTGTGAAATATTTCACAAATGTAACCGTTCACCTTTGAAAAAGGGATTGACGAGACATTAAACAGGCTGCCCTGATTACTGACAGCCTGTTCAGAACTCGATTTGGTAAAAGCACTACACTTTATGGCGCAATTATTTCGATTACGGCGCAATTCGAAGATAATTGCGCACTATTTCAAATAATTGCGCGTTAGCTGACGGAATTGCGCCCTGTTCTCTAAAATTGCGCGCTAATCAGGAGAATTGCGCCAAAAAAGCGAAATGGTTTATTCCATCATTTCCAGCTGATAAATCATCAATGCAAGCTCGCCGCGTGTTACTTGATCCATTGTGCCAAATTTGGACGCTGATTTCCCGGAAACAATGCCTGCTGCGTCAAGGCGGTTCACCGCGTCCTGATAACGGGAGCTGACGTCAGTGAAGCCCGCTTTTTGACTAGTTGCCGGTACATCGTAGGCATTTGCCAGGATCAGAGCCGCTTCACCGCGTGTAATCGTTGCAAATGAATCAAACATCGTGGCTGTTTTCCCGTTAATAATGTCTGCTTCTTCAAGCGCTGCCACCGCTGCTTCCCCACGCGCCGGTACATCTGTAAATGGTGATTTCATCGTTGAATCGCTGTCGATCATTTCCGTGCTTTTCGCAATCATGATCGCTGCATCGATCCGTGATAGTGGCTGATCAACCCCATAGCGTGTATCGGTTAAACCGTTTGTGATCGTTTTAAAGTACAAGTACGCCACTGCATCCTGGTATCGGCCTGATACATCTGTAAACGGCGTATCCCCTAAAAATTCAGAAGGAAATTGATCCACAATCGCGGCGGATAAACCGGCAGCCGGCATCGTCATATGCGCATACGATTCACGAAGCGCATCATAAGCTGTATCGTAATCACCGGTCACATATGAATCAAATGCGCTCAACAGCTGTCCAACGTGCTCAGTCAAGCCTGCCTCTAAAGCCTCTGCTGGAATCCGTCCATCTGTAGCCGCTTCAAGAAACGCGGCCTGCTCAACAATATACTCGTCGAGATCCGCTTTTGCTTTGTCTCTGCCTGATTTGCTATTTTCAGCAGTGGCCGTTACATAATCAACAAAATAGCCGATATGCGAGGTCCAAATGTCAGAGAACGCTTCTCCCGCTTCTTCTCCGTAAACAGAAGCAACTGCGGCTGACAGATCATCCGCATTGGCTAAAAGTGCGCCTGCAGACTGCTCGAAGCTTTCTGCTCCGTCAATGCCGTCCTGCATCGCCATGACCGCAAGTCCCGCATGCTCAGTGAACAAGTGATTTAAATGCGAACGCAGGTCAGCAGCCGGTGTGTCCGGATTTGTATTTTGAACTACTGTCGGGAACTGGTCTGCGACGGCGATCGACAAGGTTTCGCCAAACATGCTCATATGATGAATCGCTTCACGCTCCTGCATGTAGGCCGTTTCAAAGTCGCCCGCTTTATATGCATCGAAGGCTTTCAAAAGCTGATCGATATGCATCGTTAACCCTTCCTCTAATGCAGCGGCTGGAAGACGTCCGTCTGTTGCTGATTCAAAAAAAGCGGCTTGCTCTGTCTTGTATTCTTCTAAATCAGCAAGCGCTTGATCCATTCCCGCCTGGTCACCTGCATTCGCAGCGGTTACATAGTCAACAAGGTAGCCGATATGAGAATTCCAGATTTCAAGAAACGCCGCTCCGCCTTCTTGCCCGTATAAAGTAGAGATGGCTGCTGCGATGTCATCTGAATTGGCAAACAGGGCGGCAGCGGCTTGATCAAAGTCTTCTGCTCCGTCTGCCCCTTTTTGCATGACTTCAACAGCTAGAAATCCGTGCTCCGTCAAAGCCGTTTCAACTCCAATGCGAAGCTCCGCAGCCGGTGTATCCGTTAACAAAAAAGTGCCGTGTGCTGCTGCTTGAATAGGTGCTGTGCTGCCGCTATGATCCTCGCCGTTATGGGCGAATGCCGCCGTTGGAATCATTAATGAAGCTGCAAGTGGGAGGGCCAATACGTTTTTTGGGAATTTCACAATAAATCTCTCCTTTTTCTATCCTTATTTTTAGTGCTCTGATCAGCAAACGGATGAAAAGAAGAAATGGATCACTTCTTTTGAAAAAAAATTAAAAAAATTTTAATAATTGTGATCCAGCTGTAACAAAAAAAGGCAAAGCCCTATTTACTCCGGGCTTTGCCTTTTATTAAAAACGGACTAGTTCACCTGTCGCTGCATGAACAGCGACCGACGAATCTACCTTTCCGGTTAAACGATACGTCGTTCCATCCCACATATACACAGGGGTGATGTCAACGTGGGGTTTTATTTTCTCAAATGCTTCACTTCGGGATAACAGCGGTGCTTCCGCTTTTTCGAATTCTTCGTACGGTGCCGTCATCCAGCTGCTGTCCTGATAGCTGATCACGTTATAGGAATCCGGATCAAGCAGCAGCTTCCACATGCGCGGCACGACCGATATATCTTTTGTGTTGGTTAGTCGTGCTTCGATCACGCCGTTTGACCGCAGCACATTTGACAGCGTCCACTCGCCGCTTTCTTTCGGCACGTATGTCTGCAAAAACTCCGTAGACGCTTCACGCACCTTCGCATAGCCCTTTTTTGTAATCGGCCGTGTATCTGGATGAGGCGGAAATTCAAACAACCGGTTTTCGTCGATATCCGCCGCTGCCAGCTGCACGAGCTTTCGCTTCACCTTTTTGTTTTTGGCCGTTTTCCACGTCAGGATTTCCTGCATGTCTTCTATCGTTTTTCCTGTCTCATTATCAACGAGTACATCATCGATCATAAACAACGGCAGCCATTTTTCTTCCTCTTTAGCTGGATACTCGACCAAAACAAGCCGTTCCTTCACGAGCGGCTCGATTGAGTCTGTCGACAATTGAAGAACGGATTCTTCTGCCTGCTCAGGCACTTGCCCATGTACAGAAAAAAAGACGAGCTTTTTTTGTTCATCCATTGAGAGCTGAATAAAGCCTTCCGGCGAAACCGGAATTCCTCCAAATGCGGTTTGAAACGAAAACTCATGGTCTGTCCGCTGTGCATCAATAAACTCATTTCCATACGTCCAGCCCGTTTCCTGCTCCACCCAGCGAATCACTTCTTCCTTATCACCGGTTAAAAAGGACAGTCCGCGCTTCGGTGCTAGCCCGCCAACAAAAATCACACTGTTCAGCCGGCCTGTTTTCGCATTCAGCTCAATCACGGCTGTACCATGCGGGTTTGATTCATCCTCCTGGCGGCCTGTATGCCCCGGCGGCAGCCATTCTGTTGTAAATCGGTAGTCTGTTTCATTCCAATCGTTTTTGGCATAGGTGGTCATCGATTCAAAACACGTAAAGTCCTCCAGACCAAACTTCGTCCGAACCATCTCTGTCCACTCTTTCAGCTGTTCGTGTCTCACTGTTTTAAAAACCCTTTCCCTTTCACAAAATCAAGCATATACGTTCGGCGCGGCTCCGATAAGTAATCAGCCATGCCTTCTGTCCATCCAGCATCCTTATTATTCGAGGACCGGTCCGCATAATACGCCCGGATCACATCGTCGTATTCATCGAGAAGCGTTTCGTATTTTGTTTCATCGTATTCATTTGTATGCAAAATGGCCTGAACCGGCAGACGCGGCTTTACTTCATTTGTTTGTGCCGGAACGCCAAATGTCAAGCCAAATAACGGAATGACATGGTCAGGAAGATTCAGCAATTTACTGATCGGCCCCGGGTTGTTGCGGACGCCGCCAATATAGCAAATGCCGTATCCTTTCGATTCCGCCGCGACAACGAAGTTCTGGGCAAGAAGCGCTGTGTCAATGACAGCGACCATAAAGTTCTCCGTTGTGCCCGCTTCAACTGTTTTGCCGTGCTTTTTCGCAGCATAATCCAGCCGCTTTAAATCGGCACAAAAAACGAGCGCACGCGCCGCGCCTTTGATTTGAACCGGGTTTTTCGACAGCTCCGCCAGCTGCTCACGCTTGTTCGCATCCGTTACGTCAATAATCGAGTACGCCTGGACGAAGTGGGACGTTGCCGCACTTTGAGCCGCTTCAATCAGCTCATGAAGCTGTTCATCCGAAACGGGCTCGTCTGTATACTTCCGAACCGAGGCATGGGATTTTAATAATTCAAGCATTGTACTCATCCTTCCGTTTGTTGTAGAAAAAAGTCAAAGCCAAGCATTGTGGCGATGCCGATAATGAGCGTCCAGAGCCCGATGCTGATCGTCAGCCAAAGGGTTGTCCACTTTTTATCTGCACCAAATGACAGACCAATAAAGGCCGCAATATGGGTGCCGATGAATAAAGGACCGAGAAGAGCAAGCCCCGGCAGGCCGTATTTATTCATAATCCGTCTGGCCCGGTCCATCTGTTTTGTCTGCCGGCCGTTTTTCAAATCAAACCGTTTTTTCATCCACTCTTCCACTCTGGCAAAACCGAAAATGAGCATCAGCACCGTCAGCATGTTGCCGGTGAAGCCAAGCAGCATGACCCAAAAGGGCGAAAGTCCACGCACGATGCCGACCGGGATAACGAGTGCGATTTCCATCCAGGGAATGGCGGCTGCAATAAACACAAGGGAATATTCCACAAGTTGCATTCTTTTTCCTCCGTCTTATAATACCTTTACTGTATCGAAGGGCTGGCATTCTGGCAACTATCAGCCCTTAAGAGTTTCCTCTTCCTTTTTCGGGTAAACTACGAAAGAAATCGTTTACAGGAGGGGTACAATTGATCAGTCAAACTAGAATGATTGTCCAAAACTCGCTGGATGCACTTCTTGAGAATGAAGTCTTTTTGCCGGAGCTGACCGGGACAGAGCGTAAAAAGGCTTTTATGTCCTTGAGCTCCATTCTGTCTACGCCGAATCATGTGCACAAATCGTTTATCCGTTTGCCGCTTGAATCAGGAGAGGTCGTGCGCATACCCGCTTTCCGGGTACAGCATAACAACGCCCTCGGTCCGTATAAAGGCGGCATCCGGTTTCACGAATCCGTGAACGAAGAGGAAGTCATCAATCTCGCTTTTTTAATGACACTGAAAAATGCGCTGCATAATGTACCTTTTGGCGGCGGGAAAGGCGGCATTCTCATCGATCCGAAAACGCTGGATGAGCGGGAGCTTCATTTGCTTTGTGTGAAGTACGTCCGCTATTTCAGTGATTTGATTGGCCCGGATAAAGACATCCCTGCTCCAGACGTCGGGTCCGGGGAGCGCGAAATGGACTGGATGATGACCGAATACAAAAAAATTCACCCCGGTCATGCGTATTTAGGCAGCTTTACTGGAAAAAGCGTCGCGATTGGCGGATCAAAGGGGCGAAGAGAAGCGACTGGGAAAGGGGTGTATTTTACCTACCGCTACTTGCTTCATGATTATATGAGGCAAAATGAAAAAACACTCGCCTCTTCTCACAATGCGTTTGCAAAAACAGCTCTCGAGCATGCAGGACGCCCGATGCGTACGGCTATTCAAGGATTTGGAAATGTCGGTTCTGTTACCGCAATGGAGGCGTATAGCTGTCCGCACATTCAAAACAAAATTGTCGCCGTCAGTGACCGTAACGGAACACTTGTGAATCCGGATGGCCTTGATATTCCAGCTTTAGTTGCGTTTGCTTCGAAAAACCGTGGAGACCTGCCGATGACGCAAAAGGCGCTGCAGGCAGCGGGCGTTTCCGCTGACATTCATGACCGCGATGCCATTTTGTCTATGGAACTTGACGTTCTTTTCCTCGCTGCACTCGAGGACCAGCTGCATGACGACAACAAAGAACAGGTCCGCGCCCGAATCATCGTCGAAGGTGCCAATGCGCCTATTACACAGGAGGCCGACGACTATTTCAGCGAAAAAGGCGTGGTGATCATCCCGGATATTTTAGCCAACGCGGGCGGGGTTATCGTCTCGTATCTTGAATGGCTGCAAGGACGCGAAACACAATTTTACACAGAAGAAGCCGTGTATGAGCAGCTGATCCATAAGATGCAGGAGACGATGGAAACAATCTTGCCACAATTTTTTGCCGATCCGTTTTCACTCCGCCAAAACTGTTACATCCATTCCCTGACCAGGCTGTCAGATGTTCTGTACCGGCAAGGCCAGCTGTATTAATGGTTTAAAGAGAGGAATGCTGTGGCCGTAACGCCGGTATCTGTTCATTATCGCTGATATAAAGAGTGGATCGCCGATATGTTAAAGATATCAGCGTTAGATGGGCAAATATCAGCGGTTTATTGATTTTATCGGCGATCGACAAGTCGGTATCGGCGGTATTCTTCCTTTATCAGCGATCGCTTTTAAAGAAGAAATGGGCTCAAAAACAAAGAAAGCCGAGCGACCGCGAATGATGTTTCGCTGACCGTTCGGCTTTTCTTCTATTTTGTGCTACTCAATGACCTGTCGTTCCATTTGCTTTAGTTCATAAAAATACCCCTGCTTCGCCATCAGCTCTCCAAACGAACCGGCTTCGGCGATTCGTCCGTTTTCCATGACGATAATTTGATCCATTTTTTCAAGGCCGGTTAGCCTGTGGCTGATGAGGAGGAGCGTATCCTTCTCCGCTGCCTTCAGCAAGTGATTGAACATCCTCCCTTCCGTTAACACATCAAGGGAAGAGGAAGGTTCATCGAGCAGCCAGATCCGGGCCCGCTTCAGCAGCACCCGGGCCAGCGCAAGCCGCTGTTTTTCACCGCCAGACACATTTTCCGCTCCTTCAAGCACCGGATCATCCAGGGAAAAAGGCAGTTCCACAACGCGGAGGGCTTCCTTCATCTCTTCATCCGTTACATCCTCTCGTGCGATTTGCAGGTTGTCTTTGATCGTGCCGTAAAAAAAGTGATTGGCTTGAAGCATCACATTCGTTTGAGACCAGATGCTTTCAGATTGAATGTCACGGATGGATGTTTCCCCAATGAACAGATCGCCGTGTTCCACCGCGTACATATCCAGCAACAGCTGAAGCACTGTTGACTTGCCTGAGCCGCTCGGGCCGACAATAGCCGTTTTTGTACCAGCGGGCAGTTTAAAGGAAACGTCCTGAAGAGCAGGCCGTTCTTCTCCCGGATAGGTGAACGTGACATTCTTTAATTCAATGGAAAAAGCCCGTTCTTCATCAAGTCTTTGCTTTTTAGGAGCTGGAGCCGGCTCGTCTACTACTGAAAACAAACGGCTCGATGCCTGTCTCGTTTCTTCAAAATGCGCCGGAAACAGGGCCATTGGCACCGCATTGTCAAATACCGTTAACGAGATCATGACAAGCATCGCCAGAAGCAACCCGTCCAGCTCCCCGATCGTGACAAAATACGCGCCGAGCACGAGAACCATAAATGAAACAAACAGCGCGGCCGCTGCATTCAGCGACTGGCTTGCTGCAGCCTGGACGCCTTCTTTTTCCTGTTCTCCCGCGTAGCTGTTCGCCATCTCCAGCAGCTGCCCCTGCTTTTTATCCAGCTTCTGATGCAGCTTTAAATCTCGAAACCCGTATAACAGCTCGGTCGTCTCGGTCGACAGTTGAGCCCGCTTCGCCCGAACCCCTCGCATCACATTCCGCTGCTTGAGCGAAAGCAGCCCCGGAATAATAAACCCGGTGAAAAGAAGGCCCGCCAGCAGCACAAGCGCGATCCATACCGAGTAAAACATCGTAAACAGCACTGTGCTTAAAAACACGATCACAAGGACAAGCGGCGGATAAAATACACGCAAAAAGAAGTTCTGCAGCGTTTCTACATCGCCGACGATCCGCGCCAGCAGGTCACCGCTCCGGTATTTCCCGAAAATCCGCGGTGCAAGCGGCTCTAATTTTTCATAAAAGGATACGCGCAGATTGCTTAAAATAGTGAAGGTCGCCCGGTGGGAAACATACCGTTCGGCGTAGCGGCTTCCCGCTTTCGCCGCACCAAACAATTTCAAAAGAGCCGTCATGATCGTAATAATGTACAAAGGCGGCTGAAGAGCCGACTTTGAAATCATAAATCCGCTCAGCCCGAACAACGCAACCGATGTCAGGCCTGCCAGCACCCCGAACAGGACAGACAGAAGCACATCCCGCTTTTCTTCCATCATAATGTCGATTAACCGTTTCACTGTGCCCCGCCTCCCTGCACCATCAATCGGTACGTTTCGCTTGTATCCAGTAATTCCGTATGGGTTCCAGCCGCTTCCACTTCTCCTCGTTTCATCAGGAAAATCACGTCTGCCTGCTGAATCGTGTGGAGCCGGTGCGCCACCGTGATGACCGTCGCCGTTTCGGCCAATTCATCGATCGACCGCTGCAAAATTTGCTCGGTTTTTAAATCAAGCCCGGTTGTCGGTTCATCAAACAGCACAAGGGATGGCTTTTTTAAAAAAGCTCGGGCCAGCGCTACACGCTGCTTTTCCCCGCCGGAAAGACCGCGCCCCGCTTCCCCTACGCTTGTGTCCAGCCCTTGTTTAAGCTCGCCGATCATCTCCTTCAAGCCTGCTTTACGAACGGCTTCCTCCACTTCCTCACGAGTCGGCTGACCGACTGCACCGAGCAGGATGTTTTCCTCAATTGTTCCCGAGAATAAATAAGGGACCTGTGAAATGTAACTGATCTGTTCAAACCAGGAAGCTTCACTAAATTGATGCCTCGGCTGACCGTCAACCAGCACCTCTCCAGCGAGTGGATCAAATAAGCCCGCCACAATGTTCAACAGCGTCGTTTTCCCTGAGCCCGTTGCTCCGACAATCGCAACACGAGCGCCCGGCTCGATGCGGAAATTAACGGTTTTTACGGCAAATCCGTCTCCATATCGAAACTCCACATTCTCAAGCGCCAGAGATGGCTGCGCCGTCACTTCTTTTATCCCCCACTGAACCGCATGATCGTCCGTTTGCAGCTCTTCTTTGATTTTTTCAGACGCTCCCAGGCTGCCGCGTCCCGTATGAAAAGCAGCGCCAAGCTCCTTCAGTGCCGTGTAATATTCTGGTGCCAAAACGAGGACGAAAAAAGCCGATACGAAAGAAATGCTATCAAACACGACGAGACGCAGACCGATTTCAAGAGCGATCAGTCCAATGCTCAGCGTAGAAATAAACTCAAGCATCAGCGTCGAGGTAAAAGCGATTTTTAAAATATCCATCGTCGCTTCCCGGAATCCGAGGCTGCTTCGCTGAATTTCTTCCCTCTGCCGTGCAGAGCGGCCAAATAGCTTCAGCGTTTGAAGTCCCTGCAGCGTGTCCAAAAACTGCCCGGAAAACGCTGCTAATTGACCAAGCTGTTCTTCTGATTTCTTCTGCGTTTTAATGCCGATGATAATATAAAAAAGCGGAATAAATGGGGCGGTAATCATCATAATGACCCCGCTCCAAATATGGGTATACGAAACAGCCGCCAGTACGATCAGCGGTACAATAGATGCCTTTATCACTTGCGGCATGTATTCGCGATAATAGCTGTCGATGCTGTCGACCGCTTCCATCATCACCGTCACCTTCCCGCCCGACTGGCCCTGTATCGCCGTCTGGATCGGGTTGGACGTCCACTTGTGAAGCAGCAGCGTACGAACATGACGCTTCACAATAGCCGCTAATTTCACCCCGAGCCTTGCGTTCATATACGTAATAAATACACGGACCGCCATCGTTCCGAGCAAAAAGCCGAGCAGCGGGATAATCGCTTGAAACGCTTTCTCTTGAAGAAAAACCGCATCGACCGCATGAACTAAAAAGTAGGCCTGCCCTGTAATCACAGTGCCCAGCAGAACCGACAAGCCAACGAGTGCTCCGATGATCCCTTTTTGTGCAAACGCCCAATTCTGAAGTTCTTTCATCGGCTTTATTTTTCCACCTTTCTGAACGTGAAAATATTCACAATGTCTTTTTAGTATAAAATAAGTTTCTTTAAATTGCTCCTCTTCTGCTCGCTTTTCGGTTACTTTCCAGCCCTGACGTCACATTTTGTTCAATGATAGCATGAAAACCATTCCATTAAGAAGAAATAGACTGCCGGTATTTCTTAGGTGTCAGGCCCGCATGCTTTTTAAACACCTTTGTAAAATGGCTTTGGTCAGTAAAGTGCAGCCAGGCGCTGATCGCGGCAATCGGATGTGTGGACAGCTTTAGCAGGCTTTTCGCTTCCTCCACCCGCGCTTTTTGAATCGCTTCACCGACGGTCATGCCCGTTTCTTTTTTCAATCGTGCAGATACGTGAGAAAGCGACAGGTCAACGTGCACAGCAATCTCCTCCAGCCGTATAGGCTCATAAACGTGCTGCTCGATATAACGCAGGCATTTCAGTATGGTGGGCGAATACGCTTGTAACCTCGCTTTTTGCACCCGTTCTGTAAACGCACAAAGCGCATCCCGCAGCAGCGCTTCGACTTGCTTTACTTCCTGCAGCTCTTCTAGCCGCTGAATGTATACGTCACTAATCGTATAAGCCGTCTCCGGGTGCACGCCGCCTTTCATTGCAGCCCTTGTCGCTAATGTAATCGACGCAATGGCCAGGTTTTTCTGGCTTCGGATAAAGCTCCGTTTGGACAAAACCCCAAATTCACCGCCATCCGCCGGTCCTGACTGAACAATTTCTATCACATCCTGTATGAGCCCTTTTTGAATCGCATCCATCAGTTTCTGCTCATGAGACGGATCATGGTGAAACGACAGCGTTTGTTTTCGCCGGGACAGATGCGGCTCGGACTGCTCCACCTGAACAGCTTCCCCCTGCTCAGCCAGCACCCCTTTTTTGCCATACACACTCCAAAAAGCGAAATGGGCCATCGCATGCCATTTCTTTTTTGAAATAACGGGCAGCCGGCGATAATAGCCTGCCCGCTGCTCCTGCCGGGCGCTTACATCATTCATCCATGCACGGAGCCGAATGTCCGTCATTTCTTCATGCAAGCAAGGTCCGGCTAAAAACGTATCTCCATCCGGTAAACGAAAGAAAAAAAACTGCTCTAAATAAGCCGAAGTAAAGATGGCAGGTCCGTTTTTCGACGGCTTCAGATCCAGTTTATATGTTTGTTGAAAGGCTGCCGAGTCTTGACTGTTCAACAGTAAAGCCTGACAGCCTAATAGGTCTGACGTTAATTGCTTGAGCGGCTCAAATCGCATGACTATTCTCACTCTTTCACGGTTATTTACCAAAAATAATGGTTATATACCATCATTATAGCTTCCTTTTTTATATGATGCTCAAAAAGAAGGAGGATTTCATATGAATCAAAATGTAACCGCATTACTAAAGGAAATGACACTAGAAGAAAAAGCGGGCATGTGCTCCGGTCTTGACTTCTGGCATTTAAAGGGTGTCGAGCGGCTCGGCATTCCATCGATTATGGTTACCGATGGACCGCACGGACTTCGCAAGCAGGATACGAGTGCCGACCACCTTGGTCTTTTCGACAGCGTGCCGGCGACCTGCTTTCCTTCTGCTGCCGGAATGGCCAGCTCCTGGAACCGCTCGCTGATTGAGAAGGTCGGCGCTGCACTTGGAGAGGAATGTCAGGCAGAACAAGTCGGGGTGCTGCTCGGTCCGGGCGCAAACATTAAACGCTCGCCGCTTTGTGGACGCAACTTTGAATACTTTTCAGAAGATCCGTATCTCTCATCTGAAATGGCTGCTTCTCATATTCAAGGTGTTCAGAGCCAGGGCGTCGGGACCTCACTAAAGCACTTTGCTGTGAACAACCAGGAGCACCGCCGCATGTCTGTTGATGCCATTGTGGATGAACGGACACTTCGCGAAATTTATTTAGCCAGCTTTGAAGAAGCGGTGAAGCGTGCGCAGCCGTGGACGGTGATGAGCTCCTACAATAAAGTCAACGGAGAATACGTAGCTGAAGGCAAACGGCTGTTGAATGATATTTTAAAAGAGGAATGGGGGTTTGAAGGCTTTGTTGTGTCCGACTGGGGCGCTGTCAACGAGCGTGCGGACGGACTGGCTGCCGGACTTGAGCTTGAAATGCCAGCCAGTCATGGTGCTGGCGAGAAAAAAGTCATCGAAGCGATTCAAAATGGCACATTGTCTGAAGAAGCACTCGACCGGGCCGTTGAGCGGATTTTGGGGATTATATTCAAAGTGGTGGCACATCAAAAGGAAAATGCAGCGTATGACAAAGAAACACACCATCTGCTGGCACGTGAAACGGCGCGCGAAAGCATGGTACTGCTGAAAAACGAGGCCATTCTTCCATTGTCCCGCAGCCAAAAGGTCGCGGTGATCGGTGAATTTGCCCAAAAGCCCCGCTACCAGGGCGGCGGCAGCTCGCACATTAAGCCGACAAAGCTTGAAAACATTTTTGATGAAATCGCGAAGGAAGCCGATGCCGCATATGCCCGCGGCTACGACGTGTCAAGCGATGAAACGGATGAAGCACTTATTGAAGAAGCGACCCGTGCGGCGCGTGAGGCCGATGCAGCTGTTTTATTCGTCGGACTGCCGGATCGGTACGAATCGGAAGGCTATGACCGGAAGCATTTGCGCTTGCCTGCAAACCACATCTCACTCATTGAAGCCGTCTCTTCTGTGCAGAAAAATGTCGTCGTTGTGCTCAGCAACGGAGCGCCTGTTGAAATGCCGTGGCTTGATCAGACGGCGGCTGTGCTGGAAGGATATCTCGGCGGCCAGGCATTGGGCGGCGCGATCGCTGATGTATTGTTTGGCGTCGTCAGCCCGAGCGGCAAGTTGGCCGAAACCTTCCCGCACAAGCTCGAGCATAACCCGTCTCACTTAAACTTTCCAGGAGAAGGCGACAAGGTGGAATACAAGGAGGGCATTTTTGTCGGCTACCGCTATTACGACACGAAGCGCATCGAGCCGCTGTTTCCGTTCGGATTCGGTCTCAGTTACACAACCTTTGCTTATTCGGATTTAAAGGTGGACAAAAAAGAATTGACGGACCAGGATTCTGTCAACGTCACGGTGAACATTAAAAACACCGGCAGCGTCGCAGGTCACGAAATCGTTCAGCTGTATGTTCGCGACCAGGAAAGCACCGTCATTCGTCCGGAAAAAGAATTAAAAGGGTTTGATAAAGTGTACCTGGAGCCAGGTGAAGAAACAGCTGTCACCTTTACGCTCAGCAAGCGTGCATTTGCGTACTTCAATACTGAGCTTGCCGACTGGCATGTAGAAACAGGCACTTTTACTATTTTCATCGGCGCATCGTCTGCGGATCTCCGCCTTGAAGAAACCATTCAGGTGATGTCGACAGTTCCAGTCGTGAAGCAGGTGCACCGCAATACGACTGTTGGTGATATTAAGCACCATCCACTCGCTAAAGCCTTTATCAAAAAAGCGACGGAAGGAAGCCCTTTTTCCCTGCCGGAAGAAGGCGCAGAAGAAAACGATATGATGGCCGCAATGGTCAACTACTTGCCACTGCGTGCGCTGATCGCCTTTAACCCAGGCGGCGTTGACGAAGCGGAAATGAACCGTTTTATTGACGAACTAAATACGTCGCTGAAAAAAGACGCATTGATCCAGAGCTGATTCCGATCAAAATATAAAAAAAGGTTCCCACTTCCGGGAACCTTTTTTCTTATACAAGCAGCCGAATGCGGTTGCCGGATGGGTCTTCCACGACAAATTGATCAACAGCGGCGCCAAGCTCGTTCAATCGTGTGATAGCTTCCTCACGCATCTCCTCACTTGGAAACAGCAGCGTAAACCAGTTCATCCCTACAGCATTGTGTGGCTGCGGCTTAACACCTGTGCCGTTCCATGTATTCAAGGCAATGTGGTGGTGATAGCCGCCTATTGAGGTGAAAATCGCCTGCGGATAATGGCTGACCACTTTAAAGCCAAGCCCTTTTGTGTAAAAAGCTTCCGTCTCCGGCAGACTTGATACATGCAAGTGAAGGTGGCCCATCAGCGTACCGGCCGGCAGTCCGGTAAAAGACTCATCACTTTCAGCAAGCAAGCCGTCTCCATCAAGCTGAACAGTGGCCATGTCCACGAGACCCTCTTTCCACTTCCATTCCGACGACGGGCGGTCCCAGTAAATTTCAATGCCGTTTCCATCCGGATCATCGACGTAGATCGCTTCGCTTACGTAATGATCCGCAGCGCCAAAGCGCCAGCCCGTTTGGAGCAAATGACGTAAAAAGACGGCTAAATCTTTTCGCTCCGGAAGAAGAATGGCGAAATGATACAAACCCGCTGTTTTTCCTTGCTTCGGCATAACACCATCCGGCTGTTCCAGTGTCACGAGAGCCGTCTCTCCATCTGCTGTTAACACAGCCTGCTGCGCTGACTGGGTTAACACACGCAGCCCAATCACATTCGTATAAAACTCAATCGAGCGGCTTACATCTGTTACATTTATACTGACCTCACCCACAAAGACATTTGGCTTCTCATGAAAACGATCCATTCTGTATTCTCCTCTTTTTGTTACCTTTTTTATTTTGGTTACTTTATGTAACTTATTATAAAAAGAAAGAAATGAATAGTCAAGCTTCTTTATTCGGATAAACGAAAGCTGCCTGCACCCAATTTGTCGGATCATCACTATACTGGGGGTTCTATCGCTGATATATTCACCTAATCGCTGATATGAGCCACTCTATCGCCGGTATATCCTGCTAATCGCTGATAAAAGTTGTCCTAACGCCGGTATTTCAACTATATCAGCGATAGGACGGTGGATATCGGCGTTAGCTTTTTTTCTTCAACTAACAAAGCCGAACGATTCAACTGAATCATCCGGCTTTTCCCATAGATAGTGTAAATTTAATGAACAATCGTCACAATGACCTTTCTTTCATCAAGTATTTTTTTGGCTGATGAATCGATTCCTTTATCGGTAATGACTTCACCGACTTCTCCCGGCGGTACAATCATGGAAAAAGCGCGCTTCCCGAATTTACTGGAATCCACCATTAAAATCACCTGATCCGACTGCTCAATCATTTTCTTTTTCAAAATGGCCTGCTGCTCATTTGAATCACTTAGTCCGGCTTCTAAATGAACCCCTTTGCATGACAGAAAGGTTTTATTCACATGATACAAATCAAGCGAGCGTTCTGCGAGAGGCCCCACGTAGGAGAGCGACTTTGGCAGCAGCTGGCCTCCAGTTGAAATGACTGTCATTTTTTCTTTTTTGCTTAATTCCATGATCACTTTCATTGAATTGGTAATCACCGTCAGCGGCATATTCGGCAGCGCCTTTGCCATGTACCAGGCGGTTGTGCTGGCATCCAAAATGATCCGGTCGCCTTCCATGACCCGTTTCGCTGCTTCATAAGCAATAGCTTTTTTCTCCTGTACATTCGTGATCACACGTTCAGAAAAGTGAATTTCCGCTTCTTCTTCCTGGATACTGACAGCGCCGCCGTGGCTCCGCTGCAGCTTTCGTTCCTTTTCCAGCTTTTCAAGATCGCGTCGAATGGTTTCCTCTGTCACAGAAAAAAGATCGCTCAGCTCTGTCACACGTATGCTCGTCCGCTCATTCACAATCTCCACAATTTTTTGATGTCGTTCTGCTACAAGCATCGATTTTGCACCTGGCCTTTGTTTGTTTTTGTTCATTGTATCACGCCAAATAAAATACGTCTTTTAACTCTGTCGACACCGGACTGTGGTCCGGGTTCGTTTCCATGAGCGGCTCCATGAACGCCCACCACTTTTGACAAATATCAGTGCTTGCCATTTGCGCCCATTTGTCTTCGCTTTCAATCTCTACATATGCAAACAGCTTTCCCGTCGCTTCCTCTAGAAAAATTGAGTAATTGCTTGCACCATGCGCCTTAAGCTCCACTGCCATCTCCGGCCACAGCTCATCATGACGCTTTTTATATTCTTCGTATTGATCCTTGTACACGGTCATTACACTTGCTTTCCGAATCATTCATAACACTCCGTTTCTTTTTGTTTTATCATAACTTATTTTTGTTTACTTTTGAATACCCTTTCATAAAAAAAGACCAGTCAGCTGTAAAAAGCTGACTGGTTTCCTAAAGGTGATGGCTCAATTTGCTCCTTATTGCGCCATAGCTCCCTTCAATTATGACTGGTGGTCTTATCGCTTCATAAATGCAAGCTGCATAGGAACTGACAGCTCTGGAATTTCTTTCGCCTCGACGCACAATGTGCCTGGCAGGTCGGCATGATCTTCTCCGTTAAAAGCGATTGTACAATGGCCCAAATCACCGACCGTTTCATTTACCTTATCCCCTACAAACGTGACCGTGTATGTCTGATCTCCGAACGCAAGGACATCACCTGCTTCAATCGTTCCTTCAAGAGGGGCAGCCTGATGAATGACGGCAATATCCCGCAAATCCTTCGGGGCCGTTTCATTGAAAATAATGAGCATTTTTTCTTCCATAAACATATCCACATCTGGTCCAAGCGCTGTAACGGTTGATTGATAGATTGTTTTTGTTTTGTTTAATGTATTCATAATTGATTCACCTCTCGTTTATTCATACATACCGAAGCTGGCAAAATACGCAATTACGACGGCAAGCGGTCCGGTAATCAAGCGGGACATGAGCACAGCCGGCACTCCGACTTCCACCGTTTCCGGCTTTGCTTCCCCGAGCGTCAAGCCGACTGGCACAAAGTCCGCCCCGACCTGCGGGTTGATCGCAAACAGGGCAGGAAGGGCCAGGCTCGGCGGAATGTTCCCCTTGCCGATTTCCACGCCGACGAGGACACCAACGACCTGGGCAATAACTGCCCCCGGGCCAAGCAATGGCGACAGAATCGGTACGGCACAAATGACGGATAACAACAGAAGCCCGAACACATTGCTCGCAAGCGGCGACACAAAGTTGGCGATCACGTCGCCGATGCCAGTGTACAGGATAATCCCGATCAGTGTGCTGACAAGCGCCATAAACGGGATGATGTTCTTTAATACTTGCTCGATCGTTTCGCGGGCCGCCTGGTACAGCAGCCCGATGACGCCGCCCATCGAACGGCCGATTTTCTCCACGAGATTCTGCTTGCGCGGCTCGCCCTTGCTGCCCTTCATCTGGGCGACTTTTTCACGCGCCTCTGCCTTCAGTTCCTGGGCGTTTTTCGGATGGGCCGCGGCGGTCACCGGGGCTTCGGTTCCGTCTGCCGGCTGAATATCCGGCTCCTTGACACCCGAAACAAAGTTGTCTTCCTTGATGAATTTCATCAGCGGACCTGACGGCGAGGTCGGTGTTAAATTGATCGTCATGACGCCCATTTTCGGGTAGACGCCGCAGCGGGCTGTGCCGCCGCAGTCGATCAGGACGCACGCCATTTCTTCTTTTTCAATCGATGTTTTAAAGCCGTCCACTGCTTCGGCACCGGTTAAGTCCGCAATGCGCTGCGCCACCGGATGGATGCCGCCGCCTGTAACGGACACGACGTATTTTTTCTGCTCGTCCGGCTGGATGACCAGTGGCCCTCCCCAGCCGCTGCTGCCTTTTGTAATCTTGACTGC
>NZ_FTLX01000007.1 GCF_900156125.1 Domibacillus enclensis | reverse complement strand
GTCACACCCGTTCCCATCCCGAACACGGCAGTTAAGCTCTTCAGCGCCGATGGTAGTTGGGGGTCTCCCCCTGTGAGAGCAGGACGCCGCCTGGCAAATTTTCATAACATTCCGCAGTAGCTCAGTGGTAGAGCAATCGGCTGTTAACCGATCGGTCGCAAGTTCGAGTCTTGCCTGCGGAGCCATTGCTTTGCTTCCATAGCTCAGCAGGTAGAGTGCTTCCATGGTAAGGAAGAGGTCACCGGTTCGAGCCCGGTTGGAAGCTTACTGTTTTTCACGTAAGCCTGAAAATTTTATACTGGCCCCTTGGTCAAGCGGTTAAGACACCGCCCTTTCACGGCGGTAACACGGGTTCGAATCCCGTAGGGGTCATCATATGGAGGATTAGCTCAGCTGGGAGAGCATCTGCCTTACAAGCAGAGGGTCGGCGGTTCGATCCCGTCATCCTCCACCATTTCTTTTGCGCCGGTGTAGCTCAACTGGTAGAGCAACTGACTTGTAATCAGTAGGTTGGGGGTTCAAGTCCTCTTGCCGGCACCACTTTTCAATTAAATAGCGGAGGGGTAGCGAAGTGGCTAAACGCGGCGGACTGTAAATCCGCTCCTTCGGGTTCGGCAGTTCGAATCTGCCCCCCTCCACCATTTTCCTAAAGGAACATCTCAAAATATGTTCTTTTTCTTATTTATAGGGTATACTACATACAACTTCAATGGGCTATAGCCAAGCGGTAAGGCAACGGACTTTGACTCCGTCACGCGAAGGTTCGAATCCTTCTAGCCCAGCCATTTTTTCGAGCCATTAGCTCAGTTGGTAGAGCATCTGACTTTTAATCAGAGGGTCGAAGGTTCGAGTCCTTCATGGCTCATCATACGAAAAGGCTTTTCACGTCATTCGACATGAAAAGCCTTTTTTTTATGGTTTTTTTCGTTATTCGACAATAAAACTGGTATAATTAGAAATAAAATGGAAACATTTTCGTTTTATAAAGAGCTGCTTTATTTATGGGCTGAAAGTTCATTTAAAAGCCGGTCAAGCTTTTGGCTGAGTTCAATTACTTTTTTGTCATTAAATGATGTTTGCATTGCCTGGGAGACCATTTCTGAGCGATACTGTTCAATCGTTGTAGAAAGCTGAATTAACTGCAAGGATGAGACCCCCCATTCACCATAGAATATATACATAATAATACCTCTTTTGAAATTAATGTAAACTATTATATCAAAAATTTTCATCTTTTTTTGAAACTTTTATGTACCTGCATCCGTATTAATACATACCGCGAGGGCGGAGGGAGAAAAAATGGATTTAATTGTTCAGAGACGAATTAAACAAGTAATAAAAGGAGATCAAAATGCGTTTGGAGAAATTGTCGAGCTTTATAAGGACAAAGTGTACCAAATCTGTTTTCGAATGCTCTGGGATCGTTACGAGGCGGAGGACGCGGCTCAGGAAACCTTTTTAAAGGCCTTTTTAAATATTCATACGTACAATCAGGACAAAAAGTTCTCGACCTGGCTTTACCGGATCGCGACCAATTTATGCATCGATAAAATTCGCAAAAAAAAGCCGGATTATCATCTGGATGCAGAAATTGCCGGTACGGATGGCCTGAATATGTATGCTCACCTGGCTTCTGGAGATCAGCTTCCTGAAGATGAAGTGGAAAGCCTGGAGGTGCAAGCGTCGATTCATGAGGCGATTTTACTGCTTCCTGATAAGTATCGTGCGGTCATTGTGTTGAAATATATTGAAGAATTGCCGCTGCAGGAAATAGCAGATATATTAGAACTGCCCCTTGGTACGGTGAAAACACGTGTTCATCGGGGACGTGAAGCACTGCGAAAGCATTTGCGGCATTTGTGAGAAAGGGTGCGGTGAACGATGACATCTTGTTCAAAACAGATTGTTCATTCTATGCATGAATATCTGGATGGGGATATTCAAGAGGAAAAAAAGCAAGAGCTTAAATTTCATATAGAAACGTGTGCAGATTGTAAACAGCATTTTACGGAGTTGGAAAAAACAATCGCGCTTGTGCAAAGCGCTTCTCATATTGAAGCACCAGCAGGGTTTACATCGAGAGTAATGGCGCTGCTTCCAAGGGAAGGAAAAAAGGTCGGCATTGAACGGTGGTTTCGCCATCATCCGTTTCTTACCGCAGCTGCATTATTTCTGATCCTTATGAGCGGCGGATTTGCTTCTTTATTCACCCAGGAGGATGAACATTTTGCTTTCACGAAAAACAGTGAATTAAAGGTGGAAAATGAAACGGTTATTGTCCCGGCTGGTGCTATTATTGAAGAAGACATTGTCGTGAAAAACGGAGATATCCGAATTGAGGGATCTGTTGATGGAAATGTCACGGTCATTAACGGAGAACGGTATATGGCGTCTGCGGGAAATGTAACAGGCGAAATTGAGGAAATTGACCAGTTATTTGGACGGATCTGGTATGAAATGAAGTCATTATTCCGATAAGAAGCAGGCGAGTATCGTCTGCTTCTTATTAGGTTGTATGTTATAATGGACAGGTTAAGGAAGAAAGTGATTTTCTTCACGGCTCCGTAATTCCAACCTGGAGGATCTAGTATGCCGTTTACGACTTATTTTCAAGATTATACGTTTATTGATTATTTATCGAATGCGATTGATATATTGCTCGTTTGGTACGTTGTGTACAAATTATTAATGGTCATCAGAGGGACAAAAGCAGTCCAGTTATTAAAAGGGATTTTTGTTATCGTCATTATTCGAACGGTGGCTGGTTTTGCCGGTCTGGACACATTAAGCTGGATTATGCAGCAGGCGCTCACATGGGGCTTCCTGGCGGTCATCATCATCTTTCAGCCAGAGGTTCGGCGCGCGCTTGAGCAGCTAGGGCGCGGGCGGATTTTCTCCCGCAGTGCGATTCAAGAAGATGAAGAGCAGCGGAAGATTATCGATGCACTAGTTAAATCCGTCCGGTATATGGGCAAGCGGCGCATCGGTGCCCTGATTTCCATTGAAAAGGAAACGGGCATGAATGATTACATCGAAACCGGTATTCCGATGCATTCCGTTATCACATCAGAATTGCTCATTAATATTTTTATTCCGAATACTCCGCTGCATGATGGAGCGGTCATTATTCAAAAAGATCAGATTGCGGCGGCAGCCTGTTACTTGCCGTTGTCAGAAAACCCGTTTATCTCAAAGGAGCTCGGTACACGTCACCGGGCGGCCCTTGGCATTAGTGAAGTAACCGACAGCTTGACGATTATCGTCTCGGAAGAAACAGGCGCTATTTCCGTCACGCGAAATGGTGATCTGTACCGTGATTTAACGGAAGAAGAATTTCAAGACATTTTAGAGCATCAATTGTTAACCGGCCTTGTTAAAAATGAATCTCCAAATCGCTGGACGTGGAAGGGGCGCAGAAACAATGGATAGTTTTGTAGAAAGCAAATGGTTCGTACGGATTGTCGCATTTCTATTGGCCTTTTTACTTTATATGACGGTGAATTTTGGTGACTTTGAAGCTGTCCAGCAGGCGGGAGATTCTGCACTTGATACAACAGAGGTATTGACGAATGTACCGTTAAAGACCTATTATGATACAGAAAATTTATATGTATCCGGGGTTCCGGAGCAGGTACGGGTTGAACTGTCCGGTCCTAAAAGCATTATCGAGTCCACAAAGCGGCTGCGTGACTTTGAACTGGCCCTTGATTTAACAGATTATGAAATCGGCGAGCACCGTGTGGCGATCAAACACAATAACTTCTCTGAAAAGCTGGACGTTTCCATTCTGCCGGCTTCCGTCGATGTAAATATTGAGGAAAAAGTCACAACGACCAAAACGGTGACGCCTGAGTTTAATGATTCTGCTCTTGCTGAAGGGTTTCAAGTGGAGAATGTCACCGTGGCGCCGCGTGAAGTAAAAGTAACCGGATCAGAATCTGACATTGAGAAAATTGCGTTTGTCCGGACTGCGCTGACAAGCGAAGATGAGATCAACGAAGAAACAACTGCGACGGCCGCTGTTCAAGTGCTGGATGGAAACTTGAATAAGCTGGATGTCAAAGTGGAGCCGGCGACAGTTCAAGTATCGATTTCGGTTAAAAATCCAAGCAAAAAAGTACCGCTTAAAGCTGTCTCAAAAGGAACACCAGCAGATGATGTGACGATTACCTCGCTGGAGCCGGATGTCGATGAGATCACCATTTATGGAAAAGAATCGGCTCTTGAGGAGCTGGAAGAACTTTCTCTTCCGGTAGATGTAAGCGGCGTAACAAAGGATACAACACTGACGGTACCGGTTAATCTCGGAGAGCAATTTAATTTTTCATCACCGCAAGAAGTAAAGGTGAAGGTAACAGTGGAAAAATCAACGGATGAATCATAAAAAGGCCGTTTGAATAAAAGGAGAGAAAACAATAGATGGGTAAGTATTTTGGTACAGATGGTGTCAGAGGTGTCGCGAATGCAGAGCTGACACCGGAACTTGCATTTAAGCTTGGCCGGTTCGGTGGCTATGTATTAACGAAAGACGCTGAACGTCCGAAGGTATTAATTGGACGGGACACCCGTATTTCAGGACCGATGCTTGAAGGAGCGCTAGTTGCAGGGCTTCTTTCTATTGGAGCAGAAGTCATGCGCCTCGGCGTGATTTCTACGCCGGGGGTTGCGTATTTAACAAAAGCAATGGATGCGCAGGCGGGCGTCATGATTTCGGCTTCTCATAATCCGGTTCAGGATAACGGCATTAAGTTTTTCGGTTCAGACGGTTTTAAGCTTTCTGATCAACAGGAAGCAGAAATTGAAGCGTTGCTTGACCAGCAGGAAGACATACTGCCACGCCCTTCAGGAGCCGATCTGGGTTCTTTAAATGATTATTTTGAAGGCGGGCAAAAATACATTCAATTCTTGAAGCAGTCGGTTGATGAAGATTTCGAAGGCATTCATGTGGCGCTAGATTGTGCTCACGGTGCGACCTCCTCTCTTGCTGCTCATTTGTTTGCGGATCTTGAAGCGGATATTTCCACAATGGGTGCATCGCCAAACGGGTTAAACATCAATGAGGGTGTAGGGTCTACACATCCAGAAAAGCTGGCTCAGTTTGTAAAGGAAAAAGGCGCAAACCTCGGCCTTGCCTTTGATGGAGATGGCGACCGTCTCATTGCCGTGGATGAAAAAGGGAACATCGTCGACGGTGATCAGATTATGTTCATCTGTGCCCGTTTTATGAAAGATCAGGGAACGTTGAATAACGATACCATTGT
Source organism: Domibacillus enclensis (assembly GCF_900156125.1). Classification (GTDB taxonomy): domain Bacteria; phylum Bacillota; class Bacilli; order Bacillales; family Domibacillaceae; genus Domibacillus; species Domibacillus enclensis. The sequence goes on along the minus strand of NZ_FTLX01000007.1, from coordinate 226,061 downwards.
GTCAACCGTTATGAGCAATCTCGGCTTTTACAAGGGCATCGAAGAGCATGGTATCCAAAGCGAACAAACGGCCGTTGGGGACAGATATGTAGTAGAAGCAATGAAGAAATACAACTACAACCTGGGCGGCGAGCAGTCCGGTCATATTATTTTCCTTGATTACAATACAACAGGTGACGGTCTTTTGAGCGGCCTGCAGCTTGTAAACATTATGAAAGCAACGAAAAAGCCGCTGTCTGAGCTTGCTGCTGAGATGAAAAAATTCCCGCAGACGCTCGTAAATGTCCGTGTGACAGATAAGCATCATGTGACAGATAATGAAAAGGTAAAAGCGGAAATTGAGCAGGTGGAAGCAGAAATGGCTGGAAATGGCCGTGTGCTTGTGCGTCCATCCGGAACAGAGCCGCTTGTGCGTGTGATGGTTGAAGCCGCAACGGAAGAGCAGTGCCGTTCGTATACAGACCGCATCGCGAAAATTGTGGAAGAAGAAATGGGTCTTCGCGTATAAGCTTCAAAAAAAGAGTCCAGCTGGGCTCTTTTTTTGGTTCTGCTCAAAGGGTTGAAATGTACGGAGAACTGCATAATAATAGAAGGAAAGCGCTTTACATGGTGGGAAAGGCAGGATGGAGATGCAAAAAGAGGGTTCACAGCCGGTGATTGGGCGAAAAGACCATGCGTTTTTCCTGGCAGCGGTGTTTTGTTTTTGGTTTGCGATTTATATTTATGCGCCCGTCTTTGGCGTGTACCTTCAAGAAAAAGGGTTCAGCTTTTCAGCGATTGGCATTATTCTCGGTGCATACGGCATTACACAGATTCTGCTGCGCTTTCCATTCGGCGTGCTGTCGGATTTTCTTCATAAAATTCGTAAGCAGCTGTTTGTCGGCGGCTTTATCGTTGCGCTTGTCAGCAGCCTCATGCTCGTTTATTTCGATTCGTTTGTGATGGTGCTGACGGCGCGCCTTCTTGCAGGCGTGACGGCATCGATGTGGGTAATGGCTACGGTGCTTTACTCTCACTATTTCAGTGCAGCACGTGCGTCAAACGCGATGGGCATTATGCAGTTTGTAACGGTGGCAACACAATTCCTCAGCATGGCGGTCAGCGGCTGGCTCGTTCACCAGTTCGGCTGGGTATTCCCCTTTTGGGTCGGTGCCGCCGCGTCCATTTTAGGGGCGATATTTGCCTGGAATATTCAAGAAGCGAGAACAGAGGTCACGTCTTCTCCGGCGAATGCCCTTCGTCACATAAAAGAAACGGTGCAAATGCCTCATTTAAAAATGCTGACGTTTTTGTCCCTAGTGGCACATGCTGTTTTGTTTATTACGATTTTCGGGTTTAGCCCGATTTATGCGACGGCACTTGGCGTAGAAGAGCAGTCCTTTATCTGGCTGACGTGTGCTTTTTTTATTCCGCATGCGGCAGCTTCGCTCAGCCTTGTTTTTTACCGGCTTGATCCGCGCTTCAACAAGCGGGTGCTGGCTGTTTGCTTTATTGTCACCGCTTTTTTCCTTATCGCCGTTCCGTTTGCCGGTTCACTTGCATCTCTTAGTGGTGTGCACTTCTTTATTGGTCTGGCATTGGGCTTTATTTTTCCGATTTTGCTCAGCGAAGTGGTGCTTGTCAGTCCGCCTGCGTTTAAAATGTCAGCGATGGGGTTTTTTCAGTCGTTTTATGCCCTGGGTATTTTTCTCGGACCGCTCGGAGCAGGTGTGATTGCCGATCAATGGAGTCTTGGCGCTGTTTTTATGCTGACCGGTGTTTTGTGTTTGGCAGCAGCACTCCTTGTTTTCCTGTTTTTGGGACAGCGGAAATGAGTTTTTGATTGACGAAACAGATAGAACACGGTATGATTATCGTGTTTTTATCTGTACATAGAAAGGAGCGAAAGAGCAGGCAAGGATTTCAACCAAAAGCGCCAGGACTGAGCGGGACGACCATGCGCTCAGTTGACGAGGAGGAGGTTTATCGATGATTCGGCGGATACCTCCCGGCTGCAGGCACACAGCTGTTACGTTCATCCTTAAAACAGGGGGGCAACCTCTTGCACAAAGGGAGCGGACATGTGCTTAAACTAAAAAACGAGGAGCGCGGCAGGCATTGTGCCCCAGCCGGCGCTTGTTTGCCGACGCCTCTACTCAGGAGGAAACAGTTATGTGCGGAATAGTTGGATATATCGGCAGCGAGGATACGAAGGAAATTTTATTGAAAGGGCTTGAGAAGCTCGAATACCGCGGCTATGACTCAGCCGGTATTGCTGTGCGCAACGAAGAGGGTGTGCACATTTTCAAAGAAAAGGGACGTATCGCTGATTTGCGTGAAGTGGTGGACACAGCTGTTCAATCTCATGCAGGAATCGGTCACACTCGCTGGGCGACTCACGGCGTACCAAGCCGTTACAACGCGCATCCACACCAAAATGAATACAGCCGCTACACGCTCGTTCATAACGGCGTCATTGAAAACGATGAGCAGCTGAAAAGCGAATACTTGCTCGATGTCGCTCTTCAAAGTGACACCGATACAGAAGTGATCGTGCAGCTTATCGGTCTGTTCGCAAAAGAAGGCCTTTCAACAGAAGAAGCATTCCGTAAAACGCTCGGCTTGCTAAAAGGCTCTTATGCGATCGCGCTTTTAGACAATGAAGACGAAGAAACGATTTACGTAGCGAAAAACAAAAGTCCACTTCTTGTTGGTCTTGGCGAAGACTGCAATGTTGTCGCGTCTGATGCGATGGCAATGCTGCAAGTAACAAACCAATTTGTCGAGTTGATGGATAAAGAAATGGTCATCGTCACAAAAGAATCTGTAACCATTAAAAGTGAAAACGGCGAACCTATTGAACGCGCTCCTTATACAGCGGAACTTGATGCCGGTGATATTGAAAAAGGCACATATCCGCATTACATGTTAAAAGAAACGGATGAACAGCCATTCGTCATCCGTAAAATTATGCAGGCGTACCAAAATGAGCAGGGCGACCTTCATGTAGACGAAAGCATTCTGAATGCAGTCAATGAAGCAGACCGCCTGTACATCGTCGCATGCGGCACAAGCTACCATGCCGGTCTTGTTGGAAAGCAATATTTGGAACAAATGGCGAATATTCCGGTTGAAGTGCATGTCGCGAGCGAATTCGTGTACAACATGCCGCTTCTGTCGAAAAAGCCGTTGTTCATCTTTATTTCCCAGAGTGGCGAAACAGCAGACAGCCGTGCCGTCCTGGTAAAAGTAAAAGAGTTGGGCTATGAAGCACTCACGATCACAAACGTAGCAGGCTCTACGCTGTCACGTGAAGCGGATTACACGCTTCTGCTGCATGCAGGTCCTGAAATCGCGGTGGCGTCTACAAAGGCGTATACAGCGCAAATTGCGGTCCTGTCAATTTTGGCAGACGCGGCAGCGAAAAAAGCAGGCATCGACACAGGCTTTGATCTAGCTCACGAGCTCGGTATTGTTGCCAACGCAATGGAAGTGCTTTGTGACGGCAAGGAAGAGTTCGAGCAAATCGCGCGCGACTACTTGTCAACAACACGCAACTGCTTCTTTATCGGCCGTTCAGTTGACTACTATGTCGGCTTAGAGGGTGCCTTGAAGCTAAAAGAAATTTCGTACATTCAAGCAGAAGGCTTTGCCGGCGGTGAACTGAAGCACGGCACAATCGCGCTCATTGAAGACGGCACACCGGTCATTGCCCTTGCAACACAGGGGTCCGTCAACCTGAACATCCGTGGCAACGTGAAGGAAGTCGCAGCACGCGGCGCCAACACGTGCGTCATCTCGATGAAAGGCCTTGAGCAGGAAGGCGACCGTTTCGTCCTGCCAGCCGTTCATGAGCTGCTGTCACCGCTAGCCGCCGTCGTTCCATTCCAGCTGATTGCTTACTACGCAGCGCTTCACCGCGACTGCGACGTGGATAAGCCGCGGAATTTGGCCAAATCCGTGACGGTTGAATAAGCGAATTGAAAACAGTGTAAAAAAGTGTGGCTTTTTAAAAAAGCTCGATAATTTATAAAAAAGATTGATCATTTTAAAAAAAGTTCGATAATTTATAATAAAGTTTGATAAAAAAGACCCCTTAGGATAATCTTTCCTTAAGGGGTTTTTTGCTTTTTGAAAAAATAAAAGAGAACGGAGCTGAAGCTGTGTCTTATCCAAAATACGATCCAACTAATCCACAATTATTAGAATCAATTGTGTGTTTTGCTGATATTTTAGGTTTTTCTAACTTAATTATCCAAAGCGATCAGCAAGATAAAGGAACTGATTTACTGAGGGACTTACATAATATACTATCTAATCAATATAGAGAGATGTCTGAGTTGAATCCATTAGGCTCTTTCAAATCTTTTACTGACAACGTTATATTGGCTTATCCAAAGGTTGAAGATGGAGAAGGGCAGTCAGGAAGTATTTTCATGTCATTTGTATATTTTCAATTAACAATGACGCTTAATAGTTACTTCATACGCGGTGGAATTTCTTTAAATAAATATTATGGTGACGAACACTTCGCCTACGGCCCAGCGTTAATCGAAGCTCACGATTTAGAATGTAAAGATGCAATATATCCACGGATAATATTAAGTGCAGAAATGATTAAAATGGTTAAAGTGCATCTGGATTATTACGGAAAAGTCAGTTATGCTCCGCAATACTGGCATTTACTCCGTGATAACGAAGATGGTCAATGGTTTATTAATTATTTACATGGTCTCCAGGAAGATTATGATGAAACTCGGGATTTTGAAAATTATGCAGACCTCTTAAAAAAACATAAAAACTGCATAGAAGTTAAACTAAAAGAATTCCAAGGTATTGAAAAGATTTTAACGAAATATGAGTGGACTGCAAAATATCATAATTATTTCTGCTCAATGCACATTACAGAAGAAGGACTTCAGAAATACGACCTATTAATTGATGGCATAGAAGATGGAAATTTTTCTAGAATCGTGGAGGATTCTGACAGTTATTAAATAATACACAGGGGAGGGTGTAATGGCCAAGCGTACCAGATCGAATTCAATCGATAAAAAACTCAAAGACGGCAGAGGACAAGGAATTGAAGTTAACTACACACCATGGCTAAAGATCCAAGATGTTTCTTCCTCAGGAAGGGCTACTCGTCTAAAAGGAATGAAAATACCAAGACAATTTGAATTTCTTTCTGATTTGGAACAGAACTATTTTTATCTGTTAGAATATTCTGATTTAGTTATTGATATTCGTGAGCAATATCCTCTCTTGCCTATTGAGGAAACTTTATTGATTGCAGAAGAGTTAGGAATTATACATCCAAGGGATCCGAAAACGAAAGAGCCTATTGTTATGACTACCGATTTTCTTGTGACAGTTTCGGAAAACAAAGAACGAAAAGAATATGCACGTACAGTTAAAAGCAAGAACGACTTGATGAATGAACGTGTGCTAGAGAAGTTCGAAATTGAACGTGTGTTTTGGAAACGTCGTAATGTAGATTGGAGTATTGTAACGGAAAAAGAGATTCACAAAACGATGGCATTTAATATTAAGAATGTTAGAGAATATAAAGAGCTTCACGACATTGAAGGATTTGACATGATGATTACAGAGCATCTAGAAGATTTGATTATTGATTATATCGGCCGATTGCTAACAAAAGATGATTCAATACGCGCTCTGTCCTATGAATTTGAGAAGGATTTCGATTTGCTCTTGGGAAGCGGTATCGGTATTTTTAAGCATCTTGTCATTAATAAAATCATTGAAGTAGATCTTTTAGAAAAGATCGATGTAAATCAAGCTATTCCTATAAAGGCGGTGCATAAGGATTTTTCACAGAAGGTGAAGTCAATATGATTTTTAACAATCAAGTGTACCAATATGTGAACAGAGATGAGAAAGATAGAATCCGGATTATTGAGTTGGATGATTCCATTGTTTATTACGTGGAACTTCATGGCGATACAGCAATGCCTAAGAAAATTTCTTCTGCAACAATTGAGGCTGAGGTCCAAGGTGAAGTATTAATAGCCATTTCTGATCCATATTTTAAGAGCTATGCTGAAAAAGATCTATCCGAGAAGCAAATTAAGAAGCGAGACAAGGATTGGCAGGTTGTCTCAACTTATTGGAATGTATACAAAGAAAGCTTATTAGAGAAAAAGAGAAGAGAAGATGCGTTTGAGAAAATAGCGGCTGAAACAAATTTAAGTAAGCTGAAGCTCAAACGCATCTTTACTCGTTTTTGGCAGCGGGGACTTAATAAAAATGCTTTGCTTCCTGACTATATACACTCCGGCGGGAAAGGAAAAGAAAAATTACTATCCGGCAAAAAAATAGGAAGACCACGTAAATTAAATGTAGCCGATGATATGAAACAAGGCATTAATATTACAGAAGAAGTGAAGAAGCAATTTGCTTATGTCATTAAAAAGTATTATCGACGAAAAAATCAAGTAACTCTAAAAGAGACTTATGATTATTTGTTAAAAGAATTTTATTCAAATTCTTATATTGAAAACAATATAGTGAAATTTAAGATATACGATAGTTCCAGAATTCCGACATACAATCAATTTTATTATTGGTTTAAAAAACATGAAGATCCGCAGCTCGACATTGTGCTTAGAACAAGCTCGAAAGAATATGACCTAAAGCATCGACCTATTTTAAATAATTCGACGAATGAAACAGATGGACCGGGTACCCGTTTTCAGATCGATTCCACTATTGCGGATATTTATTTGGTAAGCTCATTTGATCGAACACTAATTATTGGGAGGCCGATTATTTATGCAGTAATAGATGTATATTCGCGTATGATTGCAGGAATCTATGTAGGTTTAGAGGGTCCCTCTTGGGTGGGTGCAATGATGGCATTAGACAATATGGCTGCTGATAAAGTTGAATTTTGCAAAGAGTACAATATTGATATCAATGTTTCTCAATGGCCGGTAAAGCATTTGCCTGAAATTATTATTGCTGACAGGGGAGAATTTGAGGGTTATTCAGTTGAAAACTTGATTAACAATTTAAATATTAAAATCGAAAATACCTCGGCATACCGGGGAGATTTAAAAGGAATTGTAGAACGTCAATTTCATACAATAAACGGCAAGATAAAGAGAAAAGCACCCGGTGCCATTCAAAAAGAGTACCGGGAACGTGGAGATCGTGACTACCGTTTAGACGCTAATTTAAATTTAGATGAATTTATAAAGATCGTTATTCACCTTGTATTGCAACATAACCAGAAGGTTATTGAGAAATATCCTTTAGAAAAAGGAATGGTGGCCAGCGGCTTAACAGCTACACCACTTAATTTATGGAATTGGGGCATTGCGAATAAAAAAGGACGGCTTAGAATGATCACAGATCGGAATGTTTTTAGGCTGAATCTTCTTCCAAGAGGTAATGCAAGAATTACAAGAGCTGGTATCCGGTTTAAAAGCTTATTTTACGGTTCAGACACAGCACTGAATGAACAATGGTACACAAAATATAAAAATATAAGCATTGAAGTTCTTTATGATCCACGAGATATGAGTTACATATACATTCCTCATGCTGACGGGAAAAGCTATGATTCATGTTACTTGCTTTCAACGAGTGAGCAATACCAGGGAGACACATTAGAAGAAATTGAATTTTACCAAGAGATGATAAATGAGCTTAAGTTGGTTCAAGTTGCTGAACAACATGAATCAGCAATTAATACAGATGCGGTCATCGAAGAGATTGTAAAGTGTGCAATGAGAGAAAAGAGAAAAGTAGAGCAAAAAGAGATCAATAAATCAGAAAAATTAAAAAATATCCGTAATAATAGAGAAGCCGAAAAAGTGGTGAATCGAAAAGAGGAAAGATTTGATTTAACATCTTCTTTTGTGGAAACAAGAGCGAAATTAATTGATTTGTCAACGAATCAAAAAAATGATGAAGCTAAGCCTAGGAGCAATTCTCGGTTAATGGAAAAACTGAGAAAGAAAAGAGATGAGGAATTTGAAAAAAAATGAAGACATTGTTGTTTTAAAAGGAGAATTTGAGAAGGCTCAATATAAACAACAGGTTCTGTCTGAATATAAACAAAATCCATTTATTGAGGCACTGCCCCCAATTTTCACAGAAAACGATGTATTGGAACGTTTTATGGTAGCTCCACGCATTACAAGTCAGGACAAAGCCCAGGAAACGAACATCCGTTATCATATTTTAAAAAGGATAAAAACCTTTATACAGCCGCTGCCGATTCATTTTGAAGTGGAACGTAAATTAGCTACTTTAATTCGCGGAGGATATTTGGCAAGAAACCCATTAAATAAAACTTACTTTGAACGGCTTCGTGTTTTAAATGAACTGCAAGCGGAGGAAAAAAAATCGCTCCGAGATATAGATCAAAGACTAAACTATATTCGCTCGACTGCTGACAGCTTATCAATAATCGGCATTTCGGGCATCGGCAAAACGACAGCGATTGAACGATTATTGCTGATGTATCCGCAAGTGATTAAACATGATGAGTACAATGGTCACCCGTTTAACCGCACTCAAATTGTATGGCTTAAAATTGATTGTCCATATGATGGAAGTCTATCAACACTATGTAAAAGCTTCTTTAAAGCAATTGATGACTTATTAGGAACCCGTTATCTTGAGAAATTCGGCTATTTAAACAGAGTTACGTCAACAATGTTATTGCACATGACATCATTAGCAAGTATGTATGGCATTGGAGTGCTAGTCATCGATGAAATACAGCACTTACTGCATGCAAAAAATGACCAGGAAGAAATGCTTAATTTCTTTGTCACTTTATCCAATACAGTTGGCATCCCAACAATTCTGATCGGAACCACCAAAGCCGAGAAGCTGTTTAAGGGCAACTTCCGACAAGCAAGACGAGCTGCCAGTGAGGGATCTATCTTTTGGGATCGCATGAAGGAAGATAGCGAGGAATGGCAATTCTTTTTAGAAACATTATGGGAGCTGAACTGTTTAAAACAATGTTCAGAATTAACCGAGGAAGTTAAAAAGACATTTTATGAAGAATGTCAGGGGATTACAGCTATTGCGGTTAACTTGTTTATATTAGCGCAGGAACGTGCTTTATTTGATGAAAGTAATCCTAATGAAGTCTTAATCTCGCGGACAATAAAACAAACAGCTAAAAAGGATATGAAAATGATCCAGCCAATGCTAAAGGCAGTCCGAACAAATAATTGGCGAGACATGATGAAGTATGAGGATATTATGTTTAGCTTGGATGAAGTCATGTTGCAACACAAGCGTGATACGGAGCTGACAGGCCGTATTCAAGAAGCATTTAGAGAAAGAAAAAAGACGATGGACTTCAAAAGACGTGATACAACCGAAAGTTTGGTGGTGGAGCTATTTTCTCTTGGCATTTTTGACAGTCTAAAAGAAGCTGATATGAAAAAGCTTGTTCAGAAAATTGTAGAAAACCAGCCAATGGATACTGACTACAATTTGCTAAAAACAGATGCTGTTCAAGCAGCACTTATGTTGAACCAGCAGAAAAAAGAACAACAAAAAAAGCCAAGACAGAAGAATACTGATATATTGCCGTTGTTGACACTCAGGAAAAAAGCATTGGATCAAAAAAAACATCCATACGAATTGCTAAAAGCAAGCGGATATATTAAAAATCCGATAGAAGAATTTTATTAATAACTTTTGGCATAGCAGCCTATTAATTTAGCAAGTAGAACAAGAGGAGTGAAATACGGTATAGGAGCTAACGTCTCTAAAGAAAGGAAAAATAATTATGGGAAAAGACTATTCAATGAATCAAAGTACATTTGACTTTATTATAGAATATGAAAAAGATATTGCTTCCGGAAAGTTGGTAACAGTGGATGAGTTGATTAAACTATTCGAAAAAAGCCGTTACTATAACGCAATTATTAAAACTTATGCAAAAACACCGCATAGCTCAATTTGGTATGCACTAAAGCGCAGTGGAAACTGGGAACGTGTTAAACCTGGGTTATATCAGAGAACCTAAATATTTCACTTACCTGAGCCAAAGATTCTTATTTTGACATAAGCAGGAGGCGATTTAAATGCTGTCGTTTTTTCCAGAACCATATCCTGGTGAATTAATCTATTCAACCATAGCCCGTTACCATTTATACAGCGGTAATTTGGACTGTAAAGATACATTAGAGGAAGTGTTTCAAAAGCGCACTGTCATACCAAGCGTGGAAATTGGTAGTCATTTAAACATTCTTGCGCAGCAAATGGGACCGCACTTTTCGATGGAGAATCTTTTAGGAAACCACACTATTTATTCGTTTTATGCATTATTTCTTTCGTGTGAAAAACGACAACAGATCCTCAAAGATGTTCAAAAAGATGGCAAAGGGCTATATGCAAGGCTTGGGATGCTGGCAGGGAGTATATGCAGGAAGGACGGTCTTTATTATTGCCCTCAATGTGCCGTTAATGATATCGACCAATATGGTGAACCATATATTCATAGAGAGCATCAATTGCAAGGAATTGATGTCTGCCCACATCACCAGTTGCTGCTAAAAAAGTACCCCATTAATCCTTCTGTACAAAGCAGAATTGCTTTTATCCGCTTTGAAGCCAAACGAATGAATTTATCCTTCTTACAAAGCACAGAGCCTTATTTTTATGATCTTCAAGTTATGCTGGCTAAAATGTCGTATAAGCTTTTACAAGTGAATATAAATCAGATCTCACGTGAAAAAATTGCTAAAAAGTATAGATTACTTTTGAGAGAACGAGGCTTGATTACAACTTCTAATCATGTGAGGCAGAATGATTTATATCAAATGTTCATAAGCAAATTTCCGATCGGTTTTTTAGAAAAATATGAATCTGCTCTTGATATGGACAATGAATATAACTGGCTGAGAGTTATAACAAGAAATACAAAGCGCCACGTTCATCCATTCCGCCACTTGCTGTTTCTTTATTTTTTAGAGAAAGACATAGAAGAATTTTTTAAAGATGTTAAGGAAGACCATGGACCTTTCGGAAGCGGACCGTGGCCATGCCTAAATAAAGCTGCTGCTCATTATAAAGAACATATCATTCAGGAAGTTTCGGTTACAAGAGACTTTAAATCGAAATTTCCTATTGGCACTTTCTCTTGTTCTTGTGGTTTTGTTTACGTTAGAAAAGGACCAGACACATCTTTAAAAAATATATATCGTATTGGGCGGACAAAAGTATTTGGAGAAGTTTGGCAGGCTAAATTAAAGCAGTTAAAGGGAGACGGGACATATAACGCAAGAGAGATAGGTAGAATACTTGGTGTAGATTCTAAAACAATCAAAAAATTTTTAGAAACGAGCATTGAAACATCAAATCCATCAAAAACCAATGGTTATTCTCAACGGTTACAGCAGTATCGTCAGCAACTATTAGAAGGGCTAAAAGAATACTCTGATTACACCCGCACTCAAATTCGGAATCTTTTTTCTAAAGAATACTCTTATCTATACCGTAATGATAAAGAATGGCTTTTTGATAATTTGCCTCAAAAGCAATCGAGAGTAATGCCAACAGGACATGTTGATTGGGAAGCACGGGACAAAGAATATTTATCAAAGATAAAGGCGCTTTATAGACAGTTGATCGTTAAAGACAAGCCGGTTCGAATCACCATATCCCTTATTGGCAAACAAACGGGTATATTATCAAATCTAGAAAAACGTTTAGATAAGCTGCCGAAAACAGCGAGGTATCTTGAAGAAATTACAGAATCTACACAAGAATTTCAATTTCGACGCTGTTGCAAAATTATTGAGCTGTTTTTGCATAAAGGAGAACCTGTGCTGCTTTGGAAAGTACAGCGTATTGGCGCTGTGAAATCGTATCATTTTCAGGAGATAAAACCCCTTTTAGAAAAGTATTTACGAGCAAGACAAGCAGTGGATAACTATAAGCAAACAACAAGTTAAAAGTTGCTTGGCTTTTTCCCGGAAATGAAGAGGCTCAGCATATTTGGATTAGTGCCCATTCCCTTTGTTGGCAATTGATATACTCCACAATGGTTTCTCGAAGGAGTTGATTAAATGTTACCGTTCTTTACTGATCCATATCCTGATGAATTGTTGTATTCATCGATTGCTCGTTATCATTTTTATAGCGGAAATACAAATTATAGAGATACAATAGAGGAATTATTTAAAAAACGTTCTGTAATTCCAAGTGTAGAAATTGGAAGCAACTTTTCTATATTAGCTAAGCAACTCGGTCCAAGTTATTCAATAGAAAGTTTACTGAATAAGCATACCATTTATCCATACTACTCTCTTTTTCTTTCTAAGCAACGCCAACAGGAAATTATAGAGGACGTTCAAGGAGACGGAAAAGGTCTGTATGGGAGGCTTGGAATGGTCTCGGGAGGCATTTGTAAAAAAAATGCTTTATATTATTGTCCAAAATGTGTAATTAAAGATATTCATCAATACGGAGAACCTTATATTCATCGTGAACATCAATTAGAAGGAATAGATTACTGTGCTCACCATGAATTAAAACTAAAGAAGTACATTACTGAATTTGAAACTCAGAGTAGATTCGAATATATTCGATTTGATAGTAAACATCTGGATTTATCTCCACCAAAAGAAAGTGAATTAGATAAATTTGAAGTAATTCAAGTTAAATTAGCGAAGATGGCTTATCAGTTGTTGCAACTACCGATTAATCAATTCTCTAGAGAAACAATTAATCTTAAATACCGCACCCTTTTAAGAGATCGTAATTTAATTGCACTTTCAAATACAGTTCGACAGAACCAATTACAGAAGGAATTTCAGTCGAAGCTCCCTTTTACATTCCTGGAAAAATACGAATCGCGTATTGATGGAGATGATACCTATAATTGGCTGAAAGTAATTGTAAGGAATTTAAAACGTCATGTGCACCCATTCCGACATTTACTAATGCTGTATTTTTTGGAGCAAGATGTTGATTCCTTTATTCAAGTGGAAATAGACAAAGGTCCATTCGGCGAAGGTCCGTGGCCATGTTTAAATAAAGTTGCTTTACATTACAGGCAAAATGTAATTGATACGGTAACGCTTAAAAGAGATTTTACTGGAACGAAACCTGCGGGGTTCTTTTCATGTTCTTGCGGCTCTGTATATACTCGAAAAGGTCCTGATAAGGTAGAATACGACAAATATCATATTAATTACATAAAAGAGTATGGTCATATTTGGATGGAGAAATTATATCAATTAGAAAAAGAGGGACTACACTTAAAGTTAATTGCAAAGGAGTTAGGTGTTCATCCACAAACAGCAAAAAGTTATTTAGATGCAAAAGAAGAATTAATAGAAAGAAAAACGGAGACCAATGAAAGGCTCATTAAACAATACAGAGAAGAATTGTTACAAGCTATGGAACGCTTTCCTAACTATAGAAGAACACAACTTCTGGAACAATTTAGAAAGCCATATAGATATTTATATAAACATGATAAAGAATGGATGTTGGCTAACTTACCAGCAAAGAAAGAGGTGACATAATCTAATAAAAGAGTTGATTGGAATATGCGAGATCAAGAATATTATGAAAAAATAAAGCTTCTATATAAAGAATTATTAGATCTTAAAAGGCCATTAAGAATTACAAAATCAGTAATCGGTAAAAGATTAAATATCCTTGCAAACTTAGAAAGACGTGGACATAAGTTACCTAAGACGACTCAACTGTTAAATGAGATTACTGAATCGGTCAGAGAATTTCAGATACGTCGCTGTTGTCAAGTAATTGATCAGATGATTGAAGAAAATGAGCCGGTTCTTTTTTCGGGGGTAAGAGCAATTTCTAATATACAAGCACATCATTTTAAAGCAATAAAGCCACAATTAGAGGCTTATATTAAATTAAAAATCATGGCAGAAATAGATAAGTAAAAAATTAGCCAAAAGGAAAATAATTTGATTAGTGCATTGACAGAAGGAGGGCTTTTCATGGAGCAAATAGCTATTTCAATGATGCCAGCATCATATGGAGATTCTTTTTTAATTTCTTGTAAAAATTTATCAGATACGAATATCCTAATAGATACAGGATTCATTTCAACATATACAAATTATTTAAAGCCAAGACTATTAAAAATGAACAAAGCTGGTAAATCCTTAGACTTAATGATTATTACTCATATTGATGCAGATCATATTTCAGGTGCCTTAAAACTTCTACAAGAAAATGGTTTTTCAAGTGACAGTAAAATCATAAATATTAAAGAAATTTGGCACAATAGCTATAGGCATTTACACAAAAAAGATTTAGAAAATGCGGAGATTGAAAATGAAATAGATAAAAATATTATTAAAGATATTAATAAAATGGGGTATCCCACAGAAATTATTATTAATAAAGATTTTAAGAAGGATATAGGAGCTAAGCAAGGGTCTTCCCTGGCAGCGTTAATAAAACATGGTGGATACGCATGGAATAGTAGTTTTGGAGGTGAATCCATTAATATAGAGAACAAGAACGTAATTGATATCGGAAAAGAAATAAGAATAAGACTTTTGTCTCCTGATGTAGACAAATTAAATAGTTTGGAGGAATACTGGAAGAAGGAATTAAGAAAATTGGGCTTTAAAAGTAAGCTGGATGGTAAAGCATTATTCGATGATGCGTTTGAATTTTTAATGGCATATGAAAAAACATTGATACCAAAAGATTTTCAACAGAATATATCTTCTTCCAAAAAAGAAATCGAAAGTTTAGTAAAAGAAGGATTTATTGAAGATAACAGCCCTACTAACGGGAGTTCAATAGCATTTGTTCTAGAAACAAAAAATAAAAAAATTTTATTTCTTGCAGACTCTCACCCAAGTATAATCACTAAAGAATTAAAAAAGATATACGGTAATAATTTAATTTGGTTCGATGCAATAAAAATCTCTCATCATGGATCTAAGGGGAACACAAGTCCTGAATTATTAGAAATTATTGATTCGAATAACTTCTTTATATCTACTAATGGTATGAAATTCAATCATCCTGATCTCGTAACTTTAAGCAGAATTATTTATAGAAAAACAGATAGGACTAGAAATATCATTTTCAATTTCGACACTGCTGTTTCAGATTATTTAAATCAAAAGGTACTTGCAGAAAAATACAACTACAAAGTAAAAGTTCTTAGAGAAGGAGAAAACTATTATATCTAGGATAGGGAGAATTTGAAATGAGAACAGAAAAATATATAGCCAGGATTGAATGTGGTACTGAAAGCGGTACAGGTTTTTTAATAAAAAATAACCGAGTACTGACTGCTTTACATACAGTTTCCGAACATAATTCAAATAACATTTCTATTTCTTTTCCCTACAACAAATCTTTAAGGGAAGAAATATGCGCAAGAATACTTGATTATAATGCAGACTTCGATATAGCGTTATTGGAATTAGAAACGGAACTCGAAAATGATGAGTATTTGCATATTAACGTATCTAAAACTGCCGAGAATGAAATATGGGAGACATTTGGATTTCCTGTGAGTAAATGGACTCCGGGAGCAAAGCTTACAGGTTCAATATTAAGATCTAATATAGAGAATGATCAGTTATTGTGGGATACAGACCTAAGTTATAATCAAAAATTTGAAAGATTTGATGGATTTTCAGGTGCTCCTCTTATTGTCAAAGATCATATTAAAGGAGTTATTTTACAAAAATTAGACGGTACTATAGCTGCAATTAGTACGTTCAAAATTAAAACATTCCTAGATAGCAATAATATTGAGTATGAAAATGATGCTGATTTGCTAGGTTTGGAACCTAGTGAAGAAAATATAGAATTACCAGTAAATAAAACAATAGTTACAGAACTTGAGAAAAAGTTTGATGAGCAAGAGAATGGCTATATATTTTTAAAAGGGAGCCCGGGATCTGGAAAAAGTACATTCGTTATGGAATACACTCCTATTAAAGCGGGTGTGAAAGTAATTGGTAAGTACCTTGTAAGAAATAAACAAGATGGTCTACCAATCGCTTTTAAATCTTCTGAATTAGTGTTTGCTGAATGGTTGGAAAAAGCTTTGTGGAATGAACTTTATGTAGAGATGCCGCCTAAACAAGATAGAAAACTTCATGAGTGGATAGCTGATATACAAAAATTGTTTGCTTTACTTTCACAAAAGCTAACAAAAAGTCAAACTGAAGGAATAATTTTTATTGACGGAATAGAAGATGTCTATTTTTCAAATAAAATTCAAGATTTCTTAAGTTTATTACCAGAAGAGTTACCTAGTAATATTTTTATAGTTCTTGCTTGTCAAAATGAAGAGTTTTTACCTGTTTTATTTAAGTCTCGTATAAAAGAGAGTAACATTGTAAAGGTTGTCCCCTTAGCTGTTAGTCAAACAAGATACATAGTTAATAGAAAATTACGTAATACAAGTTTGTCGTTTTCGCTTAGGGAGGCTATTGTAACTAAGTCAGAAGGTCACCCGCTATATTTAAGGTACTTACTAGAAGAGTCCATTCATTTAAAAAATGAAGAAATAATAATTGAATGGTTAAATCAAGTTCCCTACATTGGGGGAGATATCGAAGTTTATTACGAATCTTTGTGGAACAGGCTGCAGGAAAAACCGAATGAACTATATGCCTTGGCTACAATCGCAAGGCTAAGAGAGCGTGTAGATGAAAATATATTAAAAAAAGTATTGCCACCTCATATTGGAAGCATGTTGATGATTTTTTCACCAAAAATAAGATATTTATTAGACTTAGATCAAGGTATTTCCATTTATCACGCTTCATTTGCTAACTTTATAGTCAATAAGACAACGATGATAAGTGAAGAAATTCATTATCAAATTACGAAATTTTGTAAAGAGGAAGATAACCATTTATATTCAATAAAAAATATTTTATATCACATGTTGAGGCAAACCGAAGATCTAAGTATTGAAGCCATAATATACTGTAATCAAACCTGGGCAGATAAATGTACAACATACCATATAAAACCTGATTTAATAGTTTCTGATTTAGATGAGGTAATAGATTTCGCACTGAATAATAAAATAGAGATTAAAGAAACTATGAGGTTGTTGCTGTTATCTCAAAGAATTAAATTTAGATACAATAATCTTTTTGTCAGGTATGCTTCTGAATTTGCTAATTTGTTGATTCAGAAAAAAGAGTTTAATGAAGCAATGACATATATAGTAAGACAAGGATTCTTGATTATTGAGGATGATAATGCTATTGACTTTTTAATTAAATTTCTCGAGAACCATGCTAATGAAGAAGCTCAGGAAATTTTTCATATTTTAAGACAAAGGTTAATACTAGCCATGGAATCAGGTGAAATAAAATATAAAGTTATGGATTCTTATTACAAAGCATTGGCCATATTAACTTCATATCAATCAGATAATTCAGGAAATGCATTTTCTAAAGAGTATTCATTTTTGTTGTCGCAATTAGAATATATAGCTGATGATGATCAAGAAAGTTATATGGACTTTTGCTTATCGATAGTCTCATATCAGAAGGCGTTCTTAATTTTTAACAAAGATATATATACACCCATTGAAGCTTATGAAAAGCAAGGTATTCCCATTGATAGTAAAATGATTAGGGTTTTATTTTTTACCCTAATAGAATTATTAAAATTGGAAGAGACTTATGGAAGCAAAAATAACCTTTCCGGAAAAATAAACTTGTTGAAAGATACTAAATATTTATTTGAAAAATTTAATTTTAATAACGATAACCGTGAGATTTTCTTAATGGGGCTCGTCGATAATGAGTTTGATGTTAATATCATTGAAAGCTTAATTCAAGAGGTAATTATTGAAAATAACTCATTCTCTATAAGAGAAAAAAACGGCGTGGATTTAAATTATCAATCATTATATAAATTTAGTGCACTTTGGCAGTATCGAGGGTTTATTAATTATGGAGAACAACACCCAGAATTAGAGAACAATACACCAAGTACATGGGAAAATTACCTTGAAAGTGTTATTTCATTGGTAGGCTCTATTAAAGGAAATGCTTGGAGAGCAAGGTGCCATGGCACGGAGACTAAGTTTAACGAATTAGCAGATACAATAAAAAACATTTTGTATCCAAGCTTAAGCTTGGAGTTGAAAGAAAGAGTGTCTTGGGATAGAAGTTATTTTATTCCCGAAGATACCTTGGTTTATGTATATCAAGAAATAGCTGAATTTTACAAAGAATACTGTCCAACAAGAGTTCATGACTTCTTAGATTTTTTAATGAATAATTTAGAGAATCAGTTAGGGATGTATACTGAGGGATTTAGGGAAGCTATATTCTCAGTTATAATGATTTTGAAAAAAATCAAAGGTATAAAAAGAAAAATTTATGATTTAAGTAAGGGCTTAGAGAAGCATATTTTACTAGGAGTTCAGAACAGATGGGAACGTACAGAGGATTTAATTAACTTATCAAATATATATGTTTATTTGGACAATGAAGGAAGCACTCAGCGGGTTTTTCAAGAACTATTAAACAGCTCTATGGGACCCTCATGGTACAAAGAAGATCAATTGTCATTAATAAGAAGTTCATTGGTAAATCTACAACAATCAAATCAAATTGAAAGTTATTTGGCTAATATAGCGAGTATTTTAGAACATGCCTCTGGGGAAATGACTTTTCAAAGATATGTACGTGTAGAAAAAGAGGAATTTATAGGAGTTTTATGTAAGATAGGAAATTTAGGTAATGCAGTGGAATTTCTTAAAGAACAAGTACTGCCTCTACCTAAGGTACTTCAGGAAAAAGCAGAATCACCACAAATAGATTATACAGACAGAGGTAAAGGATACAAATTCGGTATAGGAAACTTAGAAGAACAGAATGCCATCCTCGAGATTCTGGAAAATAATTCGGACATGCATCCTTTGCTAAAATGGGGGTTTTGTGAACTGTTTTTGATTGGTGATACAAGGTATTTAGATCGTTTTGCCTCGATAATGGGAGATATAATATGTAAAAGCTCTACAGATAACAGTAGAGAAATACTTTTTAAAAGGTTATTGAAAATCTTAATTTCCGATATGACAAAAAATGAAAGAGAGACGTTTTTGATATCCATTAAATCTTTTATGGTGCCTGAACATTATAACCACCTATTAGAATTGATACAGAAAAATAATATTGAGGTGGAAATAGGTTCAAAAGAAATTCAGGATAGTGAGGAAGGTGCAGAAGTTCCACCAATGTCTTCAGATCATGAAGAGAGTAAAGACATAGCAGAAGATTTTTTTCTTCCTGGTACTTTTGGGAAAAGCTCTTCAATTAATAATTCGAATCAAGCTTTCTCTCAAGCAATGGACGAAATGCAAATGGATAATAATATAGGAGCAAAAGAAAAATTTATTGAAGGGCTAAGGACATTACAAGAAGGAGGATGGCAAATTTGGTCTGGAAATGTTAGTTCTGAAGCGAATCAAGCTTTTGAACATTTAGCAAATATATGTGATGTACAAGAGTTTGCAATTTCAATAAGATCACTGATTGTAGAAGAAAAATATGCACATGACTGGCAAATTGTGAAGAAAATATTAGATTTAATAGGAAGTAGATTCAATGAAGAAGAGGCAAAAGATATATTAAGTGTTGTAGTGGAACACTTAAATCTAATGGTAAGGCCACCAGAAGAACTTAAAGAATACTATCATTGGTTGAACGAAAAACAGCTTGTAAAGTCTTCTAATATTGAATTAGCGCAACTTTTCATCTGGTTTTTAGATAGTCCTTCAAGCCATATTCCGTATAGGGGACCAGAAATTTTAAAGGGCCTTACCAGAATAGATCCTAATTTCTTTGTTCCGATTATTTTAGATTATAGTTTTAACTTAAACACAAATGTTGCAGCAGAAATATGTGCGGGTATCATATACAGTTTAGCCCTTGAAAATATTGAATCGATTTGGTTGTATATTAATCAAAGTTACATCACTGACCGTATAAAAGAGTGTGAACATTTTACCGTAAAATACACTTTTGTGAAAATTCTTGAATTAGGAGGAGTGTCTCTTTCTACTATAGATGGCTCTTCACCGCCTGAAATAGATATACATTCAATAGAAGTAAATGAAAAATTTTGGAGGGAATCACATCCAATATTCGCTACTTTAGAGAAAATTAATTGTTGGAACAAAGATAATTATAAAGAGATACAACAATGTATTTTGGAGAAAAATCAGGCTTTAAGTATTGATGATTTGATTAAAATTGATAGTTACCTAGTTAGCGCATATCGAAAACAAGGACAATCGGTAATACTAAAATCAGAAGTTTATAGATCAATTAACAAGGTATTAGTAAGAAAGGTATATGATGAAGATGCCTCAAAGATATTTAAAGCCTTATGTAGAGTTAATCCTATATTTCCATCAGAACAAATTAGATTAAATAGTAAGCCGAGTAAGGAAAGAGAAATAATGAAATTTGTTTTAGGTAATTTAAGTCCAGAAGACTTCTTATTTGAGGGTAAATATCAGCACGTTCACTATACGGAAATTCTATATTCTGCAGAAGAAAACTGCATGAAGTCTGTTGAAATTATAGGATTTGCTAGAAAAGAAGAAGAGATCATAAATAATGAATTTGACCTTGAAGTAATGGCTTTAAAGTTTAAAGTAAATGATTTGCCTGATTTTACAAAAGGCAAGATAAATACTACATCATCCTATATACCTTTAATTTATAAAGGAGAATTTGACACTACTTATTATGGTGGAACTTTTACGCCTGCATATTTAAACAACGAATTAGATATCTCATCAAGTATAAATGAGAAAGATATAATTAGAGAAAGTTGGATTGAAGGAAGAAGCTGGGAGTTTGGTAAAGTAGGAATGCCCCTGAGGGAGGGTTCACGATTGCTTATATCTAAAGAAAAGATGAACTTAATTAGAAGCTTGGGTTGGAAACTAGGATGGTTTGTAAATTACAATGATGAAAATGCTTTTATAATAGACCGTGAAAAAAGAGAAATTGTTCAGTTGTGGTAAGGAGGAATGACAAGTGAGAATGACAGCTATGAATACACCGACTAACAGGAGAGAATTTGAAAGGAATTTTCATCTAACTGCTGAATTGATGAGAGAAGGAAAAATGCATTTTTCCGATAGAGTAAGTGGAACAGTCGAGGGTTTATTAAAAGTAAGGCATCTTCCAAATGGCAGAATAGATTTTTTAAGTGTTAATGAAATGGCTAGATTACATGTAAATATGACTGCAAATTTTTCAAGTGAAATGTCCTTTGAAGAATTACAAGAGAATGATTGATCGCGCTGTATATTTTAATCAATCTTTTTTATTTGCGACCAAATGCAACTTCGCGTAGCGCTTTGGGTCAGACTTTGTTCCAAACCCACATTAAGTACCAGTTTAAAATAAAGTCGCATCGTTTCACCCCTTTGGATATAATTGTCTAAAGGGGTATTTTATGTATGGGAGATAAAGAGTATTAAAACAATGCTATTAAAACATGATTTGAAATCATAAACTTGGAGAGGAAATGTATAATATGAGAAATTATTTATTAATAGACACGTTTGATATCATCTCTATAGATAAAGGTGTGAATATAAAGTTTGATTATGCCCAATTCTTAGAAGGCTTGCTTTTTTATGAAAAAATTTACTTTTCAGTGAGTAAAGCATCTATAGGACATACTGTGAAAGCAATAATAAATTTAGTAGGAGAGGAGGTATACTTTAAACTCTTAGATAAAGATATTATTAATTTTTTCATAGATGATGTAGGTTATGCACTTCAAGATAAAGGCTCTTCAAAGGATATGAAATTAGGAAAGTTTGAAATGAGAATTTTACCCTCTGGAACAGACATTGAGAGAAATATACAAGAAGCAACTGAGAGTCGGCACATTTCTAATAAAACGATCCCTTATATAAATAAAAACGCTATTGAAATAAGTTTAGAAAATACAAATCCAGCTTCTTATCAAGGGAATATTTTTAGTGCATTATCTAATAACGAGTTGATGAAGTCACTTATGCATACTTATTTTCCCTTTGTATTAGTATCTGAGGAGATATTTGATTCTTATAAATTAAAGTTTAATCAGGGAGTTATAACTATCGATTCTAATTTAGATGATGAGAGTCAGTCGAATCTATTTATCATGCTTGGAATAATGGGATTTGGTATATTAAGGGTTGAAGGATTCAAAATAATTGCAGCAAAGTCTAAGGTTAATAATCTTTCGGGAAATCCCAGTACACAACAAGTTCTTGAAACTCAATTTTATGATTTGAATAAAACACACTCAAACCTCGCTGAAATAATAGAAATAGATGAGCTTCCTGAACTTCGCACATTAAATTTGTCTTTTGAGGACATTTTAACTTTGCGAAAACAAACAGTAGGTATTCGGAAGCTGTTAGCTAATTATAAAGACTATGATCCAGCTAAATTTAAAGCCGAATATATAAATGCACTTACAAAAAAGAATTTCTACTTAGATAACGGTGTAATGAAGACAGTACGTTGGGTAGTTCCTACAGTAATAGGAATTGTTCATACTCCAGCAGGAGTAGCTGTTTCTCTTGCAGAAACAGCATTAGCAAATTTGATTGAGCAGAAGAAAGTAATTCGCTTGAAAAACATTTTCGAGAAGAATAATCTGATTTAATTACGTAGTTTTTAAGAAGGTAAACTAGTGGGAGTGATATGCTGTAACCGTCAACCCCAATTGGTTCTTACGTATTTTTGGTGAAGGCCTCTTATAAGTACTTTTCGGGTATAGTATCTGTAAAAAGCCAAAGGAGTGATCTAACATGACAGGCTCTGTAGCTGCGTTCCTTCATTTGGATGATTCTATTGAAATTCGTCACGAATCGATCACGAGCGAGGAACTGGTTTACGTCATCGAAGCAGCTTCTTCGTCTGCCCGATGCCCTTCATGCAATTCGCTTTCACACCGTGCGCATAGCCGTTATATACGTACAATTAAAGATCTTCCGATCGTAGATCGTTCGGTCTCCTTTCATATTCGCTTGCATAAATGGTTTTGTGATGAACCTTCTTGCCCAAAGAAGATTTTTACAGAAAGACTGTCATGGGCTGATCCATACAAGCGAAAGACGGTCCGTCTTGAAAATACGTTAACTGAATTGGCGCTTTCTACGAATTGTCTAGCAGCTGAAAAAGCCTGTAAGGCGCTTCATATTCAAGTGAGTCATGATACGCTTCTGCGGCTTGTCAAACGGATAGAAGTAACAGGAAAAACCCCTTCTCCCTTTTGTCGGAATCGATGACTTTGCCTTTAAAAAGCGGACATCTTACGGAACAATTATTGTGGATTTAACCTCACATCAGCTGCTGGATATCCTTCCTACTAGAAACAAAGAAGACGTAACTGCATGGCTGAAACAGTATCCGGAGATTCAGGTGGTCAGCCGGGATGGCTCCAAAACATATGCCAAAGCCATTAAAGCAGCGTGTTGCGATATCAAGCAAGTAGGGGATCGATGGCACATTCTCAAGCAGTTGTTTGATGCGGTAAAAAAAACTATTTATGACTATGTGCCTTCAAGATGGATACCGCCAGAAAAAAATCCTCCTTCTTCTAACCAAGAACAGAATCAGGAATTTTTTCTTCGAAAAACAGATCTTATACGCCTTCAAAATGAAGAAAAGCGGTGGAAGAGGATTCAGGCTGTACAGGAAATGGCTAGTCAGAACTATTCCATCGCGGCCATTGCCCGATTGATAAATATTTCTCGAAATACAGTCTATCAAGACTTAAAGACGTTTCAAAAACCTTCTCATAAACGGGAACCTTTTTATGATGAATACCGGTCGCTTATTCGCGCACTGATCCAAAAAGAACAGAAAGCCAAGCATATTGAAGCCGCATGCCGGGCTCGTGGTTATAAAGGCTCCACTTCTACTTTAAACACGATGATTGCAACAGAACGAAGGTGCCTCAAAGAGAAGAGAGCGAAGCCTCTTTATTTGCGCCAAAAGCTCCTTAGCATGATGTGGAATTTCACTATACCTAGCCATAAAGCTTATTTCAAGCACATTCATCCCCAGCTGCTAGCGACTTTTCCGGATATCTTGCTTTTGGATGAACTAGTCTTTTCTTTCCGCCAGCTTTTTTACTCAAAAAATCCTTCAGACTTGATAGAGTGGATAGAACGATATGAAAGAAGTCATTTTTCATTTATTCACTCTTTCATTACCGGATTGCGCCAGGACCTGCCCGCTGTTCTCAATAGTGTTCAAGAACCATGGAGTAATGGTGTAGTAGAAGGGCATGTAAATCGGCTCAAAACAATCAAACGCATGATGTATGGCCGGGCCAGCTTTCCTCTTTTGAGAAAAAGGCTGCTTCTCGGGCCATAAACTATTTCACAAAAATAGGGGATAGACGCTAGAATGCCGGATATATATTATCACCGAATTTGCGTAAGAACCACTTTATTCTAGCGGTTACATATGCTACTATTCTTCACTAACCCATATCCAAATGAGTGGCTGTATTCAGTAATTGCGCGCTACCGCTTTTGCAGTGGCGAGATTGATTACCAAGACATGTTAGAAGAAGATTTTCAAGATTTTTCTATAATTCGGGGTGTGGAGATTGGTAGCTATTTTCCGATATTGGCTTAAGAGATAGGCTTCTCTACATATGTAAATCAGGATTTCGAGAAGTACAGAGAGCCTTTTATTCATTGTGAATATCAGCTGCATGGAATTGATTATTTTGTTTATTTTAACAGTGGAACTGACATTTATCATGCAATGAAGCTAAGGAGATAATTCTAACAACCCATTTTAATCAAACTTTTTTATAAAAACTAAATCTAAATTAGTCCTAGAGAAATCCATTTTGATCAAACTTTTTTCAAAATGGATTCTTTTTTATTTGCGATAAAATGCAACCTCGTGTAGTGCTTTTGATCAGACTTTGTTCCAAACCTACAAAAAGTGGTGTTAAATTTAAGCCGCCTTGTTTATAAAGAAATCGGAACCGAATCCCTCATCAACGAGGGGTTCGGTTTTTTGTATGCCATTCAATATTTAGATTGTGTGGCTTTTTTGTGCATGGTACGATAGCTGAAATCTATTGTAAGGAGACGATCTAGATGAGGATCCCGATTTATCAGATTGACGCATTCACAAATGAACAATTCAAAGGCAACCCTGCGGCAGTGTGCCCGTTACCGGAGTGGATAAACGAGGATGTTATGCAAAAGATCGCAACGGAAAATAACTTGTCTGAAACGGCCTTTTTTGTTCAGGCACCCAGCGGCTATGAATTAAGATGGTTTACGCCAAAGGGAGAAATTGACTTGTGCGGCCATGCCACGCTGGCCACGGCGTTCGTCATCTGTACATATTTGGATCATGAGGGAAAGGATATTGCCTTTCAAACAAAAAGCGGGCTTCTCGAGGTATCGAGGGAGGGCAGCTTGTTTACACTTCTTTTTCCTTCCAGAGAAGGCGAAAAATGCGACGAGATCCCCGAGTCGTTAGTAAAGGGGTTGGGCAAAGCACCTAAGGAAGTATTGAAATCCAGAGATTATATGGCCGTTTTTGAAACAGAGCAGGACGTGTTGGATCTTGAATTAAACATGGAGGAATTGAAAAAACTTGATGCCTTTGGTGTCATCGCAACAGCGAAAGGAAAAGAGGTAGACTTTGTGTCACGGTTTTTCGCACCGAAAGCAGGTGTGGATGAAGATCCCGTCACCGGCTCTGCCCATTGCACGCTGATCCCCTATTGGAAGAAAAAATTGAATAAACGTGAATTGACGGCTTTGCAGGTGTCAGAAAGAGGCGGAAAGCTCTACTGTGCGGATTTAGGAGAAAAGGTTAAAATGTCCGGAGAAGCAGTCACGTATTTAGAAGGGCATATAAACGTGTAAGGACATTCAAAAGTAATAAGACATTGGTATAGGATAAGGTCTTCGAGGAGGTAAGCATGAAGATCAGAAAACTGAACGAGGGTGAAAAGCCGCCAATAGATTTGCTGCTGTTAGCTGATCCGTCCGAGAAAATCATTAAAGGATATATAGGGAGAGGCGCGTGTTTTGTGGCTGAAAATGATAATCGTGTGGTCGGTGTATATGTGCTGCTGCCGACCAGACCCGAAACCGTCGAGCTGGTGAACGTAGCTGTTTTACCGGACCAGCAGGGAAAGGGGCTCGGCAAAGCGCTGATTGGGCATGCTGTTCGAACAGCTCAGGAAGATGGCTATAAAATTATTGAAGTGGGGACCGGAAATTCAGGCATTGGACAGCTGGCCCTGTATCAGAAATGCGGGTTTAGGATAACAGGTGTTGACCGGGATTTTTTCGTGAAGCACTACCCGGAAGACATAGTTGAAAACGGTATTCCTTGCAGAGATATGATTCGGCTGGCTCTAGACTTGTAGCTTTTCCCAGAAAGGATACGAAAACCAACCAACTGTTTTAGTGAGGGAGTGGATCACGTGATAAGAAAAGCAAATGTGTCTGATATTTCAACAATTGCACAACTAAAATTGAACATGTTCAAAGAGACAGGGATGGAGCATGTTCTCGGGGAAAACTTCATTCAAAAGGTCCAATCAGTTTATCGAGATATGTATGAAAAAGAAAAAGCTCAACACTTTGTGATTGAACATGAAGGTCAGCTAATCGCCTGTGGTGGTGCTTTCATCAAAGAAGATCTCCCGTACTGCTTTTATCGCGAGCCTCAGTATGGTTTTATTGGTGATGTCTACGTCGAAGAACAGTTTAGAAGACAGGGCTATGCAAAAGAGCTAACGAACGCTGTTCTCGAATGGCTTTTCGATCGGGACATACAAACTGTGCGTTTGCTAGCGAGCGATCAGGCCAGGAAATTATATGAATCAATCGGATTTATCGAAACGGATCAAATGATTCTTCATAAGTAAGAAGAATTGTTTTCTGCAAATCCGCCTAAACTATTGAATTTCTCTAACTTCCTTGCCAGTACCAATGGATGTCAAAACAAGCTGTGCGAATGCTTCTGCTGCTGGAGATATTTACTGTAAAGGTTGCTCCTGTATTCTGTAGCGGCTGTTTTTCTTTAATCATGTGCGAAGGCTGCCAGTCGATTCGGTTGGCGGTCTTGTTGCCGTTCATATGAGCAATCGCTAAAAGTGACATGATTTTGTATGAAAGAAATCGGGGTGAAAGCGCTTTTCTTTGTTGGTATACTTACCAAAACATGAAAGAAAAGAGGAATAACCGATGAAATTCAGCAATGGCAACTGGATGGACCGTGAAGGATTTACGATGCACTATCCGGCACAGCTTCATGAAGCAGACGTACAGCGCGATCGCGCAACTTTATATGCACCGTTTGTTCCGATTGTACACCGGGGAAATACACTGGACGGCGGCATGATGACGATTGAACTGACCGCGCCGGCAGCGGACGTAGTCGGTGTGAAGATGATTCATCATAAGGGAAGAGTGAAAGAATATCCGACCTTTGCTGTTCAAGCAGAAGGGACGCCGTTTCAAACGACGGAAACCGATGAGGCGTTCACCTTTCAAAGCGGCCGTTTGCAGACTGTTGTCAATAAATCCGGCTGGTCGGTTCAGTTTAAAAGCGGTGATGAGCTTTTAGTGGAAACAGGGTCAAGAAACATGAGTTATATTGTAAGCGATAACAAAAAAACATATATGCGAGAGCAGCTGTCGCTTGATGTGGGCGAGCTGATTTACGGTCTCGGTGAGCGCTTTGCCCCGTTTGTGAAAAACGGACAAACGATTGATATTTGGAATGAAGATGGTGGCACGGGCAGTGAGCAGGCGTACAAAAGCATTCCGTTTTATATGAGCAATAAAGGATACGGAGTATTTGTGAATCAGCCGGAAAATGTGTCATTCGAAGTCGGATCGGAAAAAGTGTCGAACGTGCAGTTCAGTGTCGAAGGAGAGTCGCTAGAATACTACGTTATTTATGGCCCGACGATGAAGGAAGTGCTGACGAAATACACTGCGTTAACGGGCAAGCCGGCATTACCGCCTGCGTGGTCATTCGGGCTGTGGCTGAGCACGTCGTTCACGACCGAATACGATGAAGATACCGTGAATGAGTTCGTGGATGGAATGATAGAGCGAGATATCCCGCTTGATGTGTTTCATTTTGACTGCTTCTGGATGAAAGAGTTTGAATGGTGCAATTTCGAGTGGGATGACCGGGTGTTCCCGGAGCCGGAAAGCATGCTGAAGCGCTTAAAGGACAAAGGGCTAAAAATTTGCGTTTGGATCAACCCGTACATTGGCCAGAAGTCGCCGCTTTTTGAAGAAGGAATGAAGGCAGGCTACTTCTTAAAGCGGGGGGACGGCTCGGTTTGGCAGTGGGATAAATGGCAGGCGGGCCAGGCGATCGTCGATTTCACCAATCCGGACGCGTGCCGCTGGTTTGAAGAGAAATTGAGTGTACTGATGGACATGGGCGTTGATTCGTTTAAAACAGACTTTGGCGAGCGGATTCCAACAGACGTTGTGTATCATAACGGAGCGGACCCGGATAAAATGCACAATTACTACACGTACTTGTACAACGAAACGGTCTTTAACCTGCTGGAGCGCAAAAAAGGA
Source organism: Domibacillus enclensis (assembly GCF_900156125.1). GTDB lineage: Bacteria > Bacillota > Bacilli > Bacillales > Domibacillaceae > Domibacillus > Domibacillus enclensis. The sequence continues at coordinate 197,470 of NZ_FTLX01000007.1, read as the reverse complement.
AAAGGCGAAGCGGCTCTTTTTGCCCGGTCGGCGACAGTCGGGAGCCAGAAATTCCCTGTTCATTGGGGAGGCGACTGCTGGTCCAATTACCGTTCCATGGCGGAAACGCTGCGCGGCGGCTTGTCGTTCAGCTTATCGGGCTTCAGCTTTTGGAGCCATGACATTTCAGGGTTCGAGCACGGAGCGACACCGGATTTATTTAAACGCTGGACGCAGTTTGGTCTGCTGTCTTCGCACAGCCGCTACCATGGCAGTACAGAATACAAGGTGCCATGGAAGTACGGAGAAGAAGCGGTCGATGTCGCGCGCCGCTTTACGAAGCTGAAAAACAGCTTGATGCCGTACTTGTTTGCCCATGCCTGTGAAGCAACGAAAACGGGTGTGGCAATGATGCGTCCGATGGTGCTGGAATTCCCGGAGGATGAGACGTGTTATTATCTCGACCGCCAGTACATGCTCGGCGAGGCCTTACTTGTGGCGCCAATTTTCAACGATAAAGGGACTGCGCGCTACTACGTTCCGGAAGGCAGCTGGACGAATTATTTAACCGGAGACAAGGTTGCCGGCGGCCGCTGGTATAAAGAAACACACGGCTATATGACATTGCCGCTTCTTGTGAAAGGGTCGTCCCTGCTCATTACCGGAGCAGAAGAACAAACGGCAGAGTATGACTTCACGAAAAATGTAACCTTGCATGTGTTTGACCTGCAGGACGGAGAAACAGCGCAAGCGGACGTCTGGACAAAAGACGGCGTGAAAGCAGGCGGAGCCAGCGTATCGCGTACAGGCCGTTCTCTTGTGGTGAAAACAAAGGGATTGTCCGGCTGCACGGTCCAGCTGCATCATGAGTCGGCTGTGGAAAGTGTGGAAGGCGGCAAACCGGAAGGCGGTGGCGGAATGTTTGTTGTTTTAACGGCGGAACAGGCGACAATCACGCTGAACGAAAGCGGTGAAGCGGAGGCATGATTCATGAAAAAGTAACCAAAGTGCTGTACGGAGGCGATTATAATCCGGAGCAGTGGCCGAGGGACATTTGGGAAGAGGACATGCGGCTGACGAAGCTCGCGGGCATGGACATCATGACAGTGAACGTGTTTGCCTGGGCGATGCTGCAGCCGGACGAAGACACGTATGACTTCACTGCGCTTGATGCCGTGATGGATATGCTGGCTGCTGAAAACCGGTTTGCCTGTCTGGCCACAGCGACGGCGGTCCACCCGGCCTGGATGGCAAACCGTTTTCCAGACGTGCTGCGGACAGACTTCGACGGACATAAGAGGAAGTTCGGGCTCAGGCACAACTCGTGCCCGAACAGTCCGTCCTACCGTCGATTTGCCGGCGCGCTTGTGGAGAGACTTGCGGAGCGTTATCATGACCATCCAGCGCTCCTGCTCTGGCATGTCTCGAACGAATTCGGCGGCGACTGCTACTGTGATCAGTGTGAACGAACGTTTCGCATCTGGCTGAAGGAGAAATACGGCTCACTTGAGGAGCTGAACCGTGTGTGGAATACCGCGTTCTGGGGCCATACGTTTTACAGCTGGGATGAAATTGTCGTACCGAATAATTTGAGCGAGCATTTAGGAAATGCCGATTACACAGCGTTTCAAGGCATCTCGCTAGATTACCGCCGCTTCAATTCTGACAGCATGCTGGACTGCTTCCGACTGGAGCGCGATATCGTAAAAAAATGGACACCGGACATTCGGGTGACGACGAACCTGATGGGTACGTATAAGCCGCTTGACTACCAGAAATGGGCGAAAGAAATGGACATTGTGTCATGGGACAGCTACCCGGAGGTCGGGTCTTCTCCACTTTTGAATTCAATGAGCCACGATTTAATGCGCGGATTAAAGCAGGGACAGCCGTTTATGCTGATGGAGCAAACGCCGAGTGTAACCAACTGGCATCCCTATAATGCGTTAAAGCGACCGGGTGAAATGCGGTTGCACAGCTGGCAGGCGATTGCCCACGGGGCGGATACGGTAATGTTTTTTCAAATCCGCCGGTCCATCGGGGCATGTGAAAAATTCCACGGAGCTGTCATCGACCACGCCGGGCACGAGCATACGCGTGTTTTCCGTGAATGCGCCGCGCTCGGTGAAGAGCTTTCGGCGCTGGGAGATACGCTGGTTCACGCGACGTCACCAGCAAAGGCGGCGATTGTGTTTGACTGGGATAACTGGTGGGCGATTGAGCTGTCAAGCGGTCCGAGCCGTGACTTAAAGTATGTGGATGAAGTGTTTAACTACTATAAAGCGTTTCAGCGCTGCAACGTACCGGTTGACATGATCAGTCCGGAAGATGACTTGAGCGGCTATGCGATTGTGATAGCGCCTGTTTTGTATATGGTGAAGAAAGGAATGGCGGAGAAGCTTGAAGCGTTTACCGAGCAGGGAGGTCTGTTTGTCACGACGTTTTTCAGCGGCATTGTCGACGAGCATGACCTTGTGGTGACGGGTGGCTATCCGGGCAGTCTGCGTGCGCTCCTCGGCATTTGGGTGGAGGAAATCGACTCACTGCCGCCGGGCAAAACAAACGACGTCATACTGTCAGGCGACGAAAGTGTATATAAGGCGTCGGTTTTGTGTGACTTGATTCATCTGGAAGGGGCAGACGCTGCTGCTGTATATGGCAGTGATTTTTATAAAGGGATGCCGGCCCTGACGAAAAACCGCTTTGGGCAAGGTGAAGCATGGTATGTCGCTGCGAGTATGGACGAGCGGTTTATGGAGCGGCTGGCAGCGGACTTGTGCGCATCCCGTGGTATTGAACCGCTTCTTGGCCGGACGGCACCAGCGGAAGTAGAAGTAACAGCGCGCGAGAAGGACGGCACATCCTTCATCTTTTTGCTGAACCATTCAGCTGAAGAACAAGCGGTGCCTCTGCACAAAGCGTATACGAATGTTTTGGACGGCCGCGTGTACGACGGCGCGATTTGTCTGCCGGCTTACGGTGTCGCCGTTTTAAAGGAGAATGGATCATGATTCGGGCCGAGATGATTCCACGACACGGAACGCACAGCTTAACACCGGCCGATACGTGGGCTTTCGGTCATATGACGGGCAACGGCGAGATGGGTGCCATTCAATATGGACCGCCGGAGCAGGAAAAATTTGTTTTCACTCATGCGGAGCTGTTTTTGCCGCTTGGCAGCCCGAATCACATCCCTGATATGGCGCCCTACCTGGACGATGTGCGCACGATCAGCCGCTCACAAGGATACCGGGCTGGCCATGATTATTTTATCCGTAAAGGCGAGGAGCTGGGTCATACCATTGTGAACACGGATCCGTTCCATCCTGCTTTAACGCTTGTCATCGAACAGGACGATGGAGCAGGGGCGGAAGCATACTGCCGTTCGGTGGATTTCGCAACGGGGGAAATCCGGTCTTCTAGCGGTGCTTCTGAGCGAAAGCTGTTTGTCTCGCGTCCAGATGGCTGTGTGCTGCTGAACATCTCATCAGACTGTCCTATGCCGGAAGTCCGCTTGTTCATTGAAGAAGAGGACCATCCACTTTTACACACAGAGTTCGCATACAAGGCGACTGAGTGGAGCGGCGTGCACACGTATACACATGGCGGCGGCTATAAAAGCCGGATTCGGGTCGAGCATAATGGCGCATCAGAGCTTGAGAAGGGACAGCTTGTGATTAGCGGGGCAGAGGAAATTGTGCTGAAGATCACCGCTGCACCTGAAACGGGACGAATAAAGCCATTTCCAGAAGGAACATACGAAGAATGCTTTGAGCGGCACAAAAGGGAGCATGCAGCGCTTTTTTTCAAAGCCTCTCTCGATTTAAATGGAGGAGAACGGCGAAGCTGGACGGGAGAAGCGCTGCTGCAGGAAGTGAAGGAAACAGGCCTTCTGCATCCGGCGCTCATTGAAAAGTGCTACGATGCTGGCCGATATATGTTTTTATGCAGTGCAGGTGCGCGGCCACCGAACCTGCAGGGCATCTGGACAGGCACATTTGATCCTCCCTGGTCGTCAGACTACACGATGGATACGAATGTGCAGTTGGCGATGGCTTCTGTATTCAGCGGCAATATGCTGCATGGCATGGAGCCATACACAAAGCTGCTGGAATCATATATGGACGATTTTCGGTATAACGCGCGGCAAATGTTTGGCTGCCGGGGGATTTTGTCTGGCGTGTGCGCTTCGTCAAACGGCCGCCATCTTCACTGGGGCGACTCTAGCTGGGGGGATAGGGAATGCGATACGTTTTTCGGCGCTTTTTGGACATGCGGCGCCGGCTGGTTGGCCCACTGGCTTTATGAATACTATGTGTATACAGGGGATCGTGCGTATTTACAGGATCATGCGCTGCCCTTTATGAAAGAAGCGATTCTGTTTTATGAAGACTTCTTGTTTGAAGAAAAGGGACAGCTTGTTTTTCTCCCGTCTTATTCAGCTGAAAATGGGATTGCAGCAAACAGTACGATGGACATTGCGGTTTTACAGGAGCTGCTGACGAACGCAATCACCGCCTGCAGCCAGCTCGGGGTCGAGGGAGTCAATGTTCAGCGATGGCAGGAATTGCTCGGGAAGCTGCCGCCTTATTTGCTGGATGCAGACGGATCTTTAAAAGAATGGGCGGTGGCTGATCACGAGGAAAATCATAACCACCGTCACTTTTCACACTTGTATCCGCTGTTCCAAAGCTATGCTTTCTCACCGGAGGAAACCCCTGAGTTATGGAGCGCAGCGAAGAAAACGTTTGAAAACAAGCTGAAGCATTGGCTGTATAATCCGGCTGCGGACACGTCCTCACACGGTCGTATGCATGCAGCACTTTGTGCAGCCAGGCTCGGGCGGGGAGATGTTATTGCCGATAGTATGAAGATGATGCTGGCGGGCGGTGCCGTGTATCCGAGTTTTATGACAGCGCATTACGATCACCATGAAGTGTTTAACGTCGATGCAAACGGTGCTTTTCCTGAGCTGATTCATCAGACCGTTCTTTTTTCATTGCCTGGCCGTATTGAACTGCTGCCGGCACTGCCGGAGGAGATGAAAAAGGGAACAGTGAAGGGAATGCGGTGCCGTGGCCAGCTGACGGTGCGTCAGCTTGAATGGGATGCACAAATCGGACGCATCTATCTCGTTATCCAGTCTGAAATGGAGCAGGAGGTCGTCTTTCACATTCGCCAGCAGGGCTGGTTAATGAACGAAGGGGCAGGAACAGAATGGTCTGTGAAGATTCCGGCCCATGAGCCGGTACAATTTGAATGGAGGAGATCGTATGCAGATGGGGGGCATGCTTGGCAGTGTACACCGGGTGGCGGGCTGGCTGACAAAAGGAGCGGGCGTTAATTTACTTTGGTTTTTATGCAACGCGCCGCTTTTCTTTATTGTGATGGACATTTTAATGAACGGTGGCCAGCTTGAAGCCGGGATTGGGGCATTGCTTGTGCTCGTGCCGCTTCTGCTGTTTCCTTCTACGGCTGCTTTATTCGGGGTCGTGCGGAAGTGGGTGCTGCAGGAGGACGAGCCGGCGTGGGCCTTTTTCCGTTATTTTAAAGAAAACGTTTGGCAGAGCCTGACGGGCGGCGTGTTTTTTACCATTGTCTGGACAGGCTGGCTGGCTCAGTCAAGCTCGTTCCCGCTCGTGGTGTTCTGGCTGATCAGTGGCTGGCTTTCAGCTTGGACACTTTTTTTCTTTGCTTTTCAGGTTCACTTCCATCTCAAAACGGTACACATCATCAAAAACGCCCTTGTTATGACAGCTATTCGGCCACTTTCGGTTTTCATGACAGCCGGCATCACGTTCACACTCGTTTATATTTGGTCTATTTACCCGTTCCTGCTTCCATTTTGTTCAGCGGTTGTGCTGGCGTACATATCATTCGGTGTTTTTCACCGCTTTAGTGAACAGCGTTTTCCCCATCACTAATTTTGACATGAAAAGGTATGCAGTATACACTTTCAGAAGGCATACGAGATCATGTTAAAATAAGGAGAAGAAATATGGAAGCGCTTACCGAAGGGCGGAGAGTGGAAAAAGTGAAGAAATGGCTGCTGCAGCGCTTTAATAACATGAAACTGCCGGAAAAACTCATTTGGCTGTTCTTGATTGTCGTCGTCGTGCCGATCATTTCAGCAGGAATTTATTTAACGAACGAATTGCGTGAAGATGCGCTGGATGAAGCGATTAGCCAGGCGGCACTCAACAATGAACGGGTGCGGCAGCGGACGGCAGAGGTGCTGCGAGTTCCTGTGTTTGTCTCGAATAATCTCATGTTTGAGGACCGGATTAGAACGCTTGTAAATACACGGTTTACAAGCACATTTGACGTTGTGCAGGCCTATCGCCAATTCAATGTCTTTTCTTATTATAAACAGTACTATCCGGACATTCAGTCGATGCGCATGTATATAGAAAATGACACGATGATCAACAACTGGGAGTTTATTCCGGTAACAGAGACGATCCGGGAACGTGCCTGGTATAAAGAAGCCGAGGCGAACGCGGGATTCATGAAATGGTATTACGTACAGGATGAAACAAACGGAGGCCATCCGTATTTAAGCTTGATCCGGCGCATGAACTTTTTAGAAGAAAAAACATTCGGCGTTTTAATGATCACGATCAAGCCGGCTGTTCTGGACTGGATGCTGAATCAGGAAATGTACTTAACGATGATTGTGGATGAGCACGATAACGTTGTCGCCTCAAATGATCAAACGAAAAAAGGGCAAAAGCTCGGAAGCGTGCTGGAAAATAGTGAAGAAAAGGAAGGACAGGCGTTGTATGAAGCTGTCGTGGACGGAAGCAAGTCACAAATTATTGCAAGTGATATTGTTGTGGATGAATTAAGCCAGAATCGTCTTCGTGTCGTGTCAGCGGTTCAACATTATCATATCGTCGGGAATGCGAATACACTGGCTGCCAAAGGAGCGTTGATTACCTTTTTGGCTGCTCTGGCCGCCTTCGGAATTATCACTCTTATGTCGCATTTGTTTTCAAAGCGGCTGGCAGAGCTGAGCAGTAAAATCAAGCTGGTCGCGAAGGGAGACTTGTCAACCAGCGTTGAAATGGACGGAAAGGATGAGATCGGTGAGCTTTCCCGCCAGTTTCAGCATATGGTGGCGGAGCTGAATGCCTCCATCCAGACGTTAAAGGAAACCAATCGCCAGAAAGTAGAGCTTCAGCAAAACCAGTCGGACATTAAGCTGAAGATGATGGCGAGCCAGATTAATCCGCATTTCCTATTTAACACGCTTGAATCCATCCGCATGAAAGCCCATATGGAAGGGGCAAAGGAAGCGGCTGGCATCGTCAAGCTTCTCGGAAAGCTGATGCGCAAAAGCATCGAAACGGGCGGGCGGCCGATTCCGGTCGAGCAGGAGATGGAAATGGTCCGCTGCTATTTAGACATTCAGTCGTTCCGCTATGAACAGCGCCTTTCCTATAAGCTAGATCTCGATCCAGCGGCGAAAGGGCTGTTAATTGAGCCGCTCATTATTCAGCCGCTCGTTGAAAACTCTGTTATTCACGGGCTTGAAGATAAAGGAGAGGGAGGCACTGTTTCGGTTTTTGTCCACTTAGAAACGAGTGGTTTGCGGGTGGTCGTGAAGGATGATGGAAAAGGCTTTGCCGCAGAGCGTCTGGCAGAGGTCCAGCACTTCATTAACGATACAGAGGAAGAAGCTCGAATCGGCCTGCGGAATGTTCATCAGCGGCTGCTGCTCACATACGGAAGGGGAGCCGGCTTACAAGTTGAAAGCCAGGAAGGAGAAGGCACGATGATTCAATTTGTGATTCCGTTAAAAGGAGAGGGACGAGATGCGTAGTGTGCTCATTGTAGACGACGAACCGATGATTCGGGAGGGACTGCGTACACTGATTGACTGGGAAAAGTACGGATACGAGGTGGCGGGGCTGGCGCGCAACGGAAAAGAGGGCTATAAAAAATTCCAGTCTTTAAAGCCGGACTTGATCATTGCAGATATCAAAATGCCGGAGATGGACGGCATTACACTGCTGGAAAACATTCGCGACCAAAACAAACGTACACGGTTTATTTTGCTCAGCGGCTATGCCGATTTTGACTACGCCAAACGAGCGATCAGCTGCGGGGCAGAAGCTTACTTGCTCAAGCCGATTGATGAAGAGGAACTGATTGATAAGCTGATTGAGCTTCAGGCTTCTTTGCCGCCGCGTGAGCAAGCACTAGCAGATTCCTTTTACGTTCAAGAGCAAAGCGTACTGACACCAGAGACCGAAGCTGTTGAACCGGTGCTCTCGGATTGGAATCCAGGTATGTATCGGGACCGTTTTTGCCTTGCACTCGAAGCTTCCAATGCAGATGCTGTAGACATCATGCTAGAAGAAGCCGTCGCGGACTGGAGGGCCAGAAGACCGCCGGAACAGGAAGTGAAAAAAGAAGCGGCTTCGCTTTGCAGTCAGATCATCAATAAGATGGCTGCGGCGCATCCGAAAAAGCAAACGGAGCTGCTGGATGTCGGCTCAAAGGCTGGCGATGTATTTGCCGCCTCATCGCTCGCTGCCTTGCAGGACGTCTGCCGCGCGTTTTTTGCTTCTATTCTATTAGTGATGGATGACGGGACGCCCGACAGCCAGATGAAAAAAATGACCGACCTGATCCATGCCCGCTACAGCGAAAACTTAAGGCTTGAGACGCTGGCCGGCATCTTTAACTACAACAGTGCTTATCTCGGCAAGCTGTTTAAAAGTCATACAGGTGAATACTTTAATACGTATGTAGATAAAGTGCGCGTCGAAAAAGCGAAAGAGCTGCTGAACGAAGGGTATAAAGTGTACGAAGCGGCAGAAAAGGTCGGCTATGCCAACGTTGATTACTTTCACCGGAAATTTAAAAAACATGCGGGTGTCTCACCGACCGCCTTTAAGCATCAGCATGGAAAATAAGCTTGGGGCAAAAGGTTTCGAATGGGAAAAGCTGAACGGTCATGCGAACTCGCAGTCGTTCGGCTTTTTTTTGATCGTTCCGCCTCTTTAATTTTGACATGATTTTTGACGAAAAAAAGCAGGTATTTATAAAAGCGCTTTCTTTATAAAATAAAGCTATAGAACAGGAGGAGATGACGTGGAGACGGTTGAAAAGAAAGCGTATTCAAAAGCGGGCCGTTCTGCTAAAAGAAGGCGCCCCTTCTGGCAAACGATGAAACAGCAAAAGTATTTATATGCGATGTCTGTTCCATTCGTGCTGTGGGTGCTTGTATTTAACTATTTGCCGCTTTGGGGCTGGACGATGGCGTTTCAGGATTTCAAGCCGGCACGGTCCTTCTGGGAGCAGGAATGGGTCGGCCTTGAGCATTTTATTACCCTTTTTCAAGATGAACGGTTTTATCTTGTGCTTCGCAACACACTCGCGATGAGCATTATGGGGTTGTTAATCGGGTTTGTTGTTCCGATTATCTTCGCTATTTTCCTGAATGAAGTCCGCGTTCAATCCTTTAAGCGGACGGTGCAAACCGTTTCCTATTTGCCTCACTTCGTGTCGTGGGTGGTTGTCGCAGGGATTGTAACGAAAATGCTTTCCGTAGATGGCGGGGTGGTCAATGAGCTTTTAATGACAACCGGGCTTATCAGCGAACCCGTTCAGTTTATGACAAAAGGCGAATGGTTTTGGGTGATCGTCACCTTATCAGACTTGTGGAAGGAAATGGGCTGGAACTCGATTATCTTCCTCGCAGCGATGGCGGGCATTGACCCGCAGCTTTACGAGGCAGCGAAGGTCGACGGAGCGAGCCGGCTGCGCCAGATCTGGCACATTACGCTTCCTGGTATTCGGCCGACGATTCTCGTCGTCTTGATTTTGTCCATCGGGCATTTGATTACCATTGGATTTGAGAAGCAGTTTTTATTGGGTAATCCGACGGTTGTCGATTATGCGGAAGTACTCGACTTGTATGCCTTGAATTATGGAATTGGGCTTGGCCGCTTTTCCTACGGGACCGCCATTGGGATATTCAATTCACTGGTGAGTATTATTTTGCTGTTTCTTGCAAACGGCATTTTCAAGCGCTTTGCCAATCAAAGTGTAATGTAAAGGAGTGAACACACATGACTGGAAGCCGGAAAGGGTGGGATGACCGTTTATTTGACATCGTCAATTACTTGTTTTTAACGGTGGTTTTGCTGGCTACGCTATACCCCTTTTTAAACGTACTGGCGATTTCATTGAATGAATCGACCGATACAGTCAGAGGCGGCATTACGATTTTTCCGCGGGAGTTCACTTTCGCCAACTACCAGGCGATTTTTGAATACGATAACCTGGTAACCGGCTTTATGAACTCGACCCTTCGGACAGTGATCGGAACGGTGCTGGGCGTTTTCTCGTCCGCTATGGTAGCCTTTACATTAAGCAGAGGGGATTTTCAAGGAAGAAAAATGTTCTCTACTGTACTCGTTTTGACGCTTTATTTTTCGGGCGGATTAATTCCAGGCTATATGCTCATGCGCGATTTACACCTGGTCGATTCCTTCTGGGTATACGTGCTGCCGGGAATGGTGAACGCGTTTAACATTATTATCGTCCGTTCATTTATGGATGGTCTGCCGTTCGCCTTGCAGGAATCAGCGAAAATGGATGGTGCCAATGACTTCGCGATTTTTTGGCGCATTATCCTGCCGCTTTGTACGCCGGTGCTGGCGACAATTGCCCTGTTTATCGCAGTTGGCCAGTGGAATTCATGGTTTGATACGTATTTATACAATAGCTCCAATCCGGATTTAACGACTCTTCAATTTGAGCTGATGAAGATTTTGCAGAACACGACAGTCGGTTCCACCGATGCAAATGCGTTTCGGAGTACACAGGGGCAGGAATCAACAGCCGCCGCTGTTTCCCCGGAGTCGATTAAAATGGCAATCTCAATGGTAACGATTATTCCGATTTTAATCGTGTATCCATTTTTACAGCGGTTCTTCGTACAGGGCATGACGCTCGGTGCAGTAAAAAGCTAATGATAAAGGGGAGAAAACGATGAAGACAAAGTGGAAAAAAACAAGTGCAGCTTTTATTATGGGAACCGTGCTAATGATGGCGGGCTGTCAGGGAGACGATTCAGCGAATACAAAAGAAGAATCCACCGGACCGGTTACGTTCTCGATGTTCAATGCCGACCCTCATTCACAGTGGGACAACATGGAGAGCCCGGTTAGCCAGATCGTGAAAGAAAAAACAGAGGTAACTTTGGAGCCTGAGTTTGACGTAGCGGGCGGTGAGCAGAAAATCCCGCTTATGATCGCGAGCGGCGAGTATCCGGATTTGATTGCACCGAAAGGGAATGCGGGCAAGCTGGTGGACGCAGGGGCCCTTATTGATTTAACCGATCTTATCGAAGAACACGCGCCAAACCTGCAAAAAATTTACGGCGATTATTTCAGTCGCTTAAAGTGGAGCGGTGAAGACGAATCGATTTATATTTTGCCAACTGCAGCGGTGGATCACACCTACTGGGCGCCAGGCACTGGCTTTATGCTGCAGCATGATGTCGTCAAGCAGCTGGGCTATCCGGAGATTCGGACGGTAAAGGATTTTGAAAATGCGATTCGAGAATACAAGGAGAAAAACCCAACCATCGATGGACAGCCAACCATTGGCCTGTCACTGCTGGCAGATGATTGGCGCATTATGATTTCAACGACCAATCCGGCTTTTTACGCAACAGGTGCACCGGATGACGGCGAATTTTATATTGATCCAGACACACATGAAGCGACGATGCATTACCGACGTCCGGCAGAAAAGGAATACTTTAAATGGCTGAACCATATGAATGCGGAAGGGCTGCTTGATAAAGAAAGCTTCGTGCAGAAATATGATCAGTATCTGGCAAAAATCTCATCAGGCCGTACGATCGGCTTGATCGACACAGACTGGGAAGTAGCGGATGCACAGCGTGCTCTTCGTGAATCAGGCAAGGCAGAACGGATGCATGGCATGTACCCGGTGACATTGACAGAAGAGTACAAGCACGCCAACTTCCAGGATACAGGCTACCTGGGCGGCTGGGGCATCGGCATCACAGTGGACTGCGAGGACCCAATTCGTGCGATTAAATTCCTTGATTATCTAGCCTCTGAAGAAGGTCAAATTCTTCAAAACTGGGGAATTGAAGGCGAGCATTATACAATCGAAGACGGCAAGCGTGTGATTTCTGACGAGGAAATGAATGAGCGCAACAACAATGCAAACTACGTGAAAGAAACAGGCATCGGTGTTTTAAAAGGATTCGCCCCTATTTATGGTGATGGTGTAACTGATTCAACAGGCCAAACGTATTCGATTGCCAGTCCCGATCAAATTAAAAATGCGTACACGGACGTTGAAAAAGAAGTTCTGGCGAATTACGATGTGGAAATGTGGAAGGATTTGTACCCGCAGAAGGAAGAGTTTCCGGTTAAGCCGTGGGGAGCTGCCTACAACATGCCGGTGGAAGCAGGGTCTGATCTTGAGCTGATCATGCAAAAATCAATGGATATTGTGAAGAAACGGATTCCAGAAGCTATTCTGGCGGATCCGGCCGAATTTGACGCAGTATGGGATGAATTCATGGCTGATCTGGAAAAAGCGGGCGTTGAGCAGGCCGAAGCCGATTACACCGAAATGGTTAAAAATCGAGTGGAGCTTTGGAAATAAAAACAAAAAGGGTGTAAAAAAGGTGTCAGTCCCCCAGCGCTTTAACGCGGCGGGGGACTGACACCCTTCTTTTTGATCAGCCTTCCAACCCCAGCATCACTTTTAGGAAGTCCTTGAAATCATCTATATGCTTTTCTAAAATTGCCTCTAAAATATCAAGCTCCAGTGCCTGGTAATCATGAACTGCAATGTTGCGAAACCCGACCATGTTCATCATCGTTTTAGAAAGAAGAGGATTCAATAAGCCAGCCTTTTCTAATAACTGAAACGCTTCACGGCTTGTTCTCGGTACACCGAGCTTTCGTTCACTCACCACGTGCATTGCAAGATCAATACTTGCTTCACAAGCACGTTGAATATTTAAAATGATGCTCTCTTGTTTTGTGAAATCCTTTAAGTTTTTGGGGTTTCCGTCATATACTTCATGAATCCGGTTTAAACAGCGCTCAATCGTCGCTGTTTTGTTCAACACCACATCATTCATGACCAAATACACTTCCTCTTTTTTTTATGGCATCAAGAACCGGTTTACGCTGCTCATTTAAAGTGGCATACATACTATATGCTCGCATTTTTTGTTGGGTCCATACCTCTTGATTTTTCACATAAATTGGTTCTCCCTGTGAAAAAATTTGCATCGTAAAAATGGTGTCCGCTTTCTTTAAATCGACCAAATCCACTTCCCGGCCGGTGATAATCGCAAGTTCTCCTGCTAACTCGAAACGTTCATATGAAGACAGTGCCTTCTCGCTAAAATAAGCAAGATCCAGGTCGCTTTCCGGCCGGTTTCTTTCTTTAGCAAACGAACCAAACAAAATAATAAACGCCGGGTCAACAGTTTGGACAATGGTTGCAATCAAGCTTGTTTTCGTTTCTTCTGCAAGCACGAACATCACCGTCCTTTTTCAAATTGCGTTCACTTGTTATCGTTATTGTACGCGAAACTTGGGCTGTTTTAAAACGATTACGATTAAAAAGGGTGTCAGTCCCCCAGCGCTTTAACGCGGCGGGGGACTGACACCTTTTTTTAAAGCGGGCCGTTTGCCTGGATAAAAAACTGGGACTGCTCGAAGTTGTAGGTGACCTTGGAGAAGTCAAAGGGCTGCCCGTTTGTCAGGTGAAAGAGCGTTTCGACGTAAAACTTTGGAAACCCTTTTTCCAGTCCTAAATAACCGGCTTCTTCCTCATTCAGCCGGCCAGCCTGCAAGTAGATGTCGGAAAAGCCAACGTTTAAGCCGAGTCCTTCCCGAATGTAGTCAAAGATCGATTCAGAGACAATTTCTTTGTTTAAAAAGGTGATGATCGATTTGCTGTAGTACGATTCCTCGAGGCACAGTGTCTGGCCGTTAATGTAACGGACCCTTTTCACATAATAAACGTCTTCTTCCTGGCTGATATTTAAATTGTCCGCTGCTTCCTGCGTCGGTTTTCGTACATCGAATTCAATAATTTTCGAGGTGATCTGGAAGCCCTCCAGATCTTTTTTGAATCCTTGATTGGACAAAAGGCTGATGTAGCCCTTTCGTTTGTGGCGTCTGACGAAGATGCCGCTGCCTCTTACCTGATAAACAACGCCTTTTTTCTCCAGCAGATCGAGTGATTTCGTAATCGTGCTTTTGCTCACCTCAAAGCGGGCCATCAGCGCCTCTAGCACAGGCAGCTTATCGCCTTGCTGCAGGGCGTTTTCTTCAATATATCGTTCAATGTCTGATGCGATTTGCTGATACTTTAACATATAAAATCCTCATTTGTTCCATATTTCGTTCTGCTCGTATTATAACACAATTTTACAAAAGACCCTTCAATTAAATTAAACGCAAACAAAATTATTATTTGGTTATTGATTAATTGTACCGGTACAATTATAATGTGAATATACAAAAGATCAAGGGAGGTTCATTATGTCAAGTAAAGTAAGAGATTATAAACAGCTTGCGGGTGATATTTTAGAAGCAGTCGGCGGCGAGGAAAATCTCGTTGGCGCGACACGCTGCGCGACTCGTCTCCGGCTTGTGCTGAAGCGTTCGAATCCGAAAGCGAAGGAGCAGGTAGCGGCAATGCCGGGTGTTATCACTGTCGTGGAAAATAACGGACAGTTCCAGGTCGTCATCGGTCAGCACGTTGGTGAAGTGTTTGAGGCATTCTCAAGCATGACGAACATTCAGTCATCTGAAATTGAAAGCGAAAACAAAGGAACGATTGTCAACCGGATTATTGCGACCATGTCTGCAGTATTCGCACCGTTTATTTACATTTTGGCGGCAGCGGGGATTTTGCAGGGAGCCCTTATTTTAATTGGTTTGTTTTTTGACGGCTTCACAGAAACCGGCACGTATCAAGTGTTCAGCTTTATTTCATGGGCACCGTTTACGTTCCTGCCAATTTTCATCGCGATTACCGCGTCGCAGCATTTTAAAACCAATATGTATATTGCGGTCGCATGCAGTGCGGCGCTTGTCAGTCCGACGTGGGCAGAGATGGCGGCGCAGATTGCAGAAGGAAATACGATTTCATTCTTTGGACTGGCGCTGTCAGAAACGACTTATACGTCATCTGTTCTGCCTCCATTGTTTTTAGTTTGGATTTTGTCTTATCTGGAGCGCTTCTTAAACAAGCGCATGAACGAAGTGATCAGACCTCTGTTCGTGCCATTGCTATGTCTTGTTATTATGGTGCCGATTACGATTGCATTTATCGGACCGGTGACAACAGCGGGTGCAACAGGTATTGCGAATGGCTACAACTTCCTGGCTGAAAATGTACCGGCACTGGCAGGTGCGATCATTGGCGCATTCTGGCAGGTTATCGTGATCTTCGGTGTCCACTGGGGCATTACGCCGATGGTTTTGGCGAATTATGATTTGTACGGACGGGATTCCTTCCAGGCGTATCAGACGATTGCCGTTATTGCGCAGGTTGGAGCGGTCCTTGGCGTTGTATTGAAGGCGAAAAACCAGGAAACACGCAAGGTCGGTGTATCGGCCGGGATTACCGGGCTGTTTGGAATTACCGAACCGGCTATCTACGGCGTAACACTCCGGTTTAAAAAGCCATTTATCTTCGGTTGTATTTCAGGTGCGATTGGCGCCGTTGTGGCAAGCTTTTTCACGCCATACTACTTCGCTTATGCAGGTCTACCAGGCCCGCTGACGATTGTGAATGGTATTAATGCAGATTACCCTTCATCTATCTGGGGGATTTTAATTGGGTGTGCGATTGCGATCATCCTTCCAGTGGTATTAATTCAAATTTTCGGCTATGGAGAAGATACAGCAAAAACGGCAGAACCGGCTGCTCCAGAAAAAAGCACAGACACCGCTTCTGTTCAAGTAAACGAAGAAGCCGTTCACGCTCCTTTAAGCGGGCAAATTGTGTCACTGTCAGATGTGCCGGATGAAGTATTCAGTTCGGGTGCAATGGGGGAAGGATTTGCGATTGTTCCATCAGATAATAAAGTACACGGACCGTTTGACGGCTCGGTTGTGATGGTAGCCCCGACCAAGCATGCGATCGGCCTCCGCTCAAAAACAGGCGTCGAGCTGCTCGTGCACGTCGGACTTGATACGGTGAAATTAAACGGCGAGCCGTTTACGCTGCATATTAAAGAAGGCGATGAGTTTAAAAAAGGCGATGTGCTGGTGGAGTTTGATCAGGCATTGATCGAAAAGCACGGCTTGCAGACCATTACACCGGTGATCGTCACAAACTCAGCGGCTTACGAAGAAGTCATTATGGAAGAAACGACCGAAAGCGTATTGAATCAAAAGCTTCTAACGGTTGTAAAATAAGGAGGACAACAACATGGCACAATTACCAGCAGACTTTTTATGGGGCGGCGCGTTAGCTGCCCACCAGTTTGAAGGCGGATGGGATCAAGGCGGCAAAGGCCCGAGCGTTGTCGATGTATTGACAGCGGGCGAGCATGGCGTGGCGAGAAGAATTACCGATAAAGTGGAAGCGGATGAGTTTTACCCGAACCATGAAGCGATTGACTTTTACAGCCGCTACAAGGAAGATATTGCGCTGTTTGCGGAAATGGGCTTGAAGTGCCTGCGCACGTCGATCGGCTGGAGCCGTATCTTCCCAAAAGGCGATGAGCTGGAGCCGAACGAGGAAGGCCTTCAGTTTTATGATGATGTATTTGATGAATTGTTAAAGCACGGTATTGAGCCGGTAATTACGCTGTCCCACTTTGAAATGCCGCTTCACCTGGCGCGGGAATACGGCGGCTTCAGAAGCCGGAAAGTAACCGAGTTTTTCGCACGCTTCGCGGAGGTTTGCTTTACGCGTTACAAGGACAAGGTGAAATATTGGATGACATTTAATGAAATTAACAACAAGATGGATGTCAACAACCCGCTGTTTTTATGGACGAATTCCGGCGTGATTGTGAAAGAAGGCGAGAATGCCAAGGAGATTATGTATCAAGCAGGGCATCATGAGCTTTTAGCCAGCGCATTGGCGGTCGCAAAAGGAAAAGAGATTAATCCGGATTTCCAAATCGGGGCGATGGTATCACACGTGCCGATTTATCCATACTCATCGAACCCGGAAGATGTGATGCTCGCCGAAGAAATGATGAGACAGCGCTACTTCTTCCCGGATGTGCACGTTCGTGGCTACTACCCGAGCTATGCGCTGAAGGAATTCGAGCGGGAAGGTTTCTCGATTCCATTTGAAGATGGCGATCAAGAGATTTTACGCAATGGAACAGTGGATTATTTAGGCTTCAGCTATTATATGTCCACAACGGTTAAAAGTGATGTGGAAAACGACAATACAGGCGATATTGTCAATGGCGGACTGCCAAACAGCATTGAGAATCCGTACATTAAGTCGAGCGACTGGGGCTGGTCGATCGACCCGACCGGCTTACGCTACACGCTGAACCGTTTTTATGACCGCTATCAGGTTCCATTGTTTATCGTGGAAAACGGCTTCGGGGCAATTGATACGGTGGAAGAAGACGGCTCGATTCACGACGATTCAAGAATTGATTACTTGAAATCGCATATCGAAGCGCTCGAAAAAGCGGTGACGTATGATGGCGTCGACTTAATGGGCTACACACCATGGGGCATTATCGATATCGTGTCTTTCACAACGGGCGAAATGAAAAAACGTTACGGCATGATTTATGTCGATCGTGACAATGAAGGAAACGGCTCCATGGAGCGCTCGAAAAAGGATTCCTTTAACTGGTACAAGGGCGTCATTGCATCAAACGGTGTAACAGCGGAAAAAGAAAAAGCCGCCAACTAACCGGTTATCTTCAAAGAAAAGAGGCAGAACATGAGCCTGTTTACGATCATCGGCATACTGGGTGCTTCCTTAACGACGCTTTCCTTTTTGCCGCAGACGATTAAAACGATGAAAGAAAAAAACACAGAAGGCATTTCGCTGCTCATGTACAGCATGTTCGCAGCGGGCCTCGCCCTCTGGGTTGTGTACGGCGTGTTTACAAACGATCTCCCTGTTATTCTTGCTAACTCGGTTACGTTGTTTTTCGCGCTCATTATTTTGCGATTAAAGCTGAAGTACCGTTAAAACGAGTGTCAGTCCCCCACTGCGTCAAAGCGCTGGGGGACTGGCGCTTTTTTTCGTATAATAAGGATAATGATGAGCGAAAGAAAGGACCATGTTCATGAAGCAGCTATGGCACAACGGAACCATTTACACGATGGAACGAGAGGACGAAACAGTTGAATCAGTGCTCGTTGAGGCTGGCGACATTATCGATACGGGTACTTTTGAACGTCTGAGTACACAGGCCGATGAGTATGTGGATTTGGAAGGGGCCGTGATGTATCCGGGTTTTGTGGACAGCCACCTGCATATGCTGTATGAAGGCGAGACGTTTGTCCGGCTTGATGTATCCGGGGCGTCTTCAGCCGAGGAAATGCTCGAGCTGGTCAGGGAAGCTGCGAGCCGCACACCCGAGGATCAGTGGCTGTTCGGGGAAGGCTGGAATGAAAACAGCTTTGTCGACCCGCGCATCCCGACGATGGAAGAGCTTGACGCGATTCGCCGGGAACCGATTTTTTTAACAAGAGTGTGTCATCACGCGGCGCTCGGCAACACAGCGGCGTTTGCGGCAGGAGGAATTGATGCTGACCGCATCCCGCCAGCTGGCGGTGAAATCGGGCTGGATGAAAAGGGCGCATTAAACGGTCTTTTATATGACAAAGCAATGGAGCTCGTAACGGATGCAATCCCCAAGAAGGGGGAGGCGTATGTCGATTACTTGACGGACGTTTTGGAACGGGCAGTGGAGGAAATGCTGTCGTACGGCTTAACCGGCGGGCACACGGAGGATTTGCACTATTTCGGTGTGTACACGAATCCGCTCACAGCGTTTAAGCGGGTGATAAGCGAAAAGCGCCCTTTTCGTGTGAATTTGCTTCGCCATCATGAAGTGTTTGAAGACATGATGAAAGCAGAAACAGTATATGATGAGCCTTTTGTTGAACCGGGTGCGATGAAAATTTTTGCTGACGGGGCACTCGGCGGTTCGACCGCTGCTTTAAACGAGCCATACGCCGATCAGCCCGAAAATAATGGGCTGCTCATCCATACAGATGAAGAAATGGCAGCGCTTGTTAAGCTGGCGAGAAGGTATGGAGAAGCAGTGGCGGTCCATATTATCGGTGACCGCGCCGCAGAGCAGGTGCTGACCGCGATTGAACAGCATCCGGCTCCTGCAGGCAAGCGGGACCGGCTCATTCATGCGTGTGTGCTGACCGACTCATTGCTGGATCGACTGGCGCAGCTGCCGGTCGTGATTGATATTCAGCCGGCTTTTGTGCCATCTGATTTTCCCTGGGTGATCGACCGGCTTGGAAAAGATCGGATCAGCAGCGCCTATCAATGGAAAACGCTCCTGCAAAAAGGCATTATGTGTGCTGCCGGCACCGATGCTCCGATTGAAAGCCTTAATCCGCTTGATACTGTTTATGCCGCTGTTGAACGGAAAAAACCGGGCACGCAGCAAGAGAGCTGGGGAGAGGATCAAGGGCTGTCCCGCTTTGAAGCAGTCCGGCTTTACACGTACGGCAGTGCTCAGGCAATTGGAAAAGAGCACGAGCGCGGCTTTATAAAAACAGGCTACGCAGCGGATTTCTCTATCTTTGACAGGGATTTATTTACAGGCACATCAGAGGAAATGCGTACCGCGCAGGCAGTGAAAACAGTGGTGGATGGCCGCATTGTTTTTGAACGGTCAGAATCAGGAGAAAAGCAGTCCAGCCGTTTGCCCGATGACTGAAAGGGGTAGGTAAGGGGAAAATAACCATTTTATTTCACGGCTCTGGTTGGTGTGGGGGAAAATGCAGGAGGACATATGGATATTAATCGATACAAGGTAGAAGCCGGCGAGTCTGTGGATTTGAAAAAATATGCAGCATCAGAAGATCATGGAATGACAGAGGAAGAACTGCTTGAAAAGCATATTCCAGGAAGTGTGGCACATTTAAAGGACTTGCACTGGCGGCTTCATGCCGATTCGAAAAAAGGCATTCTCGTTGTGCTGCAGGCGATGGACGCAGCAGGCAAGGATGAAGCGATCAGCTATATTTTTTCCAATTTAAATGCGCAGGGCTTGAAAACGACTTCTTTTCAAAAGCCGTCCGATACAGAGCTCAGCCATGATTACTTGTGGAGAATCCATGAAGGGCTTCCGGCAAGAGGACAGATTGGCATTTTAAATCGTTCTCACTATGAGGAAGTCATTGCTCCGCGACTTCACGACCTGCTTGGAGACGAAACCATTCCGGATTTTACGGATAAAGAAGGCGTATGGAAAGTCCGGTTCCGCCAAATTAACGACTTTGAGCGGTACATGGACGAAAACGGATTTCATGTCATTAAATTTTTCTTCAATGTCTCAAAGGATGAACAGAAAAAGCGGCTGCTCGAGCGTATGAAGGACCCGAAAAAGAACTGGGAGTTTTCCTTCAGTGATGTGGAGGAGCGGCAACATTGGGATGACTATCAGGAAATCTTCGAGGAAATGCTCAGTCATACGTCGTCGGAATATGCCCCGTGGTACATCTTGCCGGCGGACGATGAGTGGTATTCACGCTACATTATTACAAAAGTGATGATCAGCTGTTTGGAGCAAATTGATCCGCAGTTCCCGGAAATCACAGACGAAGACCGGAAAAAGCTGGATGAATATATTGAATTGCTGGAAAATGAATAACGTCAAACAAGCACACGGCGGATTGAGCCGTGTGCTTGTTTGATTTAAGCCGCTTGTTTCTTTTGAAGGGCTGATTTCCGGTCTGCGATGTAAATGAGCCGAAGAGCGGCCAGCATGAGGACAATCGCTACGCCACGCTGCCAGTCAAATGGAATCTGAAGGCCGCCAAACCAGCCGTAATGATCAATAAGAATGCCCATTGACAGCTGTCCGATAACCGTAGAAATATTTGTAGCAATGACACCGATCTTCGGCACGGCAAGGACCGTCAGAAACAAATAGCCAACACCGAACCAAACGGCGCTCAGCTGCCA
The DNA here is from genome assembly GCF_900156125.1 of Domibacillus enclensis. Lineage (GTDB taxonomy): Bacteria > Bacillota > Bacilli > Bacillales > Domibacillaceae > Domibacillus > Domibacillus enclensis. The sequence continues at coordinate 176,311 of NZ_FTLX01000007.1, read as the reverse complement.
TTTCGGTGCATCCAAAATCGCGGAAATATCCCCCTGCCCAAAAAACAAAATTCCGACAAACAAAACAAGTGCACCGGATGCAAACGTTAGAAAGGTGCTTTCATACGTCCCGGCCTGCTTGCTGAAGGCGCCATTAATGGATGACTGAGCGCTAAGTAAAACCCCGCCAATCACAGCGGCAGCTAAAATAAGAATCGACATGATGCTTCACTTCCTTAAAAAATTAAAAATAATGAGGCGGCCATTAGCACAACAGCCGCAGCTTTTTCTTTTTGAATCTTTGAGGGGCTGCTGCCGAGCCAGCCCTTGTGCTCAATCACAATGCTCATGATCATTTGACCGACGATGACGCTGATCATAGAGAGGCCGACGCCGACGAGCGGAATGCTGACAATTAAAATGGTTAAATAAAAAATACCGAGCAGCCCGCCCGTCAGCTGCCACTTCGGTGCTTTAAAGGTATGGGAAAGTGAGCCTTTTCCAAAAAATAAAAGAACAACAGCTAAAATGATGGTTCCAACAAAAAAGTTATAAAAGCTGCTTTCAAGCTTTCCGATCGATTTGCCAAGCTCTCCGTAAATCGCGCCTTCTATACTTAAGGACATGCCTGCAAAAAGGGCTGCGGCGTATATCATTAGTTTCATTCTGCTTCACCTCATATCTTTATTTCGAGAAAAATCGATTTATAACGGATGAAAAAGAACGTTAAAGCTCTTTTTCAATAAATGCGGCGACTTCTTGAATGCGCTCTTCATTTCGGCGGTAGTACGTCCACTTTCCATGGCGTTCTGATTCGACCAGGCCCACCTTCTGCATCATCGTTAAATAATGCGAGACCGTAGACTGTGACAAGCCGGCTTTCTCCGTAATATCTCCGACGCAAATGCCACCTCTTTCATTCAAGCTTTTCGAGAGAAGCTCGGCTGGCTGATCGAAATGCTCCATTGGATGTTTAAGCCACTTCAACATATCAAGTCTCGTTTCGTTGCTCAGCACTTTAAAAAGTTCAACTGGATTTTTCATATACATATACTAATCGATAAATCTCGATATGTAAATGAATTTGTTTCAAGTACATTTCGCAATCTTGATCAAAAAAAGGCGCAGGAAACTTGGTAGGATAAAAGAGAGGTGAGCGGAGTGCATTATAGTGAAGCAACACAAAGGGCGATTACGTTTATCGAAGAACGTTTAACAGAAGAATGCCGGCTGGCTGAGCTTCCGTGTGCCGCAGGTTATTCCAAATATCATCTGCTTCGGATTTTCAAGCAGGAAACAGGAAAATCCATTGGAGAATACATTCGAACACGCCGTCTGGCTACAGCCGCAGCCTGGCTGCTTCATACGGATGAATCGATCTTAACGATTGCTTTTTTGTTTCAGTTTCAATCGCAGGAGGCATTTACGAGAGCATTTAAAGAGCAGTACAGTCTACCGCCTGGGAAGTATCGAAAATGGATGAAGGATATCAGAATGGAGGAGAAGGAGAAGATGAAAACAACGGAGCAGGTAGCTGGGTGGAGCTTAAGTGGGTCGAATCCAGAGCTGTATGAACTGACACTAGATACAACGGTATTCCACACGGGAACTGGTTCAGGTTTGCTTCATGGAAGAAAAGAAGCAAATGAGCAGCAATTCGGTACTATGATGCAAGGGTTTCAGGCAAAGGAATTCAAGGGCAAGCGTCTGAAGCTTTTCTGTTACTTAAAAACAGAGGATGCCTTTAAGTGTGGCGCATGGATGCGTGTCGACAATTCGGCAGGTGACTCTCTCCAATTCGACAACATGGACAGCCGCTCGATTAGCGGGACCACGGATTGGAATTATTATATGATCGTGCTGGATGTGCCGGAGGAAAGTGAGTCTATCCACTTTGGCGTTCTTTTGATTGGCAGCGGCAGCGTATGGGCGGATGGCTTTTGTTTTGACATTGTGGATGAAAAAACGGCTGTGACCAACATGCTGCAAGAAAACCTGCTCCCGGAGCAGCCGGTTAATCTGGATTTTAGCGAGTAAATGAAGGGGCCACTGACTATTTTAGCGTCAGTGGTTTTTTTATTGACAGTTATATCATTTAACGATATATTATATTTAATGATATATCGTTAAATGATATAAAAAGGGGGCTAGGAGTATGGCAAGACAAGATGCGCTGGAATCTGGTGAACTGACCGATACGTCCTATTACATTTTACTTTCGTTAGTGGAAGCGCGTCATGGCTATTTAATTATGAAGACGATTGAAGAGCTGACGGATCGGCAGGTTGCAATTGGACCGGCTTCCATGTACACCACGATTAAAAAGTTGCTGAAAGCGGAGTTGATTGAACAGCTCGGTGAGGATCAGGACAAAAAGAAAACGTACATTGCCACACAAAAAGGACTTAATCTGTTGAAAAAGGACATTCAAAGACGAGAAAAAATGATTCAGCATGCCAGAGGAATTTTAAAATGGGAAGGGGACGAATCAAAATGAAACAAACAAAGTATGTGATGAGCGGCGGCCTGGCGTTTGATGAAGAAAGGGATATGAAGAGATTGGCTTCACTTGCACAGAAAGGATGGCTGTTTGAGAAATTTTCTCCTATGGGTTACACACTCCGTAAAGGGGAGCCGGCACACTTGCAATACGCGATTGACTACCGGAAGCAGCCGGATCGAGATTATTTCGCTTATTTTGAAGAAGCGGGCTGGACGCATGAAGGTTCAGCAGGCGACTCCATTCATCTTTTTAGTGCACCGGAAGACGTAGCGCCTATCTACTCTGACATCGAGACGATGGTCGAAAAGTATCGGTCCGAGCAGCGTTTGATGGGCAAAAGCGCGGTCGTGGCTTTATTGTTCACACTAGTATTATGGTGGATGAGCCAATGGGGTATTGGCGGTCTGGCAGAGGGTGTGGTCTCTATCCTGCTTGTTTTCTCACTCATTGCCCTCGTGTTCACCGGTCTTCCTTATCTCGGCTATACATTTAAGCTGAGCAAGCTTCAAAAATAAAAAGAGAGGCGGCCGCCTCTCTTTTTGTCATAAAGACTGATCAAGCTCTTTTTCTGCTTGTCCAGCGTCATACCGGTCGCCGAACCAGCTTTTCATCCGGTCGCGGGCAGCGCGTCGCATATCGTCATCAATCATATTGTAGACTGTGACGAGCGCGGTCACAATAATCGCGGCGTCATCAACAAGACCGACGGCCGGCAGAAAGTCTGGCACAGCATCCGCCGGCAGGATCAAATAGCCGAGTGCGCCGAGAATGGTCAGCCGCGTTTTTGTCGGCAGCTTCGAGCTTTTTAATGCTTCAAATAAAAGCAGCGCGGCATATACGGCTTTTTGTCCGAGATTGCTGCCGGATGCGGTCAGCTTATTCGTGAATTTTTCATCTGTATAGTGCTGCTCTTTTCCTTCGATTTGCTGTTCGAATTCTTCTTTTTTCTTTTTTTTCAACCACATCATCATCCACTCCTTGCTTCTGTATACTTCTTTTCCTTTAAAAAAGTTTCCTTAAACAAGAAAAAATTCGTTAGTGAATGTCACGCTTTTTAAAGTTGCCGCCGCGTACTTCGGATACGTCAGAGATGACCACAAAGGCATTCTCATCATGCTCTTTAATGATCGAGACGAGTTTGTTTTCTTCCATGCGGTTAATAACGCAGTGCAAAATATCTGTCGGTTCGTTGGAAAAGCCGCCGCGCCCTTGCGTGAATGTAACTCCGCGTCCTAAGCGTGCGCCAATGGCCTCACCGATTTGAGCAGATTTTGCGCTGACCACCTGCACCGATTTCGATTTTTCCAGCCCGACTTGAATAATGTCGATAACGTTTTTCGCGATGTAGTAGGTAATAGCGGAATAAAGGGCACTTTCAAGGCCGTAAATAAAGCTGGCGCCGATAAAAATAAAGGCATTTAGGAATAAAATAATGTCTCCGACGGAAAAAGGGATTTTGCGCGAAAGCAGCACAGCCAATACTTCCGATCCGTCCAGCGCGCCGCCGTTACGGAGTACAATACCGATGCCGACACCGAGAAATATACCGCCTGCCAGCACAATCAGGAGCGGGTCTTCCGGGCCTAAAATAATGGTGACATGGTGCAGCAGAACGGTCGAAATCGAAAGGGCCGCGATGCCGACGATGCTCATAATCGCGAAAGTTTTTCCGACCTGCTTGTAGCCGAGGTACACAAACGGCAGATTTAAAATGAACAGTAAAACACCCAGTGGAAGCCCGAATACGTAGGACCCCATAATGCTGATGCCCGTCACGCCGCCATCAATGACGCTGTTTGGAATAAGAACCGCTTCCAGGCCGTAAGCGGCAATGACGGCCCCGAGTACAATCATGATCACTTTCCGTACGGTTTCAAATGTTTTGTTTTTCTTCACGTTTTTCTCCTTCTTTGTTTTAATTGGCAAAAGAACACTTTTTTCAGTTTACCATAATGGGAAAGAAAGACGCTTCTGCGAAAGGAAGAAGGCGAGGAAACGGCGAATAGATAAAGTATCTATTCATGAGGAGGAATGATTGTGTCGGATCAAACGGTAATGGTGAAGGTAGAAGGCAGCGACCTGATTATGGAAAGAATCGTAGCAGCACCCCGTGATCTTGTCTTTCAGGTTTTTTCATCTTCAGATCATGTAGAAGCCTGGTGGGGGCCAGCAGGCTGGGAAACGGAAAATCGTCAATTTGAGTTTAAGCCCGGAGGCGTTTGGCACTATTGCATGCGCTGTACAGATAAGGACCAGGGGGATTTCTACGGGATGGAGTCCTGGGGAAAAGGGGTTTTCCATGAAATAGTTCCACCTGAAAAAATCGTATACACTGATTATTTTTCAGATGAACAAGGGTCAGAAAGCAAGGAAATGCCGTCGACACACAGCACCATCCTGTTTGAAGAAATCGGAGAGGAGACGAAGCTGATCTTTCGGTCCCGCTACGCTTCAGAGGAGGCACTTCAGCAAGTGATGGATATGGGCATGGTTCAGGGGTTCTCCTCTCAGCTTGAGCACCTCGATCAATTGCTGGCAAAGCTTCAGTCTAAATCAATCTAAGCATTTTCAGTTCAATGTTTCATATAATGGAGCATCTGAAGAGATGGGAATATAGAAGAAAAGAGGCGGCTTAAAGCGCCTCTTTTCTTCGTCTTTAGTCGCTGGAAACGCCTGTGTAAATGAGAATCGCGTCCCGCAGAAATGCCGTTCCGCCTTTGACGTGCTGATCGTAATACGCGGTGAACCGTTCGTCCGCCACATACATTTCTGCAAGACCGGCATGTGCTTTTTTTGAGTAGCTTGGCCATGAATACAGAAGCCACTCCTTGTGCCTGGCGGCAAGTTCTTGTGCGTCTTCTGAAGAGGGATCACCTGTTGCGTAAGCTTGTTGAAGCAGAGAAAGAAGGTTATGCTCCAGTGCCTGCATCGCCTCATATTTTTCCTGAGACAAGCCCCTTAGCTTCGTATTGCTGGCATTGATGACCTCGTCGCCATACTTTTCGCGAATGTCAGCTCCATAGGTCCGTTCATTTTCCTCAATCATTTTTTCTTTCATGCCGTTAAATTTTTCGTTGTCCTGCATCGGTATCCCTCTTTCCTGATAGGCTATGGTTTTTTCGATGGTCGCTAAAATGGTGTCAAGGCGGTCGCGCTTTTGCTGCAGCTTCGTGTAATGAGATTGTAACGCTGCGGTTTTGTCGAAGGCCGGGTCATCCAGTATCACTTGAATGCTTTCCAATGGAACCTCCAGCTCCCGGTAAAACAAAATGTGCTGAAGCCGGTCGACCCCCGCTTCTCCGTAAATGCGGTAGCCGGATGAATTGATCCTTGCCGGCTTTAATAGCCCGATCTGATCGTAATAGCGCAAAGTCCGGACTGTGACGCCGGACAGCTGCGCCAGCTTTTTAATGGTATATTCCATAAGCAGCCCTCCTGATGCTCTTATCTTAAAGGCTGACGCTGCGTGAAGGTCAAGAATTTCTTGAGAGTTTGTGAAAAAATGTAATAAAAAAATTCTTTTTTTATTTGGGACATATGTCCTTTTCAACGATGCACAGTTTGCTTTTTAATAGTAAGAAATGAATAATTGAGGAGAATAACAGATGAAAGGCATTGTATTTGCTTTTTTAGCGGGCGCATTTATTACGCTGCAGGGGGTGGCGAATGCCCGGATCAGTGACGCGATCGGGACGTGGCAGGCTGCCACACTCACCCAGCTGACGGGCTTTGTGGCCGCTATGCTTATTTTTTTGTTTGTGCGGGATGGCACGGCGGTACAGTTAAAGCAGGTGCATCCGCTTTATTTAATGGGCGGCGGGCTGGCTGCATTTGTGATCTTCAGCAACGTCACCGCCATTCAGCATGTGGGCGTGACATTGACGATTGCATCGCTGCTCATTGCGCAGCTGCTTTTCACCTTTGTGATTGACGGAATGGGCTGGTTCGGCGTGAAAAAACAGAAGATCCGGCTTCCGCAAATCATTGGCATCCTGCTCATGGCAGCAGGTGTTGTCATGTTAAAAATGTAACCGGCTGGGGGAATGAGTATGAAGGAACTAGCGGATCGCGATCAGCTGAATGCATACGTCCGGGCTCATCAAATGGAGGACGTCTTTCCGAAGTCGCTTGCGCCCTATCTATCACTTTACCTGTTTGAGCCGGGCGAATGGATTTGTGTGCAGGGGCAGGCGCTGGAATATGTGTATGTTCTCGTCAAAGGCAAGGTAAAGGTGTACACGAATTCCGCTGAAGGGAAAACGCTGATTCTTTCTTTTAAGACGCCTCCGGAAGTGATCGGCGATATTGAATATATTGAAGAAACAGATATTATTAACACCGTTGAAGCGGTGTCGCCGGTTGTGATGATCGGTGTTCACCATACGCGGCTGAAGCAGCACGCAGACGAGCATCCGCCGTTTCTCCGCTTTATGCTGAACATTATTGCACGGAAGTTTTACGTGAAGTCGACGTCCTTAAGCTTTCACTTAATGCATTCGGTCGATGTCCGGCTGGCGAGCTATCTTCTGTCGGTTTCGTCGGAGGAACGAAAGACGCTCAGTACGGCCAGCTTAAAGGATGCAGCCAACTTGATCGGCACGAGCTACCGCCACATGAACCGGGTACTTCAGTCGTTTAGCGAAAATGGCTGGATCGAACGAAAAAGAGGCTCAGTTGTTGTGAAGGACCGGGAAGGGCTTTATGAAGCTTCGGGACAAAGTATTTATGAAAAATGAAGGAGGGTACACATGGCAATCGGTCTTTTTTTCGCGGTCGCGGCAGGTGCGCTCGTCGGCATGCAAAATGTATTTAACAGCCGGGTGAATGAGCGGACCGGCTCCTGGGCGACAACAGCGCTTGTGCTCGGAATGGGCTTTGCGGCGTCACTTGTGATGGGTCTAGTCTTTGAAGGAGCAGGATTATTCGCACCAAAGCCGATGGAAATGTGGTTCTGGTTCAGCGGCTTGATTGGTGTCGGGGTGGTCACCTGTCTTGTGCAGGGCATGAAGCGGCTCGGCCCGACTTTTGCCGTTTCCATTATGATGATTTCCCAGCTTAGCTTTGCGCTCGTCTGGGATACATTCGGCTGGATGGGGCTGGAAAAGGTTCCTTTCACATGGCAGCAGTTGATTGGGGTGCTAGTCATTGTCTCAGGAATTATTGTATTCAAGCTTGGCGGCGCGAAGGAACCAAATACAGAAACAAAAACAAAGCGGCAGGCCGGGTAATGGCTGCCGCTTTGTTGCGTTAATACTTATAGGATTGTCCGCCGTCGATCGGTACGACTGCAGCATTGATGAAGTCCGCCTGAGTTGATAGGAGAAATGCAACGAGGTAGCCGACTTCCTCAGGCTTCCCGAAGCGCTTCATCGGATTCACGCTCACAAATTCTTTTCCAACCTCTTGCCAATTATCGCCGCCGATTTGACGAAGAGAGCCCTCAACCATAGGTGTCATGATTGCACCTGGAGCGATCGCTTTTACACTGACACCAAACTGACCGTATTCAACGCCTGAATTACGGGTTAATCCGACGACACCATGTTTGCTTGCTGCGTAGCCTGACTGATTGCCCACACCACGAATGCCGCCGACGGAAGCGGTGTTGACGATCGAGCCGAAGCCCTGATTCTTCATGACTTTAAGAACATGCTTCATTCCATAAAATACACCGTTCAAATTGATGGTGACGACTTTATTAAACTCATCCACCGTAAAGTCTTCTGTTAAGTTTTGCTTTCCTTCAATGCCAGCGTTGTTAAAGAAGCTGTCGATTTTGCCAAATTTGCCGACAGTTTCCGATACGTAACGCTCAACGGCAGATTCATCTGCTACGTTTGCTTCCAACAATAAGATATCCGTTTCCGGTGCCGCTGCTAGAACTTCTTCTTTTGTATCTTCCAGAGCACCAGCGTTGATATCTACAAGTGACAGAGCAGCGCCTTCTTTTGCTACTTGCAGCGCAGCAGCTCGTCCAAGGCCAGAGCCTGCACCAGTAATTAATACAACTTTTGACTCGAAACGTCCCATTATATCCACTCCTTATGAAGCTGGCGCATGAATTCTCGCTCTTATCAACTTATAATAAAATAGGTGAGTAGAAGCAATCCTTCATGATACAGCCAGTTTATGAATTCGTTTACAATATTAGTGTAAGGCTTCTTTTTTTAGTGATCAATCAGTAATAAAGAGCGATATGTGGAGTATTCCAACACTTTGGTGAAAAGTGTTGGAGATATGGGGGGACAGGTGAGGATGGAAAACCAGAGCAGACGAATAGTACGGACAAAGTCTCACTTAAAGACGGCATTTATTGAATTAATTGAAGAAAAAGGCTACAGTCATGTGACAGTAACAGATATTGTTAAGAGAGCACTTTATAATCGGACGACCTTTTACCACTACTACATAGATAAGCAGCATATAACAGAAGAGCTGCAAAATGAAATGGTTGAAGCCATTAAAAAGACGAGTATGGACAAGTATCAAGAAGGGGATCAAATACAAGTCAGCAGCATGGGCCCTCATTCCTTTGAATTAATTTACTTTATTGAACAGAATAAAAATTATTTTAACCTGCTGTTAAAAGCGGATACGATTCCTAATATGCATCATGACCTGCCGAATGCGATTTATCAAATTTTGGACGAGCAATTTGAGTTTGTGTCAGATATGCCAACGATGAATACGCCTGCCCATAAACGCTATATGGCGCATGGGACGTCAGGGCTGATTGTAGAATGGATTAAAAATGGGTATGACTTGACGCCTGAAATGCTGTCAAAAGAGTTGATTAACATTTTGCAGACGATGGCAAAAGGGTTCGTCGTCAAAAAAAGTGATAGAAAGAAGGAGAACGAATGGTGAAGAAAGCAAAGATTGACGCACCCAAGCTTCCCCGGGATCTCGACAGTGTCGATTTCCGGGCGATTTACGACGAAGACGAGCCGGAGCTGTCAGCCTGCACGGTAACAGGCGCTCAGGCATCGGACATAGAAATAGAAAAGATCATTTGTTCAAAAGTAGTCGTCAAAAACAGTTCATTTACGCATGCACGGCTCGAGCGCGCCGACTTAATGGATGTTGTGTTTGAAAACTGTGATTTGTCCAACGTCCTCTTTCATAAAGGTATTTTTCACCGGGTGGCCTTTAAGGATTGCAAGCTGACGGGGGCCGATTTTTCCGAGGCACATTTGAGTCACGTTACATTCGAGCAGTGTGTGGCGCCGCTTAGTGACTTTGTTGATGCCCAGCTTAAACATACTGCTTTTCGTGAATCGTCGCTAAAGGGAGCTAATTTTTGGGGCAGCGCGTTCCAGCACGTGTTCTTCGAAAAAAGTGATCTGGACGATGTTCAATTCAAGCAAATGTCGTTAAAAGGAATCGACATTCGTACATGTACATTTGATCAGCTTCATGTGGAGCTAGAAAGCTTGGAGGGCTGTGTAGTATCTCCGGAGCAGGCCATCGGCTTTGCGAAGCTGATGGGCTTGAATGTAAAGGAGCAGGGGCAATCATGACATTGCAGCAGTTAAAGTATGTCATTGAAATTGTGCATTGCGGATCGATTAATGAAGCGGCTAAGCGGCTGTTTTTGTCGCAGCCGAGTTTGTCCAAAGCAGTGAAAGAACTGGAGGCCGAGCTTGGCATTGCCATTTTCGTCCGCACGTCCAGAGGCATTACGTTATCAACGGACGGCGCTGAGTTTTTAGGGTACGCCCGACAGGTGGTCGAGCAGGCAGAGCTGCTCGAGGGGCGCTACTTGAACGCAAAGCCGGCACGCCAGCTGTTTTCGGTCTCAACCCAGCATTATGCGTTTGCAGTGAACGCCTTTGTGGACACGATTAAAAAGCATGGGGCGGATGAATACCAGTTTACACTTCGGGAAACACGAACGTATGAAATTATTGAGGATGTAAAAAATTTACGCAGTGAGATTGGCATCTTGTATGTAAGTTCCTTTAACGAAAAAGTCATCAGCCAGCTGTTAAAAGATCATGGGCTTTTGTTTGAAGCGCTGTTTGAAGCGAAGCCGCACGTATTTGTCAGCGTACAAAACCCGCTCGCAAAGCAATCATCTGTGACGCTTGAAGAGCTGGAAGCATACCCGCGCCTTTCCTTTGAACAGGGAGAATTTAATTCGTTTTATTACGCGGAAGAACTCTTCAGCACACTGCCGCATCAAAAAAGCATTCAGGTGAGTGACCGGGCGACACTGTTTAATTTGTTGATCGGATTAAATGGCTACACCATCTCAACCGGCATTTTAAGCGAGGATTTAAATGGAACCGATATCGTGCCGGTGCCGCTGCAGGCAGAAGAAACGATGACCGTCGGCTGGATTGCCCATGAAAAAATACAGCTGAGCCGGGTAGCCCAGCTGTATTTAAAGGAGCTTCAATCCATTATAGACGGTCATTTGGCTCATGAATGAGAAAGGCAGGTCACGGTGTATCCAGTTCCGTCAGTTCGAGCATGACCGCACCGTTAATGCTTGATTGAATGCGCCCTATGTTCGGTGCATAATAAACCTTTACGCCGCCTTCACCTGTGACTTCCACCACATGATGAAACGTACCTGCCGGTGTTGTGACGGTTTCAGTAGTCGACGTGATCGTCAATTTTCCAGTTCCATCCGGGTTGATCGACCAGCTTTGACCGACAACAGCGGGGTATTTCAACAGCTGGACGATAGAAACAGGTCCTTCCTCTGTTAAATAGCTGAAGTAATAGCCTTCGCTGTCTTCACGCTCGACCATCGGATCTTCTGCCCTCACGCCGCCTTCATACGTGTTCCATACGTTCCATCCGTTCGGTTCGGTTTCAGAAAAAGAATACGAAATCGTGCCCACTTCATCAGCGCTGTAGCGGTACACCTTGCTTTGATCCATCGCATAGCTCGGCTGCTCAACCTTAAACCGGTCATCCAGCGCCCGGGCTAAAAAAGCGGAAAATTGAGCGCGTGTCACAGCGTCATTCGGGCGGTACGTTCCGTCAGGATAGCCGGCTGCAATATTCTCTGCTGTTATGCGCTGAATAAACGTATACGCCGCCATGTTCGGTGAAATATCGGAAAACGGAACCGCTGCTTCGTCTGTCAGTTTAAAGGCCTTCGATAAAAAGATCGCCATTTGACCTCGTGTGACCGTTTCATACGGCTTATAAGTGCCATTCGGGTACCCGCTTATAATGCCTTCATCGACAGCTGAAGCGATGTAGCCGCTTGCCTGCTGGCTGCTGCTGACATCTGAAAAAGACGTATCACGCTGCTCACCGTCAAGCTGCAGAGCTTTGCCGATCATAATGGCGGCCGCTGCTCTCGTGACAGGTTCTGCCGGACGAAAGGTTTGATCGGGATAACCCGAGATCACCTCGTTCTCTTCTAAAAACATCATTTCCTCATAAAAACGGTCCGATTCCTGCAGGTCGTCAAAGCCATCGGCGCTGGCGGTCAGGGAAAATCCGCTGAAAAACAGGAGAAAAACAGCTGAAAACAAAGATACGTTCCTCAAACTAAACGCCTCCTTTAATATTTACAAATAGGGCATCATTTCCTTTTGATATTCCCTATACTTCCAAATGAAAACGGATACTCGGGAGTTTTTTGTATTTTTTTGATAAAACATTCGAAACGAGGGCATCTTTCCTGTACGATGAGAAGAAAAAGAAGTTGTGCAGGTGAGGATATGGCTTTTGTCTTAATGGTGTTCTTTTCGCTGATTCCTTTGACAGCAGTTTTCATTTTATTTCGGATGCCGCATCAGCGATTCACGTATCCGCTTGGTGTTTTTTATTTAGCGATTAGTATGTGGCAGATGAGCATTGCGGTTTTATATGGCGAGGGGTGGCTGGAGCAGCCGGTTATTGAGCAGCTGTTCCGCTTTTTTCGAGCGGGCACCGTCATGTTTGCGCCGCTTTTATTTTATATGATTTATCAGCTTTTATTTTTTGAAGCATTAAAACTTTCTGATCAGAAAAAACGCAGATTGAAAAAAATAATTAACAAGCCTGCTTTTCTCACCCTGTTAATGTGGAGCATTGGTGTCTATGCCATTAACTGGACCTCGTATGGTATAGCGGAATTTGAGCTTCATTCTATTGAGCCGTTTAATGAAGTCTTTTATTACCCGATGGCGGGGGCGCTTGGCTGGACCTTTTCGTTGAATGTCCTGCTTATTTTCGCGATCAATATGCTGGCGATCTATTTAACTTTTTCCGTTGTTGATAAGCATCGCAAAACGTTTTTAATGACCTTTTTTACGGCCCTGTTATGTGCCTATGTGTTTGGTATCGTGAATCTATCGCCGGAAAGCCCGCTGTTTCAAGCAATCTTTGCTTTAATCATTTTAGTGATGGGCATTTTTTACGCGTATATTAAAATGAATTACGACATGATCAAAGAAGGAAATGGCCAATTGTTTGTTCAGCAATTGTTTTTAAGAAAGGTCATTGATTCGAATCCGAATTACATTTATGCAAAGGATCAAAACGGCCGTTTTTCAATGGTGAATACCGCGCTGGCAGCTGCTTATCAAACAACGCCTGAGGAGATGACAGGCAAAAGCGAGAAGGACTTTTCCTGGACGCAGGCGCAGGCACCGCAGATGATTCAGGAAGACTTGTCGCTGCTTGAGAAAAATGAACAGCTGATGCAGGAAAAGCGGCCGTTTGCGACCGCAGACGGAGAGCGTACGGTTCAAATGGCGAAAAAGCCGATCTTTTTTGCGGAGGGTCATAAAGAACTTCTCTGTGTGGCGAATGATATAACGGAACTGGAGCAAAAAGAAGAGTACATTCGCCGGACGGAAAAAATGAATATCGTCGGACAGCTGGCAGCCGGAGTGGCCCATGAAATTCGAAATCCGCTCACTTCCTTAAAAGGCTTTGTCCAGTTGATCGACCAGGAGTACCAGATTGATCCGAAGTATACGACGATTATGCTGGATGAGCTGGACCGGATTCATTTTGTGGCGAGTGAGCTGCTTGTCCTCGCCAAGCCGGAAATAGCGGTAAAGGACACGATTGCACTGACAGATTTAGTCAAGGATGTCATTGGGCTTTTGACGATGCAGGCTATGATGAAAAGCATTTCAATCGAGCATGTCTCTTTTAATGAGGAAATTAAGCTTGAAGGAAATGCCAATCAGCTGAAGCAGGTGTTTATTAACATTTTAAAAAATGCAGTAGAAGCTTCGGGCGAAAATGCGACGATCCTCGTTCAAGAAAACGTAACGGATGGAAAAGTGGCTGTATCCATTTCAGATCAGGGAGTCGGCATGTCCGAGGAGCGTGTTTCCCGGCTGGGAGAGCCTTTTTATACAAGCAAGACGAGAGGAACGGGGCTTGGCCTCATGATCAGCTTCCGCATTATCAAAGAGCATGGCGGCGAAATATTGTTCAAAAGCAAGGAAGGAACAGGAACAACCGTCACGATTTGTTTGCCTGTTCACGAGGTTTCCCGGTAACCAAGAAAGCCGAACGCATGCACTTGAAGCGTTCGGCTTTTTCTCGTTGCTGACACTAAATCGTGGGTTCTTTTTCATATGTTTTAACAGCCGGCGGTGTATGAGAATGAAACGATGCAAGCAGCTGCTCGGGGGACTCTTCAACGAGAAGCATCGTCCGGTATTGCTCCTGCAAAAAGCGCTCATCCGTCATATGATCGAAAAAGGAAACGAGCGGATCAAAATAGTGGGCGATATTGAGCAAGCCAATCGGCTTTTGATGAAGACCGATTTGAGCCCATGTAAACACTTCAAAAAACTCCTCCATCGTGCCGGCGCCGCCAGGCATCACGATAAAAGCATCCGCAAGCTCCGCCATCTTGGCTTTGCGCTCGTGCATAGAATCAACAATGTACAGTTCCGTCAGATTGGTGTGCGCAATCTCCTTTTCCTGAAGAACCGTTGGAATAACGCCAATCGCTTCACCGCCTTCCTGTAAAACGGCTTGAGCGACAGCACCCATCAATCCTGCACTGGAACCGCCGTACACAAGCCCAATACCTTGTGCAGCCAGTGTTTTGCCCAGCAGAGAAGCGCCTTCTGTATATGCTGCTGAAGCCCCGCTTGCTGAGCCGCAAAAAACCGCTATACGCTTCATCTCCAACTCCCTCATTTCTTCTTTGTCTTTTTTTAAAGTATACGGTTTTTCCGTTAGAAAAAGAACGGAAAAGGGGTGATCTTAACAGAATCTTCATACGGCAAGGAGCTTTTTTTAGTTTACACCCATTAAATTTTCTGTCTGTTCGTCTAACGGTTCACTCCTGTGGGTATAACACTACTACAAAAAGGAATTGGCTTGAGGAGGAACACATATGAAATGGCAGGGAAGAAGAGGCAGCTCAAATGTGGAAGACCGCCGAGGCATGGGCGGTGGAAAAGCGGTTTTGGGCGGCGGCATTGGCGGCATCGGTCTTATTTTTGTCTTGATTTTTACGCTGATGGGCGGCGACCCTTCCCAGCTGCTTGGTACGGGAACGACGGAGCCTTATCAGGAAACTGAACAGGACAGGGAGCTTGCTCAGTTTGTGTCGGTTGTCCTGGCCGATACAGAGGATGTCTGGACAGAAGTGTTTGAAGAAGAAGGAATGGTCTACGAGAAGCCGGTGCTGGTCCTGTTTTCAGGAAGTGTCGATTCCGCCTGCGGGACGGCAACATCCGCTGTTGGACCGTTTTACTGCCCGGGCGATCAGCGCCTTTATATTGATTTAAGCTTTTATCAGGAGCTGCAAAACCAGTTCCAGGCGCCGGGCGACTTTGCGATGGCGTATGTGGTCGCGCATGAAGTCGGCCACCACGTACAAACGCTTCTCGGCACATCTCAAAAGGTGCATGCGATGCGGAACCGTGTCAGTGAGGAAGAGTACAATGAGTATTCCGTTAAGCTGGAGCTGCAAGCAGATTATTATGCCGGTGTGTGGGCACATCATGCACAGGGAATGGGTGTGCTGGAAGAAGGTGACCTGGAAGAAGCGCTGACGGCGGCCAGTGCAGTAGGAGATGACACCATCCAAAAACGGGCGCAGGGCTATGCTGTTCCTGACAGCTTTACGCACGGAACGTCCGAACAGCGGAAAAACTGGTTTTACCGTGGTTTTCAAGCGGGCAACTTGAAAAACGGCGACACGTTTAATGCACGCGATTTGTAAGGGTCTGTGATGTAATTGTATAATGAGCTGTACAGAAAACAGCTGGAGGGAATAAAATGGAAAAGTTACAGTCAATGGAGCAATTTGAGCAATTGAAAAAAGAAGAGCGGGTCGTTTTTATGTTTTCAGCAGACTGGTGCCCGGACTGCCGGGTCATCGAACCGATTCTGCCGGGCATTGAAGCCGATTATCCGGAATATCAGTTTATTTATGTAGACCGTGATCAGTTTATTGATTTATGCGGAGAATTAAGTGTATTCGGTATTCCTAGCTTTGTGGCATTTCATGAAGGGGAAGAAGCCGGCCGCTTTGTCAGCAAAGACCGGAAAACACAGGAAGAGATTGAAGCCTTCTTAAATAGCCTGTCTGCTTGAGGCTTAAATGAAAAAGCGGCTGTCTTACAGGACAGCTGCTTTTTTGTTGTATAATGGAAGGCAACGAAACATGTTTGGAGGTGGATGATGGTGAATGTGAAATGTTCGTCGCAGATTCAAGCGGCCCATGCAAAGCCTGGTTCGGAAAAGGCGATTCTTTGCATGGGGTGAATTTTTTCATCGCCTGAATCATTCCGAAACCGGCTTTGCCCTTACATTGAAAAAAATGATAAGGAGTGGCCGGAAATGAATTACGTAAAAGCAGGAGCTGTTTTACCAGAGGATCTGCTGAAAGAAATTCAAAAGTATGTCCAGGGGGAAATGCTGTATATTCCCAAAACGAAAGACAAACGAAAAAAATGGGGAACACAATCTGGAGGCCGACAAGAGCTGGATGAGCGAAACCGGCGAATAAAGGCCGCTTTTCAGCATGGATGCCCGATTGATGAATTGGCCGATACGTATAGGTTATCTGTGGAAACGATTAAAAAAATTGTGTATAAGAAATCTTTGTCATAAGGGAATTGGGACAAAAGGGTTTAAATAGAAGAGAAAGCCGAGCGGATCATGCGAAACATCGCATCCATTCGGCTTTCTTTGTTGATCTTCATTGCATACTCTTATTAATCAAACAGCCGTTTTAATTTACCAAGTGTCCCTGCTGGCTTGCGGGCTTTCATCACATTCGTGTACAGGGCGTCAATCAGGCTCATTTGAACGATGCGAGAATACATATCGTCTGTGCGTGACTCGATGCCGCTGGAGATGGTGCGCAGCATGATATCGGCTTTTTTATTCATCGGCGACCGCATCATGTTCGTCATGACAATCGTTTTTGCGCCGGCTGCTTTGGCCGCTTCAAAGACGGCCAGTGCTTCGTCTGGTGCATCCGATCCGATAATAATAAAAGCAATATCGTCTTCGGACAGCTGTGAGGCTGCTCTGCGCTGCAAATAGGGATCTGTATACGCATTAGTAGATAATCCAGATCCAATAAATTTATGGTGGGCATCAAGGGCGACAATGCCTGAATTGCCCGTTCCATAAAACTCGACTTTTTCCGCTGCCATCATGGCATTGACCGCTTTTTTAATAAGTGAAAAATCCATCGTTTGAATGGTGTCCTGGAACGTCCGGATGCTCGTATTGAAAATCTTTTCCGTGACCGCCCGCTCATTGTCCTGCTCCTGAATTTTTTCCTGCACCATATCGCGGAGGGGCGAAGCGATTTCAGACGCAAGGGCGATCTTCAGCTTCTGATAGCCCGTAAAGCCCATTCGCTGGCAAAAACGGAAAATCGTTGATGATGCGACACCAACATCTTCGGCTACTTGTGTAATGGTCTGGTTCATAATCTTTTCGGGTGCTGTTAAAATATAATCCGCTATTTTTTTCTCGGTATCGTTAAATTCCGGATAAAAGGATTGGATTCGTGTCAGGCACTGCTGTGGCTCCACGTGGTTCACCTCCATGAAAATCGCTCTTTTCTCCATTATACTGAAATCGACGAGAAAAGAAAATTTTTTCTTGTAACCGATTGCAGGAGAAATAATTTTCCGTATAATGAAAGAACAGACTATAGGTGTTGAAGCAATCGGAGGCGCAATGATGTCCGAATTTTATTTAATATCCGCGGTAGCTGCGGCGATCACGCTTCTTTTATTTTTAATTATGACATTGAAGCTTCATGCTTTTGTCGCTTTGTTCCTTGTCAGTTTATTTGTTGGGGTGGCAACGGGGATGCCGCTTGATTCCATTTTGTTTTCGATGCAAAAAGGAATGGGCGAGACGCTTGGCTTTGTGGCAGTCATTGTTGGGCTTGGCGCCATGTTCGGCCAGATGCTTGACGCATCGGGCGGGGCAGAACGGCTGTCCCGAACGCTAATTCGAACCTTTGGTGAAAAACGAGTGTCCTGGGCACTTGCATTTACAGGCTTTGTTGTCGGCATTCCGGTCTTTTTTGATGTTGGGTTTATTTTGCTTATTCCGATTGTGTACCGGCTGGCGAAAAAAAGTGGCCGGTCACTGCTTTTTTATGCGTTGCCGCTGTTTGCCGGACTTTCTGCCGCCCACAGCCTGATTCCGCCCACGCCGGGACCTATTGCCGTGGCGCATTTGATCGGAGCGGATCTTGGCTGGGTCATTTTGTTTGGGCTGGCTGCCGGGATTCCGGCTATGATCGTGTCGGGTCCGCTGTTCGGCTCATATATGGCAGGGAAAATCCATGTATCGGTTCCGGACTATATGGCGATTCCGGACCGATCGGAAGAGGAGGAGGAGCTGCCGGGGTTTGGTCTGCTTGTTTTCATTATTGCGGTTCCGCTTTTATTGATGCTGATGAATACAACGACAGCGGCTTTTTTAGCTGAAGGCAACGTGCTGCGAACTTTTTTCGCTTTTGCAGGTCATCCGTTTACGGCGATGATTATGGCGGTGCTGCTTGTGTTTTACTTTCTTGGCATTCGGCGCGGCTACTCCAGACAGGATGTGAGGACGATCGCGGGGAGAGCTATACAGCCGACTGGCATGATTATGCTTGTGACGGGAGCGGGCGGCGTTTTTAAGCAAGTGCTTGTTGATTCCGACTTGAACCTTGTTCTCGGCGAGCTGCTTTCCTCGTCTGCCGTCCCGCCGCTCGTTCTCGGTTATGTGTTGTCCGCTTCCATTCGAGTGCTGCAAGGGTCTGCAACCGTCGCTATGGCTACGTCTGCCGGTTTTATGGCATCGATTATTGAACCGATGGCACTGTCTGGGCCCGCGCTTGCCCTTCTCGTCATCTCCATCTCGGCAGGCGGAATTATGGCGTCACACGTCAATGATTCCGGGTTCTGGCTCGTCAACCGGTATCTTGGTCTTGATGTAAAAGACACACTGAAAACGTGGACCGTGCTGGAGATCGCAAATTCGCTGACTGCCTTTGCCGTAGTGCTTATTCTCAGCTTCGTTTTCCTTTGATCATCAATAGGTCATTTTCAATTCTAAATCGTTTTTGGTATTTACGGAGGCGGGGCTTTCTTTTAAAGTGGATGAGAATGGAGTGATCAAGATGGACCCTTTTATGAAAAGTGACCAATATCATTTTCTGAAACATCAGGCAAAACTGTTAGCCAGTGCGTATGGCTCAGTGAATGATGCATCTGTATTAGAAGCGTTGACGTCTCTTGCACAAGAAAAAGCAGTCGGGTTATTTGAACAGCTGACGAGTGAGCAAAAATTATTGCTCGAACCGATCAATGCGGTAAAAGACCGAGAAGGTGCGGATGCGTTTGCGGCATCGCTCAAGGCATACGTGATCCCATTTCCGGACTTGACCGAGCAGGCATTGAAAAAAGCCTTCCCTAAGGTGAAAAAGCTGGAGGTGCCGCCTCTTGAAGAAGTAGATTTTAAAGAAACATCATATGTACGCTGGCATGACGCAGGGGCCAATAAAACGTATATTGTCTTTGAAAAAGACGGCAGGCTGGCAGGAGTGCGCGGGTTAATGAAAAACGAAGGCATTAAAGGTATCTGCAGCATTTGTAATGGACACGAGGATATCGCCTTGTTTATGTCCGAATCCAAAAAAACAGTACAAGGCACTTCTGTGAAAAGGGGAAACTATATTTGTAAAAGCAGTCTTGTATGCAATGAAAATATTCAATCACGGGAAAAATTGATTGAGTGGATGGCGCGACTGACACAATAGGACTTGCGGTTCGTTTTCCTTCTGAAACATAGTATAATGGAAGAAAATCGTTGCTCGGAAATAGGTGATCGTGTGGAAGAAAACGAACAGAATGCGCCGCTTTTAAAGGGGTGGCTCGGACTGACTGCTATTCAGGCAGCTGTTACGAGAGACCTTGAACGGGCACTGCAGGAACAGCATCAGCTTTCGTTGAATGAATGCTATGTGCTGCTGTTTTTGTCAGAAGCGCCGGAAAAGAAATTAAAGCTGTTTCAATTGCAGGAAATGGTCGGTTTAAGTCAGAGTGCCCTTTCCCGGCTGGTGAACCGTCTGGAAGAAAAAAATTGCCGAGTTGTCAGAAGACATAGCTGTGTGGAGGATCGCCGCGCCATTTATGCCTCGCTTACAGATGAGGGAGAAGCAAAGCTTGAACAGGTGCTCAAAACATTTTGTCAGGCACTGGACACCGCTTTTTCCGATTCCGCTACCGAAAAGGCGCTGGACCGGGCGGTCAAGCAGTTGAAAAAACCATAATGTTTAAAAAGCTTTCCAACCGGGGAAAGCTTTTTTGTGTGGAAAAGCGATTATTTTTGACAGTGAAAAGTGTAAATGATAATTTATATGCATGTGCATACATATAAACAAGGAGATGAATTAACATGAATCATTTATTTTCGCCATATTCTATTAAAGGTCTTGGATTAAAGAACCGGGTTGTTATGCCGCCGATGTGCCAGTATTCAGTGGAAGCAAAGGACGGCGTCGCAAACGACTGGCACGCTGTTCATTATGAAAGCCGCGCCATTGGCGGGACGGGTCTTGTTATTGTGGAAATGACCAACGTGGAGCCTGAGGGGCGCATCACCGATTTCTGCCTTGGCTTATGGTCAGACGAGCAAGTGCCGGCGCTGAAAAAAATTGTCGAGGCTGTGCACAAGCGCGGAGCAAAGATCGGCATTCAAATTGCGCACGCCGGCCGTAAAGCGGAGGATGCAGAAATGCCTGTGGCGCCGTCAGCGATTGCGTTTGATGAGAAGTATAAGACACCAAGAGCGCTGTCAACCGATGAAGTAAAGGAAATGGTCCAGAAATTCGGAGCCGCTGTCCGCCGGGCAGTGGAGGCCGGATTTGACACGATTGAGCTTCACGGTGCCCACGGCTACTTGATCCACCAGTTTCATTCACCGCTGACAAACAAGCGGACAGATGAATATGGACAGGAATTAACAAAATTCGGCAAGGAAGTTATTCAAGCAGCCAAAGCGGAAATGCCAGCAGACATGCCGCTTATTATGCGGATTTCAGCTCAAGAGTACGTAGAAGGCGGCTATGGCATTGATGAGAGCATTGCCTTCGCGAAGGAATACAAGGAAGCAGGAGTAGATATGTTCCACATTAGCGCCGGCGGTGAGGGACAAATTGCAGCAGCGGGGCGCCCTGGCACACATGCGGGCTATCAAGTGCCGCTTGCACGCCAGATCAAGGAAGCGGTCGAGGTGCCGGTTATTGCAGTGGGCCGCCTGGACGATCCGATTTTGGCCAACGCTGTGATCGGTAATGAGGACGCTGAATTGGCTGCCGTAGGACGCGGCATGCTGAGAAATCCGTATTGGGCGCTTGAAGCCGGTGTTCAGCTCCAGAAAGAAGCGGACGTACCAAAGCAGTATGTCATGGGGTTCCCTAAAAACTGATGCTCTTGCTATCTGTATAGGCTTAACTTAAAAAGATGTGACCCCCCTTTGTGGCGGTCACTATTTTTAAAAAGCTTGGGACAAAAGGTTTTGAATAGTAGAGAAAGCCGAATGATCGTGCGAAAATATCGCATGCGTTCGGCTTTCTTTTTTTGATTTTTAAGGTGATGAGCCCTTTCGCGACCGCACTTGCGCGAACACAGTCCGGGCGGCTTCTGCAGGACTTCGCGTTCGGAGGGGCGGGCGGTGAGCTAACTTTTGTCGCTCCGCTCCAAAAGTGGATCTCACCTGCCCCGCTGATCCCTCCCGAGTCTACGTCCTGCGCCAGCCGCCCTAAGTGGGGAGCGAAAGCAGTTGATAAAACCCAAACAAGAGCGTCATGAACGGGAAAAAAACAAACGGATCTGTCCTTCCATTTCATAAGAAAAAAGAGAAGCTTCTGCTCATACAGCTACTCGTTAACCGCTGAAAACAGTCGTTTTCAAGCATCTTTCTCCTCCTTGTTTCATTAGAAGGACAACGGGCGGAGGGAGGCCGGCGAATGCTCCCACTGGACGAGCGGACAGGGTAAAACAGCCACGTTTTTTGGGCTGGTTCAGCGTTCGCCCAGTAGGAAAGCGAAGCCGGCAGCCCGGAGCCCCTGCTTGTGCTTTTCCAGAAAAAAGAACATTCAAGACTTTCAGCTACTGGGTCGTTCGGATTCACCGGCTGCCCTCACTGTTATGTCACAGACTCTTATTGTAGAATAAGATGAGAGCGTTATTACAGTTGAGGGGGAATACTGGATGGGGAATTTTTCGATTGTAAAGGTGAAGAAAGAGAAGGGTGTGGCGTACGTCACCATCGACCATCCGCCGGTCAATGCCTTGAATCGTCAGGCACTTCAGGAGCTGGGGGATTGCGTGGATCAGCTGCAGCAGGATTCCTCTGTTAAAGCGGTCGTTTTGACTGGAGAAGGGTCTTTCTTTATTGCGGGTGCTGATATCAAAGAATTTACTCATTTATTTGGACAGGAAGAGCTGGCGGAAGGAGCGGCTCAAAGGGGGCAGTCGCTTTACAATAAAATCGAGCAGTCAGAAAAGCCATTTATTGCAGCGATTAACGGTGCTTGTCTCGGCGGCGGGCTGGAGCTTGCGATGAGCTGCCATATGCGAATTGCTGCGCATGAAGCAAAGCTCGGGCTGCCGGAAACAAAGCTTGGCATTATTCCAGGCTACGGCGGAACACAGCGGCTTGCCCGGCTGACCAATACGGCTAAAGCGTTAGAGCTCATCCTGACCGGCCGTTTTATTGACGGACGGGAAGCGGAGAAAATCGGTTTGGTGAATCATTCTGTTGAAGCGGATCAGCTTCAGCACCGAGCAGCAGAACTGGCGGAATTGGTTGCTGAGAAAAGCAGCTTATCGATTAAAGCCGCGCTGACGTCTGTTTTAAGCGGCATTGATTTGTCGATAGGAGAGGGGCTAGCGCTGGAGGCCCGGCAGTTTGGCTCTTTATTTGGCACAGAGGATGCAAAAGAAGGCGTGACCGCATTTATTGAAAAACGGCCAGCAGCATTTAAAGACCGTTAAAACGGTTTTGTGCGGCACTCTTTCTTTGTTGTATAATAAGCATAGATTGATAATGGAAAGCGAGTGTTCAGTGTGGGACGTAAATGGAATAATATTAAAGAAAAGAAAGCGTCAAAGGATGCCAATACAAGCCGGATTTATGCAAAATTCGGCCGGGAAATTTACGTAGCGGCAAAGCAGGGTGAGCCGAACCCGGAAAGCAATCAGGCACTTCGGATGGTGCTTGAACGTGCGAAAACATACAGTGTGCCGAAAACCATTATTGACCGTGCCATTGAGAAGGCAAAAGGCGGTGCGGAAGAAAGCTATGATGAGCTGCGCTATGAAGGCTTTGGCCCCAGCGGTTCAATGGTCATTGTCGATGCATTGACGAACAACGTGAACCGTACAGCATCTGATGTTCGCGCGGCATTTGGGAAGAACGGCGGAAACATGGGCGTCAGTGGATCTGTTGCGTACATGTTTGATGCAACAGCTGTGTTTGGACTTGAAGGGAAAACGGCGGATGAGGTGCTGGAGCTGCTGATGGAAGCGGACCTTGATGTGCGTGATGTACTGGAGGAAGACGAAGCCGTTATCGTGTATGCGGAGCCGGACCAGTTCCACGCAGTGCAGGAAGCTTTAAAGCAAGCCGGCGTAACAGAGTTTACGGTAGCCGAGCTGACGATGCTGGCACAAAACGATGTTGCATTATCCGAAGAAGACCAGGAACAGTTTGAAAAAATGATCGATGCGATTGAAGATTTAGAGGATGTACAGCAGGTGTATCACAACGTAGATCTTGGATAAAAAAGAACAGGCAGCGCTCATGCCGGGCGGCTGCTTTTTCTTTTGCCCCAGAAATGCTTTAGCAAGATGAACTGGATTATTCTAGGGTGCACCTGTTATGATCGAAGTAGAACGTTACTTCATAAGAATCGGGGAAAAGCCATGTTTGATTTTGCTACGTTATTGACATTTACAGCCGTTGTCATCGGCTTGTTTTTAATACCAGGTCCAGCTGTTTTGCTGACAGCAGCACGCACGATGCAAAGCGGTCGAAAAGCAGGGGTCATTACCGGCCTCGGCCTTGCAGTGGGGGACTTTACGCATACGATTTTTGCAGCGGTCGGGCTGTCAGCTATTTTAATGACGTCTGCTACAGCCTTTAATGCGGTGAAGCTGGCCGGTGCTCTTTATTTGTTTTACATGGGCATTCGAGCGCTGCTTACAAAGGCAGCCGATGCTGAAATGGCCAAAACAACACCGGTTTCATCAACACGTATCTTCAGCCAGGCTGTGCTGGCAGAAATGCTGAACCCGAAAACAGCGCTGTTTTTTCTGGCGTTTTTGCCGCAATTTGTCGATCCGGCACGCGGTGCCTCCATGCTGCAATTTTTAACGCTCGGAGCGATTTTTGTGCTGCTCGGCTTGATCTATACGACGATGATCGCCTTTGTCATTGGGCCGGTAAGTGGGTGGCTGAAGAGAATCTCCTGGCTGAACCAGGGCGGAAACAAATTCATCGGCCTCCTGTACATCGGTCTTGGGGTCAAGGTTGCCTTTCAAGGAAAGTGAAAAAAGAAGCTTTTCTTTCTGGCGATGGAAAAAGCGATCGCTGGTAAAATAAAAATACCGCCGATATCGCCCTGTCTATCGCTGATAAAATGGCAATACCGCCGATATCCTGCTGCCTATCGCTGATATCATCAAAATATCGGCGATAGCTAATGTATATCGGCGGTAAATACCGTATACCGGCGATACTGTAATGAACAAGTTGTTTTTCAAACCGATGAAAGCTTTTGTGCTACAGCACAGAAGCTTTTTTGTCGTTCGGAAAAAATTTTCTTGTAAGGGGTTGCATGAAGAAAAAATATTCTATATAATCACGGCATAAGGAAAAAATTTCGACGATAGATAGAGAAAAAGAAAAATGATTTCGAAGTTCCGCTTAAATTGGAAGCGGTCTCTATTTTGTCGGGGTATACATACAGATGAACAGGAGGATGTTTCATGTCAGATTCAATGTTAATTTTAATTGCGATGGCAGGTATTTTTGCTCTTTTGTTTTTAGTGATTCGGACAAAGCTGCATGCGTTCGTCGCCTTGCTGCTTGTCAGCTTAATTGTCGGTGTTCTTGCCGGGATGCCGCTTGAGGAAGTGGTTGCTTCTGTTCAAAATGGAATGGGCGGCACCCTTGGCTTTGTCGCAGTTGTCGTTGGACTCGGTGCGATGTTTGGGCAGATGCTTGAAGTATCCGGCGGGGCTGAGCGTTTAGCTCAGACGATGATTAAGAAGTTTGGTCAGGACAAGGCGCAATGGGCGCTGGGTATTACAGGCTTTCTCGTTGCCATTCCCGTTTTCTTTGATGTCGGCTTTATCATTTTAGTGCCGATCGTGTACGGATTGGCGAAAAAAACAGGCCGTTCTCTTTTGTACTACGGTATTCCGCTTTTAGCCGGTCTGGCTGTTACACACAGCTTTATTCCGCCGACACCGGGACCGATCGCGGTTGCTGACTTAATCGGTGCCGATCTTGGCTGGGTCATTTTATTCGGAACGATCGCCGGGATTCCAGCGATGATTATTGCAGGTCCACTGTTCGGCCGCTATATTGCGAAACGCATTCACGTAACAGTGCCGGACTATATGAACCTGGAAGAAAAAGAGTATGACAAAGATCTGCCGGGCTTCGGCTTGATTGCTTCATTAATTATGATTCCACTCGTGTTGATTTTGTTGAACACGGTTTCAGGTGTATTATTAGAGGAAGGCAATATCGTTCGCTCGGTTCTGACGTTCCTTGGGCATCCATTTGTTGCCCTGACAATTGCAACATTGGCAGCGTTTACGCTGTTAGGAACAAAGCGCGGCTATACGCGCCAGGAAGTACAGGATATTGCAACAAAGGCGCTGGAGCCGGCAGGGATTATTATTCTTGTGACAGGAGCCGGCGGTGTATTCAAGCAAGTGTTAATTGACTCGGGTGTCGGCGAAGTGCTCGGCAATATGATGGCCGGTTCTGCCTTGCCGCCGCTTTTATTAGCCTTTTTAATTGCCACTGCTGTACGGATTGCACAGGGCTCAGCCACAGTATCCATGGTGACAGCTGCCGGCTTAATGGCACCGCTTATTGACATGCTTCAAATCGAGGGTCCGTATTTAGGCTTAATGGTTATTGCCATTGCCGCCGGTGCTACGGTTGTTTCTCACGTAAATGATTCAGGCTTCTGGCTTGTGAACCGGTACTTCGGCCTGGATGTAAAGGATACATTAAAGTCGTGGACGGTTATGGAAACGTTAATCGGACTTGTTGGGTTTATCGTTGTCTTTATTATCGGCCTAATTATTGGGTATTAATGAAAGGATGAGTGGATGATGGGATTTTTATATACGATGGGGATTGATATTGGCACGACGAGCACAAAAGCCGTTATTTTTAAAAAGGATGGCAGCTTTGTTCACCGGGCTGGCGTGGAATATCCGCTTCACACACCTGAGCCGTCCGCTGCGGAACAGGACCCGGATGTGATCTTTCGGGCGGTGCTGACGTCGATCCGCACGTGTATAGAAGAAAGCGGTGTGCGCGAGGCGGACATTGGCTTTCTGTCCTTTTCATCCGCGATGCACAGCGTCATTGCGGTAGACGCGGAAGGGCGGCCGCTGACCCAGTCCATTACATGGGCTGATAGCCGCAGCACAAAATGGACGGAAAAGCTGAAGGAAGAGTGGGGCGGCCATGACATTTATATGCGAACCGGCACACCGATCCATCCGATGGCACCTTTATCGAAAATCATTTGGCTGCGTGAGGAATTCCCGGAGCTGTTCAGACAAACAGCGAAATTTATTTCCATTAAAGAGTACATATTTTACCGATTGTTCGGGGAGTATGTGATCGATTATTCGATTGCATCGGCAACGGGGCTGTTTAACCTCGAGGCTTTGGATTGGGATCAGGAGGCGCTTCGGATTGCCGGCATTGACGAAAGCCGCTTGTCCGAGCCTGTTTCAACGACACATATTGTCCGTGGCATGGCACCGGGGTTTGCGGTAGAAGCCGGAGTTCGATCGGATATGCCGGTCGTCATTGGGGCAAGTGATGGCGTGCTGTCCAATTTAGGAACAGGGGCAATTAAATCTGGAGATGTCGCGGTAACAATCGGAACGAGCGGAGCCATCCGTGCGGTGACGAACAAGCCCGTGACTGATCCGAAAGGGCGCATTTTCTGTTATGCACTCACAGAAAACCACTGGGTGATTGGCGGACCGGTCAATAATGGCGGTATGATTTTCCGCTGGGTTCGGGATGAGCTCGGTGCAGCAGAAACGGAAACGGCCAGACGGCTTGGAAAAGACCCGTATGATGTACTGACAGAAATCGCGGCCCGCATTCCGGCTGGAAGCGAAGGGCTGCTGTTTCATCCGTACTTTTCAGGAGAACGGGCGCCACTCTGGGACGCAAACGCACGCGGATCGTTTTTCGGACTTGCGCTGCATCATAAAAAAGAGCACATGATTCGTGCGGTGCTCGAAGGCATTTTATACAACCTTTACACGGTGCTGCTTGCATTAGAAGAGCTAACGGGCGAGCCGCAGCGAATTTTAGCAACCGGTGGCTTTGCCCAGTCGGCCTTCTGGCGGCAGATGATGGCTGACGTGTTTGATCATCCGGTGATCGTGCCGGAAAGCTTTGAAAGCTCTTGCTTTGGGGCTGTTTTGCTTGGCTTGTACGGGCTTGGCGAAATTGATTCTCTGGATGTGGCCGCAGATGCAAGCGGCACGGTATTCGAGCATGTTCCGAATGAAGAGAACAGCGATGTGTACCGCGAATTAATTCCATCCTTTATCCGTATTGCCAGAGCGCTGGCACCGGAATATAAAACGATTGCTGAATTTCAGCGCGGGCTGTCCTCAACATGAGGACGGCTTTTTTTATTAAGCATGCTTCCAGTTTGTTGATTCTCCTGATTTTGGACAAGAAGGGAAGGTATCGCCTGGCGCCAATTCCACTTGATCGCCATCTTCATCAATATAGGTATCGGCTTCTGTCACCTGATCGCCTGTATGATGAACATGGTCAGCATGGCGCCATGTAGTCGGTTCATTTGATTTCGGACAAACAGGGAAGGTATCCCCTTTTGTCAATTCAGCGCGTTTCCCGGCAGCGCAAATGTACGTACCTGTTTCTCGAACAGTTTCATTTGTGTGGTGTAGATCCTGAGTTTGGCTCATGTGAAAAATCCTTTCTGTTTTTGGAATGAAGTGTTTACATACAATAGCCGCAATAATAGAAAATAAAACATTTTTCTTGAATTAACGCTTTAGAAGGAAGCAGGTGGGGAAAGGGGAAAGATAACCATTCAGTTAAAAGGAGTGTCTCTATATGGCAAGCCAGAGTGCTGCAGCTTATTTTAAAAGTATTCATCCCAGGCAGATGATTATGCATACAACGGGAAAAGGCTCTGTTTCCAAAATGGACATGAGCGTCATCGAAGATCTGAATAAGCGCTACCACCTGCCGGATGAGGTGGTAAACGTTCTGGTACAATATATTTTGCTGGCCTCGCTTACGCTAAGCCACCCGTCTTTATTCAAAATCGCGATCCACTGGAGCCGAATGAAGGTGAACACTGCTGAGCAGGCGATGAGCCTTGTGAAAAAAGAGCATACAAAATATAAAACGCTATGGATGACCGATATTTTGCATTCGAAAAAGAAGTCAGGCCTGACAGTGGACATGATTCGGGGAGCAGCTGACAGCAATTTAACTGATGAGCAGCTGGGCGCTTATATCCGGGAGTTGTTTTCCCGCTAAAATGCTTGGATTTAAAAAATCTCAATACCGTGTATAATCGTTTCATAAGTAGCGTACACGGAGGAAAATGATATGACGCAATCAAAATGGACCGCACTGGGCTGGATTTCGGCTTCGGTTTTATTTGCGCTGAGTTTGTGGTTCAGTGCTTCTGTGGTCATGGACGAACTCACTGACAGGTGGGGGCTGGCAGACGCAGCGAAGCCATGGGTATCCGCCGCTGTGCCGGCAGGATTTACAGTGGGTGCGCTTTTCAGTGCATACGTTGGACTCGCAGACCGGTTTCATGCACGAAAGGTCTTTATGGTCTCCGCATTGGCAGGTGCATTGATCAACAGTTTGATTCTAGTGGCGGACAGCGGTATCCAAGGGATACTGCTCCGCTTTTTAACCGGTGTGGCACTTGCCGGTGTATATCCGACCGCTGTAAAGGTATTAACGATATGGTTTCCGAAGCAGCGGGGGCTGGCGCTAGGCATCGTGATCGGGGCGCTGACAATGGGGTCAGCACTTCCGCATCTGCTGTCCCTGTTAGCTTCTGGAGTAGACTGGAGAATGGTTATCGCCGGGAGCTCGGTCTTATCCGCTTTATCCGCTTTTATGATGATTGGGCTTGTGAAAGATGCACCGAATCAAGGGAAGCATGCAGTTTTTTCCTTTCGAATGATTGGAAAAGTGCTGCGGAACAAGCCGGTGATGCTGGCGAATTACGGCTATTTCGGTCATATGTGGGAGCTGTATGCCATGTGGACGTGGCTTCCGCTGTTTCTTGCTGCAAGCGGTCTCTTTCATTCATCCTTTCTTTCATTTGCGGCGATTGGTCTTGCAGGAGCTGCCGGCTGTGTAGCGGGCGGCCTGCTGGCAGATAAAATAGGAAGAGCCCGCTTAACCATATGGTCAATGGGCATCAGTGCCGCCTGCTCCATTTTAATTGGCTTTTTCTTTGGGCACTTTCCGTGGCTTACGATGATCATTGCGCTCATATGGGGGTTTTCAGTGATTGCGGACTCCGCTCAATTTTCCGCCGCTGTGTCCGAATTTGCAGAAGCGGAGTACTTAGGGACAGCATTAACCTTTCAAATGAGCATCGGTTTTTTAATTACTATTTTATCGATTAATCTTATTTCGTTTCTTCAGCCTTATGTGGGCTGGGAGTGGGTATTTGTGATTCTTGGAATAGGCCCTTTGCTGGGAGTAGCAGCGATGATGAGATTTAAGGAATATGAATAAAGTCACCGTTTTGTCAAAAAAAGCTTGATAATATCGCTTACATTCAGTATTATGTAGGAAATAAGAATCATTTACCACTTGATAATAGTGAAAACGATCAATTCTACGATACTGGCAAACTTATCGAAAGGTAAGGACGCAAAGCTACGGGTCTAAGGCTGAAAAGCTACGATCGCCGGGTTGCCGAAAAGGAATGGAATACGAAGAAAAGAGCTGCTTTTTGCGTAAGCATCTCTTATTTGAGTATACCCCGCCAACCTTTTTGGCGGGGTATTTGTGTTACAAACTACGCATTCTACGATAATAGCAAACTTGTTGAAAAGCAAGGACGCAAAGCCACGGGTCTAAGGCTGAAAAGCTACGATCGCCGGGTTGCCGAAAAGGAATGGATATACAAAGAAGAGAGAAACCGTCAAAAAATGTGCGGTTATTCTCTTATTTGAGTATGCCTGCCAACCTTTTTGGCGGGTTTTTTGTATTTTATGATGAAGGGGAGAGATAAAGATGAATGTAGAAATCGGAATGGATCGGAAATTAGTGGAAGAACATGTCCGGGGCATTTTGCAGCTGATCGGTGAAAATCCGGAGCGGGAAGGATTGAAGGAGACACCGAAACGAGTGGCAAAAATGCTTGAAGAGGTTTTTTCAGGCGTCGGCATTCGTCCTGAAGAAGCGCTGACGACGACATTTGAAGAAAAGTATGAAGGCATGATTGTTGTAAAGGACATTAGCTACTATACGTTTTGCGAGCATCACTTGATTCCTTTCTTTGGGAAAGCACACATCGGCTATATTCCAAATGACCGCATCGTCGGGTTAAGCAAATTCGCCCGGCTTGTTGAATTAACAGCGAAACGGCCGCAGGTACAAGAGCGCATGTCACAGCAAATAGCGGATGCGATTATGAATGTACTTCGTCCGCAGGGGGTCATGGTGGCAGTAGAGGGCCAGCATTTATGCATGTGTGCGCGAGGGATAAAAAAACCGGGAAGCGCTACTGTCACAACGATCAAAAAAGGAGTCTTTGCGGAAGACATCTCGCTTGTGAGGGAATTCGAGCAGGCTCTGCTGCGGGGGGAGTAATATGACCGTTTATTTATCGAGAAAACTATCGTTTTCAGCGATGCATTCCTATCGCATCGAACAGTGGAGCGACGAAAAAAATCAAGCGGTTTTTGGTCTTTGCAGCAATCCAAATGGGCATGGACATGACTATGTATTGAAGGTGATGGCAGGCGGTCAGATAAAACAGGATTCAGGCATTGTCGTCAATATTACTGATATTGATAAAACGGTGAAAACATTTATAGAAGAGCAGATGGATGGAAAGTTTTTGAATAAAGAGAATGCTTATTTTCAAACAAACATCCCGACCACGGAAAATATCGTTAAATATGTGTGGAATTCATTACGTGACAAGCTGGAGGGATGCAGGCTTCATACCATTCGCTTGTACGAGAGCGATTATTTATATGCTGAAAAAGGAGAAGATGACATGGTGCGGCTAACGAAAAGATATCACTTCTGTACCGCTCACCGGCTTCATAGCGAGCAATTGAGCCAAGAAGAAAACGACCGCCTGTTTGGAAAGTGCAATAATCCATATGGCCATGGACACAACTAT
This sequence comes from Domibacillus enclensis, assembly GCF_900156125.1. Classification (GTDB taxonomy): domain Bacteria; phylum Bacillota; class Bacilli; order Bacillales; family Domibacillaceae; genus Domibacillus; species Domibacillus enclensis. The sequence goes on along the minus strand of NZ_FTLX01000007.1, from coordinate 144,725 downwards.
TATTTGGAAGTAACGGTAAGCGACAGGCCTGATCCTATTACCGGTATGATTGTCGATTTATCGCAGCTTGATGCGCTTGTCGAAAAGGAAATCATGGAGCGATTTGACCATAAGCATTTGAACTTAGACACGGAAGAGTTTAAAGAACTGAATCCAACGTCTGAAAACGTAACGATCGTTATATGGGATTTATTAAAGGACAGCCTTAAAAACTTGTACAAAATTGGTTTATACGAAACAGAAAAAAATTATTTCGAATATTACGGACCTGACCAGGAGCTGGTGTGAAGATGAATCAATTGTTAAAGGGAAAAACGATTGTCGTTACCGGTGCCAGCAAAGGAATCGGCAGGGAAACAGTTCATCTATTAAGAAAGTATGGCGCCAACGTGGCCGCAGGAAGCCGCGGAAGCCAGATGAACGTAAGTGAGACGTATTTAGAGATGCCGCTTGATGTGAAAAATGAGTCATCGGTCCGCGCTTTTTGTGAACGCGTGATCGATCAGTTCGGCTCGATTGATGTGCTTGTTAATTGTGCAGGGACAGGTACATTTGCCAGTGTAACGGGGTCGTCAACAGAAGATTTCGATGAAATGATTGCCGTGAACTTACGAGGAAGCTATTTAATGTGCAAATACATTGGCGGTCACATGGAAGAAAAGGGATCAGGCCATATCATAAACATGATTTCCATTGCTGGAAAAGCGGCCTTGGCTGGTGGAGGAGGTTATTCTGCTTCAAAGTTCGGGCTGCTCGGGCTAACGAAAGTGCTTCAAGCAGAGCTGCGTCAAAAAGGCGTTCAAGTAACTGCGATCTTACCTGGGGCAGTTAACAGCACGTTTTGGGATCACATTGACTCGAAACCGGATCTTAGCCAGATGATTCCGGTTCAAACTGTTGCCGAGCATATTGTGCATACAATCAATCAGCCTCCAGGTGCTTTTATTGATGAACTAACCATTATGCCGCCTTTAGGTATTTTATAAGGAGGTTATCCGGTGAGACGGCTTATCGAAAAAGCGTTTAAAGAGAGATCTTTAAAAACAAAACCTGCCGCTCCGTCTCTGCCTTCAAAAGTTACACATTCAGAACTGGTCTATATGACAACAAGAGGATTTATAGCTAAAAAACTGGGCCAATATATGGGTTTGCATACAGAGGAGGCTGAGGCTCTTTTCTACCTATCATTTTCAAAATGGTCCTTTGAGCCATATGATGAGCAAAATGAACAAGATTACTTTGTTTATTTAAGTGAACAGATGCTGAAATGGAATGAGCAAAGACAAGACATTCCTCAACATATTAAAAAAATGGACATCAGTGCTGATTGGCAAAATGCATTGTTAAAAGCATACGATATGTACAAAGTTCCCTTATTTGCCGCATCAGATCGAGAATCTCCAACGGAAACTGATAAACAGCTAAAGCATCAGGCGGATGTAAAATGGAGCATTTACAGAGATGTGATATACGCAGCGACACAGGAGAAATTTCAGCTTATTACACCTGATGATATTCCTCTGTATCGAAAAGGCGTTGTTTTTTGTGAAGGGTTCATAAAGCAAAGATCGGATATTCCGGAGTGCCGCTTAAAGGCAAAGGAGCAACTGGAGAAAGAAAATATTGAAAAACCACATTTAATGAGCTGGCTGCTTGTTTTATCAGAAGCGATTACAAATACGATTAAGCATGCGGAAGAAGGAAAGATGACTTTGATTAAGGATGAGGAAAAGCAGCAGATCCGATTTGTGATTGAAGACAATGGACCGGGCTTTGTGATTGAAGAGCTGCCGAAAATGACCTTGCTGGCGGGCTACTCAACAAAACGGTCAATGGGTCAGGGATTTACTCTTATGATGAAAATGTCAGAACAAGTTTTGTTAAGTACATCGCCAAACGGTTCTGTTGTGATTCTTGTTTTCAATTTGGATCGGCACAAGGAGGATGGGCTTCATGATTGCGGATAAACACAGCATGGAAGGAACGATTCAGAAAACCCTTTTCACCGCCCGGCTATTCGACGGATTTTGGGAAAGATGGGTGGCGCATGGCATTGATGAAGAAGAAATAAAGGGAGTGAGGCCTCTCTTAACAGATAAAGAAAGCTGGGTTCGTCTTTGGGCAGGTCTTGCCTTTGAAAAAACAGAAGAAGCCGCCTGTTTTTTAGATAAAGGAAACCGTTTTGAGGCAGAAACACTCTACCGGAAAGCGGGCCTTTATTATCAGTTTGTTCAATGGCTTATACCCGAAGGAAATGAGAAAAAAATATGGATGGAAAAAAGCGTTCTGTCCTCACGACTGGCCGATCAGTTGTCAGCCGTAGTGACGACATATACTGAACTGTCGCTAGATGGAAAAGCGGTCAGCGGCAGGGTGCGGAAACCGATGCATCCGCAGGGGGTTGTCATCATGGTCAATCCGATTGATTCAGCGAAAGAAGAATTATTTTCATATGAAACTGATTTTGCCACATCAGGTTTTGTCACATTAAATTTCGATGGACCAGGTCAGGGAGAAACCTTTTCCGTTCATGGGTTAAAAGCGACAAAGCAAAACTGGGAAATGTACGTAGATAGGATTATTCATTACGCAAAAAGCTGCTTTCCGTCTATGCCGATTTACTTGTTTGGGACAAGCTCCGGCGCAGCCTGGGCACTGTATGGAAGTGGTCATTCTGATGTGGTTAAGGCTGCTGCTGTTTCCCCAGCCTTTTTGGAAGAAAAAAGACAGATGCCTGATTATTTTACAGAACGGCTCACGTATATATCAGAGAACAACCAGGTCCCTTTGCCATCGTTGCTGGATAGACCGTTTCACCGCCCGATTTACTTATTCCACGGCAAGCAGGATGTGATGGTATCGGATCAGCATATCGATTTATTGTTTGAACAGCTTCCGGAAGAATCTAAATTAAAAGAATATGAAAACGAAGGGCACTGCTGCAACTTTAAACTGGGTGATATCCGTCAACTCGCGATGGATTGGTTTGCCCAATAGAAAGAGGAGAGACCGATGACATTTGAAGCGTTCCGTGAGTACATTGCCAAAACCGTTCATACAGAGTCCAAGCTTATTCAAAAAGAAACATCTTTATGTGAAGATTTAGGTGTTGATTCACTGCAGCTTGTTAATTTGCTCGTTGAAATCTCAGAATTCTTTCAGGTTGAATTGGGACAGATTCAAAGTAATGAAGACTTGCAGACGGTAGGGAATCTTTATCAATTATTTGGGGGGATAGATTATGAGCAATCTGTATAAATGGTTGATGGAAAAAGAAGTGGACGAAAATAAAGTATTGCTGACAACGCAAAGCGGTTCTTTTACATTTAAAAACATTACAGATGAAGTAGACCAATACAGTGAGGTACTGAACGAGACAGGAAGCGTAACGAGAAAAAGATTCGCGCTTATTGTTCCGAACGTACTCAGCTATATGAGCTTGTCATTAGCAATAAGCCGGTTAAATGGAGTTATCATTCCAATCAGTCCTATGCTGAGAAAGGAGGATTTAACTAGTATTCTTTCATTTATTAATCCTCATTTTATTTTTTCGATTGAGCAGCACAATGGTATTCCTTTTTCGGAAATTATTCATGAGTGGGCCAAAGAAGAAAGAAAAGAAACAGTCATTTTCACATCTGGAAATAGTGTGGATTGGAATTGTGAAAAAATAAGCGGGGAAAAACGCTTGGATGAACAAAATGAAAAATTAGATATGATCGGCTGTACGTCAGGAAGTACAGGGGTCCCAAAAGGTATTATGGCTGGCCAGGAATTTGTTGAATTCGCTGCAAGAGCACTAAGAGAAATGGTCAGCATGAAAGAACAGGATCAATTTTTTTTAATGGCACCGGTATCAGGTTTATTCGGTCTTTGCTGGTTATTGACCGCTTTTCAAAATCGCAATCATATTACCATTACAGAATCCTTTCATTTTCCGGATATGATGGATTTAATGAGGAAAAGTCAGGCAAATAAATTAATCACGAGCCCGTCCCTTTATAAAGCAGTTTATTTATTGGATCAGTCACGCGAGGAAAAGGCATTAAAGAAGATTGAGTTCGTCAGTTTGGCGGGAGAAAATATATCTTTGGATTTTATTGAATCTGTCGCTCAAGTGAAAGATTGTACATTAACGAGCGGTTACGGTCTTTCTGAAATTGGTGCAATGATGTACACAGAAAAGGATATTCGAAATGGCATTGAATGGACACTTGTGCCGGATGTGGAATACAAGCTTGAAAAAGAAGAAGGTGCCGGCGAACTGCACTTTAAAACAAAATGTGGATTTATGGGTTATTACGGAAATGTTCAGTTAGATAAAGAAGTGTATCATGATGGCTGGTTTAATACAGGGGACCTAGCTCAGTTAACACCTGAACAGAAAATCATGATTGTAGGCCGGAAAAAGGACATGATTAAAAAGGGTGGACAGCAAGTTATACCGGGTGAGGTTGAAAAGGTTCTCTGTCAGCATCCATCTGTTCATCAAGCTGTTGTAGTTGGCGTCCCTCATAAAATATATGGAGAAAAAATAGTCGCCTTCATGACCGCTGAAAAAGAACTATCCTTTATAGATATTACTTCTTTTTGCAGCGAGAAAATCGCTCGCTTTAAAGTGCCAGATGAATTTTATCAGCTGGACGAAATTCCATTAATTCAAGGGAAAGTGGATAAAGTGACACTGCGGCAAAGAGCTAGTGAATACGTAAAATGAAATGAGGGTTTCTTGTGAAAAACAAAAAAACAACATTAAGAAAACAGTTTTTAATGAGAATTCTTTCTATTCTATTCATTGTCACACTCATTTCAGTGGCCATACAAGTCTATTTAGTGCAAAAGCAAATTGATGAAGAATTGAAAATGAAGTCAGAGATGATTGCAACCAGCATTCAAGAAGGAATTAATGAAACAAAACTGGCATCCGAAACGATTGAGCACCAGATCGATTTGAAAATGGCAGGATATGCGTCTCACATCGCCTCTAAGCTAAACACAAATACTGCAGAAAATGTCACAACCGAACAGCTGACAGCGATTAAGGAAGAAATGGAATTATCAGGATTATCTATTTTCGCGAGGCAGGGCGACGATATTGTCGTAGTAAAGTCAACAGATGAGAAGGATATCGGCTTCAGTACACGCAATTTCGGTGACTACGTCTACCAGGCATCAAATGCTTTACTAAACGGCGAAAAGCCTAGTGACGAAATGGCATTTACAGCTGAAAACTTACTCGTCCTACCGATCGCTCAGTCTGGTTCGCATGATGAAAAACCGTTGTTTTTTAAATATGCCTATTACCATCCTCCAGGAGCAGATTATTTTATTAATCCTTTTATTGAGGCAGAAGAAGTGTATCAGTTTACTGAAGAAGCGGGTCCTGACCAATGGATTGAAAAAATAGAAACAGAAACATCTTTTTTAAAAGAAGTAAGCGTCCTGAATCCAGCAGTTTATCAAAATCCCGAATTGGAAAAACAACTTTATCCGCCTATGAAGAAAGTGGTGTTCGGCGGCTATGAAACCTTTACAAAAGAAGATGAAGACATTTTAAAGAAGATAGCTGAAGAGCCAGTTAAAACAACATCGCTTCAAACCATAAAAGGCGAAAAGCTGTTCAAAATGTTTATTCCGACAGAAGACAGCCATGTTGTGGCGGTTGCTCTAGATTACGATCAGATTGTTTGGCCGCTTTATAGACATTCTATTATTTTGATTGTATCCGGCGTCATTGGATTAGTCATTTTAACATTATTGACATTCAGGTTTTTCAACCGGATCTACGAAAACATTCAAAAAATCATCAGACAAATAAAAAACATTGAAGAAGGCGATTTAACAGCTAAAAGCAACGTGAAAGACGGCAGTGAACTTGGGGAACTGTCGCGTACAGCGAACCGGATGGTTGATAAATTAAATGAGCTGCTTGCAGATACGCAGATTCAAGCTTTGAAAACGCAGCAGCTGTCCAATCAACTGGAAAAGGAAGCGTCCGAATCGGTGGATCGTATGTATTCCATTTCAACAGAAGCAACCATTAAATCGAGAGACCAGCTTAATGATATTAGTGAGTTTTTAGACGAAACATTGCGTGTGCTCGAGCCGTATGAGAAAGACAGCCGAATTGGTGTGCTGAAAGAAAGCATTGAGAAAATGAGGCAGATGGCATTGGAGCGGACAGCAGCGGTAACGGAAACGACGCTTTCATTATCGGACCTTGTGCAGGCGCTTCATAAACAATCAAGGGAGCTTTCGACCATTTCGAAAAGCACTATTCAGCAAATTAATAAATTTAAGATTTGAAAGCTGGTGAAAATATGCTGTTGACGGTTGAAAAAGAAGTGCAGCACCGGACGACTATTTTAAAAGTAAACGGACTTATCGACATTACGACGACGAACCTTCTTGATGTCTATCTTGAAGAAATTAATGGGATGGACACGGTGATTCTTGATTTTTCAGGACTGGAATTTATCGATTCAACGGGGATTGGCGCGATTATGAATGCCATATATGCATCTGAAGAAAAAAATTTCACATTAAAGCTTCAAGGAATTGATGAGCTAACGGACGAGCTGTTTGAAACGGTAGGGCTGTATGAAATTTTAGCTGCGTTTCAAGGGGAGGTCATTTAATTGTACAAGGATAAATTGACATACTCCCGCCAGTTGGACCAGGAGGAGCTCTCTTCAATGGATAAAACACTGAAACGTGAAATTAATCTGGCAAGAAATATTCAGTCACAGCTTTTAAATGGAAAAACACCAGTTTTTCAAGGAGGAAAAGTTTCGGGCGCTTCGATTCCGGCGCGATTGATCGGCGGTGATTATTACGATTTTTATCCACTCGTCAATGGAAAGCTGCGAATTGTGATTGGGGATGTAATGGGAAAGGGCATTCCAGCGGCTATGCTCATGATCTTAACAAGAGGGGCGTTTCGAAGCGCAGCTGAAACAACGAAAAGTCCGGCAGAAACGCTTATGTCTATGAACCAGGCACTGTACAGCGATCTGCGTATATTAAAATCGTTTGTCACGTTACTATGTGCTGACTGGGACCCTGCTTCATCGGTACTCACATACGCGAACGCGGGTCATCACCTTCCACTTTTTATTCAAGCGAAGCAAGAAAAAGTAGAAGAAGTGCCGAAAGTGAAAGGAATCATGATCGGCGGACTGCCGAACCAGCAGTATACAAACAAATCTATTCAGCTGTCTAATCAAGATACAGTGTTTTTTTATACAGACGGGATTATCGAAGCATTAAACGAGGATAAGGAGCAATACCGATTAGAGCGCTTAATTCAAACTCTTCTGCTGCATAAGGAAAAGGGTGTTGAAGAAATTCAGACAAGTGTCTTGGCTTCTGTTGAAGCGTTTACAAACGGATTGGCGCAACGTGATGATATTACAATGGTCGTATTGAAAATTAACGACCAGCAAGTAGAAATTACAAGCTTGAATTCTCCATTAATGAAATAAGGGAGAGGGATTATATGCAAAGTATTATTTCTAAAGGAAAAACCTTGCAGGAAGCCATTGATACGGGTCTTTATTTGTTAAATGTGTCGCGTGATGAAGTGAACATTGAAGTCATTCAGCAGGAAACAAAAGTGTTTTTCGGCTTGAAATCAAAAGAAGCAGTAGTGAAAATGACAAAGCAGCTTTCACATGCGTTTACACCTGCTTATGAAAAAAAAGCAGAAGGGGACGTGAAAGAAAAGACGGATGCATTTCAACTACTAGATCAAATGATCGATGTGCTGCCTGAAATAGACAGAGCTCCTGCAGATTCACTTCAAGACACGTGGAAGGCAGAGCTCAAAAAACCGTTAGAACAAGCACCGCCAAATGAATTAGCAGGGAAGGTATGGGTGCAGAACGGCCGGCTTTTCTGCCAGTCTTCGCCAAACAAATACCCGGTCGTCACGATTCCTGAACACGTTAAGCTTTTTCGAAACAGAGAGCTTGTGCAAGAGGATACGATCATTGTTTCAGAGCAGGATTTTTACGAAGTAACCGTGGCAGAAGAAGAACGGGATACGGTTTGGGAAGTGAAAATGGATCACAATAAATTGAAAGTAGAGCTGTATGTGAAGCCAGGCTATCGGATGACGCGGTCTCTTGTTGATATTGAACCGGACAGCCGCATTAAGCTAAAGGTCGATGAACAAAAAAAAGTGAATAATACACTTTCATACACTGACGTTATGCAGGTGCTAGAAGAACGGCGGGTTAAGCACGGTTTTCACCAAGCGGAGATTGTTCGAGCAACCGAGACGGAGGAATCTGGGTTGTTTACCATTGCCACTGGAATTGAACCGATACCGGGTCAAGATGGCTGGCTTGATATACAAATAGATATGGACTCGAAAAAGGGACCGCGTGAAATTGATCATAACCGGGTGGATTATCGGGAAATAAAATCCATTCCGAATGTGGAAAGCGGTCAAGTTATTGCGGTCGTTCATCCTCCTATTCCTGGACAGCCGGGCAGAACAGTCACAAACGAGCCGCTCCCGGCAAAGCAAACACATCCGATCGCTGTGAGAGCAGGAAAAGGAATTGCTATTATTGAAAATAAGGTAATTGCGACTGAGCCAGGCCGACCGCATTTAGAGCAGCGAAACCACATCGCTAAATTTTCGATTATGTCAAAGTTGACGCACCCAGGAAACGTCGATTTATCATCAGGCAATATCCGATTTAAAGGCGATGTTGAAATCATGGGAGAAATCAGCGAGCGGATGAAGGTAGAAGCAGAAGGAGATGTAATGGTTCACCAGTCCATTAACAGGGCCCATGTCACTTCAAATGGAGCCGTTATTGCGAATGGGGGGATTGTCGCGTCTGATATATCCTCAGGAAAAAACAATATGATGATTACGGAGCTTGGAATAGCTCTTGAGCCGATTCAATTTGATTTAAAGAGGATTAATCAGCTGATTAATCAGCTGATTTTGTCTCCAGGCTTTAAAGCGAGTGATTTTTCAAGAAGTGGTCTCCAGCCATTGCTTCATATTTTACTAGAAAAGAAATTTAAGCATTTTCCATCTTTAATTAAAAAATACAAAGAAATCATCGAGCAAGGTGAGGCTTATTTGATCGATCCTGTCTGGAGAGAAATGGACGAAAAGCTGTCCCGTATCTTTCTCACGTTATCAAACGATATTGTGTCAATTGAACAGCTGAAAGGAATTTTAAGTCAAATAGATGAAATGTACGAATACAGTCAGCTTCCAGTAGAGCCGAATTCATATATTCACACGCCGAACGTATTAAGCAGCCGTTTGTTTTGCAGCGGCGATGTGAAAATATTTGGTAAAAGCAGTGTCAATACGAAAATTCATGCAGGCGGAAAACTTGAAATTAGTGGAGCGCTGCGCGGTGGTGAAGTATTCGGACGTATGGGAGTTAAAGTGAAAGAAGCTGGCGCTGAAAGCAATACGCCGACGTTTATTTCAGTACCTGCCGATCAGCAGATTCAAATCGATTACGTTCTTGAAGGGACGACTATTAAGGTTGGAACACGCAAGTATATGTTCAGTGAATCAAGAAGATACGTAACAGCTTCTTTAAACCACCAAAATCAAATTTCGTTTGTTTAGGAGGATCACCATGATTGCATTTTCAATAAAGGCTATATCAGAACAAGAAGCGGTTATCTGTCTGGATGGAGACCTGGATATTGATTCAACAGAAGTAGTAGAAGAAAACATACTGCCCGAAATGGAGAGCTATTCTCAAATTACGTTCGATTTCTCGAAAGTTCCTTTTGTGGATTCTTCCGGTATGGGCCTTCTATTAAACATTGTACATGCTCTGCACGATCAGCATAAATCGATAAAAATAATCAATGTAAACGAAGATGTTCAAATCGTATTCGATCTGCTTCAAATCCCTGAAATTATTGGGGAAGATATTTTTCTTTAAAAAAGGCAACTCATACTCCTAGCCATGCTCTCATAAAATAAGCATGGCTTTTTTCTGTTTAAAAAAGGGAAAAAAGACATGGGCATCGAATTGTTACTGTTAAGTAAAACAGGGGAATATGGTGAAAGAGGAGTGGAGAAATTGACAGGTGCTGTACCTGATCAAATGAATCGAAACGTCAGTGAACGGGAAGAGATGTACCGGAACATTATTGAATATTCAATGGAAACCATCGTTCTTCATTCAGAGGGGAAAATTGTCTATATCAATGAATCCGGAGCTGATTTTTTTCGTGCGCCAAAAGAAGCACTAATTGGCGGTGATGTTCTTTCTGTATTTCAGCCGTCTTCACATGGGGTGATCAAAGAGCGAATTCAAGAGGGAATGAGTGAAGGAGGGCTGGCGCCGCTTATTGAAGAAAGAGTGATTCGAGCGGATGGCACGATGGTGGAGGCAGAGCTTTACTGCCGACCTGTCACGTTTGGCAGTCGCAAAGTCATGCAATCCGTTTTCCGTGACATTACAGAGCGCAAAGAAACGGAAAAAATGCTGAACGACCGGGAAAAGCTCGTTTCGATTGGACAAATTGCGGCGGGAATTGTGCATGAAGTAAAAAATCCTTTAACCGCTGTGAAAGGATTTTTGCAGCTCATGAAGGAATTGAGTTCTCATCCTTATTTGCAGACGATGGAAAACGAGCTGGATAAAGCGCTTGCCACTCTTCAAAATTTACTGCAAGTATCCAAGCCCGATTTGCAGGACGAAACGCGGGTGCCTATTTTCTTTTGCAGGGAATTGGAATCGCTTATGCTGTTGTTTCAGGATAAGCTGTATGATGTGGAAGTGGAAATGGATCTGCGTGATGCGGAAAAGTCCTTTATCGGGAAGAAAAATTTGTTTTTGAAAGCGTTTTTTAATTTAATTAAAAATGCGCTCGAAGCCATTTCAGCAAAAGGGAAGGTTAAAATTACGCATTATTACGAGAATCAGTGGATTCATATTAACATTTCAGATACAGGTATTGGAGTGCCGAAGGACAAGTTGACGTTGCTCGGGACGCCATTTTTCTCAAGCAAGGCAGAAGGCACGGGGCTCGGCTTAACCCAGGTGTACACAACCATCCACGAGCACGGCGGCCATATTTCAGTAGACAGCCGTCTCGGAGAAGGAACAACGTTTTCGATTCGCCTGCCACTGAGAGAGCAACAAATAGATTTTCAATAGAAAAACAGCCGAACGAGCATGCGAAACATCGCATTCGTTCGGCTTTAATGGCTGTCCGCGTTGTTATGTTCAGGCGGCTCCTTACGAGCAGCCGCCTGGTCCACAGCAGTCTCCGTCCATCAAAAAGGTCAGCTTTTTCTTTTTCTTTTTTCGCTCTTGCTCTATTAAAGTCTCCAGCGTTTCTTTGGTTTGAATGCCAGATACTTTCGTTTTACCGATCACAAAAGTGGGGACAGCTGTTATTTCAGCTTGGCTAGTTGCGTGCGCCAGTGCTTTTTCATGCGTTTCCTTATACGTACGCTTTTCAAGGGCATGACGGTACGTTTTCGGGTCCAGCCCAACATCTTCAGCTAAACGAGTGAGAATGTCTACATCTCCAATATTTTGTTCCTCTTGAAAAAAAGCACGAAAAATCCGGCTATTGTACTCGTTTCCTTTTCCGTTTTCTCTCGCAAACTGATAGCCTTCAAAAGCAAGGTTAGTGTAAGGCTGAGGAGAGACATTCGGCAAAGTGATGGATACGCCCATCTCCTTTGCGAGCGGGTAGACGGACTGCCTCCACGTAATTTGTAAATAATCGTCCTCGGGGCGCAGTGTTTCGTTCGGGTATGGGCGCAGCTCGTAAGGCATCCACTCTACTTCAATATCTTCCTGTCCTTGAATGGCTTCGTAAAAAGGCTGCTCTGCTAGAAAACAAAACGGACAGACATAATCAGAATACACGCTGATTTTTAATGTCAAAACACATTCTCCTCTCTTTTCCTTTCTGCTGATTATATAGTGGCAAAACACGTTCGTCTAACCATCCGCTCTGATAGAATGTTTCACGTGAAACAGAAAAAAGATGCAGAATCTGCACCTTTTTTCTGATCATCTTGGACTAGATAAAAGTTCCCTTTATTCTGAAGGAGACTTTATGCTGGATCGTCTTCGTTCCTCTTCTTCTGCTATAATCTCGTTGTCTTCTGCGTTGTCACGGGTTACTTTTTGCGTTAAAATCGCCCCGACAGCTACTAGAATCATGACGGCAATATAATAGCCTTTTTCATTTAATTCCATGTCTGCGTTAAATAGACCGATTGAGAACAGGGCTACTCCGGCAACAAAAGTAAAATAAGATAAAAACGTAAAGGCAGGTGTGTTTCTTCTCCGATATCGCTGCATGTTCTTTCCTCCTAATTGATGGAATTAGCACTAGATGCTAACACTATACCATAATATTCAGAAAAAGAATATGAATGTCCTGTAAAGAAGAAAAAAGAACCTATGGTAAAATAAAATCAAATAGAAGAATCCGGGGTGGAACAATGAGTGGGTTTTCAGTTGAAAAACCAGTGCCATATTACGAACAATTTTATCATTCGATCAAACAAATGATTTTTGATGGTACCTATAAGCCGGGAGAACGAATTGTTGAAACGCAGCTGGCCAAGCAGTTCGGCGTCAGCAAAAGCCCGGTTCGCGAAGCCATCCGCCTGCTGGAAAAAGAGGGGCTTGTCGTCGTTGACGAAAAATCGCGGGTCATGGTATACGAGCCGATGCTAAAGGACGTGGAGGATATTTATGTTTGCCGGATGGCGCTTGAGTCCTTTGCGGTAGGTTTACTGGTGACCATCGCTTCAGATGAAGAACTAAGCGAAATCAACCAAGTGCTGGATGAGGCTGACAAAGCCATCAGCGAAGGAGCCGATGCAGCGGAGATTATTGAGTGGAATGCACAGTTTCACCGGCTGATCGTTCAATTCACACAAAACAAGCGTCTCCAAAAGCAAGTAGATGATTTAAAATCATTAACCCATTATTACCGGATTTTAAATTTCGGAGAGCCGGGCCGGTCGGACGTTATTTTAACCGAGCATAAACGAATTTTCGCCTGCCTAAAAGCACGGAACAAAGAGCAGGCAGCGCAAGAGATGATTATGCATTTAGAACATGACTTGCAGTATATCGCAAAGGTACTGCAGGAAAGAACCTAGATCAATCAGGTTCTTTTTTTCGTTGCAGAATTAGAGGTTGTCTAGTACACTACTTATAAACGGTCGACCGTCGACTAAAATAAAAGGAGGACATAAAATGAAACACTTAAAAGTAGCCAGCATCCCTGGTGATGGCATTGGAACAGAAGTTGTAGAAGCAGCAACAAATATTTTGAAAGCGGTATCAGACATACATGGTGGATTATCGTTTGAATTCACGGATTTCCCGTGGAGCTGCCAATATTATTTGGAGCACGGTGCGATGATGCCGGAAGACGGCATGGAACGTCTTTCTCAGTTTGATGGCGTATTTCTTGGAGCAGTCGGAGACCCGAATCTTGTTCCGGATCATGTTTCTTTATGGGGGCTGCTCATTAAAATCCGCCGGGAATTTGAACAGTCGATTAATCTGCGCCCGGCTAAAGTCATGAAGGGCATCCGCTCGCCGCTGCTGAACCCAAAAGACTTTGACATTATGGTGGTCCGGGAAAACAGTGAAGGAGAGTACAGTGCCATCGGCGGTACGATGAATAAAGGGGAAGATGAAATCGCGATTCAAAACGCTGTGTTTTCCCGCAAAGCGACAGAACGGGCCATGCACTTTGCCTTTGACCTCGCGAAAAAACGAAGTGGCCGAGTGACAAGCGCCACAAAATCAAACGGAATTGTGTATTCAATGCCGTTTTGGGATCGTGTATTTGAAGATGTAGCAAAGTCGTATCCAGAGGTAAAAACCGATTCTCAGCATATTGATGCACTGGCTGCTTTTTTCGTCACGCAGCCGGAACGCTTTGATGTCATTGTCGCAAGCAACCTGTTTGGCGATATTTTAACCGATGTGGGTGCAGCGATTATGGGCAGCATTGGCATTGCTCCGGCAGCGAACATTAACGTTAGCGGTAAATACCCATCCATGTTTGAGCCTGTTCATGGGTCAGCGCCGGATATTGCAGGCAAAGGAGTGGCTAACCCGATCGGCCAAATTTGGACGGCGAAAATGATGCTTGACCATTTTGGAGAAGAAGAGCTAGGGCGCGTACTGCTTGATACAGTGGAAAGTGTGACGAGCGACGGCTTCTTAACGCGCGATATTGGCGGCAAACATTCAACGAAAGACGTCACCGATGAAATTATCGCCCGACTAAAGGCAAAAGCTTAATCGGAGAAGCTAGGCAAAAAAGCATTCATCATTTATAATAAAAGAACAAAATAATCTGAAAAAGGCAAACTTCTCCGAAAGGAAAGGACGCAAAGCCATGAGCCTGCCTGCTGAAAAGCAAACGGTCGTCAGGTTGCCAGGCTCTCATTCTGTGAGCTTCGGCTGACAGAATGGAGGGCTTTTTCGTGTTGAAAAAAATAATAATTTCTTTACTGGTGCTTTTGTTAGCCGCTGCAGGGAGCCCGGCAGAAGCGGCTTCACCTAAAGACCAGGCAACCTGGCTCTGGAATCCGTGGATGATTGTGAATGATGAAGCGGGAACTCTCTCGTTTCTAGAGAGTAAGCAAGTAAACAAAGTGTACGTACAAATTGACCGTGACGTGCCGATGAAGGTATACCGCAGCTTTATTGAAAAAGCAGCTGCAAAAGGCATGAGCGTTTATGCACTGGACGGTGCACCGGACTGGGTTGCGCCAAAAGGCTATACAAATCAGAATCAGCTTGTCAACTGGCTGAGCCGGTTCCAGAGCGGTTCCAAAGCTGCTCAAAAATTTTCAGGCATTCACCTTGATGTAGAGCCGTATTTATACAGCGGATGGACGACGAACAGAGCGGCAACCGTGAAGTCATACCAGGCTCTGCTTACAAGAGCAAAAACGAGCGCCGCATCGTTGAATCTGCCGCTTGAAGCAGATATGCCGTTCTGGTTTGATGAAATTCCCTTTAAAAATACGTATGGAAAAGGGCTGCTGTCAGAGTGGGTGATCGCCAATACAGCGAGCGTCACCATTATGGCATACCGCGACCAGGCTTCTTTGATCAACGAATTTGTGAAAAACGAAATAACGGCAGCAGAGAAATATGGAAAGTCCATCGTCGTAGGCGTTGAAACCGGTCAGACGGCTGAAGGGGATGCGATTTCCTTCTATGAAGAGGGAGAAGTGGCGATGCTGAATGAACTCGCTGCGGTAAAAGCTTATTACGAGTACTCTCCGGCATTCAACGGAACAGCTGTTCACCACGTCGGCAGCTGGATGACTCTTCAGCCGTGAAATAAATAGCCGGATATTTTGAAAAGAGACATTTCATATCAAATGAAATGTCTCTTTTTCAATGCTACCGTGCTTGCGCGCGCACAGTCCGGGCGGCTTCTGCAGGACTTAGTGGGGAAGGAAAGCAACGGATAGAACTTATAAAGAAGCGTTTTGAATGCGTAACAACAAACCTCATTCTATTATTCGTGTAAAAAAGAAAAGGCCCTTCTCATACAGCCACTCTTTAGTCGTTGAATACAAGCCGTTTTTAAGCATTTTTGTATTCACTGTTTCATTAGAACCACAATGGGCGCAGGGAGGCCGGCGAAGACTCCCACTGGACGAGCGGACAGGCTGAAACAGCCATGGTTTTCGGGCTGGTTCAGCGTTCGCCCAGTAGGAAAGCGGAGCCGGCAGCCCGGAGCCCCTGTATGTGCTTTTCCAAGAAAAAAGAGGAATCAAGGCTTTCAGCTGCTAGATCGTTCGGATTTAGGGCCAATCTCGTTGTTATATCTCCGCCTCTTTTTTATTTTACTAAAAATAAAATTGACTTTTACTAAAAATTAAGTAGAATAAAGTAAAAAAGGAGGCGTTTTCATGAATGTGAATGATTTAAAACAAACCTTTGAACGCGTATTTGACCGTCAGGCAGAACGAACTTTTTTTGCGCCGGGACGGATCAATTTAATAGGGGAGCACACAGATTACAATGGCGGCCACGTCTTTCCACTTGCGATCACCTTTGGCACGTACGCCGTAGCCGCAAAACGGGAAGATGAGAACATACGCTTTTACTCCGTAAACTTCAAAGACCAGGGCATCGTGGAAAGCTCGCTCCATTCACTTGATTACAAAGAGGCAGATGGCTGGACGAATTATCCGAAAGGGATGACCAAGCTGATGAACGAGAATGGATATGCCATTCCGTCGGGTTATGACGTTCTTTTCTACGGCAACATTCCTAATGGTGCAGGGCTTTCTTCTTCTGCTTCGATTGAATTGGCAACGGGCGTTATGCTGGAGGGATTATTCGGCTTGGCTGTGGACCGGATTGAGATGGTCAAAATCGGACAGCAGGTGGAAAATCAGTATATTGGCGTGAACAGCGGCATCATGGATCAGTTCGCGATTGGCATGGGCAAAAAAGGGGCCGCAATCTGGCTGGATTGTGAAACGCTCGCTTATGAATATGCGCCAATCGAGCTCCCGGATGCAAGCATTGTTATAATGAATACGAACAAGCGCCGCGAGCTTGCTTCATCTAAATACAATGAGCGCCGCAGCGAGTGTGAAGAGGCATTAAAACGGCTTCAAACAGAGCTTCATGTAACCTCCCTCGGCGAGCTGACACCGGAACAGTTTGAGAAGCACCGGTCGGCGATTGGCGATGAACGGCTGGAGAAGCGGGCCAAGCATGCCGTTTATGAAAATGCCCGGACGATTGAAGCGCTGAACAAGCTGAAGGAAGGAAACCTTGAAGAAGTCGGGCAGCTTATGAATGAGTCGCACCGGTCACTTGAGCGCGATTATGAGGTGACAGGCAAAGAGCTTGATACGCTCGTGTATGCAGCGTGGGAGCAGCCAGGCGTGATCGGAGCACGGATGACCGGCGCCGGCTTTGGCGGCTGTGCGATTGCCATTGTGGAAAACGGCCACGTAGAACCATTTATTCAGGAAGTCTCAGCACGATATAAAGAAGCGTGCGGCATTGACGCGGCATTTTATATGGCGAATATCGGCGGCGGAGCGCGTGAATTAGCAGAGGAGGAAATGGAATGAGTATTGCAGTTGTAGGTGGAGCAGGGTACATCGGGTCGCATGCAGTACGTGCCTTGCTGGCGCAAAAGCGTGACGTGGTTGTAATTGACAGCCTTGAAACCGGCCATGCAGAATCTGTGCCGGACGACGTTCAATTTTACAAAGGCGATATTCGGGATCGTGCCTTTTTAAATGAAGTGTTTGAGCACGAGCAAATTGAGCAGGTCGTTCACTTTGCGGCGAATTCCCTTGTCGGTGAATCAATGGAAAACCCATTAAAGTATTATGACAACAACGTGTTCGGCACACAGATCCTGCTTGAAACGATGACAAAGCATGGTGTCGGTCATATCGTCTTTTCTTCATCTGCCGCCACATACGGTGAGCAAAAAGACATGCCGATTACGGAAAAAGCGCAAACAGACCCGACGAGTGCCTACGGTGAAACAAAGCTTGCGATGGAGCGTATGATGAAGTGGTGTGACGCGGCTCACGGCACAAAGTTTGTTTCACTGCGCTACTTCAACGTAGCCGGAGCGAGTGAATCCGGCGTTATCGGCGAGGATCATCACCCGGAAACGCATTTAATTCCGGTTGTTCTGCAGGTAGCAAATGGACAGCGGGAGCATATTTCGATCTTCGGAGAGGATTATCCGACGGAGGACGGCACGTGCATTCGTGATTACATTCACGTAGAAGACTTGGTGGACGCTCATCTTTTAGCACTGGATTATTTGAAAAAAGGCGGAGAAAGCAATATCTTTAACCTCGGTTCGAATCAAGGCTTTTCTGTAAAAGAAATTGTGGAAACCGCCCGTAACGTAACGGGCCATCCGATTCCAGTCGTCATTGGAGATAAGCGGGCAGGTGACCCTGCTGTCCTGATTGCTTCCTCTGAAAAAGCCCGAACTACACTTGGCTGGTCACCGTCGCGGACAGATATCACGACGATTATAGAACATGCCTGGAACTGGCACAAGAACCATCCGAACGGCTACAAAGGGGCGGAACAGAGATGATCTTTGCTTACGTGGAAGAGCTGATTCGAAAAGCGGAACAGGCAGAGTTAATCACAGCACGCGACCATATGTATGCGCGGAATCAGCTGATTGCTTTGCTTGGACGCAATGATTTTGTGCAGCCAGCGGATGATGTGTCGGCTTTGTCCATTCCGGATCTTGTTGAAAAACTGACGGAAGATGCTGTCGAGCGGGGCATTGTCCAGCCATTTTTAGAGGAGAAGGATATTTTTGCGGCAAACGTTATGAATGTATTTGTATCAAAGCCCTCTCAAATTGCCGAAGCTTTTTGGGGAAGCTATCAATCTTCTCCGCAGCAGGCGACGGATTTTTTTTACAGCATGAGCAAGGCTTCTAATTACATTCAAACAAAGCGTATTGCCAAAAATGTGTCGTATACATCAGCCACGCCTTATGGAGAAATTGATATTACCATTAATTTATCAAAGCCTGAGAAAGATCCGGCTGAAATCGCCCGGGCTAAACTTCGCCCGGAGCCGGAGACGAATTATCCGAAGTGCCTTCTTTGTGTGGAAAACGAAGGGTATGAAGGGCATGCCACTCATCCTGCGCGATCCAACCACCGGATTGTTCCGGTTGAATTGGACAGCGAAGAGTGGTTTCTTCAATACTCTCCTTATTTGTATTATCATGAGCATTGTATTTTATTGTCAGGTGAACACCGGGATATGAAAATCGACCGGGCGGGATTTGTCCGACTTCTCGATTTTGTTCGTCAATTCCCGCATTATTTCGCTGGATCAAATGCAGACCTTCCTATTGTAGGTGGATCAATTTTGACCCATGATCATTATCAGGGCGGACGCTATGAATTTGCGATGGCGAAAGCGAAGGAAGACGTTTCCTTTTCCGTGGACCGGTTTCCTGCTGTAAAGGGTGCCACACTATATTGGCCAATGTCTGTTGTCCGGCTGAAAAGTGAAGACCCGGACGAGCTGGCGGCAGCGGCTGATCACGTACTGGCTGTCTGGAGGGGATATGATGATGATCTGTGCGGCATTCAGTCGTTTACCGGAGAGACCCGGCATAATACGGTCACACCGATTGCCCGGAAACGCGGCGAGGTGTTTGAGCTTGATCTCGTGCTCCGCAATAACCGGACAACGGACGAACATCCAATGGGGTTGTTTCACCCGCATGCGGATATTCATCACATCAAGCGCGAAAACATTGGCTTAATTGAAGTGATGGGGCTTGCGGTCTTGCCGGCCCGTCTCAAAGAAGACTTGGCAGCGGTTGCGGCTTTTCTTTCTGATGAGACTGTTCAAGTAAAAAAAGAACATCAGGAATGGGCGGAAGAGCTGCGTAAACAATACGTTGGGGAGTTGTCTGAAGAGGCATTTGTCCGGGAGGCCGTCGCGGCGAAGTTTTTAAGAGGGCTGGAAGACTGCGGTGTGTTCAAGCAAACAGAAGAAGGCAAACGCGGATTCAACCGTTTTCTAGCCCGACTTTAACAGATTGGAATGAGTAAAATGGCAACGATCAAAGATATTGCGGCGCAGGCGGGCGTATCGATTGCGACTGTGTCCCGTGTTTTGAATTATGATCCGCATTTATCCGTCAGTGCCGAAACAAAGCGGAAAATCTTTGAAGCGGCGGAACAGCTTGATTATAAAAAAAGACGTCCGGCTAAAAAAGCTGTTCAAGAAACAGTGGCATTAATTCACTGGTACACAGAAGAAGAAGAGCTGAATGATTTATACTACCGGTCGATTCGCCTTGGGGTTGAAAACAGCTGCCGGGAGAATGGAATTTTCGTTCAGAAGGTGTTGTATGATGAACTTCATCTTGTCGACAAGAGCTCGATAAAAGGGATCATCGCCGTCGGCAAATACAGTGCGGAGCAGGTACAGCATCTCGGTGAGTGGACGGACCAGATTGTGTTTGTTGATTTTTCGCCGGAAAACGAAGCATTCGACAGTGTAGTGACGAATTTCTCCAAAGTAACGGAAAAAGCGCTGAATTATTTATGGGGCAGCGGTCTGCGGCGAATTGGCTTTATTGGCGGACGTGAGCAGTTTCAAGATCAAACAGGTCTCGTACCGGATAAGCGAGAGCAGACGTACAAACAGTTTATGTTGGAAAAAAACAGCTTTTTGGAAGAGCACGTGCTGATCGGCACATTTAGTGCAGATGATGGCTATGCAATGATGAAGGAAAGCATTGAAAAAAACGGAGAAGCGTTGCCGGACGCTTTTTTTGCGGCCAGTGACACGCTGGCTATCGGGGCGCTCAGGGCATTAAACGAAGCAGGCATTCCGGTGCCGGAGCGCGTGAGCCTTATTGGCGTAAATGACATTAGCGTCTCGAAATATGTGTATCCGCCGCTGACCACGATCAAGGTACACACTGAATTTATGGGAGAAACGGCCGTTCAGCTGCTGCAGGAGCAATGGAAGGAAGAACGGATTCCGAAAAAAGTTGTTCTTCCGTCTGAGCTAATTGAACGCGGGACGACCCGGTAAATCCTTTGATTATACGGCGCAATTAACGTAAATAAGGCGCAATTCCATGTGAATTGCGCCTTATCCTTTATAATTGCGCGTTAGTCTGCACAATTGCGCCACCGCGACGGGTAATTGCGCGATAAACCGCTTAATTGTGCCGTACGCCGGCTGTTATTTTGCTAATTGATCGGCGAAGGCTTTTACGTAAGGAGGCAGATCAGGCGGGCGGCGGCTTGAAATAATGTGGCCGTCTACAATGACCGCTTCGTCGTGCCATTCAGCGCCGGCATTGGTCATATCATCTTTAATGCCGGGAGTGCTTGTAACGTTTTTGCCGTGCAGAATGTTCGCTGAAATCAGCACCCAGCCGGCGTGGCAAATTTGTCCGATCGGTTTTTTGGCTTCATCCATTTGGCGCACAAACTGAAGAACTTCCGGATAGCGCCGCAGCTTATCAGGGGCCCAGCCGCCCGGCACTAAAATCGCGTCGTATTCATTAGCATCAATTTCATCAAAGGAATAAGCTGCTTCCGCTGGCACGCCGTATTTGCCGACATACGTTTTTCCAGCTTCCTTGCCTACTAGGTGAACCGTCGCACCTTCTTCCTGCAGCCGTAAAATCGGATACCATAATTCTAGATCTTCAAACTCTTCCTCAACAAGGGCAATGACTTTTTTATTCGCTAGTCTCACGTGAACGCCTCCTTTTTTCTTTCTTTAGTGTAACAAAAAGAGGAAGGAAATAGGAAATGATATTGACTTGAGAAGCAATATTCGAGATAATTAAATGTAAGCGCTTTACAATAGGGAGGGGTGGAAATGAGGATGAAAAACAAGCCGAAATATTTTTATAGAATTTTCCTGCCTTTTGTTATTGTCGGCGTACTGGCTGTCATGCTTTTTAATGGATTCGCCTACTTTTTTTCGAAAAATTCATTTGAAGAGCAAATCATAAAAGAAAAACAGGAAAACGTCGTTCAAACGATGAACACATTTGAACAAAAACTTCAGGCCGTTGACTACTCATTTAACTCCTACGTATACGACCCTTCTTTTGAGCAGATGATCCAGCAGCCGCTGTCCGCCAGTCATTTCGATATTTATCGGACGATTGACAACCGCCTTAATTACATTTCCACATTTGGGCCAAACCAAACAACAGCGGAGCTTGTCAGCTTTCGGGGAAACTGGACGATCAACCAAAATGGCTTAAAGCAGCTGGATCAAAAACAGGTTCAAGCAGACTACGCGGATTACCTGGCGCTGCCTAACGCATCCACCTGGCTTAAGAAAGCTGACGCAAAAGAGATTCAGCTAGTGAAAAAGGTACCGCTCATGAAAACAGTGAAAACAGGCGCGCTCATTATTCACATTCCAATTGAATCACTGAGCAGTCTTGTATATAAGCAAGCAGAAACGGGCTCGATGTCGATTTATAACCAGGATGGCCAGCTCGTGTTTCAAAGCGGTGATCAGAAGTCAGATGCCGTGCCTCAAAGCATTCTCAGCACGCTCGACAATGAAAAATACAAGCAGATCGGTGTACTCGAATCAGACGGTGAAGGAAAGTTCGCGTACTCGAAATCGGTTTACAACAGCTGGATCTATATAACAAAAATTGACGAAAATGAGTATGCAGCGGCGATGAAGCCGACGGTGATCGGCACGGTGCTTATGAGCATCGTGATGCTTATGCTGATCGTAATGATTGCATATTTAAGCTCCAACTACTTTTCAAAGCCGATTCGCGAGCTGCAGACGATTATCCCGAAATCAAAAAGCGGCACCTTTAAAGATGAATTTGAACTGATCGGCCGGACGATCCGCACGGTGCTTGATCAAAATGAGTCGCTTGAGCACCGGGTAAACGGCCAGGTTGAGCAATTAAAAACGCTGTTTGCGATCAATTTATTTCATGGCAGAAAAACAGAAGATGAAATCGCAGAAGAGCTGCAAAAATTCGGCTATCCGGTTTCCTGGTCTCGCTTATACGCCTTTGTGCTGCAAGTGGACCATGTTGATGCCAAAAAATATACGAGCAAAGAAAAGGACGTGCTGTCTTTTGGCATCAGCCAAATAATGACAGAGATTATTGAAGAAGGAGAACGGCTGGCACCGGCTGCGATTGATTCGAAAACCCAGGCGGTTATTCTCATTGGCCATGAACCGGATGAGCAACAAAACGCCGCCCTTCTGCAGTCCTATGCGGAGCAAATCCAGCAAACGGTGAAAGAGCTGTTTTCCATTTCCGTCAGCATTGGCATCAGCCGTTCGTTTGAAAAGCTGAGCGAAAGCGACCAGGCACTCGACCAAGGACTAAGTGCACTGAAATACCGATTGAAGGTGGGCAAAGAAGCGATTGTGTTTCATGATGCGATGTTTGACGCGTCGGAAGTGAAAACAAGCTATTATCCGAAAATTTTAGAGAACCGTTTGTTTGAAGCGATTAAGCTTGGTGAAAGCGACAAAGCGAAAGAAGGCCTGGATATCCTGCTGGCGGATTTATTCAAGCGCAACCGGGGAACGCATGAGCTGGAGCTGAATATTATGCGCTTGATTAACAACCTGGTCGAGCTCATTCAGCTGCTCGGGATGGATTCGCTCATGGTGAAGGATCATAAAACGCTGTACAAGTCCGTATTTGAGATGGAAACGGCGGAAGAAGTTGAGCATTTTATAAAAGGGACCATCGTCTACCCGATGATTGATTTAATGGAAGAGCGTGAAAGCTCCCAGTACAAAACGATTTCGGATAAAATTGTTCATATCGTCCAGCATGAGTTTGATACAAAATTAACGCTGGATGTCATTGCGGGCCGTCTTCATTACAATCCAAATTATTTAAGTGAAATTTTCAAAAAAGAGCTGGGCCAGTCCTTTAGCGACTACCTGGCGAATTTCCGCTATACAATGGCGAAAAAATGGCTGAAGGAAACGGACCTATCCGTGAAGGAAATCGCGGAACGGCTGCAATATAACAACTCGCAAAACTTCATCCGCTTTTTCCGCAAGCTGGAAGGCATCACACCCGGGAAATACCGGGAGCAAAACCGCTTTGACGGAACGCCCGCCAATAACGAATGAGCCGGATTCAATGAGAATCCGGCTCACGCTGTTGAAAAAAGATTTTGTCAATGAATAGCAGGTGACTACTCCGCTTTTTTAAAAGCAGCCGTGCTTGCGCCAACATAGTAGGGCGGCTTCTGCAGGACTTCGCGTTCGGAGGGGCGGGCGGTGAGCTAACTTTTGTCGCTGACGCTCCAAAAGTGGATCTCACCTAACCCGCTGATCCCTCCCGAGTCTCCGTCCTGCGCCAGCCGCCCTGGTGGGGAGGAAAAGCAGATTGCAAAACCAAAAATGGAAATGGTTCTGATTGGAAAGGGAGAGGTGAGAATCCCTTGATTTCCACCATGTAGGAAAAGCGGGATTCCTTCTCGATGTCACATGTTTTCAAGAATAGCCGTCAGTCATTCACTCCGTTCCTTTAAAACCACTACGGGCGGAGGGAGGCCGGCGTAGACTTCCGCGAAACTGGCGGGCAGGTGAGATCCGGCTTTGGCGCGACAGCGACAAAGACTAGCTCACCGCCTGCTTTCTCGATGCGCGGAGCCGGCAGCCCGGAGCCCCTGAATGTTCTTTTCGAGAAATACAGCCTAATCCTTGCTCTGAAAAATGGGAACAATCTTGAAAAACAGTTAAGATTCTTTTGACACGTTTGTTTTTTAACTTTATGAGCCGGATTCAATAAGAATCCGGCTTGTCCATTTCTTTTATGAAAGGGGCTAATGCGGGTATTTTTTTGTTGATTTCCTCTGCCACAAACCGGGCCATTTTTTGGGCGCCGGCTTTTTTGAAGTGAGTGTTGTCATCTAGTCCATCCGGGTAATTAGGACTTTCTCCGGGTTTTAGCTGCATGAAAATCGCAGCGGTTCCCTCGTAGCCGAGCTCGTTGTAATAAGCGAGGCTTTTTTTGTTTAAGTCAATAAGCACAAGTCCCTGCTCCTCCGCTATTTCCCGCATCGCGTTCGTATACGCCGGGAAGCTGTCAATAAACGTACCCGCCCCCTTATCAAACGTTCTTCGGTTCATTGACGTGACACAAACGGGAATTCCCTGGCGCTGAAGAACGCCTCGAATATAATGATCTCTTAAATAGGTCTTGTACTGATCAACCGTCACGTACCGGTCCAGCTTCGTTGGGGTTTCGTCGTTGTGGGCGAACTGGATCAATATATAATCCCCCGGCTTGATGTCTGTCAGCAGCGCATTCAGCCGCCCTTCCCGGTAAGCCGAGCGTGTGCTGCGGCCGCCCATGGCCGGGTTTTCAATATGGATTGTCTCCTGAAAAAAGCGGCCGATCATCTGCCCCCATCCAGCCATCGGTGCCCGCTCCTTTTCATAGGTGCAGACCGTTGAATCGCCTATTAAAAAAAGAGCAGGATATGTGCTTCTTTGGCGTTCATGGATAGGCGTGACTTCAACGGTTGATAGAACGGCAGGTGATCCCTCCACGTGTAGGTGCAGAGCTGTGCCGACAAGCGCAAAGGGGAATAAGCATGTCCATTCCTGTTGTTCAAGCACCCAGGTGGGCTGAATCTCTACGCCGTTGACCGTCAGCTCCATCTCCTGCACATTAGCGCTGGCCGGACTGGTGAGAGTGATCGTATAATCCCTATCCGGAAGATCTGCTTGAAAGTGAAGAAGAGGGGCCGTATAAAGCCCCTCCTCTATTCGCATGCCGTCTGTTTCAAGAAAGCCGGCGCCAAGCTTTTCATTATATATGGTCATCGAGCCATCTCCTTTTACGCTTTCACTGAGCCGACGAGCGCGCCCTTGACGAAATATTTTTGAAGGAATGGATAAATGATCAGCATTGGCAAGGTTGCCACGGCAATAACGGCCATTTTCACCGTTTGAGCCGGTGGAACAATATCAACGGCGGTTGTATCGGCCTGCATTCCGCTGGAAACGATTACAATTTGGCGGAGCAAAATTTGAATCGGCCATTTAGCAGAATCATTAATATACAGGATCGCATTCATATATTCGTTCCAATACGCCACAGCATAAAACAGGGAGATCGTCGCAATCGATGGCAGTGACAGCGGCAGCACAATTTTCAAGAAAATCATAATGTCGTTGCAGCCATCAATCTTAGCGGATTCCTCTAAGCTTTCCGGAATCGCTTGAAAAAAGTTTCTCATAATAATGAGATTAAAGGCGCTGATGGCCACTGGCAGAATCAAGGCCCAGTACGAGTTGATCAGCCCCAGGTTTTTCACAACCAAATACGTCGGGATCATCCCGCCGCTAAACAGCATCGTAAAGACGACGAGAAAGTTCAGCTGCCGGCGTCCATATAGGTAGGTTCTGGACAGCCCGTACGCCATCGTAGCGGTTAACACCATACTGACAAACGTACCAACGCCGGTTACGCCGATTGACACGACCAGGCTTTTAAAGATAGTCGGTGTTGAAAAGATAAAGGTGTAGGCATCAAGCGTAAATGTCGTCGGAAATAAAATAAACGACTTTTCCA
The DNA here is from genome assembly GCF_900156125.1 of Domibacillus enclensis. Classification (GTDB taxonomy): domain Bacteria; phylum Bacillota; class Bacilli; order Bacillales; family Domibacillaceae; genus Domibacillus; species Domibacillus enclensis. The sequence goes on along the minus strand of NZ_FTLX01000007.1, from coordinate 118,613 downwards.
TGACCTCGTCCGTTGTGGCGAATGAGCTGGCAATGACATTAATGAAGGGAAGCAGACAGGCGAGCGAGATCACCGCAAGAAATGTGTAGTTGAACACGTTGAAGATGCGGTTTCCTATAGAATAATCTTTCATGAAAAGAACCTCCTTAATGAAGTTTGTTATCTGACTTTACTGTAGCAACCGGCTGTGAAGTGCGTCTATACTCATTTGACCATACGTGGATAAAACCGAAGAAAAAAGGGCAAATGCTCGTCCATAATCATCCCGGAAGAAAATGATCATTTCAACAGGAGGCGTTCGGAAAACGCTTTCAAACCGCTGTTTGCAAGGGGACAGGCAAGATGATTATAGACGTTACGGCGGGTGCTGCATTACGGTATAGATGTGCAAAACAACAAATGCAAACGAGGAGGGATTCGCGTTGTGAGAGACACAAACGTTGCCGTGGATCAAGTGTCTGCAGCTATATCAAAAAAAGAAATAAAGCAGCTCGCCAGAAGGAAAAACATCGCCAGCCTTGCGAGGAACAAGTATCTCTATTTAATGATTTTGCCAGGCCTTCTGTATTTTCTTATCTTTAAATACGTGCCAATGGCGGGCATCATTATTGCCTTTCAGGATTATCAGCCGTTTCTTGGGATTGCGGGAAGTGAATGGGCTGGACTCAAGCACTTTGAACGACTGTTTACAGAACCGACTTTCTTCATGTTATTAAAAAATACACTCATCTTTTTCGCTTTAAACTTATTTATCTTCTTTCCGATTCCGATTATCGTAGCACTTATGTTAAATGAAGTGCGAATGAAAGCGTTTAAAGGTGCTGTCCAGACGATCATCTACATTCCACACTTTATGTCATGGGTCATCATCGTGTCGATTTTCTACGTGTTCCTGACTGTAGATGGAGGCATTGTGAATGAAGTAATTGCCCGAATGGGTGGAGAAAAGGTTGATTTCCTGACAAGCCCGGACTGGACGCGTACGTTGTACATCACTCAGGTCATCTGGAAGGAAATGGGCTGGTCAACGATTATTTATTTGGCCGCTGTAACTGCTGTCGATCCGCAATTATATGAAGCAGCCAAAATTGATGGGGCAAACCGTCTCCGCCAAATTTGGCACGTGACGCTTCCGGCGATTCGCCCGGTCATTATCATCTTGCTGATTTTGAAAATCGGCCAGACGCTGGATCTTGGATTTGAGCATGTGTATCTTCTATTGAACTCACTGAACCGTGAAGTAGCAGAGATTTTTGATACGTATGTTTATACAGCCGGCTTGAAAAACGGCCAGCTCAGCTACAGTACAGCGGTAGGCGTATTTAAAGGCCTTGTCGGGCTTGTTCTCGTCATTGGTGCCAATAAACTGGCGAAAAAGTTTGGTGAAGACGGCCTTTACTAATGAGAAAGGGTGGTGAGTGGAATGGATAAAATGGCGGAGCGGATGAATGCCTGCTGTTCTCTTCTATTGAAGCTCGTTTATGTGAATGTGCTATGGATGGCGTTCACACTCGCAGGACTCGGCTTGTTTGGAGCCGGTCCGGCAACACTGGCACTGTTTGGTGTGCTTCGCCAGTGGATTCGGGGCAATGAATCGATTCCGGTGTTCCATACATTTAAGGAGCTGTACAAGCAGCATTTCAAGGAAGGCAACAAGCTGTTTTTCCTGTATGGAACAGTGGGCCTGATTCTATACATTGATCTGCTATATGTTGAATCCATGGTGATTCGAGCAATTGTCATTGCAGCGAGTATTTTGTATGTCGTATCGTTGATTTATCTGCCGTGCATTCTTGTTCATTACGAAATGAAAACGCTTTTAAGTAAAATGAAGTATTCGGTTTTTCTAGGCATCGCTTATTTTCAATATACGCTCGTGTTACTTGCCGTATCAATGGCTCTATTCGTTATATTAGCGATTAATCCGGGCTTTTTCTTTCTATTTGGCCTCGGTCCGGTTGCTTATCTATCTATGTGGATGGTGAATCAAGTTTTTATGAAAGCCGAAATGCAGCAAACAACGAACGACCGCCGCCTGGCCGTCGACAAATAAGGGGATGGATGAAATGAAAAAGAATAACGTAACGAAAGTCTTGTCAATGAAAGCATTAATGGCTGCAGCTCTTTTAATGGGAGCTTGCTCGAACGATGCAGACAACGCGGCGCAGTCGTCAGCCGAGTATGATCCGGAATCAAAAGCTTCTGTGAACTGGACAGCCATTCTTCACGCCCCATCTCCGCCGAGCGGTGATGTTCTGACAAAGCTTGAGGAGCATACCAATGCGGACATTAACTTTAACTGGGTACCGGACGCGTCAAAAGAAGAACGGATTACCGCCGCTCTTGCTTCTGGTGAGCTGTCTGATATCGTTTCGCTGACGATGATGACAAACTCATCTGTGCGGCAGTCGCTTAAATCCGGTATGTTCTGGGATGTCGGCGAGTATCTTGACGATTATGACAATTTAAAAGCTATTTCGCAGGAGGTTCGGGATGCGGCTTCGATTGAAGGGGTACTGTACGGGGTGCCTTTTCAAAAGCCGCTGGCGCGTTCAGGACTCGTTCTTCGCCAGGACTGGCTGGATAATTTAGGCATGAAGCAGCCGACGAACCTTGAGGAGCTTCGTGAAGTGGCGCGTGCCTTTACAGAGGATGATCCGGATGGAAACGGCAAGGATGACACCGTCGGCTTCGGAGACCGGAGCGATTTGCGCTACAGCAGCTTTAAGCTGTTGGCTTCCTATCACGGGGCGCCAAACGGCTGGAAGGTAGAGGAAGACGGCTCATTTACACCGGAGTTTGAAACAGAAGAGTATATGAATACGATGAAATATTCCAGAGATCTTTATGAAAATGGCTTCTTATCACAGGATTTCGCAGTCACAGCGAAAACGGACCAGCAGCAAAAGTTCGCCCAGGGCAAAACAGGTATTTACACGGGGATGATCGATATTTTGAACTTGAAAAACTTGTCGCAGGGCTTGCAGGATGGCTTGAAGCTTGTGCCGGTGAACAAAATTGCCGGACCTGACGGGGAATATCACGTCTGGTCAGAAAACACGGGTGTCGGAGGCCTCATGGCATTTCCGAAATCAGAGGTGGAGTCAGAAGCAGAATTAAAACGTCTTCTTCAGTTCGTGAATGACTTGATTGATGAAGAGGCCTTTATGCTGATGACGGGCGGAATTGAAGGCACCCATTATGAATTAAATGAAAGCGGCGCGATTGAAATTACAGATACGGATTTATGGCAAAAAGAAGTACAGCCGCTGTCAAGCTCACGTCCAAGTGAGATTACCCATAGTCTGGTGGATGCAGATCCGGACAAACAGCTTGCTAATGAATTAGTGGAAGAAAACACAGAGTTCGCTGTGATCGACCCAACAGTGCCGCTGGATTCAGCTACAGCCAACGAACGCGGCACAGAGCTTGAGAAAATCATGGTCGATGCGACGATCAAATACATTATGGGTGAAATGGACGATGCCGGCTTTAAAGAGTCCATCGAAAAATGGCGTTCATCAGGCGGCGACCAGATTGTGAAAGAATATGCTGAGGCCTACAAAGCGTCCAAGTAAATTTGGCGCAATAACCTCTAGTTTGGCGCAATAATTCCAGATACGGCGCAATTAAATCAAATACGGCGCAATAATCTCTTTATTGCGCCGTAATCGCTGGAATTGCGCCAACATTAAAGCTTCGGAAGGATGGGGAAAGTGGAGATCCAAACAGCAGCCATGATTCAAAATCCTATATTAAAAGGATTCAATCCCGATCCTTGTATCGTTCGGGCAAAGGATGATTATTACATTGTGACCTCAACATTCGAGTGGTATCCGGGCATTCCGGTGTACCATTCGCGTGATTTAGTGCACTGGCGCTACGTGACAAGCATTTTAACAGACCATGTGCAGTTTCAAGGAAATCCGGATTCGGCCGGCGTATGGGCACCGGCGTTAAGCTTCCATAATGGCTTGTTTTATCTCGTTTATACGGATGTGAAACGAAGCAAATACCCATTTAAAGATGCCCATAACTATGTAAGAACAGCAGAGGCGATTACAGGTCCGTGGTCAGAGCCGGTCTTTTTAAACAGCGGTAATTTTGACCCGTCGCTGTTTCATGATGAGGACGGGCGAAAGTGGTTTTTAAATGTTCATTGGGATTACCGGATAAACGGCCGAAACAAGTCGGCGGGCATTGTCATGCAGGAATACAGCGGGCAGGAGCAGAAACTGACTGGCCCGATTCATCACATTTTTGACGGCACCGATTTACGGAAAACAGAAGCGCCGCATCTTTATAAGCACGAAGGCTATTATTATTTGGTCACAGCAGAAGGCGGCACGGGGAAAACGCATGCGGTTACAGTTGCCAGAGCCAAAAACATCACCGGTCCGTATGAAGTGGACCCGCAAAATCCGATGATGACCTCGGCGCATGATGAATCATTGCCGCTGCAAAAAGCCGGTCATGGAAGCGTTGTGGAGACACAGAATGGCGAGTTGTATATGGCGCATTTGTGCAGCCGTCCCGTTGGAGGAAAATATTCGATCCTGGGACGGGAAACGGCTATGCAGAAGGTGCACTGGACAGACGATGGCTGGCTCCGGCTCACGTCTGGCGGCTATGAAGCACAGCTGGAAGTGGAAGCACCGGATTTGCCGCTGCATCCGTTTGAGTCGGATGATCTTGAACGGGACGAGTTCGATGGACCCTCCTTGCATTGGACGTGGAATACACTCCGGGCGGCACCGGATGAGTCGTGGTGCTCGCTTTCAAAGCGACCGGGTTTCCTGAGAATTCACGGCGGTGAATCGCTTCATTCTCTTCATTCGCAGCACTTAATCGCCCGGCGCCAGCAGCATATTCACTGTGAAGCCGAAACGGCAGTCGAATTTAATCCGGAATCGTTTTTGCAGATGGCCGGTCTTGTGCTTTATTACAATACAGACAATTACGTGTATTTCTTTCTTTCTCATGACGAAGAAGCGGGCAAATCGCTGCATGTGATCAAAAGTGTATGGGGCGAATTTGAAAAGGTGGACGTCTGCATGCCAGTTGAAGAAAAAAGCGTCCGCTTAAAAGCAGTGATCCAGGGTGACCTGGTCACGTTTTTATATGCAGAAGGGGATGGGGACTGGAAAGAGGCATTGACGCCAGTCAGCATCGCCCATTTATCGGATGAAGGAAATGGATTTACCGGCAATTTTATCGGGCTGTGTGTGCAGGATATGCGGGGAACAAGCCAGTTTGCCGATTTTGATTATTTTTCATATAAGGAGATGACCTGAGACATGACGACAGCGATTCAAACAGCGAATTGGGCGCAAAAAATGACGGATTCAACGATGGCGCGCCGTCCGCTTTTATCAGATGGTGTGCAAAATGACAAGTGGTCCTACGATTACGGAGTTGTGCTGAAGGGGATCGAGCTTGTCTGGAGAAAAACGGGCGATCCGAAGTATCTCGCGTATATGAAGGAAAACATGGACGCGTTTGTCGATGAAGAAGGCGGCATTCGCCATTATGAAAAAGAAAGCTTTAACATCGATCACATTAACAACGGCAAGGTGCTCCTGACGCTTTACAAAGAATCAAAGGAGCAAAAGTACAAAAAAGCCGCTGACCGTTTGCGCCAGCAGCTGGCTGAGCATCCCCGCACTTCGGAACAAGTATTTTGGCATAAAAAGGTATACCCGTACCAGATCTGGCTCGACGGCTTGTATATGGGCTCGCCTTTTTACGCGGAATATGTAAAAGAATTCGGCGATCAATCCGAATTTGACGATATTACAAAGCAGTTCATTCTTTGTGTGAAAAACACAAAAGATCCAGAAACCGGCTTGCTGTATCACGCATTTGATGAGAAAAAAGTACAGCCGTGGTGTGATCCGGAAACCGGTCTGTCGAAAAACTTCTGGGGGCGTTCCATGGGCTGGTTTGTGATGGGGCTTGTCGATGTGCTGGGTATTTTGCCGGAAGACCACCCGGACCGTCCACAGCTGGTCACGATTTTAACGGAAACGCTGGAGGTGCTGAAGAACGTGCAGGATCAAAACAGCGGTGTCTGGTATCAGGTGCTCGATCAGCCGGACCGAAAAGGAAACTATTTAGAAGCTTCGGCCTCGTGCATGATTGTCTATGCAATGGCTAAAGGCGTCCGGCTCGGTATGTTGAAGGAAGAATGGATGGAAACAGCCCAAAAAGCATATGAAGGCATCATTGCTGAGTTTATTACCGTGACGGCAGAAGGACACGTGAATTTAAACAAAAACTGCCAGGTAGCGGGTCTGGGTGGTCCTGACGGCCGGGACGGCACATTTGAGTATTACATTAGCGAGCCGATTATCACGAATGATTTAAAAGGAGTAGGTGCGTTTATTTTAGCAGCGGCAGAAATGGAGGAGCAGCAATCGTGAATACAGCACAAGCGTCATCTGCTGTGTCGATTACTCATTTCGGTGCAGTAGGAAATGGTAAAACGATGAACACTGAAGCGATTGCCGGAGCGATTCAGGCATGTGTGGAAAGGGGCGGCGGCACTGTTTCTGTGCCAGCCGGCCGTTTCTTAACCGGAGCAGTCATCTTAAAAAGCGATATTAACCTTCATCTGGAAGCCGGCGCGGTTTTGCTGTTCAGCACCGATCCGGCTGATTATCCTGTTGTTCATTCGCGCTGGGAAGGAGTCAACCGGGATGTATACGCCTCGTGTATTTATGCGGAAGGAGCGGAAAATATCTCGATCACCGGCCAGGGCACACTGGACGGCCAGGGACAGCCATGGTGGGAGCTGTTCAGACGAAAAGAAAATGACTATCCGCGCCCGAAGCTTGTCAGCTTTGACCGGTGCAGCCGCGTGCTGATTTCCGGCGTAAAGATGATTGATTCACCAAGCTGGACTGTGAATCCGATCCGCTGCGAGAATGTGACCATTCATGCCATTTCCATCGTCAACCCGAGCGATTCTCCGAATACAGACGGAATTGATCCTGAATCGTGCCGCAATGTACGGATCTCCGACTGCCATATTGATGTCGGAGATGATTGTATTGCCATTAAATCCGGTACAGAAGATTCTCCGGAGCGCATTCCGTGTGAGAACATTACTATTACAAACTGCACCATGATCCACGGGCACGGCGGTGTCGTGCTCGGCAGTGAGATGAGCGGGGATATCCGCAACGTCACCGTGAGCAATTGCGTGTTCGAAGGAACAGACCGGGGCATCCGGCTGAAGTCAAGACGCGGACGCGGCGGGGTTGTAGAAGACATCCGGGTCAGCAATATTGTGATGAAAAAAGTCATTTGTCCGTTTATTGTGAATGCCTACTATTTCTGCGGTCCGCGCGGCAAGGAAAAGTACGTGTGGGATAAAGCGTCCTATCCTGTAACGGAAGAAACACCTGCCTTCCGCCGCATCCATTTTTCCAATATTACTGCCCGCGAGGTGAGCGCAGCGGCCGGTTTTCTTTACGGGCTGCCGGAAATGTATGTGGAAGAGGTGACGTTTAGCGACGTGTCGATAGCGATGGCAGAGGACGCCGAGCCGGGTATGCCGGCGATGATGTCGCAGCTTGAACCGATGAAGCAGCACGGCTTTTACTGCGGCAATGTAAAAGACATTCAGTTTAACCGTGTGTCAGTCAGCGGTCACGACGGTCCTGCCTTTTACGTAGAAAATGGCCAGGACGTTGAATTCCATCAGTGCAAAGTCAAAAATGCACAGTCGAATGACCCGATGGTCGTGGAAACGCATGGCGAATGAGCAAAAACGCCAGCAGCTCTATCAGCTGCTCGGTGATTTGCCGGAGCGCCATCATCTGTCCGTCACAAGGCTGAAGGAAGAGGAAAAGGAGTCTTATATTCTCGAAACGCTTTTGATGGAAATCAACGGCTCCGAAAAAGTACCGGCTTATTTTGTCCGCCCTAAAAAAACAGATCAAAAACGGCCGGCTGTTTTATTTAATCACTCGCACGGCGGACAATACGACAGAGGCAAAAAGGAATTAATTGAAAGCAGCGCCTACCTTCAGCAGCCCTCCTTTGCCGAGGAGCTGACCCGTCTTGGCTACAGCGTTCTGTGCATGGATATGTGGGCATTTGGTGAACGGCAGGGCAAAAAGGAAAGTGAGCTTTTTAAAGAAATGCTTTGGAACGGCCAGGTCATGTGGGGCATGATGCTCTACGACAGCATGCGCGGCCTTGATTATTTAGCTTCCAGAGAGGATGTAGACGAATCACGAATCGCTACGGTCGGCATGAGCATGGGCGGGCTGATGTCATGGTGGCTGTCCGCGCTGGATGAACGCGTGAAGGTATGCATTGATATCGCGGGGCAGGTGGAGGCACAAGCGCTAATCCGTCAGCGGGGTCTGGATCATCACGGATTTTATTCCTACGTACCGGGCTTGCTGAAGCAGTTTCAAACAGCGGATATTCAGTCGCTTATTGCGCCGCGCCCTCATTTAAGCCTGGTCGGTGATCAAGACCGGATGACGCCGTTTGAAGGCCTTGCCACCATCGATCAGTCGCTCACGAACGTTTACACACAAGCAGGAAAGCCGGATCACTGGAAAATGAGCCGCTTTTCCTGTGGCCACATTGAAACAGCCGGCATGAGAAGCGAGCTGTGTACATTTTTGCAAACCCATTTGTAGGAGGCGGATTACGTGATTGTCGCAAAAGATGGAAGTGGTACCTTTACAACCATTCAGGAAGCTTTGGACAGCATTCCCGAAGCAAATACCGAACCCGTCACCATTCATATTAAAGACGGCACATATAAAGAAAAATTGGTCATTGATAAGCCTTTTGTTTCACTCGTCGGTACGTCGGCAGAACGAGTGACGATCACATACGATGATTATGCACGAAAGCGGCTCCCGAACGGGGAAGAAATGCGGACGTTTGCTTCCTACAGCGTATTTATTGGAGCGGACCGGTTCACTGCGGAAAACATTACGTTTGAAAACAATGCCGGCTGCGGAAAAGTGGTCGGCCAGGCAGTCGCTGTTTATGCGGAGGGAACCGGAGTCGAATTTCATCAGTGCCGGTTTTTAGGCAGACAGGATACGCTGTTCACCGGACCGCTCCCGCCAAAGCCGATTGAAGGCAGCACCTTTGGCGGTCCGGGAGAAGGCAAGGAGCGAAAGGCGTGCACGCTTTATTTCCACAGCTGTTACTTGGAAGGTGACATTGACTTTATTTTCGGCTCAGCGACAGCGGTGTTTCACTCGTGCGAAATCTTCAGCATGGACCGCGACGAAAACCCGAACGGCTTTGTGACAGCCGCGTCCACGCCTGAAGGACAGCCGTTCGGCTATGTGTTTATTGACTGCCGCTTAACGAGCAAGGCGGCACCGGAAACGGTTTATTTAGGAAGACCGTGGCGCGATTATGCCAAAACGGTGTTTATCAATTGCTGGATGGACCGACATATTAAAAAAGAAGGCTGGCATAACTGGGATAAGCCGCATGCAGAAAAGATGGTCTACTACGCCGAGTATAGAAGCAGCGGCCCCGGAGGAAGGATGGATAGCCGGGTAAAGTGGGCCCATATTCTCTCGGAGAAGGAAGCTGAAACGTATACAGTCGAGCGTATCCTTCAAGCGGCCAAACAGGCGGTCACAGATTAATCAAACAGGAGTACGTAAAAAAAGCAGCCGCAAGCGGGCTGCTTTTTTCCATGACGTAATCGTTAAGCTGATCTTTTAATCGTTTCATGATCTTCTTTGCTGAAAAATTGATCAAGAGCCAAAAAAGAACTGCCTGTTAATGCAAGAGAAGCTGACATGGCAAGGAGCGCAAGATCCAGTTCATAACCAGCCGACTGGCCATTTCCGATAAAGCCTGCCGCAAGCTTCACCTTGAAGATGGCTCCGACCATGACAAGAGCTAAAATGGCAGAAAAAACACGAGTGCCAATGCCTAAAATAAGCGCCAACCCTCCTGCTGTTTCAATAAAAGCGACCGCATAAGCAAGCATTCCTGGAAGGCCGATGCTGTCAAACCAGCCTGCCGTGTTGGCGATACCTCCTTGAAATTTCACCACGCCATGAACGAAAAAGGTAATACCTAGCACAAGGCGAAGAATAAAAGCACTCCATTCTGTGTAACGATTCATATTCATTTCCTCCTCTTTTCTCTAATATGAATAAAAGTTTATTATAAGATAACAATTTTCAAGGTAGAACGTCAAGTGTTTTTTTGTTAATATGTAATTAAGTTTTCTAATAGTAAACAAAGGGGAGACGTTTTTATGGACATTGGATCAACTATTCGAGCCATTCGGAACAGAAAAAACATGACGATCGCCCAAATGAGTGAAGGAACCGGTTTATCAAAAGGGTTTATTAGCAACATGGAGAATAATAATACGTCGCCGTCTATTCAATCGCTGCAGGCAGTGGCACAGTTTCTCGCCATTCCTCTGCCGTATTTGCTTTTGGAAAAAGAGCAGCGGATGCGGGTTGTCCGAAAACAGGAGCGGCAATATACATCGTACTCAAAGGAGAAAATTAAGGTGGAGCACCTGACGTCCAAGGGAGGACTGACCATGCAGCGGGTGGAATTTCCACCTGGCGCGGCAACAGGAGACTCTTCCCATGCCCACGAAGGAGAAGAATGTCACCTTGTCCTGCAAGGAACGATTTTAGCGGAACAGGGAGAAGATTCGGTTGTGTTAGAGGAAGGTGATGCCTTCAGCTGGAATGCCTGCGTGCCTCATCTCGTTCGGAATATTGGAGAAGGAACCGCCATTGTACTCATTGCTATTTATACGGGCGGAGAGTCTGCAGATATTCTTTAGGAGCATAAAAAAGCTGTCTCAATGAAAAATGAGACAGCTTTTTTTGATGTGACGTGTTTGGCTATGGTGATATGGGCGTTTGTCATAAAAAGAAAAAAACAGCCGGGGCAGTAATGCCGCCGGCTGTTTTCTCGCGTTATTGGACAGCTTTTTCAGATGTTAAATCAATATGTCCTTCTCCCCAGGCGCACATCGCATCTAAAATCGGACGAAGTGACCATCCATATTCAGTTAATGAATACACGACCTTCGGCGGTACCTGCTCAAACACCGTTCGGTTCACAACACCATCCGATTCAAGCTCACGCAGCTGCTGTGTGAGCATTTTTTGCGTAATACCGGGCATGAGCCTTTTCAGTTCACTTGTGCGTTTTTCACCTTTAATCAAATGGCACATAATAACGACTTTCCATTTTCCTCCGATGACATCAAGTGTCGCTTCAACAGGAATATTGTAAGCCACGCTGTTTTCCTCCTTATAGGCACTGAAAAGTACCTGCATTACTTTAAAGTGCGTACTTCTCTTTTTGTTTAAGTGCTCTCATAATAGCATACACAGGAATGAAACAAAAGATCATAAAGGATGGTAGGTACTAAAAAGTGCCTATGGTTTGAAAAGAAGCGTACGTTTATTTTGGTCACTACTATCCACCATGATCTTACAGAAAACGGCAGGGCCCGCCGCTTTACACTTTAAGGAGGAAATAGATAACATGAACGATATACCTTATGCGGCTTCTCAACAGAAGACCGCTTCGAAAAATCATACACTTGCTTTATGGGCACTGGCAATCAGTGCATTTGGAATCGGGACAACAGAATTTGTTCCAGTTGGTCTGCTTGCCGCTATCGCAGATGACTTAAATATTGGTATTACGTTGGCCGGGCTGTTAATAAGCGGCTATGCGATCGGCGTTGCAGTCGGTGCACCTGTACTGACTGCTTTGACAAACCGGATAAGCCGGAAAGCACTGCTTATGTCATTAATGGTCGTTTTCATTGCAGGGAATATAACCGCTGCTACAGCTTCTTCATTTGAAATTTTGCTGATAGCCCGCTTTATCACGGCATTTTCACATGGTGTCTTTTTCTCCATTGGCGCGACGATTGCCGTCCAGCTCGTACCTCCGCATAAAAAAGCGAGTGCGATTGCGTTAATGTTTACCGGCTTGACCGTTGCAACCGTAACAGGAGTTCCACTCGGCACGTTTATTGGCCAGTCATTCGGCTGGAGAGCAACATTCTGGGGCGTAGCGCTGCTTGGCGTCATCGCGATTGCGGCCAGTGCATGGTTAATTCCTAAAAATTTAAAACAGCCGCCGCCAGCCAAATTTACAGATATGTACCGCCTTATAACAAACAAGCACATTTTGATGGGACTTGCGATTACAGCTCTAGGCTACGGTGGCACATTCGTGGCATTCACCTTCTTAACACCGATATTACAGGACGTAACAGGATTAAAGCCGGGTATGGTCAGTATTGTGCTGCTTGTATATGGAGTGGCTGTGGCAATCGGGAACGAAGCGGGAGGCCGGCTCGCCAACCATAGCCCGGTCCGTGCACTGTTTTGGATGTTTATCGCGCAAGCCGCCATTTTAGTGATGATGTCCTTTATGATTCCTTTTAAAATTGCCGGACTGATCGGTGTAATCTTAATGGGTCTGCTTGCTTTCATGAATGTGCCCGGCCTTCAGTTTTATGTCGTGCAGCTGGCTGAAAAATATGTGCCATCGGCGGTTGATGTGGCGTCCGCATTAAATATTGCTGCTTTTAATATTGGCATCGCCGTGGGGGCAACAATCGGCGGCCTTGTTGTGGATACGATTGGGCTTGTTCATACTCCGTGGATTGGCGGTGTGATGGTGGCACTGGCCGTGTTGTTAACAGGGGTTTCGTTGAAAATGGAAAAAAGATAAAGGGCATCACATCCAAGGTTTTTCACCAGCATAAAAACCCAGCTCCGGCTTTGACCGTGGCTGGGTTTTTGATTATCCGTATGTTTTTTCCAGCTGGTGCAGCTTTTTGTCCAAAATAAAATTTCCAAAAGGAATAAAGGCGACGACAACCGCCAAAATCGGCCAAATCAGATTCCAGCGCGTTTTTAACGTGACATAGGCGATAATGATGCAGTACGTCACAAAAAGAGCACCGTGAATAGACCCGACGAGTGAGACGGCTTCCGGAATATCGAACCAGTATTTCATCGGCATCGCAATAAACAGGAGAACAAGCAAGGAAATGCCTTCAAAATAACCGGCGAAGCGCAGCTTGCCGACAGTTGTTTTTAACATAAGTGCCTCCAATATCGAATGATTGTTTCTTTAAAGATAGCGGATACAGACCTGAATTTCACCTTTTTTACGCTCTGTTCAAGAGATTGTCATTCTTTTGTTAGAAAAAGATTGTTTAAATGAGGAAATTCATGTATTCTTTTAATTAATAATGATAATTATTATCAATTAAAAGGGGGATGACCATGCCTGAGCAGGATATATATGACGTGACGATTATTGGCGGAGGACCAGCAGGCTTGTACGCTGCTTTTTACAGCGGACTGAGAGGGTTAAAAACGAAAGTAATTGAGTATCAGCCGAAGCTGGGTGGTAAAGTGCATGTATATCCGGAAAAGCTGATCTGGGACATTGGTGCATTAACGCCAACGACAGGTGAGCAGCTGATCAAGCAGCTTGTGCAGCAGGCAATGACATTCCACCCAACTGTCGTTTTAAATGAAAAAGTAGATAAAATCAATAAAAATGAAGCAGGCTTGTTTGAACTGGAGACGGCTTCAAATGAGGTGCACCTGTCCAAAACGGTCATCACCGCAGTGGGCAGCGGTATTCTGAACCCGCAAAAGCTGCCGATTGAAGGAGCGGAGCGGTTTGAGGTCACCAATTTACATTATGTCGTGCAGTCCCTGCAGAAGTTCAAGGGGAAAACGGTGGTGATTTCCGGCGGCGGCAATTCTGCTGTGGACTGGGCGAATGAATTGTCGCTCGTGGCAGAAAAGGTATACGTTGTTTGCCGTGGGGACGAGTTTAAAGGCCATGAAGCGCAGGTGCAGCAGCTGATGGACAGCTCAGCCATCTGCTTGAAAAATGAAGCCATTACAAAATTGATCGCTTCACCGGATGGTACGCAGATTAGCCAGGTTGAGCTGACAAACAGCAAAACGCTGGAAAAAACCATTTTAGCGGCAGATGAAGTGATTATTAATCATGGCTTTGACCGTGACTCGGCTCTTTTGCAAAACAGCACAGAATTAAATGTTGAATTAGAAGATGACTTTTATGTTTCCAGCCGGCCATCGGGCGAGTCCTCTGTGCCGGGACTGTTTGCGGCAGGGGACGTCTTAAAGCACGAAGGCAAGCTTCACTTAATAGCAGGAGCCTTTGTGGACGCAGCCAATGCCGTAAACCGGGCAAAGCAGTTTATCGATCCGGATTCCAGAAGCAGCGCCATGGTTTCTTCGCATAACGATGTCTTTAAAGAAAAAAACAAAGACATTATGCAAAAAATGATCCGTTAAATATACTATGAACACCCCAGCGTTCGACGTTGGGGTGTTTTTTTGTTAAATGGCTGGTATTTCGAGAGGAAACCAGATGTCTATATTTCATCAATCAAATGGTTGTTTGAATGTAAGTGTTTGGTGTATGATAAAAACAGAAAAACAATCGCACGTTCAAATGATTATTTGAATATAAATAAGGTAATCAATAAGAAAGGAATGAGGGAAATGGGGCATTCTCATTCGCACGATCATGGTCATCATCACCACGGAAGCAGCAATAAAACGGCGTTGAAATGGGCGTTCTTTTTGATTACGTTCTTTATGGTAGTCGAGGTGATTGGCGGAGTATTAACCAACAGCCTGGCGCTGCTTTCAGATGCGGGGCACATGTTAAGTGATTCTGCTGCGCTCGGTCTCAGCTACGTGGCGATAACGATTGGCCAGAGAGCGGCATCCAGCAAGAAAACCTTTGGCTATAAGCGCTTTGAGATACTGGCTGCTTTTATTAACGGCCTCACGCTGATGGCCATTTCACTTTATATTTTTTTTGAAGCGTATCAGCGGTTAATGGACCCGCCGGAGGTCGTCAGCACAGGAATGCTGGTTATTTCTTCGCTCGGTCTGGTTGTGAATATTGCGGCTGCCTTTATCCTAATGAAGGGCGACAAGGATGAGAATTTAAATGTTCGGAGCGCCTTTTTGCATGTGCTGGGTGATATGCTTGGATCTGTCGGTGCAATTGGAGCGGCCCTGCTGATTTTATTTTTCGGGTGGTATATGGCCGATCCGATTGCCAGTATCATTGTGGCCGTTTTAATTATTATCAGCGGCTTTCGGGTAACGAGGGATTCCTTTCATATTTTAATGGAGGGAGCACCGATTCATCTGGATACGCAGGAGGTCAAAGACAAATTGCTGTCACTGGAAGAGGTGAAGCAAGTCCATGATTTGCACGTCTGGTCGATTACATCCGATTTTCCGGCGGTCAGCTGCCATTTAGTTGTAGACAACGAAGAGAATGATCAGCTCGTTCTTTCCAGGGCAAAAAAGCTGCTGCACGACGAATTTGAGCTGCATCATGTGACGATTCAAATTGATAAAGAAGGAACAACGGGCTGTGAATCATGTAACTAAGAAAGAGTGAGATAAATGCTTTATTCAATGTGGCTGTTTTTGCTGGCGGGACTGGCTGAAATCGGCGGTGGTTATTTAATCTGGCTTTGGCTGAGAGAAGGCAAGCCGTTTACGTGGGGGATTGCAGGCGGTGTGGCGCTTGTCTTGTATGGCATCATCGCGACGTTGCAGACATTCCCATCATTTGGACGTGTATATGCGGCGTATGGCGGCGTTTTTATTGTATTGTCCGTTTTGTGGGGATGGGGCGTTGACAAAAAAACGCCTGATTTGTATGACTGGGCCGGAGCAGCCATTTGCATCATTGGCGTGGCTGTTATGCTTTTTGCGCCTCGTCATTAAAAAAAGCCGGGAACTCCCGGCTTTTTTTGTTGATTACGCAGCCATTTTCCGGCATGCTTCTGCACATGCAAAGCACGCTTCCGCGCATTTTTGACAGTGATCGTGGTTGTGCTGTTTGCATTCGTTGCCGCACGCTTCGCAAATATCCGCACAAAGCGCACAAATCTCGGCCATAAAAGGACTGTTGCGCTGCATCGATTGCACGGCCAATGTGCAAATGTCTGCGCATTCGCGGTCCAGCCGGATGCAGCCTGCCATCATGTTCACATCGTCTTCTTGCAGGCACTGGTCAAAGCATGTGTTGCACGCGTCTAAACAGTCAAGACAAGCTTGAATACAATCGTGAATATTTTGATTCACAAAAACGCCTCCTTCATGGAAATAAATCTTCGTTACTACTTTATCCGTCCAATTTTATTTTAAACACAAAAAACAAATCAATTTATTTACATACAATAGGGGGGTATGGTAAATTAAAAACAGGGAGGCGGATGCAATGGACGAAATGGAACTCCACGCTTGCGGCACACTGTCTGACCGAAAAAGCCATCACTCAGAAGCGACAAAGAAAAATTTAGTGACGCGGCTGAACCGAGTAGAAGGACAAATTCGCGGCATTAAAGGATTAATTGAAAAAGATGTATACTGTGATGATATTATTACCCAGATTTCCGCGACGCAATCCGCGCTGAACAGCGTCGCCAAACTATTGCTTGAAGGCCACCTGAAAAGCTGTGTGGTCGAACGTATTCAAGAAGGCGATGAAGAAATCGTCGATGAGCTGCTGACAACCATTCAGCGCTTAATGAAAAAATAACGAAGGGAAGCGATACAGATGGAACAAACAACATTACACGTACAGGGAATGTCATGCGGGCATTGTGTCAAAGCGGTTGAAGGAAGCGTCGGCAAGCTTGAAGGCGTGCAGACAGTCAAGGTTCATTTGGAGGAAAACCAAGTGGATGTCGCATATGACAAGGAAAAAGTGACATTGGATCAAATTAAAGAAACGATTGATGATCAAGGATACGACGTCGTTTAATGGACCGGATTGTACTTAGATCGACCGGATTCGAGGAGTGGATGACCGGAAAAAGAAGAATCCGGTCATCTTACAGCCCATTCCAGTCGGTCGGCCATTTTTCCGGCCAACCAGGAGCATTCTCATGAATAGCTCCTTCTTTTATCAAAAAAATATACCCTATGTAGGTATGGAGGGTTTAACATGAAGGAAACGAATATGCAGATTAGCGGCATGACGTGTGCGGCCTGTGCAACCCGGATTGAAAAAGGGCTGAACAAGCTGGAGGGTGTGGAACAGGCTTCTGTAAACCTGGCGCTTGAGCGGTCCAACGTCACATTTGATCCAGCCAAAATAAGCGAAGCGGACTTGCGGGAAGAGGTGGAAGCGCTCGGCTACGGTGTCGTGTCGGAAAAAAATGAATTTACGATTACCGGCATGACATGCGCCGCCTGCTCAACCCGGATTGAAAAAGGCCTGAACCGGCTGGAGGGTGTGGAGAATGCCAGTGTGAACCTGGCGCTTGAACGTGCAACCGTTGAATATAATCCATCGGTGCTGACACCGGCAGATATTATGAAAAAAGTGGATTCTCTCGGCTACGGAGCTGAGTTAAAAGAAGAAGCATCAGTTGATTACCGGGAAAAAGAAATGAAAAAGCAAAAAGCGAAGTTTACAATTTCCGCTTTATTGTCGCTTCCGCTTTTATGGGCGATGGTGGGACACTTTGACTTTACATCCGGTTTATACGTGCCGGAGCTGTTTATGAATCCTTGGTTTCAGCTGGCACTCGCAACGCCTGTTCAGTTTATTATCGGAAGCCAGTTTTACAGTGGTGCCTACAAAGCGTTGAAAAACGGCAGTGCTAATATGGATGTCCTCGTCGCACTTGGCACGTCCGCTGCTTATTTTTACAGCTTGTATTTATCTGTTCAATCGCTCGATCATGGCGGTCATGCCACCGAGCTTTATTACGAAACGAGCGCTATTTTAATTACGCTCATTTTGCTCGGAAAGCTGTTTGAAGCAAAAGCAAAGGGCCGTTCATCGGAAGCGATTAAAAAATTAATGGGTCTGCAGGCAAAAACAGCCACGATCGAACGCGATGGCCAGGAGATGGACATTCCATTGGAGCAGGTGGTCGAAGGGGACATTGTTCATGTGCGGCCCGGAGAGAAAATACCCGTTGACGGGGTTGTCCTAGAGGGACAGTCAGCGGTTGATGAATCGATGCTGACAGGGGAAAGCCTGCCGGTTGATAAAAAACCGGATGATGACGTCATCGGTGCGACAATTAATAAAAATGGGTTTTTAAAGCTAAAGGCAACGAAGGTAGGCCGCGATACCGCGCTTGCGCACATTATTAAAACAGTTGAAGAAGCGCAAGGGTCCAAGGCGCCGATCCAGCGGCTCGCTGACCAAATTTCCGGTATTTTTGTGCCGATTGTGGTTGGGATTGCCATTGTCACATTTTTAATCTGGTTTTTCGCTGTAGACCCGGGGAATTTTGCCGGTGCGCTGGAAAAAACGATTGCCGTCCTTGTCATTGCTTGCCCGTGTGCCCTTGGGCTGGCGACACCGACGTCCATTATGGCGGGGTCCGGCCGTGCTGCGGAGTATGGGATTTTGTTTAAAGGCGGAGAACATTTAGAAACAGCCCATAAAATAGATACGATTGTCCTGGATAAAACAGGGACGGTCACCAACGGAACACCGGTGCTTACGGATGTGCTCAGCTACGAGCTCAAAGAAGAAGAATTTTTAGCTTACGCTGGCGCAGCAGAAAAGCAATCTGAACATCCGCTGGCAGAAGCAATCGTGAACGGCATCAATGAAAAAGGAATCACGCTGAAGAAAAGCAGTTCATTTGAAGCAATTCCAGGCTACGGCATCCGTTCAATCGTAGAGGGAAAGGAAGTGCTCGCCGGCACACGCAAGCTGATGCAGCAGCAGAACATTGAGTTGCCGGGAGTGGAAGAGCAGCTGTTGGCCCTTGAAAAGCAAGGGAAAACAGCCATGATGATTGCGATTGACAGCCAGTTTGCAGGCATCATCGCCGTCGCCGATACAGTGAAGGATACATCAAAAGAAGCGGTTGCCCGTTTAAAGGACATGGGTCTTCATGTGATCATGATGACAGGCGATAATGAAGAAACCGCGCAGGCGATTGCTCGCGAGGTCGGAATTGAGCAAGTGATTGCAGAAGTGCTGCCGGAAGGAAAAACGGAAGAAGTGAGGAAGCTTCAGGAGCAGGGCAAGTATGTAGCGATGGTCGGCGACGGCATTAACGACGCCCCGGCACTGGCGACTGCTCATATCGGTATGGCGATCGGCACTGGCACCGATGTAGCCATGGAAGCAGCAGATATTACACTGATTCGCGGCAACTTAACGAGCATTGCCGATGCCATTTATATGAGCAAAATGACGATTCGCAATGTGAAGCAAAACTTATTCTGGGCGTTTGGCTACAACACAATGGGCATCCCAATCGCCGCACTTGGCTTTCTTGCGCCGTGGCTTGCCGGTGCAGCGATGGCTTTCAGCTCCGTATCCGTTGTATTAAACGCATTGCGGCTGCAGCGGGTGAAGCTTTGAAGAAAAGAATAGTGACCGGCAGGATGAATTTACCGGTCACGTTCTTCACTAAATAGAAACTCTTTAACCGTATTTCTTCGGCTAATCACTCAACAATGCTATAATAAAACTATTATGAAAGCGCCACAAAATAAAAAATAACGTCTTTCTAGGAGGTAAAATGTCAACGCTGCGAATGATTACTGGAATTTGGCGAAAGCATGAAGAAACGAAGGAAAACCCGAAAGAGCCAGAGCTGAAAACACGCTATTACCGTAAAAGCAGAGAAGCCCTTATGAATGACATTAAAAAGATTGTGCAGGACGGCAAGCTGGGCGGCTGGGTGTTAAAGAATGAAGATGTGGAACGCGGCGAAATCATGCTGGCTAAAGGATCGGCCAGTATGGTCATCACCATTTACAAGCTGACACCGATGCGCTCTGCGATCGATGTGTACTGTGCTAAAGATGGGCCGATCGGCGATTTAGGCAGCAGCTACCGATCGATTTTGGAATTTTTCAACGCGCTTCGTACAGAAGCAGAGCCGGAGTCTTAAGACTTCGGCTTTTTTCAATGGTTGCGATTAACACAAAGAAAGCGTTACAATATATGAAATCAGTTTCACAAAAAGAGGTGCAGCTTATGGCAACGATTATGGACGTAGCGAAATTATCCGGCTTGTCCAAAACAACCGTCTCGCGTGTGATTAATAACCATGCCTACGTATCCGAGGAAAAACGCATGCTTGTGCTGAAGGCGATGGAGGAGCTGGATTATTACCCGAATCCGGCAGCTAGAAGGCTTCGCGGACAGCTGACCACGACAATAGGTGTCATCATTCCGAAAATTACAAATCCGTTTTTTGCTTATTTAGTTGACGCAATCGAGCAAACCGCTTATGAAAAAGGCTACCAGGTCATGATTTTTCAAAGCAATGAAGACCCGGTGAAGGAGCTGTCTTTTTTAAGCCTGCTGAAAACAAAGCAGGTGGATGGCATCATTATGACGGCGATTGAAAATGAGTGGGAAAAGATCGAGCCTTTTTTAGCGTACGGTCCGATTGTGCTGTGTAATGAATACATGAATGAGCCCGCTGTGCCGGTCATCAAGATGGACCAATTTAAAGGAACGTACATGGGCGTGAAGCACTTGATTGAAAGAGGACACCAAAAAATCGCATATTGCACAGGCGGTCTTTTTGCGGAGGAAGGAAAGGACCGGGACCGCAACCGGGGCTATCAAAAAGCACTGGAGGAAGCGGGAATCACAGTGAATCCAAATTGGGTTTTTGTTGATCGCCATACGATTGAAGATGGAAAGCAAGTGCTGAAAAAGATAATGAAAATGGAAAACAGACCGACAGCGGTTTTCACCGGAAGTGATGAAATTGCGGCCGGTATGATGGCAGAAGCAACAGAGCTGGGAATAAGGATTCCAGAAGAGATCGCGATTATTGGCTTTGATGACCAGCCGCTGGCAGCACTCCTGACACCAAAGCTGACAACAGTCAGGCAGCCAGTTGATCAAATGGGCCAGAAAGCGGCTGAAGTGATCATTGAGCAGCTACAGGATGAGACCGTTGCGATCTGCCAGTATGAACTGCCGATTGAAGTCATCATCAGGCATTCCACCTGAACATTGCGGGATAAACCTCGCAATTTTTTTAAAAAAGTATTGAAACCGTTACCATAAACATTTATACTAGTCGTAACGGAAAAGAAATAAAAGTGACAGGTGAAGAGCCTGCTTTTTTTATACTGGTTTATGGTATCGTTACCACATCTTCACATAGGAGGCGCATAGATGATCAAACAAGCGGTAAAACAATCCATCTCCAGCGATAGGAAGTGGTGGGAGCAGTCTGTTGTGTATCAAGTGTATCCGAAAAGCTTTTATGATTCGGACCACGACGGGGTTGGAGATCTTCAAGGGGTGATTCAAAAGCTGGATTACCTGCAGGAGCTTGGCATCGACGTGATCTGGCTGAGTCCTGTGTATTCGTCGCCCATGGATGACAACGGCTATGACATTTCCGATTATCAGGGAATTGCCGAAGAATTTGGCACGATGGCCGATATGGACGAGCTGATCGCTCAAGCAAGCAAGCGCGGCATTAAGCTGATTATGGATTTAGTGGTAAATCATACGTCCGACGAGCATGTGTGGTTTGCCCAGTCGAAAACGGATAAAAATCATCCGCAGCGCGACTGGTATATATGGCAGGACGGCATCGGCACCGGACCGCCGAACAGCTGGCAGTCCGTTTTTGGCGGCTCCTGCTGGGAATACGAGCCGGTGACAGGGCAGTATTACATGCACACCTTTTCGAAAAAACAGCCCGACTTAAACTGGGAAAATCCGCAGCTTCGGCAAGCCGTTTACCAGATGATTGACTGGTGGATTGCAAAAGGCATTGCCGGATTCCGGGTGGATGCCATCACGTTTATTAAAAAATCGTTTGATGCAGCCGGTCAGGAAACAGGAATTGTGAAAGCAAATCAATGTGGTATCGATACCATGCTGAAGGAGCTAAGCGAGCAGTCGTTCCGGAAGCACGATTTACTGACGGTTGCCGAGGCACCAGGAGTATCACTTGATCAGTTATCGTCTTACGTAGGAACAGACGGGTACTTCAGCATGCTGTTTGAATTTGACCACATTGACCTTGACCTTGCAGAGGATGGGCGCTGGTACAAGCCGAAGAAGTGGAGCCTGCACGATTTTAAAGAAGCCATTTCCGGCAGCCAGACGCTTTTTAACGAGCAGGGGTGGGGTGCGCTTTACTTGGAAAACCATGATCAGCCGCGTTCATTGAACAAGTTTATTGAACCGGCAGGCATCGGTCCAATGTCTGCGAAAATGCTCGCGGCAGTTTACTTTTTGCTGAAGGGAACGCCCTTTATTTATCAGGGACAGGAGCTTGGCATGACGAATACATCATTTCAGTCAGTCGATGAGTTCAACGATCTGGCGTCGATCGATCAGTACGAAGCGGCTTTAAAAGAAGGATTTGACGAAAAAGAAGCGTTGAGAGCCGTCGGAAACCGCAGCCGTGATAATGCACGGACGCCGATGCAATGGAGCCGGGCCGAAAACGGCGGTTTTTCAACTGGACAGCCGTGGCTTCCCTCTAACAGCAATTATCAAATCGTCAATGCTGAAAATAGACAGGACCCGGATTCTGTTTTCTCCTTTTACAAGCAATTGATCAACTTGCGGAAAAACAGTGAATACACCGAGCTGCTAACGTACGGCCAATATGAAGAAGTGCTCGGCAGCCACCCGGATGTGATGGCGTATATTCGCCGCAATGAGGACAAAGCGGTCGCTGTACTGGCGAACTTCAAAAACAAAGAAGTTGAAATCGATTTTCCTTACCAGGTGAAAAAAGTTATTTTAACAAACAGCTCTGAGACAGCTGTAGAGCATACACTTCAGCCATACGAATGCTTTGTGCTTGAATTAACGAATTAAAAAGGGGAAATGAACATGTGGAATAAAAAATCATGGGTACTTTCATCTGCACTGCTTTTAGGCCTTGCCGGCTGTTCAACGAGTCCATCTGATGAAAGCGGTTCGTCAAACGATGAAGCAAGCGGGGACCAGGTAGCGGTCAACATTTATCAAGGGAAAGTGGAATTTAAAGAGCAGTTTGAAGAACTGGCAGCCGCTTATGAAGCAGAAAACCCGGATGTAAATATTAGTGTCGAAACGGTCGGCGGAGGCAGTGACTATGCGGGAACGCTGAAAGCAAAATTTGCATCAGGGGATGAGCCGACCATCTACACAATTGCCGGACAGGTGGATATCGACCAATACAGTGAACGCCTTGCGGATTTAAGCGACACTGAAGCAGCGGGTCTTGCACTTGAAGGAACGCTGGACGGTGTAACAAAGGATGAAAAAGTATTAGGGATGCCCGTGAATCTAGAAGGGTACGGATTGATTTACAACAAAAAGGTGTTTGAAGAAGCAGGCGTTGATGCAGGAGCAATTCAAACGATGGCTGATTTAAGAGCAGCGGCGGAAGCGATTGATTCGAAAAAGGACGATCTTGGCCTTGATGCGGTTTTTGCGCTGGCCGCCAAAGAAAAATGGGTGCCGGGCAATCATGGCTCTAACGTATTTTTAGCGCCGGAGTTTAACAATGATCCTTTCGTGACGTATGAAGCAAAGGAAGTGGCATTTGAGTACGGAGCTGAGTTTAAGGAATACTTGGATTTGCAAAATGAATATTCTGTTCAGCCGGTCAACAACCTGGATTACTCACAGCAGGTAGAGGAGCTGTTTTCAACAGGCCGCGTTGCCATCATCCAGCAGGGCAACTGGATTTATCCAACGGTTGAAGGGATGGACCCTGAGTTAGCTGAATCAGGCATTGGCATTATGCCGATTCCGGTAAACGGAGAAGTGAACATGCCAGTTGGTGTGCCGAGTTACTATGCGGTCAATCAAAAAGCGGACGAAGAACAGCAGCAGGCCGCAAAAGATTTCATTGATTGGATGTATACATCAGATACGGGAAAAGAAGCGGTTCTGTCCGAATTTAAATTTATTCCGGCATATGAAGGCTACGACGCGGAAGGCATCGCGGACCCGCTTTCAAAAGAAATTTATCAATTTTCACAGGACGGCAATACATCTGCATGGGTATTCCCGAACTACCCTGTCGGCTGGAGCGACCAGCTTGGGGCTGAACTTCAGAAATATTTTGCAGGTGAAGCGACATGGGAAGAAGCCATCAGCAGCATGCAGGCTGAGTGGGCGAAGGCTCGTCAGTAACATTTTTGCATAGCAACAAAGGCTAGAGCCGGTAAAATAATATTAAAGCCGGTATCCACCAGTCTATCGCCAGTATTGCCGTGATATCAGCGTTAGACTGCTTTATATCAGCGATAAGTAAAATGTACCGGCGATCATCATCTTTTATCAGCGATAGGAAGGGTTATAAGCATCGGGTTGTATTTAAAAGCAGTCTATGGTCTCATTAAGACATAGGCTGCTTTTTGCCATGATCAAATGTGAGGTGAGTGGATGGATTGCAAAGCAATTGTCCTTGATTTAGACGGGACAACATTAACAGAATTTAACACAGTTAACGAGACATTAACGGAATACGTAAAGGAGCTTCGCCAGCGCGGGCTGTTGGTATTTATCGCAACGGGCCGCACGCTTAAGGAAGCGAGAGATGTGCTGCCGTCTGATTTTCTTGTTGACGGGACGGTGACCGCAAATGGCATGTCTGCTTTTGTGGGGGAGGAGCAGATTTCCGGCCATGAACTGCCAGGCGATTTAGTGGAAGAGCTCGTGTCCAAGTCAAGAGAATGGGGCATTTATTATGAAGTGCATCCAAATGATGGCGGACGGATTGCATTGAAAAAAGATCGTGCGTTTATGACCGAAATCGCGACAGAGCCGAAGCCGGAAGCGGTGCATGATAATGAGTGGCTTTCCCGTCAGGAAGCGGTTCAGTCCAAAATCAAATGGACAGAAAAGCTGCAAACCGAAAACGCGGCGAAAATTTACTTTTTCAGCCGGGATGAGCAGGCAATGGAGCAGTGGAAGGCAGAGCTTGAGCAGATGAAGGAGCGCATCGCCTTCACAACCGCGTCTTCTACACATCATAACGTTGAGGTAACAGTGGATGGCGTATCAAAAGCAACGGGTATCGCTCAAGTTCTGGACCGGTTCGGCTTGAAGCGCGAGGAAATTATGGCTATTGGCGATGGAGAAAATGATTTGCCGCTGTTTCAGTTTGCCGGCCGCTGTGTGGCGATGCAAAACGCGACTGATTATGTAAAGGAAAAAGCGGATGATGTGACTGCGCATTCTTACAAAGAGGATGGATTGTATCATTTTTTAAAGAAAACTTTCGGTTAAATGCTTTCTCTATCATCTTAAAAAGCAGGTGACATCTTTGAAAACCATTCTCTATTCATTTATCGAATGTCCGCTGGGCGCTCTATTGATTGCGCGAACGGAAAAGGGGCTTTGCTGGGTCGGTTCGCCTGGTGAATCGGCTGAAGAGCTGCAGCGGAAATATCCGGCTGCGCAGCTGAGCCAGGACGACGTGGCACTGACGCCTTACAGGAAAGAGCTGGAGTCTTATTTTACAGGGGAAAGCCGTTCATTTCAGCTGCCTGTGGATGCAAAAGGCACTGTTTTTCAGGAAAAGGTTTGGGCCGCACTGGCAGAAATTCCGTACGGAGAAACGTGGTCTTATTCAGATATCGCAACGGCGATTCAGAACCCGTCAGCTGTCCGGGCTGTTGGTGCTGCGATCGGTGCCAATCCGGCCATGATCGTTATTCCATGCCACCGCGTCATCGGCAAAAATGGCAAGTTGACTGGCTTCCGGGGCGGGCTGCCGTTAAAACGTTTTTTGCTTGATTTGGAATTAATTGATCAAAAAGGGGCGGATGATCATGTATGAGCTGAAAACAAAAGAAACGGATCGAAGTGTGATTGAGTTTATCGAACAGGTAGAGAGCCCGAAAAAGCGGGAAGATGCGTATCAGCTATTGGATATTTTTACAGAAATGACTGGATATGAAGCGAAAATGTGGGGCCCCAGCATCATCGGATTTGGTTCTTATCATTACAAATATCCGACCGGTCACGAAGGCGATGCGCCGCTCGTCGGCTTTTCGCCCCGCAAAGCAAAAATCAGCTTGTACTTTGCCACAGGTGATGATAAGCGCAAGGAGCTGCTGGACACATTCGGGAAGCACACGTCTGGAAAAGCCTGTGTGTACATTAACAAAGTAGCGGATATTGATGTGGATGTACTGAAAAAGCTGATTGTTCAATCCGTTGAGTTTTTGCAAAATATGTATCCGGACCGCGCGTAAGCAGCTGGACCCGGTCAACAAAAAATCCTGAAGGGCAGGAGCACCCTTCAGGATTTCTTTCTTGATTAAGACTGTTTACGGAAACGAAGCGCGGCGACTGTTGTTAATGCCGCAAGCATTAAGCCGGCAAGCAGCCACAGGTAAGGCATGTTGGACTCGGAGCCGCCTAGACCGGTTTGTGGCATTTCTTCAGGCATGGCTTCACCAGCAAATTTGTCCGGGAACTGATCCACAATGGCAGCGGACAGTCCGGCTGCCGGCATTGTCATATGTGCGTATGCTTCGCGGATGGAGCCGTACGCTGTTTCATAATCACCGGCTACGTATGAATCAAAGGCTGTTAAAAGCTGATCCACGTGAGCGGTTAATCCTTCTTCAAGATCAGCGGCTGGGACGCGCCCTTGTGTCGCTGTATCAAGAAAAGCGGCTTGCTCCTTAATGTATTCATCGAGCTCTGCTTTTGCTGCTTCCTGTGCTTCGGCATCTTCAGCGCCTGTTGCTTTTACATAATCTACAAAGTAGCCGATGTGGGAATTCCAGATTTCAGAAAACTGTGCCCCTGCTTCTTCCCCGTATACAGAAGCGACCGCTGCTGAAAGGTCATCTGCGTTGGCTGTTAAAGCAGCAGCTGCCTGTTCAAAGCTTTCCGCTCCGTCAGCCCCGTCCTGCATGGCCATCGCCGCTAATCCTGCGTGCTCAGTGAACACATAGTTCAGCTGTGCGCGGAGATCAACCGCTGGTGTATCGGGATTCGAGTTTTCGAATTTATCCGGGAATTGATCGGCAATGGCAATGGATAATGTCTCTGAGAACATACTCATATGGTGAATGGCTTCACGCTCATGTGTATAAGCTGTTTCGAAGTCACCTGCCACGTATGCGTCAAATGCGCCAAGAAGCTGGTCAACGTGCATCGTTAATCCTTCAACAAGAGCGGCTTCAGGAAGACGGTCTTCAGTAGCTGTGGCGAAAAAGGCAGCCTGCTCTTTTTTGTACTCTTCAAGCTCTGCCAGTGCCGCATTTTTAGCTTCTTCATCGCCGGCGCCAGTTGCTTTCACATAATCAACGAAGTAGCCGATATGAGAGTTCCAGATCTCTAAAAATTGTGCGCCTGCTTCTTCGCCGTATACAGAAGAAACAGCAGCGGCAATGTCATCTGAGTTAGCTGTCAGCGCAGCGGCGGTTTGATCAAAATCTTCCGCTCCGTCAGCTCCTTTTCGCATCGCTTCAATCGCTAGAAAAGCATGTTCCGTTAGGGCGGTATCCAGTGTGATGCGAAGCTCTGCTGCTGGAGTTGCAGTGCTGGTGCTTGCTTCGGCTGATGCTTTGTTTTCGTGATTCATATGCTCTCCACTGTCTGCGAAGGCAGCAGTTGGAACGACCAGTGAGAATGCGAGTGGGGCAATTAGTAATTTTTTATTCAAGTTTCTTTTTTTCAACGTGAACCTCTCCTTTTTCCAAGTAAGATTTGTTGTTCTTATCACAGCTAACGGAGGAGATTCATGTTTGGATCACTTTTTTTATAAAAAAATGAGCAGGTCCAAATGAATTACGTCGAAATAAAGCACATTGACGCGTTTCTGGAAGCGCTCCACCGGGTACTATTGGGGGAGGGGGTGGGACTTATGACGGAAGCCCGGCATCACAGGCTTGAACAGTTATATGACCAATATGCGCTGCTGCTATGGAAAACAGCTTATGGAGTACTACAGGATAAACAGCTATCGGAGCAAGCGGTACAGCTCGTTTTTCAGGAGATTTGGACGAATCCGCATTTGATTTTAATCGAAAAAAGAAGATCCATTGTTCTCGTCAACATGTGCCTTGAAAAAGTGAACCATCTGCAAACAGATTATCAAAAACAAGCCTGAATGACGTTCCTCTATATAAAAAGGAATGCATTCAGGCTTGTTTTGTTAGGAGAGCAGAACGGCACCATATAGAAGAGAGGACAGGACAACAAGGCCGGGATGGACTTTTTTCTTTTCCATCAGCCAGTAGCTGCCGGCAGCGAGAATAACGATATGAAGAATGCTCATTTGCACGTATGAATCAAAAAACGCCTGGAATGCCATGACGCCGAGCAAAACGGCGATGGTTGGCTTTACATAAGCGGTCATTCGCTTTACGCGCGGATTTGTCCGATTTTTATACAAGATGCCCATCAGCGTAATCATTAAAAGAAGAGAAGGTGTGACAGTCGCTAGAACCGCTAATACCGCTCCGAGCCAGCCGCCTTCTTGAAACCCGATATAACCGCCCATTTTCGTTGCAATGGGACCCGGCAGCGCATTTCCCATCGCAAACGCCTCATTAAATTCTTGAACGGTCATCCAGCCGTACCGGTCCACTACCTCTTTTTGAATGAGGGGAATGGTGGCAGGACCTCCGCCATAGCCAAGCAGATTCGTCATAAGAAAAACCCAGAAAATGTGTAAATAAATCATGCCAGCCGCCCTTTCTTATCCTTTGTTTCTTTTTTTGGAACCGGCTTGAAAAAAGCAAAGATCAGCAACGCGGCAATGATAATAGCAGGATGGACGTGAAGAAATTCAATGAAAAGAAGAGCAAGAACAACATGCAGCACGACCGTTGCCCATTTCAGCCCCTTCACTGAGCTTTGCAGGAAATCCTTCGTCAAAACGGCCAGCATCACCCCGACAACCGGCAGCACGCCCCGAGTCATTCCCTGCACCCAGGCCAGGTCTTTAAAGGCGGTCAGCGTTGTTAAAAGAATAATCATTAAGAGAATGGTCGGCAAAATCGTGGCTAAAATGGCATTAATCGTTCCGGGGATGCCGCCGATCCGGTAGCCGATATAACCGGCCATTTTTGTATTAATAGGACCGGGCAATGTATTGCCAATGGCCAGAATATCGCCAAACTCTTCATTGTCCATCCATTTAAATCGCTCCACCACTTCCTTTTGTACAAGCGGTATCGTCGTCGGACCGCCGCCGTAGCCGAGCATGCTGCTTCGGAAAAAAGCGATAAAAATATCCCGTTGCTTCATCTAATCATCCTTTCTGTTTGAAAAACGTTCCATTATGAAATGAGAACGCCTCCATATCATTTGTACTATTTGTTTTGATAATTATATATTAACATTCGAATGGTAATAAAAAAAGATGAAATGATTACGTTTCGAAAAAAATTGTGTCAGATTATCTATCTGAAAAGAGTTTTTTTAGGGATTTGTTTTTTATGATGGTTCTATCAAATTGAAAAGGGGCTCATCAATATGAAGAAAACACATCCTGCTTTTGTTATTTTCCTCTTTTTCCTCGGCTGGGTTTTTATGTACGCCGACCGGAATATTCTATCGCCTGTTATGGGGAGCATTGGAGAAGAATGGAGTCTTGATAAATCTCAGCTTGGGTTAATGTCTACGGTCTTTTTTGCCGCATATGCCGCGATGCAGATTCCAACAGGCTTTCTGGCTGACAGATTCGGCCGGGTAAAAGTGCTGGTCATTGGTTATTTAGTGTTTGGCGTTGCGACGTATTTAAGCGGCACGGCGACAACCTTTCTGATCTTTTTAATGATGCGTGCGATCACTGGGCTGGGAGAAGGAACATACTATGGCTCTCAATATGGGATTTCGTCTACGATTACACCGCAAAAATATCGCGGACTTGTTTCTGCTCTTATCAACAGCGGCATGGCATTCGGGATCTCACTCGGATTTATGGCGTCGAGTTATTTTACATATACATTAAACAAAGGGTGGCAGTATCCGTTTTATGTGTTTGCGGTTCCGACGATTATTGTGGCGATTTTGATTGCTGTTTTTGTCCGGGATGACACGCACAAAAAGAAAGCAGCAGCAAAGGCTGCGGGGCAATCGGAAAAATTAGATATGAAAAAGCTGTTCACAAAAAACCATATTCTCGTGTACGTTTTGATTTTCTGCTCTTTATACGGATTTTTTGGCATGCTGACCTGGCTGCCGTATTACCTGCAAACTGTAAGAGGTGTAGAGGCTTCGCAAACGGGCATCATTGCATCACTTGTTCCATGGGCGTCGATTCCAGGAGCTATTCTGTTTGGCTTTTTGTCTGATAGAATTAAAAATAGAAAACCGTTAATTATCTCGCTTGCACTTGCAGGAGCCGCTTGCCAGTTTGCCATTCCGTACACGGAGAATTATTCCCTTCTGCTTGTCGGTCTTGCCTTATATGGGCTTTTAGGGAAATTGGCGCTTGATCCGGTTTTGATTTCGTACATGGCCGATATTACACCGCCTTCGATGTATTCACGAGTGTACGGCTTTTTTAACTTTAGCGGAATGCTATCGTCGATCTTTGCACCGTACATTACTGGATTTTTCGCAGATGCAACAGGGCAGCTGGAATTTGGTTTTTATTTATCGGGTGCTTTACTGATTTTCGGAGCCATTTTATTCATGTTCACGGATAACAAAGGGTACGTCGAGGAAACAGATATTGATTATACAAAGGGGGAGGAAGCGGTATGAACAAAGCGGTTGTCGGCACAAAAACGATGGTGGTCAGTCCGCATTATTTAGCGTCAAAGGCGGGGAATGCGATTCTCGAAAAAGGAGGAAATGCCTTTGATGCAGCTATTGCGGTCAGTGCCTGCCTGGCGGTGGTGTATCCGCATATGACAGGCCTTGGCGGTGACTCCTTCTGGCTCGCCTATAGTGCGAAAGACAACGACGTGAGCGCGTATAATGGCAGCGGCCGTACAGGTGCCGGTGTTACAAGAGAGCAGTATGCTGACTGCGCGTCTATCCCATTTCGCGGAATTAAAAGTGTCATTACCGTTCCCGGCATGGTGAACAGCTGGGATGCGGTCCTGAAGAAATATGGAACGATGCCGCTGGCGGACGTTCTGGCACCTGCAATTGAATATGCGTCGAACGGCTTTCCGCTCTCCGAAGACCATCACGTGAATACGGTGAAAAATGTGGATGTTTTAAAAAAGGACCAGGACATGGCGGCTGTTTTTCTCCCGGAAAACCGTGTGCCGGACATAAATGAGCGGTTTATCCAGGCGGACCTTGCACATACACTCAAGCAGCTGGCCGAAAGGGGACGAAAGGATTTTTACGAAGGAGAGCTGGCGGAAAGAATCATTTCTTCTTTGCAGGCAAAGGGCGGGCTGCTGACTGTGGAGGATTTTGCGGCGCACCGTGGCAGCTGGGAGGAGCCGCTTTCGTCCACGTATCGCGGCTACACGATGCACCAGGTGCCGCCGAACTCACAGGGATTTGTTGGGTTGATGGCACTGAATATTTTAGAGAATTATGATCTTAGCGCTATTCCACACGGCTCGTATGACTACTATCATTTGCTCGTAGAAGCGCTGAAAAGAAGCTTCCAGGACCGCAATGCGTTTTTAACCGATCCGGATTTCAGTCCTATTCCACTGGATAAACTGCTGAGCAAGTCGTATGCAAAAGAAATGACTGGAGACATTCGCATGGATCAAGCCAGTGATCCCTTCACTCAGCCGATTGGAAGCGATACAGCGCATGCGGCCGTTGTTGATGCAGAAGGCAACGCTGTTTCCTTTATTCAAAGTCTTTATTTTGAATTCGGTTCAGGCATTGTCGCTGGAGACACAGGCATTACGATGCAAAATAGAGGATCATTTTTCTCTTTGGAGCCGGATCACGTGAATACACTGGAGCCGAATAAAAGATCTTTTCATACACTGATGCCTGCACTGGCGATGAAAAACGGCAGGCCGGCTATTTTATACGGAACGCAGGGCGGGGAAGGACAGCCGCAGACACAAACGGCGATTATTACGCGAATAATTGATTACGGTATGAACCCGCAGCAGGCAATCAGTGAGCCGCGCTTTGTATGGGGGAGAACGTGGGGAGAGGATACACAGGAGCTAAAGATTGAAAGCAGAGTGGCAGATGAAGTCGCCGGAAAACTAGCAGCAGCAGGCCATATAGTGAACCGTGTTGAAGCAGTTGATAAAATTATGGGGCACGCCAACGCAATTGTGCGTGATGAACAGGGGTTTCTGCACGGCGGCGTCGATCCGAGGGGAGACGGGGCAGCGATTGGGCGATAGTGAAAGAGCTAGGGACAAAGGTTCTGGATAAAAGAAAAAGCCGGATGATTCAAATTCGGCTTTCTTTTGAGCTCTTCATGATGGTAAATTGTTTAGTGAATGCGCT
Source organism: Domibacillus enclensis (assembly GCF_900156125.1). GTDB lineage: Bacteria > Bacillota > Bacilli > Bacillales > Domibacillaceae > Domibacillus > Domibacillus enclensis. The sequence goes on along the minus strand of NZ_FTLX01000007.1, from coordinate 86,201 downwards.
TGCGCGAACACAGAAAGGGCGGCTTCTGCAGGACTTCGCGTTCGGAGGGGCGGGCGGTGAGCTAACTTTTATCGCTACGCTCCAAAAGTGGATCTCACCTTCCCCCCTGATCCCTCTCGAGTCTTCGTCCTGCGCCAGCCGCCCTTCGTGGGGAGGACAAGCAACTGATAAAACCTAAAGAGAAGCGTTCTGAATGCGTAACAAAAAACCTCACTCTGTTATTCGTGTAAAAAAGAGAAAGCGGTTCCCATACATCCATTCGTTAGTCATTGAAAACAAGCCCTTTTCAAACATTTTTATCTTCACTGCTTCAATAGAACCACAATGGGCGCAGGGAGGCCGGCGGAGACTTCCATGTGACGAGCGGACAGGCTGAAACAGCCGCGCACTTTGGGCTGGTTCAGCGTTCGCCACATAGAAAAGCGGAGCCGGCAGCCCGGAGCCCCTGTATGTGCTTTTTCAAGAAAAAAGAAGCATCAAGGCTTTCAGTTACTAGATCGTTCGGATTCACGAGCCAATCTCATTGTTATGTCTCAGCTTCTTTCTACTTGGACAGAATTGGATTCAGCCGTCATTCGATCAACTCATTACAGCTTCATACCCATCCGGCTTTTATACCGTTTAATCAAAATCTGGCAATCCACGCTGACAACACCCTGCAGCGGGTACAGCTTTTCTGCTAAAAAACGCTCCATTTCCTGATTGTCGGTGAAGATCCCGTGCATGTGCAGCTTGCTGGGGCCGGTCATGTGGTAAAGGCTTGTAACAGCGGGCTCTGTTTCAAGGTGAGTGGCCACCTGCTCTAAAAATTGAGGTTCCACTTCCACGTTGAAAAAAGCAGATACGTGAATGCCGATTTTAGCCGGGTTGATGACCGTCGTGAACTTTTCGATCACGCCCTGCTCCGTTAAACTATTGATCCGAGCCTGGACAGCGACACGTGAAAGGTCCACCTGCTTGGCGATGTCTGTGTACGAAATTCGGCTGTTTTCATGCAAAAGAGATAAAATCTGTTTATCGATCTCGTCAATGCCTAGGTCAGGGATGCTATATTTTGATGCCATACCGATTCAGCTCCGTTATGAAAAAATGATGTGGGTCTAGTGTATCACGATCTGCCGAGACGAATAAATAATTCTGTCGCAATCGCCACTGGACTAGCCCTATCATAATGGATTGCCATAAAGGAAGAAACCGGCTTGGGAGGTTTTCTGACTAAAAAAAGAACCTGCTTTTGCGGCAGGTTCTTGCTCTTATAAAAAACGCTGGCGTACTTCCGGTGATGGCAGCATGCAATGATCGTCTTTTTTGCCGAACCATTTATACCGGTTGGCCGCGATATAGTCATAAACAAAGTTACGAAGCGGCGCAGGCAGTACAATCAGCGCATAAAGCAACTTCCAGGCACCGTCGAGATGACGGGTAATCCGCAGAGCCGCAGCCGATTTAATATACGCCTCGCCATCCTCAACAAGCATGAAGCTGTCGAGATCCTCTGGCATATTGTGTTCCTTTAAAAGCTTTTGGCCAACATCGCTTTGCAGAGATGCATAGTTGAAATAGCCTTTCGAGTCACGCTGTATAATAAATTGAACACTTGCATCACAAAAGTTGCAGTCGCCATCAAACAAAACAATTGCTGTCATAATCGTATTCCTCCTTGCGAAGAGTTAAGTTCTATTTAGTTTAACCGCTTTTGTTTTTCTTTAAACAAGTCAACAGGCAGCAAACTGTAGAATGAAGGTAAACTAGTCATAAATACTTATTTATTTTTTAAGGAAGAGTTTAGACGTTTCATAGAAAGGGGACTAAGGGTATAGATGACGTTTTTTGCAGTCAATTCAACAAAAGGGGTATGAGCACATGGCGGAGAGCTGTATAGAATGCCGGATTCCGGTTCGTTTTTATGAACCGGGGCGGTTATTTATTTCAAATGAAGAAAACTGGTCTTTTTTCGATTTTCAAACGATCAAGGAAGCGGAAGAAAAACTTGAGCTTATGCAAGCAAAGGGGTTAATGGGAGGGATCGGAAGACCAGAGGATCAGGCACCGGTCAGAACAGCTCCGCTCCGCGATGTAGTGGAATGGTTTTCGCATCAAGAAGTCATCCGTGTTATTGAAAAAGGGCAGTTTGTCAGCTTTTTGCAGCCGATTGTTGAAACGGCGTCTGGAAGCGTATACGGCTATGAATCCCTTTTGAGAACAAATGAAGAAGCCGCTATTCCACCGGGCCGGCTGTTTGATACCGCTCAAAAATTGGGCATGCATTCTTACCTGGACAAGCAGGCGAGGGAAAGTGCGATTGTGGCGCGCAAGGAACACATTCAGGATGGTCAGAAAAGCTTTATTAACTTTTTGCCTTCGACGATCTACAATCCGGAATTTTGTTTGCGGCACACCTTCAATATTATTGAGAAATATAATGTGAACCCGGATGATCTTGTGTTTGAAGTGGTGGAAACAGAAAAAATAGAAGATGTGGATCATTTGAAAAAAGTGCTGAATGTTTATAAAAGAGAAGGCATTAAAGTAGCGCTTGATGATGTGGGGGCGGGCTTTTCCACGATTGAAATGCTGGAGCAGCTAAAGCCGGACTACATCAAAATTGACCGCTCATATGTCTCCTATTGTGATCAGGATGAAGAAAAGCAGGCGTTTATTAACAGAGCTCTGCATACAGCGTCGAATTTGGGCATTAAAACACTGGCAGAGGGCATTGAGCGAAAAGAAGAATACGATTATTGCCGTGAAGCGGGAATTCCGCTTGCGCAGGGCTACTTTTTTGGAAAGCCTTCCGCCAAGCCGGCAGCCGCGATTCAAGTTATTTAACCAGAACAAAAAAGCACCCGATCTTAACGAACGGATGCTTTTTTTGCGTGAAGAAGGATGACGAGCAGACCTGCCCCGCAAAGAAGCAGTCCTGTGAGCAGCAGTCCTTGAGACGGTTCGAGAGCGAGTCCTCCCGTAACGGTAGATCCTGCCACAACACCAAGTGAAAAAAAGGCATAAAAATAGCCGTACGCCCGGCCCCGGACATCCGGTGAAACCGTGTTGATGAGCAAGGAATTAATCGAAGGAAATAAAAAGGCGAAGCCGACGCCGTACAATCCCATTACGCTATAAAGAAAGATGTCTGCTTCTGCCTGACTGATCAGCAACAGGCTGACCCCCATTGTCGAAATGCCAAATGAAAACGTTACGTCAGGTGACAGCCTGTCAAACAAGCGGTTTAATGGCGATAGAAACACGAGTATGGCGACGACACCAAAGGTGCTTAAAAGAAGACCGCTTGTTTGCGCATCGAACCCGAGCCGTGTCACTTTTAAAGGGAGCATATAAGCGAGCACACCCTGTGAAAACATGAGCAGAAAAGCGCCGGTAAAGGCCTTGAGCACACCCGTGTTTCGGAAAAGCTCACGTAAAGGCGGGGGCAGTGATCGATTGTGAGCAGCGGGAGCTGGCTGCTTTTTTAATAAAAGAAAAGCGAGTGTGCCGAGTAAAAGCATCGCTGCTGCGGTTACTCCGAGAACAGCTGCCTCGCTCGTCCGGCTTGACATAATGCCGCTAAAGGCCGGTCCGACAATCGCTGCCATGCCGACAAACGCCCCTGAAATCGCAGCGCCTTTTCCTTTTTGCTCGTTCGCTGTATGGTTGGCTAAATACGTAAAGGCAGCAGGCGTAATGAGGCCGGCGAGCAAGCCGTGAACAAACCGGACGAGCAGCAAGGACCATGCATCTGAGACGGCTTGATAAAGAAGAAGAGCCGCGCCGGTAGTGAAAAGACCTGTCAGCAGAACAAGAAAGGGGCCTTTTCGGTCTGTCCAAAATCCGGACAGAACATTGCCGATGGTGTTTGAAAAAGAATACATTCCAACAACAAGGCCGGTTAAGAAAGGTGTTGCCCCGAGCGATTCCGCAAAGGGACTCATAATCGGCAGCTGCGTGAATAAATCAAAAAAAGAAAAAAAGACGATAAGATAAACAAACGCCCGCATAATGGCCGCCTCCGTTCAATGAATACAATTACTATAGCATGCGGCAAGCGGGAAAAGAAAAACTTACATCTCGAAGCGGATCATTCTTGCCTGAGGGGTCTTTTCAATGAGACAATAGAGAGAAAGTTAGCGGTTTAAGGACGTGTCATAATTGAAGCCAAAAATAAAAGATGTAGCAAAATTAGCAGGGGTGTCGCCCACAACGGTATCCCGTGTATTAAATAATCGGGGATACTTAAGCGTGGATGTGCGTGAAAAAGTAGCGAAAGCGATGAAGGAGCTGAATTACATCCCGAATGATTTAGCCAGATCGCTCTACACACAGCGGACCAACTTGATCGGGTTTATTTTTCCAACAACAGCTAATCCTTTTTACGGAGAGCTGATATTCCATATGGAAAATGCCAGCTTTGAGCGTGGGTACAGAGTGCTGCTGTGCAACAGCTCCAGCCAGCCGGAAAAGGAAGAGCAGTATGTGGAAATGCTGCTGCGCAACCAGGTTGACGGCATTATCAGCGGTGCACATAACCTCGGGATCAAAGCCTATCAGCATTCTCTTCCTATCGTGGCGATTGATCGGTATTTGTCGGAGACGATTCCGGTTGTCTCAAGTGATAATTATCAGGGCGGCCGGCTGGCCAGTGAGTTGCTTATTGAGAAAAAATGTAAGCGAATTCTTCATATTAACGGTACGCGCGAGATGGCCAGCCCTGCCAATAAGCGCCGGGATGCTTATGAAGACGTGATGAAAGAACATAAAATGGAAGCGTTGACGTATGAAATCCCTGTGATGGGCAACGCTGAAGAAATTATCAGCCGTTTGCTTGATGAACAGCCGGACGTTGACGGTATTTTTGCCAGTGATGATAAAATAGCTGCCCGGGTGATAGCGGAAGCAAGAAAAAGAGGCATAAAGGTTCCGGAGAATTTAAAAGTGGTTGGCTATGATGGCACCAGCTTTGTAAGAGATATTTTCCCTGACTTAACGACCATTCAACAGCCCATTTCGGATATTGCCGAAAAAGCGGTCGAGCTGCTGGTAGAAGAAATTGAAGGAATATTTGATCCAGGCAGCCAGAAAGAATTTGTGTTTCCTGTTCAATTGCTTGAAGGGACTAGTACGTAATAAACAGTAAAATGAACATACCGCTGATATTCGTCTGCTATCGCTGATATCTTCAACATATTGGCGATCCACTGTTTATATCAGCGGTAAATAATAGATACCGGCGATACTTTCGTGCGATTCACCTTAAATTTACTTGGTGACAGTTTTAAAAATTTTTTTATGTCACCCGGTTGACATATGAAACCGGATGACATAAAATAAAGTCAATAAATGAAAGCGTTTTATTCAAAAGGGAAAGGAATTGGACAATGACAAATATAAGCGTGAAAGAACCTTTTTACACAGAAACATTTAGACCGCAGTTTCATTACTCGCCGGAAACGAACTGGCTGAACGATCCGAATGGCATGGTGTATTACAACGGCGAGTACCATTTGTTTTACCAGCATCATCCGGATGGAACCACGTGGGGACCTATGCACTGGGGGCATGCGGTGTCAGTTGATTTGATTCACTGGGAGCACTTGCCGGTTGCACTAAAGCCGGATGAAATCGGCACCATCTTTTCGGGCAGTGCAGTCGTGGACTGGAATGATACAACCGGCTTTTTTGGTGGGCAAAGCGGACTGGTCGCCATCTTCACACATGACGGAACGAAGCCGGACTCCGGTGAAAAATTTCAGGCCCAGAGCCTGGCATACAGCACAGACAACGGCAGAACATGGAATAGGTACGAGGGAAATCCGGTTCTGCTGGACGAAAATCAAGCTGATTTCAGAGATCCGAAGGTGTTTTGGCACGAGGAATCAAATCGCTGGGTGATGGTTTTGGCGACGGGCCAAACGATTAGCTTTTATACATCTCCTGACTTGAAAAGCTGGGTGCTTGCCAGTGTATTTGGTGAAAATCAAGGCTTTCATGACGGCGTATGGGAATGTCCGGACTTATTTCAGCTTCCGGTGAACGGAAACGAGGCGTTGAAAAAGTGGGTGCTGCTCGTTAGTGTTGGAGATAATCCCGACTTCCTGGAAGGGTCAAGAACACAATATTTTATCGGTGATTTTGATGGCCAAACATTTAAAAATGACTATTCACATGACACGACGCTCTGGCTTGATCACGGACGGGACAATTACGCGGGTGTCAGCTGGTCTGATCTTCCTGAGTCCGACAGCAGACGAATTTATATCGGCTGGATGAGCAACTGGAAATACGCTAATTTGACGCCGTCCAAATCGTGGCGCGGAGCCATGACGCTACCAAGAGAGCTGTCGCTTGCGATGACGGAACAGGGCATTCGTTTACGTCAGCTTCCTGTAAAGGAATCAGCTGCTCTCCGTACAGAAACGATTGAGTTAAAAAGAAATGAGTTCATGGCTGGGAATCAGATTGTGTACACGCCTGAAACAAATGCGTATGAGCTTGAAGCTGAATTTGACATAAAGGAGCCAGGCGTATTCGGTTTTGCGCTTTGCAGCGGTTCTCTTGAAAAAACGGTCGTCGGCTATGATGCAAACGCACAGAAGCTGTTTATAGACCGGTCCCAGTCAGGAAAAAGCGACTTTCACCGCGATTTTGCTGTAAAGCATGAAGCGGAATTGAAGCCGAAGGACGGCAAGGTCAAGCTGAAGGTATATGTAGACTGGTCATCCGTTGAAGTGTTCGCTAACGATGGAGAATTGACGATGACCGATTTGATTTTTCCAGACAGCAGCAGCCGCGGGGTTGAATGGTTTGCCGAAGAAGGATCAGTGCAGCTGCTTTCATTAAATGTTCACCTGTTAAAAAATATTTGGGCGTAAAGGTATGAGTGATATGAAACCGGTTGACAGAAAAAATAGTGTTAAGGAGGGATGGTAGTGGAAGGGACATCCGTTATTGAAAAAACAACAAAAAAAGAGCGAAATAAAGTGCTGCAATACGTCATGCAAAACTATCTGCTTTACTTGTTTTTGCTTCCAGCGGTCCTGTTGACGTTTGTGTTCAAATATGTGCCGATGTATGGAGCTGTCATTGCCTTTAAGGATTACAGCCCGATGAAAGGGATCTGGGGAAGTGACTGGGTGGGACTTCAACACTTTCAAAGCTTCCTTACTTCGCCAAATTTTCTTGATATTTTCATGAATACATTGAAGCTGAGCTTTTATGGGCTTGTACTTGGTTTTCCGATTCCGATTTTGCTGGCGCTTATGCTTAACCAGGTACGCCGCCAGCGCGTAAAGAAAAATCTTCAGCTCATTTTATATGCGCCGAACTTCATTTCAGTCGTTGTTATTACAGGGATGCTGTTTATCTTTTTGTCACCGAACGGCATGGTGAATACGATGATTACGCTTATTATGGATAAGCCGGTTGCTTTTATGACAGAGCCTGAATATTTCCGGTCTGTGTACATTTTGTCCGGCATCTGGCAGGCAGCAGGCTGGTCTTCCATCATTTACGTGGCCGCTTTGGCCAATGTGGACCCGCAGCTTCATGACGCGGCAACGATTGACGGAGCATCCCTGCTGCAGCGAATCTGGCACATTGATCTTCCGACGTTAAAGCCGGTGATGGCCGTTTTGTTTATTCTGGCAGCAGGCGGCATTATGGCGATCGGCTTCGAGAAAGCGTATTTGATGCAGACAGACATGAATATTCCGTCTTCTGAGATTCTTCCGACTTACGTGTACAAGGTTGGTCTTCAAGCGGGCGACTATGCTTATTCAACGGCCATTGGCTTGTTTAACTCCGTTATTAACTTGTTTTTGCTTATCTTTGTAAACTTTGTTGTGAAAAGGCTGAATGAAGGCGAAGGTCTTTATTAAAGGAGGGTTCCAGATGCAATTTCAACATACCAGGTCTGACCGGGCGCTGCTCGTGGCGAACAAGCTCATGCTTGTGCTGTTTACACTTATTATTTTAATCCCGCTTTTCTATATTCTGCTTGCTTCCTTTTTAGACCCGAACGTGCTGCTCAGGAAAGGGCTCAACTTAAGCACTTCGGATTGGACGCTGGAAGGGTATAGACGGATCTTTCAAAATGATGCGATTGTCCGGGGCTTTTTCAACGCATTTCTTTACTCAGGGGTGTTTGCGCTAGTAACGGTTGTGACGTCCATTTTGGCCGCTTATCCGCTGGCGATTGACGGATTTAAAGGGAAGAAATTTTTCATGGTGTTTTTCCTCATTACAATGTTTTTCAATGGCGGATTAATTCCAACTTACCTCGTCATCCGTGATCTTGGCATGCTGAATACCATTTGGGCGATTGTTCTTCCGGGCGCTGTCAGTGTGTTCAACATCATTTTGGCGAGAACGTACTTTAAAGCCATCCCAAAGGAATTGTTTGAAGCCGCCCGGATTGACGGCGCATCAGACCTGCATATTTTCTTTAAAATCGTTGTGCCGCTGGCGAAGCCGATCATTCTCGTTCTTGCATTGTATGCCTTTGTCGCTCAGTGGAATTCATACTTTGACGCGATGATTTATTTGGAAGATCCGGCGATGCATCCGCTTCAGCTCGTTCTGCGGTCCATCTTGATTCAAAACGAAGTACAGCCAGGCATGATTAGCGACCAGCTGGCCATGGCCGAGCTGAAAAAAGTATCAGAGATGATTAAATATTCGTCCATTATTATTTCGAGTTTGCCGCTTCTCATTATGTATCCGTTTTTCCAGAAGTATTTCGAAAAAGGGGCCATGGTGGGATCGATTAAATAAAAAAAGTGAGGGATTGGGATGAAAAAAGTATACAAAGTAATGTCAACGTTATCGATTGCAGCGGTTTTACTGTCGGCTTGCGGCAGCGGGGGAAGCAGCAGTTCAACAGAAGCGCTGGAGCTTGAAAATATTGAATTTCCGCTGAAGGAAACGGTGACCTTAAAGTTCATGACCCAAAGCTCGCCTCTCGCGCCGGAGGATCCAAACGAAAAGCTGATCTACCAGCGTCTTGAAGAGCAGTCCGGTGTTCATATTGACTGGAAAAACTATACGAACGATTCCTTTATTGAAAAGCGGAATTTAGCGATGGCAAGCGGCGATTTGCCGGATGCGGTGCTGGATGCGGCATACAGCGATTATGAGCTGCTGCAGCTGGCGGAGGATGAAGCCATTATTCCGCTTGAAGATGTCATTGAGGAACATATGCCGAATTTCAAAAAAGTGCTGGAGCAGGCGCCGGAGTACAAGTCAATGATTACGGCACCTGACGGTCATATTTATTCGTTCCCTTGGATTGAAGAGCTCGGATCAGGCAAGGAAAGTATTCATTCTGTTGATACCTTTCCGTGGATTAACCAGGAGTGGCTGAATAACCTTGGCCTTGATATGCCGAAAACAACCGAGGAATTAAAAGAAGTGCTGATCGCGTTTAAAACGCAGGACCCGAATGGAAACGGAGAAGCAGATGAAATTCCAATGTCATTCATTATTAATAAAGGCGGAGAAGATTTAGCTTTTTTATTCGGATCATTCGGGCTCGGGGATAACTGGGATCATACAGTCGTCACGAACGAGGGAGACGTGACTTTTACAGCGAATCAGGACGGGTATAAAGAAGCGATGACATTCTTTCATGACCTGTACAAGGAAGGCCTGATTGATGAAGAAGCGTTTGAGCAGGACTTCAACACGTATTTAGCTAAAGGAAAAGAAGACCGCTTCGGGCTTTACTTTACATGGGACAAAGCCAATATTACCGGTATGAATGAAAAGTATCAGTTAATGAATCCACTTGCAGGACCGAGTGGCGAAACGAATGTCGCCCGTACAAACGGGATGGGGCTTGACCGTGGCCGGATGGTCATTACGAGTGCCAACCAAAATGTTGAATTAACAGCCAAATGGATCGATCAATTGTACGATCCGGTTCAGTCCGTTCAAAACAACTGGGGCACGTACGGAGACGACACACAGCAAAACATTTTTGAATACGATGAAGAAGCGAATATGCTGAAGCACCTGCCGCTTGAAGGAGCAGCACCGGTTGAGTTAAGACAAAAAACAAATATCGGCGGTCCGCTTGCGATTCTGGACGAATACTACGGCACATACACAACGAAGCCGGATGACGCGGCATGGAGACTTGAGCTGATGAAGGACGTAATGGTGCCGCATATGAAGGCCGACCAGATTTATCCGAAAGTGTTCTTTTCACTAGAAGAGCTTGAAAAGCTGTCTAAGATTGAAACAGACTTGTTTGCCTATGTTCACCGCAAGCGTGCCGAATGGATTAAAACAGGCGCAGTGGAAGCTGAATGGTCCGAGTATTTAGCAGAGCTGGATCGCCTTGGCTTGCAGACGTGGCTTCAAATTAAACAGGATGGGTACGACCGAAACGCGGAAAGCGCTGAATAAAAAGAATAACAACGGGCGGCGCGATGGGGAAAGAAATCGCGCCGTTTTTACATGTCGCGCCACGCTCATATAAAGAAAAGAAGGGAGTGGGCTGTAGTGAAGCCAAAATTAAAAGACGTGGCAAAACGGGCGGGTGTTTCGCCGGCAACCGTATCACGTGTGCTGAACAACAGGGGATATTTAAGTGAAAAAACGCGCTTAAAGGTGGACCAGGCGATGGCTGATCTGAATTATATTCCAAATGACCTCGCCCGGTCTCTTTTTAAACAAAGAACAAAGCTAATCGGCTTCGTTTTTCCGTCTACAGCGAATCCGTTTTACGGCGAATTAATTGCCCATATGGAAAACATTTGCTTCGATTTGGGCTATAAAGTTCTTCTTTGCAACAGCTCCAATCAGCCGGAAAAAGAAGAATTATACGTGTCGATGCTGCTTCGCAATCAAGTCGACGGCATCATTAACGGAGCGCATAATCAAGGAATAAAGGAGTACCAGCAGGCACAATTGCCGGTTGTCGGCATAGACCGGTACTTGTCTGACAGCATTCCAGTTGTATCAAGCGACAATTACCAGGGAGGGCGGCTTGCGACGGAGCTGCTCGTTCAGAAAGGGTGCCGCTCGATCATTCATATTAATGGACCAAAGGAATTGGAGACGCCGGCCAATAAACGGCGTGAAGCCTATGAAGATGTGATGAAACGAGAAGGACGCGCATATAAAACGTATGAAATTCCGGTGATGGCGCCAAAGCAGAAGGTAGCTTCTTTAATTAAGCTGCTTTTTGATGAAAACCCTGAAATAGACGGCGTTTTTGCGAGTGACGACCATTTAGCGGCTTTAGTCTTGTCAGAAGCAAAGCGGCGGCAAATAGACGTTCCCGGCCAAATAAAGATCATCGGCTACGACGGTACGGAGACAATGCGTACGATACTGCCAGAGTTAACAACGATTCAGCAGCCCATCGCTGAAATTGCTGAAAAAGCGGTTCATACGCTTATTCAGGAAATCGAAGACCGTTACGACTTAATTGATCAAAGAGAATTTGTTTTTTCCGTAAAAGTAATTGAAGGAGAGACAACGTAATAGTTGAGGTAAAGAACACGGGCAGCATCACTTCAATAAATAGTTTGAAAATAAAGAGATTAAAAATTTCATGGGATCAAGCATATCTTTTCGGAAAGTGGGTAATTATTACTATATACCTAGAAAAGAGAATAAAGGAAGTGATCATCATGGGATTGACAGCAGAGAGATGTATTTTCAAACAAGAACTACAGTTGTTATACAAGGATTACATGCGCTGTAATGATGGCGCTATAAAAAAACAAATTGCAAAAGACATCAAGCTGCTCAAAAAAGCAATTGCGCTGATTTTATAGATAACCGCATTGAATCCGGCAGATATACGCTGGATTCTTTTTATTCATATTAATTGAAAGAATATTGTGAAAACATCACAATCGTGATACAGTAAAATTCATACATATGATTGGGGGAAGCACTATGCCATTACTTCGTTTTGATGTGATTGAAGGAAGAACAGAGGACGAGCTGAAAAAGCTGCTGGACGCCGCTCATCGGGGAATGCTGAGAGCGTTCGAAGTACCAGAGCGCGACCGTTACCAGATCGTTCACCAGCACCCTGCCCATGAAATGATTATTGAAGATACCGGACTCGGCTTCGAACGGTCAAAGGACGTTGTACTGATCAGCATTACAAGCAAGCAGCGAACGGAGAAACAAAAGCAGAATCTTTATCAATATGTTGTGGAAGAGCTTCAGGAGCATTGCGGAATTGATCCGAAAGATGTGATGATTTCCTTTGTGATTAATGGAGATGCGGACTGGAGCTTCGGCTTTGGCAAGGCGCAGTTTTTAACAGATGATTTATAAAAGAAAAGATGCTTCGGCTTCGGCTGAAGTGTCTTTTCTTTTATTTTTAAAAATTTTCAAAAAGTGGTTGACGAAGCGGTGAACACCATTTATTATAATTCATATAGAATTAATCGGATATAAATCCGGTAAAAATAATCGACAGCGTGCTGATCGGACGGCCGAAAGCACACGCTTCTCTTTTAAAAAGAGGCGTGTGCTTTTTTTGTTGGGTATGAAAGGAATGATTCGCATGAAAAGCGACTGTGACATGGCAAGGTGGACAATTTTATAATAGCTGATCGGATCACCGAAGGCTTCCTGTTCTTTACTGACAGGGAGCCATTTTCTTTTAAGGAGGGCTAGAAGGATGACAGTTTCACTTCATGTAGATGAAAAAGCCTTTGGGCGAAACGTCGTGCTCGATAATATTCAACTGAATATTCAAAATGGAGAGTTTTTGACCATCATCGGTCCAAGCGGATGCGGAAAAAGCACCTTGCTGAAAATTGCAGCGGGACTTGATACGGAATATGAGGGAAAGGTGCAAATCAATAAACGTCCAGTGACGAAGCCTGGCATTAGCCAGGGGTTTATCTTTCAGGAACACCGGCTGTTCCCCTGGCTGACTGTGGAACAAAACATTGCAGCCGATTTGAATCTGCGAGACCCGGATGTGAAACGAAAGGTGCAGGAGCTGATTGATATTGTCCGGCTGACGAGCAACGAGAAGGCGTATCCATCAGAGCTTTCAGGGGGCATGTCCCAGCGGGTAGCGATTGCGCGGGCTCTGCTTCGTGATCCTGAAGTGCTTTTGCTCGATGAACCATTTGGCGCACTTGATGCTTTTACCAGAAAGCATTTGCAAGACGTACTGGTCGACATCTGGCAAAAAAAGAAGATCACGATGATTTTGGTCACGCACGATATAGATGAATCGATTTATTTAGGAACCCAGCTGGCGATCTTGCGTGCAAATCCGGGCCGCCTGCAAAAGTGGCTGCCGATTGAGCTGTCGTTTCCAAGAAGCCGAACAGATACGTCGTTTCAATATTTGCGTCAGAAGGTATTAGAGGAATTTGAAAAAACCGAGCACTCTGTTTACGCGGAAGGCGCAGGAATTTAGGAGGAAGACAAATGAAAAAATGGCTATTTACATTCGCAGCAGTATTGCTTTTAGCGGCATGCTCCGGGCAAACGTCTGGGAAAGAAAAGGAATTGAAGGAAATCAATATTGGCATTCAGCAAAGCTTAAGCCCGCTTTGGATTGCCAAGGAAAAGGGCTGGTTTGAAGAAGCGTTTCAGGAGCAGGGAGTTGAAGTGAAGTGGACTGAGTTTCAAAGCGGCCCGCCTCAATTTGAAGGGCTGGCAGCAGGCAAGCTGGATTTCTCGCAGGTCGGCAATTCACCCGTGATCGGTGGCCAGGCGGCAGATGTGCCCTTTAAAGAAATTGCCCTTTCTCAGGACGGCTTAAAAGCCAATGCCATCCTAGTGAAAGAAAACAGTGACATTCAATCGGCTCAAGATTTAAAAGGCAAAAAGGTAGCGGTGGCGAAGGGCAGCAGCGGCTTTGACTTTCTTCATAAAGCATTAAAGGAAGCAGGTGTGCCACCAGAGGAAGTGGAAATTATTCAGCTTCAGCCGGATGAAGCAATGCCGGCGTTTGAAAACGGATCGGTGGATGCCTGGTCGATTTGGGAGCCGTTTATTTCCCTTCAAACAATCGGAAATGACGCCCGCATTTTAGCGAACGGCGAAACAATTGAATCCTATTCTCCTGGATTTACGTTAGCACGAAGCGGTTTTGCAGATGAGCATCCGGAAGAGGTGGAGCTTTTCTTAGAGGTGTACAACAAAACCGTTGAATGGCAAAAAGCCAACAAGGAAGAAGCAATCTCTATTTATGCCAACATTAAAGAGCTGGACAAAACCGTAGTGGAAAGCGTCTTGAACAATACTGAAGCATTGAATGAACCGATTACAGAAGAAATCATCCAAGCGCAGCAGGAAACCGCTGACTTCCAGTACGAGCTTGGGGTTATCGATAAGGAAATTGACGTATCGGAGGTTGTTGACAATCAATTTATTGAACGTGTGAAGGAGGGAGCGGAATGAAGACAGCAGCTTACGCGGAGTTAAACAGACGTGAAAAAGCAACGAAAGCCAAAAAAGACGGGACCAGTCCAGTCTGGCTGAAAGGATTCGCCGTGCCTGTTATTCTCTTAGCCATATGGCAGTATGCCGGAGGTTCAGGGCTGATCTCTCCGACGGTTCTTCCAACACCGCTTTCGATTGGGGCTGCTTTTTACGAGCTGGCCGGATCAGGGGAGCTTGCTGCCAATATGCAAATCAGCATTGCGCGTGCCGCAGGAGGCTTTTTGCTTGGCGGCGGCCTTGGGCTGCTTTTTGGTATTTTGGTTGGGTTTTCTAAAAAAACGGAGGCCTATTTGGACCCATCACTGCAAATGCTTCGGACCGTTCCGCATTTGGCCGTGACCCCGCTGTTTATTCTCTGGTTCGGGTTTGATGAATTATCCAAGGTTTTATTGATTGCTTTAGGCGCGTTCTTTCCTATTTATATCAATACATTCCTCGGTATCCGTGGTGTGGATGCGAAGCTGTTTGATGTAGCGCGTGTTCTGGAATTCAACTGGCGCCATCAAATTACCCGGCTTATTTTGCCGGCCGCATTGCCGAATATTTTATTGGGCGTCCGCTTGTCACTTGGGATCGCCTGGCTCGGGCTGGTGGTGGCGGAGCTGATGGGATCAAGTGCCGGTGTCGGGTACATGATTATGGACGCCCGGCAGTTTTCACAGACAGAGAAGGTATTTGTCGGAATCATTATTTTTGCGGTCGTCGGGAAACTCACCGACTCATTTGTAAGGCTGCTTGAACGCAGACTCCTGAAGTGGCGGAGCAGTTTTCAAGGAACAAATTAACTCACAGAGGAGCGAGATAAATGGAGATTTTATGGTTTATTCCTACACATGGTGACGGCCGTTATTTAGGAACGGATATTGGCGGAAGAGAAGCAGATCATACGTATTTCAAACAGGTGGCACAGGCAGCTGACCGGCTTGGCTATACAGGCGTCCTGCTTCCGACAGGCAAATCGTGCGAAGATCCATGGCTGACAGCAGCAGCTTTGGCGGCAGAGACAACGCGACTCAAGTTCTTAGTGGCGCTGCGGCCCGGTTTAATGCAGCCATCTGTGGCGGCACGCATGACATCTACTCTTGACCGGATTTCAAACGGACGTGTCTTCATTAATGTTGTGGCTGGAGGGGACCCGGTTGAACTGGCGGGAGACGGTCTTTTCCTGAAGCATGACGAACGTTATGAAGCAACGGATGAATTTTTAACGGTATGGCGCGGTCTTCTATCAGGAGAAACGGTCGATTACGAAGGAAAGCATGTGAAGTCACAGGGAGGAGAATTGTTATTTCCACCTGTTCAGCAGCCGACACCGCCTGTTTATTTCGGCGGCTCCTCGCCAGCAGGTCAGCAGGTGGCAGCCAAGCATTCGGATGTGTACCTGACATGGGGCGAGCCGCCGGCACAAGTAAAAGATAAGATTGAAAGCGTCCGCCGCCAGGCTGAACTGGAAGGCCGCATCGTCCAGTTCGGCATTCGTCTGCACGTCATCGTCCGGGAAACGAATGCTGAAGCATGGGCAGCTGCGGAACGGCTCATTTCTCATTTAGACGATGATGTCATTGAAAAAGCCCAGCAGACCCTCAGCCGCTACGACTCATCCGGCCAGAACCGGATGGCGGCTCTTCACAGACAGGGCAAGGATGCGGATTTGGAAATCAGCCCGAACCTGTGGGCCGGAATTGGTCTTGTGCGCGGCGGTGCCGGAACAGCGCTTGTTGGTGATCCCGAAACAGTCGCAGCACGCATTCGGGAATATCAGGACATCGGCATCGAAAGCTTTATTTTTTCTGGCTATCCACATTTAGAAGAATCCTACCGGTTTGCGGAGCTTGTCTTCCCACTTCTTTCTTTCGGTCAAGGTGAAGACCTGGGCCGATCAAGAGGAAATGTCGGCGAAACGATTGGCAACAGCATTTTAGCCGGGAAAATAAAAAATCAACCAGTTTGAAGAAAGGATGATTCGTCATGACAAAAGCCGTCGTCATTTATGGAGGAAACAGCAAGCAATCCCGTTTAAAAGGCATTTTTGACCGGGCAGAAGCGTATTTTCAACAGGAAGGCATTCATACTGAGGCTATTTTTGTTCATGATTTGCCTGCAGACGATTTGATTTTGGCCCGTTTCAACAGCGAACCGGTTTTAAAAGCAAACGAAAAGGTAGAAGCTGCAGATATTGTCGTTGTGTTAACACCGGTATATAAAGCGGCGTACACCGGTATTTTGAAAACGTACCTGGACCTGCTGCCGCAAAAAGGGCTTGTTGGCAAAACAGTGCTGCCGCTTGTTCTGGGTGGTTCATTTGGGCATCTGCTTGCGATTGATTATGCGCTGAAGCCTGTTTTATCGGCGCTGGGAGCGACTAATATTTTAAGTGGGGCCTACGTTCTTGACACACAGGTTGAAAAAAAGGAAGACGGGCACTATGAGCTGACCCCTGAGATTAGCCAGCGCCTGGATCAAGTGCTGGCGTTAACACAGGAAGAGGCGGGGAGATATTTAGCCTTAAGGTAGTATGCCCTTTTGATAATGAAGAACATGTGCTAATGGAAGAGTCACTGCAACCGAACTGATGCGATGTTTTGCATTTGTTCGGTTTTTTCATCTGGCCGCCCCTTGTTATCAATCGTCTGATTGGGCAGCTTTCATCCGGGCATGACTGTTTAAAGGAAATAATTATATTTTTTTGAAAAATGGGTAGACACTCATTCGTTCATACGCTATAATCCAATTATTCAAATAAAACAAACCGAAATACTATGAATTAAAATTACATACAAAAAGACGCCGATCAGACAACTGAAGGCTCCTTGTAATCTGACCCGATTTAGCTGGTATGTAGATGAAAAGGAGCCTTTTTTGTTCAATAGTCGACTGAATTAGTCAAGATCAAGTAAAGAAAGTGGAGGGATAAAGCATGTCGGAAAAGAAAATTGATGAGCAGTGGATCGAACGAATCGTCCAGTCACTACAGGGAATTGAGTATGGTTCAGTGGAAATCGTCATACATGATTCTCAAATTACTCAGATTGACCGACTGGAAAAGCAACGGTTTCCATTAAAAAAAAACCAGGTATTTCAAGCAGCGAAGCAAGCGAAAGCACAATAAAAGCCGATCAGACAAACTGAAGGCAGACTCTTTTAACGAAACATGGTTAAAAGCAGTCTGTCTTTTTATTTGGATTTAATTAAATGAGAGAGAGGGTTTAAAGATGAAAAACAAACTTAAAGTGTTAGCGGGTATTACGGCAGCAGCGTTGTTAGCGGGCTGCGGAGACAGCGGGGAACAAGGAAGCGGCAGCGGGGCAGCCACCTCTTCATCAGAGCCGGTAGAACTGCTGAATGTCTCGTACGATCCAACCCGTGAATTATACGAGGAATTTAATGCGGAATTTGCGGCTCATTGGAAAGAGGAAACGGGTCAGGACGTTACGATCCAGCAGTCGCATGGCGGTTCGGGCAAGCAGGGACGTGCGATTATTGACGGGCTGGAAGCGGATGTAGCCACACTTGCGCTCGCAGGTGATATTGACGAAATCGCAAAAGCAGGATTAACGGCGGAAGACTGGCAGACGCGTCTGGAGGATAACTCAACGCCTTATACGTCGACCATTGTCTTTTTAGTTCGGAAAGGCAATCCGAAGCAGATCAAGGACTGGGACGATTTAGCGAAGAAGGATGTATCTGTTATTACGCCGAATCCAAAAACATCCGGTGGCGCACGCTGGAACTACTTGGCGGCATGGGCGTTTGCGGATCAGCAATTTGGCGGAGATGAGGAAAAGGTCAAACAGTTTGTCGGCGATATTTATAAGAATGTCGAAGTACTTGATTCAGGGGCTCGCGGTTCGACGACGACGTTTGTTGAACGTGGAATCGGCGACGTACTCATTGCCTGGGAAAATGAAGCGTTTCTTTCACTCAATGAACTGGGAGAAGACGAATTTGAAATTGTTGTGCCATCGATCAGTATTTTAGCAGAGCCGCCAGTTGCCGTGGTCGATAAAGTGGCGGAGAAAAAAGGAACAGAAGAAGTCGCACAAGCCTATTTAGAGTATTTGTATACGGATAAAGGCCAGGAGATCGCGGCCGAAAATTATTACCGCCCGCGTAATGAAGAAGTGCTGGCGAAGTATGCTGATCAGTTCCCGGATATTAATCTTGTCACGATCGATGAGGATTTCGGCGGCTGGAAGGAAGCACAGGCCAAGCACTTTAACGATGGCGGAACATTCGACGAGATATATCAGCCCCAATAAAAAGAAGCGGCGTGTATCAGCGCCGCTTTCATTAAACATGTAGAAATGCAGGTGACAAATTGGCCAAGAAAAAATGGAAGAAACACAGTATTTTGCCGGGCTTTGGTTTATCACTCGGCTTCACAACGTTATATGTCAGTTTGTTAGTTCTATTGCCGCTGGCGATGATCTTCGTGAATACGGCGTCCATGAGCTGGGCTGATTTCTGGGCAACGGTGACCGAACCGCGAGTTGTCGCTTCTTACAAATTAAGCTTTGGTGCAGCGTTTGCGGCAGCCTGTATCAACGTGGTATTCGGCGTGCTGATCGCCTGGGTTCTCGTTCGTTATTCGTTCCCAGGCAAGCGCGTAATTGACGGATTGGTGGACCTGCCATTTGCCCTGCCAACCGCCGTTGCGGGTATCGCATTAACAACGCTATATGCAGAGACAGGCTGGGTCGGCCAGTTTTTATCCTTTAAAGTGGCGTTCACACCGATTGGCATTACGATTGCGCTCACGTTTATTGGACTGCCATTTGTCGTACGGATGGTGCAGCCCGTTTTGCAAAATTTCGATCAGGAAACAAAAGAAGCATCTGCGATTTTAGGAGCAAGCCGGCTCCAGACATTTGTGAAGGTCATTGTTCCCGAGATTCTGCCCGCAGCACTGACCGGCTTTGCACTGGCATTCGCCCGTGCACTTGGTGAGTATGGCTCGGTTGTCTTCATCGCCGGCAATATGCCAATGAAAACAGAAATTACACCGCTTCTGATTATGACGAAGCTGGAACAGTATGATTATGAGGGAGCAACGGCAATTGCGGCCGTCATGCTCGTTATTTCATTTGTTTTATTATTATTTATTAACGGGCTGCAGTGGTGGACCAACCGCAAGTTTGCTCACTCTTAAGGAGTTGAAAGTATGGCTGGACATATTCCATTGAGTTACGTCGGCAAGAGCAGTGGGAAAAAATCGGCAGAGGAGCCGCTGGCAATACGCGTTCTGCTTATTTCAGTGGCACTTTCCTTTTTATTCCTTTTTTTGCTTCTTCCGCTGCTGGCGATTTTTATTAAAGCGTTTGAGCAGGGAATGGGGCTTTACATCGCCTCGATTACAGATCCGGATGCACTGTCGGCTATTAAGCTGACGCTGCTGGTCGTTGTCCTGACGGTTCCGCTGAATGCACTGTTTGGCATAGCGGCGGCATGGGCCATTACAAAGTTTGATTTTAAAGGAAAAAGCATATTAATTACGATCATTGATCTGCCATTTGCGATTTCACCGGTAATTGCAGGTCTCGTGTTTGTTCTGCTATTCAGCTCACACGGCTTATTCGGCGACTTTTTATTCGAGCATGATATTAAAATATTGTTTGCCGTTCCTGGCATTGTCCTTGCGACACTATTTGTCACGTTTCCTTTCGTGGCCCGTGAATTAATTCCGCTTATGCAGTCTCAAGGGTCAGCGGAAGAAGAGGCCTCCTTGACGCTTGGGGCAAATGGCTGGAAAACGTTTTGGCTGGTGACGCTCCCGAATATTAAATGGGGATTATTATATGGCGTTATTTTGTGTAACGCGCGTGCCGTTGGTGAATTTGGCGCGGTATCTGTTGTATCGGGCCATATACGCGGCCTGACGAACACCATGCCGCTTCACATTGAAATCTTATACAATGAATATCAATTTTCTGCTGCATTTGCAGTAGCATCATTGATGTCTATTTTAGCGATCGTCACGCTGATTTTGAAAAATATTGTGGAATGGAAAGCTGGGGAGCACGGCTAAAGGGAGGATCGAGCATGAGTATTCAAATTAAAGACGTGTCGAAAGCATTTGGCTCGTTTCAGGCACTTCAGGATATTAATCTGGACATCGAGACAGGAGAGCTCGTTGCCCTCCTTGGTCCGTCCGGTTCCGGGAAAACATCGCTGCTGCGTATTATTGCGGGCCTTGAGGCGTCAGATAACGGAGTCATTTTGTTCGGAGATGAAGAGATGACCCATATCCGGACAACAGAACGGAAAGTCGGATTTGTGTTTCAGCATTATGCGTTATTTAAACATATGACCGTTGCGGACAATGTTGCTTACGGGTTGAAGGTCCGTTCTAAAAAAGAGCGCCCGTCGAAAAAAGAGATCAAAGAAAAAGTAAAAGAGCTTTTATCACTTGTAAAGCTCGATGCATTTGCCGACCGCTACCCGTCCCAACTGTCGGGTGGCCAGCGCCAGCGCGTTGCTCTAGCGAGAGCGCTCGCCGTAGAACCGAAAGTGCTGCTTCTGGATGAGCCGTTTGGCGCGCTGGATGCAAAGGTGCGGAAAGAGCTGCGCCGATGGCTGAGACGGCTGCACGATGACTTTCACATTACGAGCATTTTTGTCACGCATGATCAGGAGGAAGCACTGGACGTTGCGGACCGGATTGTGGTGATGAACGAAGGAAAGATTGAACAGATCGGCAGTCCGGAAGAAGTATACGAGCACCCGAACAGTCCATTTGTTTATGATTTCCTGGGGAATGTAAATGTATTTCATGGGCGGCTGGAAGATGGAACATGGCGAAACGGGGCAGATTCCCTCCATCAGCAGGCACTGGCTTATGTGCGTCCGCATGATGTAGCCATTGAACGGCAGAAATCAGCTGAGGATGCTGTACAAGCAGAAATCGTTCATATCCATGTCGTTGGCCGTACAGTGCATGTGGAGTTGAAACAAGGTGACACAGACCGGTTTCTTGAGGCGGAATTGACAAAGGACCGCTACAGAGAGCTCGATCTAAAACCCGGGGAAACGGTTTTTGTGCGTCCGAATCAGTTAAAGGTATTCATTCCGGAAGATTATTCGATTTAAAAGCTGAACAAGCAACTGAAAGCTGCTTCTCTTTTTTCTGGGAGAGCAGCTTTTTTTTGCTTAAAAATAGTTTGCAACCCGAAACTTTTCGCGTACAATATGAAAAAATAGTGAGACAGTTCACAATCAGCGCAAGCATAAAAAAGATAAGGGGGAACGGACATGACAGAAGCAAGGAAGACATTGATTCACGCGGCGCAGCATCCGGAAGAAGCGGATGTGGTGATACAAAACGGGATGATCGTGGATGTCTTTTCTCTTGAAACATACGTGGCGGATGTCGCGGTGAAGGACGGCATGATCATTGGCGTCGGCGCGTATCCGGAAGGGAAAACCGTCGTGGACGCCACAGGGAAATATGTGCTGCCGGGCTTTATCGACGGCCACATTCACATTGAGTCGACGATGGTCACGCCATCCGAGTTTTCGCGGGCGCTCATTAAGCACGGCGTCACAACGGTCGTGACCGATCCGCATGAAATTGCCAATGTGGCCGGCAAAACGGGAATGGACTATATGCTCGAAGACGCGGAAGGGACCGATATTGATATTCTCATGAAGCTGCCCTCCTGTGTGCCGGCGACGCCGTTTGAACAAAACGGGGCCACGCTGACGGCGGCGGATCTCCGCCCCTATTTGCGGCATGACAAGGTGATCGGGCTGGCGGAAGTGATGGATTTCCCGTCTGTTTTAAACGCCGACGACGGCATGCTCGCGAAGATTCAAATGACCACGGAGGCGGGACTGACGGTGGACGGGCACGCGGCCGGCCTTCCGGATACCGCGTTGAATGTGTACAGCCTGGCCGGCATCCGCAATGACCACGAAGCGGTCACGGCGCAGGAAGCGGAAGCGCGCGTGCGCCGGGGCATTCATGTGTTGGTGAGAGAAGGCTCCGCCGCCAAGGATTTGCTGGCGATTTTACCGGCGATTCATGAGCGGAACAGCACCCGGTTTTCCTTTTGCACGGATGACAAGCATTTGGATGAGCTGGCGGCGGAAGGAACGGTCAATTACGCCGCCAGCCTGGCGATTGAAAACGGGCTTGATCCGCTGATCGCGATTCAAATGGCGACCCTCAACAACGCCGTCTGCCACGGGCTTCAGTCCAAGGGGGCTGTCGCGCCGGGGTATGAAGCGGATTTGCTTCTTGTGGACAATCTGCGGCTGCTTCAGCCTGAGATGATTATGAAAAGCGGACGTATCATCGATGTGAGCCACACCGGACGGGAGAGGGCGATTGTGCCGGAGTCCGTAAAATCGTCCATCAATATGGCGCAGGTGACGAAGGAATCCCTGCAAATTCCGTTGAAAGAAGGACAAAAAGCGATGATGATCGGCGTCGTGCCCGGCCGGATTATCACCAATAAAATAGCGGCGGACGTGACGGTCGAAAACGGCTTTTTTGTACCGGATGTGGAACGGGACCAGCTGAAAATGGTAGTGTGCGAGCGGCATCACGCGACGGGCAGCATCGGCGTCGGCATCGTCAACGGGCTCGGCTTAAAGCGGGGGGCGATCGCGTCGACCGTGGCCCACGATTCGCATAATTTAGTCGTGGCCGGCACGAACGACGAGGATATGTTGACCGCGATCGAAGCGGCGCAAGCGATGCAAGGCGGGCTCGTCATTGTGGCGGATGGGCGGATTCTGGCGTCCGTACCGCTCCGCGTGGGCGGCATTATGTCGGAAAAGCCGTATGAAGACGTGATTGACGAGCTGCATCATCTCCATGAACAGCTGGCTTTCGTCGCGGAAGAATCACACAATATTTTTATGATCCTCTCCTTCCTGTGCTTGCCGGTTATTCCAAGCTTGAAGCTGACGGATAAAGGACTGTTTGACGTCGATTCGTTCCGTCATATCGAGGTGGGCGTTCCGGAGTGACGCCGTTTACAGAAGACGTGCTCCGCGTGTTAAAGGACATTCCACCTGGCGTTGTCGTCACATACGGCCAGGTGGCGCGGCTTGCCGGCAGTCCGCGCGCCGCCCGGCAAGTCGTGCGTATTCTGCACTCGATGAGCGCGAAATACGATCTTCCGTGGCACCGTGTGGTGAATGCGAAAGGGGAGCTGAACGTCCCGGACGAAGCATCACGCCTCGAGCAGAGACGCCTTTTAGAAGAAGAAGGCGTTTTGTTTACGGAGGATGGGCGGGTAAAACTTCCTCAATAAAAACGAGCTTGGGACAAAAGGTTCTGAATAGAAGAAAAAGCCGAACGATCATATTCGTTTGGCTTTTTTTGAGCTCTTCATGATGATAAATTGTTTAGTGACTGTGCTTGCGCCAGCATAGATAGGGCGGCTTCTGCAGGACTTCGCGTTCGGAGGGGCGGGCGGTGAGCTAACTTTTGTCGCTACGCTCCAAAAGTGGATCTCACCTGACCCGCTGATCCGGCAGCCCGGAGCCCCTGATTGTGCTTTTTCAAGAAAAGGATGAATCAAGGTTTTCAGCTACTAGATCGTTTGGATTCAAGCGCCAATCTCATTGTTATGTCCTAGCCTCGTTTCATTTGTTTTACATTCGACAAATTTGAACGTTATCGGTAAAATTCATGTTAAAAATATACATTTTTATACGTAAGGAGTGACTTATGAAAGCAGTCCTGTTTTTTTGTTTGTATCTCGTCCTATTCTCGTCTTCTTTCTATTTATATAAAAGCAATTATTCCGATCCAACCGTTGAAGATGCCGGCCGGCTGCTGCCTGCACAAGTGAAGGCAATCAAGCAGGCAGACGGCGAAGAAGTGCTGCGGGATATTGTTCAACAAAACCGCCACGTGACAATTGCCGGGATGCAGCATAGTCAGGGCGGTCACACGTATTACCCTGGAGCGGTTATGATCGATATGAAGCCGTTCAATAACATTGTGGACTTTCAGCCGGAGAAAAAAGTGATTACGGTTCAAGCTGGTGCGACATGGGACGATATTCAGCAGCACATCAACCCGTACGGCCTTGCGGTAAAAGTGATGCAGTCGCAAAACATTTTTACCGTTGGCGGGTCGTTAAGCGTTAATGTACATGGGCGCGATATCCGGCATGAGTCACTGATCGATACCGTTCAATCATTTCGACTGTTAAAGCCGGACGGCAGCATTGTGCGCGTGAGCCGGACAGAGAATAAGGATCTTTTTCCATATGTGATCGGCGGGTACGGCTTATTCGGGGTTATTTTGGACGTGACGATTTCGCTAACAGACGATGAACTATACCAAAAGTACACGAAAGAGCTCGACTACAAGGAGTACAGCCGTTATTTTCAATCAGAAGTAAAAGAAAATCCCGCGGTTAAAATGCATCTGGCACGTATTTCTGTGGCACCTTCTTCTTTTTTACGCGATATGTACGTAACGGATTATGTAAGCGCAGCGGATCAGGAGAAGCTGGAGGAGTATAGAATGCTAAAAGGAGAAGGAGTCGTTGCGCTGCCGAAGCTGTTTCTCGGCTTATCACGCTACAGCAACTGGGGCAAGGATGCCTTTTGGGCTATTCAAAAGGAGTATATGCTGGAAGAGGACGGAGCGTATGAATCTAGAAACAATGTGATGCGGTCAGAAACTGATTTTATGGCATATGAAAGCGGCTCGCGAACAGAAGTGCTTCAAGAATATTTCGTTCCGGTGGATGAATTCACAGCGTTTATCGATGATCTTCGTGAGGTTCTTCAGAAGGAAGACGATTTTAACCTGCTGAACATCACCATCCGCTACGTGGGAAAAAGTGACCAGGCGGTGCTTTCTTACGCAAAGGAAGATATGTTTGCGCTTGTTTTGCTGCTCAATCAAGGCCGGTCGGAAGAAGATGTGGAGAAATCAAGAGACGTCATACGGGAAATGATTGATGTCGCTCTGAAGCACAGAGGCAGCTATTATCTACCGTACTATTCATTTCCTTCACAGGAGCAATTTCAAGAGGCGTATCCCCATGCGGATACATTTTTCCGGAAAAAACAGCAGGTTGATCCGGATGAACGGTTTATAAACTATTTTTACGAGGAGTACGGGAAATGACCTATCGTCAGTTTGTGATCTCGCAAAGCATCATTTTCATGGCAGGAAGCATGATCTTTCCTTTTTACGTGCTGCTCCTGCGGAATGTCGGGGACAGCTACTCGCAGTTTGGCTGGGCGTATGGTCTATTTGCCTTAACGTCTGCTCTTGCTTACCCGCTGATCGGCAAATGGGCGGACCGGTCGGGAGACAGAACGCTGCTGCTCGTTTATTCGCTTGCGATGGCCATCCTTCTCTTGCTGTTTCCGCTTGTGACGAGTGTATGGCAGGTTTATGTCCTTCAAGTGATGATGGGCGTTTTGGGCGCCGTACAAAAAAACACAGAAAAAGCAGCACTCGCCCGCCGAGCTGAAAAGAAACAGGCAGGGACAGAGATGGGACGTTACCATTTTTGGACATCGATCGCGGCAGCAGCAGCTATTATCGCCACAGGCTATCTCGTCGACTTTTTAACCATTGCCACTATTTTTTATGCCGCATCCCTTTTGTATGCAGTGAGTGGGCTAATTATATGGAAAAACCGAATTGAAAAGTGATCCATCTCTCCTGTTGATTCGTTAGCTAATCAAGAATCAAAAAGGTCAGGAGATGAACAGGATGAATAAAACAATGAAGAAAATAATCGCCCCTGTTATGGGTGCTGCTCTTTTAATACCGGGAATTGCTTCAGCAAGCACGGAGGCAGCACCGACCGTGAATACTCCGGCGGCTGAGCTTAGATCCACACTGGACCATCTGTTGTCCGAGCACTTCGTTTTAGCTGTCACCTCCATGACAAAAGCGTATGACGGCGCAGCAGATGCGGACGCAGCGGCCAAGGCACTTGATCAAAATGCGGCGGATATGACGCCGGCAATTGCCTCTGTGTACGGCGAGGAGGGAGCGGAGGAATTTGAACGGATTTTCAAAGAGCATAACAACTATACAGCCGACTTCGTGCAGGCAGCCAAAGAAAACGATTCAAACGCACGGGCTGAAGCTGAAAAAGAAGTAGAAGCCTTTGTTAACGAATTTTCAGCCTTCCTCAGCACAGCAACGGGAGGAACTCTTCCAGCAACAACAGCGGAGGAAGCAATCCGGTTACATGAGGAGCAAGTATTGAGCGTTTTTGACAGCTATACAGCCGGCGACTATGAAGCGGCGATGGTAGAGTTCCGTGAAGGCTACCAGCACATGTTTGCGATCAGCAAAGCGCTATCCAGTGCGATTGTCACTCAGCTGCCGGACAAATTCGAACACACAAAAGCAGATGCACCGGCGGCTGAATGGCGGTCAACGCTAAACAGCCTGGCAGCAGAGCATTTTGCCCTTGCCGCAATGGGCATGCAAAAAGGAGTTGACCAGGCCGCAGATTACGACTTTGTGAGCTGGGCGGAGGATGAAAATACAGCTGATTTTAAGGCGGCGATGGCCTCTGTGTACGGTGAAGAAGGTGCCGCGCAGTTTGAAAAAGTATGGCAGACGGATCATCTTAACGCACAAGCCGAAATTGTGGCAGCGACACTTGAAGAAAACGAGGAAGCAGTCAGTGCGGCCAAAAAGAAGCTGGATTCCTTTGCGACTGACTTTGGTGCATTTTTAGGAACAGCAACTGCTGGGAACCTTCCAGCAGAAGAAGCGACAGCTGCCGTAAAGGGGCATGAAGAGCTTATTTTGCAGACATTTGATCAATATGCAGCTGGTGACGACGAAGCAGCATATGAGTCCTTCCGGGAAGGATATGCCTACATGTTTGGAGTAGGTCAGGCACTGGGTGAAGCGATTGTCACACAAATGCCGGATAACTTTACTGACACAGCAATGCCGGATGAAATGCCGAAAACAGGTTTTGGCGGTGCTGAAGAAAGCATGCTGCCGATGATATGGGCGGCAATGGGTTCTATGCTTGCAGTTATGACAGCCTTGCTTGTACGCCGCAGAGCATTGCAAAAATGATAAAAGAAAGAGAGGGAACGAGTCCTCTCTTTTTTTCAAATGAGTGGGAGTGACCTTCAATGAAGTCGATATTGCTTTTAGCAGCCGCCAGTGTTTTATGCTTTGTTTTATACGGCTATACGGGTGGTTATTTTCCGCAGCCAGACTCTCAAGGAAAAAGCAGCGAAGTAAAAGATGTATCGGTTGAAAAAGAGCCGCCGGAATTTACGCTGCTGGACGAAGAGGTCAAGAAGTTAATGGAAGAATCACAAAAAACGGCCGCTGACAGCATCGTTCCATCCAGCATCGAAATTCCAGCGATCGATGTAAAAGCAGCAATTGAGCCTGTAGGCATTTTGGAAAACGGCCAAATGGGCGTACCGCAGGAAGTAAACAATGTCGGCTGGTTTGAGCCGGGAATCAAGCCGGGCAGCAACGGCAATGCGGTGCTCGCCGGACATGTCGACAGCAAAACGGGTCCAGCCATCTTTTTCGATCTGGAAAAGCTTGAAGCGGGCGATGAAGTGATCGTGAAGGATGCCGAGGGCAAGCAGCTGACGTTTGTTGTTCAATCCAAAAAAAGCTACGAACGCAGCTCGGCTCCGATTGAAGAAGTATTTGGATCATCAGATGCTAAAAAGCTCAATTTAATCACCTGCACAGGGGACTTTAACCGGGCAGAAGGTACGCATGAAGAGCGGCTGGTCGTTTACACTGAATTAAAAGAGCCGGAAGTGAAAAAACCGGACACGCTGCCATCCGCACCGACCCATGCAGAAGTGAACGGGACCTTTGTTTCGTGGCATGCGGTCCGTGATGAAAACATTGCCGGCTACCGTGTGTACCGTGAAGAGAACGGAGACTTTGTACAAGTGGCGAGCATCTCAGCATTTGAGCGGAAAAGCTACACAGACCCTGAAGCAGGAGATCACCGCTATTATGTAACGGCTGTGGATGCCTATAATCAGGAATCGAAGCCATCGAATATAACAAAATGATGAAAGAAGCTTCCTCTTGCTTGAGAGGAGGCTTTTTTACATGTACAAAGCGGCAGCCAAAGCGAGAAGGTGAAAGATTTGGTCAACCATAATCCCGAGCCATTTCGCTTCCGGTCCGCGTGCTGTCATAATGGTGCGAACCCACCACGAAACGAACGTGCGGCGATCAAGAATGACATGGGTAAAAAAGACAAAGGCAACACCAGTAGGTGAGAGGCCCCCGAAGGTCATATATGCGAATAAAGCAACAGCCGCTGTATAAACGAAACAGTGCGTCATCAAAGGAAACCATCTGGTCGCTTTGTATTGAGCCATCCAGCTTGTTTGAAACAAATAATCACCTATTAAGTGCGCTAACAATAAAAAGCTAAACGGCTCCATGAATTCACTTCCTCTGGTAAATAGATCACTATATACGGATGCCAATTATGATATATTTAAAATATCATACTATTGTTTTAGGTCATAGGGACTTTTTTGTTAGAAGAGGTGAATGAGATGGGGGATAATGGACCCAATCAGGGCAAGCTTTCAGCTGAAGAGATGCTTGAAATCATTTTAGACTATGCGGCGAGAATATCAGGAGAAAACAATCTGGATACGCTGCTTATTTTAATGGCTGAAATGGGACGAAAGCTTGTGAGGGCTGATCGGTGTACCCTATGGCTTGTTGACCGCGAAAAGAAGTTGATTTGGACAAAAGTGGCGCACGGTATAGACCGGATTGAAATGCCGACTAACAGCGGTCTGGCTGGACATACTGTTCAAACGGGTGAAACGGTCCTCGTCAAGGATGCTTATCAAGACAAACGATTTAATCCGGCTATTGATCAAAAAACAAATTATCGGACGCGGTCTGTTCTATGCATGCCGATCCGCGGTCTGGACAATGAAATTATTGGTGTATATCAGGCGATTAACCGGGGACTTGGCGCAGATTGGTTTTCAGAAGAAGATGAGAAAAACTTATCATTGGCTGCATCGTACATGGGGAAATCCATTCAGGCAGCGATTTTGCATATGGAGCTGGTAGAAACACAGCGGGAAATTATTTTTAAGCTCGGTGAAGTAAGTGAGAGCCGTTCAAGGGAAACCGGCCAGCATGTTAAGCGAGTGGCCAAATATTCAGCCGCTCTGGCAAACCTGCATGGACTAACGGGTGCTGAAGTGCAGCTGCTTGAGCTGGCTTCCCCTATGCATGACATCGGCAAGGTAGCTGTTCCGGATCATATTTTAAAAAAGCCGGGCAAGCTGACGCCAGAAGAATATGCAGTTATGCAGGCACATACAGAAGAAGGCTACAATATTTTCAAAAATTCAAACCGCCGGATTTTCAAAGTGGCCGCAATCATTGCATACCAGCACCATGAAAAGTGGGATGGAACCGGTTACCCACACGGATTAAAAGAGAAGGAAATTCATTTATACGCGCGGATTACAGCGATTGCCGATGTATTCGATGCATTGGGCAGTGACCGTGTGTATAAAAAAGCCTGGCCGCTTGATCAGATTGTCCGGTTTATTGAAGAACAAAAAGGACGTCATTTTGACCCTTATCTGGCCAATTTGTTTTTGAATAACTTGACGATCTTCACGGAGATCCGCAGTCAGTACGAGGATGCTCAATAATTTAAACGAAAAGACGTGGAAACGATGCCGAAAGAAAAAACGTACCGATTTCAAAAAACATATCCGCTTCCAAGAGCAGAGGTGTGGGCGCTTTTAGCGGAGACGGACCATTTAAACCGGGTGGCGGGCTTGTTTCCGGTTCAATTTTCAGAAGCACAGTTTGCGGATCAAGCGATGTTCAAATATGCTGAAGCAAAAGCCCTCGGCCTGGTCCCGACCAAATGGCGTGAATATCCGTTTGAATGGGTGAAGGAAGAAAGGTATTCCGTCGAGCGTGTGTATGAAGAGGGGCCTCTTGAGCGAGTGCTGTGGACCATTGAATGCAAGGATGTGTTTGCAGAAGGCGGACCATGTACGGAAGTTACGGGCACTGCTCATTTTACAAAGCGGAATGTGCTCGGACAAGCGGCTATTTCACTTGTGGCACTGCCCTCCTTAAAGAAAATTGTTCTAAGCTACCTTGATCAATATATAAGTGATAATAAAAATCGTATAATAAAGGAGCGGCCGCAGGAGAAAGCTTCGTATCCAGTGGATGCCCAGCGGCTGGACAGGCTGCTTGAACAGCTTCGAATCATCTATCCGGATAAAGAGCTCATCAAAAAGCTGGAATATCATTTGGTGCATACAGGAGATGACGAGGTTCTTCGTATGAAGCCGTATCATCTCGCAGCCAAATGGAGCGTTGCCCGAAAAGAAGTACGCGATCTTTTCCTGCATGCAACCAAAATCGGGCTGCTTACACAAAGCTGGGAATTAATGTGCCCAAATTGCCGCGTGCCGAAAAAAACGGCTTCTTCCTTGTCGGAAGTGAAGGGACAGGTACACTGTGATTTGTGCGGAGTCGGATACGATCTGACCTTTGACCGGTATGTGGAGATGCGCTTTTCCATCCACCCCTCAATACGGTCGGCAATGGACTACACGTATTGTCTATCGGGGCCAATGATGTCGCCGCACGTATTTGCTCAATACCGTTTAAAACCGCATTCTTCGCGGCAAGTATACTATCCGGCTCTTCCACCTGAAGCCCGCCTTCGCACGCTGAAAACGAATCACACGCTAGACCTTGTGCCCGGTCAGGACACTTCGCTCGCCTGCTCTTCACTAGGGTGGGAGAGGCCTGCTGCAGGTCTGTCATCGCAAGGGGGTCTGCTGGAGCTGAAAAACGAAAGTGATGAGGAACAGGTGGTTGTTTTTGAAACAACCAGGTGGGATGAGAACGCACTGACAGCTGCAGATTCGACGAGCAGCCAGCTGTTCCGTGATCTTTTTTCAAAGGAAGTCATTGCTCCGGATCAGCAAATCGGTGTGGAGTCATTGACCATGTTATTCAGTGATCTGCGGGGATCAACAGCTATGTATGAGCAGATGGGGGATGCCAGGGCGTACCGTCAAGTGCATACCCATTTCGATTTCCTCCGCCGCCAGATTGCTGAACATAACGGTGGCATTGTGAAGACCATTGGCGACTCTGTCATGGCCGCTTTTTACAATCCGAATGATGCCCTCCGTGCTGGATTAGCCATTCAGTCAGAGAGCAGTGCGTTTAATCAAGAACACGGCACGGATATGGTGATTAAATTGGGGTTATGTACAGGACCGACGATTGCCGTCAATGCAAATGATCTGCTGGACTACTTCGGTCATACCGTTAATATGGCCGCGCGCATTCAGCAGCAAAGCAAGGGCGGCGATATTATGATAAGCGCGCAGGAATGGGAGCGGGAATCTTTTGCAGAAGGAGCTGCGGGCTATCATTTCGACATCAGCAAAACGCACTATAAGCTTTCCGGGATTCAGCGGGAGGTAGAACTGGTGCGCATTCATCATATTTCGATGTCAGGCAGCCTGGCTGTCTGATGTTTTAAAAGGAGAAGCTTCGTGAATATAGCGTTAAAAGAATACATCAGCATTTTTATTCACCAAACCGATTTGAACATCACAAGCTGTGTAAAAGAACGGCTAGCCTGCTTTAACCTGGCACCAGAGCAAAACTTAATCATGATGCTTTTATGGGAGCGTGACGGGCGGACTCAGCAGGAGCTGTCTGAACAGCTGGAAAAAGATAAAACCAATATTACCCGCATGCTGTCGAGCCTTGAGCAAAAAGGGTTTGTTAAAAAAAGAATGGAAAGCTGCGACCGCCGTTCCATCCGTGTTTTTTTAACAGAGAAAGGAAAAGAGCTTGAATGCCAGGTCATTCCGGTCACAGAAGAGTTTCACCGTCTGGCAACAGCGGGCATCACCGAGGAAGAACTGGCGATCGTTCGTCGAGTTTTGTCGAAAATGAGCCAAAATGTAAAAGGACAAAAAAATTAATCATTTATAGTTGCTATAGCAACTAAATATATGGTACACTTTTATCAGTGATAAAAAGTAACTAACTAACTGGAGGAAACAAAAAATGTCAAAAGTATTATTCATTAAAGCCAATTCACGTCCAGCTGATCAAGCGGTCAGCGTGCAGTTATACAACGCTTTCCTGGAATCGTACCGTGCGGAAAACCCACAGGATGCTATTACAGAGCTTGACCTGTTTGAAGAAAACCTTCCATACTACGACACAGATAAAATCAACGGTATGTTTAAATTAGCACGCGGCATGGAATTAACAGCGGAAGAAAAAACAGCAACAGACCTTGTGACAAAATATTTAAACCAATTTTTAGAAGCAGATAAAGTCGTATTTGCTTTCCCGCTTTGGAACTTCACCATTCCAGCTGCGCTTCACACGTACCTTGATTACCTTGGGCAGGCTGGCCACACATTCAAGTACACACCGGAAGGCCCGGTTGGCTTGTTGAAGGACAAAAAAGTAACATTGCTTAATGCGCGCGGCGGCGTTTATTCTGAAGGCCCGATGGCAGCTCTTGAAATGTCTGCGAAATACGTTCAAGCGCTTATGGCGTTCTGGGGCGTGGAAGACGTGCAAACGATCGTCATTGAAGGGCACAATCAGTTCCCTGACCGTTCAGCTGAAATCGTACAAGAAGGTATTGAGACAGCGAAAGAAGCAGCACTTGCATTTTAATTAACCAGAAGCTGTTCCGGACGAGGAACAGCTTTTTTTGTCCCTTAAAAAGGAAATGAAAACATTTTCTTTTTGGCAAACGCTTGATTAATTTCAGTGAAGCTGTTATGATAAGGAAGAATTATTTTTGTTCGAGAAGTACAAGTGCTGTAAAAGCTTATTGTCTTGATATTGCTTTGAGCAGGAATAGTATTATATTGTGCACATCGCACAACGGGAGGCAACATAACATGGAACAAGGTAAAGTAAAATGGTTTAACGCAGAAAAAGGTTTTGGTTTCATCGAGCGCGAAGCTGGAGACGACGTATTCGTTCATTTCTCAGCTATTCAAGGCGACGGCTACAAAACTCTTGACGAAGGTCAAGAAGTAACTTTCGAAGTTGAACAAGGCCAACGTGGTCCTCAAGCAACTAACGTACAAAAAGCGTAATCCTATATACGTACAAAGACAGTCTCTTCATGAGGCTGTCTTTTTTTGTATAAAAAAGCCTGCCGATTTCAACGGGCGAGGCTTAATTGTTAAAGAAGTTCTCTGTGAAGTACGGCTGTGATTCTTGATTAAAGGCAACGCCGACCCCTAAATAACCAAAATTGGAGCTGACAATGTTTTTCCGGTGCCCGGCAGAGTTCATTAATCCTTCGTGGGCGAAGATGCTGCTAAATTGGCCGTATGCAAGGTTTTCCCCAGCCGCCGTGAAGCGTGTACCGTCTTCCTCCATACGGTCAAACGGGGTTTGTCCTTGTAAATTGTTATGGTCGAAATAGCTGTTTTGGGCCATATCTGCACTATGGTCGCGCGCGGTCCCGCTTACACGGTCGTCCCAGGACAGGACCGGCAGATTGTGAACGACACGAGTCGCGTTGGTCACGTCAAACAGCTGATATTCAAACCCTTCGCGAAGCGCACTGCTGTTGGCCGCATACATTCCTTTTTTGTCGGATTCCAAATCTTCGCTTAAAATTTGAATAGCGGTGACCGTGTTTTGTTCATGCACATCGTAAAAAATGGTCACGATGCTGTCGTCGACTTGATAATAATCATGCTCATCGGTTTCATTTAAAATATAATACGTTAAGCCTTTGCGCATTCGGTCCATCGGCTCGCCAAGCTGTGCGCGGACCGTTTCCTTCGGTGTATTCAAAGCAATGCCCTGCGTGGAAGAAATTAAGTCGTGGCTCGTGTACAAGCCGTTCACACGGTTTTCTTCATCATAAGACACCATTAAGAAGTTTTGGAAGTTCTCGTGGTAGGCGACCCAATCCGTGCCGTATTCATTGCGGGACTCCCGTTTCGGTGTGCCCACTTCTTGTTCGACCGTTGACCGGTCGTCACCTATTTGAATGTTGTAAACGGAAAACGTCTGACTGTCCGGCGAAGCGAGGGTGGGCTTTTCAGCCTGTTCAACCTCAGGGGGCATACCGATCAAACTTTTCACTTCTCCTGTTACTTTGTCAACCGTATCAACAACAACAGGGCTTTCACGGATCTCTTCTGCCTGTTCACTGATGATATCCATAAAGGCCAGGTTTACGTATGGCTCGGCGTACTCTTCCCAGAGCGGCCTTGTATAAAAAGCGGCAATGAGCAGCACAATTAAATAAAAGAGTTTTTTCACTCAGTCACGCTCCATTCTTCTCTTTATTTTACCGGAAACGGGCGGATTTTTCATGTGAAACGGCCATTTAGTTCATGTGAATCAATTCACAAAAATTTTTTAGTTTTTTAATCTGAAAAATGTTCTTGAAAGCGCTATGATAGAGAGAGACAAAAAAATGGAGGTACATACTCTTATGGCTTACAACAAACTTATTCGTACATTAATGATTGAAATTCCATCGGTTCCAGGCAGCCTTGGCAAAGTAGCAACGGCTATCGGGCTGAATGGCGGCGATATTGGAGAAGTTGAAACAATTAAAGTAGGAACAGACCATACGCAGCGAAACATTACCGTTCAAGTGGAAAATGAAGATCGTCTTCAAGATCTGATTGAGGCGATTAACGAGCTGGAAGGATTCCGTGTTCAAACGGTATCCGATGAAGTGCTTCGCGCGCATGAAGGCGGCAAGGTACAAATGAAAAGCAAGATGCCAATTCAATCACTCGCAGACTTGAGCCGTGTTTATACACCGGGTGTAGCGGATGTGTGCAAAGTGATCGAGGCAGAGCCGGAAAAAGCAAAAATCTATACGAATATCGGCAATAGCGTCGCCATCGTCACAGATGGAACGGCGATTTTGGGGCTTGGTGATATCGGTCCGGTTGCCGGTATGCCGGTAATGGAAGGGAAATCGGCTCTGTTTGACCAGCTTGTTGGCATTAACGGCATTCCGATCTTGCTGGATACGAAAAACCCGGATGAAATCGTGGCAACAGTGAAGCATATCGCACCGGGCTTCGGCGGCATTTTGCTCGAAGATATCGGTTCTCCGCACTGCTTTGAAATTGAAGAACGTTTAAAGGCAGAGCTCGATATTCCGGTAATGCACGATGATCAGCACGGGACAGCTGTTGTAACGCTGGCTGCTGTTATTTCTGCCTGCAAAAGCACCGGTGTTGATTTAAAAGAAGCAACGGTCGGCCAAATCGGACTCGGTGCAGCAGGTCTGGCCATTTGCCGCATGCTGATGGCGTATGGAGCCAAGTCGGTATTAGGCGCAGACCGTTCTCAAGAAGCGAAGGACCGCCTTCAAAATTACGGCGGTACACCGGTCGATGACTTGGAAGAGCTGATGAGCCAGTGTGATATTGTCATTGCGACAACAGGTGTACAGGGCTTGATTAAAAAGGAATGGGTGCGAAAAGGGCAAATTATTTTGGCGCTTTCAAATCCGAAGCCGGAAATCGAAGCAGAGACTGCGATTGAAGCGGGGGCCGCATTTGCAGCGGATGGGCGCTCAGTGAATAACGTACTTGGTTTCCCGGGTATTTTCAGAGGCGTGCTGAACGCGCAGTCTGATAAAGTGACTCATCCGATGCTCGTCGCAGCAGCAGAAGCGATCGCGTCTTGCACAAAAGCAGGCGATTTAGTTCCGCAGCCGCTTGACCGGTCGGTTCATGAGCGGGTAGCTGAAGCTGTTGAAAAAGTGGCCGCAGATGCAAAGCAGCCGCTTCATTGACAAAATCATTAAAAATTGGTAAAGTATAATAACAAGTAAATCGTAAACTCCTAAAGGGGAGTAGCTTTTACGGACTGGTCGTCACTTCAGAGTTTCCACTCTCGGCCTTTCCGGCAGCCCAATGCTGTTAGCGAGACCTTTACCATCTGGTAAAGGTCTCGTTTTATGAGGAAAACCTCCGCCAGAAATGGCGGAGGTTTTTTTTCTGGTTTATTTGTCCATACTATAGTCAATTCAAAAGGTGGAGGAAGATGAAAATGATACTTAGAAAATACATGTCGCTGCTTGGAATCGGTTCAGCGAAGATCGACTTAATTTTACCAAAGGAAACATATAGACCGGGGGAACAGATAGAAGCGTATTTTTTAATTCAGGGCGGCACCGTCGACCAGCGAATTACACGGATTGAGTGTGATCTGCTGCTCGAAAATCATGCAGAGGAAACGAGCCGGACGATTGAGGCGCGAACCATTTTGTCAACGCGGACCATTGCGGCAGAGGAATTGAACAAGGTCCCGTTCACCTTCCGCTTGCCTGAAGTCGTGCCGGTGCCAGGCCGAGATGAATCGTACCGTTTTAAAACAAAGCTGACATTTGATCAGGGCACAGAAAGCGTCGACCAGGACTGGATCAAAATTGTGGTGTGACGAAAAAATGAATAAGGCGCATTTCTTCATGCGAACGCACATGTAAAAAAGAATTGCGCCATAATCCTGGTCATTTCAAGCTTTCTAGATATTCAAGCAACCAATTTGTGAGACGGAACGCTTATTTTAAAATGACTCTTTTCATTTGCTGCTGACTTTCCTGCCATGGCAGGGAATCTTTGAAAAAAAGAAGGCTTTCAATGATAAGCAGCGTCACGAGAACAGGGACACCAGACTGTATAATTGCTGCTTGAAGCTGATTGAAAATGGCTGGCGCTCCGGTAAAGTCCATATTCAAGGTGAACACAAAAAAAGTGCCGAAGGTAAAATTTCGTGCCCATTGCGAGACATGATAGCGGCCGATTGCCTGTTGAAGCGGGTACAGGCGCAGCCGAACAGCAAGCCGCCATAGCTCAATTCCTTCAATCAATAGAAACAAAAGCCCCGCCCATATCCACATGCCGAGCAGAACCTCACCTGGGAAAGCCCGGGAAACAATGGCCGCCATGCCGCTGATTGACATCGCCCCATGCACAATGCAATTTGTATTTTTCCACCCGTCCGCAAGATCTGTCCGCCGCAGCTGCCGGCACCGGATTGTAAATAAACAAAGGTTTATTCCGTAAAGCGCCAGTCCGAGAATAATAACGAAGCGGCTCATCCCTTGTAAAAATGGACTGTGAAAAAGCGTGTTAAACACAATAATGAGGGACTGGGTGCTGACCGTTGATAAAAAGACGATGCCATGAACGCGTTCAAAGTACTTTGATGAGAAAATAACACGATAGCTTTTTAAGCATAAAAACAAGTAAAAAGCCCACAATCCTGTATTGAGTAAAGCCACAATGAAAATGAATGATTTTAAGTACGGAAACTGATGGTACAAAACAAGACATAAAATCGATGTTGCCGCCACCCACGTTCCGACGGCAAAGCTTTGAACAGGGTGAGTTAAATAACGTTTGCGAAAAACGCCTTGAAGTGCTGCTTTCATGAAAGAGCCAATTAAATAAAGCCAGATGAAAAAAAGCGATAAATCGACAAAGTATGAAGGCAGAATGAGTGGCATCTCAAATTGAGGGAAAACGCCGATGAAAAAAATACCGATGGCCATAATCATGGCACCGTAAGAAGCATCAATTCGGCTGCCGCGAATCATGGGGGATTTAATAATGAGAAAAAGAAAAAATAAAAGCAAGCCAAATAAAAACCTGTACATAAATGTTTCCCCTTTGTGGATCTGTTTACTTGGTTTTATAGTTAAACAAGTATCAGAAATACTTGTTTAACTATATCAACGGCCAAAAAGGGTGTCAATAGAGGATTCGAAACGAATGAAACGATTCTACTGAAGCGGACTCTTCGTTTACCTGGTGAACCTTCGCGAAATGATTGCCTTTTTTAAGAGAGCGAACGAAAGCGTCCACCTGCTCTTCCTTCCCTTCTGCGTGAATGGCTACAGCTCCATTTTCCAGATTTTTCACCCAGCCGTTGACATTATGCTCGGCTGCGGTCATTTGAGCAAAATAACGAAATCCGACACCTTGCACTTTTCCAGAAACGAGCAAATATCGAGCTTGGACCATCTTTCACCACTTCTTTCGTATTCGTCGTTTACCGATCTTAATTGAGGGAACAATTAACAAAATGATGTTTAGGTGGTGCAGGTGATGGAACGATTTTTAGAAGGAGTAAGTACGTTTTCGGGATGGCTGTGGGGCATCCCTCTTATTTCGCTGCTCGTAGTGACGGGGGTGTATCTTACTATTCAGTTAGGCTTTTTCCAATTTAGATACCCGCTTTATATGCTGAAGCAAACATTTGGCAGTGTGTTTAAAGCACCAAAGGGCAAAGGGAACATTACGCCGTTTCAAGCGTTAACATCGGCGCTGTCTTCCACAGTCGGTGCTGCAAACATCATCGGAGTGCCAGCTGCGATCATGTTTGGAGGACCGGGCGCGATTTTTTGGATGTGGGTTATTGCGGTCATTGGCATGTCGATTAAGTTCGCGGAAAGTGTGCTTGCTGTGCACTACCGCGAGAAAAACGAAGCGGGAGAGTACGTCGGAGGCCCGGTTTATTATATGACCAAAGGGCTGAATATGAAGTGGCTGGGGGTTTGGTTCGCTTTTGCTCTGATGATTGAATTGATTCCGAGCATTATGGTGCAGGGAAATGCCGTATCGGCTGCTGTGAAGGAATCGTTTAATGGCAATGAACTGATCACAGGCATCCTGACAGCGTTAGTCGTCGGTCTTGTTGTGTTCGGCGGTTTAAAACGAATTGCGAAAGTAACGGAAATCATCGTGCCGATTATGGCGCTTATTTATGTGGGAGCAGGCTTGATCATCGTACTGATGAATATTACCGAGCTTCCGTCTATTCTTGGCCTTATTTTATCCTATGCATTTCAGCCGATGGCAGCCGTTGGTGGCTTTGCCGGCGCAGCGGTAGCTGAAACGATTCGATGGGGATTTGCCCGCGGACTGTATTCAAATGAAGCAGGGCTTGGAACGGCACCGATTGCCCATGCGGCCGCTACAACGGATCACCCGGTCAGACAGGGGTTCTGGGCGGTGATGGGCATTGTCATTGATACGCTCATTATTTGCAGTACAACGGCGTTTGTTGTGCTTTCATCCGGTGTTTGGACCGGGGAGGGCGCGCTTGATGATCCAGCAGCACTGACAACACTGGCGTTTGAACAATATTTCGGCTTTGCAGGCAGTGTGCTTGTGACGGTATCCCTGATCTTTTTTGTTCTATCGACGATTATCGTCATTATTTTTTACGGCTCGCGCCAGGCTGAATTTTTGTTTGGCCTTCGTGCGGGGTACGTCATGAAATTTGTGTATCTTGCTTCTATTGTGATTGGGTCGGTCGGAGGCGCACAGGTGATCTGGAACTTCCTTGATCTTGCGTTAGCGACCATTTTGATTCCGAATGT
Organism: Domibacillus enclensis; assembly: GCF_900156125.1. Lineage (GTDB taxonomy): Bacteria > Bacillota > Bacilli > Bacillales > Domibacillaceae > Domibacillus > Domibacillus enclensis. Next base: position 46,386 of record NZ_FTLX01000007.1, on the reverse strand, counting down.
GATCGCCGTTTTGCTTCTGAGTGGTGAAGTGAAAAAGCTGAAAACAGAATTTTTCACATCGGAGCAGTATTATAAAAAAGACATCAAGAAAAAATCGGTTTCTTAACAAGGAGGACTGCTCATGCAAAAAATAGACCCCGCTCAGCTGAGTGAGCGCGAAAATTACAAGTTTTTAACGGGCAGCATTATTCCGCGCCCGGTCGCGTTTGTCACGACGATATCAGAAACAGGCATCTTAAATGCAGCGCCGTTCAGCTACTTTAACATTGTTTCATCCAACCCGCCGATGATCTCTCTTTCCGTCCAGCGGCAGGATGGAAAGATGAAGGATACAGCACGCAATGCAGAAGAGAAATCGGCATTTGTTGTACACATATCCGATGAATCGTATGTAGAAGAAATAAACAAAACAGCGAAGCCGCTGGCACCGGAGGAAAGTGAAATCAGCTTAACCCGCTTAACGCCCATTCCGAGCGAAAAAATAGACGTTCCTGCTATTCAGGAAGCAAAAATCCGATTGGAATGTGTGCTCGAGCAAAAGATAACCTTGGGCCAAACGGAAAAGGGGCCATCCTGTGATTTGCTGATTGGTCGCATTGTTCAGTACCATATTCGTGAAGAACTATATGAACATGGACGCATTGACGCAAAAGGACTCGCGCCCGTCAGCCGGCTGGCCGGGAACTCGTACGCTACGCTCGGGAAGCTATTTGAACTCGAAAGACCGACTTGATCGGTCTTTTTTTTGTGCGTTCCTTTAGAAAACCGTTTTCCTTCGATAATATAGGGGAAAACCTTTATAATAGAATAAATGTATTCGAAAAAGGGGTTATAACATGAACGGACAAAATAGAAGCGACATCCGGCCGGGTCTGGATGTGCAGGTGATTTTAAAAAAGGATCAGCGGACCGGTGTAAAGACACGCGGAACCGTGAAGGACATTTTGACGAAATCCAGCTTTCACCCGCATGGAATCAAGGTTAGGCTGGAAGACGGTCAAGTTGGCCGTGTATGTGATATTTTATGAGCTACGTGGTGCACTCCATTGTCCAAGTCCCGATTGAAAAAGTAGAGGAAACGATCGCCATTTATCAAAATCGATCGAAGCTTGTCGACGAATATGACGGCTTTTTATCGTTTCAGCTTCTTCAAAATGAAAAAAAACCGTCCGAGTTAACGGTTCAGCTCACCTGGGAGACGAAAGAAGCCTATATGAACTGGGCGACAAGTGAAGCTTTTCAAAAGGTACATGATCTCGAGAAAAACTACCCGGATCAGGAGCTGGCGGCAATCGTGCCGAAAGTGAAAAAATACCGCGTGGTGGCGACATGAAAAAAGAACTAATTGATCGTTATATCGATGGTATAATAGAAGAGATGTACCGGGATGATCCGGAGCTTGAGAAACGCTTTGGAGAGCGCGGCAAAGAAAAATGCCGTGAGGATAATTATCATCATTTTAATCATTTAAAAACGGCTTATACGCTTCAGAACGACCAATTTTTTATTGATTACGGGCACTGGCTGACTCGGTTGCTCGTGTCAAGAGGAATGAAGGCGGCACACGTCACTGGTAACTTTAAACGCATAAAGCAGGCGCTTCAGCAGGATTCTTCTCAAGAAGCGACTGTTTATAAGCGGATGCTCACTGACGCCATTTCCTCGATTGAAAGAGGGGAAAGATCATGAATGCTGAAGCTGTAACGCTTTCACAGCTGCTTCTTGAAGGAGACGCAGACGGCAGCTTTTCTTTTTTAATGGATCTGCGTGATCAAGGGTGGACGTCGGTAGACATTTACCAGGTGGTCGTAAGCGGAGCCATGCAGCAGGTCGGTATACTGTGGGAGCAGGACGACATTTCAGTGGCGGACGAGCATTTGGCTACAGCAACCTGTGATTTTATGATCTCCCGGTTTCATGGACAGGTAAAAAAAGAGGCGGCCGGTCAACGAGCGATGTTTTTATGTGTAGAAGAAGAACGGCACACACTGGGCATGAGAATGGCTTCTTTTTTGTTTGAAGAAAACGGCTGGAAGTCACGCATGATGGGAGCCAGCCTGCCGCTTGAACATGCGCTGAGTGCTGCTGAAAAGTGGAAGCCGGATGTCATTTGTCTATCCGTCACCATTATGTACCACGTGCCGCTGCTGGAATCCTATGTAAAAGCGTTTGAAGCACTGCCGTTTCAGCCGCAGGTTATGGTCGGAAGCCGTCTGCTGGCTTCCTATGATTTATCATCCTATTGCTCGAAAAAAACCATATTTATAACGGATTACCGTACACTGGTAGACTGGATAAACGATCAAAGTGAGGGGAACGAGATTGGGGCTTCTTAATAGTATGCCGCTGCCGACTTTTCGAGTAGACCGCCAGTTAAACGTACTTGACCACTCCGAATCAGCGGTCCGCCGTTTTGGAAGTCAAGTCCGCTTAGAAGCGATTGTAGATGAAGGAAGCCGCCGGAAATTAGTGAAACTGCAAAAACAATCAGCCGCTGTTGAAATGGCGATGGTCACAGTGGCGTCAAAGCTTGAACCGTTCACTGTTTCCGTTCAATGGGACGGCGATGAAGGATATGTACAGTGCGTAGAGGTCAGTTCGCAGATTGCCCGTCTGGAGCAGATGGTGTATCAGCAGCAAATGAGACTGGCGGATGCGGATTTTCAATTAGTTGAAAAAAAGGAAGAAGCCGAACAGGCCTTGATCAAGATGAAAGAGCGTTCTGCACCGATCATTTCCTTAAACAGCCGAACAGCGCTCATTCCGATGTTCGGCGATCTGGATGACGCGCTCATGGACCAAACGAAGGACAGCCTGGCTGCACAGTTTCATCTCGGAGGATATGAGCTGCTTTACATGGACTTCACAGCAGTCGACCGGATTACCTTATCAGGGATTGAGCAATTTAAGCGGCTTGTTGATACACTGCTGCTGCTTGATGCCCGTATTCACATCGTAGGTATAAAGCCTGAACACGCACCCTTTTTGAAGGATCATGACCACCGTGGCGTCACCTATTCGAGCGCCATTCAAATAAAAAACGAAAGCCTCTATTCGTAAGAACATAGTGGCCTTCGCTTTTTTTTTATGAGCTTACTTCCAGAAAGGCTCCTGGACTTTTTTCAGCGTGTTGACACTGTGATCAAATAATTCCTTTTCACGATCGCTGAGCGGGATTTCAACGACGTCCCGAATGCCCTGGCGGTTAATGACGACAGGGACTCCGATGTACACGTCATCGTGGCCGAATTCGCCTTCAAGCAGGGCGGAAACTGTTAAGACGACATCCTGATTTTGCAAAATAGCCCGGGAAATACGTGTCAGCCCCATGGCGATCCCGTAATACGTAGAACCTTTTGCTTCAATGATCTCATACGCAGCATCCCGCACCTGCACAGCGATTTCTTTCATTTTTTCTTCCTGGTCTTCGCCATCCTCTTTTGCGAGGTAATCTTTCAATGGAATACCCGCGATGTTCGCGCTGCTCCAAACGGCTACTTCTGTGTCACCGTGTTCACCGATAATAGAAGCGTGGACGCTGTGAGGCGCAACACCGAAGTTCTCACCGAGCAGGTAGCGGAAGCGGGCTGTGTCTAAAATCGTTCCTGATCCGATCACGCGCTCCTTCGGCAGGCCGGAAAATTTCCATGTTGCATACGTTAAAATGTCGACAGGGTTGGTAGCGATCAAAAAGATGCCGTCAAAGCCGGAATCCATTACCTGTCCAACAATGTTTTTGAAAATGGCCATGTTTTTTTCAACGAGCTCAAGTCGTGTTTCGCCTGGTTTTTGATTCGCGCCTGCACAAATGACAACGAGAGAGGCATCGACACAATCCGTATATTTACCAAAGCTTACTTTTGTAGAAGTTGGAGCGTATAGAACGCCGTGATTCAAGTCCATCACATCGCCCATTGATTTTTGTTCATTTAAATCAATTAATACGAGTTCATCGCAGACGCCTTGATTCAACATTGAAAAGGCGTAGCTTGAGCCTACAGCACCTGTCCCGATAAGAACGACTTTATTGCCTCTAATTTCGATCATTCTAAAACACTCCTCTATTTAGTAAGTAAGGTTGTTCAGTTAATAATGTGAAATACTTCACAAATTCATTATAAAACCTTCACAAAAAGATTACAACTATGTTTTCTGAGAATTTGTGACAGTAGGCGTTTACATTTAGACACAATTATTTACAGTATTTCACCTGTTTAAATAGGGAAATCCTCCTTTTTCAAGAATGGCTTCTCTCATTGTATTTAATTAACCATGCTGTCCCAAATCTCCTTTAATAAAAAGCAAAACCCGGGTTAGCTGAACTTTTTGCAGCCATCCCGGGTTTTTCGTTTGCTTTGAATCAGTCTCCGTCTCCGCCGATAAAATCAAACATGCTAGCAAATCCGCCTTCTCCTTTGGAGCCGCCGTTTTGCGGCATAGCTGCAAAGACACGGCTTGCGAGACGGCTGAATGGAAGCGACTGCACCCATACCGTTCCCGGACCGCGAAGTGTGGCAAGGAACAAGCCTTCTCCGCCAAACAGAGCCGTTTTTACGCCGCCAACGGCTTCAATGCTGTATTCAACATCCCCTGTCATGGCGACCAGACAGCCGGTATCGAGCCGGATTAATTCACCGGGGGCGAGCTTCTTCTTATAAATCGTTCCGCCTGCGTGAACAAATGCCATTCCGTCACCTTCAAGCTTTTGCATAATAAAGCCTTCTCCGCCGAAAAAGCCGGTTCCCAGCTTGCGCTGCAGCTCAATGCCGATGGAAACGCCTTTTGCCGCAGCTAAAAATGCGTCTTTCTGGCAAATGATCTTTCCTTGATGCTCACTTAAGTCCATTGGAATGATTTTTCCAGGGTATGGTGAAGCGAAAGACACGTGCTTTTTGCCGCTGCCTTCATTTGTAAACGTCGTCATAAATAAGCTTTCGCCTGTGAGGACACGCTTGCCGGCGCCGAGCAGCTTGCCCATCAATCCGCCGCCGCGGCCCGATGAACCATCGCCAAAAACGGTCTCCATTTTAATGCCGTCATCCATCATCATTAAGCTGCCGGCTTCCGCAATAACGGTTTCCTTCGGGTCGAGTTCAACCTGTACAAACTGCATGTCGTCCCCGTGTAACGTGTAGTCAATTTCGTGATTATTCATGTTTTATCCTCCTTTATTGTCATGTAGACATACGTGAGACTGGTCAAAAAGTTTCGCTCTCCTGCAAAAATAAAACGTCATTTTTGGGATGGGGTAACGTAATCACTTGCTGTACCGCTGATGACCAGATCGGCTGATTGAGCGGGGTTTTGCTCTTGAATGTAAGCCTGCTCATCAGGCATCCAAACATCCTCCCACATCGACCGCATTCCCTCACCGTCTCGCTCAATCCCGCGCTGCAGCCTTATTTTCTGCGGGCTGTCCACCCAAATTGAAAACTGGTAATAGGGCAGAAGGTGCTTCATCATCGTATAACAGCCTTCCACGATGACGAAACCGCCTGATGGAACGGTATGGGATTCAGCAAGCTGGTCCGTTTCCCAGTCATACCGCTCATAGCGGGCTTTTTTGTTTTGGCTGAGCGGTTTTAACAGCTGTTCCTCCAGACGGTTTAAATCCCAGTTGCCGCCAATGGAATTATTTCGTTTTTCAGCAACCTGATAAAAGTCATCGGCATGAACGACAGTGGTATTCCCGCCAATCTTTTCTTTTAAAGCGCGGGCCAATGTGCTTTTGCCGGCACCGCCGCCCCCGTCAATCGCAATAATGAATACTTGATGTTCCTGCTTTTTAAACCGGCTGATCAGTTGATCGATTTTCATGAAATGATCCCTCCCAAACGAATTATACCGTATTAGTTGACATTTTATTGTCCACCCCCTAAACTAAAATAAAGTTTAGGGGGTGGACAATATGGAAAAGCAGCTTCAAGAAGCCGTTGAACTATTTGAAGAAGTAATGATTTATGGAACTGAACGGGTGCTGAAGTCAATTGACGATCCGATTCTTCATGACTATTCACCCGAGCAAATTCAAATGATGAAAATTATCGGGAAAAACGGTCCGATCACAGCGGGGCGCCTTGCGGTGATGCAGGGTGTGCATAAAAGCGCCATTTCCAACCGGCTGAAAAAGCTTGAAGAAAAAGGAATGGTTCGAGCAGTAAAGTCAAGCCAGGACCAGCGTTCCAAGCTGGTGGAGCTTACGGATGAAGGCGAGGAATTTGTTCAGAAGGCGAAAAAGGTTCTATCAGGCTTTATTTCCGAGCTTCTGTCCGGTCATATTGAAGAGGAAGAAGCTGACCAGTTTATTAAAACCTTCCGCAAGTTAAAAGAAATTTTGAAATTAGGTGAAGAAGACAAATGAGAAAAGTGATTCAATGGCGCTGGCCGATTTTAATTGGCATGATCGTGCTGACAGCAGCACTGTTTATGATGGCGCCAAACTTAACAGAGCAGGCGGAGGAAGCAGGATCATTCCAGCTGCCGACCGACGCTGATTCGCAGCGGGCAGCGGACATTCTGGCAGATGCCGGGGCTTCGGAGGAAACGATATCGCTCGTTTATTCATTGGACGAGCCGCTAACTGAAGCTGCACGCACGGAGATAGCGGAGAGTGTCGCATCTCTTCAAGACATTGGTAAGCCGGTAACAGGTGTGCTGAGTCCATTTGAAAGTGAAGAAATGGAGGATCAGCTTGTTTCAGAGGACCGGAAAACCATTCTGGTACCGGTGACAGTAGACGGCTCGGAGGAAGACATTAATGCGCTGGCCGATGAGATTCGGGCAACGATACTGCCGGAGGATCTGACGGCGTATGTAACCGGGGAAGCGATAATCAATAACGACGTGAATACGAGCTCGCAGGAAGGGCTGAAACGGACTGAGCTGATTACCGTCGCGCTTATTTTCGTGTTGCTGCTGGCGGTTTTCCGTTCAGTTGTCACGCCGCTTATCCCGCTTGCAGCAGTTGGATTTACGTATTTGCTCAGCCAGTCGCTCGTCGCCTTTTTTATTGACTGGTTCGGATTTCCGGTCTCTAATTATACGCAAATATTTCTCGTAGCGGTTCTGTTTGGAATTGGGACAGACTACTGCATTCTGCTGCTGAGCCGCTATAAAGAAGAGCTGCAGGCCGGCCATTCGGTAGAGGATTCGATTGTGAACACGTATAAAACAGCAGGGCGCACCCTGTTTATCAGTGGAATTGCTGTATTTATCGGGTTTTCAGCCATTGGTTTTGCGGACTTTCCGATCTTTAAATCAGCGGTCGGGGTTGCGGTCGGCATAGCCGTCTTGTTAATTGTGCTGTTTACCGTCGTGCCATTTTTTATGGCGACGCTGAAGGAAAAGCTTTTTTGGCCGTCGAAGAAATCAGCTTCTCACAATGACAGCAAGCTCTGGATATGGTTCAGTAAGTTATCTGTAAAACGGCCGTTGCTTTCCATGTTTGTGGTGGCGCTGATCACGGTCCCGCTCCTGTTCACATACGACGGAGAATTGTCTTTTAACACAGTAGACGAAATCGGCAGTGACTATGAATCGGTCAAAGGACTCGATGCGATTGCGGAAGGGTTTGGCAAGGGAGATTCACTGCCTGTGACCATTATCGTCAATAGTGAGGAAGACCTTGTAACAGAAGCGTCGGTTCCGTATATCGAATCTATCAGCAAGGAAGTGTTAAAGATTGATGGAGTCGAAGCGGTCCGAACAATTACACGTCCAACAGGGGAAGAGCTGGATGATTTATATATCGACACACAGCTCGGGCTATTAACGGACGGTCTCGTAGAAGCACGTGACGGTGTCATAGACGTTCAAGGCGGCTTAAATGAGATTCAAAATGGCTTAACAGAAGTAGAAAATCAGCTTCCGGCAGGCAGTGAGGCTTCATCCGGAGCCGCAAGCCTTCAGCAGGCAGCAGACGGACTTGGTCAGATTAATGAGCAGCTTACGCTTATTACGGGTGGAATGCAGCAGTCCGGAAATGTGGAGCAGACTGCTGCGCAGCTCGGTACAATTAGCGGACAGCTCGCTCAAATCGAGCAGGGAGTCGGCGCTGCGGCCGGTCAGCTCCAAGGAACAGCGGGACAGGTTAGAGAGCTGGGCGGCGGACTTGAACAGCTCGCCTCCGGCATTGGTGAAGCGAACGAAGGCTTGGACCAAATCGCCGCCGGGTTAACGACCGCAGCGCAAACCACGCGGGCGATGAGCCAATCAGAAAGTGTGCGGGAAACGGGAATGTATATTCCGGACGGCACGCTGGAAAAGGAAGAATTCGCTCAGGTGCTGGACCGCTATACGATTAACGACCAAAAAGCAATTAAAATGGAAGTTATTCTGGCGGAAGATCCGTATTCTCCCCAGGCGATTGACGTTGTTGAGCAAGTAAAGAGCACGGTTGAAAAAGCGGCGATCGACACGCCGTTTGAACAGTCCGAATTTGCTTATAGCGGCATTTCAAGTATGAATAGTGATTTAAAAGCCATTTCATCTGATGATTTCACCCGTACCGTGATCATTATGCTGGTCAGCTTGTTTGTTGTGCTGACGGTGTTGTTCCGTTCCGTGGTGATGCCGGTCTATATGATCGGATCGCTGCTGCTAACGTATTATACATCGGTCGCCGTAGCAGAATTGATTTTTGTGAATGGTCTTGGGTATGATGGCGTGAGCTGGGCGGTTCCATTTTTCGGATTTGTGATGCTTGTGGCGCTTGGCATTGACTATTCCATCTTTCTGCTTGACCGGTTCCGGGAAGAAGCGGTGGATGGGATAAGCATTGGACAGGCGATGGCCGTTTCCATGGCGAAAATGGGCAGTGTCATTATAACAGCGGCGATCATTTTAGCCGGCACATTCGGCGCGATGATGCCTTCCGGTGTTCTCAGCCTTGTCCAGATCGCCACCATCGTGATAACAGGCCTCCTGTTATATGGATTAATTGTACTGCCATTGCTTATTCCAGCAGTAACCGTTTCGTTTAATCAAGGCGTTTTTTGGCCGTTTAAGCGAAAATAATCACAATGAATAGTCGAAAAGCCGAATGACCTGGTCGTTCGGCTTTTTTCAGTCAAGAATGACGTGCTGAAACCGGTTCGCTTTTTTGTCTTTTCTAAAGCTGTCGGCGGACATGCCGATTGTTTTTTTAAATACTTTGCTGAAATAGTTCGCGTTGTCGTAGCCGGTGTCCATCGCGATTTCATGAAGGGTTTTATTGGTCGTGACCAGCAGCTCCATCGCTTTTTGAATCCGCAGCTTCGTTAAATATTGAATCGGTGTTGTGTTCATCTGTTTTTGGAATTTGTTCGTAAAATAATACTTCGATAAGCCGGCGTGGTGAGCGATCTCATCGAGTGTGAGCGGCTCCCCATAATGAACGGTCATAAAGTGTATGGCTGAACGGATGTCGTCCGGCAGCTCGGTTTTTACCTGATCCATTCCTTTTGAGAATCGGTAAAGCCCCATAATGAATTCATACGCGAATGCAGAGGAAGTAAAGGAATCCTCAATGCCTTCCTTCACCGCGAATTGATAGATCTTCTGCAACAGAAAAAGCAGCGGAGCCGCATCCTCCAGAACCAAATGGAGACCGAATTGATTGATTAAATAATCCCAGCATTCATTCGCCTTAGAGCCTACCAGCGTGATAAAAAGAAATTCCCATTCATCGCTTTCCTCGGGAAGATAATAGCAGTGGTCACCCGGTACCTTGACGATAAATGCTTCACCAGGACCGATTCGAACCTTTTTTTCTCCCGCTTGAATTTCCCCGTACCCATTGAGGGTGTATTGAAAAATACACGTATGCCCGTCATGTCCTCTCATGCGTCCATCCCAGTAATAATCTGTCGTGGTCCTTTTTTCAAAACCGAGTGAAACGATCCGGGCAGCCTCAGTTAACGGTTCCTTTGAATGATAATAAACGAAGCTATGGTGAGTATCCGACGGAAGTGAAAACAATATATTACCCCATTTCCGATTTTATTTACCGTTGTCTGAAAAATGAAAGCGTTATATTATCGTGTATAAGAAATACATTAATTAAATTTTACTAAAAATTCAACCTTAACTTTACAGGAGGCGGGCAAATGAAAAAGATTACATTTATTGGAGCAGGCAGTACGATCTTTACGAAAAATGTGTTGGGTGACTGTATGATGTCACCGGCGCTGCAGGATTTTGAGTTTGCATTATACGACATTGATGAAAACCGGCTGGCGGAATCGGAAGTGCTGCTGAATGCACTGAAAAACACATTAAATGCAGGCGTCACTATTCAAACGTATACAGACCGGAAAGCGGCGCTTAAAGACGCAAAATATGTGATTAACGCGATTCAGGTCGGAGGCTATAAGCCGAGCACTGTCATCGATTTTGAGATTCCGAAAAAATACGGACTGCGCCAGACGATTGCAGACACAATCGGCATCGGCGGCTTGTTCCGGGCCCTGCGCACAATTCCCGTCATGCTTGAGATTGCGAAAGACATGGAAGAGGTTTGTCCGGATGCCTGGCTGTTAAATTACACAAACCCGATGGCAACGCTGACAGGTGCTGTTTCGCGCTATACAAATGTGAAAATGATCGGTTTATGCCACAGCGTTCAAGTGTGCACGAGTGATCTGCTGAAGGATCTTGACATCCCTTATGAAAACATTGAAGAGCGGATTGCCGGCATTAATCACATGGCGTGGCTGCTTGAGATCAAGTCAAACGGCAAGGATTTGTATCCGGAAATTAAAAAGCGTGCAAAAGAAAAACAACAAGAACAGCATCATGACATGGTTCGCTATGAGCTAATGGATAAGTTCGGCTTTTATGTGACAGAATCCTCCGAGCATAATGCCGAGTATCATCCGTTCTTTATTAAAGAAAAGTATCCGGAGCTCATTGAGCGCTTTAATATCCCGCTTGATGAATACCCGCGCCGCTGCGAGGAGCAGATCAGCAACTGGCTGAAAACGAAGGAAGACCTGATGAAGGATCAAAACCTGACACATGAGCGCTCGCACGAATATGGCTCGCGTATTATTGAAGCGATGGAAACGAATCAGCCATTTGTATTTGGCGGAAATGTACTGAATACGGGCGGCCTTATTTCGAATCTGCCGGAAAAAGCAGTGGTCGAGGTACCGTGTATTGCGAATCGAAATGGCATTACACCAGCTTACATGGGAGAGCTTCCAGAGCAGCTGGCAGCCTTAAACCGGTCAAATATTAATACACAGCTGTTGACGATTGAAGCAGCGATTACGCAATCAAAAGAAAAGATTTATCAGGCCGCCATGCTTGATCCGCATACAGCTGCTGAATTGTCGATGGATGACATTATCAGCATGTGCGATGAACTAATTGAGGCGCATGGGGACATGCTTCCAGCTTACACATCTGAAAAAGAAGCAGTCAGACTTTAAACGTCTGGTTGTTTCTTGAAGATAAATTGTAAGCGCTTATCATCCGTGGTATGATTATTTTAGAAAGTAAAATTTACTAAAATAATCATTGGGGGATTTCTCATGGTCACAATAAAAGATATTGCTAAGCGGACGAATGTGTCGGCTTCCACCGTTTCAAGAGTGCTGAATTTTGACGAAACGCTGTCCGCTTCACCGGAAACAAAGCAAAAAATTTTCGATGCAGCGCAAGAAATGAATTACCGGACGGTCAAAAGCAGACGGATGCAAAGCCGGAATCAAAAAAGTGAGCCGGCTAAACGAGAAGCGCTCAAGCTGGGCATGGTGCTTCTTCAGTCAAAGGAAGAAGAAGCGAGCGATCCTTACTGGATGTCCATTCGGGAAGGAATTGAAAAGGAATGTGCACTTCAGGGCATCCATTCGTTAAAGCTGATTCGGCTTCAGCGCATGGAAAAGGTGCGGGAGGAGCTTTCACAGCTTGATGGCGTCCTTATTGTCGGAAGAATTGATTATTCGATTCTTCAGTCGTTGCGGGAATGCAATCGCAACATCGTGCTGATCAACCAGGACTCGAATAATGACGAGCACGATGCGGTTATTTTTGATTATGAAAAAGCCGCGTCTCTCGCGATGGACCATTTGATTGAACACGGCTTTAAACTAATCGGCTACATCGGAGGGACTGAAAAAATCTCGATTGAAGAAGGGCCTTCGCTGAAAAAAATCTATACGCCGGATGCGAGAAAAAGCGTATATGAACGCAAGATGAAGGAGCACAGCCTAGCTGACCCGGCGCTCCTGTTTATTAGAGAGTTTTCGATCCAGGCAGGCTATGACTTAATGAAAAAAGCCATTGACCAGGGCCGTTTGCCTCAAGCTTTTTTCATTGCCAGTGATTCAATGGCGATCGGAGCGCTTCGTGCACTTCACGAAAAAGGCCTGCACGTGCCGAAAGACGTGGCGATCGTCAGCTTTAATGATATTGAAATGGCGAAATTCACCTCGCCGCCGCTTTCAACAGTGAAAATCCCGACAGAGGAAATGGGGCGGCTTGGAGTACGGATCATGATAGACCGGCTGAATGGCCGGGACATGCCCATCAAAATAATGGTGCCAACAACGTTAATGATTCGTGAAAGTTGTGGAGCAAAACACGGGATAGTTGATTCATAAAAATATACGGAAAATCGGAGGGAATTGTATGAAAAAACGGTTGACAGTTTCAGTGCTTTCTTTATCTGCCATGATGACTTTAGCGGCATGCGGCGGGGATAATGCGGACAGTGGCAGCGGGGATGGCGGGCAAGTAAAGCTGACGATGATGTCGACGGCAACTAACCAGGCAGACCAGGATATTTTCAAAGAAGTGGTCGCGGATTTTGAAGCGGAAAATCCGGACATCGATATTGAGGATTCGTACCCGGCTGATGGCTACGAGGATATGGCGCGGGTGAAAATGGCTGCCGATGATATGCCGGATCTGTTCGATACGCACGGCTGGGCAAAAAGCCGCTACGCAGAATATACGGAAGACTTGAGCGATATGGCATGGGTTGAAAACCTGGATGAAGCAATGAAGCCGATTTTAACCGATGAGGAAGGCAAGCTCCATGCGTATCCGATTAACCAGGCACTCGACGGTGTCACTTATAACAAAAACATTTTAGACGAATATGGCATTGAGGCGCCGAAAACGTTTGATGAGTTCATGACGGCGCTTGAAACTGTAAAAGAAAAAAGCAATGGAGAGGTTATTCCTTTCTGGCTGGGTGGATCAGATAAAAGCCAGTTCGGCCAATACTTCGACCAATTTGCGACACCGCTTCTCATTACATCACCATCGAACAGCCACGGGGATGCGCTGCTCGACGGATCGTTTGACTGGTCCAATTACACGTTCCTGCCTGAAAAGCTAAAGGAAATGAATGACAAGGAGCTTCTAAACGAAGATGTGCTGACAGCTCAAACAGCACAGGCACCGGAATTATTCGCCCAAGGGAAAATCGCTTTTTCCATGATGAGCGGCTCTATTGGACGGGAGTCAACCGAATTAAATCCAGAGGTGAAAATTGGCACAATGCCGGTTCCGGCTATCCATGAAGATGATCAGCCGAGCTGGATCGGCGGCGAACGTTTTACACTAGCCGTATCAAAAAATTCAGAGCATAAAGAGGAAGCCAAGCAGTTTATCGAATACATTTCCCAGCCGGAAGTAGCGAAGAAGCTTGCGGAAGGCACATCGCTGCCGGATGCGCTGACGAATGTTGATGCAGACAACTATTTTGCTGAATTTTACAAGGAATATGAAGGCACACGTATTGAGCCTTACTTTGACCGCGTTTACTTGCCAAGCGGCATGTGGGATCCGATGGGGGCAACAGGCCAGGAGCTTGTAGCAGGCACAATGTCACCAGAACAAGTATCCGAAAAAATGAGTCAAGAATACACACGCTTGCTTAAGCAGTAAAAAAAGCATCAGGGCGGCTGTATGAGCGCGCCCTGTGCTTTTCTTAAAAGGAGATGACGAAGAATGGCTGATACGCTGTCCACATCGACTGAACAAACGAAAAAAGCGGTGAAGAAAATGAAAAAACGCCAAAGAGAATCCTCCTTATGGTGGATGTACCTGCCGAGCGTCCTGCTCGTTGTCACATTTATTATTTATCCATTTTTAGATGGCATCCGCATTTCTTTTACGAACTGGAATGGCTTTTCTCAAACGTACGATTACGTCGGGCTTGATCAATATACGCGTATGTTTGCTGACCCGGACACGTGGCTCGTTGTGAAAAACACGCTGCTTTATGGAATTGGCAGTACGATTTTACAAAATATCGTCGGGCTCGGCTACGCTTTATTGCTCAATCGCAACTTAAAAGTACGGACATTGACACGCACGATCATTTACTTGCCGGTTATTATCAGCCCGCTCGTCATGGGTTACATCTGGTACTTTTTCTTCGCATTTAACGGAGGCGCATTAAACGATATTTATCTGTGGCTCGGGATGGACCCGGTGAACGCGCTCGGAAGCCCTTCCTTGAACCCGTACATTATCGTGTTCGTCAATACGTTCCAATTCGTCGGGGTGGCGATGATTATTTACCTGGCCGGTCTGCAAAGTATTTCAAGAGACTATTATGAAGCAGCGAACATCGACGGTGCATCGACGTGGCAGAAGTTCAAAACGATCACACTGCCGCTGTTAATGCCATCGATCACCATCAATATGGTTCTGAACATTATCGGTGGATTGAAGTTGTTTGACGTCATTGTGGCGCTGACAAACGGAGGACCGGGAAATGCATCCCAGTCCATGTCTACCTTTATGTATAACTTGTATTTCTCGCGCCAGGATGCAGGATATGCCGCCACTCAAGGTGTTCTGATGGCCCTGATTATTTTAGTGATCAGCATGGCAGCGCTCTTTTACTTTAAACGAAAAGAGGTTGAAGCATAATGGACCATATCTCTACACGGGCTAAATGGCTTTTAACAGGTCTTGCGCTCATCATTACGATGTTTCATTTAATTCCGTTTTACATTTTGCTCACAACTGCCTTTAAACGGCCGGGCGACTTTTCGTCCAAATGGCTGTTTCCAGAATACTTTAGCCTGGAGAATTTCTCTCTTGCATGGGAGCAGGCAAATCTGGCGCGTGCGTTTGTGAACACGTTTGTCATTACGGCTTCAGCAGCAGCGATCTTGATTGTGTTTGGTTCACTGGCCGCCTATGCGCTGGCCAGACGCCAGACAAAGCTGAATAAATATGTGTATATGCTGTTTGTCGCCGTAATGGTCATTCCGCCGCTGACAGCGCTTGTCCCGCTTTATCAGCTTGTTGTTGATGCCGGGTTGATGAATACCCGTTTTGTCGCTGTGTTAAATAATGCGGCCGCCTTTATGCCGCTGACGATCTTTTTGTACGCCGGCTTTATCCGGTCAACGATTCCGAAAGAGCTGGAGGAAGCGGCGAAGATGGACGGAGCAAGTACCATCGGTGTGTTTTTCCGGATTGTCTTTCCGCTGTTAAAGCCTATTACCGCGACGGTGCTGATTCTGTCTTCCGTTTACATTTGGAATGACTACCAGTTCGCCATTTTCTTCCTGCAGGATTCCAGTGTGCAGACGCTGACGGTAGCCCTTTCCAGCTTCTTCGGACAGAATACAAGCCAGCTCGGTCTCGTAGGTGCAGCTTCCTTGCTTGCCTCGCTGCCTATGATCATCTTGTTTTTATTCCTGCAGCGCTTCTTTATCGAAGGTCTTGCAGCAGGAAGTGTTAAAGGATAACCAAAAGCAGGTCCGGCACACCCGGATCTGCTTTTTATAATGTTGAAAAACAAACGTACCATAGGAATATATGATAATATATACGTATAAGTTGAAAGAGAGCCGGGGTGATCGATTGGAAACGAAACACAGCATGGTGAAGCAGGCAATCCAGTCGCGTATATTGGACGGCACGTTTTTGCCGCATCAAAAAATAAGTTCAGAAAGTGAGTTAATGAAGGAATTCGGTGTCAGCCGTCATACGGTGCGTCTGGCACTTGGAGATCTTGTTAACAAAGGCTGGCTGTACCGGGAGCAGGGAGCGGGGACGTTTTGTGCCGACCGCCAGCTGAATGAAGCCGCACAGGGCCGCAATGAAAAAAACATTGCGCTCATTACAACCTACATTTCAGACTATATCTTCCCGTCGATCATTCGCGGAGCGGAGTCTGTCTTAAGCGAGCAGGGGTATCATGTCACGCTGTTCAGCACGAACAACAATCATGACACAGAGCGGGAAGTGTTGGAGCGGATTTTATCGGGCTCATTTGACGGAGTGATCGTCGAGCCGACCAAAAGCGCCCTCAGCAACCCGAATCTTAATTACTATTTAAGCCTGGAGCGTCAAAACATTCCGTACGTCATGATTAATGCGTATTACGATGAGCTTGAGCCGCTTTATGTGGCGGTGGATGATGAGAAGGGCGGGTTTTTGCAGACGGAATATTTAATCAAGCAAGGGTACCGGAACATTGCCGGCTTTTTTAAAAACGATGACTTGCAGGGGGTAAAGCGAATGAAGGGCTTCCTAAAGGCTCACCGCCAATACCGCATACCGATTGAGCCCCGTAATATCATCACGTACTATACAGAAGAAAAGCAGGAAAAGCCGGTTCGGGAATTAGAAGCCTTGCTTGCCTTGAATGGAAAAGAAAGACCGGACGCGCTTGTATGCTATAACGATCAGCTTGCGCTAAGCCTGATGGATGTCCTGCGGAGCAAGGGTCTTCACGTGCCGGATGATCTTGCACTGGTGGGCTATGACAATTCCTTTTTGGCTGACATTTCGGAAGTAAAGCTGACAACTGTTGAGCATCCGAAAAGTGACTTGGGCAAGGAAGCTGCCCGCTTTATTCTAGAGCTTGTCCAGGAAAAAAGAGGCAGTGCTTCGCAAAAAGAATCGAAGCTTGAGTGCCTCGTGTTTGAACCTGAATTGTATATTCGCTCCTCTGTTAAAACAGAAGCGCCAGAAGCCCTTAAGCAATGATCTTGCTTAAGGGTTTTATTTTAATATCCTTTTTTAAAAGCACCAGGCCAGCAAAAGGTGAATGTGTTTGCTGGTTTTTTTGTGTTCAGAATTTTTTTAACTTATATATTGATTATACGTACAAGTTGTATTAAAATTTGAGTTGTAAATAAATATACGTACAAGTTAGAAGTGAGGAGGGCTCTTTTATGCTGGAGCAGTTAAAGCAGGAGGTGCTTGAAGCAAACCTTGCTCTCCCGGAACACGGCCTCGTTACCTTTACGTGGGGTAATGTAAGCGGTTTCGATAAGGGGAGTGAGCTTGTGGTTATTAAGCCAAGTGGTGTAGCGTACGACGAGCTGAAGGCAGACGATATGGTCGTTGTGGATTTGGAAGGCAATGTCGTGGAAGGACAGCTGAAGCCGTCCTCTGATACAGCCACTCATTTAATTTTATACAAGCATTTTTCAGGTATTGGGGGTGTCGTTCATACCCATTCACCGTGGGCAACAAGCTGGGCTCAGGCAGGGCGGGCGATTCCGGCGCTCGGCACAACACATGCCGATTATTATTATGGTGAAGTGCCTTGCACACGTCCATTGACAGAGGATGAAATTGAACGCGCGTATGAAGTGGAAACAGGCAACGTTATTATTGAAACCTTCAAGGAATTAGATCCGCGTGCGTTGCCGGGTGTGCTCGTGTACGGACATGCGCCGTTTAACTGGGGGAAAAACCCGAAGGAAGCGGTTCATAATGCAGTCGTGCTCGAGGAAGTGGCGAAAATGGGCTTGAATACGTTTCAGCTGAATGCAGCGGTTCAGCCGATTGACCAGTTTTTGCTGGATAAGCACTATTTGCGCAAGCACGGAGCGAATGCGTATTACGGTCAAAAAGGATGAAAAGGAAGTGGTCATGTGAAGCAGCAGTTGAATGAAATAAAAGCAGATATTGAAAACAGCCGGACGGCGCTCGGAATTGAATTTGGCTCAACACGCATCAAGGCCGTTTTAATTGATTCATCTCATTCTCCGATCGCTTCGGGAAGCTTTGAATGGGAGAACCGTCTGGACAATGGCGTCTGGACGTATTCACTTGAAGATGTCTGGCACGGCCTTCAAGCAAGCTACCAAACGATGGCGGCGGATGTAAAAAGCAATTATGGCATAATGCTTCAAAAGGTCGGATCGATCGGCTTTAGCGCGATGATGCACGGCTACCTGGCGTTTGACGGGCAGGGCGAGCTGCTGACACCGTTCCGTACGTGGCGGAATTCAATGACAGCACAGGCGGAGGAAGAGTTAACGGCGCTGTTTCACTTTAATATTCCGCAAAGATGGAGTATTGCCCATTTGTATCAAGCCATTTTAAATGAAGAAAAACATGTAGAAGATCTGGCCTTTTTAACGACTCTGTCTGGTTATATTCACTGGAAGCTGACCGGTGAAAAGGTGCTGGGAGTCGGCGACGCATCCGGCATGTTCCCGATTAATGAGGAAGGAAAAGCCTTTGACGAAAAGCTGCTTCAGACGTTTGATCAGCTTGTTTCTCCAAAGCAGTATCGCTGGAAGGTACAGGACATTTTGCCGCGCGTATTGCCGGCGGGCATTCCGGCGGGTCTGTTGTCAGCCAAAGGAGCGGCACTTTTAGATGCGAGCGGTCAGCTGCAGCCGGGCATTCCGCTTTGCCCGCCAGAAGGAGATGCCGGAACCGGCATGGTCGCAACAAACAGTGTGGCCAAGCGGTCGGGGAATGTTTCGGCAGGAACGTCTGTGTTCGCGATGATCGTGCTGGAAAAAGAATTGAAAAAGGTTCATCCGGAAATCGATCTCGTCACGACTCCATCGGGCAGCCTGGTCGGGATGGTTCATGCAAATAACTGTTCTTCGGATATTAACGCATGGGTGAAGCTGTTTCAGGAGCTTGTGTCGCTTGCAGGAGCAGACGTAAACAAGGACAAGCTGTTTGAGCTTTTATTTAACCAAGCACTTCAGGGAGATGCGGATGGCGGCGGGCTGCTGTCTTACGGCTACTTCTCCGGCGAAAACATTACCGGCATGAAGGAAGGGCGCCCGTTATTTGTCCGGTCGCCGGAAAGCCAGTTTAACCTGGCGAATTTTATGCGTGTGCACTTGTTTTCCTCGATTGCAACGCTGAAAATCGGCATGGATATTTTGTTTGAGGAAGAGGATGTTCAAATTGACAAAATAACCGGGCATGGCGGTTTGTTTAAAACAAAAGAGGTGGGCCAGAAGATGATGGCCGCCGCAATGAATGCCCCTGTGTCGGTGATGGAAACAGCAGGTGAAGGCGGTGCCTGGGGAATGGCGCTGCTTGCTTCTTATACAGCTAATAAAGAAACAAATGAATCATTGGAAGAATATTTGGATCAAAAGGTTTTTGCGGGAAACAGCGGTTTGAGCGTGAAGCCAGAGGCGAGGGACGTGGAAGGCTTCGAGGTCTTTATGAAGCGATACAAGCAGGGGATGGCTATTGAACAGGCGGCTGTTGATCATTTCACTCATTAAAAAATGATAATAAGGGAGCGAAAAGTATGCTGAAAATAAGTGAAAAAGAATTTTGGTTTGTAACGGGAAGCCAGCATTTATACGGGGAAGAGGCGTTGACGGAAGTCCGGAAAAATTCTGAAGAAGTCGTTCGCGGCTTAAATGAAGGCGGTTCGCTTTCGTACCCAATCCAATTTAAAGAGCTGCTCACAACATCGAGTGAGATTTACCAGCTGATGCAAAAAGCAAACAATGATGACAGCTGTGCCGGCGTGATTACGTGGATGCATACCTTTTCACCGGCGAAAATGTGGATTGCCGGATTGAAAGCCCTTCAAAAGCCACTTCTGCACCTGCATACGCAGTTTAACCGTGACATTCCGTGGAGCGGCATTGATATGGACTTCATGAACTTGAACCAGGCGGCGCATGGAGACAGAGAATATGGATTTATCGGAACGCGTATGGAAATTGGCCGCAAAGTGATCGTCGGCCACTGGCAAAACGAAGGCGTGAAAAAAGACATTAGCGACTGGATGAACATTGCAGCGGCGGTAACAGAAGGACCGAATATTCGCGTTGCCCGCTTTGGCGATAACATGCGCAATGTGGCGGTAACGGACGGCGACAAGGTAGAAGCTCAGATTAAGTTCGGCTGGGTAGTAGACTATTATGGCATCGGCGATCTCGTGGAAGAAATGAACACGATTACAGAGGAACAAGTCGAATCCGTTTACGCTGAATACAAGCAGCTTTATGATTTTGAAGAAAGCGATGACACTTGTGCGGCTATTAAAGAACAGGCGCGCATTGAAATCGGCTTGCGCTCGTTTCTCGAAGGAGGCGGCTACACGGCGTTTACAACGAACTTCGAGGATTTGCATGGCATGAAGCAGCTGCCGGGTCTCGCGGTGCAGCGTCTGATGGCGGACGGTTATGGCTTTGCAGGCGAAGGCGACTGGCGTACAGCCGCGCTGCTTCGCATGATGAAAATCGCTTCCGGCAACAAGGATACCTCCTTCATGGAGGATTATACGTACCATTTAGAAGAAGGAAACGAAATGATTCTCGGCTCGCATATGCTAGAAGTATGTCCGACGGTTGCCGCAACAAAGCCGCGAATCGTTGTAAATCCTCTTTCAATCGGTGGAAAAGCGGATCCGGCACGTCTCGTATTCGATGGAAAAAGCGGACAGGCTGTTAACGCCTCACTCGTTGAAATGGGCGGCCGCTACCGGTTGATTGTCAATGTTGTGGATGCAGTGGAGTCACCGAATGAAACACCGAACCTGCCAGTAGCCAAGGTGCTATGGAAGCCGCAGCCATCCTTGAAAACGGCTACCGAATCGTGGATTTACGCTGGCGGAGCCCACCATACCGTTCTTTCATTCGCGGTAAATGCGGAACAGCTGCGTGATTTTGCTGAAATGGCCAATATTGAATGCATCGTCATTGACCAGGAAACAAACACAGCACAGCTTCGCAAGGAATTAAAATGGGGAGCTGCAATTTGGAAATAAGCCGGCCGCCACATCCGGCGCAAATCCGCTAGGCCACGGCGCAATTTTCAAGATTATGGCGCAATTCCCACCGCTACGGCGCAATAAAGCAGGAATTGCGCCGTAAACCGAATAATTGCGCCATGTGAAAGGGGCAGCAGTAATGAATGACTCTCAAGTAAAAGAATTCAAGCTAAAAAACAAAAATGGCATGGAAGTGTCTTTTCTTAACTATGGCTGTATTATTACGAAAATCCTTGTGCCAGACCGGGACGGGAATGTTGAGAATGTTGTGCTCGGATACACCAGCAGCGAACAGTACGCAGACAACCCATGGTATTTAGGAGCGGTCATTGGCCGCTTTGCCGGGCGAATTGGTGCTGGGTCCTTTGAGCTGGACGGGAAAACTTACACTCTCGAGCAAAATGACGGAACCAATCATTTACATGGCGGGAAAACCGGATTTGACCGGGTAATCTGGCAATCCGAGTATGTGGAAGGCGGTGTGCGGTTTACGCATGAAAGTCCGGAAGGCGAGGGTGGATATCCTGGAACGCTCAAACTGGCTGTCACGTACACACTGAACGATAAAAATGAATTTGCCATTCAGTACGAAGCGGTGTCTGATGCACCGACGCTGTTAAACATGACGAACCATACGTACTTTAATTTAAGTGGCGGAATGAAGAGGGATATTACCGGTCACCACCTGCAGATGGACAGTGATCAGTATGCAGAATTGAACGACCAGCTTCTTCCGACTGGCGTTCTCAAGCCGGTCGACGGAACCACGTTTGATTTTCGAGACGGACAAACTATTCAAGCAGGAACCACCTCTCAAGATCCGCAAAACAAGCTGGCCGGTGGAGGCTACGATCATCCGTTTATGTTAAACGGGCGCCGTAGCATCGTTTTGTCAGAGGAACAAAGCGGCCGTGTGCTCACGATTAAAACAAATCAGGATTGTGTCGTTTTGTATACCGGCACACAGATTACAGAAGGAGTGGAGCTTGAAGGCGGCAAGTCCTTTAAATATGCCGGGCTTTGCCTAGAGACACAAGCGTTGCCGGATTCCATCCATCATCCTCACTTTCCGCAAAGCAAGCTTGAAGCAAACGAGCGCTACGAAGCGGAAACGATTTATACCTTCTCGACAAAATAAGATAAAGCATGGATGGCGACAGCATCCGTGCTTTTTTTTATCAAATAAGCAAAAGTTGACCGTTCAAGTAAAGTATAATAAAGTATGATCATTCTTGACATCACGCTTAGCTTAAGGGAGGCTTCACGATGCGCACCACCATTAAAGATATTGCCGCGGCCTGCCACGTATCCGCGGGCACCGTAGACCGGGCGCTTAATAACCGTCCGGGCATCAGTGAAAAAACAAGAAAGAAAGTACTGGACGCAGCCGCCGAAATGAATTATCAGCCGGACTTTACCGCCAGAAGCCTTGTAATGGGCAGAACGCTGACACTTGGCGTGGTCTTGTTTGATTTATACAACCGGTCGTTCGCTCAGCTCATGAATGCGATTGAAAAAAGAGCGAGAGAGCTTGGTTATTTCGTTTACATTACCCTGACGGATAAAAACGCCCAAAATGAGCGGACGTGCATTGACTATTTAATCAACCGGAAAGTGGACGGCATTATTTTGTTCAGCGTCAATAAGGGCAAGGAGTTTGAGACATATTTAAACAAGCTGCATACACCTGTCGTCACCATTTTCAATTATATCTCGAGTGATCTTGAGTACATTGGCATTCAAGAGCGCCAGGCGATGAAAGACGCTGTTGACTATGTGGCATCGAAGCGCTACAGCCGCTTTATTTATGTAAGTCCACCGCTTGCTTACAGCGGGAAATCCAACATTTACACACAGGAAGAGCGGTTTCAAGGATTTTTAGAAGGCATCCAGGGGCATAAAGCAGCCGATCCGCTCGTGCTCAAGGGAGCGGATTACTTGGAAAAGCTGATGGCTTACCCATTTAACAAAGCTGAAAAAACAGCCGTTGTTTGTTCAACGGATTTGTACGCTCTTGAAGTCATGAATACATTAAAGGGCATAGGCATTGCGATTCCTGGGGAGGCAGGGGTGATGGGTTTTGACGATATAGATATGTTAAAATACATCTCGCCGCGGCTGACGACCGTCAAATACCCGATTGTGCAAATTGGAGAAAAGGCAGTGGAAAGCCTCGTTCATAAAATAGAGCAGGGTGCTTTTAAGTCTGTACCGCTTTTGGGGCATGAGATTATTAAAGGAGAATCTATTTGATTCTTTAAATTATTCAAAAAATAGTTGACCGTACAAGTTGATGGTGATAAAATTTACTTTATCAACAGTACAGGTCATTAAAATGTAAGCGTTATCTTTAATTCTTTCGAAATAAATCGTGTGCGTACACAAACTGAAGGGCGGTACAGTGTACTTTCCGTGTACGTACACGGAAAACGGTTCTGTGTATTGTTGATATGTTTCTGCATTTGATATTCCAAGAAAAGGGGAGAGAAGAATGAAAAAAAGAAGCTTGTTTATCCTGCTTTTTAGTATGTTGTTTGTCATCCTTGCAGCATGTGGAAAAGGCGGAGGCGGAGGTTCCTCAGAGGATTCTGCTGAAGGTGCAGATGCAACTGAAGTGATTGGAAGTGAATCTGAAGATGCAACTGAATTGAATTTTTGGACATTCAACGAACTCCACATTAATATCTTTGAAGATGCAGTAAAGCGTTGGAATGAAGAGTTCCCGGATCGCCCTATTTCATTGAAAGCAGAAGCATATCCTTATGACAATATGCACAACAACTTACTGTTAGCCTTGCAATCAGGCACTGGTGCTCCTGACATTGTAGATATTGAATTAGGTCGTTTTCCGAACTATTTACAAGGTGAGCCGCAGCTATTGCCGATGAATGAATACGTAGAACCTGTGAAGGAAAACTTTATTGAATCACGGTTTGACATTTATGCGAAAGATGGAAATTATTACGGGCTCCCAACTCATGTAGGAGCAACGGTTGCTTTTTATAACAAAGAAATCATGGATGCTGCCGGCGTAGACATCGATTCCATTGAAACATGGGATGACTACGTAGAGGCAGGCAAAAAAGTGGTGGAGAACACGGATGCCACAATGACCACATTAGAAACAGGTGATTATTGGTCTTACTGGCCTTTAATCAAGCAGCAAGGTTCAGACTTTTTTGATGAAAACGGTGAGCTGACTTTGGCAAATGAAACAAATATTGAAACACTTGATTTTATGCACCGTTTGATTTATGAAGAAAAAATTGCTGAAATTACACCAGGCGGCGGTCATCATGAAGAAGAATATTATGGATTTATGAACGATGGCGGCGCAGCATCCGTCATCATGCCAATGTGGTATATGGGCCGGTTCACGGATTACATGGAAGACTTAAAAGGGAAGATGGTTATTCGTCCAATGCCAAAATGGACAGAAGACGGAAATCGCTCAGCTGGAGCAGGTGGCACAGGGACAGTCGTAACCAATCAAACTGAACATCCGGAATTGGCGAAAGAATTTTTAGCCTACACGAAATTATCCGAAGAAGGAAACCTGGCTCTATGGGAGATCATGGGCTTTGATCCGCCAATGTGGACGGTGTGGGAGAAACCAGAAATACGTGAGGATAACAAGTACTATCAATATTTCGGCACAGATATATTTGATACGCTTCTTAGTGTGAGAGAAGAAATTGATTCCATTAATATTACCGACAAGAATCCACTTGTGCAGGAACAGCTATCAACAAATGTATTTAATAACGTACTGCGATCTGAAAACCAATCGGCAGAAGAGGCCTTGAAAGAAGCAGAAGCGGCGATTGAAAATAATTGATAACAGTGTGAAGGCAGGATAATTTATCCTGCCTTCTATACGAAAAGCGTAAAGAAAGGGGATTGTTATGATTGAACGCGCTGTATCAACAACCAATAGCAGTCGGCCGAAACGGTCCATAAAAGGCTTCTTTTTGTCGAGGAAGGTAGTTCCATACGTTTTTGTATCGCCTTTCATTCTTTCGTTTTTACTGCTCTTTTTGTATCCGCTCATAAGCGGTGTTGTCATGAGCTTTCAAACCATCTTGCCTGGACAAACAACGTTTATTGGAACAAGCAACTACGAACGTATTTTGAACCCTACCTTTTTTAAAGCATTGTCCAACACGACCGTTTATGTTATTTTGACGACCGTTATCTTAACGATAGTGCCTATGGTGTTGGCGACAATGCTGAATTCTAAATTCGTTCGCTTTTCCAATGTCTTTCGGGCTTCCTTATTTATTCCGGCATTAACTTCAACGATTGTTGCGGGTGTAGTGTTTCGTCTCATGTTTGGCGAATCAGAAGCTTCTCTAGCCAATACCGTTGTTGGGTTTTTCGGTGTCGAACCGCTGGAATGGAAGTTCGGGGCCGCAACAGGAATGTTTTTAATGGTGTTGCTTGCTACATGGAAGTGGCTGGGGGTGAATATCCTTTACTTTATGGCCGGCCTTGCCAATGTGCCAAGAGAATTGTACGAGGCAGCCGAAATTGATGGTGCGGGTATTTTTAACAAGTTTCGACACATTACACTTCCCATGTTAAAACCGATTACTGTATACGTTGTGACAATTACGATTATAGCCGGATTCAGGATGTATGAAGAATCCTATGTTTTCTGGCCGGAAGGATCGCCAGGTAATATTGGCTTAACGATTGTCGGATACATCTATCAACAAGGTTTCCGGATGAATGACCTTGGTTTTGGAGCAGCCATTGGTGTTGTGTTAATGTTGATCATCTTCGTTATTAGCATCCTTCAGCTTACGCTGTCTGGCACGTTAAAGAAAGGAGGGTAAACCATGGTAACACGAGACAGGCTTTTTACTATTATTATCACGGTTGTCATCGCATTTGTTGCGATATTAGCCCTCTTCCCGCTGTTTTCTCTTATGATCTCTTCTTTGCGGCCGTCATCAGAATTAATGAGAAATGGGATCACACTGTCAATACCGTTTAAAGAGCTAAATTTCAATAACTACACGTATATTTTTACAGAGTCAGGTAATTACTGGAGCTGGTACATGAATAGTATTTTGATTTCTGCAGCCAGTATTATTCTATGTTTGTTTTTTTCATCAATGGTCGGTTACGCGCTGGCAGTTTATGAGTTTAAAGGCAACCGTTTTATTTTTATTCTAGTGTTGCTGATCCTGATGGTGCCTTTTGAAATTCTCATGCTGCCGCTCTACCAGCTTATGATTGAACTGCAAATGATAGATACGTATTTAGCAGTTATTTTACCAATGATGGTAGCGCCTATTGCAGTCTTTTTCTTTCGGCAGTATGCTTCAGGGCTTCCAAAAGATTTAATGGAGTCAGCACGGATGGACGGGTGCACTGAATATGGCATTTTCTTTCGAATTATGGCGCCACTTATGCTTCCCTCGTTTGCAGCAATGGCTATTTTGCAAGGGCTTTCGAGCTGGAATAACTTTCTCTGGCCGCTCGTTGTCTTGCGCTCGAATACAATGTTTACGCTACCCGTTGGCTTGGCGACTCTTTTAACACCGTATGGAAATAATTATGACATATTAATTGCAGGATCTGTTATGACGATTCTCCCTGTTGTTATTCTCTTCTTATTCTTCCAGCGTTACTTTATCGAAGGATTGACAGTAGGCGGCGTGAAAGGATAAATAAATTTCATATTAAAGGAATGATAAAGTGAAACATTCAGCTGTGCTAAATATGGATATTGAACAAGGCATCATCAATAAAAACATATACGGTCATTTCGCCGAGCATTTGGGGCGTTGTATTTATGAGGGGATTTGGGTAGGAGAGGATTCGCCGATTCCAAATGAAAAAGGGATTCGCACAGACGTTCTTGAAGCATTGAAAAAAATTCAAATCCCGGTGCTGCGCTGGCCAGGCGGCTGCTTTGCGGATGAGTACCATTGGAAAGACGGAATCGGCCCTCGTGAAAACCGCAAGCGGATGGTAAATACACATTGGGGCGGAGTCGTGGAAAACAATCACTTTGGCACACACGAGTTTATGATGCTGTGTGAAATGCTGGAGTGCGAGCCGTATATATGTGGAAATGTCGGCAGCGGCACGGTTCAGGAAATGTCTGAGTGGGTGGAGTACATGACATTTAAAGGTGAATCTCCGATGGCAGATTGGCGCCGTGAAAATGGAAGAGATGAGCCGTGGAAACTAACATATTTCGGTGTTGGAAATGAAAACTGGGGCTGCGGAGGCAATATGCGCCCTGAATATTATTCCGACTTGTACCGGCGCTATCAAACGTATGTCCGTAATTATGACGGCAATCAGATCTACAAAATTGCCGGTGGGGCGAACGTAGCTGACTATAACTGGACAGAAGTGCTTATGCGCGAGTCCGCCCGTTTTATGGATGGATTAAGCTTGCACTACTACACTATTCCGGGTGAATTCTGGACGGGAAAAGGGGCGGCCACTGGCTTCCCGGAGCATGAATGGGTCGCCACGATGAAGAAGGCGCTTCACATGGATGAACTGCTCACGAAGCACAGCACTGTTATTGATAAATATGACCCGGAGAAAAAAGTCGCCATTATCGTCGATGAGTGGGGCACGTGGTTTGACGTGGAGCCAGGCACAAATCCAGGGTTTCTTTACCAGCAAAATACGATTCGGGATGCACTGGTCGCGTCGATTCATTTTCACATTTTCCATGAGCATCATGAGCGGGTGCAAATGACTAACATTGCCCAAACAGTAAATGTGCTGCAGGCGATGATTTTGACAGAAGGGAGCGAAATGATTTTAACGCCAACGTATCATGTGTTTGATATGTTCAAGGTGCATCACGACGCGGTGAAGCTGTCACTCGACGTTCAAGCGGAAGAATACGAATCGATGCCACAGGTGAGCATGTCAGCCTCTAAAAACAAAAAAGGCCACATTCACATTAGCTTGTGCAACATTGACCATCAAAACGAAACGGATGTCACTGTGGATTTACGAGGTCTTGCGGTAGAGAATCTTCACGTGGCCGGAACGATCTTATCCGCTCAGCAAATGGATGCGCATAATACGTTTGAACAGCCAGAAGCAGTGAAGCCGAAAACGTTTGGAGCGTATTCATTGGATGGCACATCGTTACAGGTGAATATGCCGGCTATGTCCATTGTCGTTCTTGAGCTGAAGACTAATGGCTGATGTTCCTTTTTGTAAAGGATGTACAGGAAGTGTTTCGTTAGAAAAAAAGCCAGTCGTTTTTCTGACAGATGAGATGCTGCTCGATCATGAAGAATTGCCGAGGAGAAAGCGGCGTCTTGAACAATGTGCATTTTGTGAGTTTCTAATGTATGGAACAACATGTGGTCAATCAGGTATGCTTGTTTCATATCGCGTCGATTTACCAGATGCAAAATGTCCACACCCGGAAGAATCAAAATGGTGAGACTTGGGAGGGATCAGCATGAAACCAAATTCATTTATGGAAAAGCTGACAGATGTTTTTTCCTGGATGACCAAACTAGCTTATGCCCACTTTCTTTGGATGATTTTTAGCGCGGCAGGCCTTATTGTGTTTGGTGTTTTTCCAGCAACAGCTGCTTTAATGATTGTTTGCAAAAAGTGGCTTGATGGAGAAAGTAGTGTGCCAGTCTTCCATTTGTTCTGGCGTTCATATCGGTTATCCTTTTTTTCTTCAAATAAAATGGGTCTTCCCTATTTGGCAGCAGCGCTCGTTTTATATGCGAACTTTTTAGTAATTCAGGAGAATGGGGCAAGTCTCATCATGATTGCGGCATTTTATCTGGCTGTCTTCTTTTTGATTATCACAGGTACGCACCTTTTGCCATTGTACGCATTAAGGAAAGGGTCAATTCTTCAAATATGGAAATCAGCTTTTATGATGAGTATGGTAAATTTGCCTATTTCGATCGCTGTGCTCATCAGTCAATCAGCTATTTATTATTTACTGTTTTCGTACCCTTCAGCCGCTTTGTTTTTTCTCAGCAGTACGCTGGTCATTATTCAGCTCTGGCTTATCCAGCATTCATTTAACCGAATAGAAAGAAAAGCAGCCGCATTACGGGCGAAACAAGCCGCTCCAGCTATACAGAAAACGTATCCCGCGTGAATCCGGAAATCACGGATTCTTTTATTAAAAAAACGTGTACGTACACGACAAAGGAGAAATTAATCATGACACAAAAAGCAAACATGACGATTGATAAAGAGTTTGTAATTGGAAAAATTGATGAGCGCATTTATGGTTCATTTATCGAACATTTAGGACGTGCTGTTTATGAAGGCATTTACGAGCCCGATCATCCATCCGCGGACGAGCAAGGGTTTCGTACCGATGTGATTGATCTTGTAAAAGAGCTGAAGGTGCCACTCGTTCGTTATCCAGGAGGCAATTTTGTTTCAGGCTATAACTGGGAGGATGGAGTAGGGCCTGTTTCAGATCGGCCTCGACGTCTTGACCTTGCCTGGCGGACGACGGAAACGAATGAAATTGGCACGAATGAATTTATGGACTGGGCTAAAAAAATTAACGCTGAAGTAAACATGGCAGTGAACTTGGGGACGCGCGGTATTGATGCAGCCCGCAATCTGGTAGAATACTGCAATCATACCTCGGGTTCTTACTGGAGCGATCTGCGTGTTTCTCACGGATATAAAGAGCCTCATCACATTAAAACGTGGTGTCTGGGAAATGAAATGGACGGCCCGTGGCAAATTGGCCACAAAACCGCTCATGAATACGGACGCCTTGCTGCCGAGACAGCAAAAGCGATGCGCTGGGTAGATCCATCAATTGAACTGGTTGCCTGCGGAAGCTCAAACCGCCACATGCCGACATTTGCGGAGTGGGAAGCGACAGTGCTGGATCACACGTACGAGCACGTGGACTACATTTCCCTTCATACGTATTACGGCAACCGTGACGGGGATCTGGCCAATTATTTAGCGCAGTCTATGGATATGGATCAGTTTATTTATTCGGTTATCTCGATTGCGGATTATATGAAAGCGAAAAAACGCAGCAAGAAAACAATCAATCTATCCTTTGACGAGTGGAATGTCTGGTTTCATTCCAATGAAGCGGACAAACAAATTGAACCGTGGTCGGTTGCGCCGCCGCAGCTTGAGGACATTTATACATTCGAGGACGCCCTGCTCGTCGGAAGCATGCTCATTTCCATGCTGCGCCGCGCAGACCGGGTGAAGATTGCCTGCCTTGCCCAGCTCGTTAATGTCATCGCACCAATTATGACGGAAAAAGGCGGAGAAGCATGGAAGCAGCCGATTTTCTATCCATATATGCATGCATCTGTTTTTGGCAGAGGTGTGGCTCTCCATGCGAACGTGTCATCACCGAAATATGACTGCAAGGATTTTACCGACGTTCCTTATCTGGATACGGTTTCTGTGTATAACGAAGAAGAAGAAACAGTCACAATTTTTGCGGTGAACCGTCACCAGGAGGATTCGTTAAGTCTCGATGCAGACGTTAGAAGCTTTGAAGGGTACGCCGTAAAAGAGCACATTGTCCTTCAAAATGATGATGTCAAAGCGACAAACCAGCTCAACCGCTCGAATGTGGTTCCGCATAACAATGGAGATGCAAAAGTGGATGGCGGGCAGTTGTCTGCACAATTACCGAAGCTGTCCTGGAATGTGATCCGGCTTGGGAAAGCATAAGATGGTGAGGTACCGAAACCCGCTATTGCTTAAACAGGCGGACCCATTCATTCATAAGCACACAGACGGCTATTATTATTTTATCGCCTCTGCGCCGGAATTTGACCGGATTAATTTACGGCGGGCCAAAACAATTGACGGTCTTCGGGAGGCACGGGTGACAACCGTCTGGAGAAAGCATGAGCATGGTGCTTTAAGCAGCTTGATCTGGGCGCCGGAGCTTCATTATATACGAGGAAAATGGTACATCTATTTCGCGGCTGCTCCGACGGAAGAAAGCCATCCGGAGCATAAAACCTTTCAGCACCGCATGTTTGTCATTGAAAGCAGCAGTGAAAACCCGCTTGATGGAACATGGGAGGAAAAAGGACAGATTCAAACAGGTTGGGAATCCTTTTCGCTGGATGCGACGGTGTTTGAGCATCAAAACACGTTGTACTATGTATGGGCTCAAAAAGATCCGGGCATCTTAGGCAACTCTAATCTGTATATTGCTCAAATGGACAATCCATGGACGTTAAAAACAAAGCAGGTGATGCTGACGAAGCCGGATCTTGAATGGGAAATGAGAAAAATTCCGGTCAATGAAGGGCCTGCTGTTTTAAAACGAAACGGAAAAATATTCATCACCTACTCTGCCAGTGCCACGGACGAAAACTACGCAATGGGCCTTTTAAAGGCGGATGAAAACAGTCCTCTTCTTGAAGCGTCTTCGTGGGAAAAAAAGAAGGAGCCGGTTTTTCAGACAAGCGACCAAAATGAAAAGTTTGGACCCGGGCATAACAGCTTTACAGTGGCCGAGGACGGCTGTACGGACCTGCTTGTTTATCATGTTCGTCATCAAAAGACGGGTGGTGGAGAAGCGCTTAATGATGGAGGGCGTCACGCCTGCATCCAGCCGTTTTCATGGAATGAACAGGGCGATCCCGTGTTTGGAGAGCCGGTCCGGAATGAAGCATCCACATCTACGGTATAACAAGAAGAACGTGCGATCAGCGCACGTTCTTTTTTTGTTGTGGTTACATATTGTGTAAAAAGCGGAATGATGCTATCTTGAAACTACGTTATACGTACAAGTTGATCGACCTTTTTGAAAGGGGATTCATATTTTGAAAAAGCTTTTAGTCATTTATACGTTTTTGCTTTTGGCGTTTGGCGCTTATTTTTATCATTATCAAATAAATGAACGGGAACGGCAGCAAAGTGAAACGGCTTCTTTCTCCACGTCGCTGGACGAAAAATATGTCATGGTCACATTTCAAGCAGGCATTGACTACTGGAAGCCGGCCATTAAAGGATTTGAGGACGCGGCTGAGGAGCTTGGCGTTTCGGTAGAGTACAGGGGCGCACCGCAAGTGGATGTGTACGAACAAATTACCGTTCTTGAGCAGGTAATTGCGAGAAAACCTGCCGGCATCGCCGTATCCGCTGTAGATGCACAGAAGCTGGACTCGACCATTCAGCAGGCGATAGACGCCGGGATACCTGTCGTGCTGTTCGATGCAGATGCACCAGAAAGCGGTGCAGCTTCTTTTCTGGGAACAAACAATAAAGAAGCTGGCGCATCCGCTGCCCGGCAGCTTGCTTCGCTTTTAAACGAAACAGGGAAAACGGCTGTGATCACAGCGCCGGGCCAGCTCAACCTGCAGGAGCGCACAAATGGATTTGTGGAGACGATAGAAAGCTATTCGGATATGGAGGTTGTGGCAGTAGAAAACGGCGAACGGGATGAAAGAGCCGCAAAACAAGCTGTGCTTCAGCTGTTAAAGGAGCATCCGGATATGAAAGGATTTTTCTCCACAGAAGCAAATGGCGGAGCGGGTATTGCGGAGGCAGTCCGCTCTGTGCAAAGCGATGCACGCGTAATCGGCTTTGATACATACAAGCAAACGCTCGATTTAATCAAAAAAGGAGAAATGGATGCAACGATTGCGCAGGGAACGTGGGAAATGGGCTATCAGTCGCTGCAGTTTTTGACGAAGCTGAAGCAAAATCCGTCTGCGCGCATTCCGAAGCATGTGAACACAGGAGTAACGGTCGTAACGAAAGAAAATGTGGAAGCGTACTATGCCTGGTAGGCGCATCGAAAATGAGTGAGGCAAATGAACATGAATAAATGGAAATTGAATGATATTCCGATCAAGCATAAGCTGGTCACCCTTCTGCTCATTGTTACGATCGTGCCGGCTATTTTCTTGAGCATCTTAATCGCAGTGACAGTGGAGCGGGTGATTGAAGAGCAGGTAACAGAAAACACGCTTCAGCTGATCGGTCAGGTGAACAAGTCGCTGGAGTATTACGCGGGAAATATGCAAAATGTCAGCTATTTGCTGTCGCTTGACCCGGAGGTAGAAGCATTTTTAAAGGGGGAAGGAACGGAGGAGGAGCATTATGCCATCCGCCAGTTTATGCAAAGGCTGACGACGCTCTATCCGGAGGCTGCAGGCATCTTAGTTGTGAACAATAAAGGAGAAGCGGTCAGCAACGAATTATATGCGCCAGCCGATCAAAATGTAACCGAAGAAGACTGG
Organism: Domibacillus enclensis; assembly: GCF_900156125.1. Classification (GTDB taxonomy): domain Bacteria; phylum Bacillota; class Bacilli; order Bacillales; family Domibacillaceae; genus Domibacillus; species Domibacillus enclensis. The sequence goes on along the minus strand of NZ_FTLX01000007.1, from coordinate 13,209 downwards.
TACCGGCAGGCGGTTGAAGGGGCGGGGATATTTAAAATGATCGGCCAGCCGAAGGACCGGTTGATCACAAGCCACGTTCATTATGGAGAGGATGAAATTGTTTCAGTGGTCCGCGCCATCGTCGATCCGGAAACAAAGCAGGTGAAAGGCGTTATTTTAATTGATTTAAAGCTTCGGGTCATAGCGGAAGCCGTCCGCAATCTTAATCCCGGGAAAGCCGGCTCTTTTATGGTGCTGGATGAAAACGGAAAAGCAGTTTATATGCCGGACGCCTCTTTGCTGAGCGGTGTGCCAGTCAGCCGGTTTAAAGAAAAAGAAGCCGGGACGTTTTCCGCTAGTATTGAGGGGACGGAGCACCAGTTTATTTATCAAAACCAGCCGTTTACAAACTGGACGACAGTCGGTGTCTTTTCAACAAAAGAGTCCATTGCAGAAGTGCGCACAATCAATTTCTTTGTCGTTTGCTTTATCTTTTTAATCTTTTTCGTTGCTATCACAGCTGCCTACGTCCTTTCCAATTCGATGTCCCGTCCGATTTTGCGTGTTATTTCATTTATTCGAAAGGTGGAAAAAGGGGATCTGGCTGCCCGTTATCAGGACGACCGGAAAGATGAAATCGGGGTGCTGGGCAGAAGCTTAAATCATATGCTTATGCAAATTCAAAAGCTGGTGGCGGTAAACAAAGTGCAGGAGCAGCAAAAAAGAGAAGCGGAGCTGCGCAGTCTGCAGGCTCACATAAAGCCGCATTTTTTATACAACACATTGGATACAATCAACTGGATGGCTCGCAAGCGAGGGGCGGAGGATGTAGCCGATGTAGTGGATTCTTTGTCCACCCTGTTCCGGATCGGTTTGAGTAAAGGCCACGACATCATATCTCTGAAGGATGAAGCGGCACACATTGAAAGCTATTTGCGCATTCAAAAGGCAAGATACAAGGACAAGCTGAACTACAGTCTGGATGTCGACTCGGAAGCAGAAGGAGCAGCTGTTCTGAAGCTTGTGCTGCAGCCGGTTGTGGAAAATGCTATTTATCATGGCATTAAAGAGCGGCGCGGGCCGGGACATATTCGCATTAACGCATTTAAGCAAGCCGATACGCTCGTTTTAACAGTTGAAGACGACGGGGCTGGAATGAATGAGGAGCGTCTGGAGCAAATCCGGACCAAGTTAGCTTCTGTTCAAGCGGACGCGCCTATGCAGAAAACGGACTTTGGCTACGGCATGATGAATGTACAGGCCCGAATTCAGCTTGTTTTCGGTCCGGTGTATGGAATTCAAATTGAAAGCTGTCAAAACGCGGGCACGAAAGCGACGATTCATCTGCCTTTTACCCGTCCGTTAAACGCAGAATAAGGAGGAAGGAACATGACAGCCTGGAAAGTGTTGATTGCCGATGATGAGCCAATGATTCGGGAGGGCCTGAGAGACTCTGTTGACTGGCCGATGCTCGGAATGGAGGTGGCGGCAGAAGCAGAAGACGGGGAAGAAGCACTCGAGCTGGCTATTGAACACGGCGTTCACGTTGTGCTGGCGGATTTGAATATGCCGATCATGAATGGGATCGATATGATCCGTGCGTTGAAAGAGCAAAATCCACATTGCCACGTCATTATTATTACGGGGCATGATGAATTCACGTATGCACAGGAAGCGCTCCGCATGAACGTGACCGATTACATTTTAAAGCCGGTCAATCCGGAGCAGCTCCGGGCCGTCATCAATGGTGTAGCCAAAAAGCTTGAGGAATCCGAGGCGGAAGCTGTTCGCATGCAAAGAATAACCAGGCAAATTTCTAAAAATGAGCTGGCGCTGAAGGAATCGTTTGGGGAAGATTGGGTGATGGGGCGAGTGAGCAAGGAAGACGCAGAGAATCAGCTGGCATTCTTTAACCTGCCAGTCAGCGCTCCGACAGAAATCGGGATTATTCGGACACAGGCCTTCCGGTCGGGTGCGCCGATGCTGACGGAATCAGACCGAAGAATGATGCTGTTCGCTGTGAAAAATATTGCCGAGGAATGGCTCCATGAAACAGAGCATTTGCTATTTTCAAACGATGAGCATGTAGTCCTCGTCACGTGGGTGCCTCTTTGTGAAAAATGGGTACAGGCAATCGAAGAAACGCTGAAGAACTATATGAAAATACATAGCCAGTTTTACCGCGAAAAGGTAATGGATGCTGTTTCCTGTGCGTATAAACGGTGTCTGGAAAAAGCACAGCAGGATGCCGCTGCATCACCAATTGTCCGGAGAGCGCGTGATTATATTCATGAACGCTACGAAAATCCCGGCCTTTCTCTTGAAGCAACAGCAGAAGCGCTGCAAGTCTCACCCGTCTATTTAAGCCGGATCATCAAGCAGGAGCTTGGTGTTTCCTTCGTCCAGCTTGTCACTGGCAAGCGGATGGACAAAGCGATTTACCTGCTGGAAACGACTGATCTAACGATTTTAAGCATTGCAGAGGCCGTCGGGTTCGATTCCCAGCACTACTTTAGCACCGCTTTTAAAAAAGCCGTCGGCATGCCGCCCAACCAGTACAGGAAAAGAAACAGCTAGGATAGAACATGATAAAAGGTTTGAGCAGAAGAATAAGAGACGTCTTGACGGCTGGATGATCGATAATCCAGCCGTCATTCGTGTGCATCCAGCTATTCCGATTGAACGGACGAATGACCGGCCCAAATCGTTCGGTTTTAGCGGAAGTTTCCGTTGAAGGTGACCCCCTCTTTGTATTTTTTTGAAAGCGGTTTTATGAAAGTTGATTTTTTATAAAAAGGGATAATTTATTGAAAAGACGCCCTCAACCCTCGGTGATATAGTCAAATTAAGACAAAAAGAAACAAAAAGGGGGAGCGTTGAATGAAGAAGTGGCTTTCAGTTCCGATGCTTTTGCTGCTCGTTTTTGCTTTATCTGCTTGCGGAGCGATCGACACGAGCGGCAGTGAAAAAGGCTATATTGGGATCTCTATGCCGACGAAATCATCCGAGCGGTGGGTGAACGACGGTGAAAATATGAAAAAGCAGTTTGAAAAGCTTGGCTATAAAACAGATCTTCAATATGCAGAGGATGTTGTGGAAAACCAGACGGCCCAAATTGAAAATATGATTACAAAAGGGGTCGATGTATTAGTGGTGGCGCCGATTGACGGACAAGCAGCGCTCACAACCGTTCTGGAGCGGGCTCATAAAGAAAACATCAAAATCATTTCCTATGACCGTCTCATTCAATACAGCGAATACATTGACTACTATGCGACATTCGATAACTTCCAGGTGGGTGTCCTTCAAGGGCAGTACATTGAAGAAAAGCTTGGCTTGAATAGTGGAAAAGGACCCTTCAACATTGAGCTGTTTGCCGGTTCACCGGATGACAACAATGCGTATTTCTTTTTTGACGGAGCGATGTCGATTATTCAGCCATACATCGACAGCGGCCAGCTTGTGGTGAAAAGCGGACAGACAAACTTTAACCAGGGGGCAACACTGCGCTGGGATGGCGCGTTGGCGCAGGCTCGTATGGACAATTTGTTAAGCGCTTACTATACGAAGGATCGATTGGATGCGGTGCTGTCACCTTATGATGGCATTAGCATTGGCGCGATTTCTTCATTAAAGGGAATTGGCTACGGCTCTGCAGAAAAGCCAATGCCGGTCATTACCGGACAGGATGCGGAGCTTGCTTCGATCAAGTCGATTATAAGCGGGCAGCAAACGCAAACGGTGTTTAAAGATACACGTGAGCTGGCGCAAAAAGCCGTTGATATGGCCGTTGCCGTTTTAAATGGCGAGCAGGCTGAGGTAACAGATACGGAAACGTATGACAACGGAGCAAAGGTTGTCCCGGCTTTCTTGCTGAAACCCGTATCGGTCGATCAAAACAATTTTGAAACCGTTTTAATTGACAGTGGTTACTATACAGCTGAGCAGCTTGGCCAAAAGGAAGAGGTGGCACAATGACGAACGTAATTTTGGAAATGCGCAGCATTACAAAGGAGTTCCCTGGCGTTAAGGCGCTGTCTAACGTGAATCTTCAAGTGAAGCAAGGCGAAATACACGCATTGTGTGGTGAAAACGGCGCCGGAAAATCAACGCTTATGAAGGTGCTGAGCGGGGTGTATCCGCACGGCTCCTACACAGGGGATATTTTATTCGACAACGAAGTGTGCGAATTTAAAAACATTCGCCAGAGTGAAGAGCGCGGCATCGTGATCATTCATCAGGAGCTGGCGCTCATTCCGTACCTTTCGATCGCTGAAAACATTTTTCTGGGCAACGAAATAAGCCGAAATGGGGTCATCGACTGGAATGAAACGATGATGCGGACAAAGGAGCTTTTGCAAAAAGTAGGGCTGAAGGAGTCGCCGCAAACAAAGGTGGAGGACATCGGCGTGGGCAAGCAGCAGCTCGTGGAAATTGCGAAAGCACTCGCTAAAGACGTGAAGCTGCTAATACTAGATGAACCAACCGCATCGCTGAATGAAAACGACAGCGAAAACCTGCTTAACCTGCTGCTGGAATTCAAAGGGTACGGCATGTCGGCGATTATGATTTCTCATAAATTAAATGAAATTGAACGGGTGGCGGATTCAATGACGATCATCCGCGATGGCCAGTCGATTGAAACACTTGATATGAAAAAAGACAACGTGAACCAGGACCGGATTATTAAAGGAATGGTCGGGCGCGATTTAACGAACCGCTATCCGGAACGCACACCAAAGATCGGTGAAACGATTTTTGAAGTGGAGAACTGGACGGTTTATCATCCGGCTCACGCGGAGCGAAAAGCAATTGATAATGTGAGCTTGAACATTCGGCGCGGTGAAATTGTCGGGGTAGCCGGATTAATGGGGGCCGGGCGCACAGAGCTTGCGATGAGTATTTTTGGAAAGGCGTACGGGAAAAAAATCAGCGGACGCATCGTGAAAAATGGAAAGGAAGTCCAGTTTCCGAACGTAACGAGTGCAATCAAGCAGGGAATGGCGTATGTGTCGGAGGACCGGAAAGGAAACGGTCTTATTTTGATGGAGGACATTAAGCAAAATATTACGCTGGCAAGCCTCGACAAGATTTCAAAAGGACCGGTTATTGATGCCAACAAAGAGCGGATCGAAGCAGAAAACTACCGGAAAAAGCTGCGAATTAAAACGCCGTCTGTTCTTCAAAAAGCCGGCAATTTAAGCGGAGGAAACCAGCAGAAAATGGTCCTGAGCAAGTGGATCTTTTCGGAGCCGGATATTTTGATTTTAGACGAGCCGACGCGCGGCATTGACGTCGGTGCCAAGTATGAGATTTATTCGATCATTAACGAGCTTGCTGCGGAAGGAAAAGGAATCTTACTTATTTCTTCGGAGCTGCCGGAGCTGTTAGGAATGTGTGACCGTGTGTACGTGATGAATGAAGGCTCGATCACTGGTGAAGTCACAAAAGAAGAAGCGAGCCAGGAAACATTAATGATGTATATGACAAAACAAAAGGTGAGGGGATAAAAGATGCAGTCACATGCCCAAAAGGAAAGAAATTATTCGTCGCTTCAGCCGGAATCGCCCATTAAGCAATTGTTTAAAAACAATATGCGCCAGTACAGCATGATTTTTGCGCTTATTGTCATTATGCTCTTATTCCAGGTGCTAACGAGCGGGCTGCTTCTTCAGCCGCTTAATATCACCAATTTGATTTTGCAAAACAGCTATATTTTAATTTTGGCGATTGGCATGATGCTGGTCATTATTACCGGCCATATTGATTTATCCGTCGGCTCAATTGCCGCCTTTGTCGGCGCGATTTCAGCTATTTTAATGGTGAATTATGAGATGTCGACGTTCGGCGCTGTTGCGATCTCACTTCTTGTCGGGGCTGCAATTGGCGCATGGCAGGGCTTCTGGGTCGCTTATGTGAAAATTCCAGCGTTTATCGTCACACTTGCCGGGATGCTCCTGTTCCGCGGACTGACGATGATCGTGCTCGAAGGAAAGTCAATTGCACCGTTTCCGGAAACCTTCCAAAAGATGAGCTCGGGCTTTATTCCGGATGGAAGTGCAGCGAATGTGGTTACGCTGCTGATTGGCGCGGCTTTGTCTGTTGCGCTTGTTATCACGCAGCTGAAAGCTCGACGCACGCAAAAAAAATTCGATTTCGATGTTCAGTCCAAAGGGTTATTTATGTTAAAGCTTGTCGGTATGGTTGTGCTGCTGAACGTGTTCACGTACGTTCTTGCTTCATATGAAGGCATTCCGAACGTGCTGATTCTGCTCGGCATCCTCATTATTGTTTACACGTACGTAATGAAAAAAACAAAAGCCGGGCGCCACATTTATGCGATTGGCGGCAATGAAAAAGCGGCTCAATTATCAGGAATTAAAACAAAGCAAATGACGTTCTGGGTATTTGTGAACATGGGCGTTCTCTCTGCCCTCTCCGGCTTGATTTTTGCAGCACGATTAAATGCGGCAACGCCAAAGGCTGGAAACCTGTTTGAGCTGGATGCGATCGCAGCCTGCTTTATCGGAGGTGCTTCGGCTTACGGCGGGATTGGAACTGTGCCTGGTGCCATTATTGGCGGCCTGGTTATGGGGATTATGAACAACGGCATGTCGCTGTTAGGCCTCGGAATCGACTGGCAGCAAGGAATTAAAGGGCTTGTCCTTCTCGCTGCCGTGGCGTTTGATATTTATAACAAAAATAAAGCAGCATAAGCGTGAAAAACGGACCTTCCTGGTTAATCAGGAAGGTCCGTTTTCGTTCCAATGACACGAATCCGCCAGTAGTCAGCGATCCAATGATCTTCATGAAAATGCGTTTCTTTTAATTCCTCGACTGCCCCCGCTGTAATCCGTTCTCTCTCAGCGGCCGTCTGCTCACCCGTAATGACACTGCCAAACATCTGAATCCAGTTTTGCATACCGTCCGGACCTTCTAGGCGGGTCGGGCGGTGGAAGTGCTCCGCAAATGAAACGTGGAATCCTGCCGCTTCCATCAACGACGTATATTCGCCGACTGACGGGAAAAACCATGGATACGTGCTCGGATCATAGTCTTCTATTTGCTTCACAATTGCCCGGGAAATAGCGGCTACATTGCCTTTGCCGCCAAACTCCGCGACAAAGCGGCCACCAGGCTTTAAGCATTTCCAAATGCTCGACAGCACGTGCTCGGGCTGTTTCATCCAATGAATGGCCGCATTGGAGAAAACGGCATCAAACTCTTCCGTATATGGCAAATCGTGCGCATCCCGGACGAAAAACGGAATATCGGGATACTTTTGCGCTGCCTGTCTCACCATGTCGGCTGAATGATCAACACCAACAGCTTTCACGCCTTTTTTCACCAATGAAGAAGCGAGGTCGCCTGTACCGCAGCCTACATCTAAAATAGCTTCACCTTCCTGTGGGGAAAGTAATGAGACGACATCCTGTCCAAATTCAGAGACAAATTGATGTTTGCCATCATACAACTGTGCATTCCAATTCATTTCCATCACTCCTTTTGGTTATTGTACCGCTCATCTTATATAATGAAAATTAACTAATTAAGGATTAATTGATAACGAAATGGAATAAGGAGGCAGGGGTATGAATATAAAGTGGCTGGAAACGTTTGTGAAAGCGGCAAAAACAGAAAACTTCCGCCAGGCTTCAGAAGAGTTGTTCCTGACGCAGCCGGCGGTGACGAAACAAATTAAACGGCTTGAGCAGGAGCTCGATATTCAATTGTTCAAGCGAAGCGGCAAGGCAGTGAAGCTCACACCTGAAGGAACGGCTTTTTTAAAGCGCGCCGAAAAAATGACAAGCTGCTTTCAGGAAAATATGGCCGATTTTAATGAATGGAGGCAAGGATATACGAGAACACTTTCGATCGCCTGTGCACCGCAAATTGCGTCATCCTTTTTGCCAGAGCTGCTGAACCGGTTTGTCAGCCAGTTTCCGTATATTGACGTGTACATTGATGTGGCGAAGTCATATGAAATTGGTGAAAAGGTGAGTGCCGGCACAGCGGATCTCGGCCTGGCCAGGATGCCTTCCGCTTATATGAATACAACGAGTCTGAAAGTAAATGAAGAACCGGTTGTTCTGTTAGGGCCGCTGCTGGAAGGTGCGGACGAGTCCTTTTTCTGGCGCATTACCGGATCTTAACCCACAATCATCCGGATTACTGGGAGGAGCTTCTTAAGGCATTAAAGCACAAAAACCCGCATTTGAACTACCCCCACTTATTCGCTAACGCTCCTTGAAGTGGGGGATTCCTACGATCACAAGCGCAACCGCCTGTTGTTTAGTAGGCTAGCCCCGCCGTCCCGGCGGTTGAAGAAGCGAGAATACGTTCTGCTTCTTGTTTCAGATTCCGTCCTGCGTTCAGATCCCGGTCATGATGGATGCCGCACTGTGGGCAGGTCCATTCACGCAGCGCGAGATTCTTTACGTCTTTATGTTTGTGGCCACAGCTGGAACAAAGCTGGCTTGAAGCGAAGGTTTTGGACACAACTACCACTTGCTTTCCGTACCAGGATGCTTTGTACTCCAGCATCGTTCGAAACTGCGCCCAGCTCACTTCGCTGATGGCTTTCGCGAGGTTACGGTTTTTGAGCATGTTCACTACCTGCAAATCTTCTATACCAATCACATCGTGGTTTTGGACGAGATCGGTAGAGATTTTATGCAAGTAATCCGCGCGTGCGTTGGCGATTTTTTCATGAATACGTGCCACTTTCCGCTTTTGTTTCTGGTAGTTCTTCGCTTCAAGCAGTGGCTGCTTTCGCTGGATCGCTCCTTGTTTGCGGCGTGAGAGGATGCGTTGCTCTTTCGCTAGTTTTTGTTCAAGGGAACGGAAAAATTTTGGGTTTTTAAACACGGTGCCGTCGGACAAAATGGCAAAATCTTTGAGGCCGACATCTACTCCGACCGAAGAACCGGTTTTTGGCAGCGGCTTGACGTCTGTTTCCACCATGATGGAGACAAAGTATTTTCCCGTTGGATTACGCCGGACGGTGGCAGACAAAATACGCCCTTCCACTTCCCGGCTTTTGGCGAATCGGACAAAACCGAGCTTTGGCAGTTTGAGACGGTTTCCTTCAACGGCAATGTTGTTGTTTGTGCATTTGGTTGTATACGACTGAACCCGATTTTTCTTGGATTTGAATCGTGGAGCCTGATTTTGTTTCTTGAAAAAGCGTGAAAAGGCATCCGCCAGGTGTTTTAAGGATGATTGAATCGCAATGCTGTCCACTTCTTTGAGCCATTCATATTCTTGCTTTAACGCAGGAAGCTGAGAAGAAGAAGTGCCATACGTCAATCCTTTCCCTGTTTTCTCGAAGGCGTCATTCCATTGCGCTAAAAAGCGGTTAAATACAAAACGGGAACAGCCGATGGTTTTGGCGATGAGGATTTCTTGTTCTTTGTTTGGATAGAGACGGAATTTATAGACTCGATGAATAATCAAATGACTCACCACCTTCTTATCGTTCGATTGAAAGAGATCGGCTGGTGACGGCAAGGGATCCACGTTTGGGGATACGAACAGGTTGTAGCTGCCTCATTCATTTTCATTCTGCGTTCGCTTCCTGTTGCACTCATTATAGCAAAAAGAACGTGTGTTTGTAAAGTCAGAAAGCAGCGATTCATCTTCCCTTAAGAAAACCACTTTGAGGAGAGAGTTTTCTCGCCAAAGATGATAAAAACGATGACAGTGAGCCAAGTAGAAGTTACAAAGCGGTTTATTGAAGCGGGCCTCGGCGTTTCGTATTTGCCGCTGTCAATGGTGGCGGAAGAAGCCGCTGCGAAAAAGCTGCGTATTTACTCATCTGAGATTGCTGACAGTGTGACATCGACTACATACTTGATTGAAAAAGGTTCAGCAGATGAAGCGCGGGCGTTCAAGCAATTTCTTTTTGATCAATTGTGAACAAATTGCAGAAACTGGATTACGTTCTATCTATTTAAGGGAAGAAAGAAACACAAGGGGTATAACCGAAAAAAGGAGCTGAAAAATTGGAAACATACCGAAAAAGTGCAGATGATATTCTGGCAGAACTGCAAACGTCTGAAAATGGGCTAAGCAGAACAGAAGCGCAAGAACGGCTGGACAAGCATGGCTACAACGAACTCGAAGGGAAAGAAAGAGATTCTGTATGGAAGCTTTTTTTCATGACATTCAAGGACGCAATGGTCATCGTGCTGCTTGTTGCAGCTGGAATCCAGCTCGTGCTCGGAGAAGTTGTTGAATCTGTCATTATTTTTCTTGTCCTTTTGTTAAATGGCATTATTAGTGTCGTTCAAACAAGGAAAGCCGAAAGCTCACTGGATGCCCTGCGCGAAATGTCAGCGCCGTCCGCTAAAGTGGTGCGGGACGGAGCGAGTCAATCGGTTCCGGCTCGGGAGCTGACAAAAGGGGATATCGTCCAGATGGATGCAGGGGATTACGTACCGGCTGACGGGCGCCTTATAGCCAGTGAATCATTGAAAATTAATGAAGGCATGCTGACGGGGGAATCGGAAGCCGCAGAAAAAAACACAGAGACTATCACAGACGAAGCGCCGATCGGAGACAGGTTCAATATGGTACATAGTGGTTCTCTCGTCGTGAATGGACGCGGCACGTTTGTGGTGACGGGAACAGCGAATGAAACAGAAATCGGGAAAATTGCCAATTTGATCGCGACGGCAGAAGCAAAGCAAACACCGCTTCAGCGAAAGCTGGATGAATTCAGCAAAAAGCTCGGTATCGGCATTTTACTTTTATGTGTGTTGATTTTTGCTGCGCAGGCTCTGCGAATTTGGTTTGGCAATGAACCGGTGGACACGACAGAAGGCATGCTGAACGCCTTTATGTTCGCGGTCGCCGTTGCCGTTGCAGCGATTCCTGAAGCCCTTTCTTCTATTGTAACGATCGTCATGGCGGTAGGGACAACCAAAATGGCCAAACAGCAAGCAATTATCCGCAAGCTGCCCGCTGTGGAAACGCTCGGATCAACGAGTGTCATCTGCACGGATAAAACGGGCACGCTGACACAAAATAAAATGACAGTCACAGACACCTTCATACCGGGAGCGTCAACGGGCATCCCGGAAACGCGCGAAGAACGAAGCGAATCCGAGCAATTGCTACTCCGCATTGCCGTTCTTTGCAACGACTCGCATGTCAATGACGAAGGGCAGGAGATTGGCGACCCGACCGAAACAGCTCTTCTGCATTTTGGAAAGAAGATGAACGAACCGCATGCAGAGCTTCGAGGTGCATTTAAACGTGAGCTGGAATTGCCATTTGACTCCGACCGCAAGTTGATGTCAACGGTCCACACAATTGATGGAAACAGACTGATGCTGACAAAAGGCGGGCCTGATGTCATGTTCAACCGCTGCAGTGCCATTTTAATAAACGGCCAGGAGCAGCCGATGACAGATGAACAGCTTAATGAAGTAAAGGAAGCCAATGAAGCTTTTTCAAGTGATGCGCTGCGTGTCCTGGCATATGGATACAAAAAACTGCCCGACAATCAGTCAGCCATCAGGGAAGAAGAAGAACATGATCTTGTGCTCGTTGGGCTAACAGCAATGATTGATCCACCGCGCGAAGCTGTTTATGGTTCCATTGAAGAAGCGAAAAGTGCAGGCATCCGGACCATCATGATCACGGGAGACCACAAAACAACAGCTAAAGCAATCGGTAAGGACATCGGATTAATGGACGAAAATGATATTGCACTGACCGGCCAGGAGCTGGATCGTCTTTCTGATGAAGAGCTTGATCAGAAGCTTGAAGACATATCGGTTTACGCACGGGTTTCCCCGGAAAATAAAATCCGAATCGTCAAAGCGTGGCAGAAAAAAGGCCATATAACGGCTATGACAGGAGACGGCGTAAATGACGCACCCGCTTTAAAGCAAGCGGATATCGGCATTGCGATGGGGAGCGGGACGGACGTAGCAAAGGATTCAGCGGCTATGGTGCTTGCGGATGATAACTTTGTTTCCATTGTAAGTGCAGTAGGGGTTGGCCGCACAGTTTTCGATAACATAAAAAAAGCGATCGGTTATTTGTTCGCCGGCAACCTGGGGGCAATTATTGCTATTTTATTTGCCGTTTTCTTTAATTTGCCCAATCCATTTACTGCGCTGCAGCTCCTGTTCATCAACTTAATTAACGATTCGCTTCCGGCGCTGGCATTGGGGATGGAGAAGGAAGAACCAGGTGTCATGAAAAGAAAGCCGCGGGACATAAACGAAGGGATTTTTTCGGGAGGCACTTTAAAAGCAGTTGTCACTCGAGGCGCTCTTATCGGGATCGCCGTCATAATCTCCCACTATCTCGGCTTGCAAGTGTCGGAAGAGATGGGGATTGCCATGGCTTTCACAACACTCATTTTAGCTCGGACTCTTCAAACCTTTGCGGCTCGCTCTAATACACAAACCGCTTTTGGTGCTGGCTTTTTCAGCAACAAGTATGTGCTGGGTGCGATAGCGCTCTGCTTCTTGTTATATGGCGTAACGGTGTTGCCGGGCGTAAGGAAGATCTTTTCGATTCCATCGGCGTTTGGCATGAATGAATGGTTCATGGCCACAGGGCTTTCTATTGCTGCGGTGGTGTTAATGGAAATCATCAAGGTGATTCAAAATAGAAAATAAAAAACAGCGCGGCTCATTTATGGGCTCGCGCTGTTTTTTATAGGCTGGAAAGCTGCATTAGGCGATTTCGCCGGTGAAACATTTTTTTGTAAAAAGTATTGACGAACTATAGAGAGATTTGTTATATTATTTCATGTCGCCAAGATAACAAGTTGAAATCATGGTGATGTGTTAAAGAGAGTATATCAATGAAAGTAGCTTTAAAAAAGCATTGACTGCTTGGTTTAAGCGTGATATATTCAATTCCTGTCATTAAAGAATTCGATCGTTTTAAAGATAGAGTTTGTACGGTTTGATTGAATAAATAACTTTGAAAAAAGTTGTTGACAACAAAACATACTTAATGATATGATGTTATAGCTGTCGAAGAAGATAGCGTAACGAATTGAACATTGAAAACTGAACAAAATCAATAAAAACGTCAACGTTTTAAGTTTTATCTTCTTATTGAAGTGCACCCCGCATTTTCAATAAGAAACAAATGAGCAAGTCAAACACTTTTTGGAGAGTTTGATCCTGGCTCAGGACGAACGCTGGCGGCGTGCCTAATACATGCAAGTCGAGCGGATTTGATCAGAGCTTGCTCTGGTCA
>NZ_FTLX01000008.1 GCF_900156125.1 Domibacillus enclensis | reverse complement strand
GTCACACCCGTTCCCATCCCGAACACGGCAGTTAAGCTCTTCAGCGCCGATGGTAGTTGGGGGTCTCCCCCTGTGAGAGCAGGACGCCGCCTGGCAGATCAGCATTTATAGGATTTATTCCGCAGTAGCTCAGTGGTAGAGCAATCGGCTGTTAACCGATCGGTCGCAAGTTCGAGTCTTGCCTGCGGAGCCATTCATTGGAGAGCTGTCCGAGAGGTCGAAGGAGCACGATTGGAAATCGTGTAGACGGTTACCGCTGTCTCAAGGGTTCGAATCCCTTGCTCTCCGCCATATACTCTCGGTTATATAGATAGACGATTTTCTAGGCCCCTTGGTCAAGCGGTTAAGACACCGCCCTTTCACGGCGGTAACACGGGTTCGAATCCCGTAGGGGTCACCAATATGGAGGATTAGCTCAGCTGGGAGAGCATCTGCCTTACAAGCAGAGGGTCGGCGGTTCGATCCCGTCATCCTCCACCATTATTATTATCGCGGGGTGGAGCAGCTCGGTAGCTCGTCGGGCTCATAACCCGAAGGTCGCAGGTTCAAATCCTGCCCCCGCAATCGTTGGTCCGGTAGTTCAGTTGGTTAGAATGCCTGCCTGTCACGCAGGAGGTCGCGGGTTCGAGTCCCGTCCGGACCGCCATTATACATATTAATACCAGTGGCTCAGTAGCTCAGTCGGTAGAGCAAAGGACTGAAAATCCTTGTGTCGGCGGTTCGATTCCGTCCTGAGCCACCATGTTGCCGGTGTAGCTCAACTGGTAGAGCAACTGACTTGTAATCAGTAGGTTGGGGGTTCAAGTCCTCTTGCCGGCACCATTTATTTTTTATATAGTTAAAGCGTGGAGGGGTAGCGAAGTGGCTAAACGCGGCGGACTGTAAATCCGCTCCTTCGGGTTCGGCAGTTCGAATCTGCCCCCCTCCACCATTTATAGGGGCATAGTTTAACGGTAGAACAGAGGTCTCCAAAACCTCCGGTGTGGGTTCGATTCCTACTGCCCCTGCCAATCGAATTAAATATGATGGCGGTCGTGGCGAAGTGGTTAACGCATCGGATTGTGGCTCCGACACTCGGGGGTTCGATTCCCCTCGATCGCCCCATCTTTACTTTACATCATTGGGCTATAGCCAAGCGGTAAGGCAACGGACTTTGACTCCGTCACGCGAAGGTTCGAATCCTTCTAGCCCAGCCATTCATTTTGCGGAAGTAGTTCAGTGGTAGAACATCACCTTGCCAAGGTGGGGGTCGCGGGTTCGAATCCCGTCTTCCGCTCCATAATTGTATTGAGGCGGCATAGCCAAGCGGTAAGGCCAAGGTCTGCAAAACCTTTACCACCGGTTCGATTCCGGTTGCCGCCTCCATTTTTATTTTTTGCCGGCGTGGCGGAATTGGCAGACGCGCTGGACTCAAAATCCAGTTCCTTCACGGGAGTGCCGGTTCGACCCCGGCCGCCGGTATCATAAGATACAGGACGATCCTGAAAAAAGCTCTCACATTTTGTGGGAGCTTTTTTGTTGTAATGGCTGAATCGTGTTACCATAAAAAAAGGAGGGATGAACGTGAAAATAGCTTTTATTTCAGATATACATGGAAATGCCGTCGCATTGGATGCGGTACTGAAGGACATAAAAGAAAAGAGCATTGAAGCAGTTTATGTGTTAGGTGATATTTGTTACCGTGGTCCGGAACCGAAGCGGAGTCTTCAGCTTGTTCAGTCTTTGCAAACGAAAGTGATCAAAGGGAACGCAGATGAATGGGTTGTTCGTGGTGTACGCAAAGGAGAGGTCCCAGACAAAGCACTGGAACTGATGAATCTCGAGCGTGATTGGACAGCTGCACAGCTGGATGCAGAGGATATGGCATACTTGCAATCGCTGCCTGAGCAACTAACGATAACGGAAAAGGGAATAACGATTCATGCTTTTCATGCAACGCCTGTGAGTTTATTTGATGTTGTTCTTCCTGGTGAACCGGATGAAGGTCTGGTAGAAAAGCTAATAAGTCATCAAAACGCTGATATTCTAATTTACGCACACATTCATAAGCCCTATATTCGATACATAAAAGGAAAAGTCATCATGAATATTGGCAGTGTGGGGCTGCCCTTCGATGGGCTCAGAAAGGCTTCTTACGGGATTGTTGAAATAGTAGAAGGTCGTGTTCAAACATCGATTGTGCGGGTGGAAACAGACGTAGAGAAAGTGGTTTCTCAGTTCAAGGCAGCAGACTATCCGAACTTACATATAATCGAGGTCGTTCAAAACGCTTCTTTATAACGGAAATTTCCCCTTTACAGATTATTTTGACTATGGTAAAGTTTGTATACAGCTTCATAATTTATATCTGCTGGGGGTGTCCGTTAGCCGGACTGAGAGAAGAGCGCGCCGTTAAGGCTCTTTAACCCTTCGAACCTGATCTGGCCAGTACCAGCGTAGGGAAGTAGGGGCACGGCTTTATGCCGTTCATCACACTATTTCACGGGTTCTTTTATTTATTTAAAAGAACCCGTTTTATTTTTTTCGTGAGTGTTAGTGTCCAGATCGGTTCAGGCAGGTGCTTAGGAGGAAAAGAAGATGAATCGATTGGATAATGAAAAAATGAACCTGCAGGCTCAATTTCCTGAAAGTGAGAAAATGTATGTAGATGGCAGCCGGACGGGAGTGCGTGTGCCATTCCGCAAAATTCATTTAAGTGACACGAATACAGATGCTGGTGCCGAAAAAAATGAGCCGGTAACCGTTTATGATACGAGCGGTCCGTATTCAGAAAAGGGCTTTACTGCCGATGTTCATAAAGGACTCCCGCGCACGAGAGCACAATGGGTGGAAGCAAGAAAGGATACGGTTTCCTACGAAGGACGCGAAGTGAAGCCTGTAGACAACGGCGTGAAGGATGAAAAGGACATGTTTACAGCCCAGTTCGACCATACGCCAAGACGAGCGCTGCCTGGGAAAAATGTGACACAAATGCATTATGCGAAAAAAGGCATCGTAACAGCTGAGATGGAGTATGTGGCCATTCGTGAAAACATCGATGTTGAAATCGTCCGAGAAGAAGTTGCAGCGGGCCGAGCGATCATTCCGGCTAATATTAACCATCCGGAAAATGAGCCGATGATTATCGGCAGCCGATTTCATGTTAAGGTCAATGCGAACATCGGCAATTCAGCGGTCAGCTCGTCAATAGAAGAAGAAGTGGAAAAAATGACATGGGCGACGCATTGGGGTGCGGATACGATTATGGATTTATCCACCGGGAAAAACATTCATGCTACACGGGAATTTATTATCCGTAATTCTCCTGTACCGGTTGGGACTGTTCCGATTTACCAGGCACTTGAAAAAGTAAAAGGAGCAGCTGAAGACTTAACGTGGGAAGTATACCGCGATACACTGATTGAGCAGGCAGAGCAGGGTGTTGATTACTTTACCATTCACGCAGGTGTCCTGCTTCGCTACATCCCCTTGACTGTCAAGCGAACAACAGGTATTGTCTCACGGGGAGGCTCCATTATGGCAGGCTGGTGCCTTGCTCATCATCAGGAAAATTTTCTTTACACTCATTTTGACGAGATCTGTGAGATTTTAAAAGCATACGATATTTCGGTGTCACTTGGAGATGGGCTGCGTCCGGGCTCGATTGCGGACGCGAATGATGAAGCGCAGTTTGCGGAGCTTGAAACGCTTGGCGAGCTGACAAAAATCGCCTGGAAGCATGACGTACAGGTCATGATCGAAGGGCCGGGACACGTACCGCTTCATAAAATTAAAGAAAACATCGACAAAGAAATAGACATTTGCCAGGGTGCTCCTTTTTATACATTGGGTCCTCTGACAACGGATATTGCGCCGGGATACGATCATATCACGTCAGCGATCGGCGCCGCCATGATTGCGATGCATGGTACAGCGATGCTGTGCTACGTCACACCGAAAGAGCATTTGGGACTTCCGAATAAAAATGATGTGCGTGAAGGGGTCATTGCCTACAAAATTGCCGCACATGCAGCGGACTTGGCGAAAGGGCACCCCGGAGCACAAAAGCGGGATGACGCGCTGTCAAAAGCGAGATTTGAATTCAGATGGCACGATCAGTTTAACTTGTCACTTGATCCGGAGCGGGCGCGTGAATATCACGATGAAACGCTGCCGGCGGAAGGAGCAAAGACAGCGCACTTTTGCTCAATGTGCGGTCCGAAATTTTGCTCGATGAGGATTTCCCATGATTTGCGCAAGCAGGCAGCAGATGATGGCATGAAGGAAAAGTCAAAAGAATTTGTTCAATCGGGCAGCCGCATATACAGCTGACCGGCTCGACTTTCTTCCGCTTTTATGAAATAATAAAAAAAATCAGCAGGCAGACGGGCTTTTCCGTTTGCCTGTTTTCTATGGAACGGAGGATGGGTATGTACCGGCAGTTAAAGCAGGAGCTGATTGACTACAGCAAGCAGATTAATATTGATAAGATTGGGTTCGCTGCGGCCGATCCCTTTCTTGAATTAAAGCAGAAATTGCAGCTGCAGCAGGAGCTTGGCTACGCATCCGGCTTTGAAGAAAAGGATATTGAAAAAAGGACAGATCCGGCATTGCTGCTTGATCAGCCCCGGTCGATTATTGCCATTGCGCTTGCGTATCCATCGAAGCTTGAAGATGCACCAAAGGGGAAAAAAGGAGAGCGACGAGGTCTTTTTTGCCGGGCGTCATGGGGAGAGGATTATCATACGGTGCTGCGCAAAAAGCTTCATCTTCTTGAGCAGTTTTTGCAGGAAAAGCTCCCAGATGTTCAATTTAAATCAATGGTGGACACAGGAGAGCTGTCAGACCGGGCTGTTGCGGAGCGGGCGGGTATTGGCTGGAGTGCAAAAAACTGTGCAATTATTACACCGGAATTCGGCTCTTACGTGTATCTGGGTGAAATGCTGACGAACGTTCCATTTGAACCGGATACACCGATGGAAAGCCAGTGCGGCAAGTGTACAAAATGCATTGATGCCTGTCCAACCAACGCCCTTGTGCAGGGGGGGCAGCTGAATTCGCAGCGCTGTATCGCTTATTTAACACAGACGAAGGATTTTTTGCCGGAGGCGTTTCGGAAGCATCTCGGCAACCGGCTGTATGGCTGTGACACGTGCCAGACGGTTTGTCCGGAAAACAAAGGAAAACATACGCTGCGCCACGAAGAAATGAAACCAGACAATGAGCAGGTAAAGCCGCTGCTTGAGCCGCTTTTATCGATGAGCAATAAGGAGTTTAAGGAACGATTCGGCCGGATGTCCGGCTCATGGAGAGGGAAAAAACCGATTCAGCGAAATGCACTCATCGCGCTTGCCCACTTTAAAGAAGAATCATCCCTTCCTATTCTCGCAGAGGTGCTGCACGGTGATCCGCGTCCGGTGATAAGAGGAACGGCTGCTTATGCGATCGGACAAATCGGCGGCGCCAGCGCGAAAGAGCTTCTTCAAAAGGCGAAGCAGGAGGAGAAAGAAGAAGCCGTTTTAGATGAAGTGAAAAAAGCCATTCAATCGCTCCAATCCGTGCTATAATGAAGTTTTGAAAAGGAGATGAAGGTTTGTGGCTGTTCATGTGGTGTTATACCAGCCGGAAATTCCGGCCAATACGGGAAATATCGCGCGTACGTGCGCGGCGACGGGCGTCCCGCTTCATTTAATCCGGCCGCTTGGCTTTTCAACAGATGACAAAATGCTGAAGAGAGCAGGACTGGATTATTGGGAATTCGTTGACATTCACTATTACGACTCCCTGGATGATTTTTTTGAGAAAAATAAAGGCAATATGTATTATTTATCAAAGTTCGGCACGCAGGATCATGCCAAATTTGACTACAGTGACCTAGAGCAGGATCATTATTTTCTGTTCGGAAAAGAAACGACGGGTCTGCCAAAAGACTTGATTCAGTCTAATATAGACCGGTGCCTTCGCATTCCAATGAATGATCACGTCCGGTCGTTGAATTTATCCAATACAGCCGCGATTCTCGTTTACGAGGCACTTCGCCAGCAGGGATTCCCGGGACTTCATTAAAAAAACTGGACCGTTTTAAAACGGTCCAGTTTTTTGCTTTTTGCTTATTTTGCGCCTGGCTTGTCATCATAGCCTGCTGTGAAAATCGCAGCTAAAAAAGCAACACAAACGGCAAGAATGCCTAATAGTCTCATGTGATAAACCCCTTTCCTCAGCGTAAACGATTCAATCTCCACTTATTATAACGGAAACAACTCCTAATGTGAACGCTTCTTTTGCTCATAAATGTGTCTGTCCACGCATAAAATCCGATAAATACGCCCATTAGAGTGCGGAGCGGAGGGAGCCATTTATGACGATACTCGATAAAATTCAAACATGCCGTGCTGAAGAAGAAAAATTGCGCTGGGAAGGAACCTTCAGGGAGTATTTGATGCTTTTAAAAGAACAACCGCATATTGCGATGCCAGCTCATGCACGTATTTATGATATGATTCGTTCCCATGGCATAACGGATGGCCATTACGATTTCTTTAGCCGGGAGCTATTTGGTCTTGAAGAACCGATCAAACGACTTGTGGAAGAATACTTTCATCCAGCGGCCAAAAAGCTAGACGTAAGAAAGCGCATCTTATTGCTTATGGGACCAGTCGGCGGCGGGAAGTCAACGATCGTATCCATGCTAAAGCGTGGACTTGAACAATATACACGGACAGATGCCGGGGCTGTTTACGCGATCAAAAACTGCCAGATGGCGGAAGACCCGCTTCACTTAATTCCACGAGAACTGCGGGAAGATTTTTTTGAGGAATACGGCATTCGGATTGAAGGATCGCTTTCACCGCTGAATGCATACAGAATTGAACATGAATTTGGCGGGCGAATTGAAGATGTGCCGGTCGAACGCATCTTTTTCTCAGAAGACCGCCGGCGGGGCATCGGTACGTTCAGTCCATCTGATCCGAAGTCACAGGACATTGCGGATTTAACAGGCAGTATCGATTTCTCAACGATTGCAGAATTCGGATCGGAATCCGATCCGCGCGCTTACCGGTTTGATGGGGAACTGAATATCGCCAACCGTGGCTTGATGGAGTTTCAGGAAATGCTGAAATGCGACGAAAAGTTTTTATGGCATCTTTTATCGCTGACGCAGGAAGGAAATTTCAAGGCAGGGCGGTTTGCACTTATTTCGGCTGACGAAATGATAATCGCTCATACGAACGAAACAGAGTACCGTTCCTTTATCGCGGATAAGAAAAATGAAGCCCTTCATTCACGGATGATTGTGATGCCAGTGCCTTACAATTTAAAAGTGACAGAAGAAGAAAAAATTTACGAGAAAATGGTTCATGAAAGTGAAGCAGCCTCCATCCACTTTGCCCCTCATACCTTTCGCACCGCTGCGATGTTTACGATTTTAACGCGTTTAAAGGAATCAAGCCGGGCCAACGTGGATCTTGTGTCAAAGATGAAGCTGTACGACGGAGCAGTTGTCGAAGGCTTAACAGGGCTTGATGCCGTTGAATTAAAAAAGGAGCATCCGGATGAAGGTATGGATGGTATTGATCCGCGATATGTCATGAACCGTATTTCTGCAGCAATTATTAAAAAAGGCACCAATTCCATCAACGCGCTTGATGTCCTTCGCTCATTAAAAGACGGTCTGGACTCACACGCTTCGATTTCAAAAGAGATGCGGACGAAATATTTGCAGTTTATTTCTGAAGCGCGCAAGCAATATGACGAAACCGCCAAAAAAGAAGTACAAAAGGCGTTTGTTTATTCCTATGAAGAATCAGCCCGCGCGCTCATGGATAATTATTTAGACAACGTTGAGGCGTACTGCAATAAAGTAAAGCTGAATGATCCGCTGACAGGCGAGGAAATGAATCCGGATGAGCGCTTAATGCGTTCGATTGAAGAACAAATCGGTGTGTCTGAAAACGCAAAAAAAGCATTCCGTGAAGAAATGCTGATCCGTATTTCTGCGTACGCACGAAAAGGGAAAAAATTCGACTACCGGGAGCACGACCGTCTGCGGGAAGCTATTCAAAAAAAGCTGTTTTCCGACTTGAAGGACGTCGTGAAGATTACCACATCGTCTGTGACGCCGGATGAGCAGCAGCTGAAAAAAATGAACGAAGTAACCGCCCGGCTTATTGACGAATGCGGCTATAATTCGGTGTCCGCTAATGAGCTGCTCCGCTACGTTGGGGGACTGTTAAATCGATAAAGAAATAACCCGACTGCTTGCAGCCGGGTTATTCTTTTCCATCTATTGCTTCATCATATTGAACCGGATCAGGCTGGCGTTCATGCTTCATAAGTTCTTCATTCGTCCGCTGGCGCTCCATTTGCCGTCCGAGAATTTCCATATCTTCAAAGCTTGTGACCATTGAATTAACAGGCTCGACTTCGCGCTCTTTAAAATTCATCTTCAGCCACCTCACATTCGTTTTCCGTAGTTTACCCATTATCCAGAGGAACGAAACAAATAAGAAAGGCTGCTAAAGATTCGAACGGGGAGGAAGAGAAATGGGATCTTTTTATCATGTATCTGAAGAAGACTGGTCGCTGCACCGGAAAGGCTTTGATGACCAGGAGCGGCACCGCCAGAAAGTAAAGGAAGCCATCAAAAAAAATTTAGCCGATATGATTACAGAAGAGCAAATCATTATGTCAGATGGAAATAGAACAGTCAAGCTGCCTATTCGCTCCCTTCAAGAATACAAAATCAAATATTCAGACGAAAAATCAACGCACGCCGGTCAAGGCAAAGGCGAAGTCGGCGATGCGATTGCCCGGGCGGGGAATGAAAAGGGAGCCTCAGGTCAGGGGAAAAAAGCAGGAAATGAAAAAGGTACCGATTATTATGAGGCAGAAGTAAGCATGGCGGAAATTGAAGAAACGCTTTTTTCTGAACTTGCTCTTCCGAACCTGGCTCAAAAAGAAAAATCAGACACCATTATTACAGACTGGAACGTAAATGATATTCGCAAAACAGGTGTTACCGCACGGATCGATAAAAAGAAAACGTTAATGGCCGCTTTTAAGCGTAATTCATTAAACGGGGCTTCTTCCTTTTTTCCAGTGAAGCCTGAAGACAGGAGGTTCCGCTCGATTGACGATGAAAAAACGCCTCAGTCCAAAGCAGTGATCTTTGCCATGATGGATACGAGCGGCAGCATGGGCCCTTTTGAAAAATATATTGCACGCAGCTTTTTCTTTTGGATGACCCGCTTTTTACGCAGAAAATATTCAACGGTGGACATTGTGTTTATTGCTCATCATACAGAAGCAGTGTTAATGGAAGAAAACGATTTTTTTACAAAAGGGGAAAGTGGCGGGACGATTTGTTCATCCGCTTATAAGCTGGCGCTCCGTTTAATGGAAACAGACTATCCGCCAGACCGCTACAACATTTATCCGTTTCATTTTTCAGATGGAGACAATCTGGCGTCAGACAATCTGCAGTGTACAGCACTTCTTGAAAAGGTTTTGCCGCACTGCCGCATGTTTGGCTACGGGGAAGTGAATCAATATAACCGGACGACGCCGCTTATGTCCGCTTTTCGCAAAGTAGAGAATCCTCTTTTTAAATCGTATGTGATTCGAAAAAGGGAAGATGTGTATCCAGCGCTGTCTTTCTTTTTTAAACAAGAAGATTGAAATGTTTTGTTTTCTCTCTGAAGGGGCAAACTGTGTAATGAGTTCAACAAAGCCTGAGGGGGAAAATTCATGACAAAATTAGCGGTTATTTATTACAGCATGACTGGAACCAATCTGAAGTTGGCAAACTGGGCAAAAGAAGCAGGTGAAGAAGCAGGAGCGGAAGTAAAAGTATTGAAAGTACCGGAAACGGCACCGTCTTCTGTGATCGAAGGCAATCCTGCGTGGAAAGCGCACGTGGAAGAGGCAAAGGATATTCCTGAGGTGACACTGGAGGATTTGGAGTGGGCAGACGGGATCATCTTCAGTGTGCCAACGCGATACGGAAATGTGCCGGGACAGCTTAAGCAGTTCATTGATACAACGGGCGGGCTTTGGGCAAAAGGCAAATTAGCCAATAAAGCCGTCAGTGCCATGTCGTCTGCGCAAAATCCGCACGGCGGCCAGGAGCAGACGATTTTGCAGCTGTACACAACAATGTACCACTGGGGTGCGATCATTGCCGCACCGGGCTACACAGATCCGGTTTTGTTTGAAGCAGGCGGAAATCCGTACGGGACAAGTGTGACCGTTGGAGAAAACGGAATGAAGGAAAATGTAGAAGCGGCCGTTAAGCATCAAGCGAAGCGAACAGTAGCCGTCGCAAAAGCACTTTCCCATTTGTAAAAAAAACGCTCACGTGAGCGTTTTTTTTAATGCGGTAAAAAAGCAAGCTGGTAAAAGAACAGCACAGCGAATAGATAAACGAGCGGATGCACTTCTTTGGCACGGCCGCGGGCAATTTTCACAAGTGGATACGAAACAAATCCAAGTGCGATTCCCGTTGCGATACTGGACGTGAGCGGCATGCTCAAAATGATTAAAAATGCCGGAAATGCTTCATCGAGCTCATTCCAGTTAATTTTAGCGACACTTTCCATCATCAGGCAGCCGACAATAATTAGTGCGGGAGCTGTAATAGCGGAAATGCCTGAAACGGCAGAAACGAGCGGGCCAAAAAACGCAGCCAGGATAAACAAAACAGCGACAGTCACAGCCGTCAGTCCCGTACGGCCGCCAGCAGCAACGCCTGTTGACGATTCGATGTAGGCACTTGTTGGGCTCGTTCCTGCCATCGCCCCGACAGATGTCGCAACAGAATCCGCTAGCAACGCCTGGCGGGCTCTCGGCATCGTGTTGTCCTTCATAAGGCCGGCCTGCTGGGCAACCGCAATCATTGTCCCCGTTGTATCAAAAATTGTTACGAGCAAAAAGGAAAACACAACAGCAAACAAGCCGTGCTGAATGACATCACCAAATGCAGTAATCGGGTTAAAGGCAATCAGGCCCTCCGGCAACGACGGCAATCCCATAATTTCTTTGAATTCCAGCTGGCCTGTGAAAAAAGCCACAAGTCCAGTAATGATCATGCCGATAAAAAGAGCGCCGTTTACGCCACGGACCATTAAAATAATCGTCACAGCCAGACCGAAAAGAGCAAGCAGGGCAGAGGGGCTATGCAAATCGCCCAGCTTCACCAGGTTGTTTTCATCCGCTGCAATAATGCCTGTCAGTCTCAAGCCGATAAAGGCGATAAATAAGCCGATCCCGGCAGTGATACCGTGCTTTAAATTAGCGGGAATCGCCGTGATCAGCTTTTCGCGAAGCGGTGTTAACGATAACAGCACAAAAAACAGCCCGGAAACAAAAACGGCGGCAAAAGCTGTTTCATACGTAATCCCGCCATGAGAGCCAACGACGGAATAAGCGAAATACGCATTCATGCCCATTCCCGGCGCAATGGCGATCGGATAATTGGCGAATAGGCCCATCCAGAGTGTGCCGACAACAGCGGCAATGATCGTTGCCGTGAACACCTGCTCAAATGGCACTCCGGCATCCTGTAAAATAAGCGGATTGACGATGACGATATAAACCATCGTTAAAAACGTTGTTAAACCGGCCAAAAGCTCCGTTTTCACCGTCGTTCCATGTTCCTGTAATTTAAACATTCTTATATTCCTCCACAAAACAAGCGTTGAAAGTCCAAAACTAATATTAGACGTTTTGCGTATCGGATGCAAGAAACAATTTCATGGAAAGAGCGGGTTCATCGCAATGAAAAACAAAAAAAAGAAAGCCGAACGAATGCAATATTTTTGCATAATCGTTCGGCATTTCCTTCTATTCAAAGCCTTTTGTCACATGACGCTTATTTTGCGTAGGTGACCAGCTTATCGATTGGCAGCCGGTCGGTCGGCCGGCCTTCTTGACGTGCTGTTCCGACAGTGATCAGCATAGTAGGCAAGTAACGCTTCGGCACATTAAATTCTTCAATCAAGCTTGCGGCATTAAAGCCGCCGATCGGACAGGTGTCATATCCTTTTGCACGCGCGGCGAGCATAAACTGCATAGCGGCCAGGGAAGAATTCAAGATGGCACCGTCACGCGGGTATTCCGGGCGCTTATAGGCTCCATTAATTTGGCCGGCTAATATTTCTTTCAGCTCGGGCGTCATTTCATTAGCTTCTACTTGAGGGTCGAAAACAGGGTCTACGTTTAAATTAGCCTGAAGATCCCCCATGATACAAATGACGGCGGAAGCATCCACAATCTGCTGCTGGTTGTAAGCGATCGGCAGCAGCTTTTCCTGAACATCTTTCCCGTGGAAAATGAGAAAATGCCATTGCTGCAGATTCCAGGCGGATGGAGCGCGCCCTGCCATTTCTAATAGTTCAGTTAATTCTTCTTGCGATATATGAGCCTCGGGGTCGTATACTTTCACAGACCGGCGGCTTAACGCTACATCAAAAAATTCTGTCATACGAGTAAATCCTCCTTGAGTCATTCCTTATGTTGAGCTTTTTAAACAAATTCGTACCTTAATCACTTTTCGTAAGTACGTCGTATCCGTTCTTCACTTTAATCAATGTTGACTGATTCGTCAAGAAATCCAGCTTTTCATTTGAAAAAAGCTGAACCTATAAAAGATCCAGCTTAAAAGAATAAATTTAAAATAAAATAAATAAGGGCTGCAAGTGTGGCTGAAACTGGCAGTGTAATAACCCATGTAATCAGCATGCGCTGAGCCGTGCCCCATTTCACGCCTTTGATCCGGTGTGAAGAACCCACGCCCAGGATAGAAGACGAAATAACGTGTGTGGTGCTGACAGGCAGATGAATCATTGTTGCACCGAAAATAATCATGGCAGAAGACAGATCGGCGGCTACGCCATTGACCGGCCGTATTTTCATGATTTTTCCGCCGACGGTTTTAATAATCTTCCAGCCGCCGACCGATGTGCCAATTCCCATTGCCAGAGCACAGGACACCTGAACCCAAAGCTGTATATCGGTTGACTGCTGATAATTTCCGGCAATGAGCGCCATTGTAATAATACCCATCGCTTTTTGCGCATCGTTGGTGCCATGCGTGTAAGCCTGCAGCGCCGCTGTGAAAATTTGAAACAAACGGAAATGGCGATTGGTTTTTGTTAAATTATGATTTTTAAACATCACTTTAAATAAACTGTAGACGATAAACCCGATGGCAAAAGCAAGCAGCGGTGAAATGATCAGCGCCTGTAAAATTTTAAAGAAGCCACTGTAATTTAGCGCTTGAAGCCCGGCCGCTGCAATCGCGGCACCCGCGATCGAACCGATCAGTGCGTGCGATGAGCTGCTTGGAATCCCATAATACCAGGTGAGTAAATTCCAAAAAATTGCCGCAGTCAGCGCCGCCAGAATCACGACGAGACCGTTTTCGAGCATAAAAGGGTCGACGATGTCTTTTGTGATGGTTTTGGCGACACCTGTAAACGTCATGGCGCCGAGAAAGTTCATAAACGCAGCAAGAATAATCGCGCGTCTGGGTGTTAACGCTTTTGTGGACACAGCTGTTGCTATCGCATTTGCTGTGTCGTGAAAGCCATTTATAAAATCAAATGCGAGAGCGAAGATGACAATTAATATGGTGATAATAAACAAAGTATCCAACGGTCAAGACCCCTTATGCGTTTTTCATGATGATTGTTTCAAGCGTGTTGGCAACATCCTGGCAGAAATCAGCGACCTCTTCCAGGTTTTCATAAATCTCCTTCATCTTGATCAAGCGGATCGGGTCTTTTTCGATGGTGAAAATATGCTTGATCGACTGGCGAAGAACGCCGTCGCACACCGTTTCCAAATCTTTAATTTTAATGGCGTGTGTCCGGATCTCCTGCAGCTTCTTCATCGACAGCAACTCAATGGCTCGAACCATTTCATCTGTGCAGGCGCGGATGGCTTCAACAAACTTAATCATATAGTCATCTGCTTCAATGATGGAATACATCTCGAACATAGCGGCTGTTTCTTCAAGACCGTCGAGCACATCATCCATGCTCATCGCGAGAGCCAGAATGTCTTCCCGCTCAATCGGCGTAATAAAGGTATGATTCAGTTCCTTAATAATTTCATGAATAAAATCATCGCCCTTTGTTTCGAATTGCTTCATTTGGTCGGAAAATATCTTTAAATCATTAGCGTTTTTGAGTTTATATTCGTCGAAATAATAAGCTCCGTCTTTTAAATTTAATGCAATCGACTCCAGCAATAGTGAAAACTTATCTTTTTTCTGCTTGAACACCGTAAAGGCCCCCTATATTTTATAGATATAACATCAACCGTTCCATTCTACTCGAATTTTGTCGAATGAAAAAGCTTTTTTATTGCGGAAGGAACGGGAGCGCAAACGGTCACGCTTTCATTGCCAAATAATTCAGGAATCGTTAATTTTGCCGCATGGAGCAGGGGATTCGGAGAAACCGGAGTGCCTCCATATAAGCTGTCACCTGTGATCGGATGGCCGATCGATGATAAATGAACCCTGATTTGGTGCGTGCGCCCTGTCTCAAGCCTGCATTCAAGAAGGGACTTTCCATTATGGACAGCCAGCCGCTTATAATGAGTAACAGCTGATTGTCCAGATGGCGAAACCCGCTGCCGGGATGGGTGGTGCCGGTCCTTGCCGATCGCTTTCGTAATCGTGCCGCTTTTCCGCTCAACGATCCCGTCCACGACAGCATAATATGTTCGGAATATATCTTTTCGTTCCAGCAGGCGGGATAAAAAAGCGTACGCTGCCTCGTGCTTGGCGAATAAAACAGCCCCAGTCGTTCCTTCATCGAGCCGATGAACGTGGCGCACAGGCAATGTGTCTCCGCTCATTAAAACGTGATAGCAGACATGATTTAAAAGCGTGCTCCCTTCGTCCGGCTGGTTCGGGTGTGTTTTCATTCCTGCCGGCTTATTTGCTACGAGAAAATGGTCGTTTTCATATAAAACAGACGCGTGAGGGTACTCGGGATCTGCACCGAATCGACCGGGCTTGAAAAAAGGGATCGATACGCGGTCGCCTTTGTTCAGCGGCTGATGCCAGCTTACCTGTTCATTATTGAGCAACACCACTTTTTCCATTCGCCACATGTGCACCATTTTTTTTGGCAACGGCCATTTTTCTTTGAAAAGGGCTTCGATTGTGAGGTCTTCCCAGTCGCTATCAATTTGTATAATAAAATAAGGTCCTTGTCGAATTGTGTTCATTAAAATCATCCTTTTCTGACAAATATTCTTTTTCTTCTACAAGATTGTATGGTATTCTTATGGAAGACTGCAAATAAAGGTGGCTGTGATCCATGTCCATGCTTATGTCTTCAACGATTGAACAAGAAGAAAAAATGAAATCACTATGCAACTACTTGTCGAGACATGTTTTTCCGCGATACCTTCAAAAAGAGCTGGTCGATTTATTTGAAGCGGAAAAATTATTCAGTTTACACGACCAGTCCTTTGAATATGTGGAATCGCTGGACGATGCCTCGAAGGTGATTACCGCGCTGAACACGATTATTTCAATTCTAGAAACACCATCGATCTCCACACATTATGAAGATTTATTCACAGAAAGCATACATATCCTTCAAAGCTATCAAATTGCCTTTCCGTTTCAGCTGTCCTTTTTTCTGGAGCACCGGCATGCAGGTTCCTTTAATTGAAAAAAGCTTCCCGCCCGGCGGGAAGCCTTTTTTTATTGGTTTTCTTCTTTTGTCTGCCCTAAAAAGGCGGTCCATTCTGATTCCGGCTGACTGCCAACGAGACGGTCTTTTTCAACGCCATTTTCAAAATAAATAAGGGTTGGCGTGTATTCAATCTTATAGTCTGTCCAGCCCTGTTCAAATTCAAGCAGGTTGTACTGAAGCACGTCCACATTTTCATCATCCGCAATCGGCATTAAGACAGGTGTTGTTTCCTGACAGTGCGGGCAGGTCGGGCTGTAAAAATACACAACCGCATCCTCGCCGTTCTCAAGCTTTTCCTGTAAGTCTTCCGGCAAAACAATATTTTGATAGTTCGGATCATCCAGCTGCTCAATGGTAGAAGCGTCTAGATCATCTTTTCCATATGGATTTCCTTCCGTAGCTTGTTCTTTCTGATATTGCGTAATAAAGGCAATGGCCCCGAAAATAGCGATGAGCACCACAGCGAAAATAATAATTTTCTTCAACAGTTATTCTCCTTTTCTTTTTAAAATCATCAGGCTTGTGATGAAAATAATCACAAACGCCGTTAAAGCCAAAAATGGTATGGTCACAAAGCCGAACCAGTTAATGTACATGCCTGTACAGGGCACACGCCCGCAGGCAGGAGCAGCGTCAGTTAAAAAATCGACCTTTTGAAGACCGTAATGATAAAGAGAAACAAGTGCGCCGATTGCTGAAAACGCAAGAGAGTATACGGCAGCCTTCAGATCCTTTTTCACAACGGCGATCCCGAGTATTAACACAATCGGGTACATGAGAATCCGCTGATACCAGCACAGCTCACACGGTTCATATCCGACAATTTCCGAGAAGTAAAGGCTCCCGAGCATCGCCGTTAATGAAGCAGCCCATGCGGTAAAAAGCAGGTTTTCTTTTTTTTGCATGTTTCATCCCGCCTAGAATTAAAATAATTGCTGAACATTAGCATTATAGTCTGAACAGAAGGAAAAAGTAAAACATTCCGCGTCATGATAAAACTGTAAAATGAACTAAACAGATGGTATGATATAGGAAATCATAGTTTGGAGGGATTGCCTGTGGCCTGGGAAGATGAATACATGAGATGGAAGAATTACGATGGACTTGATCAAGAAATGAGTGAGCTGCTCGTTTCCATCGAAGAAGACGAAAAAAGTGTAGAGGATGCGTTCTACAAAAATCTTGAATTCGGTACCGGCGGCATGCGCGGAGAAATCGGCGCGGGCACGAACCGGATGAATGTATACACAATCCGGAAAGCGTCTGCTGGTCTTGCTGCCTACATAACAGAGCAAGGAGAAGAAGCGAAAAAGCGCGGGGTAGTGATCGCATATGATTCCCGCCATAAATCGCCGGAGTTTGCCATTGAAAGTGCAAAAACGCTGGCATCAGCCGGTATTCAGACATATGTATTCGATGAGCTGCGCCCAACACCCGAGCTTTCTTTTGCTGTGCGCGAATTAAATGCGTTTGCGGGAATCGTCATCACCGCAAGCCACAATCCACCTGAATATAACGGCTATAAAGTATACGGCCCGGATGGTGCACAGCTTGCGCCGGAATCTGCGGATCGTGTCATTGACCACGTAAACGCTTCAGGCAACGAGCTCCAAATTAGTGTCGAAGAGGAATCTGCTTTAAAGGAAAAAGGCTTAATTCAAATGATCGGAAAAGAAATGGACGAGGCCTACGTGGCCAAGCTGCTGACCATTTCTGAATGGCCGGAAGCAGCGACGGAATCTGACGTTTCAATTGTGTTTTCTCCATTACATGGCACAGGCAACAAGCCGGTGCGCCAGGCGCTTGACGCGCTCGGTTATAAAAATGTGACGGTTGTAGCAGAGCAGGAGCAGCCGGATGCCAATTTTTCCACGGTGAAATCGCCAAATCCGGAAGAAAAAGCCGCGTTTGAGCTGGCGATTCGCGATGGTCAGAAAACTGATGCGGATATTTTAATTGCAACAGACCCGGATGCAGACCGTCTCGGCGTCGCTGTCAAAGACGGGAATGGCGGTTACGTGCTGCTCACAGGCAACGAAACAGGTGCCGTGCTCGTTGATTATATTTTATCCCGCAAAAAAGAAAAAGGCACGCTGCCAGCCAATGGCCGGATCTTCAAGACAATTGTGACATCTGAGCTTGGGCGTGCGGCAGCTGAGCAGTACGGTGTTTCCTGTGAGGATGTACTGACAGGCTTTAAATTTATCGGTGAAAAGATTGAGCAGTACAATGAATCAGGTGAACATACCTTCTTATTTGGCTATGAAGAAAGCTACGGCTATTTGATCGGGGATTTTGCCCGTGACAAGGACGCTGTGCAAGCCGCTTTAATGGCCGTCGAAGCGTGTGCGTATTACAAAAAGCAAGGCAAAACGCTTTATGATGCGTTGATGGATTTGTATGAGCGTGTTGGCTATTACAAAGAAGGGCTTCAATCTCTTACGTTAAAAGGGAAAGATGGAGCCGAGCAGATCGCTGGCCTTCTTGCTGCCTTCCGTGCGCAGGCGCCTGAAGCCATTGCTGGCATTTCCGTTAATTCTGTTGAAGATTACCAAACGGGCGAGCGGACCATTATTTCCACCGATGCGAAAGAAACGATCGAGCTGCCTTCATCCAACGTCTTAAAATATTTCCTGGAGGACGGCACATGGGTATGTGCCCGCCCGTCCGGAACAGAGCCGAAAGTGAAATTTTACTTTGGCGTGCAGGCCGATTCATTCGCCGCCGTTACCGAAAAGCTTGCTCTCGTACAGGAAGACTTCATGCACCGTGTGCAAGACATGCTGAAATAAGCGTATGTAAATAAGCTTTGGAAAAAGGTTCTGCATAGAAAGAAAAGCCAAACGATTACAGTCGTTTGGCTTTCTTTTGATTTCTTCATGACGGTAAATCGGTTAGTGACTG
Source organism: Domibacillus enclensis (assembly GCF_900156125.1). Classification (GTDB taxonomy): domain Bacteria; phylum Bacillota; class Bacilli; order Bacillales; family Domibacillaceae; genus Domibacillus; species Domibacillus enclensis. Next base: position 130,155 of record NZ_FTLX01000008.1, on the reverse strand, counting down.
TGCTTGCGCGAACATAGTTTGGGCGGCTTCTGCAGGACTTCGCGTTCGGAGGGGCGGGCGGTGAGCTAACTTTTGTCGCTGACGCTCCAAAAGTGGATCTCACCTGACCCGCTTAATCCCTCCCGAGTCTTCGTCCTGCGGCAGCCGCCCTGGTCGTGCTTTTCCAAGAAAAAAGAAGAATCAAGGCTTTCAGCTATTAGATCGTTCGGATTCAAGCGCCAATCTCATTGTTGTGTCCCAGCCTCTTTCATGTTTGGCTTTTTCCTGCATAGGATGAAGCAGGGGGGATTCGGATGAAGCAGAACGATCTTCAATATGCCATTGACGAAATTACTGAAATAGCTGCTGGATTTGGGCTTGATTTTTATTCAATGCGGTATGAAATCTGCCCGGCCGATATTATTTATACATTCGGTGCTTACGGAATGCCTTCCCGCTTTTCACACTGGCGGTTTGGGAAACGGTTTTATAAAATGAAGCTCCAGTATGAAATGGGGCTTAGTAAAATATATGAGCTGGTCATGAATACGAATCCATGCCAGGCCTTTTTGTTAAATACCAATACGCTCGTTCAAAATAAGTTAATCGTGGCGCACGTATTGGCCCATTCTGATTTTTTTAAAAACAATGTACACTTTAAAAAAACAAACAATCAAATGGAAAAATCAATGGCATCTGCAGCAGAACGGATTCAGCATTTGATCGATGAACATGGAATAGAGGAAGTGGAAAACTTTCTGGATGCGGTTTTAACGATTGAAGAGCATGTAGATCCGCTGGCGCATATTGGGCAATTTCAAACAGAAAGCCCAGTGGCGGCTCAGTACGAATACGATGACTTATGGGAAAAAGAAGCAGCACCGGAAAAAGCGCCGACCGTTTGTTATGAAAAAGACCTGCTCGCTTTTATTGCGCAGCACAGTCCGGTTTTAACAGACTGGCAGCGTGAAATTGTCATGCTGATCCGTCAGGAAATGCTTTATTTTTGGCCGCAAATGGAAACGAAAATTATGAATGAGGGCTGGGCATCGTATTGGCACATGCGCATTATGAGAGAGCTGCCGTTAACCGAATCTGAAGCGATTGATTATGCCCGTTTAAATGCGGATGTGGTGCAGCCGTCAAAAATGGGCATCAATCCTTATTACTTAGGTGTGAAGCTTTATGAATACATTGAAAAACAGCATGGCAGCAGGGAGATTCTGTTCGATGTGAGAGAAACGGAGTCCGACCTGTCTTTTCTTCGCAATTTTTTAACGAAGGAATTTGTAGAACAGGAGGATCTGTATTTGTTCGAGAAAAAAGGAGCGCACTGGACCATTACGGAAAAGGAATGGGAGGCCGTTCGGGATCAGCTCGTTTCGTCGAAAATCAATGGCGGCTTTCCTTCGCTTTACATTATAGAAGGAAAAGAGGACCTGCATATTTCGCATGCCTACGAGGGAAAGGAGCTTGATGTTGGCTATTTAGAGCAGACTCTTCCGCACATATTTAAGCTCTGGGGGAAACCGGTGCACGTTAAAACCGTGATTGACGGAAAAATTACCATTTTTACTCAGCATAAGGATGGATTAAAAAGGAAGTATGACGGCATGTTTACCGTTTAAATCACAAGGGAAGGATGAAGGAAAAATGCATCTCAGAAAGAAGGAAAACCATGGGATTCGTTTTTATCCTTTTATATTTTTTGATTGTTGCCCTTGTGATTGAAATATCGGTGATTGCTTTTACGCTGACTGGACTTGAAAAAGGAGTGGCCCGCTACCAGGCCATCTCTATGCTGACTGGAACAGGATTTACAACGGATGAATCTCAGCTGATTATCGATCATCCCATCCGCCGGCGCATCAGTATGGGCCTGATTCTATTCGGCGCTTTTTCATTGGCCGTGATTATCTCAGCGATTACCAATATTTTATCGGATGATTTACGGCTGAACAAATTGATGATCATTAGCTCTGTTCTGCTAGTCATTTTTATCCTGGGAAAAACACCGATGACGAAAAAATTGCTTCAGCACCGGTTCGAATATGAAATGAAAAAGAATTTGGATATTTCAGAGCTGCCGATTAAAGAAGCTCTTTTCTTAAGCGAGGATGATGTAGTGACCGATCTCGTGATCGAAGAAAAAACCCCCCTTGATGGAAAAAAGGTAGAGGGAGCCTTTGAGCACGGACATGATATTAACTTGCTGTTCATTAAAAGAGGGGAAGTGAATATAAGAGAAAACCTTGTAGATGAAACCATTCAAGCAGGAGATAAGCTGTACCTTTACGGCAATAAACAGGCTATCGAAAAACTTACAGAAGAAATGGAATCAGAAAAGCCGCGTTAGGAGCGGCTTTCTGATTCCATCTTTGCCTCATGACTGGCCAGCTTGTCTAAAATCCGTCTTTTCCGATACAGCATAATCGCTGTATCCGACAAATCTTCAATCATCGAGCGATTGGAAATCGCGCCGAAAAGAATACCAACAACGGGAACGAGCCGGAAGATTTTCTTTAAGCTGTATTGCTCCCGATAAGCTAGAACAACCTCGCGCCATCCCTGCATTTGGGACATCATTTCCTTGCCGTTGCCCCGGTTTGCGTAATCAGAAATTTCGTTTAAAATGGCCCTTTTTCCGACGATATCCGATGAAACAAACTGAAGGCATTTAATAATGAAAATACGCTCCTCACGTTCATTCGGATCGTAGCCGTAAGCAACGGCAATTTCCTGAACTGTTTTTAATGAAATCGCCAGAATGGCCGGAATATCAGCAGCCAGTGTAAACACACCGCCAACACCAGTTGTGGCACCTTGCAATGTAGCGGCGCCTGAATGCGTTTTTTGGATGGACAAAGCCGTTTGGTCCATTGCTGCGAGCGGCAGATTTTTTACATCGTCAATTGAATGAACTGGCGTTTCAGCATAGCGTTCAACCTTTTTCAAGACACTGCTTTGTTTTGTTAAATAGCGGCCGCCGCTTTGAATATAATAACCAAGCTCATCCAGGAGGGTGCCGATTTTTCGCTGGATGAAGGAGGGTGTCAATTTATCAAGAAGCTTAAAGGGCAGCCTGGCAGCACGGTCCCATATCCACAAGCCGCCTTGATCTTTTTCCCATTTTTCCACTTCGTGAAGCTGTTCGAGCAACGATGCTTTCGTTTCCATCTAAATCCCTTCCTTTCTCTTCAAACACATACGGATATCTACCCGTTTAGTTTCAAAAAAAAAACACCTCGGCATCGTTATAAAGCGAAGGTGTTCGTTCACGTTAGTTCTTTTTGAAGCTGTTGCATTTTTATTGCGAGTTCATCGCATACTTCCTGATAGGCGGCCCATCTTTCAGGCAATAAGTCGAAGTGGACCGGGTTCGGTATATTCCAGCGCAAAATCTTTCGTTCCGGTTGTTCAGGCAGCGCTGGCAAACTGTCCCGCTGAAAATCATAAATGGCAATGACAACATCTGCCTCTTGCACAAGATGAGGTTTAAGCGAATACGGTGTATGGCTCTGAATGTCAATGTTTACTTCTTTCATCGCTTCGACGGGCAGGGCATCATATTCTGCAGCCGCACATGCGGCACTGACGATATTCCAGGTAGGAACGTTTAACCTTGCTGCCCAGCCTTCTGCCATCATACTTAAATGATTCACCGGTGACAGGAAAAGGATTGTTTTATTTTTCATAACTGCTGACCCCTTTGGCGTGGTGGTTATACTTTTTTATACCCCATTTTTTCGTTGTTAAGCGGCAATCTTAAAATAGTTCAATTTATTAAATCGATAATAATGGTTCTTTTAGTCTGTTTTATTGCATGAAGCAAACAATTACGTTTTTTATCTTAACATAAATCAAAATCGATTTGTTTAGCTTTATTAGAAAAGTGGTAAGTTACAATTAAAAAAATTTTGTCATTTATGCTCTAATCAATTAAGATAGACGGTATGTGCAATTTGCATATGGATTAAAGGGGGAAACTCAATGAAAAAAATGTCGTTAACAACAAAAATTATTGCGGCGCTTATTCTAGGGGCGGTTGTGGGTCTAATCTTGAACCTGGTTGCGCCAAACGTCTTCGATGTGCTAAATACATATGTATTCGTGCCCGTCGGCCAAATCTTTCTCAGCTTAATCAGCATGCTGGTCGTTCCGCTCGTGTTCTTTTCCATCGTACTTGGAACTGCAGGGCTGGGCGATCCGAAAAAATTAGGTCGAATCGGTGTCAAAACTGTTGGCTATTTTCTCATCACTACATGCATTGCGATTATTATTGGCTTATCGCTGGCAGCTATTGTCCAGCCGGGAGCAGCCGGAGAATTTGACACAGCAGGTGCTGAATTTACAGCAGAGGAAGCTCCTCCTGTTAGTGAAACCTTAATGAACATTATCCCTAAGAATCCGATTAATGCTATGGCTGAAGGCAATATGCTGCAGCTGATCGTATTCGCTGTCTTTATTGGCTTAGCTTTAACGGCTCTTGGCGATAAAACAAAAGGAATCTTTAGCCTCGTCGAGCAAGGCAATGAAATTATGATGTACCTTGTCGGCATCGTCATGAAGTTTGCTCCGTATGGTACGTTTGGCTTGATTGCAACAGCGATCGGAACGCAAGGATGGGATGCTATTCTGGCGATGGGCTCTTATATGCTCGTTGTACTGGCTGCCCTGTTTATCCACGGAGTCGTCACGTACGGCGGAACGGTTGCTTTTCTGGCGAAAAAGAGTCCGATCTGGTTCTTTAAAAAGTTCGCACCGGCGATGGGCGTAGCCTTCAGTACATCAAGCAGTAACGCGACACTGCCTGTTTCAATGGAAGTAGCACAGGATGAATTAAAAGTACCGGAGCCGATCAGTTCGTTTGTTCAGCCGCTTGGTGCGACGATTAATATGGATGGCACAGCGATTATGCAGGGTGTTGCGACCATGTTTATTGCTCAGGCATACGGCCTGGATTTAACAATGGGTGAATTAGCTACTGTCGTCTTAACAGCTGTTCTGGCAAGTATCGGAACGGCAGGGGTGCCGGGCGTTGGCTTGATTATGCTGGCCATGGTGCTTGGAAGTGTTGGTCTTCCGGTTGAAGGAATCGGCTTGATCATCGGGATTGACCGCTTGCTCGACATGACGCGTACAGCCGTGAACATTACGGGTGACGCAGCGTGTGCTTTGTTTGTAGGCGAGTCTGAAAAAAACAAAACGATTAAGCAGCAGCGCGCACAAGCGTAAGGATTTATATGAGAGAAGCAGCCTGAACGTGACGGCCTGCTTCTCTTTTTCTATTCAAAAAAAGATTTTTCGCTTATAATGGATGGGCATTACAAAGAAAAGGGGACTCGAACATGAATCTTGGATTTGGTGAAGTTGCCATCATATTAATTGTCGCCCTGCTGTTGTTTGGCCCGAAAAAATTACCTCAGCTTGGACGGGCTGCCGGACAAACGCTGCATGAATTCAAGCGCGGGATGAAAAACGTCATGGATGATGACGAGGACGATAAAAAGAAATTGGATTCAAAGAAATAAGCAGCGGGCGCCCGCTGCTTATTTTTTAATGGTATTGTATCGGTCAAGCGCTCGTTTTCGCGCCGCCTGATGATCAACGATTTTTGTGGGCCGATTTCCACTTAGCCATTTTTTTATGTAGATCGAGTCAGGATCGAATTTTTTTGCCTGCAGCTCCGGGTTGAAAATGCGAAAATAAGGAGCAGCATCCACACCTGTACCAGCCGTCCACTGCCAGCCCATTACATTGCTGGCCACATCTAAATCGACAAGACAATCTTCGAAATGACGCATGCCGATGGTCCAGTGCTGAAGCAAATGCTTCGTGAAAAAAGAAGCGGCAAGCATCCTTACGCGGTTGTGCATCACACCGGTTTCCCACATCTCCTTCATGCCGGCGTCTATAAAATCAAAGCCCGTTTCGCCTTTTTGCCAGCAGTGAATAGGCTCCTTGTTTTCCGGAACCCATTCAAATGAACAAAAAGCCGGATTAAAGGGCTTCTCCAAGGTATCGGGAAAATGGAATAAGACGTGCCACGAAAATTCCCGCCATATGAGCTGTCGCAGAAAATCAGATCCGCTGTTCTCGGACTGCAGAACGTAATGATAGACATACCGCGGGGAAAGCTGCCCTGCTGCAAGATAGGGAGACAGGCCCGAGCAGCCGTCTGCTGCTGGAAGGTCCCGCTTTTCCTCGTACGCATTCATCTTTTCTTTGGCAAAACGATGCAGCCGGTTCAGCCCCGCCTGCTCACTGACCGTCCAGTGTGTGCTTAGCTTATCGTGCCACGGAAACCCGGAAATGAGGGGAAGCTTCTCTAGCGATAAAGACACCTGCTCATGATCGAAGCCTGTTAATTTCTCCACTTTCGGGAGCGGCTTCGGAATCGACATGGTCATGATGTTTTTGTAAAAGGGTGTAAACACCTTGTACGGACTGTTGTCCTTTTTTCTCGTTTCCCAGGGCGGCAAAAGCAAATCCCCTTCAAACGTTTTCGCTTCAATCCCTTTTTCTTCAAGCTCCTCGGCCATTTTATGATCAGCCTGATAAACAGCGGGCGGATAATGACGGTTCCAGTAAACGGCACTAATGTTTTCTTCAGCAGCCATCTGCTGTACAATTCGGGCGGTACCTCCTGCTTTCAGCACAACAGAAGCGCCCGCTTTGTCCATTTGCGCTATGTACGATCCAAGTGCTTCATGCAGCCACCATTTCGCCGCTGCCCCGAGACGTTCATTTTGTTCATCCCATATAAAAACGGGGAGAATACTTCCTGAGCGGGCTGCTGCCTGCAGTGCGGGGTTATCATGCATCCGGAGGTCGCCTCTGCGGATCAGCAGTAGGATCTTTTTCATCACATCACCTCTTTTTTTCATTTATCTTATGGAGTCAAGGCAGAAACATGCAACTTTTCATGTGCTTGCTTCGTATAGGTAGATATCCCGCTTTTGATCCATATTCGTTGCATTTTGGCGAAATGTGCTTACAATGAAAAAAGGCTGCACGTATCATGTAGAAGGGAACAAATATTATGAAAGTAGTTATACGATTTTTTCAACATATGTGGCGTAAGTTTCATTTGACGCAAATTACCGTTCTGCTTGCGGCGATTGTTGTGTTAGCGGGTCTCGGAATGGGTTTCTATTTTATGAAATCTGCTGACGTCGAAACGTTAAAGCAAGGATTGTCACAATCAACAATTATTTACGACAGGGATGGGGAGAAAGCAAGCAAGCTTTCCGCCAACCGGACAGATAGTGTATCGATTGAAAAAATTCCAGACCACATGCAGGAAGCCATTATCGCGGTGGAAGACAACCGCTTTTATGAGCATGGCGGTTTTGACGTAAAGGGAATTTTCCGTGCTCTTTTTACGAACGTTATGGCCGGATCACGGGTTCAGGGAGCCAGTACGATCACGCAGCAGCTAACAAAAAATGCGCTGCTTTCCCCTGAGAAAACGTACCAGCGGAAAATAGAAGAACTGTTTCTCGCGATTGAAATTGAGAAAGTGTACAAAAAAGAAGAAATTTTGGAGATGTATTTAAACACCAGTTATTTTGGAAACGGAGCCTGGGGTGTTCAAAATGCATCGAAGAAATATTTTGGCAAGGACGTTTCCGAGCTGACGGTGGCAGAATCATCAATGCTCGCAGGAATGGTCAAGGCGCCGTCCCGCTATAATCCGATTGATCATATGGATAACGCGCTTGAGCGACGGAAAGTCGTCTTGAATCAAATGGTTAAATACGGCTATATAAATGAAGATGAAGCCGGCAAAACAGCGGATACCGAAGTGACGCTGAAGGATACAAGCGGGGACCCGTTAAAAGGCAAATATGCGCATTATGCGGATGCAGTCATCAATGAAGCCATATCGAGGTATGGTTTAACACAGGATGACTTATTAACACAGGGCTATAACATTTACACATCAATGGATCAGGATGTACAGACGGGATTGGAAAAGGTATACGAAAACAGCTCTGTCTTTCCTGAAAGTGTGAACGGGGAGGATGCCCAGAGTGCTGCTGTGCTGATGGACCCGAAAACAGGCGGTGTGCTCGGGGTCGTCGGACGACGTGGGGAGCATGTGTTCCGCGGATTCAGCTTTGCAACACAAATGAAAAAGTCGCCTGGGTCGACCATTAAGCCTTTGGCCGTTTACACGCCCGCACTTGAAGAAGGCTATGAGCCGACCGATATGCTGGTCGATGAAGAGATGTCTTTTGGTGAGGGAGAAGGCGCTTATTCGCCGTCCAACTACGGAGGAACCTATGAAGGTGAGCTGCCAATGTACAGGGCTGTTGAGAAATCAGCCAACATTCCTGCCGTCTGGCTTTTGGATCAAATCGGCGTATCGAAAGGCGTCAATGCGTTGAAGCGTTTTGGTCTAGAAGTGGAAAACGCAAAGCTTGGAATGGCGCTCGGCGATATTACTCCTGGCGTTTCTCCGCTGCAAATGGCAGAAGCATACTCTGCTTTTTCAAATGATGGAGTTCGCAAAGACACCTTTTTCATTCAAAAAATTGTCGGGCCTGACGGTGAAGTGGAACCGGAATGGGAGCCTGAAGAAGTAAAAGTAACCTCTAAAGAAGTAACCGATAAAATGACCTCTATGCTTTTAGGTGTTGTGGAACGGGGCTCAGGTGAACGCGCTCAAGTAGACGGCGTGGACATTGCCGGCAAAACCGGATCGACGCAAGTACCGATTGAAGGCATTGATGGAACAGAAGACCAGTGGTTTGTCGGCTACACTCCGAATCTTGTCGGGGCGGTCTGGGTCGGAGTCGAGGAAGTAAGTGAATCCAGCTACTTGACGACAAACAGCTCAGACGGGGCAGTGCCGCTGTTCGGCGAAGTGGTGGAAGAGATCCTGCCATACATCGGCGAAGCATCGTTTGACGTGGATGCAATCGACGAAGAAGCAGAGCCGGAGGAAGAACACTGGTATGACGGAATTGTCGACAAATGGAATGAATGGTTTTAAACTGTGACCGGATGTCCAATCATCCGGTTTTTTTAGAATTATTTTGATAACGCTTTCTTTTTTTAATGTAGAAAAGATTTTAATCTTGTCAGAAAATTTGACAGAAAAGGTGTTGACCAAACGTGCAAAGAACGGTATCATTGACCACAATATAAACTTAATTTTCAGATTAAATATACGATTTTCACAGAGTTGATGGGCAATTTGAAAGGCAAGTCATCTTGGAGGAGATACAATGCGCAGTGATATGATTAAAAAGGGAGTCGAACGTGCTCCACATCGAAGCTTGCTTTATGCAGCCGGTGTGAAAACAAAAGATTTGCACAAGCCGTTTATCGGCGTATGCAACTCGTATATAGACATTATTCCCGGACACGTTCATCTTAATAAATTTGCAGAAGTCGTCAAAAGAGAGATCCGAGAAGCAGGCGGTGTCCCTTTCGAATTCAACACAATTGGAGTGGACGACGGCATCGCAATGGGGCACATTGGCATGCGCTATTCATTGCCAAGCCGTGAACTTATTGCAGATTCAGCGGAAACGGTCATTAACGCGCATTGGTTTGATGGTGTGTTTTACATTCCTAACTGCGACAAAATTACGCCGGGCATGCTGATGGCATCCGTGCGGACCAATGTTCCATCTGTTTTTGTTTCAGGCGGACCGATGGAAGGCGGCGTATCGTCAACAGGAAAGCCGCTCACGTTAACATCTGTTTTTGAAGGTGTAGGTGCCCATTTATCTGGTAAAATGTCAGCAGAAGAGCTGCTGGACATTGAATCGAATGCTTGTCCGACTTGCGGGTCTTGTTCGGGCATGTTTACAGCCAACTCGATGAACTCGCTTATGGAAATGCTCGGTCTGACGCCTCCGGGCAATGCAACAATTGTTGCCACAAGCCCTGAGCGCCACCGCTTAATCAAAGAAGCAGTCGGCTATTTGATGAATGCGATTGAGAATGATTTAAAACCGCGTGATATCGTCAATGAGCGCGCGATCGATGACGCTTTTGCGCTTGACATGGCAATGGGCGGATCAACAAATACTGTTCTTCATACATTAGCCATTGCAAATGAAGCGGAAATTGAGTATGATTTAAATCGTATAAATGAAGTAGCCAACCGGATTCCATATTTGGCAAAAATAAGCCCGGCATCTGATTATACAATGGATGATGTAAACAAAGCAGGCGGCATCAGCGCGATTATCCGTGAACTGTGCTTGCTTGAAAACGGGATTGACGGCGACCGTATGACCATCACAGGAAAATCCGTTTACGAAAATGTAAAAGATGCACATATTACGAATACACAAGTGATTCGCACGAAGGATGATCCTTACAGCCCAGTTGGCGGCTTATCCATTCTTTATGGCAATATCGCTCCATTTGGCGGCGTCATCAAAGTAGGAGCAGTTGATCCTTCAATCAAGGTATTTGACGGAGAAGCCATTGTGTTTGAATCACAGGATGAAGCAATTGAGAATATTAACAACGGCACCGTTCGCGAAGGGCACGTAGTAGTCATTCGCTACGAAGGACCAAAAGGCGGACCGGGCATGCCGGAAATGCTGACACCAACGTCGGCTATTGCTGGACGGGGACTTGGCACGAAAGTCGCACTTATGACAGACGGACGCTTCTCAGGAGCTTCACGCGGCATTTCAATTGGTCATATCTCACCGGAAGCAGCAGAAGGCGGACCTATTGCATTCATTCAAAATGGTGATAGAATTAAGATAGACTTGACGAATCGAACATTAAATGTCGATTTATCCGATGAAGAACTGGCCTCCCGCCGTGCGGATTTCGTACAGCCGGAGCCGAAAATCAAAAAAGGCTGGCTTGCACGCTATGCCAAGCTTGTCACTTCTGCTAATACAGGCGGGGTAATGAAAATTTAACGTAAGCTTCAACACATATAAAACGTTGACGAGGAAAAAGGGATAGGAACTGCATTTCACAGAGAACCGGTTATAGCTGAGAGCCGGGAGTGCATCTTATCGCGACATCCCCTCTGAGTGCTCTTCTGAACGTCATCCAGTAGGAAGAGCCGGGTGCATAAGCTACCCGTTACCAAAAGAACCGGGTTTCGGTTCATAAGGCGGATTTTTGCAAGGAAATTCGTGAATCAGGGTGGTACCGTGGAAAGAAGGAAGTCTTTTCACCCCTGCGTTTCTGTTTAGGCAGTCGCAGGCGTGAAAGGACTTTTCTTTTTGCTTAAAATCGGGTATGTACCCACTGTAAAGAAGGAACCTCTTGCCAATACGGACAATACACCATTATTTGGAGGGGAAAGATATGAGTCAAAATGCGAAAGCAGCAGATTTGAAGGTTGATGATCAGAAAACAAAAGCAGCCCAGCCGATGAACGGTGCAGACCTGTTTATTGAAACGTTAAAAAATGAAAATGTAGAAGTCATGTTTGGTTATCCGGGAGGAGCCGTTCTTCCTTTGTATGATGCATTGTACAAAAATCCCATTCGTCACATTCTTGCCCGCCACGAGCAAGCGGCTATTCACGCAGCAGAAGGGTATGCACGTGTATCCGGCAAGCCGGGTGTTGTATTAGCTACATCAGGTCCGGGTGCGACAAACCTTGTGACAGGCATTACAGATGCAATGATGGATTCGATCCCGCTAGTAGTGTTTACCGGACAGGTGGCGACAGGCGTCATTGGAACGGATGCCTTTCAGGAAGCGGACGTGATCGGGATTACGATGCCGATTACAAAGCATAACTACCAGGTGCGTTCAATGGAGGATCTGCCAAGAATCGTTCATGAGGCTTTCCACATTGCTACCACTGGCCGTCCGGGACCGGTTTTAATCGATATTCCTAAAGACATTGCAATAACAGTCGGAAGCGTAGAATTCTCTGATGAGCTTGATTTGCCAGGATACCAGCCAAACTTTAAGCCAAACAGCCTTCAAGTGAAAAAACTGCGAGGTGCACTTGCTCAAGCGAAAAAGCCGGTTATTTTAGCGGGTGCGGGGGTTCTGTTTGCTAAAGCGTCTGAGGAACTGCTTCAATTTGTCGAAAAAATGCAAATTCCGGTTGTGAATACGCTTCTTGGTTTAGGCGGATTCCCGGCGGACCATCCATTATGCCTTGGAATGGGCGGCATGCACGGAACATATGCGGCGAACACGGCTCTTTACGAATCGGACCTGCTGATCAACATCGGTGCACGCTTTGATGACCGTTTAACCGGAAACCTTGCTCACTTCGCACCGAATGCAACTGTTGCGCATATCGACATTGACCCGGCAGAAATCGGGAAAAATGTACCGACTCAAATTCCGATCGTTGCGGATGCCCGCGAGGCACTGAAAAAAATCCTCAGCCTGGATTTTGAAGCGCCGCAGGCAGACGAATGGCGTGAAAAGCTTCAAAAAGATAAAAAAGACTATCCGCTTTGGAACAGTGAAACGGACGAAGGCATTTCGCCGCAGCGTCTGATGAAGCTCATTCATGATATTACGGATGGCGACGCTGTTGTGACGACGGATGTTGGCCAGCATCAAATGTGGACAGCACAATATTACGGCTTTAATAAGCCGGACCAATGGGTAACCTCAGGCGGCCTTGGCACAATGGGCTTTGGCTTCCCGTCCGCGATTGGCGCACAGATCGCAAAGCCGGATAAAACAGTCGTGGCGGTAGCCGGTGACGCAGGCTTCCAAATGACTTTGCAGGAGCTTGGACTTGTAGCGGAATTAAAGCTTCCGGTTAAAATTGTCATTTACAACAACATGGCGCTTGGCATGGTTCGCCAATGGCAGGAAACATTCTACGAAGAACGGTATTCGCAGTCTTTAATCCCTGTTCAGCCGGATTTTGTTAAATTAGCTGAGGCGTACGGCCTTCGCGGATATGTTGTCACGACTGAAGAAGAGGCAGAAAAAGTCATGCGTGAAACACTGACAGATAATGAGCCTGTTTTGATCGATTGCCGCATTAAGCCGAAAGAAATGGTTTACCCGATGATCGCGCCAGGCAAAGGACTTCATGAAATGATCGGAGTGAAACCGCAATGAAACGAATCGTAACAGCCACTGTCTTAAATCAAAGCGGTGTGTTAAACCGAATCACAGGCCTTTTTACTCGCCGCCAGTTTAATATTGAAAGCATTACAGTCGGTGCCACTGAAACAGAAGGCGTATCAAAGATGACCTTTGTCATTCACGTTGATGACGACCGGACGGTGGAGCAGGTTGTCAAGCAGCTGAACAAGCAAATTGACGTATTAAAAGTAAATGACATTACGGAGCAGGCGATTGTCACACGAGAGCTTGCGCTGCTGAAGGTTATGACCACTCCGCAGACTCGTGCTGAAATTAACGTGATCATCGAGCCTTTCCGTGCAACAATTATTGATGTAGCACGGGACAGCGTGACCATCCAGGTGGTCGGCAACTTCGAGAAAATCGAAGCGATGATCGAGCTTCTGCGCCCTTACGGCATTAAAGAAGTAGCCCGCACAGGACAAACCGCCATTAAGCGCGGCTCCCAGCGGTTTGTGTCAGAATCAAAACAGGTTTCTATTTTAAATTAAAATAAAAAACAAAAAACAATGTTGGAGGATGAAAAAAATGACAAAAGTTTATTACAATGGTGACATTAACGAAGCGGTACTTTCAAACAAAACAGTAGCAATCATCGGTTACGGTTCGCAAGGTCATGCACACGCCTTGAACCTTCGTGAAAGCGGCGTAAATGTAGTTGTTGGTCTTCGCCCGGGAAAATCATTTGATCAGGCAACGGCGGATGGCTTTGATGTGAAAACAGTGCGTGAAGCAAGCGCGGCAGCGGACATCATCATGATTCTTCTTCCAGATGAATATCAAACGGCTGTATACAAAGCAGAAATCGAGCCTGAGCTTCAAGAAGGAAATGCGCTTGCATTTGCTCACGGCTTCAACGTTCATTTCAATCAAATCACACCACCTGCAAATGTAGATGTATTCCTTGCAGCGCCTAAAGGTCCTGGTCACCTTGTACGCCGCACTTACGAGCAAGGCGCTGGTGTACCGGCATTGTTTGCCATCTACCAGGATTACACTGGCCAAGCAAAAGACATCGCGCTTGCTTATGCGAAAGGCGTTGGCGCAGGCCGTGCAGGTATTCTTGAAACATCATTCCGTGAAGAAACAGAAACAGATTTGTTCGGTGAGCAAGCAGTACTTTGCGGCGGAACAGCTGAGCTTGTTAAAGCAGGCTTTGAAACACTTGTAGAAGCAGGCTACCAGCCGGAAATTGCGTACTTCGAGTGCTTGCATGAATTGAAATTGATCGTTGATCTTATGTACGAGGGCGGCCTTGAAGGCATGCGCTACTCCATCTCTGATACAGCTCAATGGGGCGACTACGTATCAGGACCACGCGTTATCACAGCTGAGACAAAAGCGCGCATGAAAGATGTATTAACAGATATCCAAACAGGTAAATTTGCGAAAGGCTGGCTGCAGGAGAACCAATTAAACCGTCCTGAATTCACAGCGATCACTCGCCGTGAAAGTGAGCACCAGCTTGAAGTTGTTGGGAAAGAGCTTCGTGCCCTTATGCCGTTCATCAAGCAAAACAAAAAAGCAGAAGGCGTTAAAAACTAAGGTTTTTCATTTATAAAAAGTGATTTCAAGCAACGGAGGGATTTACGTGAAGAAGAAAATTGCCATTTTGCCGGGTGATGGAATCGGTCGGGAAATTGCATCAGGTGCTGCATCTGCACTTGAAGCGGTCGGAAAACGCTTCGGACATGAATTTGAATTAGAATACGCGAACATTGGGGGAGCCGCTATTGATTCGGACGGGACGCCGCTGCCGGATTCAACTTTAGCGCTTGCCAAAAGCAGTGACGCGATTTTGCTTGGTGCGGTAGGAGGTCCTAAATGGGACAGCCTTCCGTCCGCAGAACGTCCAGAGCGGGGCCTGCTGGCAATTCGGAAAGAGCTTGGATTGTTCGCCAATCTGCGCCCTATTCCGTCATTCCAAAAACTCGTGCAGTCTTCACCGTTAAAGCCTGAAATTGCCGGAAATGTCAATATGCTCATCGTTCGCGAACTAACGGGCGGGCTGTATTTCGGCAAGCCTAGCGAACGGCGCGGTGAGAACAATGATGTGGTTGTTGATACATTATTGTATACACGTGAAGAGATCGAGCGTATCGTTGTAAAAGCATTTGAATTTGCCAAATCGCGCGACGGCCGCCTGACGTCTGTTGATAAAGCCAATGTGCTTGAATCCAGCCGGATGTGGCGGGAAATCGTCAACGAAAAAGCAGCAGATTACCCGGAAGTAACGGTTGATCATATGTATGTGGATGCGGCTGCGATGAAGCTCATTTCAAGCCCGGGGCAGTTTGATGTGATCGTAACGGAAAACTTATTTGGTGACATTTTAAGTGATGAAGCCTCAATGATTACCGGATCGCTCGGAATGCTTCCGTCCGCAAGCTTATCGGAGAGCGGTCTTGGCTTGTACGAGCCGGTTCATGGCTCAGCGCCTGATATCGCCGGTCAAAACAAAGCGAATCCGCTGGCCATGATCCTGTCCACAGCATTAATGCTGAAGTACTCGCTTCATCTGCGTGAGGAAGGCGAAGCAATTGAGCGTGCGGTGCAATCCGTTTTAAATGACGGCTTCTGCACGCCGGACTTGCAGATGGAAGGCAGCACGATCGTTGGGACGGATCAAATGATCAAACTCGTGACGGAGCGAATTGCTGATGATGTACCTGCTTCAGCCGATGAAGTAGTTTACATGTAAAAAAAGCCAACGTGGATTCAACCTTCCTTTGTCTATTTGTCAAAGGAAGGCGGGGTCCTCGTTTTTTATCCACTGGAGAAGAAACAAATTGGGCGAAAAAAGATTCTATTAAAATCATACGCACATAAGAGGGGGGCTGTACGATGACGAAGAAAACGGTTATTGAAAAGATTTGGGAAAACCACGTTGTAAGCAGAGAAGAAGGAAAGCCAGATCTGCTTTACATCGACTTGCATCTTGTTCATGAAGTAACATCACCGCAGGCGTTTGAAGGATTGCGCATGAACGGCCGCCGCGTCAGACGGCCTGATTTAACATACGCAACAATGGACCATAACGTTCCAACGGTGAACCGGCACATTGTAAGTGACCCGGTTTCGAAAACGCAAATGGAAACCTTACAGAAAAACTGCCGCGAATTCGGTATTGAACTGGCGGACATTGATCACCCGGACCAGGGAATTGTTCACGTGATCGGACCGCAGCTTGGTTTAACACAGCCGGGCAAAACGATTGTTTGCGGCGACAGCCATACATCTACTCACGGAGCGTTCGGAGCACTTGCATTTGGGATCGGCACAAGTGAGGTAGAGCACGTACTCGCTACGCAAACGATCTGGCAAAAGCAGCCGAAAACATTGCAAATTAAAGTAAACGGCAAGCTTGGCTTTGGCGTTCAGTCCAAGGATATTATTTTGGCCATTATTGCGAAATTCGGCGTGAATGCCGGTACAGGCTATGTGATGGAATTTACAGGTGAAGCGATCCGTTCATTATCCATGGAGCAGCGCATGACGATTTGCAATATGTCGATTGAAGCAGGTGCGCGGGCAGGCCTGGTCAGCCCGGATATGACGACAGTGGAGTATTTGCGTGGACGCCGCTATGCCCCTCAAGGAGAGGATTTTGAAGAAGCAGCGAAACGATGGCTTTCTCTTGCTTCGGATGAAGGTGCTTCATATGATAAAACACTCGAAATTGATGCAGCAGACATTGAGCCGCAGATGACATGGGGAACCAATCCGGCGATGGGCAGCGGCATCTCAGGCTTTGTTCCGTCTCCTGATCAATTCGATCGTGAAGCGGATAAAGAGTCTGTTCGTCTAGCCCTTGACTACATGGGTCTTGAAGCAGGAACGAAATTAACAGATATTCCGGTAGATTACGTGTTTATCGGCTCCTGCACAAATTCCCGTTTAAGCGATTTGCGTGCTGCGGCAGAAGTAGCAAAAGGCCGTAAAGTACAGGAGAGCGTAACGGCGATTGTTGTTCCCGGTTCCCAAACGGTTAAACAGCAGGCAGAGGCAGAAGGACTGGATCAAATCTTTATTGATGCCGGCTTCCAGTGGCGCGAGTCGGGCTGCTCGATGTGTCTTGCCATGAACGATGACATTGTACCACCAGGCAAGCGCTGTGCATCTACATCAAACCGCAATTTCGAAGGACGTCAAGGAAGCGGTGCCCGTACCCATCTTGTCAGTCCGTCTATGGCAGCTGCAGCAGCTGTAACCGGTCGTTTTACGGATGTGCGTGAACTTTCGGGAGTGAATCAATAAAAAGGAGGGGCTTGCATGGAGCCGATTAATCAATTTACAGGAACTGTTTGTCCCATCAACCGGGCCAACATTGATACGGATCAAATTATTCCAAAGCAATTTTTAAAGCGAATCGAACGTGCGGGCTTTGGCCAGTTCGTTTTTTACAATTGGCGCTTTGATGATGATGGCAATAAGCGTGAAGACTTTATTTTAAACGATCCAAAATTCGCCGATTCTGATATTTTAGTTGCAGGTGAAAATTTTGGCTGCGGCTCATCACGTGAGCATGCTCCGTGGGCACTTTTGGATTACGGCTTCCGTATTATTATCGCGCCAAGCTATGCGGACATTTTTTACAATAATAGCGTAAAAAATGGCATTCTCGCTGTGAAATTAACGGACGATGAAGTCGAAACATTGCTCGAACGCTCGTCTGTTCCGGGCTACAAGCTTCACATCAACCTTGAAGAGCAATCTGTCAGTGATGAAAGCGGCTTTAAAGCGCACTTTGACATCGACCCGTACTGGAAGAAAATGCTCATCAACGGCTGGGACGAAATTTCCGTTACCCTGTCAGAAGAACAACGAATTGCCCGTTACGAAGAGAAAATGTACGGCAAGCAATACAGCTGAAAAAAAGCCTTCCCGTTTTTAAAGGGAAGGCTTTTTAAATTAAAGCATGGACACAATCCAAGAAATTACGACGATTGCACCAATCACCATTAAAATTGTTTTTAACATATCCGTTCACCTCATACTGTTTATTGATACGAATAATATTCCCCAAATGCGGAAGCTTAAACCACATACCCACATGACAAAAATGACAAAAAAATGACGGAATATGACGAATTTATGTTTTCTCTCTATTGGCATAGGGAAATAGATAGAAAGGGAGGTGCGTGCTTTGATCGAATTTAATGAAGTATCAAAAAAGTATCCGGATGGATTTGAAGCGCTGAAAAAAATCAATTTAAAGGTAGAGGCTGGGGAACTATTTGTATTAATTGGTCCCAGCGGGTGCGGGAAAACGACCACGATGAAGATGATCAACCGTTTGATTGACCCATCGAGCGGTACGATTACCATTGATGGAAAAAACATTTCAAAAATCAACCCGGTTCAGCTCCGGCGGGACATCGGCTACGTCATTCAACAAATCGGGCTTATGCCTCATATGACGATTAAAGAAAATGTCGGTCTCGTGCCGAAGCTGAAGAAATGGGAAGAAACCAAGTACAGCGAAAAAGTAACCGAGCTCATGCATCTTGTTGGACTCGACCCGGCGGTTTTTGGAGACCGTTATCCGTCTGAACTCTCCGGCGGACAGCAGCAGCGGATTGGGGTTATTCGTGCCATGGCCGCTGAGCCGAACATTATTTTAATGGATGAACCATTCAGTGCGCTTGATCCGATCAGCCGCGAGCAGCTGCAGGATGAGCTGGTGCGTCTGCAAAGTGAAATTAAAAAAACGATCGTATTTGTGACGCACGATATGGATGAAGCGCTTAAGATCGCTGACAGAATTTGTATTATGCAAGGGGGCGAAGTTGTCCAATTAGATACCCCTGAGCGCATTCTTCGCCATCCAGCCAACGATTTTGTTCGGCAGTTTATCGGAGAAGACCGCATGCAGCAGGATACGATGTCTCTTCCGGCATTGGAGCTGTTAATGACATCACCGGTTACGGCATCGCCGGAAAGAGGAATTGCTGCCGCCTTGAAGCTGATGCGCCAAAAACGGGTCGACAGCTTAATTATTGTCGACAACCAGCGCCAGTACCACGGTGTGGTCGGGATATGGGATCTTCAGAAGTATTATTCGAATGAAGACATGACCCTTCGTGACATTGAAAAAGTGCAAGTGCCTGTGATGAATCATCTGGATGATCCGGAAACAGCACTCGATATGATTAATCAGTCGCCACTCAGCTTTATTGTCGTGACAGATGAACAAAACCGCGTACAAGGAATGATCAACCGTGCCAGTATCGTCCGGCACATTTCCAATCAATTTGCTTAAGGAGGAGGGATGACTTATTTTTACGCTTAATTTAGTGAATCAGACAGTGGATGCTTTTACAACGAGATGGGCCGAAATATGGCAGCTCATTCTTGAACATTTATATTTGTCGTTAATTTCAATTGGCCTTGCGATCCTCATATCCGTGCCTCTCGGAATTTATTTAACCCGTCATAAAAAAATTGCTGAGCCCATTATCGGAATTACAGCAGTATTTCAAACAATTCCGAGCTTAGCACTGCTTGTGTTTCTTGTCCCGTTTATTGGAACAGGAAAAGCGCCAGCGATTATCGCCTTAACGATCTACGGTCTTCTGCCTATTTTACGAAATACATATTTGGGTATTACAGGTGTCGATCGATCAACGGTAGAAGCGGGTGTCGGCATGGGGATGACCAGCCGGCAGGTGCTGTGGATGGTGGAAATGCCGCTTGCGATGAAGGTCATTATGGGCGGTGTCAGAACCGCGACGGTGTTAATTGTAGGGGTGGCCACAATTGCCGGTTTGATCGGCGCAGGCGGACTGGGGGATTTAATTTTCCGCGGGCTGCAAACGTACAATTCGGGGCTTATTTTAGCAGGAGCGATCCCGGCGGCGCTTATTGCCATTATTCTTGACTTTGTCTTAAAAAGAATTGAATACAATTCATCAACAGAAGCGCTGCAGAAAAAAGGCAAGCGCAGCCGCCGCATGACCTATGCGATAGCCGGAGCGGTAGCCGTTTTGTTTATCGGTATGGTCGTCTGGCCTTTTATTAGCGGTGGACAATCAGGCAATACGATTACCATTACCGGAAAATCGTTTACCGAACAGGAAATACTTGTTCATGTATATGGAAAGCTTATTGAAGAAGAAACCGACTTAAATGTAAATTATGAGTCGTTTATCAGCGGTTCGGCCGGTGTGTTTGACGGATTAAAGCAAGGGTCCTATGATATGTCGGTTGAGTATACAGGAACGATTTTAATCAACTATTTAAAAGAGGAAATCGACAGCAATGATCCGGAGGAAGTATACGATTATGCGAAGCAGCGGTTTAATGAAGAATTCGATCTTCAGCTGCTTGACCCGATCGGATTCAATAATACGTATTCAGTCACGATCCGTCAGGCAGATGCTGAACGGTACGGCATTGAAACCATTTCTCAGCTCCAGCCGTATGCAAAGGACATGCGGTTCGGCTCAGAGCCGGAATTTTTAGAGCGTCCGGACGGCTATCCGGGACTTCAAAACGTGTACGGACTTGATTTTGCCTCAACACAAACATTAGATACTGGCATTATGTACAGTGCCATAAAAAACAATGAAGTGGACGCGATTGATGCGTACACAACAGATGGACGTATTCAGGCGTTTGATTTAAAGGTGCTGGAGGATGATAAGCAGTTTTTCCCTCCTTATTATGCGATCCCTGTCGTGCGCGGCGAAGTGTTGGAAGAGCACCCCGAGCTTGAAGAGATGCTGAATAGGCTGGCTGGCAAAATTGATGATGAACGCATGCAGGAATTAAACAAGCGGGTAGACATTGACGGCAAGAAATATGAAGAAGTCGCCGAAGAATTTTTGCAGGAAGAAGGATTATTAAATTGAGCAAGAAGCGTTTCGCATGAGCGGAACGCTTTTTTTCTTGTTAAAGGCATGAAGAAAGAAAATTCGGGAAAAGTGAGAAGAGCAGCGATTTAAAGGAGGGTACATAATGAAATATCGAGTTGAGAGGGATACCATTGGTGAAATAAAGGTATCTTCTGATAAATATTGGGGAGCACAAACACAGCGGAGTCTGGAAAATTTTCCGATCGGCACGGAAAAAATGCCCGTTGAAATGATCTATGCCTTTGCCCATTTGAAAAAAGCGGCAGCCATAGTGAACGGGGATCTCGGCATGCTCCCGGAGGAAAAGGTAAGCGCAATTTCCGCTGCCTGCGATGATTTATTGAGTGGAGAGGTGAGTGCCGATCATTTTCCGCTATCCGTATGGCAGACAGGAAGCGGAACACAGTCGAATATGAACGTCAATGAAGTTGTAGCAAGACGCGCCGCTGAGATTGCCGGAAAAGAAGGCTTCATTCATCCGAATGACGATGTGAATATGTCCCAGAGCTCCAATGATACTTTTCCGACAGCGATGCATATAGCGCTTTATGAAGAAACGGAAAAACGGCTGAAGCCGGCGTTAAAGCACTTTAAAAAAACATTGAAGAAAAAGGAAAAAGCTTTTATGAATGTAATCAAAATTGGCCGTACGCATTTACAGGATGCAACGCCATTGTCACTTGGACAGGAGATATCGGGCTGGCGTCATATGATTGTCCGGTCCGAGAAAATGATTGAACAAGCTGAAAAAGGGCTGCTTCCGCTGGCAATTGGCGGGACAGCGGTCGGCACAGGCATTAATGCAGACTCAGCATTCGGCGAGGAAACGGCCCGTCAACTAAAAAAGCAAACGGGCTGGCCCTTTGTATCATCATCTAACAAATTCCATGCTTTGACCAGCCACGATGAAATTGTTTTTTTTCATGGCGCTTTAAAAGCGCTGGCTGCGGATGTCATGAAGATCGCTAACGACGTGCGGTGGCTGTCAAGCGGACCGAGAAGCGGAATTGGCGAGCTGACAATCCCGGCCAATGAGCCAGGCAGCTCGATTATGCCTGGGAAAGTAAACCCGACACAAAGTGAGGCGTTGACGATGGCCGTTGTGCAGGTGATGGGGAATGACGCAGCAGTCGGGTTTGCGGCCAGTCAGGGGAACTTTGAGTTAAATGTGTTTAAGCCGGTAATCGTATACAATACTCTGCAGTCCATTCGATTATTAGCGGATGCGATTTCCTCTTTTGACGAACGCTGTGCCGCTGGAATTGAAGCGAATGTAGAACGGATCAAAGAACTGATGGAGCAGTCTCTCATGCTGGTGACGGCATTAAATCCTCATATTGGTTACGAAAAAGCAGCTTCTATTGCCAAGTCTGCCCATCAAAAAGGAACAACGCTAAAAGAAGCCGCGATGGCATCGGGCTTAGTCACAGCCGAGCAATATGACGAGTGGATTGTGCCTGAAAAGATGGTCAACCTGCCTGAAAAAAAGAAAAAGAAATGAAAAAGAACCCGCCTCCTATTTGAGGCGGGTTCCCTTCCATCAATGAATTATTTCTGGTAGCCGCTTAATTGCTGCTCGGCCATTTGAACAAGACGCTTCGTGATTTCGCCGCCCACTGAACCGTTGGCGCGTGACGTTGCATCTGCACCTAGCTGAACGCCGAATTCAGAAGCGATTTCATATTTCATTTGGTCGATGGCTTGCTGTGCTCCCGGTGCGACTAGCTGGTTTGAGCTGTTGTTGTTTGGCATAACTTGTTCATCTCCCTTAGTTTAATTGGCCGGGTACTGACGGAGTTGCACCGCCGCGATCAAGACCGTCCGGGCTGCCGGATAAGACCCGATGTGATTGTGTTACTAGTATGGATTGAACGCCCCTCTTTATGCCTGTGAGCGTGCAGGTAGTTGTTTCCTCCAGTGGCATCGGCTGTGACAAGCGTTTTTTTAGTCGATATGCTATACTATTTATACGCAAATGAAGTTGGTTGAAGTGCAAAAGGAGATTAGAACGGAGAGATTAGAATGAAGACGTATAACCGCGATGTGAAAAACCGGCTCAGCCGCATTGAAGGACAAGTGCGCGGAGTCATAAAAATGGTGGAGGATGAAAAAGATTGCCGTGATGTTGTCACACAGCTATCCGCCATCCGTTCCGCCGTAGATCGCTCTATCGGATTGATCGTGGCACAAAACCTGGAATCCTGCATTCGTGACGCACATGAAAGCGGCCAGAACGCGGACGATGCCATTCAAGAAGCGGTCAATATGATTGTGAAAAGCAGATAACCTGAATCTTCCACAAGCGGAGGATTCTTTTCCCCGCTTAGGAAAGCTGAAGCGGGAATACGGTCACGCGATGCCGCTTCCGCCTGGAATTGGCATCGTTTTTCTTATGAACGAAAGGTGGAAAACACGTTGAATATCTTTTGGCTGATTTTATTTATGGGTGTGATCGGGGCCGTGATCGGCGGTGTAACAAACGCTGTGGCGATTCGGATGCTTTTCAGACCGCATACTGCCCGTTACATTGGAAAGTGGCGCGTGCCCTTTACGCCTGGTTTAATTCCAAAGCGTAAATCGGAGCTTGCCAAACAGGTCGGAAAAATTGTCGATGAGCACTTGCTGACAGCAGAAAGCATTGAAGAAAAGCTGAATGAGCCTGAATTTCGCGGAGAGATTGAAGCCGTTTTGAAGATAGAGGCGAAAAAGCTGATCTATGCGGACATAACGGTCGCTGATATGCTGAAAAAAATGCACTTCCCTGATGCCGGTGCTCAAATGGAAGCCAGGCTAAATGAATGGATTGATCATAAATACACGGCGATTAAAGAATACTATGTAGATCAAACCGTGAAGGAATCGCTGCCGGCCGAGTGGCTTGACCGGGCAGAAGCAAAAATTCCGGAGATCTCCTCTTATATTTTAACCAAAGGGGCCGATTATTTTTCAAGTGAAGAAGGCCGGTACCGCGTCAAACGCATGACGGACGATTTCCTGGCCGAATGGGGCAAGTTTGGCAGCATGATTCAAATGGTGCTCGGCAATACGTCGCTTGAGGATAAAATCCGGCCGGAAATTGTTAAATTTTTAACGAGTCCGGGAACAAAGGATTTACTTGATACGCTGTTGAAAAACGAATGGGAGAAAGTGACCGAATGGAAATGGTCCGACGTGCTTGAACAGCTGTCTGATGAAAAAGCCATTCAGCGGGCGAAAACATTCGTCGCAGGCCAGCTCGATCTGGAAACGGTGTTGAATCAGCCGATTTCCGCCTACGCAAAACCATTCGAAGAAAAAGTGGTATCGACGCTCATTCCGGAATTAACGGATAAAGGCATTGCCAAGGTGGCGAAGCGAATTCCTTCCATGATGGAAAAGTTGAAGATTGCAGACATTGTCCGGCGTCAGATTGAAGCTTTTTCCACAGAGCGGTTGGAAATGATTGTTCTCGATATTACACACCGCGAGCTGAAAATGATTACATTGCTTGGCGCTTTGCTTGGCGGAATCATTGGCGTTTTTCAAGCATTGCTTGTGATGGCGTTTCCTGTTTAAGGAAGCGCCGTTTTTTTAGCTCACGCTATGAATAATCGTTCAGTTTTTGTATGATAAAGAAGAGGAGGCGATTAAGATGAATTATGTGCACTGTTCAATCGAGAAAGAAACGGCAACGATTCGATTAAACCGGCCGCATGCCATGAATGCCTTGAATATGGAAATGATGCAGGAATTAAGCTGCTGCTTGAAGGAAGTCAGCCGAGATGATGATGTAAACATTGTAGTCATGACCGGGGAAGGGCCTGTTTTTTCAGCAGGCGGCGATATTAAAGAAATGATGTCGGCCATGGACGAAGCGCAATTTCATACTGTGATGGACACCATAACGGACATCGCCTTGTATTTCTATTCGATGCCAAAGCTGACGATTGCTGCTATTCATGGCGCAGCAGCCGGACTCGGACTGAGCATCGCGCTTGCGGCTGACTTTGTTTTATGCGAAACCGACTCAAAGCTTGCCATGAATTTCATCGGCATCGGGCTGATCCCGGACGGCGGTGGTCATTTCATGCTGGAGCGCCGTTTAGGAGCGGTTAAAGCCAAGAAGGTCATATGGGATGGGAAAGTGATAAGCGGGGCAGAGGCGGCGGAAATGGGGCTTGTAGACCGTTCTGTTTCACCGGATGCTGTGCAGCAGGAAGTGGCTTATCTATTAAAGGAATTACAGCAAAAGCCGATTCAGGCGATGATCAAAACGAAAAAAATTATGGCAGACCTGCACCGGCCGCAGCTGTTGAAAACATTAGAGCTTGAAAAGCAGGGCCAGCAGAAAATGAGAGAAAGTACGGATCATCAAGAAGGAGTGCGCGCGTTTTTAGAGAAACGAAAGCCGGTATTCAACCAGCAGTAAAAACAGTTTTGAATACGCTCTCAAAACGGACTGCTCCGGCTGATAGCGCAATTCCTGGGAATAAGGCGCAATTCCCCTGGAATTGCGCCTTATTTTTCATTATTGTTCCGTAAAAGAGGCATGCGCTCAGCTTGTTTTCTCAAGCATGAAAAAGCAGCAGCTTTCCTTCCGGAGAAGTGCAGCGGTATGTTTTTTCTTCACTGGCATGCTCCTGCAAAAGTCGCTGTCCCACTGTTTTTGCTTCTTCATCTGTCAGAGCAGTGAAGGACTGGTCGAGCTGTTTGTCTCCGTTTTTTTCAAAAATCGTCAGCTTGTAGGTTCTCATGCCGTATCCCTCCATTAAATGAACTTGCACTTTTTCGATCGTATTATTATTGTATACAATGATGAAGAAAGAAAAAAGCCATATCAAAGGGAAAGAACGTATGATCTATGGTATAATAAAAGGAAAGAATGAGTGGACGGAGGGAATAAGACAATGGAAAAAGGCATTACGCAATATGAAGCAGGTGAAAGTGTAGACTGTTTTTTAATGATCCGTTCCGCTGTGAAAAGCACAGCAGTGAATGGGAATCCCTATTTGACGCTGATGCTTCAGGATACAAGCGGTGAAATTGAAGCAAAGCTGTGGGATGCAAAAGAAGAAACGGTGAAGATGTACGCGCCGGAAACGATTGTCAAAGTGGCAGGAGAAATTCAAAATTACCGGGGGCGGATGCAGCTGAAGCTTCGCCAGATCCGGCCAGCCTCTGCTCAAGACGGCATGGATGCAGGTGATTTTGTGGAAACCGCTCCGTTAAGCCAGGAGGAAATGACAGAAACCATTACGCAGTTTATTTTTGAAATGCAGAATCCGCATATTCAGCGCATTACCCGTGCGCTTTTGAAAAAGTATCATCAGCCGTTTTTAGAGTATCCGGCTGCCACGAAGAATCACCATGAGTTCGTCTCAGGGCTTGCGTATCATGTTGTTTCCATGCTGCAGCTGGCGAAATCCATTGCTGATTTATATCCGTCACTTGACCGTGACCTGCTGTATGCGGGCGTAATTTTGCACGATCTCGGAAAAGTAACCGAGCTGTCCGGACCGATTGCGACCACCTATACAGCAGAAGGCAATTTGATCGGCCACATTTCCATTATGGTGAATGAAATTGGCCAGATGGCAAAGGAGCTCGGCATCGAAGGAGAAGAAGTGATGGTTCTTCAGCACATCGTTTTATCGCATCATGGCAAAGCAGAATGGGGCAGTCCAAAGCCGCCGATGATCAAAGAAGCGGAAATGCTGCACTACATTGATAATCTTGACGCCAAAATGAATATGCTTGACCGTGCACTGGACCGAACCAAGCCGGGCGAATTTTCCGAGCGAATTTTTCCGCTCGACAATCGCTCTTTTTACAAGCCTCGCTTTTCGAAGTGAAAAAAAGCACCCATCGCGGGTGCTTTTTTTACTTTGCTTCTTCTTCTGTTGCAGCTGCATCATCTTCCGCAGCCGGTTCTGCTGCTGGTTCTTCTGTTGCTTCTCCTTCAGTTGGAGCTGTTTCTGTACCTTCAGCTGGGGCTGTTTCTTCTGATTCAAACGCACCTTTAAAGTCTTCATCTTCGACTTTCACGTCAGCTGCTTCCATTTCTTCATCCAGCTTTGTTTGCAAAGCCGTTGAATCCACTTTTGTTTTCTTTAATTCTTCTGTCATTTGGTCCTTCAAGTCTTCAAAGGAGCCTTTTTCTTTTTGCTCGGTAATTTTAATGATGTGGTAGCCGTAATCGGATTTGATCGGCTCGCTTACTTCGTTCACCTTTAATGTGCCAAGCGCTTCCGTAAACTCGGGAACGAACTGGGCACGGCCGGCATTATCGATCCAGCCAAGGCTACCACCGTTTTCAGCTGAGCCAGGATCTGTTGAATTTTCTTTCGCCAATTCGGCAAAGTCGCCGCCATCCGCTAACTGCTGCTTGATTTCTTTTGCTTTCGCTTCGTCTTCTACAAGAATGTGGCTGACGTTAATATCCGGCTGCCATGCATCGTAATATTCCTGTACTTCTGCATCCGTTACTTCCACATCGGCAAGCGCTGCTTTTTCACGAAGAAGCTCAAGCTTTAAAAATTCCTTAAAGCCATCTTCATCGAGGCCGTATTGTGCCAGGAACATTTCATACTGGTCGCCCAGCTGTTCTTTGGCCGTTTCCACTTCTTTATCCAATTCTTCATCGCTTACTTCATATTTGTCAGAGAGCACTTTTTTCTGCATAAGCTCCTGCAGGGCCTGCTCCATTTGCGGACCGTATTTGTCCTTCATTTCCGCGTATAGTTCCATATCTGTTACGTCGCCTGCTTTTGAAGTGGCGATGACGTTTCCTTCACTGTCGCCACAGCCTGAAAGTGCAAGTACACCCGCTGCAAGCGATAATGGCAATGCCCATTTCTTCATTCAAAAAACAACTCCCTATGTTCATTTAATCCAAGTTCCACAAACAACTATAGCACAGTTACAGGCTTGGGAAAAGAAAAGACCCATCTCCTGAAAGAGAGCGGGCCTATACGTACAATATTTCAATGTAGGACGTCGAAAGCAAAATAACGATTAAAATGTTTACGGTTCTGAATATTTTTTCATGACGCTCTTCTGGAATCTCTTTTTGAATGCATAATAAATTGGTCATCCGATTTATGTGATACAAAATAAAGACGGAGAAAATGATAAAAGTAACGATTAATGCCGCCATGTGCTGCCCCCCTCTGTTAGCCTTGTACAGTTAACTATAACAAAATGTCGAAAAAATTGAAAATAGAACCTGTTCCATCTATAGACTGACACAATAAAAAAACATCCGGCAGGCAGCGAGCTTACCCGGATGTTGGAGTGGTTGCAGAGCGTTTTAATTCCCGGTCCTCTTCATCAAAATCATGTTCGATATTATGAATGGATTTTTCAAATATCTCCATAAAATCATCGCCGTAAATATTTTTAATAATGGCCATTAATTCAGCAAGATCAGGAAATTTCCCGAAAAGCTCTCGAAGCGGCTCGCTGCCTGAAAAGACAAGGTTTGATTCCGGATCGTAGTCCTTCATCAAGTCGAAAATCAAATTTTCGCCTGCTTCGGTGATTTCGATATACGTATTCCGTTTATCATCTTCTCTTTTGGAAAAGGTGAGAAGGCCGCGCTCTTCAAGCTTTTTGGAAAAGTTGAACGCAGTGGAGACGTGCATGACGCCGAAATTGGCGACATCGGAGATAGAAGCTCCTTTTAGGTGATGGGCAATCCATAAAATATGGTGCTCGTTTATGTTCAAGTCGTACGGCTTAATCCAGCGCTGCCAGTCCTTTTCTACCGCTTTCCATAACGCTTTTGAAAGCTGGGCCATACGCTGGCTGAACATAAAGGCTTCTTTCATCGTATATTGATGATTGGATGTTGTTTCATTTGCTTTGCTGATCTTTTCCACCTCAAATCTATTGTTTCATTGATTTATATTATGCCAATAAAATAAAAAAATAGAAAGAGGAAATGATAAATTTTTTGAATTCGCTGAAAAATAAAATAAATAGAAAGGGAGAGATCCCTTTCTATTTATTGGATGAAGGCGGCTGTGGCAATGCCTCCTGCAGATCTTCAACTGTTTTTTGAATGTTGGTGACTTCTTTTTTTAAGGTTTGAACATTCGGTTCAATGCTTTCCTTCCAGAGTGCGGCATTCACTTTAATACTATTTACTTTATCAGGGACGTCCTGTTTTGCTGTTTCAACCAGCCGCTTCACCGATTCCTTTACCTGCCCTGCGTTATCCTTTATTTCCATGGCTGTGAGCTTAGCTGATACTTGCTTGTCCTTCAGATTGGCCCGCGTCGTGCGCCCGCTGGAAGGAGCGTTCAAGAGAGCGGCTGCCGCTCCAGCAGCAATACCGGCTGCAACCCCTGTAAAAAGAGCTTTTTTATTCATTTTTCCACCTCATTAGTCATTCGTGTTTAATAGCTGCATACATATATATGATATCGTTCCCGAAAAAGGAACGGCACAAACGTTTAAAAGGAGTCGATTGTATGCATGGAATTATTTTTGCCCTGTTGTCTGGCGGCTTTATTTTGTTTACGAGCACGCTGTATCACATGAAAGAAGCCCGGAAAAGCGAGAATTATATTTTGCGAAAGCGGGCAGGCCAGCTCGGCTTTATGAGTGTCCTTTCCATCGCAGCAGCCGTTCTTCTTTCTTACATATGAGATTGAATCGCAGCTGAAATGTCTGCAAGAACCAGCTTCTCACTATTTTCCTTGAATACAGGGTGAAAGCCGTCCTCTGACCCGTAGCGGGGAATTAAATGAATGTGGTAATGAAAAACGGTTTGTCCGGCTGTTTCGCCATTGTTATTCAACAAATTGAGCCCTTTTGGCGAAAAAGCAGACTGCAGCGCATCGGCCACTTTTTTAACAGATTGGAACAGAGGACCGGCCATCTCTGCGTCCAGTTCAAAGATGTTTTCTTTATGTATTTTCGGAATCACAAGCGTATGGCCCTTTGTCACCTGGCTGATGTCTAAAAAAGCGTAGACGTGCTCATCCTCGTACACTTTAGCGGATGGAATCTCTCCGTTTGTAATTTTGCAAAAAATGCAATGCTCCATAGTCAGCACTCCTTTTGGATGATAGTAACAAAAGTGTAGCATAGATTCCGGATGCAGGGAACTATGTAGAAAGGGCATAATTTTGATATGATACGTGTAACGATTGAGAAGAAAGGACGTTTAAGCATGTCATTATTAACAGTGGAGAATGTCACCGGCGGCTATACACGAAAGCCGGTTTTGCATGACGTATCATTTGAAGTGGAAAAAGGCCAGCTGGTTGGGTTGATCGGCTTAAACGGTGCCGGAAAAAGCACCGCGATCAAGCACATCATTGGCTTGATGGAGCCGGTGAAGGGGAGAGTGGCCATTGATGGGCTGTCGCTTGAGGAGCATCCGTCTGACTACCGCCGAAAATTTTCATTTGTCCCGGAAACGCCAGTTCTTTACGATGAGCTGACACTTGAAGAGCACATGCGGCTAACCGCAACGGCGTATGGTCTATCTGAGCATGATTACGAACAGCGCATCGGTCCGCTTTTAAAAGAATTCCGCTTGGATGCCAAAATGAAGTGGTTTCCCGCTCATTTTTCCAAAGGAATGAAGCAAAAGGTCATGATTATGGGGGCTTTTTTAACGGAGCCGTCCTTGTATATTATTGATGAGCCTTTTGTCGGTCTGGACCCGCTCGGTATCCGTTCCTTGCTGGATTTAATGAATAAAATGAAAGAAAGCGGCGCTGGGATTTTAATGTCAACGCATATTTTGGCAACAGCTGAAAGGTACTGCGATTCGTTTGTGATCTTACATGAAGGGCGTGTGCGGGCAAAAGGGACGATGAAGGAGCTGCGCCAGCAATTTCAAATGCCGGATGCGGCGCTTGATGACATTTATGTGGAACTGACAAAGGAAGCGGTACGATGAAGTTTTCAGCGAATGCGTTGTTTAAGGAACGTGCAGCGGCGTATTACACCGAAATCCGCAAGTATACCAGGTACATGCTGAATGACCATCTGCTGTTTGTTTTGATCTTTGCCATGGGTGCGCTGCTTTTTTATTACAGCGGCTGGGTGGAAACGATTGAAGCCGGCTTTCCGGCACCGCTCATTATGGCGATTGTTCTAGGCGTCATTCTGGCATGGAGTCCGGTGTATACATACATCAAGCAGCCGGATACAGTATATTTGCTGCCGCTTGAAAGTGAATTAAAGCCTTATTTTCAAAAAGCGGTATGGACAAGCTTTCTGGCGCAAAGCTATGTGATTGTTGCGCTGGTCGCGTTTGCAATGCCGATGTACGCAAAAGCGGAAGGAACCGGATTTGGGCCGTTTTTTCTGTTTTTAGTTGCCGCCTTGGCCGCAAAGCTATGGAACTTGTTTTGCCGTCTTGAAGCGCTGAATGTGCCGTCTAATGACGTGAGAACGGCTGACATGGGAGTACGGATGCTGCTGAACATCGCTTTTTTGTTTGCGGT
The DNA here is from genome assembly GCF_900156125.1 of Domibacillus enclensis. Classification (GTDB taxonomy): domain Bacteria; phylum Bacillota; class Bacilli; order Bacillales; family Domibacillaceae; genus Domibacillus; species Domibacillus enclensis. The sequence continues at coordinate 98,807 of NZ_FTLX01000008.1, read as the reverse complement.
CTTTTCGTCAGAGTATGTGTTAGCGGGAATAGCGGTCCTGTTTATGATCTTCTGGATTTTTTATATGGGGCGCATCGGAAACAGGCCGTTAAAGTGGGAACTGCTTGCGGCGCTTGAAGAAAAAAGAATGGCGGCTTTTTACCGTCTTGCAAATATGTTCACGGACGTTCCTCATTTGCGTGGAACGGTGAAGCGGCGGGCCTGGCTGGACGGTTTGCTGCCGGGCTCGCAAAAGGGCACATATACGTACTTGCTGTCCCGTACGTTTGTCCGCATGAACGAATATATCGGGCTGTATGTACGGCTGACCGTTATCGGGGCACTGATCATTGCTTTTAGTGCGCTGCTGCCGGTTCAGCTGATCGTGGCACTGCTTTTCCTTTATTTAACCGGTTTTCAGCTCCTGCCGATTGCCGTCCGTCACGGTTATGTGATGTGGCCGCAGCTGTATCCGGAGGGAGAAAGCGGGAAGCAAAGGGCTGTTCAGCAGTTGTTGCTGCGTGTCCTGTTGATTGAATCGGTCGTATTCGGCGCGGCGGCTCTATCATCTGGCATGCTGGCTGCTGCCCTTGTCTTGTCCGCCTCAATCGCCTTTACGCTTTTCTTCGTCTGGATCTACGCGCCAGCGAGATTAAAAAAACTGCATGGTTTTTCATAATAGTCAAAACAAATGAGTCAATAAGCTGGTTTTCATTGATGAGCTTAGGGCAGAAGGTTTTGAATAGAAGGGGAAGCCGAACGGTCGTGCGAAATACCGCATGCGTTCGGCTTTTTTTTGATTTTGAAGATGATGAGCCCTTTAGAGACCGGGCTTGTGCCAACACAGTTCGAGCGGCTTCTGCAAGACTTCGCGTTCGGAGGGGCGGGCGGTGAGCTAACTTTTGTCGCTTCGCTCCAAAAGTGGATCTCACCTTCCCCGCTGATCCCTCCCGAGTCTTCGTCCTGCGCCAGCCGCCCTTAGTGGGGAGGGAAAGCAGTTGATAAAACCCAAAACAAGAGCGTCATGAACAGGAAAAAACAAGCTGTTCTTTCCTTCCATTTCATGAAAAAAAGAGAGTAGCTTCTGCTTATACATCTACTCGTTAACTACTGAAAACAAGCCCTTTTCAAGCACTTTTCTCCTCCTTGGCTCATTAGAAAGACAACGGGCGGAGGGAAGCTGGCGAAGACTCCCACTGGACGAGCGGACAGGGTGAAACAGCCACGCTTTTTGGGCTGGTTCAGCGTTCGCCCAGTAGGAAAGCGAAGCCGGCAGCCCGGAGCCCCAGTGTGTGCTTTTCCAGAAAAAAGAAGAATCAAGCCTTTCAGCTACTGAATTTTTCAGAATCACTGGCTGCCCTCGTTGTTATGTTTCAGCCTCTTGGTTTATTTTTCTTCGGGCACGGTATAAGTGGACAGGTAAGAAGCGCCTGAGAAAATATGGGGCTTTTTGTCGAGCCCTTCTTCTGTTCCGCGCTTTTTATGTGCTTCGCTGTATGCCTGTGAGGACTTCCAGTTTTCAAATGCTTTGGCATTTTCCCACTGAGTGAAGATTACATACGTGTCGGAATCAAGCGGACGCAGCACGCGAATCGAAAGAAAGCCCGGCTCGTTTTCAATCGCGCCTGCCCGGTTTTTAAAACGGTGCTCGAATAACGGCCGCCCTTCCTCTGTGACTGGAATGTTATTTAACACCACATAGCCGCGGCTTGCGATTTCGCCGGAGGCATCCACAACCTCATATTTGCGCGGCGAAGCAAAAACCGTTTTGTTCTCCGTTTCATGAAGAAGCGCTGCCCCTTCAGGACTGTCCATCAGCACCATTCCTTCATTGCTGTGCTTTTGCTGAATGGTTTTTAAGAAATCGAATGTGCCGGTTGTCATATAAAAGTTCATTTTCCATCACCTCAACTAATAGTATATCTATTTCTGTACCCGACTTTCCAATTTCAACACATCTGTTTGGCAAATTTTCGAACAACGCATCCTTTTAGTGAAAAGTGCAGGGCGGTAAGCTATAATAATCAATAGTGATTCTAAACTGTCAAAGTTGAAAGGTGGCACTCAATTTATATGAGGCATTTGAACGATACATTTTTAAAAGCGGCGCGAGGAGAAAAAACGGATCATACACCGGTCTGGTTTATGCGTCAGGCTGGCCGCTCACAGCCGGAATACCGGAAGCTGAAGGAGCAGTATTCCTTGTTCGACATTACCCACCAGCCGGAAATCTGCGCATATGTGACCCGGCTGCCGGTTGAGCAGTACAATGTAGATGCGGCTATTTTATATAAGGACATTATGACGCCGCTTCCAGCGATCGGTGTAGACGTTGAAATCAAGTCAGGCATTGGCCCTGTTATTGATAATCCGCTCCGTTCCGTGCAGGACGTTGAGAAGCTCGGGGAAATTGATCCGGAAAGCGATGTTCCATACGTGCTGGAAACGATCCGCCTGTTAACAGAAGAGCAATTAAATGTTCCGTTAATCGGGTTTGCCGGCGCGCCGTTTACATTGGCGAGCTACATGATTGAAGGCGGGCCGTCGAAAAACTACAATAAAACAAAAGCGTTTATGTATGCGGAGCCAAAAGCATGGTTTACCTTAATGGACAAACTGGCTGAGATGACGATTACATATGTCCATGCGCAAGTAAAAGCCGGCGCAAAAGCGATTCAACTATTTGATTCGTGGGTTGGCGCATTAAACGTGGCCGACTACCGTGTGTTCATAAAGCCCGTCATGGAACGGATTTTCACGGAGCTGCGCGCTGAAAATGTGCCGCTCATTATGTTTGGTGTCGGTGCAAGCCACTTAGCGAAGGACTGGCATGACCTGCCGCTTGATGTTGTCGGACTGGACTGGCGTATGCAAATTTCAGAAGCGCGTGAACTGGGCTTGACGAAGACGCTTCAGGGAAATCTTGATCCGTCGATTCTTCTGGCCCCGTGGGACGTGATTGAAGAGCGGACTAAAGCGATTCTTGATCAGGGAATGGCGTCGCCAGGCCATATTTTCAATCTTGGCCACGGTGTGTTCCCGGAAGTGAACCCGGATACGCTCAAGCGGCTGACAGCCTTTGTTCACGAATATACAGCCAAATAAAACATTCAGTTTTGAAGAGTTTCTTCATTCATGACACAATGTGAAATGAAGCAGTGAAATAAACGAGGTGGGGTAAGCATGTCAAAAAAAACAATGGGTTTGCTTGTAATGGCATATGGAACGCCTTACAAGGAAGAAGATATTGAACGGTATTACACACACATCCGCCGTGGCCGCAAGCCGTCGGAGGAGGCACTGGAAGATTTGCGAAGCCGGTATGAAGCGATTGGCGGCATTTCGCCGCTGGCTAAAATTACCGAAGAGCAGGCGCAGGGCCTGACTGACTTTTTAAACAAAATGCAGCAGGAAATTGAATTTAAGCTGTACATTGGCTTAAAGCATATTGAGCCATTTATCGAAGATGCGGTTCATCAAATGAAGCAGGACGGCATTGAAGAAGCTGTCTCCATCGTTCTGGCACCGCATTTCTCCACGTTCAGCGTAAAGTCCTACAACGGACGCGCGGCAGAGGAATCCGCTAAAATTGACGGACCGGCGATTACATCCATTGAAAGCTGGTACCATGAGCCGAAGTTCATTCAATATTGGGCAGATCAAATAAAAGCAACGGTTCAGACGATGACAGAAGAAGAGAAGCAGCACTTCATGCTGATCGTGTCTGCCCACAGCTTGCCGGAAAAAATTATTGCGGCGGGCGATCCGTATCCGCAGCAGCTAAAAGAAACAGCTGATTTAGTAGCAGGAGCAGCCGGTGTTGAGAATTATGCAGTCGGCTGGCAAAGCGCAGGAAATACACCGGAGCCGTGGATTGGACCGGATGTTCAGGATTTAACACGGGAGCTGTATGAGCAAAATGGCTACAAAGCGTTTATGTACGTGCCAGCCGGTTTTGTCGCTGACCACCTCGAAGTGCTGTTTGATAACGACTACGAATGTAAAGTAGTGACTGACGACATCGGTGTGGGCTACTACCGCCCGTCAATGCCAAATGCGCGCCCTGAATTTATCGAGGCGCTTGGTGACGTCGTTATAAAGCATTTAAAGCAAGAAGGCAAGCTGTAACACCAAATCCCGTCAATCTGGCGGGATTTTTCATTGACAAAACGAAAGAGCGGGCATAGAATCATCTTTAGAACGATTTGACCGAATTGTTATTTTGGTCATTCAGGAGTGATGAAATGTCAACAGACCGGAAAAAAGATGTGGTAGAGGCAGCGACAAAATCTTTTACACTTTTTGGCTACAAGGCCACCACAATGGATCAAGTGGCGAAGCTCGCCAATGTGGGCAAAGGAACCATTTATACGTTTTTTAAAAACAAAGAAGAGCTTTTTGAAGAAATTTTGCGGACACTCATTCAAGAAATGAAGGAGTCAGCAGAGGAAGTGATTCAGTCCGATTCGTCCTTTTATGAGAATGTTCACCGATCTTTGTTTGCAATGCTGGAATTCCGGACAAAACATCAGCTTGCTGTGAAGCTGTTTCAAGAAGAAAAAGAAATGGGCACACCGGCTGTAGCTGAAGCATTGAGGAAGATGGAGGACGCGATCGTCAGCTACATTGCAGTGCAAGCCAGACAGGCAATGGACCGGAAAGAAATTCAGCAAACAGATCCTGAAATCGCGGCGTTTATTATGCTGAGGCTATACGTGACACTTGTTGTAGACTGGGAACGGCGTGGACGGCCGCTAACAAAGGAAGAAATTGCAAAGTTATTTGAACTGTATATATTTAAGGGACTGGCCCTGTGAGGGTCTTTCTTTTTTAAATAAAAATGACCAAATGAACGAATTAGTCAATATGGAGGAAAAGATATGTTTATCCAGGAATTAAAAGAAATTACTAAAAATAAAATACTCCTTATTTCGCTTGCGGCAATTATGCTGATTCCGCTGCTTTATTCGGGTGTATTCTTATGGGCATTTTGGGACCCGTACGGAAAGCTGGATGAACTGCCGGTTGCTGTTGTGAACAGCGATAAAGGCGCCCAATTCGAAGGCGAAAAACTGGCGATTGGAGATGAATTGCAAAAGGAACTCGAAACGAGTAAAGACTTTGACTTTCATATCGTCGACAAGCAGGCAGCGTTAGATGGATTAAAGCAGCAGGAATATTATATGATGATTGAAATACCGGAGAACTTTTCCGAAAATGCGACCACCTTGATGAACGATCAGCCTCAAAAGCTTGAGCTCATCTATACACCGAATGAAAGCTTCAATTTTGTTTCTTCGCAAATTGGCCAGTCGGCAATAAAGGAAATCCGGTCTTCGATTCAACGCGATGTGACAAAAACATACGCTGAAACGATGTTTGATACGATTCGGAAAATGGGCGACGGCTACGCAGAAGCGGGAGATGGGGCAGGAAAGCTGGATGAAGGCGCCTTGAAAATCAAAGATGGAACGGCTGAGTTAAAGAAAAATCTTGAAGCGTTAGCGGACAGCTCGGTTTCATTTTCATCAGGAATTGAGCAGGCCAGTGCTGGATCAAAAGATGTAGCGAGTGGGGCGGCGGCTTTGTCACAAGGACTTGGACAGCTGCAAGAAGGCCAGTCAAAGCTGTTGGACGGGGGCAAAGATCTTCAAGCTGGAACCGGTCAGCTCGTAACGGGTGCAGAAGCGCTTCAAGGCGGGCTGTCTTCAGCGAATGCCAATATGCCAAAGCTGATTGAGGGAACCGCAGCAGCTAAAGCGGGAGTGGATGAATTTCAAAAGCAAATTCCGGCTTTGGGGGATGGAACCGCAGCGATTGCTAAGGGTACAAGCGAGCTAACAAAAGGCATGGAGCAGTTTGAAGCAGAGCTTACAGCACAAATTACCAGTGCACAAGCAGCGCAAATGGATCAGCTGATGCCTATTTTGTCACAGGTGATGACGGAAGAACAGATGACAGAGCTGCAAACGGAAATGGCCTCACAGCAGCAAGCATTAAACACAGGAATCACGACAGGATTTGAAGAGCTAAAAGCAGGAAGCGGCCAAATCGAAGCGGGAGCGAATGAGCTGAACAAAGCCGTTTCCGGCACGATGGGTGACAAATTGAGTGAACTTTCAGCGGGCCTTGCAAGCATTCAAGCAGGCCAGGAGCAGCTGAAGTCAGGACTGAATGAACTTGAAACGGGTGCGGGGAGTCTGTATGATGGCGCTGCTAAACTTCAATCAGGGGAGGAAACACTCGTATCGGGCTTAAATCAACTTAATGAAAAAACGGCTGAAGCCACAACAGGAGCCGGAACGCTTACGAAAGGCGCGGATGACCTGTCTGCCGGCTTAACGGAGCTTGCGTCCGGCTCCCAGCAATTATCAGACGGGGCTGGAAAGCTTGCAGGCGGCTCAATCGAACTGGCTGATGGATCAAGTGAACTGGAAAAAGGAACGAAAGACCTGCAGACGGAGTTGTCAAAAGCGGCAGGTGACGCGAAGGACGTCAAAGGAGATGACGGCACGTATGAGATGATCGCCGAGCCTGTCGAAGTGGCGGAGCAGGCCTTTCATGAGGTGCCGAATTACGGTACCGGCATGGCGCCGTATATGCTGTCTCTCGGGTTGTTCGTCGGAGCGATCATGCTGACGATCGTATTCCCTTTAAAAGAAACAGCCGTCAAGCCGAAAAGCGGTCTTGCCTGGTTTGCAGGAAAACTCGGTGTGTTCTTGCTCGTCGGTGCGGTGCAGGCGGCGGCTGCCACCTTCTTTTTATTAAGCGTCCTTGGGCTAGAGGTGCAAAGTGTGCCGCGTCTGTTCGCCGTCGCTTTGATCGCCAGTGCCGCTTTTATGACGCTTATTCAAATGCTCGCAACGATTCTCGGCAATCCCGGCCGTTTTATCGCTGTACTGATCCTCATCAGCCAGCTGACGGCAAGCGGCGGCACATTTCCACTTGAGCTGATTCCGAAAGCCTTGCAGCATCTTACCGCGGCCCTGCCAATGGCCTATTCGATTAAAGCCTTTAAAGCGGCTATTTCCAGTGGCGACTACACCTTTATGTGGCAAAACGCGTCTGTACTGACCGCCTTTGCTGTCATCAATATAACGGTTACGGCTTTTTATTTTCACCGTCAGTTTAAAAAACAGACTGAGGAGATAGCGGCAGCCTAAGAATGTGCAAGCCTTTTTTGAAAAGTTTTCACACTTATTTCACACCCGTTCTTTATAATAAAGAAGGAATGGGAAGGGGAGAAATGATTGAAAAAAATCATCGTGACAGTGTTTATGCTGCTGACAGGCTGCGGTCATCCCTCTTTTGATTCTGTCAAAACGGATGAGTTTGCAGCTGTGTTAACCATCAAGGAACCGGGTCTCACGTTCGTCAATCCACAAGGCAGCATTTTTGCTGAATGGTCGTTTGATGAGCTGTATACAGGCGGGGTTTTGTTTGATGACAACATTCTGCTATATGGATCGGAGCTTGACCACGCCGTGCTGTACTCCATTAAAACGGGAGAAAAGACGGGGGAATGGACCGTTCCGTCGGGGATAACAGCTGCTTCCTTTATAGATGAAACAAACGAAATCGCTTTTTCTGTGAAAAAAGATGGAGCAGTTCACTTTTTTAACAGCAGCGGCACTGAAACAAAGAGCACTAAAACAGGGCGTTATCCGATGTCCATGCTTGAGCACGCGGGAAACCTGTATGTGATTAATTATCAGGATACCGTCCTTTCTGAAATTGATGTTCACACACATAACGTGACAAGGGAATTCGCCATACCAACCTCATCAACAGGTCTTGCGGTAAAGGAGTTGTCGAATGAAATCTGGGTTGGCGGCCATGGGTATGGAGCGGAAGCGAGTGATACTATTCATGTGTATTCACTCGAAACCGGCTCGCTCGCGGCAACGGCGGATGCACCGGTTATGCCGATCGCCTTTGCGGAAAAAAACGGCTACATGTATACAGCGAGCCATGGGTCGAGCACGCTATATGCCTTCGATCCTGACCGGAAGCGCATCGCCGAGACAGAAGCGCCCGCGAATCCGTTTGCCGTAGCGCTGTTTGGAAATCATCTTATTTCCGCCGGTTATGACAGCGGAACGTTATCTTTTCATAAGGAAGAAACGCTTGAGAAAACAAAAACAGTCGAAATTGGAAAAGGACCGTTTATGATTTTTGTGAAAGAAGGTGAGTAGGATGCCTCATTTATTACTTGTGGATGACGAACAGGACATGCTTGATTTAGTGGCGATGTATATGGAGAATGCAGGATACACGGTGAGTCTGGCATTAAGTGGTGACGAAGCGGAGAAGCAGCTGAAGGAAGTGCAGCCGGATTTGATTTTGCTCGACATCATGATGCCCGACCGTGACGGATTTGCTGTTTGTGAGTCCATCCGTTCCTACAGTGACATCCCGATTATTTTTTTAACAGCCAGAGGAGAGGAGTGGGACAAAGTCCGCGCTTTTTCTATTGGAGGAGACGATTATATCGTCAAGCCATTTTCGCCGGGAGAAATGACGGCACGGATTCAAGCAGTTCTCCGCCGGTTCGGCAAAACGGATGGGGATAGGGAATCGATTCGCTGTCAGACGATGTCGATTGACGTCCATTCAAGAACGGTGAAAATAAACGGCGCGACTGTGCAGCTGACGATGAAGGAATTTGATCTGCTCGTTTTGCTCGCTAAAAACCGGGGGCGGATTTTTTCTCGGGAAGAGCTGCTCGAAACCGTGTGGGGAACGGAATACAGCGGTGGAACAAGAACCGTCGACACACATATAAAAACGTTGCGGATGAAACTGAAGCATGAAGGCAGCTCGATTGAAACCGTGTGGGGAATTGGCTACAAGTACGTGGATGGCGCCGTATGACATTCGGAAAGAAACTATGGATGACGCTTTTTCTGTTTGTCATCATTGCAGTGGGAGCGGCTTTTGGTCTTGCGTACATGCTTTATGAAAAACTGTACGTAGAAAGCGTGAAAACGGAGCTGGCCACTTCCGCAAAAAGCATTGCCTCTGATTATGAAGGCGGCGATTTGACGGCAGACTTCATAGACAGAGTCAACTGGTTCAGTGAAAAATCAACCTTTGAAGCGTTCGCCGTTCATAACCCGAGAGAGCTGGCTGCCTGCATACCGTATGAAGCAGACTACGAAACACTGATCGGACCTCATGAGCGGGATCTGCTGCTTCAAAACGAGATGATTGAAGAAACCGGTTATTCAGATCGGTTTGACCGGCAGATTATTTCCGTTATCTATCCGCTTTTGGACGGTGAGCAGCTGAAGGGCATCGTGTACTTATACATTCCGCTTGAACGCATTGATGAACTTGTCTCCAGCTTGATTATGTTTTGGGCGGCGTCCGCTGTGCTCCTGATTGTTCTTCTCCTGTATGGAGGGATGAAATGGACAGCGTATGTAGTAAAACCGCTTGAGAGTATGAAAAAAGCGGCCGTCCGGCTATCAAAAGGCGATTATAAAGCACGTGTGCCGGAAGGGTCCCACGACGAGTTCGGCCAGCTTGCCCGGACGTTTAATGAAATGGCGGAAGCGATTGAGCAAGAAGATGAGCAGCGGAAGACGTTTATTGCAACCGTTTCCCATGAGCTCCGCACGCCGCTCAGTTATATAAAAGGATACAGTGAAGCGGCGATCAAAGGAATCGGGGACCAAAAGCGGCAGCTTGAAATCATTCACCGTGAATCCACCCGAATGGAGCGGCTCGTGAATGACTTGCTTCATTTAATTCGGCTGGAAGCGGATAAAATGACGATCGAAAAAACACCGATTCCGCTGGCTGAAATTGTTCACCGGACGGTTGATACGTTCCGGCTGAAACATCCTTATTTTCAGCTTGACCTGGATGAAGAAACGATTGTGAACGGGGACGAAGGAAGGCTCAGTCAAGTGATGACCAATTTGCTTGATAATGCCATACGTTATTCCGAAAAAAACAGCCCTATTCAAATTGAATTAAAGCAAGAAAGAAAAAGGATCAGATGGACGGTGCGTGATACAGGAGTTGGCATACCTGAAGAAGAAATCCCTAAAATTACAAATCAATTTTACCGGGTCAACAAAGCCAGAACGAGAAACGATGGAGGCTCGGGACTGGGCTTATCCATTGTGAAACAAATTGTGGAGAGTCACGGGGGAGAACTGGTCATCAAAAGCAAAAAAGGGCTGGGAACGACGGTTACCGTTATCCTGCCAGCGATTTCAGAAGAGGGAGAGTAGGAAATGAGAAAACAAAGCATTTGGTTCATCCTGCTGCTAGCCGGCGCACTGCTTGCTGCCTGCAGCCAAAAGGAAACGGCAAAGAAAGTACCGACACCGGTTCAGGCGGAGATCTCTGTCCCTGATCAAGTAGATGTCAATGAGGAAGTGCTTATTTCAACGACCATTACGCAGGATGGAACACCGGTGGATGACGCAGATGAAGTAAAGTATGAAGTGTGGAAGGAAGGCTCAAAAGAAGAAAGTGAAATGATCGAGGCTGCTTCTGAAGGAGATGGTGTGTATACGATGAAAAAGACCTTTGGTGAAGAAGCAGTTTATACGATTCAGGTTCATGTGACTGCGCGGAGCATGCATACGATGCCGAAATCATCGATTGCCGTCGGAAATGCAGTTATTCCAGCCGAATCAGAAAAGCAGGAAATGAATCATGATATGGAAGGAATGGATCATTAACACAGATCAAATAGAAAGCCCCCACCGGACAAGGCGTCGCCGGTGGGGGCTTTGTTGGAATTGGACATCTTCGCTTTTTACAGATCCTTCGACGCACAAGTTGTGCACGTATTGCTGTAGCAGTCATGCTGCTCTTCTAAATGTGTTCCACAGCTCGCACATTGTTTAGCCGGAAGGTTTTTGAAAAATTCAACGATATTTGTAAGCATATTATTCTCTCCTTTGTTATATAACTGTTTGATTTATTATATGTATTGTATTATAACAGAGTGAGCGAGTCAACCGTATTCTGAAAATTTATTTTATTTTTTCGGAATAAGGGAATACAATAGATGAAAAAGAAAGGAAGTATACATAATGAATGTTACGATACTGGGCTGCTGGGACGGATTTCCGAAAGCCAATGAAGCAAGTAGCGGCTATCTAATCGAACACGAGGGATTTAAGCTGCTCGTAGACTGTGGAAGTGCTGTCCTGTCCAAGCTGCAAAACCATTTGAAGCCTGCCGAGCTTGATGCGGTGATTGTTTCCCACTATCACGCGGATCATATTGCAGATATTGGCGTCCTTCAGCACGCACTGCTGATTGACTCTTTTACCGATAAAACAAGGAAAGACCCGCTGCCCATTTATGGACATACGGAAGCAGAAGGATTTAAGGCGCTTTCCTATAAGCACATCACGAAAGGAATTGCCTACAATCCGGCGGAAAATCTTCAGATCGGTCCGCTCACGATTTCTTTTTTTAAAACCGATCATCCAGCCCCTTGTTACGCAATGAAAATACAAGGAGGGGGAGATTCAATCGTGTATACAGCTGATACCGCCTATAAGGAAGAATTAAGCTCATTTGCAAAAGGAGCTGACATTCTGCTTGCAGAAAGTAACTTTTATAAAGGAATGGATGCCACAGCTGCCGGGCATATGACCGCCGAGCAGGCCGGCCTTCTTGCCAAAAAAGCAGAGGTGAAAACACTGGTTCTGACCCATCTGCCTCATTTTGGCGAAATAGAGCAGCTGGCAGTGCAGGCAGCTGAACAATTCAGCGGTACGGTCTTGATTGCGAAGGAAAATATGGAAATCGGATTTTAAGCCGCTGGTTGCGGCTTTTTTTCATCTCTTGTATAATGAAAAAGAATAAAATGAATGGTTATTCATTATTGAAAAGGGGATGGGAACAATGAATGCATCACTTGCTTTAGAGCAAACCGCCATCGAATATGCAGAAAAAACGGCTTATACCTTTTTGGAAACGTCTGCTACATATGGGGAACTAAATGAATCCGTTACCCGTTTTGCTGCTTCATTGCAGTCGCTCGGCTTGCAGAAGGGAGATCATATCGCGCTTCTTTTGGGCAATTCTCCTCATTTTATTGTCGCTTTATATGGAGCGATGCGTGCTGGCATTACCGTGATCCCGGTCAACCCTGTTTATACACCGAATGAAATCACGTATATATTAAAAAATGGAGACGTAAAAGCCGTTGTGCTGCTCGATTTGCTCGTACCCCTTGCCGAAAGCATCCAGGAGCACCTGCCGCTTCTTGCTCATTATATTGTATGTGAATCGGGAGATGAACGTGCTGCCTCATACCATCCGATTGAGGAAACACCTCACACAAAAATGAAAGCGTTCTCCAAGATGGTGGGCTTTCCTCAGCCATTTACAGCCCCTGATCTTCATGAAGAAGACACAGCGGTTATCTTGTACACATCCGGCACAACAGGCAAGCCGAAAGGAGCGATGCTCACACATAAAAATATTTTTTCCAATGCACGAGACATTGCTGATTATTTGGCTATTTCAAGTACCGACAGAATGATCACGGTGCTGCCAATGTTTCACGTTTTCTGTTTGACCGTGGCTTTAAATGCACCCATTGTTCGCGGAGCGGAGATGGTTATATTGCCGGCTTTTAGTCCGAAAGAGGTATTTAAGGCGGCTAAAGAAAAAAAAGCGACGATTTTTGCCGGCGTTCCGACAATGTATAACTTTTTGCTTCAACTGCCGGAGTCAGACCCTGCTGATTTTTCGACAGTCCGTCTTTGCATTTCAGGCGGCGCTTCCATGCCGGTTTCTCTATTAGAACAGTTTGAAAAGAAATGTAATGTACAGATTTCAGAAGGATACGGTTTGTCCGAAGCAAGTCCGGTTACAGCTTTTAATCCACTCGATAAACCGCGAAAGGCCGGCTCAATCGGCTGTTCGATTTCCAATGTGGAAAACAGAATTGTGGACGAGGCAGGAGATGCCGTTCAAACCGGCCAGGTAGGTGAGCTTATTGTTCGAGGACCAAATGTCATGAAAGGTTATTATAAAATGCCGGAAGAAACAGCTGCCGCGATTCGGGACGGCTGGCTTTACACAGGAGATCTTGCCAGACAGGATGAAGATGGGTACTTTTATATTGTTGATCGTAAAAAAGATTTGATCATTGTGGGCGGCTACAATGTGTATCCGCGCGAAGTGGAGGAAGTGCTGTATGAGCATGATGACATCATTGAAGCAGCTGTCCTCGGTGCTCCAGATCCTGATTACGGAGAAGCCGTTCTTGCCTTTGTTGTTCAAAAAGGAGAATCCTTAACGAAAGAAGACGTGCTTCGTTATTGCAAAGAAAGACTTGTTTCCTATAAGGTTCCAGCATCTGTTGAATTTTTGAAGGAATTGCCTAAAAATACAACAGGGAAAATTTTAAGACGATCGTTAAAAGAACAACTTTTAAACAACTCTTGAAAATCAAAATAACCTGACGAGGGCAGAGCGTTAAGAAAGGCTTGCCCTCGTCAGGAACTGCTTGATATATGTAATGGATCTGGGAAAATAGGTTCAATAAAGGGGAATTATGCGCTCAAAAAGCGCCCGTATCTACTAGATACGGGGCTTTTTTAAAATTAAGTGAATAGGGGGTTTCATCGTTTGGGGAATCAGTTAGAAGGAATTCTCATGATGTGTGATAGACCTTCTCCAAACGGTTTAATTCATCAGATAAAGCAAGAAAAGCGGTACGGTCGCCTTGGTCAAGTGACAGATCAATCTTTTCCATCAAGGCTGCTTTTTCTTTTTTGTATAAAATATCGCTAAGGAAGCTGTCGATAAACTCACTCATTACTGTTTTTTCTGTTTCACGGGGCATCGGGGACTTCATCATCTCGGCAAAATAATTATTGTTTTCCATTTTTAATCACCTCGGATACCTTTTTTTTATTATATGGGATTTCAAACAACTAATCAACAGAAATTTTTAAATTTTTCGAAAACTATCTTTTTGAATAAAATAGGACAAAATGACGACTAAATGGTAAGATAATGAAGTAAATCCACTATTAAGAAATGGGTGAAGCAATCCTATGGCAGGCGGACCGTTTTCAGAAAAAAATGATTACGTCATTAACAGCAAAACGCTTTTGCTAGAACCGATTCAATCTGAGGAGCATACCCTCGTGTACGAAAAGGGCCGCGAACCATTTACAGTAACCAAAAGACCATTAAATATCATTCGGCAAAGCTGTATCCGCTACCTTAATACATACGATGGAAAAAGAAACGCTTCGGCAATCATTCTGGGAACGAACCGGAAAGTTCCAGTTAACATCGATGAAATAAAAGGTACTTATCTATTCCCAACGAGTTCGCACTTAAAACATAATTGTGTGTGGATTACACTCGCCCATTTAAAAGAGTTAGAAGAGGTTGATAAAAAACGCACGAAAATAACCTTCAGTGATTATCAGTCTGTCATCGTTCCTGTTTCAGCTCTTGCCATTTACAATCAGGTGAACTTGACGAAAGCTCTTTATGAAAGAGGGAATGCACCGACAGAATCAATCGTGAAGGAAAAAGTAAACCGTGCACAATACGTAACCGGCGTAAAAGGTCATGTCATTTCGTTTTTTCATCCTCCAAAAAGGGAATAAACGATATGAAGTAAAGAAATTTGAAGGATGAATGAAAGGGAAGTCACAAATGAATGTATCAACAGATCATATTATGGAATGGCTTCAGCAATATGAATCGTTTGGACCGCTTCCAGGCTTTTTGCTTCCACTGCTTGAAGCGTTTCTGCCTTTTTTGCCTCTTTTCGCCTTTGTGCTGGCCAATGTGAATGCGTTTGGACTGGGGCTTGGCTTCTTGATCTCCTGGGGAGGGGCAGTAACGGGCTCTTTTATTGTTTTTTTGTTAATAAGAAGGTTTGGACAGCAGAAGATACTCACGTTTCTGCAAAAGAATAAACAAGTGGACAAAATGATGAACTGGATGGACCGGCACGGCTTTGCACCTGTTTTTTTGCTGCTTTGTTTCCCATTTACTCCATCAGCAGTTGTAAATGTCGTCGCTGGCTTATCTCATATCAGCGTTGTACAGTATTTATTCGCGGTTATGGCCGGCAAGACGGTCATGATTTTTACAATCAGCTATGTCGGGCATGATGTGTTTGCCCTTATTCATCAGCCCGGAAGAACGGCCATTATTCTCGCGGTCATGGCTTTATTATGGCTAGCCGGAAAACAGCTTGAAAAAAAGCTGGAACAGTGAAAACTGCTGAATGGCAGTTTTTTTTGATCTTTGACCGAACGTATGGTCTTTGGTATAGTAAGGGAAAAGGGGGGATCTGGATGGCACTGCAATTGATAACCGGACGCTCCGGTTCGGGCAAAACAGAACATATTATCAATGAAATCAAACAGAAGCTTGCCGAGCAGCCGAATGGAAAACCGATAATTTATATTGTTCCAGAGCAAATGTCCTTTTTATCTGAGTACCGGCTGGCTTCGGATCAATCACTGGGCGGTATAATACGCGCTCAAGTATACAGCTTTACAAGACTTGCGTGGCGGGTGCTACAAGAAGAAGGCGGAATGAGCAGACAGTATATCACGCCGGCGGGCCGGAATATTTTAATCCGCAGTATTATTGAGCAGCAGCGTCACGAATTATCCGTTTTTACAAAAGCAACAGATAAAACCGGCTTTGTCAGCACTGTCGAGCAAATGCTGACAGAATTTCGGCAGCACCTGGTGACGCCGGATGAAATGAATGAATATAAAAAGCATGTCCCGGCCGCCCTTGCAGACAAGCTGCAGGATCTGCAAAAAATCTATTCCTCTTATGAGATCGCGTTAGCCGGAAAATACACCGACACAGAAGACTACATGCGGCTGCTGGCTGAAATGGCCGGCAAATCCGCCTACATCCAGGAAGCAGATATTTACATTGACGGCTTCCATAGCTTTACTCCTCAGGAATATGAAGTGATTCGTGTGCTTTTAAATACAGCTAAAACAGTGAACATCGCACTGACGACGGACCGCTCCTACCGCCACGAGCAGCCGGCTGAAACCGATTTATTTCGAATGACAGGCCGTTCTTATTATGAGCTGTATGAACTGGCTGCCGGGGAAGCGGTCGACATAAAAGACGATCTTCATCTAAACGAGCATAAACGTCAGCAGTCATCATCCCTTGTTCACCTTGAAAGGCACTTTGAAAAACGGCCGGCCAAGCGGAAGAAAGAAAGTGACGGGCTCATTATATGGCAGGCAGCCGGACGCCGGGCAGAAGTTGAAGCCGCCGCTCGGGAAATTCGAAAGCTATCCCGGACGAAGCAGCTGCGCTATAAACAAATCGCCTTGCTGGTAAGAAATGGTGAACAGTACAGGTCCATTATTGAAACGGTTTTTGATGACTACAGCATTCCATTTTTTATTGATCAAAAAACACCGATGCTTAACCACCCGCTGATAGAGCTGATCCGCTCTTCTCTTGAAGTGGTCAGTGGCAGATGGCGGTATGAAGCCATTTTTCGGGCGATTAAAACCGATCTGCTTTTTTCATTTGACGAGCCACGCAGCCAAATCCGAAGAAAAATGGATTTGCTGGAAAACTACGTACTGGCTCATGGGATATATGGAGAGCGGTGGACCAATGGAGAGCGGTGGACATACCGCCGATACATGGGACTGGAATTCACTTCTGTCGCGCAAACCGATGAAGAACGCTTATTTGAACAGCAATTAAATGAGGGAAGAGACCTCGTATCTGCGCCGCTGTTCAGGATGGAAAAGCGGCTGAAGCGCGCGAAAAATGCAATGGATTGCTGCCGTGCTCTGTATCAGTTTATAGAAGAGCTTGATATACCGGGGAAAATGGAGCAGCTGTCTTTAGAAGCGGAAGAACGTGGAGATTTAACAGAAGCTGCCCAGCATAATCAAGCGTGGGATGGCGTTATTGGCATGCTTGATGAATTCGCAGAAGTTGCGGGCGATGAGCAGATGGATGCAAAAAAATTTGCTGCTGTGCTTGATGCCGGTCTGGAAGCGTTGGAATTTTCACTTGTTCCGCCGGCTGCTGACCAGGTCATTATCGCAAATCCGGATAAATCGAGGCTTTCGGATATTCATACAGCATTCATTATTGGGATGAATGACGGTGTTTTTCCCTCCAGACCGGCAGATGACGGAATTTTGGATGACGAAGAAAGAGAGGCCTTGATCAGCTCCGGTATGAAGGTGGCGCCGGGCAGCAAAACAAAGCTGCTTGATGAGGAATTCGTCGCGTACCGGGCGTTCACCGTTCCATCCAGCCGTTTATATGTATCATGGCCGATTGCAGATATAGAAGGGAAGTCTCTTCAGCCATCCCCTTACTTGAAAAGAGTGAGGGAATGGTTTGATCAGGTGGACGAGATGATCATCGCCAACGATCCTGCTGATTTGCCGCCGGAGGAGCAAATGACGTACATATGCCATCCGGAGCCTACTCTTTCGTACTTGACCTCACAGCTTCAATTAAAAAAGCGCGGCTATCCGGTGTTCCCGTTCTGGTGGGATGTTTACACGATTTATATGGAACAAAGCCGTGACAAAGCCGGCTTTGTTCTGGACAGTCTCCTCTATGAGAACAAAGCCGAGCCGCTCAAGGATGAGACAAGTCTCGGACTGTACGGAACAGATATGATTGCCAGCGTTTCAAGAATGGAAACCTTTCATTCCTGTGCGTTCAGCCATTTTGCAAGACACGGCTTAAAGCTGCGCGACCGTCTTGTATACCGGCTTGAAGCACCGGACATCGGTGACCTGTTCCACGGCGCTTTAAAATGGATTGCAGAAGAAGTGGAAAAAAGGGGATTAAACTGGCCGGAGCTTTCACCAGAGCAATGCCGGGTTTTTGCTAAAACAGCTGTAGAAGAGCTGGCACCGAAGCTGCAAAATCGAATTTTAATGAGCTCAAACCGCCATCTTTATATTCAAAGCAAACTTGAGCAAATTATTGCGCGGGCATCTGCTGTTTTAAGTGATCAAGCGAAAGTGAGCGGATTTTCACCGCTTGGAATTGAACTGGCTTTCGGTCCCCGTTCAGAGCTGCCGCCGCTCGTTTTTCAATTGAAAAATGGGGCGCGCATGTCGCTTGCCGGCCGTATTGACCGTGTTGATCAGGCAAAAGGAGCCGATGATACGTATTTGCGAGTAATTGACTATAAGTCAAGCAGCCGTGATGTGGATATGACAGAAATGTACTACGGATTTGCGATGCAAATGCTGACCTACCTTGATATTGTCGTGGCAAACGCGAAAAAGCTGACCGGCTCTGAAGCACGGCCCGGCGGCGTCCTGTACTTTCACATGCATAACCCATTTTTAAATACAAAGAAATTTTTAACAACAGAAGAAATTGACAAAGAGCTGTTCAAAAGCTTCCGCATGAAGGGACTTGTTCTCGGAGAAGATGAAGCGATTCAGTTAATGGATGAACAGCTTGAGACCGGGGATTCTCTTGTGATTCCAGCCGGCTATAAAAAAGACGGCTCGCTGTCAGCGCGTTCCAAAACCGCCGACGATGCGTCCTTTCAGGTGATGAGGAATCATGTGCGCGGGTTGTATGCAAAAGCCGGCAATGACATTGTTTCAGGCAAGGTGGACATAGAGCCATACCGCTACAATAAAAAAACGCCTTGCACGTTTTGTTCCTACCGGCAAGTGTGCCAATTTGACGAAACGCTCAATGAGAATAATTACCGGATGATCCGTCCGAAAAAGAGCGAAGAAATACTCGCAATAATGAAGGAGGAAGAAGATGAACAGCTATAACATTCCGGCGAAACCGGACGAAGCCCTGTGGACGGAAGATCAGTGGAAAGCGATTTATGCAGAAGGCAGTGATATTCTGGTCGCTGCCGCGGCAGGGTCCGGCAAAACGGCTGTTCTTGTGGAACGGATCATACAAAAAATGATCCGAGACGAAGCGCCGGTGAATGTAGATGAGCTGCTCGTTGTCACATTCACCAATGCCGCTGCTGCTGAAATGAGGCAGCGAATCAGTGAAGCGCTGGAAAGAGAGCTGGAAAAGAATCCAGAGGAAAGCCGTCTTCGCCGCCAGCTCCGATTGTTAAATAAAGCGTCCATCTCAACCCTGCATTCGTTTTGTCTCGACGTCATCCGGAAGTATTATTATTTGATTGATATCGACCCGGCTTTTCGAATTGCGGATGATACGGAAGCGGTGTTGATTCGGGATGAAGTGCTGGAGGAACTGCTTGAGGAAGAATATGCAAAGCCGGATAACGCTGACTTTTTCCACCTGGTTGATACCTTTTCAGGAGACCGGAGTGACAAAGAGCTCCAGCAATCGGTTCTTCGCCTTTTCGATTTTTCAAGGTCGCACCCGGACCCGGACAAATGGCTGAGCGAGCTTGCTGGCCTATATGATGCCACGGATTCCATTGATGAGCTCGTTTTTATCGAGCCGTTAAAAAAAGAGATTCGTTTTCAGCTCCAAACGGCCAAAGCGCTGTTGGACGAAGGATTGATGATCAGTGAGCTGCCCGGCGGCCCTTCCCCGCGTATGGATAATTTTTTAACGGACGGGGCGATGGCCAAAGCCCTTATCCAATGCGAGTCATGGAGAGAGTGGCATGAGGCCTTCTCGCAGGTGAAATTTCCTACCCTTAAAATGTGCAAAGGAGAGGACTTTGACGAGGAGCTGAAGGAACGCTCGAAACAAGTAAGAGATCAAGCGAAAAAAATCATCACTGAGCTGAAGGAAACCTTTTTTGCCCGGAAGCCGGAAAGCTGGCTAAAGGATCTGCAGGAAATGAAGCCGGTTGTCGCAAGACTCGCGCAGCTAGTTACGGCCTTTGCAAGCCGGTATGCAGAAGTGAAAAAAGAAAAGGGCCTGACCGATTTCAGTGATTTGGAGCATTACGCCCTGGCGATCTTAACCGATGAAAATGGTGAACCGTCCAAAGCAGCCGATTCCTACCGGCGCCGGTTTAAAGAAGTGCTTGTGGATGAATACCAGGATGTGAATATGGTCCAGGAAACAATTGTACGGCTTGTATCCAAAGATGATGAGCAGTCCGGCAATTTATTCATGGTGGGCGACGTGAAACAGTCGATTTATCGTTTTCGCCTGGCAGAGCCGGGTCTTTTTCTTGAGAAGTATAACCGGTTTCAATCAGATGGCATTGGAGCGGGATTGAAAATCGGGCTATCCCGCAATTTCCGGAGCCGAGAAGAAGTGCTGAATGGAACGAATTATATCTTTCAACAGATTATGGGCACAGAGGTAGGCGAAATTGAATATGGGGAAGCGGAATCCCTCGTTCCAGGTGCTGCTTATCCGGCAGCGGACTTTCCAATCGAGGTGGCGGTAATCAATAGTGACGGCTCAGATGACCTTGAGGAAGAAATGGACCGCGAGGATGCGGAGCAGTCTCAGCTCGAGTCCCGCTTAATCGCCGTAAAAATCAAAGAGCTGATTGAGTCGGGTCAGCTTATTTATGACCCGAAAACAAAAACGGAACGGCCTGTACAATACCGGGATATTGTCATTTTGATGCGGTCTCTCACCTGGGTGCCGGAAATGATGGAAGAGTTTAAGCATGCGGGCATCCCTGTTTACGCAAACACATCGGGCGGCTACTTCGGAGCAACAGAAATTTCTGTGATGCTGTCCCTTCTCCATGTGATTGACAACCCGTTTCAGGACATTCCGCTTGCGGCTGTTCTTCGCTCGCCAATCGTCCGCTGTACAGAGGATGAACTGGCTTCCATCCGGATGGCGTCTAAAAAAGGCAGCTACTTTGAAGCGCTGATCGCTTTTTTAGAACAGAAGAACAGTGATGCGGCTATTCTGAAAAAAGTGGCGCCTTTTATGGAAAGGCTTGAAAAGTGGCGGTCCATCGGCAGAAGCGGCGCGCTGGCGGATCTTATTTGGGAGCTGTACCGGGACACGCAATTTTACGCGTTTGCCGGTGGGATGCCGGGCGGTAAGCAGCGGCAGGCGAATCTGCGGGCGCTGTATGACCGTGCACGGCAATATGAAGAAACCTCCTTCCGCGGTCTTTTCCGGTTTTTGCGCTTTATTGAACGGATGCGCGAACGTGGCGATGACCTCGGCACAGCCCGTTCGTTGTCTGAACAGGAGGATGTGGTGCGCGTGATGACGATTCACGCCAGCAAAGGGCTGGAGTTTCCGATTGTCTTTACAGCAGCATCAGGCCGGCGGTTTAATATGATGGATTTAAATGGACGTGTTTTGTTCGATAAAGATTATGGAATCGCTGTAAAATACATGAATGCGGAAAAAAGAATTGCCTGGCCGTCACTTATTCAGCTTGCCTTTCAACGAAAGAAAAAGCTGGAGATGCTGGCGGAGGAAATGCGGATCTTATATGTGGCGATGACGCGGGCGAAAGAAAAGCTGGTGGTGACGGCTTCCGTGAAAAAGCTGGACAAGAAGCTCGACAGCTGGTTACGTGCAGCAGACCACCCATCTGTGCTGCTTCAGGATGCCGTGCGGGCGTCAGCAACGTCTTATATAGACTGGATAGGACCCGCATTAAAGAGGCATGTGGATCTTGACGGACAGCATCCATTCTTTCTGAAGCATCCGTCCCGCTTTCAGTTTTCGGTTATCGAAGCGGACTCCTTGCTGTCCACCGCTGTTGAGAATGAGGAGACGGAGGAGTCCTGGCTTGAGATGCTGAGAAAGCGAAAGCCCTATCCAGAGCAGTCAGATGCAAAGGCCGAAATTGAAAAGCGGATGACGTGGACATATGAATACCCGGAAGCGGTCCAGCTTCGTTCCAAGCAATCTGTTTCTGATTTGAAAAGATCGAATGATATATACAGTGACGGTGCATCGTACGAAAAAGCGCACTCTTATCGCCGGCCGATCTTCAGACGTCCCCGGTTTGTTCAGGAAAAGCAGCTGTCACCAGCAGAAATCGGGACGGCGGTCCATACGGTGATGCAGCATATCGACCTGAATCAAGTCCCTTCTGAAATAGCCATCGAGAAGCTGCTTGAAAAATTGATTGAAAAGGAACTGCTGACGGTTGACCAGGCAGAAGCTGTCAGAGCAGAAGAAATTGCTGCGTTTTTCCACACAAAGCCTGGCCAAATGGTGCTGTCAGCCGATCACGTGTATCGAGAGCTTCCCTTTAATATGAGTTTAACCGCAAAAGAAGCCGGCACAGGGGAGACTGACGAACCCGTTCTCATTCAAGGGGTCATTGACTGCTTATTTGAATACAAAGGAACGCTTTATTTGCTGGATTATAAAACGGACAGAATTACGGATCGTTTTTCCGGCGGCTTTGAGGAAGCAAAGCCGATTCTTCAAAAACGGTATGACGTACAGATCAACCTTTATGCAAAAGCAGTAGAGCGGATCTGGAAACGCCCGGTAGGCGCAAAATTTGTTTACTTTTTAGACGGCGGCCATATCGTTGAATATGCGTAACGCATTTCGTTTCTGTTAGAATAAATAGAAACGAACATAGAAAGGGTGTGTATAGTTGCATAACAACGAATGGAATCAACCAGGGCGTATTCTCTCAATTGACGTCCTAAGGGGAATCTCGCTTTTTGGCATTTTTCTTGTCAATATGCTTTCTTTCCATTCCCCTTATTTTTATTACAATCCGTACGAGTGGTGGAAAACCTCGCAGGATTTGCTTGCCTTTTCTTGGATTGATGTGTTCGTTCAAGCGAGCTTTTATCCGCTGTTTGCGGCTATGTTCGGCTTTGGCACGGCGATGCAGTACGAGAAAGCGATGGAGCGGACGGGCTCGTTTTGGAAAACAGGGGTGCGCCGGTTTTCATTCCTGCTGCTGATCGGTTTTCTTCACGCCTGGTTTATTTGGCCGGGGGACATTTTATTTAACTATGCAGTGTGCGGCTTTATTCTGTTGCTGCTTCTCCGTTTTTCAGGAAAGATCCTGCTGCTCGCAGGCTTTGTGTTCCTGTTTGTGCCTGCCGGGATGTTTAGCGTTTTGCTGCTGCTGTCAGCTCAGATGGATCCGTACAATGCCCTTTTTTGGACGGACATCGCATCTGTTTCTCAATCGATTGCAGCTTACGGAAGCGGGTCATTTGCGGAAGTCACAACCCAGCGAATGCACGACTGGTCGAACAACAACATAACAGATGGGGCTTTTCTGTTTCAGCTGATAGCGATCCTGCCGTTTTTGCTTATTGGAGCGGGCGTTTACAAAAAGCGGATTATTCAAAAGTGGTCCGCCCAGCCAAAAAAGACATTTTTCCTTTTTCTCATTCTGTTTGCTGCCGGAGTGCTGCTGAAGGGGATTCCGCATTTGCTTGATCCAAGTCATATTGCGTATATGTATATTCAGGATTCGATTGGCGGTCCGGTTCTAGCTGCTTCCTACGCTGCCTTCATCGTATTTGCCTGCACAAAAAAAACGATGTCCGGCATCCTACAGCCCTTTGCGGCGGCCGGCAAAATGTCCCTAACGAATTATTTAATGCAGTCTATCGTTGGATCGCTTCTTTTTTACGCCTACGGCTTCGGCTTTTATGGTCAGATAACGGTCACGACAGGTGTATGGCTATGTGTCACTATTTTCACTGCTCAGGTGATTATATCCGGTTTATGGCTAAACCGCTTTAAGCAAGGACCCGCTGAAATGCTCTGGCGGACAGTAACATACGGGAAAGGGAGATGAAAAAATGAAATGGATGAGCTTTAAACATGAAGGTCAGGAAAAGTACGGTGTATACGTACCCGAAAAAAAAGGGGCAGCCGTTATATCAGGTCAAAAAAATACGCCTGCTTCTTTATTGGAGGCAATACAGGAATCATCGTTGGCAGCTTTATTGACGGACAACCTGGATCACCTTCCTTTTGTGGCTGAGGGCGATATTGAATGGCTGGCTCCGATTCCGCGTCCATCAAAAAATGTCATGTGTGTCGGGAAAAATTATCGCGATCACGCCATTGAAATGGGCGGAGAGGCGAGTGTGCCGGAGCATCCGATGATTTTCACAAAAGCACCAACGGCCGTCAGCGCCCACCTGTCACCAATTCCGGCTCATCGCTCGTTAACGGACGCGCTTGATTATGAAGGTGAACTGGCTGTGATTATCGGGAAAAAAGGAAAAGAGATTTCAAGAGAAAACGCGCTTGACTATGTGTTTGGCTATACTGTGCTGAACGATGTAACGGCACGGGATCTTCAAAAACGCCACAGCCAATTTTTTATCGGCAAAAGTCTGGATGGATCTTGTCCAATGGGCCCGTGGATTGTGTCAAAGGATGAAATTAAAGACCCGCATCAGCTGGCGATCGAAACGAAAGTAAATGGGGAAATACGCCAGCAATCAACGACCGCTCATTTTATTTTTCCGATTGATGAAATTATTCATGTTTTGTCAAAAGGAATGACGCTCGAGCCCGGTGATATTATTGCGACGGGCACGCCCGCCGGTGTTGGATTCGCCATGGAGCCCAAGAAAACACTTCAGCCCGGAGATACCGTTCAAATTTCAATCGAATCTGTCGGGACTTTGTCAAATACGGTCGAGTGATGGTGTGGTAAACTAAAGAAGGAAAAAAGGAGGAGAGTACATGGACTTTTTAACGTCGTCAACACACGTACATATTACAACATGGGTCATTGCGCTAATCTTATTTTTTGTTGCATTGAAAAAGCCGTCAACAGGTGTTCATATGGGGCTTCGGTTGTTTTACGTGCTTATTTTGGTAACCGGCTTTATGCTGTTTGTCACGTTTGACTATTTAAACCCTATGCTGTATGGATTAAAAATGCTCGGCGGTCTCATTGCCATCGGTTTAATGGAAATGACGCTTGTCCGCAAGAAAAAAGGGAAAAGCAACGGTGGTGTTTTAATTGGGGCGATTCTCGTGCTGATTATTACAATCGTTCTTGGATTTGCATTGCCTGGAATTGCTTAAATTGGATAGGTCTTTAAAAGCTGTGAATTGAAAAACAATTCGCAGCTTTCTTTTGCTACAATAGGGAAAAGGAGGAATAGACAATGCTTCCACTTTTTTTATGGGCGGCTGTGTTAATTTCATTTTTTGTGATTGTGTGGCGTGTGTCCATTCAGCTAAACACATCTAATACGAAAATAGAGAAAGGGAATGATCCGGAAAACGAGAAGGATTCTACCTTTCCTTAACCGTTTTTCTTTAACAGGAAGAACGGTTTTTTTATTATACACACTCAGCGTTGCGCTCAATCTGACACTCGTGTATACTTTTTGTATAACTATTGTTCATATAAAAGAGAGGGTGGCGTTCATGCCGAAAAAGATTGCGGTCATTGGAGCGGGACCAGGAGGACTTGCTTCCGCCATGCTGCTTGCATCAAAAGGATTTGACGTCGATGTATACGAAAAGCAGAAGTATGTAGGAGGGCGGAACGGTTCGATTCAAAAGGACGGTTTTACGTTTGATATTGGCCCTACCTTTCTCAGCATGCCGGAGATCGCAGAAGAGATTTTTGAGGAATCAGACCGGAACCTGCATGACTACATGGAAATGAAAGAGCTTAAAACGATGTATGAGCTCGTTTTTCCGGGAAAAAAAGTGACGATGTACCGTGACCCCGGTAAGATGAAGAAGGAATTAAGCCGCGCGTTCCCGGGGAGTGAAGACGGCTATGAGCGTTTTATGAAGGACACGCGCAAAAAAATGGCCCGATTAAAGCCCTTGCTGCAGAGTCCGATGGATAAGCTGTATCATTATGCAGCGCCTAACGTCTTGCGCGCACTCCCTCAGCTGTCTCTTGGGAAATCCCTTTACGATGTACTTGGCCGCTATTTTAAAGAAGAAGAGCTGCGCCTTGGCTTTACCTTTCAATCCAAATATTTAGGCATGTCTCCGTGGGAGTGTCCGGGTGCCTTTTCCATTTTGTCCTTTATGGAGCATGAATATGGCATTTTTCACCCCATCGGCGGCGTCAATCAGCTGTCACAGTCGATGGCGGCGGTGGTCCGCGAGCATGGCGGACGCATCCATCTCGGCAACGGGGTGGAATCTTTTATAATGGATGGCCGCAAAATTACAGGATTAAAGCTTGATAATGGCGAAGAAGCAATGGTGGATGAAGTAGTTGTGAACGGGGACTTTGCCCACGCGATGACCAATCTTGTGCCGGATGGACTACTGAAAAAGTACAGCAAAGAAAAGCTGAAAAAACGAACATATTCCTGTTCTGCCTTCATGATTTATTTGGGTATAGACGGACAATACGACCTTCCGCATCATTCGATTATTTTTGCAGATGACTACAAGAAAAACGTTGAGGAAATTACCAATACAATGAAGCTGCCGGATGACCCGTCGATTTACGTGCAAAATGCAAGCGTCACGGACCCAACTCTCGCGCCAGAAGGGAAATCGGCCCTGTATATTCTCGCCCCGGTTCCGAACAATATGAGCGGCATAAACTGGGAAGCCAATGAAGCGGCTTTTCGTGACTTAGTCTTGAAGACGCTCGAGGAAAAATCAGGCTTTACCGGCTTGCGAAACCGCATTGAAACGGAAATGATTTTAAGTCCGCGTCACTGGGAACAAAATCATTACGTCTATGAAGGGGCTGTGTTTAACTTAAGCCACCATCTGCGCCAAATGATGGTATTCCGTCCGCACAACAAGTTTGAGGAGCTTGATAATTGCTGGCTTGCCGGCGGCGGAACGCACCCGGGCAGCGGCTTGCCGACCATTTTGGAATCCGCCCGTATTACCACGCATTTGATTGAGAAAAAAGCAGTCGGCAGAGCGGGGCATGAGAAAGCGGGTGAAGCTCTGTGAAGGCTTTGATTGCCGGTGGCGGCATTGGGGGAATGATTGGAGCACTTTTATTAAGAAAGCAAGGGCTGGATGTTACGTTATTGGAAAAAGAAGACCGTCTTGGCGGCCGTCTTCAATATGCCCAGCAAGGTGAATTTAAAATTGATAAAGGGCCGACGATTGTTCTCCTTCCTGAGATGTTTCGGAAGGTTATGCAAATGGCAGGCATACCGGATCATGAATATGATCTGATTCGGTTGAACTCCATGTATGACATTCACTTTCATGATGGAAAAACGTATACGAAATACGCAGAGGAAGCGAATCAGCTGAACGAGATTGAACGGGTATTTCCAGGTGAATCCGCCGGCTTCACACGCTTCATGGCGGATATGAGAGTTCGTTTCAAAAAAGGAAATGAAGCGTTTCTCTCCAGGCCTTTTTTAACAAAATCATCCTTCTTTAATCTCGAAACACTGTCCTCTCTTGTGAAAATGAAAGCTTATAAGGGAGTGGAAAGCGGGCTATCAGACTACTTTACCGATCCTGATTTGATTAATGCGTATGCGCTGCAAACTCTTTATATCGGCGGCAATCCCTATACGACACCTTCTATTTACAGCCTGGTTTCATTTAGCGAGCACGAGCACGGTGTGTATTATGTGAAGGGCGGCTATGCGTCAATTGTGGAGCTGCTGGAACGATATCTGGCTTCAGCAGGTGTTGAGGTACAATGCCAGACACCTGTCGATCGTGTCTGTTTAAATGGCACAAAAGCAGAGGGCGTGGAATCTAATGGCCAGCTGATCAAAGCGGATGTCGTCGTGTTAAATGGTGACTTTCCTGGAGCGGAAACGCTTCTCGGCCAAAAAAAGCGCACCTATCGTCCTTCCTCCGGCTGTTTTCTGCTTTATCTGGGAGTAAATAAGGTATATAAAAACAAACGAATGCATCAGTTTTACTTAAGTAAAAGCTTTAAGCAAAATATGCGTGATATTTTCCAGGATCAGAAGCTGCCGGGTGATCCTTCCGTGTATGTATTTAATCCATCTGTGACAGATCCAAGCCTGGCACCCGATGGAAAAAGTGCGATGTATGTGCTGGTTCCAGTTCCATCCGGCGAAGCGGTCGACTGGGAGAAGGAAAAATCGGCATTTTCCGAACGGATTCTTTCTTTGTTAGAGAAAAACGGATTTGAAGGCTTGCAGGATGCGATTGAATGGATGGAAATCCGTACACCGAAGGAAGCAATGGCAGAAGGGCTGTTTGGCGGCGGAAGCTTTGGAATCGCTCCCGCACTTTCACAGTCAGGCATCTTTCGTCCACAGGTTAAAGTAAAGGGCTTCGACAATGTGTATGCAGCTGGAGCTTCTGTTCATCCCGGCGGCGGTGTCCCAATCGTTATGCAGGGAGCTGCCATGATGGCTGATGCAGTAGCAAATGACTTTAAAACCCAATTGGAAAAGAGGCGAAATGATCATGAATACAGCACGCGCGTACCAAATATGTGAAGACGTCATGAAGCACCACTCAAAAACGTTCTATGCAGCTTTTTCTAAACTGCCGGAGGACGGCCGGCTTGCCGTGGCGGCAACCTACGCTTTTTGCCGGAGAGCAGATGACATTGTTGACGAAGGAGATGCACCGGTGGAATCACTGGCTGTCTTTCAGAAAGAAACGGAGCGATTCTTCAACGGGGAGCTGCCGAATGATGACCCACTCTGGATTGCGCTGCGTGATGCCTCAGATCGATTTTCTTTTTCGCCGGCTCCCTTTTTCGATATGCTGAAGGGTCAGCAAATGGATCTGGATGAGCGCTCGTTTCAAACAATGGAGGACGTGCTTGACTATTCGTATCATGTGGCGGGGACGGTCGGGATTATGCTGCTGCCGATTTTAGCTCCGGATCAGCAGGATGAGCTTTGGGAAGGCGCGGTTCAATTAGGCAATGCCATGCAAATTACCAACATCTTGCGGGATGTAGGTGAAGATCGCGAAAAGGGGCGGCTTTATTTGCCGCGTGACATCATGGACAAGCACGGGCTGGCAGAAGCTGCTTTAAAAGCAGGCGCCATCAACGATGCGTTTGTTGCAGTATGGGAAGAAATGGCCCAGGAAGCTGAAAAACAGTACGAGGAAGCCTCGAAAACATTTTCACTTTATCCGTCACATTCACGTTTTCCCGTGATGGCAGCAGCCCTTTTTTACCGGGCGATTTTGGATGAAGTGCGGATGAATCAGTATGACGTGTTTACGCGCAGAAATGTTGTATCAAGCAGCAAGAAAAAAGAAATTTTATCTTTTATTTCATAAAAACCGTGTCTGTTTCTTGAACAATGGTTCCTTCAATTGACGCCATAAGGGAAAAAGCGTACGCTAAATGGAGATTGAACACTTTGGCGCGGGAGGAAACAGGCAGTGAAAAGACGATTATTTTCGCTTGTCATGATTCCCTTTCTCCTTTTCTCTGCACAGTCAGCAGCTGCAGAGGAAAAGAAAGAGGGCTGGCATGATGAAACGATGTATTTTATAATGACAGACCGGTTTATGAATGGCGACCGGTCAAATGATGAGCAAACCGACAACAACGATCCGTCTGCGTATCAAGGGGGCGATTTCAAGGGCATTCAAGACAAGCTTGAGTATTTACAGGAGCTTGGCATCACATCGATTGTCCTTTCGCCTGTTTTTGAAAACGAAGCGGGTGCTTATCATGGATACAGCATAACGGATTACTCGAAACTAAATCCCCAGTTCGGCAGTGAGCAGGAGCTGAAATCGCTGGTGAACAGCGCACATGAAAAAAACATGCGCGTCCTTGTGGATTTCCCTGCGACGCGCGCGAGCACAGAAAATGTCTGGCTGGATGACGCAGACAAGTCGGGCTGGTTTACTGAAGTGGACAGCATGCAGGAGCCGGACTGGCTTGGTGAAATGGCACTCGTCAACACGGATAATCCGGCTGTTCAGTCGGCGCTTGTCGAATCCGCTGTTTCACTGGCAGAACAGACTGGCATTGACGGCTATTTTTTCAGTAATGCGTCGGCTGCTCAGCCTTCATTCTGGACTGCATTTGACGAAGCCCTGCCGGAGCGTCATTTGATCGGTGAAATGACGGATGCAACAATGGCGGATGCGGCAGCTTACGAAGAAGCGGGTCTTGACGCAGTGACGTCTTCCTGGCTTCAGGAGCCGCTCCGTGAACAGTTTGCGACGATAGATCGTCCGTCAGAGGACGTAATGAACCTGCTTCAGGAAGAGCAAGCGACACTGAACAATGCGATGCAGGCCATTCATTTAACGGATTCTTCTTTAACGGATCGTTTTACACTGGACATGGCAAATGAAAACATGTTCCCGGGTGCCCGCTGGCGGATGGCGTTAACGTATATGTATACAGTCCCAGGTACGCCTGCTTTGTTTTACGGATCGGAAATCGCCCAAAACGGGGAAAGCGGACCGGATGCGCACGGTTTGATGAATTTCCGGACCGACCAGGAGCTAGTGGACTACATAAAGCAAATTGCTGCTTTGCGCCAGGAGCTTCCGGCACTGCGGCGCGGGACATATGAACCGCTCTTGGATGAAAATGGCATGTCGGTGTTCAAGCGGCAGTATGAGGATGAAACGATCGTTGTCGCCATTAACAATACAGGGGAAACACAAAATGTCTCCATCCCTGCTTCAGCGCTTGATGAAAATAAAGAGCTGCGCGGGCTGTTAAACGGAGATATGTCGCGGGCGGCAGATGGTGAATTCACCATTATTCTAGACCGCGAAGAAGCGGAGATCTATGCGCTTGCGGAGAAAACAGGCATTAATTATGCCTTTATTGCTGCAATGGCTGCTGTCTGGGTCGTCTTTATCGTGTTTCTTTATATTGTCTGGAAGCGCGGCAGAAAAGCAGCGAAGTCTTAACCAAAAACCCTCTCACCAAGAACTGGTGAGGGGGTTTTTTGGTTATACGCTTGTTTTTAAGGAAAGGCGATCCTCCAGGAAAAGGGCGATGCCGTCTTCTTCGTTCGACAGCGTCGTGGCATTGGCGATCGATTTTAATGGGTGAATGGCATTGCCCATAGCGACACCGGTTCCCGCATACTCAATCATTTCCAAATCATTGTCCTCGTCGCCGAACGCAATGATTCGCTCAGGCGGAATGCCGATCCAGTCAGAGACACGCTTTAAGCCGACTGCTTTGCTTAAGCCGCTTTTGACAATTTCGATAACGTGCCATGGGGCGCCCCAGCGGCGGTGGTCGATGACTTCTGCATGGACGTCGCTTAAATGGCGGCGTATGTCCGGCACCTGCTCTTCTGTTGCATGGATGAGCATGCTTGTGGGGTGATCGGTCAGCTTTTCCCGCAGATCACCGGTCGTTACAAGCGGGTTGCCCATTTTAAACACATCAATCAGCTTTTCATCGTGATAATGGAAGTAAACGTTGTCGAGCACTTCCGCGATAATATTGTGGAAATCAAAATCATTGCATGCCTCCACAATATCAACAGCGGTTTTTAATTCCATCGGTTCATGGAACATGCCCCATTTTTGATTCCCGGGATGGTGAACAAAGGCGCCGTTGAAGTTGACAATGGGTGTTTTTAAGCCGAGCTCTGCATAATAAGGGGCACTTGACCGGAATGGCCTCCCTGTGGCGATCATGACCTCGTGGCCAAGCTCCATTGTTTTGCGGATGGTTTGCTTTGTGCGGGGAGAGATCGTTTTTTCATCGGTTAACAGTGTTCCGTCAAGGTCTAAGACAATTAAATGTTTCTCCATACGTCCCTATCACTCCTTTGTCGTTCTTATCTATAAGTGTAGTGGCACTTCGGGCTATTTGCAAAGGAACAGGCTTTTTACTCATCATTTCGCTGGATGTCTGTTATGATAAAGCTATACGTATTCAAAGAAGGAGTGTTTTATGTGGATCAAGATTTGAAAGATAATATTATGGGTGCACTAGAGCAGGTTGTCGATCCGGAGCTTGGTATTGATATCGTCAATCTTGGACTGGTGTACGACGTGGATATGGACGATGCAGGCAAAACGACGGTCACGATGACACTTACATCAATGGGCTGCCCGTTAGCAGGCGTTATTGTCGATCAAGTGAAAGCCGCTTTATCAGACATTCCAGAAGTAACAGAAGTCGAAACGAATATCGTCTGGACACCGGTATGGTCGCGGGACATGATGTCACGCTACGCAAAAATTGCCCTCGGTATTCAATAAAAAAGAAGGTTCCGACGCGGAACCTTCTTTTTTTAATCAATTTGGCAAATATCGATTGGACAGTTTTCGCAGTTAATTTCTTTTTTTAGGTAGTCAATATCACAAAGGGTAATCTGATTCCGCTTCATTTTGATCACACCCTGTTTTTTTAAATCAGCCAGCAGCCGGTTGACGACTTCTCGCGAGGTGCCGCATAAATTAGCCATTTCCTGATTGGTCAGCGGCACATCGAGAAAAAGGCCGTCTGCTGTTTGCTTGCCGAATGTATTGCCCATTCGGATTAAGGTGGAGTAGACGCCGCCTTTTTTGCCGTTTAACACGAGATCGCGAAGCTTTGACTGCGTCCGCAGATGATCGGTTTGTGTGTAACGGAGCCAGCTGACCATCAGCTCAGGCCTGGAAGTAAGCATGTGCTCGAGTGACTGGCGCGAAACCGTCCAGACCTCGCCGTTTTCAATGGCTCTTGCGTTCATCATGTAAGCAGCCTGCTGTTCAAACAGCGTCATTTCGATGAGCATATCGCTTTTTTGAGAGACACGTATCGTTAACTCACGTCCGTCAGGAATGACCTTGCCGACTTGTACTTTGCCGGAGCGGAGCCAGAAGATGTCTGTCGCTGGCTCGCCTTCCTGAAAAAGATACGTGCCTTTTTTAAACGGGCGGACCTTGCGTTCACTTTCAAACAGGTCTTCAAGCGCTCGTGCAAGCTCAGTTTCAAATGCCATGAGGGTTCACCCCTTTTTCTCCTATTTTAACGGGGAAAACAGGAAGTAGCAATGCTTCTTCACCACGTAAGAAATAAAACGACCGGTCCGATGATAAAGCAGTAAATGGAAAAGTAAATTAAATTGCCTTTTGCCATAATGCCCATAAACCATTTTAATGAAAAATAAGACAGCACAAAGGATCCGATAAAAGCAAGCAAATACGGGATCGCCAGCTCGTTAAGCAGCGGGTCCTTTAAAAGATCGCTGAAGCTTAATATCATCCCGCCAAAGCTGATGGGAATAAACAAAAGAAAAGAAAAGCGCAAGGCGGTTTCCTGCTTCATGCCAAGTCCCATGGCGGCCACAATTGTCGCGCCTGAGCGGCTGATGCCGGGAATAAGCGCAACAGCCTGCGCGAGCCCAATTAAAACCGCGTCCTTCATGGTCATGTCGCCATCGTTTTTCCGCCCTCGCAAATTCCGGATTAAAAACAAGGCGATCCCGGTGATAATGAGCGTGATCGCAACGGTTTTCACACTGGACAGCTGCTCGGAAATGTAGTCATTAAAAAGAAGGCCAATAACGCCGGCAGGAATCGTTGCAACAACCAGGTAGACAATAAACATAAATTCTGACCGGTCAGACGAGTCCCGGTGCCGCATGTAACGCAGGCCATTGGAGGCGAGACGCACGATGTCTTCCCGGTAAATGACGAGAACAGCCAGCAGGGAGGCAGAGTTGACGAGCAGTTCAAAGGTCATCCCCTCAATGTTCAGACCAAAAAAGTATTGCGCCAGCTGGAGATGCCCGCTTGATGACACCGGGATTGGCTCGGTCAGTCCTTGAAACATCCCTAAAAACAAGTATTTCATCCATAAAATAAAGTCTTCCATTTTCATCCTCCACTATTTTTTGCTTCTGCTAGTTTAACAATATATTCATCTTTTTTCACGCCGTATCCTTTGCGCAATGATGGGAAATCGATTAAAATAAACTCAAAGGTCAAAAAAGGTCAAAGGGGTTTTGACGATGAATATGGAAAAAATGACGTACACGATGCAGGAAGCACTGGCAGCCGCCCAGCAAAGTGCGGTGGAGCGAAACCATTCGGATGTGGACACCGTACATCTATTAACGGCGCTGGCTGCAAAGGAAGACGGATTATTTGTCCGCATCCTGGAAAGAGCAGGCTTGTCCAGAGCAGCTTTGCTTTCATTTGTGCAGGAAGAGCTGAAATCAAAGCCTGCTGTTTCCGGCAACGCCCAGTACGGTGCTTATTTATCCGGAGGCTTAAACACATGGTTTCAGCAAGCAGTCCGTCTTCAGGAGAAGTGGGAAGATGCCTTCTTATCTGTGGAGCATATGGCCGGATCGATTTATTCAGCAGGCACAAAAACAACTAAATTTCTACAAAATGAACATGTGACAGAAAAAGCAATTTTAACGAGCATCGAAGAAATCAGGGGGAATGACAAAGTGACGACACAAAACCCGGAAGCCGGTTATGAAGCACTCGCTAAATACGGACGTGATTTAGTCGAAGAGGTGAGAGCAGGGAAAATTGATCCCGTCATCGGCCGTGATGATGAAATCCGCCACGTGATCCGTATCTTATCAAGAAAAACAAAAAACAATCCTGTGCTGATCGGAGAGCCGGGCACAGGAAAAACAGCCATTGTCGAAGGGCTCGCCTGGCGTATTGTCCGTAAAGACGTCCCGGATGGATTAAAGGATAAAACAATTTTCTCATTGGATATGAGCTCACTGATTGCCGGGGCGAAATTCCGCGGTGAGTTTGAAGAGCGTTTAAAGGCTGTGTTAAATGAAGTAAAAGGAAGCGATGGACGCATTTTGCTGTTTATCGATGAGATTCACACGATTGTCGGAGCCGGAAAAACAGAAGGCTCAATGGATGCGGGCAATATGCTGAAGCCGATGCTTGCACGCGGAGAGCTTCACTGCATCGGAGCGACGACGCTAGATGAACACCGCCAGTACATCGAAAAAGATCCGGCACTCGAACGCCGCTTTCAGCCGGTGCTTG
This sequence comes from Domibacillus enclensis, assembly GCF_900156125.1. GTDB lineage: Bacteria > Bacillota > Bacilli > Bacillales > Domibacillaceae > Domibacillus > Domibacillus enclensis. The sequence continues at coordinate 64,085 of NZ_FTLX01000008.1, read as the reverse complement.
TCAGCGAGCCGACGATCGAGGATGCGATTTCGATTTTACGCGGATTAAAGGAACGGTTTGAGATCCATCATGGCGTGAACATTCATGACCGGGCACTTGTGGCAGCGGCAGCGTTGTCTAACCGCTACATTACAGACCGATTTTTGCCGGACAAAGCGATCGATCTTGTTGATGAAGCTTGTGCCATGATTCGGACGGAAATTGATTCAATGCCGTCTGAGCTGGACGCTGTGATGCGCCGGGTTATGCAGCTTGAAATTGAAGAAGCCGCTCTCCGGAAGGAAAAAGACCGTGAAAGCGCAGTGCGTCTGGAACAAATTCAAAAAGAGCTCGCAGATTTAAAAGAACAGGCCGATGCGAAAAAAGCGCAGTGGATGGGTGAAAAAGAAGCGATCATGAATGTGAAGGACAAGCGGGAGGAGCTCGACCGGCTGCGCCGAGAGCTTGAGGATGCGGAAAGCCGTTACGATTTAAACCGGGCTGCCGAGCTGCGCCACGGTCAAATTCCAGCCGTGGAAAAAGAACTGGCCGAGCTGGAATCATCAGCTGCAGCTGATAAAGACAATCGACTGCTTCGCGAAGAAGTGACGGAGGAAGAAATTGCGTCGATTGTGGCGAGGTGGACGGGCATTCCCGTAACAAAGCTTGTCGAAGGAGAGCGTGAAAAGCTGCTGCGTCTGGAGGAAATTTTGCATGAGCGGGTCATTGGACAGGACGAAGCAGTCGGCCTTGTCAGTGATGCCGTTTTGCGCGCGCGGGCCGGCATTAAAGACCCGAACCGCCCGATCGGCTCCTTTCTGTTCCTCGGTCCGACCGGTGTTGGGAAAACAGAGCTCGCTAAAACACTGGCAGACGTTTTGTTCGACAGCGAAGAGCAAATGGTTCGTCTGGATATGTCGGAATACATGGAGAAGCATTCGGTTTCCCGCCTCGTTGGTGCACCTCCCGGCTATGTCGGCTATGAAGAAGGCGGCCAATTAACGGAAGCGATTCGCCGCCGTCCGTATTCTGTTGTGCTCTTGGACGAAGTGGAAAAAGCACATCCTGATGTGTTTAACATTCTGCTGCAAATGCTCGATGACGGACGGATCACCGATTCACAGGGGCGGATGATTGACTGCAAAAACACGGTTGTTATTATGACGTCAAATATCGGTTCCTCCTTTTTGCTAGAAGCGGGAGGGGAAGGAGAAATACCGGAGGAAGCCCAGCAGAATGTAATGGCGCAGCTGCGCGGCCACTTCCGTCCTGAGTTCCTTAACCGTGTGGATGACATCGTGCTGTTTAAACCGTTGACGCGTGAAAACTTAAAAGGCATTGCTGGGAAAGTGCTCGAAGGCCTCGCAAAGCGGCTGCAGGAACGGGGCATTGACATGCACGTAACCGATGCAGCAAAAGAAAAAATTGCTGAAGAAGGCTACGATCCTGTTTTCGGCGCCCGCCCGCTTAAGCGATTTATCCAGCGCCAGATCGAAACGCAGACCGCAAGAGCCATCATCGCCGGAACTATTCTGCCAGGGTCCGTTGCAACAGTGGATGTAGAACAGGGAGAATTAATGGTCCGTTAACAAAAAAACGGTCCAGTAAGATGCAAAAAGCCGAACGATTCTGCGAAATGGCAGTCGTTCGGCTTGATCTTATTCGTCTAAAAGGGCATCCTGCTTGCCGAGGTCATAAGCCTCCTGCATCACCTTTAGAAACATTTCGAAAAACGGCTGAGCAAGCTCCGGTGAAAAATCAACACCAGACTCCTGCAGCTGTGCTTGTGCTTCCGGCAAATATTTCATTGCAATTTGCATAAATTCCATGTTTTTTTCCATATGTACTCTCCTCTTTCACGAATATTCTCTTTCTTCTTCATATTTTAGAGCAACGATAAAAATCGTCAAGAAAAAGCAAAACTTTTTTACGTCGAGACCGTGATAATATGCTACTATTATGGACAGAGTACATACATTTCAATGAAGGAGGTTTTCCAGTGCAATATATTATGACATTTATTTGGACACTGATTTTGTCTGAAATGGTTGTTTACGTCGTTTCATCGATGAACGGAGCAGCTTTTCATTTCAATACAGGCGTCGTGATTTCCATTTTCGTCACAATCCTGCTATTCGTTTTGACAGCGCTTATTCCGAATGATCCCGTTGAACATCATTAATGATTAAAAAGCGAATTCCAGCGAGACGGAATTCGCTTTTTTCATGCTATTGAAAAAAGAATGTGTCATTGATACTTTTGTTTTTCCTGTCTAAACGTTGCAATTGGACCTGTTTTTCAGTAAAATTAGTACCAAGTCATAATAATTGCTATTACAAATGTGTGCGAAAGAAGGTGCGTTTTTTGAACGCTGGAATATGGGGAATGGGCCGGTACATTCCGGATCAGATCGTCACGAATGCCGATCTTGAGAAAAAGATGGATACGTCTGATGAATGGATCCGCACGCGCACCGGCATCGAACAACGCCGCATTGCCGAGGATGGAATTGGGACGGTGTATATGGCAGCTGAAGCCGCAAAAAAAGCGATCCAGCATGCGGGCATTGATCCAGCAGAAATTGATTTAATCATCACCGCTACGGTAACGCCTGATCATATGTTTCCATCTGTTTCGTGTGAAATTCAGCATGAAATCGGTGCAGTCAATGCAGCAGCGATGGACGTAAGTGCGGCATGCGCAGGCTTTATGTATGGGATTATCACAGGAAAGCAGTTTGTGGAAACCGGCGCGTATAAGCATGTACTCGTGGTTGGTGCCGAAAAGCTTTCGAAGGTCATTGACTGGGAAGACCGCAACACGGCCGTCCTATTCGGAGACGGGGCAGGGGCAGCGGTTCTTGGGCCTGTTTCAGAAGGCCGGGGGATTTTGTCCTTTGAGCTGGGAGCGGATGGACGCGGAGGCAAGCACTTATATCAGGATGAACATGTGAAAATGAATGGACGTGAAGTATTTAAGTTTGCGGTGCGCCAGATGGGTGAATCATCTTTGGCTGTGCTTGAAAAAGCAGGATTAACGAAAGAAGACGTTGACTTTTTAATGCCGCACCAGGCGAATATCCGCATTATGGAGTCTGCCCGGGAGCGGCTCGGCCTTCCCCCGGAAAAAATGTCCGTCACTGTCAATCAATTCGGCAATACATCCTCTGCTTCCATTCCACTTACAATGGTAGAAGAGCTGGAAAAGGGAAATGTAAAGGAAGACGACATTATTGTCATGGTCGGTTTTGGCGGAGGATTAACGTGGGGCGCCATTGCGATGAAGTGGGGACGCTAAACGGAAACTAACAAAGAGGTGGAAAACGTGGAAAAGCGAAGAGTAGTGATTACCGGACTTGGCATTGTTTCGCCGGTTGGAAATACAGTAGAAGAAGCATGGAACAGCATAACAGCAGGAAAAAGCGGTGTGAAGCCGATGACACGCCTGAACCCGGATGATTATCCGGCTAAAGTGGCAGCTGAAATTCGCGATTTCGATCCTGAGCAGTTTGTTGAGAAAAAAGAAGCGCGCAAGATGGACCGCTTCACTCAGTTTGCGGTTGCCGCGGCAAAAATGGCCGTAGCGGATGCAAAGCTTGAGATTACAGATGAAAATGCACCGCGAATCGGTGTCTGGGTTGGTTCAGGCATTGGCGGAATGGAAACATTTGAAAGCCAGTACAAAACATTTTTAGAGCGCGGCTACCGCCGTGTCAGCCCGTTTTTCGTGCCGATGATGATTCCGGATATGGCGGCAGGCCAGGTATCAATCTACCTTGGCGCAAAAGGTGTGAACTCGTGTACCGTCACGGCCTGTGCAACAGGCACTAACTCGATCGGTGATGCGTTTAAAGTCATTCAGCGCGGCGATGCAGATGCGATGATTTCCGGTGGTACGGAAGCACCGATTACGCAAATGTCTGTCGCGGGCTTTTGTGCGAATACAGCTCTGTCGAACAATCCGGACCCGGCAACAGCAAGCCGTCCATTTGATTCTGGCCGTGATGGCTTTGTGATCGGAGAGGGAGCCGGTATTGTCGTACTTGAGGAACTGGAGCATGCAAAAGCACGCGGCGCTCATATTTATGCGGAAATTGTCGGCTACGGCTCAACAGGCGATGCCCATCACATTACAGCGCCGGCGCCAGATGGCGAAGGCGGTGCCCGTGCGATGAAAATGGCGATTGATGATGCGGGCCTTGCGCCGTCGGACATCGACTACATTAATGCGCACGGTACAAGCACGCCGTACAATGACAAGTTTGAAACCGCAGCGATTAAAACGGTTTTTGGCGACCACGCAGAAAAGCTTGCGATCAGTTCAACCAAATCAATGACGGGTCATTTGCTTGGCGCAGCTGGCGGAGTGGAAGCAATCTTCACTGCGCTTGCGATTGAAAATGACGTGATTCCGCCGACGATCAACCTCGAAAACCCTGATCCGGAATGCGATCTTGATTACGTGCCGAATAAAGCGCGCAAAGCAGAAGTGCGTGCTGCAATGAGCAACTCCCTTGGCTTTGGCGGCCACAACGCCACAATCGTGCTTAAGCAATATGAAAATGAATAATTTTTGGGACAAAAAATAGTGAATAGAAGTAAAGCCGAACGAATGCAAAATTTTGCATTCGTTCGGCTTTTTTTGGCGATGAAGGAAGTGAGGGCTGGTAAAGTAAGAATACCGCTGATATCTACCTGTCGATCGCCGGTAAATTGAAGATACCGCTGATATTCCTCTGTGGATCGCTGATATCTTCACTATATCGGCGATCCATCCTTTATATCGGCGTTAACGAGCATATACCGGCGATAAAGTTACAGAAATCCTTTTTTTAATGGGTTTGGGCTTCCTCTTTTGTTTTGATGAACATGCTCTTTTTCAGCGCATCCTGGCATATACATTACGGACAAGCAACGGGGGCGTGAGGGGATGCGGCTGATATTGTTTTTAACGGGCTTCGGTCTTGCGGTTGCAGGCGGGATCAGCTTTATTATGTATTTTAACCTGCTGGCAGCGGGCATGACGTGGACGGATTATATTCATTTTACGATGCGCCGGCCTGAATGTTATTTATTTTTCATCGGCTGGGTGTTCATGTTTTTCGGTTTTATTGAATAAAGTAACAAAAACGTGTCGATAATGAACCCATAAAACGGTAATCAAGGAGGAATTTGATGCTGTACCTTCATGATGTGTGGGTGAACTGGTTTGAAGGAGAAGAAAATGGCTGCAACGTGTGCCCGTACCACGAATGGCGAAAAGATGACGGGATGATGCTGCTTGATCAAGTACCTGTACTGCTTTTGCGTAAAAACGCGATGGATGTATTCGAGCAAACCCTTTGTGAGCTGCCGGAAGAATTATTGAAAAAAGTGGAGAGCAAGGCGTTTATTCGAAAAGGAAGCAAGAGGGAGATGATGGAGTACTGCTTCGTTGCTTCGGATGGAGACCGGACGATGGCAATCGATACGAAAGGGTACCGGGTGCCGGTGAAAAAAAGCCGGATCATGCCGCAGCATGAGCTGGTTGTCCGGGAGATGGCCGACTGTCATCCGGCTGAAACCGTTTATTTTCCGGAAATGGCGCCAAAATCGTACAGTCTGGCGGAGCCTGCCCCATCCTGGATGGCAGGGCTGACACGAAAAGAGCGTCAGTTAAAGCAGCTGCTGCTTTTGGCTGTTGACCAATTAATCGAATCGGATCATGAGCCAGCGTTGAAATACTGGCTCACCGAGTGGCAGCCATCTCAATATGAAATGATCCGTTCAATGGACTGGGACACGGCCGCTGCGATGTTCAGCCAGACGGTTGTGGTCGGGTGGAGCAAGGCGCATGAACAATTGTGTGCGCAAATGATTAAAGGACGTCCATTTTTTGAAAAGATGTATGAACGGGAAATGAGCATTGCCACATAACAAGAAAAAAACCGATACAGGCAAAGCAGGGAGGTGCCCCCGCAGCCTGTATCGGTTTTATTTGCGTTTGCGGCCGAGGCCCATCGCGTTTTCCATTTTCTTTAACGTTTTTCCAGAGGCGAAGCGCGCTTTTTCTGCGCCTTCATCCAAAATACGGTCTAGCTCTTCGGATTCAATCAGCTCGTCATACCGTTTCTGGATCGGTGCAAGGTGTTTTACGACAACATCCGCTACAGCCTGCTTAAAGTCCCCGTACCCTTTGCCTTCAAATTGCGCTTCGAGTTCCGGGATCGGCGTACCCTCCAGTGCGGAATAAATAGACAGCAGGTTTGAAACGCCAGGCTTATTTTCTTTATCAAACTTGACGATGCCGTCAGAGTCGGTAACAGCACTTTTAATTTTTTTCTCAATCTGCTTTGGATCGTCTAAAAGCGTGATAAACGCTTTTTGGTTCGGGTCCGACTTGCTCATTTTCTTCGTCGGCTCCTGCAGTGACATGACACGGGCGCCTTCTTTTGGAATGCGCACCTCCGGAATGGTCAAGATGTCATTGTACTTTTTATTAAACCGTTCAGCCAGATCGCGTGTCAGCTCAAGATGCTGCTTTTGGTCTTCGCCAACCGGCACAATGTCCGTTCCATACAGCAAAATATCAGCAGCCATTAACGGAGGATAGGTGAGCAGTCCGGCTGAGACCGCTTCTTTGCCCGATGACTTGTCTTTAAACTGCGTCATCCGCTCCAGTTCGCCGATGTACGCTACACATTGCAGCATCCAGCCAGCCTGTGCGTGGGCAGGCACCTCAGATTGAATAAAAAGCGTGGCTTTTTCAGGGTCCAGACCAACAGCGACGTAAAGCGCTGCCAGGCTGCGAATGTTTTTGCGCAGCTCAAGCCGATCCTGCTGAACGGTAATGGCATGCTCATCCACGATGCAGAAAAAGCAATTGTAGTCTTCCTGAAGCTCGACAAATTGTCTCAGAGCCCCGATATAGTTGCCTAACGTGATCGTGCCGCTCGGCTGAATACCGGAAAAAATCGTTTTCATCATTGATTCAATCACTTCGTTTCATCTTTTTATGTGTTTGTTTAATTATAAAGAAAACAAAATGAATATTCAAGATGACAGGATATACGAGAACAGAAGCGTGAGTAAGACGGCTGTCGCCCCTGTCAGAAGCAGCGGCTTTGTCCAGTGTTCTGGCTTGCGTGCAGCATAATCCTCGTGAATTTCTCCCGTTTGGTCTAGGTCATCAAACTGAGCCGTATAGGCGCCTTCATGAGAAGACTTGCGGAGCCGCTTAAATCCATGAACCACCCCGTTAAAAACTCCTTTTTCCTGTACAAACAGGGAAACACCGATAATGAAAAGCAACAAGCCGATCATAAATAAAGAATCAATCAGTGCGCGAACGAAATGTGTCTGGAAAAAGCTAAATCCGATAGAACTAATGAACAGAATAAAAAAAAGTAACCCGATTTTTTTCTTCATTTAACGACACCATCTTCCATAAAGGGGTAAAAAAAGCATAACGAATACTGTATGCATGTTTCAACAAAAATAACGTGATCTCCTGTTGATATTATACAAAGAATATTATTTTTATAAAGTATAGTAGTCTTATATTACTATACTATTTCAAATAATAAGCAGAAAAGGAAAATGAAAAAAGGCTTATTATAAAGGTTTATTTCTTTATTACATAGTATTAAAACTATGTAGTAAATGTAAAGTAACCGTAAATAAGTTATTGCAATAAAGTGAAAAGGCATTATATAATGTTAACAAATCTTCTGAATTATTAAGAAGGTCGAAAATAAAATAAAGGGAGGCAGGAATCAATGCAAAAGAAAAAGTTGTCGATTTTCCTTGTTTTGATGCTTATGGTCAGCACCATTCTCGCAGCGTGCGGCGGTGGTTCATCTGATTCTAATGATAGTGGTCAGACTTCAGACAATGGTGGAGGAGAAAATAATGTCCTTAACCTGACGGAAACGCAGGATATTCCGTCTATGGACTCTGCACTCGCAACAGATGCCGTATCGTTTAATACGCTGAACAGCGTAATGGAAGGGCTTTATCGTCTTGGAGAAGATGATAAAGCGGTAGAAGGTATGGCAGACGGAGAGCCGCAAATCAGTGAAGATGGCAAAACGTGGACGATTAAGCTGCGTGATGCGAACTGGTCAAACGGTGAGCCTGTCACAGCAAACGATTTCGTGTTTGCATGGCGCAAAGCATTAAACCCGGATACAGCAGCGGAGTATGCGTACATTATGTATGATTTGAAAAACGCAGCGGCTGTGAACGCTGGGGAAATGACACCTGAAGAGCTAGGCGTAAAAGCGATCGATGAGAAAACACTGGAGATTCAATTAGAAAACCCGGTTCCTTATTTCAAAGAGCTTCTCACATTTGCGACATTCTATCCGCAAAACGAAGCTTACGTAACAGAGCAGGCTGACCAGTTCGGTCTTGAAGCGGACACGGTTTTATACAACGGTCCGTTCACAATGACAGAGTGGAAGCATGAAGATCAATTCGTTTTGCAGAAAAACCCTGAATATTGGGATGCTGAAAACGTTCAGCTCGAAACGGTTAATACGAAAATCGTTAAAGACACACAAACAGATGTAAACCTGTATGAAAGCGGCGAATTAGACCGCGTGAAATTATCTGCGGAGTTTGTGGACAAGTATAAAGAAGAAGAAGGCTTCCAAACAATTAAAGAGGCATCTGTTTTCTTCCTTCGCTTAAACCAGTCGTCTAATGACGTGCTGAAAAATGCAGATGCGCGTAAAGCGATTGCCATGGGCTTTGATAAAACAGGCATTACCGATTCATTGTTAAACAACGGTTCGGTACCGGCGGATTACCTCGTTCCAGCTGAATTCGTTCAAGGTCCAGACGGGAAAGACTTCCGTGAAACAGCGGGCTCTTACCTTGAAACCGATCAGGCAGCAGCTGCTGAGCACTGGGCAAAAGCGAAAGAAGCACTTGGCCAGGATGCAGTGGAGCTTGAGCTGTTAAGCTACGATGACGACGTTTCGAAGAAAATAACTGAATATTTAAAAGAACAGCTTGAAACAAACCTTGAAGGCTTAACGGTTAACATTAAGCTTCAGCCGTTTAAGCAAAAGCTTGACCTTGAATCGTCTATGAACTACGAAGCGTCTCTTGCAGGCTGGGGCCCGGATTATCCGGATCCGATGACGTTCATTGACATGTTTGTGACAGACGGTGCGCATAACCAATCCGGTTATTCAAACCCGCAAGTGGACAAACTCGTTCAAGATGCGAAAACTACTCTTCTAACAGATGAGCAGGCTCGTTGGGATGCACTTGTGGAAGCGGAAAAGCTGATGCTTGAAGATGCAGCATTTGCTCCTGTTTATCAGCGTGCACGTGCCTATTTGACAAAACCGGCAGTGGAAGGCGTTCTATATCATAAATTTGGAGCGGATTACTCGCTTAAATGGACGTCTGTCACACGCTAAATAAAGAAAAGGAGGGTACGGCCAGCCGGCCTGCTCTCCTTTTTCCCTGTTAAAAAAATGACGCAAAGGAGGGACTAGTCATGGTGAAATACACATTAAAAAGATTATTTTATATGGTGCTGACATTGTTCATTATCGCAACCATTACCTTCTTCTTAATGAAACTCCTCCCTGGCTCGCCACTTACGAATCAAGAACGATTATCTCCGGAACAGCAGGAACTCATTTTGGACAAATACGGACTCAATGATCCTCTTCCCATTCAATATGTAAACTATATGACAAATCTGGTGCAAGGAGATCTCGGCCTGTCCTTTCAATACGATAACCGGCCGGTTGCCCAAATGATTGCGGAACGAATTGGTCCGTCAGCAGAGCTTGGCTTTCAAGCGATTGTCTTCGGAACGATTGTTGGCATACTTCTAGGGGTGATTGCAGCGTTAAAGCACAACACCATCTGGGATTACACGGCGACAACAATAGCGGTACTTGGTATTTCCATTCCGTCCTTTGTTTTTGCAGGCCTGCTTCAATATTACTTCGGTGTTGAGTGGCAATGGTTCCCGGTTGCTTCGTGGGAAGGGTTTGAATACACCATTTTGCCAACGCTGTCTTTATCTGTTTTTGTTATTGCGACCGTTGCCAGATACATGCGCTCTGAGCTTCTTGAAGTGCTGAATTCAGACTATATTATGCTGGCGCGGGCAAAAGGCGTGAGTGCACCGGTTATTATGGTAAAGCATGCGCTGCGGAATGCGCTTATTCCCATTATTACCTTGCTTGGTCCGCTTGCGGTTAATATCATGACCGGTTCGCTCGTGATTGAACGGATTTTCGCGATACCGGGTATCGGAGAACAGTTTGTCCGTTCGATTAATACAAATGACTATACCGTTATTATGGGGATTACGTTGTTTTACAGCGTTTTGTTTATTGCTGTTGTGTTTATTGTTGATATTTTATACGGCATTATTGATCCGCGTATTCGTGTAAGTGGAGGTGACCGGAAATGAGCCAAAAGCTTGATCCAAAATTATTTGACAGACAAGGATCGCGTACACATGAAGCCGAGCAAATGGGCCGTCCGAGCTTGAATTTCTGGCATGATGCCTGGATTCGCCTTAGAAGCAATAAAGGCGCCATTGCGGGACTGATCCTGATCGTGATCATTATGTTTATGGCGATTTTCGGACCGTCTATGAGTGACTACACGTACAAGGAGCAAAACATTGCTCATGCGAAGCTTCCGCCAAAAATTGCCGCCCTTGAAGATATTCACTGGCTGCCATTTGACGGCCGGGACAAAGACGGTTTCGATTTGTACGAATCAAAAGGGGTCGAACAATATTACTGGTTCGGGACCGATGACCTCGGCCGTGATTTATGGACACGCGCCTGGTACGGTACGCGTATTTCCATTTATATCGGTGTCCTCGCTGCTGCGATTGATTTTATCATCGGCATTGCCTACGGCGGCATTTCCGGATTTTACGGCGGCCGCGTTGATAACGTCATGCAGCGGATTATTGAGATCCTGATGGGGATTCCCCACTTGATCGTTGTGATCTTGTTTATTCTCGTGTTTGAACCGGGCATTTTCTCGATTACGATGGCCATGGTGATCACCGGCTGGGTGAGTATGGCCCGGATTGTCCGCGGCCAGTTTCTCAAGCTGAAAAATCAAGAGTTTGTTCTGGCATCTAGAACGCTTGGCGCCTCTGGCAGCCGGCTGATTTGGAAGCATTTAATGCCAAACGTGATGGGGCCGATTATCGTGACCACCATGTTTACGATTCCGAGTGCGATTTTCACCGAAGCGTTCCTGAGCTTTATCGGTCTTGGCATCGCGCCGCCGGAAGCCTCACTCGGTTCACTCGTTAACGACGGGTTTAAATCGATGCAGCTGTATCCGCATATGCTGCTCATTCCATCTGTTATTATCAGCTTGCTGATTTTAAGCTTTAACCTGCTGGCGGACGGACTTCGTGACGCGTTAGATCCACAAATGAAAAAGTAACAAGAAAGGAGGACAATGTAATGGAAAAAGTATTGGATGTAAAAGATTTACACGTATCCTTTGATTTGCACGCCGGGGAAGTGCGTGCGGTAAGAGGTGTAGACTTCCATTTGGAAAAAGGAGAGACACTGGCCATTGTCGGTGAATCCGGCTCAGGCAAATCCGTGACAACAAAAGCGCTTATGCGGTTAATTCCAAATCCGCCAGGCCGAATTAAGCAGGGGCAGATTTTGTTTGATGGACGTGATCTAGCCCGTTTGCCGGAAAAAGAAATGGAGAAAATTCGCGGGAAAGAAATGTCAATGATTTTTCAAGATCCGATGACATCCCTGAATCCGACGATGAAAATTGGCAAACAAATTATGGAGCCGCTCATTAAGCATCAAAAGCTCAGCAAGCAGGAAGCACATAAGCGGGCAGCTGAACTGCTGGTGCTCGTCGGCCTGCAAAACCCGGAGATGCGCATGAAGCAGTTCCCGCACCAGTTTTCCGGCGGCCAGCGCCAGCGGATCGTCATAGCGATCGCGCTTGCCTGCAACCCGAAAGTGTTGATCGCGGATGAACCAACAACCGCTCTTGACGTGACGATTCAAGCGCAGATTTTAGAATTAATGAAGGAATTGCAAAAAAAGATCGATACAGCGATTATTTTCATTACGCATGATCTTGGTGTTGTCGCAAACGTGGCAGACCGTGTGGCGGTCATGTACGGCGGGCAGATTGTGGAAACGGGCACGGTGGATGAAATTTTTTATGACCCGAGACATCCGTACACATGGGGGCTGTTATCCTCTATGCCAAGCCTTGATACCGATAACGAAACGGAACTTCGCGCGATTCCGGGCACACCGCCCGATTTGATTAATCCGCCAAAGGGTGATGCCTTTGCGCTCCGCAGTGAGTATGCGCTGGCAATTGATTTTGAACAGGAGCCGCCCCTTTACCAGGTATCAGATACACATTATGTGAAGTCGTGGCTGCTGCATGAGCAGGCACCGGCTGTTGAGCCTCCTCTGATGGTAAAAGAACTGCGCCGCGAGATGCCTGGCAATTACGCCAAGCCCGTTTTGGCCGGGGAGGGAATATAATGGAGAAGCTGCTCGAAATAAAAGGATTAAAGCAGTATTTTAATGAAGGAAAGCCGAATATGGTGAAAGCGGTCGACGATATTTCCTTTGATATTTACAAAGGAGAAACACTCGGCCTTGTCGGGGAATCCGGCTGCGGCAAGTCAACAACAGGCCGGACGATGATTCGCTTGTATGATGCAACAGATGGACAGGTCTTGTTTAACGGGGAAGACGTTCACGGGAAAAAATCAAGAAAAGAACTGATGCAATTTAACCGGAAAATGCAGATGATTTTTCAGGATCCGTATGCCTCCTTGAATCCGCGCTTAAAGGTCGCTGATATTATTGCAGAAGGCATTGATATTCACGGTCTGGCGAAATCAAAGGAAGACCGGATGAACAAAGTGTACGAGCTGCTGCAAACAGTCGGGTTAAACCGGGAGCACGCGAACCGGTACCCGCATGAATTTTCAGGCGGACAGCGCCAGCGTCTCGGCATCGCCCGGGCACTCGCAGTAGAACCCGATTTTATTATTGCAGATGAGCCGATCTCTGCGCTTGACGTGTCAATTCAAGCTCAGGTCGTCAATCTGATGAAAAAGCTGCAAAAGGAAAAAGGCCTTACCTATTTGTTTATCGCGCATGACTTATCCATGGTGAAATACATTTCAGACCGGATTGGCGTGATGTATTTCGGCAAGCTGGTGGAGCTAGCTCCAAGCGATGTACTGTACAAAAACCCGCTTCATCCGTACACTAAATCGCTGCTGTCAGCCATTCCGCTGCCGGACCCGGACTATGAACGGAGCCGCACGCGCAAAGTGTATTCGCCGGACGTGCATCAGTATACAGTAGATGATCATGTTCAAATGCGTGAAGTGGCACCTGGCCATTTCGTCTACTGCTCTGAAAAAGAGTTTGCTGAATATAAGAAAACCGACGAAACGACCCTTTAACGCGGGTCATTTCCTCTGTTGAAAAAAGGTTTTATCAATGAACAGCCGGTGACCTTCGCTTTTTCAACACCAATGTGCTTGCGCCAACACAGTCTGGGTGGCTTCTGCAGGACTGCGCGTTCCTGGGGGCGGGCGGTGAGCTAACTTTTGCCGCTGCCGCGTCAAAAGTGGATCTCACCTGACCCGCTGATCCCCAAGGAGTGTCCGTCCTGCGTCAGCCGCCCTTAGTGGGGAGGAAAAGCAGATTGTAATATCAAAAAAGGAATCGCTTTTATCAAAAAAGACAAAGAAAAGCCCTCTCTGTTTTCAAGATGTAGAAAAGGAAGAGGTCGTTCTTGATTAATAGGCGTCTTCAAATTGAAAAAAGCTCTTGAAGGAACAGTTGTCTTTTATACTCTCTGTACCTTCAGAACCACTACGGGCGGAGGGTTGCCGGTGAAGACTCCCACTGGACGAGCGGACAGGGTGAAACAGCCATAGTTTTTGGGCTGGTTCAGCGTTCGCCCAGTAGGAAAGCGGAACCGGTAGCCCGTAGCCCCTGAATGTTCTTTTCTAGAAAGATGATAGTCTTTATTTTGCTAAGGAAACACCTGTATTCCCTTGACACGTTTGATTTTCAACACTACGAAACGACTCGTTAAAGCGGGTCGTTTTTCTTATGTGGATTTGTTTAAAGTGGTGAAATATGTTTATAATATAATGAAGGAAAAAATCAGAAATGAGGGAGCAATGCGATGAATTGGTATGAAAAATTAAATCAATATTTTCCGATTGAGGAAATGAAATCAAAGGAACAGATGGACGTTTTGCTGGCGGAGCGCGGCGACGTATACCATAAAGATGAAGGGCCAAATCACGTACTTATTTACGTGGAGTTTGACGGGTTTGTTTTTGTCGACTATCTGTTTGTGTCTAAAGATGCCCGCGGGCAAGGTCTTGGCAGAAAGTTAATTGATAAGTTAAAGTCGAAAAACAAACCGGTCATTCTTGAAGTTGAACCGGTTCAGTATGATGATACGGATACCGAAAAGCGGCTCCGGTTTTATGCGCGTGAAAATTTCAAGCATGCAACCAAAATCGGCTACCGGCGCCGTTCGCTTGCAACCGGCCAGGAAACTGTCATGGAGATTTTATATTGGAGTCCCAATGACGCAGATGAAGAAACGATTTTTCATGCGATGGTGCAGACGTACCGGGACATTCACAAATATAAAGATAAAGAAATTTACGGGGCTGCCTTTGCGCCGATCGATGAGACGCTGTCATTTGAAGAAAATCGAAGCGACAACATACTAAAACCGTTTGATCCGCTTGAAAAAGTGTAAAAAAAAGCAGCTTTGACGTTTAGTTGACACATTCCCCGGGTACAATGTATTTGTAAAGAAAATATTTCAGAATACAAATGAAAATGATATTCAATGGGCTGTCATTTCATGGTATAATACATATGTAGCCGGTTGTTGAGGAGTTTCACTTACACTTGAAATCTCCATGAACGTTCAATTCCTCAAATTGACAGGTATTATACATTTTAATTAAGGAGTGTGAATGAGGAATGGTTACACTATACACGTCACCAAGCTGCACATCATGCCGGAAAGCAAAAGCGTGGTTAGAAGAGCACGAAATTCCTTACGTGGAACGCAATATTTTCTCTGAGCCATTAAGCATTGATGAAATCAAAGAGATTTTGCGTATGACGGAGGATGGAACGGATGAAATCATTTCAACTCGTTCGAAAATTTTCCAAAAATTGAATGTTGATCTTGAAACACTTCCGCTTCAAGATTTGTTTGAATTGATTCGTCAAAACCCTGGTTTGCTTCGCCGTCCGATCATCATGGATGAGAAGCGCCTGCAAGTTGGATATAATGAAGATGAGATCCGCCGCTTCTTGCCACGAAAAGTTCGTACGTTCCAGCTTCTTGAAGCGCAGCGTATGGTCAACTAATGGACAAAAAAAGTTCCTGCTGTTACAGCGGGAATTTTTTTGCTTTTTTTAAGCTCCTCCGGCTTGAAGAATGCGGGGATTTCAGTTAGAATGTGCAAACACAGAAGTCTTTCTGTTTTCATTTACACCATGTTTATCATACAATAGAACAAAGGGATGGGGATCATGTTTTTCCGCAGCCCTGTGAACCCTCTAAATGGAAGGGAGAGACCGCACAATGGAAATTGAACGCATTAATGACAATACGGTGAAGTTTTTCATATCATATATTGATATAGAAGAACGGGGCTTTGACCGCGAAGAAATCTGGTACAACCGGGAACGCAGCGAAGAACTGTTCTGGGATATGATGGAAGAAGTCCATGACGAAGAAGATTTCACAGTGGATGGCCCGCTTTGGATTCAAGTGCATGCGCTTGATAAAGGGCTTGAAATTTTAGTAACACAAGCGAATTTAACGAAAGATGGACAGCGATTGGAGCTGCCATTTACGAGTGATAAAATGGATGTCAACGGACAGATTGAAGATTTGCTTGAAGAACATTTTGACCGTTCGGAAGAAGATCACACACCGCTTGATTTCGTTCTTGCCTTCCGCGATTTTGAAGACGTTATCGCGCTGGCCAATCGCGGCGGTCTCGATCACTTGACAACGTCATTATACGCGCACGAAAATCGTTATTACTTATTTGTTGAGTTTGACGAAGAGCGCTTTCAGGAAGAAGATATTGATGATGCACTCAGCATGCTGCTTGAATATACGCATGAATCAAAAATGACGATTCATACGCTTCAGGAATACGGCACAACCGTCATGCCGGACAATGTGTTTGAAACGGTTCGCCAATATTTTTCATAATTCTTTTCCTCTTGAGCAATCGAGAGGATCTTTTTTTGTTCAAATGGAGGAACTTTCTTCGTGCTGTCGAATGATACACTAAGAAAGGGAGTGATATTGGTATGCTGTCAGCAGTAGACGCACATGGCGAAGCCGTTGTGCTGGCTGGACCCCAAGCAAAAGCACTGGCCACCCGCTTAAAAGAAATTCCACATTTTTGCCCTCAATGCGAAAGCCCGGTTATCGTAAAAGCGGGAGAAATCAATATTCCGCATTTTGCCCACGTTTCCTCCACTTCTTGTGACTCGTTCTCAGAACCTGAATCCCCTCGTCACCTCGCCGGGAAAAGCGATTTATTTCAATGGATTACGAAAACCGCTGAAGCGCAAATGGAAGCGCGTCTGCCGGATCAATCGCAGCGCCCTGATATTTTAACCGGCCGCATCGCCGTAGAATATCAATGTTCCTCCATTCCAGCCTCTCTTTTTAAAGAGCGGACGGATAAGTATACGGCCAAAAACTTAACGCCTTTTTGGATATATGGAGGCAAGGCGGTTGAGCGAAAAGGGACGTACATCAAGCTGTCGCCCTTTCAGCGTTTGTTTTTACGCTATAACGCTCAACTGGGGTTTTATTTCATTTCTTATTGTCCGGACCGAAAGATGTTTACGATTTTTGAACACATTATGCCTCTTACGCCCTCACTTTGTACCGCATCGTGCCGCTTTGCAAAAGTGGAGGACATGACCTTTCCGCCTTCAATCCCGTTTAAAGCGGCAGCCCCATTTCCTTTGCAGGCGTTTTTTGACGAAAAAAGAAGGTGGATCGATCAATCGCTTTATTTTCAGCAGGGACGAAGCCACCCGTTTTTCAAAGCTGTATATGCCTCCAGGCGCAATCCGTATTTATTGCCGGAATTTGTTGGATTGCCTGTGCCGAGTGGCATGTCCATCAGGAGCCATCCGATTGAATGGCAGTTTTACCTTTTAGCAGAGCAGCATAAGCGGCCAGTGGAAGACATTATCCGCTCTCGCATTAAAGCAGGGCATTTAAAGGAACAGCCGTTGCCGCTTGCGCCAGACGTCACACCTGAAGCAGCTGCCGCTGAATACATGGCGCTGATCAATGAATTAGGCATTTCGAACGCGACCGCTGACAGCTCGACGATGTTTCACAAGCTGCAGAAGGAAGAGCAGTTTGTAAAAGTATTTGGAGAAAAGCTGACCAGCAGGCTAATGTTTTGAGGTGCACTCGAAAGGAATATATAATGAGGAAGGAGAATGGTTATACATAAAGGGAGGTTTTTTTATGGCTGATAGTGGAGTAAAGCAGCTGCCGGCTCGTTCTGAGGTACCGGAAGAGCTGAAATGGCGGCTAGAAGATATTTTTTCGACGGATGAAGAGTGGGAAACGGAATTTCAATCGATTCAGGAACTGGCTGGAGAAGCTGCTTCTTACAACGGAACACTTGGCAATAGTGCAGAGCAGATGCATGCCTTTTTCTCCTGGCAGGACGTGCTGCTTGAGCGGATGGGCAGATTGTATACGTACGCGCACATGCGGTACGATGAAGATACACAAAATGCGCACTACCAGGGCATGAACGACCGGGCTAAAATGCTGTATACGCAAATTGCTGGTGCGCTTTCCTTTGCGGATCCGGAAATTTTATCGATCGAGGAAGAAAAGGTCAACGGCTTTGTTGCTTCTTTTGAGCCGCTTCAACTATACAAAAAAGTGCTGGACGATTTAAATAAACAGCGGCCGCATATTTTGTCAGCCGCAGAAGAAAATTTACTGGCGCAGGCATCAGACGTGCTCGGTTCATCCAGTACAACATTTGGCATGCTGAATAATGCCGATTTGGAGTTCCCGGTCATTAAAGATGAAAACGGGGAAAATGTGCAGATTACGCACGGCAACTATGTGCGTTTTCTGGAATCCTCTGACCGCCGTGTAAGAGAAGAAGCGTTTAAAGCGGTTTATGCCACATACGGATCGTTTAAAAACACATTTGCGTCGACATTGTCCGGTCAAATTAAAAAAGACAATTTCTCGGCAAAGGTCCGCCATTATAACAGTGCCCGTGAAGCGGCGCTTTCCCGCAATCATATTCCGGAAGCGGTGTATGACAATCTTGTTGGAACCATCAACAAAAACCTTCCGCTTCTGCACCGGTACGTTGCCTTGCGCAAAAAGGTGCTCGGGCTTGATGAGCTGCATATGTATGATTTGTATACGCCGCTCGTGGCAGAAGGCAAGTTCGATGTTACGTATGAGGAAGCAAAAGACCTGCTTCAAAAAGGGCTGCAGCCGCTTGGAAACGAGTACAACGACATTTTAACAAAAGGACTGGAAAGCCGCTGGGTGGATGTCGTTGAAAACAAAGGAAAGCGGAGCGGAGCGTATTCATCGGGTGCATACGGGACCAATCCGTATGTATTAATGAACTGGCAGGATAACGTCAACAACTTGTTTACGCTGGCTCACGAATTTGGCCACAGCATTCACAGCTACTACACGCGTGAAAATCAGCCTTATATTTACGGAGACTACTCTATTTTCGTGGCTGAAGTAGCCTCGACATGCAATGAATCGATTTTAAACGATTACCTGCTGAAAACAACGGACGACGAAAAAAAACGCATATACTTACTGAATCATTTTCTGGAAACATTCCGTGGAACGGTTTTCCGTCAGACGATGTTTGCAGAGTTCGAACATCTTGTACATGAAAAAGCGCAAAATGGGGAAGCGTTAACAGCGGATGGACTAAGTGCCGCTTATTATGAGCTGAACAAAAAGTATTTCGGCGATGAGATGGTCATTGATGAAGAAATTGCGTTGGAGTGGGCGCGTATCCCGCATTTTTACTACAACTACTATGTGTATCAATACGCAACCGGCTTAAGTGCTGCGATTGCGTTGTCGTCGCAAATTTTGGAGGACGGCGAGCCGGCAGCGAACCGCTACATTCATGAGTTTTTAAAAGCCGGCAGCTCGGCTGATCCGATTGAGGTGCTGAAGCGCGCGGGTGTAGATATGACAGAAGCGGATGCCATCGAAGCGGCGTGCCGTGTGTTCGAAGAATCGCTTGAAGAAATGGAAAATTTATTGGGTTAATTTGTCAGTTAACGCTATCAAATCCATTTTTTTGACAATGTTGTGAACGGGATAGGCATCTCTTGCAAAAAACGTGCCATGCATGGTACGATGAGGTCGTGAAGTTGATCACAAACAAACATATACCCCTTTGTTTGACCGTGAAAAATTTCTCCCATCCCCTTTGTTCGTAAGAAAAAGCTCCGCCTCGGCGGGGCTTTTTCTGTTTTCTCTATAAAAAAACGCCAGTATCGATACTGGCGTTTTTTTATTGCATATATTCCCAAAAGGTGCCGTGCTTTGTATTGATCTTGCGGACCTTTCGCTGCAGCAGAAGCTTTTTCATTTCGCATTCTGTTTGCGCGTCTGTCCAGTCGTAAACACCGCTTATTTCGTTTGTGGCAGCGATGCGGAAGTACTGCATGAATTCTCCAAGAGAAGGCGGCTCGAGCGGCTCTGGTATTTCCTCGAGCATTTCCTGCAGAATCTGCACGTAAATATCATAGGAATACAATCCGGATATTTTAATGCCTTCCTCTTCAATTCGTTCATTAAAAAAGACAATGGTCGGCGTTTGCTCTACATCCATTTCACAGGTGATCGCTAAATCACATTGAAAGGCTTTTGTCGCGCCCGCTGAATACAGATCATTTAAAAATTCACTCGTGTCGAGACCCGCTTCTTCGGCGCAGCGATTTAATATAGCAGCATCCGCCACATTTTCCTTGTCCAGAAAAAGCTGCTCCTGAAATTTCCGCAAAAATTTGCTTCCCGCTCGTTTCCCCTGCAATTCGGCTGCTTTGATCGCAATAGAGGCAAGAAAGGGAGATGATGCAGAATCATCAACCCAAACCGATTCCTCGCAGACCAGACCGTTTCTCTCTACCGCAAGCGGCCGCCGTACAGCATTTAAAGAGGTAAGCTTACCAGTCAGCACTTGCTTTAATTTAAAATAATGTCCGTATTCAATCTGCAGCTTCCGGACAATCGGATCGAGTGACCAGCATTCTGAACAAAGCGGATCAACAAATACATACAATTCAAGCGGCTTTTGCCGCGCGGAACAAATCCGTTCAGAGAGTTGCATTGAATTCACAGAACATCACCCTCATCATCCGGCCGGTTCACCATATGATAGGCCGTTTGTTTAAGTCGCTCAAAAAAGAAAGCACGCAATTCGCCGGTTAGCTGCACATCTTCCATTGCGGATTCCATACACGCAAGCCAGGCAGCTGCGCGCGCTGGCGTGATCGGAAAAGGCATATGTCGTGCCCGGAGCATCGGGTGCCCGTGTTCATTTGTATATAGGGAAGGACCACCTAAAAATTGAGTTAAAAACTGCTTTTGCTTTCGGGCCGTTTCAGTTAAATCATCGGGAAAAATCGGCGCAAGATCCGGATGCTGCGAAACGCGGCTGTAAAAAACGTCAACCAGTTCTGAAAGCTGTTTCTCGCCAATGATGTCGAATGGAACATTGGATTGCTCGGCCATAAACGTGACTCCTTTTTCCTCGTAATGTATATTTATTTTAACAAGGCTTCTGTCATAAAACAAATGATAGGATTGAAGGCTCACGAAATCTCTTTTCAGGGTGAAGAAAAAAGCCGGCTCTACGCATTGTAGTAGCCGGTTACTTTTTTCACATAGTTTTGTGTTTCATTGAATGGCGGGATGCCGTCGTATTTCTTTACATTTCCGGGTCCTGCATTATATGCCGCAAGTGCCAGCGAAATGTCACCGCCAAACATATCAAGCATTTGCCGTAAATATTTAGTGCCGCCGAACACGTTTTGCTCGGGATCGGTAGAGTTATGGACGCCGAGATAGCTCGCTGTGCCAGGCATCAGCTGCATCAAGCCGGTTGCTCCGGCGTGGCTGACCGCATTCGGGTTGAAGTTGGACTCCTGCTTGATCACCGACTGAATCAGCTTTTTAGGAACATTGAACTGCTCAGCTGCGCGGGTAATAATATCATCAAAATCAGTCACAGGGGCGTTCACAAGATCCGCGCCTGCTTTTGTATAAAGAGCCGGCTTAGCGGGTGCGGCATCGGACTGGACGATTTGCAGACCCTGCGCCAGCGCCTGCTGTAAAATCGAACCAAACACGGCGTTGGTGCCCATCCCGGAAGACAAAGGGGATGAGGGGGTTCCAGTGGCGGCTTTGGCAGCAGTTGTGTTGATCATCGTGTTGAAGAACGTTGTATCCACGTTAGTTTCCTCCATCTTGGTGTAATGCTTCATAAAAGCGGCGAATTTTATTTTGAGCCGGTATATAGTCAATGTCATACTGCGTTAAAAGCGCATGGAAGACGGCTTCACCTGAAGCGTCCTTTGCTTCATACTCCATCTCATAATCCTCACGGCCAAGGTAGGTGCTATAGTCAAAAACAAGCAGACCGCCTTCATAGCTCATTTCCGCACGGGTAGTCGAGAGTGTGCCGAAATGAACAAAGTTCGCAGCGCCGGAACGTTCAGCTGCCCGCTCGATCACATCATTGTCCGGCAAAAGACCTTTGAGTGCGTCCTCCGTTTCCTGTTTGGAAAGCGGGACTGTTGACTCCAGCAATCCGGTGTCGGCTGGTTCTTTTAACGTCATTTCCATTTTGCTGTTTTTTTCACGAATTCGAAGAGCAGCACCCGCCTGCTTCAGCAAAAAATCAGGTGTGTCAAAGTAGTGGTTATGCTGCTGCTGAAAAGGTCCTGGCTTCAGTGCAGCAACAAGAGTCTCAAATTGGGTTTTGGTGACGACGCATTTAAATTCGATTTCAATTTCTTCGTTCAATTTATCGGCCTCTTTTTCCCATTATTTATCTTCTTCTATTGTATCTTGTTCGATCCGTGTTTGAAAGAGCAAAATGTGGTAAAATGTTTACGAAGTTTTCATGAACGGATGTTGCAAAGGAGAAGTGAACGAAATGAGAACGAAATGGCATTTTACGAAAACAGAATGGGCGGATGATACGCTTCGTTTATTATCAGAGGAGGAGGTTGAAGTGACGCACCTTCAGCCGGTCAATCAAGTGATTACGGACTCCGATGCGGCTGCATTTGTATACCTGGCGGAAGCGGAGCCAGGGTACGTTTATCTTTATATTCACGAGAACACATGGGTGGATGTGAAGAAAGCGCTCGACGAAAACCACCCGATCGTGGCTGTGGGCACAGATGGTACGTTTATGCTCCAATCATTCCATGAGGAAATGAACGACTTGATCGTAAACATCGAAGGAAACAGCAACTACGGCGAAGAAATGGTCGAGAAAGTCGAACGTGTTTTTTTCGCTGAACAGCGCTGATGGGGGAAGCGATGGACAATTGGGATGAGTTTTTAGCGCCTTACAAACAGGCAGTAGAAGAACTGAAAGTGAAATTGCGCGGAATCCGCAAGCAGTTTGCGATTGAAGATGACCGGTCGCCGATCGAATTTGTCACTGGCAGAGTCAAGCCGGTGCCGAGCATCCTTGATAAAATGGAAACGAAAAAAATTCCGATGGACCGCATTCAGCTGGATATGCAGGACATCGCGGGACTGCGCATGATGTGTCAGTTCGTGGATGACATTAAAAATGTAGTCACCATTTTAAGAAAACGAAACGATTTTAAAATTATTGAAGAAAAAGACTACATTTCGCATAAAAAGCCGAGCGGATACCGGTCTTACCATGTTGTGATTGAATATCCGGTCCAAACCATTCATGGCGAAAAAAAGCTGCTGGCTGAAATTCAAATCCGGACGCTGGCGATGAATTTTTGGGCAACGATCGAGCATTCGCTCAACTACAAATACAACGGTGACTTTCCGGAACAAATTCAACTGCGCCTTCAGCGTGCGGCAGAAGCGGCGTTCCGGCTGGATGAGGAAATGTCCTTGATCCGTGAAGAAATTCAGGAAGCGCAGCTGTTTTTTACAAAGAAAAAAGAGTAACCATTAATCGGGCAGGGGTGAGGTTATTGAAGTTTGCGATTACATCAAAAGGGGATGCAAAATCAAATGCGCTCATGCATAAAATCCGCAACTATTTAACGGACTTTAAGCTGACATATGATGAAAATGAACCGGATATTGTCATTTCTGTTGGCGGAGACGGAACGCTTTTATATGCCTTTCACCGGTATAGCGGCCGTCTCGATAAAACGGCTTTTGTCGGCGTGCATACAGGACACCTTGGCTTTTATGCGGACTGGACACCGGATGAGATCGAGAAGCTCGTCATCGCCATCGCCCGGACGCCGTATCAGATTATTGAATACCCGCTGCTTGAAGCCATTATTCGCTATCAGGACGGCGGGAAAGAAACGCGTTATTTGGCGCTGAATGAATCAACAGTTAAAAGTGTGGACGGCACGCTTGTCATGGACGTGGAAATTCGCGGAGAGCAATTTGAGCGGTTCAGAGGGGACGGGCTTTGCGTTTCGACACCGTCTGGCAGTACCGCTTACAACAAAGCGCTTGGCGGAGCGATCCTGCATCCGTCCATCCGTGCGCTGCAGCTGGCGGAAATGGCGTCGATTAACAACCGGGTGTTTCGGACAGTCGGGTCACCGCTTATTTTGCCGGCGCACCATACGTGTATGCTGAAGCCGGTCAACCGCCTGGACTTTTTAGTGACGATTGACCATTTAACGATTTTGCATAAAGACGTGAAATCGATTCAATACCGGGTGGCATCGGAGAAAATCCGCTTTGCCCGCTTCCGGCCATTCCCATTTTGGAAAAGGGTGCATGATTCCTTTGTCAGCAGCTGAAAAAAAGCCATTTGAACTGCAATGGACCGTAAACGAAGCGGTGCTGCTCCGGGCGTTTTTGCAGGAGCAGTCCATTTCCAAACGGGCATTAACGGATATTAAATTTACGGGCGGCCGGATTGAAGTGAATGGGCAGGAAGAAAACGTCCGGTATCAGCTGTTAAAAGGAGACAAGGTCCGGGTAGTGTTTCCGCCGGAGGTCCCTTCAGAGGGAATCAAGGCGGAGCCGGTTCCTTTAGCTGTCCTGTATGAAGACGATGCCTTCATTGCTGTCGCCAAGCCGCCGGGGATGAATACAATCCCGTCGCGTGAGCATCCGACAGGCTCGCTCGCATCCGGCTTGCTATGGCTGTATGAAGAACGATGCCTTCAGGCAACGGCACATATCGTCACCAGACTGGACCGGGATACATCCGGCATCGTCCTGGCCGCTAAAAACCGCTACGTACATCATCTTCTGTCAGACATGCAAAAAAAGAAGCTTGTTTCCAGGCGGTATGAAGCACTGGCGGAAGGCGTTCTGATCGATTCCACCGGTGTGATAGAAGCCCCGATTGGCAGAAGTGATACGAGCATCATTGAACGGACGGTGCGCGCAGACGGCCAGTTTGCGAGGACTGCGTATGAGGTGATCCAGCAGCATGAAACGTTCGCTCATGTGACCGTCAAGCCTGAAACGGGGAGAACGCATCAAATTCGGGTTCACTTCGCTCATATCGGTCATCCGCTGGCGGGAGATGATTTATACGGAGGAGGATGCGCCCAGATTGCACGCCAGTCGCTCCACTGCGGTTCGCTTCAATTCCCGCATCCGCTGACCGGACAGCAGGTCAGCGTTACGATGCCGCTTCCGGATGATATGCAGCAGCTGCTGAAAGAGGAGAAAATGAAACAAACAGAAAAACCTGAATGAGGAGCCTCTGGAAAAGAGGACCACATTCAGGTTTTTTCGTAGTTTAAGCGCTGGTAAGTGTGCGCTAACGCCGGTATGTTGGCGCTAGCGCTGATAAAATGTCTGCATCGCCGATATCGAAGCGCTAACGCCGATATATGAATATATCAGCGTTAGGAGCAAAATATCAGCGCTAATTCCAATATATCAGCGTTAGAAGCAATATATCGGCACTTATTTCGATATACCGGCGTTAGGCATTTAACTCCCAGCAGAGGTTAATCAAAGGTCCGGAACTTTTCGGGAACGAGCGGCTGCTTGGATTCGACCGATACCGTTTCCTGCTCGGGCCACCGGAGTCCTGTCAGCTGTCCGCCAAACACGCACCCGGTGTCGATGTTGATGGTCTGTCCGATTCGGCGCGGCTCCTTCACTGGGGTATGCCCGTAAACGACAAACGGCTCACCGGCGTATTTTTTCGCCCAGTCGCGGCGCACAGGCGACCCGTCTTCATGCTTTTCACCTGTAATATCCCCGTACAGCACGAACGTTTTTACCCGGGCATCCATTCTTCCGATGTAGTCGGCCCGGATGCCGGCATGGGCAATGACCAAACGGCGATCATCAAGAACCTGGTAAAGAGGCGACTGATCATATATGGATAAAAAGCGTTTCCGAAGAATCCGGTATTCATCGGCCGGCATCGAATCAAGCTCGGCAACCGTCGTTTCAAGACCGTGTGTTTCCTGAACATTGTTTCCGAGAAAATACCGGTACAGCTTGTTGCAATGATTGCCAGGCACATATTTTGCGTCCTGTTCTTCAACCAGCCGGCACACAGCATCCAGTACACGTACAGAATCCGGGCCTCGGTCTGTCAGGTCACCGACAAATGCCAGTGACCGCTGCTCAGGATGAATGGGAATGCCTTCTTCCCAACGGTACCCGAGCGCCCGCGTCAGCTCTTGAAACTCATCGTAACAGCCGTGTACATCTCCGATAATATCCAGCTTCATTCAATCGCTCCTTTAATTGGTTGTGTCTACTGCCATTAGTATAAGCCGTTTACCGGGAATTTAAAAGCGGGACAAAAGCCGTCAGGATATCCGTTGATTTTTTTCGTATTCGTGATAATATTAACACTAGGTACTAATAACTTGTATAAATGGGGGAACGGATATATGTCATTTTCACTTGAAGGAAAAACGTTTGTTGTAATGGGTGTCGCCAATAAGCGCAGCATCGCCTGGGGAATTGCCCGTTCATTGGATGCAGCCGGCGCAAAGCTTGTGTTTACGTATGCAGGTGAGCGTCTGGAGAAAAACGTCCGGGACCTTGCAGCAACACTTGAGAACCAAAATGATCCGTTCATTTTATCATGCGACGTGACAGATGACGCCGCGATTGAAGAATGCTTTCATGCGATCAAAGAAAAACACGGCGCGATCCACGGCCTCGCTCATTGTATTGCTTTCGCGAACAAAGAAGACCTGGATGGCGATTTTGTTGATACATCCCGTGACGGTTTTATGCTTGCTCATAACATTAGCGCATACTCGTTAACCGCTGTGGCGAAATATGCGAAGCCGCTTATGACAGAAGGCGGAAGCATTGTCACACTAACGTATTTAGGCGGCGAGCGCGTCATTACGAATTATAACGTGATGGGTGTGGCAAAAGCGTCTCTTGATGCAAGTGTCCGCTACCTTGCTGCGGATCTTGGCAAGGACAACATTCGCGTGAATTCGATCTCAGCCGGCCCGATCCGGACACTGGCGGCAAAAGGCATCAGCGATTTTAACAGCATTTTAACGAAAATTGAAGAGCAGGCACCGCTTCACCGGACAACGACACCGGAAGAAGTAGGCGATGCAGCCGTTTTCCTTTTCAGCAATATGTCGCGCGGGATTACTGGTGAAAACATTCACGTTGATTCCGGCTACCACGTACTTGGCTAAAAAAAATTTTTGAGGCACCGTCCATATTGGGCGGTGTTTTTGCATATACTGGCTGAAAAGCGGAGGTGTGTGCTATGAAAAAACCGTCGGGTCCCCTTCTTTATATCGGACAGCCGCAGTTAAAGCCGGTGATTCCCGTGATGCAGGAGGTGTCAAAAGCAGACGAACCGCTCATTGTCGAAGCAGTCCCTAAAGCAGAGGCCAGAAAAGAAGAGCCAAAAGACGAGTCAGGGCGTCTTAAGCCGTTTCGTGAGATGGATACAGCGGAAAAAGTGCTGTATTTAGCCAAGCGGCGTATCCCTGTTCCGTGCCGCTTTGAATGGACGACGGGCTCTGCGCGTGGCATCATTGAAAGGTATGACGAAAACCACGTGTGGGTGATCGATGATGAAACGAAAGCAGCCGTCGAAGTGCCGCTTAATGACATCCTGCATATCCGCATCGCCGGAACATAAAAAAAACGCCTCTCATGAAGAGGCGAAGCAAGTTAGCGGCAAACGTCAAGATCGACGTCTTTAATGCACTGCACAGCAATGAACTCGTTTAAGTCTACTGTAATGCAGCTGCGTGTTTTCGCAAAGTACTCTACTTTGCAGACGTGCTTTAAGCTGATCCCTTCATCTGTAGCAAGGTTGACAGGCTCGCGCTCATCATCAAGCGGCACGAGTACACGCAAACGTGCACAGCAGCTGTCGAATACATCTTCTACACGGAAAAAGATGGAGACGCAGCCTGAGTCGCAGTCATCTACTTCATCCGGGTTAAAGAAAGCAAAAAACGGCTTTCCTTTTTTCGTTGTCAGTGTGAAAACACGTGTGTCGGCATTGCGGCGGCGCGGTCCATCCAAGTCACCCAGCGGCTCAGCAAAGCAGTCTTTGCAGTCACGGCAGTCGTCATCCTGTCTTGCGTCCTGAATATCGCGAATCGCGCGAACAACTTCACAAACGCAGCTTTCAGAACCACTTTCTACATCGTTATGATGCTTGTGGCATCCCATTATGCACTCCTCCTTTAATATCGGTACACTAATACAATATGAATTCCGTTCAAAACGGCATGGACAATTGCCGCAGTGAACGGAATTTTTTTTATGGTTTCGCACATACTGAATGAAAACGGAGGTGCTGATCATGAAAAAATCAGCAGGATGGCTGGTGGTCCTGATGCTGGCTGGATGCGGACCGGAGCATGATGGAACGGCGATGATTGAAACAGCGGACCCGGATGCCGTCCAGCTCGATGGACACCACGACCATTTGGCCGCTGACATTAAGAAGGAAGCCGATTCATTTGAAGAAATTTACGATACTGCGGTTGTGAAAGGAACGGAGCAGCTGCTCGTCGCCTACAAGGTGCGCCACCTGGACCGGTTTCAGATGAAGGATATTGAAAAAAAGCTCGATGATCACATTGAAAAAATGGCCGAAAAAGAAGAATCTGAAGTCATCGTATCAAGTGATTATAAAATCTTTCTTGAAGCCGTTCGGTTAAAGGAGGATATTGAGGCGGGTCATTTAACAGAAAAAGAAGCAGACAGCCGGCTGGCGGAAATTATTAAATTGAAAAAAGAAATGGCATAAAGGAAAGGGGCAGTCACATGCTTGCGATGTTTTTTTGGGCCTTTGTGATTGGCGGGCTGATTTGTGTAGTGGGCCAGCTGATGATGGATCTCGGCCATTTAACACCGGGCCACACCCTGTCGATTTTAGTTTCAATCGGTGCCGTGGCCGCCGGGTTTGATTTATATGAACCACTCATTGACTTTGCCGGCGCGGGTGCCACCATTCCCATTACAAGCTTCGGAAACGCACTTGTCGCGGGTGCCATGCAGGAAGCGGAAAAGCATGGCGTCGTCGGCGTGCTAACCGGAATGTTCGAGGTGACAAGCTCTGGTATTTCGGCGGCGATCGTCTTCGGTTTTATCGGCGCACTTTTTTTTAAGCCGAAGGGGTGAACTGGCCCATCCCTTTTTTCCGTCCTCTCATATGATATGAAGAGAACAGCGAAAGGGGGATGCGTCATGGGTATGTATGGATGCGGAGGCGGCGGCTACGGCGGCACAAGCACATTTGTATTGATCGTTGTCTTGTTCATTTTGCTCATCATCGTCGGTGCAAGCTTTTATTGAGTTGAATTGAGGGGGAGCGCTGAATGAACGACAAGATCTTTGGCAGCATTGAGAAAAAAACCGGCGTGCGCATGACAGACGTATTCGCGCTCGTCGACTCACTCCAGTACGCAGACTTTAAAGATGAACAAACCATTCGAGCGGTCGTCGCGCAGACAGCTGGTCTTGCCGGAAAAAAAGTGCCAAAGCAAGTAGAGGACGAAATTGTCCGGACGATTTTAAAAGACGGCAAAAAGCTCGACATGAACGCGATCACTAAAATGATCAAATAAGCCTACGGATTGAGCAGCGGAGACGCTGCTCTTTTTTCCTATTCGCCTAGGTGAAAGGGCTGCTTTTTCATTTAAATCGTTTACAAAAGAACAAAAGCGGGGAAATGGTTAATACAGATGACTACGAACAATATAAAAAGAAAGGAGCAGACAACCATGGGCTACGTTCTTCCGATTCCGCAATATCAATACAATGATTACAGAGAACGGGTGTTAAATGAAGCAAGCATCGGCTATTCTTACATCGATCCCGCATCAAAAGTAACGTTTGATAAAGTGCTTCGCGACCGTTCAGAGCCGCAGATGACGCTCGAGGAAAGAAGAAAAAAACGCCAGAGTGAGCACGAGGCATTTCGTGTCCACACCGCTAAAATCAGCGGCAAAGGCTTTGAAATCGATAAATTAGCTTAAATTAAAAAAAGGCACGCTTTCCGGTTGCGGAAAGCGTGCCTTTTCACATTAAAACGGCTTCGTCATCGTTTTGTGCAGAATGCCGGCGTCTAAAAATTCACCGGAAACCACTTCATACCCGTGTTTTTCATAAAAGGAAATGGCGTGAAGCTGGGCATCGAGCTTCAGCGTTGTCAGTCCGTCAACGGTCGCGGCATGCTGCTCAATCGCCTCCATGATCAAATGGCCGGCTCCTTTTCCGCGCGCTTCTTTCAACACACAAATGCGTTCCACTTTCCCGAATTCACCGACGGTTCGGAAACGTCCGGCCCCACACGGCTTGTTTTCGTCATCATACAAAACGAAATGAACCGCTTCATCCTCCAGTTCGTCAATTTCAAGAGCAGGCGGAACATTCTGCTCTCCGACAAAAACGGTTGTGCGCACGCTGTACGCATCTTCTCTCTGATGTAAGTCTGTTGTTTTCACGACGTTCAAAATATTATGCATCCTTTCCAAGTAAAAATGTTTCATAAACAGTCCATGAGCCGTTATCAAGCTGATACAGCAGGTGGAACCGGTCCGCTTTTTCCGTTAAATCGATGGATTCCATTTGCAGCGAGCCGTATACGTCTGAATGCTCATCGTTGGACAGCTGCTGGCCGATCGTAATGTGCGGAACAAACGCGTACGGCTCCTTTCCCGGAAAGTCCTCCGTATGCATCTCCTTGTATAACGAATCGAGTGTGCTGTTCGGGTCCACCTTAAAGTAAATAACGTTGTTGACCGGCTCGAATGATTTTACCTTGCTGACATGATACGTAAAGGGCTGATGAAGAGCCGCAATCCGGCGGAGTTTCTCAGCGAGCTGCTGAATGTCCTGATCCTCTGCGTCAAACGGACTTTTTAATGTAATATGCGGTGTAATTAGCGCATAGTGAGGATCATAGCGCTTGCGGTAACCGTTTACTTTATCCTGCAAAGGTTTTGATGGGAAAATCACAACACCGTATTTCATGTTCGCTCACTCTCCTTAAAATAACATCTCCACTATCAGTATACCAAACGTCGGCAAAAATGCGGCATGTGAGCCGGGGCTCATTCAAACATTTTTAGCAAAGCCGGCTTCATATCTTTTTGCCAGTACGTCCACGTATGGCCGCCGTTGAATTCATGGTAGACGTAGTCTGTTGTTTTCTTTTCCAGCAACGCAGAAAGCGCCCGGTTCGGTGTGAAAAAATCCGCCCGTTCTCCATTTGTCATGAGGACATCCGTTTCCTCGGTGCCAATGACGTGATAAAGCGAAGGCAGAGACGCCGCCTGCTCAGCTGCCGCCATCACCGTGCTATCCACAAAAGGGGAGTGCATCAAAACGCGCCCGAACAAATCAGGATGAGCAAGCGATGCCATAAAGGACACCGTTCCCGCCAGTGAGTCACCGGCAAGCGCCCGTCCGAAGCGGTCGCCGTGTCCTGGAAAATGTTTATCCAGGTAAGGGACAAGCTCATGAGCTAAAAAGCGAATATACGCTTGCTGCTTTTCACCGTCCGGATGATACTTGTCCCGGCGGTCGTGCTTATCATTATACGGAATTCCGACGATAATGAGCGGTTCAATTTCTTCCTCCGCCAGCAGCTCATCTGCAACCCGTGGAAGCCGCCCCATTTGGAAATAATCCTTGCCGTCCTGACAGATAAGAAAGGTATACGTAACCATCGGGGAAAAATCCGCCGGAACGTACACAAGAAAGGATATCTCCTCGTTTAATTCAGTCGAATCAATAGAATGATCCTGAATGGTTCCGCGTTTCATCAAAAAACCTCCTCACATCTCCTCCTTACTATAAGGGAATGGGTGTTCTTTTTCAAGCGGGAAAGGGAGAGGGTGTGATATGATGGAACAAAATGATGGAAGCAGAGAAGGTGACTTTGTGGTGAAAATCGGAACGCTTCGGCGCGCGCCGGAAATTGTGGCGGTGTTCGCGAAGCATGGATTTGCTGGATACATAAAGGATTTAGGCCTCGCAGAAAAGATTCCATTCACACGACGGGGCGTAAAAGAACAAAATGTCAAAGGCGAGCAGCTGCGCCGTGCGCTCGAGGAGCTCGGTCCGACCTTTATGAAGCTCGGGCAGTTTTTATCAACGAGAACCGATCTCCTGCCGCCTTCCTGGACCGAGCCGCTGGCGAAGCTTCAGAACAGCGCGCCGGCGATGCCGTTTGAAGCGATCAAGCAAATTGTTGAAATAGAAGCCGGGCAGCCGCTCGACGACTGGCTCGTTTATATGGAAGAAATGCCGCTCGGTGCGGCGTCGATCGGCCAGGTGCACAGGGCTGCTTTAAAGGACGGAACGGAAGTCGCGATTAAAATCCGCCGTCCCGGCATTGAACCGGTGATCCGCAACGACGTATCCATTCTGCGGCAGCTGGCCAGCATCGCTGAACGAAATTCCGAGCTGGCGCGCCAGGTCAGCTTAAAAGCCATCATTGATGACTTTGCGGCGGCACTCGGACGGGAAATGAATTACCGGATGGAAGCGATGGAAGCAGAAGGTGTTCGGGATTTGATGAAGGAGCCTCGGATTTACGTGCCGCGTATTTACCCTGAATGGACAACAGAACGGATGCTGGTCATGGAGTTTGTGAGCGGCCGGTCGCTGCGCGGTGATGTGATCAATGAGCTTCACGCAGAGGAACGGCAGGATCTCGCCCGCGCCCTGTCAGAAACCGTCCTGCGTCAAGTGTTTATCGACGGCATCTTTCATGCCGATCCACACCCGGGCAACCTGCTTCTCTTAAACGACGGACGGCTCGGGCTGATTGACTTTGGCAATACAGGCCGCCTGTCTGAAGACATGAGGCATTTGCTGTCGGACTGCTTGTTTGCGCTCGCTGACCGCGATGCCGCCTCTCTGTCAATTCTCGTGCTTGAAATGGGCGCAAGAAAGCCGGTGGACAGGCGCATTCTTCAGCGTGACATTAGCCGGTGGATGGCAGGATACCTCGACATTGAGCTTGCAGACGTCCAGATGGGTGCGATGCTGCAGGAGCTGTTCAGCGTCGCCGGCAGCCACCACATTACCATCCCGAAAGACTTCGTGCAGGTCGGACAGGCGTTTTTAAAAGTCGAGCAAACCGTCATCGCGCTTGAC
This sequence comes from Domibacillus enclensis, assembly GCF_900156125.1. Taxonomy (GTDB): domain Bacteria; phylum Bacillota; class Bacilli; order Bacillales; family Domibacillaceae; genus Domibacillus; species Domibacillus enclensis. The sequence goes on along the minus strand of NZ_FTLX01000008.1, from coordinate 31,221 downwards.
CCTGGCTCAAGTCTTTCCGGCATGGTGCGGGACATGGCGCATGAAGTGCTGATGGGCCGCATTCACCCGAAGGAAATGATGCGCGAATCCCGCTCGTTTTTCCGCTTGTTTAAAATGGCCGCCACCAAGCTGCCGGGTATTTTAAATGAAACGCTGAATGAGTGGGAAGGCGGCCAGCCAAAGCTGAAAATGCATCTGACCGCCGATGACAACATGATGAGGCGGATCGAACGAATGGCGTCACTGATCGTCCTGAGCGTGATTATGCTCGCCTTCAGCATCATTATGGCCGGCATTTTTGTGTCCATGGGCAACCAGTCGCCGATCTCCGGCTCCAACACATACATTATCGCGCTGATCACCGCGGTCGTAATGACGATTCTGTTTATGACAGTTTTGTACTTAATGTGGCGGAAAATTAAATAATAAGCAGGCCCTTGTCCGTTGCGGCAATGGGCCTGTTTTGCAAAGATGGGGAGTGAAGGGAGTGGACCGCATTCATATTATAGGGGCATCAGGTTCCGGGACAACGACATGAGGCAGCGCTGTACGAAAGGGCCGGTCTGGAAACAAGAAGCAGAACACAGCAGGAGCAATGGCTGAAACAGGTCTCCTGCCCGGTTCTGCGGATCGACGAAAACTGTACGGTGGAAGAAGAGATTACCATTGTTCTCGATTGGCTTCAGCGGCATGCGTAAACAAAAGAATCCACTCCTCAAATTCGTGCATAAAACGCTCCGCCCGCTTTAACGTCGATGGATCGGTCAGCGCACCCGTGTCAGCTGCTATTTTTTGCTCAACGCCGTTCACAAGCATTTTCGGATTCGGCAGCACATATGCATCAAGATGCACAAGCAGCCCTTTCAGCTGCACCTGGGCCTGAGCCGTTCCAAGCGTGCCGGTTGTCGCACCGGCTACCGCAAACGGCTTTTTCGCCAGGAGGCCGCGTGAACGGGAAGCCCAGTCGATCGCATTTTTCACCGCAGCCGGTACGGAGCCGTTGTATTCAGGCGACACAATTAACACGCCATCCGCCTGCTTGATTTGTTCCTTTAACCGCTGGACCGGAGCCGGATCACCCGCGGCTTCCATGTCTTCGTTGAAAAATGGCACATCGTGAAGCCGGATTTCATCAAACTGCATGTGCGCCGGTGCTTTTTCGATCAGGGCCTCCAACAGCTTTCGGTTATAAGAGCCCGTTCTTAAGCTGCCGCACAGAACGGCAATGCGAAGTTCAGTCGTCATGTATTGTTCCTCCATTCACCAGGTTTATATTTTCAGCGTACGGAGTGAGTGAGGATATTGTCAATTTTTTGAGTGGAAAAGCGGATAATAAGATTTTGGTAAGAAAGTTGTTGACAGAAGGGCGCCAATTGCATAAAATATAAATTGTCAGTAAAACGAGTTTTCGAAAAAGTGGCGCTGAAAAAATTCCATAACGATCCGTTAGCTCAGTGGGAGAGCACTTGCTTGACAGGCAAGGGGTCACTGGTTCAAGTCCAGTACGGGTCATCGGGTGTTAAAACCCTTGAGAGAGCGTCAGGAACACGGTTTCTCTATAAAAAGATCACTTCTTCGGAGGTGGTCTTTTTTTCGTTTCTCATCAATGAAAAACAGGTTTGGTGCCATATTGGTGTCAAAGCGATCTATTTTGATTTTGTGAACAGCACATCAATTTGATTTGCGGCCTCTTCCTGCACGTTAGGAAGTACGTGCGAGTAGATGTCCAAGGTCGTTTTGATGTTACTATGACCTAGCCTTTCAGAAATTACTTTCGCATTTACACCCTGCGATAAAAGCATAGTAGCATGAGTATGACGTAGATCGTGAAAGCGGATCTTCGGAACACCCGATACCTAAATGAGTCGGCTGTAGGACTTCTTCAAGTTCTCTGGATTAACAGGAGTACCCGAGTCAGTACAAATGACTAAATCGAAATCCTAGTATGAAGGGCCGGTCTTTAGCTTCTCTTTTGAAACTGCCGCTTTGTGCCTTCTTAGGACCGCCACCGTCTCATTGGACTTACCCCTGAAGCGGTCTTAGCGCCCGTGAGAAACTGTTTACCGTCCTTAAGGGTCTGTCGTACATACAGGATCCCCTTTTCTAAGTCAACATCCTTCCACCGAAGCCCTAAGATCTGCCCGCGCCTCATCCCAGTTGTAACCGCTAAATAAAAAGCAGAATACCAGCAGTGGAGGGAGGCGGCTTTCAAGAAAGCTTGGACATCATCAAACTCCCACACTGCAATTTCCGCCTTTTTTGGTTTTGATAGTTGTATCTTCTTCATGGGATTGCTTGAAAGCAGCTCCATATCAACTGCATAATCTAATGAAAACTTGATGAAGAAGTAATAGCATTCCGATGTAGAGTATATAACTTCATTGAAAAAGCTATTTTAATTATTCACACTAACGTGTCTGCAAATAATAAAGTTGTGTAAAACATAATAGAATCCTTTAAAAAACAAAATAGCTGTTAAAAAAGCAGTATGAAATTGGGTCTTTATACCACTTTTTGCTTTTTTATTTGTATAATAAAAATATGAATAGCAGGCTCATCTATATAAAGGAAAAAGAGCTATTTATAAAAAAGTTATTGAAAAAGCTATGGATAAACAGTAGTGATAAGGGAGCTTAATTTTAATGTATATCTCAAATATCAATATAAATAATTATAAAAACTTTCGTAACAACTCTATAGATTTTAATAATGGTATAAACGTTATTATAGGACACAATAATGCTGGTAAATCAAATTTGTTACGAGCATTAGCCTTAATTTTTAATTCCAATAGTAAAAAGCATTTATCAATTGATGATTTTAATAAAAACATACCAATTGAAGAATTAAAAGAGCATCCTCCTAGTATTAAAATAACCGCTACTTTAAAGCAAGATGGTTGTGAAAAATTAATGAGCGACGACTTAGTGACTGTGAGTAACTGGCTAAGTAAGTTAGAAGAACCTTATGAAGCTAAACTGCAATATACATTTTACTTACCAACTAAGTTTCATGAACTTTATAAGAGCGCAATAGATAAAGCGAAAGATATATTTGAGGTATGGCAAACTATTCAAGATGAATTTCTAAGGCTGTATTCATATAAAATTTGGGGTGGAGATCCTACTAATCAAATAACTGCTGATAGTGAATCGTTAAATAAATTTGATTTTCAATTTTTAGATGCAATAAGGGATGTCGAACGAGATATGTTTAGCGGAAAAAACACACTATTAAAGAATGTTTTAGATTTCTTTATGGACTATAACATAAAATCTGATGGCTCTTTAGCAAAAGAAGAAAAAGAAGCTACTATTAAGGAAAAGAAGAAAGAATTCGGAGATCTTGCCGGAAATTTAATTGCACTATTGAACCAGAGGATGACAGAAGGTAAGAAACACATTTTATCATATGCAAATGATATAGGTGCTTCATTTGATAAATCTACTCCTAACTTTGACGGTAGCATAACAGACATTGAACTCTATTCTGCTTTAAAACTAATAGTTGAATACGAAACAGGTATTAAAATGCCTATTATCAATAATGGGCTTGGCTACAATAATTTAATATTTATGTCGCTCTTACTTTCAAAAATGCAGGTTGATGGAAATGAAGAATATTTAGGTAGTAATGCTAAGGTCTATCCAATGTTAATTATTGAAGAGCCTGAAGCGCATTTGCATCCTACAATGCAAAGACAATTACTAAATTTTCTTAAAAGGAATCTAAGTGACAAAAAAGTTAGACAAATTTTTGTTACTACTCATTCTACTCATATAACAGGTGCAGTGAATTTGGATGAATTAATTTGTATATATAAAAACGGCAATGAGACATTAATTGGTTACCCAGGAAAATCTTTTGGTGAAAATGAAGAAAGCAAAAAATATATTCAAAGATTTTTAGATGCAACTAAATCAAATATGCTATTTGCTGAAAAAATCATCCTAGTAGAAGGGCTAGCAGAACAGCTATTAATGTCTTTATTCGCTGAATATTTAAATATTTCTTTGGAAGATCGTCATATTGCGGTAATCAACGTTGGTGGTAAATATTTCGATCATTTTTTAAACCTATTTAATTCTTCTAACCCATACTCGATTAAAAGAAAAGTAGCATGCATAACAGATAGAGATCCTGAAAGAAAAGAACTACTTACTAAAGGTAAAGACTCAAGTAATAAAAAGTCATTTAAAAAGTGTTATCCATTTGAAATGAATATCAGTGAAATTGAGTATACTTACAAGAAAAGTGAATCTCCAAATAGTTATTCTGAAAACATTCAATTCTTTTTACAAGATGAGATATATGGGAAAACTTTAGAATACGATTTGATTCGTTTTAACCCTAACTTTAAGGGGTTAGTTACAGATTCTACAGCTAATAGAGATGAAATTTTTAAACTAATGGATCAATATAGCAATGATGAATCATTGGACACAATGCTTAAAACTTTAAAGAAGTCGGAAGAAAACGGCCGAATTGAACAAGCATTAAGAGACGAACGTTCAACATGGAAAGATCAGGATAAAAAGAAAGCATTAGTTGCTGCTCGATATTTAAATTCAGTAGGAAAAGGAGTTAACGCATTAGAGTTAGCTTATGAATTAGAGAAAAACTTATTTAAAAAAAGAATTGCTGATGAAAAAGAAAGTACTGGATTTCAAGAATTTATCGTCCCTGATTATATTAAAGCTGCAATAGACTGGATGTGTGCAGAATGATTGCTATTTCTTCCGAAGATATAATAGATATTGAGCAACATTTTAAAGTTACTGCGGGTCCGGGTGCCGGAAAAACTCATTGGCTAATAAATCATATTAAAAATGTATTGAAAAATTCTGAGCGGTTAGAGAAAACGCGTAAAATTGCATGTATAACATACACTAATGTGGCTGTAGAAACTATTTTGCATAGATTAGGGTCTCAGTCCGTTAATCAAATAGAAGTTTCGACTATTCATAGCTTTTTATACAGCCATGTTGTTAAGCCATATATTACTCATATAGCAGAAGTATTTAACATTGAATTTCAAAAAATAAAAGGTCATGATAACATCGAACCTAAATATAAAAAAGTTGAATTGTGGTTAGAAAAACATTCTAAGAGTGAAGAACTAAAGCATCCTTATACGATAAAACAATTGCTAAAGCTACCCAAAAACAAAGATGCGTTATTCAATTGGTTATCTAGTCTTAAATATAGTTTTAATAACGACCTGAAATTATATTTGAAATGTGAAGAAACTCACGCCAGACAGTTGCGTAAGATAGTTGGAACGCTGGAAACAGACTTACTTAGTTATAAAAAGTTATATTGGCAAGATGGTAAAATTGATCATGACGATGTACTGTATTTCAGTTATGAGTTGATTACAAGATATCCCTTTATTTTAAAGGTTTTACGTGCTAAATTTCCTTATTTTTTTATAGATGAATTTCAAGATACTAATCCTATTCAAGCTAAGATAGTATCTTTATTAGCAGAAGAAGAAACTATTGTAGGAGTAATCGGAGATCCTGCACAATCAATATACTCGTTTCAGGGTGCTAGTATAGATGATTATCTTAAATTTAAAATTGATAATTTAAGTGAATATACTATTACTGAAAATAGACGAAGTTCTAATCAAATTATTGATTTATTAAATGAAATTAGAGTGGATATTGCTCAAACTAGACATAGAAATGTAGATCATGACATACCTATCTTATTTATAGGAAATGGTGTAGACGCATATAAGAAAATTCAAGAGATATACGGCGATGATATGTTTATTCAAACCTTAGCTAGAGATAACCCAACGTCAAATGCAATGAAATTCGAGATAGACAATAGTAGTTTAAATACTAAACTGCTTGTTGAATTAGCTTCAAAAGACAATCCACAACGATACAATGTTATAAAAAGTTCAATGGAAGCTCTAGAGTTCGCTAAGCATAGTGATTACAAAAATGCTATAAAAATAATGAGTAATAATTTTATTGGTTATTCTGAAAAAGAGCAATTTAATAAATCTATATCAATTTTACAAAGATTAATGAAAAAACAAGAGGCATTTTTTGATGAGCCTTTAATTTTATTCTATCAATTAGTTAGAGAAGATATAGAGATGTCCGGTTTTAGAAAAGGAGCTACCCAAGACTTTTATAATAAGTATTCTTATAAAGAGTTAGCAGTATGTATAAATTATAAAGAAGATATTAGTCAGCATAGAACTGTTCATAAATCAAAAGGCGATGAATTTCAAAATGTCTTATTGATAACCGATACGATAGAGTTTCTTACTCACCCAGCCTTAGCTGGAAACGAAGAACACCGAATTTATTATGTAGGTATAAGTAGAGCTGTGGATAGACTATTTATAGTGACTCCTAAATTATCAAGAGCGAATCGAGGAATAATAGAGTCTAAATTTAACTTTCAAATAATAGGTTTAGAAAAGAACCTCGATTAATTTAATGGTGTGCCAAATTAGAATGTTAAACTGAAATTTATAGTCACTTTCGAAAAGTTATTAGTAGCAAAGGCTTACTATCTAAAAGTGACATTGTGACATTCTTTTTTGCAAACTTTTTGATGAATTTTTTCCGGTAATGGTTTTGCAAAATATTGCCCGCCAGCATATCGTTATTTTTGAATATTCTTTTGTGAAATTAAATGAAGGCATATTGCTTCAAAAGCGTTGGTGCTGCGAGTTTCTTCTATTAAGAATTGATCCGACAACTAGGGACGCAGTGACGAGCAAAGGGCGTATGGAATACAAGAAGTGTAATTCTATACATATCAAACAAACTCGATCTCAGGGAAAAGTAATCTTCAAAATACGAAATTGGTTAAGGTCGAGGAATAATGCCTCGGCTTTTTTGTATTCACTGTAGATAAGAAACAAAGTAATTAATGATATATAGCGTTTTCAAAAAAATATTTGAAAATTCTGTATAATATTAACGCTAATAGATTAAGAGAAGACAGAGGGAGAGGTTTTAAAATGCTATTTTCAGAATTGTATCAAATCAAACGAGGCACGGAAGAGGATTGGTTCGATCCCATTTTAGATATCGATACTAAATTATTTATTGATCCGTTTTTATTGTTTAAGTATTCCAATGGGCACTTTGCAAACTGCCACGATAAAATAATTAAATTCTTTAATGAAGCATTTATGTTAGCTGCAAAAGGCAAAGGAGTAACTACAAATTTATCTTACAAAAAACTTTTAGGAATGCTAACTTTTCCTGAAGTAGATGAAATATGTTTAGGTTATACGAACAAAAGTACAAAAGGAGCTGGTTCTGGTATTGGTTTTTCAAAAAATATAGGAGAAGCGATAGCAAAATCAATACAAGCAGGATTAAAAGAATTAGACCATTTTGAAGAAATTGGAATATTAGAAGAAGGTATTGGTGCCGACAGGATAAGTGATATATGCGGCAATATTATAAAAGATGAAATTATTAAGTATACCAAGGAAATTTGTGAACGTCATAATGTACCATTGGAGGAATTTAAAGTTAAGCATGCGGCCTTTAATTTTCAAAATTTAAGATGGGAAGATAATAAAGTGTTTCTCCCCAAAAACCCTTTTAATGATAATCCAGTTCTTCTGTTGCCTTTAAAAATTTTAAGGGATTTACCCACTATAAATGCCAATGGGTTCTTAGATTGGGCTTGGACAAATGAAAATGAACTATTAAGAACTGATTTTAATTATGAGGTTAAAAATCAGTTGAAAAAAGAAGATATCATTAGAATTGCTACTGAACGAACTGACCTTCTGGAAGAATACATAAAATTTATTAAAAATAAAGGTTCATACCCATATAACCTCCTTAAAGATCCAAATGGGATTTATAAATGGTATGAGCAGTCAAAAACATATACAAAACAACATCCTATTAACCTTCCGGTGGCAAGGAACACTAAAGAATTAGCTGGATTTGTCAAAGTCTTAATTGAGGGATTTAGGACATTTATTATTAACAATTCTGGTTATAAACTTCTTTGGAATGACAATCCAAAGAAACCAAAAAAAGAAGAGGCATCTCAATTGTTATTTCATGGCTTAATGAAGGAACATTGTAAAGCGAACAATGTAGATTTTTCTAGGGAAGTTAATTCAGGAAGAGGACCGGTGGATTTTAAATTTTCAAATGGTTACACAGAAAGGGTATTAATTGAAGTTAAGAGAGCAAGTAGCACAAAACTTGAGCAAGGATTAACTCAGCAGCTCCCGCAATACCTGACTACAGAGGGAATTGATATTGGTTATTATGTTGTTATTGTTCAAAAAGATGAAGAATTTAAAAAAGTGAGTATATTAAAGGGTGTTGCAAAGAAGTTAAGTGAAGAATTAAATAAATACATTGACGTATTTGTAATAGATGCTACTGATGATAAACCGTCAGCTTCGAATTTAAAAGGAAAATAAGCAAGGCTGAGATAAAAAACTTAATTATTTGTGATAGAAGAAGCTTGCCATACCAACGTTTAGAGGGGTTTTGTAGAACTATTTATTGGTGCCGAAATGGTGCCCTACGATTTATCAGGTACTAGCTAATCATAATCGAGATTAATAGATCGTCTTCTTTCGCTTTGACAGAGTAGAGGTCACTAGTTAGAAATTTAATTTATCTTCTCACATGCCCATTTGATAAAACCCGCCCACACATGGTATAAGTGTAAAGGAAGCAGCATACAAACTGCTTGTTAATTTTGGGACAAGGCGTTGGTTTTGGGTCCCATCATGAGAGGATTGGAATGCAAGATGACTGATAATTTTTGGCGTGAACTGCCACGTCCTTTTTTTATACTGGCACCGATGGAGGATGTGACGGATGTTGTGTTTCGTCATGTGGTGAGTGAAGCGGCGCGGCCGGATGTGTTTTTTACGGAGTTTGCGAATTCGGAGAGCTATTGTCACCCTGAGGGGAATCGCAGTGTACGCGGGCGCTTGACGTTTACGGAGGATGAGCAGCCGATGGTTGCGCACATTTGGGGGGATAAGCCTGAATTCTTCCGTCAAATGAGCATTGGCATGGCGGAGATGGGCTACCGGGGAATCGATTTGAATATGGGCTGCCCTGTGCCGAATGTGGCGCAGAATGGAAAAGGGAGCGGCCTGATTCTTCGTCCGGAGGTGGCCGCTGAGCTGATTCAAGCAGCAAAAGCGGGCGGACTGCCTGTCAGCGTGAAAACACGGCTTGGCTATACGGAAGTGGATGAATGGCGTGAGTGGCTCACTCATATTTTGAAGCAGGACATTGCGAACTTGTCGATTCATTTGCGGACGAGAAAGGAAATGAGCAAGGTGGATGCGCACTGGGAGCTGATTCCGGAAATTAAAAAGCTTCGTGATGAAGTGGCGCCGGACACGCTCTTGACAATCAATGGAGATATTCTGGACAGGCAAATGGGCTTGAAGCTTGTCGAGCAGTACGGAATTGATGGAGTGATGATTGGGCGCGGCATTTTCTATAACCCGTTTGCGTTTGAAAAAGAGCCGAGAGAGCATAGCAGCACAGAACTCCTTGATCTGTTAAAGCTGCACCTCGATCTTCACGATCATTACTCGGCTTTAGAGCTGCGTTCCTACAAGGCGCTGCACCGTTTCTTTAAAATATACGTGCGTGGATTCCGGGGCGCGAGTGGATTGAGAAATGACTTGATGAATACTTCAACCACCGATGAAGCACGTGCTCTGCTTGATGAGTTTTTATCGAAGGAGCTTGAGGGAATAGAAGTGCAGTAAGGCATACGATTACTAAATGAAAAGGCCGTCATGAACACGGGAGCAAACCGAATTCATGACGGCCTTTTTTGCGTTGTTAATAAAAAATCTTTGCCTGCAGAACGTCGAGTGCCCGGCTAATTTCTTCTTTTTCAGCTTCCGTTGCGTGCTGGATTCGATGCAGAAACTGGGCTTCAACGAGTGAAAACGTCTCATCCATCGTCTCTTGGCCTTTTTTGGACAAGCAAATGTGCTGTTTTCTCCGGTCCTGCTCGTTTTCTTTTTTTTCGATGAGCTTTTTGTCCGCAAGCTTTTTGATTTCTCTGCTTGCATTCGACATGGTCATATGGTAGCAGTCGCTAATGTCGCTGAGCGTAACGGGCTGGCTGACGGCGATGTATTCAAGAATGGTGTATTGAACCGGGGTAAGCTGATCCGGCTTTGCATCCTTTGTCCAATCATGCTTAACGCGGTGTACGTCAGCTGTAAATGCGACGAATTGATAAAATAAACGACGGTTGTCCAACGGTTCTCACCTCACATTTCTACGATAACAAAGTAGTTATCATTAAACAATTATCAATTGACAACTAAATTGAAAAACGATATTATTTTGTTATCAAATGATAATAAAAGAGGTGGCTGATTGAATATATTGGTGGTGTATACGTATCCGCACCAGGACAGCTTAAATGGCGCGTTTTTGAAGAAGGTCACAGCGGGATGTGCCGAAAATGCGCATGTGCAAAAGGTTCAAGTGCTAGATCTTTATGGAGAAAATTTCGATCCGGTCTTAACGTTCAATCAAACGAAACGAAGACGGGACATGCATGTCGATCCGGCACTTGAACGGTACAGACAGCAGATTCTCTGGGCGGATAAGCTTGTGTTTGTTTATCCGATTTGGTGGGGGCGGCCGCCGGCGATGCTGCTCGGCTATATTGACCAGCTGTTTGCCTCGAATTTTGCGTACAAGGATCAAAAGGGGCTCCTTCCGGAAGGGCTGCTCAAGGGAAAATCAGCGGTTTGCATTTCAACGATGAAGGGACCGGCGACGTATCCGCTGTTTTGGCTGAACAATGCGCACCAGGTACTGATGAAAAGAGCGTTGTTGAACTTTGTGGGCATTAAGAAGGTGAAATTTTTCGAGTTTGGCAGCATGGAAAGCGCTAAAGGAAAACAGACACAAAAGCTGGACCGGGTATTCCGGTATTTTCAATCGATCCAATCCTAAATTAAAAAAGAAAAACCATTTTCAGGTTTTTCTTTATGCAATCGGCAGTTCGACACGAAACGCGGTTCCTTCTCCCGGTATGCTTACTACGTTCACTTGTCCACCATGCAGATCTACGATATCCGCCACAATGGAAAGACCAAGGCCGGTGCCGTCGATGGAACGCGTCCGTGCTGTATCGATCCGGTAAAAGCGCTCGAAAATGCGGTCCAGTTCGCTTTTTTGCATGCCGATGCCGGTATCTGAAAAGGTCATGATGGCTTTTGATCCCGCTCGTTTCAAGGAAATGTCGATGCTGCCGTTTGGCCGGTTGTATTTGATCGCATTGGTCAGCAGGTTGTCCCAGACGGTATTCAGCAGGGAAGGGTCTCCATTTATCGTCAGATCCGGCAGGGAATAGCTGAGCGAGATCCCTTTATCCTGTGTCGACCACTGGGCGTTGCGGATGAGCTCTTTGACTTGTGTGCTGATGTTGACAGGCTGTTTTTGAAGCAGGTCCTCGTTTCGATCGAGCGAAGCCAGCAGGAGAAGCTGCTTTGTTAAAGTGGACAGCCTGTTGATTTCCCCGTTGATGATCGAAATGTACTGATTTTTTTCCTCTTCATTGAGCTGTTCTTTTTCCAAAAGGCCTGTATATCCTTTCATATTCGACAGCGGCGACTGGATGTCATGCGAAATGTTGGAGATAAATTCTTTCCGTGTGTCATCAAGCTGCTGAAGCTTCTTGGCCATATGCACAAAGCTTTTCGCCAGCTGTCCAAGCTCATCTTTTCGTGCTGTTGGAAGATCGAGATGAAACTGGCCATTGGCGAGTGAGTGAGTGGCCTTTGTTAGCGTGGCAATCGGCTTGATTAAGTAGTTTGTGCCAATCAGGACGAAAACGATGCTTAGCACTATCGACAGGACAAGCAGCCAGGCAAACAAGTAATGCATTTCGTTAAACAAAAGAGCAATGTCTGGCCGGATAAACAGCGCATAATCCGTGTTGTTGTACGTCAGCGGGACCCCGATCGAGTTCCGCAATTCATTTGCAAAAAAACCTGTCACAAACGTGTCAGTTGGAAAGTGGCGGATTCCATGATAAATGTGCCCGTCCAAAACGTGCTTCTTTGCCGAATCGGACAGAGACAGATCCCGAAATGGCGCCCCGAAGGACTGCTCATGCCCGGTGGCGTCCATTAAATACAGCTGGTAGCCGGTTTCGGCTGTATGAGATAAATAGTCTTCAAGATCAATAGACGGATTGTCTTGCACAAACGCAGCGATGGATTCAGCAATACGAGTGTTTTTCTGGTCATTGAGCGGCTTTAAGTGCTGCTGGTAATACACATTGGACAGGAGAAAAGCGACGATGCTGCTGAGCACCATAATGCTGATGGTGATAACGGCGAACTTTCCGTACAGTGACTTCATGTGCTTGCGGCCTCCAGCGAATATCCAATGCCGCGGACCGTTTTAATGGAAAAGTCATTGGTCAAATCGGAGAACCGCTCACGAAGCCGTTTAATATGAACATCCACTGTCCGCTCATCTCCTTCGTAATCAACGCCCCATATGTGCTCAATTAATTGCTCTCTTGAAAAAACCTGCTTTGGGTGTGAGGCAAGAAAGTACAAAAGCTCAAACTCCTTAAGCGGGAGCAGGATGGTTTTATCTTGTATGTGAACCTCATAGTTTCGTTTGTCCACTATGATCTGTCCAATCTTTACAGCTTCTTCGGCGGGCGAATGCTGGTATCGCCGCAGCACAGCTTTGATCCGGTAAATGAGCTCTTTTGGTTCAAATGGTTTCGCTACGTAGTCATCTGTTCCGGCTAAAAAGCCTTTTTCCTTGTCCTCGAACTGGCTTTTGGCTGTGAGCAAAATGACCGGGAGACCGTGCTGCTTCCGTATTTCCGATGTCAGCTCGTATCCGTCCATAAAAGGCATCATCACATCGACAACCGCCAGATCACAGCGGGAATGGCGAAGGAGGTCGAGTGCTTCAATCCCGTTTTTCGCCTTAAGCACGGAAAACCCTTCTGATGATAATTGAATCGCCGTCAGTTCTAAAAGATGAATGTCATCATCGACAAGTAGAATGGTCGTCATAATAAGTGTCTCCTGTATGAGATGGGATGTTTTTCATTATTGTATCAGTGAATTCGCCCTAGCCATAGCCCCGTCACTCATATGAATCACACGGTCTGTATAATTCAGCATCTCTTCGTCGTGCGTAACAAGAAGCGTCGCGATTTGAAGCTCACGGGTGAGGTCAAGCAGCAGCTTCATTACATCGCGTGAACGGCTGGAATCGAGGCTTGCGGTCGGCTCATCCGCAAACAGCACCTTTGGCTCGTGAATCACAGCACGGGCGATGGCTGCGCGTTGTTTTTCCCCGCCGGATAAGGACGCGGGGTATGCGTGACGACGGTGTTCCAGTCCGACCAGCTGAAGAAGCCGCGCTGCTTTTTGGGTGCGCTCTGATTTTCCAAGCGTTGATTCAGCAGTGTCGAGCATGAGCAGCAGCTGTTCTTCCACCGTCAGAAATGGAACGAGGTGCGCAGATTGAAACACAAAGCCGAACTGGGTGGCGCGGATGTTCCTTCTTGCCTCAGCAGAGAGGGCTGACATTCTGTTTTCTTCAAATAAAATATCACCGGAGGAAGGGAGCTGAAGACCCGCAGCGATCGTTAACAATGTGCTTTTGCCGGAGCCGGATGTCCCCGTTAATGCGGTGACTTCTCCTTTTTGAAGGGACAGGCTAATGCCTTTTAAAATATCCTCCGACGCGCCTCCGTTTGTAAACTGCTTGCGAATGTTTTTTAGTTCAAGTGTGGTCATGTTAATTCTCTCCTTGCTGAATGGCTTTAAGCGGTTCGGCTTTTTTGATTTGAACACCTGACAGGGAAGCGCCTAAAAACCCGATGATGAAAAAGACGCCGGACAGCCACAGTGTGTTCGCGGCAGATAAATGAAACGGCACCTCCTGCGGGACAAGCTGATTAAACAGCTGACTGGCCAAAATAGAAAGCAGAAGGGCGGTCCCGGTGACGACAGCCATTTGGGTCCATATCATCCGCAGCAGCGTACGGGATGAAACGCCCATTGCTTTTAAAATGCCGTATAAGCCGATTTTCTGCATGTTCATCATGTAGAAGAAGATGCCGAACAGCAGTCCGCTGATGATAACTAAAAACGAGATGATCATTGTCAGAGACAGCTGCTCCGCCTTGTAGCTTTCGATCGTCTGTAAAAACTCGTTTTTCGAAAAAGTCTGGAGTCCGTCCAGTTGTTCTGCTGCAGAATTCATGGAGAATAAAATCTGCCTGTCGTTTGTTTGAAACATGTCTTCGTAGTCAGCCGAATGAATAAAGGCGACCGGTGCATGACTGAATTTACTGTCGTCCACAAAGCCGGCGACGCGCAGTGTGCCCGACAGCCCATTGTTGGTGAGCGAATCGCCTATTTGGATGCCTTCCTTCGCCAGTGAGCGGTCCAAAAGAACATCGCCTTTTTGAACAGCAGGGAAAACAGCGGAAGGGGAAGCCGTTAAAAAAGCGACCCCTTGCTGTTTGCCGTTCGGGTCAAACAGAGAGCCCATTTGAATCGAAAAAGCCGTGCCTTTTTCGCTGCCTTCGTCAATTGTTGACAGCAGATAGTTTTCCTTTGCGTCTTCATTTAAATAAAATTGGCCGTCCGGCATGGCTTGAATCAGCCCGGCGTTATCCTTCGAGAGCCCATTCGCCAATCCGGAAATCATCAGCGTCATAAAGCTGATCAAAAAGACAATCGAGCCTACTATCAAAAACCGTCCCTTATTTCGTTTCATTTCCTTCCATCCAAGATTCATTCCGATCCCTCCATTTGTTTGTCTTCATCCAATATAAAGCACAAATATGAACGGAGAATGAACACATAGCGGTATCGCCGGTATTTTATTTTACCGGCAATACGAAGGGGATACCGGCGTTAGCCAGTCCATTTTAAAAGATCAAATAGAAAAGCCGAACGAGTGCGTGTTCGCATCGTTCGGCTTGATCATTTGCTCGCTTTTTAGCTTTCCAGGCTGTCGTCGTTTTGAACAATATTTTTTCCGTAAAAAATTTCGTCCATTTCGTGCTGCAGCTTGCGGGCGATGTTGTTGATTTCGTCCTGCTCCAAATCTTCCTTCGTATGACCGAACAAATAGTTGTCCAGATCAAACTCGCGCAGCTTGCATTTTGTGTGGAAGATGTTTTCCTGGTAAATGTTCACGTCGATCATGTGATACATTTCTTTAATGTCTTCTGGAATGTAGTTTTGAATCGAGTTAATGTCGTGATCGATAAACAGCTTGTTTCCGTCGATATCGCGTGTAAAGCCGCGTACACGGTAATCCATCGTCATAATATCGGTGTCGAAGGAGTGAATCAAGTAATTCAGCGCTTTCAGCGGTGAAATTTCGCCGCAGGTGGAAACGTCGATATCGGCCCGGAACGTACTGATGCCTTCATTCGGGTGATATTCCGGGTACGTATGAACAGTAATGTGGCTTTTATCGAGCGCCATGACGACTGTGTCCGGAAGAGGGCCTGGTGATTCCTCCAATGATTCCTCGCGGGTTTCGGGATCGACCGGCCCTTCAGATATAAGCATCGTTACACTGGCACCCTGCGGAATATAATCCTGCTTGGCGATATTGAGCACGTGAGCACCGATAATATCGGTCACGTTTTTTAAGATTTCCGTGAGGCGGTCTGCGTTGTACTGCTCATCAATATACGCAATGTATTCCTCACGCTCTTCTTTTGTTTTTGTCCAGCAAATGTCGTACATATTAAAGCTGAGCGATTTCGTCAAGTTGTTGAAATCATGCAGCTGAATGCCTTGGTTTTGTTTAATAACCATTTTTCGCGCTCCTTTGTGTCTGTCATTCCTATCATTATGTTACCCGTCTGGGGCATGAAAAAACAACCTTTAGATCGAATGAATTTCATCGAAAAAAAGAGCGGAGGAGTAATTCCGCTCTTTTACATCCTTTATATGTCTATTTCCCAGCGTTCTTTTTCTGTTTTTTTCAGCTGTTCTTCCGTTTCCTGAGGATGAACGGTGCGGAATTTATGGTGGTCCGCCGGGATAATCTCGATCATCTTTTGGATCATATCTTCTGGATCAAATTGATCGTTCAATGCTTTCTCCTGCTTTTTCATTGCTTCTTTTTTCGTGTAGTAAATGTCAGAATCGAACCATTTCCATTTTTCCTCGGCGCTTCGGTCATTAAAGCCCGTTGCATAGGCGCCTGGGTTAATCGTAGCGACCTGCACGCCGAATTCTTCCATCTCGGCCTTCAGCGTTTGAGCAATGCCCTCAATGGCATGCTTGGTTGCCGTATAAGGGCCGACGTAAGGAGTCGCAGAAATGCCGGCCATGGAGCTCATAAACACAATCTTACCGCGTCCTTTTCGAACAAACTGGTGGGCAGCAAGCTGGACGGTCTCAAGCGTAGCAAATACATTGACTTCAAACAGGGCGCGGAATCGATCCATCGGTACTTCGCCGAGCGGTCCGCCTTCATTGATGGCAGCATTGGCGACAAACACATCAAAATCGTATTCCATTATTTGAGCCACATCGCGTGGATTTGTAATATCTAGCTTGAAAATCTCCATGTCAACGCCTTGCCGTTTCGCTTCTTCCATTAGGTCCGTTTTCTGTGCGGTAATTTCCGTTGTGGCAATCACGCGGTGCCCGGCTTTTGCGAGTCCAATGGCTGCGCCTCGGCCAAGACCGGTTCCTGCACCTGTGATAAAAATGGTTTTGCTCATATGTATGCCTCCTGTCAAAATGACGTGTCCTCTTTGTCGTTCCCGTTTAAACAAAAAATAAACGCCCGCAGAAGGAGCGTTTGGATTGTTACACCGCAGCGGTTTTCTTTTTTTCGTATTCCAGCTCCACCAGCGCCCGTGTAATAAAATCAGCCGTTTTATTCGCCATTTTGTACACGAGGGCAAGCCTCGTTCCCTGGAGCACTTGAAGGGGAAGAAAGCCGCTAACGTTCACGATGCCGGAAATGTGATAGTGGCCAATGGGCGGCAAGTCTTTTTGAACGCCGGCGCCGGGCTTCATCGGTCCAAGATCGAGGACCACTGTTCCGATGTTTTGCGCGGCACCGAGACAGGCGTCAACCGCGATCACGATTGGATTTACGTGTGCGGCCTCAATTGTTTGAACTGTCTCGGCCAGGTTTTTCGCATGGACAGGATGGTCGAGGCAGCCGTAGATGGATACATGTGTATAGGTACGAAGCAAAAAGGACTGCTTTAGTTTTGAGCCAACGAAGGGACCGTAGCTGTCACCGGATGAACGGTCTGTTCCGATACACACGAAGACAACCTCCTGACGGCTCGATAAAATAGGCTTTAATTCATTTTTTAAATGATGAACGAAAAACGGTTCCTCCACACATTTCCGCATCGTTAATCCGCCTCCTTTTTTGTTCTTTATAAAGAACTTAATAAAAGTATATCGTTCTTTATAAAGAATGTCATCTGTTAATTCAGTTGAATGAAAAAAACCTCCTGCTTTTTTTCAGCAAATGACGCATTTTTTGTCGTGATTTGATGAACGATTTTTACAGGGGAAATCTCGTATTCTATCGAAATGATGTTAAAAAGGAGAGTGATTTTTACATGAATACGTGGAAATTAACCTACTGGCAAACGGCCAGGCATTTCGTGACGGGCCGGTTTGTCCATAAATGCGCACGTTGTAAAGTCAAGGGGGAGCCGCTTTTTCAAATTCAGCAGCATCACCGGACGAAAAGCGTCTGCTCCAAATGCGCCGTCTACGGAGAAGCAAGAACGTTTCGAAAGTATGCTTGATTGCCCGTCTCATTCTTCTTGAAAGCAAATGGAAACGATGTCCTTTATGCAATAGGAGCCGCTTCCCACGAGTTCAATTCGTCCGTCTGCCGGATGAAGCGACTTTACCACGCCAGACCCTTGAATGTAAGGTAAGCCAAACGTATTCACTTCGATTGAGACCGGTTTTCTCAAGTGGTATGATTCAAGTACCAATTGATTCATTTCTTCCAATGCCTGTTCATCAAGAAAAAGGGGAGGGGCTTCGTTGCTTGTCTGCTGCAGCTGTTCGTTATGCTCAGACAGCAAAAAGCCCTGCCATTTGATCATGCCGCGGTCCGGATATAATTTTTTCATCACAAACACCCTTTCGGAACATAAGTTCTTTCTCTATACTATTCCCGATCAGAACAAATATTCCTGCAGGTAAATGCAAATGATGTGATTCTTTTTATGGCTTTTTAGTGGATGATTTTTGAAGCTCCCGTAAAAACCCCATCGAAGCGGCAAAAGCAGCAGCTCTCGGCGGAACACCCTGCTTCATTAGTTCGTCTGTTGTTTCCTGTATGCGCTGTCCTGTATTCTGTGCTTTTTGCATCAGTTTCACCTTCCCTTCGTTAACAGATAGGATGCGTTGATCGCCTTTTTTTATGTCAAGAAAAATCCTCCCTTTTCAACCATTTGTTCAATAAGAGAGCGTTTACAATTTTTTAACAATATAATTTTTTCTGTTCCTCTTTACAAAACGTCAAAACGGGCGTATAGTACGTGTTTATCAGGCGATTACGCCGATCTTTATTTTGAACTAATGGAGGGAACAGTGAGGTATGTTGAACAAGTTAATGAGTCAGGTCAAAGGCCGTATTGGCTCACCGCATATCGATTTGTTGCTGGACAAAAATGAATTTACTCCCGGTGAAAAAGTAACCGGTTCTTTTATAATAAAAAGTGGTCTTTTTGAGCAGAAATTAAGCCGTCTTGAATGCGATCTTGTGACAAAAAATGCGTCGGTCAAATCGCCGGCTGCAGATGCCATTATGATTTTTATGTCGGAGCAGATTCCGCCTAATACATCAAAGCGCATTCCGTTTTCATTTCAGCTGCCAGCGCAAATGGAAGGCTCGCGCTACTATTTTGAAACAAAGCTGTGTTTTGGTGACGGCAAGAAGTGCATTGGACACGATGCGATTGATGTGACGAAGCCTGTTTTTTCATAAAAAGACATAACCATTCCTTGTTTGGGTAAACAATCCGCAAAAGGAGTGGATGAAAATGATGAGAAACGTAACAGCCTTTTTGCTGATCGATGATGGCGAAATACCAAACAACCCCGCGCTTCCGGTTCTCGTATACGAAGGTGTCTTTAAGGACAAGCCAGAAGACATAGAGGCGGCTTTTAACCGGAACGGCTGGACGAACAGCTGGGTAAATGGCGTGTTTGATTATCACCATTTTCATACGAATACCCATGAGGTGCTCGGCGTGAGAGCAGGAGAAGCCGTTGTGCTGATTGGTGGTGAACTGGGGAAACGTCTGGAGCTGAAAACCGGGGACGTTCTGGTGCTTCCGGCGGGAACCGGTCATAAGCGCCTTCACCAAAGCCCGGACTTTTCTGTGGTCGGAGCGTATCCGGATGGCAGAAGCCCGAATTTGAAAAAACGTCTTTCGACTGATGTTTCTCAGGAAATCAGTGAAATTAAAGAGGTTCCATTGCCGGAGCAGGACCCTGTATTCGGAACGGATGGACCGCTGGTGGAACAATGGAAAACAGCTGTGGGCTAACAGCTGTTTTTGTTTTGGGGAAAAGCCGTCTTAAAAGGACAATAGCTTGTCTTGATCGTCTAAATACATAAATGTAAGCCCTTTCTATAATAAATGCAGAAACGTTTTTGAAATCGTTTTCGAAAATACTATTTGAAAGAAGGGCTGGAACATGAAGAAAATGACCAAATGGCTTAGTGCATTAATGATGGGAGGTGCTCTCATTCTCGGGGGCTGCAGCGGAGACAGTGGAAGCGAGAAGGTCATCGGTGTATCACTGCAGAATTTCAGTGATGAATTTCGCACATACATTTTGGATGCGATGGAAGAAGAGGAAAAGAAACATCCTGATATTGAATTTGTTTACGCTGATGCCCAAAATGATAGTTCAACGCAAAAAGGAGACATTGAAACCTTTATTGCACGAGGAGTGGATGCCATCATCTTTACACCAGTCGATACGGTTGCGGCTGTTGACATTGTCGATACCGTTAACGCAGCGGACATTCCGTTGATCGTGTTGAACCAGACATTCGACGGAGCAGAAAAGGCTGCGGCTTACGTTGGCTCTGAATCAATTGAATCCGGTATTTTGCAGATGGAGGAAGTGGCGAAATTACTCGGCGGCAAAGGAAATGTCGCGATCATGAACGGAACGACTGGCCATGAAGCGGAGATTAAGCGGACAGAAGGAAATAAGCAGATCATTGAAGAAAATCCAGACATTCAGGTAGTAAAGGAAGGGACAGCGAACTGGGTGCGTCCAGAAGGGCTTGAGCTGATGGAAAATTGGCTTCAAACCGGTGAAAAAATCGATGCGGTTGTGGCAAATAACGATGAAATGGCGCTAGGAGCGATTATGGCACTTGAAGCAGAAGGGAAGCTTGAAAATACAGTGGTCGCAGGCATTGACGCCACACCGGCTGCTCTTGATATGATGAAGGAAGGGAAATTGGACGTAACCGTTTTTCAAGATGCGACCGGCCAGGGCAAGGCAAGCATTGAAACAGCTGTGAAGGCAGCGAACGGTGAAGACGTCGAGGATGCCATTATACCTTACCAGCTGGTTGTACCGGAAAACGTCGACGAATTTATCAAAAAGTATGAATAAAGAAGTTTGACCATCATGAGGGTCCCAGCTGACAGAACAAAATGCTCTGGCAGCCAGGATCGCCGATATATGGTTGTTACCGCTGATATACGGACTCTATCGCTGATATGTTGATGATATCGGCGATAGACAAGCGCATATCAGCGGTTTTTTAGTTTTATCAGCGATAGCCAGGTACATATTAGCAGGATGGCTCTTTTTTAGGCAATCGCTGCTGCCTACAATGTCCTGAAAGTGCAAAGAAAAGACCTTATATTATAAAGACATCTTCGTTCTGCCCGCTTATAATGAGGAGCATAACCAGTGATAAAACTTGAATGATTGACAAGAATGATAGCGATTTCAACGTTGATAGGTCACTAGCAATCATTTAGAGAAGGAAAACAAGCACTGATAGCACAAAAGGGCTTTTACTCAACAGGCAGCTTTGTGAAAAAGGAAGATATTCTTATAAGATTGTCCTGAAAGTACAGGGATGACACACAATACTAAACCGTGTTCATAGAGCACATAGGAGGAACGAAAACATGATGAAAACAGGATTGGTCACAGATATTTTAGGAAATATGTCGTTTGAAGAGATGCTGGATACATGTGTTGAGCTGGGTATCGAATCAGTAGAGCTTGGCTGCGGGAATTGGTCGAAGGCACCTCATCTTCAATTGGACGATCTGTTAGAAAGCGCTATCAAGCGTCGTGAATTTATGGTTGCATTGGAGAAGCGAGGCCTTTCGATCGCGGCGCTGAACTGCTCGGGCAATCAGCTAAATCCATCAGTGGAAGGAGCGCTTCATAAAGAAGGCGTAGAAAAAACATTCCAGCTTGCCGGGCTGCTCGGTGTTGAAACGGTTGTCATGATGTCCGGCTGTCCGGGAGGCGGCCCGCAGGATCAGACGCCAAACTGGCTGACACATCCTATCTTGCCTCAGCACTTTGAGATGCTGGACTGGCAGTGGAATGATGTCGCACTTCCATATTGGGAACAAGCGGTCAAGTCCGCAAAAGAAAACGGTGTTCAGAAAATTGCGGTTGAAAACCTTGGCTACAATCTTGTTCATAACGCGGAGACGCTGCTAAAGCTTCGCAACGAAGTCGGGCCAATGGTTGGCATGAACCTTGACCCGAGTCATTTATTCTGGATGGGCGGGGATCCGATTGCGGCAGCACGCGAGCTGGGCGACGCGATTTACCATGTTCATGCAAAGGATGTTCGTCTTGAGCGGGGAATTGTAGATGCACAGGGGCTGATTGATGTGAAGCCGATGGAAAGCTTTGCTTCCCGTTCGTGGAATTATGTGGCACTCGGATATGGGCACGATACAGCCTGGTGGAAGGAATTTTTCACGGTTGTCAAAATGACCGGCTATGAAGGACCGGTTGTACTTGAAATGGAAGATTTGACGATGGAGCCGCTGACAGGCGTGAAAAAATCGATGGAGATGCTGAAGGACACACTGCCGAGAGATTTTGCAGCAAAGGATCCGGTAGTCGCCAGATAATCCAAGCACATTCTGTGAAAAAGGAGGCGGCTACGATGAATTTAAATACGGCTGTCCGGTCACTGCAGCGTGGTGCGCACGTATGCACCGGACAGGATCTTTCGATACGCGTTCACTACTGGGGAGCGCACCGCAAGCATGCGGATACACCCGTTCATAAGCATTCTTTTTTCGAGATTTGCTACGTGGCGGACGGCAAAGGAACCTATATGGAAAACGGACAGGAGTACCGATTGGAAAAAGGCACCTTCTTTTGCTCGCGTCCGAATCAGCTTCACAAAATCGATGAAGGCGATAACCTGCATCTTTTGTGGGTGGCGTTTGAGGTGGAGAAAGAGCACACATCCAAGGAGTACCGGCACTTGTTTGATCAGCTCGCTCAAGAAAAAAATGTGTATAGAACAGATGCTTCAAACGAGCCGGCCGCCCTTTTATGGCTGACACTGTTCATGCATGCGGAGCAGCAGGCGTCATCAAGTGTACTTGCCACGATGGGGGCTGCCCTGCTACTTTCGCTTCAATCGCTGTTTTGCGGCGTAGGCGACAGCCAGAAACCGAAGCCGATGTATGACAACAAGGAGCAAATTGTTGAAAAAGCGCAGCGGTTTATTCAAGACAACCTGGCACAGCCGCTTTCGCTTGAAGAAGTGGCGAACTTTTTTCATATTTCGCCTCGTCATTTATCGCGGTTATTCAGTGAAACAACCGGTATTTCCTATACGTCCTATGTGCGGCAGGAACGAGTGAGAGAAGCATCGAAAAAGATTCGGTCGACAAGCCGCTCCATTACATCGATTGCGTACGAGTGCGGATTTACATCGGTTCATTATTTTTGCCGGGTGTTTATGCAGGAAACGAGCATTACCCCGGCAGAGTACAGGCGAAGAAATCAAGTGTAAACGGATCATCTTAAAAACAGAGAGGAGCTTTTATTATGTTGAATGGTGAAAAAAAGATTGCAAGACCGCTGCGCTGGGGAATGGTTGGAGGAGGACGTTTGGGTCAAGTCGGCTACAAGCATCGGATTGGTGCGCTGCGTGACAATACCGCATTCACGCTCGTGGCCGGCGCGTTTGATATCGATCCGGAGCGCGGCAAAGACTTCGGTGTGAATCTAGGTGTAGACGAAAGCCGCTGCTACGAAAACTATCAAACGATGTTTGCACAGGAAGCAGAAAAAGAGGATGGGCTTGAAGTCGTTTCTATTGCCACGCCAAACGGCACACATTATGAAATTACAAAAGCGGCGCTTGAAGCCGGCCTGCATGTGATCTGCGAAAAGCCGCTGTTCTTTACATCAGCGGAAGGCGAGGAGATCAAGGCGCTTGCGGAGGAAAAAGGCAAAATTGTTGGTGTCACCTACGGGTTTTCCGGCAACCAGCTGCTGCTTCAAATGCGCGCGATGATTGAGCAGGGCAAAATCGGTGATATTCGGGTAGTGGAGCTGCAGTATACACACGGCTTCAGCTCGACGGAAGACGCCGATAAATTCAACGATGCTCAGAAATGGCGGGTTGATCCGAAAATTGCCGGTCCGACCTTTGTGCTCGGAGACTTGTCGACCCATACGTATTACATGTCAAAGCTGATCATGCCGGATATGAAAATTGAAAAGCTGCTTTGCGACCGCCAGAGCTTTATCAGCAGCCGGGCGCCGCTAGAAGACAATGCTTTTGTGATGATGCATTACGAAAATGGCGCCGTCGGCCGGTTGTGGACTTCTTCTGTAAATGCGGGCTGCATGGACGGACACCGCATCCGCATTGTCGGATCGAAGGCAAGTCTTGAATGGTGGGACAGTAAGCCGAGCGAGCTGCGCTATGAAGTACAGGGCGAGCCGGTTCAAACGTTGATTCGCGCAATGCCGTATTTAGACGAGCAATGCAACGCAGACGAGAGGCTCGGTGCGCTGCACATGGAAGGCTTATCAGATGCCTGGTCGAACATTTATCTGAAATTCGCCGTCGCAATAGACGCGAAAAACCGTGGTGACGAAGAAACACTTCACAGCCTCGTGTATCCGGACATCGATGCAGGCATCGACGGCATCCGCTGGCTCGAAAATTGTGTGCGCTCCGCTGAAAACGGCTCGGCGTGGGTGGACTTCTCTGACCAGCCGGTGGGAAGCGCGAAGTAAGAAAGGAGAAGGTGGCTCTGTGTGCCACCTTCTTTTTCAAAAAGCAGAGAGGAGAGGATAGACATGCGAAAGGTGCGCTGGGGCGTATTAAGTACAGCACAAATTGCCCGTGAGTTTTTGCTTCCTGCACTTGCTCGAGCTGAAAACGCAGAAATTGGAGCCATCGCAAGTGCGAATCCTGCTGTCGACCAGATTGCCGAAAAGTTTGGGATCCCGACGATTCACAGATCATACGAGGAGCTGCTGGAGGACGACCAGATTGACGTGGTATACATTCCACTGCCAAACGCACTTCATGCTGAATGGGTGAAGAAAGCCGCTAAAAAAGGCAAGCATGTTTTATGCGAAAAGCCCGCTGCGCTAACGGCTAAAGAAGCAAAGGAGATGCTCACGGTTTGCATAAAAAACAATGTGCTATTTCTCGAAGGCTTCATGTATCGGTTTCATCCTCAGCATCAACGAGTTCGAGAAATAATCGAATCCGGAGAAATCGGGGAAGTGAAGGCGATGCGGGTCAGCTTATCGTTTACGCTAGATGATCAAGCTGACAACATTCGGACGAATCCAGCGCTTGGCGGCGGCAGCTTGTATGACGTCGGCTGCTATTGTATTCATGCGATTCGCAACCTGACTCGGTCAGAGCCGATGAGAGTGGCCGCTTCACGAAGCATGCACCCCGTTCACAAGGTGGATTCAACAATGACCGGAATGATGGAAATGGAAAACGGCGTGACCGCTTTGTTCGATGCGGCCATGGACCGGATGAAAACAGACAAATATGAACTCATTGGCACGAATGGAATGATCGAGGTGGAAAGGGCGTTTACCCCGCATTTGTTTGCTGGCGAAGGCGTCATAACGGTCACAAACGAAAAAGGAGAAAAGCGAAACGAGTCTTTGACTGACGATCAATATAAGCTGGAAGCAGAATGGATGTCAGCGCGTATTTTGTCTAACGCACCTTCTGCAGATCTGATGGAAGATGCTCTTAATAACTTGATTGTCATGGACGCATGCCGGCAGTCAGCGAAAGGCGGCACATTCGTTTCTGTAAGTCCTGAAAAACCCATTTCGGAAAAAAGATAAAAAAAAGATTGCTCTTTCCTGAAGGATGAATTATTATCTAGTTAAGCCCTTACAAAATAGAATTTTCTGATAAGTTAAGCTTGGTTTTCGAGTGAAATGTATAGAATCAAGCGTTTTTTACAGTGGGTTTCTTTTATAAGGGGAAAATGATAACGATTTCATAATGGACAAGTAGAATCATTGCCAATCTGACTTAAATCCGTGTTGGCAGGCTTCTTCAATGAGATCTCTATCTTTTTTAGATAATAATAGTGAAAACGATTTCAGTTTTTCGCCTCTATTTTGCACAGCTTCTTTGCCGTGCAAATAAACGAAGTGAATTTATTGAAATCGATTTCATCTTTATTATAAACATTCACTCAGGGGGGATTCATCGTGAAAAAGAAAGTATTGGGGTTCATGGTTATGATGCTCGTGTTAACATCGGCACTTGCAGGCTGTGGAGATGGTGGAAGTGCAGATGGAGAAGAAAAATTGAA
Organism: Domibacillus enclensis; assembly: GCF_900156125.1. Lineage (GTDB taxonomy): Bacteria > Bacillota > Bacilli > Bacillales > Domibacillaceae > Domibacillus > Domibacillus enclensis. The sequence goes on along the minus strand of NZ_FTLX01000008.1, from coordinate 5,361 downwards.
GATCGGTGTCGCGCTGCCGGATTTTGACGATAAATGGCTCAGCTACTTACAGGATGGCATGACGACGTATGAAGAAGAAGCAGGCAATATTGAAGGAATTTATGTTGATGCGATGAACGACGCGGCCAAGCAAATGTCTCAGGTGGAAACATTCATTTCACAAGGTGTAGACGCGATTGCGATCGTCCCGGTTGATACAGAATCTGTGGGAACAATTGTCGACATGGCGAATGGAGCAGACATTCCGATTGTTGTTGTGAACCGTGTATACGAGGGGATTGAAGATGCAACCGCTTACGTAGGCGGCAACTCTATTGATTCAGGCATTATTCAAATGGAGGAAGTCGCAAAGCTGTTAGGCGGGAAAGGCAATATCGCGATCATGAACGGCACACCGGGACATGAGGCTGAAATTAAGCGGACAGAAGGAAATAAGCAAGTGATCGAAGAAAATCCGGACATGCAGGTTGTATTAGAGAAAAATGCAGACTTTGACCGTGCAAAGGGAATGACCTTAATGGAAAACTGGCTTCAATCCGGTGACCAGATCGACGCAGTCGTCGCCAATAATGACGAAATGGCGATCGGTGCGATTATGGCACTTGAAGCAGCAGGCAAACTGGATGGCGTTGTTGTAGCGGGAATCGATGGCACGCCGGATGCGCTTGAATATGTTGAGTCAGGAAAGCTGCAGGTATCTGTTTTTCAGGATGCGGCTGGACAAGGATCTAAAGGGCTTGAAGTAGCTGCAAAAGCTGCCCAGGGTGAAGAAGTAGAAAAAATGAACTTTATCGATTTTGAACTCATTACACCAGATAACGTTCAAACGTATGTAGAAAAATGGCAATAAGCGTGAGGCGGCTGTATGCCGCCTCCTCTTTTCAAAAAATAACTCTTGAGGTGAACAGATGACTTCTCCGTATATCTTGCAAATGTCGGACATTTCCAAAAGCTTTCCGGGTGTTAAAGCGCTGCAAAACGTCAAGCTGGACGTGAAAAAAGGTGAGGTTCATGCGTTGATGGGTGAAAACGGGGCAGGCAAATCCACGTTGATGAAAATATTGATTGGCATTTATACAGCAGATACCGGCTCCGTTGTGTTTGATGGGGAAAAATTAAGCATCAGTAATGTCAGCGAAGCGCTGGATAAAGGCATCTCCATGATCCACCAGGAGTTGAATCCCGTGCCCGAGATGACAGTGGCTGAAAATATTTTTCTTGGCCGAGAACCGACCTATGGAAAAACAGGGATCGTAAACCAGAAACAGCTTATCCGCAACACAAAAGAGCTATTTGAACGTCTTAATATTACAACGATCAATCCGAAAGCAAAAATGATTGATCTGACGGTCGCAAAAATGCAGCTGGTCGAAATCGCGAAAGCTGTTTCGTTTGACTCGAAGCTCATTATTATGGATGAACCTACATCCGCCATTACGGACAAAGAGGTTGCGCACTTATTTGATATTATCCGTTCTCTTCAGAAAAAGGATGTCGGCATTATTTATATTACGCACAAGATGGAGGAGCTCAAGCAAATTGCAAATACATTGACCGTTTTTCGTGATGGACAGTATGTCGGAACGGATTCAATTGATAATATGTCGCGTGAACGGCTCATTGAAATGATGGTGGGGCGCGAACTTTCCCATGCGTTTGATAAAGAGCACGCAGCCCGTCATGAGGTAGCGCTGGAAGTGAAAAATTTAACAAAAGAAGGCAAGTTTTACGATGTAAACTTTCACGTGCGAAAAGGCGAGGTTCTTGGTATCGCAGGACTTATGGGCTCCGGCCGCAGCGAAATTCTGGAAACGATTTTCGGCGTGATGCAGGCGGACGCAGGGGACATCGAAGTGAACGGCCAGAAGAAAAAAATGCGGACACCAAAGGACGCCATCAACGCGGGAATTGGCTTGCTGACAGAAGACCGCAAGCTGACAGGGTGCTTTTTGCCGCTCAGTGTCCGGGATAATATGATTATGGTTAATATTAACAAATACACAAAAAACGGCATTATTAATCAAAAAAGAATTGAAGACGACTGTGAAGATCAAAAGAAGAAAATGAATATTAAAACACCGAATATGGATCAGCTGATCAGCAACTTAAGCGGAGGAAACCAGCAAAAGGTTTTGATCGGCCGCTGGCTGCTGCATAACCCAGATATATTGTTTTTGGATGAACCGACAAGAGGCATTGATATCGGCGCCAAAAGTGAAATTTACAACTTAATTTTCGAACTTGCTAAACAAGGAAAAGCGATCATTATTGTTTCATCGGAAATGCCTGAGGTGATCGGGCTCAGTGATCGAATTGTCGTCATGAGCGAAGGGTACCAGACAGGGGAGCTTGACCGGAGTGACGCCACACAAGAAGCCATTATGGAGCTTGCAACGCGCGGCGAATTGATCAAACGGAAAACATCTTAAACAGGTGGAGGGAGAAAAAATGAGCAATCTATCGACTGTCACAAATAATACATCTGATGCGGGGCTTCACAAGGAATCGAAGGCTGCAGTCCTGTTCAAAAAATACGGTATGCTGATCATTTTAATTGCACTCATTGCTCTTATGACAGCGCTTGAGCCGAACTTTATCAATTCGAATAATATTATTAATATCGTCAGGCAAATGGCGGTCATCGGCATTGTGGCAATCGGTGTAACGTTCGTTATTATTACAAGCGGGATTGATTTGTCATCCGGGTCGGTTATTGCATTAACGTCTGTTATCGTCGCCACTTTCGCTCAAGAAGGAACATATCCGTTAATTGTTGCTGTTCTGGCAGCAGTGGCGGTGGGTGCAGCAACAGGCGTTTTTAACGGATTTTTAATTGCCAAGGGGAATATTGCGCCCTTTATCGTAACACTCGGCATGATGACGGCTGCACGCGGCCTGGCCCTTTTGTTCAGCGGAGGCCGGCCGATCGGGGGATTGTCTGATTCCTTTCAGTTTCTTGGCCAGGGAATGATTTTAGGCATTCCGGTTCCGATTATTATTTTCGCGATTATTGGAATTGTGTCTTACGTCTTGTTAAATAAAACGAAATTCGGTAAATATGTCTACGCTATTGGAGGCAATGAGCAGGCTGCGATGATCGCGGGGGTCAATGTCACAAAGGTGAAAATCCTTGTTTACTCCTATGCCGGTCTGTTATCAGGTCTTGCGGGGATGATCTTGACGGCACGTATTGCCTCGGGACAGCCGACAGCGGGAACGATGTATGAGCTTGATGCCATTGCCGCTGCTGTTATTGGCGGAACAAGCCTCACAGGCGGCATCGGCACAATCGGCGGGACCGTCATCGGTGCCTTGATTATCGGGGTCATGAACAACGGCCTTGATTTGATGAACGTTTCTTCCTATTGGCAGCAAATATTAAAGGGTGTCATTATTACCGTCGCGGTTTATATTGATGCGCGCAAGCATAAGAAAAAGTAAAAAGAAGCACATGGAAAAGCCGAGCGACGCAGCAGTCGCTCGGCTTTTTCGTCATTATGGATTAGTTGACCAAAGACCCGCTGACTTAATAAAAGTGCGGCTGTTTAATTTCAACTGTGCCACCACAAATTCAGCAATGTCCTCCGGCTGCATCACGCTGTCCGGGTTGCCGTCTGTTAAGTTGTTTTCAACAGCCAGGTCGGTTGCTACTGTGCTCGGCGTCAACGCACTGACGCGAATGTTATGCTTGCGTACTTCAAGCGCCAGAGATTCCGTCAGCCCAAGGAGGCCAAATTTAGAGGCGCTGTAAGCACTCGTCACAGGGGCTCCTTTTTGGCCAGCAGTAGAAGAAATGTTAATGATGTCCCCTGATTGCTGCTCGATCAAACCAGGCAAAACCGCCCGTGTTACGTTGTACGCACCGATCAGGTTGACGTCGATTATTTTTTTCCATTCATCGGGCTCCAGCTCAAGAAAGCCGCCGAATTTGGCAATACCTGCGTTGTTGATTAAAATATCCACTCCGCCGAGTGCTGCTTTTACTTTTTCAACGGCTGCGGTAACGTTCTCCAGATCGGACACATCAGCTGCAGCAAAAGCTGTTTTGATTTCTGTTTTCGCTGGCAATAAGACTGGGCGGCCGCACATATCTCGTGTGGCGACCTCGGGATTGATGGCTAAATCCTCTGCAACAGCCTGAACGTGCTCCTCCGTCCGGCCAATCAATCCGATGTGTACACCTTCTGCTGCAAGTGCTTCAGCGATCGCCCGTCCGATGCCGCGTCCGCCGCCCGTAATAATCGCTTTTTTTCCTTTGAGTGACTGTGCCATAGTGATTCCTCCAATGTGAACATTTTCTTCATTTATCATAGCAGTCCTGCATACAGACAACAACGGATTTGCACGAGAGAAAAAGAATCTCCATTTACATTTTCGAACGTTGGGGGAGTGTATATAGGGAAGCGCAAAAACGAGTAAAAGACTTATGTTCTGAATATTTTCTTAATTACAAAAAAAGTGTTTACAAAATGCTCTTTGTCATTTAGAATCTAATTATAAAGTTTCATACCGATTTTTTATATCAAACACTGAAATCGATTTCAGTCAGCGCTTTCAAAGGTTATTCAGCGGAATCGCTTTTTTTACCCCTATTACTGAAATCGATTTCAGTAATAGATTCTCAGCTCTTCTATTTATAGACTGTGTACCTTTGTTTTTATCTACACTCTTTTTGAAATGGTTTTGAAAACGATTGCAGTTAAAATCTAAAATAAGAAAAAGAAATTTAGGGAGGAACGAACAGATGACAATTGTGAATTCAGAAGTAAAAACATTGCAGAACTATATAAATGGGGAATGGGTCGACTCGATTTCCGGTAAATTCGAAACGGTCGTCAACCCGGCAACCGGCGAAGAGATCGCACAGGTGCCATTGTCGTCAAAAGAGGATGTTCAACGGGCAGTTGAAGCAGCAGAGAAAGCGTTTCAATCCTGGTCGCAGACAGCGGTGCCAAAGCGCGCCCGCATCCTGTTCAAGTACCAGCAGCTGCTCGTCGACAACTGGGAAGAACTCGCGAAGCTGATCACGATTGAAAACGGCAAAAGCCTGTCGGAAGCGATGGGCGAAGTGCAGCGCGGCATCGAGTGTGTGGAATTCGCCGCCGGTGCGCCAACCCTCATGATGGGCAGCCAGCTTCCGGATATTGCCACGAACATTGAGTCCGGCATGTACCGCTACCCGGTTGGCGTTGTCGGCGGCATCACGCCGTTCAACTTCCCGATGATGGTGCCATGCTGGATGTACCCGCTGGCGATTGCGTGCGGCAATACATTTGTTTTGAAGCCATCCGAGCGTACACCGTTGCTCGCGGCAAAATTGGTCGACTTGTTTAAAGAAGCCGGTCTTCCTGACGGCGTGCT